>CP070704.1:0-3170 GCA_020349945.1 Deltaproteobacteria bacterium
AAAAATTCTCCCTTGCCATGTTCTCCTTTTAGTAGTATGAAGGATGGCTTTCGCTTGTCTCACCTCTGTTGAGGTGTTAAACTAGGAATAAAGGTTTTAGCTTTACATGAAAGAGGCTTTTGATGGTTGAGGATATTCAACACTTGAGGAATATAGGGATCAGTGCGCATATCGATTCAGGCAAGACAACCCTGACAGAGAGGATACTTTACTACACAAAGAGGATATTCGCCGTCCATGAGGTAAAGGGCAAAGACGGGGTTGGCGCCAAGATGGATTCCATGGAGCTGGAGAGGGAGAGAGGCATTACCATTTCCTCGGCTGCGACATACTGCGAATGGAAGGGGCATAGGATCAATATTATTGATACACCCGGGCATGTGGACTTTACCATTGAGGTTGAGCGTTCCCTGAAGGTTCTGGATGGGGCGATTCTGGTTCTGTGTGGCGTGGCTGGTGTGCAATCCCAGTCCATTACCGTTGACCGGCAGATGAGCCGGTATAAGGTACCGAGGATTGCCTTTATCAATAAGTGTGATCGGGCAGGGGCGGATCCATACCGGGTTGTAAACCAGCTTCGCCAGAGATTAAATCACAATGCCGTACTGATGCAGATACCCATAGGACTGGAGGGAGATTTTTCCGGCGTGATAGACCTGGTTTCCATGAGGGCCCTGTATTTTGAAGGGCTATTTGGTGAGGAGGTTAAAACACGAGAGATTCCATCCCCCCTCCTGGATAAGGCCCTTGCTAAAAGAGAGGAGATGTTGGACGCTGCCTCGATGTTTTCCGATGAATTGATGGAGGCACTTCTAGATAGCAGTGTCACGGAGGAATTGATCTACGAGGCGGTGAGGAGAGGGACCCTTTCAAGACAGCTGACCCCTGTGTTCATCGGATCGGCATATAAGAACATCGGGGTTCAGCCGGTACTCGATGCTGTTACCAACTACCTCCCTTCACCGAAGGAGGTAGAAAATACGGCACTGGATATGGATCAGGGGGAAAAAGAGGTGCTGCTTTCCTCGGATCCTGGTGACCCCCTGGTGGCCCTGGCCTTCAAATTGGAGGTAACCCCCTATGGGCAACTCACCTATCTCAGGATCTATCAGGGCACCCTGGGCAAGGGGGATGATCTGGTAAATACCAGGGACAGGAAAAAGATCAGGGTGGGAAGGCTGGTGAGGATGCATGCCGATGAGATGGAGGATATCTCCAGGGCAGGTGCGGGGGACATTGTGGCCCTTTTCGGGGTTAATTGCTTTTCAGGCGATACCTTTACTGATGGGCGCTTGAACTATAGCATGGGCTCCATGTTTGTTCCAGAGCCGGTTATTTCCCTGGCCATATCCCCAAAGGACAGTAGATCTGACACCAATATGGCCAAGGCCCTCAACCGATTTACCAGGGAAGACCCCACCTTTCAATCACGGGTGGATGAGGAATCCGGCCAGACCATTATCTCCGGGATGGGAGAACTGCACCTTGAGATATATGTGGAAAGAATGAAAAGGGAGTTCAGGGCGGCGGTGGATACGGGGATTCCTCAGGTCGCTTATCGGGAGAGCATCTCACGGATGGCGGAGTTTAACTATATCCATAAGAAACAGACAGGTGGGGCAGGCCAGTATGGGCGAGTGGCCGGATTCATGGAGCCCTCAGAGGACGGTATCTATGAATTTATTAACAAGGTGAAGGGGGGCGTCATCCCCTCAGAGTTCATGCCTGCGGTTGATAAAGGCTTCCAGTCCTGTCTCAAGAAAGGGCTTCTCATAGGATTTCCGGTGCGTGGGATCAAAATTACGGTCAATGACGGGCAATACCATGTGGTTGATTCATCCGAGAGGGCGTTTCTCCAGGCGGCTATAGGAGCCTTTAAACAGGCGTATTTAAAGGCCAGGCCCGTGATACTGGAGCCGATTATGAAGGTATCGGTGGAATGTCCCTCGGAATTCCAGGGAAATGTCATGTCTTCTATCAATCAACGCAGGGGCTTGATCATGAGCTCGGCAGAAGATGGGGTGTTTACAACCGTTGAGGCCGAGGTTCCTCTGGCGGAGATGTTCGGGTATGCGACCACCTTGAGATCTTTGACCCAGGGGAAGGGGGAGTTTACCATGGAGTTTTCCAGATATGCACAGGTCCCTGAAACACTGGCAGAGGATCTCAGATTGCGGTATAAGGAAACATCAAAAAGGAGCGAGGCATGAAAGGATTTTTAGAGGTCAGCCCTTTAAAGGTACTGGAAGGCTCTCCCTATAAAGGTTTGGGCAAGGGTAACCTGGGGGTTCTCATGGCCCGGGCGGGTGTTGGTAAGACATCATGCCTGATCCATATTGCATTTGATAAGCTCTTTCGTGATGAAAAACTGGTCCATGTGTCCCTCAAGGATGCACCGGAAAAGGTGAGCTCTTATTATAGCGTTATCTTCTCGGATCTTGTGAGGGCCCTGAGTATAGCTCATGAATATGAGGTTCGGAGCCTCCTGGATAAGAACAGGATAATCCTCGCCTATCTAAGGGAAAGCTTTGACCTGAACAGGCTTCGGAAAAACCTGAGAAATCTGGTACACGAGGTGGATTTCATACCGGATACCCTCATTGTTGATGGTATTGATTTCCCGGAGACCGGGAGGGATATTTTTGAGGGGTTTAAAACGATAGCTGAGGAATTTGACCTCGAGGTATGGTTTTCAGCCCTCTCGCACAGGCATATTACGGAGGTAAACGAGAGAGGGATTCCCTTTCCCTGTAACAAGCTGGATGACTTCTTCAGCCTTATCATGCAGTTATATGCAACTCGATCAGGGGTCTTCCTGAGGCTCTTAAAGGATCACGACAGCGAGGCTATACCTGATGCTATGGTAAGGCTTGATCCAGACAATTTCTTGGCCATGGATTAGGGGGCTGGCTTTTTTCTTGCGTCTGGGGATTCATGGGGATATCTTACCTGTGGACAAAAGAGAGATGAATCATAAAAAGGGAGGCCGACGCGAGGATTTTCATATCCAAAGAAGATGCTTAGGGTCCTTAAAGATGGGTTGACCTGTCACAGAGGGGTCATTACAAGGATAACAATAGATAAACAAGGAAAGAAGAGGATGTCGAACATATGTGAAATATGCGGTAAGAAACCCACTGTGGGCTATAATGTGAGTCATGCCAACAATA
>CP070704.1:3270-22833 GCA_020349945.1 Deltaproteobacteria bacterium
AGGCAAGGTCAGGAGGTTTATGATATCCCCCCGCCTGATACTATTCGCCTCCCTGTTCTTGCTCTTCTACATCGTGGCCACCATCTATGTTACCAATAAATACTTTGATGCCCGGAGAATACATAACGTGCAGGCAGATCAAATAACCAAGCTCAGCAGAAGGCTTATGAAGACAACTGAGAGCCTCCAGAGATCGAAACACCATATTGCGCTCCTGGAAGACTATATGAGCGATGCCGAAGCGCAGGATCAGGAGCCAGAGTCCGCAGGTAGCTATACTGAATTACCCTTACCCACAATCGTGGATATTGAGGACGTGAATATAAGAAGAGATGGGGCCACACTGTATGTCACCTTCAGGATTGTAAACAGGCAGTCAGATGAGGAACCTTTAGGTGGATATATCTTTGTGCTTGCCAGCCCAAAGGATTCAGATCCATCTGAAGTTTGGGTCTACCCCAGATCACCCCTCAAAGAGGGACTTCCGGTGAACCACAGAAAGGGAGAGCGCTTTTTAATCCAGAGATTTAAGACGATTACAAGTAGGTATACACTGAGCACATCTATCGATAAGCTACTCATCTTGAAGATACTGGTATATGATAGAGATGGTACACTGATCCTCAAGAAGCTTGTTGAGGCATAGAATGCATCTTGGTTATCTGATATCTCCTATTAAACCCAATCCCCCCTTTTTGATCATTATCCAGTCCTTTGTTGTGATGTAGCCACAGTCGCCCGTTACTCTCTCCATGAACAGACAAGGGTGTACAAGATTGTTGCCGGGCAAGGGAAGGAAGGTTTAGGTAAAATGCTCGTAAAGATAATCGAACCATAGGGGTAACGGCGATATCCTGGTACCTGGTGAAACAAAGATGATTCGTGATATAATCCTCCAATGTTATTTGTCGAGCTGATCTGGCAGGTTCGGCATTTGTCATTGTTGTGGGGATGCTCTTTTTGATACATGGCCCATTTGGGGCTCTCAGCCTACTGTAGAAAGGAGGGATGAAGATAAGTAATGTGGTCTGAGTACGACATGTAAAACAATTTAGAAGGAAGGAAGGTCATGAAAAAGTTTGGGCTTATTTTTTTGGTTACGGGTATGGCACTCATGGTAAGCATATCAGCAGCCATGGCAGGCACGTGGGCAGTGGTTTTAGTGGACGTCCAAGGCGACTTCACCGTATGGAAGAAGGGATCATTGGGGGTAGCAGGTTCGGATGAGGCCTATGTGAAACAGGTAGAGGCAGCCGTGTCTGAATTGAAGAGAAAAGGCCTTGACATCTATGCGACTCAAGACTGGCACCCCAAAAATCATCTTTCCTTTTACACCAATCACCCAGGGAAAAAGCCCTTTGAGGTTATAAAGCTCCACGGAGAAGATCAGGTTTTGTGGCCCCCGCATTGCGTCCAGAACACTGAAAACGCCGAGATCTTGATTGATAACTCCTTGTTCACACTGGTAGTGCAAAAGGGAATGCTAAAGGACTGGGACTGTTATTCGGGCTTTTATATTGGTGGTGGGACCAAAAGTGCCTTGGAAAGTGCCCTAAAAGACGAGGGCGTGGACAAACTGCTGATGTTTGGCATTGCCACTGATTACTGCGTAAAGAGTACTGCCATTGATGGTGCCAAGTTAGGGTTCGAAGTCACTGTTGTCAAGGATCTTTGCCGAGGTGTAGATCCTAAAACAAGCAAGAAAGCAGTTGAAGATATGACCGACGCTGGAATCAGAGTAGTGGAGAACCTGGATGAAGTTCACCTAAAGTAGGTGCATTCGCTGGCTGGAAATCAGAAGGCCGAGCCTTAAGAGGCTCGGCCTCATCTATCCTATACATTGGCCAGCTCAAGGACGAGCACGTCATCCCAAGGATCTGATTTCTTAACAACCACCTGTATCTCTTCCCCCGGTAACAACTCAAGACCACCTCCTGTTGGAAGGTCAGCAACGAAAAGAAATTCAGTGAGTATTATCAAATACCTATATTTGAGCTTCTGAAAAACAATAGCATTGAGACTTTGATTTATCCGTCCTGCAAGATATTTCAGTATCCAATACCTGATTTGGTTTCTGTTCATCAGATCAATATCGCTTAATGTCTGCTGTATCAACATGCTCAGCTCCTTAAGCCTTGATTTTTCATAAACAGGTCTGTGCTTGAGCAGGGCAGAATGGATTTGCCTTTGCACAAGCAGGTCCATATATCTTCTTAATGGGGAGGTTGCGTTGGTGTACACGTCAACTCCGAGACCACTATGTGGTTGAGGTACTATATCTATCAAGCGAGGCTGAAGTTTGCGCCTCTGCTGAAATACATAATAGATATACCTAGATTCATCATAAACCAACCTTTCTTGAGGCGGTTCTTGGCTTCTATAAAGGATAGGTAGGGATCTTTCAGAGGCAAATTTTGCTGCCAGCCAGTTATAGAGAATCATACATTCTGAGACAATAATCTTTGCAGGGGTATCCTGCTCTATAAGTCTAACGTGTATATCCGAGTTATTGTCAATCTCGAAATTGATCTCCGGCAGGGGTATGAGCAATGCGCCATGAGCAACCCTTTTTTGTCTCAGGGCCTGGCTCAACTGATACAGAGCCGAAAAAACGTGCTCATCATCAGCATATATTGCATTTACCTGATTGTATGTAAGCTGCCGTTCTATTTTTACAATGGTAGGTAGGAAACGATACTGCTTGAGGTTCCAATCCCTGTCAAAATCTGCAGCCAGGGAGATAGCCAACCTTTTACAACCTTTGACCAGGCTGAGCACATTACTGGAAAGGTTTGAAGGGAGCATGGGTATTTGATTGACCGGAAGGTAGATAGAACTTGCCCTATCGGATGCCTCCCTGTCTAAGTGCCCGTTTACCTCAATAAATGGGGCTAAATCGGTAATATGAACACCCAACCTATAGCCTTCATCAATAGGCTGCAGGCTTAATGCATCATCAAAATCCCTGGTAAACGGCCCATCAATGGTAAAGATAGACAGATCTGTCAAGTCTTCTCGACCTGAGGTGTCTAGCTCTTTTTCCATGACTATCTCTGTCTCTTTAAGGACTGGCTTGCTGAAATCGGTCTTTATTTGAAACCGGTGAAGATCAAGATTCTCGTCTTCACGCCATATACCCAGCTTCACTAAGAGGTGGCGTGCCTGACCTATATCCTTGATTCCTGCCCGAGAAAAGATCTCCTTACCCAGCTTAAAATCCGGGGCATCCCTTCCATAAAGGGCAAGTTGAACAAGCACTTCAATAATCTTTTGCTTTAGAGGTGGATCCTCCCTATATTGATTATTGATCACCTCCTCTAACCAGTTTGCTCCTTGGCTGATCTGCCTTTCTCTTAATTCAGCTGCTTCTCTGGTCTTTCTTATCTGTTCCACCTTTTCTGGGCTATTTGGTACAAAATAGTCATCCTTCATCTTAAAATACACCCTGTCAGCAAAAAGGGCCCTGACTAATGCAGATATATGATCATCGGTGACATTGTTGCCAAAGGAAAGCTGCGCAAGATATCTATAGGTAAAGGTCTCATTTTCCTGACGAGTGAGCTCCCATAGGTCTTGAACAGCAACCCTTTTCATATAAGCAACGCGCCGGTTCTCAACTATTTTCAACTCCTTTAGCAGTTCCTCCCTTGACTTGGAAATATCTAAGGTGGGAGATGAAATGAAGAGGGCCCTTCTGGGAGAGATACTCACCTCATGGTTAGATAGGGTTAAAAGCTGCACCTTGCTTCCCCTATCTTTCAAACAGACAGATAGTGTGATCTCCCTTTGATCAATGTATTCAATAATGTTTCCCTCGAACATGGAAAATCCTTCGCCACCTCACATGGTAAAAGCCTGCCCTATGGGTAGAGGACAACGTTTGCTCAAAGATTTAGATTTTTACTTTGGGGAGGAAAGGAAAGCAATAATAGCTAAGATGATGATAACAAGGCCCAGAACTGCGTATACCACTATGCCGAGGGGTGACCCCTTCATAGCTTCGATCAAAAGATTTCTATTATAAAGATATCCAATGTAGAACACAAAGACAAATGACAAAGCAAGTCCAAGTTGTATCCTGCTCAGCAGGAGACATAGCGATATTACAGCAACATAGGAGATAACCATATACATAGGGACCCTGACTTCCACCCCAGATAATATACCCAGTACATCCATGCTTGCCCTCTCCTCTTTATTTTATGATTTCCCAATACTCCCGCATGGAGGTGTCTCCAAGCCAGCTTTTCTCAAGGCCAGCCCCTTTTCTTCTTCTACCTTTTTTCGTGTCCTCCTTCCATCCGATCCTTTTTTTGGCCTTTTGTCGCCGTTTAAGATCAGGATCCCTTTCTGCTCTCAAGATAAAGGATCCTGGGGCTGTCTCTGTTTCTTTTTCTAAGGCTTGTTCTCTAAGGCCCAGCTCTTTCTGCAATGGTGGACCGCTGATAAACTGGACTGGAACCCTGTCTGCCAGATAGAGAGAATCACCAAAAGGAGAAAAGCTTATCCCATGCTCAATGGCTCTTCCCGCACTTATCTCTAAGATAATTGCTTTCTGATCTAAGCGGCGTGCAATCCGGATTGCAAGATCTCTATCCGTTGTCATCACTACGTACTCACTGGCTCTTGGCAACAGGCCAGTCTTAAGAATATACGGATAGGCCTTTCTTTTAACTCCGGTAAATAGTATCTTTGGAGGACAAGCAAGATCTTTCTGCTTGTCTACAGGGCAAAACGTGCGCCTTGTGGATCTGATCCTTTTCCCATCAATCTCGAAGATGCCGTCCCTGTCATGAAGCAGGACCTCTCTTAAGTGGGATTCCCGAACATAGGCCATATGAGGTTCTTCGTTAATGGCCTTGCGAAACTCTTTCATGGGTATGTATCCTTCTTTATCCGGGACAAGGCCGAATTCATGAGGCCTGTTTCCCAATATGTAACCCATCAAACGACTCAGATTGGCTACCTTTCTCTTGTTCTTCTTAGCCACCCGGCTTCTTTCCTAAATGTATAATTCCACCATATTGTACCTTTCGATATCCCTTTCGTCAATGCCACCGCTTAGAAAAAGCTTTACCCCCTTGTGTCCCCTAAGGTCGAGCTCCCATCTCACCTCTTTCATAATCTCCAAGAAATCCCCCCGTCTGCTACGCGGTGTATCAAGCCTGACAGCATAAAGCTTATCACCTCATTCACCGGCCACATTGATGGCCTCTATCTTTTCGTCATTAAAGGTGTCTATCAGGCTTACCCTTCTCACCCCTGGTTCAATGACCTCATCAAATGCCTTTGTGGCCTGAACAGTATCGCCCATAATCAAGATGAGCGCATGGGCCATGGTACCTATACCAGATGCCTGACATATGAGACCAAGGAGGGTTGTCTCATATTGGCCGAAGTCGAGATACCTTCCGCTGATCTCCCTTACCGGCTGTTGGGTACGAAATATGGCTCCCTCTTTCATCATCCTTACATCAACTGGGGCCACAAACTCCGTCCGGACATGCAGGCCTATCCCTTTTGTCTGCAAGACCTTCTCTTATGTCTTTCCAGGTGGCTGTGTGAAACAAGATCGATGCACCTCATGAATAAAGGGATAATTCAAGGCCCTAAGACCTCTGCACTTAGTCAAGATGACTAAACTGTTGAGGGTTACATGTACCATATATTCTTGAAATTTTCCAAAGGTAAATCCTCATCTCCTGCTGATATCTCTCTTGGCCGGTTTATTACTGAGGAGCACCGGGTCCCCCTCGTCGGATTTTCTCGGCCAAAACAAGCCAATACCTCCCTACCATCTGCAGGATTATGTAATTTAATGAAAAATGTATCTCATTCACTTCAGAGTATATATGAGGGGTTTCTGTTTTCTAGTATAGAATTGAAAAGATACTAGCAAAAATTTCCTCTTAAATAGAGAAGCACAGTGGAGCATCGTTTAACAATAGGACTAATTGTGTTATTATTGCCTTCCTTTTGACTCACAGGCGCGCGCAAAAAAGCAAGATTGGCATGGTTATTTGATGGGGAGAGAATTTACGTTGTTCAAAGAGGGACTGGGATTGCGGTAGGGCACATTTTTATCTCTTGAGATAAGATCTTAAGCACAGGGAGTATAGGAATTAATTTAGTTATCTTACGATTTAAAGGGGGGATGGAAATGAGATTGAATAACTTGTTGATACGTTTGGGCGTCTTGGTTATGTGCTTGGCCTTCTTCATGACCATGTTCTCAGGCCTGGATGCCTTTGCTAAAGGTAAGGAGAGGATGCATATAAAATTTAGCACATGGCACCCGCCTGTCAGCAGAGAGGTCAAGACTGTCTGGATACCTATGCTTGATGAGTTAAACAAGAGAAGTAATGGCCGTATATCTTACACCATGTATCCCGGTGGCGCGCTGGGCAAAGGTCCAGAGCATTACGACATCGTAGCAAAGGGACTTTCTGATATGGGCTATTTTACTGCGACCTGGACACCGGGGCGTTTTCCGCTCAGCGACGTCCTCTCCCTGGCTGTCTGGGTTGATGGCAAAGACATTGGTGCGGACATAGGAAATGCGATGTACAGGCGCGTCCTTTATAGAGAATTTCCAGGGGTGAAGATGATCGAGCTGAATGGATGCATCAAGGCCTCATTATGGACTACTAAGCCCGTGCGTACTCTCGAAGACTGCAAGGGACTCAGAATAAGAACCCCTGGGGGCCACCAGACAACGTATATTAAGGCATTGGGAGCAGAGCCAGTATTCATGCCCCTTGGCGATGTCTATCTGGCCATGGAGACGGGTACTGTAGACGGGCTTGTTACGTGCCCACCGTTGGTTCTCGCCTTCAAGCTCCATGAGGTTGCAAAACACGGAACGATCACTGCTTTTGGTTGTGTCACAGAGGGGGTGATCATGAACCAGAAGAGCTGGGAGAGAACGCCAGACGACCTTAAGCCCATCATAGAGGAGGTATGCTCAAACCCTTTTAGAACTTCCGAGGGATTAACAGTGGAGGTCTATAAGGTCATGATGAAGGAGATAGCTGACAAAGGCGTAGAGCTCTATTACCTGCCTCCAGGTGAAGAGGCTCGCTGGTATGGAACATTTCAGGGTATGACTCGGAAGTGGGTTGCAGATTTGGAGAAAAAGGGGCTTCCGGCAGAACAGGTAGTGAAGATGTACCATGAGGAAGCCGAGAAGCGTGATGTACAATGTGTAGCGTGCCCACCAGAATGGAAATAGTTACCAAATTATCAGGATTGAGTTAAGCAATGGAATGGCTGGATGTGATCAGAAAGGGGATACAGCGCTGTAACTTTTATCTCTGTTCAGTGGGCATGTTCCTGCTGATCCCGATGATGTTGCTCACCACAGGCGATGTAATAGGCCGGGCTGCATGGGCCCGGCCTATCCCTGGCGCAGTGGAGGTATCTAGCTACATGCTGGCTGTGTTCATACTCCTGGGTGTTGCATACACACATCAGGTAAAAGGGCACGTTCGGGTATCCATGCTCGTATCTCGACTCCCTGAACGGGCGAGGCTAGTTTTGGAGGTCATAATCACCCTTCTAAGTCTTCTTATAATCTCCATCCTGGCGTGGCAGGGCTGGATAGTAGGAATCGAAGAACGAGCGGTTTCAGACATGTTGAGGATTCCCCAGTTTCCATTTAGACTACTCGTCTCGGTAGCGGGTCTCTTTCTGTGCCTAGAGCTCTTGATTGACCTTTCAGCCTGTGTAAGCAAACTGGCAAAGAGGTAACATTGGGTCCGATAACCATAGGTGTAATCGGGACTATTCTCGTATTCTTTCTACTATTCCTGGGTATGCCCATTGCCTTTTCATTGATGCTTGTGGGATTCGCGGGAATTGCCTATCTATCGTCCTTAGAGGCAGCACTACCAGTGGCTGCTCGGACGGTCTACGAGGTTTCTGTCTATTATCCCTATACGGTCATCCCCCTGTTTATCGTTATGGGTGGATTTGCCGGCAGCTCTGGGATGACTCATGAGTTGTATAGGGCCTTTGACAAATGGCTTCGAAAATTACCTGGAGGGCTGGGGATAGCAACCATTGGTGCCTGTGCTGCATTTGCTGCTGTCTCCGGTTCTTCTGTAGCTACAGCGGCCACCATGGGGACCATTGCCGCTCCAGAGATGAAGCGTTTTAAGTACCACCCAGGGCTGGCAGCGGGGAGTATTGCAGCTGGGGGAACACTGGGATTTCTTATTCCCCCAAGTATTGGATTTATCATTTACGGTATGCTGACGGAGCAGTCTATCGGAAGGCTTCTGATTGCTGGCATAATTCCCGGGCTTATTCTGGCGGCAGCGTATATGGGAGTGGTTGTGGTCAAAGTTAAGTTGAACCCAGGTTTGGCCCCGATTTCACCCCGGCCGGTTACCTGGAGGGAAAAATTCATAGCACTGACCGGTGTATGGGAGCCACTGGCAGTCTTCTTGGTGGTAATGGGTGGGATATACATGGGGTTTTTTACCCCTACGGAGGCTGGTGCCATAGGGGCAACAGCACTTTTCCTCGTAGCTCTCATCAAGGGGAGGCTGAATGGGAAAAACCTCGGTCACGCACTGCAAGAAGCCGTCCGAATTTCGGTGATGGTTCTGTTCCTTGTAGCTGGTGCTAACGTTTTTAGTTATTTCTTAGCATTATCGACGATCCCGATGAAGGTAGCTGCGTGGGCAGCAGGGCTTCAGGTATCCCCGTATCTTGTTCACGCCTTTGTGATCCTCATCTATTTGTTCTTGGGATGTTTTTTAGATGCGATATCGATGATGGTGCTCACGATGCCAGTTATTTTCCCGGTAATCTTAGCTCTCGGCTTCGATCCCATCTGGTTTGGTGTCATTGCTGTCCTCATGATGGAGGCAGGCCTTATCACCCCACCAATGGGGCTCAATATCTTTACCGTTGCTGGGGTGGTGAAGGATGTGCCTGTAGAGCAGATCTTTCGTGGTGCGCTTCCTTTTTTGTTGTCGATATTCGCAATCGTCATTCTCATCACGATCTTCCCTGCGCTTGCCCTGCTCCTTCCCAGTATGATGCTACGGTAAGCCCATGAGCAAGGGAGGACAGCCTTTGAGAGGGGTATATCAAGACTGGGTGAAAAAACACTATGATGGCAAAAATGGCGCCTATCCATCCGTTGTCCATTGGATAGAGTAGTGAGCCTGAACAATGTGATCAATCATGGATGATTAGCTTTTGGGTTAAGGATGAGAGATATAAAGATTAGTTTTGTCATTAATGGGGAAAAGATGACTGTGGAGATCCCACCGAATATCTCCTTACTTGACTTATTAAGGGATCATCTGGGCCTTACCGGAACCAAAAAGGGATGTGGGATTGGGGAGTGTGGCGCCTGCACTGTGCTTATAAATGGAAAGCCTGTGAATGCCTGTCTTGTCCTCGCACCCCAGATCAACGGAAAAGACATTCAAACTATTGAAGGTCTCGGTACAGAAACTTCGCTTCATCCGTTGCAAAAGGCATTTGTTGATAAGGGGGTTGTGCAGTGCGGATTTTGCATCCCCGGGATGCTCATGTCATTAAAGGCGTTATATAATGAATGTCCTGTTGTCAACCAGCAGGAGGTAAAGAAGGCTATTTCTGGCAATCTTTGCCGGTGCACGGGTTATCAGCAGATAGTAGAGGCGGGTGAGTCGGTATCTAAAAAAGGGAGGAATAAGCGGTGATTTTGCCAGAATTCGATTATGTAAGTTTTAACAGCATCGAGGATACTGTGGGTTTTTTGGCTCGGTATGGTGAGGAGTCAAAGGTAGTGGCCGGTGGCACTGATTTGATGATCAAATTGGGAACTGGAGAGGTCAAGGTCAAGTACATCGTAAATATTTTGGACATGGCCAACCTTGGCCAAATAAAGGTCAACGAGCATAGGGTCTCCATCGGTCCTACTGTTACCCATACGGAATTAGCGTGCTCTCCCATTATAAATAAATTCGCACCTGTACTCTCCCAGGGAGCTGCCGCGATCGGTTCACCTCAAATTCGCAACCAGGGAACAATAGGTGGCAATATAGGCAATGCATCGCCAGCAGCAGATACAGTACCGGCCCTCATGGTCCTAAATTCCCGGCTCAAGATTATAAGCCAGCGCGGGGAACGGTGGATTCCCTTGGCCGATTTTTTTCTCAGTCCACATCAAACCGTCCTAGCCAGGGATGAATTGATTGGAGAGATTGAAGTGGAAAAGCTTCCGCAGGACACCCCTTTTTCTTTTCAGCGGGTGAGCAGGAGAAGGGCCATGGATATTGCGCAGATGAGTGTGGCCGTGATTCTTTTCATGGACGACAACGGGGAACGCATACTTGAGGCACGGATTGCCCCTGGGTCAGTAAGCCCCACGCCCGTAAGGATTCAAGAGGCAGAAAGGATCCTGAAGGGCCAGAGGGCAAGCGATAGGGTCATTGAGTTAGCGGCGGCGGAGGTATCCAACAGGGCGATCGATGAGAGCGATCTCCAGTGGTTGCCCGAGTATAAAAAACCGGCACTTAAGGGCTTGGTTATCAGGGCAATCAAAGATGCCGTTGAAAAGAGAGGATGGATATGATGAGGACAGTGGGCAGAAGCGTAGAGAGACGGGGGGCTAAAGATGTGGTTCGAGGGAAGGCCTTATATGCTGATGACATCAGGGTTGATGGTGTAATCCATTTAAAGGTTGTGCGAAGTATCCGTTCCCATGCTATAGTCAAGGAGGTTGATACCTCAGTGGCTGAGCTCATTCCAGGCGTCGTCAAGGTATTTACCTCTAAGGACATTAAAGGCAGTAATCGATATGGTATTATTACAAAGGACCAAGAAATTTTGGTAGAACGAAAAGTGAGGTATGTGGGTGATCCCATCGCTCTGGTGGCCGCAGAGACAGAAGCCATTGCCGTGGAGGCAGCAAGGTCGGTGAAGGTGGCATATGAGGATCTTGTCCCTTTTTTCACGATTGAAGAGGCCAAAGGGTGTACCACTGAACCTATTCACGAAGATGGCAACCTTTTGTCCTCCCGGGATATCATTAAAGGGGATATAGACCAAGGCTTTGCTGAGGCAGATGTCGTTATCGAGGAGACATATACTACCTCTATGGCTGCCCATGGGTACCTAGAGACAGAGACAGGCATAGGCACACTCGATGAAAGGGGCAGGATTGCCATTTATGTCTCCACACAAAATCCTCACTATGACCAGGATGACGTAGTCGCCGCCCTCGGCTTAAGACCCCATGAGCTCAGGATAGTCCAGGCAACTACTGGTGCAGGATTTGGGGGGAAGCTCGATATCTCTGTCCAGGGCCTTATTGCCCTGGCAATCCAGCACTTAAAGAGGCCGGTAAAACTGCGCTATAGCATGGAGGAAACCATGCAGGCAGCAGCCAAACGGCATGCCATGGTAATGCACTATAAGACCGGTGCCAGGAATGATGGCAGGGTTACGGCTGTTGATGTTAGACTTACCCTTGATACCGGTGCCTATGCCTCCTATGGATTGGCTGTTCTATCCAGGGCCGCGGCTCATGCAGTCGGTCCTTATGAGGTTCCTCATGTTAGGGTCCACGGGGAGCTCTATTATACGAACAGGATATGGGCAGGGGCGATGAGAGGGTTCGGTGTGCCTCAGGTGAGTTTCGCCCATGAGGGACAGATGGATTCCTTGGCTAAAGCCCTTGGCATAGATCCTTTCGAGATCCGCATGATCAATGCGTTGAAGCCAGGATCAACTACAGCTACCGGACAGGTATTACATGCCAGCGTTGGAATTGGGGAAACCTTAAAAAGGGTTAAAGATGCAAAGGAGAGACGAGAGAGGAACCCGGAAAAGAGACACGTAAAAGTAAGGCCCTGGGTCAAGAGTGGTTGGGGTATTGCCTCCTTTTGGTATGGTATCGGAAACACGGGATTGCCTAACCCGTCCACTGCCCAGATCCATGTGGACGAGAAAGGCGAAATAACGCTATATACGGGGGCAGCCGATATAGGGCAAGGTTCCGACACGGTCTTACTCCAGATCGCTGCCGAGGCATTACAGGTTTCAGATAAAGATTTGAAACTTATTCGGGGAGACACTGGTCTGACTACTGATGCCGGGGCGACTTCAGCCAGCCGGCAGACCTATATATCCGGAAATGCTGTGAAGTCAGCAGCAGAAAATCTTATCCAGAAATTGGCACAAGAGGCCTCCAGTCAGCTCACGGTTCCTTTGCCGGAAATAGGGTATGAAAGTGGGGAATTTAAAGGAGGAGGTAAAACTGTAACCATGAGGGAATTGGCCAAAGAATTACATCAAAAAGGCCAGATACCCATTGGAGAAGGTCGTTTTGACCCTCCTATCACCTTGCTGGATAAAGAAACAGGCCAGGGAATCCCCTATGCCACTTACACCTATGGTACCTATTATGCAGAGGTTGAGGTAGATACCGGAACTGGGGAGGTCTCCGTAGAGCATGTTATTGCTGCAGCCGACGTTGGAAAGGCGGTTAACCCAGCTAATGTGGCAGGTCAGATCATCGGTGGTGTAGCTATGGGGATAGGGTATGCCCTCATGGAAGAATTCGAGTCGGGAAAAACCAGATCTCTTACTGATTATCTCTATCCCACAAGCATGGATGTTCCGCCAGTGGAGGTGATTATCGTAGAAGACCCGGAACCGAGTGGCCCGTTTGGCGCAAAGGGCGTGGGAGAGCCCGCTCTTATTCCCACAGCACCCGCGATTATCAATGCCATAAACAAGGCCTTAAACACAAAAATCTTGGATCTTCCTGCAAAACTGGAGCGCGTCATGAAAACGGTCCTCAAAAGCCCATGCTCAGGTGGTATTTGATGGATCCAATAAGTTAATGAGACAGGGCATGAAGATACAATCAAAATCAGTTGTTGACCAGGCACTGAGGTATCTGAGGATATGATTGTCAAGGAGAACCTAAGACCGGGCCAAAGGATTAAGGAACAGGAGGTCTCTACCCGTCTGGGAATAGGTCGCCCCCAAATATTGCCCTTTGTAGTCGTGCGGTAACCCCTGCGATTGATAGGACGTCTGATAATGACAGTAAGAAACTGGAGAAGATTGTAGTACAGATGGAAATGATCGTTGATGAGACCGATTCTGATATCATAAAATACGGGGAGTTAAACGATCTTTTCTATGAAACGACTATAGTTGTACCAGGACACGGAAGGTTGAAAAAGCTGGTGCAGTCCTCAAATAGTCAGATCAAAAGAGCTAGTTATAGATCCTTTGCTCAAGGGGTGAAGGTTCAGAAAGAGGTTGATAAGGAACGCGGTTAGGGCTTCACATTCAAATATCATTTAAGATGGAGATCTTTGATGAGACTACCGGAAGTTAAGAGCAATTATGGAAGACTGCAATTTTTTATTGATGGTGAATGGATTGATTCCCAATCTAACACGGTAGAGCAAGACACCAATCCGGCCACCGGTGAAGTCATAGCAGAGTTTCCTGTAGCAAGGGAGGAAGAGGTTAATGCGGCGGTTGAGGCGGCATACCGGGCCTTCAACGAGTGGAGAGATTTCCCCCTGCGGGATAGGGCCCGTTTGTTATTTAATCTCAGGGCAAAGTTTGAGGAACACCTTGACGAACTCTCTCGTGTTCTCACCCAAGATCACGGAAGGACCATAGAGGAATCCAGGGGATCTGTGAGAAGGATTATTGAGAATATTGAATCGGCCTGTTCCGCTCTTTACAGGTTGCCAAGAGATAACGAATATGTGGACCAGCTGGCCATGGGTATTGACGAATATCTTGTTTGGGAACCGGTGGGGGTTTTCCTGGTTATCACCCCGGGGAATATCCCCATGCACTCATGGTCATCCTTTGTCCCGTACGCACTCGCCTGCGGGTGCCCCATCGTCTGGAGTCCAAGCTGGCAGTGCCCTGTCTGTGCCAACAAGATAACAGAGGTCTTTGAGGAGGCAGGTTTTCCTCCTGGTGTGCATAACCTCGTTCATGTGGGAAAGAAGGTAGAGCTGAATACCGTGATGTTTTCCCACACACATGTGCAGGGAGTTGCCTTTATAGGGTCAACGGCTGTCAGTAGGATTTTGTTCGAACTGGCAGGAAAACTGGGCAAGAGGTCCTCCTTGAACGGCAATGGTAAGAACCATATCGTTATTATGCCAGATGCAGACATAGATCAGGCAGTCGAGTATCTGCTCAGGGGATGTTTTGGTATGACGGGGCAACGCTGCTTGGGCACGGATAACGTTGTGATCGTCGGTGATGTCTATGATGAAGTAAGAACTAAATTCAAGAAAGCCGCTATGAGGATGAGACTTGGCTATGGGCTTGATGAGGAGACCGAGCTTGGGCCCTTGACCACCCAGATCGGCAGACAGAAGGTTATTCAGTGGATAGAGCAGGGGTTAGCAGAGGGAGCGAAGATGGTATTGGATGGCAGAACAGTCGTGGTAAACGGCTATGCCAGTGGCTCTTTTCTGGGCCCCACGATCCTTGAGGATGTCCAGATCGACATGGCCATTGCCAGGGAGGAAGCATTTGGTCCGGTGGCTAACCTCATACGGGCTGGCAGTCTTGATGAGGTCATCGGGTGGATTAACACCAAGACCAACCTCGGGCATTCAGCATGTATTCTGACGGCAGACGGCAAAAATGCTCGAAGGTTCGTGCGGGAAGTGAATGTGGGAAATGTCGGCGTAAATCTGGGTATTCCACAACCCTATTCCTTTTTCCCGTTGGGCTCCAAGAGGGGGTCCTCTTTCGGGGGCTCGCACACCAGGATGGATTCTGTAAGGCTGTTCATGGACCAGAAGACGGTTACCTTACGGTGGGTTTAGACACAGTGAAAGGGCCTCATGCACTGCCACGTGCTCGCAGAAATGGCATGCTTACCTGTGAGGCACTGTAGTTAGAAAGGCACTATTTTGAGGATTGATCCAGAAAAGTGTACCGGATGCGCACTTTGTGTTCTTGACTGTCCTAAGAAGGCCATCACCGTTAAGGGCGAAAAGGCGGTCATAGGCGAGGAGTGCGTAGAGTGCGGGGCCTGCCTTAAGGTCTGTCAAGTTGATGCGCCAATTTTGAATGATAGACCTAAGCCGGGATATGTAACCTGCGAGGCATGTCCCATCAGGTGCCAGATCCCAGACGACAAAATGGGGGCCTGCTATAGATATCGTAACGAAGATGGTAAGGTCGTACGAGGTGTCTCTCTTCATTTCAGGGAGGATGTTGCCGATATCGTAGGCCCGAGCCCCGATTCCTCTATACAGAAGCCTATAATAACTGCCATTGGTGCCGGAACCACCTATCCTGATTATAGGCCGGCCCCTTTTATCGCTCAAGGAAGGGTGGATGAAGTAGATGTGGTCACCTCGGTGAGTGAAGTTCCTCTCTCCTATAGTAGCATCAGGATCAAGATAGATACAGACCTTTCTCTAGGCAAGGAGGGATCACAGGTCCTGTTTGACAGGCGGGAGGTCGGACACCTGTGCACCGAGGGGTATGGATCAAAGATCTTGTCGATTGGCGGTGTAAACCAACTGACCGGCAAACATGGTATGGCCACAGCCCGGTGTATCTCTGAATTGGCGAATAGACATCGCCTCAACCTTAAGATAGAGGGAGGTCCAGGATTAGAGGTACAGGTGGGCAAGGCGCCTGTTATCAATGGCGAGGTGGCTGAAAAGATGAGGGTAGGCTGCGGAAGCGCTACAGCTGGTCTTTTTGCGCCACTCATCAAAGAGGCAGCCGATGAGGTTATTGTTATAGATTCGCATATTACGAGCCTTTTTACCGAGCACACGGCAGGGACCTATCTGGGAGCGACCCCGAGTGGCGTTCGTCTGAGATTTAGAATGAGTACCCCGGGGCGATACTTTGGTAAGCAGGGGGACGGATGGGGCGGTACCCCTATTGAAGATCCGAAGGATATTATCGACTCTATTGACATGAAGATCGCTCACCCGGGGATGAGGATTTTGATAACAGAGACAACAGGCCAGAGGGCTGCCATGTATAGGGTGATAAAAAAGGGGGCCTTGGAAGAGATTCCTCTATCGGCGAAGGCTCAGGAGTTGATAGAGTCGATCCAGGATCACTGTGAGGCATCCCGGGTCTCAGGAGTCTATGTTGGAGGTTCTGGCGGAAGCTGGAGGGCTGGTGTAGGCACCTACCCCATTAAGCTGACCCGTGCTGTTCATGAAAACCGGGCGATGATTACGGTAGGGGGGGCTCCTACCTTCATTTTACCAGGTGGCGGTATAGATTTTCTGGTCGATGTGGAAAAGGTAAAGACAGGTGCCTTTACCTGGATTCCGACCCCGGCAACCGTCGCACCTATAGAGGTAACTATGAGGCTGGCTGATTATATGGAAATCGGTGGTCACCTTGGATCAATTAAGCGTATTCAGGCATTAAGGGAGTATTTTGACCGAAGGCAAAGTTGACCAGTGTCACTTTGATAAAGGAAGGGTTAGCCCTCGTTAATTCCGGGCCCTTGCATATGACGGTTCAGGTTTCCGAGAGGGGTGCCCCCCTATCGGAGCTGGCTAAGTCAGGGGCGATCTTCGCCCTTGAGGTCCTGAAACAGCAGGCCGACTGGCTGTCTGTAGTTAAAGAGAGGGTACTCGGGCTCTCTGTGGGCGAGGCCTACCCGGACGTAGTCAATAAAATGATTATTGCCTCCTTATCCATGAATGACCCAAATCTCACCCCTCTGGCCGCTGTAGCGGGAGCAGCCTCTGATATGGTTGCCGACTATGTGGCCGGGATTGGCGCCACTAAAATTATAGTCAATAATGGAGGAGACATAGCTATTCGATTGACGGAGGGGGATAGTGCCACTGTAGGAGTTCGGCTGAATCTTATGAGACCGGATTATGATTATGTTGTCTTGATCGACGGGGATTGTGGAATCTGTACAAGCGGGATTGGGGGTCGTAGCTTTACCCTTGGAGTGGCTGATGGGGTTGCGGTATTAGCTCGTCGAGCTGCAGTAGCCGATGCGGCAGCCACCTTCTTGGGGAATAAGACAGTAGTGAATTCTCCTGAGGTAAAGCGGATTCTGGCAGAATCTATTTATCCTGATACGGATCTTTTGGGAGTTGAGGTCACTCATTCGGTAGGGGCCTTATCCGAGAATGAGATAGAGACAGCTATCAACAGGGGTAAGGCAGAGGCCCTCATGTTAATGGAGAGAAATCTGATTCTTGGAGCTGCTATATCAGTTAAAGATCATGTTGACCTAGTGGGATACTTTGTTAAGGCCTTGAAAAAGGTATAAGGTGTAGTACCTGTATAGGCTTTTTTCCAGCTTCATTTTAGAAAAGCGGGCTTTTCTGGGGAGCCTTATGAAAGCTTCCATAAAACCATTCTAATGGATTCTTAGGAAGGGGGGGGTGACATGGCCAAGATATTACTGAAAAACATTGGTACGATATTGTCCGGAGATATCACCAATCCGGTCCTAGAAGGTGATTCTATCCTTATTGATGGCCCCACTATTGCTGCCGTCGGGAGGGAGGGCGATCTGAACACGATGGATGTGGAAAAAGTCTTGGATATCAATAGGGCGACTGTCGCACCAGGATTCATCGATTCACATTGCCATGTTTGCGTTGGAGACTACACACCTCGTCAGTTCGCAACAAATTTCATTGAGGGAGAGCTCCACGGCGGTGTCACCACGGTTATCTCAGCCGGGGAGGTCCACTATCCGGGACGCCCTAAGGATGCCCCTGGTGCAAAGGCGCTCGCCATCCTGTCTGCCAGAACCTACGCCAATTTCCGACCCGGGGGTGTTAAGGTGATCGGCGGCGGCCTGATATTGGAAAAAGGCCTGAATGAAAAGGACTTTGAGGAAATGGCCAGAGAGGGAGTCAGGCATGTTGGGGAAATTGGTCTCGGAAGCATCAAACAGCCGGAGGATGCAGCCCCCCTGGTTAGGTTGGCAAAAAGATATGGAATGACCGTGATGATGCACACTGGTGGGATTTCTATCCCGGGAAGTTCTACGGTTACAGCGGAAATGGTGAGGGCTACTGATCCTGACATCGTTTCTCACCTGAATGGTGGGCCAACAGCCATTCCATTGTCCGAGGTAGAGATTTTGGTAAAAGAAACGGATCTATTTCTTGAGGTTGTCCAGTGTGGTAACCCACTTGTTGCCATTGAAGCTATCAAGATGATAAAGGAGCACAAGGCAATGAGCCGGGTTATCATAGGGAACGATATGCCATCAGGAACTGGTGTTATATCCCTGGGTATCTTGAGAACACTGAATCTGATTTCCTCTCTCGGAGGGGTCTCTGGATCTGATGCTGTTGCCATGGCAACAGGAAACACAGCACGATGCTATAAACTCAATCGAGGTTTGATCAGGGAGGGCTACGAGGCCGATCTAATAATGATGGATACACCAATGGGGTCGGTTGGTAGGGATGCTGTGAGCGCCATTGAGGCCGGCGATATTCCAGGGATAGGGCTGGTTATGGTGGATGGTGTGGTAAAGGCACAGGTTAGCCGTAATACACCACCGCCAATGAGAAAATGCGTGATAAGCGGTCCTGAGCAGTCGGTCGGATAGGGGAGGCCGTTAAGGACAAGCCGATTAGTCACGGCTGAATAGACAGGAGGAAGGTATGGAAATTAGAAAAATGGTTACCATTGTAGAAGAGACGAGAAAGGAAATGGAAAAGGATCTTCCTGAACCTGTTAAGAGGGCTGCTGCCATAGCGGTTATCAAGAACCCCTTTGCAGGCAAGTACCAGGAAGATTTGAGCGAGCTTACCGAGGATGGTGCAAAGTTAGGTGATATGTTAGGCAATATGGCCCGCAATGCCCTGGGAGTTCCAAAGGAGGAGTGCGAGGGATATGGTAAAGGGGCGGTTATTGGCATGAATGGGGAACTTGAACATGGTCACGCTATTCTGCATCCCAAATTAGGGGCCCCCTTTCGAGAGGCACTTGGGGGCGGTAAGGCTATCATCCCATCGGCCGCAAAGATGGGTGGTCCGGGCACAGAACTTGATGTTCCTACCCATTATAAAGATGCGGCCTTTGTGCGTACACATTTTGATGCTATGCCTGTAAGCGTCCAGGATGCTCCGAGGGATGATGAGATCCTCGTTGCGTTAGTAGTCACAAACTCGGGAAGGCCCTTGCCCAGGGTCGGTGGTCTAAAAAAAGAAGAGGCCAGGAAGGAAGATGGGCTGAGATAATCGGTGGGTTGTCGGCACGGGAAATAAGCTCCTCTCTGCCGGCTTCTGTTTACTATCGTAGCTCTTGGATAAATCCGGGCACGTACCCTATTTTAAGAGCCCCACGTATGGTTTAACCGCCAACCTGTTTAATGAGCCTTCTGGTATTTAAGGCAGAGATGTCCCCCCTTTGTCAATTGACAAGCTCTGAGTATTGATGATATAGAAAAAATCACGTATCAGCAAGGAGACTGCCATGGAATCAGACAGGGCACAGAGGCTTGTCCCGTGGTTTGATGAGATCACTATAGATGATGTGCCCCTGGTGGGAGGCAAGAATGCATCCCTGGGGGAGATGTACCAACACCTTTCCTCC
>CP070704.1:22933-33149 GCA_020349945.1 Deltaproteobacteria bacterium
AGCTGGAGAAGGCTTCTTCCACCTTCCTAGAAAGGCATAAGATAGCGCTTGGAACGGTAGCTCAACCTTTAAGGGTAGCCCTAACAGGAAAAACAGTCAGTCCTGGAATCTTTCAGATAATGGAGGTCTTGGGCCAGGAAATGGTAATCAAAAGGCTATCACATGCCATTTCACATATAAAGAGTAAAAAGGGCTGATAAGAAGAAAGGAGGGGAAACAGGTCTTCTATTGGGCTCTTATCAACTCCCTTGCCGCCAAATCCATATCTGTCAGAATACCCTCAAAAACCTTGTTCAAGTCCAGGGACTTCAATTTCCCTGTCAGGTCAGGGGCTTGCTGTTGGCCTACATTAAGTACCTTCACTGTATTCATGTAAACCTTCTCAACAGCTTCTCTGGCAAAAAGCCGGGCAACTGCCAACATAAACTCATTTGAAGAGCTCTTTTCCCGGTTTTCTGAGCCTGCCTTCAAGCACGTTGCCTTAGCTATCTCAACCCATGTCATCATATCCGCCAAAAGAAACATAAGATACTGGGACCTGGTGACCCTGAGCTTTCGCGCAACCAAAAGGAGTTCATTCAACAGCCCTATAGCCATTGCAACCATGGGACCACCGGTTTCTTCTGGAAGGCCTGAAAGCCCTTCTGACATGCTACCATAATACCCGCCCTTTGTACGTAAGGTCTCCCTCAGTCTAAAGATAGAGATGATATTTTGTTGAATCTCACTCGTTCCCTCAAAGATGGTGGCTATCTTTGCATCCCTCTTAATCTTTTCTACCTCGTATTCCCTGATATAGCCGTAGCCCCCCAGGGCCTGAATACCATCATTGGCCATAGCATCTCCAACCTCAGTGGCAAAATATTTAGCAATAGAACCCTCTACCTGTAAATCTTCTTCTCCTGAATCAATCCTTGCCGCTACCTCTTCAATGTAAGCCCTGGCTGCCGCAATCCTTACTGCATTGGGAACTAGAAGCTTATGAGTATAACCTTGCTTTTCCGCTAAGGTAGTTCCGAATTGTACCCTTTGTTTTGCATATGAAATAGCCTTTTCTAATGAAGACATCCCGGCTGCGAGTCCAAAAGTTGCGACCATGACTCTTGTATACCCAAAAACCCTATTGGCCTGTTTCAACCCCATTCCCTCAATACCACCCACAAGATTCTCAGCTGGAATATAGAGATCTTCCAGTGTTATAGGTGCAGTATCAGATGCCCTAATACCGTGCTTATCCTCATGTTTCCCAGGCAGAAGGCCCTTTGTTCCTTTCTCAACCATAAAAAAAGATGGTCCCTCAGGGGTATCAGCGAGTATGGTGTATAGATCAGCCACCCCCCCATTGGTAATAAACTGTTTCTGCCCATTGAGCCTGTAGCCCTTGATATTGCCTTTTTCGTCAACTACCCTTTCCGCCTTTGTCTTGAGTGCCTGGACATTGGAACCTGCTTCGGGTTCGGTTACAGCATAAGAAACGATGAGCCCCTCATCTGCGATTTGCCGGATGTATTTTTCCTTCTGCTCTTGTGTTCCTCCTATCCTGATGGGGTCCATCCCCAGACAGATCGCCAGAAATGATGTAGCAACCGCCATATCTATCTTAGCCATTTCCTCTGATATCTCTGCTATCTGGAGAGCACTTGCCCCTAAACCACCATATTCGGCCGGGATAAAAATCAGATGAAGACCGATATCAGGTCCAAGCATAAAACGGATAAGCTCCTCAGGAAAATCACCCTTCTTATCCATCTCTAACCTTGTCTCAAGAGATAGTTTCTCTGTCTCGATCTTCTTAAGGGTATCAAGAACAATTGAAAACATTTCATTGTCCATCATTATACCTCTCCCCTATTCACATCCAATAAGGTTTCCCTTTTGGTACCTTGATCCAGTCCCCTTGTAATAAACTTAGAGCTCTCTGCCTCTCTCGAGGTGCTAGCACCCCTGTCCTCAGGCAGGAGATACATAGAGTAAGGTGCTAATAGATAGTTGTTTATTGTAAGGCTGTCAATTAATAACTACAGTAATCCTGAACTGTAAACATAAAAACAGGCCCGATCTGAGCAACTTACAAATAGTTAAAATAAATAGTTAAAACATTGACTTGACCTGACACTGCATTTAACTTACTATAAAAATTGTCTAATACCAGTAAGGAGCATCGTCTTTCCAAAAGGAACATTGAAATGATACATCTACTGAGAAATCCCTTCGAAAAGGCCGCAAGGCCTTTTGTGGATTTCTTAATCAAACATCGCTTCTCAGCCTCCCGATTAACCCTGATCGCCTTTCTCGGCACTGTCCTGGCATCTATTTTAATATATTACCAAAACTGGATAATAGGTGCCTCTCTGTTTCTGGTCTTCTCGCTTTTTGATGCCCTCGATGGATCACTGGCCAGGAGAAAAAATAGTGCGAAGCCCATGGGTGCCTTCCTTGATTCGGTAATGGATAGATTCTCTGACAGTGCTATACTATTTGCTATCATCTCTTATGCCTTCAGTGTTGGAAACAGAAGCGTCTTTGTCCTTGGCCTTCTGGCCCTCATAGCCTCATTGATTACAAGCTATATCAGGGCAAGAGCAGAGAACTTTCTGAAATTCGGCTCGATAGGTCTTTTGCAAAGGCCAGAAAGGATCCTCATCATATTTCTCATGTTGTTGTTCCCTCAATACCTTCTTTTAGGTCTGTGGATACTCGTTATTGGAGGCTATATTACCATTTTCCAAAGACTCTACTCTGCCTACCAAAAGTTTAATCAGCAATCTCTTCCCTAACCCTTAAATCTGAGTCTCCCCTGCTAATCCTTTAACCAAATATCTGATCGATCTCTTCCCAACCATTCATACGAAATAGGGGATGTGGCTGTTTTCGAAAGGCAATATCTCAAAGAAAAGACTCCACTCTGGTCGCAGTGGCCAAAATTTCAGAGTTTACCCCTCTAAGGCTCTATCAATCTGCAACGCGACTGTCAAACCCTGAAATTTTGGCCAATACCCTCTTGGCCTATATAGATATTGCCTTGAGGAAACTGGCCCATCTCCACTAAAAGGTCATTAGTGAGCAACTACATTCTTGATCCTGCCGTGTTGGTGAATATAGCTGCAGCAAAACTGACCGCTGACCTGGTAGAATCCTCTCTGAATATCTCATAGCCTAAGAGGTGTCCCTGGCTCGGGGGAAGGGTTTCCAAAAGACATGCAAGGGCAGCAAATCCACAGACATTGTATTTATCTTCAAGTCTTCTTGACTCTGACCAGAAACCATCGGCATTCCTGGCACAAAGAAAATCTAAAAGTTGTCTATCATGCCTCTCAGACTGATCAATGATAAAGGAGGCAGCCATATCATGACCAAATTTGGGCCCAACATGGGAGAGATCGGCCCCCGCTATTAGAATTGTTCCCTCATCTCTTGCAGCATCTGCTAAGATCCCTAATAAATTGCGTGCCTCAGATTGGTACGTTTCCCTACTGTAATCAGGCAAACACCCCCTGAGAAAACCGCACAGGATAGGAACTATAGTAAAGGAACCCTCCCTCAGGATATGTTGCATGAAGATAAGTTGAAATTCGATGGAATGCTCATCTCTATGGGCAAAATCGTCTGTAGAAACTATACCACCGCCTGCTTTCATCAACTCCCTGACGATTTCTTGATCGGTTTGCACCCTACCTAGAGGCGTTTCAAATGCTTTCTTTGTTAATGAAAACATCTGCTCTCCCATAGAGTGACCAACACCTAGGATAATCAGCCTTTTTGCAGCAACTCCTTCCACTGCCCGATATGCACTTGAATAAAGCCTCTTGCCTGCCTCTAGATCTATATGTGGGGCAACAAGGGCAGTAATTTTGCCATGGGGAAATGATGGAACTTGCTGGGTGGCAAGGACGGTTTCTAATCTTCTTGTCAACTCTTTTTCCTGCTTTGGATATGATAGGCCTGCATGAGAGCAGTATCTTATCTTTTGGGCTGAAAAATTGGAAACGATCTCCTTCTTTGCCCCTCTATATCTTTGACTATCAAGCAAATAGGACAAGTTGAGTTTGGCCAAAAGAGCCTCAACCTCCTCGATCGATATCAACCTTCCCCCCTGTCGCCGAATCAGTTCTATTTGAAGATCCCTGATCGATCTTGTTCCATCTAACATGGTCATGGCCTGGTATAATTCAGGACTAATTCCTTTGCCTTTCTCTACCAAGCCAAGTCTGTCATGGACCACAATTACCATTCTGCCAGCAGACTGTGCCGGAAAAAATTCAAGATCCTCTCTTATCTTCGGTCTTTCCGTATCCATCCCTAAGGTCGATCAGTTGTTATTTGTAAACCCTTCCTGAAAGCCCCATGTAATCAATAGCTGCTACTAAGGTTCTGGGAAAATTCTTGACCAACTGTACTATCTACCCTATCATCCTGTTGATCCAAAGGAATCAGATGTATGCCTTAACATATCGAAGATAAGATATGAACTATAAAAAACTAAAGAGGAAGTTGAGGAAGATTGCCCCCTCTCGTGATTTCAAAAAAATAAAGGATAAATATGCCAAACTCTACAAGATTAGGCTTAAGGAAAAGGAGGATATTATCCCCATAAAAAAGGCTGGCAGGCTTACCGTTGATATCCTCAATCTAGTTGAGGAACATATAAAACCTGGAATTACCACCGATGAAATCAATACCCTTGTAGAAGAGTTTACCAGAAAAAACAATGCACTCTCTGCCCCTTTGAACTACCGCGGTTTCCCAAAAAGCGTCTGCACCTCTGTTAATAGTGTCGTCTGCCATGGGATACCGGATGACAGGGCCTTGAAAGACGGTGATATTGTAAATGTTGACGTTACTCCTATAGTGCATGGATACTTCGCCGATGCCAGCAAAACGCTCTTTGTCGGAACTCCTGGGAAAGAGGCCCAAAAGATAGTTGCCGTGGCCAAGCAGTGCCTTCGGCTTGGGGTGCTCGAGGTCAAACCAGGAAATACAATTGGCGATATTGGTCACGCTATTCAGAGATATGCAGAAGGCCAAGGCTGTTCAGTCGTAAGGGAGTATGTGGGCCACGGTGTTGGATTCGAGTTTCATGAACCGCCCCAGGTCCCCCATTTTGGCCAAAAAGGCCAGGGCATTCCCCTTGTTCCTGGCATGGTATTTACTGTAGAGCCAATGATAAATCTTGGAAAACACAATCTACATGTTCTTTCCGATAATTGGACAGCTTTAACAGATGACGGCAGTCTCTCCGCCCAATTTGAACAGACAGTTCTCGTAACAGATAACGGCTTTGAGATTCTGACGCCTTTTGATTAACCCTACACCTCATTGGTCAATCGGCCGGCAGGCGAGATCTAATCCTAGCGATGCTTTCTCTCTTTTCTATGGCTATCCTCTTAATATCCTTCGGGATAGCTACCATCACATCTGCTTTCCTTCTGGCCTTCCAAATCCGCTCAAGGCGCACTACCTTATGATCCTTCATCTGCTCGTCCTTGATCTGCCCTTCTCGCATCAAGAACGGACTCCTTTAAGCCTACTTTTTTCTGCCCAAAACTTAAAAAAATGCTTAAGAGAATAGGGGCAACTGTTTGTCTTTTGGTTTCTTTTTCCACCTCTCAAATTCTCCCCTCTTGATCAACCCCTCTCTAATAGCATCCAAAAAGGGGGAGATAGGCAAATTTAACCAGTTGCCATAGAGGTTCCTTCTCTTTGCATAGGTTAAAAATAGCATCCTCTTGGCCCTTGTCATAGCCACATACAAGAGCCTTCTCTCCTCTTCTATATCAGAACCGCCTTTCTTAAACATTGTGTGAGGCAAGAGACCATCTTCACAGCCTATGACAAAAACGTATGAAAACTCCAGGCCCTTCGCTGCGTGGATGGTCATTAGCGTAACCTGCTCTGTTGCGGCATTGTAGGTATCAACGCCGCTGCCTAATTGCAGTAAGGAGAGAAAAGAGGGAAGGTCAGAACCATATTCCTTAGATAGCGAAAGGAGTCTTTCTATAGCATCTTTATGGGAAACCGTGATATCAGGGATATATGTCTTAATTATCTCCTTGATATATTCCTCTATTCGGTTAATATTTCCATCTTCCTTTATTTCTGAAAGAGAGGATTCAGATAATCCCTTTATCCGTTTCTCCCTCAGCCTTTGAAGCAATACGTGATTTGAGGGCATTGCAATCAACCGGAGGATATCTATAATCGTGCAAATTGGCTCATGTTTAAAGAAGGGCTCTTCCCCAACGAGTTGGTAAGGGATACCGTGATCATTCATGGCCTTAACGATATCTGGGGCCATCCTTGAAAGCCTGAACAAAACACCAAAATCAGAAAAGGAGACTGCCTCACTCTCCTCACTACCATCGGTAATTTGGCTATCGAGGGAGAAAAATCTAACTCCACCCATCAGCCTTTCGATTGTCCTGGCTACAAACTCTGCCTCGCTTTTGGGGGTAGGACACTCCTGGATATGAATCGATACACCTTCCTCTATTCCCTGTAACGGATCACTTCTTCCCGTGGGTCTCACAACCTGGTCAGATGCCTCAAGGATTGTCTTTGAGCATCGGTAGGATGTTCTAAGCTCATAGATTGCACCAGTTGGATAGTCATCCTTAAAATTCTGGATAAAGGTGGTATCAGCCCCCCTGAAGCCGTAGATGGCCTGATCAGGGTCTCCGATGGCGAAGATATTGGAGTCCTTCTCGGGCGCAAGAAGCCTTATGAGATTGTACTGGGCACAGTTTATGTCCTGATATTCGTCTATACATATCCATGGATATCTAGCCCTTGCTATTTCCGCCGTTTCAGCACTATCTTTAAGGAGCCTGACTGGATAAACAACAAGATCGTCAATATCGAAGGCATCCTCCAGCCTTAACCTCTCTTCATAGGCAGTATAGATATCCGCCAGCTCGTCACCCTTCTGCCATGAAGGAACCTGCATCCTGTTTTTTGCTAAGCTTATCTCTTGTGCGACCCTGCGCAGGTCCCTGTTTTTTATGCCTCGTAATGATTTCAGAATATAGGCCCTTTCATCATCGCCAAAGACAAGGAACTCCAACGATCGCCCAAACTTATCGGCATGCTCTCTTAGCAAAGACATGCCAAAGGAGTGAAATGTGGTAATCGTAATCTCTTTTGCTATCCTCTCATCATCAAAGGCACATCTTATCCTCTTTTTCATCTCCTCTGCTGCCTTATTGGTAAAGGTAATAGCCAGGATAGCAGCAGGATCCACTCCCCAGTATGTGATAAGCCTTGTGATCCTCATTGTTAAGGTTAATGTCTTTCCAGTGCCCGGGCCTGCCAGAATCAGGCAGGGGCCTGTATAGTAATTTACTGCCTCCTTCTGTACGGGATTCATGGTGAGCCCATAGGCAGTTTCATCAAACCGCCCTACCCTTTCTTTTGGGGCTACTGTCTCTCTTTTCTGATGGATTTGTATAGGTACATCTTCCGGGCCAATACCCCTCCTATCTGGTTTTTCGTAGGGTTTGTCCAAAAAGGATATCTGAGATGAGAGGGACTGAATCTCTCCTGATCGAAAAACCTTTACCTGGCCAAACTTGCCATCATATCCCTCCTCAATAGAAACCTCTCTATTCCTGATTCTCCTAACACCCTCTACCAGCACCTCATCCCCGATCTCCTTGATCTGCTCAAAGGAAAGATCAAGGAGGATAGCGAATTCTGGGCCCCCCCTTTTCAAAAGATATTCGTAATGTTCATTTACCCCCTTGCTGCTGGCACCAGAACCTTTGATCTCTCCGAGAAGATTCTTTAACGGAGTAAGGGAGTAAAATGGTCTTTTTTGATGTCTTAATTCCGGATCTAGCCTATCGGCAAGCTGCATAACCCTATTCAATACCCCTACCGTCACCTTTCTACCACATACAGGGCAGATTCCTTTGTGCTTTGCCGTCTCCTGCGGAGTCCAGCAAATGCCGCACTTCCTGTGGCCGTCTAAATGATATTTCCCTTCCTGGGGAAAGAACTCTATCGTACCTAAGAATTTATGCAGGCTATCTCCTTTCATTGCGGCAATCATACTCGAATAAGAAATCTCTGCATCAAAGAGATTTGCCTCCCTCCCCAATCTTTCCGGCGAGTGGGCGTCAGAGTTCGAGACAAGGGTATATCCATCTAGAAATGAGCAGAGCCAGTTCATAGGTGGATCAGATGAGAGACCGGTCTCCACTGCAAAGATTTGGCCTGTAAGATCATCGAAACATTCTTCAATGGTATCATAGCCGGATTGAGCGCCAAGCACAGAGAACCATGGGGTCCATATATGGGCAGGAATAAGAACACTGTCACTGCCTGCCTCCAAACATATCTCTAACAAATCCCTTGAGCTGATCCCAAGTATAGGCCTTCCATCAGACCTGATATTCCCCAATGTCTCTAATTTAGCCTGTATCTTCTTTACCGTATCAAATGATGAAGATAGGATAAGGTTATGCACCTTTCTGGTTTTGCCCCTTTTTTTATAGATACTGATGATCTCTCCAGAGAGAATAAACCTGACAGGTTGTGCCGCTGAAGGGGGGAGTTGGTCTTTTTCTATTCGATATTCATCCTTGAGTCTAAAGAGGCCGTCCTCTGCTGGTATCAGCTTCGCTTTCAGGTCGTCATACCAGCCTGGATGAAACACATCGCCTGTTCCAATAACTTGGGTTCCCTTACGACGCGCCCACAACTCCAGATTTTCCGGGGTAAGGCTGCTGCTTGTGGCGATAGAATAGCGGGAATGAACATGAAAGTCGGCTATAAACCGCATTTTGAGTGCCTAAAGGGATTCACTGGCTTCACTTTCACAAATCTTGATCTTGTTCTTGAGGTCTGCATTGTTCCTGGCACGATCTACCTCACGAGACACCTCTCCTAACTCTAAACTTCGAGTACTTTCAACTTCAGACACCAACCTTCTGTTTCTGGTACGCAGAGATGATCTCTGCACAGAAAAGAAATATGGCTGATGCATAAAAGATCCATAGAACCATCAAAATTATCGTATTTAATGACCCATACACAAGACCAAAACTAGGATTATGTCTAATCATCCAGCCAAATACATGTTTGGCCACCTCTAACATAATGGCACAAATGAAGCCTCCTGTCGCGGCCTGCCTCAAGAAAATCCTACCTGGGGGCACTATAGCATAGAGAGCACTTAAAAGAAGAAAGGTCAGCGCAAAGGGGAAAATATATTTGAGCACAATGTTGTTAAAAAAAAGTGGTATTATGGTGATACCGAAATAGTTGTTCAGCCTGATGAAGGCATCTGTAACGAGATTAAAGATCTGAAGAAGAATAAAAACAACTCCCGCTACAGGCACAAAGAGCAAGGACATAGTCTTAGAAATCCAGAAAGGCCTTAAATTTTCTACCTTGAATACCTTTTTTAAGGAAAATTCAAGGGAGCCAAAAATAAGGGTGCTTGACCACAACATAAAAAAAAGGGCAAGCCAGGCAAACATGCCGCTGCCCAGATTTATCCGGCCCACCTCTTTTAAGACGGGTTTACTGATAAAGGGAATGAGCTGAGTGATATATGAGCTTACCCTTGGCAAGATCTCGCCTTCAGAACCGATAAAAAGACCAACCAAGGAGACAAGAAGATAGACGAAGGGGATAAGTGAGAGAATAGCATAAAAGGCGATAGCAGCCGAAAGATTAAGGCATCCATCCTCCTTGAAGGAGCAGATGGCTTCTTTAAGGATATTGGTTATGGACATCTATTTGCCGTGAAGATAAGGGAGGATATGCACCCTCTCCTCCTCTGTACAACCGTATCTGCCTGGGGTCTCAGCGCCCTGATTGAGATTTCATCCCACCACCGATACAGGAATGAATGTCCTAAATTTATATTCTATGATACATTATGTCAACAATGCCTGTGTTTCCATGATCTCCTGGCCTTCCCTTCTATGCGGCTAATTTCAGAGGATATTTAATCACTCAAGAGATAGTCACAGGATATAAAAATTTGAAACAGTGCAATATATGATTATAATATTTGAAATGTGCCTATTTTCTTAATAGTTTCATAAGAGTTTCCGGCAATCAGGACCTCGCAGATGATAAATGAATCAAAACTATGCTTTGAGCAGGGCCCCATCAGGCCGCCAAATGAGGCACGGAGCCTACTTTTGAGGATAACCCGCAACTGCCCCTGGAACCAGTGTCTTTTTTGCCCTGTCTATAAAAAACAGAA
>CP070704.1:33249-65581 GCA_020349945.1 Deltaproteobacteria bacterium
ATGGCTTACCTTGAAGAGAAGGGTAGCGGATTTGATGTTGGGGTAGCCCGGATTCCCATAGTGCCAACTGCTGCACTTTTCGATCTTAGAGTAGGCTCAGCAAAGAGGAGACCTGACAAGGATATGGGGTATCTGGCATGTGAGCAGACATCTGATGGAAAGGCTGCTGAGGGCTCTGTAGGGGCGGGAACTGGGGCAACGGTAGGCAAGTTTTATGGGATCGAACAGGCAATGAGGGGTGGGGTAGGTATAGCAGCAGATGCACAGGACAGCGATCTAATCGTAGCGGCACTAGCTGTAGTAAATGCCTTTGGAGATGTAAAAGACCCATCTACCGGAAGGATCCTGGCCGGAGCCAGAAAGGATAAGGATAGCAAGGAATTTGCAGATACAGCAGAACTCATGAGAAAAGGCGTTCGACGGCCCGTATCAGCGTTTCAGAATACTACGATTGGTGTCATTGTTACCAATGCAAAACTACATAGACAAGGTGCCTCAACTGTGGCAAGGATGGCCAGCCTTGGGATGGCACGGTCTATCAGCCCGGCGCAGACCCTCTATGATGGTGATATTGTTTTTGTATTGGCATCTGGTGAGATTGAGGTTGATTACCATACGGTGGGACTCATGGCTGAAGAGACCCTCATAAGGGCGATAATCAGGGGGGTAACAAGGGCCAAAGCGGTAAAAGGGATACCATCATTTCTGAGCCTGAGACAGTAATTGAGAGAAGCCCCTACCTGCATTTCACCCATTGCCTTACCATGTTAGATTTTTCCCTTGATCGCCCCATGATATCTTCCACATCTAAGGTAGAGAGCCTTCTGTCCTCCATAACAAGATTCCCATCTATGATCGAATGTTTTACATCATGACCACTCGCAGCATAGACAAGGTGCGAATAGGGATTATACATTGGAATAAGATGGGGCCTATTGAGGTCAATCACTATCAGATCAGCCCTTTTGCCCACCTCCAGGGATCCGGTTATTTTCTCAAGCCCCAGGGCCCTGGCGCCATCTATAGTTGCCATCTTGATAAGAGTTTGGGCATCCATGACTGTAGGGTCGAGCTTATGTGCCTTATGTAGCTTAGCGGCCATGTCCATTTCACCAAGAAGATCAAGGTTGTTATTGGAGGCACATCCATCAGTACCCAGCCCCACCGTTATGCCTCTGGCTATCATCTCAGGAACAGGGGCTATGCCTGAGGCAAGTTTCATATTGCTCTCCGGATTATGAACTACGCTTACCTTGTGTTCCGCGAGTAATTCTATCTCGGATTCGCTGACATGGACGCAGTGATCCAAGATGAGGTGGGGACCCAAAAGACCAAGATCTTCCAAGTGCTGAGCAGGTCTCTTTCCAAATCTTTCTTCTACACCCTCCAATTCATCTCTTGACTCTGAGAGGTGGAGGATAAGGGGAACACCCTTTCTAAGGGCCAAATCATTCGCCTTGAGTAACAGTTCGACCCCGCAGGTGAATAAGGAGTGTGGTTCGACTGCTATGTTTATAAGGGGATCCTCCTTCCATCTCTCAATCAATCCCTCTGTATAGATAAATCCCTTCTCTATTATTCCATAGTTTGGTGAGGGAAAATCGTAGAGGACCTCTCCAACCAGACACCTTATCCCGGCCTGCTTCGCTGCCCTGGCTACCTCCTCCTCAAAGAGATACATATCACAGAATGTCGTAGTTCCTGACATTATCATCTCCGCGCAGGCCAAGAGGGTTCCAACCCTAACAAAATCACCATCCATCTTCCCCTCAGCAGGAAAAATGTAATTATGCAACCAATCCATAAGGGGAAGATCATCGGCTAGGCCCCTGAAAAGGGTCATAGCTGCATGGGTATGCCCATTTATGAGACCAGGAAGTATCAGGCCACCTTCGGCATCAAGCTCCTTTTCTGCACTTATTGAGCCCTTTTTATCCTTTCCGATATAATCTATCGTATTGCCTGATATGGTTAAAAGACCATTGGGGATAACCCTATCCTGATCATCCATGGTAAGAAGAGTCCCGTTATATACCAAGATATCTGCCCTGGTCATTTGTCCAGATCCATGACGATCTTCGTGAGTAATCTAGCTAAGGATGGGGACGCCTTTGTGGCATTAGCAATGACCTCCTCAATCGAGATGGGGGTCATATCAGGGATGTTGATATTGGTGATAGCTACAATTGCCAATACCTTTAGTCTGGAATGAACAGCCACGATAACCTCATGAACAGTTGACATCCCTACCGCATCCGCACCTATATTCCTTAGGAATCTTGTCTCAGCAGGTGTTTCAAGGCTTGGGCCGGTTATACCCACATACACACCTTCATTCAGATTGACCCCTTCTTCTATCGCCTTTTTCCTGGCTAAGGCTATCAGATCCTTATCGTAGGCAGAGGTCATATCAGGAAACCTGGGCCCAAATTCCCCCAAATTTTCCCCGATAAGGGGATTATGCCCGGTTAGGTTTATGTGATCTGTCACGAGCATCAATTCTCCTGGTGCAAAATGAGGGTTTAATCCGCCAGCAGCACTGGAAATAAAAAGGTACTTCACCCCTAGGGCCGCCATAACCCTGACTGGAAATGTAACCTCATGAACCGTATATCCCTCGTAGATGTGAAATCTTCCCTGCATGGCAAGGATTGGCCTTCCGGCTATACTGCCAGAGACAAGGATACCAGCATGGCCAGCAGCAGTTGATCTTGGAAAATGAGGTATCTCTTCATAAGAAATCTCTTGATCCATCTCCATGGTGTCGGTCAGGCTCCCAAGACCCGTACCCGTAATCATCCCTATAAGGGGTTTCCTCTTTATTTTCTCCCGTATAGAATCGGCTGCCTCGGTTATCTTCTGAAACATCCTGCTTTCACCACCAAATCTGTAAACTAATTAGATTAGATAGATAATAAAGTCAACACGGCTTACCAATTTTATCCTTGACCCACCCCCAATAGCCCTCTACTATGCCCTAAACAAGGAAATTGTGAGGGTTAACCTTTCTATTGATGGGCAAAAAATGCATTCTATGATCCATGATCTCTTAGATCCAGCCCTTCTTCCGGATAAAACGGAAAAGGTATCCCTTATTCAGACGCATATCTCTGTTGTTATGATTGCAGATGAATTCGTATATAAGATAAAAAAGCCGGTCAATTTTGGATTTCTAGACTTTTCAACCCTCAAGAAAAGGCGCTATTACTGTCATCAAGAGATCATACTGAACAGGCGATTATCAAAGGACATATATATAGGCGTGCTGCCAATATTCTATGATGGCAAAGTCTACACGATGGGAAGAGGGAAGGGGAGGATTGCGGAATACGCAGTTAAAATGAAAAGGCTCCCTGATGAAATGCTCATGAAATCGGTATTTCTTCGGGGAGAACTAAGGGGTGAAGATCTAAGAAAGATTGCCACGGTACTTGCAAGATTTCACCGAGGTGCCCGAAATTCCTCTTCTATTGACACATTTGGTGAGCCGGAAAGCTTCAAGGTAAATACCGATGAGAATTTTGCACAGACCCAGAAATACATTGAAACAACAATTCAAAGAAAAGACTTCGATGCCCTCAGGAGATGGACAACAGGCTTCTACCATTCAAACAGGGAACTTTTCCTGGGGAGGATAAAGGCCAAAAAGATCAGGGACTGCCATGGTGATCTTCACATGGAACATATCTGCCTTACAGAGGGCCTGCCGATATTTGATTGTATTGAATTTAACAGGAGATTCAGATATAGTGATCGTGTCTCCGACATTGCCTTTCTCTTGATGGATCTGGAATATCACGGAGGGAATGCCTTTTCTAGGGTGCTGTGGGATCTCTACAAGGAAATGGCAGGCGAAGAGGCCAAGGTAGATTCCTTGCTGACCTTTTATAAGGTTTATCGGGCCTTTGTCCGGGGAAAGGTGAGCAGTTTTCAGCTTGACGACGAAGGCATAGGAATAGAAAAAAAGGAGGAGGCTATACAGGTAGCAAGGAGATACTTCGGTCTTGCAAGGTCTTATGTGGGATGAGCTCATTATGAAAGAACCTTTTGTAGATTTTATGAAGGGGGAATTGGTGCCTGACACGGTACTGATAGCGTGTGGGCTTCCAGGCTCCTACAAAACAGAAACCACAGAGGTTATCGCTGAACTTAAGGGGTATACGATATTAAGGACCGACCTCATTAGGCTTGAAGTGTTAAAAGATGAGGACATCTTTGATGAGAAGGTTGCATCCAATATGAAAAAAAGGGGGCTTGTCTATGACACAATGTTTTCCCGTGCAGATAGGCTTGCAGGCAAAGATGAAGGGATCATCCTGGATGCCACCTTTATCACCCAGGCGCTCAGAAGGAGGGCTGCCGAGATAGCTGCAAGACATAACAAGGTCTTTGTCATCCAACAAACACAATGTCCTCAAGCTGTTTCTCTGAAAAGGATATCAGAAAGAACCAGGGAAAACTATGAATCAAATGCCCTGACCGAACAGGCATATCTCAATAATAAAAAGAGATTCCAGCCAGTTGATCTGGAGGACTTGAAAGGCCTATATCCCTCACTAAACATCATACATCTGCTGGTGGATACTACCTCTGATCTGGTTGATGAGTGGTCAGTAATTGGCAAGGTAACACGATAGAAAGTATCACAAAAAGGTAGCATGATAAAAACATGGGTAAATCTTGGGATCTTGAGTTGTAAGAACGGACAATGATGGCGATAACAAAATTACCTAAATCAGTAGGGATAATCTTTAAGCACAATTTCGAGCCTGCACGAACGGAGTGTCAACGCCTAAAGGATTGGTTTACACAAAGAGGAGTGACCGTCTATACAGAAGAAATGGCATCCAGGTCCTATCTAAGCCAATGTCTTGAGGAGGAAACAGGTATACCGGACACAGTCGACTGGGTTGTGGTGTTGGGTGGGGATGGGACATTGCTGGGGGCTGCCCGGAAGGTCGGGCGATATGGTGTACCTATCTTGGGCATTAATCTTGGAGGCCTAGGTTTTTTAACGGAGATACCCTTAAAAAGGCTCTATAAGGACATGGAAAAGCTTATCGCCGGAGAGATAGAGATTGAAACCAGGCTTATGTTGGAGGCCAGTGTCTTAAGGGATAACGAGGAAAAGTGTCGGTTTTCGGTCTTAAACGATGTAGTTATCAACAAGGGTGCATTGGCCAGAATTATCGATCTTAGGGTTTCTATCGATGGTCGGTTTCTGAGCACCTTTAGGGCAGATGGGCTGATAGTATCATCTCCCACGGGCTCAACAGGTTATAACCTTTCTGCTGGAGGCCCGATACTGTACCCAAATTTAGAGGCATTGATATTGACACCGATATGCCCCTTTGCATTGACGCAGAGGCCCATTATTTTACCATATACATCAGTCATAGAGATTAAGATGGGAGAAAATAGCGAGGAAGTAACCCTTACCTTTGATGGCCAGGTTGGCTTCGATCTAATGGATAATGACAGCATCATTGTCTCTAAGTCAAAGAAGAAGCTCAAACTCATTAAATCTCCTGATCAGGACTATTTTGATATTCTGAGGACAAAACTGAAATGGGGTGAATCCTCTTACAACAAGACAAGCGGGTAAGTACACCTTGTTTATAGATAGGAAGGAAATATGTTATTTACAATGGATAATAGAGTCTTATGATGGGATGGCCTCCATGAGAACTATTAATCCCACAAATGGGGAGGTTGAGATCTCCATATCCCCAGGGTGCAAGGAAGAAATCTCTTCACTTATCAAATATCTAAAGGAGGAGGGGAGCATTCATGTTAAGGCAGGAGAGATAGGTTGACCGAGTTATTTTACATAAAGACCTTCGGCTGTCAGATGAATAAGCATGATTCCGACTCCATGAGCCAGATCCTTATTAACCAAGGGTATAGGCAAACCGAGAGCATTAAAGATGCTCACATTATCTTGGTCAATACCTGCGCAGTCAGAGAGAAGGCTGAAGAAAAGGCACTGAGCCTTATTGGTCGATTGTCTCATTTAAGAACAAAGAAACCGAATTTGATTACCGGGGTCATTGGATGTGTAGCCCAGGAAAGGGGCGTAAATCTCTTAAAACACTTCCCCTATCTTGATCTAATCTTGGGCCCACGAAATATCTATCAAATAGACAAATTGCTCTCTCAGATCAAGAAAGAAAGGGAGAGGATTTCCTCTCTCGATTTGGCCTGTGAGCTCACCTCATTTCCCAAGTGCAACGGTTATTTCAAAGGAAGGGTTACAAGCTTTTTAAAGATCATGGAAGGATGTGATAACTTTTGTACCTATTGCATTGTTCCTTTTGTTAGGGGTAGGGAGACAAGCCTGCCAGCAGAAAAAATTATTGATGAGGCTAAACATTTAGTGAGTCAAGGTATAAAGGAGATCACCCTTATAGGACAGAATGTAAACTCCTACAACGTGAGAGACAAGGCTTTACCAACATTTCCTGGCTTACTCAATGAGCTGGATAGTATATCAGGCTTAGAAAGGCTTCGGTTCACAACTTCTCATCCCAAGAATTTGTCCGATGAACTGATAGATCTCTTTGCAGGATCAAAAAGCCTCTGTGCGCACATGCACTTGCCGGTTCAATCAGGCTCGAATAACATACTGAAGCTTATGAGCAGGGGATATACCAGAGATAAATATATTGATTTGATAGAACGCCTCAGAAAAACAAGGCCTGGTATAACAATTACAAGCGATATGATTGTTGGTTTTCCAGGGGAGACGGAAAAAGATTTTGAAGATAGTTTAAGGTTGATAGACGAGATAGGATTTGATAATCTATTTTCCTTTAAATATTCCGAAAGACCAGGAATTAAGGCATTAGAATTACCGGGAAAGATCGGGGAAAACGAGAAGCAGAGACGCTTGTCTATATTGCAAGAGAGGCAAAGAGGAATAACCTTATCGAAAAATAGGTTACTTGAAGGAACAATTCAAGAGATTCTGGTAGAGGGTCCTGCCAAAAGAGGAGATAATCAGCTAACTGGAAGGACCCGAGGAGACAAGGTGGTCAATTTCCCCTCGGCAAACAATCTTAAGGGGCGATTGGTGATGGTCAGGATTGTTAAAGGTTTTCAGAACTCACTGCTCGCTGAATTAGTTGATGGATAGAATTAGAAGATGAGTGAGGTTATCTCAAGATGGCAAAAAAATACGATTATGGGAAAGAAAATCTCTTGATCGTAGACCATGAGATAGAAATAGGGAAAGGCCTGACGGATTCACTATCAAATTTAGGGTTTAATGCTGATTTCGTCAGTAACGGAAAAAATGCATTACAGGAACTCAGAAATAAAAAATATACCTTTCTGATTACCGATATAAATATGCCAGCAGTTAAGGGCATTGAATTAATAAAGACAGTGAAGAAAGAAACTCCCCATATCAATATAATCGCCATGACTGGGTGTGATAAAGGCTGTACATTTATAGATCTCATCGATGCGGGAGCAAATGATTTTATTAGTAAGCCGTTTGACACTGATGAGATGGAGGCCAAGATCAAGAGAATCTTGATAGAAAGAAAGATTAGAGATGAGTTGGCTCGGTTATCAATAACCGACAATCTTACTGGTCTCTTTAATCAGCGACATTTTTATAACAGACTAAAAGAGGAGATTGGCAGGACAAACCGCCTGAACCATCCATTATCCTTAATCTTTTTGGATCTGGATAATTTCAAACGTTATAACGATCAATATGGTCATCTCGCAGGCGATAAGATGCTCGCTAGATGTGGAAAGATTATTCTTTCAAACATCAGGGAGAATGTGGATATTGCCTTTAGATACGGAGGTGATGAGTTCGCAGTTATTCTCATTGAGGCGGATAATACTATTGCTCAAAGCATAAGCGGAAGGCTTAAAATGGGATTTGAAGATGATGGTGTTGTAACAGCGAGTATAGGCATTGCAACATATTCAGAGGAAATGAATGAAAAGGATCTTATTGCATTAGCTGATAAAGATCTTTATAAGAGAAAAAATAGGGACGATTCGTAGGTTTTAAGGGAAAAATTAGGTCTGATAATATATATTATGTAAACTCAAGCTAATGTCCCTTCATTTTTGCCCCTACTGTATCGTTTCCTAACCCTATTAAATCGCCGGAGGTTATCAATTCCATGAGCAGCGTTGTAAAAAAAAGAAGAAAAAAGATAAGAAAACATAAGTATAGGAAGCTAACCAAATCCATGCGGCATAAAAATAAGAGATAGCATTTGGTTGCTTTTTTTATTTATACCATCCCTCAGCCGTTTTTTTGCCGAGTTTACCTGCCCTCACCATCGTCTTTAATAGATTGGGAGCAACCCATTTGTTTTCTTTGTTAAGCTCTTTATAGAGGTATTCACTTACAAAATAGGCTATATCAATACCTGTCAAGTCCATCAATTCAAATGGGCCCATGGGATAATTAAGGCCATTTTTTACCGCTGTATCCACATCCTCAATCGAGGCAATACCTTCCTCGACGATCTTTATAGCCTCAAGAAAATGGGGAATCATTATCCTGTTAACTATAAACCCAGGTGAATCCTTTTTTACCTCTACGGTTGTCTTGCCCATTTTCTCGGCTAATTCTATAGTAGTCCTTATTGTGGCATCACTCGTTGAGTAGCCTCTAATTACCTCCACCAGTCTCATCAGAGGAGCAGGATTAAAGAAATGCATTCCACAAACCTTATCAGGTCTCTTAGTGCTTGCTCCTATTTCTGTAATAGACATGGACGATGTGTTTGTGGCTAGGACCACATCAGGCCTGCACAGCTCGTCTAACTGCTTAAAAACCCTCTTTTTCAGATCCAGGTCTTCAATAACCGCCTCCACGACAAAGTCAACATCCTTGAGGTCGGCTATGTCCGTGGTGCCTTTGATGCGAGCTACAATAGCCTCTTTTTCCTTACCATCCATCTTTCCTTTTTCTACGCTTTTGGAGAGAAAACTGTTTATCTTTTTCATTCCTCCTTCTACAAACTTCATCTCAATATCCGTCATCACAACATCGCAGCCTATCTGGGCCGCTAGTTGAGCAATGCCGTTGCCCATGGTTCCAGCCCCAACAACGCCTATTTTTTTAATCTGCATAATACCTCCTTTTTTAAGGTTTTACATTAACATTACCTGCTAACTTATCAGAGAGCAATAGTTTTCACGAACAAGCACATACCGTGTTTCGATGAGACTCCGCGTCAAAAACCGAGTTGCCTCTAACATATTTAGGGGCAGATAACAAGAAATTTGAATCAGTTTAATCAGGTACCAGGTTTCGAACCCTGCTGTCAAGGTAACTGCACAGATCAGCAGAACTTTCTGGAGACCATCCCAGAGATTGTCTCCAGATATCATCACTTTCCATACACAGATAAACTCCCAGATCATCATGCCATTTTTTCAATCTTTGTGATAGCTTGCTATACATCTCTACCCGAATAGGCTTGAAATAACGGAATTTTCCATCCAAACCTGGGACAAATTCACCATTAAAGATGCTTGTTCCCGGAAATCGTCTGTTAATGATCCATTTAAGATCTGGTAAGTATCTAAAAGAGCCCAAGCTTATCCAAATAACCGACTCTGGGTCAATGTATCTCTCTAAGAGCTCGAGTGTCTCTTGATACTCCTTTCCCCAGCCTGGATAATGGATTAGGGGATCAAAATGAAAGCTCAGCACAAATCCGGCTTTTTGGCATTTTTGAGCAGCAAGAATCCTACTCTTAAGACTCGCGGTCTTGTGCTCTTGATGAGCGATTATGCGAGGGGTATTGAGCGACCATGCAATAACTATCCTTTTTCTATGCCTGCTCTTAATGATACGTTCAATAGAAGACGTCTTTGTCTTTAGCTCCAGTATAGAGTTCTTCTTACGAGAAAAGAACGGGAGTAAGAAATCAGTCCACCCTGTAATATAATCAAGGGAGAGGCTATCTGTAAATTCTCCGGTTCCAATCCTAAATATCCTATCAGGCGAACTGTCAATAATCTCACCTATAACAGTCAGGTTATCCTCTAAGTTACTGAAAATTCGTAGTGATGGTTGATTAATATATGATTGAAGGAAGCAGTAACTGCAGTCCATTGGACAGTTAGTGCCTACATTGAGGATCTGGTAACCGCAGCAGATATATCCCCTTGTACCCGGGCATGGCTTGAGAAACTCCCCATTAAAACGCATGAGCCTGAGCGATTCCTTATCCATTCCTTTAATGTCTCCGCTTGGGGCCAATTCATCTGGTCCAACAGTTTCTATGGGTATATTCGGTAATCTTCGAAGTATCTTTTTGGCAAGAGGATCGTGTTCAGCCCCTTCCTCTATTAAGATTCGGCTGATATTGAATTGCTTCATCTGTGCTCTTTGCCTTTCCAAAAATCGGTGACCCCTTCTAATCCAGAAAAACGAGATAGTTCTGCCAGCTTGCCTTTAAGCTCCTGCCCTTTTGTAAAAACTATTTCAAGCCTGTAACCCACCCCTTCAAAGAAGGGAGGTGGGATTATTTTAACCCCTAAAGGAAGGGAAAGATGAGAAAGGCCTTTTCTGAATAGTTTTTCAGTCTCTACGAGAGTCGGAAACCGCCTGGCTCTTAGGGTTTTAACTATTGACCTCACCTTTTGGGGATTATTCATTCTTTGACTATTGAGAACTTCTGTGATCTCTCCTCCATCTATAACGTCTTTTATTGAGCACCCTTCCCTACTGGCAATCTCTATAATCCATTGAGTAGCTTCCCACTGTTGATTAAAGCTCCATTTTATGGATGTCAGCAGATCATTGATCCTTAACCGATCATCCCTAGCAATACTCCTCATCAAACCAGCTACCCTTAGGGATAACCTTTCCATGGCAACGGAGGCCCTTATTGCCTCTTCTAACTCCTCGAGACCTAAGAATAGTTCTAGCGTTTGTTTGTTTGCTCGGATACCAATGATGGGCATGAAATCGGCTATTATCTCTTCCCTTTTAAGGAAGCGGGTTAACCTTTTTAAAACCATGGCTTTTTCGATAGTATTTAGTTGACGATGAGTGATATTGTCACTCAAATTAAGCAAGAGTGCCTTAAAAGGGCGAAAAGTATCCGGCGCTATCTGGCAGAGTATATCTGTCCAGCCCAATTCCCTTACGGCCAGCAATCTTCGATATCCAGCAACCACTGTAAACCTGCTATCTGAGTTTTTAAGCAGATATGGGGGATTGAGAACACCAAATCTATTGATGGAGGCCTTGAGTGGTTCCAGGTTAAAATGAAAGCTCATGCTGAATGGTCCTGGTGCTAAATCAATATCTGATATCTCAACCTTTGAAGCTTTGCTTTTTAACAGTTCTCTTTCCATGATAATCTCCTCTAAGAAGATTTATTCCTCACTTACCCTCCCCTCTTTTCGCCTGGTCAAGATCCCAAAAACACGTTCAAGACTCACCTTTCCAGTGGCTCCTTTTAAAAAGGCGTTTTAACTTGCCAAACTTGTATCTATTACTATACTTTTCCCAGCAAAAAACTCAAGAACTGGCGCAGGGGTTCATGGAAAAGAAACCATATTCCCGATCGGAAAAGGAGGGTGGCGTCATGAGAAAACCAAACATGTTGATAGGATTTGCCCTACTAGTGTTCGTATGTTTCAGTTTCGGGGCATCTTTTTCTATGGCCGCCGACACAGTAAAGGTCGGCATTGTGCTTCCCCTAACCGGCCCTCAGGCCAAATTTGGAGAAATCGAGAAAATCTCCTTTGATATGGCCCTTGATGAGATCAATGCAGCAGGCGGTATTCAGGGGAAGACATTGGAGTTAATCATAGAAGATGACACGGGACGACCGGAGGTAGGGCGTTCTGTTGTGGAAAAGCTTATCACCAAGGATAAGGTTGTGATGATTGGCGGGGGATACAGCAGTTCAGTAACCTACGCTGTGGCTGGTGTCTGCCAGCAGAATCGAATGCCCTTTCTGGTCAATACCGGCTCCGCAGATAAGATCACCGCGTCAGGGTGGGATTATATCTTCCGACTAAATCCACCGGTAAGCGAATATGCAAGCGCAATCGAGTCCCTCCTTGGTCAAGTTATAAAGCCAAAAAGTATCGCCATTCTCCATGAGAATTCCCTGTTTGGGACCAAGGGAGCAAATTCCTTTGCAAAACGCTGCAAAAAATCAGGCTATAAGGTGGCTCTCAAGCAAGGATATGAGCATGGCGGAATTGATTTTAAACCTGTCTTAATCAGGGTTAAGCAACTCAATCCTGATATCATCTATATGGTATCTTATATTATGGACGCCTCTCTGTTAATGAAGCAGTCAAAGGAATTGAAATTAACCCCAAAAATGTTCATTGGAGGGGCAGCGGGTTTTACCCTGCCAGAATTCGTTCAAAATGCAGGAGTGGCTTCCGAAAAAGTCATCTCAGCAACCCTCTGGCATCAGGTTCTTCCCTATCCAGGGGCCATGGATTATTATGACAAGTTCGTAGCCAGATTTAAAAAGCCAACCGAGTACCATGGGGCTGAGGCATATGCTGCGTGCTACGTAATAGCTGATGTCCTTGACAGAGCCCCGTCATTTACCAACATCGATATCAAGAAGGCACTTTCTGAAACGGACATAATGACAATCTTCGGGCCTGTCAGATTTGTATCGTACGGTAAGATGAAGAACCAAAATAGGTTACCAACCTATGTGGTACAGTGGATTGATGGCAAACTAGAACTGGTTTGGCCAGCCAGGCTTGCTACTAAGAAGCTCGAATATCCTGTAGACTGGCTGAAAACCTGGGGCTACTAAGCACAGAAGAGATTACAGAGTATGGTAAAAATGACCACATGAAGATATCCAAAAATCTTGGCGTAAGGAATATGAAGTGCTTGTCTTCGTCCAAACGATTGTAGCCGGAATTCTCATAGGTGGTATCTATAGCCTGATCGGAATAGGCATGACCCTGATTATGGGTGTAATGGGAATTATAAACCTGGCTCATGGGCAGTTGATGATGGTGGCTATGTATATTACGTTTGTTTTATCCAATTACATACATATTGATCCCTACCTTTCTCTTCTTGTTACTATGCCATCCTTGTTTGTCTTGGGTTGTTTTTTGCAAAAATCTCTCTTAAACCCATTGATGAAAAAGGAGTCCATTCTGCCTGAAAATCAGGTTCTGATGACTGTTGGCATAGGCATGGTGCTGGCTGAAGCAGCCAGGTTTATTTTTTCTTCAGATTATAAGACGGTTAAAACATCATACAGCTCCTCGGCTTTCTTCTTGGGTAATATCTCTTTTAATGTACCTATGTGTATTGCCTTTATTTTTGCAGTTGCCTTTACGGTGGCGATTTTCTGGTTCTTGCTGAAGACGGACATTGGTCGTTCAATCCGAGCTACAGCCCAGGACAAGGATGCTGCTACCTTGATGGGTGTAAACACGAGTAGGGTTACCATCATAACCTTTGGATTAGGTTCCTCATTGGCAGCAGCAGGTGGAAGTCTATTAATACCGATCTTTTATCTCTTTCCTGATATTGGCGGCCCCTTTACCTTAAAGGCATTTGTCATTACTGTTCTGGGAGGCTTAGGAAGTACGGTAGGGGCAATATTTGGTGGACTTGTCTTGGGCATTGTGGAATCTCTCGGCGCCACGTATATCGGCCTGGGTTATAAAGAGATGATAGGTTTTGTGATATTCGTGCTTGTCTTGGTGTTCTTGCCTGGCGGTTTGAAACGCTTGACTAAGATATAGATGAATACAAAGAATATAGCATTTCTTGTTGCGGGGGTCGTTTTTCTGTCTTTTCCCCTTGTTATCCATTCGGATTACTATCAACATCTGGTCATCATCGCCCTCATGTGGGTTGTAATTGGGTCTTCATGGAACCTTCTGGCAGGCTATACCGGTCTGGTATCTTTTGGGCATGCTATCTTTTTTGGTACCGGCGCATATACCGCGGGAATATTGTTCACAAAAGTGGGAATATCTGCCTGGTGGGGTATGATGTTTGGTGGTATTGCCTCCATGGTGATTGGGCTCATTGTGGGCTGGGTCTGTCTCAGACTGAGGGGTCCTTATTTTGCCTTGGCCACCCTGGCTGGAGGTGAGATTTTTCGGCTCATTGCCACTAATTGGGAAAGTCTCACTGAAGGGATGGTTGGGATTCTCATTATCCAGACCTTTAAAAGCAAGATTCTTTATTACTACAGTGCCTTGGCTTTGGCTTTCCTCTGTGTCTATATCATTCATCTACTTATGAAAACCAAATGGGGATACTATTTTCTCTCCATACGGGAGGATCAGGATGCTGCGGAATCCTTGGGAATCAATACAACCCTTTATAAAAATCTGTCCCTGTTAATGAGCGCCTTTTTTACAGGGATGGCCGGTGCGTTTTATATGAATTATATGGCATTTATTGATCCAGAGGTCGTATTTTCTCTACACCACATCTCCATTATGGCTATCTTGGTCGGTATTGTGGGTGGTGTTGCCACCATTTTGGGTCCCACTGTTGGGGCCTTTGTTATGGTGGGGGTTCAGGAGATATTCAGAAGTGCCTTTTTTGGGGCAGGGCCAAAATGGGTAAGTCAGGTTCACGCATTGGTTTTCGGCCTATTGGTTATATTTGTGATCATGTTCTTAGCAAAGGGTATCGTGGGTGATTGGCCAAAAATTAGGCGAGCCGTTTTTCGAATCGGGGAATCGACTCGATAGGGATCGAGGGGAGAGAATATATGGCGCTTCTTGAGGTAAAGAATCTCGTTAAGGCATTTGGAGGGCTCAAGGCAGTAAATAATGTTAGCTTCAATGTAGAGGAGGGTGAGATTTTTGGCCTTATTGGGCCGAACGGCTCAGGCAAGACTACTATCTTTAATTGCATCAATAACTATTTTCCTGTTACTGCTGGGGATATCGTTTTCAAAGGAAAAACTATAACTGGGTTGAAGACTTATAAAATCTGCCATCTTGGTATAGGCAGGACCTTCCAAGTTGTAAAACCCCTCTCCCGTTTGACGGTTCTGGGCAATATAACAGCCTCAGCCTTCTGCCGCGTTAATAGCATAAGAGAGGCGCAAGATGAGGCGTATCGGGTTTTAGAATTTTGTGGTCTCTTAGATGAGAAAGACAAACTGGCAAAAAGTCTCCCCTTAGCGGGAAGAAAAAGGCTTGAGATCGCCCGTGCACTTGCTACAAAACCAGATCTTTTGCTTCTTGACGAGACTGCAGCCGGTCTGAATCCTACAGAGCTGGATAATGCCATTGAACTTATCAAGAAGATACGGGATAAGCGCATTACTATCCTAATTGTAGAGCATATCATGAAGGTAATTATGACCATATCGGATCGTGTCCATGTTCTTAATTTCGGCCAGACCATCGCTGAAGGCTCACCCAAGAAGGTCGCAAAAAATGCGGCGGTGATTGAGGCCTATTTGGGAGAGGGATATGCTCAAGGTTAACGGGATAGATGTATTTTATGGAGATATACAGGTTCTTTGGGGTGTTACCTTTGATGTAAAGGAAAAGGAGATTGTGGTTCTGGTGGGTGCCAATGGGGCGGGAAAATCCACCACGATTAAGACTATATCCTCTCTGCTCACGCCAAAGCGGGGAACCATCCAGTATAATCATCTGCGTCTTGATCATTTGCCACCTCATAAGATTATTGAGCATGGCATCGTCCACGTTCCAGAAGGCAGACGTCTATTCTCCGAAATGAGTGTGGAGGAAAACCTGATCATGGGATCCCTTTATGGTAAGGCCAAGGCTAACCGCTTTGAGACCCTGGAATATGTGTACAGGATTTTCTCGACACTAAAGGAAAGAAGAAGGCAGATGGCAGGATCCCTTTCAGGGGGTGAACAGCAGATGCTGGCTGTAGGCAGGGGGCTGATGTCACAGCCTAAGCTGATGATGTTTGATGAACCGTCCTTAGGCCTTGCCCCGGTACTCGTTCAGGTGATCTTCAATTTGGTGAAGCGGATCAATGAAGAAGGTGTCACGGTTCTCCTCGTTGAGCAGAATGTGATGCAGGCCTTAGCCATGTGTGACCGGGCCTATGTTTTAGAAAACGGGATGATCGTCCTTAAAGGTACAGGCCAGGAATTGATGGCAGACGATCACGTGAAAGGCGCCTACCTGGGCATATAGTTAGGACGAACGCAGGCTTAGGTCACCCCTTATGTGCGCACAGCTCTGAAATAGGTGGGATGATTGAGATCACTTGTTTACCAGTTCCTGATATGCCTCCTGAATCTCCTTAAACTTCTCTTCTGCTAACCCCCTGAATTCCTCTCCCAGATGGATAACCTTATCTGGATGGTATTTAGCAGCCAATTCTCTGTAGGCCTTCCTAATTTCATCTATTGAGGCCCCCCTATTTACGCCTAAGACCTGGTATGGATTTCGTTTTGAGAACCTTTTACCTGTTTGAGCCCTTTTCTGATCCCCTTGGTAGCTTTCGCTTCCTGTCCCCTCCCCTTTTCGAGAATAAGTCCTTTCTGATTTTGCCTTAATCTTGGCTGGCCGGTAGATGAAATGATACCAGTATAGTGCCCCCAATATTATTAAATCATCAATCCACCCTAGGCCCGCAAAAAAATCAGGCAAGAGATCATATGGGCATATGGCATAAAGTATCGGGATTAAATAGATCAAGATTCTCATCACACGAAAACCCTAATTTTATTCTATCAATTCCAGTTATCCTTTTATAGAGTATACCATATTGTATGGTATTGCATAGGAGGAGACAAACAGCTTGGTGGTAAATCTCCTTTACAGGCAGGACGATTTCTCTAAAGGAGGGGAATATTGGGGCTGCCTTAAGCATATAAGCGGACTGGTCTTGGCTTCCCGGCACATCGCAAACGCCCACCGGAATGACACCGCCTTGATGAGTTCGGTCTCAGATTACCCTTGGCCAACTCGGTATTGCACCACTTTTCTGCGTGCCTCCGGGTGGTCCTGATTCTGTGAGAGAATCTCCTCATAGGTATGCCGAGCTCGATCCATCTGTCCCATCATGTCGAGGATTCTAGCTTTGTGAAGGAGGGCGGCCTCATTTCCCGGTTCCAAACTGAGCGACTGGTCAAAGTAATGAAGCGCAAGCTCCAGATTGCGAACCCTCTGGCCATAAGTGCAGAACCATCCGAGCATGTTGTAGATCACCGTCTTGTATTCCAACACCTCCAGGGCCTGCTGGGCAAGCTCGATAGCATGGCTCTCAAGATATTCGTGCCTGCCTGAGGCGATCAGCGAGGCATGGTGACGCAACAGTGTGATAAAAATCCACGGCTCCGGATTGGGTTGGCTAACAGCGTATTCCATCTTATCGAGCAGGTTATTCTGCAGAAAGGCAGGCATTGAGGGCAGGATTTCGAAATTCACGAAAGAGACCAGCTCATAGACCGGTATCTTTTGACCCAGGCCTTTGAAGACAAGGCTTCGCGGCTTACTGAATACGACGTTGATAGCATTGCTCTCTTGGCACCTCCTGTATAGGCTATCACCAACCATAATCTGATAAACATTACCCTCGCGCGAGACTGACTCTATCCGTTTGGTCACATTTATGGCGTAACCTTCAATATTAGGCTGTCTCTCTCCCATCCTCGCCCGCCACTCCCTCGTATCCTTGATGACCTTGCCGCAGTTGATGCCAGCGCCGATTCGCGAGACCAGGCGCCCTTCCTCCAAAACTCTCTCATTGAAGCCAGAGGCCAACCAGGCGAGCTTAATCTTAGTCGAAAGGAGCAGGGCATTGCGCGCATCGAAGTGTACTGCCCCTGAATAGAGAAAAATCCGCAGTTCGTCTCCTGCGATAGACCAGTAAGAATCAAGCCCTTTGCCTACGTAGCCATAGGAGCTCAGATGGTGGGAAACGACCTCATACATGGTGCTCTGCAAATTAACGATCATCTCGTCGTATTCCTGGAGCGTGAGGTTCTTTGCCATTTCCGTAGAACTCATAAGATCGGCAAATACAATGGTGGCAACAATGCTCTCTTTCATAGTTTACAGCTCGAGGTCAATGGTCCGTTCTCGTATATCGTCCTTCATCCTTTGAATTTCTTTGGAAAAATCGTTGAGCTCCTTTCTGATGTCCTTTATCTCTTTTTCATTCTCCAGGATAGTTTTTCTCAAACTGTCCTTGGTGGCTTTGACCTTATCCATGGTGTCATCAAGGGAGGCTCTTAGGGGCCTTGTCTTGTTGTCAATTTCCGACATCACTGCTTTATTACTTTTAAGAATTGCCTGGAGCTTTGCTATCAACTCGTTCGTCTTATCTAAGAAGGCCTTCTTGAGCGATACATACCTGTTATCCAGGCTTTGAAAGGCATCCCCCTGATATTTTTTCAGGGCGAGAATCTTTTTTTCCATTTCCTCTATCCGTTGTTCCAGTCTTCGTTGCACCTTAATACCACTAAACAATATGAAGCCGATCAATAGCAGGAGAGCAACATCTATATAACTTGCATTTGCAAATAGCTCACCAAGCATCGTGGCGCCGCCACCTCCTCTCAACTCAATCTTTTCTTCTGTAACGGGTTATCCTGTCGCCAGGTGAAGGTGATCTCATCCCTCAGAGCTCAAGCCGTGAGATTGCCCTTTATCAGGTAACCTCTCGTTAATCTGGCATAATTTCGAGCGAGAAGTCAAGGAAATTAGTGGTGTACACCGGTTCTCCCGCTAAACTGGGACTCTTGTGGGCTTACTAAGTGGAGCTTTAATTCCTCGCAGTCAAACTTTTTTCTTTGGCTAGGTCGGTTGAGCCAGCTTATTGCACAGGCAAGTTCACGTGGTTGCTTGCAAATAAGCCAGCCGCTGGAGACTTACGGGCGCTGATAATGGATAGGCACTGGATACAGATCTTGGCGGCTATATCAAGTGGATAAACCAGAAAGATAAAAGCACCATCTTACTGAGCCTTGAAGCAGAGTTGTTATCAACAAGATCTCTCGGAGCATCCTCAATCAGGCCTGTTTTTCCATCCTTTTTTGCGTTGACAGCGTTAGATCAATTTCGTAATGTGACACAAATTAATAAGAATCAGATATTTGCTAAGGCCTTATAGGAAGAAAGGTCATTATCTTTAAAGGAGATTCTCAAAAGTCTAAGACTTCCAGCCTTCTAGGGACAAGGAGATGAAAGTCAAATTTTGGGGTACGAGGGGGTCTATACCGGCACCAGGAAAGGATACCATCATCTATGGGGGGAATACTACTTGCCTGGAGATAAATCTCGATAACGGCAGAAAGGTAATCATAGACGCTGGGACGGGGATCCGGTCTCTAGGGAGGGAATTCGAATCCCGCGAAGACCATGTAGATATCCACCTTCTTATTACCCATATCCACTGGGATCATATTTTTGGTTTCCCCTTTTTTTCACCAATCTATAACTCGTCAACCAGAGTCCTGGTTGATGGATACAACTCATGCATGAAAGGCCTTCGATACAGCTTTGACAACAAAATGGGAGATGGGTTCTTCCCTGTCAGGTTTGATGAACTCAAGGCAGACATAGAATTTATTAACAAATTGAGCCATGGCTCCTTGGACATTGATGGCACGACCATAGATAGCGCTCTCCTGCATCATCCCCAAGGAGGTTTAGGATTTAGGTTTCGTGAAGATAATAAAACCCTTGTCTTTTTGACCGACAACGAGCTCGATACTAAGGAAAAGTCTTTCAGTGATTTTATTATCTTTTGCCAGGGGGCGGACATCCTGATCCATGACAGCCAGTACAGACCTGAAGAGATATCAGAACACAGGGGCTGGGGACATTCTGACTATCAATCAACCCTTGACCTTGCCCTCAAGGCTAATGTTAAGAAGCTGGTGCTTTTTCACCATGCGCCGGAGAGAAAAGACAGCGATATAATGGAAATAACAGTCTCGTGTCAGAACTTGATCAAGGAAAAAAATTCACATCTGGAAATAGAGGCTGCTAAAGAAAATTCCGTTCTTGTGCTTTAAAAGATATAGTGACTAAAGCGTAAGTTCAGACATGACAATTGATAGACTGGATAACAGTTCCAAGATTCTCTCCGCGTTATCCGGTTCTACTGTTCCTAGACCACAGGCAGGCGTAATAATCGACCCTTCAGCAACAGTGCTTCTATTAACTCCCCATTCACAAAATCTATTAAGTCCCTTTTCCAACCGTATTCTAAGGCCACTAACGGTTTCCTTACCGCTAAAGGAAGCGGTAGGAGCCACACCCCATGCAACTGTCCCACAACCTTCCAGAAATCTTACGATCTCCTTCCTGTAAAGCAAAAAATAATCTATATAATCAAATGAATCAAAACTTACTATATCAACTCCAGTCTCGATTATCATGGACCAGTCACTATTTCCACAGCAGTGAATCCCGATTAATGCGTTACTTCTGGATCTTAAGTAATCTATAATCTCTCTTATAAATATGACGACCTCTTCTCTCCGAACAGGCGTAAACGCTGAACCAAAGCCAGAAAGATACGGCTCGTCTATAAAAATAACAGGCCTCTTATTACATATAGACATCTTTTTAACCAGCCACAGGGCCTTAATGGCTAAGCCCTTGACTATGGTGTCCATAATCTCGCTATTGTAAAGGGCAGATTTGCCTGCAGGATCTTTTACACTTCCTGCAAGGGTGATGGGTCCTACTATCTGACCCTTGATAAGAGACCCATAACGCTGAGGGCTTTTATCAATCAATTCTAAGAGCTTATAGAGACCAGCTGCATATTCATGACCAACGGCAAAATAATCAGTATCCTCGGCTATAAAATGCTCATAAAAAGAGGTGAGTTCCCTGTCCTGATCCCCGGTAGCATGGATATGGATAGACTTTTTATCGTGATTTATTTCAAGCAGAGGTAGGCCTTGACTTGCCTGGAGGCACATATCTTCAAGATGGCTCCGTTTAACAAACTGGGGCCAAAAAGGCATATCCGGAAAAATCTTAAGGATGCGGTGGCAGGTACTATCAACATCTAAGAAAGGTACGCTCCCAATACCTGTAGCCATAAAATTGAAGGCAAAACCCTGTTTCAATTAGTTCTCTGCTCTACCCTCTCAATGTACTCTTTTGAGCGTGTGTCAACCCTAACTGTGTCCCCGATATTTGCAAAAAGTGGAACCTGAATAACCGCCCCTGGCTCAAGGGTAGCTGGCTTGCTACCTCCAGTTACTGTATCTCCTTTAACCCCTGGCTCTGTTTGAACAATCTTTAAATCAACGAAATTTGGGAGTTCAACACCCACTACCCTATCATTGTATATCAACACCCTGGCGGTCATATTTTCTTTCAAAAATAGCTTATTTTCCTTTAGCTGTTCAGCTGTTAAAAAAACCTGATCATAGGTTTCAGTATCCATAAAACAAAATTCACCTTTGTCCTGGTAAAGATATTGCATCTCCTTTTCCTGTACATTGGGCGGAGCAACCTTTTCCCCAGCCCTAAATGTCTTCTCCAATACCTGGCCGGTAATCAGATTTTTCAGTTTTGTCCTTACAAATGCCCCACCTTTGCCTGGCTTTACATGTAAGAATTCTATAATTGTAAATGGCTTTCCGTCCAATTCTATCTTTAATCCTGTTCTAAAATCCGCTGTTGAATACATTAGTTGCTTTTCCCCTTGTACAAAGGCTTTCCGGTAAAATTTCAGCCAGTCATAACAATAGTTTCAAGGCTGATGGAAAGGATTTGCAGCCCCTCTTTGCTCTATATCAGTCAGCCACCTTTCCAACACCCTCATCAGCTTTAAGTTTTTCTCTTTTAAGGGCTCTTTTTCAGCCTCTTTTATCTCCTTCAACTCATTCAGCCTTATTTTAGCCTTTTCATCATCAGGAAATGCCTTAACTGTCTGTTCATATATCTTTATGGCATCTTCTAACGCTCCCTGCTTGTAATAAATTTCCGCTAAGGTAGAGGTGGGAAGAATTGATGGTTCTTCTTTACGGCGAGAGCTCAACTGAGACAGAAGTTGGACTGCGTCCTTATCAGCACTGTGGTGTGCTAAATATAGCTTTAAGGAATCCATTGCCTCTTTAGTCCTATCTTCCTTTATAAAAAGCTCAGCTCGAAGTTTAAAAACAGATGATAATTCATCGATCTGCTGGCATAATTTTTCTAATTCTTTCTCCGCAAGCTCAATAGATCCCTTTTCAAAATAGGTTTCTGCCAAGACCTTTCTTATGTCAATGTTATCTGGGAAAAATTCTAATGCCTTAAGACATGCCTTTATCACCATCCCTGGTTTCCCATTTTCCTTTAATATCTTAATAAGCAAAAGGCTTGCCGTGGGTGTTACTGGTTTATTTAAAATTTCATTATAGATCTCACCTAGTGGTCTCATGTGCAACCCTCAATATCTGTCTAGGTTATCCCGCAGTCTCCCATTTTCTGTTTTCACTTCTTTCTTATTTCACTTGTGTCCCTTTTAAACCGGTAGATAATTTCATTCTCTTTTACCAGACCCAGTTCCTTGCGAGCCACTGACTCGAAGTATTTTGGATCCTCCCTGAGTCGTCTGATCTCAGCAGTAAGTAGTCTGTTTTGTTCTTTAAGATCACTAATGATAGCGAGATATCTCTCTTTTTCTTTTTGCATGTTATAAAGATCTATTAATCCATGTTGCCCAAAGCTTAACCAGGCCAACAAAAGGAAAGCAACAAACGAAATAATCAAAAAATGATTAAGATAATAAGTCTGTTTAAAAGACGCCAAACTTAAAAGACCTTTTCAGGTTCCCACTCAGCAGATATAATAATGGACGCAACCCCGGCTTTCTTAGCCAAATCCATTATCCTAACAACATGGCCATGTTTAACATCTCGATCGGCCTGCAAAATCAAGTTTACCTTTTTTTGTTCGGTGTTCCCTCTAAGCCTAAGATAGAGATCCTTCAAAGTCACTTTTTCCTCTTTTAGATAACAATTACCTGCTTTATCTATAGCCACAATCATATTATCCGTTAACTCATCTGATCCTCTTTCAGAAATATCAGGTAATTTAATATCAATACCTGATATGATTTCAAAATGAGATGTTAAAAGGAAAAATATAAGGAGCAAAAAGACAATGTCGATCAAAGGAGCAATGCTTACGCCAAGACTGATCTCTTCTCTCTTTGGCTGACTAAAGCGCATTACTTCTTGTTACCCTCCATGGTGTCTACAAGTTTAATAGAGCTTTCCTCTATTTCAAATATAAGAATCTGGGCCTTATCCATAAGATAACGATAGGCAACCAGTGTAGGTATGGCCACCAATAGACCTGTCGCCGTTGTAATTAAGGCCTCAGCGATACCCCCTGCAAGGGGTGCAGTACCACCAACACCATGAACAGATATAGCATTAAAGGTTTTATACATACCCGAAACTGTACCAAGCAAGCCAAGCAATGGTGAGAGGTTAGCAATAGTTAATAAGACCCCTATGTTTCTCTCCAATATAACACCCTCTCTCCTTCCCTTCTCCTCTATGGCTTCTTTAACCAGCCACATCCCTCTGCCAGCATTTTTAAGGCCTGCCAAAAAGATCCTGGCAATTGAAGAGCTATTTCCTTGGCACAGGAAAACCGCCTCTGCTATCTTGTTTCGTTCTACAAGCTCTTCTACCTTAACAATAAAGGCCTTTGGTATGATCAATTTTCGCCTCAGTATCCATAACCGTTCCATAAATATGGCCAGGGAAATAATAGAGCAAAAGAGTATAGGGTACATAAAAGGTCCACCCTTAATGACAAGCTCAAGCAATCTCCTTCTCCGAGTTAATATGTACCTAAGATATTTAAGGATTCCTCACAAAAAACCTAGCAGTTAAAATACCCCTTAAAAACGTCAAAGTCAAGAACACCCTTACCTGATACTTTTATCAAAGCCCTAAATACAATCTTTGGATTATCTTGAGGAGCTTGATAGATTCCTTTTTTACATTCAAAATAATTAAGTCTTTGGAATTAAAAAGATCGTGGTGCAGCAGATAGCTTTAAGCCATTATCAGAAAACCTAGAAATCTGGGCACCTCGATAGTTTACTCAGGTCTGACAGAATGAAATTTTTTCCCTGGAAGCTCCAAACAGGTTAAGCAGTTTCCATAAACGGCCCCAGTATCAATGCCTATCTTATTTTTCATGATCATAGGGCTATGAAATGGGGTATGTCCAAAGATAACCAGCTTCCCGAAGTCATAATCAGAATAGATAAATCCATCTCTAATCCAAATAATATCAGTAAGATCCTGATCCTCAATCCTTATGTTAGGGCGAAAACCAGCATGGACAATATAGTATTGCTCAAGCTCTATCATGGGTAAAAGTGATGAAAAAAAGTCAAGATGAGGAGATGGAACAAGCGGATCCTTTTTGTTTTGCTTCACCTCTTTATAGCTCCTAAGGGTAGAGAGACCTCCATTTAATATGAAGCTTTGGGGATCAATATCCGATAAATAGTCAAGAAACATCTGTTCATGGTTTCCAATAAGACACTGAACTAAGGGAGAATGCTCTTTCAATTTTAAGACAAAATCGACAACACCTTTAGAATCCTCCCCTCTGTCGATATAGTCTCCAATAAAAATGAGTCGATCATTGGATGGGTTCCATTCTATTTTGTCAATAAGTCTTCTTAACATCTCTAAACAACCGTGAACATCCCCAACAATAAAGGTCCTTACTGCATTCATAAAACAGCCTCTTAAAAGCCCAAAGTAATACTGCCAAATTTTCAGCCATTATAATAAAAGCTTTTAATAAATATTCAAGTAAGTTATTTTTTAGCGGCGGACTGACGACTTAATAAGTTGCTTGCTATGGTTACGAGGTGAAGACTTATGTCAAAGATAGTGGTAGTTCTGGCAACCCATAATGAGGGCAAAAAGAGAGAGTATGAGCTCTTACTTAAGAAATCTCCGATAGAGATTAAAGGGCTTTGTCATTTTCAAGGTATTCCTGAATTTGAAAAACACGGAAGGACATTTGAGGAAGTTGCTACAAAGAAGGCCCAATGTGTATCAAGAATGCTTGGCGTTCCTGCCTTGGCTGATGACTCGGGAATTGTAGTGGAGGCCTTAAATGGGTCCCCGGGTCTTTTTTCAGCGCGCTATGCCGGGGAATCAGCAGATGACTATCAAAACAACCTTAAACTTCTTAAGGAAATGAGAGGGAAAGAGAACAGGGATGCCAGCTTTTTTTGCGCTATTGCTATAGCGAAGCCAGCCGGGCAGGTTCTGAATTACACTGGAAGATGCTCCGGGATAATCTTAGATAAGCCCGTAGGGACAAATGGCTTTGGATATGACCCCATCTTTTATTATCCACCCCTTAATAAGACATTCGCACAGCTTTCGCCTGATGAAAAAAATACGGTAAGTCATAGGGGGCAGGCCATGAGAAAATTAGGCAATGATCTTAACAGGATTTTGGCCTGGCTGGAAGGCAGAGAAATGTGAAACATCCCTAGATTTTTCTTGACCCTTAAAAAATTTTTAAAATAAAGTTAAACACTTATTTTGAAAAAGTGTAAATCCATGGATCATAAAGGCGAGATTGAGGAAAAGGCTCTGTTACATGATATGGCCTCAATCCTTACGAGTTTTGAAAAAGAAAGAAGTAATCTCATACCTATCTTACAGATGATTCAGGAAAAATATCACTACCTCTCTGCCCGTGCACTGCAAATAGTGGCCAAACATCTTGAGGTTTCTAGCTGTGAGGTTTATGGGGTGGCTACATTTTACAATCAGTTCAGGTTTTATCCTCCAGGTAAACATCAGATAAGAGTCTGCCTTGGGACAGCCTGCCACGTTAGGCGTGGGGATATAATCCTTGAAAATTTCGAGCGCAAGCTTGAAATCAAGGCTGGTGAAACAACGACGAACAGGGAATTTAGCATAGACAGGGTAGCCTGCGTAGGATGCTGTGCATTGGCACCTGTGACGACAATCGATGATACCGTTCATGGACATATGGCCCCAAGCAAGGTAGAGGGGCTTATCTTGGGTTTCGAGATAGAAAAAGAACGACGAAAAAGAGAAAACCAGCAAGGTGAATCAAAACAGTAGAGGAAAACTAAACCAGGTATTTGCATCCATAAAAACGGAGGCAGAAAGACGCTTCCAGGAGATGAAGGGGCACAATACGCAGAATATCTTCATTGGCATGGCTACATGTGGCCTGGCATCAGGTGCAATGGAGGTAAAGGCAGCGTTTGAACAGGCGCTTTTAGAGAGAAAACTCAATGCCCATATTATTCCTGTAGGTTGTCTTGGTCATTGCTATGCCGAACCACTTGTTATAGTTGATAAGCCAGGATTCCCACCCATCCTTTACCATGATGTAACACCTGGAAAAGCAAGACTACTGGTAAAGGCCTTTTTAGAGGAAGGTGACCCGGTTTTCGAGCATGTATTGGGGGCCCTGGAAGAAAGTGATACCATACCCTCAGTCTTGGAATTCCCACGGTTTAATCAAGAAAAAAAGGTAGTTATGGCCAACAGCGGCTTGATTGACCCAGAGGATATCTATCAGTACATCCAGAAGGGAGGATATTCGGCCCTTGTCAAGGCACTCACCTTAGAACCAGAGAAGATCATAAAAGAGATTCAAGAATCAGGTCTTAGAGGAAGAGGAGGTGCAGGCTTTTTAACTGGCATAAAGTGGCAACTTGTAAGAAATGCCAAGGAAAAGGATAGGATTATTATATGTAATGCTGATGAAGGAGATCCAGGTGCTTATATGGATAGGGCTTTACTTGAAAGCAATCCCCATCTACTTATTGAAGGTATAGCCATCGCTGCCTATGCGGTTGGAGCAGAAACAGCGATCATTTATGTCAGGGCAGAATATCCCCTGGCAGGGAAAAGGATGAAAAATGCCATTGGCCAGTCAAGACAGATAGGGCTACTGGGAAAAGGGATACTGGGCACGGACTTTGATTTAGATGTAGCAGTATTTCAGGGCTCTGGGGCCTTTGTTTGTGGAGAAGAGACAGCCCTCATAGAATCAATTCAAGGGAAGCGAGGGATGCCTCAACCAAGGCCACCCTACCCTTCCCAAAGAGGTCTGTGGGGAAAACCAACCGTAGTAAATAATGTTAAATCTATGGCATCGGTACCACCCATAGTAGGGAACGGGGCTCAGTGGTATAGAGGGATCGGTACTGAGAAAAGTTCTGGAACAGCAATATTCTCGGTGGTGGGAAACATTATCCATGCCGGCTTAGTAGAAATTCCTATGGGAGTTACCCTTAGGACCCTTATCTTTGAAATCTGTGGAGGCATCCCAAATCAAAAGAAATTTAAGGCAGTTCAGATTGGTGGCCCTTCTGGAGGATGCTTACCGGAGTCTTCTCTAGATATCCCCATTGATTTCGATTCTCTAACAGAGGCTGGGGCAATGATGGGATCAGGTGGTATGGTGGTCATGGATGAGGATGCATGCATGGTAGATGTGGCCAGATATTTCCTTGACTTCACCCAAAAGGAATCATGCGGGAAGTGTACCTTCTGTAGAATAGGAACCAAACACCTCCTCGATATCTTGGAGAGGATAGCAAGAGGAGAAGGACGGAATGGTGACATAGAATTATTAGAGAATCTGAGTTTAGACATAAACGGAGGCTCCCTGTGTGGATTGGGGAAGACAGCACCCAATCCAGTTTTAACAACCGTTAAGTATTTCAGGGATGAATACGAGGCTCATGTCAGGGAAAAACGATGCCCTGCTATGATGTGTAGGGCACTGACAGCATATTATATCGATTTAGATACATGCTCAAGGGGCTGTGATGCCTGCGTTGGAAGCTGCCCCACAGAATCGATCTTTACTACCAAAAATAGAAAGAAGGCCATTGACCAATCCTCCTGTGTCAAGTGTGGGGAATGCATGAGCGCTTGTCCACCGGAGTATGATGCAGTTAGGAAGGTTTCTCCCCCAGAACTGGCACCCAAAATTGAACGCCCGGAGGATGGGTAATACATGGTCAAATTGGTAGTGGATAATAAAGAAATTGAAAGTGAAGAGGGAATAACTGTTCTTCAGGCATGCCTGGACAATGAAATCTATATCCCCAATCTCTGCTACCTAAAGGAAATGGATAATCCACCAGGTTCATGCAGACTGTGCTTTGTAGAAATTGATGGATCGAGACAACCTATAACCTCATGCACCGTAAAGGTTAAGGAAGGAATGGTTGTCAAGACCAATACAGACCATGTAAGAAGATTACAGAGAGCCGCCTTTGAACTTCTTCTTTCTGTCCACCATATAGATTGCCGGAATTGTCCTGCTAACAGAAAATGTGAACTTCAGCGGATTGCCAAGTTTTTAAAATTCGGCTTGAAGCCCAAGAGGCTTGAACAGCTTGAGAGAGAGGTAAAAACAGAGCAAGACCACCCTTGCTTGGAATACGTTCCGAATAGGTGTATCTTGTGTGGTAGATGTGTCTTTGTATGCCGAAAAGAAAGTGGTCAAGCTATGATAAGCTTTGCAAAAAGGGGGCTCGATACCGTGATAAGTTTCTTTGGCGAAGAGGATAAGCCCAGGGCTACTTGCAAGGAATGTTATGCCTGTACAAGAGTTTGCCCTGTTAGTGCCATTTTAGTAAAAAACAGTCATTGCCAATAACGTAATCATCCTGAGGGGTTCTTCCGATGATAAGGGAAAATGTGCAGCGTCTATTACATGAGCTACCCGAAGGTGTGACTCTGCTTGCAGCTGTCAAGGAAAGAAGTGCTGATGAAATATCTCAGGCAATAGAGGCAGGGGTTACAGTCATAGGGGAAAACTATCTGCAGGAAAGCCTACAGGTAATTAACGAAGTTAAAGGAGAGGCCCAATGGCACTTTATTGGACATCTGCAGACGAATAAGGTAAAAAGGGTAGTTGATATTTTCGACATGATCGAATCCGTTGATTCACTGAAGCTGGCCAAAGAGATAGCAAGATGCTCTAAGAGACGGGATAGAATCATGTCGGTATTGATTGAGGTCAACAGCGGCGAGGAAAACCAGAAAAATGGGGTAGCCCCAAGGGATGTAGAACAACTGATAAGAGAAATCTCCTCTCTTGACTATATAAAGATCATGGGCCTGATGACCATGGGGCCCAGATTTGGAGATGCGGAGGAATCACGTCCGTACTTTAGAAAAACAAGAGAGTTATTTGAAAAATTCAAGGATTTTCACTTACCAAATGTAGAGATGAAATATCTTTCCATGGGTATGACAAATTCTTACAAGGTTGCCATAGAAGAGGGGGCGAATTTGGTAAGGATAGGAACCAAGATATTTGGGGAGAGGGAAGGAAGCCATAATTGACCTATGTTGCTAAAGAGATGAAGCGACTTATGGGTAAGGCCATCTCCAACTTTCAAATGATAGGTGATGGAGACAGAATATTGGTAGCTGTTTCAGGTGGTCAAGACAGTTTATCCCTCTTATGGTTGCTAAGAGAACGGCTAAAGAGGATACCCATTAACTATAATCTTATAGCACTTTATGTAAACTTAGGTTTTAAACAAGGTACAGCGAAAAGCATGAAGGCATTTTTTAAGGGAAATGCCTTTGATTACCGTATTATTGAAAGCAGATTTGGTCCACGCGCACATGGAAAAGAAAACAGGGAAAATCCCTGCTTTTTGTGCTCACGTCTCAGAAGAAAGCTCATATTTGAAAAGGCGGCAGAACTCGAGTGCAACAAGATAGCTTTGGGACATCAGAAAGACGATTTCATAGAGACGTTCTTTTTAAACCTTTTCTTTGCGGGATCACTAGATACGATCCAGCCCATGCAAGAGTTATTTAATGGAAGACTTTCTATCATAAGGCCCCTTTGTCTTTTAAATAAGGACATTATCAAGAGATACGCGGATCAGATGGGATTTCCCGAGATAGACAGTGGCTGCCCTACGGCAAGATCGTCAAAAAGGGCACAGATCAGATCCCTGCTTTTAGGCCTCTATCAAACAAATAGAAAGATAAGAGGCAATATATTTAATGCAGTACAGGGGATGGCTATTCTCAATAGTCGGAGGTAGGGAAATGAAATTAGGCATCATTGGACTGCCTCAATCGGGGAAATTTACGATTTTCAAGGCCCTGACTGGTGCAAGGGGGATAAAAGGGGAGGAAAGGATCAAGAAGGGGGGTCAGTTGATTACAACGGTTAACGTACCTGATGAGAGGGTAGATTACCTTACGGAGATATATAAGCCAAAAAAGACCATCTATTCCCAGGTAGAATACCTACTGCCGCCAAGAATGACGGATTCAGACCGTGCTAAAGGGGAAAAAGAGAATATAATCTTTAATGCAGTAAGAACCTGTGATGGATTGATACATGTAGCAAAAAACTTTCAGCTCTTTGGGGGGCCTGCTCCGACCCCTGAACAGGATTTCTTCAAGCTCGAATCAGAGATGATATTGAATGATCTTATGGTGGCTGAAAAGAGGATCGAAAGGATAAAATCAGACGAGAAGAAGGGAAAAGAGATAACTATCGAGGAATTCTCCCTACTGGAAAAGTGCAGGGATATTCTATCTGAAGAAAAGCCCTTGCGGGATAATACCCAAATAGCTACTTCTCCTCTTCTCAAGGGTTTTACCTTTTTATCTGCAAAGCCCATGCTTCTGATTTCTAACAATTCAGATGAGGATGAAGACCCTCCAAAAATGCCCCACATCCCTAAGAATGTCGAGGTTATGGTAGTTCGGGGTAAATTGGAGATGGAAATAGGAGAAATGGCTCCAGAGGAGGCAATGGAATTTCAATCTGCCTTTCATATCGAGAGATCCCTCATCGATAGGGTTATCAAGCGGTCCTTTGTTGTGTGTAATCTTATTTCCTTCTTTACGGTCGTGGAAAACGAGGTAAGATCATGGACAGTTACCAAAGGTACATCAGCAGTAGAGGCCGCAGACCTTATCCATTCAGATATGAAAAAGGGATTCATCAAAGCTGAGGTCCTCCCTTACGATCAATTAGTGAGATATGGAAATTTTCCTGAGGCAAAAAAGGACGGCCATCTCCACCTTGAAGGGAAGGATTACCGAGTTCAGGATGGTGACATAATCAGGTTTAGATTTAGTGTTTAATAAAACGCTCAAAAAGATAAGAGTCGGAATTATAGGTGCAGCAGGTTATGGTGGGGTTAGTTTAATTGAACACCTGATAAATCATCCCCATGTTACCATAGGTGCCCTTATAGAAAAGTATGATGTTAATAAGCCTATCAGTGTGATTTATCCCCACTTAAAAGGATTTTGCGATCTACCGCTTCTTGATCCAGCTGACCCTAAGTGCCCTGATGATTTTGATATTGTTTTCTATGCTACTCCTGATGGAGTCGGTCAGAAGGAGGCAAGGAGATGGTTAGATAAGGGCATTAAAGTAATCGATTATAGTGGGGACTTCCGATTTAATGATAAAGACAGCTATGCCTCTTACGCTATCAGAATTGGCAGGACAAAGGAACATGCTGATCCAGATCTTCTCTCCTCTTCTATCTATGGCCTGCCAGAGCTTCATAGGGCTGAAATAGCCTGCTCAGATTTGGTCGGAAACCCAGGATGTTTTGCGGTAAGCAGTATCCTTGGGCTTGCACCTGCTCTAAAATCAGACCTCATAGATAGTAACGATATAATCTTTGATGCAAAAAGTGGTGTGTCTGGGGTTGGAAAAGCGCCATCGCCGCCGTTTCACTTCCCGGCCAGATATGAGGCTATGAATGCCTATAAGGTAGCTGGTCACCAACATGTATGTGAAATCGAGAGGGAATTAACCCTATTAGGCGGTAAACAAATAGAGATCACATTTACGCCTCACGTTGTTCCCTTGTGCAGGGGGATTATTACAACTATCTATGCAAATCTTCGCCCGAATGTAAATATAAAGAGCTTGAGAGATGCCTATACTAGCATGTATAGGAAGGAGCCATTTATCAGGGTCTTGAGCCATGGAGAGATCTCAAGTACCACTGACGTTAGGGGCAGCAATTTCTGTAATATTTCACTCAATATAGATTCTAGAACCGGGAAACTAATCATTCTGAGCTTGATTGATAATTTAGTTAAAGGTCAGGCGGGCAATGCACTGCAGAATATGAACATCATGATGCAAATCGAGGAAACTACTGGCCTCATGAGTCCTGGAGGCTTCCCTTAAACGACAAGCTTACATACAAACCTTCCTTACCTGCAGAAGATCGGTTTGACCAACAAATATCTTTCGTATCCCTTCTTGCATGAGGGTCGTCATTCCATCGGCGATGGCCTGTTGTCTAATCTCCTCCATCCGAGCCTTGTTTTGGATCAGGGATTTCATCTTCGGTGTACCAGCCAAT
>CP070704.1:65681-74074 GCA_020349945.1 Deltaproteobacteria bacterium
ATGACGAAGGTCGGCTACAGGATAAAAACCACAGGTATGCATCCCGGTTATTTCCCTGGGGGCGTGGCACACATCCTGAACAGAGACAACATTGGGGGAGCCAAAGAGATTGGCCAGCCTGATCAGTACAAAGTGTTCCATTCCCTTAGGCATACCCTGACAGAAGGCAACTGCCTTTGCACCGTATTCTTCTTTTATTGTATTGAGGTTCTGAGCTATCTCCTTTATCGCATCCGGCCACGAGGCCCTTTCCCATTTCCCCTCACCCTTCCTTCCAGCCCTTTTTAATGGATATCTGAGCCTGTCAGGATGGGTGAGTCTATCGGGTGATGCCAATCCCTTGGCACATACATAACCCTTGTTCAGAAAGCCATCCGGATCTCCTTTAACACGCACGATCTTATTGTCTTTAACGCCCAAAACCAGAGAGCAACCGCCATGATCCATTCTTGCACAGTGTGTTTTTACCCACCGGATGTCATCTTTCATGTATACTCACCGTTGTCTTTTCCGTGAGACGATTGAGGTGATCTTCCCTTGCTACATCTAATGGATTATTGTGGTCTGCCTGGGGCGTATTAGGTCTTGTCCAGGAATCATTGAGGGGAGATCTGTAAATTAGGCCGGGGTTGATCTTTCTGCAAGACCAATCCGGCATTACATCATAATGGGTGGGTTAAAGGGTTGGGAATCAAGGGTTACATGGTATCCCGGCAGTTTCACCCCGTCATGCCATTTATCCAACCATCTCCACCAACAAATCCAAATAATCCATGAGCAGTCTTGTTATCAGAAAATTCTTTCTGACGTGCTCCTTACCCTTCCTACCCATTTCTTTTGATAAATCGGGATCCTGCAAGATCCTTATAATCCTGTCTGCAAACCCTTGAGTATCATGAGGATCAACCAGAAAGCCATTTTCTCCATCCAGTATCTGAAGTGGTATGCCACCGACATTTGAGGCTACAACCGGTGTTCCTTTCCAGAGCGCCTCTGCTACGACAAGCCCAAAACCCTCTCTTATCGATTTTTGTATTATGACCGAAGATATGCGCTGGAGGGCGTTCACAAATATGAAGTTTGAGGCTGCAGGGTCAGTTACTAATACTATATCTCCTGTCTCAGTTAAGCTTTTTGCCTCTTTCTCTACCCTTTCAAACATCCTCACTCCCTCAGGATCGTCTGTAGCTATATTCCCACACAGCACTAATCTGCAATCCACCTTCTTCTTCACCAGCTTAAATACCCTTATTACGCCCCCTGGGTCTTTCCACTTATCGAATCTTGATATTTGGGTTATGAGCGGTTTGTCCGTGTGTACGCCGAATTTTTTCAGATATTTTGAGATATCTTTCTCGGAGATCTCTATATTTTTTGACGAAAGAGGATCGATGGCTGGGTAGATAATCCTTTGTTCCACCGGAAGGTCCCCTTTCTTATAGTTCTCGTTAGAAAGCACAACTACATCGTACTTGAGTATGAAGGTAGTAAGAAAGTCCCAGAGCTGGTCATTCGGATGTGATAAATCTACGTGGCATCTCCATATCCATGGCTGCCTCTTTTTGTAGAACTTTATCAGGGGAAGGGGTTGTGGGTCGTGTATGATTATACAATCATGGTCTATATGGGTATAGGTAGCGAAGTCTCCGTTGGCTTGGAAATATAGACGCTTCTTCCTCTCAGTGAAGTGAATGGGCTCACCCTGAAGTGAATTGTGAAATTTCTTCGTCATTTCAAAAAAGTCAGGGAACCCGTGTAAGATTCTCCAACCCGTATCAATTCCTATATCGTTCATAAGCGGTACAAGGCTGTTGAGAATCTCTGCCACACCGCCACCCTGATACGTGGAATTGATATGTAAGAAGTGTTTTCCATAAAGGTCTCTTGCCCTTCGGGCTATCTCACCTATGATCTGATTCCCCACGATTTCCCTGTAATCCTCTAAACCATGCATTACCCTAGACCTCCTAACACCAGTTCTTCTAATAATAAGAGCACATCTGCTTGGGATTTGAGGTTGAACTTGGCCAGAGAGGAACTTAAGCCAACCTTGATCGAATAGGCTGTCTCGGGCAGAACGTCAAACATATCCTCATCTGTCCGGTCATCGCCTATCGCCAGGATAAAGTTCCACTTTTCTTTCGCAATCCACCGCAGTGCCGCACGCCCTTTATTTATGCCACTATTTTTGACCTCAACTACCTTGCTTCCCTCCAATATCTGAAGATTGAGATTGGCAGTGAGGTTGAGAAGTTCATCTATCAACTCTCTTTCCCTTGTTGTGCCTAGTCCGGGATCTGCTTTTCGATAGTGCCAGACAAGGGAAAATCCTTTTTCCTCAATAAAAGAGCCGGGGGTTCTATCCATGTACAGCTCGAGGATTGGGCGTATATGTTCCTTCCAATCGTCTGTCAGGGGTTCTATCATTTCCCACTCATCTTCTTTAACCCATACACCATGTTCAGACACAAGACCCAGACTCAAGGTGCCAAACCATCGTTCCAGGGTGTCTTTATCCCGTCCACTGAGGAGTACTGTTTCATTTTTAGGGTCTGCACCAAGTTTTTCGAGCAATTGCAAAAGGTCGTCTCCAGGTCTTGCCTCTTGAGGTTTTCCAAAAAATGGAACGAGAGTTCCGTCATAATCCAATAGAAAAAGTCGCCTCTGAGCGCTGCGATAATCGCCCAGTAACCTCATGTTCATTTCAGGGCTGAGTATCCTGGCATGCATCTCTTTCTGAAGTTCTTTGGTGTGAACCAACCTGTCCATAAACTCCTCTGCCCATCGCATCACATTATAACGCTGGATCCGTTTTTGCATCACCCTGTTACGTTCTATCTGTTCCTCTTCTGGCATTGTTAAGGCCTTTGTCAATGCCTCAACCACCTCCTCCCTGCTGTTAGGGTTTACTATGATTGTCTCTCCCAGTTCCTTTGCAGCCCCAGCCATCTCACTCAGGATTAAGACCCCCTTTTCACCTCCTTTAGTTGATATGTATTCCTTTGCTACGAGATTCATTCCATCTCTCAGGGGGGTGACAAGGCAGACATCAGCGATGCTGTAGAGGGCGGTAAGGGTAGGGAAGGGTAAGGAGCGGTACAGGTACCAAACAGGAGTCCAGTCAATAGTGCCGTATTTTCCATTGATCCGACCTACAAGCTCATCTATTTGCTTTTTTAACAACCTATAGTGCTCTACCTGTGTTCGGGAAGCGCCTGCAACGAGGATAAAAATAACCTTTCCCTTATAGGCCGGGTTTCTTTCTAAAAAGGTGTTAAAGACCTCCAGGCGTTGAGGAATTCCTTTGGTATAGTCTAAACGGTCTATTGATAGGATTACCTTGCACTCTGGGAGCTTTCTGCGAAGCCTGGTTATCTCTTTTTGTACTTGGGGGGCTTGAATAGCCTTAGAAAAGCGTTCATAGGCTATCCCCATTGGAAATGTATCTACTCTAATTATTCGATCATCGGTGTTTATCTGGCCCAGGGTGTATTCGTAGCCTAGTAGGCGATGTATGCTGCTCAGAAAATGGCGGGCATAATCATCGGTGTGAAAGCCGATAACATCTGCCCCCAAAAGCCCTTCTAAAATCTCCTCACGCCAGGGAAGTAAGCGAAATATCTCAAAGGAAGGAAAGGGTATATGATGGAAGAAGCCTACTGTTGCATCAGGTAATCTCTGCCTTATGTATTGAGGGAGGAGCATGAGATGGTAATCGTGTATCCAGATAGTATCATCCTCCTTCGCAATCTTGGAAACTACCTCACTAAAAAGCTCATTTACGCGTTTATAGGTTTCCCAGAAATTCTTATCATGGATTACATATTGGGTGAAATAGTGGAAAAGGGGCCACAGGGTCTTATTGCTGAACCCATAATAGTACCTTTCTATGTCATTTTGTGAGAGGAAGACAGGGTGGCAGTTAAACTGAGACATTAATTTCGCCCCAATACCCTTCCGTTCTTCCCTATCTGTTTTGTCCGAGGTAATGCCAGGCCATCCTACCCATATGCTATCGTATACTTTATAGAATGAGCCCAGGCCCGTGGCCAGGCCCCCTGGACTGGGGCGAAAGTACAGACCATCCTTCCTCTTTTCAACGGTAACCGGCAATCTATTTGAGACAATCAATAGCCTTTGCATAATAGCTCACGTTAGACTCAAAGGACTATGAAAAGATTGTCATTATGAACTATTCTACTCATACCTGATGGCAGAGCGGAAGATGCTGCGGAGTTGAGCCGAATTCTGATCGGCGATTTTCTCACTGGATCGGACACATGCAATCATCAAATGTCGTGTATGCGGGTGACCGTGATCTCGGATCTCACATCTGAAACCCCTGGCACACTTTTCACAACCTCAAGCAGACGATCTTTGGATTCTAAGGGATTTATTGATCCCGTGATCTGCACCACACCCTTCTCAGGAACCTCGACCTTGAAATCCAGAGGGTTGAGACTATGTTTCATGATCGCAGCCCGGACCTTTTTGGACAAGGACAACCTTTCCATGGCGTCCAAGGCCGTTAAACTGCATGCCTTGACTTCCTGTGATTGCGCTGCTTCCATGATGAGCCTTGCAGCCGAATCTGTGCTCAATTTGTCTCGGTTAATGATCACGTCATATAGAGAGGGATTGTTCCAGTCCATATGAAATGCGAATTGCAGGAAGCCCCTGCGTTCACTATCACTCTTGCGGATCATTTTCCGGGCCGCCTCCCGGCTCATGCCTTGCTGATCCATCAGATGCTGGATGCGGGAGGACTCGGAGGCGTAAATGCGTACCTGCAAAGCGCATCCGAAATCCCGGAGCGTGAACTGAGCGCCGTGTCCCAGGATGACCCCCTCACCTCGACGGGCCACCTCGTAGACCACTGCATCCAGCAGATCGAGGTACGTTTGGGGTTTGTGACTCAAAAGACGGCTGAGGAGTCCCGGGGCCTTCTCGTCAAGGCTCTTCAGGTCTTTCGACGCAATGCCCATGTTGATGGCCTCTTCCTGGAGCCTCTGGTCATCATAAAGCTCTGACTTGAGTCCATCAGCAACCAGCCGGGCGATTGTCGTCCCTCCACAACCAATGCCCCTGGTGATCGTTATCAATGGCATCTTGAGCCCTCCTGTTATTCAATGATCAGAATTCACCCTCTGCTCTAAGAGGTGCAAGGGGAGAGAGCGTTGTGTATATATTCATGGAAGGGTGCCCTTCATATTTCTTAAAAGCTGTGCCGCAGCATGTCTTGCTGCAACCTCTATGGGTGACACCTCATAGTGATCTAGGGTATAATCGGCTTCCCAAGTCTCAACATACCCCTTCAGTTTAGATGCGGCAGTTAGCGCGCTTGAGGCTGCCTGCATCTGCTGAAGGTATAAGGCCCCTTTTAGTGATTTGACAGCTACCGTCAGCATGGTCCAGTCCAGCTTTGCAGGTGAATTTTCAAGCTTCGCATACCCCTGAAGGTCGTCAATCCAAAAAACCTTATTGGATCGCATATCCTTTAACTGGATATTGGAAAAGCATACGGTAGCTTCCCAGTAGTTACCCGCTGAACCAAATCCTTCCTTTGTTCCATGCCCATAGGTATTCAGGATAACTCGTTCCACCTTGCCAGTGAGCAAGAGGTCACACCTCCCGGAGTCAATATTCCCCACATCTTTCAGCAGGGTGACATGGAGTCCCTGGGTCTTCAGTTCAGAGGCGAAGGAAAGGGCCGCAAGCTCGCCAGCACTTCCGTAAAGCATCTCCTTCTGGGTTCCGGAAAGGCCAAAGATCCACGGTTGGCGCACCTGGAGAAGGCCTTCGTGGTGCCCCCCTTCAATCTTTGCCCCTTTGCTGTCAAATAGTACGATATCAAAGTGGCTTCCCTTCAACCGTGGTGCCGTGTCAATTATGTCGGGCTGAAGCCTTGTGCAAGGAAGAGATCTCGTCAGATTAGCGGCGCAAGCGCTTATCAGATACGGGCTGAGAATTAGCAGTAATATACCACGGAGCAGATTCCTATGCGGATAAATCGAGATGCAGGATAGGATCTTCACAACATGAGGCATTATACCGGGAAAAGGCCAGAACAATCAATCAAAATGTGGCATAAGAGATTCGAGGAAAGATCCCGTGATCCTTCGCCGCTTTTGAAAATAGTTATCCAGGTATTATCACAGAATCCACATAAAACATGAGGAGCTGAAATGGAGCCAGGATGGGAGTTCCCAACCTCATGATGCTGGAGAAACTGAGGGACTCGTCAGCCGTATAAATCCCTTTCTCAGATATTCTTCCAATCCCTCCTCAATAACCCGTAACTGTGCCTCAACATATGTTATGTGGGCCTTGGCTACCTGAGAGATGCACATGGATTTTTGAAGATTATTATAGCCCTTATTGAATGGTTTCCAGATAGGGTCATTGGATGGGTCGTTTTTTAGTTCTGCGGGGAGCGTATCTCCATGCAATATCCAGGCATAACGAGTCGCATGGGACGGCCATTGTTTTTTGTCGAGTTTGCACCATTCCAGGTTTCTTAGGTAGTCATAGGAGGCCATCCAGGACACCTCATCCACCACGGTTCTTGCATTAGTAGCTGCTTTCTTTACAGACCGAAGGTCACCAACCTCAATAGCATTCCACGCACTTCGCCAGGTCTCTCCCAGGTTCGTTTTCAATTTATTTAAGGATTGGATTGTTCCCTCTGTGGCCCGCAACAATCGCCAAGTCTCAGGGGGATTCTGTAATAACCCATGTTCGGGGGCCTTTTGGGCAAGGATGTGCATAGCTTCGGAAATATCGAGAACGGCTGCAGTGGAGGCCATTATCGTCTTCCGGATCTTGTCAGGGGAGGGGATTCTCCAAGAGAGTGTTTCCTTAATCGTACTCACCGTGATGGGACTTTCCTCTAGGTCAAGCCCGGCAAGGGTTGCTCTCTGCAATTCATCACCTGTAAAATCAAGTAATTCACCGTAGACCCTCAACTTCCTCACCATTTGATGCCACTCCGATGCAAGATGCTGTAAATTGTCAGCCCTTCTCTTTAATTCTTGTCCGATTTTCTTCGCCTCGTCGACGCTGCTTTTCTTTTTTCCCATGATATCTTGCAACCCTGGCAGGGCGAACTGGGCTTTTTCGAAAAGACGGCCACCAATCCCTGTTCGGTGAGCAGCAGGGTCTTTCATCCCCTGCAAAATCCAATATGGGTTATTGAGGTAGCATAGCTACTAGATAAACAGGTTTTTTGGATTAATCAACTGTTTTCTGCTGCCTCCATAAATTAAGCACGTAAAACACTTCTTAACCGTATACCTATGTAACCCGCAAACATAAGCGCGGTCTCTTATTGGCCTTATGGGCCAAAGGCCTGGTCAAGGCTCAGGGTTGTTTTTTTGAATCGAGAAAGAAGAAGCCCCTGGAACCGAACCCTCGTTAAAGGACAGCTCAGGGGCTTAACGGATGGATATAGAGTCCATCCCGTTGGGCGCGTATTTTAACCAACAGAGCGCGAAGTTTCAAGGGAAATCGCAAAAGGCACATTCTGCCAGTTGAGGCACAGAGCGTAACCCCTTAGCCTGGGTCTCTGCAACGACCTGGGGTAAGGACTAAAAAAGCCCCCAGGCGGAAAGGAGGGAAAATGCCCAGGGGCTTAGGGGACTAAAAACGGTATTCTTAAGAATAAAACATGATAAAAGTCAAGGAAAAATTTTCGGGGAGACAAGAGGCCCACCTCAAGGGCCGAGAAACAGATGGGCACAAAATCGCCACGGTCCATGAATCTGCAAAAAGGGGCTAGCCGATAATGGCTAGCCCCTCAGACCTACTGGATTTTACTGGCGCGCCTGGCAGGATTCGAACCTGCGACCTGCGGATTAGAAGTCCGCTGCTCTATCCAGCTGAGCTACGGGGTCGTAGCGGGCGGCGCCAGGCCGTTCATCGGTCGCGTCAATGGGTCCAGCGGCCGAGGCGGTCGGATCGGAAGTTATCGGCATAAGCCTTGGGCCTGGGCATTTTCTCTTGCGGTCTTTCCAGGGTGTACATGAGACCGTGCTTGCGCGCGAAAGCCACCGCTTCCTCTTGGCTGTCGAAGCGGAGCCGAACTTGACCCTTGGTATCCCGCGAAGAGGTCCATCCCATGAGCGGCTCGACCTCGCGAGCAGCCTCCGGCTCGAACTCCAGCACCCAGCGCCGGGTGTTCGCCTGACCCGACTGCATTGCGGTCTTCGCCGGTTGATAAATGCGAACCTGCATCGTCGCCCCTTTCGAAACGGCCCCGACCGAATCCCGCGCCGGGCAAGTGAATCCAGCTGTCCGGCAGCGCCCGGACAACCGTTGCGGATTCGAACCAGGGCGAAAAATACGGTCATTTGGAGGGCCATGCAAGCCAGAGCCGCCCGCCGAGCCTGGTCGCG
>CP070704.1:74174-81933 GCA_020349945.1 Deltaproteobacteria bacterium
AAGGTGACATGCACGACATCGGGAAAAGCATCGTTGCCACCCTGCTCATAGCACGAGGTTTTGAGGTAGTTGATTTAGGGGTAGATGTACCTGCCGAGAAGATAGTCGATCAAGTGAAGGAGCAGAGGCCTTCTATATTGGGCCTGTCAGCGCTCCTTACGGTGACTATGCCAAAGATGGGGGAGATAATAGCGGCCTTAGAGGCAGCAGGCCTTAGGCAAGGGGTCAAGGTTATCATCGGAGGGTCATCCGTGAGCGCTCAATTTGCGGAGAGCATCGGCGCAGATCATAGCTCAAACAACGCAGTAGAGGGGGTAAATAAATGCGTGGATTGGGTGAAGGGCGGAGATGAGGGACATGCCTGAGATGACTCGACGCGAAAGGATCATGGCCGCAAGCCGCAAAGAGCGTGCTGACAAGTTACCATTCTTGCACTGCTGGAGACACAGTCAGATGGGCTGGGCTGAGCGAGAATGTAGGAATGGGGGAATGGGTATTTCGTGGGCAAGGCCGTGTTATGCCATGAAGATGCATAACGTGGACAGTACGGAGAAACAAGTCGTGTCAACGGGAACGGTGGTAGTGCGCCGAATATATTCTACGGCCGTGGGCTCGGTGTATTTGGATGAGAAGAGAGAACCCGGCGTTGAGCAATGGCATGGGCTGAGGAGCTGGAGGGACGTGGTGCCCTGGCAGAAAAAGCGCTTGATTGAGAAGCCTGAGGACTACGAGGTGCTCAGATACATGGTCGATAATACGGAATACACCCCGGATTACTTCCCCATTGAACAGGCCAAGGAGTGGCTGGGCGAGGATGGGGTTGTCATGTCCTGGATTCCGAAGACACCTATGGCCATGTTAATGATTGAGTGGGTAGGCAGCGAGGAGGGGCGATTTTATATCCATCACGCGAGATACCGTGACAAGATTGAGGAGCTCTACGAGAGCATCTCCAAGAGTTATGAGCCGTTGTATGAGATAGCTGCAAGATCCCCTGCGGACATAATCTGGCTCCCGGACAATACCGAGGGATACCTCGTTGATCCAAGGCTTTTTGAGAAGTACTTTATACCGGAGTACGAGAAATGCGCACGGGTCTTACACGAACACGGGAAACTTCTGGCCGTACACATGGATGGAAGGTTGGGCGTACTTAAAGACCTGATAGCAAGGACTCCAATAGATATAATCGAGGCCTTCCATCCGGCCCCTATGGGTGACCTGCCCATAAGTGAAGCACTCTCCCTCTGGAAGGAAAAGGTCATATGGGTCGGTTATCCGGGTGCTGTGTACGCGCTTGGGCCTGAGGCAGTGAAGAAACACGCCCTGGAGCTTCTCAGATCAGTTGTTCCAGGTGATAGGCTGGTGATGGAGATGTCTACGGAGAACCTCGTGTCCAACGAAAACCTTCTGATGTTAGCCTCTGTCCTGGAGAACGCTGACCTTCCACTGACGGAGGAGAGGATCGAAGGGATCGAAAGGTCTCTGTCGTGACTGGTACCCATCATCGTGGACTTCACTGAGACGAAGTAGGAAACAAGGGGGTTGAAATGGGAGGGGGTGATAAACGCTATCAATAGAGGTAGGAGCGCTGGTTAATATCATAAAAAAAAGGAGGGAAAATCATGCGGGAGCAAGAAAAGGAAAAGGCCGTAGAGGATCTTGATTACGAAATAAGGCCACGCACGCACAACGATATTCAGGAACCTCCTCGAAGGTGGGCCGAGCTGATACGGAAGTTCGGGCCCACTTTTGTTATCATGGGTGCTATTGTGGGTTCCGGGGAACTTATTGTCACCACGATCTTGGGGGCCAAGGTAGGCTTCGTGATGCTCTGGATGATCATGCTGAGTGTTTCGGTCAAGGCCATTGTCCAGGAACAGTTCGGGCGTTTCATCATTTCCACCGACGACTCCCTCATGGATATGTTAGACCGAATTCCGGGCAAGATTTTCGGGGCCTCATGGGCCGTTTGGTGGGCGGTGGCCTTAATGATATCCATACTGATCGCTATGGCTGGTATTGTTGGGAGTATCGGCTTGGCCGTTGCAGGTTTCTTCGGGGGGAACCATCAGCTTTTGGGGGCTATTGCCGCCATAATCGGCATCATACTGATTCTGCGTGGGCTGTATAGCGACCTGGAAAAAATCATTGTAACCCTTGTGGGTATATTCTCCATCCTCACCATCTTTCTTTCGTTTTTCCTGTTACAGGCAACCCCTTATGGGTATTCGGCCTCCGAGCTTGTCAGCGGTTTGACCTTCAGTTTTCCCGCGGCGGCCTGGGTTGTAGCCCTTTCTGCCTTTGCCATTACCGGTATTACAGCCAATGAGGTTATCACCTATACATACTGGGTAAAGGGCAAGGGCTATGCTGCGTGGAGCGGTCCCAAGGAATCAGAGGGATTTTTTGGCCGGGCCAGACGCTGGATTCGGGTGATGGATACTGACCTGGTCCTGGGTGCCATTATGATTGGTGTTACGACCATTGCCTTCTACCTCCTGGGGGCCTCGGTTCTCCACAGACTGGGCCAGGTACCTTCAGGCTTTGAGACGGTGGAGATTCTCTCTCGCATGTACACCGAAACCCTAGGGGCATGGACCCGCTATTTGTTCATGACCGCCGCCTTCTGTATCCTCTATAGTACGTACCTGGTTAATACGGCTGGTATTGCCCGGATTATTCCTGATGGGCTCAGGAAAATAGGGGTTATTACCATGAAGACGCCTAAACAGCGTATCTTCTGGCGCCGGGTCTTTGTGATAGCGGGACCGGCGGTCATGTTTCTCCTGTACTTTGCTATTGCCCGCCCGGCCTGGTTAATCGTGGTGGGTGGAGTTATAGTTGGTCTTTCCATGCCGGTAGCCTCGGTCATCGCTATCTGGCTCAACCGCATCATGAAGCGCCAAGATCCTCAACTGGCTCAATCGTCAACCTTGACGGGCATCCTCTTGGTATGTGCCGCCATTATCATCGGTATCACGGTGACTGGATTCGTGATCGGGCTGTTAGATTGAGTCGCAGAGAGGACAAAATTGGGGGAATATACCCAGATCCAAAGATGCAAGGGGTATATCCCCCCTCTTTTTTATACTATTCTTTACATCAAGGTGACATCTCCAGAAGATATCCTGTGAGACTTCCCGTTAGTATCCTTGAGGATCAGGGCCCCATCCCTATCAACGTCCTTGACCTCCCCAATGTATTTCTTGCCGGTGACCTCGACCATAATCTCCTGACCGACAATATTTGTGAGCTGCTTCCACCGTTTCATAACAGGCTCAAATCCGATTCCTTTAAATACCTCATAGTAGCGCTCAAGCCGTCTTAGGTATTCCCTGATAAGTCTGATCCTTGGAAACTGTTTTCCTGTTTCAATTAGAATAGAGGTAGCTTTGTCCCTGATATCATCGGGGAAACGGGGTGTGTTAACGTTCAGCCCCAGGCCTACCACAATATAATCTATTGCATCGGTATGAGCGCTTATCTCCGTCAGGATGCCCGCTATCTTTCTTCCGTTAACAAGGATGTCATTTGGCCATTTGATATTGACCTTTAATCCCGTCAGGGAAAGGAGCGTTTCGGCAACTGCAACGGCCGTCAACAAGGTTATCCTTGGTGCCTCACGTGGAGATATGGTTGGTCTCAAGATAAGGGAGGCGTAAATTCCCTGTTGTGGCGGAGAAAACCAGCCCCTTCCTTTCCTTCCCCTTCCTTTTTCCTGCTTCTCTGATACAATCAGGGTTCCTTCCGGGGCATCCCCGGCTGCTAGATCTTTTGCCCTTGTATTAGTGGAGTCTGTTTCCCTGAAATAGACGATATCTCTTTTGCCAAAAACCTTTGTATCAAGCTCCTGACGGATTTCATCGGGTGAAAGCAGATCGGAAAGGTATGCTAATGACTGATCCCTTGTTGGCACAATGACCTCTTCTCCATCCATTCGGAAAGCTTCCGCATATCACCCCAAACGATGCACTGGGTGGGGCAGGCATTACTACAGGCTGGCCCTCCATTGTTTTTGAGCCTTTCATAGCAGAGGTCGCACTTCACTGCAATTTCCCTCTTTTCATCGAACTGCATTGCCCCAAATGGGCAGGCCTCTACACATGCCTTACAGCCGATACAGGGTTCTTGATTGATGAGTACTATCCCTCGTTCGTTTCTGGAGATAGCCTCTACCGGACATGCGTCCTTGCACGGAGGCTTTGCGCAGTGGTGGCAATATACGGGGATATAAGAAGGGGCTTTCTCAATCACCTTGATCAGCCTCGGCCCCACACCGAGCCCATGTTCCTGCTTGCAGGCAACCTCGCAGGCGTGGCAACCCATGCAATCCTCCTGAAAGACGATCAAGGAGACTCTTCCCATCTCGTTTCCTCCTCTGGATCATCACAGGGTGATATGTTACACAAAAGGGCCCTGAGATTCGTAGAGCCCATAACAGGGTCAGAAATCTCAGGGTCATTGTCGGTCAGCACATTGACATTGGAGATATCCCAGCCATGACCCGGGTCTTTCAACTCAGGGAACCACCACCCATGCTCGGCCACGATGACCCTTGGATCAATCCCATGGTTTAGCTTGGCGCGCTGCCTTATGTGTCCCCTGGGCGACTCTATACGCACCCATTGCCCTGCCTCAATGCCGTGTTTTTTTGCCGTCTCAGGGTGGATTTCCACAATGGGATCAGGCCTGATTTCCCTCAGCCATGGAATCATGCGGTTTGCCGAATGGAAAAACGTGGGGGTTCGAAGCCCGACATTGAGGACATAGGGGTATCGGCCAAGGAGTTCGGGCTTTGAAACGGGGCTTTCTGGAACCTCTCTGTATTGTGGCAGGGGATCATGTCCCCATTTTTCCAGGGTGGTCGAGTGGAGCTCAACCTTGCCCGTGGGGGTAGAAAACCCCTTTTCCTGGTACTTACGATACCTCATCTTCCCCTTGAGATAGCCCCGCTCCTTGAACTCATCCCACGTCAGCCCCGAGGGTTCAAGCATGTAGTCTAAGGCCTGCTCCAGTGTGTCCCACCAGTACTTCTCCTGTCCCATCCTCTTGCCCAATTCCTGAAAGATCTTGTGGTCCTGCCAGCACTCCCCTACCTCGACTGCCTTCTGCCTGGCAACCACATAGCCGTGTCGCTTCCAGAAGTCTCCAACATAGTTCTGCTCAAGCCACGTGGCAGCGGGAAGAAAGATGTCTGCCAATTCCCCAGTTGGTGTAAGAAAGAAATCAATGACAGTCAGGAACTCTATCTCTTGTAAGGCCTGATATACCTCCCTCGCGTTTGCCCTGGTGAGCACGGGATTGCTGCCGCAGAGCAGAGCAGCCTTGAGCTGGTATGGTTTTCCCGACAGGATAGAGTCCCATGCTGACTTGGGGCTGATCAGGGCCACTCGTGATGCCAGCCTGTATTGCTCACCGCCCAACCGCTTCTTTCTCTGCTCAAGGGAAAGATCCTTGTGACGGGAAAACTCCGAGACCGTCCTCACCGGAGGTGGCACAAAGAAGACGTTTCCCCCCGGTGCATCCAGGTTTCCCGTTGCGGCCATGAGGCCGGTGAGGAGACGGTTGCAGTCCGTGCAGTTGATGCTCTGCTCTACTGGTACACCCCATTGAATACAAGCGGGACTCGTGGTAGCATACATTCTCGCCGCTTCTCGGATCAGGTCCCTTTGCACCCAGGTAATGTCTTCCACGTGTTCCGGTGGATACTTCTTGACCCTTTCCACAAAGCCATCCCATCCGTGGATGTATTTTCCCACAAACTCCGTATCATAAAGTCCCTCCTCTATGATCACATTGTGGAAACCCATGGCGAGTGCTGCATCTGTCCCCGGACGAAGTTGTAGCCACAAATCGGCCTTGCTAGCGAGGAAACCCCTCCGAGGGTCTATGACGATAAGCTTGGCTCCCTTTTTATAGGCCCTCCAGAAGCCCTCAGCCTTATATTCGTCTGGATTGGTCCAGAGGGAGTTGCAGCCCCACACCACAATGCATTTGGGCTCACCCTCGTAGTCGCAAACGGGCAGATTTCCGCAGGTGATCAGGGTTGCCCCGACTCGTGAGACGTAACACATGTGGCCGGCAGTAAGCACATTAGGTGTTCCCAAGAGGTTGGCGAACCGGTAGAGGAAGCTCTCATAGTCGCGTCCTGTGCCCTGACCAATCACAATGGCCTCTGGGCCGTGCCTCTCAATGACCACCTTGAACTTTTCGGCGATGGTGTCCAGGGCTGAATCCCAGGAGATGCGATTCCATCCTTTATCGGTCTTTTTCATGGGATACAGGACCCTATCGGGGTGGTATACCAGTTGGGTGATGGCCAGGCCCTTGCTACAGAGAGTGCCATGGCTTATCGGCGATTCAGGGTCCCCCTCTACTTTCATGACCTTGCCGTCTTTGACATGGGCGATGACGCCACAGCCTCCATGGCAGCTCCGGCATGCAGTCCGAATCTTTTTAACTTCAGCCATTGTTACATCCTTTTCTTCCCCATGAAGTTTTATTCCATATACCCGACCTTATGAAATAGGTCAAGTTGAGGTTGGTTTTTGCCCTGGATCATGAAATTTTTTTCCACAACTAATCAGGCAGGCCAGTAAAAAGAAAAAACCTGGACGCAGCGCCTTTCAGTTTGGAGAAGCCAAACAAGGCGGCAGAAGGGGGGACGGAATATCAGATACGGGTATGGTGTCGCTCATGCAAGAGTCCAGGAAAATATAGGCCTCAGTGGCCAGAGGGATCTTTGTGAGGCCCACTCAGCAGAGATTCTGAGGTATCATTCCACGGGGATATCTTCACTCTTGATCTTGCGTGGCCATTCAACTTCTATTATGCCCGGTTCGACCAATCTTGCCTTGATCTCTTCCTTTTTTATATCCCGGTTTATCTGAAAACGCACCAGATGAGAATCAGAGGTCTTGGAATATCTGACCTTGAAAGGCCGTGGACCAAAATAGGCACCCATTCCAAAAGGCCCTATCTTGACATCAAAAAGATCCTCCCAGTCATCCTCAAACTTCATATTTATACCTCCTGTTTAGATGAAAGCTTGCATCGGCTCATGATCCCATAATTTTACAGAGTCTCGTGGGGAAATCAATCTATTTTGGAATTAATCTAGGGAGTCCTTCGATTGGCGGTCTACATTGGATCAAGGGAGTGAGGAATTCTTGCAACGCTTTTTCATTTGACACCCAAGCGCCTTTATCCTTATACTGCCCCAGCATAAGACGGAGTTCTGGGTGGTCAAAAAGTCTACAACAGATCATCCGCTCTCAGGTTTGGGATTCCGTACCTCATCAGCAAAGCCCTTTGAAGGCTAAGAGAAATTTTCCACCGTCCTTTTTTCCTAGTTTTAAAAGCTCCTATGCAGTCTCTGGAACCGATGTTCTTTAGGAACTGGCAGTTGCTTATCTATGATGGGTGGGCATTTTTGTTTTTCCAACCTTTAAGATAGAAAGGAACCGGCATGCAGAGGATCACGCGAGAGCAGTCTGTAAAATACGCCTTCGATTGGAGGGACAAACCCCTTATACGGGTACGGTGCAGGGAGAGTTTCGAAGTTGAGGCTTATGATGCCAGCACCGGGTACTTCAAATCATCAGCTGACAAGGCGATTCCCGCTCACCGTCCTGGCTTCGACCGCCTTCCGCCGTTGGCCAATCCTATCGCAGGACCTGTTTGGTTAGAAGGGGCAGAGCGCGGCGACACCCTGGTGGTCATGGTAGAGGGCATCTTGGTTGACGACTACTCATGG
>CP070704.1:82033-108695 GCA_020349945.1 Deltaproteobacteria bacterium
CCGGAGGCTCACCTTAACCAGCTTATCAACAAGGGGGATAATAATAATCAGGCCGGGACCCTTGGTGTTGATGATCCTTCCCAGGCGAAAGATCACCCCCCTCTCATACTCCCTGAGTACCTTGATTGCTGCACTCAGAAAGAGCAGGAGAAATACTATTGCAAGGATATAGAACATGGTAACCTCCTTCAAGTATTTATTGCACCATGCAATAGGGAATCCATCTCCTGCAAGGGACTGAGCATGGGGAACTATCCTTTGTAAACCGGTTCAGCCATGCGGGTGGATGGAATCCCCTGTCAGAATGAGATCTCGAAGCCCTATCTTGCTCAACTATTCTAGAATCTCCAGGACAGATCTCTTTTTCATCTTGGCCGAGGCCGCACCAAGTAGGGTTCTTATCGCCACAGCGGTTCTTCCGTGTTTGCCGATTATCTTGCCAAAATCTTCTTTGGCTACCCTCAGTTCAATCACACAGATCTGTTCTCCCTCTATTTCTGTGACCATGACTTCCTCTGGCTTGTCCACGAGCGCCTTGGCTATGTATGTAATCAAATCTTTCATCTCAACTCACCTCTATATTTGATTTCACCGCCACGTCACTTCAATGTGCCGTTGAAGGAGATTTCAGTAACCCTTGTTTCTTTCGATAGCCGCCCCCAACAGCCACAAGTTTGACATTGTAGCTCCCATCCTCTGATAGTGGTATCTCCCCATGGATGATCTTGCTCCAGGGGCTCTTTAGGGTATCTATCCTTTTCCTTTCTGCTCATGGGACGAAAAGGACCTGTCATAGTCATTCTAATGGGTAGGAAAGTTCTGCTATGACTCTGTTATGTCCGATGACGCTTACCAGGGGCGCCGCCTTCCCCCTCGTCTTGCTCCACCTTGACGACCTTCGGAGCGAGGGCGAGCCTCATTAACATTAAGCGTCCGTCCCTTCAACTCCTTGCCGTTCAGCCCGTCTATTGCGGATTGAGCTTCAGCTTTAGCAGGCATCTCCACAAATCCGAATCCTTTTGATTGGCCACTGTACTTGTCCTTAATAATGTTGACGGATGCGACCTGCCCGAAGGCTTCAAAAGCCTGTTGCAGATCCTCTTCGGTGACCTCGTACGACAAATTGCCTACATAGATATTCATTCTGCCCTCCTTTTTTTGTGTTGAATATTTATACCGGGATCTCGCCTAACGGTCCCAGCAAAAATGTGGGCGGGTATTGTAAGCCACGAACCTTTTATGCTGTGTTAGGCGAAGTTTTTTGTTTTTGCATATTTTCACAAACAATTTCCGAAAATCTTTCTAAAATGGAATCCGTAAATGGCAAAGGTAATTGCCAAATGGAAAAGTTGTGGACGCCTGAATAAGGACCAGAAAAAGAGCTTCCAGTAATAGACCCTTTCTTTGTCTATTATGCCCAGGAACAATATTGATTTAAAGAATGCCGCAAGGTAGTTGCAATGAAAGTGAAATGCCTTTTTTTCAAACGGCTCATATTCTCTCAAAAATGTCATAACCCGTTTAAAGTAAGGTTCAGGGGAATAAATTCTGCTGAGAATCCTTTCATAACCCTTAATGAGTATTTCGTAGTTCATTTTAGGGGTAAAGTTGATCGAAAAGTCTGTATTGTCGCCTGACACATCCTTCAATAATCTACCCTCTTTTACAAGTCGCTGGTAGAGTTTGGTACTGTGAGGAGCATTTAATAGCCCCACCATGGCGGTGACAATTCCACTTTCCTGAATAAATGTGCTCAGCCTTTCGAAAATTGAAGGAGGATCATGATCAAACCCTACGATGAATCCCCCCTGTACTTGTAAACCAAATTTCTGGATCTTTCTTACGCAGGCTACTAAATCACGATTCTTGTTCTGAACCTTATTACATTCTGTTAAGCTCTCCTCGTTGGGTGTCTCAATGCCCACAAATACTGAAGTAAAACCCGCCTTGACCATTAACTGCATAAGCTCCTCATCGTCAGAAAGATCTATAGATGCCTCTGTATTAAAAGAGAAGGGATATCTTTTTCGTTCCATCCATTCAATCATAGCGGGCAAGATTTCCTTTTTTAATCTTTTCTTATTCCCTATGAAGTTATCATCAACAAAAAATACATCATCCCTCCAGCCCTGGGAATAGAGACTTTCTAATTCGGCTACTATTTGGGCTTTGCTCTTTGTACGCACTTTATGCCCATAAAGCGCCGGGATATTGCAGAATTCACAATTGAAGGGACAGCCCCGGGAATACTGGATACTCATAGTTGCATATTTCTTCATATTGATAAGTTCCCAGAGTGGAATAGGTGTGTTTTGCATGTCAGGTAATTCTTGAGAGGTATAAATACGTTTAGCACATCCATTTTTCAGATCCTCTAAAAAGGGTGGAAGCGTGATTTCAGCCTCATTAAGCACAAAATGGTCTATATCTTCGAAGTCCTCACATCCAGTAGTAAAAAGAGGACCACCGGCGATAATCTTGATGCCCATTTTTTGGCACCTGGTGATTACTTGTTTAACCGATGCTTTTTGGATAGACATAGCACTGATAAAAACGAAATCAGCCCATTCAAGGTCTTTATCCCTTAGGGTGGTTACATTCATATCCACAAGTTTTTTCTCCCACTCCTTTGGAAGCATTGCTGCCACAGTCAACAACCCCAACGGCGGATGAGTTGCCTTTTTGGAGATAAATTTTAGGGCGTATTTAAGACTCCAGAAGGTATCGGGATATTTTGGATAAACGAGAAGGATTTTCATATTAACAGTCCTATTTTTGCTTCTTTCGAGAAGCGAGAAAAAAGTTTTCTCCTAATTTGTGTATATTGAACTGATCAGCTATACTGCCAATTTGGGGGTATATGCGAATTAATTCGTATATATTTCCCTACCCTAGAGGTTAATACCATATAATCATGAGAAACCCTCAAATCGGTCAAAAGGAAGGCTGTTCAAACGTATTTCTACGAGTACCAAATTCAAAGTCCTTTTAGGAGATAAGCGGGCATATGTTAAGGTGCTTTTCCATGGGATAGCCTCTCAATAGAGGCTAACCGATTGAAGGAAAGATCTTGAACTAAGACAATAGTAAGAACATCTGGAAGTCAAGAAAAATCGACTTCTCTTTATAGATTTCTTCGAAATCTATGTTTGGTAGATTTATCTAGCACATCTCAAAGGGAGGAGGCAACATATTGTGGTTTGTCATTATAGTCTAAAATTGGAGGTTACTTGCCAAAGTCATCATCTGGCGATCAATCATTTCGGTTATAGATTACGGATAGTAACCTTACATCTTTTGGCCTTTCGTTTCTTTTGTTTGACAATGAAGAACTGAAAGGGTACCCAAAAACAAATACTGAAGAGGTTGCCTTAGATCTAACTGCCTTTTTTGTAATAGTGCATCGTCTTTGGTATTAATTCTCTTATGTTTCTAATCCTCCTTTCATCGGAAGGGTGAGTGCTCATGAATTCTGGCGCTGTCTTTCCGCCTTTCATTTTCGCCATCCTTCCCCAGAATTCCACTGCCTTATGGGGATCGTAGCCAGCCATCGCCATGAATATCAACCCGAGATGGTCAGCTTCATTCTCATGAAGGCGACTATAGGGAAGGAGAACCCCAAATTGAGCACCAATACCGAAAGCTACCATCCAGAGCTCTTGAGTTTTGTCCGGTTTTTCTTCCAGGGCTTTTGAAAGTGCCATACCGCCCATTTGGGTAATTAAACCCTGACTCATTCTCTCATTACCGTGTTTGGCAACTGCATGAGCTATTTCGTGCCCCATTACTACGGCCAAGCCAGCTTCATCCTCGGTGAGGGGCAAAATTCCCGTATAAATCACGACCTTTCCCCCCGGCATACACCATGCGTTTACTTCTGAACTTTCCACGAGATTAAATTCCCACTCGTAATCTTGCAATGCACGAGACATGTTCCTCTCAGCAAAATATTCCTCTACTGCCTTTTGAATCCTCTTGCCTACTGTTTTCACCATTTGGGTCTGCCCCACGTTGGTGCTGAGTTTATGGGCCTTCAGGAATTCATCATACTGCCGAAAGCTCATAGAGAGCATGGTTGAGCCTGGAATCAGACTGAGTTGTTTCCTTCCCGTCACGGGGACAGTGGCGCAGGATAGCAAAAGAAAACAAACGGCCAAAAATAAACTAATAGAGCCCTTGGAGACTTTCATAGTGGATTCTCCTTTTCAAAATGATTCTTTATTTTAGGTGACAGAACGAACTGAGACACAGCCAAGCCCCAGTATATTCCGGCTAGTTCCATCACCACGAGGCTATTGACTGCCTGACAAATCCGATAGTCGCTATCAATTGGATCTTATTCAGGCATTCATCTTGTGATCACAAGGTTATCAAACGATGAATGATCAGGTCAACTCTCTGTAGATGTGACAAGGAGAAAGATGGATTTAACAGGAAGGCTCAGTTGACCCCACAAAACTGTTCAGCTGTGAAAAGTATAGACTACACTTGCTATACTTGAGTTTTTTACCCTTTCATTTTTGGTTTTTGATGGCACAAGCCTTTACTTTTAGAAGCTAAATCAGGACCACAATATATGGGAATTCTGACTAAATGGGCAGGGTCGTTTGACCCTGCCTCCCTCTGATCATGTAACTTACAAACCGGTGTTAAGATTCACATCAGCTCTATATCCAATAATCAGGTCTCAGGGTATTTTAGATTCGCGATTACCGCTGAGGGAACTCCACTTCAGCTAGATGGCTCATATGCGATTAAGTAGATACTCTGACAAAAGAAAGGCTAAGTCCTTCGATTCATAAATTCGGTAACGAATTTATTCAGACTTCGGCTGAGCGACGCGACCTGAGCTCGTCGACACGTCTCAGTCGAAGCCCTCAGGACTTAGTGCTGCCCGCGACGAGCCCCTCGGCCAGAGCTCAGGTCGAAGGCTCGGCCGAGCCGAGTGAGCAAGAACGGCCCGATAACTTTGCACAATACGTGAGCATAATTGCGAATCGAAGCACTAAGCTACCCCTCAGCCTACCCAGTTATACCTGTTCGGGAGTGATTTTGTTTTATCCTTGAGGGTTTCCTTCTTTTTCCATAATTTCTTTTATCTTCTTTTCTTCCCACTCTTCACCAAGAAATTTGCCTTTGAGAATAAAAACCTTTGAGGCATGAAGCAAGAGAGCAATTCCCCAAAAAACAGTTACCCAATAAAACCATAAGCTGCCAGGACTCATAACAAGATTTATAATTATAAGAATAACATTCATAACAGCGAATGAAACTAGATTTCTGTAGAACTTTTTTAACTCTTCTACTCTTTTCCTTGCCTTTTGGTATTTTTCGTCATTCATCATTATCCCCTTTGTTTGAGTTAAGATTTCGCTTTGTTCTCCAAGTTCAGAATTACAGACTAACCTGGCAAATTTGACACCTGAATTCTATTTGATTTTTTTCGGATTACAAACAAGATACTCAAATATCGTGTCTTTCAAGTTTTACAGGAGCATGGGAGTATGAGGGCTCAGATCACTATTCTTGACATTTCTCCAAGCCATCGAGATTTTACTTCCACCTGCCACGAGTAAGAGTGAAAGAAAGGCGTTGTGAAACAGATGTCATTTTTTAATCTACTGTGGTCTATACTGCTGTCGAAGCAAGAGCCGATGTAGCTCATGATCTGTGAGATAGCCCTTTTCTCTCAAGATTTTTCCCAGCCTCCTCTCCATTCTGCTCAAGGCCCAGTTAATGTCTTCCTCAGTTGCGTGTCCGAGCTCCTTCAGTATGTCACCGAGGTTCTTGGAGACCTTTTTTTGATAATCCAATGCCTCGTTTATCAGAAAGTCTCTCCTCCAATCCATGAAAGATCCTCTCTGCAGTGGGACTGCTCAAACCTGCAAGCCAATTAAATTGTTTTCTAATCCTAACTCTCAGTTTCATCTTTTCTATCTTACTCAGTTTTGGGGTATAGTTAATCTCATCCTCGAGCATCTGAAGTATTTGCCTTACATCACGTGGACGTAAACGGGGCATGAACAACCTCCATGAATCTAAAATGATGGTCGCCTCTTATCTCAGCATAATCCTGGCGTCTACTACCCAGTAACCTTCTCCCTGACCCATTGTCTTCACCGGGTTGAAGTCCAGCTCGGCAATCTGGGGTGTATCTTCAATCAGGGCCGAGAGTCTGAGCAGCAGATCCTCCAAGGCCTTGGTATCAGCGGGTGGTGAACCCCTGAACCCCTCAAACAGCTTGGCCATCTTAATGGAGCCCACCAGCTCTCCGGCATCTAAGTCGGTGAGCGGGTGCAACCTGACGGCTATGTCCTTCATGAGTTCTGCATATATTCCTCCGAGGCCGAACATTATCAGTGGCCCGAAGGATGGATCTTGAGTCACACCGACGATCGCCTCTATTCCTCCCCTTACCATGCGCTGCACAGTAACGCCCTCCATCTCATGCTGACGGCCGATTTCGGCAAGCCTTGCCCTGATATCTTGGAAGGCTTTTTCTACCTCACTTTTTGACCTGAGGTCAAGCTTCACCCCGCCGACATCGGTCTTGTGCACAATAGTAGGTGAGGCGAGCTTGACTGCAACCGGAAAGCCCACTTTCGAGGCTGAAGCAGCGGCCTCAGCCGCCGTCTCGGCCATCAGCGTCTCAGCAAAGCGTATGCCATAGCACTCGAGTAGATCTGCTATCTCCCTGGCCCAAAGCCAGAATGGTCTCCGGGCACTCCGGGTCATGGCGGACTCAATGAGCCTTTGTGCCCTTTCCCGCCTGATGCCACGAATCCTAGGTATAGCTCCCTTGGGCTTTCTCAGCCATTCGCCGTACTCAGTCGCCTTGGCCAGTGCTGACACGGCATCCTCAGGGAAAGGATAGCAGGGCACTAATTTTCCCCTGGCCTGCAGCTTTCTACTGAAACCCTGCTGCCCCATAAAGCAGGCCAGCAGAGGCTTCTGGCGGCGCTGAAAAAGAGGGGCCACTCGCCGTACGGCGTCTTCTATGCCCTTAGGATCAACGACCGTAGGGGGTATAAATATGGTGAGAGCAGCATCGTTATGGGTATCATCGGCCAGCACCTTCAAGGCACCTTCGAACTCCTCTTCTGCGGCACCGGCAGTCATGTCAAGGGGGTTATAAAACCCGATGTCTCGCTTGGTAACAGACCTCAGTCGGTTTATGGTCTCTGGCGAGAATTCTGGCAGCACCAGCCCACGGTTCTCGCAAGCATCAGCGGCGAGTATGCCCGGGCCGCCTCCATTGGTAACGATCACCACCCGTTTGCCTTTAGGCGTTGGCTGGTTGGAAAGCAAAGTGGTCACATCGAAAAGCTCCTCCAGGGTATTTACCCTTATGATCCCAGCCTGGCGAAACAATGCGTCGGATGCTATCTCTGGGGTAGCAAGGGCCCCTGTGTGGGAAGAGGCAGCACGGGAGCCGGCAGGGGTACTGCCACTTTTGACTACTACTATCGGCTTGGTGGCTGATACCCTTTTCGCAATACGCGCGAACTTACGTGGATTGCCGAATGATTCAAGGTAAAGCAGGATAACCCTGGTCGCCGGATCCTGCTCCCAGTACTGAAGCAGGTCATTGGCCGAGATGTCAGTGCGATTACCCACGCTCACGAAGGTGGAGATGCCCATATGAAGGTTATAGGCATAGTCCAGGATCGCCAGCCCCAGCGCACCGCTCTGGGAGAGAAAGGCAACATTGCCTCGTGGTGGATAAACCTGTGAGAAGGTGGCATTTAGATTTATTGCGGCGTCTGTGTTGATGACGCCCATGCAGTTTGGACCTACGAGCCGCATGCCATGCCCCAGGCTAATATCGCGTAGCTCCCTTTCCCGTTGTGCCCCTTCTGGCCCTCTTTCCTTGAAGCCATCGGAGATAACCACTATAGCGCGCACCCCCTTGCGCCCGCACTCGTCGGTTACCTTGGCCACAAGCGGGGCCGGCACTGCGATAACCGCCAGGTCGATATCGCCAGGGACGTCAAGTACTGAAGGATAGGCCTTCACCGACATTACCGCTTTGGCATTAGGGTTAACCGGGTAAACAACCCCGGAGAATCCGTTTTGCATTATGCACTGGAAGAGGAGCTGTCCAATAGTGCCCGGCTTCCTAGAGGCACCTACCACTGCCACAGAGCTTGGGTACAGGAGAGAACGAAGTGAGGCCAGCGTTGAGATACGCTCCCTTTCCTCCTCTCTCCTGGCTACCCTTTTGGTTCGGGCTATGGGAAATGTGACATGATATACACCTGCCTCAAGCTCGCTGGTAATGTGGAAGCCGTAGTCCCTCACAACAGTCATCATCTCCTTGTTTTCGGCCAACACATCCGCCTCGAAGGTGGTAACGCCATTGTCGCGGGCCACATTGGCCAGCCATTCCATAAGCCTGGTACCGATACCCCTCCCCTGGTGGGCATCCTCGATGACGAATGCCACTTCTGCTGAATGCTTGTTGGGCAGACGGTAGTAGCGCCCGATGGCTACGATGCTCTGGCGTTGCTCCCTCATCACCTCAGCCACAAAGGCAAAGGTATTGGTGTAGTCTACCGTACAGAATCGAATAGCATCCTCGAGGGTCAACTTGGGCAAAGAATGGAAGCGAAGGTATTTGGTACGGGGGCTGAGCCTGGACACAAAGGCAAGCCAGCGCTCAATATCCTCCCTTCTGATAGGCCTCAGCATCATTCTTGAGCCGTCCTTCAGGAGCACCTCGGTCTCATATTGTGATGGATATTCTCTTTCAAGCTCTCCGGCCACGTTTATCTGCCCTCCGCTGCACGAGCTTCATATAATTATATGCTAGAGGCGAAGCAAATTCAAATGATAAGGACCTCCTTACAGGTAATGCGTTTATTTTGACCGCGAAAGTAGTATTATCAGCCCCCTAAGTAGCCCTTTCCTTTATCCAGGCACGCGTTATGTTAATACAGGAATTCAAATCGCATGAGACCCTGAACAAGCTGTGGTGGCTCCATGACTCTTTCTGGCACGCTGAGCTTGTCAAGGAATTGGGGCCTGATCTGGCCAACCGGCTTAACCTTGCGGTTTCCGAGAAAATATTCAGAATGCTGACCATCACGCTGCTCCGTGAAAAGACTATGCAAAGGCTACGCTCAATTCAGGAATTGATGTTTGTCTTTAAGAGCGTGTGGAAAAGTGCGTTTTTTGATGAGCTTTATATAAACGAGCCTATTAGATATGAAGGAGATACTGCTATTTGGACAGGAACTCAGTGTCATGTCTATGATTCCCTCAGCAAGGCGAGGATGCTGGATGGCTATGAGTGCGGCTGCCAGGCATTAAGAAATGGGGTTATGAAGTCCCTGCGCCTTAAACCCATTCACGAGATCAGGGAAAGCCTGGTAAAAGGCAACGGCCGGTGTGTCATCAAAGTCACCTTCTGCCCCAATGAATAAGGGTGTCCTTTAGCTTTTGTCCGGAGGGCCACCATTTTCAGCATAGTGTTCATGAACGCATAACAACTGTGCCTTCATCTCCTGGTAGCCCCTTTCCATCAAGGGCTTGAGGTGAACAATGTCAGCGGTGTTATAAAGGATCAAGCGATCCAGTGCGCTCTCGTCTCCCCACTGGTATGCCTTCCAGAGTAAAACAGCCTCATAGCCGTCTATACCATCAATATCAGAGGCACGGGAAAGGCCAAAGGATTTTTCAATTGCCTTGAGACCACCTCTGTAGCCTAACCTCCTCAAGAAAAAACGCAGGTCGATATGGGCAGGGGGCAGTGAGATGTTCGGAAACTGGCGCCTGATGAAAGGCAGGTCAAATTGCGATCCATTGAAGGTAATGGCCACTTCATAGGATATTATCTCAGATTCAAATTCGGTTAAATTGGTGCCTCTCACAAAGGTCTTTACTGTGTGCCCGTTATAGAGGCCAATAATGGTGATTTCATCAACTCCCTGGCACAGTCCGCTTGTTTCAATGTCTAGATATACAGCCTTATCCTTGAACCTGTGAAATATCCGCCATAGATCCGAAGAGGATAGCCTATTTATGAAAAAGTGGATGTTGTCCCTGTTTTCAAGAGAGGCCTCCAGATTCTTACGGATAAAGGCATCCCGATCCCGCGGAAGGGGAGTCTTCTTATTACTGAGAAAGTGTTTCCAGGTGAGGATGCCATGCTGCCAGAGATGTTGCTCAGTCTTTGGTCCAATGCCGGGAATATGGATAAAGGTGTGCTCAAGCAATTGAGTTTCCCCTTTTCATTGAGCCACACTGGCCAGGCCATCAAGGTTACAGAGAGGTTTGCCATGACCTGGATAGATATTTTTTATGGTAAGGGCTGATAGTTTCTTAAAAGATTCCTTTATTGTATCACCATCGCAGCAGAAACTATTGAGCTCACCACTACCCTTCATATTCAGGATGGTATCCCCGGAGATAAGAGTTCTCTCATCCCTGCTATAGAGGCAGACACTGTCAGGGGTGTGTCCCGGGGTTTTTATCAATTTCCAGCGGGGAAGATAGGGGATGAATTGGCCTTCATCCAGTATACATTCAGCCTTATAGTCAGAAGGGAGAAGCCTTCTTAAAAAGGGGAGGGGGATGGCGACCTTGTCACTTCTTAGGGCAGCTACTGTATTTTTGAGGTGATCATCCTCGGCCATAAACACAGGCAGCAGCCCCTTGAGCCATGTAGTTGGAGAAAACAGGCAGATCTTCTCTTTTCCATTGAGGTAGTCTCCCGCCATCGTAAAGAAGCAGACCCTGGTCTTAGGAAAAAGATGGACGATGCCGGATATGCCAGCAACATGATCTATATGGAAATGGGTGGCGGTTACCATGCGCAAGGAGGCAGTGTCTACTGATCTATGAGAGAGGTATTGATATATTTTTTTGGCAGCGGAGGAGGTGCCGACATCCACGGCAACAAAGGAATCCCCCTCCTCTATCAGGTAGGTATTGGCATAGCCACCTCTGATAATATGAACGGGCATGTTAAGAGTGCTCGGCGATCATGTCGTAGACCTTGGAGAGGGCATTCTTGAGTTCGGATATCCTTGTTCCACCCCCCTCTGCCATATCCTTTCTTCCGCCACCTTTTCCGCTAACAAGTGCTGAGAGGGCTTTAATAATTTTCCCGGCATCGTATTTATCTATTAGATCAGGGGTAACCCGGCAGAGGAGAAATACCTTATTGTTAGCCCTGGCACCGAGGACGATTATTCCGGACCCCAGTTTATCCCTTAAATGGTCGCCAAACTCCCTCAGGTCCTTTGGGTTAGGTGCACCGACCTCCTGGCTTATGACCCTGACACCGTTTATCACCTTGGCGGTATTGATTAAATCCTCGGACTGTTTGGTTGCAAGCCTCGCCTTGAGAGATTCTATCTCACGCTCCTTTTCTTTATAATCCCCAATAAGGTGTTCGACCCTCGTGACAAGCTGATCAGGAATGGTCTTAAGGATTCCAGATATGGTCTTCAGATTTTCCATCTCCTTTTGTATTTCCCTGATACCACCCTCTCCAGTGAGGGCCTCAATCCTCCTGATACCTGCTGCAACCGCCCCTTCGCTCATAAGGAAGAAAATGCCTATCTCCCCTGTTGAGGTAACATGAGTCCCCCCACAGAGCTCCCTGCTCACGCCGTCCCCGATGGTCATAACCCTCACCTGATCGCCGTACCTTTCTTCAAAGAGAGCAATGGCACCAAGCTTAAAGGCCTCATCCCTTGGCAATATTTGGGTTGTTACAGGGAGATTCTTTTGTATGTTGAGGTTTACACGCATCTCGATCTCTTTTAACCTCTCAGGCGTTATCTGGGCAAAGTGGGTGAAATCGAACCGCAATCTTTCAGGCCCTACGTAAGACCCTGCCTGTTTGACATGCTCCCCCAGGGTCTCCCGTAATGCGGCCTGAAGCAGATGGGTCGCTGTATGATTGTCGGCAATATTCCTCCTCCTTGCTTCATCCAGTATGGCCTCGACTTTATCGCCCACAGAGATCATACCTTCAATAACCTTCCCCTTATGGACAATCAGGTTTTTGGGGTATCTGACGGTATCCACAACCTCAATCCTCAGACCATCATTACCTATCCATCCAGTATCACCAACCTGACCGCCGGATTCACCATAAAATGGGCTTTGATCGAGGATAATCTCTACCTGCTCATCTCCCCTTGCTGAATCAACCTCTTCACCATGCTTGAGGATAGAGATAACCGTTCCCTGTGCACTTAACGTTTCATAGCCTAAGAATTCACACTCGATCCCTCTTGAGTCAAGCCTTCTGTAAATCTCAGGCATCTCTTCCGCTCCACTTCCCTTCCAGCTTCTCTGAGATGCTGCCCTTTGTTGTGCCATGGCATTATCAAAACCCCCCATGTCTACCCCGAAGCCCTCATCTCGGGCTATGTCCTCTACCAGGTCCGGGGGGAAACCAAAGGTGTCATAAAGCCTGAAAACCAGCCCACCGGGAATCGTAGGCCTCTCCTTTGATCGCAACCCATCCATCTCTTCCCTGAGAATGGAGAGGCCATGGAACAGTGTGTCGGCAAACCTTTTCTCCTCATTGACCACCACTTCATCAATAAATCTCCTGGAGCGCACTAGCTCAGGGTAGTCGGTTCCCATGACATCAACAACCGTATCTGTTAAACGGTGAAGAAATGTGTCTTTTAGGCCAAGAACCTGGCCGTATCGTAGAGCCCGCCTGATTATCCGCCTAAGCACATAACCCCTGCCCTCGTTTGAGGGCATAATGCCGTCAGCTATCAGGAACGCGACAGCCCGACTATGATCCGCAATCACCCTGAAGGAGATATCACTTTTTCTATCTTGGCCGTACCTCGATCCTGCAAACTGCTCAATGAGCTTTAAGATATCAGAGAACAGGTCTGATTCGTAGTTTGAATAGACATCCTGCATAACCGCAGCCAGTCTCTCCAGACCCATACCCGTATCTATATTTGGCTTAGGAAGGGACGTGAGTTCGCCATTAGGCTCTCTATTGTACTGGGTGAACACCAGGTTCCATATCTCTATGTACCTGTCGCAGTCACAATCTACTGAACAGGTCGGTTTACCACAGCCTATCTCAGGGCCCTGATCAACATAAATCTCCGAGCATGGGCCGCATGGGCCGGTCTCTCCCATGGACCAGAAATTGTCCTCTTCTCCAAACCTCATGATCCTATCATCAGGTAAGCCTATGTTCTCGTTCCAGATCTTGTATGCCTCATCATCATCCTTGTAGATTGATACCGAGAGCCTTTCTTCTGGTAGGCCATATCCTATAGTCATGAGTTCCCATGCCATATCAATGGCCCCTTCTTTGAAATAGTCACCAAAGGAGAAGTTACCAAGCATCTCAAAGAAGGTATGGTGCCTGTTAGTATAGCCTACCTGATCGAGATCATTGTGTTTTCCTCCGGCCCTGACACATTTCTGGGAGCTCGCTGCCCTTGTATATGACGCCTTTTCAAGGCCGAGGAAGAGATTCTTAAACTGGACCATGCCGGCATTTGTAAAGAGGAGGGTTGGGTCATCCTTGGGAACCAAGGATGAGCTCTTTACTATCTCATGACCATGATCTCTAAAGTACTGTAGAAATTTTTCTCTGACTTTCCTGCTATCCATCGGCAATCAAACTCTATGCTTTCTTCGAGTTATCGCTTTCCTCTTGAGAGAGATCCCTCTTTTCACCCAAGCCAAGCTTTTCCTTCACCCTGTCAGAGATATCCTTCATTATATCAGGGTGTTCGGCCAAAAATCTCCGCACATTTTCCCTTCCCTGGCCAATCCTTTCTTGATTAAATGAGTACCAGGAGCCAGTCTTCTCTATTATATCCAATCCCACGCCCAGGTCCAATACGTCTCCCTCTTTTGATATCCCGCTACCATAGATAATATCAAACTCGGCCATCCTGTAAGGGGGGGCAACCTTGTTTTTTACCACCTTAACCCTGGTTCTGCTGCCTACTGCCTTGTCTCCCTCTTGTATCGAAGCTATCCTTCGGATGTCAAGGCGCTGCGTGGCGTAAAACTTGAGTGCAGTTCCACCAGTGGTAGTCTCGGGGTTGCCAAACATCACCCCGATCCTCATCCTCGTCTGGTTAATAAAGATAACACATGTCATTGATCTATTAATGGTCGCTGCCAATTTCCTGAGGGCCTTGGACATCAATCTTGCCTGCAACCCAACCTGCTGGTCACCCATTTCCCCTTCAATCTCCGCCCTTGGAACAAGCGCTGCAACAGAATCAATAGCCAGGGCATCTATAGCCCCACTTCTCACCAGGATTTCAGCTATATCCAGTGCCTGCTCCCCTGTGTCAGGTTGGGAGACAAGAAGATCATCAACCTTTACTCCGAGTCTCCTGGCGTAGGCCAGATCAAGGGCATGTTCGGCATCTATAAAGGCAGCAATCCCATCTTTGGCCTGGGCCTCTGCAAGAATGTGGAGGGCCAGCGTGGTTTTTCCTGAGGCCTCCGGACCAAAGATCTCTATCACCCTTCCCCTTGGCACACCACCCAGGCCAAGGGCGTAGTCCAGGGCAAGCGAGCCTGTAGAGATGACAGGAATATCTATCACCGCCCCATCTTGCCCCATCTTCATTATAGAGCCCCTTCCATACTGCTTTTCGATCTGGGAGATAGCCAGATCGACAGACTTCCCCTTTTCTGATTCTATCGCCATAATAACCCCCCCTTTTTTTACCAAAGCGTGATTATTCCATCCCTAATGGCCAAGAGGCCATTTTTGTATACACCGGGCCATCTGGTTTAAGATCGCTTTTAAAAAGAACAAGTTCATTTAGGTAATGGAGATCACTCATAAGGTCATGATATCTATCAAGAACCCATTTCAATTCCTCGTCCCGGTCTACCAGGCCTTTAAAACGGCCAATGGTGAGATGTGGTTTGAATGGCCTTTTCTCTGGCCTGAAACCCAGCACCTTCAGCTCTGTCTGTAATTCATCCCGGAGATTTGACAATCTTTCTATCTCGCCATTAAGGCCGATCCAGACGACCCTGGGCCTCCTCCAATCGGGGAATACCCCAACACCATTAAGCCTGGTCTTGAATATGGAGAACCTTTTCACCACCACATTTGCCTTTCCTTTTATATCATCTATTTTGGCTTCATCAACAGAGCCAAGAAAGATTATAGTAAGATGAATATTCTCCACCTTAACCCACCTCACAGGCAGGGTTAATTTTTGTAGTTCCCTGGAAACCCCCCTAATTTGTTCCCTGATCTCAGGGGGAAGTTCAAATGCCAGGAATGAACGGATACCCATTTAGATATCTCCTGACCCAATCGAGGGCCATCTCCGAGGTATTAAGCTTAACCTTATCCCTGTCTCCTGGAAGATGGTATTGGTCAGAAAATGTTTTGCCGTCTACAGATAGGCCGATAAAGACCGTACCGACTGGTTTATCCTCTGTGCCTCCTAAAGGTCCGGCAATCCCTGTTACAGCAAGCCCCATATCCGTTTTAGCAATTTCCTTGACCCCTTCTGCCATCTCCCTTACTGTTTGATCACTGACAGCCCCATATGAATTTATGGTTTCTTGCCTTACGCCCAGTATCTCGACCTTGGACCGGTCACTGTAAACAATTACCCCTCTCTCAAAATAAAGGGAGCTCCCTGATATCGATGTTAGCCGATGGCCAATGAGGCCTCCTGTACATGATTCAGCCACAGATAGGGTCATCTTCCGCTCCTTTAACAACCCTCCAACTACAGCCTCCATAGTCTTATCATCAGATGCAAAGACATAAGGCCCCAAAAGGTCCCTGATTTTCTCCTCGGCCCTATTAAATTCCCTTTCAATCTCTACATCCTTTTTGCCCTGGACCGTAATAGTGATATGGTTTTCAGGGAAGCAGGGATAAAAGCCAAACAGTACCCTTTTAAGTTCATCACTGAGGTCTTTGAAGGTTTCCGCAATATAGGATTCACTCAATCCATAGACCTTCAGTATCCTATGCCGCGGGATATTGGCTGGCCTGTACCTTCGAAGAATATCTGGAATAACAAACCTATTCATCAACTCCCTCATCTGCTCTGGGACACCAGGCAAGAAATAGAGGAGACTGTCCCCTTCAGATAATGAAAAACCGCACATCTCCCCTTTAGGGTCTAAAATCTTCGCACCTCTGGGAAGCCAGGCGAGTTTTTCTAAACAGGGAGACCAGCACAGCCCCAATCTTTTTCTATTCTCCTTTATATGATCAAGAACGGTCTGATCGAGGAAGAGGTGCCTGTCTAAGGCCTTGGATACTATCTCGGTGGTCAGATCATCTTCAGTTGGTCCTAATCCACCAGTAGCAACTATAAAATCGGATCTTCTTGCAGCTGTCCTTAACACAGAAGAAAGTGTATCGTAGTTGTCACCGACCGTTGTAATTTCACTCACTTCAAGGCCATGAGATAAGAGACAACCTGATGCGTACCAGGCATTAAGGTCTCTTTTTCTCCCTGAGATCAGTTCATTGCCTATAACTATGATCTCTATTGCCATGATCTCCTGGTCACGATTGCTAGCTGTAATTTGCGATCATCCGACATCTCATCAGGTGAGCATATGGAGTAGAAGCCTTAAAGAGAGATGGGCATACACACCTGCTACAAGATCGTCGAAGACAACCCCAAAACCTCCCCTTACCTTCTGCTCTATTTTCTTTATTGGAGGTGGTTTCAGGATATCAAAAAACCTGAAGAGAAAAAACCCTGCTATGAGGTTTAACCAGGTAAGGGGAAGAAAAATAATGGTTAACAGAAATCCGGCCACCTCATCAATAACTATCTGCCTTGAATCAACCTTGGCCAGTATACGTCCAGCCCTCTGAGATGACCAGATTGCCCCACTTATTGCTATCAATAAAAATAAGGCCTGGTATCCGGGGTCTAAAAGATCCATTAGTAAATATAAGGGTATTGCCCCAATTGTGCCAAGGGTACCCGGAATTCCCGGTAAGAGGCCTATCCCGAACCAGATGGATAAAATTAAGGCGATCTTGTCTAAAAGATGAACGTCTTTGGTTACCTTTAGCAATTTTAACCTATCAGATTGCTTAAGAGACATCAAGTAAGAATAATCTCAAAAGACAAATAGACACAAACATCCTTACCAGGCCAATTCCCCTACCTAGCTGGATAATACTGGTCTTCATGCCGGATGAGGAGTTACAGTTCCTCTTGTGCTTGGGCCTTAACCAATGCTCGAAACTGCTTATGAAGGAGAGGGTGGAAGTACTTCCCTGCTTGGCGATCCATCCAATTGAGTGCATTGGTCAGAGATACAGCACCTTGCTCGGGACGGTTCCGACGAAGGTTGTCGTAGCTGTTGGTGATGCAGGTAATCATAGCAGCGAGATTAAGCTGTCGCTGCCTCTCTTGCTTGGGATAGCCTCCGCCATCATAATGAAGATGATGCTCATAGGCGATCATGGGAATCAGATCAGGCATCCCGGGTGTTGCCAACAGAATTTCAGCACCACGAATGGGGTGCTCCCACCGGCGCTTCTTTTCATCTAAGGTGACGGCCTGGCTTTTTGTAGGTGGAACTGGGGGAGTTAGCTGTAAGCCGATATCGTGGAGGAGGCCGCCAAGGCCCACCTCCTGAATGACCGTCTCCTCCAGATCAAGCCGTTTGGCCAGGGCCATGGAAAGGGCAGAGACATTGATGGCATGAATGTAAGGGTCGGGATCGGTGTTCCTCCGATAGATGAGTATCTTCAGAGGGATTTCCCCGGTTGCAACCCTCCTCTGGATTGTTTCCGTGGTTTCCTTTGCGAGGGACACCTTGTTCTCAGAAAGGGGCCCCTCAAGATCTGCGAACACATCCTTGACTTGGTCAGAGAAGGAGAGCACAGATTGACGGGCGGCCTGAAGCACGCCGGAAACCTCCTCATAGGAAAGCTGAGGGCCAGTCTCGAAGGCCAGGGTGCCAGGGAGTATGTGGGGCAACCGATCCTGGTTCTTGGCAAGGACCAGATCAGCACCGCTTGGATTTTTCAATAGAGGGAGCAACACTTGCAAGAAAAGACCGAGCTCCTTTGAGGTCAGGCCTCGTTGAAACAGGAGGCGCTGGAGCTTCATGGCCTCCAGTCGGTTAATGAGTTGCGCGAGAGTGCTGCTAAGTTCTGGAAGCGGGGTATTTTCCACCACCATCTCACCATTAAAAAAGAACAGCGTGAGGCTGGACCGTTGATCCAGATATTTGCTCAACCGGTTAAAAAGATTGTCGACTTTTTTCCTGGTTTCGGGGTGGTCCTCAGGATAGAGGGATAGGGCACGGAGGCTGGCAACAAAGCTCACACAGAGGTCGCGGTAGAACGCATGGAGCTTTTCATTTTTTCTCTGAGCTGACATGTCTGTCTCCTGCAAGCTTACAACAGTTCCTGACACAGGGCCTGGAGGTCTCCTGGTCCCTGGCTGATTACCTGTTGCAGCACATCTCGGGCCTTATCTGTTCCAATCTCAGCCAAGGCTTGTGCTGCAGCCACTTGTAGGGACTTCATCTTTTTAGTCCTCAGCCAGGATTTTTGCAAAACAATCTCTGCCAAGCGGGGTACCGGTCCCTCTGCCTTCAGGGCTCCTAGGGTGCTGGCCGCCTTTATGCGGATCTCATGGTTCGAATGCTCGAGGAGCTGTCCCACGGCAGTGGCAAGATTCTTATCTGTCGATATGGTGGCCAGGCTAAGAAGCCGGGGCAGGGCATGGTCTGGGGCGCCCAGCAGGCTGCGGCTCAGTATCCCTCTCAGGCTTGGACCCAGACCTACCAGTGTTGTCGTAAGCCAGCGGCCACGGGGGCTGTCATTATCCTTAAGCTCTACCAAAACATCCAAGAGGAAACCCCCGGCTTTTACCGGACAGAGCTGACAGATCGCATCAATGGTTGCCGTTTCCTGAGGTTCATAGGTGCGACATCGCTTCAAAAGATCCAGGAGCAGTGGCCGAATCTCCTCGGCATCTAGCAGGGAATTCATGGCCTTCCTAAGGCTCGCTTCTTCAGGATAATCGCTCAGGACAAGGAAGAGCTCACGTAGCAGGTTGCCAGCGGTGAGAAAATCCCCCTGGCTCAAGAAATGGCTCAGAATTTCCCCGATGCCTTTGAGCAGAGGAGGAACATAGGTTTCTGGCCGGGTGGCATGGGGCCCGCTGATAAGATTAATGATCAGCTGGGCCTTGGCCAGCCTTAAGGACTCAGGGGCAAGGGTCTTGAGCAGGCGAGCCATTTCCTCTTCTTCCACCATGGGAACCTTCATTTCCGAGGAGGTGGCAAGGGCCTCGATCTCCTTGCGGTATTGTTTATTAAAATCTTCCATCTCCTCCTGCCTGATAAGGAGCTGTTCCAGTTGTTGCCAGTGACTCAGAGTAGCAGACTTTCCTGCCTGAATCGCCCGACGTATTTCCTGGCGGATCAAGTTCAAGAGCGGACAGGGCTTCTTGTACTTGGTCAGGGCCTGGTTGAGAAGATTTCTGAAACAGGGCGAATTTGCACCAGCCTCTTTGAGGGCATCGCCGAGCAGGTAGACGAGTTGGTTATCAGGCATCGCCTGAAAGATTTCATGGAAAACGTCACTGTCCTTTTCCCTGATAGCATCGGGCGTAACTGAGCCGAGAATGTGTATTTTTAGAGGCAGCTCTAGAGAATCGAGTATGCCCCCTACTTGCTGGGCGAACAGTTTCCTTTTTATCGGTGCAATGCCCGACAGTATGTCAGCCAGGTTCTGGATGAAGTTGCCTAAGAGGGCGCCTCGATGGGCGATATTGGCTCCCTGCTGTCTTTCCGCCATATCGGCATCCATCTGCAAGAGCAGCTTCTTTAGCCCCTGGGCATCTTCGCAGAGGCGCGTTAGTCGTTTTGCTTGCTCGGGGCCCAGATTGAAGGCTCGGGCTTCTGGAGGCTGGAGAATGAGCTGCCGCCAAATTGCTTCATCCTCGGTGGTTTGGGTGATCTGGGCCGCTATTTTTTGAGCAGTGGAGAAGATAGTGTAGTCAAGGGGACCAAGCCTCACATGCTTGATATTTTCGCGGGGCAAGGCTGAACAAACCTCATCGCCTTGTCCCTGCTGGGCTCCGGCCAGAAGTCCGATGAAGGATTCAAGCTCCTCGGGGGTGATCTCTTTGTCAAGGAGTATGTAGGAGATTCTCAGGGCGTGGAAGAATTTCAGGAACTTCTGGAGGTGGACATCCCTGGCTTGATAGAAGGTACCTTCTAGAAACAGGGTATCGCTGGCGCACCCGAGAAAAAGGAAATCGCGATCGGCCATAGCTTCACCGAGCTTGGTATAGAGCTGTTGAATGTGTTTTTTGAAGATGTCATGGCCTCTCGCGTAAAGCCGGGCGGTATTCAGGGCGCGCATAAAGACGGCGACGAAATCGATGATGTGGCTGGGCAGGGGATTTTGATCTGAGGAATTGGTAGCTTGTATTGTCATGAGTGGTAATAAGGTGAAATAATTCGCTTTTGGATAAAATAGTTTAGGGGAAAAGTGCCTGTGTGTCAATGGAAAAGGCATCGCAAGATATGGAGGCCGGATGCGATCCTTTTACTGAAAGGCTTAACGACGACGGCCAATGATAATGATAGAGACTGAAATAATCACGTCACAAATGCCTTGCAGTTCTCAGGAAAGATGGTTACCAAATAGTTGTTTCTGATTGTAATAACAAAATACGGCGCGGTACTGTAAACCATTATTCACTTATGTTCACCCCAGTCACCTTTGAGGAGATAAGAAGGCACCCCATTGTCATTGGGGAAGTAAAGGTATATTTGGTCTGGTTCGATTCTTATGGTGCGAAATCAAGTTGTGTGCTGATTAAGACGCCTGACCTAAATCTGGTGGTTGATCCGGGGGCTGCGGCCTTGCAACCAAGCTATCCTCTTCCTGATGCAGAAAAAGAAGAGCTACGCCAAACAGCCTTGGAAACGATAATCAGATTTTCACGCCAGGCCGATAGGGTTTTCATCTCCCACTACCATTACGATCACCATATCTCTCCCTTGAAGGCTGAGGAAATCTATAAAGGGAAAAAGATATGGATTAAAGATCCTAATCAGTGGATCAATCGCTCTCAATGGGAACGGGCAAGGGTGTTTGTAGGCCAGTTATACGGGATCTCTGGAGCCGGAAATCTTAAAGAAATCTACACACAACCTCTCAATCAGATAAAATTTGATGATCCCTGTGAATATTTACCCTTGGCGATGGCTAAGGATTACGGCGATTATCAGCAAAGGAAGAATCAGCTCCTTAATAAAGGCCGCGCCTGGTTCAAGAAAATGGCCTTGACCTGGCAGATGGAGGAATGGGTTTCTGAGGCCAAGCTGGAAGAAATAGACGTTCAAATCTGTGATGGGCGGTTATATAGCAAGGGATCAACCTTTGTACGGTTTACTGAGCCCATGTTTCATGGCATTGAGTTTGATCGTGTTGGCTGGGTGGTTGGCTTAACTGTGGAACATGAAGGGACGAAAGTGATTTACACCTCTGACCTGCAGGGACCGGGTATTGAGGATTATGCTCAATGGATTATCACAGAGAACCCCAACATACTGATCTTGGATGGACCACCCACTTATCTATTCGGGTATATGGTGAACCGGATTAATTTACAAAGAGCGATTGATAATGTCTGCGCTATTCTAAGGGGGGCCACTACGGACGTAATCATTTATGACCATCATCTTCTCAGGGACGTGCGCTATAAGGAACGGCTCACTGCTGCCTACACCATGGGAAGGAAGCATAAGATGACCCTCTTAACAGCTGCTGAATGGATGGGATATGATCCCTTCATTGTGCAGATCACCCAAAAGGCTGGAAGTGAATGATGCAGAGCTAAAGACGGGCAGCACGATCCTGCTGCTGCAAAGGAGTGTGAGAAGAACGATTTGATAAACGTTTAGGCCTGTTTGCCTGTAAAATATTCCCGTACTGCTTTCAAAGATATCTTTTTGGGAGGATAAAGGAAGCGGCTTATGTAGTTGGTAACCCTCTCTAAGGATCTCTCCAGTCTTTCAAAAGAGATATCTCCCCTTAGCAACCTATCTCTTATGAGCTCTATGCTATTAACGAGATGAGACTGGCTTTTACAGATAAGCAAAAGATCAACACCTGCCTCAAAGGCATCTGCTGCCCCTTCCGGCAGTCCCCTTCCCTCAGCTATCGCTCCCATCTCCAGATCATCTGAGATAGTCAGACCATCAAAACACATTTTTTCCCTCAACAGATCGGTCATGATTTTCCTTGAGAGGGTTGCTGGTATACCGGGTTCCAGGGCAGGATAAACCGCATGAGAACTCATTATACCCGACACATTAGCCTCTATGGCCCCGGCAAACGGAGGCAGATGGATTGATTCCATCTCTTCACAAGTGGCATTAATATAGGGAAGGTGAAGGTGTGGATCGAGATCAGACTTTCCTAAGCCAGGAAAGTGTTTGGCAACAGCCATTATACCGCCTTGCTGCATGGTATCGATAACTATTTCCCCCAATCTGGTTACCAGTAAAGGTTCGTGGGAGAAGGACCGACCCACCAAGTGAGAGTCCATATTCGGTTGGGCTACATCCAGAACAGGTGCCATATTCATATTAAGTCCAACAAGAGACATTTCCCTGGCCGTGGTGCTGGCAAAATGAAGGGCGCTCTGTTCAGGATTGGGGTTCTCCCCTATAGCAGCATTCCCAGGGAACTGACTAAAGGGTTCTTTCAATCTGGCTACCCGGCCTCCCTCCTGATCAATTGCCAAAAAAAGGGGGAAACCCCTATATTCCATTGATACCATCTGGAGATCCTTACACAGACGAGCTAACTGGAGTGGATCTCTTATGTTTCTGCTAAATAATATAATGCCGCCCAGATGGTAATTCTTTATGAGTTTGGTGGTATTATCATCCAATTCTGTACCGGGTATACCCCCTATGAATAACCGGCCAATGTTTTGGGTGATCTCTGAAAGTTCAAGTGTAGGAATCATCACCGGGAGTGTGTTGAGTTTCGTTATTATTCATGTATAATTACTAAAGGATAATTGCAATCAAAAAGGCAGAACTATGAAGGCAATGATCTTGGCCGCTGGTGAGGGAAGGAGATTAAGACCTTTGACCAATGTACACCCTAAGGTCTTGATGCCCGTTGTAAATAGGCCAATAATAGAGAGGATTATAGAATTCCTTAAGATCCATGGCGTCCGGGAGGTAATAGTTAATGCCCATCATCATTACCAAAAGATACTCGATTACACTAAACAGGGTAATCCCTCTGCCATAAAGATGGAGATCAGGATTGAAAAGGAGATCTTAGGAACAGGGGGCGGAATTAAGAATACCCAGGATTTTTGGGACAAAGAACCGTTTCCCGTTATAAATGGAGACATCTTGACTGACATAGACTTAGGAAGGGTTTATGAATTTCACGTGAAGAGAAATAACCTGATCACTATGGTCCTTCATGACTTTCCCATATACAACATGGTGAGGGTGGACAATGAGATGAATATTGTCTCTATTGGTCCTGGTACAAATCTACATGGGGCATTAGCCTTTACCGGTGTTCAAGTAATAAGTCCTGAGGTACTTGATTTTATCCCTGACAATAAGAGATACAGTATTAAAGCGTGTTATCGGAGGCTCATAGATTTAAGAAAGCCTATCAGGGGATACGTGGCAAAGGGTCATAGGTGGATTGACATAGGAACTGTACCCGATTATTTGAGGTCTAATTTTGATTTTTTGCCTGCTGAGAAGATAGCTATAGCGAACGAATGCTGCATAGATCCTGATGCAACCCTGGAGGATTGGACAGTCATTGGAAAAAGGAGCTCGATTAAAAGGGCTGCCCTTGTGAAAAGATCGGTTCTCTGGAACAATGTCACTGTTACGGAGGGGATTAGGGTAGTCGACAGTGTAGTTGCATCTGGCGTTGTTTTGGAAAAAGACCTTGTTGAGGGTGTGGCAATAGGGTAGGGGAGCGTAAACCCTCTCCGCCTCGCCTGAGCGAGAGGCAGCAACTACTAACCTTCTGTGTTGTGCATAATGAATCTAAGGGAATTTGCCAAATCGTACATAGATGATACCTACAGGGATAATAGAGAATTTAGCTGGAAAAGACTGCCCAGCGATGGTTCAAAGAGGACCTTTTATCGCCTGAACAGTAAAAAAGGCTCATTTATACTTATGGCTAATCCACCTACACAAAGGAATGCAGAAAAAGAGAATATCTCCTATCTGAGAATAGGTGAACATCTCTACAGTAAAGGCGTCCCTGTTGCCTGTATTTACAGGTATGACCTTGACCATGGCTGGTTTATCATGGAAGATCTGGGGCAGAGGAATCTTCAGGAGCTTGCAATCAGCTCAAAGAATCGCATAAGTATATACAAAAAGGTTATTGAACTCCTGATGAAGATCCAGTTTGAGGGTAGAGAAGAGTTTGATCCTGAGTGGTGTTATCAAACTAGCAGGTATGATAGAGCAGTTATGGAAAGACTCGAGTCAGATTATTTTCTTACCTATTTTCTGAAAGGGCTCCTTGGGCTAAATCAGGATCCGTCTGATCTAAGATGCGCATTTGAACACCTTGCTTACCATGCATCTTTTGCGGATAGCGATTTTTTCCTGCACAGGGATTTTCAGTCGAGGAACCTTATCATCAAACGGGGCAGAATAGGGGTTTTAGATTGGCAGGGAGGGCGCTTAGGACCATTGCAGTACGATCTTGCCTCGCTGTTGATAGATCCCTACGTGGGACTGAAAAAAGATGAGGTAATGGTCTTATATGATCATTATGTAAAGCTCATTGAGGAGCGACTTCCGGGTATATCTGGTTCATTTACCAGGTATTACCCTTACCTTGCTATCCAGAGAAACCTCCAGATACTGGGTGCGTTCTCATACCTGAGTAAGATCCAGGGAAAGAATAGATTTCTTGCCTTTATTTCCCCTGCCCTAAGATCCCTTGGGGAACTCCTCGAGGAACTCGATGAGCCCGGATTATATTCACTGAAAAAGCTAATCAGGGAGATCGCTGCCGAAAGGAAAAAGGGGAGAGCAGGGCCTTGAGATGCGAAACGATAAGTTTTCCGCTCATTGATAGTTGGAGATTGCTATGGAATTACCGATCAAAACCGAGAATATCACCATACCTGACAGGGTTATGGATAAATTTCAGAGTATTGTAAACATTATGGCTGACATCCTTGATGTGCCCGCCGCCTTGATTATGAAGGTCGAATCGCCGCACATCGATGTCTTCTGCTCCAGTGAGTCGAGTGATAACCCTTTCAAACCAGGAGACAGGTACAGATTAGCAGGTGTTTATTGTGAAAAGGTGATAAAAACAAAGAAAAAACTTCTGGTACCTAATGCACTGAAAGACAAGGAGTGGGACTCAAATCCTGACCTTGAATACGGGATGATTTCCTATCTCGGATTTCCGCTTGTTTGGCCCACTGGTGAAGTCTTTGGTACCATCTGTGTATCTGACACAAAGGAAAACCAGTATGGACAAAGCTATGAGACTCTGCTCTTAGAGTTCAAGGGGCTTGTCGAGGCTCACTTTACCCTTTTATACCGGAATTATGAACTCGAAGACAAAACCAGCAGACTTCAAAAAAGCCTCAATGACATAAAATCCTTATACGAAAAACTCAAGGCAGAGAAAGAGAAGACACGCTCCCTCAGAAAGGCCCTTGAGGATAAATATGGCCTGGGAAATATCGTGGGCAAGAACCACAAGATGCAGGCCATCTATGAGCTGATAGAGGGTATCTCACAGAGCGACTCCACGGTCCTCATCCAGGGAGAGAGTGGCACGGGAAAGGAGCTCATTGCCCGGGCCATTCACCTGGTAAGCCCCCGCAAGGACAGGCCCTTTGTGGTGGCAAACTGCTCTGCCTATGCCGAGACCCTGCTTGAGAGCGAGCTCTTTGGCCATGAGAAGGGTGCCTTTACCGGGGCTATTAAGAGGAAGAAGGGCAGGTTTGAGCTGGCAGACGGTGGGAGCATCTTCCTGGATGAGATCGGGGAGATTCCCCCTACCACCCAGCTCCTGCTACTCAGGGTCTTGCAGGAGAAGAGCTTTGAGCGGGTGGGAGGGGAGGAGACCCTTCAGGTAGATGTGAGGGTAATTGCTGCCACCAACCGTACCCTTTCCCAGCAGATCATGGAGGGCAGGTTCAGGGAGGATCTCTACTACCGGCTCAATGTCATCCCCATAACCGTTCCCCCCTTACGGGAAAAAAGGGACGATATCCCCCTGCTTGCCAAACACTTCCTTGAACTCCATGCCACTGCCAACAGCAAGGCGGTGAGGGGTTTCTCCGAGGAGGTCATGCAGATCTTCCTTGACTATGACTGGCCGGGTAATGTCAGGGAGCTCCAGAACGTCATAGAGCATGCGGTGATCCTGGCCAAAGGTGAGGTGATCGAGGCAGGTGATCTCCCCCAGAACATCAAGAACACCTTTCCCCGTGCCGAGGCAGATACCACCTCCCTTAAGGACACCGAGAGAAACCTTATCCTCCAGGTGCTCCAGCAGACCAAGGGCAACAAATACCAGGCTGCAAAGACACTGGGCATTACCCGCAGCACCCTGTATGGAAAGCTGAGAAAACACGGCATTACGGTCTCGGGAAAAGACCGATCTATAAGTCTAAAATAATAC
>CP070704.1:108795-127720 GCA_020349945.1 Deltaproteobacteria bacterium
ATTAGCACTACCTATAGTGATGTGCCGGAGGATGAGCCTCTGGCCTTAATAGGTAGCTCTAATCTACTGGAGATAGCCATTAATATGGGTAGGGCAACAAACTATCTTGGCAAGGACTGTAGGATAGGCACAAAGGTAGTCGTAAGCGTTAACCGGTGATCTTCTACTATTTCTTTAGTATTTCTGTGATAGTTAGGGTGACGAAGCCCGTATCGGTTAACGGTTAAGGTCACGTGAAAATAAAGAGACGAATGACGTAACCTCCGAACGAAACGGGCCCTGTTAAATTCCGTCTCTGGCGGACCCCCTATGGGGGATTTAACAGGAAAGGCATCCCCGATAGTATAGTCGGGACAGGCTCCACCGTAACCCATAAACGCTATGCCTTCCTGACCCTCTCCTTTATCCTCTGGATATGTCCTCTACCTAATCCCTTGACCTCGCAACCTAATTCAAAGAGCCTTTCTATTCTTCTATCATCGAGAATACCAAAACAGTCCACCACTGCTAAGGGGCCCCCTGCCATCCCAACAATATCATCTGGCTTGATTTTTAGATATTCCTTGTGCCTGACAGCCAGGACTACTGCATCAGAGTCTTTAAAGGCCTCGGCCATTGTCCGGCACATCCTTAATTCCTTAAGATTTTCCTGATTTCTAAAAAATCGGGAGCGGCTCTCCCCTACTGCTGGATAAGAGTCCTGATTCTCAAATTCCCACCAGTGCTTGACATATGGATCATGGACCTTGATTTCTGCCCCCATCTCTGTTAGCTTCCTGACGATCAACTCCGAACCACTGTACCTGGTATCCCCTACATCCTCCCGGTAGGATGCCCCAAGGATTGTTATCTGGGAGGCCGCCACAATTCTCCCCATATTACGCAGGGCATCTCTGACCAGCTGGGCAGCATGCAGCGCCCTGGTATCATTGATATTTATGGCCTCAGGGGTAATCCTGAATATCTCCTTTTCAAAGCCGAGTAGGTGTTTGTATGCCCATAGCCCTAAGCCACCATCTTTTGGTAGACAATAACCGCCAATCCCCGGTCCAGGGAATATTATGTTGCTGTGAGTGGGCCTGATCTTGATGGCATCGATAACCTTAATAAGGTCAACCCCGTTAGTCTCGGCAAAGAGGCTCCATTCATCTAAAAAGGCAAGTATTGCAGCCCTATAGCTATTTTCTACGATCTTACACGTCTCACTCTCTATAGGTCTTTCAAGAACAGTTAATGGATAGTTCTCAACATCTATAATCTCGCCCAAGAACCTGTTCACCCTTTTCTCACTTTCCTTGTTTATACCACTACATACCCGCCAGAAATTCGTAATAGACCTTACATAATCTCGCCCCGGCATTACCCTTTCAAAGGAGTGGGCCAAAAGGGGTTCAGTTTCAATTCCCCTCTTTTTAAATGCGGTCTTAATAATGGGATAGGCGATATATTCAGTTGTCCCTGGAGGGACCGTTGTCTCAATCAGCACAAGACAGTCGGGTTCAATGAACTTAGCGATAATCTTGAAGCTCTCTTCAATGCCGTCCATTTCAACATAGCCACTTTGTAGATCCCCAAGACCCTCTTTTACAAAGTCGCACTGGACATCGAGGATCAGGACATCTGCAAATTTTAAGGCATCATAGGTATAAGTAGCTGTCAAGGTCTTCTTCTTTCTGACACCGCGGTCAATCAGTCGTTCAACCGCAGGGTCTTCTGCACTTACAGGGGAAATACCCCTGTTTAGCAAGGGAATCTTCCAGAAGCTCCGGGTACTTGGTCTCTGCATGCCGATCACAAATTTATTGGGCTTTCCTGTTTTCTTATCTACACTATCCGCAGCAACTGCTGCCATAACCGCCCCAACAAAGCCGATACCCATAACAACGACTATCTCCCTTCCCTTTTCCCTCTCAGCTTTCGTAATGATAGATAGTCTCTCGTATTCCTTCTTGTAATCATCCTTTTGAGGAAGGGCAAATCTTTCTCCATCTGGACTGATTGAATAATCCACAATGACTCCTTTATCTAAGTGTCTAAAATTATAAGTGCCTAAAGTGCCTAAAGTTTACTCAAATTATTAGCAATTGAATCCATAACTTTAGCTCACTTTAGTCACTTTAGTTCACTTTAAACCTAAATTGCCTAATTTCCCAATCAACTCCCTTGTTACCTCTTCGACCCTGTTTCCCCCATCCAGTTCCAAAATAGCTGGGGTACCTCTCTTATGGGATAGGTCTTTGAAATATTGGATTGCGGCAAGGGTGCCGTCTTCTTTATTGTAATAGATATCATGTCTCTGATCAATGGCCGCCTCGTCCTGGTCATCATCTCTTGTCCGCAATTCTGCACCGCATATCCTGCATCTATCGTCATCCGGTCTGATTGCCTCTATATTGATATTGTTCGGATGATTGTTATCATTTACACAGATCCTGCGGCCCATTATCCTCTTTTTAGCTGCCTCACGCCCCAGGACAATCTCAATAAGGGCATCTAAGTCGAGACCCTCCTGCCTCAATGCCACATCCAACCTAATAGCCTGGCTTATGTTTCGCGGAAAACCGTCCAGGAGCCAGCCATTTCTACAGTCTGCCTCTCTAAGCCTATCGAGAACTAACGGTATGGTTACCTCATCGGGAACCAACTCTCCCCTATCTATATAAGTCCTGGCCTTTTCCCCTAATTCCGTCCCCATTGATATATTCCCCCTAAATATAACACCTGTTTCGATATGGGGTATCTTATATCTGTCTTTTATGATTGCTCCCTGTGTCCCCTTCCCGCTTCCGTTGGGGCCGAAAAAGACTATGTTCATTCCCCCTCTACCTTCAAGACATTAAGCAGAAAATCAGGAAACCTCACTATCCGGTTAGCCTTATCAAGACAGGCATGGATTGTATAGCCCTGTACAATTATGTTCTCTTCCCTATAAATGGTATAATCAAACCTGCTACTCGCCCTTCGAACAAAACCAATCATGGTCTCAATTCTCAATAAATCGTCATACAGGGCAGGTTTAATGTATTTTAGATAGGCCTCTGTTGCCGGTAAAAAAAGCCCATTATCCTCAACCTCCCTGTAGGTCATGCCCAGCTCCCTTAATAGCTCTGTCCTTCCTATCTCGAAAAGTCTGAGATAATTTGCATAATAGGTTATGGCCATTGAGTCACAATCACCATAAATAACCCTGTAATATGTGACATTCCTTCTCTTTCTCATTCACCGCCCTTGTTCTAAATACCGTGCCAGTTCAGCCTTTAACTCCTCATAGGTTCCAATAACAGTGAATTGGGGGAACTCTCTTTTTATGTTCTCAGGTGGCCTAAAAAGGGTCCCCTCATTCGCCTCACTGAGCATAGTAGTATCATTATAACTATCTCCTATTGCAATTACCTTAAAACCTAAGCCCTTCAGTGCCTTTACCACACACCTCTTACCATCCCTTTGTCGAAGTTGATAATCGACTATGGTGCCATCAGGATCGATGACAAGGGAATTGCAGAATAGGGTGGGCCTATTTAGCTTCCTTAAGATGGGATCGGCAAACTCTACAAATGTATCAGAGACGACAATGAGCTGAAACCTATCTCTAAGCCAGTCAAGAAACGCCATGGCCCCATCTAGGGGATCCATCGATTGGATTATCCTTTGGATATCCCTGATCCTGAGCTTGGCCCTTTTTAGGATCTCCAGCCTCCTCTTCATCAACTGATCGTAATCAGGGACATCTCTGGTAGTCAGCAAAAGCTCCTCTATACCGGTCTTTTCTGCCACACTGATCCAGATTTCTGGGACCAGAATCCCTTCGAGATCCGGACATACTATATACATCAATTGCCCGTCTTTTTCTCTACCCTGAAAAGGACTGTCCTTTCAGTTACTACATCCAGCTTATCTAAGAGCTCCAGGGATTTCCTTACATCCCTTTCCATTGCCTCATGGGTCAGCATTACTACAGGGACAGAGCCATGGCCCGCTCTGCCTTTCTGAATAACAGAGGCAATACTTATATTGTTAGCACCCAGAAATCCGGATATCTTAGAGAGCACCCCAGGCCTATCCAGTGCAGAAAATCTAAAATAATAACCAGTAATTAGCTGATCTATAGGTTTAAGGGATAGTTCTCTGGCAGGGGGGCGCACAAAGGACAGAGGTGGAACCCTTCCTGTAATACCCTTGATCTGATTTCTGGCTATATCCATCAAATCAGAGACAACAGCACTCCCCGTAGGCCTCCTGCCAGCACCAAGGCCATAAAATAGAGTAGGCCCTACAAAATCACCTTCAACATAAACGGCATTATATGCCTCATTGACATTTGCCAGGATATGATCCAAGGGAACAAAGGCAGGATGCACCCTGGCTTCGATATGGCCATCTACCTGTCTTGCAATGGCCAGCAATTTTAGGCAATAGCCAAACTCACCGGCAAACCTGATATCCTCAGGACAGACTGTATCAATCCCTTCCTTGTAAATATCCTCATATTTACAAGGCAGTCCAAAGGCCAGAGAGACAACAATGGTCAGTTTATGGGCGGCATCACTTCCATCAATATCCAGGGTGGGATCTACCTCTGCATAGCCAGACCTCTTTGCAATCGAGAGTGCCTCGTTAAAGGAAAGTCCTTCCTCTGTCATCCTGGTGAGGATATAATTCGATGTTCCATTCAAGATAGCCAGGACTGCCTTGATCTGGTTTCCAGCCAGACCTTCTCTCAAGGCCCTAATAATGGGAATACCTCCAGCCACACTTGCCTCAAAAGCAATATCAACGCCGTATCTTTCGGCTGTATCAAACAATAACCTGCCATGTTTGGCAATCAGGGCCTTATTGGCAGTAACCACATGTTTCCCCCTCTCCATAGCCATTAAGATATACTCCATAGCCTGATCGCAGCCACCCATCAGTTCCACAACAACATCTATCTCCGGATCATTGATTATCTCCATTGCATCAGTGGTAAGAACTATGGGATCAATCCTTACCCCCCTGTCTGATGCAATATCCAAATCCGCAATCTTCTTTACCGCAATCTCCGCACCAATCCTATCGGCTATCAATCTCCGGTTATTGATCAGGACCTCCACCATACCTGCCCCTACTGTTCCGAAGCCAATCAAGCCAACCTTTATCTGGGGCATCAATTTACTCCACTATAGGATCTTCTTAATCCCTCTTACGGCCTGGTTAATCCTGTGCTTGTTCTCAACCAGGGCAAACCTGATATATCCCTCACCATATTGCCCAAAACCTATGCCTGGAGAAACTGCCACCTTGGCCTCCTTTATGAGCAATCTTGAAAACTCCAGGGAACCCATCTCTCCATACCTGTCCGGTATCTTCGCCCATACAAACATGGTACCCTTCGGTTTCTCTATTTTCCACCCAATCTTCCCCAGGCCAGTGATCAGGGTATCCCGCCTCTCCCTATAAACCTCTGCTATCCCCCTCACACAATCATTGGGCCCCTTTAAAGCGATGATAGAGGCAATCTGTATCGGTTGGAAGATACCATAGTCCAGATAGCTTTTTATTCGCCTCAAGGCCATTACTATTTCCCTGTTACCAACGCAAAAACCTACCCGCCAGCCAGGCATGGAATAGCTCTTGGAAAGAGAAAAGAATTCCACGCCTATCTCTTTTGCCCCGGGTACCTGAAGAAAACTTGGAGGCCTATAACCATCAAAAACAAGATCTGCATAGGCAAAGTCATGAAGGACCATTATCTCATGATCCGTGCAGAACTCCACGATCTTCTTAAAAAAGTCTATATCCGCAACATTCGTAGTCGGGTTATGGGGATAGGAGATTATCAACATCTTTGGTCGTGGCCACGTTTGCTTCGTCGCCGTTAAGAGATCCTCAAAGAAATCTCTATCAGGCCCAATAGGGATCCCCCTGAGGTCACCTCCGGCAATAATTACGGAATATGGATGAATAGGATAGGTAGGGTTAGGGGCAAATACTACATCACCGGGGCATATGGTGGCTAAAACTAAATGGGATATCCCCTCCTTGACCCCAATAGTAACAATAGCCTCCTCCTCGGGATCTATTTCAACCCCAAAAGCATGGTTGTAACGATCAGAGATGGCCTGCCGAAGCTTGGTAATCCCCCTTGAGGCAGAATATCTATGATTTTTCCCTTTCTGCACTGCCTCTACCATCTTGTCTATAATATGTTTAGGCGTGGGCAGATCTGGATTGCCCATCCCCAAATCAATGATATCTTCACCCTTTCGTCTTGCATCCATCTTCCACTGGTCAACAGTGGCAAAGACATAAGGCGGCAATCGGTCAATCCTTGGGAATCTATGCATCCTCTCTGCTCCCTCCAAGACCATATTTTCATACTACACAAGGCACGGCATAGTCAAAATTTTCTTTCCTGCCCTCCCTGTTGCGGAATAGCCGAATGCTTGCATCATCTGTTTGGTTGAAGATAATCCCAGATCCCCGGATTTTATAAGGGAAAATGGAAGATAATAGTTGAATTTCATCAAAAAATTGGGTAGCAGAGGGATAAGCACCTAAGCTTTTTAGCCCTGTTAGGCCTTTATATAATCCTCGAGGTTAAAAACTATGGCGGATCAGAAGATGAAGGATAGATACGCAGAGGCAGGCGTAGATATAGATGCAGGTAAGAGATTTGTAGAGATCATAAGGCCTATTGTAAGCAAGACATTCAGATCAAATGTTATCAGCGACATAGGTGGCTATGCCGGTCTCTATTCCGTTAACTTAGGGGATATCAAAAAACCTGTTCTTGTCTCCTCCACCGATGGCGTAGGCACAAAGCTCAAAATAGCCTTTATGCTTGACAAACATGATACTGTAGGAATAGATCTGGTGGCCATGTGTGTAAATGATATCCTCGTACAGGGTGCAACACCACTCTTCTTTCTCGATTATCTCTCAATGGGCAAACTGAATTGTGACACAGCAGTAGAGATCGTAAAGGGTATCAGCAGAGGCTGCCAGGAGGCTAGTTGTGCCCTAATCGGGGGGGAGACGGCTGAAATGCCTGGATTCTATGCCCCAAACGAATATGATCTTGCCGGGTTCGCTGTGGGATTAGTAGACGCTGATCAGATCACTGACGGTAGTGAGATAGCTATCGGACACCAGTTGATCGGAATAGGCTCCAGTGGCCTTCACAGTAATGGCTATTCTCTTGTCAGAAGGATATTCTTTGATTGGCTCAAGATGTCTGTAAAGGATTATGTTGATGAATTTGGCCGAACACTTGGGGAAGAATTACTCGAGCCAACCAAGATCTATGCCAAGGTCATAGGCTACCTCATGAAGAATTTTCATATATTCGGCATCTCCCACATAACTGGTGGTGGAATAACAGAGAACCTCCCCAGGATCCTGCCCAAGGACTGCCAGACAGTAATCAGGAGATCATCGTGGACGCCCCACCCTATCTTTGACTTTATCAAGAAGGCTGGAAATATTACCGAAGAGGAGATGATGAGGACCTTCAACAATGGTATTGGTCTGATCATTATCGTCGCTGAAAAGGATGTCCAGGATGTTATGCATCAGATTGAGGCAACGAGTGAAAGGGCATTTCACATAGGATGGATAGAGGAAAGGGATTCGGGAGCTGCATTGAAATTTATCGATTGAGGTTATGATCTTTGCCTGCCTTAATAAATAGTTGCCTTTCTTGGGATTGGGTGCAGGTACGACAGTAGCCACAGCCTGGTTGAAGAGATGGTTAAAAAGATTCAGGAGATGGAGTTCATACCCATCTGCCCTGAAGAGTTAGATAGCCTGCCACTCTGCAGGCAGCATCAAACATTGTGAAAGGTGATGGCAAGGGCGTCCTTGTTGGACGCGCCCAGGCAATAAATTCTCCCGGAGAGGATGTAACACTTGCCTTTATTAAACGGGCTCGGAAGACCATGAAACCGGCAAGGATAACGGATGCAAGAAAGGCCATTATAACAGATAGAAGCCCCTCCTGCCGCCTGAATACCCCGTATTGTGAAACAGATACTGGATATAGTCTTGGTGTAACAGCAGCCCTGCTTCTCAGTGCTGGTATCGAGATAATTGAAATAAACCCAGAGGAAAAAATAGCGTTTTGATTCAAAAAGTCAGGATTTCTCTAGAAATATTACTTGAAAAGGCACAGCTTGATTTAAGTTTCTCCCAATGGATGGCGTTTCTTATTGGACTGTTTGTCTTTCTTTATGCAGAAAATGCCTGCCCTTCTAATCTGGAGGTCAGTTGTAAGGGAAAATCAGGACCTATCTCTATTGTAAACCAGGCCCCGATTCAACTGCTTTTTCTCCAGGCGGCCCCTGACAAGGCCGAATGCCTGCCAAAAGGTCGAGGCTCCTTAACTCTTAATACTACTATTACAAATACCCTTGTTTCCGAAAAAGGGGGAGACTATGAAGGCGTGGTAGATATGGAGATGATTAGGGCATCCCTGAATTTAAAGTACGGTATTTTGACGGATTTCGAAATGGGCATGTCTCTCCCCTTTGTTTACAGTTACTCTGGTATTATGGATCACTCCATTTTGGAGTTCGAAGAGACTTTCAACGCTCAGAGACCGGTCAGGGAAGACCAAGTGGAAGACAACTATGAGTACTATGTCAAAAGGAACAACAGGGCGTTCATCTCGGGTAAGGGAAAAAGCTGTTCAGGGATAGGTGATTTAGTCTTAAGGGCGAAGGGAAAGATATGGGATGAGGGAAAAATATTGCCCTGTCTGAGCACACGGCTCGGGGTTAAGGTTCCGACCGGAGATGAGGATAGGGCATTGGGAAGTGGCAAGGTGGATTATGGTTTTGGCCTACTGCTCCAAAAAGATATTAAAAGGTTAACTGCGTATCTAAACGCCGACATTATCTTCCCAGGGGATGCCTTTGACCAAGAAAATGTGCCACTGAGAGAGTTCTATGAGATCATGCTAGGGGCAGAGTATAGGGTTAGTTCACGACTCTCTCTCGTAGGACAGGTCAATTGTATATCCAGGCCATTTGAAAATACAGGCCTTCAAATGCTGGACAGAAGGATATATGACGCCTTGTTAGGCATACATTATCTCACTAAAGGTGGGGTATTTATTCAAGGAGGGACAAGAGAAGACTTCAAAAACTCTGGGAATGCTGGGGCTGATATTACCTTTTTCCTCAATGTGGGGAAAAACTTTTAAAAATCTCTCTTAGACCGGCAGCCTCCACAGTCTGCACATTATGACCTATGAAGGCTGATGGTATGATCTACGTGCCTGTTTTTTACAGAATTTCTTATAAGAGGTCTAACCTATCCATAAAGATAGGCCTTGACCATCGTCTTTTCTCCTAGTATCCTATCAACTTCCGCCTGGATCTTTTCTCGTTCAGGGTTATCCTCCCATTCCTTCCAGTCCTCAAAGCTTTTCCAGGTGCTTATTACCAGAAATTCGTCTGGATCGGTTATCCCCTTTAATGTTTCACCGGAGATGTATCCTTTTTGGTTCATGGCCTTTGTCCGGAGCTCCATCAAAAGCGGAAGTAAATCCTTTTGCCTTTCTGCAGCCACTTTCCTTGTAATAATAACCTTGATTGCCATTTTCCCTCCCTTTTAATTGATTAGCCAAAATGTGAGGACTTTTTTATTAATCATGTATATCCCATCCACTGAAATAGGTGTCTGCCTCAGGCACATCCCCGAAAGACTGTATATTCGGCCTTCCGCTGATAGCATGGAAGAAATTGTCCCGACCTCTTTGCATCATCATTGATGAACGATTCCGATCAGATTAGCAAGACCTTGTGAATTTATCAACACGGAATTTTACACTTCACCGCCGTTACTATTACCAAAAGCTAAGAGGGCCTTCAGCTCCCGAAAATAAGAAGTCCTTCAAACAAAATGGTGTATTAATGCGCCAGGGAAGGAATCACACAAACTTACATAAACTTCTTGACAGGCCCACAAACGGAATGGAATATGGGTAAAATTCGTGCAAGACACTCACTTAGGAAGAAAACATGATCGGCATATCCAAATTGTACTGCGGAACAGTGGAGGCATCTGATCCTCTCAGATATGGCAGGCACTCAAAGGACCTACCTGCCCACCTGCTTCAGTTTGCCTCTGATAAAAAACCGGTAGTTGTCTGGAACAGTACAAGGGCATGTAATTTAAACTGCATCCACTGTTATGCCAAGGCCGTTCATCTTCGTAATGATAGGGAATTAACCACAGAGCAAGGCCTCAATCTCCTCGATGATCTGGCCACCTTCGGGGTTCCGGTCGTTCTCTTCTCTGGAGGGGAACCCTTACTGAGGCCTGATTTGACTGAGCTTGCCAGACATGCTGTGGATAGCGGCGTGAGGGCAGTTATCTCCACTAACGGCACCCTTATTGATGAAAAAAAGGCCATGTTATTCAAAGACGCTGGTGTTTCCTATGTTGGCATAAGTCTTGATGGGCTGGAAAAGGCGAATGATTACTTCAGGGGGGTGAGGGGCTCCTTTCAAATGGCGCTTAATGGGATAAGAAGTTGCAAGAAGGCAGAGCTCAAGGTAGGCTTAAGATTCACCATAAACAAGCTAAATGCCGATCAGGTGCCTGGTATCTTTGGTCTCGTGGAGGAGATGGAAATCGAGAGGGTCTGTTTTTATCATCTTGTTTACTCTGGCAGGGGATCAGATTTAATCGATCAAGACCTTTCCCACGATGAAACCAGGAACCTGGTAGACCTTATCATCGACAGAACGAAAGATATGTACAACAGGGGCGTAAAAAAGGAGGTCTTGACGGTAGATAATCATGCTGATGGCCCTTATCTCTATTTGAGGATGCTCAAGGAAAATAATCCCCGAGCACCCGAAGTCCTGGAACTTCTCAGGATGAACGGGGGAAATAGCTCAGGCCAGGGAATCGGATGTGTAAACTGGGATGGTCTGGTTTATGCTGATCAATTCTGGCGTCAGCATTCCTTCGGCACTATTCTTTCAAGGCCCTTCAGTCACATATGGCCTGACCTAAGCACTCCTTTAATGGCACAACTGAAAGATAAAAAGAGATATGTACAGGGAAGATGCGCCAGGTGCAGATGGCTTGACATATGTGGTGGTAACTTTCGCGCCAGGGCTGAGGCAGTAACTGGCAGCATATGGGGAGAAGATCCAGCCTGCTATCTAACCGACAACGAGATAGGGTTAGCCTGAGGTACCCTTGAAAATGAAAAAGACAGTCCTGTCCCTCTTTTCTTCCCTTAAGCTCACTATCGGCCTTTTGATTATCATTGCCCTTGCCTCTGTACTGGGGACAATTATCCCCCAGCAATATGAGGGTGGTGAATCTTTTCGCCATCTGAGTCCCGGATTGATAAGGGCCTTCAAGTCTCTTCAACTAGTTGATATGTACCACTCCGTCTGGTTCGTCATCCTCATGGGCCTCCTGTCTTTGAACCTGATAGTCTGTTCCCTGAATCGATTTCCCACCTCCTGGAGGCTTTTCAGGAAAATTCCTTCCCTTGATAGGGGTAAACCCTTTGAAAATCTATCCCCTGATAACGTCCTGGTAATTGAAAGAAAACGCAATGAAGCTATTGAAAGGGTGGAAAATCTTCTCCGAAGAAGATACAAAAGGGTCAGGAGAAGGGAGACAGCCAGTACTACCTCTTTCTATGGAGAAAAGGGCGCATACTCGCATTTCGGCGTATATATTATTCATGCAAGTATCTTGATAGTGATTGCTGGTGCCATAATAGGCTCGCTGTTCGGCTTTGATGCCTTTGTGAATATACCTGAGGGGGAATCTACCAATGTTGTAAGTCTGAGAAGGCAAAAGGGGATCAAGGAGTTAGATTTTACTGTGAGGTGCGATAGATTTTCTATTGCTTACTACGAGAACGGAATGCCCAAGGAATATAGATCAAATCTAAGCTTCCTCAAAAATAACAAGGCTATTTACCAGGGGCCTTTACTGGTTAATCATCCAGTAACGTTTAATGGTATCAGGTTTTATCAGGCAAGCTATGGATCTGTTCCTGGTGGTCAGGCATACATCACCATCCAAAAAGGGGATGGGCAAGAGACTGCCGTGACGGTTAAACTAGGGGATTCATTTTACCTTAGAGAAAAAGACGCAAAGGTAACAATAGGCAGGATAGAGGAGGATCTTATGTCCATGGGTCCAGCTGTGCTGCTCAATATCCAGTCATCTGACGGTAATATGCGCCTCTGGGTATTCAAGGAGATAGAAAAGATTAGAAAAGGCATTCCTGAGCTCCTCAAAAAGGTCCCAAAATTTGACCCCGGCCTGTTTAAGCCGTACTATTTCAAGCTCCACAAGATTGAAAACAAGTACTATACCGGACTCCAGCTGAGCCATGATCCAGGTGTGTCCAGTGTGGCGGTTGGCTCTTTCTTAATTATACCCGGCCTTATTATCACTTTTTTTTCTTCCCACAGAAGGCTATGGGTAAGGTTGGATGAGCAAGAAGGGAAGACCAGGGTATTGGTAAGTGCTACGAGCAATAGAGATCCTGTTGGTCTCAAGCGGGAAATAGAACGCCTCCTAAAACTTCTTAAAAAGGCAGGGGGAGTAGTATGATTATCAATGCCACAATCCTCAGCTGGGTAACCTTTGTCTATTTTGCTTCAGCCATGTTCTATACCTTCAGAATGGTTACGGGGAAAGAATTCTGGGGCCCTCTTGGCTCATTTGTTGCCCTTGTCGGGCTCATTGCCCAGACCCTTGCCTTAATCCTGAGGTGGGTTGAGTCATACAAGCTGGGGATCGGGCATGCACCCCTTTCAAATCTCTATGAATCCCTCATCTTTTTTGCCTGGACCATAGTTCTGCTCTATCTGATTATAGAATGGCGGATCAAGACCCGGAACCTGGGCGCCTTTGTGGTTCCCTTTGCCTTCCTTGCCATGGCCTATGCCTCCTTTTCGCCACATGTCAGCAACAGGATACAGCCGTTGATCCCTGCTCTGCAAAGTAACTGGTTGATAAGCCATGTCGTCACCTGCTTTTTCGGATATGCTGCCTTTACCATAGCATGTGGCCTTGGACTCATGTACCTCTTAAAAGGGTTGGGGGAGGGCCAGAGCTCGAGGCCTTTTTTGAGGTATTTACCGGATAGAGAAATCCTAGATGAGCTTTCCTATCAGAGTGTTGTTATCGGCTTTATCTTCTTAACCCTGGGCATTATCACCGGCTCGGTCTGGGCCTACTCTGCCTGGGGATCATACTGGAGCTGGGACCCAAAGGAGACCTGGTCCTTGATAACGTGGCTTATCTATGCCGCAATGCTTCACTCTAGATTCGTCCGGGGTTGGAGGGGAAAAAGGATGGCCATAATGAGCATAATCGGGTTTGCCTCCGTGCTTTTCACCTATTTCGGCGTTAATTATCTCCCCGGGTTACACAGTTACTTTTAACCCTATTAGAAACCGTGATTAGATCCGTAGTTATCTGGGTATTCATCGGTGTGATACATACCCTCATCTGGGTGATGGTTGAGGTCTTTGTCTCCGTCTTTTCCCACAATGGCAGGAAGGTCCATTTTTACTGTGTTGTCCCCTGGTCAAAGATTATCCTCTGGGCCACTAGTGTTAGGGTGGAAATAGACGGTCTTGATAGAATACATAAAGACAAGCCCTATATCTATATTCCAAATCACCTGAGTTTCTTTGATATATTCGCCCTGTTGGCGTATCTCGCGGTTGATTTCAAATTCATTTTTAAAGAGGAGATAATGAGGGTTCCAATCCTTGGCTGGGCGATAAGGAAAGCAGGATACATCAGTATTGCCAGATCCTCTCCGGCAAAGGCCAGGCGTACTTTTAGACAGGCGCTCGATATGATTAAGAATGGTACCTCACTCGTGATATTTGCCGAGGGAACACGCAGCAAGGATGGAAACCTGCAACCACTGAAGAGAGGTGCCTTTCAACTCGCTATGTCATCAGGCTCTCCAATTGTTCCCGTAGCTATTACAGGCAGTAACAAGATTATGCCCAAGGGGAGCTTCAAGGTAAGAAAAGGATCCATCATAATCCAACTGGGCAGGCCTATTTCAACAACCAATTACAACAGTAAAACTATGCGTGATCTTATAGAGAAGGTTACAGGATGTCTGAGGAAAATGTTAGAAGAGGAAAATCGATCTTCCCCCTCTAGAATCAGTTAGATGCCTTTTTTCAAATTGAACCCCGCGTGCTCTCAATTTTAATAATACTCATTTTTGATCCGTAATTTACCAGTGGTAGTATTTTTCTTGACTTTTTCTCACCTTATGGCATCCTAAACAGAGAAAATTTGTAAAATTCTAGCTACCTTATTCTTCATAATCAAAACTTCTAGGGGGTAGCATGAGAAGAGATCCTCTGAAAATGCCCACATAAGGCCTCCGGGGATATTTTAATACCTCCGTGGAGGCTCTTATATTTTAAGGTACGATAAGGGTATCCCATAGTGAGTTGCGAGTAAAGAGCTACCGGTCTCGGCGGATTATTGCATAGTGTTCTTTCTTCTCTGTTGACCCGGCATTACAGCGCCTGAGACGTGCTAGTGTACCATCTCTTTTCTCAGCATTCTCCTGTTCAATATTCCAATTCAACCCTTATCAGATAAATTACTGTGAGACATTGTTAAAGTCACAGGCCGGACAGCACAGCTTCCTGTTTCCAAAAACCATTTGTTTTTTGAACCTTAAAGTATAGCGGAGGATTTAGTAGCTCTCCTTACAGGCAATTGCCATGGAGAAACACTCAAAGCGTATTGCTTTATTCAGAGGTAAGGTTGAGAGATGAAATGACAAGGTTAAAGGAGGAGAGTCATGACTACAACCCAGGCAAACCGCATCCAATTAGCACTCCCAAAATGTCCGACCGGGATACAGGGTCTTGATGAAATTACACACGGAGGATTGCCAAAAGGACGTCCCACCCTGGTGTGCGGCAGCGCCGGTAGTGGAAAGACACTGCTTGCCATGGAGTTTCTGGTGCGCGGGGCACAACAGTACAAAGAATCAGGGGTCTTTGTTTCCTTTGAGGAGAGCGAAAAGGAACTGATGGATAATGTCATTTCGCTTGGCTGGGATCTTAAGGACCTTATTGATCAGAAAAAACTTCTTATTGACCAGATTTATATTGAGCCAAGCGAGATCAAGGAGACGGGTGAATACGACCTGGAAGGGCTGTTCGTAAGGCTTGGACACGCTATTCAGTCATTAAATGCCAAGCGCGTCGCGCTGGATACATTGGAAGCACTCTTTGGTGGGTTCACCAACGAGCTCATCATGCGGACGGAACTGCGCCGCCTGTTTCGCTGGCTCAAGGACAAAGAGGTCACGGCTGTCATTACCGGTGAGCCCGGGGATGGCAATCTGACGCGCTATGGAATTGAAGAATATGTCTCCGACTGCGTTATTGTGGTGGACCACCGGGTCAAGGAGCAGATCGGAACCCGGCGCTTACGCGTGGTGAAGTACCGCGGCTCGACCCATGGCACCAATGAGTACCCGTTTTTGATTGGGGAGCAGGGACTTTCCGTGCTCCCCATTACCTCCCTTGGACTCGAATATAAAGTCACCACCGAGCGTGTTTCAACGGGTATCTCCCGATTAGATACCATGCTCGGAGGACAGGGATACTACCGGGGCAGCAGTATTCTGGCGAGCGGCACGCCCGGAACAGGAAAATCGACTCTTGCTACTAGCTTTGTCCACGCTGCATGCCAGCGGGGAGAGCGGTGTCTCTATTTTGCTCTCGAGGAAGCGAAAACGCAGCTTATTCGCAATATGCGTTCCATAGGCATTGACCTTGAGCCCTGGGTAAAAAGCGGGCTTTTGCGGTTCCATGCGGAACGTGCTACATCGTCCGGCCTTGAGATGTACCTCATAACGATCCGCACATTGCTCGATGAATTTAAGCCCCAGATCGTGGTCTTTGACCCCATGTCAAATCTGATTTCTGTGGGCACTGGAGAGGAGATCAAGAGCGTGCTGGCCCGTGTGATTGACTATTTGAAAATAAAAGGGATCACTGCGCTTTTTACAAACCTGACACATGCCGGCGGCCCCCTCGAGACCACAGAAACAGCTGTTTCGTCCCTTATGGACACCTGGATCCTGCTTCGTGACATAGAAAGCGGCGGCGAGCGAAACCGGGGGATCTATATCCTGAAGTCCCGCGGCATGGCCCACTCAAACCAGATCCGTGAATTCCTCTTGACAGACAAGGGCGTAGATTTACTGGATGTATACCTGGGTCCAAGAGAAGTGCTCACCGGCACGGCTCGAGCTACGAGGGTGGCGGAAGAGAAAGCGGACAGACTGAGGCGTCAACAAGAAATTGAGCGAAGACAGCACGAGCTGGAGCGCAAGCGCGCAGCCATGGAGGCACAGGTGGCCGCCCTGCGTGCAGAGTTTGAAGCCGAAGAGGAAGAAGTGGAAAAGATCCTTGCCGAGGCCAAAATGAGGGAGGAGGTTCTTGAGGAGAACCAAAAAAGAATGGGAGACATGCGGAAGACTGATGAGTAGCGTCTTCTGAACAGGCCTCCGATCAGGACAAAACACAATGAGGAGGTGGGAGTTTGGGCAATGAAGATGAAGCATCACGTAATGAGGTGAAGGCAACAAGAGAGGCTTCGGAATGGTTGCTGCGGTTGTATGTTGCCGGGCAGACTCGGAACTCGGTCAAGGCATTTGGCAATCTCAAAAGAATCTGTGAGGAGCATTTAGAAGGCAAACACAGAATTGAATTGATTGATCTTCTGGAGAATCCGCAACTTGCAAAAGAACACCAGATCCTGGCTATACCCACCTTGGTACGGAAACTCCCCCCGCCGGTGAAAAAAATCATCGGAGACTTATCCAAGCCTGAGCGGGTATTGGCAGGACTGGATTTGCTACGAACGTGTAATGGGTTTAGAAAGGATGATGATGAAGAAGAAGAAAATAGAACCGAAAGACACTGTGGAGGCCTTTGAACGAGCGGTAAAAGAGTCAGATAGCCAACTTTATGTCCTCCGTTTGTACGTTACCGGGGCAACGGTGAGGTCCATGTGCGCCATTGAGAACATCAGGCGGATATGCAAGGAATACCTCCAGGGCCGCTATGACCTTGAGGTGATTGACATCTACCAGTATCCCAAGCTTGCCAGAGGTGAGCAGATTGTCGCCTTGCCCACCCTCATCAAGAAACTCCCGCTCCCTTTGCGGAGGCTTGTTGGGGACTTGTCAGATACCGAGAAAGTTCTCTTCGGGCTTGGTTTATAGCCAAAAGAATAAATTAAGGTGGGTTATGAGGGCTGAAGAAAGAGCCCGACAACTGCTGCTTGAAATGAAAGAGCTCCGCAGCCGACTAAAGGAAGCTGAAGAGACGCTTTGCGCTATCCGAAGCGGGGAGGTAGACGCTGTAGTCGTCTCAGGACCGCAGGGCGATCAAGTTTTTACCTTGAAAGGCGCCGACCATACCTATCGCACACTCATTGAGGAGATGAAAGAGGGTGCCATCACCCTCATGGCCGATGGCACCATCCTTTATGGGAACAAGCGCTTTGCGGAGATGCTCAGGACACCGCTTGAGAAGGTCATAGGCTCCTCCATTCACCGCTTTATCGCATCCGAAGCCAAACTAATGGGTAGGGCGCTGCTGCAGAGAGCAAGCAAAGAGCACAGTGAAGGAGAACTCACCCTCAGCGCAGAAGACGGAACCCTGATCTTGGCGTATGTGTCCCTCAATGCTGTACAGCTAGATGATGTTTCAGTTCTCTGTATGGTAGCCACCGATTTAACTCAACAGAGGCGCACGGAAGAAATTGTTGCCTCTGAAAGACTGGCGCGATCTGTTTTTGACCAGGCGGGCGAAATCATTGTGGTATGTGATGAAAACGGGCAGATTATCCGGGCCAACCACATGGCGTGCCAGCTTTGTGGCCGGAACCCAATGTTGCAGCCCTTTGACACCATGTTCCCACTTCGAGACGATTCAAAGAAGGACTACCCTTGTGGGAAGAAAGAAGGTGATGGCGAGCGGTTTTCACTTTCAAGAGTTCTAGGAAAAGAGTTCATTAAGGGCATAGAAGTGTATTTTGCACGCAAAGATGGCCGACGACTTAGTTTGCTCCTCAGTGCTAGGCCTTTGCTTGACAAAGATAATGAGATTCTTGGCTGTGTGCTCACAATGGCCGACATCACTGAACACAGGCGCGCAGAGGAAGCACTTGAGAGGAGAAATCTGGAACTTTCTTCCCTGCATGCCATTGCTACCGCTACTAGCAGATCCTTGGAGGTGCAGCAGGTTCTGGGTGAAACCCTCAACACAGTCCTTGACCTGATGGGCCTGAAGGCCGGGTGGATATTTTTAAAGGAGGATCAGGCTGATCGACTGACCCTGGTCAGCCACCTGGGCTTACCGCCCGCATTCCTTCGGGAGGAGGCCGGGGGACCCCTGCCTGACTGCCTTGCCTTTCATGTGATGGAGGGAAAGGAGACCCTTGTTGCTGAGAATATCGTGGAGTGCCCCCGACTCTCTAGATTCCTGCCAAAGGGGCAAGCTCTGACATGCCATGCCTCTGTGCCCTTGCTATACAGGGATAAGGTCCTGGGAGTGGTGAACCTGGCGAGCGAGGAGTCCCGCCCCTTCTCAGCAGAGGATCTCAGGCTCCTCACTGCTATTGGCCATCAGGTTGGGGTAGCCATTGAGAATGCCAGGCTCTTTGAGGACACCAGGCAGAAGTCCTCTGAGCTTCAGGAGGCCTACGGGAGGCTCAAATCCCTCTTTGAGGACCTCAAGGCAGAGAAAGAGAAGACACGCTCCCTCAGAAAGGCCCTGGAGGATAAATACGGCCTGGGAAATATCGTGGGCAAGAACCACAAGATGCAGGCCATCTATGAGCTGATAGAGGGTATCTCACAGAGCGACTCCACGGTGCTCATCCAGGGAGA
>CP070704.1:127820-140602 GCA_020349945.1 Deltaproteobacteria bacterium
CGCCTTGGCTGGTATTCCTGTTGTCCTTTATTATCGCTTTGATCCAGGCGAAACATTCAGGCTCATAGAACGGTGGAAGGTGACAATGACCGTTGCTTCGATTACGGTATACATAGCCTTGATGAATCATCCAGATATCAAGAAAAGGGATGTATCCACCTTTGTAAAGGCCTATAGCGGAGGGGCACCTGTTTCTCCTGCTACTTTAGATCAGTTTGAAGAGCTGACAGGTCTCTATATATACAATGCCTATGGTTTGACAGAGACAAACTCTCCCTCCCATCTTGTCCCGTGGGGTAAAAGAGCCCCTGTAGATCAAGACAGTGGGGCTCTTTCCGTGGGAGTTCCCATTCCCAACGCAGTAATAAAGATCATGGATCTGGAAAAGGGTACCCAAGAGCTTGGTCCTGGAGAGATCGGGGAAATCGTAGATAAAGGGCCCATGGTAGTCCCAGGGTATTGGCAAAAACCAGAAGAAACAAAGCATGCCATCCGGGATGGCTGGCTGTATACCGGGGATGTTGGGAAGATGGATGATGACGGTTGGTTTTATGTGGTCGATCGAAAAAAGGATATGATCGTGGCATCGGGCTACAAGGTTTGGCCACGGGATGTGGAAGATGTGATTTACCAGCACCCCGGGGTTAAAGAGACAGCTGTTGTTGGCGTACCGGACCCGTACAGGGGTGAAACGGTGAAGGCATTTGTGGCCTTAAAGGAGGGAATGGAGGGCTCTGTAACACCTCAAGATATTATATCTTTCTGCAAAAGTCGTATGGCTGCCTACAAATACCCACGGCAGGTAGAAATTGTCTCGGAAATTCCAAAGACATTGACCGGGAAATTCCTTCGTCGGGTGTTAAGGGAGAAAGATCAGGATAATATTTCAAAAAGATAGGTGAAGGGCATTTCAACGCACCTACAACGTGTGAATTCTCCTTCGAGGGATCGCAACTGTGCACGTGCTGGTTTCAATGCTTTTCACTTGAAGAAATGAGAGGATTCTAATTGAGACGGAGGGGAGGTGAGTTTGGAGCTTTTTGACAAGACTATAGAGACTGAAAGGAGGTCAAGAAATGAGGAAAAGTATAACTGGGTTTTTAGTCACGTCGCTGCTGGTGTTTGTGTTGTGTATTCCTCCTGCAGTGATTGCCGCTCAGAAGGTGAGGATAGGGGCCTTGTTTCCTTTCAGTGGGCCTCTGGCGCTCCTTGGCCAGGAGACATTTAACGGAGCTACTATTGCGGCGGATATGGTAAATGATAAGGGCGGTGTCTGGGGGAAGCAGATTGAATGGGTCAAGGGAGACGGGGTGGATCCGAAGAAGGCTATGACCGAATGTGAGCGGCTCATTTCCGTTCAGGGACTGAGGCTCATTTTCGGGACCTATTCAAGCTCTCGATCTTACGCTGCCAGCGAGGTTGCCGAAAGAAACAAAGTCATCTACTGGGAACAGGGGGCAATTGCTGATCCCATTACAGAGAGAGGTTTGAAATATCTTTTCAGAACATGTCCCAGAGCTAGTCAATTTGGTATTATGGCGGCAGACTTTGCCAACGAAGTGATAGCACCCAAGCTGGGAATAGATCCTAAGCAGATGAAGGTAGCTATTATGTTTGAGGATTCTCTGTATGGGACTACAGTGGGTGGTAATGCGGCTAAGCATGCTCTGAAACTGGGGATGAAAGTAGTGGCCACCGACAGCTACAGTCACAAAACTGTGGACCTCTCACCTGTGGCAATGAGGTTTAAGGCTCGAAAGCCCGATGTGATTATTGCCACCAGCTACCTCGAGGATGGACTGCTGTTCTGGCGTCAGGCAAAGGAAGCGGATCTGAATGTAAAGGCTTTCATTGGCACCGGCGCCTGTCATGGCATGCCAGACTGGGCAAAGACCTTTGGCGACGAAGCCAACTATATCTTCAATATCGATCCAGCCATTGGCATAAACCCGAACGTTCTAAGTCCCAAAACCAAGGCGGTCTTGAAGGAATTTCAGGAGAGATTCAACAAGAAATTTGGTCACCTCCCCGCTACTCATGCTTCCCTGGGTTTCGTGGGAGCCCGAGTGCTGTTCGAGGAAGTTCTTCCCAGGGCTGCTTCACTCGATCCAGAGGCTGTTCGAGAAGCCGCCCTCAAGGTTGACATACCAAAAGGGGGCACCATTTTTGGCTTTGGGGTGAAGTTCGCTCCTCCTGTACATCCGGCTGCTGGGCAGAATCTCTTAGCTCACCCTGCTTTGATGCAGTGGCAGGAGCAAAGGATGTGGGTAGCATATCCGCTGGACTTCGGCGTAAGGGATCCTCTGCTTCCCCTGCCAACCTGGGAGCAAAGGGCCAAGGGAGTAACTCGATTTGTAAAATAGAAATAGAGGGATGACCTTGAAAATGGAAGGAGGTGGTCTCCCCCTCCTCCCAAAGGGATTTCTGGGTTCGTTCTCTGCGGTAAGAAATGTTAGCCACAGTTATACAGTTAATAATTAATGGATTGTTGTTGGGAGGAATCTATGCGCTCATAAGCATTGGGCTCACCTTAATCTTCGGGGTGCTGGAGATAATCAATTTTGCCCACGGCGAATTTTTAATGCTTGGCATGTATGCATCCTATTGGTTATTTCAGCTTTTCGGAGTGGATCCCTATCTCAGTCTATTGATGGTAATTCCCACCTTCTTCCTCGTAGGGCTGGCTGTCCAAAGAATCATCATTCAACCCATAATCAACGCTCCCCCCCTTAACCAAATATTTGCAACGGTTGGACTGTCACTTGTGTTGCAGAATGTAGCACTTTTTTTCTGGAAGGCGGATTATCGAACGGTGAGGACTGCTTATTCTACTTTGTGTTTAAAGACAGGTGGCCTAATGATTAGCCTTCCCCGCCTGGTGGCTTTTGTTCTTGCCATTGCGATGATATCTGCCCTGCTTATGTTTCTTAAAAGAACTTATACTGGCAAGGCCATACGGGCACTTGCCCAGGAAAAAAGAGCGGCCATGCTGATGGGGATTAACGTTTACCGGATGTATCAGATTGCTTTTGGCATTGGTATAGCATGTGTAGGTGCAGCAGGGGCAATACTTATCCCCATTTATTATGCTTTTCCTACAGTGGGAGCACTGTTTGTCTTAATCGCTTTTGTAGTGGTAATCCTCGGAGGATATAACAGTCTCGTCGGTGCCCTTATTGGCGGTCTTATTATCGGATTAGTAGAGGCCTTCAGTGGATTTTTTCTTTCCCCTCATCTGAAGGAGGCGGTTTACTTTGTCATATTTATCCTCATACTACTGTTTAGGCCTACTGGACTGTTCGGTCGAGGATAAATCTGGGGAAAAAATATGAAGATGAGCTTCATTTCAAGGAAGACTGCTCATGGCTTGTTTCTCCCCAAGATCTACTTCCCATTGGTCTTGCTGTTATTTTTGTTGGTTCTCCCTATCCTGCCTCGGAATCCCTTTTATGAAGACCTTATCATCATGATCTTCTTCTGGGGGACCTTGGCAGCATCCTGGAATTTAGTGGGAGGATTCGCTGGCCAGATCTCTTTGGGCCACACCGCCTTCTTTGGGATAGGTGCCTATACCTCAACTCTTTTATGGCTAAAATTTGGTCTATCTCCCTGGCTTGGTATGTTCGCCGGGGCTGGCTTAGCGGTTCTTGTAGCGGTGGCGATTGGCTACCCCTGCTTTAGATTGAAAAGTCACTTTTTTGCTTTAGCCACTATAGCATTTGCTGAGGTAGTCCGTCTTGTTGCCTCTTATTGGAGAGGTTTAACCCAGGGTGGGGTAGGTTTGTTGATCTCCTTCAAGCCAGGCATAGAGAATTTTATATTCCGCGGCAAAATCCCTTATGCATATATTGCCCTTGGCTTGATGCTCCTCATAATTCTGGTTTCTTATAGTATTAGAAACTCCCGATTCGGGTTCTATCTCATCAGCCTTCGAGAGGATCAAGATGCAGCTGAGAGTCTGGGTGTTAAGACCTCCCGCTGTAAGCTTATTGCCTTAATGATCAGTGTTCTCTTCACAGCTATCGGAGGTACGTTCTATGCCCAGTATCTTCTGTTTATTGACCCTGATAGTGTCTTTTCCCTCTCTTTTTCTATTGAACTCCCCCTTTTAGCCATTATTGGAGGGCTCGGTACCGTGATCGGACCCATCGTAGGAGCCTTCATTTTAACCCCTTTGGATGTACTCCTCAGAGGCTGGCTAGGGGGCATTTCTGCTGGACTGAACTTCATCGTATACGGTACTGTCCTGGTGGTGGCGGTAATCTATTTTCCTCGAGGAATCGTTGGCTGGTTGAGTACCTGGTATGAGCCATTCTTGAGGAGGCTTCCCGGTGCCAATCTAGCTGTGGCGCTGGAGGGGACTGTTTCCCCTGCTTTCTCATCCGATACTTCAGAACCTAAGGATTCGGACCCAGGAGATGAAGAGACAAAATCTCCCCTGTTTAAGGCCCAGTCTTTAACTAAGCACTTTGGGGGGTTGGCCGCTGTGAAGGATGTAAGCTTTCAGATTAAAAAAGGGGAGATTCTTGGTTTGATCGGGCCCAATGGGGCAGGAAAGACCACTATTTTCAACTTAATCACCGGATTCTTGTCTCCAGACTCGGGAAGAATTGAATTTAAAGGGGAGGAAATCACCGGTCTTAAACCACCTCATAAGGTCTGTATGAAATATATTGGAAGAACTTTTCAATTAGTCAAGCCCTTCAACAATATGACTGCTCTAGAGAATGTAATGGTAGGTGCATTTTCGCGGGTAAAAAAGGCAAAAGAGGCGAGAGAGGAGGCCACGAAGATGCTGGATTTTATCGGGTTATTGGGGCATAGAGATTCCTTAGCCTCCAGTTTGACCCTTGCTGATAGAAAAAGGCTCGAACTTGGCAAGGCACTATCTACTAGACCTGAGCTTCTATTATTAGATGAGGTGGTGGCGGGGTTAAATCCTCGAGAAATCGAGGAGATTATCCGGATTATCAAGGCAATTTCTAACCAGGGGATCACCCTATTCATAATTGAACATGTAATGAAGGCGATAATGACCCTCTCCCATCGGATAATCGTTCTTCATCATGGGGAGAAGATAGCCGAGAGCAGCCCGACGGAGATATCCCGGGATAGGAGGGTCATAGATGCCTATTTAGGGGAGGAGTATCTTGCTTAGCCTAGAGAATATAAGTGCCTATTATGGCGATGTTCAAGCCCTCCGAGATATCTCCCTGCGAATAAAGGAAGGCAAGATAGTTACGATTATTGGCTCAAATGGCGCCGGAAAGAGTACTACCCTCAATACCATCTCAGGGGTTCTTCGGTGCGCATCCGGGAAAATAGAATTTCTTGGCGGAAGGATAGAAAACCTACCTCCACACCAAATCGTTGAGCTGGGAGTTGTTCAAATTCCCGAGGCCAGATTGCTTTTTCCTTATATGACGGTATTGGAGAACCTGGAGCTGGGTGCTTATACTCCCAAGGCCAGAAAGGGAAAGGAACAAAATCAAGAGATAGTTTTTGGACTTTTTCCGGTCTTAGAAGAAAGAAAGACCCAACTGGCAGGCACCTTGAGCGGGGGGGAACAACAGATGCTGGCTATAGCCCGCGGACTTATGGCTAGGCCTAAACTATTAATGCTGGATGAACCCTCTCTCGGTCTTGCGCCTCTCTTGGTAAAGCAGGTCTTTGGGACGGTAAAGGAAATTAACGCACAGGGGATCACCGTTCTTCTGGTTGAGCAAAACGTTTTTCATTCCCTTTCTATAGCTGATGAAGCTTATGTACTTGAGAATGGTAGAGTTGTCCTGGGGGGAGGTGGGAAAGAAATCTTAGAAAATCCTCGGGTAAAGGAGGCCTACCTAGGGATATAATCCCATCTTGAGGGAGGAAAAAATGGAATGTAGGTTTAGGAACTGGCTCAATGAGCCCATTAATGCTGATAGTATTTCGGAGAGCATGATTTTCATGGGGAGGGAGTAATCGGATCAGAGTTCAGCGCTATCTAAGGGCATGACCCCAGAGCAATGATCTTACATCATGGATTTCTACTTCTCAAGCCGAATAAGATCTCTTTGGGAAGATCCAGTAAGATTCAGTATAATTCAATATTAGCGAATTTGCTTGATCTTTCTTAATATTTCCATTAAACAGGTGAAAATCAATATTCTTCATACAATAGCCCCAGTATGCTGGAAATTGAACTAAACTGGAAAAAATAGAACGATCTTTACTCCAAAAAAGCATACCAAGATCAAAAAATAGTATGGTTACAATTCTCTAGTAAAGAGGAGGTGATGTAAAAACGAGCATCTGGGATTATTAAACGAGAAAAAAGATAAGACTATTTTAATTTTCCTGGTAATCATTTAGGTCTAAAAGGGGGGATATAGTTATGGCGAAAAAGAAGATTGGAAGAAGGGAATTTATTAAATCTGCAGGAACAGTAGGGCTTGGCCTGGGAGCTGCAGGACTTTTAGGCTCTTCTGTTAAAGTCAGAAAGGCAACTGCCGCTCAAACACGCTCAAACCCTAAGACGCCGATCAAGTTGGCCGCTATAAGCTTTTTGACTGGTGCCGCAGCATCTCCTTTCGGTATCCCGGGCAATAACACCTATAAGATGCTAGCTGATGTAATCAATAGAGAGGGAGGAATCCTGGGCAGGAAGATCGATCTCTTGAGCTATGATGAAGCTGGTGGCGTTGATGCTCAGGTTAAGCTCTGTAGAAAGCTCGTCCTTGATGAAAAGGTTGATGTGATATTAGGTTATATCTCCTCCGCTGATTGCAAGGCGGTGTTACCCCTCTCCGACGAACTTGGTGGTCTTATCATGGCATACGATTGCGGGACACATGTGCTCATGGAAGGTGATAAATCCCCATATAAAGTTCCAAAGTACACATTGGGCTTCAGGACTAAAGCCCATCTTGGTATTGACAATATCGGACTCGCTTTTATGGTCAAAAAATATTTACCTGATATCAAAACAATAGCTGGAATAAACCCAGATTACGCATGGGGGAGAGATAGCTGGCTCATCTTTGAAACCGCGATGAAGAAACTGATGCCCCATGTAAAAGTGGTAGGAACGTGGTGGCCTCCCCTGTTCACCACGGATTTTACTGCCCATATCAGCGCATTAATGGGCGCTAAGCCAGATATCGTTCACTCTGCCCTATGGGGAGGGGATTCAGTAACCTTTACCAAGCAGGCTATGGGTATGGGATTTTTTGAGAAAAGCAAGATGGCTTTCTCAAGGGGTGAACCTTATCCTCAAGAGGTAGGAAAAGACTATCCAGAGGAACAACTCATATGCTGTGCTGGCACCCACTATTTCCTCTATCCTCCTCACGATAAATGGCCCTTAAATAAGTGGTTTGTGGAGGCGTATCACAAAAGGTATGGCAAATACCCCACCTATCCTTGCTACCATGCGTATCAGGCGATGTATACTTATAAACACGCTGTTGAGAGAGCGGCCGCTTTAGTTGGTGGCTGGCCCACAATCGAGGAAATAGCTGAGGCGGCAGTGGGGCTCTCTATTCAAACGCCCTCAGGACACCTGATGATACGAGAGGATCACAACGGGATCGAAGATGTGCTGCTCGGGTTTTCCAAGAAGGTACCAGAATTTCCGTTCCCGATACTTGACCCGAGGAGATTGGAGGTATTTCCGGCTCACATGGTAAACGCACCGGTCGGTGTCCGAACGGTGGATTGGATCCAAGGCTGGAAGGTTTAAACCTGTTATGATGATGGAGAGGGGGAATGATCTTTTTGTTACTCCTCCTCTCCCTCAGACTTCTATTAATTCTTCCCGAGATCTCTTAGTACAGAGAAATTAAAAGATGTGGCCGATTTATATCCTTAATGGATTATATTTTGCAGCCCTCATATTTCTCATCTCTTTGGGGCTGAACATCATATTGGGTGTTATGGGGATACTAAACCTGGCGCATGGCTCCCTCTATGCGATTGGGGCGTTTATGTCTGCCTGGATGATCGTTGCCTTGGGCAAGGGGGCTCCCATGTTCCTCATCTATCCCTCCCTCCTTAGCGGCGTGGTATTAGCTGCCTTTTTCGGCCTGTTCATGGAATATTTTCTTATTCGACCCATGTATAAACGTGCACTGGAGTATCAGCTTTTGATCACCTTCGGGGCCCTCCTTCTTCTCGAGGACGTGATTAAAATGATATGGGGCGGGGAAGCCTATTATGCGTCCAGACCTTTTGATGTTCTAGGTAAAATACACATCCTGGGAAATCCCTATCCTGCTTATTTTCTCCTCGTTATGATCATGGCCCTTATTGCTGGATTATTGATATGGATCTTTATGTACAAAACCAGGATCGGCGTTATGTTACGAGCCATATCATTGGACAGGGAAATGGCTACCGCACTGGGGTTAAATATTCATAAAATGGGAACGTTTGCCTTTGTGCTTGGCTCAGCTTTAGCGGGACTTGCGGGCGCCCTCGTGGTGCCAACAACACCAGCTCTTCTGGGGTTCGGGATGGAACCACTTATCCTGGCCTTTATCGTTGTGGTCATAGGAGGTCTCGGCAGCCTAAAAGGGGCACTAGCAGGGTCTCTGATCGTGGGGCAAACGCGATCTATCGGGATCGTCCTATTCCCTGAGATAGAGCTGGCATTACTATTTTTAATCGCAGCAGTAATCCTTGTCGCTAAGCCAGAGGGGCTTTTTGGGAGATAATCCTGGAGGAGGAAAAGTGGGTCTTAAGAAAGTTATTACTCGTCCTAAATTTATAATTTATTTGTTCGTCATCCTTGCACTGTTATTCCTTCCCCGCATCCTTTCAACGTTTAACCTCATCCTTTTTGAATATGGATTGACCTTCGCCATCGCTGTACTGGGTTTCAATCTCCTTCTTGGATATACCGGCCTTTTGTCCTTTGGACATGGCGCCTTTTTTGCTGCGGGGGCCTATGGCGTGGCCATGATCGCCAAATATTTCCCGGGGCTATACTCGATGGAAATTTTGATTCCCAGTGCTCTTTTAGTTTCTTTCATTATATCTGCTATCTTCGGCTTTCTATGTGTGAGGCATACGAGGATTTTCTTTGCCATACTTGCTCTGGCGCTTTCCATGTTAGTTTATGCCCTCGTTTTTAAATTTTACTACATTACCGGAGGCTCCGATGGGCTTTATGTTAAAGTACCAAGTATGTTCGGTATGACATTCGAGGGGATAAGGAGACCGCAGTTTCTTTCAGGTATCTACTACTATTTCCTGTTAGGCGTATTTGTTTTTAGCTTCATTATCATGAAAGGCATTGTAAACTCGCCTTTTGGAAAGGCATTACAAGCATTAAGGGATAATGAGCTAAGGGCCGAGTTAATCGGCATACGTGTCCGAAGATATCGGCTTTATGTATTTATAATATCAGGCATGTTTACGGGTTTGGGAGGGGCACTTTGGAGCTTTATTAATGGCCATGTCACACCTGATGTATCTCATTGGGTGTTTTCAGGTGAAATCGTCTACATGACCTTACTTGGTGGTTTTGCTATTTTTGAAGGACCAATCATCGGTGCCATGATTTTTACCTTTTTAAAATTATATGCTATGGGCTCTACGGAGTATTGGATGTTCATCATTGGTATCACTCTCATAATCTTAGTTCTTTTACTTCCCACAGGCATTGCTGGGGGCTTCAAGAAATTAGCTGACAGGATAAGAGAATAGAAGGGCTTTTATTGGGGTTTAGGATGTTGATCGCTGAAGACCTGAAAAAATATTTCGGAGATGTTAAGGCCGTCGATGATGTAAGCTTTGAAATTGGGGATGGTGAAATAGTCTCACTAGTTGGCTCCAATGGGGCTGGAAAGACCACATTGGTCAATTTGATCAGCGGTTATTTGATGCCTGATACTGGAAAGATAACCTTTGGTGATAGTGATATAACGTATGCCTCTGCATATAAGAGAATTAAGGTAGGGGTAGGCCGTAGTTTCCAAGGGGCGAGTCTTTTTGAGACTGCCACTGTACTGGATAATGTAAGAACTGCTCTCTTTTCAAGATATGGAAAGATAAAAAGGGGATTATTGCCCGCTGACAGATATGCTGATATCAGAAATGAAGCGCTTGAGATCTTAAACATCTTCAATATCTCAGACAAAAACAATTTATCGCCTAAAGATCTTTCGGAAGGGGATATGAAGGTTCTCGATGTAGCTATTGCTTTTGCCTTAAAATCCAAGCTTCTCTTGTTGGATGAGCCTACTAGCGGGGTAGCTACAGCCGATAAGTTTAAGGTAATGGATACCATTGTATCAGCTATAAGAAAGGAAAATATTTCAACATTAATTATAGAGCATGATATGGACATTGTTACAGATTATTCTGATAGGGTCTTGGTCATGCATGAGGGTAAGATAATCGCTGAGGGCAAGCCCAATGAGATAATGGAAAGTAAGGATGTTCTAACCACGTTATTTGGTATAGGTGATTAAGATGTTAGCAGAGCTTCGGGGCTTAGATTTATATATCGATTCGACCCAGATCTTAAGATCAGTTTCGTTAAAAGTTGATGAAGGAGAGATAGTCTGCTTGCTAGGTAGAAATGGCGCTGGAAAGAGCTCCATAATAAAGAGCATAATTGGTCTATATTCAGCTCAATCAGGTAGAATAATGTTCAAAGACAAGGATATAACAAATCTATCCCCCCGTAAGCGGGTCTTGTTAGGTTTGGCATACTCCCCCGAAGATATGAGGGTATTTTCTGAACTGACAGTAGAGGAAAATATCAATCTTTCAACCTGGATTACGAGTGAGACCAAAAGGATGAAGGACTTTAGTATAGAAAAAACCTTTAACGTATTTCCAGAAATCAAAAAACTATTAAAGAGAAGAGGGATTTATTTAAGCGGCGGAGAAAAGAAAATGGTCTCCATAACCAGGGCCTTGGCCCTAAATCCAACGTTATTGCTTTTGGATGAATCATTTGAAGGCTTAGCCCCCATAGTTGTTTCCAGATTCAGGGATGCCTTGAGACGCATTAAGGATTTAGGAATCACTATTTTATTAGCTGAGTCTAACGTCAGGATTGCATCTCAAGTGGCGGAGAGATCTTATATTGTCGAACGAGGTGAAATAGTCTTTGAAGGGGCACCCGATGAGATTCTAGAAAACAAGAAGCTTTTAAAGCTCATTGGAAGGTAAAACGCATTACCTCTCATCCCTTTTTTAAATACTTAGAGGACATCACAGGGCCCCTTAATAATATATTAGATAATGAAGGAGTCGATGATGAATAAAATAACCCTTTTCAGGACTACTCCCAGGATAGTCATGGGTCCAGGGGCCATTGGGCAGATCGGGCAAGAGGCCTTTAATCTAAGCGGGAAAAAAGCCCTGATCGTAACCGATAAGGGACTGATCGGGGCTGGACTAATCCAGCCAGTAGAGAAATCCCTGAAAAGCTCACGCATCAAATATGCCGTTTTTGATGCTGTTGAACCAGATCCGAGATACGAGATCGTAGCAGAATGCTTGGAGCAGATTCATCGGGAAAAGGTAAACCTCATCATCGGAATAGGCGGGGGCAGTCCTATTGACATTGCCAAGACATCTGCCATTATGGCTGCTAACAAGGGCACAATCGCTGAGTACTTTGGCATTGACCTCGTGCCAAAACCTGGCCTGCCTACCATTATAGTCCCTACTACAGCCGGCACCGGCAGTGAAGTAACCCCTATTGCCATTCTTTCTGATGAAAGTGAAAAACTTAAAAAGGGTATAGTCAGTCCATATCTTTTTCCTGCTCTGGCCTTACTAGATCCGGAGCTAACCTTAGGGCTTCCACCTCAGATTACAGCAGCGACCGGCATGGATGCCTTAATTCACGCACTTGAGGCCTACACCTCAGTCAATGCAACCCAAATTACCGATCTCTTGGCCTTTCGGGCAATAGAAATGCTCTACGAGAATATTCGCACTGCCTATGCCAATGGGAATGACTTAGGGGCAAGGTCTAAGATGCTGGAAGGGAGTCTTTTAGCTGGTATGGCCTTCGCTAATGCCGGGGTTACAGCGGTGCATGCCTTTGCCTATCCCATCGGTGCTGAATTCCATATTCCCCATGGTATAGCGAATACACTGATGTTGCCACATGTGATACGTTTTAACCTCTTGGGGAATCTACCTAAATTTGCCCAAATTGCTAAGGCCTTTTCTCTTTCTACTGAAGGCCTGGATGAATTGAGGGCTGCAGAGATGTCTGTGGAGGCAATCGAACGACTAACAGAAGACCTCAGGGTTCCCCGAAACTTAGCCGAGTTCGGGGTTACAGAGGGGGATATACCCCGGTTGGCTGAAGGGGTGATGAAGGTAACCCGCCTTTTGGCCAATAACCCCCGCATAATGACCCTTGAAGACGCAAAGGAGATCTACAAAAGGGCCTTATAAGTAAATAAAATATCAAGATGAGGGGATCACCAATGAGGGGTTTTTTTAACCGTATTCTGAGGATTAATGTAACTAATCAGGACTATGAGGTAGAGCCGATTAACGACTCCCTGCTTGAAAGACATTTAGGGGGCAAGGGTCTGGCTACTTATTTGCTGTTGAAAGAAAATCCAGCCGGTGTTGATCCCTTAGCCCCAGAAAATATACTCATTCTGGCTATCGGTCCGGTAGCTGGAACTCCTATATGGGGTTCATGTCGGTACGGCATTTTTACGAAATCACCACAAACCGGTTTTTATTCTGAATCATATTCAGGTGGAACAGCTGCCGAATATATGGCCAAAACAGGCTATGATGCAATCATGATTCAG
>CP070704.1:140702-144144 GCA_020349945.1 Deltaproteobacteria bacterium
GGACTTGCTAAAAACAGGGCCAACTCGAACCAATGTAATGGACATTATTTGTATGCTGGTGGATTAGGTCCCTTGGTTTGAAGATGTATGCCTTTCCTGGCAGAAAATGCTGGAGACAGTACTGTAAGATACCGGATTCGACTATCGAGATCCTAAACAAGTCCACATCTGAGTTTATGATGTTCTAAACACACCAACGAGAACCCCTTATTCCCCGAAGGGAGCAATGAGGACATGAACCCATTTCGCTCTGAATTTCTTATTATTTGATTATTCGGTATTGTTTCCTATTTCGTGCTTGGGATTTCGGGTTTCCAGATGAGGAGGAGTTGACTATCATGAGATACATAAAGTGGTCTCTTTGTGTAGCATTTTTGATTGTTACGGGGTGTGCCTATGTTAGGATTCCTTTCTTTCCCACTGTGCAGCCTTTGCAGGAACAGGTGCTGGAGGGAGAGGGAAAGGCCAAGGTTCTTCTGCTGGATATATCAGGCATCATCACAGAGGAAAAAAGATCAGGATTTTCCAGGAAGGACTCCCTCGTAGCTCGAATCAAGGAGGAACTTCAGAAGGCTGAAAAGGATGGCTCTATAGTTGGTATTATAGTTAGGATCAATTCCCCTGGCGGAACTGTTACTGCAACCGATACTATCTATCATGAATTGATGCAATTCAAGAAACGGGCTGATGTTAGAATTATTGCATGCCTGACCGGCTTAGCTACATCCGGCGGATATTATGTCGCCTCAGCTGCTGATGAGATTGTGGCACATCCCACCTCTATCACAGGGGGTATTGGGGTTATTGCCGTAAAATTTACTGTGGAGGAGCTTCTCTCAAAGATAGGGATTGAGCAGGAGACGATAAAATCGGCTGATAAGAAAGACCTGTGGTCCCCATTGCGGCCAAGTACATCCGAGGAAAGGGAAATTATCCAGACAATAGTCAATAATTTGCATGAGAGGTTTGTAGAGGTGGTGCTCGCCGGGCGTGGGTCTTTCTTGAGTAAAGAGGAGATAGAAAGGCTTGCAGATGGTCGCATCTTCACTGCAGATCAGGCATTAGAGGCGAGAATGATTGATGAAGTCGGTTATTTGGACGATGCAGTGGAGGAAATGAAACGCTCTCTTGAACTCGAAGAAGCTAAGGTTATTACCTACTACCGCCCTGGAAGCTATAAGGGAACAATCTACTCCGGGTTCCCTGTAACCTCTGAGAAGGAGATCAATCTTATCGCCATCAACGGAGATGGCCTGTCCATAATCCCCGGGGTACAATTTATGTACCTGTGGAGCCCGTAAGGAATATAGCCGGCCACCCTTGCATCATGGCATAGCATCCACTACCTCCTTTGAGGTATCATCCTTAAACTGCCTGAAGTTTTCCTTAAAATCCGCTGCCAGTTTTCTTGCCCGCTGTTCATATCGGGCCTTATCGGAGGTAGCATTCCTTGGATTGAGCATCTCGTGAGGGACTCCTTCACAGGCCTTAGGGGTCATAAATCCAAACAGTGGATCTTTTTCAAATTCTCCCTTATCTAAGGCGCTATTGAGTATGTTTCTAATAAGTGCGCGGGAATAGGTAATCTTTATGCGCTCTGCCTTCCCATATGGATCGCCAGCCCACCCGGTGTTCAGAAGCCAGCACTTTACCTCGTGGGTCTGGATCTTTTCCATAAGCAGCTTTGCATACACACTGGGCGCCAAGGCCATAAATGGGGCACCAAAGCAGGCGCTGAATGTCGCCTGAGGTTCCTCGATTCCCAGTTCTGTTCCTGCCACCTTGGCCGTATAGCCGCTCAAAAAATGGTAGACAGCCTGTTCTGTTGTGAGCTTTGCTGCTGGTGGCATGACCCCAAAGGCATCGCAGGTGAGCATAATGACATTTTTCGGGTGCCCACAAACGCCTACACGAAGTGCACTCAGGACGTGCGATATTGGGTAGGCGGCCCTGGTATTTTCGGTCAGAGACGCATCGTCCAGATCCAACCGCCTTGTGTCGTGGTCCAGACTGACATTTTCCAGGATGGTGCCAAACCGCCTGACACACTCATAGATTTCTGGCTCTGCCTCTTTTGAAAGCCTTATCACCTTGGCATAACAACCTCCCTCAAAGTTGAATACCCCTTGGTCGCTCCAGCCGTGTTCGTCATCCCCGACCAACCTTCGGTTGGGATCTACAGAGAGGGCTGTCTTACCTGTACCGGAGAGCCCGAAAAATATGGCAGGATCATCCTTGTCTCCCACATTGGCAGAACAGTGCATAGATAACACTGATTCCTGGGGGTAGACGTAATTGAGCATGGTGAACACCGATTTCTTTATCTCACCCGCGTAGCTTGTCCCGCCCGCAAGGACAATCTTTTTTCCCAGATGAATCAAGATGAAGGCCTCTGAACTCGTACCGTCCAGCTCTGGTACCGCATGGAACCGCGGCACATTGATGACGGTAAATTCAGGGTGGTGATCCTGTTCCTCTTCCCTGGTCCTCACCTGGATGAATATATTCCGAGCAAAAAGGCTGTGCCAGGCCGTCTCGGTGATGACCCTGATAGGTATCCTGTAATCAATAGCCGCCCCTGCGTAACAATCTTGGATGAAGACGTCCTTGTTTTGAAAATAGGCCTGCAGCCTGTAAAAAAGGTTCATGAATTTCTCTTCCTCAATCCCCTTGTTCACACTACCCCACCAGATCTTCTCCACGCTTGATGGCTCCTTGACTATGAACCTGTCTTCAGGTGATCGGCCCATGTGATGCCCAGTTCTGACTACCACAGGACCTAGGTGTGCGATGTTCCCTTCTCTCCTCCTGATAATCTCTTCGTAGAGACGGGGTGTGGAGGCATTCCAGTAAACGTTTGCCACGTTCTTAAACCCAAGCTCCTCAAGCTTAGGCCTTATATCCTTTTGGTTTACCATCTTAATCCTCCGCCATAATTCCTCACCCAACGCGCAGGTGGCCACCATTCAGCTCGTGCCAAAACACCTTGGTACTTCTAACGACATAAGCAAAAAGGGGCATAATGAAAGGCCTGTCACCAAATAGTAACAGGCTTTGTGTATAAATGGCGGGGACGACGGGACTCGAACCCGCGACCTCCGGCGTGACAGACTACAGAGCAGGTTGTACCGCCATTTACCTTGCCTACCTAAAACCCCTTGATATCTATGTATTTTTAGACTCACTTTTTTCTTGACATATCTCAGAATACCTGTATTTTTATCTTGGAGGTTGGATATACGGTTGGAAAAATGCCCTCCGGCTTACATCTTAATTATACTTTTTAGCACAGAGGGTGACTATGGTCAAGCGCATCAAAACCACTTATCCCGGTGTCTTTTATCGGGAGGCACACAGAATAGGTGGCAAAGGGACCGAGCGGGTCTATTATGTGGTTTTCAAGAAACACGGCCGCACCATTGAGGAAAAAGTGGGCAGGCAA
>CP070704.1:144244-151524 GCA_020349945.1 Deltaproteobacteria bacterium
TCAAGGTTTGCCAGAGGATTCAATATCCCTGGCCTTTATCTATGATCTTAAAGGGAGAATCTATTTGGTAAGCGAAAAGATTGCCCAGGCCAAAGCCAGCTTCGAGAAGGCTATCGAGATCAACTCTGAAATATTATTTCCTTATATAGCCCTGGCCAGGGTTTATTTGAGAGAAAAGGATACTGACAGCGCTATTTCCAAATACCAGGAGGTTTTGACCAAGAGGCCCTCCTACCTTCCTGCATATATGTCATTGGGGACTATTTATCAACAAATGGGGAATATTAAAGAGGCAGAATCTTATTATCGAGAGGCACTTGAGATCAGAAAGGACTTTGCACCAGTGGCCAACAACCTGGCCTGGTTGCTGGCAGAGCATGGAGGAAATATAGATGAGGCCCTGGGTTTGGTACAAATGGCCAAGGAAAAAATGCCAAAGGACCCCTCAATTATGGATACCCTGGGCTGGATATATTACAAAAAAGGTCTGTATCGCAGCGCCATCGTAGAATTACAGGAGAGTCATGAAAACATGCCAACAAACCCAGTGGTACTGTATCATCTGGGCATGGCATATCTGAAAAACAACCAGAAGGAACAGGCCAAAGCAGCCCTCGAAAAGGCCCTCGAACTCGATAAAGAGTTCCCAGGATACAAGGAGGCCCGCCAGGCATTGAAGGATATAAGATGAATCATATCTCTTTCAGGGTACTTTTTATTTGCATTTTTCTGCCACCTATTATGTACATATTTTCAATCCAAATCCTTGAAGAATACGTGCAGAAGAGACGGTCAAAAGAGTTGATGAATGTCACGATTCAAGATTATGAGGCGCTCTATAGTGGAAGACACGGCATTAAGGAGGAGATAAACACGAATATAGAACGATATCTAGAAAACGATACACTAAGGAGTCTTGGTGTCACTACCAAGATTCTGGTCACCACTAAGAAGGGGAAATTGCTGTATCCTTATTATTATGAAGAAGCAGGTATAGGTTTTAGCCAAAATGGGGCATTTGATAGCGATAGTGGAGAGTCATTCAATTATATTAAAATAGCGGAAGAGAATTTCCAGATATTAGATGATGGCATTATGTTATCAGTAGATGTGAAGGTCAGACACAACAGTTGGCTTACTAATTGCATTCTGATTTTATATCTATTCTCCTCGATATTCATACTGTATTGGTACTATAAAAAGAGGGTCAAGGAGTGGGTGGCCCAGAGAGAGAATGAACAAAAACGGATTGATCTACTTTCAGGGAAATTGGCTGAAAGCGAGGGATCCCTGGAAGAGCTCTCTAAAAAGGAAGAAGACTATATCAGCAAGATAGACATACTGAAACATGATAAAGAGGATTTGAAATCCGATATTCTCCACCTCAAGGATGAAGTGGATACTCAGAAGAAAAAGTCATTGGAGATAGACGAAATCCTTGAGGAGATGGAAAGGCTCGAGGAACAAGCCGGCAAAAATATAGCCCTGAAACAAGAGAAGGAGCGTGAAATTACCCAACTAAGAGAAGAAATAAACCAGTTGAAAGTGATAGAGAAACAAAGTGCAAAAAAAAGAAAAAGAGATATCGAGTCTGTAGAAAAAAGATTTAATACTATCTATAAGAGGTTGCTTTTTCATAAAAAAGCTATTGAAGGTTACCTGACATTACCACAGGATTTTCAATTAAAGGCCGAAGAGATGATCCACAGATTGAATGAGGATGATTCTTTAGTGAGTATTAAGAGAAAATTCTTTAGTAAAAAAGGGGGGAGATCACCTATATTTGAGGCAATCTTCTCTTATTCTGGCAGGATATATTTCAAAAAAAGAGATGACAAAAGAATGGAAATAGTTACTATTGGCACCAAAAATACACAAGAACAGGATATAACGTTTATTGAGAGTATATCATAGATGATAGTTTCGTAAAAAAATTAATGAGTTACGGAAATGCCATAAACTCAGCTTTGTCTGGAAAGACATAACAAGGAGAGTGTAATGAAAAAAACACTGTTTATTATTGAAGACGATAACCATGTTCTTTCTATGATGAAGAACTATTTTGAATACTTAGGTTATAAGACAGTAACTGCTTCGGATGGAATGGAAGGATTGAAAATGCTCAAATCTGAAAACTACGATCTGGTGATCACAGATATAGTTATGCCCTATGTTAGCGGACTCGGAATTATCTCTGTGATCAAAGAAAGATTCCCCGATGTACCGGTTATAGCCATCACTGCATATGGGGAAAACCCTGAAAGACTTGCAGCTGAAAAACAGGCAGATGTGGTATTAAGAAAACCATTTGACATGGCAAAATTAAAAGATCATGTAGCAAAATTACTGGGGAGCTAATACGGCTTGATTTTTTAGGACCTAAGGGCTTTTGAGATAACTCCACCTAGTTTCTTTAAATCGAAGGGCTTGATAATAAGGCCCTTTATGCCACTTTTCAAGCCCCTATCTGTTATGTTTACGGCGGCATCCTGGTAGCCAGAAATGACCACTATTCGGGCTGCACGGTCATTGTCAAGAATTTTTTTTGCACACGTTGCTCCATCCATCTGAGGCATCCTCCAATCCAACAAAACGAGATCAGGTTTTTGCCTTTTGTAATGTTCAATGGCCTGACTACCGCTTCTTACTGAATCTACGTCATACCCTATCGCCTTGACCATATTTCCAAGACTTCTTAAGACCCCCGGCTCATCATCTACAATTAAAACCTTTTGTCCTTTCCCGCGTGCGATTTTCAGGGGAAATTCTGATTCAATCCGGTCAAACTCCTCAGCTATGGGAAAGGTAACTTTGGATACTGTCCCTTTACCTGGTTGCGATGATACAGATATAGTACCATGGTGTTCTTCTATAATACCATGAGTTATCGACAGACCTAGCCCGGTTCCTTTTCCAACATCTTTGGTGGTATAAAAGGGGTCAAATATATTCTTCAAGGTCTCTCCATCGATACCACATCCGGTGTCGGAAATGGTAACTATAACCCTCTGCCTATCTCTTTTTGCTTTTATCCTGAGCTCACCACCATCTGGCATTGAGTCTCGGGCATTATTACATAAGTTCATAAAAACCTGATTTAGATTTGAATGATCACCCCTAATTGGTAATGGCCCCTCTATCTTCGTAACAATCCTTATCCTTGTATCAAAGGTATTACTGATTATCTTATAAGTTTCGTCGAGGACATCCTTTAAATCCAAGGGAAGCATCTCTATTTCATCTTCTTGCCTGGAGAATTTCAACAGGCTATCAACGAAATCAGAGCCCTTTTTTACTGATTCATTGACATCCCTTGTAACTGTTTGTAATTGCTTATCTTTTCTATATGCCATCTGAAGAAACTGACTACCACCCATAATAGCTTGTAAAACATTTCTAAAATTATGAGCCACGCCGCCCGCCAGCCTGCCTAAAGATTCCATCTTCTGGGCGTGAAAAAGCTGCCTTTGAAGTTTCTGCTGATTTTCAACCGCCTCTTTTTGTGCGGTTACATCTTCATAGATGAATACAATTTCTCCACTGGGCAGCTTATAAACATAACCCTTCCTCCAGGATGTAACTCTCGCATCTCTATATAGCATCGGAGGATGATCTTCAGGCTTTCCTGTTTTCCAGACCCTCGTCAGTATCTCAAAAAGGCCACAATCTCTAAAACCTGGAAACACGGTGAGGACACTCTTATTGATGATGTCCTCCTTTTTTATGTTATCTATCTTTTCAGCAGCCTTGTTGAAATCTTTAAAGACAAAATCTGTACCACCACCTATCGCCTCGAATATAGCAACACCATTACTCATGTTTTCGAACACCGCTCTGAACCTCGATTCACTGTCTTGTAATCTATCTTGAGTCTTCTCTAATTGGTTCGTTCTCCGTGCAACCAATTTTTCCAGATCTGAGTAAAGCCGCGCATTCTCTATGGCAATAGCTGCAGTGTTACTTAAGCCAGTAAGCACTTCGAGGTCATCCTTTCTGAATCCTCCAGGCAATCCAATTGAGTCGACATAAATTACTCCCTTAACATCCCCTTTATAGCTGAGCGGTACACACATAACAGACCCGACTTTCATCCGTTCCATGCTATCAGAAAGGTCAGTTTTGTCTACAGAGCGGGTATCGCTGATCATTACGGGCTTACCGCCCTTTATAGCTCTATGAACGATAGTCCTGCTGTAATTAATCTTAGACAAGGGGCCTATCCTACGCTCCATTCTCGTCCTTGAAACCACCTCTTGTAGTCTGCCCGTTTCCTTGTTTAACAATAGTATAGCACCACGATCGATTCTCTTTAAAAGATCGAAAATCCGATCTATCACCTCGCCTAACAGTTCATTGATATTAAGGGATTGAGCAAAGATGTTGGACACCTTAAGGAGTAATTCCAGACTCTGTACATAGTCCCTGGCACCACCCTTTGCCAAAAGGGGCTCGCTTTTATCAAAGGGTGTCTCTTGTACCGCTGGATGAGGGGGTTGAGCCGCTGTTTTGGCAGAAGGTCTTTCCTGGAATGATAGAACCGTGTTTCCTATCCTCACCTTACTGTCTTCTTTTATCTCAACCTCCAAACCAGATTCTATCTTCTCCCCCCCGATGAAGACCCCTCCTAGGCTATTGAGATCTATTATAAAAAGGACATTATTTTTCTTGAGAACCTTGGCATGATGGCGCGAAACTCCCCTGTCTGAGATACGGATATCATTGTCAGAGGATCTTCCGATAGTGGTGATGCCATCACCAAGGGTAAAAGACTTACCCTTGTCCGGACCATCAGTGACATACAGTTTATTCAAAATTTTCCCCAAAAAACAGTAGGCTGCAAGATCCTTACTTCATTAATTTGAACTCTTCGATCCTGTTTAAAAGGGTTTTATAACTCACTTGCAGTAACTCCGCCGCATTCTTCCTGTTCCAGCGTGTCAGTTCCAAGGCCTTGCAAATGGCCCGTTTTTCAACCTCAGCAATGTATTGCCCGCGTATCGTCTTTAAACAAAGGTTTCTCTTATCCTCGATCAGTTGCTCTATCTTTCCGTTATCCCAGACCTGATAGAGATCACTGCTCTTAGAGCTCGGAAGTTCTTCCTCTGTATCTGTCACTTCTTTAAGCTTCAAATCAGTATAAATCATATCTGTCTTTTGCAAGGCTATGATCCCTTTGATTATATTCTCCAATTCCCGAACATTGCCAGGCCAGTGGTATCTTTGAAAATGTTCTTTTACAGAATCATCGATATGGACACGGTCTTTCTTTAGTTCACTACAATACTTATCCATAAAGTAATCCGTTAAGAGAAAAATATCTTCCTTTCTTTCTCTTAGTGGGGGTACTACGATAGAAATTACATTGAGACGGTAATACAGGTCGGTCCTGAAGTCATTGTTTATAATCTTCTCCTCCAGATTTGAATTGGTAGCGGCTATTATCCGGACATTTATCGGTTTCTCATTTACACTGCCAAGCCTTGATAGTTTCTGGTCTTCCAATACCTGGAGGATCTTCGCTTGAAGCGGAAGGCTAAGCGATCCTATCTCATCCAAAAAAATGGTTCCTCGATCAGCCGTCTCAAACTTTCCCGGCTTATCGTGAGTAGCGCCCGTAAAGGCCCCTTTAGTGAAACCGAACAGTTCGCTCTCCAATAACTCGCTCGGTATGGCTGCACAATTGACTGTAACAAAGCTTTGCTCTTTTCGTTTAGATCTGAGATGAATAGCCCTAGCTACTAACTCTTTACCTGTACCACTCCCTCCCCGTATCAGGACAGTCACATTCTTGTCACTCACCTTTTCTATTTTTTCTCTAACCGACTTTATCGCATCACTCTCACCTACAATCACTGGATATTCTGCATTCCAAGAAGATCTTTTAGATACCAAATGCTTTTCCATCGCCTCGCAATACCCTCTTTATCTAAACCTTATAAGAGACTACCGTCAGGTGCACAATCTAGAAATAAAGATCAATCTTGAACTATATATACTATTTATTTAAGATTTTGTCAATTCTCTAGGGGCTCATCCCAGGCTTACCTTCCGCGGAGATCCTCATTGCTCCTATATATTTTGCCTCAGGCAAAGACGTATCCCTTCTGCTCTCCGTCCCTTATGTCTGACTCCCTAGGTAATACTCTACTTTTCCCTTGTCGATGTGGTCAGCCACTGTCGTCCTTGCGCCCTCATGAACCCCTATTACATCCTATTTTCTGCCCCGGCCATCCAAGAGCAGTTGCGTGTGATTGGCCGCATCTAATTTTGGTCAACGCTCATCTGGTGGAAGGATACACGGGGCTATCCTTGAGGCTGCCGCCCGCACCCTTTATAGACTTTGGCGTACCGTGTCTTACCTGTTTCATCCTTGACATACCTTCTTTTATTTACTATATTTCCGACTCCCTAAGGCAATAGTCGGATTTCCCAACAACAATAATACTTAAATACTTGGAGGCCCCAATGAGTATCGACATACATGAGTTCACGGACATTGACCCAGGCGAACGTGTGCTTATGGGGCCAGGACCAAGCAACGTGCCTGCACGCGTGATACAGGCCATGTCTGCTCCCTGCGTTGGTTACCTGGACCCCTATTTTCTATCTGTCATGGATGAAACCCAGAGTCTGCTTAGATTTGTCTTCCAGACGGATAATCCCCTCACCATACCGGTCTCTGGTACAGGTACTGCAGGAATGGAAGCCTGTCTCGTCAACCTCATAGAACCGGGAGAAGAGGTAGTGGTGTGCATAAACGGATTTTTTGGCATCCGAATGGCAGACATCGTTAGGCGCCTCGGTGGCCAACTGATTCGCGTTGATAGCGAGTGGGGCAGAGCAATTGATCCGGAGGCAGTACAAAAAGCGGTCCAGGGAAGAAGCCCAAAACTTATTGCTGTGGTGCATGCGGAGACCTCCACAGGGGTCTGTCAATCCATTCAAGACATTGCGAGTATTGCCCACAACTCGGGTGCCCTGTTGCTTGTGGACATGGTCACCTCACTTGGGGGAATGGAAGTGGCTGTGGATAGCATGGGGATTGATGCAGCTTACAGCGGAAGCCAAAAATGCATATCCTGCCCTCCTGGCCTAGCCCCCATCTCATTCAGCCCTGCCGCGGTGAAAGCCCTTGATAGTCGCAAGACTCCGGTGGCAAGTTTTTATCTCGATATGAGCATGGTCCACAGGTACTGGGGCGCTGAGAGAAAATACCACCACACCGCGCCCATCAATATGATCTATGCACTTCGTGAGGCATTGCGCATCATTGCAGAGGA
>CP070704.1:151624-160001 GCA_020349945.1 Deltaproteobacteria bacterium
CGGATTGTATCTTTATCCCCTGACCCAGACCTGACATGTCAAGATGCGGTGATGCAAAGTGAGGAATTCATAAAACGAGAGAAGCTCTTCGATGCCCTGGAGTGGTTGGCCGCCATGTGCTCTCACGTACCCAACAAGGGAGAGCAGATGGTTCGTTATTATGGCTACTATAGTAACGTCTCCCGTGGAAGACGGCAAAAGGGAAACCTGGATGGGTTGATACCTTATATTATTGAACAAGAAGAGAATTCAAAAGAATACCGGAAGAATTGGGCTAGGCTCATAGAAAATAGGGGTCCAGATAACCAACGCATGGGACTGACATGGCCTCGCACACCCGTGGGGGTACATTGCTTGGCCCTGTCCCCATAAGCACACGCTCGCCCGGGTCAATGTCTCTGAATTCATGCGGATCGATATTCATTCTGGACTCCAGCTATTATTGTTGTGAGGAAATATGGCTATCCCTTGAGGGAGCCCGGAGTATATTAAATAAAAAGTGGCGTGTCAAGGGCGAAACAGGCAAGACACGGTGGGCTCAAAAGCCATAACGGGTATGGGATTGAGCCGATTTGATGAGTAGGTGTTCAGCCATAACGCCGTAGGTCTTGATCGGCGCTTGACACATGAGAGCGGGTCTTGCTATGTTTTCTCACCGGAAGGCGAGTGCTTATCCTCCGCATGGCCGCATCCTGGCCATATTAGACAAGCTGCGGTTTGGCATCAGGAATACCGCTTGGCACTTCCAACAGAAAGGAGATTGGATCATGGCTAAAATGACTTCCATGGCAGCAGCTGTGAGAATCCTTGAGAGCGAGGGAGTCAAACAGGTTTTTGGCATCCCGGGAGCGGGCATCCTCCCCTTCTATCGTGCCATGAAGGACCTTGGCACTATTAACCACATGGTCGCACGCCATGAGGAAGGGGCCATTCACATGGCCGATGGCTATGCCAGGGCGATTGGCACGGTGGGCGTTTGTTCTGCCACTTCTGGTCCCGGAGCCAGTAATTTGGTGACGGGCCTCTACACCGCCCAGGTCGACTCAATTCCCATTTTGGCCATTACTGGGCAGAACGTGAGGGCTCAGCTGGGCCGGGAGGCCTTCCAGGCGGTTGACATTGCCGAGGTCGTCAAGCCGATCACCAAGAGGTCCTATTGCGTCAAGGATGGGGCTATGGTGCCGTGGGTATTTCGCGAGGCATTCAAAATCATGAAGGAGGGTCGGCCCGGGCCTGTTCTCATCGACTTGCCCCTGGATGTTCAAAAGGAAGAGATCGAATACGATCCCGAAACTGATGAGCCTTTGCTTATTTTTCGTGCACCACCAAGCCAGAAGCAGGTTGCCAAGGCCCTGGACATGGTGCTCGAGGCTGAAAGACCAGTGATGCTACTTGGAGGGGGAGTTATTATTGCTGATGCCTGCGAGGAGTTTCGGGCTATGGCAGAAGTTCTTCAGATTCCGGTGGTGACCTCCTATATGGGCAAGAGCGGCATTCCCTGGAATCATCCCCTCATGGCAGGGCATGTGGGAATCCAGGTCAATACCCGTTCAGGAAACAAGGTGTTTCTTGATTCCACCCTGGTCTTTGCAGTGGGAGCTCGATTTAATGACCGCCACACGGGGAAGATCGATGTTTATAAGGGAGATCGGGAGTTCATCCATGTGGATGTAGATCCCGGTCAGTTGGGAAAGAATATCATCCCCGACCTTGGCATCTGCGCCGACGCGAAGCTGACTCTGAGGGCTCTGTTGGAGGAGATTAAACGGCGCAACATTAAGGCCAGGCCGACCAACCTAAAAATTCCCCAGATCCGCGCCGAGTTGGAAAGGAAGACCAATTATGACGATATTCCCATCAAGCCCCAACGGGTATTCATGGAGATTAACGAGTTTTTCGACGAGGATACCGTCTTCGTGACCTGCATTGGGTTAAATCAGATATGGTCCGGACAGTTGCAAAAGATTTCCAAACCACGGCACTACCTTGATTGCGGAGGCGCGGGACCTTTGGGTTGGGATCTGCCCGCCTCCATTGGGACAAAGGTTGCTCGACCTGACAAACAGGTGGTCATGGTGGTTGGAGATTATGGTTTTCAGTTCTGCATGGAGGAGTTGCCTGTCGCGGTTATGTACAATATCCCATTGGTGTGTATCGTGCTGAACAACGGATATTTGGGACTCATTCGCCAGGCCGAGAAGTATCTTTACGATATGAATTATCAAGTCCAGATATGGTACGACAGCCTTAGAGCGAGGGAAGCTGTTCAACTCCCCCAAATGGCAGCCGCGGGCAAGGGTGTCGGAAGAGGGGTCGTAGATCTGGAGAAGGCCCGTCTTGAACCTGAAAACCAGGGCCGCGGTTTTGATTTTGTAAAATTCGCGGAGGCCTGCGGCACCATGGGCGAGCGGGTCACCGATCCCAAGGAACTCAAGGCCGCTTTTAAGAGAGGCGTTGAATCGGGCGTCCCATACATTATCGATGTTATCCTGGAACGGGAAACGGATTGTTCAATGGGCGTTTCCATCGACGCCATTAAGGAATTTGAATAGAAACCTGGTATGGATGAGGATAATTATGTCGGATCTAAGGGAACAGGCTTCAGGCATATTAAAGGAGTTTAAAGGGGATAATTATGCCTTCGGCAGCGGCGTGCTCGATGAGGCGCCTGGAAAATTCGCCGCGGAACTTGGCAATAAGGCCATGCTTATCGGGCCGATCGAGTTTGACTGGTTTGAGCCCAGCAAGGAGCGGATCCTGAAGTCCCTCGAAGCAGCTGGGGTTAAGGTGCTGGATATTGTCAAGTCCGCCGCGCCGAACGCGCCTTTCGTGGATGTCTATCGTATCCATAGCCACATCATGCACAAGAAGCCGGATGTGTTGGTGGTAGCTGACAGTGGCTCAGGCATCGACGCAACAAAGGCCGCCGCTACTCTCGCTGCACTGGGCGACCTTCAACCCGAAATCGATCCTTTCTTCGGGGTTGGACAGGTTACAAGGGTCTGCGAGGAGGCAGGGCGTACTATCATGCCCGTGGTGGCGGTCATGATGGCAGCCAGTTCCGGCGCACATCTGACCAAGTATTCCAACATCACCGATCCCGTTGTCGGTCAAAAGAAACTGATCGTGGACGAAGCTATCATCCCCCCTCGCTCTGTCTTTGATTACGATGTGACCACCACTCAACCCATGAGTCTCACCCTGGATGGAGGGCTGGACGGTATTGCCCACTGTCTTGAGGTTTACTTCGGGGCTGATCCCGAGACCAGCGACCGGGCTCGACAGGTCGCGGAACTGGGCCTCGAGCTCATAATTCAGGGCCTCACGCAAATCAAGAAGGACCCCTCTAATGTTGAAGCGAGAACCCTGCTGGGACTGGGCACTGATCTGGGAGGCTATGCCATCATGATAGGGGGGACTTCAGGCCCTCACCTGACGAGCTTTTCCCTGGTTGACGTTCTTAGTCATGGCCGCGCCTGTGCCTTGATGAACCCCTATTACACCGTATTCTTTGCTCCGGCCATCGAAGAGCAGTTGCATGTGATTGGCCGCATTTATAGGAAGTACGGATTCGTTGACGAAGACACGGATTCCTTGTCGGGACGTGAACTGGGTTTGACAGTGGCCAGGGGTATGGTCAAGTTCAGCAAGTTCTTGGACTTTCCTACCTGCCTTCGCGACGTGGAGGGCATCAGCAAATCACACATAGGTCAGTGTCTCACAGCCGCGAAGAACCCGCAGCTCGATATGAAACTCAGGAATATGCCTGTTGCACTCAACGCGGATCTGGTGGAAGAGTACATGAGACCTATCCTGGAGGCCGCCTGGGGAGGTGAATTCGAAAAAATCAAGAATATGTAGGGGTTAATCAGCTAGGTTCTCTTCTTTTGCTACTGCCTCTGATTTTAGCCGGTTAACCGCGTCGATCAGTGCCGGGAATACATTATCCCTGATATCACCAGCAACCACTACGGTTACAATAGGGTCCCTGACCTTAAGCTTGCCACTATTTGTCTCGATGGGGACGTCTACTATCCCGTGCCTCGATTTGATATCCCTCACTATGCGGTTAAGCTTTTCATCGTCAAAGGCGACATCAACCCCTGAGACGGACCTTCCGCCCCTTGAGAAAGACCTGACGACACCAAGGTGGCTCGCGATCATCCCTGCTTTGTGGAAATCTGGGTGGGCTCTAATCGCCCTTACCATCCTGTTTACCTCGCTTAGGGTTTTTGTCATCATTCGTGGGATCCAAATGAAAGAGCCTTCGGGTGATGTCCAAATAGAGAGTTCGTGAAGCCTTGTCCTCCTTCCTTTTCAGAAAGACTCTCGGATCGTTCAAGATCTTTTTGGTAATTGATATAGTCAAACTTTCCAGGCCTTTCCTCTGCTCCGGTGAAAGATTCCCAAGGCTGGAAAGGGGTTTCTTCAGCTCACCCTGCCGTATCCTTTCTTTGGCGATCCGTTGAGTTCTAACTGAGACACACTGCCTCTCCGAGAGTTAGCCTGTACAAAAATCCAAACGCCATTCAACAAAAAGAGGCCCATAATCAGGTCTCGATATCATCTTGAAGTATTCGATCTTGCGATGGTTGAAATTCAAGGCGTTGATTCCCAAACAGTATGGGTCGTGGCAATCAAAGGTAGGATGCGCACAGCTCACCCGCAGCGGTTCGGAGGAAGCTGCACCGCAGTCGGGTGCAGTGATAGGTTAGGCTGGCCTTCATATTTTCTAAAGAAATCAAGAAATAATAGTCCGCCAACCAGGTTCTTCCATCATGGGCTGAAAGAACATAATATATGGCCCGCGAATGAGATGAGCCATTACACCTTCATCATGAATTTTACGGATTCTGTTGTTGACTAGGACCTTCGCAAAACCTAATTGTGCCAATTCAGCAGCATCCCATTCGGTGTGGATAAGATACTCTGGCGGGATTGGCATGGCTTCAGGTGTCTTGAACAAAGGCTTTGGGTTTTCCGGCGGGTTTGCCCCCAGGGTCTGCAAGCTTTCCGCCATGGATTGAGGGTCCATCATGAAGCTGCCCAGGGCACATACTCCAATTTGTTTGAGGATCATATACCCCAAGAAGCCTGTTGAGTCAGAAAGTGCGTCCATGGTAGCGATTGCTCCTTGCTCGAAGGCTGTTTCTTTGCCAGGGAAAATAGTGTGTTCCGCCATGGCTACACAACGTCTGGGCGTGGCAAACCGAATAAATTCTCGTTTCTGCTGGATATCACCCGCCAGATCTATTATCTGCCCCATGCTCCTGACTGGAGCCATTTTTGCTTTGACAATGCTGTAAACAGGCTCCCAAGGTCCCTCAATAACCATGGATAGACAGGTTCCGCACAACTCAAAAACCCTATCAAATTGCTTCATGTGAAAGTCATCATGATCCTCCCACCGTTTCCACATGGTATATTGATAATTGCGTATGGGATTGAGTTCCTTCTCCATATGGACCTTTCCGCCCCCGTACCGGCCACCAAGAGGAAGAATTCCTGTCTGAACATTGGCCTGGAATCCCACAAAGCCAGGATGTGTGGCTGTAGTAATACAGACTTTTGGCCCAACTTTTTCCATCAACCGGAAGCTCTCCTCATTGTTGGCGACTTTTGACATATTAAGGGCAAGATATATAGGGCTATCCGGTTCTTTTTGTTGTTGTGCTAAGGCAGTTGGCAAATTACGTGCGAAAGCTGTGCTGCCTGCTGTTAATGCAGCTAGTTTTAGAAACTGTCGACGATCAATTCCGTTTACTTTTTCTGACATGGCTTACCTCCTTTTCTATGGTTAACCATAATAACATCCCATTAAAAGGGAAGTGTGCGACTACCCAGTCAGATTGTTTTGCCGGAATGTCTGGAGAAACCATTTTTATTTTTTGCCGAAATTCTTATAGATTTTGTGGCCTAACATTATATATTAAGTAGATTTTACTTTTTCTAAAAATACCGTGAAATAATGAGAATTATATAGAAATGCGATAGATAGCTCAATAAGATTAAATCTCAATGAAATATGAAGCGGGTACGGCTGATAGCATTAGAGATGGCATGCGCCTCTTGAACGCCCTATTTTTTGAAAATGAGTGCAAAGAGTCTTCTTTTTGTTCCGGATATGGACATTATGTAGAGTCTATATAACTACGACAATTTATTATTTGGGGTGCAGTGGAAGGTTTTAGGTCTTATCCATTGCTCAAATGAATCCTTCCTGAAAAGAAGCTGGCTTTTTCGCTTAGTCCTGACTGAAGTATGAGGTCTCGGTCCATATCAATTGCTTACATGTTTCAGGCGGTATTCGTGAGTGGTAGCGAGAAATAAATTGATTAGTTAGTGCAAGAACGGGTTGAAGGCCTCATCCCTGGTTGTGAGATCAAATCTCAGCCAATTTAATTTTTATTCCTATCCCTTAGAGGCACGTTCCGGCTAAATCTCTCATATCTGAGGTCGATCTGGCTTTACAGCCCCAGAGACAGGTCTGCATTTTCTGCCAGTTCCTTGGCTATACCCATCCTCCTCCGACGCCAATAAGTAAATCCAGAGAGCTAGCTAAAAGAGCAAATGAGCGCGGGTTACCTTATTCAGATGTCTTCTCATAGTACCTTCGCTCGTAGTAAGCATTTGTCTCTCTGTCAAAAGCCGCTTCATCTTCATGTATATACCTTTCGCCTTCCCAATTTCCACAGGCAAGCACTACGAGCTCTCCGAGTGCAAACTTCCTCCCGCAGGCAGGGCAACCCTCTCTATTGAGGGTGTTCAGTTTTTCAAGGTCTATAAGGGTCTTGGATCTCTTGCGTGTTTTCATGGGGTAATCCCTTGTTTATCTTTAAACATACCGGTATAAGCAGTTAGCGGTCAGCCAGAACACGGTCTGCTCCACCTCTCCTCTATCCCTCGATAGGCCCAGTTAAGTCCTCCACACAGGAACCAGTTCTCAACTCAAAAACCCCGCTCTAATATCTGCACATTATCAAAGGATTGGAAAAACCCAAAGCACTATTCCATCGAGATGCGCCTTTCCCCCAAACGCGATATCCTGAAGGAGAATTCCATTTGAATTTAAGACTTGATCTGACTAGAGTTGATCCTGTAAATTAGTTGACTTGCTTTTTGAGGGCCGAACTTACGGGCCCTGCGCTAATTCGAGCTTCCGAAAATTTCAATTAGGTAGTGCACTATGACAGAAAAATTGATCTTAGTCCTTTGGTTACCGCTGTTTCTTTTTGTCGGTCTGTGTGGGGATGCAAAGGCTCAAGACGCCCGGGCTCTGGTAGAGGACAGTTTCAATTATATGCGGGGTAAGACCTCAATGTCCATCGTGAAGATGACAATTCATCGCCCTGATTGGGAACGGATCGTCACTATTAAGGCCTGGACAAAGGGGCAGAGTGACAGCATTTTCTGGATCACTGCCCCGCCAAAAGATAAGGGCAACGGCACCCTGAAGAAAAAGCGAGAGATGTGGATGTATAATCCAAAGGTCAACCGAGTGATCAAGATTCCACCCTCGATGATGTCCCAGGCCTGGATGGGATCGGATTTCTCTAATGATGACCTGTCTAAGACCGAGAGCCTGATTGATGATTATTCCCACCAGATTATTGGCACGGAGACCCACGAGGGCAAGAAGGTATACCTCATAGAGTCTATGCCCAAACCTGAGGCACCGGTGGTATGGGGCATGCAAAGGCTCACAATTCGGGAGGATCATATCTTCTTAAGACAGGAGTTCTATGACGAGGACCTCAAGCCGGTCAAGGCCATGAACGCCTTTCAGATCCAGGAGCTGGGAGGCAAGCTGTTTCCCAGGGTGTGGAGGATGCAAAAGGCAGATGCGAAGGATGAGTATACCGTGCTAGAATATAATGAACTTACCTTTGATCAAAACCTGCCGGACAGGCTTTTTTCGCTGTCGTCTTTAAGGACGCCCAGAAGGTAGAAAATCATGTCTATAGATGTCAAAATGGCCTGGCGGAATATCTGGCGGAATCCCAGGCGCTCCGTTTTAACCATATCCGCCATCGCATTTGCAAGCGTGCTCTTGGTCTTTATGCTGTCCTGGCAGTTTGGCTCCTATGATACCATGATCAATTCCGCTGTAAAGATCCATACCGGGCATCTACAGGTGCAGGTAAAGGGATATAAGGATAAAAAGGACATCCGCTTAGTGGTACCCGACCCGGCTGCGGTAGGGGGAATCTTGGACGAGACGCCGGGGGTGGCGGCCTATACCTTTCGGGCCAACGCATTCTCACTGGCCTCCTCCAAGGAGCGGACCTATGGTATCATGGTGATCGGGATCGACCCAACACGGGAGGCCAGGGTATCCACCCTTAAAAAACTGATACGCCAGGGGTCGTATCTGTCC
>CP070704.1:160101-163564 GCA_020349945.1 Deltaproteobacteria bacterium
ACCCTACGATGCACTGGGAACACTGCCCGTAGACACTCATACGCTGTTCGGGTATAGACCTCAAAGGCCCCATAAATAGTCCCTGCAACAGCGAGGAACACGCCTGCATCGTATAAGATAACAAGCCACGGGTTAATCTTGGTGAGAAAGTTTGCCTGGTACTCCAGGAGCTTCAACCCCGATGGGATTAACTGCTCGGTGTGGAGCAGGCGCGCCCCCCCTATTATGAATCCGGCGGCAAAGATGACAACCGATGCGAAGGATACAATGGAATCGATGGCCGGGGCCTTGAGCCAGGCAAGGCCAGTGCCCACATCCTCTTTCTCCTCAGAGAGAGGGATCTGCTCCTTCTTATCCGTTACCTCATAGATCCTTTGTTGGACCTCATCCAGGTTGGGAAGGCCGAGTATGCCCCAGTTCTTTTCCCTGAGCAATCCCACATAGCCTATATAATCGTAGGTGCCGCCGCCAATGGCCCCGACATAAGTGACCGCTTCCACCCAGGGAGGTCGGGCAGCCACTTCGGGGTATTTCTCGGCGATCCAGGGGGCATAGTCCGGTATACGGGGGACGAAGCTCCCCAGGAGAACCGCACCCCAATCCGGCTTGAAGTAGAACACAGAGAAGATGATCGCCACCAACATGAGGGTGATGATAGTCAGCTGCGCCTTCTCAAGGATACTGTATTTCCCCAGGAGGGTCAGGGTGATAAAGAGAAGCATCCAGAATGTCCCCCACACGAGGTGATCCCCGAATCTGAACATCCAGTTACACAGGGTACCTAACAGTGATGGCAGAAAGCTGAGCCAGAAAGGAAAGCACATGATGCTGAGGGCGGCCATTAGAAAAGGGAACCACCCTCTGGGGCCGGGAAAATGGGCCCAGGTGTCGATGGGATGCTGACCGGTCAGGGTCACGTACCGCATGGCAGTATAACATTGAACCCACTTAAAGAAGCACCCCAGCACAAATGTCCACATGATGAAGTAGCTGAAGACTGCGCCACCCCGGGACGCAAAAAAGGTCTCCCCCGACCCGATGGTCAGGGAGGCCATAATCGCACCGGGGCCAAAGAACTTGGCCATGTCCCAAAATTTTCTGGATTTGATCTCATCCGACAATGGTGGAGCCTTTATTTGTTCTAAAGCCATATCGCACCTCCCTAAGATATTCCCTTAACAAGCTTCCTGTAATTGCACGATTCCTTGACCTATTACCCTCCTTTCTTTTCCCAGATTTACTCTCACAGACAACCTCGCTCCTCCGAGATCATTGTGCCTAAACCTACTTAGAGCCCCAGCGCTTGCACTGAGGCAGATCGCCTGAGGCGATTTTCCTCACTTTGATCTCGTCTCCTGAAACCCCTTTTTTAAGGCCCGCAGGTTGAGATCTGACTTGGAGCCTGGAAAGGTATCCTTTACCTCCTCTTCAACCTGTTCAATACTCAGGGGCATCGAGTTGCTGCCTATTAAGGCGCCCAGCATGACTATGTTTGCCGAAATAGGAGATCCCAGCTCCATGGCCATGTCCGTTGCGTTTAGAAACCATGATGATTTGGAAAGCCTCTGAATTGCTGCCTTGAGTTTTTCTAAATCCGGATACACAGATCTTTTTGAAAGGACGCCAATCGGATACTGTGATTTAGTATTAGACAAGGTAACTATATCTGCGTTACCGTACGCATTCAATATTCTCAGGGTTTCCAGAGGCTCCAGGCTTAGGATAATATGGCCCTGTCCCTCTGGAATGAGGGGCCCATAATACTTCCTTTTTGAAATTCGTAAACCACTGAATACCGCTCCGCCCCTTTGTGCTGACCCGAACGTCTCCCCGACGGTCACAAAATAACCCTTCTTTGATAAGGCTCGTCCAATCAGTCTGGAGATCAATATGTTTCCCTGCCCACCGATACCACATATGAATAGATTGAGCGGATCTGGCTGCGATTTCATTTGTTCACTTCCTCCCTGCTAATTGCATTGAAGGGGCAAATATCAAAGCATACCCCACATCCGGAGCAGATATCTTCCTTGATTATAACCTTGCCGGTTTCCAGGTCCTGAACTAAAGCAGGGCACTGAAAATCACGGGAGCAGACACTACATTTTTCGCCTCTGCATTTATCCTCTTGGACCTTGACCGCAAAGGGCCTGGTCTTTTCTTGCCTCATGCGAAGAAGTTCGCATGTTCTCCGCATGATCAGGACGCGGACGCCTTCTTCCTCTTTTAAGAATTCACGGATTTTCTTGACTGTTCTTCTCACATCAAACGGGTCACTCACGGCCACCGTACATCCTAATGAGCTGCAGAGTTCCTCGAGGTCTATTCTATTAGTCGGCTCCCCAGTGGCATTAAAGCCCGTGCCGGGATGGGGCTGAAAGCCTGTCATGGCCGTCGCACCATTATCCAGCACAATCTGGATCATGTTGGATTTGTTGTATACAGCATTGATCAATGCGGGGATAGATGCATGAAAAAAGGTGCTGTCACCGCAGATGGCGATGACTGGATGCCTAGAGTTGAATTTCCCAAGTTGACCAAACCCAGCTGCCAGGCCCGTACCTGATCCCATGGCGTGAAGCAACTTAATCTGGCCTTTGCCGTCAGGAAAGACATCCAAGGTGTAACAACCGATGTCTCCTGTCACGTAAATATCTCTTCCGTCCGCCTTGACCGCCCTTTCCAAAGCCCAGAAGCTGGCCCGATGAGGACAACCCGGGCACCAGGTCAGGCCTCTGTCAATAAGCAGTTTGTCTACCTCCTCTGACAAGGGCTGTTGATATTCGACTGTTCTGGATTGGTAGTCCAGGTGAAAGATCTCGGCGAGGGCCTTACAGGCCCTGTCTGCTGTTATTTCCCCATAAGCCGGGATGTGGCCTGACCCTTTGCCATAAACGACCTTTGCCTCAAGATTAGCATCGGCGAGGCTCTGTTTGACATGGATTTCGATAAATGGATCTACCTCTTCAACTACCAAGATCTTCTCGGTTCTCCTCGCATAATCCTGAACCAGTTTCTCGGGAAAGGGCCAGAGGGTTCCAATTTTTAAGATACCTACCGAGTCTTGCAGGTCCAGAAGCTCAACTGCTTCACTGGAACAGGGGCTCCCGCTTCCGCCACACACGATGAGCAGTTCAGGACGCTCTGGGCCTTCATATTTATTGAAGGGAGAGGCCTCAAAACGGGGGCGAATTTGGGCTATCTTCTCAAGAAGAGCAGCATGATGTGGTCTTGCCACATATGGCGATACGGTCTGGGAGGTATCCAGATGAGCTTCCCGATGTGCCTTGGGCACTTCACTCACTTTTACTGCGCTGCTCGCATGGGAAAGACGGGTGTAGCCTAGTAGCATCACATAGCACTTGAATTCCTCGGATAGATCGAAGGCCCATTTCATCATCTCACTGATTTCATGAATGTTACTGGGTTCCAGAAGAGGGGCAGCGGCGAATTTTGCCAGCCA
>CP070704.1:163664-181270 GCA_020349945.1 Deltaproteobacteria bacterium
TCCGGGCTGTTGTTCCCGTCACTCCAGTTGGTGTGAACATGAAGATCGCCCCTGATGTCCCCTACCTCGATCAGGGAAGGCAGGTTTCCATGCTGGGCCGCCTCAATCTCGCCCTGATCTTCCCTGAGCTCCGGGGGGATGTAAGGAAGGCCTACGGATTCGAAGACCTCCTCTTCGGTTTTTCCCGCAATTGCCCTCTCCTTTTTGAAGACCCCGTATTCGTTTATCTTTAACCCCCTGCCCACCCCCAGCGACCTGATTCTGATATTGTGGGCCTTGGATCCGGTGAAATAATGAGAGGCGGCACCAAAGCTTTCGGGCTGTACCACCCTGAGATCAACCTGAAATCCATCCCGCGTGAGGATGCTGGATTTGGTAGTTCCCCTGGCAACCACCTTTTGGCTCTGAGGTAAATTGACAAAGGCCCCCATCACCTCCTCTGCGTGATCCGAGGATGCCAGGATGTCAACATCCGCAATGGTTTCCCTCATCCTTCTGAGAGAGCCGGCCAGGGTGATCTGTCGTATCTCCTTGTGTCCTTTTAACTCCTCAAAAATGCTCAGTGCCCTGGGATAGATAAAGGCCAGGGGGAGCCTTTCCTTATACTTGAGCAGCTGCTGGATTCCCTGGATGATGTTCTGTTCCACCTTCTCGCCCAGACCGTAAAGCACCCGCAGCTTTCCCGCCTCTGCCGCCTTCTTGAGCTCCTCTGCCGTGTTTATGCCCAATTTATCATACACGAGTTTGGCATGCTTGGGGCCCATGCCGGGGATCTTCAAGAACTCGGTCAGTGGCGCATATTCGGATTTTCTCAGGTCCTCATAAAAGGCGAGTTTTCCGGTCTCCAGAAGCTCTGCAACCTTTTTAGCGATCCCCGCGCCTATCCCGGGGAGTTTTGCTATCTTCTCTTTGTCCTCAAGGGAAGAGAGCTCATAGGTGAGATTCTCGATGGTCTGAGATGCCCTGGTATATGCCCTGATCTTGAAGGGATTTTCTCCCTGGATTTCCAGGATCTGGGAGATCTGGTTCAGTATCCCGGCTATCTCCTGATTGTTCATGGACGGCGCTTACCTCCCTACCATCTTCTTGAACTCTTCCTCGCTCAGGGCCTTTACCCCCAATCTCAGGGCGGTCTCATATTTTGAACCCGGGTCCCTGCCAACGACTACGAAATCGGTCATCTTGCTCACGGATGAGGAAACCCTTCCTCCCCTGTCCTCTATTGCCTTTCGGGCCTCGTCCCTGGTGAAGGAATCCAGGCCTCCGGTCAAGACAAAGGTCTTGCCCGCAAAAGGGGCCTCTCTTGGTTCGGCCCTTGCAACCGGGAATGTCACCCCTCCCTTCTTGAGCTTCTCAAGGACCCTGAGATTCTTAGGATTATGAAAGAAGTTGTATATGCTTTCCGCCACGATAGGTCCGATCTCATGAACCCGGGTCAGATCTTCGGTGGTCTGCCTGCCTAAATTATCCATGGATTTGAAATGCCGTGCCAGCACCCCGGCCAGATGGTAGCCCACATTTCTTATGCCCAGGGCATATATCAGATTGGTCAGGCTCGGGTTTCTGCTGTTCTGAATGGCTCTGAGCAGGTTTTCCGCCAGCTTATCGCCCATCCTGTCCATCCTCATGACATCTTCTTTTTTCAGAAGATACAGGTCTGCCTGGTCCTGGATGATCCTTTTGTCCACCATCTGTTCGAGCAGCTTGTGTCCCAGGCCGTCCATATCCATGGCCCCCTTGGACACAAAATGGGCCAGGTTTTCCTTGATCTGAGCAGGACAGGCGATTCCGGTGCACCGACGAATGGCCTCACCCGGGGGCCTCTCTGCCTTGGACCCGCACACCGGACATCTGTCCGGCATGGTGAATTTCCTCTCCTTGCCGGTTCTCCCCGACGCTATCACCTTCACCACTTCCGGGATCACATCCCCGGCCCTCTGGACCACAACGGTGTCACCAATCCTCACATCCTTTTTCCTTATCTCATCCTCATTGTGCAGGCTTGCCCGACTTACCTCCACTCCTCCAACCCTGACCGGTTTCAACATGGCCACAGGAGTGAGGGCACCGGTCCTTCCCACGCTCACGATGATATCCCTTATGGTGGTATTTTCCTGTTGCGCCGGGAATTTCCAGGCAACCGCCCAGCGAGGGCTGCGGGAAAGCTCACCCAGTTTCGCCTGGACCGAGAACTCGTTGACCTTTATCACGATTCCATCAATCTCGTAAGGCAAATCGTTTCTGAGCTCCAGTATCCTTTGATAATATGCCTTGACCTGGTCCACACCTTCGCACAGCTCAATATAGTGGCTGATCTTAAGACCGAGCCCTTTCAGATAGAGGATGCTGTCCCAGTGATTGGTCAGTTCCTTTCCCTCGACCCTGCCTGTTCCATAGGCGAACATATTGAGTGGCCTGGTGCTGGTTATCTTTGGGTCAAGCTGCCTCACGGATCCAGCTGCGGCATTCCGGGGGTTGGCAAATAAGGCCTCCCCTGTTTTCTCCCTCTTTTTGTTCAGGGTCTCGAAGTCCTCCTTGTTCATAATGACCTCACCCCGGACCTCGATCAGATCAGGGTTTGGACTTCCCATAAGTCTCAGGGGAATGGGCCTTATGGTTCTCAGGTTCAAGGTGACATCCTCTCCAACCACCCCATCACCCCTTGTGGAACCCAGGCTGAAGATCCCCCTCTCAAACACCAGCTCAACTGCCAGCCCGTCAAATTTCGGCTCCACCGTATACCGAATCTCCTTCTCACTGAGCCCCGAAAGCTCCAGGACCCTGCGGTGGAAGTCCAGAAACTCGGCCTCGGCGGTTGCCTTGTTCAGGCTTAACATGGGGAGGCTGTGCCTGACCGTCTTGAACTCCTCTAACGGGGCAGCACCCACCCTTTGGGTAGGAGAGTCGGGGGTGATAAGCCCCGGGTATCTCTTCTCCAATTCCACAAGCTCGTCAAACAGTCGGTCATATTCCGCATCAGAGATCTCCGGACTATCAAGCACATAGTACCGGTAGTTGTGGTGGTTTATCCGCTCCCGTAATTCCTCAATCCTGTGTATGAGTTTTTTGTCAGGCCTGGACATGGTCTTGCTCGGTGGGCAAATTCTTATCTAAGTCACTTATTATATGCTATTTTTAATAAACAGTCTATGGCAGAAAAGGATCATCACACCATAAGCGGCGTTAGGGCAAAGCATGGAATACCTCCTTACCCTCAAAATATCCTCGCCACTTCATCCCTGTCAAAGTAGGGGACCTGCTCGTATCCCGTGGAGGTAACCATAGTTACTGAAGGGGGGCCAGCTGCCTGAACCCGTCCGATCATGGTCATGGCAACACCATGCTGATGCGCCCTGTCCAGGATCTTTTCTGTTTCCCCCGGGGGTGCTGTAATGAGAAGGGCCCCCGAGGCAATGACACCCAGGGGATTCAGGCCAAAGGCCTCACACAGGACCCGGGATTCCTCGTAGATGGGTATGCGGTCTTTCTCTACCTCAATTTCAACCCCGGCTGCTATGGATAGCTCATGCAGACCATCAGCCAATCCCCCTTCGGTAACATCATGCATGGAGTGAACGCGGCCTGTCTGGAAGGCCAGGCGTGCCTCCTCCACAACACTGATCCCCGGATCAAAGAGAAACCGCCCAGCCCGCTCAACAAGATCCACCGGTATTCCGCGAGAGCACAGGTCCCCTTCCCTTTCACGTGCGATGATCGATGTCCCCTCGATACAGATCCCTTTACTCAGGAGAATGAGGTCTCCGGGTTTTGCACCTCCGGTAGTAATCAGTGCCTCCTTCTGCACCTCTCCTATCATCTGTCCAACAAGGATAGGACGATCGAGGCCATGGGTTATTTCCGTATGGCCCCCAATCAGGGAAACGCCCAATTCCTCACAGGCCTTATGGGTCTGCTGGAATATGGAATCCACAAGACCCCTGGTACCCCCTGTCCCTGGCAGGAGAATGGTGACGCTATACCATCTCGGCTCGGCCCCGGTGGTGGCAACATCATTGGCATTGACCATGACACTGTAGTAGCCGATCTCATTGGTAGTAAAGGTAATAGGATCGGTGGCTACAATAAGAACCCGTTCCCCCATGTCTATTGCAGCCGCGTCTTCTCCTATACGCGGCCCTACAAGGAGTCTTTCATGGCCCTTGCAATATCGCTGGAGCAGCTCATTGAGGATCCGGACATTGAGTTTTCCGCTCTTCAGCACCTTGCTTTTCACGGCCCTCACTCCTTGAAGATGCACTCCGGCAGTCTTGTTACGTCATCTAATATGAGGTCAGCCCCTGCCTCCATAAAATCCTCGTATGTCGCGTTTCCTGTCAATACCCCTGCGGTTTTCATCCCCACACGTTTTCCCCCCTGGATATCTATGATGTGGTCCCCGACCATGAGGCAGCGTGCCGGGCTCTTTACAGCCATCCTCTTCATGGTCAGGGCTAGATGATCCGGGTGCGGCTTGGCCCGGGTTATATAATCCCGTGGAATGAATACATCACAGAGATCCTCAATATCAGGAAGTGTTATCTTCACGGCCTTATTACAGTTTCGGGTGATAATGCCGACCTTTACCCCTCGTCTTCTCAGCAGCCCCAGCATGTCTCTCACCCCTGAGAGGATCTTCCCCTTTTGAGCTGCCCTCAGCTCATGCTCGGTGACAAGGTCAAGGGCCTTGTGGTAAAAGGCCCGGCCATGTGACGGATTCTGTTCAGAGATAAGCCGTGTGGCCTCGTCGATCATCTCCAGTATGAACAATCCCTTGTGCGCATCGGGCTCAATGCCATACCCGGCCAAGAATTTTTCCACTCCCCGACGCATAAGGGTAAAGTCGATATTCAAATGAACCAGGGTTCCGTCATAGTCGAAAATCACTGCCTCCGTGTCCATACCACCTCGTTTCATCGCAATCCATAGAGACTAGACCATATCCCTCCTGGCATCAATGAAAATCTGATCAGGTGGATCTATGGCCTTGGGCTCTCTGTGCGTTCAGGTTGTGGCTTGATGAATGGTAAACGTAAGGATGATAGGCAGGTTTTGAAGGGTTACATCACCGTATTGCCCTCAGAAGAGATGATGGGTAGTACGCTCAACGAAGGCGCCTCTTTTGGTCCTCCAGGATTGAGAGTCCGACTAAATAGAGCCCTTTAAATCGTCCTTGCTCATCCCTGGTGATATGCCTGATCTCGGTCTTTAAGTGCTCAATAGATTTTGATGCATCAGCGGTGTAGTATTTGAGCCTCAGTACGTCACCGACCTGTAAGTGATTCAATAGGTCAGAATCCTCCTTTACCAGCACGCATATTCCCTTGGGTGATATGTCCCAGATCTTGAATTGGTACACATATGCGCATTCGCTTATTGAAAACTCTACGCTATAGTATCGATCTATGATGCTTCTGACCTCAGATCTTCTCTCTTTAAAGCTCTCTTTCATAGCGTATCCCGCTGCATCAGCTGATTAATTGTTTTCATAGTAATCTATGATAATTATGAAGGCTTGTCAATATCCCTCACATCCCATGCTCAGGTAGAGCGCCCTCGGTCTTCCTTGCCATAACAATTAACCCCTGTGAACTTGTTTCTGTAAGACTCCAGGAGAGGGGTGAGTTTTCTCTCCGGTATCGTAACGGTCCTTAACCTCTCTTGAATCTCCGCCTCGCCCAAGGCAAGGCTCAACCTTCTCCGTGGGATATCTATCTCTATAACATCCCCATCTCTTATTGCCCCGATCGCCCCACCATTGTATGCCTCCATTTCAACATGCCCAATGCATGGTCCCGTGGTGGCACCGGAGAATCTTCCATCGGTGATCAAGGCTACCTTTTTATAGCCTGCTCCCTTTATTGAATCAGTGGGCGTCAACATTTCGGGCATCCCAGGTGCCCCTGCTGGTCCCTGGAATGGCAACACAACTACATCTCCTTCACGGATCTTCTTTGCCTCAATCGCATCGAGCAGATCTCTCTCAGTATAGAAGACTCTGGCTGGTCCTGAATGAACCATCATCTCTTTTTCAAGGGCAGTTTGTTTTATTATTCCGCTGTTTGCAATGTTTCCCCTTACTACTGCAATGCCTCCTTCGGAATGGTACGCATTATCAAGGGTCCTGATAATACCATCATCCAGCACCCTTCCCTCTTCCGCTATGTGCTTTATTGATCTTCCGTTTACTGTTGGGGAATCCTTTATCATGTCTCTGAGCCTGTTAAGAACTGCCGGAACGCCCCCTGCCCTGTCAATATCTGCCATCTCATAAGTTCCTGCGGGGATTACCGAGCATAGGTTCGGAATCCCTCTGGAGATTTTATCAAACACATCTACATCTATGTCAATGCCAGCTTCTCTGGCTATTGCCGGCACGTGTAGGACCGTATTCGTTGAGCCACCCATGGCCATATCAACTCTAATAGCGTTTTCAAAGGCATCCCTTGTCATGATATCCCGTGGCCTGATATCCTTTTTGACCAATTCCACAATCCTTTTTCCCGATTCATATGCCTGCCTCTTCTTGAGCGGGTCTATTGCCAGGGTTGTTGCACACCCGGTTAATGACAGACCCAATACCTCTGTCACAACTGCCATGGTATTTGCCGTATAGAGACCAACGCAAGCACCTGCTCCGCAGGCCATACGGGGAAGCAACCCCTCAGCCTCTTCTGCCGACATCTTACCCGCCTTAACCTGACCAATGAGGGCAAACCCTTCAATGGGGTGGCGTTTCTTTCCATCTGTGACATTTGCCTTCATCGGACCACCCGTAAGCATAACCGCGGGAATGTTGAGTCTTCCGGCTGCCATTAACATCCCCGGGGTAATTTTATCGCAGCCCGTTACCCCAACCCACCCATCCATAGAGTGTGATAAGGCCATGATTTCAATATTATCCGCAATATGTTCCCTGCTTGGAAGGCTCAACCTCATTTCCACAAACATAGCGATGCCGTCACACACGCCTGGAACGCCCCATTCAAAGGGAATTCCCCCAGCATCTCTTACCCCTCTCTTTACCTCCCCGGTCAGTGCATTCAAGTGAATATGACCCGGAATAATGTTAGTATAACTGTTTGCAATACCGATAAATGGTCTGCTCGGGTCAAGATCCTCTTGCTTCAGGCCCGCGGACAGTAAGAGTGCCCTGTGCGGTAAGGTTTCAATATTCTTCTTCAAGATATCTGAACGCATGGTATCATCCCCTCAAAAGTTACTAGTCCCTGAAAGAACATCCGAACAGACAGCCCCCTCTCTTTCGAAGGACAGGGCCTCTCAGTCGGCGCCCTGGACATCTTTCTGGTCAGTGCCCGTGGTTTCTCTCAAGGTGAACTCCATCAGAGGTGGCTCAATATGGACCAGGTTGACCCTATCGTTGGGCAGAACGATCTGATCGCGGGTGATCCGAAAGACCCTGTTGCCAAAGCGGGCTGTTGACAGGTCGATTTCGGCACGTGTATTTGCCCTGTTTACGGTGCTCGCGTCCTTTCGAAGCCCTCGAACAGTGATCTGCACCTCTGGATTCACGGGCTCCAAAATCTCCATCGCATCAGGGACGTTTTTTACCTCCAGGGGAACCCTTAAGGCCACCTCAAAGTTTTGCTGCCCGGCGAGCAACAGCCACAAAATGCTCACCAAGGCCAAGGCCCCGATCTTCAAGGGCAATCGACGCACAACAAGGGCACGGATCCTGTTCCACCAGGTTATACCCGCAGGACTGACAGGGGTAATGGCTTGCTGTACCAGTTTGAAAAGTTGCTCAAGGTTACCCACCTTGATCATCTTCCTTCCGCGGGCTAGAGATATCTCCCCACGCTCCTCGGAGATGACCAATACCCAGGCATCGCACCGTTCAGAAAGACCTAAAGCCGCCCTGTGCCTGGTGCCCCATTCTTTCTGGAGCCCTTCGGCCGAACTCAGGGGGAGATAGCAGGCCACTTGGGCAACCCTCCCCTTTCGAATGAGCAAGGCCCCATCGTGCAAGGGGGACTCCCTCTGGAAGACACTCATCAAGAGCTCGCGGCTAGCCTCACCTTCCAGGGAAACGCCTCCGGTGATCCACTCTTCAACCAGGTCCCTGCGCTCAAAGATTATCAGGGCGCCTATTTTCCGCTCAGCCAGCGAGAACACCCCTTTAACAAAGTTCGGCACCCAATCTGCTGACTTTGGGAATGTGCGCAGCCCAATCATTTGAAGGGGATTAACCCTTTCAAGCACCTGGCGTATCTCCGATTGAAAAAGGATGATTATAAGTACAATCAAGACCTGCCAAAGTATCTGAAACACCCAGGTGGTAAGGAACAGGCCCCAGAATCGAGCAACCGTGAACACAATCCCTAAGACCAGCAGGCCCACCAAGGCCTTAAAGGCCTTTGTCCCCCAGAACCAGAGATAAAGATGGTACACGACCACCGCGAGAAACACGATATCAAGCGCATCCTGGAATCGCAGGTTACCTATGATTGCCAAAAACTGCATGGTTGCTCTTCAAAAATTTCGCGCACGCACATTCTCTATCGAGCTATGAAACCCTTGTATTCAGGTCTAACATTGGGGGATAAATGCCCCAGGGCGAGAACAGGAAGGCTAGCCTTCTCAGCTTCAAGCCATTTCAGGCAGGATATTCACTGTGTCCAATGGATGGGATGGGCCCATCTTCCCTAACTTCTTGGCAGAATGAGAACCTCGATCTTCCCCTCCAGGGCCTTCTTGAAGGTAATAGCATCGTGGTCACTACCAACAATGGCCCCGTAGTGCATGGGTATGGCCAGTTTAGGATTTATGGCCAGAGCGGCTTCAACGGCCTGATCGGCTGTCATCACGTAGGTGCCGGAGACCGGGAGAAGGGCTATATCCACAGTAAACTCGTTCATCTCTGGGATAAAATCGGTGTCCCCTGCATGCCAGACCCTGACCCCCTCTGTTTCAACAACAAAGCCCAGCCAGGCCTTTTTCTTGGGGTGAAAGTCCTTATCCCTATTGTAGGAAGGGACTGCCTCGATCCTTACCTCATCCACTGTAAGGGACTCCCCTGGCTTGATTACCCGTATATCCCCCGTAAGCCTTTTTGCCGAGTCTTTCTCCGTAACGATGACCGTTCCAGGATCCTGGATCTTGGCAACATCATCGGGAGAGCAGTGATCAAAATGTTCATGGGTAATGAGGATCAGATCGGCCTTAGGGCCGGCTGAAATCTGATAGGGGTCGAAGTAAATGGTCTTGCTTGTATCAATCCTGAAGGAATCATGCCCGAGCCAGACGATCTTCTTGGCTATATCATGAACCATCCTGCCACCTCCTGGGATTATCTTATGAACCGCATCGATATGGTAAATCCCCCAAAGCACTGCACCTGAGAGATCAAGAGCATAGCAGATTGTCCCTGAGGTGTCAATCTAATGTAAGGTCCCTCCCACCACTTTTCGAAGGCCAGAGGATCCCAATACAGAGGTCTGATACCCCACAAGAGAGCGGATTGAAGCGTTACCTCCTGCGTGTTCACGTACTCTTTACCCTTTAACTTTTTCCCCTTCAGTGTTACATAGTGGAGGAGGGATCAAACAAAGACCAGTAAATGGGCATATCTTGAATCATATCAATGAAGGAGGAGCGAGCCATGGCCAAATCTTACAAACACCTTGAAACCAAACTCATCCACGCCGGTGAACCTGACCCGCTCATCAACGGGGCGGTCAGCATGCCGATTTTTCAGTCTGTTATGTTTGAATACACCGGTGAGACCAGTTACCATGATCTGAGATACATTCGCCTGAACAACACGCCCAACCATGTTGCCCTGCATGAAAAGTTGGCTGCGTTAGAGAATGCCGAGGCCGCGCTTGTCACTGCCAGTGGTATGGCCGCAATTTCCACGAGCCTCTTAACCCTTCTGTCCTCTGGTGATCATTTGCTGGCACAGGAGTGTTTGTATGGTGGGACCCATGATTTCATCACCAAAGATCTTGCCACATTTGGGATCTCATTTGATTTCATCGACGGCGACGATCCAGATTCCTGGAAGGAACACCTACGGCCCACTACCAGGGCGATCTATGTTGAGACCATGACAAATCCTCTGCTGCAAGTTGCCGATCTCACAGCGGTGGTCGAGTTTGCCAAAGCGCATGGCCTCGTTTCATTGATCGACAACACCTTTGCAAGCCCGGTTAATTTTCGACCACCCGAATGGGGCTTTGACCTGTCGCTCCATAGCTGCACAAAATACCTCAATGGTCATTCGGATATTGTGGCAGGCGCTGTGCTTGGGCGTGCTGATTTGATCGAAAAGATCACGCACAGGCTCAACCACCTGGGCGGCTCCCTGGATCCCCACGCCTGTTTTTTGCTGCATCGCGGTCTGAAAACCCTGGCGGTCCGGGTAAAATATCAGAATGAGAGCGCATTCAAAATTGCCCAGTACCTGGAGACACATCCGGCAGTCGAAACCATGAACTACCCAGGCCTTGAAACCCATCCCAGGAACAAGCGTGCCCGCACGTTATTTGATGGCTTCGGCGGTGTGTTGAGTTTCGAATTGAAAGGCGGTGTTGACGTGGCAGAGCGGTTTATCCAAAACCTGACGCTGCCTATCCTTGCGCCAAGCCTTGGTGGAGTGGAAACCCTCATTACCCGACCGGCCACTACTTCCCACTCAGGTATGTCTCGTGAAGACCGGCAGGCACTGGGAATCTCCGATAGCCTCATCCGGGTATCGGTTGGCATAGAGGCAACTGAGGATGTTATTCAGGACTTTGAGCAGGCCTTAAAGGCCTAGGTTTGTGGAATCTCTGGGAAATCCTGGTTAGCCACTGTAGCTTGCGCATGCAAAGTCCGATTCCCAGGCTATTACCTTGGCGACCTTAACCCGATTATTGTTAAGGCTGCTGCTTAACTTCTCAAATATATAAGCAGCAATATTTTCTGAAGAAGGGTTCTCATCCTTGAATCGAGAGAGCTCATTTAAGAAAGAATGGTCAAGCTCTTCCAAAATTCCATCTGTGGCCTCTTTAACCTCCCTAAAATCTATCAGTACTCCCGCGTTGTTCAGTTCCTCTCCTGTTAGGATAACCTCTATCATCCAGTTATGACCGTGGAGCTCCTCGCATTTGCCTCTGAAGTTCCTGAGCTGATGCGCAGCAGCAAATCGTCTGGCTACCTTTACCTCATACATATGATTCAGCCTTTGTCTTGAAAGAAACTGCTATTTTTTCTTGCCCCGATACGATCTGCCGCATATATTGCATTTTCCCTTTATTATGATTCCAATGCAATTTCCGTCACTACAGAGGATTCTATTCTCAAAATCAATATCATCTGTTTCTTCAGCACCGATTAAATCATCCCCTGCCAAAGACTCATCTTTCAGCATGGCTCCGCAATAAAGACAGTATCTGCTTTCCTGAGGAATTGTCTCTCTACATCCAGGGCAAACAATGCCTGGAATTTCCTTATCACAATGTGAGCATCTCATATACGCTACCTCATGATTTTAATTATACTATTAAGTCTATTGCCTATGTAATCCATCTAAGGCCTCTTGTCAATTATTGATGGCCCGCAAGGGAGGAACTAAAAAATACTATTATTTCATTGACAAAAATTGATTTTTAACAATAATTGATACATCGTGGCGGTGTAGCTCAGGTGGTTAGAGCATACGGCTCATATCCGTAGTGTCCGGGGTTCGATTCCCTGCACCGCCACCAGATATAAGGTCTCAAGATACTCTTGACATATTGATTTTCTGTTTTAACTTCTACTGTGTTCTTTATGGGGCTGAGATATTTTAATAAAACGCACTTGGGTGTTCTTCGGGATGCGCTGGATATTGCTGAAGATATGACCAGCAACCATTTTAAGTTATCCCTATCACAGTGGAGAAGATATCCTTTTGATGTCAAAACCCTATCCAGTTTATTTGGGGAAGACATCAAGGATAATGTCTTTGCCCTATTGAAGAAACACATGCCAACCGGCGATGGGGAAATAGTGCCGGTGCATAAGAGGCACGAATTTTACCTTATCTGCGTGCAGGACCACCAAATCTTGAACGCCCTTCAGAGGGATAGGGATCTTAACCTGCTTTCCCTTTTGGCTTACATACTAACCCACGAGCTGGTGCATATTGTCAGATTCTGCGAATTTCAGGTGAGATTTGATACTCAGGAGGAGAATAGAAAAATAAAGGAGGAAAAGATAGTACGCCAAACAACCTATGAAATCCTTAAGGAACTTGCTTTGCCAAGCCTACCATACATTCTGGGTTCCTATCATCCTGATAGAATGAATGTGGATTTCTCTATGATCTGATTACTATTGTATATGATAAAAAGAGGATAATCGATGCCCATCTATGAGTATAAATGCAGCAAATGTGGCCACCTAACTGAGATATGGCAAAAATTATCCGATCCGTCTTTGCCTACATGTGAGGCATGCGGCGGACCGGTGAAGAAGATTATTTCACAAAATACCTTTCATCTCAAGGGTTCAGGTTGGTATGTAACAGACTATGCGTCAAGGCCATCTAGAAATGAGCCGGCACAAAAGGAGCACAAAGAAAAGACACCTAAGGTTGATGACAAAAATCCAGCAAAGAAAGGTCCTAATAAAGACGCATGAGACCTTGGAGGGGCCCAATCCTGCACCTGTTAAATCAAGGTCAGCATTAGTAGCTAGACAATGAAATACAGGTATAGCGGAAGAACTCAGGACAGATTAATAGATAGATTAGAGAGAAAGGAAAAGCGGGAATCTTTCAGAAGAGATCGATTTTTCAGGTTCAAGCTTTCAGAGATTCATAACAAGGTCTCCCAGGCCTTGCTCCTCAATAAGATAATCGAGACAGAAAATCCTCAGCCAGTCTCTGATCTCATCATGCAGGGCCTTAAGAAGGCTTACAGAAGCAGTGAGTTCGAGTTCAAGTATTTTACAGCCCCTATAAGGACCCTTGTCCCCCGCCCAAACCCTTACGCCCTTTATCTGGCGCAATATCTCCTGGAGGTAATAATCAATGACCCCAATGTAATAGACGTGTACGGGACCGACCTGGAGATCTACACGTTAATAGACGGGATTATTACCCAGATCAATGAAAGGTTTGAACAGACTGAGAAGGAGATCGTGAAACAACTGTCTCATAATAAATCGCTTATTCCAGGATCGCGGGATTACGAGATTGCCCTTGAGCAACTCTTCTACAAGAAAATTGGATCAGCCGAGAAGCCCCCAAAGTAACTGACCGAAGCAGAAGAACCCTTGTGTGACCTATTCATTGGGGGCTTGCTTACGTGGGGATGGCTTTTTTGTTTCCTTTTGTGGATCTTTTGTCTCCTCGAGTGTCTCCCTCTCTTTAAGCTTCTTCCCGGGATGTTTTATCTCGTCAATTGTCTCTTCCAGGGTCTGTAAATCCTCTACTCGGCAGGTGGTAACATCGGGATATTCATCATCTATTATCTTCTGCGTTATCTTTCCCGCGCCAAAGATAATGATCCTCTTGACCTTGTATTCATTCATAACCTTGGCAATCGTCTGGGCCCATAAAACCGGGTGATCTATCTGATTGATGAGTTCTCTCTTGATCTCATCTGGACGGGTAATGACCTTTGGATCAATGTTATCGTCTGTCAGGGTATTTGCTATGACGGGTATCTGAGCCGCCCTAAAACGAAAATCCGCCTGTTCGATATAATTTTTTAGGCTTTCACTGGCAGCATTCATATATGGGGTATGCCATGGACCCAAGACCGGCAGATCTACAACCCTGAACTCCGATTCCTTGAGCAACTGTTTAGCGGCATTAAGATTCTTGTTGAGGCCCCCAAAAACATTCTGTTTGGAGGAGTTATAAAGCGCTATGTGGAGAACCTCTCTTCCTCCATAGTTGCTAAGGTTCCTCACATCCTCCTGGGTAATTATCCTATTCTTATTGATGATAGCCACCAGGCTACCATCTATCTCCTTTGCACGGGAAATCATAATTTTTTCACGTTGGCTGACCAGTTGCAGACCCGTGTCATAGTTGATAACCTCAGCCGCCGTTAGAGCGGTATATTCCCCGAAACTATGCCCGGCTGTCACCTCCGGTATAAGACTCAGTTCCTCCGCCTTCAATCTTTCCCTAAAGGAGGAAAAGGCTGCCCAGGAGGTGATGTATGTAGCAATCTGAACCTGTTTATCCAGGTGGGTTTTCAGACCACCTACGCGGTTAGCAAACCTGTCCGGCATCTTGCCAAATATGATCTTTTCGAACTCCTTCCTGAATAGCCTGTTGGCCCTATAGAATACAAAGGCGGCAATCTCGAAATTATCATATAACTCATGTCCCATTCCCAAATACTGAGATCCCTGACCGGGGAAGATATACGCAGTCTTTGGCTGCATAATGAACTATCCTCCTCTTTTAGACTTTTTAATCAGAGAACAATAAAGGAATAGGGAAAATGAGTCAAGCGGTAAAGGGGCGTTGGGGAATTGCTCGAAAACAAAATACACAAGACTCTCGATATCGGACTCTTTTTAAGTACAAGTATCACGTAATAAAACACTTCTGGTTTTCAACCCGGATCTGAGCTGGCAGGATCACCCTGCTCAAGATTGAGTAGGTACCGTTTTACATCAATACCTGCACCAAAACCACCTAAGCCATTTGTAGACACTACCCTGTGGCACGGGATAAGGATAAGAAGTGGGTTTCTCTTTAATGCCTGCCCCACGGCCCTGGCACCCTTTGGTCTACCTACCATGGATGCAATATCTTTGTAATATCTTGTCTCACCATAGGGTATCGAGCAGGCACTCTTCCAGACATTATAGGTAAATGAGGTAGCCTTAATGTCCCACGGTAGATTCATTGCTGGATTATCACCTTTAAGGTAGTCCTGTAGTACATCGGTTAAGCCTTTATTATGCTGAAAATCCCTGAAAAATTCGGCCCTCGGGGCCACGGCCTTGAGCTCAGAAAGAAAATCCCCTTTTATGGTAAAACCCATCTTAACCCTGACCGCCCCGATATCTGAACAGGCCACCTGCACCTTCAATTTGTTATACTCAAACTCCCAGTAATAGATGTTCTTCATTTTCTGGCAAATCCCTCCATAGGCTGTAAGGTTTCTTGGTTATCTCCCCATAAGGGCCTTTTTATGTCTTTGCTCCATAACGCTTGTGCCTTATACTATTGCCCGGATATTCGATTTTGACTGGATTGTGTGACCAAAGTCCAGTTATGGTTTCTACACAGGCTTCACTACTACGAAATACAGCATATCATACCCGAGCCCTTGAGCAAGACCTTTTTCCTTACTCTTCGTTTGACGAACCTTTAATCCCCCGTAACTGGCTTGTTACGGGTAATATCAATACCCTCATATCCCTAAAAACTGGCAAGACATGAATCCTAAGAATGGCTTGATAGTTCTTAGCGGATCACGCCTTGGACCTAGCCGGAACTTCCAGGAATCTGCATAGTCCTTGAAAAAGCTTTATCCTGAAGTTGTTGAGGAATCCTGAGGGGAACAAATACCCGGCTGCTAAGAAAATCGGGGTTATGGCATCGCGAAGAGAACGATCTGAGTGTCTAGAACACTACATATGAGTCTAAACTTAGACTACCGTATAACCTATTGTAGAAAAAGCATAATATTACATTTGCCCTCTTTCCCTCAGTCTAATTCCAGACAGTCAAACAGCCCCATTCGCTGAGGACCTGGGGGCAAATCAGGCAGAACCGTTTCTTAAAGCGATCTAAGGTGAGTTCTTAAGTGGCTTTTTATATTGGTGTTTTTTGGCCCTGCGCTCCCTCGCCTCACATCAAGGTCCTGAATCTCTGGCATCAAACTTGCCACGCTCTAGATATGAATCATTTCTTTCCCGGGGCGTTTCCGCAGGGCATCGTTCATACCGCCGAAAGCCCTGGGAAATGGGCAGGCGGTTCTGCTCCCGAGGTGCAAGTGGATGGGTTGAAGCTCACCATTATTTCAGTCTAGAGCCAAAGTTCGCGGTTTTAGCTTCGTGCAATTTTTTTCTTGCGATGTTTCTTTCGATATGCTAGTAACTCAAACTTTTTGCATCGGCCATATGTCCTCAGTAATTTATTTTGTAGAGAGGAGGAGATACAACTATGAAAAGGCAAAGCATTCTGAGGACTCTGTTGCGTGCTGGGCTGCCTGTGGTCATTGGTATGATTAACGTAGCTAGTGCAAGTTCAGCCGAGCCCAAGGCAGCTACGGCAGCGACCAAGGAGGCGAATGCCAACGTGTTGCACTATGGCTGATTGGCGATAAACAAAGGGAGCAGCTACCCGGAAATACAAACAGGTTAACAAGAGCAAAGAAAACCAAAAAAGCTAAGGAGGGTAAAATGAAGAAACTGAAATGCGGGTTGTTTACATTCGTTAGCGTTTGCAAGGTTCAACATGCACTAAGAAAGGAGAGATGGAAGATGAAGAAGAGAGTGAGCTTGAACGTACCATATCGATCGTTGGTGATGGCATGCGTGGTAGCTATCGCCTTGATCGCGTGCTCGGATTCTAACACCCCCACTTCTGGCACTGACTCGGGCCAACCCAAAGATGCAACAACTGCGACGAAACAGGCCAACGCGAAGCTTTACGAGAGTCTGCCTTTCGCGGACAAGCAGGATTTCGATTTCGCGACTCGTGGCTTCATCGGGCGGCCCAAGTCCCTCGTCATCAAGGATGCCAAGGGCAACGTCGTCTGGGACATGGAATCCTATTCCTTCATCACGGACGACAAGAAGGCCCCGGACACGGTCAACCCCAGTCTCTGGAGAAATGCGCAGCTGTGCAAGCATGCTGGTCTCTATAAGGTTATCGACCGCATCTACCAAGTTCGGGGTTACGACCTCTCGAACATCACTTTCGTCCAAGGCGACAAGGGCTGGATTGTGTTCGACCCCCTGATCTGCGCTGAGACGGCTAAGGCCGCTTACGACCTTGTCACGGAGCATCTGGGCAAGAAGCCCGTCCTCGCCGTTATCTATAGCCACAGCCACGTCGACCATTACGGGGGCGTTCGCGGCGTGGTGGACGAGGCCGATGTCAAGGCCGGCAACGTGAAGATCATCGCGCCCGAGGAGTTCATGGAGCACGCCATCAGCGAGAACGTAACGGCTGGCAACGCGATGAGCCGCCGCGCGATCTACATGTACGGGGCCCTCCTCCCCCGGGGGGAGAAGGGCGGTGTGAATGGCGGCCTGGGCATGACGACTTCGACTGGCACCGCGGGCGTCATCGAGACCACTGACATTGTAACCAAAACCGGCCAAGAGATCACGGTGGACGGGGTAAAGATGGTGTTCCAGATGACCCCAGGCACCGAGGCACCAGCGGAGATGAACACGTATTTCCCGCAGTTCAAGGGGCTGTGGCTAGCGGAGAACTGCACTGCGACGCTGCACAACCTCTACACACTGCGCGGCGCCCAGGTCCGCGACGGCAAGAAGTGGGCCAGTTACATTGACGAGGCGATCGATCTCTACGGTAAGGAGGCCGAGGTCGTTTTCCAGAGCCATCACTGGCCCAGGTGGGGCAACCCTATCATCATTGATTACATGAAGAAACAACGGGACGCATACAAGTATATCCA
>CP070704.1:181370-184577 GCA_020349945.1 Deltaproteobacteria bacterium
AAAATACAACAAAGAAACACAAAACAACTCACCAACCATCACTACATTTAAACTAATATACAAACGACTGCCTATCTTAACGCGAGCAGTTTACCAGCGAGGCATTTTTGGGAAGTCCCACCCTTCATCTAACGGTAAAACGCTGATCAGGGACTATGTAGGGCTGGCGAAAGCGGTCATCTGGTTGGCAGTGAGAGCAGCGCCATTAAAGTCAAAAGAAGATATATCAGGCGGTGTTTCTTAATTGACTATTTGAGCTTCTTTCTATAACTTTACACCAAATAAAGGCAATATCTCTGTAAATGGACTGAGAGGCCTCGCCCCGATTGGAATAGTGGAGCAAGGGAGTATTCTATCCATAGGCCTAGACGAGGCAAGAGGTAAGGGTCAAAAAATCTTCTACCTTCAATAAGTTACAAAAACTATGAGAAGTATAATGAGAGTTGGTTCAAACGAAATAGTGGGGATCTTGAAGGGAGGGATATAAAATGAAAACCATTACTGTTATAGTCTTGGCGCTCCTGCTGGTGGCAGCAATTATCTCTGGATTCCTATTCTACGGCAGATACCTTGATATGAAAGATGCACTCGGAGTCAGTAATAAAGAATTATTAGTCCTGAATGAAAAGGTTGCTCAACTAAATGAGGAGAACTCACGGCTTACCGATCAGATCGCGGAGAATGCTGAACGGATGAAGGAGCTTGGGAATGCAATAAGGCTGAAGGACCAGGCACTTTCCGGGTTAGACGAAAAGGTTGCTCAACTAAATGAGGAGAACTCACGGCTTACCGATCAGATAACGGAGAATGCTGAACGGATGAAGAGGGTTGAGAATGCGGAGTTGCGCATCTCTCAGCTTGAGAATGCAATAAGGCTGAAGGACCAGGCACTTTCCGGGTTAGATGGAAAGATCCGCGAACTGGAAGAGGGCTCGGAAGAAGAGAGAAAGATCGGGGAGTCCCTTAGGAGAGAACTTTCATCAAAGGATGCCATGGTTGCTGTGCTGGAGGAAAAGCTAAAGGGAGAAAAGTCCATGGCTAAGGCCAGGATAGAGGAGTTGAAGTCCACCTATGAGTCCCTTATCTCTCAGCTCAAAAGGGAGCTTGAAAACAAGGAGATGAGCATAAGCGAGTACGAGGAAAAACTCTCCATCACCTTTGTTGATAGGGTTCTGTTCGATTTTGGCAGTGCAACCATTACGCCTGGAGGAAAGGGTATCATAACCAGAGTCGGTGATAGCTTGGAGAACGTCCAAGGGATGCAGATTAGGGTCGTAGGGCATACTGACAATAGGCCTATCAGAAAAGAATATCTATGGAAGTTTCCGTCAAATTGGGAACTCTCCTCTGCCCGGGCCGCTGCTGTTGTCCGTTTTCTTCAACGAGAATGCGGCCTTGATCCTAAGGGCTTTGAGGTAGCGGGTAGGTCTTTCTATAGACCAGTTGCCAGTAATGAAACTGACGAAGGCCGTGCTCAGAACAGAAGGGTTGAGGTCATAATTGCACCTCAGATAGAAGAGTAACAAGAATAGTCTGTTCAGTCAGGCCCTGGAGTGATGTATTGTTCTGGCCTTGCTGGAAGGATGTGTTAACCTGGATAAAAAAAGAGGGTTGCAGAAGATCAGATTTTTCTAAAGAATTCCTGTACCTCTTTAATTACAGCAACTTTGGTATCTAACGATACATCCTCCTCAAATAGGAATTCCAGTAAAAATATCATCTTATAATCCACTGCAGAGGTCTTATATTCCTGGAAAGAGGTTACCTTGACCTCCTTCAGCTTACTGTATTCATCCCTCTTGAGTAAATCGGTTTTTCTTAAAATAAGATTGATTGCCTCTTTGGCATCATTAGTATTTTCTAACACAATTTCAATCCCATCCAGCTTCTGTACCGCTTTTATGATCTTTTCGCCTTCAACCTTAACCTTCATTTTACCCTCTGTCTATTAGATAAATCTTATTACATGAGCGATTTCATTCTTCCGCCTGCAACGAAAAAGAGGTCCACCTCCAGTTTTCCGGTCCCCTCTGAGAAGAGATAAGCTAGCTATACCATTATGTCCTCCAGTTTGCCTTTTTATAAGCTTTTACCCCTGGCCAGATAGTGACCCGAAATTATTCCCTTGTCAAGGGTTTCTGGTCCAAACCGGGCATATATTGATGGGGTTCTAAAGGCGAGTGCCAAAGGATATATTTTAAAGAGGGGGACAAAGGGGCGAATCCTTTAAAACAAAACACCTTGACAGTGGATAGAAAACTGGTAATTTTTACATCCAATCAAATCACGGCTTTTAGGGTAATAAATTTCGGAGGAAGCTCATGATAATCATTGGTGAAAGAATAAACTCCTCTCGCAAGCCAATTGCCCAGGCTATATTATCAAATAACGCCCGTTTCATTCAGAATGAGGCAAAAGCCCAAGCCAAGGCCGGGATTAACTACATTGATGTCAATGCGGGAAGCTTTGTCGGAGAGGAAGCGAAGCGTCTAAGGTGGTTGATTGAAGTGGTTCAGGATGTTACAGACGATCCGCTTTGTATTGACAGTGCAGATCCAGAAGTTATTAAATCCGTGCTCCCTATGGTAAGAATTGCGCCTATGATCAATTCCATTACACTGGAGCCATACCGTTTGGAAGGCGTTCTCCCACTGGTGTCCGAATATAGATGCAAGGTCATAGCGCTCTGCCAGTCGGAGACTTCCATGGCCAAGACCACAGAGGAAAAGGTAAGGATAGCATGCCAATTAGTTGAAAAGGTTACTGGTTCAGGTGTGCCTCTCGATGATCTATATATAGATCCCCTTGTATACCCTGTCGCCACTCATACCGAATTTGCCCTTTCCACACTGGATGCGATCGAGCAAATCATGAAGCAATTCCCTGGCGTTCACAGCACATGCGGGCTGACAAATATTTCCTATGGACTTCCGAATAGAAGAATTGTTAATAGAACCTTCCTTGTAGCAGCAATAGCCCGAGGGCTTGATTCCGCCATAATTGATCCGACCGACACAAGGCTTTATGGATCTCTCAAGGCCGCCCTGATGCTCGTCGGCAAGGACAAATTTTGTTTGGAATATCTCACGGCCTTTAGAGAAGGAAGATTGGGGTCATAACTAATTGGGGAGTCTTAGTTTTCCTTTTCACCCGTTAGAGGTCCAGATTAAGTATAAAAATATTTGTGCGGGGTTTCCTTTGTCAGAT
>CP070704.1:184677-201494 GCA_020349945.1 Deltaproteobacteria bacterium
GCACTTAACATTATATATTGAGCAGACTCTTCTTTTTTAACAAACACCCAAATATGATTAAAATATACAGAACTCATATTGGTAACGCAATAAGAAGAAATTTTATTTAAATAATAAATAGATATGACGGATGATATCAATGATAGCATGAGCTTTGTTTCATTAAGATGACGGCAAAAAGTCTTCTTTTTGGTGCTCTCAGCGTTATTATGTAGAGTCTACATAATTTTTTTTGACCCCCCTATGAAAGTTATTTTTTTGCGAAAATACACGTGCGATCCGGCTCGCGGTTTTCGACAATGGGTTGCAAAGATTTGACATATCCCCCCCTTTTTATAATATTGTCCTTTGGGAGGTGATAATATGTCTTATGAATCCCTAATGGCAGCATGGTTCCTAATCATTGTCATTGCCTTTTCATTGGTAGTTATCGTCTTAACAATCCTTCTGCCTTTCTTCGTTCTCAAGATCAGAAATCAAATGATTTTATTGAACGAAAATGTAGCGAAAATCCTTGTTGCATTGGGCGCAATCAATAAGAACATAAGCTCCTAATCTCGCCTTTTGTGCTTCTTTTCATGGCAGTTAAGGCGTAAGGATAGCCCCCTATTCAAATAATTTTTCATATATTTCTTTACAAAATATACATATCTGACAAACCGCTTTATCTAATTGTAACCATTTTTGTAACTGTCAGGATTAAATTCTATCAAAATTAACCAAACTCCATCAAAAGGTCAGGTTTGGGTGAAAACCCCAATAGAAAAGGGGAGAAGCCTTATTATCAGGCTCTCCCCTTATCATTGAAAATTGGCTTTTAAGGATTAAAAGTCCGCTGCTCTACCTGACTGAGCTAACGGCCCATGTATAATGTGTCTCATTTCGTTTAGTAACACTATTGGCAGGCTGTGTCAAAAAAATTATACAGGGAGGTTCACGGGAAACATAAGTACAACTTACAACTCACAACGGACCACGGCCAGCTTGGCCTTATTTAAACCTCTCGAGGATTGCCCTTGCGTGAAGAGGAAGATCTTCTGCCTCTGCTAGGTTAACCACTGTATCCTTTAACAGTGAAAGTCCATCCTTGCTTAGATATTGAAAGGTTGGCTTCTTTAAGAAGTCGTCAATGGACAAACCAGAAAACATCCGTGCAGCCTGCCCTGTGGGTAGCACATGATTTGTCCCTGTGGCATAATCACCTACGGGTATTGGTGAGAATGGTCCCATAAATATGGAGCCTGCATTCTTGATTTTCTTGAGGGTAATAAAAGGGTCTTCAGTCATTATCTCTAGGTGTTCTGGTGCATACTCATTAACAAAATCAATGGCCTGGTCCATATCCCTTGCAATCAGGATACAGGAATGCCTGCTGAGGGAGGAGGTGACGATTTCCCTCCGGGGAAGTTGTGGGATTGCATTGTTTATATTGTCAGAGACCCGCAACGCGAGTTCACCCGAAGGTGTTACGAGGACAGCTGCTGCATCCGGATCATGCTCTGCCTGGGATAATAGATCTATTGTAATCAGATCTGCATTTCCCGTTTTATCGGCAAGGATCAATGCCTCACTCGGTCCGGCAGGGGAGTCTATATCTACCTCTCCGAAGACGATAATCTTTGCGGCAGTAACGTACTTGTTTCCAGGCCCAACTATTTTATCTACCTTGGGAATAATCTTGGTGCCATAGGCCATCGAGGCAATTCCCCATGGTCCCCCGACTTTAAAGATCTTTGTTGAGCCAGCCAAATCTGCAGCCACAAGGGTGGAAGGATTTACGATCATGCCTTCATCTGGAGGTGTACAGCCGATAATTTCCTTCACTCCGGCTACCTTGGCGGGCAAGATTGTCATCAAGATAGAACTTGGGTAGGCTGCCCTTCTGCCAGGTATGTATGCACCAACTCTTTCTAAGGGTGTGGTCATTCGACCTGCCAATATGCCATCAGCAATGTCAATTATCCACATGTCTCGCTCTATCTGTGCCCGATGAAACTTAACTATATTTTCTGAGGCAAATTTGAGGGCATCAATTACCTTTGAATCAACATTTCTGTAGGCATCCTCTACCTCATCCTTGCTGACCTCCAGATCCTTGAGGGTTAGGTTGGCTTTGTATTTTTTGTAGTGATCCAGGGCCACCTGATCACCATTATCCCTGACATCCAGCACGATCCCCCGTACCTCTTCATAGATTGAGGTGATGTCTTCGCTGGATCGTTTCATGATGCTTCGATATTGTTCGGGCCTTAGGTTATCTATCCTCTCTGGTTTTAATGTCATTTTTCATTCTCCTGATATTTTTAACTTAACTTTTTAGTCCGCCCCAGGCTGTTTGGGACTTGGGTAAGCCGCAAGGCGTTGTCTCTTACCTCCATGTTATAGTATACTCTAAAATATTCTCCTCAAACACCATAGTTTTCGGCATTAAACTAACTTATTGAATTTAGATCAATTCTTATTTCAGATAGTAAGAAAAATTCCTTTGGTACATATGGGTTAGAGGATTATAATATGCAAGAGCAGAGGGTCGGTTTTTATTTTTACAGCTTTTCTGCAGAATACCTCGGTAACAATAATCTATCCGCTCATGTTGGCCGTCCGCTTTCAAGAGCAAAACGAAATAACCTTTTTGTAAGATGCGTTTGAACAATGCTGAGCAGTGAGACCATAAAAAACATTCCTCAAGATCCAGGGGTCTACCTCTTTAAGGATAGGTCTGGGAAAATAATCTATATTGGCAAGGCCAAAAATTTGAACAAACGTATCAATTCTTACTTCACTAAGGCCAGGGATCAGGCCTATAAATTGTCTTTCATTCTGATGAATGCCCATACAATAGAGCATATCATGACGAGTACCGAAAAGGAGGCCTTGATACTCGAGGGAAATCTCATAAAGAAATATCGGCCCCGGTATAATGTAATTTTAAAGGATGATGCTCATTATCCCCTCCTTAAGCTGGATATCAATAATAGGTATCCTCGCTTGCGTATTGTGAGAAGGATAAAAAATGACGGGGCTCTCTATTTCGGCCCTTTCACATCCGCTTCAGCGGTACGTTCTACTCTCCGCTTGATAGGACCTATTTTTCCCTTAAGGAAATGTAAGACAAGGGAAGCCCCCAAGAGATCAAGACCCTGTCTCAATTATCAATTGGGCAGGTGTTTAGCACCATGTTGCTTGGAGGTAAGCCCAGATGATTACCAGGAGATAGTGGAGCAGGTCAAGTTATTTTTAGAGGGGCGGAACAAGGAGTTACTATCACGGTTAAGGGAGATGATGCAGAGGGCCTCAAGGGAGCTTAATTTTGAAAAGGCTGCCAGGGTGAGGGATCAGATAAGGGCCGTAGAGAAAACGGTAGAACGCCAGACAGTGGTTTCCACTGGAATGAGGGATCAAGATATCATCGGACTATCTCGCTGTGGTAAAGAGGCAGTGGTTGTGATTCTCCTCGTGCGCAGTGGTTACATGGTTGGCATCAGAAACTATTCCATACATTGTGAATGGGAAAACTCAAGCCAGGCACTCGAGGCCTTCGTAAAGCAGTACTACAGGGATAAGGGATTTGTACCCCCTGATATAATCCTATCGGATGCAATAGAGGATGGACAGTTGATTTCTGAGTGGCTCACGGGGATTGCTGGGACAAGGGTATCCATCTCATTTCCGTGCAGGGGAGATAAGAAAAAGCTTATCAGTATGGCTGTGGTAAATGCCGAGAATATTCTCTCAGAGCGACAAAAAGGTAGCCAGTCTGCCATCCTTGAGGAGGCAAGATCAATATTACATTTGGGAAGGAGACCGGGACGCATAGAGGGAGTAGATATATCAAATCTGAAAGGTGATCTTGCTGTAGCTTCTTTAGTTACCTTTGTTGAGGGTTTACCGCAAAGATCCGATTATCGAAACTACAGGATAAAAGATGTAAGCGGGATAGACGATTATGCCATGATTGCAGAGGTAATGAGAAGAAGACTAAAAAAGGGCAAACCGCCGGACCTTTTTGTTATAGATGGGGGAAAGGGTCATCTGTGTGCAGCCCTGAAGACCGTAAATGGCCTTGGCCTTGAACGCCCACCTGCTGTTATATCTATAGCAAAGGCTGATCAAGGAAAACCAGGGGCTATAGATAGGATATATCTTCCGAACAGGAAAAACCCCCTTATCCTCTCTCGTAATCATCCAGTCCTTTCTCTGCTTATGCGGCTGAGGGACGAGACGCACAGAAGGGCAGTCAGTTATTACCGAAAAAGGAGAGAGAAAAGGCTAACGGGATCTGAGCTCGACAGGATTCCTGGCGTGGGACCAAAAAGAAAAATGGAATTGCTAAGATATTTTGGAGATCTTAAATCATTAGCCAGGGCAGAGATTGATGAACTCAGGGCAGTCCCGGGAATCAACCAGTCAGTAGCTAGGAATATCTTTCATTACTTTCATGAGAAACCTTCCAAGAGCAGTTAGCCCCTTTTGAGTGATCCACAGCTGTAACCCTATAAAGCTTCAAGTATCAAAAAAGTACCTTTTTCTCCTAAAAAGATCTTGACATCTTTCAGGAAAAGAGTGAAACGGATCGACGGTTGACCCGCTGTGATAGGGCAAAAGGAGTTGAGATATGTATACGGGAGAGGTCGCTGAAGGCGACATGGTGATTGCTAGACAAGGGTCAATATTTCATCTGACATCTTGGAGAAAGAGAGGGTAGGAGCAGGATGATGCCACAAGAGGAGGGAAGCAAAGGTCGAAGGGCCGCAATGGAGGCCCAGGATACAGAGATAATGGAAAAACTCAAGGGGTTTAAAAACAGGTTTTTGATAATGAGTGGAAAGGGCGGTGTTGGTAAAAGCACTATCGCTGCCTATCTTGCGGTTGGTCTTGCCAAGAAAGATTACCAGGTTGGCTTAATGGATGTAGACTTGCACGGCCCAAGTATACCAAGGCTTCTTGGCTTAAGGGGTAATATAGAATCATCGGGTGAAAGCGGAAAAGGGATTCCCCTCAAGTTTCTGCCAAATATGGAGGTCATGTCAATAGAGCCCCTCCTCGCAGACAAGGATAGAGCAACTATCTGGAGGGGCCCCTTAAAAATAGGGGTTATTAGACAGTTTATCTCTGACATTGCATGGAGTAATTCGGACTATCTCATAATTGACTGTCCTCCTGGCACAGGGGATGAACCTTTAACGATAGCCCAGGTAATCCCTGACACCAGGGCGATTATCGTAACCACGCCCCAGGAGATCTCCCTGGCCAGTGTTAGAAAATCGATCAATTTTTGCCGTCAGGTCAATATGGAGGCCCTCGGTTTAATTGAAAATATGAGTGGCTTACGGTGTCCTTATTGCGGGAAGACTATTGATCTGTTTAAGACAGATGGTGGGGCCGTGACTGCCAAAAGGGCTGGTCTCAGCTTACTGGGGAGCCTCCCCTTGGAGCCAGATATAGTCCTTGAGGGTGATAAGGGTAGTATAGCGTGGATGGATAACAATGATCTCCCCTATACAAGGAGCTTTAACAAGATTGTAGATACGGTCGCTGACCTCACAAAGTAAACCCGTAAGGACCACCTTTTATTAAGGCTGGGACAATTTTCCTCAGGGGCCAGACTTACTCAATCGTTCCCTGGCAGTTTTCTGAGGTAAAAGTTTTTTCCCTGATACTCCAGTTCTATTAAGGAGCCCCTTCTTATCAGATTTGTTATGAGGCTCCAATCCGCACCCGCCTTTTTCAGATATTCCCTCACAGCCTCTTCTCTCATGGGATGGACCGAGGTAATGGCGAGTAAGTCCTCTTCAATGTTGCCGCTGAAACCAAACTCATTTCCCCCGGGCCCGATTAGATATTCTATATTGGATAGATTCTCTTTAAAGAGCTGGTAGGCCATATTAAGAACCTCACTGCTGGCAGGCAGTATCTCTTTCACTGCTGTTGGTCTAGTAGGGATTGAGATATAGGACCTTGCCGGTTTTAGCAATGGCAAGAACTTGGCTATGTTTTTGATCTCCTGATAGCTATCATTCATTTCCTTGATGAGCATGGTCTCTGTAATTATCTCGCCCGTAAATCCCTGTGCAAATTCGAGCATCCCCTTTAAGATTGTCTTAAGATCCAGTGAGTTGTGTGGCCTATTGGTTCTTAGCCAGGTTTGCCTGCTTATGGCATCAATTTTTAATGAAACCAGATCTACCTTTTCTAGATCTTTTCTCACATCTTTACGATTGAGAAGGGATCCATTGGTAATTACGGCAATTTTTATGTCTAGTGGCCTCAGGAGATCAATATACTTGCCGAGGTTGATATCCAGGGTCGGTTCGCCATCCGGGACAAAGGACAGATAATCTATTTTTGTCTCGCTTTTTCCCAGCTGATTAACCTTTGCCTTCACCTCTGCTATGAGATCATCTATCCTATAAAATGCCTGTCGTTGACTGCGCACCTTTAGTGTCTTTCCGATTTGACAATAGACGCATGAGTACGTACAAGCCTTGGGAGGGATATTATTGATCCCCAGGCTATGACCCAATCGCCTTGATGGAACTGGTCCGAAGGCCCTCATGAACTACCCCTTAAAACTCCATTTTATCTGTACTTGTTACATACCAGGGGAAAATCAATCAGTCAATGTCTACGATAGGTTATTGGTTGATGAGAGCGCTCTTTTTACTTGATTCATGACTGCTGCCTGATAAACTAATTGAGCATCCCGGGGCGGACGGAGCCCCTAAGTTCGATGGATTGATGAGGGCATTCATATGAAGGCCTTGTGTCTTTTTTCTGGTGGTCTTGATAGCATCTTGGCCGTTAAACTTGTTCAGGAGCAGGGGACTGATGTGATTGGCATCTCTTTTGAGTCCCCCTTCTTCTCCTCCCAGAAGGCTATCCGATCTGCTCAATGTATTGGACTTCCCCTTAAGATTGTCGATATCACGGATAGTATCTTCAGGATAGTGCTAAGCCCAAGACATGGTTATGGAAAAGGTTTAAACCCATGTATCGACTGCCATGCACTTATGTTCAAAATAGCAGGTGGGATGCTGCAAAAGGAAGGAGCAGATTTTCTCATAAGTGGAGAGGTATTGGGCCAGCGTCCCATGTCGCAGAATCTAAGATCCCTTTCCATTGTCTCTCATGATTCAGGTTTTGGAGATTTTATCCTCAGACCTCTTTCAGCAAAAAGATTACCAGAAAGTCTTCCCGAAAGAGAGGGCTGGGTGATGAAAGAACGGTTATTGGGGCTTTCAGGACGTTCCCGTAAGCCACAGATGGAACTTGCCAAGAAATTTGGGATAAAACAGTATCCGGCCCCTGCAGGAGGATGCCTGCTGACGGAGAAGGTATTTTCCCGCCGCTTAAGGGATTTGATATCCGGTACCCGGAAATTTTCAAGACGAGATGTAGAGCTTCTGAAATGGGGAAGGCATTTCAGGATTTGCGAAAGGGGCAAGATTGTGGTGGGACGAAATCAAAAAGAAAATGAAATGATTACCTCCTTGAGAAGGGAAGGGGATATGCTTTTAACAGTTGAATCATTTCCCGGCCCCACTGTTCTGGCAATAGGAGAACTATCTCCCGAGGAGACACAGTTGGCCGCCTCTATAACTGTGTCTTACAGTGATGCCGCCAGTGACGGGCCAGTTGCTGTTCAGGTAACAAGGGATTCCAAACACCTGATACTTTTTGCCCGAGGAAAGGAAAAGAGCAGTTTTCATCACTTCATGATATGAGGGAGATCTCAACGCTATCTCCTTAACAATTTTTGGAGAAATGATTTTTTTCGAATCTCCTCTACCTTCTTATTTTTCTCTGCAATCTCTTTTTCTCTTTTTTCTATAGAAATCGTGGTCTTATCTATGAGTTCCTTGATCTTCCTTTGCTCATTAGAGAGATTTAGAAATTGGATTTTATCCTCGCTGCTCAGCTCTTTGTTCTGAAAGGGACTGATGGCTCCCCTGATTTCCTCATATTCGTGTCTTTGCCTCCTCAGTGCATCCTTTTGGCTTTCTATATAAGCAAGGTCATTTCTTATACTGGCAAGCAAGACATCTTCGGATTCCATAGTAAGAAAAAGATAAACAAAGGAGAAAATAGCGACCACTATTGTTGTGAGAATAATCCTTCCCGTGGTTGAAACAAAGGGGGAGAGGCCTGGAAGGAATGATTTTATCCTCGCTCCATAGTCGGCAATTCTATCAGTGAAAGTGTATGCGGAGACCTTCCCATTAAGGATGTCTAGGGTATTCTTCACGATACCTCTTAACTCGATTGCCCTGGTGTTTAATTCATTACCCAGATCCCCTGATCGGCATTTAGCCTCCATATCAGCATTATCTCCTTTAAGTGTCTTAGCGATGTCTCTAATCCTGGATAATGAGTGCTCTGGTTCCAGGGTTTCAGGAAACTTCCCCGGAAACTTTTTCTTGAGGGAGGTGATATGGGTCTCTAGTCTTTGGAGATTGGCTTCTATGTCCCTTGAAAATCTCTTAAGTATTCCTCCCTCACATACAAATTCAGTGGCTCCGGTTAACATAATAGCAATGTCCTGGATAGCCTTAAGTGCCTTTTCAATATCATGTGGGTCAATATCGGGCATGGTTTCCCTTTCTTGAATTCAATCAAAAAGGAGATCTGCATTAATCACCATCCCATCAGGGATAGAAACCTTCTTTGAGGAATGACTGATGATATTCACATCCCCTTTCATGACAATCCCCTTACCAAAGTATATATTACCCTCAATTCTAAGTGACTCACAATCAATCAGTGAAGGGATATTATGGGCAAACCTTTGCTTGAGCTGGTTAATCCTCTTATAGTACCTTTCATCTAGACGTATGTTTATTGTCCCAAATCTTCTATCTGGATTTTGGATAACCCTGCTGTCTTCAGTCACTACATAGCAGTCAGACCGGAGGGCAAGGAGGTCCTGACACTTCTTGACAGGGACAAATCTTGTCCTTGGCACTCTTACAGCTGTGGCCCTTTCAAAAAGGGAGATAGCCGATCCCATAGCCGCCTCAATCTGGTAAACCTCCGTCGAAGAGTCATCCTCTGGATCAATTCTCTTGGGGTTAACAATCATGGGAAGCCTAAGGAGGTTCGCAGCTTCTTTGAGTTTTTCTTTCAAGAATAGAAGATTAACCCATATGTTGTTCGTATTAAAGTATCTGTACAGGGTTGTATCCTGAAACTCTTCTATTTCTTCCTCTGGACACTGGGCTATCTCTCTGAGGGTGAGACCGCCGTCCTTCAACCGAGCCAGGTGCCCACCCTTGATGTCTCTTTCTGCTCTATCTGCTACCTCCATCATAAAGGGAAGATTGTGGGAGGCAAAGTAACCAAGCAATGCCTCATCCATGATGGCCCCAAGATTATCGGAGTTGGATATAAAGGCATATTTATAGGCCTTACTAATCATCTTATCTAGTATACCAGAGGTTATCAAGGCAAAATAGATATCTCCATGACCAGGAGGATTCCACTCACAATCTGGGTCTGTGGGCCAACTCCCGGGACTTAGGTTCTCTTTTACAACCTTTGGAAATTTGTGCTGTAAAAAGGATAGGGGGATATCACAGGCCAGATTGGGATATCTACCTAGAAATCTTCTAGTCTCCTCATCTGTTTTAAAGCTGTTCATGAATACAAGGGGGATCTTTGTTCCATATTGCTCCCTATGGATCAGGATCTGTTTCGCAATAATATCAAGAAAATTTAGCCCATCCCTTACCTCAATGAGGGATTTGGCCTTTGATAGGCCCATACTGGTTCCCAGGCCGCCATTCAACTTAATTATCACCGTTTCTTTGACTGCCCGGCATCCTTCTTCAGTGAACCTATCGAGCATTTCCACGTTGGCTATCTCACCTTTTGTAATCGGAACAATATCCTTCCTTGACAGTAATCCCCTTTCTCCTCTTACGAGTTTGTCATAGTAAAATCTAAAGACATCAATAATAAGAGGAGGAATTCCCTCGTCTTTCATCTTTTTTGCAAATGGGCGAAATCTTTCCCTTAGTCCTGACCCTTGTAGCTTACCCTGCATATATCCTTCTTGCCAATCATGTTTCCCCTGAAGGTATAGCAAATGATGTGAGAGATCAACAATATATTGTTTTAGCCATTACACCTTATGTTCCACATCAAGGGGGGAGAAACATTTCCCTTGTTATTGTGGTCTGGGAGGTATAATTGCTTTGACAACTATTTATCGTTTATATATGTTTGACGACTAAGTAACCCGGTAGGTTGCTATAGCTGGTGAGACAGGAAAAAGCTCAATAAATAGACTATGAGAGAAGAATCTACATTCTTAGATCAGTTTGGCTCCTATTTTAACCGAATAAACGAGGAACTTGATAAGGTACTTAACTCTGAGGTGCCTTTGATAGAAGAGGTAGGAAGTTATAGCCTGCTCGGAGGAGGTAAGAGGCTGAGACCGCTATTCTTTATTCTGTCTTGTCAACTCTGCAATTACCGCGACAGTGATATGTATCACCTTTCTACCGTTTTTGAGTGTATTCATGCAGCAAGCCTTTTACATGACGATGTCCTTGATAATGCCTCTGTTAGAAGGGGAAGATCATCAGCTAATAAGGTTTGGGGAAGCTCTGCAGCAGTCTTAATGGGTGATTTTCTCTTTTGCAAGTCTTCCAGGATGGCAGTTGAGAAGAGGCACATTGAATTCTTAAAGGTTCTTGCAGATACTGCTATTAGGATGACAGAGGGCCAGATATTGGAGCTTGATAACACCCATAACTGGCATATAACAAGAGAGCAATATACGGGCATTATTACCTCCAAGACAGCTGCCCTTATATCGGCTGCCTGTGCAAGTGGCGGCATAGTAGCCGGGGAAAGGCAAGCCAAGATCAAATCTTTAAGGAATTTTGGCCTCAATATGGGTATCGCATTTCAAATCATGGATGATGTGCTTGATTATACCTGTACTGGAGAGAGATCTGATAAACAGATATGTAATGACCTGAGAGAGGGAAAGATTACCCTTCCACTGATATATACCCTCACCTGTCTGGACAAGAGGGAAAGAGATAGGCTGGAGCATTTGTTCAAAGGGGGAAAGGCATCAGAGAAAGATTATGTGAGGACAACGGAGCTTGTGCGGGATAATGGCGCTATTGATAAATGTCGTAGAGATGCGCAAGATTACGTGGACCTTGCTGAAACCTACCTCAGTCTCTTTCCGGACTCACCAACAAAGGAATCCCTCTTAAGATTAAATCAATTTATTGTCGATAGAAGTTATTAGCACTTAATCATACCCCTGTTTTTTCCGTACTAGACAAGATGAAATCGGGTGGCATGACTGATCAGAGAAGAGAGGCCTTTCAGTTTATCATCCTTCTGGGGGTCGTTAGTCTGTTCGGAGACATAACCTATGAGGGCGCGAGAGGTGTTAGTGGTCCCTATCTAAAACTTTTGGGTGCAGGTGCCGTTACTATTGGCCTGGTAGCAGGGCTGAGTGAATCTGTCGGATATGGGTTGAGGCTTATCTCCGGCTATCTTGCAGACAGGACAGAGGGGTACTGGACCCTCACTATCATTGGTTATGGATTAATTCTGTCTATCCCTGTCCTGGCATTTGTTGGAGACTGGCGGCTTGCTGCCGTGTTTATAACTCTGGAGAGGCTGGGAAAGGCGATCAGGTCACCAGCCAGGGATGCCATATTATCTCATGCAACAAAGTCGGTAGGAAGGGGACTGGGATTTGGTATACACGAGGCCTTGGATCAGGTTGGTGCCATAATTGGCCCCTTGATCTTTTCCGGTATACTTCTTTTTGGGGGGAGTTATAGGGATGGATTTAGAATTTTGTGGTTACCGGCTTTTCTGGCATTGGCCACGCTTCTGGTGGCGAGGAGGAAGGAACCAATGCCAACAAGATTTGAGATTCAAGGCAAAACAGATGAAGACAAGCTGCCCAGGACTTTCTGGCTCTATTCTTTGTTTATTCTCCTGAGTGTAGCCGGTTTTCCAAGTTTCCTGCTCATATCCTATCATTTCAAGGCTCGGGCTGTTGTTTCTGACATCCAGATTCCCATCTTTTACGCTATTGCCATGGGCGTAGATGCCCTGGTAGCACCCGTAATTGGTAAGATATACGACAGGGTAGGATTACAATCGCTGATGACAATCCCCGTGTTCACGATCTTTATCCCTATCTTTTGTTTTTCTCAGATTTATATCTACGGACTGGTTGGAATTGTATTGTGGGGAGTGGCAGTCGGGATTCATGAAACCATCATGAGGGCAGCTATAGCTGATCTGACACCTATAAAGAGGAGAGGTACTGCCTATGGCATATTTAATTTGACATATGGAATAGCCTGGTTTCTTGGAGCCCCAATCATGGGACTGTTGTATGATTTTTCTATCTCCTATTTAATTGGCTTTGTTGCCCTGCTTGAGTTTGCCTCGATACTGGTACTCCTTTCTGTTAAAGCACCAATAAGGGTGCCCGGGAGGCAGAAGGGGAAACTTTGAGAACCTCAGTAGGATCATAGACTCTGGACAGATATCTTTCCAGAGGGAATAGAATCATCCGGTATAATATCTTCCACCAGGGCGCCTGTTATAGCCTCTATATGTCTGATCCCGCTCTTTTTATGGCCCACGACTAAGGGTATCTCCTCATGAGGGGCACGTAGTATAATATTTTTCCCCTTTCCTATGGTGGGGAGGCATGGGCTTAATTTTTCAAGGTGAATAGCAGATCGAACCAGAAATCCCAGGGACGGGTGCCATGGCCCGGCAATGATCTCCCCTCTTTTGAGGAGAGATGGCGAGGACATGAGCCCAATTCTGATAACAGGGATCCCGGAATTTTCCAATCTGATGCAGGCCTCTTTACAGAGGTTAACCGTATCGTTAAGTCCCATTGGGGTATATTTTCCTTGTTTATACCATTGTGCGAGCCCTGTACCCCTTATCACGAGTGTTGGATAGAGTCTGGCCATATCAGGCTCAAGGCCAACGACATCGTCGATGGTTTCCATGAATAGCTCTTTAGAGTCCCCTGGTAGACCAGGCATAAGTTGTATGCCAACGTTGAATCCCCCTTTTCTGAGGAGCTTGACTGCATTAATAGTGTCATGTGACATATGTCCCCGATTGGAGAGGAGCAGGACTTTGTTGTTCATGGATTGTACTCCAAGCTCCACAGTGGATACGCCGAAGGAGTCAAGGATATCGAGCTTATCTTCACTGAGGGAATCTGGTCTTGTGGACACACGGACCGATTGTATGATACCTTTCTCCATGTAAGGCCTGACAGCACCCAGCATTTTCTTCATGGAAGTAGTCGGCAGAGACGTAAAGGTGCCACCGTAAAAGGCTACCTGTTTTGGCCTCTGGTTAAGAAAGTGTTTTGATTTTATGGCCAGATCGATTGTATTTCTTATTTGATCTGGTGCAGCAACGTTCCCTGAAAGGTTGGTTATGGTTTCTTGCTGGCAAAATATACATCTATGTGGGCATCCCTGGTGCGGAATAAATATGGGTATGATAAAATACCTTTTTACTTTTTTAGACAAGCCAAGGCCTCCTTTGCTGCGTTCTGTTCAGCCTCCTTTTTGCTCTTTCCTTTCCCTTTTCCCATTAGATTTCCTTTAAGGTATACTGCCACATAGAAGGTCTTATTGTGATCTGGCCCCGTTTCTTTTTCGAGCCTGTATTCCGGAGTTGACTGGAGGGCCTCTTGGGAGTATTCCTGTAAATCTGTTTTAAAATCACTAATCGGTTTACCAAAGCTGATGCTATTCAATAAGGGGCTAAAGAGTCTTGCTATTACCCTGAGCGCACTGGTAAAATCGCCATCAAGATAAATTGCCCCGATAAGAGCCTCAAGGGCATCAGATAGGATAGAGAATTTTTTCCTGCCATTTGTTCGCTCTTCCCCCTTTCCCAGGAGGAGGTAATCTCCTAATTCTAACTCGCGCGCAATACCGGAGAGACCATTTTCACTTACCAGTGAGGCCCTATATTTGGATAAATCCCCTTCTTTCATTTCAGGAAAGGATTCCATAAGCAGATTGCTAATAGCAAGGTTAATAACCGCATCACCAAGAAACTCCAATCTTTGATTGTCAGATACTCCTGGATCATCCTTTTCGTAAACGTATGAAGGATGCCTGAGGGCCTGATGCAGTAATTCCTGGTTTTTGAAGGAATAATCAAGTACTGTAGCTAAGTCGTCAGGACTTTTTGGCAATGTACGTTTATTCATCATTACGGCATACTAAACTCAAGATCCTTTAAAGTCAAGACAATCAACAAGTTAGACATCGAAAGGAAATTTTTCTTAACAGTTTTCAGCAGAGGTCTGCAAAGAGTGTCTCTGTGTCTGCTGGAGGTATTCGCTTCCCCGCTATCATGGGTGGAAAATAGAGAGCAAATGAGGGATGTGCTCATCTTGAAACCCATGGGGAAATGTAATTAAAAGTATTTGACCTTTCATGATTGTTTGATATAAAAAAATTTGCCTCGATTAAATATAACGCTCATGAGCCCAAAAAGAGATAAAAAGGTTATCCTTGATCAAGAGGATATAGAACAGGCCCTGAGAACAATTGCACGACAGATAACCTCTAAGCATAAGATTTTGAAAGATATCGTTTTAGTTGGCATCAGGACTGGGGGAGCTTTTTTGGCATTTCGCCTACGCGACGAGATTTCCAAGAAAGATAGTGAGAAACAACCAACTGGGGTGCTGGATATTAATTTATATCGGGATGACTGGACGAGGATAGGCCCCAACCCAAAACTTGGGAGTACAGAGATCCCTTTCTCCATAGATGATAAAATAGTTATCTTGGTTGATGACGTCCTTTTTACAGGCAGGACAGTAAGGGCAGCTCTGGATGCATTGATAGATTTCGGTAGGCCAAAAAAGATCGAGCTGGCTGTGCTGGTAGACAGGGGAGAGGAACAAAGAGAACTGCCTATTAAGGCTAACTATATAGCCAAGGAATGGCACACAGCAGCAAAGGATACAATTAATGTCTATTTTAAGGAACAGGGATTTCGTGACCGTGTTGTAGTGGAAGAGAAAAAGGGGAATTTATCCTAAGGAGTACCTTATGTCTTTAACCATTTCTATTAATACCAGGGCTCGCTCGGAGATGATAGACATTACCCCTAAGGTGGAAGAGGAGTTAAACAGATCAGGACTGAAAGACGGGGTCTGTTTCCTCTTTGTGCCACATACTACCGCCGGGATAACGATAAATGAGAACGCTGACCCAAGTGTGGTAGCAGATATTCAGGCAATGTTTGATAAACTTGTTCCCTGGGAAGGCCCCTACGGGCATCTAGAGGGAAATTCCGCTGCCCACATTAAGAGTAGCCTGATAGGGAATTCATTAATCGTTTTGGTTGAATCCGGACATCTAAAATTGGGTACGTGGCAGGGAATTTTCTTTTGTGAGTTTGATGGACCCCGATCGAGAAAGGTACACATAAAATTTCACTAAATAGTGTTAGGTTTTCCCTTGACACCTATAAATTGCTTTGTTACATAGCCTGCTGAAAAATTGAAGATACATATAACGCACCTACATACAAATAAAAAAGGGGCAGAACAATCTTAATTAAGGAGGATTCAGTATGTATAAGGTAGAAGTTGATGCAGAGAAATGTGTTGCTTGCGAAGAATGCGTTGAGGTTTGCCCATCAGACGTTTTTGAAATGCAAGGGGAAAAATCTGTGCCTGTAAATGCAGAGGAATGCCTCGGATGTGAGAGTTGCGTGGAGGTGTGTGAATCTGAGGCTATTACGGTAACAGAGGTTGAGGATTAACCCTCTAGCGGCATATGTCTATACGCGCATGGAGTAGCTTTGTCTTTGCCAAACCAGAATTAGTTTGATAGATTATGCAGCAGGACTAAATTTTTATTGTTTAAAAAAAGCCGCTCTTAAGCAATCAGCTAAGAGCGGCTTTTTCTGACCTTTACCCTGTTAGGATAGCCCATGCAAAGCATGGAGATGATAAGGGCATAAATAATACCCCTTCTGCTCACAGGGTCTATTTTTTCTTTTCATGGCAGTCGTTACATTTTTTTGTAGGACCGGTCTTCTTAGCAGCTTTTTCTAAGGCCTTGTGACAGCCCATACAGTTCTTATGGTAGGCCAGCATTAATTTCTTTACCTTACCCTTTGATTCTAAGGGATCGTGACATGCCGAGCATTTTTGGACAGGGTCGCCCTCCTTATAGATATTTTTTCCCTCTTTGTAGACATGATGGCACTCTGCGCAGGTAATCTTGTAGTCTACATTATGCTTTTTATGAGTAAACGGGACAGGCCCCTTTTTGTATGTTGTAAATGCATCTGACTTAATAGGGATCTCATCCGGGATATCTGTTGCTATGAGTATGCCAACACCGGTAAACACCGCTACAGAGAGGATAACTGCGCTTAATAACAAAATCGTTTTTTTCATTGGCTCTTATCCCTCCTTTCGTTTTTTGATCAATATAGATAACTCATAATAGATTTGCAAGTAAAATTCTTATTATGGACCTTCCTCACCCCCCGCCTTCCGGTAACAGATCAGCCCACAGCGCAGACACCGGTCTGCCTCCCCTGATGCCATCTGCTGGCCCAGGCCACGCTCAACCTCATTAAAATTCTGCCTTCTTTGACTCACCTCAAGCTCAGGCATGGTCACCCTTTCTGATAGGGGTATCGGTGTGAGCTCATCTACATCTGGCAGGTGGCTGCATTTTCCGATTGCCTTCTCAGGGGGACTCACGTCTTTCCCGTTGACGTAGCAGTGGATGGATCTGGCTGCCCTCCTTCCA
>CP070704.1:201594-217899 GCA_020349945.1 Deltaproteobacteria bacterium
CCTTGTCAACCTTCGACAAACAGAGGGTGATTGCCGCTGTTAATGTCGTCTTACCATGATCTATATGACCAATGGTGCCGACATTTACATGTGGCTTTGTCCTCTTAAATTTTTCTTTGGCCATGATAGTTACCTCCTTAATTTCCCGTTCAAAATTTCTGTAAAGCCAAAAACTAACCAGAAAAGAGAGGAATCTAAATCTGGAGCCCACGACCGGGATTGAACCGGTGAACCTCATCCTTACCAAGGATGTGCTCTACCAACTGAGCTACGTGGGCATGGCTTCATTAAAACCCGATAATAAGAGCGGGAAACGGGGCTCGAACCCGCGACCCTCAGCTTGGAAGGCTGACGCTCTAGCCAACTGAGCTATTCCCGCTTTTACCCTACATTTTCTGATAAATATTTTTCCCTGGATGGTGGAGAGGGGAGGATTCGAACCTCCGAAGGCAGAGCCGGCAGATTTACAGTCTGCTCCCTTTAACCACTCGGGAACCTCTCCGAAAAAATCCCTCTTGAAGCCAGCGAAGGGAATCGAACCCCCGACCCACTGATTACAAATCAGTTGCTCTGCCTGCTGAGCTACGCTGGCTGTTGAAAAAGATTAATTTTTTAATATAGCCCCCCAAAATCGCAAAAGCAATAAAAATTTTTAATAAATCCAAAATTTTTTCTTATTTTTTAATCCCATGTGTACTTTGTTTATTACCATCCTCCTGATCCTCAGCCCTACACATTCTCTCTTAATACGCTTATCCTTGATATTTCTTGTTAAATAATTTATAACAAACTCCGGTGGGCGATTAGCTCAGGTGGATAGAGCGTTGGTCTCCGGAACCAGAGGCCGTGGGTTCGAGTCCCGCATCGCCCGCCACCTACCTGACATCAATGATATCCCTATGCCAATCTGTGTAAAGAAAAAAGCAATTTCTCTCACTACTCCGGGTCCAATAGAAAGATTTACTATAATCGCACAGTGATTAACCAATAAGGAAACCGATCAACGTTAAATCAAGCAACATCAAAATCAACTAATATCTTAAAAGTCTTCACCGCTGGTAAGTTAAGGATTTCTCTTACTCCAGTATACTGAATTATTTCCTCGATGTATTTGTTTATCACCTTCATATCAGGGGCCACAAAGGTAAACCATATATTATAATGGTGATCTCTAAGATAATTGTGGGTTACCTCTGGATATTTGTTAACCACTTCAACAAATCTGTTGATCTTATCATCTGGCACCTTGGCTGCACAGAGAGTAGTGGCAAAGCCAAGCCTTTGAGAGTTGAAATTTCCACCTATCCGCCGGATGATGCCCTTGCTTTTTAATCTTTTCAGCCGCTTAAGAATCTCGGCTTCAGAGCAATTTAATCGAGCCCCCAAATCTTCATAAGGCGTTTTGGTAAGGGGGAAACCTGATTGGATCTCGTTTAGGAGTTTCCTGTCAATATCATCCATGCCAGAACACCTCTGAACCTTCAAGAAGACGGCTCATAAACGCACAATGGCTCCTCAGATAGATAATCCCCATGAGCTGCATAGGCCCTCGCCCTGCAGCCACCACAAACAGTAATATATTCACACCGTCCGCATTTTCCTTTATATTTCGAAAGGTCTCGGAGGTCAGCAAAGATAGAAGACTCTTTCCATATATCGGGAAATGTAAATTCCTTCAAATCCCCCGAATTCAATTCTAAGTAACCGCAGGGCTGGACAATCCCTTCATTTGATATAAAACAGTAGGAAATTCCAGCCAGGCAACCCCTTGTTACGGCATCAAGCTCATAGGTCTTGCTCTTCACCTTATTCCCTTTAAGATGGGCCCTTTGTCCCATTATTCTATAGTATTGAGGTGCACAAGTGGCCTTCAGCTGAAGGGGAACATTGCCCTGTTGTTGATAAAACCAGTACAGGATATCTTCATATTCCTGTGCATTTAACTGTTGATGTACCATCTCTTTAGCCCTTCCAGCAGGAACAAGCAAGAATATATGATGTGCAGCTGCCTCAAGACGTACTGCAAGGTCGCAAATGCCTTTCAATTCAGATAAATTGTGGCTGGTTATGGTGGTGTTGATCTGAAATTCAATCCCCTGATCTCTTAGGTATGATATCCCCTTAATAGCGCTGCTGAAGGCTCCATTAACCTGTCTAAATGCATCATGGCTCTCCCTTGTAGCCCCATCAAGAGATATGCTTACCCTCTTGATCCCTGACTCTTTTACCTTCCTTGTAATATCAGGGGTGATGAGGGTACCATTGGTAGCCAGGACCATCCTCAGGCCCCTCTTTGTCCCATAGTCTGCCAGGGCAAAGATATCATTCCTTAGGAGAGGTTCACCACCTGTAAGGATTATGATAGGTTTGCCAACCTCTCGTATTTGGTCTAATACCTCCCTTGCCTTGACCGTGTCCAACTCTTGTGGATAGGGACCAAAATTTGATGATGCCCTGCAATGAACACAATCTAGATTACATGACCGAGTAACTTCCCAGGCCACTATTCGCAGTTGAAAGTCTCGGTGAAAGCTCCCATCATTTCTCGGCATATAATTTTTCATGCTCAAATAATAACTTAGCTGCCTCTTTGGCAAAATAAGTCAGGATAAGATCGGCCCCAGCCCTCCTGATAGAAACAAGCATTTCCATCATCGCCTTGTTCCCCTCTATCCAACCCTTTTGAGCAGCTGCCTTAACCATGGCATATTCTCCGCTCACATTGTATGCTGCTACTGGAAGGCTGATACGGCTGCGAACCTGGTGGATAATATCCAGACACGGTAGTGCTGGTTTAATCATAATAATATCTGCCCCCTCTTCAACATCTATAGACGCCTCCTTCAGGGCCTCTCTTGCGTTAGCTGGATCCATCTGGTAACTCGCCCTGTCACCCAACTGGGGTGCGGAATCAGCTGCCTCTCGAAATGGCCCATAAAAGGAAGAGGCGTATTTCACAGCATATGCCAGAATACCTGTATCCTTAAATCCATCTCTCTCCAGGGTATCTCTAATAGCCCTAATCCTCCCATCCATCATATCTGAAGGGGCAACAAAATCAGCTCCTGCCTCTGCATGTGAAAGGGCTATACGAGAAAGTATTTCAAGGGTAGCATCGTTATCCACGACACCATTCCTTATAATCCCACAATGCCCGTGATCCGTATACTGACAGAGGCATACATCAGTGAAAACAACTAGTTCCGGAACCCTATCCTTAACGGCAGCCACAGCCTGCTGCACAATTCCGTCCCGGGCGTAGGCCTCGCTCCCCGACTCGTCCTTCTTATTTGGCAAACCAAAAAGAATCACAGCTGGTATACCCAGGGAAAACAACTCCACTGCCTCTTGGGCCAATTCATCAACTGATAACCTATAATGGCCCACCATAGACCGAATAGGCTCTCTTTCTCCTTTCCCATGTCTAACAAACACGGGATAAAGGAGGTCGTCCACCTTTATATGTGTTTCCTGCACCATTCGTCTAATAGTGGGGGTTCGCCTGAGACGCCTGGGCCTAATCATCATCTTTGCCCTCCTTCCTCCACATCATCGATCAGACAATCGGTCTGCTCAGAAATTCTGATATTATACGACCTTTCATAGGAAAGGGTTCATGAAGCCTTTGGCCTCACCTTTAGCTCATAATTTCAGATTTTTTATTGGCAGAAGATTTACGTATCTAAACGTGTAAATGCTCCCACTGGTGGTATAAGGGTGGAGGGAATAATAGGCTTAGGATACCACCGGATCTTGGCTATAATACTTTTTAATCAGGCTATCTATATATTTCTCAGGATCTGAAACCGCCTCCCTGGTAATGGTAAAGGCCTCACAGCCAACCCGATCTCTAACTAATTTGAGCCCATACTCCAACTCGTCTGCCAAGTTAAGACATATCTCGCTGATATCCCGGTCCTGAACAATAGCAATCCTTACTATCTCGTCAATGGCACTATCTGCTAAATGAACGCTAACTCCCAGCTGGGAAAACAATCCTTTATTCTGGGCCCGTACCTGATTGCACATCTCCTTAAAATCCACGAAAGCAGAGTCAATATCAGATATAGATTTAAGGCTATATTCGGCAATCAAATCTATTCTATCTTCGTATAATTTTAGACCTGATTGGGCCTCAAATTCCTTTGCCTTCTTCCCTATAATCGCTTTCACTCTTTGCTTTTCATTTGCAGCTGCTCTTTCAAATCGTTCTTCCATCTTAGGGTCATTCTTACCACCATCCGAGTCAATCCGCTTAAGGTCTTGCTCTGGGCTATCAACAAGCTCTGGAGTAACCAACAGCTTCTTTATCGTAGTCGATGGAAGATGCTTCTCAAAAGGCATGAGGGTTCTCTCAACAGCACTGACTAAACCTCTTGCACCGGTCTTCTCCTGAGAAGCCATCTCCGATGATTTTTCAAGTGCCCCGTCTTCAAACTGGAGGCTGATATCATATGCCGTAAAATCCCTTTTCTTACTTAAGATAATAGGGTTATTTGGATTCTTGAGAATTGCAACCAGGTCATCCTTTGTTAGCTCATCAAAGACAACAATTACCGGAAGCCGACCTATAAATTCTGACTCAAATCCAAACTCAATAAGATCCTGGGGCCTTACCTCTTTGAGAATATCCATATTCACCTCAGAAGAATGGATATCTGCCTCAAATCCTATACCTTGACGTTTGAGCCGTTTCTTAATGATATCTGTCAATCCTTCAAAGGCCCCACTCATGATAAAAAGTATATTTTTTGTATTTACTACCTGCTTTTCCCTTTTCCCGGTTCTTCGGTAATGTTCAATAGCCTGTATCTGTGAGATTGGGTCATGGGGTACCTTCAGGTCTACATCAGTTTCTTCCATCGGTTTTAGAAGTGCCCGTTGTACTCCTGTCCTTGAAACATCATGACCGATAATATTTTGGCTAGATGCAATCTTGTCGATCGCGTCTATGTAGACAATACCATTCTCAGCTAGCTTAATATCATCACTGGCTTCATATATCAGATCCCTCACCAAATCCTCGACATCACCACCTACATAACCTGTTTCACTAAACTTGGTAGCATCGCCCTTGACGAATGGGACACCTAGCTTCTGGGCAATTAATTTTATCAGATATGTTTTGCCAACACCTGTTGGGCCTATCATAAGAATATTGTTTTTAATCATCCCTACAGAAAAGGGTTTCTCTTTTTTTGACCGTTTACCGAGGGATTTTATCCGGTTGAAGTGAGTACAGATTTTCGTAGCCAGCACACCTTTGGCTTGATCCTGCTTGACTACATATCCATCCAAATAGGACTCTAATTCCTCCGGCTTCATATCAAAAGCGGGAACACCATCCCCCTTGACGCCCGCTTTTCCATCTTCCTCTTTCTTCTTGGGCTCGCTCTGTGGAAACAGAAGAGGGGAGACTATCTTTATTCGATCACCGTATTTCTTGGAAAGATAGTCACTTAACTCCTTTTCCAGTTCTTTCTGGCTGGGGATCCTCTGGTCTTGCCCTTCTTCTTCAAAACTATCTTCAAACTCCATTAACCTACCTCACATCAATGTCCTCAGGGTTACCTAAATGCTTTAGTGTGTTTACTATAGTCATTATACTTGTATTTTGCAACCCCTTTTGAAAACTAAGTCCCTCGATTCATAAATTTGATGACGTATTTTTTTACTCGGGACTAAGTGCTGCCCGCGACGAGCTCGGCCGAGCCGAGTGAGCAATCGCAAAGATTATACTCATGAGAATACGTTATAGTATTTGCGAATCGAAGCACTAAGTTCTTGAATCCCCCTTTCATCCTTCCTCCTCTATGGCTAATCCATTTTCAATCTCCGGCCTTCCCTCTTAAAAAATACGAGACAAGCAAGCAGCTTTAAACCCAGAACAGCGGCATTAAGAGCTGATAGCAGTGGCTGAAAAGGTCATTGATCTCAATCTTCCCTGAACAATTGCCTGGGATTCTCTTAAGATGAATATTCTTTCATGGACTCCTCATAGAAGCTGAAGGAAATTGTCAACCTCTTCCATCTTTCCCTTCTCGCAATTCAAGGTTTCAAGACAAGCAACCGCTCCTGGTGATGATCAGTGAATAGAACCAAGTGGGCGAGGTAAGAGTAACTTTCACCTACTTTGTCCCCTATCATCTTTTGTCTTAAACAGATTCCTGATACTCCGTGTATAAGGTGATTTGAGGACTCCCCTTTCGGTTATTATAGCGGAAATGTATCTGGCGGGGGTTACATCAAAGGCAGGATTAAAGGCGTTGACACCTTTTGGACCAAGCAGATGACCGGCAAGGGAAATTACCTCTCCTGGTTCTCTTTCTTCAATAGGCACCAGATCCCCGTTTTTTAGATCAAGATCAAAGGTTGAGAGGGGTGAGGCTACGTAAAACGGGATTTTATTCTCCTTTGCTATCACAGCCACTTGGTAGGAGCCAATCTTATTGGCCACATCCCCATTTGATGCTATGCGATCAGCCCCTGTTATTATTAAATCTATTACCTTTTTTCTCATTAGATAACCGGCCGCACTATCTACTATCACTGTAACCGGTATATCATCCTCGATCAGTTCAAAGGCAGTAAGGCGCATGCCTTGGAGCAATGGTCTTGTCTCATCAACGATTACACGGATATCTTTCCCAGCCTCATGGGCTGCCCTGATCACGCCCAAGGCAGTACCGTAACCACACGTAGCTAGGGCCCCGGCATTACAGTGAGTAAGGATAGTTGCCCTATCTGGGATGAGCTCAAGACCATTGTGACTGATCTTGAGATTTGTCTCAATATCCCTCTCCAACATGATCTGGGATTCCCTTCTGACAACCTCCTTAATCTCCTCCACAGTATTGTTATCCATTCTTTCCACAGCCGTAATCATCCTCCCAATTGCCCATTTAAGGTTGGCTGCTGTGGGCCTGGCGGATTTCATCTGCTGGGCCATTTGCATAAATCTTCTTCTGAAGGTTCCGTATTTCTCTGTCTTAATAGATTGAGCACCTAATGCGAGGCCCATGGCCGCAGCCACCCCAATAGCTGGAGCACCCCTTATAGCCATTTCTCGAATGGCGGTAATGACATCTTGGAGAGTACGACAGACAAGCCATTTCTTTTCTGTGGGGAGCCTTCTCTGATCAAGAATACAAATACAGCTATTTTCCCACTTTACTGTCTGAATCATGTTAAAAACCCCGTGCCATGGTGAAAAATCGTAACACTTCAGCCACCATCGGCAATCTGCCCAGCTCCGCTGAAACAATCCCGTAAACGGTTACGAAAAATCTGCGAGGATAGATAATATCGCCTTATTCCATGCCCTCGGGCCACTTCCTTCTACCTTAATGAGGCCTGGATTACCCAGACCTTTTATATAGGCACCATCTTTATCTTGCATCAAAACAGCTTTGTCCACCACCTCTAGCATCCCAATATCATTTGGGCTGCCTCCGAGGGCAATAGGGAAAATAGGGCCTCGTAGTTGCCTATAGATATCCAGCACTACCTCTACAGCCCTGCCCTTATTCCCACCTAAAAGAAGATGAATAAACCGACCCCCGTATACGCAATCAAGGCCGAAATCGGAGGCTTTCTTGCAAAATATCTCCTTATCATGGAGGGGGCTTTTTAACACTATCGGTTCATCAAATTCTCTCTTGGAGGCAAGAATGGCCTGCTCTATTTTGAGGCCAGTCACGGAAGCAATCTCTTCAGGGGACATCTCCGAAAAACCCTTGAAGGAAAATCTTTCTTTTAGCCTGTTGGCCCTCTCGAGTACCTCCCTGATTGGCCTTCCTATAAGTATTGCATGATAACCACCGACCCTTTCATGGGGGTGGCCTTCAGGTAGTGTAAAGGTACCTGGGAAAAATATACCACCACCGTTTTCTACTATAAATGGGCTATCAAGAGACAATCTTTTCCTTAAAAATTCAATCTCAGCCCGGGTCTTACTGCTTACTATGATAAGGGGGATTCTTAGTGAATGAATAAGCTCTAGGGCCGGTAGTGCTGGCGTGAAATCGTACGTTTCTTCATCTAGCAAGGTGCCATCTAAGTCTGTAAATATCAAAATCTGTGGACGTGGTCTTTTTAAGCTATCAACCATGGAAATATTCTCGTAAAAAGCCTAGAAATTGACGGCAAAGTAAAAAGCTTCAGATGCAAGGCGCACAAATCTTGAGGAATGAGGCGTACTAAAGTACGTCGGAATGACGAAAGATGAAGCGCAACGCCACAGATGGACTTTTTACGAAGCCGTCAACCATGGAAATATTCTTTCACCTGTTTGATGGCACAAAACTTCCCACACATGGTACATACATCCTTTTCAGCTGGTGGCCGGCTTTGTCTGTATTTTCTGGCCATTACTCGATCAAGTGCAAGGTCCATCTGTTTCTCCCACTCAAGCCCCTTTCGTGCCAGGCCCATCTTCTTGTCTAACTCCCAAGCAAGCTTATTCCCTCTTGCAATATCAGCAGCATGGGCAGCAATCTTTGTGGCAATAACTCCCTCCCTCACATCATCCACTGAGGGTAAAGAGAGGTGCTCACTGGGTGTTACATAGCAGAGGAAATCCGCCCCGGCCCAGCCAGCTACAGCACCACCGATAGCGCAGGCTATATGATCATGGCCAGCGGCTATATCAGTCACTAGGGGTCCGAGCACGTAGAAGGGGGCATTATTACAGAGGCTTTTCTCAAGTTTGATGTTCGTTTCGATCTCGTGTAAGGGGATGTGGCCTGGCCCTTCTATCATTACCTGTACATCCTCTTCCCAGGCCAAGTTTGTAAGATGACCTAAGGTCATGAGTTCATGGATCTGGGCCCTGTCAGTGGAGTCAGCCAGACAGCCAGGCCTCAGGCTGTCACCAAGACTGAGAACAACATCGTACTTTTTGGCAATGGACAAGAGCCTGTCGTAATATTCATATAAGGGATTTTCCTTTTCATGATAGAGCATCCAGGTAGTCAGAAATGACCCTCCCCTGCTGACTATGTCAAGATCTCTGCCTTGAGCCTTGAGCATCTCCAGGCCCTTAAGAGTGAGACCACAGTGGACAGTGATAAAGTCAACTCCATCGGATAGGTGCCTCTCTATTACTTCAAATAACCTATCCATTGTTAAGTGGATGAGACCACCTGACTCCTGAATTGCCTCTATCACTGCCTGGTATATGGGGACCGTTCCAATGGGTATTTTCGATGCCCCAATGATTCTCCTCCTTATCAGATCAACATCACCACCTGTAGAGAGGTCCATGACAGTATCTGCTCCTGCCTCTATAGAGACCTTTAGCTTCGATAGTTCTTCCTCCAAATCAATGTGATCCGAGGAGGTGCCAATGTTGGAGTTCACCTTTATTAACAACCCTTCACCAATCCCACATGGCTCTAGATTTCTATGATTCCTATTTGCCGGGATAACAACCCTTCCCTGAGCCACCATTTCCCCAAGGTAAGATGGATCAATTTTCTCTTTTTCAGCTATATATGTAACCTCTGGAGTCAAGACCCCGTCCCTTGCCTTTTTTAACTGAGTCATTATTGCCTTTCTCCTTTTCTCTGTAATGGAGGTTGTACGGCCCCAGGACCTTCACCTACTCTGAACCCCTTGCTGATTGCCTTCCTCGTAAAGTCATGGGCCATCTCAGCCCCTTTTATGACGCTGTTACCCATGGCTAAGAATGTAGCCAAGGCTGCTGAAAAAACGCAACCACTTCCATGGGTGTGTTCGGATTCTATGTGCGATCCCCCTATACGATAAACCTCCTTACCATCGTATACTATATCTACACATTCCCTCTTAAGATGCCCTCCGGTGATAACAACATGAGCAGGACCAAATCTCTTGATCCGCTTCGCTGCTGCTACCATCTCTTGTATATTGGTTACCTTATGACCGCTCAGCACCCCAGCCTCATACACATTGGGGGTCACAACAGTTGCTAGGGGGAAGAGCTGGTCCCTCATTATCGCTATAGCATTGGACTCCAGCAAGGCCTTGCCCGTTGACGAAAGGATTACCGGATCTACCACGACCAGGGGTAATTGATATCTTCCGAGTGTTCTCACCACCGCCTTAATGATACCTGCATTAAGGAGCATCCCGGTCTTGGTAGCATGGGGAGACATATCAGTGATTACAGTATCCATCTGGGCGACAACAAAATCAGGGGGAACCTTAAGAATATTGTCCACCCCGAGGGAGTTCTGGGCCGTCAAGGCACATATTACAGTTAGGGGATAGGCCCCAAGGGCAAATATAGTCTTGACGTCTGCCTGGATCCCTGCTCCTCCACCGCTATCTGAGCCAGCTATTGTCAATACCTTTATCATCTATATCTATAACATAAAAAGCCGTTTTCTCCTTAAAAGAAAACGGCTGATTTCAAACCGTATCGGGGATGGTTTCTTCAAAAAGGGGTATCAGCCGAAACATCTTTATGGTGATAATGTATCAGTCCGCCTAGAAATTTGTCAATCAAATTTTGCCCTTATCTGCTTGCCTTCTTGACTTTAAAGGCTCTTTGCCACTATGGTTAATCTTATCGAACTAAGGATAAGAGAAAATCCCTTAGATAAAAAGGGGAGAGGATGAATAAACGATTTCGGTTGTTATTCTCTATAAATCCGCTTTCCATCACCATGTATCTTACCTTCTTAATCGCCCTTGTATTCCTTATAAGCCCATTATTTCTCGAGATTGTTGAGCTCAAGACGCTGGATCTAAGATTTAAATCACGGGGAGCTATGAAGGGAAGTGATGCTGTTGTTCTTGCCGTCATAGATGAAAAGAGTCTTGATAAAGAGGGAGGATGGCCGTGGCCGCGCTCAAAGATTGCCAGGCTTATTGATTACCTCTCAGATGATGGGGCAAAGGTCAAATGATCTCAGTCTTGCCAAGGCAATGAGAAGATCTTCGGCCAAAATAGTTCTTGGGCATTTCTTCCACATGAGACAAGCCGACCTCAAGTACCAAATCCAACAGGATCGGATACAGAGGCTGCTGGAAAGGCATGTCAGTCCGCCCTTGAAATGATACAGGAGCTCAGGAGGCTTAATCAAAAGTGGATTGGTGAAGGCAAGCAGCCCATGGATATCGGCATTGGCATAAACACGAGCCCCATGATGGTTGGGAATATGGGATCCGAACAGAGGTTTGACTTCACTGTTATGGGTGACTCGGTAAATCTTGGCTCCAGGCTGGAAGGTGCAAATAAGAACTATAGGACCAATATAATAATTGGTGAAGATACCTTTGAGAGGGTCAAGAACGAATTCGTTTGTATGGAGCTCGATTCAGTCAGGGTAAAGGGAAAGACCCAGCCGGTAAAGATCTATAACCTGGTAGGATATAAGGATCTGCCTGAAAACCAAAAGGTCATTTCAAACCAGTTCAATCAAGCGGTTAATAAATACAAAAAGGGGAAATGGGATGAGGCAATCCATATCTTTCAGGATATAACCATCAAGGACCCCAACCTGTATGCAGCGCAGGTCTGCATCGAAAGATGCCTTGATCTCAAAAAGAATCCGCCACCCACTGACTGGGATGGGGTGTATGAAATGACCACCAAGTAACTTAGTCCTTCGATTCATAAATTCGGTAACGAATTTATTTACTCAGGACTTAGTGCTGCCCGCGACGAGCCCCTCGGCCAGAGCAGTTCGGCCTTGAGCTCACTGCCGAAAGGCTCAGGTCGAAGGCTCGGCCGAGCCGAGTGAGCAAGAACGGCCCCATAACTTTGCACAATACGTGAGCGTAATTGCGAATCGAAGCACTTAGCCACACCATTCTTCTCTTGAAACATAAGGACTGAGGTTGGTAATGAGGGAACTGGGGCCTGTTTTAGCTGCCCTGATGGGCAATGGCAGGACAGGCTCTGGCATGCTTACAGAACCAGTGTCTGCTTCGCCTATTCTTGCACCTTCTTTTTACGATGCTGGATATAGGCATTACGGAACGCCACATAGGGGTCAATGGCTGCTTCCTTGAGAGATTCGTAATCCCCGATCCGAAATGAAGTCTCGTTTACAGTATCCACGGCCCTAATCTCCAGGTATGGTTCGATGGGATGCACATATGAGACAGGGTTCAAGAACCAATCCCCGATCTTCCCCACGGAGTCACGCAGGGTGGAGGGGCCCAGAACAGGCCACACAATGTAAAACCCGTTGTCGAGCCCATACCTTGCAAGGGTCTGGCCCAAATCTTCCTCGCTTGGATTCAGCTCAGGCCACCTTTTGGCGGGATTTCCAAACCCAAGCACTCCCACCGTGCTGTTTATCAGAAACCTGGTTAATTCTGCACTAGCTGCGCGCCCCTTTCCCTGCAGAATGCAGCTGACCATCCGAATGGGCATGGTGAGGTTATGGAAGAAATTCCTTACACCACTCCTGACAGGCGTGGGTATCACGGCCCCGTATCCCCTTGCAACGGGCTTTAGGACCCAAAAGTATAACCTGTCGTTGAAGTGGAACATGGCGCGGTTCCAAGGGGACAGAGGATCTGCCACGTGCACCACCTCTTCTTCGGTCTCTTCGTCAAAAAAATCCAGATCGTCATCGAGAAAATCCGCCTCAACCTCCCCCTGGTCCAACGGGGTCTGGTCTACTGTGGATGGGGTCGTTTCCTGGTTGTGATGAAATGACGTGTCCGGCGAGGCGAAGGAAGGGGTGGCAACGTGTCTGTGGGCGCACCCAACAGAAGACAAGGCAAGAACGAGGAGGATAAACGTGAGATGCTTTAATTGATGTTCTGCTCCCTTCGTTATCTTTCTGCAGGACAGGCAGCTGATTATCATGCACTGGCCCCTCAATGAAATGATAAGAACGCGCTTTTTGGCGGGGAAGTATAGGAAGTTGTGGCCTTGTGTGTCAAGCTCAAATCACCCATATCTTGTGCTTGAAAACGTTTTATCAAATTGGTTTGGGGCAAGCTCTCAGAGCGATCAGGCGTTGATACCTTTTCTGTTGACCCGCAAAGGCCTTTACCCTATACTTTTTCCACCCAGAGGCGGGTTCCTATCAAAGGGCTAAGCAGGAAAGCCCTGCTCCATTTCAAGGGCTCAAGCACCAGGTTCTTTGATCCGGCACGGGAAGATAGCTCCCCTGCGTCACATGAAATCAGAAAATCAATTAAACATGATGAACGGTTTTTCAAAGGTCTATGAGAGAATTGTTTTAGGGCACCCCATAGTTGTAGTTATGGTGCTTTTATTGGTGCTCGCGTTTTTTTCATATTTTGTGAAAGATTTCAAACTCGATGCTTCTGCCGATTCCTTGTTATTAGAGGATGATAAAGATTTAAAGGTATTTCGTGAAATCATCGACCGGTACAATGTCAAAGAATTCTTATTTGTAACATTTACTCCTTATGAAGATTTATTCTCTCAGGGATCATTACAGCGTCTAAAGGAATTAAGAGAAGAATTAAAGTCATTAGAAAGCGTTGATTCGGTAGTAACACTTCTTGATATCCCATTGCTAAAAACCTCCGGTATCAAACTTTCAGAAATTACAGAGGAGAATGTTAAGACCCTGCAAGATCCTGGTGTTAATACTCAAAGGGCAAAAAAAGAAATATTAGAAAGCCCAATATATAAAGACTTTGTTCTGAGCCTTGACGGTCAAACCACTGCCTTGCAAATCAACCTGAAAACAGACCCTTATTTTTCAGAACTCTTGAAAAAAAGAAATCAGCTTTTAGATAAAAAAAGGTCTGCGACACTCAGTAAAAGTGAGCAATCCGAGCTGGAAAAATATATTTCCGAGTACGAAGATTACTATGCCGCTTTTAATAAACAGCGGCATCAGGACATTGAAAAAATTCGATCGATTATCCGTTCCTATAGGAAACATGCGGTTGTGCATTTAGGTGGAGTTCCAATGGTCGCCGATGACATGATTACATTCATAAAAAATGACCTGGTGGTATTCGGCTTTGGTGTTTTCATTTTCATGGTAGCAACGCTCACCATTATATTTCGTGAAATACGATGGGTAATTTTGCCACTGCTGAGCTGTTTTTTTGCAGTTTTAATCATGATTGGTATGCTTGGCCTTCTGAACTGGAAAGTGACTGTGATTTCATCCAATTTCATTTCGTTGATGTTGATACTTACAATGTCAATGGACATTCACCTAGCCGTTCGTTACAGGCAAATTTGCAGAGATATGTCCTCGGGAAGTCAGATGGACGTTGTCTCTGCTATGGTTAAGAAAATGGTGTGGCCGTGCCTCTATACCGCCCTAACAACAATTTTGGCTTTCAGTTCATTAGTATTCAGCGGTATAAAACCCGTCATTGATTTTGGATGGATGATGACGATAGGCCTGTGTGTAACCTTTTTTACTTCATTTTTATTGTTACCTGCTGTTTTGGTATTACTCAAAAAATCCAGTTCCTCGATTACTAAAGAGAGACAATCTGTAATCATCTCAAAACTCGCATTAATTGCAAGATTTCATGGGGGTAAAGTAATCATTTTGTCAATCTTACTTGCCGTCATAAGCGTGATCGGCGTTCTAAAACTTAAGGTTGAAAATAGTTTCATAAATTATTTCAGCAAGAAAACTGAAATATACCAGGGGATGAAATTAATAGATGACAAGCTTGGTGGTACAACTCCCCTTGACATTATACTTAACTTTGATGAGCAGCCGGCAAACAGCGCACCAGATGATAATTTTGTTGAGACTGATGATGAGGATTTCCTCGAAGAGGATGACTGGGCTGGAGATCATGACCCAAGAGATTACTGGCTTACACCTTTTAAAGTTGAGAGGATTAAAGAGGTCCATGATTATTTGGCCGGCATCCCCGAGATCGGAAAAGTCCTGTCACTGGCCTCTGTTATCAGGGTTGCCGAGCAGCTCCATGAGGAGAAAGAATTTGATGGCCTTGAACTGGGAGTATTGAATAAAAAAATCCCTGATCGAATCAGATCTGATATGGTTGACCCTTACGTCTCTGTTGATAATAATGAAGCTCGGATTTTTCTTAGAATTTTAGACTCCTTGGAAGATATTAGAAGAAAAGATCTTCTGGAAAAGATCAGCAGTGATCTCATAAATAAACTTGGACTTTCAGGGAACAGGGTAACGGTCTCAGGGATACTCGTCTTATACAACAACATGTTGCAAAGTTTGTTTAGATCCCAAATCTTAACACTGGGTATTGTGATGTTAGGCATAGCGATCATGTTACTCATTTTGTTCAGGTCCATCACTCTATCCATAATTGGCATTATTCCAAATTTGCTTGCGGTAGGCATAGTGCTTGGAATAATGGGTTTGACGGGCATACCCCTGGATATGATGACAATTACAATCGCTGCTATCACAATGGGTATAGGGGTCGATGACTGCATTCACTACATCTATAGATTTAGAGAAGAGTTTGCCAATGGCAATTATGCTGAAACTCTTCATCTGTGCCATAGAAACGTAGGTAAGGCTATTATTAACACTTCTATAACAATTATGTTTGGTTTTTCCATACTGGTATTGTCCAATTTTATTCCGACTATCTACTTCGGTGTCTTTACTGGACTGGCCATGTTTGTTGCACTATTATCTGTCCTGGCGTTATTACCAAAACTAATCTTAGTTTGGACACCATTCAAATCTCGTAGCCCCTAAGTCATGAATTTTGTGTATTTTATGGCCAAAGAGTTATTTGCCATTGGCTGAGACCCTTCGAACATGTTAGGAACAAATACGAAATTCGAATATTAGATGTTTACCCTGTTAAGTATCTACTGATAAGCAATTTGATAGCCTTTTTACAATCTCTCTGATTCCTGCTCGCCCAGGTTAGTAATCTACTTACTTAACAGGGTGAAAAACATTATTGCCATTCTCATAGACTATTTTGCGGTTATAGGGGAAAATAACTAAAATTTTTTGTTAAAAGAGATACTTCAAAATTCAAAATGCATCTGAGGTCAGGAGAATCAATAACAATAAAATGGGACAAATTTATTAATGCACATGCAGTAGTGCTTTTTGTGCTCATGGTATTGCTATCTTCTGTGGCCTGGGCAGGACCAGGACCAGTCACTGATTCTCTTAAGGGAACCCTCGATCAGATCATCGAGGTGCTTAATGATCCCTCTCTTAAAACACCTGGCAACGAGAATGAAAGAAGAAACCTCCTCCTCAAATTGGTTAAAGAAAGATTTGACGAGGAGGAATTTAGCAGGAGGGCATTAGGGGCTCATTGGCGGAAAAGGACCAAAGAAGAAAAACAGGAGTTTGTCAAGATCTTCAGTGACCTTCTGGAACGCACGTACTTAAA
>CP070704.1:217999-228737 GCA_020349945.1 Deltaproteobacteria bacterium
TCATGAAGACTAATCCCAGAGCCATACAAAAAATACCTATCTTCGAAAAATTCAAAACGGTTTTCATCTCTTTCCTCCTTTGTTCATAAGACAAATCAGTCACCCGTTACAGGCTCCCGTGCATTTTCCTCACGGGCACCGTCGGTACAAGGGAACCTTATTTTCTTCACACTGTGCATACCTTGTTTTACAAAAACTGCCTATCTACCTTAATCTCTTCCCTTTGTCAAGCAAGAAAATTCTCTGTATTGATCCTGAAGGGATCGATTGGAAATCGCCTCATACCAAAGCCAGGGTAGAGGATACGGCCAGAAGTCGCTTATCTTAATGAAGATCCCCCAAGACCTTTCTGATTCTTTCTTAGCCCCCCCCTTGTTGTTCTCTTAATAAGCCTGATTGGGAGCTTTAAGACATACTGATACAAGGCCCAAGCGAAAAAAAGACCGATAAAGGCATATACGAGGCTCTCTAAGGTTATGGGAACAGCAGGTTGAAAATCCTCTAAGGTGGCTCTTGCAATAGGATATTTGATTTTCCCGAAAAAAACAAGAGGCTTCGCAAACACAGAGGCATCTCTCATAGCCTGCAGGGTTTCTGCTAGCTCCCTGGCCCTCTCGATTGTTCTTTGGATCAATTGTCCTTGATGTACTATGCTTGGATCTGTGTGGGTGATAAATATCTCAATGTAAGCCCTCAAGGTGTGTCCGGATGATTGGGCCGCCTCTTTTATCAGCTCAACCTGGTGTTGTGCTTCATCAACATGCCCCCCCAATCGCTGGATATACTGCTGAATAAACTCGGGAATCTGTGAAAAGGCAACTGCCCCTATTACCGAGAAAATCCGATCTAATATCCCATCAAAAAAAGAAAAAAGCTTCCTTACCACCCTGAAACCTCAGCTCAGTAAGCTGATTCATAAGATGAGCATATTCTCCCCTTAAACTTCCCCTTCTTCACTCCAATTTCATTAACAAACACGAAGGGTCAATCTGTCAAGCGCGATGCAGCTTAGCAATCGATCGATGTACGATCTTTTGATCTATCCTCAACGCCTCGCATACCTTATCGGTGATCTTCGTACCGTGCGGTGGGCATCCTGGGACAAAAACACCTAAATGCCGAAATTTCTGCGCGCATCGACCAACCACAACGGGCGTTTCATGTAAGGGAGGTATCTCGTCGGGGCCTCCCATGATTAATGTCAGACGAGGCAATCTATCGCGAAATCCCGCTTCTTTCAGGTAGACAAATGTGCTCACCAGCTCTCCCATGCATCCAGTGCAGCTGTTCTTTTCAATAATGTTTGCGTCACCGTATAGGTCCTGCGCTGCTTGGAGATATGGGATGAATGAATGCCTAACGGTTTCCATTTTCTCCCCGCGGACCTCAATGAGATTCAGGTCGGCGGCGCCAAGCCCTGCCTCGGCTGCCAGTTGCACATGTAAAATCTCTCCGACGTCAAATCCCGCCACAGTGGCACACACAGCATCCACAGCTACCACATCATTCCCAGCAAGAATCAGATTTAAGGGCACTTGATCGGCCTCATCACAGTTGGCGCCCTGTGACCCAGTAATCCCGTCAACTATGGTGATTCCGGGCTTTGTTACACGGTTCAGATCGACTATTGCTCTGTCTAGTCCACATTGATGAGTCCGCTTTTTCTCTCTACCGGGCAACACACCTTTCATGTTCTTGAGCCCGCATGTGATTCCCGTGCGCACGTGCGTCTTGATAACGGGCAGTGAGAGGATTACATCCGCTTCCCACGCTGTCTTGGCAATGGCAAAGGTGTCCATCACAAAGGCATCAGGCGCATTCACCTCTATCTGCTCGTCATGATTCAGGTCAACAACCTTCACGCCAAATTTCTTAGCAACTTCCAGAACACCAGCTACCTCCATACAGTCCATGGAGTCCACTCGATCCGGAAAATCATATCCTACTGAGGAGCCTTCCCCAATTATGACACTCCCTGGATTTCTGTCTAAAACCAATTTTGTTACCGCCTCTACAACACGGACATCGGTTACTATTCCTGAACCTGATTTTACAGGCCGAACAACATTGGGTTTGATGAGAACCGCTGAGCCTTCCCATTCCACGGATTCAAAACTCTGGCTCAATGAAACAGCTTTTCTGACAGCATCTTCCACATCATCGTCTTGCAGCCTGACGATGGATACGACGGACACCTTGTGCTCCTTTCTTCCTCAAGAAACGTTAACCATGAGGGGTTGTAAATCCCTGCTCATGGGCCAGCATATCTAAATGCAAGGTGATAAGGTTTTCCAGTTCAAGGGGTGCTGACAACGCAATAACCCTCATATCCAATGTCTTAACATAGTGATTACATTTTTTGCAGAAATCAACACGAAAACCCTCTTCCCCCCCACTTACAAAATATCCGAGCTCTTTGGATTCGTTATTCTCACAAAAGGGACATTTCAGTCTTGGATAGTACCACTCATGGCCACAGAGTTCACAGTGGAGAAATCTCTTCCCTTGCTCATCCAAATAGGCCATATCCGGGCAGGATCCGCACACTGGGCAGTAGCCATAATTCCAACTATCCTTCGGAATCCTCTCACTACAGGATTCTTTCAGGATATTCAGGGAGGGCCTCAATACCATATGGGTCAAAAATTTAAGGACCATTGGCTCCAGACCCGCCTCTTCAGCCATATTCGCAATGGCTGTCTCATCACGAGAAAGAAAGGCGGCGATGACATTCCTAATCCAATTTGGATCAGTTTGTACCCTATTCAGTGCCTTTTCCAAGGCCTCTCTATCTTTCCTCTTTTTTGAGCAGAGATGCTCCAATAAACGGTGAAATAATGAGGAGGCAGCCGTTAAATCAAGAGGCAGATCTTCTCTTGAAAACAGGGGGAATCCCTCTTTTACCTTAGTATCATGAAATAATTCATCCTTCACTCCACATTCGATCTCAGGCTCAATCTCATTCAGGAACATCATCAAATCCCTGTAAAGAGACAGGGCCTCTTTGTAGATAGGCCGCTTTTGGATAAGCCGTTCTATTTGCTCTAACAATTCGTTGGACATAAGGGCTTTACTTCCCCATATAAGGTCCAGCTGAAACAAGAAGGGTGCCTCTTATGATGGGCACCCTTTTTGTTATGGGGGTTTCTCTTAACCGGCCAGTTTATGAAGCAACTGCCACTCTCTCGATAGTTCTTTTAAGGACCTGGCAATCCGCTTCAGTGCCGTTTTCCTGTCTATTCCTCCTGGCTTTACTACAGAGAGCGCATATTCATGATACTTGGAAGGCTCATCAGCCAAGAGATAAAAGACCCTGGTGTCCTCGATACCCGTTACCATGGCCTCGGGAAACTTAGATTTTACCTCGGCCAGACGTCTGCTGGCCAGGTCAACCGTCTTATCTTGGTCCCCAAAATTCATGGCCCCTGTCGGGCAGGTCTTGACACAGGCAGGTAGAAGGCCATTTTGAACCCTCTCCACGCACATAGTACATTTGGCCATATACCCGGTTCCTGGTTGAGCCCTCGGTATATTATACGGACAGGCCTCCCTCACATCCTCACTATTTGCCTTTTTCAGTTTGTCAGTGTAAAGAACTGCACCTGTAAGCTCATCGACAATAATAGCTTCCGCATCCTCAGGGATCTCCTTGCAGGGTGGCTCAACGCAATGCCGACACTGATCTGGGAAAAAATACCAGACAGGCTTGCCATCACTTCCTATATCCTCGGAGAAGCGTACTAATTTATAGGTGTAAAAGGAGAGATCCTTAGGATTCTGGAAACTTCCCCAGTTCTCAGTCTTTGTCGCCGGCAGCTGATTCCATTGCTTGCAGGCAATCTGGCAACCCCTGCATCCAGTGCATAACGTGGTATCGATAAAAAATGCCTTTCCGCTCATCAGATCACCTCCTTGATATCTTCCTCACATTGACCATAAAGGCCTTGGTTTCAGGGATCCTGGTGTTTGGATCTCCAGTTGAGGGTGTCAACAGGTTGGCTGAATCGCCTCCGTCCTTAGGGTAAACCCATCCATAGTGCCATGGAAGTCCTACCTGGTGGACCACGGTATCCTGAATCTTAAATGGCTTGAAGCGATGGGTAACAATAGCAACAGCCTCTACCTTTCCCCGGGCTGATTCCACCGTCACCTTCTCCCCGTTCTTTATCCCCCTCAGGCTTGCGAGTTCCGTGCTCATCTCCACAAAGAGCTGAGGTTGGGCCTCCAGCAGCCATGGTTGCCATCTGGTCATAACACCTGTCTGCCAGTGCTCGCAGACACGGTAAGTAGTAGCCACAAAGGGGTACCTTGGATCGCATGTCCTGTAAATATCCATATCAGTTCCGTATGTCGGTGCCGTTGGGTTGATAAGCTGACTGGAGAGCAGGTTCTTCTCCACAGGACATTCAAGAGGCTCGTAGTGCTCAGGAAAAGGCCCGTCTACCCTTCCAGGCCCGAAAATCCGGGCATGTCCCTCCGGTTTCATGATAAACGGATACTTAGTCTTGGGATTAGGGGTGCCATCCGGTCTGAGCATAGGGGGCCAGCCGCCATCTGGAACATCGCCAACCCATCTTGAACCATCCCAGCGGATAACCGGATGCTCCCTGTCCCACGGATTTCCATATCCGTCCACCGATGCCCTGTTATAGATAATGCGTCGGTTGACCGGCCAGCACCACGCCCATTCAAGGTTCAACCCGATGCCCGCCTTCTCTCTCATGCGCCTGGCTGCCATGTTCCCCTTGCTCGTGTAGGAGTTGCAGTAGAGCCAGTTACCGCTACTGGTTGAACCGTCGTCCTGTAGATACGCAAAGCTGGGAACCAGATCACCCTTTTTGAAGGACGTACCCTTAACCGTTGCGTCCTTCAAGAAATAGCCATTGATCTCCTTGGCCATCTTGTGGGGATCAAATCTCCGATTCGTGGTATAATCCAGTTTCAGATTGAGGATCGGCTCCGGAAAAACAGGCTCCTTTCCATCTTCAATATCCCTTGTGTAGAAATATCTCACTTGTTTAAACAGGTCTATGAGGATATCTCCGTCGGGTCTAGCCTCACCGGGAGGCTCTGCAGCCTTATAACGCCACTGCATCCAGCGCCCGCTGTTGGTAATAGATCCTTCCTTTTCAACGGAAACAGCGCAGGGAAGGAAAAAAACCTCGGTTTTGATCTTTTTGGGATCCATGCCCGGGCCTTTCCAGAAGGACCCAGTTTCATTGTCAAAGATATTGACATTCACCATCCAGTCCAGCTTTGCAAGGGCCTCTCGTGTCTTGTTGGAATGGGCCCCTGAACCTGCCGGGTTCTGGCCCCAGGCAAAGAATCCCTTGATCTCTCCCCTGTACATGGCATCAAAGAGGTCAAGCCATGAATAGGCCTCTCCATCATCCAGTTTGGGGAGCCAGTTATAGCCAAAATCATTCTCCCTGGTCGCCTTATCGCCGAAGAAGGACTTGAGCAGGCTCACCGAGTACTTGGGATAATTCCCCCACCAGTTGGCGCTCAATGGATCGTTTGTCTTGGGTGTCCACTTGGCATTGTAAGCGGTAAGGCTATCTTGGGATGCCCCGGGAGTTTTCAGGTAGCCGGGCCAGATATGGAAGAGGATGCAGTGATCCGTCGAACCCTGGACGTTGGATTCTCCCCTCAGGGCATTAACCCCTCCACCAGCAACGCCCATATTCCCCAACAGCAACTGGATAATAGCCATGGTTCGGATGTTCTGGACGCCTACCGTATGCTGGGTCCAGCCCATGGCGTACATGATAGTACCTGCCTTTCCCTTCTCTCCAGTGACTGAATACATCTCATAGACCTTTAACAAATCCTCTTTTGGGGTACCGGTAATGGCCGATACCGTGTCAAGGTCGTAGCGGCTGTAATGCCTTTTCAACTGCTGGAATACACACCTAGGGTCCTGAAGGGACCGATCCTTTTTTGGAGTTCCTTTATCGTCTTTTTCAAAGGCCCACATACCTTTGTCATACGTGCGGGTCTTGGAATCGTAACCGGCAAATAGGCCATCATGAAAACTATATGCATCGCTCAGGATAAAGGATGCATTGGTGTATTCCGTGACGTACTCCTTGAAATATTTATTGTTTTCAAGGATGTATTTGATCATCCCTCCCAGGAATGCAATATCGGTTCCTGATCTCAATGATGTATAAAAATCAGCCTTTGATGAAGTCCGCGTGAATCTGGGATCTACGCTGATCATCGTGGCCCCACCCTTCATGGCCTCGGTCACCCATTTGAATGAGATTGGATGATTCTCGGCAGCATTGGAACCCATAATCAAAATGCAGTCGCTGTTTCGGATATCGATCCAGTGATTGGTCATCGCGCCACGTCCGAACGACTCTGCCAGAGCCGCAACAGTTGCGCTGTGTCAGATCCTTGCCTGATGTTCAATATACACCAGGCCCATAGCCCTCATCATCGCCTGTATGAGCCAGCATTCCTCATTGTCAAGTGCAGCGCTTCCCACGTGGGCAATCCCAGTGGTGCGATTCACCACCTGGCCCTTGGCATTTCTGGGAGTAAAGGTCTCATCACGCGTCTTTTTGATCCGTTGAGCGATTTGTGCCAATGCGTATTCCCATGACACTTTTCGCCACTCTGACTCACCAGGCTTACGAATCATTGGGGAAGTGATACGATGCTTATTATTTGCCAACTGACTGAGCGCCGCACCCTTGGCACAGAGGGCCCCTTCATTGATGGGATGGTCAGGATCACCTTCTGTATTGATAATCTTTGCCCCTGCACCTCTGCTGGTGTGAGCAATAATGCCGCAGCCAACGGCGCAATACGGGCAGATTGTGATTGTCTCCTCGGCGTAGCGAATCTTCAATGTCTGGGCATATGATCTGACCGGTCTCAGATCCATGCCCAAACCAAGGGCCATCACACCTGCAGCACCCCCTACAGAAATCCTCAAGAATTCTCGTCTATCAACCTTCATACCGTAACTCCTTTCTTCCTGCCCAAAAAAGCCAGTTATTATTGGGTCTTTTACTCGACCGGATAACCTGCATCTGCCCAGGCCTTCCAGCCACCATCCATATTCTTAACGTTCTTGTAGCCCATCCTAACAAGCGTATAAGTTGCCAAGGCAGACCTACTACCAGTCTTGCAATATACCACAACCTGAGTATTCTTGTCAGTGATCTCTTTGTCAATCTTAAACTCAAGTTTACCCCTCGGAAGATTTGTTGCACCGGGTATATGTCCCTTCTTAAACTCTGTTTCCGTCCGGACATCAAGGAAGATAACACCACCTTTATCAAACAGGGCCTTGGCATCAGATACAGAGATTGTGGTAATGTTCCTTAATGCCTCTTCCTTAAAATCATTGGCTGTCATGTCCTTGGCCAATGCCAGGGACGTACTAAAGGCGAAGGCAGTAGTGATCATCAGGACAACTATTAGAATCAAACTGTTTCTCTTCATAATGCTTCCCTTGGTATTAAGTCTTAGACAGTATTCTCTCTTCATAATGGAACTCTTCATATATCTTTTGCTAAACTACATTACCATTAGTCTTTTCCCTTTTGCCTCACCTCCTTTCTCAAATTTATGAAGTTTTTTGCTTCTTATCAGGAAGACTGACAATCAATAAGCCCTATTTTGGTTGCCATTTCTGTCTTCTTGGAATCAGGTTGGCAGGAACGATTACACCCTTGTTTGCCTCTTTTTCATTATCCTCTACGTCCTTGTCCTGCAAGAAAAGGGGCCCATTCCCGTGGCACGCATTGCAGCTCTTATTCTGTGGAGTCTTTCGTCTGATATTATGAGGCGTTGCCAGTTTCCAGATAGGCAAATTGTCAAAATTGGTTAAACCATCTTTTACGTAAAAGTCAAAGGTTCCCCGATCAACGGGCACATGCCTTAGGGTGACGAATCTATAAGGTCTCTTGTCTGATTTTAATGGATTGAGCCCGATTTTGAAATCAAGCCAGGAGGCTCTTGTTTTATAAAAGGGGAGCCCACTTTTATCCTTGCCCACATGACAGGTAGAGCAATTTTTGTAAGGCTGGGCATGACAGACCTGGCAGCTTGCCTTATCCTTATGAATCCGATGGGTTATCACATTCTCTGCCCCTCTATTATATATCTCCTTATGACAATTAACACATTTTGGCCCATTTTCCACCTCATACCTGTTTGCGTATTCTCTTCCATTGCCGTGCATTTCATCCCCTGGATGACACTTGTCACATCTCATATATTTTTCGCGGTGAACATCTGGCAGGACCCCCTCGTTTTCACCGAGGTATTCTTTCGCTATACGCGCTCCGTGGCAGGCAGTACAGACCTCTTGCATTGGGGGTTTCCTTTGAAATAGGTGGCCGTCTAAAAAACCGCCTTCAACAGGCGTGGGTCTGCTGATATGACACTGGCCGCAACTGCTGTGGCATCGAAAACAATGGTCATTCATTGCGTGTTCCACCTTGTCGCGGATTCCAGCACTAGTATTGGCCCTTTCATGGATCATTAATCTATAGGGCCTGAGGCTTACATGAAGACTCTTTCGGTAATGCTCACTAATCTCATCATGGCAATCCCCACAGGCCGCAGTAGCATCAGGATATGTAGGATCCTTAATAACACCATCGTGGGCTGTCTTCCAATTCGGGTCATCTGGGTTGCCACCATGACATTCATGGCACGCTATCATTCCATGATTCTCATCGTCCAAGATGTCACTGTCAACAAAAATTTTCTCGTGCGGGGCCAACGGCTCCACAACACCTTCTCCTCACCCCTCACCTTCTATTTCTGGGGACTTAACTACCCGTCTGGTTTTAGCGATCTCCCTAGTTATCTCTATCAGTTTCTTGGCGCTGGTATGGCATTTAAAGCATTGGGTATCCTCATATGCCTGAGCTAAAAAGGGATTACCAAGAATAAAAACCAGGCAAAGGCCAGTGGCCAAGCAGATAAATCTCAAACACCTCATACCTGAAAATCCCAACTTCATGTTCAGAAAAGGCAACGTCTGTGAATCTTCCGATGCAAATCACAAAAATTCACTGATCCGAACCCCATAGCAAATTTGCAAAAAGATGTCAAAATGATTTTCCCATAGGAACATAGTAGCTCCTTGGAATATATCGTCGTCCTCAGCTATAGCTCTTGAAGAGCTCTCTTGAGATGATCATCTTTTGAATACTCGAGGTTCCTTCCAGATACTCCATACCCCTCGCATCAGCACTGAGCATGCTAATGATATTGTTTTTAAAATATCCCCTCCCTCCCATGATCATCAGCCCCAATTGGGCCACAGACATCACCATCTGGGTCGCAAAAAGCTTTGCCTGAGATGAAGCACTTCTATAATACGGGCTATGCACTTGTTTCAAGGCGTGGAAGCACAACCCCCGTGCGGCATTGATCTGGGTGTACATATCAGACATCTTGAAGCTGATGTCCTGGCTACTGGTAAGAGGGTGATCAAATTGAATCCTTTTTCGGGAATATTCGAATATTTCATCTAGGATCCGGCAGGCGAGCCCGCAAGCAATCCCTGCCAGCAGTATCCTACCCCTGTCTATCGCATCAAGGGCGAGCAGCAATCCCTTGCCTTCATCTCCAATCAAATTCTCCTTTGGAATAAGACAATTCTCATAGATGATCTTCCCTGTAGGAAGGATTTTCAACCCATCTTTTTCAGGTAAAGGGTCCACCCTGAACCCCTCTATTTCGTCCTCAACCACGAAGACGCTCAGGGATCTGGCCCCCTTCACCCCCTTTGTGTTGACAAGGATGGTGTAAACTCTGGCAAGGCCCGCATTAGATATGAAGATCTTTTCGCCATGAAAGATATAATAACCCCCCTTTCGTTTTGCAGAAAATTCAATAGCGCTTGCATCAGTACCTGCCCTCTCCTCAGTCATGGCAATAGCCCCAAAATCTCCATCCCCTAATCTCGAGAGGAATCTGCTTTTCAGTGCCTCATCTTTTCCGGCAAGGATAAGGTCCACCGCGCGACCATGCGCCACAAAGATAATCCCAAGGCTGGGGCATGTGTATCCTAGGAGTTCCATAATGAAATAGATATTTTCTTCACTTGCCCCGGTTCCCCCGTAGTCAACAGGAACAAAGCGTTTAAAGAACCCGATTTCTTTCAAACTGGCATAGATTGACTCCCAAGGTGGGGGGAAAATAGCCTTATTATTCTGGAACTTGAGGCCAAACTCGTACATCCCCTCAACACTGGTCATCACCTTATCCTTGAGAAGATCTACAAAATTATCTGTAAATGTCCTGTCCTCTTCCCCTTCACTGAAAGAGCGTAGTATCCTAATTAGGTTATCCAATGGCATTCTCCTCCCAAAAATTTCGGGTCATCTTAGATCATCTATCCTCGTGGATCAACGATAATACAAAATCCCTGTTCGTTGAAGTAGAATCTGCCTACGTAGTGCCTAGAACATCGGCGCTAAAGGTAATCGAGCATATAGTAATACCTTGAAATATCCTCCTAAGGTGATAAGTAGAGAAAAACAAATTATAGCATCTGAATGCGAGGCTTAGCAGGGATAAAAGCGAAACGTTAGTGGCGAAAAGTATAATTGCTTATGAGGGCAGTTTGTACGGAAAAGATTAGACAACGCCTCATTTTATTACTGCGGTTCTATTTCTTCTTGAAAAGGTCCTCTAAGGCCTGTTTTGCTACTGCCTTTCTTCCAAACTCACTTTCCTTTGCCCCCTTTAGAATAAAATAGTC
>CP070704.1:228837-248670 GCA_020349945.1 Deltaproteobacteria bacterium
GGCGACCAAAGAAATGAGGGTAGGCGTCATCGAGTAGTTGGCTACTAAAATAGACAGTTTGCCGGAGTGAAAAGCGCGATAACCGTTTAATTCACCGGAGCGCTATCGCGCCCGGTGATTTTCTTGTTATGCCGTGTCTTGAGTTTTAGACATTATATTATTTCTGACAGAGATTTCTAACAAATGATGTAAACAAGGAGGGTATTCATCATGAGACATCAGGTGTGCTTTTTATTGGTCTTTTCACTTCTTATTGCATTGCTTGGATGCACTACTTCGGAAAGCGATAAAAAAACTACCGTAGAGTACCTCAATTCACCAGGTATAGAGAAATTTGATTTGCCTTTTTCCGAAGCAGTTAGAGTTAACAACATGCTATACTTATCGGGTCAGGTTGGAAATATGCCCGGGCAAATGAAACTAGTAGAAGGCGGCATAGAAGAAGAGACACGGCAGACTCTTGAAAATATAAAGTCGACACTGCAACGGTACGGAGCCGACATGGATGATGTTGTCAAGTGTACGGTATTTTTAGCGGATATTGCAGAGTGGCCCAGAATGAACAAAGTCTACAAGACCTATTTTAATTCACCTTTTCCAGCACGAAGCGCCGTAGCAGGAAGTGGGCTTGCATTGGGAGCCAGAGTGGAAATCGAATGTATAGCAGTTCTTGAATGAAGCTGCTTGGTAATCCAGGGATTTCGGGTCTTGAGAGTTGAACACACGACCCGTGATCCAGGTTTAAGACCTGTTTGGCTCTGTGCTGGCTAGGGGAGATCCTTCTTGAATCCGCAATCCTTTTTGCGGCAGCCCAGAAAAGACCGAGAACCTTTTGTCCGTTTCTCAACCAAGATAGGGGTATTGCAGATAGGGCAGGCCTCATGTACCGGTTTATCCCAAAGGAGGAAATGGCACCGGGGGTACTGGTTGCAGGCATAGAATCTTTTGCCTTTCTTGGTATATCTTTCCACCAGTTCTCCATTACAGCCTTGTTCAGGGCAGGGGACACCAATGCTTTTCTTTGCTTTTGGTTTTGTATTTTTGCATTCTGGATATCCAGAGCAGCCCAGAAATTCCCCATATGGGCCCCTTTTAACTACCATGGGCCTTCCGCAAATCTCGCACTGTTCTCCTCCTTGCTCAACAACCCCCTTTTCCTCAATGATTATGTTGCCCTTTTCGTCCCTATGAAAATTGGCTGTATAGGTGCATTTTGGAAAACCAGTGCAGGCAAGAAATAGCCCGTTTTTCCCTGATTTTATCATCATATGTCTGTTGCATTGGGGACAGCTCATGTCTGTAGCTATCCCTTTTTTCATCTCTTTTTGGGCCTTAGTCAGGTCCTGTGAGAAGGTTTTATAGAATTCATGCAAGAGATCGATCCATTTAAGTTCCCCGTTTTCTATTTTATCCAGCTTATCTTCCATCTGGGCAGTGAAGGCAGCATTCAATATGTCCGGAAAGTTTTCAACCAGAAGATCGCTCACCAAAAATCCTAATTCCGTAGGTTTAAAGTGCTGCCTTTCTATTGCGACATACTCTTTGTTGTGGATAGTGGCCATAGTGGGGGCATAGGTAGAGGGGCGTCCAATCCCATTAGCCTCCAATTCCTTTACCAATGTGGCCTCGGTATACCTTGGGGGCGGTTTTGTACTATGCTGCTTAGGTTCGAGTTTTTTGAGGTTCAATATCTCATCCTTTCTTAATGAGGGAAGGAGATGTTCATCCTTTTTCTCTTTGCCTTCCTCGTCTTTGCCTTCCTCATAGAGTCTGGTAAAACCGGGAAAAGTCAGGATCGACCCTGTGGCCCGGAAAATGGCAGGCCCGGATTCTATCTCCACCAAGGTCTCTTGCATGATGGCAGGTTTCATCTGGCATGCGACAAATCTTCTCCAGATAAGGGTATAAAGCTTCAATTGTTCCTTTGATAGATAGTGAGCTATCTCCTGCGGGTTATTCTTGACCGAAGTTGGTCTTATGGCTTCGTGGGCCTCTTGAGCGCCTTTTTTAGAGCGAAATATATTTGGGTTTTCTGGAAGGTAGTTGGGACCAAAGGAGTTAGCTATCAATTCCCTCACTTCGTCTATAGCCTCTTTGGCAAGGCGAAAGGAATCTGTTCTCATGTAAGTTATGAGGCCAACCTGACCCTTTTTACCCAGCTCAATACCCTCGTAAAGGCCCTGGGCTACTCCCATGGTCTTCTTAGCAGTAAACCCGAGCTTCCTGAAGGCCTCTTGCTGGAGTAAGCTGGTAGAAAAGGGTGGAGGAGGATTTTTTATCCTATCCTTACAGGAGATGCCTTTGACTTTGAAGGGCCTATCCTTTACCAGTGAGATTGCTTCATCCACATCCTGCCTTGTTCTCAGATCGATCTTTCTACCATTCAGGATAAATAGGGTGGCCTCAAAGGCAGGAGGATTCTCACCCAATAGATATGCTGTCAGACTCCAGTATTCTTGAGGGATAAAGGCCTGGATCTCCCTTTCCCTATCACAGATTATCTTAACAGCCACAGATTGAACCCTGCCAGCACTCAGCCCTTGCCTGACCTTTCTCCATAGAAGGGGAGATATCTGATAGCCGACCAGTCTATCGAGTATGCGTCTTGCCTGCTGGGCCTCGAATCGATTCCTGTTTAGATCGTGAGGAGACGTCACCCCCTCTTTGATGGCCCTTGGAGTGAGTTCATTGAAGATTACCCGATGAATATTCTTATTTTTACCCCTCAAATCTCCTGCTAGATGCCATGCTATAGCCTCACCTTCTCTATCTGGATCTGGAGCCAGATAGATAGTTTTGGTATCCTTGCCGGCCTCCTTTATTTGTCTTTGAATCTTGGCCTTTCCTTTTATCGTTACGTATTCTGGTTTGAAATCTTTGGCAATATCCACGCCCAGTCGATTGGCGGGAAGATCCTTTATATGGCCCATAGAGGACATAACTTTAAAGTCAGAGCCCAAATATTTTTTTATTGTTCTGGCCTTGGTTGGTGATTCAACGATGAGGAGATTTTCTGCCATTGGCTCAGTACGCATTTTACCTGACAAACATCTTTCCCGGTAACTGCTTAATGACTCCCTTTAATTCAAGGCCTGTTAGAAGGCCCGCTACCCGGGAAGCATCCATTTTGCTATACCTGACTATCTGATCTATATGAATAGGATAATCGCCCAGGGTATCATAGATCGTCTTCTCGTCTTCCTCCAAGGGCGGTAAAGCCATTTTTTTGGACCCAGTTATTTCCTGAGAATAGGGATAGTTTAATCCAAGCTCTTCCAATATATCATCTGCGTTTTCAACAAGTTTGGCACCTTGCTTGATAAGAAGATGAGTGCCTGTACTTTTGAAGGATTCTATGCTTCCGGGCACGGCCAGAACCTCTCTGCCTTGCTCCAAGGCAAGGGAGGCCGTGATCAGAGAGCCACTTCTTTTTGAGGCCTCTACCACTACAACCCCCTTTGACAGACCGCTGATTATCCTGTTTCTTATGGGAAAATTTTTTGCCTCTGGCGGGGTTCCTAAAGGGAACTCAGTAATAACAGTCCCTTTTTCAACTATATTGTTGAAAAGCTTGCTGTTTGATTCTGGGTATATGATATCTATGCCTGAACCGAGAACAGCAACGGTAAACCCGTGACCTCTTAGGCAGCCCCAGTGGGCAGCTGAATCTATCCCCCTAGCCATGCCGCTAACAACAGCTATGTTCCTTATGGCCAGTCCCTGGCATATTTCCTCGGTAATCTTCAGACCGTAATGGCTTGGATTTCTTGACCCTACAACACTAACCATTGTCCTACTATGGGGGATATCGCTCCCCTTCAGATAGAGAAGGGGAGGTGGGTCATGGATCTCTCTGAGCTCCTTTGGGTAAGAGGAATCGGAAATAGTTATCAACTTGGCACCGCTCTTCTGAAGGCCCACGAGTTCGTCTTCAGGATTTCCTTCCCAGGCCTTGGAGACTATTCTCCTTGCTGTCTCAACCCTTACTCCTTCTACTTCTATTAAATCATTTAGCTTGGCGGCAAATACATTGGCTGGATCCCCGAATCTATCAAGGAGGCGCTTATAGGTAGTGTTGCCCAGATTGGGAATCATCTTGAGTGCAAGCCATCTAAATTTGCTGTCTGACGATTTTTTCATGCGAAATCCAGGCTGTGCATTTGTGCTCGAATATAACCAAAACAGAGCATAGTCAAGCTTTTTATTAGGTGCTAATATAAGATTAACTCGTTATGATACAATGATGAAGGGGAATCCATCTATGTCCAAAAAATTTATATCCAGACCTGATATTTTAAAAGAAGAGATAATGAGAAAATCTATACACATTAGTTGTGGGATTGCAATTTCTATTCTTTATACTATCTGTCAAAAGAATCTACTCGTTATCGGTCTGCTTTTTTCCCTTTTTATTATCTTTTCCTTTGAATTTTTAAGATTCAAGGGCCTGGTCCCAGTTCCCTTCTTAAGGGATAAGGAGAAGAAAAAGATCGGTGGTCATGCCTTTTTTATGCTGGGTGCATCTCTAAGCATCTTACTCTTTGATAAACAGATTGCCATAGCTTCCATATCCATGCTGGCAATAGGCGATGCCGCCTCTGGCATAGCTCAGTCAGTTAAAAGAGGAACTTTGGTCACGCCAGAAGGGTATAAAAGGGGAATAAAGCCACCGGATGTGATCCTCACCATGTTTAGTGTTTCCTTTTTAGTGGGCTATTTTATCCTTGATTCATTAGCCATGGCAGTCATTGGTGCAATTGGCGCTACTATAGCTGATGGAGTTTATTTAAAAATTTGTAGGGTTATGATAGATGATAATCTCACAATCCCTTTGTATTCTGGTTTTCTGATGAGCCTTGTTTCATTGACCTTTTGAGTTCATCAACGGCAAGTGCCCAAGCCCCTTTCGCTCAAATCCTCAACAGCACCGGTTGTGCCTTGTCCCTTCACTTGAAAAGGTTTGAGCCAGGCCTCTTCTTCACTATACCTGAGATGACAGCGTTGCTGGCTCGTATTTGCTGCTACTGGCTGCCTAAATGCGATTTTGCAGGGCCTGGTAAGGTTTTTCAGGTTTTATGGATATTTGTCGCCTGCTCTTGGATCTAGATAGCTTTGTTAAGGATTTTGACTGGCTTTATAAATCTGAATCATTTGGAAGATGGTTATTAACTACAGCACGCCATAAAGAAGGCCGAGACCCATCCCGCCCAAGAGGATTACGAGAAAGTAGACAAGAAATATCTTCTTGCGAACCAGAACGAGAACCGTCACCATAGGTGCTATCCTGGTGGCGGGACCTACCAAGAAAAATGCCAGTGCAGCCCCTTTGTTCATGCCCATGTTCAGAAATTGGGCAACAAGGGGAATTGCGCCGCCCCCGCATACATAAAAGGGGATGCTCATGGCTGTCGCGATTAATACCGAGGTTTTACTGTCTCCCATGTATCGGACAATCGCGTCCGTGGGCACATAGGTCTCAACCAGTGCAGCCAGCACAATGGCGATCAAGAAATAGCGCCCGGGATATTTGGCAGTCTTCCACATCATGACCAGGGCTTCGCGGAGCCTGCTTGCCGACTTTTCCTCTTCTGGGAAGGCTGATAGTTCCAAACCTTCTTGTGGACCCGGGTTGGCCGGAGCGGCTTGCAGAGCTTCGTCGACAATGAAGCCCTTCTGGGTGAAGTAATCGACGAGCAGACCGCACAGTATGCCGAGAGTGATTGTCGATACAAGCCTGGCAACTGCGATAGGAGGGTTTATCACTGTCCAGGTCCAAAAGAACATGATAGGGTTTATGAGGGGAGAGGAAGCGAGGAAGGCCATGACAGGAGCTCTAGGCAGGCCGGAAGCGAGCATAGCAGTGAAGATTGGAATGACGGCGTAGGAGTCAAGAGGTGACGCCGCCCCCACCAGTGAAGCAACCAATATACCCTTAACGCCAGATTGTCGGGCAAGGGAAGAAAGCTTCCTCTTAGGTATGTACGCTGATATTATGGAGCCAATCACAATCCCTATGGCGAGGAAGTACCAGAGTCGAATAAACATATCGAGCGATATGGTATACACCATGTAAAGGGATGAATGGCGAAAACTATCAAACAGGGTGCTCAGCGTTTCCATTGATTCTCTTTCCGGTTACAAGTACAGTAAGCTTTGATTGGTTACTCTCTCCTTTTTATCATGCGGGCCCCGTTGAGTAGATACGTGGATGTGCTTCTTGGCTTGAAGCCCTATCTTCACGTGATACAACCTTCTGAGCTCAAACTGAATTACTCTATAGGGCAGGTTGGTAACATTCCCAGGTCCCTGGGAGGCCTATCCTCATGCCAGGTCAGAGGCCTGGTCTTAACCCCATTCGTAAACTCTTTAGACGCCCAAAATACCAATCCACTGGAGGTATTTTCTGTGGTTTCCAGGATCAGGATTTTACCAAAAATAGCGGCGGGCAAGGCGACTATCTCTTTTTCTTGGGGATCAGAAATGGATTCTCTTTCCTGTATGGCCTCAAGGAGGTGACCTCTTCTTATCCCCATATCATGGCCTGCATCAATATAGACCACCGAGTACTGTCCGAGTATCTCTAAGTTATCTTTTGAGGCGACAATATGGGCTGTAAGACTACCAGGGCATGGAATAGGGAGCACACAGGGGGAAACTGGATGGTACGGTATAAGGAGGTCGTCTTTATAGATGGTTCGGAACGATTCACTTATTTTGGCCACATAGAAATCTTTCTCGGCTTTTTCGATCTCCAGTATTCCCTTGAAGGAATAAATGTATCCGAATGGTTTTCCGGTCAGGGGATGCTTAACAGGATCCGAGACAGTGTATATGGTAAATACATCTCCAGGCTTAATATCCTCTTTATGCATCTTTACATAAACGGTATCATCCTTTCCGAGTAGAATCTTTTGGACCTTAAAGTCAAAAATTCTACCCCATGGCTCAATCCTTTCTTGCCGAAGAAAGCCCAGGGCTCTTATATTGGTCAGGCTTGAAACATCTATTCCCATTAATTTCTTTAAGGGTCGTTTTTTTACCTCAACGACCTTTTTGGCACGTTCTGCCCTTTTTCGTTTTATTTCTTCGTACTCTAAGAGTGTTATGACATCGCCGGGATGGAGCCAGTGGGGATTGGTGATAAACTTATTCATTTCCCATAGCTCCGGCCACAGGTAAGGATCAGCGTAATACTGTTCACATATTGCCCAAAGGGTATCACCTTTTTTCACTGTGTGATGAAGAGCCTTTTCCCCTGCCGATGAAGGTGAAGATAGGCCTAAAAAAAGAGCTGAAAATAAAAAAAGAACGAAACATATACCCTTAGATTTCAACTGTCTCCTCCTCGATAAAGGTTGATTTTTTAAACAGTAACACATAGACATAGCTACGATTTTTTACCTAGTATTGTCAAGGGCTTTTCATGGCGTTGACTGAAATGATTTTTTGCACTGCCTACATTTATCTTCTTTATTTCCCCTTTGCTTAATACTGAGGAAGCGAAACTCTTGGCGAGCTCACGGTCCTTTCCGCTCCTTTGTTTGTGTGAAGGAAACTGTGGCAGGCCTGAGGGACAGTGATTATCGCCCATCCGTGTTTCGCAGGGAGTGACCGTAAGATGTGCAGTCTATCCAATTGAATCCAATGAGGCCAGCAATTCATTTAAAAAAATTGTTGAGAGAAATTTCGTTTTGTGTATTATTGGCCAATTATTTTGCGTTATTTTCAAGAGGGAGGGTTTATGTGCAATGAACAAGAAATCCTATTTTGGCCCCCATCTTATGCTGGATCTATCTGAGTGCGATCAAGAAAGGATTAATGACCTCGATTTCATCTTTAACTTTCTTAATACCATTCCCGACAAGATCGGAATGGTCAAGATTACGCAGCCTTATGTATTTCCTTATAGTGGTGTTGTCCCTGAAGATAGCGGAATAACTGGATTTGTCGTCATAGCGGAAAGCCATTTATCAATCCATACCTTTGCAAGAAAAGGCTATGCCTTTCTGGACCTGTTCTCATGCAAACCATTTGATACAGATATGGCCAGAGATCTCATTATCGAGGCGTTTATCTCTAAGAAGCCAAAGGCTTACATGATTGAAAGAGGAGCAGGTTTTCCAAGAGACCTCCATATAGTTCAGGCTGCACCGTGAATGATATTCCCTTTGGAGGAGAGGAGTCTCATTGGACAGATTATGAGTCTGCTAACATTGTAGTATTCTCCGTTCCCTATGATTCTACAGCCACGTGGCAAAAGGGGGCAGACTTAGGACCAGGGGCAATACTTGAGGCCTCAGCCCATGTAGAGCTATATGATATTGAGACAGATAGTGAGGTGCATTTGCAGGGAATACATAGCTTTCAGTTACCTCATCTTCCAGAATCTCCTGAGGAACTGACCCAGGTTATCAGACAAAATTTTTCCTCCTTTATCAAAGACGGCAAATTCCCGGTTATGCTAGGAGGGACTCATTCGATAACACCAGGGGCTGTCCAGGGGATCAGGGATTATTTTTCAGATATTACCGCTCTACAACTTGATGCACATGCTGATCTGCGAGAATCTTTCCATGGCTCCATGTTCAATCATGCCTGTGTAATGGCAAGGGTAAAGGAAGTTTGCCCAGCAGTACAGGTAGGAATAAGGTCTATGGCGAGGGAAGAATGTGATAGAGTGGATATATCAAAGGTTTTTTTTGCCAGGGATATCTTCTTAAAAGATAACTGGATCGAGAAGGTGATTGATCTCTTGTCTTCCCATGTCTATGTAACCATCGATTTGGACGTATTTGATCCATCTATAATACCCTCTACAGGAAATCCAGAGCCAGGAGGACTTGGCTGGTATCAGATTACCGGGCTTCTAAAAAAGGTGGCCGAAGAGAGGCATGTTGTTGGCTTTGATGTGGCCGAGCTTATGCCCAATAAATATAATAGGGCACCTGATTTTATCGCTGCAAAACTGGTATTTCAATTTTTAAGCTATATCTTCAAAAACCGTTAACCCCCACAATGTCCTTCTTGCCTGGTGGAATATGTTGGCTGATAGGTGCTATCTCCTTTAAAGTATTTATTCCACAGGCTGAGGTTTGTCTCGACATTGGGCAGTTTTTTCTTTAGCAAAGCAATGCTATATTGACGAGATAAAGGCAGGTACACAGGAGGGTTAACTATTTTTTGTTGTACAAATGGATAGAAAGTCACTGCTAAAAAACCCCATTGAGCATATAGATATCCGTTCATTTGATGCAAGGCCCATCATTGAGGCATATGGGAGGATGGCATTCCAGGCCAGAAACCTGTACAATGCCTCGGATATCTTCAACAGAATGCTAAAAGATGACTCTTGCTCTATTATTGTCACCCTTGCAGGTTCCCTTTTTAGTGCAGGGTTAAAGGGAGTCGTGGTAGACATGATCAAATACAACATGGTTGATCTCATTGTCTCTACCGGGGCAATTATTGTAGACCAGGACTTCTTTGAGGCTATAGGATTCCTTCACTATTTAGGTGGTTCTCAAATAGATGATCATCATTTAAGACAGCTCCATATCGATAGAATATATGATACCTATATCAATGAGGACGAGTTACGGGAATGCGATGTAACGGTTGCAAGGATTGCCGATGGTCTTGGTAAAAGATCTTACTCATCAAGGGAGTTTATAAAGGAGATGGGATCCTATCTTGAGAAACATTACCCAAAAGTGAATTCTGTTATCCTCGAGGCCTCCAGGCATGATGTTCCAATCTTCGTTCCGGCCTTTTCAGACTCGAGTGCGGGATTTGGCCTTGTGTTGCATCAGAAGCAGAACCCAGACCGGTATGTGGCCATTGACTCTGTCCAGGATTTCAAGGAACTAACAGAGATCAAGATTGCCTCCCAAGATACAGGCCTCTTTATTGTGGGGGGAGGGGTGCCAAAGAACTTTGCCCAGGATGTGGTAATAGCTACAGAGGTTTTAGGGACTGAAAGACCTATGCATAAGTACGCGATACAGATTACCGTTGCTGACGAACGAGATGGAGGTCTTTCAGGGTCAACCCTCAAGGAGGCGTGTTCATGGGGTAAGGTTGACACCACTTTTGAGCAGATGGTCTGGAGTGAAGCAACCCTTGTGTTACCTCTCATAATTTCAGATGCCTATCACAGGGGAAGTTGGAAAGGTAGGTCTAGGAAAAGATATCAAAAGCTATTTCCTTGCTGATTGTCTTCGACGCGATCGCCGATAGCAAAACCTCCTTTGCTTTCTCAACGATAATATCGGACTCAAAGGGCGAGCAGTTAGTGCCATCGGTAATGAGATGGACAAAAGTCGCTCTAAGGTGTTGATATCCAAACGGGCTTCATGTAATTCCTTTTGGTGGGTGTATGTCTGAATCATGGGCGTATCATCCTCTCTAAAGATATTTTTATCCTCCTTTATAAAAGCGCTTCTCGTTAAAGAGAACCAAGAAATATCCCTACCGGACATATGCCCTAATTGCAAAAATGCAACCATTACTTGTTATTTGATCAAAAAAAATGTTTATTATTTTTTATACGATAAAAAATAAAAAGATTTATTGACTAAAAACTAAAAATATTATAAATAAGTATTGTTAAGCCGTTGTCTTACTGTTGCGAGGGCTTGAGGGGCCTGATCGGGAACAAGGCATATTGAAAGTGTCTCAAGATCGACTGAGACACGGTGCGTATTGATCACGCCAAGATAGACTATGAGTCCAGACTTGATGGTGAGTCAGGTAAGGAAATCCAAGCCTTATGGGTATTGATGAAATTAGCCTCAAGATAATTAAATACTTACGAGATGGCCGCAAATCTTTTAAGGAGATCGGGGAAAATCTGTCCATTACCACAAACACAGTTAGGGCCCGGGTCACAAAACTTATGAAAAAAGGGGTCCTGGAGATAATCGCTGTAGTAGATCCTGAAAAAATTGACAATCACTTCTTAGTAGTTGTCGGTGTTAAATTGAAAACCATGAGGCTGGTGGACAAAGGTGAGGAGTTTAGCAGATTGAAGGCAGTGGTCTCAGTGGCTGTTGTTACGGGCCGTTTTGACCTCATCTTAATTGTGTTGTTGAATGACAAGTTCGGCTTGCATGAATTCTACACACAGGAAGTTTCTAAAATAAAGGATGTTATGTCTACAGAAACATTTGTCGTGTATAAGAACTATAGCTGGAAAGTTCCTTATAATCTCTAATGAAAATCAAATTCTGTTGATAAGTTTTGAAACTAGAATGTTAAGCAAAATGAAAACTGCTAGTCTATATGATTTGGAATATATCGTAAGCAGGCAAGGATGTCAGAGTCTGCTGGCTATGAAATGTTCATCTGGGACTAAATGCTTTACAGCTCGTTAAAGGAGGCTAATTATGCGCTTAGAGCTAGGAATAATCAAAATTGAGGACGTGCAATTTGGTGAGGAGACCACCGTTAGAAACGGCACCCTCTATGTAAACAAAAAAGAACTGATCGGTTTAGTCCGGCAGGACGATAGATTATCTGAAGTGGACGTTGAGCTGACACGGCCAGGGGAGGAAGTAAGGATAATGCCGGTAAAGGATGTAATCGAGCCCAGGGTCAAAGTAAGTGGGTCAGCTGAGCTTTTCCCAGGGATTATCGGTAAAATCGGAACATTGGGCTCGGGTAGAACCAACGTCCTGAGAGGGGCAGCGATAGTGACTGTGGGTCGGATCGTCGGCTATCAAGAGGGGCTCATAGATATGTCTGGCCCTGGGGCTCAATATTCACCGTTTTCTCAAACTAACAATGTGGCATTGATTCTGCACCCCATCCATGGGTTAGCCCCACACGCTCATGAGGAGGCGGTGCGCCTCGCTGGGCTGAGGGCCGCGGTCTATTTGGGCAAAACGGCTAAGGATCTCGCCCCTGATGAGCTGGAGGTCTATGAATTGAATCCGGTTACTGATACTACCCTTCCCAGAGTCGCCTATGTTCACCCACTGCTTTCAGAGGGCCTGTTACACGATACCTATCTCTACGGGGTTGATGCCAAGAGGATCCTACCGAGCTTGATCCATCCCAATGAAGTCATGGATGGGGCCATAGTGAGCGGCAACTGCGTTTCAGCTTGCGATAAGCACACGACTTATCATCACCTGAACAATCCGGTAATCAAAGAGCTTTATCGGAGGCATGGCAAAGATTTGAACTTCATCGGGGTGGTCATCTCCAATTTAAACGTCACCCTGGCAGACAAGGAGAGGTCTTCAGACTATGCGAGCAAATTGGTGAAACTCATTGGAGCCGAAGGGGCTATCATTACTGAGGAAGGTTTTGGCAATCCTGATACTGACCTGATGATGCTCTGCAAGAAAATTGAAGAGTACGGAATAAAGACTGTACTGATTACCGATGAATATGCCGGAAGAGATGGTGGTTCCCAGTCCCTGGCAGACGCTGTGCCGCAAGCTGATGCGGTGATTAGTGTAGGCAATGCCAATGAGGTGATAGATCTTCCCCCTATGAAGCGGATTATTGGAGACTTGAAGCGAGCAGAGGTCATTGCTGGAGGGTTTGTCGGCTGTCTGAGTACAGACGGGGGTCTCAATATCGAGATACAGGCCATTATGGGGTCTACCTGCCAGTTAGGTTTTGGCACCTTAACTGCCGGAGGATATTAGAAGGTCTTCAAGAGAGAGGGAGAAAGGAAGATGGCAGAGAAAAAGTACAGAGTAGTCCATTATTTGAATCAGTTCTACGCTGGAATTGGAGGTGAGGAGAAAGCCGATATTCCTCCTCTGATTAAAGAGGGTGCTGTTGGTCCTGGCAGGCCCCTCCAGCAAGCATTAGGAGAAGAGGGAGAGATAGTAGCTACAGTGGTCTGCGGAGATAGTTACTTCGCTGAGAACATAGAGGCTGCGGCAGAAAGTGTGGTGGAGCCTGTTTCCCGTTATAAACCAGACGTGTTTGTAGCTGGTCCGGCATTCAATGCTGGTAGATACGGTATTGCCTGTGGAGCTTCATGCTCAGCGGTAAGCAAGAAGCTCGGCATTCCGGTGATCACGGCCATGTATAAAGAGAACCCGGCGTTGGAACTCTACCGCAAGGAGGTTTACATCATCCCCTCTGCCGATTCGGTTCGCGGAATGGCAGAGGTCATTCCTAGAATGGCCAGTTTCGTTCGGAAACTAGGCCTTAGACAAGAGGTGGGCCTCCCAGAAGCGGATGGTTACTTCCCTCGCGGCATTAGGGTCAATCAATTTGTCGGTCGAACTGGAGCGGAGAGGGCGGTAGACATGCTTTTGTCCAAACTAAGGGGGGAACCATTCCAGACTGAGTATCCAATGCCTACCTTTGAGCGGGTTCCTCCTAGCCCTGTGGTTAAGGAGCTGCACTCAGCTACGATTGCCCTCGTGACCTCAGGAGGGATAGTGCCCCTGGGTAACCCAGATCGGATAGAGGCTGCCAGTGCTTCTAAGTTTGCCGAATACAACATCGCCGGGGTACATGACCTAACTCCAGATGCCTACCAGACGTGTCACGGTGGGTACGATCCAGTCTACGCTAACAACGATCCGGACAGGGTCTTACCATTGGATGCTATGCGTGCCTTGGAGAAGGACGGTACCATTGGTAAACTCTACGACCACTACTATGTCACCGTAGGTAATGCCACTTCAATTGCCAACGCTCAGAAGTTTGGAGAGGTGATTGCGGAGAAGTTGAAGGCGGCCGATGTTGATGGGGTGATCCTCACCTCCACCTGAGGGACCGATACACGTTGCGGTGCAACGTTAGCAAAGGAGATAGACCGGGTAGGGTTGCCTGTAGTGCACGTGGCTTCGATAGTGCCCATCTCCTTAACCGTGGGGGCTAATCGTATCGTGCCTGCTGTGGCTATTCCTTATCCTTTAGGCAATCCTGAATTACCTGAAGATGAGGAGAGGGAGTTGCGCCTCAAGTTAGTGAAGAAGGCGCTGCGAGCCCTTGAGACGGAGGTAGAAAAACAGACCGTGTTTGAGGAGTAATTGGAGAATGATCTTCAACCGAGGGGAGGAGATACAGCCTTAACGAATGGTCTTGAAACCCTGGGGCAAAAGGTCTGGCCCAAGCAAAACCCTTGGAAAGGCTCCTGCATGAGGCCACCAAAGGGAAAGTCCGCAAATAGGTAGCGGACAACCTGTCAGGTAAAAGGGTAGGGTAATGTGCTTATCGCGGATTACCCCATTTTGTTTGGGGATGATGGAAAGACCACACAGGAAAGGTCGTCACGTGTCACTAGCTTACTGGGATATATACTGTAGTCAGTAGACAGAGAAGAAAGACGAGGTGAAATATGGAAGCAGACTACGAGGTTATCATCGTCGGCTGTGGTCCTGCTGGATTAGCAGCAGGGTTATATGCTGCTCGAAGTGGGCTTAAGGTACTGCTTTTAGGGAATGAAGCTGCTGGAGGTTACATGAGGGGCATCGAAAAAGTGGAGAACTACCCCGGGTTTCCTGATGGTGTCTCAGGTGCCAAGTTAGGCCTGGAAATGATGAAACAGGCTATGAAATATGGCCTACAGTTTAAGCTTGCCAAGGTCGAGGAAATCGAGTTGAAGAATGACTATAAGATAATTAAGGCTACGTTAATTAAGGCTGGCGAGACCGAGGAAGTTTCCTATGTGACTAAGACGGTCATTATGGCTGGTGGTGCTCATCCCAAGAAGTTGGGTGTGCCAGGAGAGAATGAATTTGCGGGCAAGGGTGTAAGCTACTGTGGGGTATGCGACGCACCTCAGTTTACCGAACGAGTGGTGGCCGTAGCCGGCGGAGGCGATGCTGGCCTTACTGAAGCACTATATTTGACAAGGCTCGCATCTGAGATCATCATCATTGAGCTGATGCCACAGCTGACTGCTAGCAAGATTCTTCAGGACAGAGTCTTTGCTAACCCGAAGATCAAAACCTGTTGCGGAACCAGGGTCGAGGCTATAACCGGCGATGACCAGGTTAGAGAACTGGACCTTTTTGATGTATCAACGAGCGAAAAAACGAAATTACCAGTGGGCGGAGTATTAGTCCGAATTGGGCTTGAGCCTAATACCAGTTATCTAGAAGGCTTGTTGCCCTTGGACAGTGAAGGGTATGTGTTAGTAAACGAGGAGTTGGCAACGTCTATCCCGGGGATCTTTGCCGCAGGTGATATACGACATGGTTCAGCTCGGCAAATAGCTACCGCTGTAGGAGATGGAGTAACGGCAGCGCTATCCGCTGACAGGCTCATAAACTTAAAATACTAGGGCATATGGTAACCAAATAGCATAGCTGCCCTAGACGAGTGCTCGACATGAGGGAGGTAGAGTCCATGGTGAATTGCTCATCAAATCAAAATGTTAAACCGGTCGTGAAGGGAGTATCTTACTTTCTAGCTCATGTACCGAGCATGATTCGTCACGGATCTAAGCCCTCTCGAGAAATAGGAAGAGACCCTTCTTTGCTCCCATCAATCTTGAGCCACTTAGAAAGCTTTGACCGAGCCGTTGCCTACGCGCCTAATCAGGTTTTCATTGGTAATCTGGACCCTGATGACTTGTTACATATTCCACCTCCTTGGTTTAAAAATCCCGTTCCTGACAGCTCCCGATGGGGTCCCTTCGGTGAAATTATGCCCGAGGAAGAGTTTTATGGCATGATGAAAATATGCGACGAATTTCAACTCCTTCTGATGGAGGAAGGCTTTCTTCAGGAAATAGCTTTAAGATTGAAAAAGCATCCCCTGTTTACTGTTGAGGATCTTGAGAAATTGGACAAAGGTGTTTCGCTGGAGCACATTGAGAAGCAACTGAGCGAAGGGGAAGCCGTACCTATTTATGTTCAAGGTGACCAGTTAATCGGCTGTTGCAAAAGGCCGCATGGTGGAGGGGCAGAAGAAGACGCCAATCTTGTTCCCCACATACTACTAGAAAACCTGAGCACTCGGGCATCCGGGGTGTTGGCCTTGCGACATCTGATTGATAGATTGGGAGGAGCTCAGGAAATTGACTATCTCCTCGGGTGTGGTGAAGAGGCGGTAGGCGACCGCTACAACCGGGGAGGAGGTAATATGGCTAAGGCCATTGGCGAACTATGCGGGTGCACGAGAGCCACAGGATCCGATGTGAAGGCATTTTGTTGTGCACCGGTCCATGCTATAGTAATGGGGGCAAGCCTCGTTGCGTCAAACATCTTTAACAATGTGGTATTGGTAGCCGGTGGTTCCTTCGCTAAATTGGGGATGAAGTTTCAGGGTCATCTTCGAAACGATATGCCAATCCTGGAAGACGTTCTCGCCGCTATAGCTATCTGGGTAGGCCAAGACGATGGAAAAAGCCCTGTAATCCGGCTGGATTCCATAGGCAAACATGAAATCGGCTCAGGCTCTGCTCAGCAGGCTATCATCGACAAGTTAGTAGTACAACCATTAGACCGTCTTGGGTTGAAGATTACCCAGATAGACAAATATGCCACCGAGATGCACAACCCTGAGCTCACTGAGCCCCAAGGAAGTGGCAATGTCCCCAGAATAAATTACCGTACCATTGGCAGTTTTGCTGTGTTGCGTAATGAGATTAAGCGGGAGGAACTCGACCGTTTTGTTGAGATTCATGGCATGCTCGGCTTTTCTCCCACTCAAGGACATATCGCCTCCGCTGTGCCTGTTCTAGGACACTCGGTAAGGAAGATGATGGCAAACGAGATGGAGAACGCTCTGTTTCTGGCGAAGGGAAGCCTCTTCCTAGGGCGGGTGACCCAGCTTTCTGATGGTATATCTTTTCTATTGGAAAGAAACAAGGGAGGATAAATAAAACTGGTAAGAGAGTTTAACTAGGATAACTGTGAAAGCGGTGCCTTAGATCAAAGGAGCCAGTGCAAGCTTTAACGAGCCCTTGTGCCTATAGTGGAACGATGAGGGAAGGCCGTTAGGCTCAAAGTGAGAAAACTTGGCGTTAGACACAATCATTTAGGGAGGAGATAGAGATGCAATTGAAAGGGAAAAAGGTTATCATTATTGGTGAACGGGATGGAGTGCAGGGTCCAGCCATTGAAGACTGTGTGAAGAGTGCCGGTGCCGAACCAGTAATAACGCAAACCCAATGCTTTGTCTGAACAGCCGCAGGCGCGTTTGACCTGGAAGGTCAGGAGAGTATCAAAAGGTTTGTCGAACAGCATGGTAAAGACAATCTGGTCGTGATTCTGGGCGCTCCCGATGCCGATAGCGCTGGGCTCTACGCTGAGACAGTAGTTAGCGGAGACCCGAGTTGGGCGGGGCCGCTCGCTAATGTAGCTCTAGGGCTTCCTGTCTTTCATATCATGGAGCCGGAAATAAAGGCGCAGATTGACCCAGAAGTTTATAAGGAACACCTGGAACTTATGGAAATAGCATTAGATGTGGAAAAGATAGCTGAAGGTCTTGATAAAGTGCGCAAGGAAAGTAGTTGAATCTCTGAGTTAAATGTATCTACCTGCTCACTTATTTTCACCTGCCGATTGCCGGGCCTTACTACTGAGCGCCTCAGAGCCTCATCTATGGTTGATTCATTAGGCCTTTGTCTCCACCTAAACCGCTTCTATAGTGGATGGCGGTTTTTTGGTTATATTATACGTAACACTGACAACCCCTGGCACCTCCGTTGTGACCCTCTCTGCCAATCGGTCTAATACATCATGGGGGAGCCTGGTAGGCGATCCTATTTTCGCATCCGTGCTCTCCCAACATCTGACCTCGATCTGCAAACCATAATCTCTCTTTCCCTCTCTTACCCCGGTCACCTTATCCTCGTGTAGAACGGCCAAATACTGAAATGCTCCCATATCAGATAACTCTTGTTCAACAATATTCGTGGCATCTCTCACGATCTTTACCCTTTCAGGTGTAACCTCACCGATTACCCTGGCAGCCAGGGCTGGCCCAGGAAAAGGTGGCCGATTACAAATTTCCTTTGGTATGCGGAGTGCTTTGGCCACCTCCCTGATTGCTGATTTTCGTAGTTGTATTAATGGTTCTAAAACCCTATACCCATACATTGCCTCCGGATCAATGCCCAGCTGCTCAAGGATATTATGCTGCCTTTTGATCCCGGCAACAGTTTCTTCAATATCGGTGTAGTTGGTGCCTTGAAGAAGATATTTCGCACCAATTTGTCTCACTAACTCACCAAAGACATCCTTATAAAATGAGCGCGTGATTGCCTCTCTTTTCTGTTCTGGGTCGGTTTGGCCTTTTAATGCGTCAAAAAAGGTTTTTTCCGCATGGACAAGTTCAACAGTTACCCCCATCTCCTTAAACAATGAAACAATATATTCAGGTTCACCCCTCCTCATGAGACCGTTGTCGATGAAATATGTTTTGAATCGGTCACCTAGTGCCCTATGACCAAGCATGGTAACAGCTGACGAATCAACACCGCCTGATAAGGCATTGATAGCTAAGCCATCACCAACAATCGAGGAAATCTCTTCAATCTTCTCCGTGATAAATTTCTCAGTATCTAATTCCTCCAACCTGATTTCCTTGATGTCCATGTCACCTCCCAATTTTTGCCTGCTGGCATCAGGCTTTAAGGATAAAGGATTTGCCAAAAGCAATGCAGCCCACGTGCTTCTCGGAATTTGATCCCAATTGCCCTATCACGACACTCCACAGGTATGACAACTGGTAGCGCTGCAAGAACTGCACGAGGAGCCCTTCGAACTTGAGAACTCTCCATCGCTCTTATGGCTGAACACAGAGAGAAGCTTATTAATCTTCTTCCCCTTGCATTCAGGGCAGGCGACTTCCTGCTCACCGAAGACCAAGACCTCGAAGTCCTTTCCGCACTCCATACAATGATATTCAAAGATAGGCATGTGAATCCTCCTTGTAGGATCTTAATCTATTAGATTGATTAAAATATAAGGCGGAGCACGGTATTTTTCCAGTCTTTTTGAGTAGTATATTGCAGCTCTGATGGCCATTAAACTCCATCCAGGCCGTGATGCTCTGTCTTTGTATACCACGATGCGGGATCGGTCAGGTACTCCTCTGTGTCCTTGAGAGACAGGTAATGTTCGTGCTCAATACGGGCGAGGAGGTTGAAAAACTCCTTCTCTCTTGGGTCAGGGACATCATCTCGGAGTTTGGCATAGTAGGATGCCCCTTTAGCCTCAAAATCGATTGCCGTCTGGACGGCCTTCAGGTCATCATCGTCCCTTTCGGGCATCTTATCCACGTTTTGCACTGAGTCCTTCAGGATATCCTTAACGATCGTGTCTTTTACCTTGAGGGGAACCGTTTCAGGCCATTTTTCCTTCCTTTCCAGCTTCTCGTATAGCTCCTTCAGCCTTTCGTAGTGCTCCAGTTCCTCATCCGCGATCTGTTTGAACATGGCCTTGCCAACGGGATTTTTGGTTCTCTTGGCGTTCTTAAGATAGAATTCCCGCTCTATTGCCTCGTTATTGAGGGCGACCTCCAGTGCATTCAGGCGTTCTCTTTCATTCATGATTTCCCCCTTTTGGATGCATGCTGAGGTGATAGGTAGCCTGTTATCTTTCTATCACAGTTCGGCCGAAATTGTCAAAGATTTGGAAGGATGGTCAAGCCTTGGTATTGGGGTTAAATAGGAGATCAAGATATATGAGGAATCTTTCTCGCCCGTTATCTTGACTGTGGCGATCTCAACAAGAAATTATAACTGGTAAGAAATCCCTTTTGGGTCAAGGGAGAATATGATAAAGTCGCCAAAACTGTCAGATCAGGTCCCGATTATCACAAATAAAGGAGGTCAGATATCTCTATTGCCTTTACACCAATGAAGTTGGGAGATATGGAAGTTAAAAACCGATTTGTCCATTCGGC
>CP070704.1:248770-278850 GCA_020349945.1 Deltaproteobacteria bacterium
GATCAATACCCGCTACACCTAGTTCCCATCGTTTACGGCGTGGACTACCAGGGTATCTAATCCTGTTTGCTCCCCACGCTTTCGCGTCTCAGCGTCAGTATCGATCCAGAAAGTCGCCTTCGCCACAGGTGTTCCTCCCGATATCTACGAATTTCACCTCTACACCGGGAATTCCACTTTCCTCTCTCGTACTCAAGTTGGGTAGTTTCAGACGTACTTCTTCCGTTGAGCAGAAGGATTTCACATCTGACTAGCCCAACCGCCTACACGCTCTTTACGCCCAATAAATCCGAATAACGCTCGCACCCTCCGTATTACCGCGGCTGCTGGCACGGAGTTAGCCGGTGCTTCCTTTAATGGTACCTTCAGATCCCGCGGCTATTAATCGCGGAACTTTATTCCCACTTGACAGAGCTTTACGACCCGAAGGCCTTCTTCACTCACGCGGCGTCGCTGCGTCAGGGTTTCCCCCATTGCGCAAGATTCCTCACTGCTGCCTCCCGTAGGAGTCTGGACCGTGTTTCAGTTCCAGTGTGGCTGGCCGTCTTCTCAGACCAGCTAACCATCATAGCCTTGGTAGGCCTTTACCTTACCAACAAGCTAATGGTACGCGAGCCCCTCCTTAAACGCCAACTTTCATGAAGAGGTCAGCTTTCATCTTTTAAGCCGGAGTTCAAAAGACTATATCCGGTATTAAACCACCTTTCGGTAGATTATCCCGGATTCAAGGGTAGGTTACCCACGTGTTACTCACCCGTGCGCCACTTTACTCTCTCGAGCAAGCTCGAGATTTCTCGTTCGACTTGCATGTGTTAGGCGCGCCGCCAGCGTTCATTCTGAGCCAGGATCAAACTCTCAAATTTAACTATTATAAGACTCTAATCTTATGATAAAAGAGAGAGACCCATAATCGGTATTCACTATTTAGTTTTCAAAGAACAAAATCAGGAAGTATTTTAAGCTTTTTCCTCTTTTCTGTCAAGCAATTTATTTTCAGTTTTTTTAAACAATCTGTATTTCTTATACCCCTTATTTCCACTTGTCAAGTGAGATAATCAAGGTGCCTCAGATAATTTTTTGCAGACATCTTCTAACCATATCCCTAACAGCTGTTATGGCGGGTTCAGCGATACTTCGATCCGCATAAATTTTCTTCTCTTCATTCGTAATCTCTTCTGGACAATAACGCATCTTAAGCTTAGTCCCTCGATTCATAAATTCGGTAACGAACTTATTTATTTACTCGGGACTAAGTGCTGCCCGCGACGAGCTCGGCCGAGCCGAGTGAGCAACAACGGCCCCATAACTTTGCACAATACGTGAGCGTAATTGCGAATCGAGGCACTTAGTTACTGCCTTGAAATCATCTTCCATAAATTTTTTATACATTGTCATAGGGGAAAATAGAAAACTCCTCACTTGTTATAGCCGTAGCCCAATCTACTATGTATGGATTTCAAGGGCATCAATCATTATATTAGATAACCTCTTTAGGTCACAATGGGCCGTACCATAGCAATCCCCTGAACGCCATTATCTTCAACCAGCCGAATGGTAGGTCTTGTATTGGTCGACTGACGTATAACCCCATTTTGCCTTTCAGCTAAGTTCTTGATCATTAAACCTGTAAATAAGGCACCCATTTCTTAGGGCAAATCCCATAATTTTAAAACATTTTTTCAGAACTCAATATCAACGTCAGAAAGATAATAAAGATAATCAAGGGCTTGAGAGTCAACTCGATTTTTAGCCATGTAGATTACTATCCTTGATTCGGAAAGATGCTTCATCATTTAGCCCACGATTTACCACTATTTAGGGGCTATTGCGAACTGTATTCACTCGAGTCTCTCTCCCCTAACCCTCTTCAAGACCCCTTAAATCTGATTCATTTTTCCCAAAACGAGCCCACATTCCATGGCACGGTACTGAATTTGTTTATTATGCACAATCCGTTGCCTCCTCTTTTGGTGCTTTCCTTAAATGCATGAGCCCTAGGGCAATAGAAGCGTATATAAAACTGTACTTTTCTATCCCTCTCAAACCCTGCTTTCTTACCTTGACATCCTTGTCTCCCTGTAATAGTTTTCCTCACAACCGAAAAACGATTTTAGCTCCTCATATCATTTAAAAACTTTTCCTTGACAAAGACTTACGGTTTGATTAGATTTCGGTTTCCAGATTTTTTAGTAGACTACTTTTTAGCATCCTTTCCTGAATAAATTATCTTTATTTTCCTGATATGGTAAAGAGAGAAATTTCGTGCCCTTTTTCTGGATAGTGGAAGCTTTAAGATAGGTTAATGGGTCCATATACAAGATCTCATTTTTATAATTGCCCTTCAAAAAGGAGGTAAGAAAGTGGCCTTCGAGATTCCCAAAATAAATTACACAGGAAAGATAAAGGAAATAACTTTAGGTGCTGGTAGTAAGAACGCTACTGTTGGTGGCAGGGATTGCTATCCCTTTCATCTCTTTGAAGGCAATATGCCCCATCGGCCTATAATTGCCATGGAGATATGGGATATGGAGCCAGAGGGCTGGCCAGAAGCTGCTATCGAGCCATTTAAGGATGTCATCTCCGATCCTCCAATATGGGCAAAGAAGTGTGCTGAGGAATATGGGGCACAGATAATTGTTGTCCAGCTAAAAAGCACAGATCCCAATGGTAAAGACAGGCCAGTTGACGAAGCAGCAGAGCTGGCTAAAAAGATCGTTGATGCAGTTAATGTGCCGGTTGTCTTCTGGGGGACAGGGGTCAATGAGAAGGATGAGCAGGTTCTTAGGAAGATAGCAGAGGTATGTGAGGGAGAAAATCTGAGCTTAGCCCCTGTAGGGGAAGCTGTACACAAAGGCGTCGGTGCCAGTGCCCTTGCATACAGACATACCGTGGTAGCCTCAACGCCAATTGATATCAATCTGGCCAAACAGCTCAACATCTTATTGGGAAACCTCGGTGTCCAGGATGAGCATTTGCTTGTTGATCCAACAACTGGCGGACTTGGCTATGGTATCGAGTATACCTATTCAATTATGGAAAGAGTCTGCCAGGCAGGCCTGACCCAGGAAGATGACAAGCTTCAAATCCCCATGATTAATAACCTTGGCAATGAGATCTGGAAATGCAAAGAGGCCGGTTTGCCCAAAGACAAGATGCCTATAATGGGTGAGCCTGCCAGAAGAGCCATTCTGATGGAGGCTGTGGGTGCAGTTTGCTATCTCCTAGCAGGATCCGATATCCTCATTATGAGGCACCCTGAATCCATAAAATTGGCCCAGGAGATGATAAGTGACCTCATAGCAGAGGGTTAATCATTATAAAATAGACAGACCAAGGAAGTCTAAGGGACTTCTCCCAAAAGGGCGAGGTTGAGCGCAGAAGAGGCAAAAAAGGAAGGTACGAATATATTCTCATCCCTTAGTTTAGTAAAAAAACGACTAGATTGATAGTGGAAAGGAGTACAGATGGAATACCAGATAGAAGAGAAAGAGGCCCCTGGTCGTGGAAAGACAAAGGTCCTGGGATCTACCTTTGAGGAAGGAAAACCCCAAGGGGAAGACCTGGGGAAATGGAGGCAAAAGTTAAGAGACCGTAAAGAGATATTGAAGTACCTGGAGGAGGGCGAAAGATACTGGTTTGGAAAGGAATGGTATGGTAGCGAAAAGCGGAAAGTGCCAGCCTAAATTTTAGAAGGGGGGTTTAGATGACAGACCCAGAGGAAAAGAGCATAGATAGTGCAAGTGTTAAGATGATTAAAAAGGCTGCTGCCGATGGCGTTAGTACCGTCTTTGATCGGGCAGAGGCAATCAAACCATGCCCTATTGGAAGCCAAGGGATCTGTTGTAAAAATTGTGGCATGGGTCCATGCAGATTACCCGCTCCGAAAAAGAAGGATGAGGAGAAGGCTCCAAGAAGGGGACTGTGTGGAGCGACACCCGAGACTGTTGCTGCTCGTAATTTTATCAGGATGATTGCTGGGGGAGCAGCTGCCCATTCTGACCATGCCAGGGGTGTAGCAGAAACCTTTCTTGCAATGGTAAAGGGAGAGGCTCCTGGCTATGGAATCAAGGATGAACAGAAGCTTTTTCAGGTAGCCTTAGATTTTGGGGTAGAGATTGGGGATCGTGATATTATGGAGATCGCCAGGGACGTGGGTGAGATCGCCCTAGCTGAATTTAGTCGGCAGGATGGGGAACTCCAGTTTCTCAAAAGGGCACCCTTAAATCGCCAGAAGCTATGGAAAGAAAAAGGGATTGCCCCTCGGGGTGTGGATCGGGAGATTGTGGAGATTATGCACAGAACCCATATGGGGGTGGATCAGGATTATAAAAATCTTTTGCTCCAAGGAACTCGAGCGGCAATAGCTGATGGCTGGGGAGGCTCAATGATCGCCACCGAACTGCAGGATATTATGTTTGGCACCCCAGTTCCCATTTTGGGGAAAGTAAATTTAGGAGTTTTGAAAAAAGATGAAGTGAACCTTATCATCCACGGTCATGAGCCTCTGCTGTCAGAGATGATTGTGATAGCGGCCCAGGATGCGGAAATGATAGATTTAGCTAAGGCAAAGGGGGCAAAGGGGATAAATTTGGCTGGAATTTGCTGCACGGCCAACGAGATCTTGATGCGGCATGGGATCCCCCTTGCAGGGAATATGTTGCAACAAGAACTGGCTATTGTTACCGGGGCCGTAGATGCCATGATAGTGGATATTCAGTGTATCATGCAATCTCTTCCCGATGTCGCCCAGTGTTATCATACCAAGGTACTTACTACGAGCCCCAAGGCCAAGATTCCCGGGGCAATCCATATCGAGTTTTCAGAACATAATGCCATGGAGAGTGCCAGGGCGATAGTTAAGACTGCTATTGAGAATTACCCCAACCGACCACCGAATATAGAAATCCCCGATGAAGAGTTTGATCTAGTTGCAGGTTTCAGCCATGAGACCATTAATTATCTCTTGGGGGGTATATATCGAGCCTCTTATCGCCCCTTAAATGATAATATCATCAATGGAAGGATCAGGGGAATAGCCGGGGTGGTGGGATGTAATAATGCCCGGGTAAGGCATGATGACGCCCATGTCACCATGGTTAAAGAATTGATCAAAAATGATGTAATAGTGTTACAGACGGGCTGCAGTGCTATGGCCTGTGCCAAGGCGGGTCTTCTGACCCCAGAGGCTGCAAGGGAATTTGCCGGAGAGGGCCTCTTTTCTGTGTGTGAGACCGTTGGCATCCCTCCGGTATTGCATGTCGGTTCCTGTGTAGATAACTCCCGGATCTTGATGGCCGCTACCGCGGTTGTAAAGGATGGAGGATTAGGCGATGACATTAGCGATTTACCAGCAGCAGGGGCAGCCCCTGAATGGATGAGTGAAAAGGCCATAGCTATTGGCCATTATTTTGTCTCCTCAGGTGTATTCACGGTATTCGGTGTCACCTGGCCTACCATAGGCAGCGAGGAGTTAACCAACTGCCTGTTTAAGGAGTTTGAGGGGATTACTGGTGGGATGTGGGCATTTGAGCCCGATCCCATAAAGGCGGCCCACCTTATGATTGATCATATCGATACCAAGAGAAAGGCATTGGGAATTGATAAGGCCCGGGAGAGGATCCTTTATGATATGGCTATGAGAAGAGAACTGGAGGCAGTATAACCTTTTAGGGAGGTGAATAAGGCATGTCGAAGATTATTGCATCAGCGGCGATAAGAGGGGCACATAGGATTGTAGGAAGGGCAGAGGAAAAATGGAAGGAGGCCATGGACAGACGGGGGCCTCATGAACCAGTAGGATTTCCCAACACCGCTTATTATCTGCCGGTAATCTATGGGATCACCGGCATGAAGGTAGAAAAATTGGGCGACATGGAGCCGGTTCTACACAGATGCAAATCCCTTCTGCCCCCTATGGTCAGGGAAAAGATCTGTCTGCCTTATTTGGCTCCAGCGCTTGATGCAGGAATGGCGACATTCTTTGCCGAGGAGATCATTGAGGCCATAAGGTATATAGAGGATCCCAACTTTTATACCAAACAGGAGGATCCTACCGATGACAACATCTGGTTAGGGGCAGCAGACGATATTATCCTGAGAAAGCGAGGGATCGAGTTTGTGGATGGAACCGCCCCTGGCTTTGCTGCCATCTTAGGAGCAGCCCCTAATCCAGAGATTGCCAAGAGCATTGCCCAGGAGCTTCAGGAGAAGAATCTTTATGTCTTTATGCACGCAGAGCATGACGGAAAGAGATTTTCAGAGCAGCTTATAGAGGCAGGGGTCCAGATTGGATGGCCAACCAGGTTAGTCAGTTTTGGCCCGGATATAACCTCAGCAGTTTTCGCCGCTGGCTTTGCTATCCGGGTGAGTTTCTCCTTTGGTGGGGTTGGACCCGGGGAATTCAGAAAACATCTGGTTTACAACAAGGATAGGACCTTTGCCTTTGCCATGCCCTTGGGTTATGTGACCGATGAGTGGTATGCCAATGCCCTGGGATGTGTCAACTTTGGCTTCCCTACCATTGCAGACACCCCTATACCGGAGGTATTACCCACCGGGATCTGCACCTATGAACATGTGGTTAGCGGTGTTCCCCATGATCAGATAGTGGCCAAGGCAGTTGAGGTGAGGGGACTTAAGGTAACCGTGGCTGAAGTGCCCGTGCCAGTTGCCTATGGTGCTGCCTTTGAGGGCGAAAGGGTAAGGGGAGAGGATATATACCTGGAGTGTGGTGGTGGAAGAACCCCCATGGTAGAGTGGACTACCTCCAAACGAATGGAGGAGGTAGATGATGGAAAGATTGAGGTGGTTGGCCCTGAGATAACCGATGTGCAGCCAGGTAGTCAATTGCCCTTAGCCATAGCAGTTGAGGTAGCCGGCAGGGAGATGCAGGAGGATTATGAGCCAATCCTGGAGCGACAGATCCATCACCTGATAAATTATGCCCAGGGGGCGATGCATATTGGACAGCGAGACATCGCCTGGCTTCGGGTCAGTAAAGGTGCAGTGGAAAAAGGCTTTCGACTATCCCATATTGGGAGCATCCTCCATGCAAAACTTCACCAGGATTTTGGCAGGATCTTCGATAAGCTTCAGGTGAGGATCTATACCACGGAGGACAAGGTAAGGGAGATAGTAGAAAAGGCAAGAGGGGTTTATGCGGCCAGGGATGTCCGGATTGAGGGGATGACCGATGAGAGCGTGGAGACCTATTATAGTTGTACACTGTGTCAATCATTCGCCCCTGGCCATTGTTGTATGGTTAGCCCTGAAAGGACTGGTCTTTGCGGGTCATACAACTGGATGGACTGCAAGGCCTCTTATGAGATCAACCCTACCGGTCCCAATCAACCGGTGGAAAAGGGGCAATGTATAGATCCGAAATTCGGACAGTGGAAGGGGGTAAACGAGTTTATCTACAAGGCCACCAGGCAGAAAATCGATCACTACAACTTCTATAGCATCGTGTATGATCCCATGACCACCTGTGGATGTTGCGAATGTATTGCCGCCATTCTCCCCATGTGTAATGGGGTAATGACCGTAAATCGGGAATATACCGGGGATACCCCTTGTGGGATGCCATTTACCACCTTGGCAGGCACTATCGGAGGGGGCTTGAGCACCCCTGGATTTGTGGGACATTCAAAATACGGTATCTGTCAGCGAAAATTCATAATCGGTGATGGTGGGATAAAGAGGATGGTATGGATGCCCAAGACGCTTAAAGAGGAGATTGCCCAGAGGCTTAAGGACAGATCAGAGGAGATCGGTATTCCCAATTTCCCTGATATGATCGCCGATGAGACTATTGGTACTACTGAAGAGGAGATCCTTCCGTGGCTTCAGGAAAAAAAGCATCCTGCCCTTGAGATGGAGCCCATCCTGGGATAAATGATCTTCTTACAGAGGTGGAAGCAATCAGATAAGAAAAGGAGAAGGTTATGGCTTTAACAGGCATACAGATCTTTAAGCTACTTCCCAAGACGAATTGCAAGGAATGTGGCCACCCCACATGCCTGGCCTTTGCAATGGCCCTCGCGACAGGTAAAGCGGATCTGAGCAGTTGTCCCTATGTAAGTGATGAGGCAAAGGAGCAGCTTGCAGAGGCATCGGCACCGCCTGTGAGGCCAATGCAGATCGGGGCAGGTGATAGATCATTTAAGCTTGGCGGCGAGACAGTACTCTTCAGACATGAAAAGACATTTATCAGCCCACCTGGTCTGGGTGTGTTGGTAACCTCTGACACAGATGAAGGGACATTGGCAGAGAGGTTGAAGGTATGGGATACCTTCCAGTTTGAACGTGTTGGCCTAAATCTGAGACCGGAGCTTGTGGCCATAAAGGATCTTGGTGGTGATTCAGGAAGGCTCGCAACCCTCGCCAAAAAGGTCGTTGATGAGAGCGACTTTTGCCTGGCGCTGATGAGTGAGGATGTTGAAACTATGAAGGCGGGGATAGATGCCTCCATTGAAAGAAGGCCAGTGATATATGCGGCCACAAAGGACAATGTGGATGATATGGGCGCACTTGCCAAGGAAAAGGGGCTTCCCTTAGCAGTGAAGGCATCTGATATGAATGGCCTTATGGAGCTTACAAACAAACTGACCGATATGGGGGTGAAGGATCTGATCCTTGATTCTGGCTCAAGGACTGTTAGGAGGGCCTTTGAGGACCAAACCTGGCTGCGCCGTGAGGCAATTGTGAAAAAGAACAGGGCCCTCGGTTTCCCCACCATTACCTTCCCCTGCGAGATGGCTGACAACCTGGATAAGGAAACCGTTATTGCAGCCATGTTTATAGCCAAATACGCGGGGATTATAATACTTTCTGATTTTATTGGCGAGAGCCTCTTTCCCCTTCTGGTGGAAAGGCTAAATATCTACACGGATCCGCAGAGGCCAATGACGGTCGAGCAGGGCATCTATGAAATCAATGGCCCGGACGAAAACGCCCCTGTTTGTATCACAACCAACTTCTCCCTGACATACTTTATTGTGAGCAGTGAGATCGAGGCGAGCAGGGTCCCAACATGGCTCTTGATCATGGATACAGAGGGGCTTTCGGTCATGACGGCCTGGGCAGCTGGCAAATTTGTGGGTGATGCCGTTGGCATATTTGTGAACAAATCCGGTATACTGGGTAAGGTAAGGCATAAGAAACTTATCATACCCGGGTATGCTGCGGCCATTAGTGGTGATCTGGAAGACGAGGTTAAGGACTCTGAGGTACTTGTCGGACCACGGGATGCAGCACACATCACGAAGTTCCTGAAGGAGTTTAAGGCCTGAATTGAGGCAAGGGGGTAGAAAAATGCTCTTAATCGGGGAAAGCCTGAATGTTATCTCTAGGAAAATAGGTCAAGCCTTCAAGGACAGAAACCCACTCCCAATCCAGGAAGAGGCCAAGCGGCAGAGGGAATTGGGCATGGACTTTATTGATATCAATCTGGGCCCTGCCAGAAAGGGAGGCCCCGAATTGATGGAGTGGGTAGTGAAGACCGTACAGGAGGTTGTTGATGATGTACCGCTTGCCCTTGATACCTCCAATATTGAGGCTATCGAGGCCGGGCTGGCTGTGTGCAAGGGGAAGGCCATGATCAATTCTATCATGTGCCGGAAGGAGAGGTATGAAAAGATGCTTCCCCTGTGTGCTAAATACAATGCATATATGATTGCACTCCTGTGGGGTCCTCAAGGTATGCCCAGGGATGAGAATGAGAGGGCCGAACTGGCTGTTGAATTGATATATGCGGCCAATGAGACAGGTATCCCCAATGAGGATATCTTTGTGGATGGTATTGTTGCACCTGTTAATGTACAGCAAGACCAAGTTTTCTCACTCCTTCAATTTGTGCCCATGGTCAAGGACCTTGGTGAAGGATTGAAATGCACCTGTGGACTATCCAATGTCTCTAATGGGGCACCTGATCACCTGAGGCCCATATTGAACCGCACCTATCTGGTGATGCTGGAGAAGAATGGTATGTATTCAGCTATTGCCGATGCCTATGATAAAGATCTGGTTGATATAGCGAGAGGAAGACGGCCGGATATAGGAGAAATGATAGGGAAGGTGATGGGTGAAGAGGCAGTTGATATGTCATCCCTTTCCAAAGAGCTGCAGGATTATGTGAAGACAGCACGTATTCTCCTTAAAAAGTCGCTGTATTCCGATTCTTGGCTGGAATTGTAGTGCCTTTCTCTTTGGAAGAATCCCCTATATTTAAGAACCTCCCTAAAAAGGGAGGTTCTTTTTTAGAAAACCCTTAATCTTTATATTTCCCTCTGTATCTATAGTGATCGTCAGTGCACCGGTTTCATATATGCTGAGGGCAGGAAAGGAAGGGCGGCGTTTTGCCTTTTCCTTGGTGACGATAAGGTATTTCCGCGATTCTTTCCCTCTCTCCAGCTCCTCCTTTTCAATGCGCACCTTTTGGTCATAGAAAAGGAAAGACCAACCTCGATAGCTTACGGTAATCCCTTCAGCATTGCTCCCCTTAATCTGGGCCCCGCCAATCACCTTTTCTGCACAAAGACTGGTGAGCACTTCCTTGGGGTGAAAATTGTTGATCATGAATCGAAATCCGTCTGCCCGTTGCACTTGGGAACCAGTCAGGAGAAAATAGTCAACCTGGTTGATTTTTTCCTGCCAGAGGTAGGGGGCTACAACCATCCGGCCCAGGTTAAAGCCTCTATGGCTCAATGCGTTCTGGGCGATAAGCATCCTCTGCCTGCCAGGGAACTGTATGAGTGCCACATTGCCTCTTCCCGCATCCAGAATGGTTACCCTTAGGTTATTATTATGGCGGGTTTGGTAAATCCAGTATCCAACATCGATACAGAGGAAGATCAAAAAAAGCACGAAGAAAACGCGGTAGATTCTAGAGCGTGTGAAACCAATGCTGAGGAAAAGCAGCCCATAGAGTAAAAGCATCTCCAGCCAGTTGGGTCGAAATACCCAGATTGAGCTCCAAGGAATATCTGACCAGAAATGTACTAAGGAGATAGCCAGATTGAGGCCAAACTCGCCTAGGAAAAGGAGGATCCCTGCCAGAGTTGAAGAAAGGAGCAAGGCAATAGAAGAAAGTAATCCAAGGGGTATCACCCACAGCCCTATTATGGGAACTACAGTCAGGTTAGCCGGAAGGGCCACCATAGAAAAGCGGTGGAAATGGTGGGCGATCAATGGGATTGTTATAATCGTTGCTGCAGTTGTCACAGCAATCAGACCTCCGGCATATATCAGAATTGGGTGGAGTATACGGCCCCCTGTAAAAGACCCGTTGCCCACCTCAAACCTTGGTATGCGAGAAAAAATGAGAGGGGCCAGCCATAGAATACCAGCTACAGCTGCAAAGGATAACTGAAAGGAGGTGGTAAAGAGGGAATCACCATGAAGTGAAAGTATGATAAGTGCGGCCAACGAAAGGCTGGACCAGACATCCTTTTCCCTGCCTATAATAAAGGACCATAAGAACACCAGAATCATAACCAAGGCCCTTTGGGAGGAAAGCTGAAATCCGGTGATGAGGCCATAGGCAATCACTGGCAGAGTGGTGGTGATTGCTGCAAGTTTTTTTATGTCCACCATAAGGGTCAAACGGTAGGAAAGGGATAAGAGCCACCTCAGAGAGGTAAAGAAGAGCCAGGCTACCAAACCAAGATGGAGGCCTGAAACAGCCATTATATGACCTACCCCTGATCTATCGAATGGCTCTCGTAGCTGAGACGTAATACCTTGCCTCTCCCCAAGAATAAGGGCAATATATATGGGACTTACGGTATAAGAGAGCCTTTCAACAAAGAACCTCCTTAAGGGACCTCTCATCTTCTCCAATGTCTCTCCGATAAGACCAAGATCACCTTCTCCCATGGGAACAACATATCCTGCATCTGAGACTATAGCCATACAGGAGAGCCCTCGGCTCTGCATATAAAAACGGTAATCAAATCTCCCGGGGTTATTAAAATTCTTGAATTCCTTCAGCCTCGCAGGAAATCGTATTCGGTCACCTACTGTGAGGCCACCTTCGTATCCATATACCTTTGCCAGGAGGTTAACCTTAACCCTCTTTACCTCTTCGGCCAAAAAGATTTTCTCTGCGCGAACAGGAAAGGTTGCCCTGTTAACGCGGACATGGGGTGGGTTATAGATAGTCCCCTCAATAAGCACCCTCTCATTCTTATGAGTTAGGTGATGCAACCCTGAGACGGTGGGCTTAGTTATTTGCGAGTTGATTCCTATCAACAGAAATATGGCTATGAGCCAGAAAGGCTGGATTTTGAAAGGGACGATGATAAGTATCCCCAGCCATAAGAGAATAACCAGGGGAAGGAAAATTACCGGCAGGTTAACATTGTAAAGGACATTATGGCCAATCAAAATCCCAATAATGGTTGCACATAGTGCAGGAACAAGAGGGCGAGAGAACATAAGCAGTTTCTTGTGTTTCTAATACTTTTCACGCCAAATCTTGGAGCCAAGGAGCGATAACTTCAAATCGAGGCCCTGATAGCCCCTGTCAAGATGATATACCCTTGAAATCTCTGTCTGCCCTTCGGCTGCCAAACCGGCGAGAACTAGTGAGGCGCTTGCCCTCAAATCAGTGGCCATAACCTGGGCTCCAGATAAATTCTTCTTGCCCCTTACCAGTGCCTGGCCTCCACTGATCTCGATATCCGCGCCCATCCTTCTTAGTTCACTAACGTGCATGAACCTGTTTTCGAATACCGTCTCCTTGATTATGCTCAACCCATCAGCTATGCACATCAGTGCCATAAATTGTGCCTGCATATCCGTGGGAAAGCCAGGGAATGGCATGGTTTTTATATCCACAGGTTTAATCTTATCACGGCCTATAGCGACAAGGGCTTCTCCTTCCTCTTCTATCTCCATACCACTGTCAAGGAGCTTCTTAATAATTGCCCCTATGTAGTCTACACTGCACCCCTTTATCCTTACTTTTCCCTTTGTTATGGCTGCAGCGGTAAGAAATGTTCCGGCCTCGATCCGGTCAGGTATGATAGCATACCTGGCAGGATATAATTCCTTCACCCCGGTAATGGTTATAGTATCAGTACCCGCCCCTTTAATTCTTGCTCCCATCTTGTTTAGCATATTGGCAAGATCAACAACCTCAGGCTCTTCAGCCGCATTGTGCAAGACGGTTTTACCTTCCGCTTTAACAGCAGCCATCATGAGATTCTCGGTTCCAGTGACTGTGGATATATCAAAAAATATGTCCGCTCCCCGAAGTTTATTGGTGCTGGCAACGACATATCCATGTTCCAAGCGTATGTCTGCCCCCAGTAAAGACAGGCCCTTGAGATGTAAATCGATCGGCCTAGCACCTATAGCGCAACCTCCGGGAAGGGATATTCTAGCCTTTCCTAACCGAGACAAAAGTGGGCCCAAAGCGAGTATAGAGGCCCGCATTGTCTTTACTAATTGGTACGGTGCACTATGGTTGTTAAGGTTATCCGAATTCACCTTGAGGGTTTGACCATGTTCCTCGAAGACAACCCCGAGATTGGACAGGATCTCTCGTATGGTCCAGATGTCTCTTAATTGAGGGATATTATCGAGCGTATGCCAGCCACCCGTTAGCAGACAGGCCGATAGGGCAGGCAAGGCGGCATTCTTGGCCCCGCTAATAGTTACCTCCCCGTTAAGGGGGGCTCCTCCCTGGATAATGATTTTATCCATTCCTCTTTTGAGCCTTTACCAATCGGTATCTCTTTTGGTAGTCCATGAGGCGTTCCTTGTGCTTAAAGGATTGTGTTGCATCTATAAGGCATAATGCCCTTTCCGTCTGATCTGGATCCATCTCTATCAGGAGCCAACCACCAGGCTTTAGATAGATCCCGCTTTCCTCAATTATTCTTCTAATAAAGTGCATACCATGCTCATACCCATCAAGGGCAATTTTAGGCTCATAATAACGTACTTCCGGTGGTAGGGATTTAAATGCCTCAGTAGCAATATAAGGGGGATTGGAAATGACCATATCAAAGAGACTGGTAGTCTTAGAGAAGGGTTGCCACAGATCACCTTGGCAGAACTTTATTCTCCTGTCAAGGTTATGGTGTTTGGCGTTCGTTCTGGCTACAGCCAGGGCCTCAAAAGAAATATCACTTGCCCATACAGTAGCAGTTTCAATTCCTTTTGCCAGGGATATGGCTATCGCCCCGGATCCAGTACCTAAATCTAATATTCTCGGCTTGCTATTATCTGATAAAAGATTCCTCTGCCCGAGCTTAATTGCCTCTTCAACGAGAAGTTCCGTCTCTGCTCTTGGAATTAAAACCGCCGGGCTAACGAAAAAGTCAAGGGACCAGAACTCCTGACGCCCTGTAATATATTGGGGGGGTTCTCTTCTGAGGCGCCTTTTGATAAGTGAGCGATAACCGGCTATTTCCTCACTACTTAATGGCCGATCAAATGAGAGATAAAGCTCAACCCTGCTTTTCTTGAGCTCATGGGCCAGCAACACCTCGGCGCAGATACGGGGACTATCTATCCCTTTATCTCTCAGAAACTCAGCAGTAACATGCAAGATTTGCTGGATAGACCATCTTTTTTGAGTCATGACAGTTGGGTTGATTGGCCCTTCTCGGACTCAGCCTTAAAATGAGCTACAAGGGGATGCAAGATGAGGTCAAGCTCACCGTGAAGGACGCTGTCAAGCCTGTAGATCGTCAACCCGATTCTATGGTCGGTTACCCTGCCCTGGGCGAAGTTGTAAGTTCTTATCTTCTCGCTTCTGTCTCCCTTACCTACCATGCTTTTTCGATTCTCAGATAACTGAGCCCGCTGTTCGTCTTCTTGCTGATGAAGAAGACGAGATCGTAAGATCTTCATGGCCTTGGCCTTGTTCTTATGTTGAGATCTTTCGTCCTGGCAAGAAACCACCAATCCAGTAGGAATATGTGTGATCCTCACAGCCGAATCGGTAGTGTTAACGCTCTGGCCACCTGGACCTGAGGATCGAAATACATCTATCCTGAGATCAGCCGGATCGATTGATACGTCCACCTCCTTGGCCTCAGGCAGTACTGCCACCGTAACAGCTGAGGTATGTATTCTACCCTTTGACTCTGTCTCCGGTATCCTCTGTACTCTGTGAACCCCGCTCTCATACTTTAGTCGACTGTATGTCCTCTCCCCCTCTATCAGGGCAATGATCTCCTTAAAACCACCGAGACCCGTGGGGTTCTGACTGAGGATATCCATTTTCCAGCCTTTGCTTTCCGCATAGTAACCATACATCCTAAAGAGATCTGCGGCAAACAGGGCTGCCTCTTCCCCACCAGTGCCTGCCCTTATTTCAAGAATAATATTTTTTTCGTCCTTTGGATCCTTAGGAAGGAGCAGAAGCCTCATCTCATATTCCAGCTTCGCTAATGTATCCTTCAATTTGTCTATCTCTGTCTGAGCAAGCTCCCTTATCTGCTGGTCAGGATCGGTAAGGAGGCTTTGGGTATCTTTAATCTTCTCTTGTGTTAATTTGAACCTGCGGTACGTATCCACAATAGGTAGAAGGCTCCAATGCTCTCTCAGGTATCTCTGAAAGAGGCCTTGCTGCTGAATAACCTCCTGCCTACTCAGCTCGGATTCCAGGGTATTGAACCGTTTTTCTACCTCTTCAATCTGGGAGAACATAATCAGTCATTCCCTTATTTTGTCTTTTTATTACCCTTGCTATTTTCCCCGATCTTGCGATACTTCCGTCTGAAACGGTCCACACGTCCCCTGGATGCGACAACCTTTTGTTGCCCGGTAAACAGAGGATGGCACTGAGAACATATCTCCACTGTAATCTCTTTCGCCGTAGAAAAGGTCTCAAATTCGTTACCGCAGGCACAATGAACAATTGCCTTCTGGAAGGGCGGGTGGATGTCTTTTTTCATTGCATTACTCTCCACTTAAGAATTAACAAGAGATTTCTTTATTGATTCATTGATGCCAAGAACTCTTTATTGTCCTTGGTTCCCCTTATCTTTTCCAACAGAAATTCCATGCTATCAACAGGGGTCAGAGGGGCAAGCAGTTTCCGTAAGATCCAGATACGATTGAGATCTTCTTTCTCAACCAACAGTTCCTCCTTCCTTGTTCCTGAACGATTGATGTCCAGAGCGGGAAAAATTCGCCGGTCGCTCAGTTTTCTGTCAAGATTGACCTCCATATTACCAGTGCCTTTGAACTCTTCAAAGATTACCTCATCCATTCTGCTTCCTGTATCAATCAAGGCCGTCGCAATAATGGTGAGACTTCCTCCATTTTCAAGGTTTCTGGCTGCCCCGAAAAATCTCTTAGGCCGATGAAGGGCATTTGAATCAACGCCTCCAGACAAGATCTTGCCACTCGGTGGAACTACTGTATTATAGGCCCTAGCCAAACGGGTAATACTATCCAAGAGGATAAAAACATCGATTTTATGCTCCACCAATCTCTTGGCCTTTTCTAAAACCATCTCAGCCACCTGTACATGGCGTTGAGGAGGTTCATCAAAGGTCGAACTAATAACTTCAGCCTCCACAGAGCGGGCCATATCAGTAACCTCTTCCGGTCTCTCATCAATTAAGAGTACTATTTTATATATATCCCTATGGTTTTTTGTCACTGCATTTGCAATGTCCTTCAGAAGCATTGTCTTTCCTGTTCTAGGGGGAGATACGATCAATCCTCTTTGTCCTTTCCCTATCGGGGTCATGAGATCCATAATCCTTGTTGAAAGGTTATCAGGGTCTGCCTCTAATTTTATCCGATCGGTCGGGTAAAGAGGGGTCATATTGTCAAAGAGTATCTTGTCTGCAGCTAGTTCCGGGTCTTCATAGTTAATATGCTCCACCTTTAGGAGTGCAAAATATCTTTCCCCCTCCTTTGGTGGTCTTATCTGTCCTGAGACAGTATCTCCTGTCCGTAAGGTAAATCTTCTTATCTGCGATGGTGAGACATACATATCGTCCGGCCCGGGAAGGTAGTTTGAATCTGGTGACCTAAGAAAACCAAAGCCATCTGGTAGAATCTCCAATACCCCTTCTCCATGAATGACACCATTTTGTTCTGTCTGGGCCTGCAAAATATCGAAAATGAGATCCTGTTTTCGCATACCAGAAGCGCCTTCAATCTTGAATGTCCTAGCCATAACTACCAATTCATTGATATCTTTCTTTTTAAGCTCAACTAAGTTCATCTCTTAACACACCTCTATAGATTTTCATATATTCGTCCTTGTTCTTTTCCGTCTTTTTCGCCCCTCGAAAAAGAACAGCACTATAGCCTATACCCTCTCAGGTTGAGGCACTTTACTATAATCTCGTTATTCCTGAAAATTATGAGCAAACGCCGATTATCAAGTAGACCTTCGAAGATGAATGGGTTAATAACCTAATTTTGCAAGGAATGCATTTCTTGTGGATATTACAATAGTAATTTATAGCTCCAATACCTTTATGTCAAGGGGTTTTACAAGCTTGCCTGAATATTTATACTTCTTGATTCTCCTGTAGCCATTTCAGAAGCCGGTCCATATCCATTGGAGGAGGGGCCCCAAATTCCACATACCTCAGTGAATCAGGATGAATGAAACCCAATAACTCCGCATGGAGCATCTGCCTTTTTACTAACGTAAGCGCCTCTTTCATTATCGAAGATTGGTGCTTCCACCATCTTTTTCCGTATCCATACAAAATATCACCGACTACCGGATAACCCATATATGCCATATGAACTCTTATCTGGTGAGTTCTGCCAGTATAGGGGCTTATTCTTAACAGTGTAAAACCAATAGAAAAGATAGATATGACCTCCCACTCGGTTCTGGCCGTTCTCCCCTCCATCAGGGAGATAGACATCCTTTTTCTTGTTACCGGGTGCCTCCTGATAGGTAAATCTACCATTCCCTTCTCTTTTCCCACCTGCCCATGGACAACGGCCAAATATCTTTTCTTTATCTCTCTTCTTTTGAATTGACCAGCCAGGAAATAGTGGGCCCGGTCACTTTTAGCCACTACCATCACGCCCGATGTATCCTTATCAAGCCTGTGAACAATCCCCGGCCTTACTGGACCACTAAAAGAAGACAGATGAGTACCCTTACTGAGAAGTCCATGGACCAAAGTTCCTTTGTAATGACCAGAGGAAGGGTGAACCACCAAACCTGGGGGCTTGTTGACCACCAAAATCGACTGATCTTCGTAAAGAAGATCAAAATCTATATTCTCAGACGCCTCTGAGAGGACTGATGGGGGCAAAAATGAGATCTTTATCCTGTCACCGGGTTTCAGCTGATAACTGGGCCTTTTTTTCTCACCATTAACCGTTACTGCACCGATCTTAATGAGGTTCTGAATCCTGCCCCTTGATAAATCCAAGCCCTTCTTATCAGAGAGAGATTTGTCAAGCCTTACGTCTATATCTTCTGATGACTGCTGAAAGACAAAAGTTTTCTCGCTGCTGTCCACCACAGTCTTCTCTGAGCTTAAGTCCTACTGTTTATCCTGGGTTTGTACAAAAAGATTCGATCGAATATCTCTTTCCACATCCTCTTCCTTCATGTTTTTAGCAAGGGAGATCTCCTTTACAAGCAGACTTCGGGCTGTATCCAACATCTTTCTTTCTCCAAAGGATAGCTCTTTATCCTGCTTTATTGTCGTCAAATCGCGATAGACCTCTGCAACCTCAAAGGCAGAGCCGCTCTTGATCTTTTCCATATAATCCCTATAACGCCTGTTCCAAGTCTGATTACCATTTACAGATATATCCCTCTTTTTGAGAATAGAGAAAACCTTTGACACCTCGTTCTGGTTTATTATCTCTCTTAATCCAACATTTGCGGCGTTTGACGATGGGATCATGATAATCATATTGTTTTCAAGTATTCTCATGACATAGAAGTCTTCCTGACAACCCGAAATTTTCCTATTCTCAATTTTCTCAATAACCCCAACACCATGTGCTGGATAAACCGCCATATCCCCTACCTTAAACATTGCTACCTCCTCCTCGTTTAAGTGATTAGATATTCAATCGAAAAACTCCTTATCTCCTCAATGTGGCAGTTTTGTGGAGATCTACCCTTTCCTCCGATCCCCCACCCTAAATGAGGCCACTAAAATGGACGAGTACTGGTGCCAGTAACAACGAGATTACTGACATGAGCTTCAGCATTATATTGAGGGATGGACCAGCGGTATCTTTCATCGGGTCTCCAGCAGTGTCTCCAGCGACACCTGCCTTATGCGCATCTGAGCCTTTACCGCCAAAATGGCCTGCCTCAATCCATTTCTTGGCGTTATCCCAAGAGCCACCCGCATTATTTAACGTGATCGCAAGGACAAACCCTGTAATGAGAGCACCAATAAGGAAACCAGCCAGTGCGTATTTGCCCAGAATGACCCCCACAAGTACAGGGATGATTATGGTCATTATCGAAGGAGCCATCATTTGTTTCAGCGCCTCTGCCGTGCAAATATCTACGCATCTGCCGTACTCCGGCCTTGCTGTCCCCTCCATCAAGCCCTTTATCTCACGCCATTGACGACGAACTTCATCTATAATACGTTCTGTAATCACACCCACTGATTTCATTGTCATGGCGCAAAACACAGGGGGCATAACAGCACCGAGAATTGCACCAACAACAACCGGCCCGCTTAGCAAGCTCAATCCTGAGGGGAATGCCCCCGTGGTAATCATCTCGGGTGTAACTATCCCCGTTGCAACAGCATAGGCGAGAATTAAACCCAATGAGTTTATAGCAGCAGCACCAATGGCAAACCCCTTGCCCGTGGCGGCTGTAGTATTGCCCAGGGAATCTAAGGCATCAGTTCTCTCACGTACCTGAGGTGGCAGCCCCACCATTGTGGTGATACCTCCTGAGTTATCAGCTACAGGTCCATAAGCATCAGTGGCCAGGGTCACACCCAAAGTAGACAGCATGCCAACAGCAGCTAACGCCACACCATAGAAGCTAGCGAAGTGGAAGGCGACAATAATTGCTATGGCTATGAAAACGATTGGTGGCCATGTGCTCATCATGCCATTGGCAAAGCCACGAATTATGGTAGCCCCGCCACCAGCAGTAGAGGCCTCGGAAATTTCCAGCGTGGGCCTATAAGCATAAGAGGTAAAGTAGTTCGTGCTCTCGCCCATAAGCACACCAGCTATAAGACCGCCAAGCACAGCCCAAAACGGCCCTAAGTTATTCGATAAGAAATAAATCACCACAAAGGCACATATTGCTGTCAATATTGAGGCGCTCAGCGTGCCGCGACGCAATGCCCCCAAAAGGGCACTCATCTCCACCGTCTCGCCTACCCTCACCAAGAAACACCCAACTGTAGAGGCCACAATCCCTCCAGCCATAATGAGCATGGGTACATGCCAAGCGGTCTTGATATCAGAAACTATCCCCACTGCCATGGCAACCCCGCATAACGTCATGGTAGCAATAACGGTCTCCACATAAGACTCAAGCAGATCAGTGCCCATGCCACATACATCACCAACATTATCGCCTACAAAATCAGCTATAACTGCAGCATTCCTGGGGTCATCCTCCGGTATTCCTGCCTCCACCTTGCCTACCAGATCAGATCCGGCATCAGCTCCCTTGGTGTAGATACCACCCCCTACCCTGGCAAAAAGGGCCACTAATGAAGCTCCCGTACCATAGGCCGGAATTATGGATAGGAAATTAGGGTCTTTATGCCAAACGAAATAAAGCGTGGCTAACCCGAGAAGGCCGATGCTGACCACAGCCATCCCCATAACTGCCCCACCCCTGAAGGATACCCTTAATCCTTGATTCAGCCCTTCTTGGGCTGCGGCGCAGGTCCTGCCATTAGTCCTCAGAGCCATATTCATACCGGCATATCCAGCACCCATAGAGCATAGGGCACCAAAAATAAAGGCTACAGCCGCTTTCCAACCTAAAGCAGGGGTAACAAATCCTAAAACACCTAAGATTACAGCTATCAAGACCACAACAATAAGCAAAGATCGATATTCTCTATGAATAAAGGCAAGTCCCCCTTCTTTGATAGCCTCAGAGACCTCTCTTACCTTTTCCGAGCCTTGATCCTGCCGTAACAGATACCGCACAAAATATGCAACCACAGCAGCTCCTAAGATCCCAGCCATTACACAAATCCAGACTAAATCCACGCGTCCCCCTTTCTATTCTTCAATCCCCTTTTCCCCAACTGTCAAGGAATTGAAGCTATTCATTGCCGTCTCCACTCCCTCTAAGATAAATGATTCAAGAGCCCCTAAGAGCACATGGAGTACATCCTTCATTATTCTTCTTTGATCCTCATACAGAGGGCTTAAGACAAAACCCTCAATGGGTTCATTATATCTTGGCCGCCCTATCCCAATCTTGGCCCGATTGAATCCACTTGTCCCCAGGTGGTGGATTACAGACTCCACCCCATGATGACCTCCTGCCCCTCCCCCTCTGACAATCTTTATGCGACCGACATCCAAATCAATGTCATCATGGACAACCAGTATATTTCCGATCTCTGGATTGTAATATTCTGCCACATACTTAACGGCAAGACCGGATCTATTCATAAGGGTTTGTGGGCAGGTCAATATCAGCTTCTTGCCATGGTAATGAGTCTGTGTGCTCAGGGCCTGGAACCGTTGATCAGTTAACTGTACCCCTAATTTTTTACACAGAAGATCAACCGCCTTAAATCCAAGGTTATGCCTGCTGTTTCTATATTCAATACCTGGATTACCCAGCCCCACTATCAGATATGTGTTTTTAGGATTCCTTTTCGCCTACTATTTCCTCACCTTCAGGTTCCTCTACCTCTTCTTCCTCTACCTCTTCTTCCTCGGCGGTTGGAATCGGGGCAATCACGGTGGCGATGGTGAGATTCTCATCCTCCGTTGATTTCAAACCTGGAGGAAAAGCAATATCCTTTATATGAAGCGACTGTCCGATATCAAGGCCAGATACATCGATATCTATCTTGTCTACCATATCTTCCGGCATACATGTCACCCTTAGCCCCCTCCGAGCAACCTCTAGAATACCCCCCTCGCTTACTCCGATTGGTGTGTTTATCAGATCAACGGGGATCTCTACCTCTACCTCTTTGCCCATGGCTATCTCATAAAAATCTACATGGAGATAATCCCTTGTAACTGGATCCCTTTGGAGCTCCTTTATCATGACCTTTTTGGATTGAATCTTTTCATCTGAGTCTATCCTTAGATCAAATATGATATTCTCAGCGGATTTCCCCTTAAGGATCTTCTTGATCTGCATATAATCTATAGAAAGCATGATTGGCTTTATCTCCGGCCCATAAAATATAGCAGGAAGCCTGCCCATGCTTCTGAGCTTCCGGGCCGGGCCCTTCCCTGTTTCAGTTCTTATCTTAGCGCCTAATTGCATATCAACCCCACTAATTGAGCTTTCAATACCAGGAAAACTTCCCAGGTAGTTATACGAAGAGGGAACTGACAGACTTTGAAAAGTACACTCTCTTTATCGCCTCTCCTAAGATCTCTGCCACGGAAATAACCTCAATCTTCGAGCACTGGGAGGACTCTTGACTCAAAGGAATGGTATTAGTTACCACCAGTGTCTCGATAGGTGATTCCTCTATCCTTTTTGCGGCATCGCCAGAGAGGACTGGATGGGTGCAGTAGGCATAAACGTGTACTGCGCCATTTCGGATTAATGCCTCAGCGGCCTGAATCAGCGTCCCACCTGTATCAACCATGTCATCAAGAATTATGGCTGTTTTCCCCTTTATATAACCAATTATGTTCATGGCCTCGGCAACATTCGGTGCCTCTCTCCTCTTATCTATTATAGCCAAAGAGGCATCAAGCCTTTTGGCAAAGGCCCTTGCTCTCTCTACACCCCCGGCATCAGGGGAGATTATTGATAGATCGTTTCTAAAATGCTTCCGCATGTAATTCAGGACAATAGGGGTCGAGAATATGTTGTCCACAGGAATATTGAAGTATCCCTGGATCTGTCCAGCATGAAGATCAATTGACATGACGCGATTCACCCCAGCCACGGTAATCAGGTCAGCCACCAGCTTTGCACTTATAGGAACCCGTGGCTTGACCTTCTTATCCTGCCTGGCATATCCATAATAGGGGATCACAGCGGTTATACTCTTGGCAGAGGCCCTCTTGAGTGCATCTGTGATTATCAAGAGCTGCATGAGGTTATCATTAACCGGGCTACAGGTAGACTGGATAATAAAGGTGTCTCTTCCCCTTACATTTTCCTCAATTTCTATCTGCGTCTCTCCATCGCTAAAGGTCTTGTTTACCATTTCCCCGGGAGGGACATTGAGATAATCGCATACCTCCTTGGTGAGGTTTACGTTGGATGTACCACCGAATAGCTTCAAACCATCAATAAGCTCATCCATAGGATCTTAGTCTTGTTCCCCTTCCTTAAAGATCATCCCGTTGTTTCTGGCTGGGGTGGGAGGATTCGAACCTCCGAATGCGGGCTCCAAAGGCCCGTGTCTTACCGCTTGACGACACCCCAGTAATGAAAAATGGGTGAATTAAAGGATATTAACCCAATCCCTTAACTACAAACACATCTCCCTCACGCCATTGACGGGCCAGTATCCTCCCCGCCTCACGGGCCTTCTGAGCTGAGTCAAAAAGGCCAAAGAGGCTTGGGCCACTACCAGTCATCAATGCACCAATGGCACCCAACTTTACCAGAGACGCCTTAATTGAATAAAGAAAGGGATATTTGCCAAGGGTAACACTTTCAAGGTCATTGGAAAGTATATCTGGGATACTGGAAATGGCCTTTTCAAGGGATTCCATGTTACCCTGAATATCCCTGCTTGTCAACTTTAATCTGACCCTTTTATAGGCCCACGCTGTTGAGACCGCAAGATTCGGACTGACAATAACATACCAAAATAAAGGAAAATCCTTTATTGGTTGGAGTATCTCTCCTACCCCCCTGGCTATACATGGTCCCTGGAGGAGAAAAAAGGGGACATCTGCACCCAGGGCAAGGGCAAGTTCTTCAATATCTCCACTTGACAGGGGGTTTCCCCAGAGCTGGTTTAATCCTTTCAGTGTTGCCGCGGCATCACTGCTGCCTCCGCCCAAACCAGAAGCAACAGGTATCTTTTTCATGACTGTGATCTTGGCCCCTTTCCTGATCCCGGTCTTTTCAAAAAAAGAGGCAGCCGCCCTGTTAACGAGATTATTCTTGCCTTTGGGCTGTTCCCTGCCCCTCCAGTAAACCTCTAACCCCTTTTCTAACTTACCTATCGTTAGCCTATCGTAGAGATCCACGGGAACCACAATAGACACCAACTCATGATACCCATCAGTCCTCTGCCCGGTAATCTTGAGGAGCAAATTGAGCTTGGCCGGTGCCAAAATTTCAATTCCGGTTTGATTGGGGAAACAGGGATTCGATTTCTCGGTTACGGATGTGGGGGTCATTATTATTTGCTTGCATTGACAAAACGCATGCGGAGATCGTAGAGAAGATGCTCCAGGAGTTTCTCCTCTTCCTGCGTAAGATTGCCCTTGGTCTTGTCTTTTAATAGGCTCATAATATCAATCGTCTGTTTGGCCAGGGCCAGGTCTTTCTTTTTTTCTCCTGACTGGGGATCTGCAATTTCACCCAGGTGGAGGAGGATCGAGGAGCTCAGCGAGAGAAGGAAGGAGGACAAATTGACCTCCGGCAAAGGAGCGGCACCCTCCCCTTTCTCCTTGGCTTCTTCCTCCTGAGCCTCTTTAAATGCCTCCTTTACCTTTCCCTGGGCATCAAAAGTTCTTTTATCTTTAACGGTAAAGCCCTCACCCTGTACGACTTCTTCAGCCATGCCTTCCTCCTTAAACTATAAGGTTTCTGCCCACGTTTTACAGGATAACTCTATTGAAGCACCTGTGCCTCATACATAAGAAATGTTAGATTTTTTATATTAATTCTACTAACTTATTTTAATCAGTGTAACAGAATTACGGTATCAGGTGCAAGGGAAAATCATGATCTGTACCTGGCCTTATAGTATGCGGAAAGTAGTGAAAAGCAATTTCAAGGTACGCTTATTATGCCATTTGTTACATTGCCTTCTGGAGTGAAATTGTATAGAATACATGGTAAGCAGGGTTACTCAGGTGCCCTCAGTGAAGCAAGAGAGCGGAAAGGTTATCAAAAGAGACCCTGAGATAAAGACGATCTTCTAAGCCCTTATTCTTATATGGAAAGACGCTTGAGCAGACAAATAAATATGGGTGGGGTAAAGATAGGGGGTGGAGCCCCAGTGGTGGTACAGTCCATGACCAATACCCCCACTCAGGATGTGGGTGCCACGGTGAAACAGATCGACCGGTTACGAAATGCCGGCTGTGAACTTGTTCGCCTGGCAGTGCCAGATATGAAGGCCGCCTCTGCCCTGAGGGAGATAAAATCTCAGGCAGGTATTCCGATTATTGCTGATATTCATTTTGACTACAGGCTTGCCCTGGCAGCTATAGAGAATGGCGCCGATGGGTTAAGATTGAATCCAGGCAACATTGGTGGAAGAAGAGAAATTCAGGAGATTGTCGCCGCTGCTCGATATCAAGCCATTCCTATAAGGATTGGGGTTAACTCCGGCTCTCTTGACAGGGCTACTCTCAGAAAGTATGGCCACCCGACACCAGATGCTCTGGTTGAGAGTGCCATGAGCCATGTAAGCATCCTGGAGGATTTGGATTTCCATCTCATTAAGATCTCCCTGAAATCGTCGGATGTCTTGCACATGATATCGGCATACAGGCTTCTGAGCAAGAAGGTTGACTATCCCTTACATCTGGGCGTAACCGAGGCCGGGGGCCTCATATCAGGGACCGTTAAGAACTCCCTGGGCATAGGCCTCCTGCTATCAGAAGGTATAGGAGATACCATCAGGGTTTCTTTAACGCGTGACCCGGTAGAGGAGGTTAAGGTAGCTTATGAAATCTTGAGGGCCCTGGGTCTGAGGCAGCGCGGGCCGGAAATTATATCCTGCCCTACCTGTGGAAGGTGTCAAATAGATCTCTTCACCTTGGTGGAAACAATTGAAAATGCCCTGAATCAGATTACCACACCTATCAAGGTAGCCATTATGGGATGCGTGGTAAATGGGCCTGGAGAGGCACGAGAGGCGGACATCGGTATTGCTGGTGGACAGGGCCACGGCACATTATTCAAGAAGGGCAGATTGATCAAAAAGGTGCCTGAGGCAGATCTGGCAAGGGTACTTACTGAAGAAGTCAAAAAGATGGTCACCTAATATGGCAGCTATTTCAAGACGATATTCACAGTTCTTTATTCCTACGCTCAAAGAGGTACCTGCTGAGGCTGAGATTATAAGCCACCAACTAATGCTCAGGGCTGGGATGATGAGAAAACTGGCAGCAGGAATCTATAACTATCTTCCCTTTGGTTTGATGGCCCTTAAAAAGGTGGAGACTATTGTCAGGGAAGAGATGGATAGGGCTGGTGCCATCGAAGTCCTGCTTCCAGGCGTACAACCAGGTGATTTATGGATGGAAAGCGGTCGATGGGATTATTATGGACCAGAACTCTTACGATTCAGGGATCGACACAACAGGGAATCATGTTTGGGCCCAACCCACGAGGAGGTAATAACCGACCTGGCCCGGAGGGAAATTCATTCATACAAACAACTGCCCATTACCCTGTATCAGATCCAGACAAAGTTCAGGGATGAGATCAGGCCGAGATTTGGAGTCATGAGGGCCCGGGAATTTATTATGAAAGATGCCTATAGCTTTGATATCGATGAACACGGAGCACAACGGAGTTATGAGAGCATGTACGCGGCATACGAGGCTATCTTTAGAAGGTGTGGGCTGAAATTCAGGGCAGTCGAGGCGGACTCAGGACCCATAGGTGGCAGCTTTTCCCATGAATTCATGGTCCTATCAGATAGTGGTGAGGACGATATTGTAAGCTGTCACAATTGTACCTATGCCTCCAACTTGGAAAAGGCGGAGGTAGGAACAGGCCAGGATGATCCTACCTATACCGAGAGGGAAAAAGAACTACACATTGTCGATACACCGGAAATAAAGACCGTAGATGAGGTAACGAAATTCTTGTCCGTGAGACCCGAAAAACTGGTCAAGACCCTCATCTACCAAACCGAACACGGACCAATAGCCGCCTTAGTAAGGGGTGATCACGAATTGAATGAAACCAAACTAAAGAACCTCCTTAACCTTCAAGAGCTTGCTATGGCAGATCCGGAAACTGTATTCGATGTAACGGGTGCCCCGATGGGCTTCGCAGGGGCCATTGGCCTAGAAGTGAGAAAAGTGGCTGACTTCGCCCTGAAGGGGATGAAAAATATGGTAATGGGGGCAAACAAGGAGGATAAGCACATCCTCAATGTCAATGAAGGAAGGGATTTTCAGGTGGACAAATATGCAGACCTGAGGATGATAACCGCCTCTGATCCATGCCCCAGGTGTGGAGAGAAGCTCAGGTTTGGCAAGGGAATAGAGGTTGGCCATATCTTCAAATTGGGGACAAAATACAGTAAGGCCCTGAAGGCCAATTTTCTGGACAGGAATGGTCAGGAAGCTCCCCTTATTATGGGATGTTATGGCATCGGTATTGAGAGGGTTGTGGCAGCGGCTATAGAGCAGGCCCACGATGAGAATGGTATCATCTTTCCCGTGTCTATTTCCCCCTTTGAGGTAACGATCCTGCCCCTTGAACTCCATGAAGCCCAGGTGAGAAAAGTGACTGAAGATTTATACCAACATTTGAGTGATCTGGGCATGGCAGTCTTTCTTGATGACAGGGATGAAAGACCAGGCTTCAAGTTCAAAGACGCTGATCTTCTGGGCATACCGGTGAGGGTTACGGTCAGCCTGAGAACACTCAAGAAGGATACGGTTGAGATCAAGTTACGCTCTCAGGAAGATCTCAGGCTCATACCTGTGAACAAGGCCTCCCACGCCATAAAGGAGGTTGTCCAGGGCCTCTATGATTCGCTTAAATGACATCACATCAAAGATCCTTTCTTACCATCCTGCCGCGGATATAGGCCTCATTGAAAAGGCATATGTTTACTCAGCCAAGGTTCATAGGGAACAGGTCCGTTTATCCGGGGAGCCATATCTTTCCCACCCCTTGGAAGTTGCTGGAATCCTCACCAAGATGAAGATGGACGAAGTGAGCGTTGCCTCTGGCCTTCTCCATGATACGGATGAGGATACCTTAGCGAAACTACCAGACATTGAATATCTCTTCGGCAAGGAGGTGGCAACTATAGTAGATGGTGTTACCAAGATCAGTAAGATACAGTTCCTGAGCAAAGAGGAGCAGCAGGCAGAGAATATAAGAAAGATGATTCTTGCCATGGCTACTGATATCAGGGTCCTTCTGGTTAAATTGGCAGATCGACTGCATAATATGCAGACCCTCGGTTTTCAACCCCCTGAAAACCAGGAATTAATTGCAAAGGAAACCCTTGATATCTATGCACCTCTTGCTGGAAGGATCGGCATCTACTGGCTCAAATCAACCTTGGAGGATCTCTCCCTTTTTTATCTTGAGCCAAAAATCTATGACGACATACGGTTGGGGATTGCCCAGAGGCGGGAGGCACAGGAAAAATTTATCAGGGAGATAAAGGAGATCCTATCCAAGAGACTACGTGAGGCCACCATAAAGGCCACGATAAGGGGAAGGCATAAGCATTTTTTTAGTATCTATCAAAAGATGATGGAACAGGATCTGGATATGGATCAGGTCTATGATATCATGGCCTTTCGGATCATAGTGAATTCTGTAAAGGAGTGCTATGAGGTTTTAGGCCTCATCCATTCCATGTGGAAACCGGTGCCAGGCCGTTTTAAGGACTATATCTCTCTACCGAAGGCCAATATGTATCAGTCTTTACACACCACAGTTATCACCTCTCTGGGCGAGAGGATGGAGATACAGATAAGAACATGGGATATGGACAGGATCGCCGAAGAGGGAATCGCCGCTCACTGGGGGTATAAAGAGGGATATGAATCGGACAAGGAGATGCACAATCAATACGCATGGATGAGGCAGTTGTTAGAATGGCAGAAAAGCCTGACTGACCCAAAGGAATTCTTGGAAACAGTCAGGCTCGATCTTTTTAGTGGCGAGGTCTATGTGTTTACGCCTAAGGGCCAGGTCAAGGCACTTCCCAAGGGCGCAACCCCGGTAGACTTTGCCTACAGCATCCATTCAGAGGTTGGGAATACCTGTATAGGCGCCAAGGTCAACGAAAGGATAGTCCCCTTGAGCTACCGGCTTAGAAACGGGGATATCATCCAGATTATCACCTCCAAAAATCATAAACCCAGTAAGGATTGGTTGAACTTTGTAAAGACATCCACGGCCAGAACCAGGATCAGGCAGTGGATAAAAAAAGAAGAGAGCAAGGACAGTATAGCCATTGGAAGGGATATCCTGGAAAAGGAGCTTAAAAAAGTTAACCCTCATCTATACAGGCAGTTCAGAAGCGAACAACTTTCGGATGTGGTCCAGAGATTCTCGCTCAAGAGCGTGGACGATCTTTTGGCCAATATCGGCTACGGCAAGATCTCGGCAAAGCAGGTTTTGAACCGGCTTGTCCCCCACCTGGAGATAAAAGAGGACAAGTCTGCGGGCCTTGTCCAGAAGATAGTTCACAGGATAAGAAGAAAAAAGGCTGACACCGGGATTAAGGTTAAAGGGATGAGTGATATGCTCATTCATTATGGAAAGTGTTGTCACCCGCTGCCAGGGGAAGCAGCCATCGGTTTTATTACCAGGGGAAGGGGGGTCACCATTCATGCAAAGGGCTGCCGGTTTATTAGAGATGCTGACCCCTATAGACTGATAGAGGTAGCATGGGACCGTTCTGAAGACGTGAGTTATCTAGCACGATTGAGGGTTACCAATATCTCCAAAAAGGGCATGCTGGCCAATATAAGTGCAATATTTACCCAGTGCGAGGCCAACATTGTAGATGCAGATGTCCAGACAACCATTGATAAAAAGGGGATATCAACCTTTACTATTGAGGTTTCTG
>CP070704.1:278950-327542 GCA_020349945.1 Deltaproteobacteria bacterium
GTGCCTTTGCCTTTAATGAACCGACTATATTCGTAGAAACCAATATACGGAGCGTTTTTATTTACCATTTTTTCAGGAACAGCGGTGATGTAAAGGACAGCAAGATCCTTCCGCTCATAGCGCAAACGGTTGATCCCGAAAATCCACGGATATGGTATTATGCGCTGATGGACTATGGGGTAGCGTTGAAGAAGAGGCATGGCAACCCCAGCAGGAGAAGTGCCCACTATCAGAGACAATCCCCGTTCAAGGGCTCCAACAGGCAGATTAGAGGTATGATTCTTCAGGCGCTGGTGAGGGAACACAGGGTTTCCGAGGGCGTATTGGTCAAAAGGATTTCTTTTCCCCCAGAGGCGGTGAGGCAAAATCTCAAGCAGCTGGAAAAGGAAGGGCTGATTGTAAGGAAAGGAAACCATATTTTGATAGCATAAAGGGCGCTCTGCGGAGGGCCTCGGCGTCGCTTGTTACTCCAAGAGGGGGACAAAATGAAGGCGAGATTTCGAAACCGCTCCACGATGTTTTCCCTACTGTTCTTGTCATTGCTTGTGGTCTCCTGTGCCACTACCCATATAAACAACACATCACGGGAGCTTACTATTCTTGGAACAGCTGATCTGCAAGGGCAGCTTGAACCGACGGTGAGGCAACTGGATTTAGACGGTGACGGGACAAAGGAGGGACACCTAGTGGGCGGCATTTCGCGTATTGCCTCCCTGGTCGCAAACGTCAAGGTTGAGAAGCCGGGGAAGGTTGCAGTTGTCTCTACCGGCGATGACCTTATGAACAGGTATTTTCATACGTACAAAGGTAGGGCTATTTTTCATCTTCTCTCGGAGGCAGGTTACGATATATATGCCTTTGGCAATCACGAATTTGATAAGGGTCCACAAGCCCTCTCTGATGCCCTGAAACATGCGGGTTTTCAGTGTATTTGCTCTGATCTAAGCGTGAAAAATACCCCACTGGATGGTCTTTGCCAACCATGGCTAGTCCGCGACTATGAAGGTCTAAAGGTGGGGTTTTTCTCGCTGATGACCGAGGACTTTCCCTTTGTCACCAGCGGCAAGGAGGTGAAGCTAGCCCGCGGTAATCTGGAAACGGCTCGCTGGGCAGCCAAGGAACTGCGTAAGCGAGGAGCGGAGATCGTAGTGGCGCTGACCCATCTTGGATATCAAAGGGATTATGAAATCGTAGAGGCCGTACCTGAGATTGACGTTATCTTTGGAGGACATTCGCATGAGTATCTTCCAAACCCAGTCAGAGTCGGCAAAGCGGTTATTGTCAATGGGGGAGAAAAGGGCTCGTTCTTGGTGCGGCTTGATCTCGTGGTAGATTCCAATGGCAGAGTAGACGGCGATAAGGTGCAGTATCAGCTTATCCCTGTAACGAGTGACGTGGTTCCTGATGCCAATGTAGACGCGTTTCTCGCACAATACCAAAAATCCCTTCCCAAGGCGATTGTGCTTGGCCATACTGAAGTCGAGTGGAATATGACGGATTATGCTCTCCGATACGGTGAATCCGTTGTCGCCGACCTTGTCAATGACCTTATGCGGGAGAAGTTTCACGTGGATATTGTACTTAATAATGCCGGCGCGTTCAGGGGAAACAGGATCTATCAGCCAGGCCCCGTCACAGACGTCATGCTTCGAGAAATCGATGAGTTCAGTAACTACGCTTACACAGTGGACATCAAAGGACAGTACATCAAAGATATTCTGGAGCGAAGCGCAGCTAGCTTTGGCAGAGGAGGTTTTTTACACCCATCAGGACTCCGGTATACTATTGATCTCAAAGAAACTGCTCAGAAGATTAGCCAGAATGATGCCGGCCAGTGGACTGTTGACATTCCGGGAGAACGTGTGAAGCAGATCCAGGTTCTTGATGAGAATGGACAATGGGTGCAATTAGATCAAGAGAAAACCTATTGTGTGCTCAGCAATAGCTTCATTGTAAAGCAGCAAGGCGATGGCTACTTCTGGTTCAAGCGCTATGGACAGAATATCAACAACACCTATTCCACTTTCTATTCCATCCTTGCTGAGCTCGCCGCGAGTAGGGGGAGTTTAAATCCTGCTAGCCCAGATGGAAGATTGACTGCAATAAGATAGAACTGGAAATCCCGTTCCATTTGTACGGAAACTGTCCTGATGAGGAGATCGCTCTGGATACGCAGTTAGTTTTATCCGCTAGGATAGGCGTCGCGGTCAGGTTTTTCAAAACCGGTACAAATCTGTTATCTGCCGTGAAAATGATTATGGAGGAGAATTGGTTCGTTGTATTCACTTGTTGTGAGAAAGGGGTCGGAGCCTTAATCTTGGCAACACCTCATCTAGGGATTTGTCAAGGATAAAGATTTAAAGGAAGCCTCTCATGCTCGATGTTATCCTGCGGTTTCAGATGCGCAGTCTTTGTGCAGTGAGCATTGCTTGTTTGTTCTCAGTGACTTGTGCTGCCAAATCACCCCACCCAGATAAATCACATCACACAAAGGATGGCTTTAAGAATATTTATGCTTACGAAGAGCCAGGTTTTTTTGACTTCTTAAGATGGCGCTGGAATCGGCTCTGGAAGAAAACTCCGAGCCCTGAAGACTATGGTTTTCCTTTAGCTAAAAATGATCCTCCATTTTTGAGATTTAATCGTGAAAAGATCACCTTGACGTGGATTGGCCATGCCACTGTTTTGCTGCAGCTAGATGGGAAAAATATTCTTACAGATCCTCATTTCTCCAAGCGTGCCTCCCCCTTACAATGGATAGGGCCCAAAAGGCTCATAGCACCAGGATTAGCACTCAATGACGTACCGCCTATCGATATAGTCATTGTTTCCCATGACCACTACGACTCTCTAGACAAAGAGACCGTAGTGAAACTTTATGAGCGCCAAGGAGGCCAGGATACCACCTTTTTCGTACCAGTGGGGTTTAAGGACTCGTTTAAGCGCCTTGGTATCAGTCAGGTTGTTGAGTTGGACTGGTGGGACCAATATGATGGGAAGGATCTGAAGATTATTGCCGTTCCGGTTCACCATTGGAGCAAAAGACACTTGTTTGCCCAAAACAAAACCCTGTGGGCAGGCTGGGTCATCCAGTCACTTGATTTTCGCTTTTTCTTTTGTGGGGATTCTGGCTATACACCCCTCTTTAAGGAAATTGGTCAAAAGCTGGGGCCTTTTGATTTATCGGCTATACCCATAGGGGCCTATGAGCCAAGATGGTTTATGCGTTATTATCATCTCTCTCCTGAAGAGGCCGTGCAGGTGCACCTGGATATAGGCTCCAAAAAGTCCGTGGCCATCCACTGGGGCACCTTCATACTCACCGACGAACCCCTTGACGAGCCTCCTCAGAGGCTTGAGAAGGCAAGAAAAGAAAAGGGGCTTCCTGAGCATGAGTTTCTTGTTCTCAAACATGGGGAGACGATTATGCTTGACTGAGATTGAGTGAATAGTTCTTCGCAGTGATGGTAGAAAGGGTTTGCTCAGCAATTTACATAAAAGGAGGGATAAAATGGACGAACATATCTATACATCGACTGAACTGACAGGTTCTTCTAAAAAGAGCATTGAAGATGCCATTCAGAACGCGATCGCTAGAGCTTCGAAAACCGTTCCAAACATGCGGTGGTTTGAACTGCTTGAAAGCCGAGGTTATATCGAAGAGGGGATGGTATCGTACTGGCAGGTCACGATAAAGATCGGTTCTACCTTATAAGTTTAAGGTGTTCACAGGGAGGATCAAAACAAGCTTTGTCTTATTGTAAAGGAGGGTGCTATGCCAAAGGAAAAACTTCCGAAGTGGTTTCTTTTCATGAAGAAAAGGCATGGGAGATTCATTAACGCCGTCGAGGAGCTCGGTAAGGTTGTCCGGGAACTAGGGCCTTTAGATGAAAAGACCGCTCATCTAGTCCAGCTGGCAGCAGGAGCAACTTTGCGATCTGAAGGTGCTGTACATAGCCATGTGAGAAGGGCCCTTGAAGCAGGTGCAACGCCGGAAGAGATATATCACGCCGTTATGCTTCTCACTAGTACCATCGGGTTTCCAAACGTTGCTGCTGCATTGAGTTGGGCCGAAGATTCATTAAGCACAAAAAGGGCTTAATGTAAATCGGCTTCCCAACCTATTGGGTAGATCCTCACAATTATCTCCGGGCCGAGGAATTGAATTGGTCAATTTAGGTATTACATTATGCTAGTGGTTATCTATGTACCATTATCTGATGCATGGTGAGAAGTCACAAGGGAATAACCAAGGACTGCACAGTGAATTGAGGAGGGGATAATGCCAGGAAAAGAGATTTATATGGACAATAATGCGACGACGCCTCTTCATCCAGAAGTAAAGAAGGCGATGATAGATGCCATGGGAATATTTGGCAATCCGTCAAGCCTTCATGCCCCAGGCAGAAGAGCAAGACAACTTACTGAAGAGGTACGGGAAAAGGTCGCCTCATTCATTGGTGCATCGCCAGACGAGGTGATGTTTGCAGGGAGCGGATCAGAGGCAAATAACACCGTATTATCCGTTCTTACCTGCCAGACAAAGGGGTGTGAGTCTAATCCGAACGGCATTGCTGAAATTATCACCACCACCATAGAACACCCCTGTGTTCTGGAAACATCAAGATGCCTTCACGAGCAGGGTGTGAACGTTCTATACCTTGACGTGGATCAGTACGGAAAAATCGACATTGAGCAGTTAAAGCATTTGGTTACGGAGAGAACAGGGCTGGTGTCGGTGATGATGGCAAATAATGAAATCGGCACCATCCAGGATATTAGGACGATAGCCGAGGTTGTGCGTGAGCGCGGAGCATTGTTTCACACGGATGCGGTTCAGGCGGTTGGTAAAATACCGGTAAATGTAGAGGAGCTGAATGTTGATTACCTGACGCTTTCCGGCCACAAACTCTATGGGCCCAAAGGGATCGCCGCATTATATGTAAGGAAGGGGGTTCCTTTTTGCCCCTTGATTCGTGGCGGACACCAGGAGAGGGGCAGGCGTGCAGGAACGGAAAATACCCTCGGGATAGTCGGTCTTGGAAAAGCTATCGAGGTGCGCTCCCAAGAGATGGAGGCTGAGGAAAAGCGTCTGCTTGCGTTGAAGGCAGCACTTAAAAGAGGCATAGAGGAAAATATCCCTGATGTGCAGTTTATCGGGCACCCCACGGATTGTCTTCCGGGTACGTTAAATGTGTCCTTTGACGGCGCAGAGGGAGAGGCGATCATATTGTACCTTGATCTGGAAGGGATTGCTGTTTCAACTGGTTCTGCGTGCGCATCGGGTTCGCTTGATCCCTCGCACGTGATTCTGGCGACAGGACTGCCGGCAGAATGTGCCCACGGTTCAATACGTATCAGTTTGGGCCGCGAGAACACGATGGAGGAGGTGGAGTATATGATCGATACACTCCCTCGGGTTATAGGAAAGATCAGGGATATGTCGACAGCGTATAAAAGGAGGCAGCAATGACTGAAACTAACTGGGCATATACAGATGCCGTTAAAGAACATTTTATGAACCCCAAGAACATCCTCACGGATGAAGAGAGCTATCAGGAAGACGGGAAAGGTGTTACGGGAAACGTAAAATGTGGCGACGAGATGATAGTTGCCATCAAGGTCGATAAGGAGAAGGGGATTATTACTGACTGTAAGTGGAAGACCTTTGGCTGTGCAAGTGCAATCGCCAGCACATCTGTCCTTTCTGAGATGGTAAAGGGGATGAAGCTCGATGACGCATATAATCTTTCTGCTAAGGATATAAACAGGGAGCTTGGTGGTTTGCCAGAGCACAAGGTGCACTGTTCTGTATTGGGCGATAAGGCACTGCGCATTGCCATAAACGATTATTATATGCGCAACGGCATGGAAGATAAGGTTCAGAGAGAAGAAGAGCGGATAGTGTGTAAATGTATGAACATAACTGATCAGGAAATTGAACATGCCGTGCTTGATGGTGCGAGGACCTTCTATGACCTCCAGGAGATGTCAAAGGTGGGAACCGGATGTGGGGAGTGTAAAGAGGAAGTTACTCAACTCCTGGAGGCCTATAAGGCAAAACACTTCTGTGAGGTATAGGGGTGATTGTTGGGAGAAGCCCTGAGCATACCGCAATAAGGAATCGAGGGCAAGCCGCAATTGGATCGAAGATGAGGTGTTTGGTAGAAAATGAAGATCCCTATTTACCACATTGACGCATTTGCAAACCGAGTTTTTGCGGGCAATCCTGCTGCTGTATGCCCACTTGAAGAATGGTTAGAGGATTCAGTGATGCAGGCAATTGCCCAGGAGAATAACCTTTCTGAAACTGCCTTTTTCGTTCCCGAGGAAGATGGCTACCATATTCGTTGGTTTACTCCTGTTGCCGAGGTTGATCTCTGTGGGCATGCAACCTTGGCTGCAGCCTTTGTGATTTTCAGCTACGGTGATACATCGCGGAGTCAAGTTACCTTTCGTTCAAGGAGCGGAAAGCTCACGGTTGTTCGAGAAAGAGGTTTGCTCTCCATGGACTTTCCATCACAGCCACCTGTACCATGCGAAGCGCCCAAGGAGTTGCTTGATGGTCTTGGAAAGGAGCCGTTAGAGGTATTGTGTTCAGAAGACTATCTAGCTGTATTTTCAAGTGAGAATGAGGTCATTGAACTAAATCCGGATATGGGAATTCTCAGGAAGCTAGGTTTGCGAGGAGTGATTGTAACCGCTCAAGGAAAGAGGGTAGATTTTGTATCGCGCTTTTTTGCACCAAAATTGGGAGTAGATGAGGACCCTGTTACGGGATCTTCTCATTGTGCCTTAGCGCCATATTGGGCCAATAAGCTGAATAAGAAAGAATTGCATGCCCACCAGGCGTCACAACGAGGCGGAGAATTGTTCTGCAGGGACTGTGGTCATAGGGTTATCATATCTGGCCGAGCTGTTAAGTTCATGGAAGGCAGTATTACTATCGGGTCCTAATATCCAAAGCAAGGCTTAGTTGCTCCTATGAACTTACCGGATTAGCTGTTTAGAGCTCCTGCGGGGGTGGCCATGGTTACTCGATTGCCGCAAGAAGGACAGGGACACGTAATCTAAAAATATTGACTGAAGGAAAGGGCTCTGTTAGAAGGAGAAGTTGTTTTTATAGATTAACTAGGAAGGGAGACTCTCTTGCAATATAAGGCAGTAAGAGGTTTTAAGGATATACTTCCTCATCAGGTAGGAACCTGGAATAGGGCTGAATCGGAGGCGAAGCGGATATTCGGATTGTTTGGATTTCAGGAGATTAGGGTCCCAGTGATAGAAAAAGCAGAACTTTTTGCTCGGGGGATAGGCCAGGACACGGATATCGTTTCCAAGGAGATGTATACCTTCCAGGATAGGAAGGGTACCTATGTAGCCATGAGACCCGAGGCTACAGCGTCAGTGCTGAGGGCCTATATAGAGCACAAACTCTATGAGGTGTATCCGGTACAGAAGCTATTTACCATAGGGCCAATGTTCAGATATGAAAGACCCCAGAAAGGCAGAAGCAGGCAATTTCACCAGATTAATGCTGAGATTATCGGTGACCCTGGCCCTAAATCGGATAGCGAGCTGATATTCATGGTCATGTGGTTTTTTTCCTGCCTCGGGCTCCGCGACCTTATTTTAAATATCAACTCCCTGGGTTGTCCAAGATGTAGGGGGCCATTCCGGGCTGAACTTAAGGATTACCTTAAGGGATATTTTGCGCACCTCTGCCCTGACTGCCAAAGGAGGATGGAGACAAATCCGTTAAGGGTCTTTGACTGCAAGGTGGAGACCTGTCATGAGGCAGTAAAAGATGCCCCGTCCATGCCGGATTTTTTGTGTGATAATTGCACTGATCATTTTGAAACTCTTACGTTATATCTTAAGGGACTGGATATAGACTTTGTAGTCAATCCTCATTTAATGAGGGGCCTTGATTATTATACAAGGACTACCTTTGAGGTGCAGACTCAAGAGTTGGGGGCCCAGAATGCTATAGTGGGTGGTGGCAGGTATGACGGCCTGATCAAAGAGCTCGGGGGGCCAGACAACCCTGCAATAGGGTTTGCCATAGGCACGGAAAGGATTGTTGAGCTTTCCGGGGAGCATCCTACCCAGGGAGAAAAGGGACCGGATATCTTTCTGGCACCTCTGGGCAAAGAGGCGGAAGATAAATCATTTATCTGGCTACAGGAGCTGAGAAAAGGTGGCCTCAGTTGCGAGATGGAATACAGATCATTAGGGCTAAAGGCTCAGATGAGACGTGCAGACCGACTGAAAGCCAGGAAGGTATTGATTGTTGGGGAAGATGAGCTTACCAAAGGTAAGGGTATCTTAAGGGATATGGTTAGCAAGGAACAAAGAGAACTTCCCTTGGATCATGTGGTTGATGAACTCATAAGATTGAGGGAATGAAGTTGGATATAGATACCATTGGAGATTGGAAAAGGACGAATGATTGCGGCAGCTTGCGGAGAGACGACATTGGTCGCGAAGTCGCCCTACTGGGATGGGTCAACAGACGCAGGGATCTGGGGAAGTTGATATTTATTGACCTCAGGGACAGGTCCGGCTTGACCCAGATTGTCTTTGATGAGGAATTTGATAAGGTCAGTCATGAGAAGGCAGGTATCCTCAGGAATGAGTGGGTTATAGCGGTAAAGGGAGAGGTCACGGCACGCCTCCCTGGCCAGGAAAATCCCGATCTACCTACAGGAGACATTGAGATAAAGGTAAGGGAATTGAAGATACTGAATGAAACGGAGGTTCCGCCATTCCAGGTTGATGGAAAGATTGATGCATCAGAGAATGTGCGCCTGAAATATAGGTACCTAGAGCTGAGAAGGCCAGCTCTTTTTCATAACCTTGTTATGAGGCATAAGATAGCCCTCGGTATAAGAAACTTTCTGAACAGTGAGGGATTCTTGGAGGTTGAGACCCCTTTTTTAACCAAGAGTACACCCGAGGGGGCACGGGACTACCTTGTGCCAAGTCGGATTACGAAGGGATCGTTTTATGCCCTGCCCCAATCCCCGCAATTGTTTAAACAGCTCTTGATGGTGGCAGGCTTTGATCGATATTTTCAGATTGTCAGGTGTTTCCGGGATGAAGACCTCAGGGCCGATAGACAACCGGAATTTACACAGGTTGACCTTGAGCTGTCCTTTGTGGATGAGGATGGGGTCATGGATGTTGTTGAGGGGATGATGGTGGGTATATTCTCCGAGATTCTGGGTTACCCTGTTTCCAGGCCATTTCCAAGGATTGAATATGGGAAAGCAATGGATTTGTATGGCTCGGACAAGCCAGATATCAGATTTGGCATGGAACTGAGAGATGTATCTGATCTCCTGAGATCTTCAACCTTTAGGGCCTTCACAAAGGTGATAGAGGAGGGAGGGGTTGTCAAGGCAGTAAATATAAGGAAAGGAGCCTCCTTTTCCCGGAAGGAGCTGGATGAATTGAGCTCTCTGGTGAGTGATTCTGGTGCCAAGGGATTGTTCTGGGCCAAACTCAGACGTGATGGGTGGCAATCGCCATTGGCCAAATTTGTGGGCCCAGACAGTAGAAGTGCTGTTGAGGAGAGACTCGGAGCCAGGGAAGGAGATCTTATTATATTTGTGTCTGGTATGGCCCACGTAGCTAATGAGGCATTAGGTCAACTAAGGATTGAGATAGGCAAGAGGCTCCATTTGGTTACAGATGGAGAATATTCATTTGTCTGGGTAACAAGATTCCCCTTGCTGGAGTATGACGAGGATGAAAAAAGATATGTAGCTGTCCACCATCCATTTACGGCCCCTCTTGAAGAGGACATACCATTACTTGCCGAAAGACCAAAGCAAGTCAGGGCAAGGTCATATGATTTAGTGCTTAATGGTGAGGAGATCGGGGGAGGTAGCGTAAGGATACATACTATTGGCTTGCAAAACCAAATCTTCCGTATATTGGGCTTGGGAAAAGAAGAGGTGAAGGAAAAGTTTGGTTTTTTCCTTGAGGCATTAAGGTACGGAGCACCTCCCCACGGGGGTATCGCCCTTGGTTTTGACAGACTTGTAGCTATTATGGTTGGCGCAGAATCTCTCAGGGATGTAATTGCCTTTCCCAAGACCCAGCGGGCAACCTGTGCTGTAGCCGATGCGCCTTCGCGCGTTGATAGAGATCAGCTTTCTGAGTTGGGTCTCTCCTTACTTTGCCCTTGACAAAGTATCAAAATAAAATTATAGAAAACCAATTTTCAGGCAGATGGAGTTCGTGTTATGAGGTATGATTTTGCCTGGAGATGTTTGTTTATCGAACAGAGAAGGAGGTATGAAAGTGAGTGAGGTAACGGCTCCCATGGCGGGCAAGATAATTGATGTAAAGGTCGAGGTTGGTGATACGGTTAATGAAGATGATGAACTCCTTATTCTTGAGGCCATGAAGATGGAGATGCCTTTAGTAGCTTCAACATCAGGAAGGGTTAAGGAGATAAGATGTAAGAAAGGGGATTCAGTTGGGGCCGATGATATCTTAGTGGTCATCGAATAGGTATATGGCTTTTTGATAGCATGGATTAAGAGCCCTGTCCGATCATCGGCAGGGCAATTTTATCTGAGGGCGTAACCGATTTCTATAGTGAGGGAAAACGTCTCATGGTCGATTGGGAGCTTGCTGTAAAGATATTTCTCTTTGGCCTCAGCACAGTCTTTGGGTCCCTTGCAGCCTTGATAGGGGCGATATACGCATTTGGAAGGATATTAAAGCTTTTAGAAAAAAAGGGTAATTAGCAAGGTTGTACTATGCTGGATATGGTCTTGGCTACAGGTTTTATACACCTGACTTTAGGTAACCTTGTCATGTGGCTTATTGCCTTTTTCTTTATCTACCTGGCTATAAGGAAAAGCTACGAGCCTCTGCTTTTGGTACCCATCGGTTTTGGTATATTGATCGTAAACTTACCCCTGACATTTCTGATGGAGGAAGGAGAGGGATTGCTGTGGAGATTTTACCATTATGGATTAGAATGGGAGGTGATCCCACCGCTTATCTTTTTAGGCCTAGGCGCCATGACAGATTTTGGGCCTATGATCGCCAATCCTAAGACCCTCCTCTTAGGTGCGGGGGCCCAATTCGGTGTTTATGTTGCCTTTTTTGGGGCCCTCTTCCTTGGTTTTAGCGTGCCAGAGGCATGTTCAATAGGTATAATTGGCGGTGCTGATGGGCCAACAACTATTTACACAACAGTCCACCTTGCCCCCCATTTATTAGGGGCAACAGCTATAGCAGCTTATTCGTATATGTCTCTTGTTCCAATTATTCAGCCCCCTATCATGAGGCTCCTTACCACCGAGAAGGAAAGAAAGATCGTCATGAAGCAGTTGAGACCAGTTTCAAAGAGGGAGAAGATCCTCTTTCCCTTGGTGACGGTCGTGGTTATCTGTCTTATTGTGCCAGCCTCTGCTCCCCTTATGGGTATGTTTATGCTGGGAAATCTCTTTAAGGAGTGCGGTGTGGTAAAGAGACTTTCAGATGCAGCGGCCAATGAACTTATGAATATCGTTACGATAGTTCTGGGTGTTAGTGTTGGTGCTACCATGTCTGCAGCGCATTTCCTAAAACTGCAGGTAATCTCTGTTTTTATTATGGGTATTGTGGCCTTTGCATTTTCTACAACGGCTGGGATACTTTTGGCAAAATTTATGAACTTCTTTACCAAGGAAAAGATAAATCCCCTCATTGGGTCCGCTGGTGTATCTGCTGTTCCTATGGCTGCCAGGGTAAGCCAGCTGATGGGTTCAAAGGCTGACCCAAAGAATTTTTTGCTCATGCATGCCATGGGTCCTAATGTGGCAGGTGTTATCGGTACAGTTGTCGCTGCAGGTGTATTCATTGCACTCGCAGGATGATGAAGGGGGGCTAGAAAGAGATGTTTGATGGAAAGAAGATTGGAGAGATAGGAGAGGGATACAGGGAGTGGGCCGACAAACTGGAGCCGAAGCTAGCAAGGAGACCCGAAAGAAAGGCGGATTTTATTAATACATCGGGCATCCCAATAAAGAGAGTATATACACCTTTAGATGTAGCTGATTTTGATTATATGAGGGAGCTCGGCCTGCCCGGGGAGTATCCCTTTACAAGGGGGGTTCAACCTACCATGTACAGGGGAAGACTGTGGACTATGCGGCAGTATGCCGGTTTTGCAACTGCCGAAGATACGAATCGCCGATATAGGTTCCTCTTAGAACAGGGCCAGACAGGTCTATCAGTGGCCTTTGATCTTCCTACCCAGATAGGATATGATTCAGATCACCCACTGGCTCAAGGGGAGGTGGGGAAGGTTGGGGTAGCGATTGATTCATTAAAGGATATGGAGATACTCTTTGACCAGATCCCACTGGATAAGGTGAGTACCTCAATGACTATAAATGCCCCGGCCGCTGTGCTTTTAGCCATGTATATAGCCGTGGCCGAAAGACAGGGTGTATCCTCAAAGCAGTTACGGGGAACTATTCAGAATGATGTACTCAAGGAGTATTCTGCACGGGGAACCTATATCTTCCCTCCTCAGCCATCTATGAGGATTATCACAGACATTTTTTCATTCTGTTCACAGGAGGTTCCTCAATGGAATACCATCAGCATTAGCGGGTACCATATTAGGGAGGCAGGTTCAACGGCAGTTCAGGAGGTGGCCTTCACTTTGGCCGATGGGATTGCCTATGTGGAGGCAGCCATCAGTGCCGGACTGGATGTAGACGAGTTTGCTCCAAGGCTCTCCTTCTTCTTTAACGCCCATCTTGATTTCTTTGAGGAGATCGCTAAGTTTAGGGCTGCAAGGAGGCTATGGTCAAAGATTATGCAGGAGAGATTCAAGGCCAAGGACTCAAGGTCAATGATGATGAGGTTTCATACCCAGACAGCTGGCTGCACCCTAACTGCGCAGCAGCCCAAGAATAATATCGTAAGGGTTGCCTTTCAGGCACTTTCTGCGGTCTTGGGTGGTACACAATCACTCCATACTAACTCGATGGATGAGGCCTTCTGTCTACCGAGTGAGGAGGCAGTTCAGATCGCCCTGAGAACCCAGCAGCTTATTGGCTATGAATCTGGCGCTACTGAAACCGTAGACCCCTTAGGTGGCTCCTATTACATTGAGGAGTTGACAAGAGAGATTCTTGACAGGGCTCAGAACTACATTGATAAGATTGATGAGCTTGGTGGGGCAGCGGCAGCTATTGAGAAAGGCTTTATCCAAAGGGAGATTCAGGACAGCGCCTACCGCTACCAGAGGGAGATTGAAAAGGATGAGAGGGTGGTAGTCGGTGTAAACAGGTTCCAGGTAGAAGAGGAATCTGCAAAGGATCTTTTGAGGGTGGATCCCACTGTTAGGCTTTCTCAGATGGAAAGGTTAAAGGCTCTGAGATTAGAGCGAGACAATGGAAGGGTGAAGGCTATATTAAGTGAGTTAAGAAGGGCTGCGGAGGGGAATGAAAACCTGATGCCCCTCATTTTGGATGCAGTGAGGGCCTACGCCACCTTGGGAGAAACCTGTGACGCATTACGGGATGTTTTTGGGGAATATCAGGCGGTAAGTACTATTGGGGGTTGATTCAAGATGGATGACAAGAGAAGGATTAGGGTTTTGGCTGCTAAACCCGGGCTGGATGGCCATGATAGGGGTATAAAGGTCATTGCCAATGCATTGATGGATGCAGGAATGGAGGTAATCTACACCGGTTTAAGGCAAAGTCCGGAACAGATTGTGGAGGCAGCCATCCAGGAGGATGTGGATGTCATTGTATTAAGCATCCTGTCTGGCGCTCATGACTTTCTCTTTCCCAGGATAATGGAACTGTTAAGGGAAAAGGGTGTAAATGATGTGCTGGTTATTGGAGGGGGTATCATCCCGGATGAGGATATACCTTCTCTGAAGGAAATAGGTATTGCCGAGATCTTTGGTCCGGGCACCTACACTGATGATATTGTGAGATATATAAAGGATAATCTGAAGCGCTAAATGAGCGCCTCTTGGTGACATAAAGGTATGGCCACTGACGGCACCACGATTTGAGTTACTTGTAGAATTTCGGGTGGGGTTAACTATGATCGAGCTTAACGAGGAACAAAGGATTATAATGGAGAATGTAAGGAGGGCAACAAACGAGCGGATAGCCCCCTTGGCATCTGAGATTGATAGGAATGGCGCATTTCAATGGGATATTGCCCGCCTTTTTGGCGAGATGGGTCTTCTTCAGATATTGCTTCCACCGTCTTATGGCGGACTCGGAGAAGATAAGACCCTTATGTTATGCTTGTGTGTTGAAGAGATAGCAAAGGCATGTGCCTCTTCAGCATTGATGCTGATTATTCAGGCAGTTGGAAGTTTTCCGATAATAGTAGCGGGAAACCAGGACCAGAAAGATCGCTTTTTGCCCCGGCTTGCAAAAGGTGAAGAACTCATAGGTTACCTGGTAACGGAACCGTATGCAGGTTCTGATGTGGCGGGTATCAGGGCTAAGGCGCAAAGGAAAGATGGTGAGTATATCCTAGATGGGCGTAAATGCTTTGCCACACATGGAGGGGTCGCATCTCTCTATACTGTTTTAGCCAAGACAGATGAAAAGGAATTGACATTGTTCGTAGTGGAGAGGGATCAGGAAGGCGTATCTGTTGGGAAAACAGAGGATAAACTTGGTTTCAGGGGGAGTAATACCACAGAGGTAATTCTGGAGAATGTCAGGGTTCCCAAAGACAATAGGATTGGGGAAGAAGGGGAGGGGTTTCTTATTGCTATGAAGGATTTCGATATGTCCAGGCCAAGTATTGCTGCCCTTGCCCTGGGGATAGCAGAGGCAGCCCTGGATATCTCTTTCAATTATGCATGTGAGAGGGAAACATTTGGAAGGCCCTTGATTAGACACCAGGCCATAAGTTTCATGCTGGCTGATGCGGCCATGCAGATAGAGGCGGGCAGGGGCCTTATGGTAGAGGCTGCCAAACGCCACGATAGAAACAAACCGAATACCAAAATAGCATCCATGTCGAAGTGTTTTTGCAGTGATATTGCTATGAAGATCACCACAGATGCTATTCAAATCCTCGGAGGCTATGGCTACACCAAGGACTATCCTGTGGAAAGGCTCTTTAGAGATGCGAAACTAACACAGATTTTCGAGGGAGCCAATCAGATTCAGAGGATTATTATTGCCAGGGAGATGATAAGGGAGAGGGGATAGCCGCGTTCTCTTTTAGTAGTGAAAAGTTTAATAACTATCGGGAATAGGTTATTTGATCTTGCATGGAGAAAACTGTGAGACTCAAAGGAAAGGTAGCCGTAATAACGGGGAGCAGTAGAGGGGTTGGAAGGGCCGTTGCTTTGGCCTATGCCAGGGAGGGCGCCAGTATTGTCGTTAATTATGCCTCCAATAAGAATGCGGCTGGAGAAGTGGTTGCAGCAATCAAGGAAATGGGGGGCAGGGCCATTGCTTTTAGGGCTGATGTGGCTAAAGCGGCTGAGGCTGAGGCCTTGGTTCAAACCACGATTGAGCAGTTTGGTGGATTGGATATCCTTGTCAATAATGCTGGATTTAGTAGACCGGCGATGTTGCTAAAAATGAGTGAAGAACAGTGGGATCAGGTATTAGACGTGCACCTGAAAGGCACCTTTTTCTGTACCCAGTTTGCCGCCAGACACATGGCCCAGCAAAACAGGGGGAAGATCATTAATGTAACCTCAGTGGCGGGCATTGTGGGCACCGTAGGGCAGATAAACTATAGTGCTGCTAAGGGCGGGCTCATAAGTTTCACCAAATCAGCGGCGAGAGAACTTGCGCGGTTCTCTATATGTATCAATGTTATTTCCCTGGGTATTGTAGCTACAGATATGACCGAGAAAATACGCACAGATGAAAAGCTAAAAGAGATCTATATGAATAGGATACTGCTAAAGCGGTTTGCTCAGCCAGATGATATCTCTCCTGCGTTTGTGTTTTTAGGCTCGGACGAAAGCAGCTATATTACCGGTCAGCTCCTGTGTGTTGACGGTGGTTATGGAATGATCTAATACCGCAGGAGGCCTGACAGACTCAACAAAACAGGGAGGATTGAGATGGCAGAATTACCGGGTAAGATCCAGACATGGCAGATGGTTCAACCTACATTAAGGAACAAAGAAACAGGAGAGATAACTCCGGGCAGATTCGAGCTGGCTTCTATACCTGTGCCTGAATTAAAGCCTGGTGACGTTTTGGTGGAGATAGCAGGATGTGGGGTTTGTCACACTGACCTGGGGTACTTTTATGATGGCGTCCTGACTGTTTCGAAACCCCCTCTGAGTTTAGGTCACGAGATTGCAGGCACCGTCGTGGCTGGAGATGAAAACTGGATAGGTAAAGAGGTAATTATCCCTGCTGTTATGCCCTGCCGAAGGTGTATGCTCTGTAAGACAGGGAGGGGCAATAGATGCCTCAATCAGCTCATGCCGGGTAATAGCCTTGGTCTGTATGGTGGCTTTTCAAGCCATATCCCAGTTCCGAGCATAGATCTCTGTGAGGTGAAAAACAGGGGGGAGATTGCTTTATCCCACCTGGCAGTGGTAGCTGATGCCGCCACAACACCTTACCAGGCTGCCAAGAGGGCAGATCTTCACCCAGGAGATAATGTTATTGTAGTAGGAATTACAGGTGGTGTCGGTCAGTATATGGGGCAGATGGCCAAGGCCCTCGGTGCGAAGACAGTCATTGGCATTGCCAGAAACCCTGAAAAACTTAAAAGGGCCCTGTCATATGGCGCTGATTTTGTTCTCAGTTCAGCTGATAAAGGGGTTGGAGATGTTGTCAAGGAATTTAGAACCATCTCAAGGGAGAATGGTCTACCGAATTATGGCTGGAAGATATTCGAGGTAACAGGCGTGAAGACTGGGCAGGAGATCGCCTTCTCACTGCTATCTTTTACAGGAACCATGGTTGTCGTAGGATATGGCCTCCAGAAGGTAGAGTATGCTATTGGCAGGCTCATGGCCTTTGATGCTGAAATTATGGGGACCTGGGGCTGCTTGCCCGAATATTATCCTATAGTACTTGATATGGTCTTGAAAAAGAAGATTGACATAGAACCATTCGTGGAAACACGGCCGATGAGTACCCTTGTAGAAACATTTGAGGAGGTACACAAGGTGGGCTCCCCAGCAAGGAGAATAGTTTTGAGCCCTGATTTTTAGGTCAAACAAATAAAAGGTTAACCATAAGCAAGGAGAATAACTATGGCATTAGATTGGATACCACGGGCACCAAAGGATAGAAAATTGGACCATCAGATGTACGATGAAAAATACCTACACAAACCAGAGCCGCCCAGGACTACCTTAGAAAAGAGGCCCTTATTAGATCCGCAGGGTAAAGAGGTCCCTGAACTTTATGTTGCCTGGATTACCCTCGACAACGAGAAACAGTACAATTCTTATACCCTTGAAATGCTCCATGCTACTGCAGCTGCCTTTGACAAGGCCTCCCATGACCCAAGTGTTGTTTGTGTGGTTTTGACCGGGGCGGGAACCAGGGCATTCTGTACAGGAGGGAATGTCCCTGAGTACAGTGAGTATTACGTTATGAGGCCCCTGGATTGTCAGGAATACATGTCTGTATACTGGAGGGCCTTTGATACGGTCTGGACTTCATCCAAGCCCTTTATACGGTGCTGCAACGGTATGAGCATCGGGGGTGGAGAGGAGATTGGCGGGGTCTGCGATCTCACCATTGCCTCTGATTGTGCCACATTCGGCCAGGTAGGTCCACTACATGGTTCAACGGCTATGGGGGGTGCATGCCAGTTCAAGCCTATTGAGATGACTATGCAGGATGCCATGTGGAATGCTGTGTCCTGTGAACAATGGAGTGCCTATAAGATGGTGAGAAAGAACTATGTACATAATGTGGTGCCTGTGCTTAAAAAGGATGGTGAGTTTGTTAGAAATCCCGCGGTAATAACCGATAAATGGGTTGAGGATGGAGAGATTGTATATGGCGAATTCAAGACCGGCAAAGATGCAGAGGAAGCTAAGACACTGCTTAGGGGATTACCTCGTGACAGGTCACTCCTGGATAAGACATGCATGGATATGGCCTGGACTTTTGCCAATCTCATGCCTCAGCAGGTTGCCATGTCCTATCAGATGATAAGGGCAACGAAGAGGGCTGCCTGGGAGAGAACCAAGGCGGAATCCATTATGTGGTGGGCAGCAAATGCCCAGGCATACGGTGAGTTTGATATGGGAATGAGTGCCTTCAATACCAAGAGGTTAACTGGAACTGCTAATGTGGATGTCATCAAGTTGAGGCAGATGATTGCCAGGGGTCATCCTTATGATGAGGAGATGTTTGAGGCCGTGCTTGGAAAGCCTAAGGAATAGCTGAAAAATAAACAACAAAGAGAATATAGGAAAAGTCCAGAAGTTTCCTTCTGGACTTTTCTTTGAAGGTCAGAGGTTAAATCCGCTTACAGGGGTACGGAGATAAGGCAGTTGATCTAACGTGCAATTTTAAGTATAAACATAATTATCTTTCTCAATATGTACCTTATAAAGGAAAAAAGATGAAATATATTGATGCCCACATTAGAGGGGGACTCGGAACGATTACCCTGAATAGGCCCCCCCTGAACATCTTCAACATAGAGATGATGAGTGAGATAAACGATACGCTCACGGATTGGATTGAAAATAGGGATCTCAAGGTAGTTCTTCTTAATGCACATGGGAAGTGTTTTTCATCCGGCGTGGAGGTGGCAGAACATATGGGTGATCTGGTATCAAAGATGATTGAGAGCTTCCATGGTATGTTTCGGTTGATGGACAGGTTAGGCGCAGTTACGGTATCATCTGTGCATGGATCCTGCCTGGGTGGCGGGTGCGAATTGTCGATCTTCTGTGACCTGGTAATTGCGGATGATACAGCCAGATTTGGCCAGCCAGAGATCCAGCTGGGGGTGCTGCCGCCTATTGCAGTCCAGATTATGCCCAGGATACTTGGAAGAAAGGCGGCTATGGAATTGATTTTCTCAGGCCGGATTGTCTCTGCTCAGGAGGCGATAAATATGGGCCTCATAAACAAGGTAGTTGCAGAAGGTGACTTGACCAAGGAAACTGACAGATTCATAAGGCCCTATCTGTCTCTCAGTGCTGAGGTTATACGAGTCACCAAAAAGGCGATCAAGAGAGGCCTTATGGATGACCTCGAACCCTCGCTAAGGATTATTGAAGATATATATCTCAATGAATTGATGACCACGGCCGATGCTCAGGAAGGGCTCCAGGCCTTCCTGGAGAGGAGGAGCCCGAACTGGAAGAACTGTTGACCAGGTATATATTCTTCGCGTAGGTTGATCCGCCTGCGGCGGAACACTTCTATGAATAAGGTTAATAAACATATTAGAAAGGGATATAGGTCCCTGAAGAGAAGGAATGTTTTTACCATCCTGGGTATCACCACTGCCATTATCTTTTTTGGTGCTACTGGCCTGTATATCCTTGATGGCTATTACAGGGCTAAAGGGACATCAGGAATATTGGATTCATTTTGGTGGGCCCTTGTAACGATTACTACAGTCGGCTATGGTGACGTTGTTCCCCATTCTACCCTGGGGAGGATCGTAGGCCTGATCCTTATGTTGAGCGGGGTAGTGCTGGTGTCCCTGTTCACGGCGACAATCGCCTCTATATTTGTTGAGAAGAAGATTAAAGGGGGGGAGGGTTTGGAATCATTAAAGGTCAGAGATCAGATTGTTATCTGCGGATGGAATCAAAATGGTGAAAAGGCTATAGAAGGGATATTGATCCGTGATAAGAATGGTAGGTACCCGATTGTATTAGTTAATGAGCTTGATAGAGATGAGGTGGACTCTATTCAGTACAAGTACGGGGAGAGAGGCATCCATCTTGTGAGGGGAGATTTTGTTAAGGAGGATGTCTTAGCAAGGGCGAATATCTCTAGGGCCAAGGCGGCCATCATACTGGCAGATATCTCCGATGGGCATTCACTTGAGAAGGCCGATGAGAGAACCATTTTTGGGGCCATGGCCATAAAGTCGATGGCAGCCAAGGTCAGGATATGTGCTGAACTGATAAATCAAGAAAACAAGGAATATCTGCTACGGGCTAACGTTGATGAGATAGTTATCAGGGGAGAGTCACACGGATCATTGCTTGCAGGTGCATCAATAGCACCGGGTTTTCTTAGCATGATTAAGGCACTTATTAACAACGAGGATGATAACAAATTATGGGGTGTCCTAATCCCGTCTAAATATGTTGAAAGGCCATGTGGGGAGCTCAGTCAATATTTCAAGGAGAGATGGGATGGTCTGTTAATTGCCCTTCTCAGAGAAAGGAAAGGCATTCAATTAGACGATATCCTCTCCGATGATGTAACAGCGATTGATGAGTTCATAAAGAGGAAGTTCGAAGAATCGGGCAAGGATTTTTTCGGTAGAAAGGGGAGGGCAGATTTTATCATTAATCCCCCTGATGATTTGCCGGTTGTGGCACATGACAGGGCAGTCGTAATTGCCAGGCAAGAGCTTGGAGAAATCTCCTTTATTGACAAATTTGTAGGGCAGAGATGAGTCCAGCGGAGATTATCAAGAAAACGTTCATTTTTAACAACCTCAACGAACAAGAGGTGGCACATATTTTAAGGATAACCAAGGAGAGGAGGTTTCCCAAGGGTGAAACTATCATGCAGGAAGGCCATGAGGGCGACAGCATGTATATCGTTGTTGAGGGCAGTGTCGAGGTTTCAAAGACCCTTACCATGAAGCTGGGGGAGGAGAGCACCGAAAGGGAAAAAATTTTGACAAGGGTTAAGGCAGAAGACAATGTTGTTTTTGGAGAAATGGCTATGATTGATCGGGGAAATAGATCGGCCTCAGCAGTGGCTACCACAGATTGCATCCTTTTAGAGATAGAAAGGGAAGACTTGCTTGATCTGATAGAAAAGAGGCCCCAGATGGGGGTTAAGATCTTGAGAAGAATAGGGGAGCTCTTGGCCAGTAGGGTAAGACAGTCAAGTCAAGACGTAGTGAGGCTAACAACTGCCTTATCCATTGCCCTAGGCAGTTGAGTAATAGTCCCCGGAAAAGTTGCTCATGAAGAGATTTATCTTTCTTCTCCTTATAGTAGTAACTATTTTTGGTTGCGCAGTGAACTACAAGGGGGTACCTAGGCGTGAAAAACCTGATATGGTATTACCGGAAAGGCTCAAACCATATTCGGTGAATGGGGTGTTATATTATCCTCTTCCTAAGGGTGAAGGGTTTGTTCAGGAAGGTATGGCCTCCTGGTATGGGCAGGAATTTCATCGGAGGAAAACGTCTAGTGGCGAGATTTTCAATATGTATGGTAAGACTGCTGCCCATAAAACCTTACCCTTTGGAACCTATGTAAAGGTGGAAAATCTGTCGAATCTAAGAGAGATTGTGGTCAGGATTAACGATAGGGGCCCCTTTGTTAAAGGGAGGATTATTGACCTGTCTTATGCTGGTGCACAGGAGATAGGATTGATTGGGCCTGGGGTGACAAGGGTACGCGTGGTTGCCCTATCAAAGGAGGTCGGCAAGATCACATCAGGTAATACCGTTAAGCCACTTGTGGAGGCAATAGATTTTCATAAGGGAAGGTTCACTATACAGGTTGGTGCCTTTGAGAATGAAGATAATGCCAGGCGCTTGGCAGAACGCCTCAGGGCTATCTTTGGCAATGTCACGATAACGACTTATGAGCCAGACAATGGAAAAACGCTTTATCGGGTCAGGGTTTGCAGGTCTAAAGATTTGACTGAGGCAGATCAGATAGTTAGGAGATTGGAAAATCTCGGATTTTCAGACACCTTTATCGTAGCACTTTAGCCCTCATGATTGATTTTTCTCCGGAGAACACCAGAGGTCCTAAAAACAACGACCCTCCTCGCTCTTAGTTGTAAGTCTTCTTTGGTTTGAGGGTTTCTCCCCCTTCGAGCAGCTTTATCCTTGACAGCAAACTTTCCAAAGCCGCTGACAAGCAAATTTTCTCCTCTTGCAAGGGTCTGCTTGATGAGCCCTAACAGACTCTCCACGACCCTTCTCGATTGGTTTTTGCTGAGACCCACCTGATTGTAGATACTATCTATAATGTTTTCCTTAGTTAGGGCCATGTATCGTTCCTCCTTAGTTTTCTCGTTTATTATTGGAAGCCAAACCTTTCTTTGAGTTTCGTGCAGACGATTTCAGGCACAAGACCATTAATAGCTCCCCCCAAGCTAGCCGCCTCTTTTATTATGGTAGAACTGGTATAGAACCATTTGTAGTCCGTCATGAGGAAGATTGTTTGAATGTTCCTGTTTAACTTCCTGTTCATTAATGATAACTGAAATTCATATTCGAAGTCTGAGAGGGCCCTTAATCCCCTTAAGATTATGTTGGTTTTTTTGCTCCCCACATAATCAACAAGCAAACCAGTAAAGGACTCGACAGAAACATTATCGTCGTTTTTAACTGATTCCCTGATCATCTCCACCCTCTCCTGCAACGTGAAGAGGGTCTTTTTGATAGGATTGGAGGCAACGGCAATGGTAACAGAATCAAATATGGTCAGTGCCCTTCTTAAGATACTGAGATGACCGTTGGTTATAGGATCAAATGACCCGGGATAAATCACCATCTTCCCCATGTTATGTTTCCTCATGATGAGAGTAAAAACCTATCACTGTTGATCCATAAGACCTGGTTAATTTAAGTTGAAGGGTATGAAGTTGAGAAGGGAATGGATTGTTGTCATTGGTTGTTGATTCCACAACTACCCTGCTGTCTTTAGCCAATAAATTCCCGTCTGTGAGTTTATAAAGCGTAGGCTCAATATATCCCTTTCCATAGGGAGGATCAATAAAAACAAGATCGAATTGCGCACATACCAGATCCTGAATACGCGCCAAACCATTCGGCAATTCCTCTCTTGCAATGGTTGAAAGTCCCTCATACCCACAGATAGCAAGGTTTTTTTTGACTATGGCAAGAGCTCTCCTTGATTTATCTATGAACACAGCCTTTTTGGCCCCCCTGCTGAGGCACTCGATCCCCAAACTACCTGTGCCAGCAAATAGATCCAGTATAGCAAGACCACCCAGTGTCTGACCCAGGATATTGAAGATAGAACCCCTCACGGTGTCTGAGGTAGGCCGGATACTAGACCCTTTAATCTTTGCCAGTCGCAGCCCCTTGACCATACCGCCAGTTATTCTCATAATATTAGGTGTCGGAAATTCTACAGTTTGTTTAAATCATAACCTTTCAGCCACGGTGGACGTATGTCCCACCAATCCATATAAGCAGTGAGCCTTTTTCGTTAATTATTGAGTATCAGAGAAATTTTCATGATTGGTTTTTCAAACCTTTTTCTGTTTTCTCGGGAGAGGAATTGATTATAAGGTTAGCTGTCTTTGCATGCCTACGAGTAAGGTGGTAGAATGTTATTGCAGGACCTGAAATAACATACATGGTAGAGAAAACGAACAACATCAAGGCTGGTTTATAAGCCACGACAATAAAGAGAAGGATGGTGGCTACCAGGACATTGAAGGGTTTTTGTTTGAAAAGCTCGAGCTCTTTAGGGCTGAGGTAGTCGATTGTACTTACCATAAGGAATGATAGCAGATAGATGGTGCTCAAAATAATAGTATACTTGTTTTCAGAGAGGCCACCCAAAGAATTGGTAAAAAGCACAAAGGTGGCGATGAAGATAGCTGCCCCGGGGATAGGTAATCCCTTAAAGTGGCGAGATTCGAGATTGCCTTTTTGAATATTGAACCTGGCAAGCCTCAAGGCCCCGCAGATAATGTATAAAAAGACGGCTAGCCACCCAAATCTTCCAAATGGTTTCAGGGACCACTGAAAGGCCAGTAATCCAGGAGCAACGCCAAAGGCAACCAGATCTGATAGAGAGTCATACTCGGCACCAAATTGACTGGTTGTATTGGTAAAGCGTGCAATTTTTCCATCTAATCCATCGAATATAGCAGAGATAAGGATGGCAATGGCTGCTGCATCGTATCTGCCTTGGATAGCAGCAATAATGGCATAGAATCCACCAAATAGGCTGCAGGTGGTAAATAGATTAGGAAGGATGTATATTCCTTTCTTGTTCCTCTTTTTTGACCTATTTTTTGTTTTCATTCTACGTAAGGTATCCTATAACCGTTTGACCAGCTTTGACCTTTCCCCCTTTTGTAACCGTGAGTGTGCTATCAGGTGGAAGATAGACTTCAAGCCTTGAGCCAAACCTGATGAGACCAAATCTCTGACCGGCTTCTACATAGTCCCCCTTTTTAACCCAACAGACAATCCTTCTGGCAATAAGACCGGCGATCTGAACCAAGACAATCTTTTTCCTGTTATCTGTCTCTAAGGTTACCGTATTATACTCATTGTGGAGAGAGGCCTTATCCCTATTGGCTGAAAAAAATTTGCCCGGGTGATAATATAATTGGGTAATTCTACCCCTGATGGGGATCCTGTTGATGTGGGCGCTAAAGATAGACATGAAGATACTTATCTTTATTGCCGTATCTTCGAAGTGATTGTCCCCATTTAGCTTCTCTATTGATATCACCTTTCCATCTGCTGGTGTTAGAACTGCCTTTTCCTCGTGTGCAGGGGTTCTGTCTGGATCTCGAAAAAAATAGATAGTGAACAAGGTTAACACTGCGAAAAGTATGGCTACCACTTTCCAGTCAAGAATTAAAGGGATAGATGTCAATCCTATCCCCGTAAGTATGAAAGGAATTCCTTCCCTGGCAACCGGTAGTCTGTTATGTATCCTTTTTTGGTACAATTAGTCAAGCCCCTGTGAAATTGATATCCTCTTTTTGATCTTAGCGTTTAGTATAAATTTGACTATTTGTCAATATGACATATCTAACCCTCAAGGGGAGTGTCACATGTCAGATCCCAAAGCACAAATTGATGTGGAATGTTACAGCAGACATTATAAGCGTTCAAATAGGAGGTTTTCCATTGGTAGGGAATGCCCCGCCGGATAAGCTTCGCTATCCAAAGGGGTCGGGACCTGATTTGAATCTGGGTTTTGTCATCTGGACTTCATATGAGGTAAGCGTATATCCGCTTCTCTGACATAGATTGGGACGAGTTCGCTTAGACTATCTGAGTCCCCTTTCTTAAGTCTCTTTAATCCCAGAATACCTACGGATGAGGCCCTAAGGTTCCAGAGGTTTGCAGGGGCTAATAACTTCTTCCTCCCCAGTTGTTGTCTTAAGATCGGACCTTGATTAGGAAGGTCGTTTCCTATAAAGATTGTCTCCTTTTCAATTATGGAACTAAGGTCGCTCATCCTGAGACATGTATCTTGTTTAATCCTCGATAAATGGTCCTTAGAACTCCACCTAAAGAGGGCGGTAAACACGTCTCCTTTCCGTGAAGTTACAAGAGGGCAGATATCTTCCTTTAGGTAAGGGAGCTGGCTGGCTATAGCGAAAAGTGTAGGAATACCAATTATTGGTATATTAAGGCATTGAGACAGCCCTTTAACAACAGACAAACCTATTCTAATGCCGGTAAAGCTTCCCGGGCCCAAGGCAACGATTAAGCCGTCCAGTTTTTCAAGTCCGAGGCCAACCTTACTGAGTAAGTCATCAAGGGAGGGCATCAGATCAGCAAAATGACCTGACCCTGAAGGAAGGATATATTCGCCTAAAAGGATTTCATCTTCCATTACTGCCAAGCTGTACTGCTTTGTTGAGGTATTGAGGGAAAGGATATTCAAGTTCTTAGACTTACTTGGTGATTATTCTTAACAGATCATTGTAAAAGACAATGGCCATTAATAGGATAAGAAAGAAAAAACCTATCTTCTGGGCCATTTCCCTTTTCTTGATACTGATGGGTTTCCTTATTGCAATCTCTATCAGAAAGAAAAGGATCATACCGCCATCTAGAACTGGGACTGGAAGGAGATTCAAGATGGCGAGATTGATACTTATAACAGCCATAAAGGGAAAAAGGTAACTTAAATTTTCCCTCGCTATTTCCCCTGTTAGCTGCCCGATCATGATAGGCCCACCAAGTGTCTTAAGGGGGATGATGCCCTGAAATAGTTTTACAATTGTCAGGATAGTTAAGGCTGTCACTTCCCAGGTCTTTTCCCCCCCCTCCCTAATTGCCTGGAAGAGGCCTAATTGTTCCGTCTTTATGCTTCCACTAGCCACGATGCCTATTAATGGGGATCTAATCTCCTCGCCAAAGATGTTTTTAACAGTCTCCTCTTCTGGAAAAACAACTGTTGAAGTCCTTTTATCACCCCGTAGGATTACCATCTTTAGCCCCCTGTCAGGGCTCTTTTCAACGAATTCCTTTATATCATGCCATTTATTGATTTTTGTGCCCTCAATATATTCGATAATATCACCTTTCAGTATTCCGGCTTTATGGGCAGGGGAATTGGGTCTTACTTGGCCAACTTCGGCGGTCATGATAGGGTAGCCTGCTAGAAGGTAAATGCCGCAAAAAAGAAGGAAGGCTAAGAGGAAATTAAAGACAGGGCCGGCAGCTGCAATGGCAATCTTATTCACTACAGGCTGCGTAGAAAAAGATCGATGGGCCTCTTCTGGAGTTATTTCCTCATCATCGTTTTCACCCAACAACTTAACGTAGCCACCTAGAGGAAAGGCTGAGATCACGTATTCGGTTTCTCCTATCTTTTTTCCCATAAGCTTAGGGCCAAAGCCAAGGGAAAATTTAAGCACCATAACATTGAACAATTTGGCTAGGAGAAAATGCCCGAACTCGTGGAAAGAGATCAAGACACCGAGGACAATGATAAAGGGAATGATGTAATAGAGAACGGTGCTCATGCGTTCTAGTTACCGACGATCCTTTCTAAAATCTCTTTTGCCCTTGATTGAGCCCATTGATCTGCCTCGATTGCTTGATCGATGCTATTTAGGGGGAAGGTTTCGTGCCTCTCCATGGTTTCTTCGATAAGTTGAGGGATCTCCAAAAAACTTATCTTTCCCTCCAAGAAGGCGTTAACAGCTACTTCATTGGCCCCGTTTAACACAGCTGGCATGCTTTCACCTATTTTACCTGCAGCAAGGGAAAGGTCCAGACATCTGAATTTGTTTTTATCGGGTTTTTCAAAACTCAATTTTCCTATGTCTGAAAGATCTAATGATGGCAGCTCCCCCCTCAGATGCCTGGGATAAGAGAGGGCATACGATATTGGTATTCTCATGTCTGGACGGGCAAGCTGTGCGATAATAGAGCCGTCCATATATTCAACCATAGAATGGATAATACTTTGCGGATGGAGAAGGATCTCTATCTGATCCATCTCTACATTGAAAAGCCATTTTGCCTCGATTGCCTCCACCCCCTTATTCAGCATAGTTGCTGAATCTATACTTATTTTCCGACCCATCCTCCATTTCGGATGTTTTAATGCCTCCTCAGGGGTAACCTTGGATAGTCTTTCTAGAGAGAAATCCTTGAACGGCCCGCCAGATCCTGTTAGGATAATGCGTTTGAGATCCTCTCTCCTGTGTCCCTGGATAGATTGCTGAATTGCACTGTGTTCGCTGTCAATAGGGAATATCTTCCCACCCCCTTTTTTTGACTCCTTCATCAGCAAAGATCCTGCTACTACTAATATCTCTTTGTTGGCTAAGGCAACATCCTTGCCCACAGTTACGGCTGAAAATGTTGGAAGTAGTCCAGAGGATCCGGTCATTGCTGCTATAGTGATGTCTACATCCGAGAGAGTAGCTATCTCGATATAGCCTTCCGTTCCGTATAAAATCTCCGTGTTTGTCCTACTGTTTAGCCTGATTTTCAACTTCTTGGCAAGATCAGGATTGATAACTGCTGCAAAGCGTGGTTTAAACTCCTGTATCTGACTTAAAAGGAGGTCTATGTTTTTTCCTGCGCCAAGCGCTACAATCCGATATCTGTGTGGGCTGCCCTTAATAACCTTGAGCGAATTAACCCCTATATAACCAGTAGAGCCAAGGAGGCATATATTTTTCAAGTCAAGATAGCTCCCTCTTTGCACTAGTGGGCTAAGTATAAGTATATGTATAGAACTGGGATTGCAAAAAGCAGACTGTCGATTCTGTCTAGTATACCTCCATGCCCTGGTAGAATCTTACCACTATCCTTTACATTTGACATTCTTTTCAGCATGGACTCCGCTAAGTCGCCAATCTGTCCGCTGATCCCTATTGCTATACCTAATACCATAATAGATACAATAGATAAAGAAGGAAAGAAGAGGCAAGCAAAGATAGCCGCACTGACCACATTTGCCGTTAAGCCCCCTAAGGCACCTTCCCAGGTTTTTCCAGGGCTTATTCGGGTTAGTTTATGTTTTCCGAGAAGCCTTCCGCAATAGAAGGAACAAGTGTCGCCAGCAAAGATAACAGCTAAGATGAAAAAAACCCACATTTGGCCCTGAGGAAGCGTTGCGATTATCACAAGAAAGGCCAGAGGCAGGCAGATATAAAAAGGCCCCATAATTATCTGTCCGATATCACCAATTTTCGGGTAATGTTTTGGATAGCTCACTATGAAGGAGACAATAGGGAAGATAACAAAGAGAGGAAGTATCGATATGTAGAAGGTGCCCTTAACTAAGAGGGAGCAAAAAAGCAAGGCGGTTAAAAGGTAATTAAAGAGGACAGTCTTTTCTGCTGCCTTGGGTCTCATCATTGAGTAAAATTCATTCAAACCTCGTAGCGCTGCAAACAGGATCAGGATAGTAAACACCCAGGAAGGGGCAAAATAAATGACTCCAATTAAGAAAGGGATGCCAACAAGGGCCGCTATTACCCTCTTCATATGTATTGTCATTTATTCTGTGTTTTTCTATTGCTTTGGGTGAATTATCTGTTCCCCAGTGTACCCGAAACGTCTTTCCCGTTTCTGGTAATCGAGAAGGGCCTCGAGGTATCTTTCCCTGCGGAAGTCTGGCCAGAGGGTAGGGGTAATAAAGATCTCTGTGTAAGCTATCTGCCATAGCAGAAAGTTACTTATCCTATATTCCCCACTTGTCCTTATGAGTAGATCTGGATATGGCACATCAGCGGTATAAAGATACCTAGATAAACGCTCCTCTGTAATCTGCTTAACGCTTAGTTGACCTTTTTCGATGTCTTTAAGCATATTTTCTACCGCCCTGACAATTTCCTGCCTTCCCCCATAGCTCAAGGCAAGGATTAGGGTCATCTCTTTATTGTGGGCAGTTTTTTCTATTGTGTGCCAGAGGGTTCTTTGGACCTCTGGCGGAAGTTTTTCTGTTTGCCCAATACATGCCAGTTTAATCCCCTTATTGAGCATCTCCTTTAGTTCACTCTTAAGAAAGCGGTTTAGGAGGTCCATCAAGGTCTGTACCTCGTATTTAGGCCTTTTCCAGTTTTCCTCGCTAAAGGCATAGAGAGTAAGCCATTTTATGCCTAATTCCCGGCTTGTTCTGACAACATCCCTTACTGATTCTATGCCCTTTTGATGACCTGCAATCCTGTCAAGGCCTTTTTTCTTTGCCCATCGCCCATTACCATCCATGATGATGGCGACATGCCGGGGCAATTTATCTCGGTTTAATTGTTCCATTTGAGGGGCTTAGAGTAAGATTGTGAGGGGGTAACTCGATTATTCTCTAAAGATAGTTAGCGTCAAAACTCGAGTATCTCATTCTCTTTTTCTTTTCTGATTGCATCTGTCTTTACAATGTATTCATCGGTAATTTTTTGTACCTTATCCTGGTATGTATACATCTCGTCTTCTGATATTTCACCTTCATTTTTTAACTCTCTTAACATCTCATTTGCCTCACGTCGGTGGTTTCTAATGATTATCTTGCTCTCCTCGGCCATTTTTTTGGCCACCTTGGCAAGCTCTATTCTCCTCTCCTCTGTCAGGGGGGGTATAGAGATCCTAATCAATTTTCCATCACTCATGGGAGTGAGTCCAAGTTCTGATTTCAGTATGCTTTTCTCAATGTTCCCTATAATGGATTGATCCCAAGGCTGGATAGTTAAGAGCCTGCTCTCCGGGCTGCTAACAGAGGCTATCTGATTCAAGCGCATCTGGGTTCCGTAACATTCAACTTTTATCGCGTCCAGTATGGATGTGGATGCCCTTCCAGTTCTCATCTTCTTGAATTCTCGATTGAGGGACTCAACAGTTTTTTCCATTTTTTGGCGTGTCTCCGATAAGATCTCATCTTTCATCGCCTTCTCCTGCTACGAGGGTTCCCACTTTATACCCAGAAACAATCTTTTCTATATTCCCCCTTTTCCCTATATTAAAAACAATAATGGGAATTTGCTGCTCCATAGCCATAGATATGGCAGTCAGGTCAATTATCCTGAGTTTTTCTGTTAACACCCTTTCATAGCTGATCTTCCTAAATAGTTTGGCGGCTGGGTCTTTTGCTGGATCCCGATCATAAACGCCATCAACCTGAGTAGCCTTAAGAATAACCTCAGCATTAATTTCAGTAGCCCTTAAGGTGGCTGCAGTGTCTGTGGTGAAGTAAGGGTTCCCGGTGCCCCCTGCAAAGATTACAATCCTTCCCTCATCTAAGTGTCTTAGCGCTCTTTCCCTTCCATATGGTTCTACCACTCTGTCTATTTCCAGGGCGGTCATAACAGTTGCCGGTGAACAAGCTGCGTTGAGGGTTTCCCTCAAGGCAAGCGCGTTTATAACCGTGGCCAGCATCCCCATATAATCAGCCGTTACTCTTCCAATACTATATTGGGAGGATTCTACTCCCCTGAAGATATTACCACCACCCATTACAATGGCTATCTGTATCCCAAGCTTATGAGCCGAATGGATTTCACCAGCAATATCCTTGAGGGTCGGCAGATTTATGCCACTGTTCCTTTCCCCCATCAGGGATTCGCCGCTTAATTTCAATAAGATCTTACTAAAACGCGGGGCTCTAAGGGATGCTGCCATGATTGTTGCTGTATATACTATCGGCTCTCGTGAGCTTCACCTAACTGGAACCTGACAAATCTCTTTACGATAATGTTTTCACCAGTCTTGGCCTTCAGTTCATTCAGGAGGTCTTGAATAGTGATATCCGGATCTTTTACATAGGATTGATTCAGGAGACAGACCTCCGAGAAAAATTTCCTTAATCTTCCCTCGACAATCCTTTCCGCTACCTTTTCTCCTTTACCTGAGTTCATAGCTTGGGCCCTGTATATCTCTTTCTCTTTTTTGACTATCTCTGGAGGTAGATCTTCAGAAGAGATCGCGATTGGGTTTGTTGCTGCTATGTGCATAGCCAGATTTTTGGCAAAATTTGTAAAATCTTCTGTCTTGGCGCTGAAATCTGTTTCGCAATTTACCTCCACAAGAACACCAATTTTTCCGCCCATGTGCACATAGGAGTGAATTTGGCCCTCTGAAGTAATCCTGCCTTCTCTTTTTTGGGACTTTGCTATGCCCTTTTTTCTTAATATCTCAATAGCCTTGTTAATATCTCCGGCTGCCTCCTCAATGACATTCTTGCAATCCATTACGCCCACACCAGTCTTTTCTCTTAGTTCTTTTACCAATTGAGTTGATACCTTCAAGGTGCCCCCTTCTTTTTTATTCTTCCGGTTGAATTTCCTCCGGGCCTTCAACCTCAGCGGATTTAGCGGCCTTAGGTTTCTTAGGTATTACTATGACTTCAGGTCCTTCCATTTTCTCTTCGGTTGGTTTCAGTTCTTGGGTGATTTCCTCTAATTCGGCTTCCTTCTTAATCTCAAGCTCTTCCTCTGCCCGCAATTTTTCCTCTCTCTCCCTATGTCCTTCAATACAGGCATCAGCAATAACGGAGGTTAATAACCTGATGGATCTTATGGCATCATCGTTTCCTGGGATAACGTAATCAATATCTTCGGGATCCCCGTTTGAATCCACAACGGCAACTATGGGGATACCCAATTTTTTGCCTTCGTTTACGGCGATTTTTTCCTTTTTTGTATCCACAATGAAGAGCGCAGATGGAAGCTCGTCCATATCTTTAATGCCGCCCAGACTTTTTTCTAACTTTGCCAACTCTTTTTCCATCCTCATCACCTCTTTTTTTGTATAGCGGCTGAAGCTTCCATCTCTTTTCATCTCTTCGAGTTCTTTTAGTCGATTGATGCTTTTTCTAATGGTTTGAAAATTAGTGAGTGTACCGCCGAGCCATCTGTTGCAAACGTGAAACATACCGCATCGCTCAGCCTCCTCCACAATTGAATCCTGGGCCTGTTTTTTTGTGCCCACGAAAAGGACGGCCCCATCTTCGGATACTGCCTTTGCGATAAAGTTATGGGCATCTTTTAATAATTTAGTTGTAGTTTGCAGGTCTATAATATAGATCCCATTTCTGGCGCCGAAGAGGTAGGGTTTCATCTTAGGGTTCCATTTTCTGGTCTGATGTCCAAAATGAACTCCTGCCTCTAATAAAAGCTTCATACTAATTTCGTTCATAAACATACTCCCTTTGTCGTTCTTTTTTACTCTGGCCGGAAAAGGAATCCGACTCACTTCTCTTTAGTGAGCAGATACCATGCCAAAGAGTGTGTTCTATTTATCCTTTTTTTATATTACTATCAAGGAAAAAAATCCATTTCCTTTTTCGATCTTTTCACCCTTGGGCGTGCAGAGGAGAGGGATCATTTAAAAAGGGGGCCTGTGATGGGAGGTATCTGATGTCTTTTCCAGCACATTGGCTGCTTGGATGAGGGTCAGTTCATCAAAATAATTGCCCATTATCTGGACCCCAATAGGCAGACCATTGCTGCTCATCCCATATGGGACGGATATGCATGGAATGCCTGCCAGACTTGGGGATACAGTGAAGATATCGCTCAGGTACATTGTTAAAGGGTCATCGATTTTTTCACCTATTTTGAAGGCAGGGGTAGGGGCGACGGGGGTGACTAATACATGACATTTGCTAAAGGCCTGTCTAAAATCGTTTATCATAAGGGTGCGTACCTGTGAGGCCTTTTTAAAGAATGCATCATAATAACCTTTAGACAGGGCGTAAGTGCCCAGCATGATCCTCCTCATTACCTCAGGGCCGAATCCCTGTGCCCTGGTCATTGTGTACATGGATTCAAGGTCATCAGTATCTTCAGATCTAAGACCGTACCTCACCCCGTCATACCTGGCAAGATTGGAACTTGCCTCTGAAGGGGCAATTATGTAGTAGGTGGCAATTGCGTACTCGGTGTGCGGAAGGGAGACATGGATTAATTCAGCCCCTTGAGAGCCAAGACTTGCAATAGCGCTCTCAACTGTTTCAATTACCTCTTTATCCGTTCCCTCAATAAAATATTCTTTGGGAATGCCCACCTTGAGGCCTTTTATCCCTTTGTTTAGATTTGCCATATAATGGGGCACACTTGTATTTATTGATGTTGAGTCGTGTTGATCAAAACCACAGATTGCTTGAAGTAGCATGGCACAGTCTCTAACATCCTTTGTTATGGGTCCTATCTGGTCAAGAGAGGAGGCAAATGCTACCAGGCCAAAGCGAGAGACAAGGCCGTAGGTAGGTTTAAGGCCTACCACACCACAATGGGATGCTGGTTGACGAATTGAGCCTCCTGTATCAGAGCCAAGGGCAGCTATACAGAGGCTGGCTGTAACAGCTGTGGCTGATCCACCGCTGCTACCTCCGGCTACATAATCCCTGTTCCAGGGGTTTCTCGTGGGTCCAATGAAGGAGTTTTCAGTGGAGGAGCCCATTGCGAACTCGTCCATATTAGTCTTTCCTAAGAATACTGCCCCTTCCTTTCTTAATATCTGAATAACCGTGGCATCATAAGGAGGTATATAATTTTTAAGTATCCTTGATCCGCAGGTTGTGGGAGTGTTCACTATGGAGATGTTATCTTTTACTGCAAGAGGGATACCTGTCAGAGGACTGATTTGTCCCGTGCCTACTCTCTGATCTGCTTCCTTGGCTTGTTTTCGGGCCCCTTCAGGAGTAATGGTGATATATGTATGTAATATGCCATCAAGTTGATCAATCCTCTTTAATAATGATTCGGTAATGTCGAGGGATGAGATTTGTCTCTTTTTCAGTTGTTCATGCAATTGAGAGATCGTATGTTCAAAGAGCTCCACTTTAGATTACCTTTGGCACCAAGAAGAAATTCCCATCCTTTTGAGGGGCATTGCCCATTGCCTCTTCCTTTTTGAGAGAGCCTTCCACAATATCCTCTCTCAAGGCATTTTTTATATGAAGAGCATGGGATGTTGGCTTGATACCACTGGTGTCTACCTTGTTCAGTTTTTCCATATAATCGAGGACAGTATTGAGCTGTTTCGTAAATAGCAGGAGTTCATCTTCAGTAAGTTTTAATCTGGCAAGCCGTGCTATATATTCTCCTTCTTGGAGGGGTATCTTCATGAGGACGAAGCCCTAAAGCCACCTTTTCCTGCGTTTGTAGGCCTTAACATCTCCATATGATTTGATTGTGCCTGATGCCGCCACTCCCAGATAAGATTCCTTGACATCGGGATTTTCTCTCAGGTCTTTTGCATCGCCCTTGAGGACGATCCTTCCATTTTCCATTACATATCCAAAGTGGGCAATCTGCAGGGCCATATTAGCATTTTGCTCAACTAAAATCAGGGTTGTGCATTGCTCCTCATTTATCCTTCTGACTATCTCAAAGATCTCCTTTACCAGCAAGGGTGCCAGACCCAGGGAAGGTTCGTCTAATAACAAAAGCCGCGGCTGCGCCATTAATGCCCTTCCGATTACCAGCATCTGCAACTCCCCCCCGCTGCAGTAACCTGCAAGGCTATGTTTTCTTGCAACGAGGGGAGCGAAATAATGGTAAACGAGCTCCAGATCTTTCCTGTAGGGCTTGCCCCACCTTGTAGCAGTTCCAACCCTCAGATTTTCCTCAACGGTGAGGTATTTGAATGCCTGCCTTCCTTCCAAAACCTGAATGATACCCAGCCTCGTAATGGCCTCTGGTGCTGAATTCTGGATATTATGGCCCCTATAATTTATCGTCCCCTCAGTAACCTTGCCATTCTCTGGCTTCAGGAGTCCTGAAATCGCCTTTAAGGTTGTAGTCTTACCTGCACCATTGCTCCCGAGCAGTGATACAATCTGGCTCCTTGTAACATCCAAGGAGACACCCTTGAGGATCTGGATTACGTCTGAATAAACCACGCTGATATTGTTGATCTGTAACAGGGTGTTATTTTCCATAACGCGGTGGATCCGGATTTAATATGAAAATGGCCAGAGCCTAAAACTTGAGCGGACGATCCTCCAAACCTCTGCCAGCCCCTTTGGTTCAAAGATGATAAACAGGATAATAGCCAATCCATATACGAACTCCCGAAGCGGTGCTATTGTGATGCCAAGCCCAATGGATGCACCTATGTTCATAAGAAACTCTGTAGCATGACCGAGTATTTCATTCAAGGTAATGATGAAGATGGCGCCAAAAACAGAACCGGGTATGCTTCCCAGGCCCCCGATAATGATAATTGCAATGAATTCTATAGAGAGCCATAGATTAAATGGCTCTGGTGTAATACTTATCATGTAGTAGGCAAACAGACCACCCGCAAGCCCCGCATAAAAGGAACTTATGGCAAAGGAGAGTAGTTTGTAGAAAAAGATAGGTATGCCCATCCCCTCGGCGGCCCTATCATTGTCCCTAATGGCAATAAAGGCCCTGCCGTATCTTGTCCTGATGAGATTTACAGCCATCCAGGTCATGACCGTGAAACAGATGAATATCACAAAGAAAAAGGTTCTATCAGTGCCCAAATCGATCCCAAAGAGAGTGGCCGTGGGAATACTTATGCCTTCTGCCCCCCCAGTTAGACCCCCCCATTGTACAAAGACATACTCAAGAATGAACTGGCCTGCGAGGGTGGCAATGGTCAGATAAAGATGCTTTAGCCTGACCGAGGGAATACCAAAGGCCATGCCTACAACGGCTGTTATCAGGCCTGCAAGGGGGATGGCGATCAGGAAAGGGCAATTTGCTTTGGTGGCCAGGATTGCGGCGGAGTATGCCCCTACACCGAAAAAGGCTCCGTGGCCGAGGCTGATCTGGCCCGTATATCCGATGAGGAGGTTCAGCCCAATGGCAGCAATGGCATAGATCCCGATTATATTGATAACATAGAGGATATATGCATGAGATAGAAAGGGAATTATCCCAAAGAGAACAAGGAGTCCACCCAGCAGGCAGAGCCTACCGAAGTCCGTCTCAAAGATAGTAAGCTCCTGTTCATAGGTTTCATTAAAATTTCCACAGGGGTGAAACTGCAGTCTTTGCACCCTAAACCCTTTCGATCTCTGCCAGGCCAAAGAGCCCATATGGTTTGATCAGCAAAATAATGATAAGGACAATATAAGGGACAACTTCTCTGAGGGCAGTGGAGATATACCCACCGGTGAAGGTCTCAAGCAGACCGATAATTATCCCACCAAGGATTGCACCGCCGATGCTGTCAAGTCCTCCGAGGATGACCACCGGAAAGACCTTGAGGCCTATAGAACTGACCTCGTGTACATTGATCCCGTTGATTATGCCAAGAACAATTCCGCTCATAGCACACACTAAGGCCGCAATGGCCCATGATAGGGCAAAGACCCTCCTTACGTGAACACCTAAGGACATTGCAGCACGCTGATTATCAGCCACAGACCTCATGTAGATTCCCTGAGAGGAGTATTTGAAGAAGAATCCAAAGAGCGCCAGGAAGATAAGGCCTGCAAGAAAGGAAGCCACATATACCCCAGGAACTTCAACGGCTCCCCAATGAAAGGCAAGTGCCTTTGGCAGAAATTCTGGATAGCTATGTATGTCTCCCCCAAAGATGAACAACATCAATCCTTTGAACATGATGGCCAGTCCCACAGTCAGCATTATGACCTCAATGAGGGCTTCTCCAATCAGGGGCCGCAAGAAAAAGCGCTCGATGACAAATCCGAGTGAGAAGGAGCCTATTAGGGTCAGCAAGAGGGCTAAGACGATAGGCAGTCTTGCCCAGGTCGAAAGCACAAGGAATAGAAAGGCCCCGAGTGCCATTAATTCACCATGGGCAAAGTTAAGTACACTGCTTGACTTAAAGATCATGACAAAGCCCAGGGCAGCAAGGGCATAAAGAAAACCGATGGATAGGCCATTTATCAGTATTTGAAGGAAGAATTCCATGAAAAGTGCTCCTTATTCCACAGATAATATCCTGGCAGTGGTTTCAATAGTACCAACATGTCCATCACGGTACCTTACCTGACCTGTAACCGCTAAATCCCTTTTACCGGAATACATGGCCTGGATCAGGTCTTGGTACTGTTGAAAGATAAACTTTCTTCTCACCTTACCAGTTCGGGTTAATTCTTCATCATCCGCATCGAGTAGTTTATAGAGGAGGGTGAAATGAACAAGTTGCATCGGTTTGGGCAACTGGGTATTTACCTGCCTGATCTCTCCCCTAATAAGATCCTCTACCTCCGGTTGCTGAGAAAGGTCTGTGTAAGTGGTGTATGGTATCTTTCTTTCTTCTGCCCAGTTGCCAACGTTTCCGAAGTCAATATTTATAAAAGAGGTGATATACGGTTGTCCTTCACCAAAGATTATGGCCTCCTTGATGTAAGGGCTAAATTTTAGCCGTGTCTCAATAAAGTCAGGGGAAAAGGCCTCGCCATCCCTAGTCCTCATTATCTCTTCCTTTCTGCCTATGATGAGTAGGTGCCCGTCCTTATCTATATATCCAGCGTCTCCTGTATGGAGCCATCCGTCGGTCAAGGACTTGGCTGTTGCCTCTGGGTCCTGATAATAGCCGGCAAAATTTGATTTGCTTAAAACAAGGACCTCTTGGTCTTCGCCAATCTTCACCTCTGTCCGGGGCAACGGGACTCCTACAGTCTCTAATTTAACCTCATCATCCGGCTGAACTTGAAATATCCCACCTGCCTCGGTTAGCCCGTAGCACTGCTTGAGATTTAGACCATTGGCCCTGAAGAATCGTATGACATCAGGGCTTATGGGATGTCCGCCTGTATACGCGCCCCTTAATTGCAGAGCGCCTACTCTGTCCATGAGAGGCCTGAACATAATATGGGATGCTATCCAGTACATACATCTTAAATACAGGGGAACGGGTTTTTTCTGGGACTCCCTGTCAACCACTGTCTCTCCAATCCTCATGCAGACTTTGAAGAGAAAGCGCTTGATGAAGCCCGCATCGCTGATCTTCACCCTGATCTTTGAGGCAAGGTCTTCCCAGAACCTGGAGGCAGTTACAATAACGCTTGGCCCAATCTCTCGAAGGTCTTCCAGGGCTGTTTCAGGGGTTTCAGGAAAGTTCATGGTCATTCCGCCTGACAGCGTTATTCCCATACCCCACATCTGGTCCACGATCCATGCTGGCGGAGTAATCGAGATCCAGTTATCACCAATCCCGATTGGGGCAGTCTCAAGCCATTTTCTCGCCATCTCGGTGAAATTTTCATGGGTGATCATGGCGAGTTTTGGAAGGCCGGTTGTGCCTGACGTCATGATCATCAAGGCTACCTCATCGGGCTTTCCCTTCCTTAACTCATCAACAAAAAGATTTGGATTGTCTCTATCCAAATCCGCACCAAGCTCTAAGAGTTCTTTAAAGCTCATAAGCCAGGGCTCATTGGTGTAAGTCCTCATGCCAGTCGGGTCGATATATATAACCTTCTTAACAAAGGACAGTTCATCCCTAACCTCCAAGAGCTTATCCACCTGTTCTTGATCCTCGACAATCACAAAGACTGCTTGCACCCTGCTGAGACCAAAGGCGAGTTCCTTGGCTACTGCTGAGGTAAAAAAATTTGAGGTTACTGCACCCGGTGCCTGAGCCCCAAGCTCAGTAAAGAGCCATTCCGGCTGATTATTGGTTATGATGCCAACGTTTTCACCCCTTTTCAGCCCAAGGGCCACCAACCCTAAAGCGACCTTTCTTGTGTATTGGAGGTAGTCTTCCCAGTTATAGGTCTGCCATATTCCAAAATTTTTTCCCCGGATGGCAGTCCCTTTTGAACCTAATTCCTGGGCCTGTTTGGCTAGGATCTGTGGCAGTGTATAGTTGGCAAGGGCGGATAGAGTGTGCTCGTCTAAGTGTTTTATGTTTTTCAAGGTATACCCCGATAAAGCTATTTATAGTTTCTTGCGTTTTTTGGATCTCTTGAGCTCTTGTGTTATCGCTTTTAGGAAAACGCAATGAACTCAATGGACATTAGATTTTCACCGCATCTCCAAGATAGGCCTTGATTACCTGAGGGTGATTTTGGACAACCTCAGGTGGGCCCTCCGTTATCTTCTTTCCAAAATCCAGGACCATAATCCTTTTCGATATGCTCATAACAACTGACATATCGTGTTCTACCAGGATCATCGTCTGCCCCCATCCCTCGTTCAACTCCATCAGGAATCGTACCATATCCTCTTTTTCCTCTAAGGTCATTCCTGCAAAGGGTTCATCGAGCACTAAGAGCCTTGGTTCCAAGGCCAAGGCCCTCCCCAGCTCAACTCTTTTCCTTAAACCATATGGCAGTGATCCGACCAGCTTATTTCTGATGGGTTGCATTTCAAGGAAATCGATAAGTTCCTCTACGATTTTCCTGTGATAGACCTCTTCTCTCTTTACCGATGGGGAAAAGACAGAAGCTAAACCCACACCATAATCGGTGTGGATATGTCTGGCCAAGAGCATGTTTGAAAGCACGCTTATCCCTGGGAAGAGTTCAATATTCTGAAATGTTCTTCCTATACCCAGGCCTGTAAGCCGGTGGGTTGACATGGAGGTAATATCCTTGCCATTAAAGATGATCGTGCCCTTTTGTGCCCGATAATATGCTGTAATACAGTTCAAGAGACTTGTCTTTCCAGCCCCATTTGGACCAATGATTGCGAGAAGTTCTCCTGTGTGCACTGATAGATTGACGTCATCGAGGACCACAACACCCCCAAAGTTTAGAGATAGGTTCTTCACCTCCAACTCAGCCCTTTTGTCTTCCGGTTGTTTGGAGGTAAAGATACTTGGCTGAGCTCTATAGGCCTTCATTTATCTCTGTTCTAAAAGTCTTATCCTTTGTTCTCCAGGTACAAAGAAGTTAGTAAGTGGGGTATAGGTGGCATCCTCATGAATTTGGACAATCCTTGCCGTAAATGAGGCACTATGGTCAGTTTTGGTGTAGGTAATCTTGGGCACAACACCTCCAAAATCCTCATCTCTAAATGTCTCGAGGGCCTGGTTAATGGTCTGGCTGTTTATCTCCCCGGATTTTTCACAGGCCCTCTGAAATGCCCTTTCCATAATCATGGCGATGACAACGCCTTCCCAATAGGAGGCATCAAATTTGGTCACTGTCTTGTACCGCCTCCACAATGTCTCCATAATCTTCATTGCAGGTGTCCCATCAACAGGGAGACCTCCCGGGAATTCCATATACATTCGATCCCTGATCAGGCCTTTGCCCCTCTTAAAGAAATCCGGATCTGTGGATGTCCAGGTCCCCAAAAAGGGCACATCATAATTGACCCTATCGGCCGATTGAAGGGCCATGAGGATGGCAGATGGCAGACACTGCATGAAGATATATTCTGCCCCCTTTTGCTTAAGCCTGAGGAGTTCGGTGTTGAGATCGAGGGTCTTTGGAGGGAATTGTTCAATGGCTACGAGGTTTATGCCATGTTTGACAGCAAACTCCTTGCTCGGGGCATGAATAGACTTTCCGTAGGTGTTATTATATGTGAGGAGTCCAACCTTAGGGGCCTCTGCTCCTTCATGGATGGTCTTGATATAATCCAAGACTGCATAGCTGTCCATCACGTAGCTACCAAAGGGTAAATATGCATAATCGACTGGAGGCTTGAGGATCCCCTGGTAAGTAGAATAATTTATGTTGGGCGTTTTGTATTTCTGAATAATTGGTTTTGCCATTATGCCAGATCCTGCATCCCACGTGGCTATCATATCCATCTTATCCAAGGTACAAAACTTTTTGACATATTTAACTGCCTCAGAAACCTTGTATGCATGGTCAACGACAGTTAGATCTATTTCATTACCTCCAACCCCTCCCTTTACCTCGTTTACATACCTGAAGTAGTCTTTATGGCCTTTGGCATGGAACTGACCCCAGGTAGAGGCTGGGCCCGTCAGGTTAATTATCGCCCCTACCTTTATTGGTTTCGCCCATAGGGGTGTTGCGAATCCAAAACAGGCAAACACTGCAATAAGTGCCACAATAAGTACCTTGCGCATAATTTCTCCTCCTTTCTCAAGAATGATTATAAAAAAAGCCGTGTGCAGCTCTGATCTGCCCACGGCCCTAAGAAACGATAAATTTAAGCTAAGAGCATAGTGGGCAGACCCCACTAAGAAAGCTCACGCTAAAAAAGTAGGTAAATCTGCCCTTCTGATTGCCTAAACTCTTAGCTGTTTTCATTTCCGATGGCCTTTTTAAGTGGTTTTTTTTCAAAAGTCAAGGAATTTTTGTCCCAAGATATTAATCTTAGGTTCCGGTCTCGACCTTGACTGCCATTAGGATCTTTGGTATTCAAGTGCTCAACAACAAAGAAAGGATAAGGGATGCTCATAGGCGAGATCTTAGCAAGGAATGCCAGGATGTATGGTGACGAGGTTGCCCTTATTGAAAGGGACCCGGCCATAAAGAGAAGGATTGAAATAACCTGGAGGGAGTTTGATGATCAGGCCAACCGATTTGCCAATGCCTTGATAGATAAGGGCATAAGGAAGGGTGATAAGGTTATTCATCTCATGATGAACTGCATTGAATGGCTCCCTGCCTACTTTGGAATTTTGAGGACCGGGGCTTGGGCAGTCCCGTTGAGTTTTAGGTTTTCGGCTCAGGAGATAGAGCTATGTGCCATAATTGCAGAGGCAAAGGCGATGATCTTCGGGGAGGAATTCATAGAAAGGGTAAATGAGACAAGGGGAAATCTTCATACAATAAGGGATTATGTCTTTCTAGGGCCAGATGAGATCAGGCCTGATTATGCCGAAAGCTATGAAGATATTTTAGAAAGGAGCTCTTCCGTAAATCCTGATATCGAGATAAGGATTGAAGATGAGGCAGGCCTTTATTTTACCTCGGGAACTACGGGCACACCAAAGCCGATCCTTTTGACCCATAGAAACCTCGAGGCCGCCTGCATTGTGGAGAATCGGCATCACGGCCAAACTCATCAGGATAACTTCCTCTGTATCCCTCCCCTCTATCATACCGGTGCCAAGATGCATTGGTTTGGGAATCTTATAGTTGGCGCCAAGGCAGTCATTCTTAAGGGGGTAAGGCCAGAATGGATCCTGGAGGCTATATCAGAGGAGAAGGTAACCGTTGTCTGGCTGCTAGTCCCCTGGGCCCAGGATATCCTTTTGGCAATAGAAAATGGAGATGTAAAACTCAATGACTATACATTGGATCAATGGAGGTTGATGCACATTGGTGCCCAGCCAGTACCCCCAAGCTTGATAAGGAGTTGGAAAAGGGTATTTCCCCAACACGACTATGATACAAACTATGGTTTAAGCGAGACAACTGGACCAGGATGCGTGCATCTGGGAATAGAAAATATTCAGAAGGTTGGGGCAATTGGGATCCCGGGTTTTGATTGGGAATGCCAGATAGTAGATGAACAAAGGAATCCCCTCCCTCAGGGGCAAACTGGCGAGCTCATGGTAAAGGGGCCAGGGGTGATGAAGGGGTATTACAAGAACCCTGAGGCAACAGCCGGAGCCCTTTTCAGGGGTTGGCTCTTAACAGGCGACATGGCCAGGATGGATGAGGATGGCTTTGTATGGCTGGTGGACAGAAAAAAGGATATTATCATCAGAGGGGGAGAGAATATCTTTCCTGTTGAGATTGAGGATTTTCTTGCAGGTAATGACAAGATCCAGGATGCTGCTGTTATCGGTATACCTGATGAAAGGCTTGGTGAGGTTCCAGCGGCCATCATTAAGATAAAGCCCGGAAGGGAATTGACCGAGGATGAGGTAAACGAGTTTTGTCAGCAATTACCAAGATATAAGAGGCCCCGAAGGATTTTCTTTGGTGATGTACCCCGGAATCCTACTGGCAAGATAGAGAAGCCAAGACTCAGAAAGATCTATGGAGGGAGAAAGGAGAGTTTTCAGGTCACATGATGTGACCATTTACCATGACTTTCAAGATATCATTAAACGTAAGCACGGGTAAAAATATGGACAGACTACTCATAGATTCGTCGGGGAAAGAGGTGTTCTTACTGGGTAACGAGGCCATTGCGAGGGGTGCAATTGAGGCAGGTATTGCCGTTGTTACCTGTTATCCTGGCACTCCATCCTCGGAGATACCGGATAATCTCTTTGCCATGTATAAGGAAGGTGGATTCTATTTTGAGTATTCGACAAACGAGAAGGTAGCATTAGAGGTGGCAGCCGGTGCTGCTATTTCAGGCGTAAGAAGTATGTGTACCATGAAACACGTAGGGATGAATGTTGCCTCTGATTCCCTCATGACCCTGGCCTATCTCGGTGTCAATGGAGGTATGGTTATTGTAAATGCCGATGACCCGTCGTTATTTTCTAGCCAGAATGAGCAGGATAACCGATACTATGCGAGACTCTCCGGGCTGCCTATGATTGAGCCAACAACTGCTCAGGAGATGAAGGATATGACCGTTGCTGCATTCGATCTCTCTGAGCAATTGAAGCTACCGGTTATACTGAGGACCACAACCAGGCTGAATCATCTGAGAGGGGTAGTCAAATTTGGAACAATTCAGGCGGTTAATCCCAAGGGTTTTTTTAAGAAAGACCCTTTTCATTATGTGGCAGTTCCTGCTGTTTCTAGGAATTTGCACAGAATCCTGGTTGATAAATATGAGCAGGCCTTGGAGCTATCCGAGGTCTCAGGGTATAATCGGGTTATTGGCAAGGGCAGGTGGGGGATTGTCACCAGTGGCGTTTGCATGAACTATGTTCAGGATGCTATTGATGATCTTGGAATGGGTGATAAGGTGACGATCCTCAGGCTCGGTTTCTCTTATCCCATGCCAAAGGACTTGATCGGGGAGTTCCTCGCGAGTGTAGAGAAGGTCCTGGTGGTTGAGGAACTTGAGCCGGTAATGGAAAATGACATCAGGTCAATTGCCCAATCTAAGGGGATAGGTATCCCTATAAATGGCAAGGGAGACGGGCTTTTTTCACGACTCTATGAGCTTGATCCTGGCCTTGTCCGAAGGACTATCGCCTCTTATTTCGGGGTGGATGATACCTCCCCAGAGGCGGTAGATGCAGGAGATATTCCTGATCTTCCGCGCAGGCCACCTAATCTCTGCGCTGGTTGCCCCCATAGGGCCATGTACTATGCAGTAAAGGAGGTTTACGGGACGGATGCTATTTACCCGTCAGACATTGGCTGCTACACCTTGGGCATGCTTCCTCCCTTGTCCATGGCCGATATCGTTATCTGTATGGGTGGCTCAGTAGGTTCCTCCTGTGGCATATCAAGGGTCACGGATCAGAGGGTTGTCTCGTTTATCGGGGATTCGACCTTTTTCCATGCTGGTATCCCTGGACTGATAAACGCTGTTCACAATAACCACAAATTTACCTTAGTAATCCTTGATAATGGGACAACCGCCATGACAGGGCATCAGCCTCACCCCGGTGTAGATACAGCTCCCATGGGTGTTGAAACCACGCAGATTTCGATCGAGTCGGTGGTAAGGGGTTGCGGTGTGGAGCATGTCCAGGTCGTTAATCCGCTTCGGGTCAGGAAGAGCATTGCAGCGGCACAGGCGTCAAGGGATTTTGATGGGATCTCGGTTATCATATCTCAGGAGCCCTGTCCCCTGTACGCCAGGGTCGTTAAGGGGGCTAAAAAGGCGAGGGCATTCTATGTCAATCAGGACAAATGCACGCACCATCGCGACTGTATTAATCTTCTGGCATGTCCGGCCATCTATAGAGCCGATGGTAAAACGATGATAAACGAAGCCCTTTGTATCGGCTGCAGTGTTTGCGCACAGATCTGTCCTGATAATGCTATTGTTCCATTAAAAGAGTAGGGGGTGAGCTATAGAAACCAAGCGGATAGTCTTTGTCGGTGTCGGAGGTCAGGGAAATCTCCTTGCAACGAGGTTGCTTGGTAAGGCCTGTTTAGCAGCTGGAATCCCTGCGGTAGCAAGCGAGATTCATGGAATGGCCCAGAGGGGTGGTATTGTTGAGTCAGCCCTTGTTATGGGAGCAAGGAGTCCAATCGTTTCAAAAGGTGAGGCCGATATCTTGATGGGTTTTGAGCCACTGGAGACAGTAAGGGCCTTGACTAAATGCAACAGGAATACGGTGATTATCACCAATCTTCATCCCCTTCCTCCCTTTACCGTGGCAATAGGGCAGGGGGCTTATCCTGATATTGCTAAGATAGTTGCTTTAATTAAGGATAAGGTTTGCTCGCTCATAACCGTGGACGGTGACAAGCTCGCAGCAATGGCTGGAAACCCTTTGTCCTTGAATATGGTTATGCTCGGGGCACTGATCGGAACTAAGATCGTTCCACTGGATGAGGCTATACTCAAGGAGACAATTTCTAGGACAACAAGGCAGGCATTCTTGGAGGCGAATTTGAAGGCCTTTGATTTAGGTGTTGCTGCCTCAAGGTCTTTTTCCCTTTAACCTCTCCTCAAATGAGGGCCTCAATAACCAGATCCGTCAGGTCCTTGACGACCAGGTCGATCTTCTGCCTGCGGGCCCTGGTGGAGATAGTCCGGAGGCATTGCTGACAGGAAGACACCACCATATCTGCTCCAGTCTTCAGGATCTCTTCGATCTTTATCTGGGCTACTCTTCCGGAAAGTTCGGGATCAACCATTTCGAGATTTCCCCCACCGCCGCAGCACATGGACATCTGCCGATTGTTAGGGAGTTCTACCAGGCGTATACCCGGAATGGCCTTAAGCACCTCTCGGGGAGGCTCAAAGACGCCGGTGTTCCTTCCCAAATCACAGGGATCATGGTACGTCACCGTGGCATTGATTTCCTTGAAGGAAATGAGGTGCTCCAAGAGGAGATGCTGTAGAAGCTCACTGGAGGAGAGAATCTCTACATCGGGCTTATAAAATGTCTTCCAGGTGTGATAGCAGGAAGGGCAGGTAAAAACGATTTTCTTGGCTCCCGCCCCCTTGACCTTTTCAAGGTTGTGATCCATGAGCGCCTTCGTTTTTTCCGGCACACCTGCGCCGATGAGAGGATAACCGCAGCACCACTCTTCACCGCCCAGAATGGTGAAGTCCACACCGCCCCTTTTCATAATTTGTGTCATGTTCGCCGGGATCTTTTGGGCCATAGGGAAAAAGGATGAGACACACCCTACAAAATAGACCACCTCAGCGCGGTCTTTTTCCAGGCTGCCTTTGGGCAAATCCTTCAGAAACTCCTGCCAATCGCCACGTTCCTCATTGCCTTCATCGGAAATATTGTGATTTTCCGCAATATATCCGGTCAGGCGATCAACAATCTTTGGATAGATTCCCTCATGAAACAGGCATTCTCGGTCTTGAAAGACCACGTCCTTTGTCTTCAAAGAGGGGAAACAAGCAACAGTGCATGCCCCGCAGCCGAGACAACTGAAAATGGATTTTTCAATCTCAGGGCTCCACGCCAAATCCCCCTCAATGACTGCGCGGGTGATGGCATTCATGCCTCTGGGAGAAGCGGATTCTACCTTTTGAACACAGTAAATAGGGCAACTGGGCAGGCAGAAGCCGCATCGGTTGCACTTGGCAACTTCCTCATAAAACAATTTGCGCAACTGGACAATATTCATGTGAGCCCTCAGTGCCTCAAATCCCACCAACAAATCGGCCTGGGCAGAAAACTTCCAATGGGTCCATCTGGTTTTTTATCCTCTTCATCACCATCAGGTCTTCTCGTGATAGTCCCCATACAGGCAATCTCCGTTTGATCTCGGGCTTGGCCCTGTCAATGACGAGATTGCCTCCAATAGCCCGGCATCGATCCAGAAGCCTTTCTGCAACAGAGATAATCCTGTCTAAGTCACTCGTATTGCCCTGGTCAACCAGAATGTGGATCATGGTTATACCGCTTCCTGCATGGGCCAGGAGCGCATGGTCGAGTTGGCGGTCCGAGATGAGTGAATCGGCCAATTCGATAACCTCAAGATACCTGGAGATTGGGTAGTTGAGCTTGAAGGATACCAAATCCGGGTAGCTGTCAGACAACCCGGGAACCAGATTGCTGTATCCCTCCCAAAAAACCCCATGTTGATCTTCTTGGATATAACTATTCCCCTTGGAGCCTGATTCTAAGGCCATTTCCCTGATTTCAGATGACATACGATCGACAGCCTCCTGAACTCCCTCCAGGGCCACAGCGGCAGCATACCCGCGAGCCTTCAGCTCTGCTGCTCCATCTGGCCTCAAGGGTTCATACGCCCTGCTGTTCAATATCTCCACGGATGCTGGCAGCAAGCTGGTTTGGAACAGGAGATCAACAAAACTGGAGGCCTGGCTGAGACTGGCAAAGGTAGAAACAAAGGTGCCTGAACGCTCAGGCAAAGGAAGCAACCTGAGTATGACTTCGCATACAATGCCAAGACTTCCCTGGGAACCGATCATCAGCTTGCACATATCATACCCGGAAACATTCTTTACTGTCTTGCCTCCCATCCTGATGATCTCTCCATTGGGAGCCACATACCGGACACCCAAGACTATATCCCTTGGCAAACCGTATAAAAGCCTGGTGGGACCACTGGAGTTGGTAGCAATGATCCCCCCCAGCGTTGCCGAGTCTATGCAAGGAGGTGACAGGGGAATAAAGCAGTCTTTTTCCCCTCGATCAGCAGGATCCTTGTGGGGTATAGATTTCCCTTCCAGTGTACCTAAGATAGACTGGATATCCTTGAATCTCATGCCAGCCTGGACTGTGACAGTCAAGTTGGCTGTATCCATGTCAATGACCCTGTTGAGCCGGCTTGTGCAGATGGCCAGGTCAATTCTTCGGGGTGGATTTCCCATGGCTATCTTGGAGCCGCTCCCCCAGGGAATCAGGGCAAGTTTCTCTTTACCGGCCAGCTGGACCACCTCTGATACTTGTTCAATATCCCCGGGAAATACTACCGCCCACGGCTTCATGCCGTCAACGGCATAAGCTGAAAGGGTTTCAAGATCACCCCTGATATATTCCGGGCCCACAATTCCCTGGAGAGACTCCAACCTATGAGCGTTTGTTGTCATGTGAATACTCTTTACGCTTCTCTCCCTTTCAAGAAGTCACCTAATTTTGGAGAAGGCCTCACGGGCCCGGTAGAATCTTCCCGGGGTTCAAGATATCCGCTGGATCAAACGCCCTCTTCACCTGACGCATGGCCCCCAGGTCAGCCTCTGAAAAGATCAAGGGCATCTCCTTGATCTTTTCCACACCGATTCCATGTTCCCCGCTGATGGTTCCTCCTGCATCGGCGCATATGTTGAGGATCTCAGAGGCCGCCTTCCGAACCCGCTCAAGCTCATCCTTATCTCTCTCGTCAAACAGGATCAAGGGATGT
>CP070704.1:327642-342977 GCA_020349945.1 Deltaproteobacteria bacterium
GACATCCGTTCCATGAGCGCCCTGACTACGGTAAGTCCGCCTATACCTGAGTCAAATACCCCTATCGGGTTATTGGGATTAACGTGCATGGTGCCTCCCTAGTCTATAGCTAAATTCGAAATACGAAGCACGAAATTCGAAATAAATCCGAAATTCAAATGTTCTAAACATCACTTGCTCTTAGCCAATATGGCGCCGAAAATATTCATCAGCTCAGTAGCCTCGTTTACTAACTGTTTCTTATGGTTTTCGTGTTCTAGTTTATCATCCGTATCTATCAACCTTAACCAATATCGACTTTCTTTAGCCTCTTTCCGACATATCTTAATTCGCATGATGAAGTCTTTCTTGCTCAGTGATTCGTTAGCCTCAATGTAGTTTGCACCAATGGAACCTGAGGCCCTGATCAGTTGTTTTGCGTCTTCGATATTCGCTACTGACTTTCGCAATTTCTTTACAAATGCTCTGACACTCCTTGCAAATTCAAATGTGCGGTCTTCTAGGTCGTAAGGCCTTGAATTTTGGTTTTTTGTCATTCGAATTTGTTTCGGATTTCGATATTCGACATTCGGATTTAAAGGGAATTATGGTTGTTCACCGAATAAGATGAAAATCTTCTACCATAAAAAAATGAAATCTTGAACCAAGATACTAAGGACATTAGAGGCTTTTCTCTTTGAGACGATGGACGAGGCGTTGTTGTATATGATCAAATGCCCCATTTGACATAATCAGGATTACATCCCCTGGTTTTACAAGAGCAAGGAGACCATCAAGAAGATCATCATTGTTTGGAAAATAGTGCGCCTCAATACCACGATCTTTTAGGTCAGTGGTAAGTTTGGTAGAGGAGAATCTCTCACTGAATGGAATTTTTTCCATCATTGGGGGTTCAGGAAGGATGACCAAATCCGCACAGTCAAAGGAAGAGGTATAGGCATTTTGAAAGATGTTCCTCCGGCTTGAGTTTGATCTTGGTTCAAAGACAGCAACAAGCCGGCGGTCTTTGTGGTAGCTTTTTACCGCCTTTGTAGTTTCTCTTACAGATGTTGGATGATGGGCAAAGTCGTCTATCACAAGTATATCCTCATAATTGCCTATTAACTCCAGTCTCCTCTTCACCCCCTTAAAGGTCGTAATGGCCTCGGCTATGGTTTCAGGTCTTATCTTGAAATGAGAGGCTATTGAGACAGCAGCAAGGATATTATAGATAGTGTGGTTTCCATAAAGATCTGTGGTAACACGTATGTATTCCTTCTTGCCCTTTAATATACTAAGCTCTGTTCTACCATCGCTCATAGTTATATCACGAATCGTAAGGTCTGCTTCTGCTTTTATGGCGTAGGTCAATGAAGGGCATCGTGCTCTTTTAATCTCATCTGCTACTGCAGGATCATCAATGTTTGCACACAGGAGTCCTTCAGCAGGTATCATTTCAATAAGACGCCTGAAAGACTCCTTTATTTCCTCGATTCCTTTGTAGATGTCTGCATGGTCGAACTCAATACTGGTTATCGCCGTTACATAAGGGCCATAGTGTAAGAATTTTGGCCTTTTATCAAAGAAGGCTGTGTCGTATTCGTCACCCTCAATAATAAAATATGGGCCATGAGACAATTTGAAATTGCTGTTAAAGTTTTTAGCTATGCCTCCAATCACAAATGATGGATTCATGCCCGCGAGCTCCAAAATCCATGCAGCTAGAGCAGATGTTGTTGTCTTACCATGAGTTCCGGCAATGATAACGGATTTCTTTCTCTCCATAGCAAATTTTTTGAGGGCCTGGGGCATGGAAAGATATGGTATCCCAAGGCGGAGCAGTTCACATGCCTCGGGATTATCTCTTGTGATAACGTTCCCAACGATAGCAAGATCTGGCGGGGGATAAAGGTTGGAAGGGGAGTAGCCTTGCTTTACGGGTATGGATAGTCTCTCAAGAAAAGTGCTTATTGGGGGATAGTTGTTTTGATCGGAGCCTGTTATTGTGTACCCTTTCTCCTTTAGAATCCCTGCCAGGGATGACATACCAACACCGCAGATGCCCATGATATGAATATGGGCATGAGTTGGGGGAATGTGAAGGCTATCGGCCATACCCAAATTCCCGCATGATTACATCGTGAAGCCTGGGGCGCAGATCCCGTATCTTTTCATTTGACCGGTTAGGGTGGATACGGTTTGTCAGAAATATCACTGTTATATCCTTTTCTAAATCTATCCATACCGAGGTGCCGGTAAATCCTGTATGACCCACACTGCTTGAGGAGAAGTAATTTCCTGAACTCGATTCCTTTTCCGCTGGTGTATCCCATCCAAGGGCCCAGGTAGACCCTGGTACAATTTCCTGCCTTGAGAGGAATGTCCTGACAGTTTCGGTCTTAAGTTGTCCTGAAGAGTACCCATGAAAGATCTTAATGAGCCTATTGGTCAGGGTAAAGACATCCCGTGCTGTTCCAAAGAGCCCGGCGTGACCAGAATAGCCTCCGAGGGCATGTGCATTTTCGTCATGAACATGGCCTTGAATAATCTCCATCCTCCAGGGGCAATATTCTGTGGCGGCAAATACATCTTTTTGCTTAGGGGGATCAGCGTTGATTTGGTCGAGATAGAGGTCTTTCAATCCAAGGGGCTGGTAGACCTGAGAGTTAAGAAATGAGGATAGATCCTGGCCAGTAATTACTTCTATTATCCACTCTAAGAGCATAAATCCTAAATCACTGTAGAGCGATACCTTCTTAGGCTCATCATGTAAGGGTCCTTCCATGATTAACCGCCTTACGACAGGCTTTCTTTCTTCTGTTGGGTATTGCATTAGTTCCAGATGAAATGGTTTCCAGTCCGGTAGCCCTGAGGAGTGGTTTAGGAGAAGGCGGGGAGTTAGATTGGCTTTGTCTTTCCACGGGAAAGGTTCAATAAGGGATGAAATAGCTATGTCAAGGTCCAGCAGACCCTGATCCACGAGTTTCATGATAGCTAGAGTAGTAGCCAGCGGTTTGGTGAGTGAGGCTAAATCAAAGATCGTCTCCTTTTCCATGGGAAGGGGTTTCGGGATTAATGCCCTGTTGCCCACATTATGGAAAAGCACGACATCCTCCCCCCTTGCCACCAGAAGAACGGCACCCGGATAAACCTCTTGCTTTAGTCCTCTTATGAGCAGGTTTCTTATTTTCTCAGTCATGGACTTCAGCCGAGCTACGGTTCTCACGTTGCTAGAATAGGCAAGAGGCGAGTGGAAAGAGGCTATAGGCCTCCATCTTTCTTCCTTGTCTTAACAACTTTCCCCTGTTTTTTGATCCCCAAGTGTTTGCCACAATCACTCCTTAGCATACAGCCGATTCTTCTATCTTAAGAAGCATCCTTTCAGTCTCAAGGGTAGCAGGAAGACCAAGAGGTAAAGCCCTGTTTTCATTTCCATGGCCAATAGGCAGACCCATTACAACGGGGATGTCAAGGCCGCGAAGTCGTTCCTTCAGCAAATTGTAGACAAGCTCCCTTTCCCCACAATCCACAATTTGACCGATAGCAAGGGCTGATAATCGGTCCAATCGGCCACTGAGCAGGAGGTGGGTAAGCATCCGGTCCAACCTGTAAGGGGATTCCCCCTTCTCTTCTAAAAAAAGGATCACACCTTCAAAGGAGGGTAAAAAAGAGGTCTCCAAGAGAGAGCATATAGTTGAAAGATTGCCTCCCAGAAGTATACCCCTGGCCCTGCCCTTGTTTATTATCCTGCCTTGCTTCAAGAAGATTTGGGGCCTCTGAGAAGTGGTAACAAGCCTGGATAGATTCTGCCAGTTCTTATCCTTAGAGAGATCCGATAGGGTGGGTCCATGGAAGGTGATCAAACCGCTTTTCTTGTATGTAGCGATCAAAAGGGCGGTTAGATCGCTGAAGCCCACTATTATCTTAGGGTTTCTTCGTATCAAGTCAAAGTCGATGTTATAAAGAAGCCTCGCCGAGCCATATCCACCCCTGGCACAAAAGATCGCCTTTATATCGGGATCGGAAAACATCTGATGAAGGTCAGAGGCCCTATCCTGGTCAGGGCCAGCCAGATAATTCAAATGATCAAAGAGATGCCTGCCAAGCCTTATCTTGAAAGGAAAAGACTCTAAGAGCTTTAAGCCTTGCTCTATCTCCGGTTGGTTGATCGGGCTTGCGGGCGCTATGACCCCTACTGTCTGATTCGGCTGCAGCCGCGGCCCCTTTATGATAGGCAAAGATACCATGGAATTTTTAAATACTATTTTAACATGCTTGAAGCAACCTAAAATCCAGGGCATGTATAGCTGATTGTGCTCCTTGACAACGAAATCAAAGATAGATAGCCTAAAAAAAATTTTAACTATGAAAGGAGTGAGGAGATGAAAAGGAAAGTAACGGTGGTTGGGGCCGGAAATGTGGGTGCAACTGTTGCTATGAGGGTCGCTGAAAAGGAATTGGCAGATGTTGTATTGATAGATATCCTTGAAGGGGTGCCGGCTGGAAAGGCACTCGATCTTGCTGAGGCCGCTCCTATAGAATGTCATGATTCAAGGATTACTGGTGCAAGCAATGACTACTCTCTGGCAAAAGGGTCAGATATCGTCATTGTAACAGCAGGTATTCCCAGAAAGCCAGGAATGAGCAGGGATGATCTCCTCACAACCAATGCAGGTATTATGAGATCAGTTGTTAAGGAGATCTCAACTGTTGCACCTAATTCTATCTTACTTATTGTCAGCAATCCCTTAGATGCCATGTGCCACGTTGCCCTGGAAACAAGCAGTTTCGACAAAAAGAGGGTTATTGGTATGGCAGGGGTTCTTGACTCTGCCAGGTTCAGGGCGTTTATTGCAATGGAACTCAATGTTTCTGTTGAGAATACCCATGCCTTTGTACTTGGTGCGCATGGCGATACCATGGTTCCTCTTCCCAGATACTCCAATGTAGCTGGCATCCCTATAACTGAGTTAATGTCAGCTGAAAGAATTGAGGCCCTTGTTGAAAGGACAAGAAAAGGTGGTGGTGAGATTGTGAACTTACTCAAAACAGGGAGTGCCTATTATGCCCCTGCATCTGCTACTACGGAAATGGCAGAGGCGATTTTGAAGGACAAAAAGAAGATCCTCCCCTGTGTTGCTTATCTACAGGGCGAATATGGGGTACATAATCTGTTTATCGGTGTTCCGGTAAAGCTCGGTTCATCCGGGATCGAGGAGATAATAGAGATCAAGCTTACAGCAGAAGAGAATGAAGCCCTTCAGAGATCAGCCAAGGCAGTGCAGGGCCTGGTGGATGATTTAAAGAGAGTCGGCTAGCCGTTCTACCTATCGGCCTTTAAGACCTTTAAAGAGCCTTGTCAGAGCTCATTGAGAAATCCAGGTTTCATGCACAATCCCCTAAGGCGACGTTGCAGCCTGGTAAGGTTTATAGGATAAGGATATTTGGGTAAGAGACATGAAAATAATCAGAGAGAGCCTGGCTGAAGGTGCCAAGAGGGCTAAAGGGATTACCATTATCATTGATGTATTTAGGGCATTTACATCAACTCCCCTCTTCTTTCACCTTGGAGCCCAAAAGGTAATCTTTGTATACAATCCAGATGAGGCGTTTTCTCTTAAGTCAAATCATGATGATATAGTATTGGCAGGCGAGATTAACGAGGAACTGATTCCTGGTTTTGATCTTGGAAATTCTCCATCCGAACTCATTAAGAAACCCCAGGGATTTCTTAAGGGAAAGAAGGTAGTTCAAAGGACCACTGCCGGTGTTAATGGTGTGATCATTGCGCTTGGTCAGGCTGAGATAGTTATTCTGGGTAGTTACGTAATGGCTCAGGCCATCTCCAGATATATACTTTCTCAAGATCCTCTTCCTGAGGTTGTGACAATTGTAGCCATGGGATCTCTGGGTGTTACCAGGGCACCGGAAGATGAGGGTTGTGCTGACTACTTGGAACATCTTCTTGCAGGAAGTGATTATGATCATCTTAAGACCTTAAGGGGTATAATATTTAGCCAGGCTGCCCAGAAGTTTATGAGGGGGGATAAGGTTTATCTTCCGAGGGAGGATCCCCTCTTGTGTTTGCAGAGGGATCTCTTTGATTTTGTTTTAATAGCAAGTAAGGAAAATGGCTTGGTGACGGTTACCAAGAAGGAGTTTGTTGGCTAATACTGCGAGGCATTTGAGATTCAATAACCATGTACCAGTAATGTTTTATGTGTGTTGGTGAGGTATCTGTAGATGAGGAGATAGGCTATGGGCGAGGATTTATTGCGTAAGGAAGATATTTATGATGTTATCATTATAGGTGGCGGGCCGGCAGGCCTTACCGCCGGTATATATACGGCAAGGGCAAGACTTTCCACCCTATTGGTTGAAAAACTGGCGCTCGGCGGCCAGGCCTCCATTACAGACAGGATAGAAAATTATCCAGGCTTTATCGAGGGAGTTTCAGGTCCAGAGCTTGCTCACAGTATGGAAGAACAGGCTAAATCCTTTGGTATGAGGACAGTCTCCGGCGAGGTGACCAGGATTGATGGTAATGATGAGAGCAATATTAAAAAGGTTTTTGTGAATGGTGAGCCTGAACCCTATCAATCTCTATCCATTATCATTGCTGCCGGCAATGAACAGAAAAAACTTGGTGTACCAGGTGAAAAGGAGTTTACCGGTAAAGGCGTTTCCTATTGTGCAACCTGTGATGGCGCGTTTTTCAGGGACCTTGCCATAGCAGTAGTAGGTGGCGGTGACGTGGCCCTTCAGGAGGCTCTATTTTTAACCCGATTTGCAAGAAAGATTTATATTATTCACAGAAGAGATCGGCCACGGGCAACAAAGATTCTTCAGGAAAGGACCTTTAGCAATAATAAGATAGAATTTGTATTCAATTCAGTTGTGGATGAAATCTTTGGTCAAACTACGGTCGAAGGGCTGAGGGTAAGAGATCTGAACACAGCCGAGACGAAAGAGCTCCAGGTAAATGGGGTATTTGTGTTCGTTGGCTGGAGCGCAAGCCTTTCCTTTGTTGGTAAGGCAGTTAAGCGAGGTGAAGGCGGTTATATCATAGTAGATAAAGAGATGAGGACATCGAGGGAGGGTGTGTTTGCATGTGGCGATTGCTGCGAGAAGAACCTACGGCAAATCGTGACTGCCTGCGGAGATGGCGCTACGGCCGCCTTTTCTGCCCAGCATTATGTGGAAAGGATAAAAGGAGAGGAGTATGTCTGACCAGAGATCGATCCCGTGACCTCATGTTTAGTCACGAATGTAGATCTGGAGAGGAACTCCCAAATTCAGGATCCTCCCCATTTTCATTGGCAGATTAATGGCCAGCCCCTTTGATTCTTGATGGGCAGACGAGCCTGAGACCAAAAAAGGTTAATGGTTGATACTTCCCCAAACTGAGTGGGTCAGTCATGGACCCGGGGATATCCGCCTCAAGCATACCGGAATGAGAGGCTACACAGGCTCGCTGCGCGCCTTCAGTTCGCCAGGCAAAAGCGCCGCGTAGACCATATCCGCAGTAGGCGTGGATACACGTAACTCACGCCCCTTGCGCTGTATTACGCCGATCATGGAGTCCAGCTCGGATCGGCGGCTGGCTTCCACATCCCGCTGCATCGAGGGCTTGATACTCGGCGCGGCATTGTCTATGAGAGCTAATGTCTGTTCTATCACATCCGGGTCAAGCCTTATTCCGCTGGCACCTGCCAGTGCATCCACTTCACGCATCAAACCTACCAGTAAGGCACGCGTTTCAGGAACGTTTCGGTAGTCTCCAATGGCCAGCCGCGTGAGTGACCCTATGCCGCTGATCGAGGCAATGAAGACGAACTTAGTCCACAGCACCTTGAGTATAGTGTTCGAAAGTTCTACTGTAGCACCGGTACCTTTGAGCACCTCGAAGACGGCCTGCACACGGGGTGTGATTCGTCCATCAAGCTCGCCTAAAACGATGCGCCGGAATTGTGAGATCTGTCGGATCATGCTCGGCGCTTCGATGCTCGACGAGAGCCAGGTTGCGCCACCTACCATGTTTTTCATGCCCACGACTGCGCCAATGCGTTCGGCAGCATCTATGCCGTTTTGCAAACTCATCACCGTGGTATCTGGCCCCACCATAGGTTTCATGGCCTGGGAAGCCTCGTCGGTGTCAGGGGTTTTGACACAAACTATTACTAAATCCACCAGTCCCAGTTCGGCTGGTGAGTCTGTGACCTGGACCGGCGCGATGGCGAAATCACCGTGAACGCTTTTCACCTGCAGGCCGTTTTTACGAAGCGCTGCCAGGTGGGGGCCACGCGCGATGAAGGTTACGTCCTGGCCTGTACGGGCCAGCAACCCACCGTAATACCCACCCACAGCGCCGCTTCCCATCACTGCGATTTTCATGTGCATCCCCTTACACAAAATTGGGCGTTCGACCTTTCGCCTGAAAAAGCTCGACCTCAAATTGAACGGGTGTTTTAGAGAACAGCACCGGAAGCCTTAAACGGTTAGGTATGGCCTCCAGGAATCTTCATCCTTCAGAAACTCAGCCATGCTTCCTTCGTAACGCACCTCCCCCTTTTCCAGGATATAAAGGCGGTCACTGAGATCCAAGGAAAACCGGAAGTTCTGTTCGCAAAGAAGAATGGTCATTCCTTCCTCTCTCAGTTTGGAGATCTGCTGCCCAAGATGACTGACAACAACGGGGGCCAAACCCTCGGAGGGCTCGTCGAGGAGAAGAAGTTCCGGGTTGCCCATGAGGGCACGGGCAATGGTAAGCATCTGCTGCTCCCCTCCACTGAGAAATCCTCCTTGGCGATTTTGAAGGGGCTCAAGTGCAGGAAAGAGTTCAAACACTCTCTCCATCGTCCAGCTTGGCCCCCCTTCCCTTGAGGATTTGATGGCCACGTCCAGGTTCTCCCACACCGTAAGATCAGGGAAGATCCGTCGATCTTCCGGGACGGACCCGATACCTATCCTGGCGATCTGGTAAGGTGGCTTTCCGGCGATCTCCTCACCCTTAAACTTAATGGATCCTGAGCGGGGAGGGGTTAGGCCCATGATAGATCGTAAAGTAGTGGTTTTCCCCGCCCCATTTCTCCCCAACAGGGAAACAACTTCTCCTGCATTAACCTTCAGGGAGACCCCAAACAGAATCTGGCTTAACCCGTAAGCTGTATATATGTCCTTGACCTCCAAAATCATCGGGCCTCTCCAAGATATACCTTTTGGACATCGGGATTCGTCCGAACTTCATCCGGAGATCCCTCGGTGATCATCTGTCCTTGGTGTAAAACCAGGATCCTTTCCGAAATTGAGAAGACCACCTCCATGTCGTGCTCTGTGAATAGGAGCGTGAGGCCTTTCTCGTGGGCGATTCGACCAATGAGCTCGATGGTGGCGCTTGTCTCTTCGGTGGACATCCCCGCTGTGGGCTCATCCAAGAGAAGCACATCAGGCTCGCTTGCCAGGGCAATTCCCAGCTCAAGCTGTTTCTGAAATCCATAGGAAAGGGAACCACTCATGGCGTTGCTATGATCCTGCAAGCCGACTCTCCCCAGGATCGCCTCCGTCTCTTCACGGAAAAGGGTTTCTACGGGTGTGAAAAAATTAAAACTTTTTCCTCGGTAGGCCAGGAGCGCTGCCTGAACATTCTCAAAAACGGTCAGACGCGGGAAAATATTGGTCCTCTGGAAGGAACGACGCATCCCTAGCCGGCATATTTGGTAGGCCCGCATGTGGGTAATGTCAACTCCGTTAAAAATCACCCTTCCCTCGTCTAGGGGCAGGTAGCCGGTGATGAGGTTGAAAACCGTGGTCTTACCTGCCCCATTGGGACCGATGATGGAGCAGAGCTCCCCCTTCTCAATCGAAAAGCTCACCCCGTTCACGGCCACAAATCCGTCGAAGGATTTCTTCAGGTTTTCCACGGTCAGAATCATCGGTTCCCCCTCAGCAATGTGAGTCGATTTTGCAAAAACCCCACGATTCCCCCCGGAAAGAAGAAAAGGAGCACAGCCAGGATCATTCCCAAAATGAGGGGCCAGTACTGGGTGTAGGAGGTAATCTGCATCCTCAGAAAAAGCACAACCGCCGCCCCCACTACAGGGCCGAAGAAGCTGTACATTCCCCCGAGAATGGTCATGATGAGTACTTCTGCTGACGCCGGCCAGAAGAGGAAATCCGGGAAAACACTGTGGTTGAAAATTCCAAAGAGCGCCCCAGCAAGAGCCGAGAAGAACCCGGAGATTATAAAGGCAACAAGCTGAAAGAATTTCACGTTGATCCCGATAAATTCCGTACGCTCGGAGTTTTCCCGAATCGTCGTGAGTATCCGGCCGAAGGGGGAATTGACCACTTTGCGTATAATAAACAAGCAAACGACCACCACGGCAAGCGTGAAATAATAGTATCGTGTCTTAGAGTCCAGATACTGTGGGAAGGGAACTCCGATGAAACCTGTGTCGCCCCCGGTGAGGGAGTTCCACTTGAAGGCAGCCGCCCAGACAATCTGAGAGAAGGCGAGGGTCAGCATGGCAAAATAGATCTTGGTGAGGCGGACACAAAAAAAGCCGATGATCAGAGCAGCGAGCGCCCCAAAGAGACCTGCAGCGACAAAGGAGACAGGAAAAACAATCGAAGCCTTCCTCATCAGGAGGGCACATGCGTACGCTCCGATCCCAAAATAGGCGGCGTGTCCGAAAGAAACCAAGCCCGTATAACCTAATAGCAGGTTGAGGCTCACGGCAAAAAGGGCGAAGATCAGGATATCAGTTGCCAGAAACACGTAGAAACGAGACCCTGATAGAGGAACAAGGCAAAGGATCAGAAATATGGGGATCAAAAACCAATCTTGCTTGGACATCTCTCCTTACCGTTTTTGTAAAGGTCTTCCCAAAAGCCCCCATGGGCGAATAATCAACACCAGGGCCATCAGGACGTAGATAAAGACCAGCGATAGCCTGGGGAAAACCAAGATACCAAGTGCATACACCTGGCCCACAATGAGCGCCCCTAGAAAAGTCCCCCAAAAGCTCCCCAATCCTCCAATCACAACCACAATGAAGGCGTTCACAATGACCTCTACATCCATGCCGGGAACGATGGCGGAGACTGGGGAGACCAAGGCCCCTCCAAGGCCAGCCATCCAGGCGCCAACAAAGAAGACAACCGTAAACAGCCGGCTCACGTTAACCCCAAGAGAACCCAGCATTTCCCGGTCCAGGGCTGCTGCCCGAATCATCCTTCCCCAGCGAGTGTGGAGCAGGATGAACCAGAAAAGAAAGGCGATACACGGGCCAAGGAGGATGATCACGATGTTGTATTTCGGGAAATACTGCCCCAAGATATCTACCGCCCCTTTGAGGATCGCCGGTCTGGACACAGAAAACTGATCAGTGCCCCAGATGATCCTGGCAAAATCACTGAAGATGAGAACGAGCGCATAGGTAAACAGAAGTTGATTGAGCTCTTCACGGACGTAAAGAGGGCGGAGAAAAAATCTTTCGATGATCACCCCAATGGCGGCCACGGCCAGAGAACCGAATATCACGGCCCACCAGAATTGACCAGGGGTATCGACGAAAAGGGAGACCAACTGATGGGTGAAGTAAGCCCCCAGCATGTACAGGGAGCCGTGGGCAAAATTCAGAATCCCCAGAACCCCAAAAATCAGTGAGAGGCCGGAGGCGATGAGAAAGAGAAACATCGCATAGGTGAGGCCGTTCAGGCACTGAATGACCAGGAAGGAAGGATCAGGAAGGGTCATGTTAGCAAATCCTCGGACATCTCGATGATCATACCTCACGCACCGTTATTAAATGTTTTGAGAGGTTGGCTTGCAGCCTGCCCACCTCCGGAAAGGAGAGGCGGGCAGGTGATCTCAGAATACTCTTGCCGGAATTAATCCATCAGGTCTTCGGCGGGGATATACTCCACCGGCCGCATGATGGGGAAGGGATATTCCGGGACCTTGGCCGTGGTTCCCCAGACCTGGCCTCGTGTGGCCTGGTGATCCTTGGCCCGCATTGTCTGCTTTCCAATCGGGGTCTGAATCGTTAACCCTTCCAGGGCCTTGATCACTTTCATCGTGTCAGTAGATCCAGCCTTCTCGATCCCTTCAATCAGCCACTGCGTGGCAACATAACCGGTAATCGCCCAGCTCGGGGCATACTTCTCTCCGGTGAACTTCTTCAGCCGCTCACAATAGTCCTTGTGTTCGGGTGTGTCGGGATAATAGAACACATCGTAGGCATTTGTGGTGATACCCAGTGGCAGATCGTCCTTCAGGGCCATGGCCGTTTCCGGGGAACCTCCCTCACCGGCAGCCACTACCTTCACCTTTTCAAAGAACCCATAGGGCTTCGCCTGTTTGGCAAAGGTGACGAAGTGGCCGCCCCAGAGGGATATGAAACAAGCATCAGGCTTGGCTGCAAGGCAGGGGGCGATGTAGGGAGTGTAGTCCGTTTCCCCCAATTTTGGCCAGCCTTGGTGGACAATCTCGACCTCCGGTTTGAGCTTTTTTATCCAGTCCACGAAGGCCTGGGTGCACATCTGGCCATATTCATAGTCTGGGCCGATGGTCGCGATCCGTTTCCAGGGGTGCTTGGCCATGAACACGGCCGCACTCCGCCCTTCGGTATTCGTATTCGCTGCTGCACGGAACACATAAGGATGAAGCCTGGGCGGTTCACACATCCTCGTGCTCTTGGAGATGGGCGCGATGTAAAGGACTTTCTCCGTCTTGGCGACCTCAGAAATGGCCAGGCCCTGTGAGGCGCTAAGGCCCCCGACCAGGAAGTCTACGTTGTCTTTCAGGATGAGCTCTTTGGACACGCGGGTTGCTTCTTCAGGAGTTCCCTTGCAGTCGCGAACCAAGAGCTTCACAGGTCGACCCAGGACTCCTCCCCTTTCGTTAACCTCCTGCACGAACATCTCAGCCCCCTTGGCAGAGGGTTGACCAAACAGACCTCCTCCGCCTGATAGCCACATCGGAAACCCGATAACGATGGGTTTCTTGGCCGCATCAGCGGGCAATGAAAAGGCAACCACAGCTAAGCAAATGAGTACTGAAAATATCAATAACCGTCGCATATCCGTCCTCCTTTTTGCAAATATTTGTCTTAAACTGCCCTTTTCCCTGTGTAAACATTCCCCTGAAGGTTGATGCAAGTAACTCTTCTTACCATCAAACCTTCATTCTAGATTTCCAGGAGCCCCTTTTATCACCTCCTCTCTTCCTTGATCTCTTGGAGCATCCCTCATCTGATCCTCTGTCCTGCGCATATCAAGAATCAGTCCAGTAGTTCTCTCTGGAAAAGGCATGGACTTGAACCGAGGCGAGTATTTACCAGTTACCTCCAACGGCCATTGTCACCCCAACGCTCCACATCAGTCTGAACTGACAGCATCTTGTTGGATACCCCTTGATGCCTCATTGCCGGAACTTAAGCGTTCAGGTCAATCAGGTCCAATAGCCAATCCGTGGGTCCTTGCAATTGCGGTTAAAGATCTGCAGGCTTTTCCACCGTGTCGAACCCGACCCAGGATACCCGCTGGCACAGGGCGGCCATTTTAGGCCAAACTTCCGAGTGTTCCTTAGAGTCAACCCACTTGAGCCGCAACTCTTCGCTCTCAAAGGTGATATTGATCTGATATTCCCGCAATGCATCGCGTTTCTTAAGTAGGGTCGTCCGTTGAAAACCTTCCTGAATCCTTATGCCAGGCACGTAGTCTTTCCAATAAAGCAACTCCAGATCGCCTTCCCTTCCCTCGTGCGGTTCTAGATAAATATGCAATTCAATCATGTTTACCCCCTTCCCAGCGGCTGATCATCAGCATTCAAAACTTTCACCGGGTTTAAGCCGGACCAACTTGACTCCTGTGGCCCGAATCTTCATTTCCGCCTCCAGCTTGTCCAAGTCCAGTTGCTGGTCCTCAAAAGTACCGTAATGGGTCGGAATGAGATACTCTGGCCAAACGAGAGAGGCGGCGTAGGCAGCCTCTCTGAGGCCCATGTTATATTTTCCGCCGACAGTCATAATAGCCACGTTTGGGCGATAAAGGTCTCTAATCACCGCCATGTCGGCTGAAACACCCGTATCGCCGGAAAAGTAAATCGTCGCACCTTCATCAATGGTCAGAATGAAACCGATTGCGCCTGAACCTGGCTGGACAGGGCCTTCTATCCAGCCCTCGCCCATGATCTCGGAGGTGTGAGATGCAGGAACCATGGTGATGGTGAACCCGTCGCCCTGCCAGCTTCCTCCGGTGTTAAGTGCATACACTTCCTTGCCTTCCTTGAGCCCTTTGGAATCTGCGTAAAATCCCAGCTCAGGAGTGCAAATTAGGGTCGCGCCAGTTTGCCTGACCAGTTCAAAAGTATCACCCAAGTGATCTATATGGCCATGGGTGGTACAAATAGCCGTCGCCTTCTTAACATCACTGCGTTTAATCGGACACACAGGATTATCGTCCAGCCAGGGGTCGAAATAGATAGCATGTCCGTTAAATTCGACAGAGGCCGAGGCATGCCCCAACCAGGTGATTTTTGTTTTGCTCACGTTTCACCCTCCTTCCTCTCCAACCCGCTATCCATGAAGGAGTTTCAGCGGGGGACTTGAGTATTGTGTGGCACTAATAGGTCTAAACAGGACTACCGTCCGTACCAGGTAAGGCTGGCGGACTTTGACGTGGTGCAAGTGAGCGACCCCATTGTCAATCCTCTTGCACTCTGGCCGATGCTGGTCTGGCGGCGTAAGCAAGCTCAGTTCGACCTGAAACGCATTCCCCTTTCCTGGCCTCGGGGTGATCTCGGTCCGGATCTGCTTTAGGTAATTGAAGTAATCGGTTGGCTGAACTGGGCAACTAACCTAGCTTGCTGTTCCGTATTATAGAGTGTGATTTGGACATTAATCGACTCCCATTTCCTATGTCAAGGAAAAAATGGACGCCCTGTGTTGTTTTTGGAGCAAATGAGGAGGCATCCGTGTGGGAATTGCTTGCCAGTCAGTAAACAAAAAGCAAGGACGTTCCCAGAGCATTGAGCCACGGCACGGTTAGCGAGATGAGATGGCCCTGGTGTTTTGCGTCATGTGAAGGGCCTTAGTGAGGATTTTATGAGGCAGGATAGATGACCTTATCTGAATTTGGGCGTTCAATTTTTTGTTGGTCCTTTTTGACTAAGCTTCTCATTTTGGGAGATCAGTTTCCGTAATGATTCGATTACATCTTGACGTTTTTCCAGGGAGAGCTCATCCATTTTTTCTAAAGCGATCACTGCACCCTTTAATCCTTTTATGAGGGCCTTGTTGACTTTCCATAAGTCCCACAGATGCTTAACTGCTTCATCGTTCATGATTATCTCC
>CP070704.1:343077-348677 GCA_020349945.1 Deltaproteobacteria bacterium
GCGATTGATCTTCTTTCCGGTGAGGTGTGAGGTGGCGGTGAGCAGGTGCTCATACTCTGGCCTTTGGGCCAGTTCATAGGTAGCGGCAACACAATTCATGGTGGGCCTGATGATGGGGTGGTCCACATGGTCCTTAATCCGCTCACCAAACAGGTAGATCTCAAAGCCCATCTGTCTCATGCTCTCAATATATTGATTGGGTGTTTTCATCTCGTCTCCTTTCAGATGTCCCTTGCTGGCTCACATAGAGATCCCTGCCCGTTTCAGGGGGTCCAGTGATACCTCTGCATATCTTGCCATTTTCTGTTGGGCATGGGTATCTTTTTTAAGCAGGAAGAAGTAAACGCATGAGGGCCGGCTAAGGGAGCGAATAAGGCAATGACCTGACAACATTGCTAGACAAGCTCGCGCCCAGCTTCGTAAGCCATAAGGTTTTCTTTTAGGAACTTCTTTGGTGATATCTTCTCAACGATCTTTTTGACTTCACTGTATTCAAAAAAATCGTCTACCTTTCCCAGCACCCCCAGCATGACCACATTCGTCATCTGGGTATTGCCCAGTTCAGCAGCTTTAACTGTGGCCGGAATTATATAACCTTTTTCACATGCTTCCTTTACCGCAGCCACGATTTCGTCTTCACTTGGGTAACGGTCTATGCCGAGATTTGTGTAGACCGTAGGCAGTGAATACAGATTCAATATATAGTAACCATTTCTTGCAAGTATCTTTATATTTCTCAGAAACTCTATAGACTCCATACCCAACAGCACATCACCTCTGCCAGGAGGAACCAGGGGCGAGTAAATCGGCTGATCGGAGATACGCATATGTGAAACAACGGACCCACCCCTCTGTGCTGCACCGATAGTCTCCGTGCCCAGAACATTCAATCCTCTTTCCAGAGCATACTGGCACAATACATTGGTGGCGAATAAGCTTCCTTGACCGCCTACTCCCGCTATTAAGATGTCCTTCTTCATGAAATCGCTCCTCTCTTGCAGACCACTGCACACATGGCACAGTGCACACAGGTCAGCTCATCTATATGGACCTTTTTGTTGTCTGCCTCATAGATCAAGGCCGGGCAGCCAAAGTCATTGATACAAACCATACAACCGTTACATCTCTCCTGATCAACATGAACTTCTCGGGGTTCGAAAAACTTTATGCCCTCCCTTGATCCTTTGAGATAACATGCCCTCGATGAAATTACCAGGGAAACGCCTTCCTCCTGAACCGCTTCTTTCAAGGTTTCATAGGTCCTTTTATTATCATACGGGTCAACATGGTGCACGCTCACCCCTATTGCTTCACCGAATTTATTGAGGTCCACTTTTTTGGCGCTTTCTCCATAAAGGTTAATACCGCTTCCGGCATGAGGTTGAAACCCTGTCATAGCCGTCGTGGCATTGTCACACAGTACGACCACCTGCTTACCATTCTGGTAGGAGGCATTGATCAGCCCATTAAGACCCAGGTGGAAGAAGGTCGAATCCCCGATGATAGAGAATACTGGTCTTTTTTCACCAGCAAAAAACGCGCCTGTGGCCATACCTACGGATGCCCCCATGCAATAGATAGTGGACTGAAGCTCCAAGGGTTTGAAAGACCCCGCATCGTGACAACCAATATCCCCAAATACGATGCCCTTATACCTTCTGGCTATACGCTTCACATTGTAGAGCAAACTCCGGTAGCTACAGCCAACACATTGAGTTCGCGTCCGCACCGGTATCTCAATGTCAATCTTCCTTGGTTGGAATTCCTCAATAACTTTGACTTCAGGATCTGCCTTCTTCACGGCATCAAGGACCATCTGCGCCGTCAATTCCCCGTCCGGGGGATAAAATCCGGAACGCCCTAACACCTCCATCGGAATCCGATTCTCCTGACAGAGTTGTTTGATGAGGTTTTCTACGACAGGCTCCAGTTCCTCGAAGACTATGACCTTTTCCTTGTCTTGCAGAAAACCCAGTATCTTCTTCTTTGGAATCGGCAGAGTACACAACTTGAGAATAGGATACTTCTTACCAAGCATACCTGCGGCTTCCTTGATGTACGTATAGCCTATCCCGCACCCGACCAGGCCGATATTTCCCTCTCCATCTTCAACATGGTTATAGGGACTGCCTTCGAAGAGTTCTTGCAGCTCTTTATACTTGTTGTTCAACCACCGGTGTCTGGCCTGTGGTCTCTTAATACCCCCCAGTTCTGGCACCTCCACACCGCTCATAATATATCGATCGCGGTCATCTCGCCACTGTGCCTTTGGAAAACTGGCCTCATCATAGTCCTCAAAAGGAATCACCGCTCTACTGTGGCAAACCCTCATCACCGGCCGAAGAATAAAACACATCTCCGTCTTTTCGGAAAGTTCATATGCGTCTTTGACCATAGACTTGGCCTCTATGGCGTTGCTCGGGTCAAATACCGGCAAGTTTGCATAAGTATGAACCAGTATGCGGCTGTCTTCCTCATTTTGCGACGAATGTCCGGCGGGGTCATCGGCAGAGATGACAACCAATCCTCCGGATATTCCCGTGAAGTTCAAATGCATCAACAGATCTGTAGAGACGTTTGTGCCGTTATGCTTCATGACCGCCATCGATCGGACATTGGAGAGGGATGCCCCGAGTGCCACCTCAAGCGCCACCTTTTCATTGCATGACCATTCGGCATGAATGCCCTGATATTCAGCAAACCCTTCCAGAATTTCAGTTGATGGAGTCCCAGGATAGCCGGCAGCTACCTGAACGCCGGATTCAACAGCGCCACGAGTAATGGCAAAATTTCCCATCACATATTTTTTTTCTCCCATTTTCTAGCTCCTTATGTACAATTAGTCACACCCACACCCCTTCCATAATATCAACGGACAGAAGCCCCCCTTACAGCAGGGGGTTACCAAGAGCCTCAGGATCTCCTCGGTCACCATATGAGTTTCTTCAGGAAACCCCCTTCCCCTATCGTCTTATGTTGGAGTGCGCCTAATCATGAGAGTCTTGAAACCTGACTGAACTACTGTGTCGTCTTGTTTGATAACCTCCAGAAAGAGCTTCACAATTCCTCTGTCAGGCTTGCTCTTACTTGGCCTCTTTTCAACCACCTTCACCTTGATCCGGATGGTGTCGCCAAAGAAGACCGGGGCTTCGAATTTCCAGGACTCAACGCCCAGAAAGGCAATGGCCGTTCCCTCTAAAAGCCCTGTTCGAAACAACAGCCCATGGGAAACGGCAAGACCCAACAGCCCATGCACAATCCGTTTTCCGAATTGGCTGCTCTTCATGAATTCCTCACTGGTATGTAACTCATTATAGTCCCCTGTCATGGCAGCAAACATGACGACATCCGTTTCAGTCATAGTACGACTCGGAGTCATATACTCTTCACCCAGTACCCACTCATCAAAAAACTTCCCGCGCATTTTTGCTCTCCATAAAAGGTTACTCACTAACTCTTGCTCAATCCCTGAGATCAAGATCACTATGCAAGCAATGATCCCTCGGTTATGTTCATGACAAGAGTTCCAAGATAACGTGTGGAGGGTTGGTTTTCCTGGTCATGGAGCGATAGCCTCGCGCTCTGACCAGACCAAGGTGCTCTTTTTAACTCATTGGGGGTCCGTAATGGTCTCTGTAGCGTAACAAGACAGCGGATATTCTTGAAAATTTCATAACATACTATCTTCCTCTTCCTGGGCCAACAGAACCTTGCCAATGGAAGTAATGTAACTACAAATTACCTCGCCATGTGATCTTATCATTGAGGAAACCCTGTAAGCTACAGCAGAAGGTTTCCTCAAATTTCCCTGTCGCCTCCAACCAACTCTAAGCTATCCCACGCTTGCTTCAGTGGATTGATTTCGAGTCCTTTATTATAAGCATGGCGCTGGCATGTCAAGGAAAAACTTTAGAATGTTAAAACCTTAAGGGCCCCACCCTTGAACCTGACCCAAGTTTTCTATGAAGTTCGGACTCAAGGGCCGGATACCTTCTATAGAGTTGCCAATTTTCTCACACCAAAAAACGGCAAAATGTTTACCATATGGGGCCAAAATGGTAAGATAATCGAGTAGTGATATTTTTACACAGTTTACAGTACCAGGGAGCGCTTTATCTATGAGTAGGTTTTTAATCCTTGATATTGGCGCGGGAACCATGGACGTGCTTTACCATGATACAGAATCCGACCTTCACTACAAGGCAGTTGCCAGATCTCCTGTACTATGCATGGCCGAAAAGGCAGCAAGCCTCCCAAACAATCTGCTGATCACCGGCAAGGAGATGGGCGGGGGATCTATAGCAAAGGTCCTGAAGCAGCGGGCAAAGAAAGCTGAAGTTGTGATGTCCGTTTCGTCAGCTGCCACGGTCCACCACAATCTGGAGAAGGTGCGCTCTTGGGGCATCAAAATTGTTCAGGATGCAGAAGCAGAAGATTTGCGACATAACAAAAAATACAGCGCTCTGACAATTGGAGACCTGGAAGCAGAAAGGTTGAAGCACATTTTAAAAGGATTGGGTGTTTCCTTTTCATTTGATGTAGTTGGTATCTGCGCCCAAGACCATGGAACGCCACCTGAAGGGGTATCCCACTTAGATTACCGCCATCATATTTTTAAGGCCTGTTTGGATCACAATCCTTTTCCCCATGCCTTGCTTTACAAACATGATGAGGTCCCGGTCACTTTGAGCCGGCTCACATCCATAGCAGAGAGTGCCAAGATGTTGCCCACCGATGAAATTTATGTCATGGACAGCGGGATGGCAGCCATCTTGGGGGCGACCATGGATCCTCAAGCAAGGCCAAAACAGAGGGTACTGATTTTAGACGTGGCGACCTCTCATACAATAGGGGCTGCCATAGAGGGGGGGCAGATCGCCGGATTTTTTGAGTACCATACTGATGACATAACCCTGGAACGACTGGAATCCTTATTACGTGAGATGGCCGATGGAAAATTGGAGCATGAACAGGTATTGGAAGAAGGGGGCCATGGCGCTTATATCCGTAAAGCCTTTGGATTTCAAGCTGCAGAAATCATCGTCGCCACTGGCCCAAAGCGCAGGTTGATAGAGAATTCCCGCCTGCCGATCGTGCTCGGATCGCCCTTAGGGGATAATATGATGACAGGGGCGGTTGGTGTTTTGGAAGCCATCCGGAGGCGCAAGGCACTCAAACCAATACGCTACTTGTGATCCTTTCCCGGTCTTTTGGTTATGCCCCAGACTGAACCCAATATCCTTCCTGCTTGACGATGCTCGGTAATCCTGCCCTCGGCAGGATAACGAAATCGCTTACACGATACTCTAAGGAAATTCCGGCACAAATCAATCCCTTTGCTTATCCTACCACAACATCCCTTAGGATCGACGCATTACCCAAGGCCCTTCCTGCCCCTATAGCAACAGTGCTCAGTGGGTCATCTGTGATAGTGATCGGCAGGCGTGTCTCCTCTCTGAGCAAGACATCGAGGTTCTTAAGAAGGGCCCCGCCTCCAGCTAAGACAATGCCCTTATCCACCACATCAGCTGATAGCTCAGGTGGGGTCTGCTCCAGGGCAATCCTCACGGTCTCAACAATGGTGTCTACCTGCTCGGATA
>CP070704.1:348777-359412 GCA_020349945.1 Deltaproteobacteria bacterium
CTTTTCCTTTATATCGATCACCACTGCTGGGACAAAGAACAGCCGTGACAGTGCTACATCTTCGAGCACTCCGAAGTCCTTACCTTCCACTCGATGAGAAGCAGCGTCTATATGGGTGCCATAGTGTTCGACAACTTTGAGGACGCCGACGCGAAAGCCTCCCTCATAATTTGCCACAATCTTATGCTCAAAGAATTTTTCCCTCGGCTCCCAGAAGCCAGGGATCTTATCATTGAGCTTGTTGGTTAAGTCCACGACCTTTTCTATGGGTGGTTTCTCCCATGCATAGGTGAAAGTACCGAAAAGTAGAACAATTGCTACCACCACTCCAAGAGAGAAAATACCTCTTTTAGACATCTCGTTCCTCCTTTCTAATTGACCGAGCCAATTCCTCTGATAGGCTGAAGGTTAAAACTTGCTTTCACCTCCTTTCCCTTCAGATCTACCTTTTAATATATGGTTAAAAGTTGGGTTCTGGCTAGGACGTATAGGACAATTGCGGTTGTGTGTCAAGTTTAAATTACACATATGATGTCGACGGTGAAAAGGGAAGACCTCCCCTTTTCCGCCAGGCTTTAATGGTTCTATGAAGGTTACATATTCGGCAGCTTTGGGGACCCTGGTTTCCCTTTGAATTCGAGCGTCCGGATGGGGAAGGGGATTTCAATGCCCTCCTGTTTATAGCGTTTATGGAGCCTCTTGACGAATTCGTGAGTCACCAGGTACTTATCCACGTACTCCTTCACCCGTAGGATCACAGTGAAGTTGATGCTGAAGTCATCAAAGGTGTGGTACCGAATGAAAGGCTCGAATTCCTTCACCCCTCCTGGTGTATCCCGTAACACCTCCCTTGCTACATCCACCGTTACCCTCTCCACATGGTCCAGATCGCTGTCATAGCTGACACCCACCTGAACCAGGGCGGCCATCTCCTTCTGGGGGCGGTAATAGTTGATGATCTGGCTATTCACCACCCTCGAGTTGGGGATGATGATGGTATTGTTGGGAAGCATTCGGATACGCGTATTCCGCCACCCTATCTGGCTGACATACCCCTCCTCACCTGATTCCAGCTTGATATAGTTTCCCACTGAGATAGGCCTGGTGCCGAAGATATGAAGGCCTGCAAAGAAATTGGAAAGGGTATCCTGGAGCGCCAGAGCTATTACCAATCCTCCAATGCCCATGGAGGCCAGAAAAGGGGTGATGGTTATGTTCAATCGATCAAGGATGATCAGGACAACCAGGCCCAAAATAGAGATCCGGATGAGAGACTTCAGGGCTCCGGCAGATGTGGCGATGAAATGTACCTTCTTACTATACCGGCTGAGGCCCTCGATAAAGATCTTATCAAGGAAGAGGTATCCTGCGAGCATAAAAAGGATAATCAACAGAGCGGTGCCGTACGCGGCCGCTTTGGGTGAAAGAGGAACAGCGTCGAAAAAGGCCTTTAGACCTATGGCCACAAGGAAAAGGATCAATGGGAATTCCAAGGCGTTCACCAGGAGATCATCCAAAGCTATCTTGGACTTCTGTGCCTTTGCCCTAAGGTACCTCACGGCAATGGGAATAAAGGAGAAAACAAGCCCAAGCCAGATGATCAAGGCTCCAGATGGAATACCCCACGTTTTGAGCAACTCCATGACTTTTCCTTCCTATCAGTGTATTTTTCGTTTGAAAGCCGGAGGTTCTGCGAAAGGAGTCTATAGAACAAACTGTCTCATGTCAATTCGTGATCCTGGTCTTTCGTATGGAGCTGAGCGGAGTGCTGATTAAGGGCATTCCTACTGCGATTAGGTCTACTCGACAAACAGCACCGAGGTTCTTAACTGGCGAAGAATTCAATATGTGCTTGGGTGGAGATAGGGAGGTCAAAGGGGAAAAGGACAGAGGATAAGAGACAAGATCAAAGGAACTTTCTTGCGAAGATTCAAAGGAAAATCGTCATTGGAGAAATGGCCTTTTACATAACTTCGGCCTTCCCCGTAATCCTTTCCTCGAAAACGGAGTTCCTATTTACCTCTTCATCGGCACACTTACTCAGCCAGGATGGTATCAAGCCGTTCAAGGTCATTGATGACACGCCAGTGGCCACCTCCTGCCTGAACTCGCGCCTGCCAACCTTCAACCCTTTTGTAGTATTCGCGTGGGTCAATATTGTCGCTCCTTAGCTTGGTGACGTTGAGGGCCACTACCCTGCACCCAGATAGCTCGATCGGAAAGTCGCGGACGTGACCTTTGGCCAACTCCTCCTTCAGGTCAGAGAATATGAGAATGAATTTTTTCCCGGATCCGGTTTCATTTAAATATTCCACTGCCTGGAGTACCCCTCCGGTAATATCCGTAAACGCACTGCCCTTTACTGTGGCAAAGAATCCGTCGATTTTTTGTTTAAAGAGACGTTTTTGTTGATTGGTTACCGAGGGGCGCCTGTCAAACGTCATCTTGGCGATGATATCTTTTTCGCTGAAACTCGCACTGTCGACCCTTGCCACGGCCAGGGAGTCTCCGGGTTGTAGCCTGCCCAGGAGATAATTGATTATGGCCTGGGCTTTTTTCACTTCCATCCTGTAAGTACCCGAGCTATCCAAGAGCATGTACACCCCCTGTGAATGAGTGGTGGTATCAGGGCATCCACTAAGGAGTAGTGAAACGGATAGCAGACAAAAGGCCAGCAACTTCTTCATCACGACACCTCCTCCTTAACAATACTATCTTTAGCATCAGTTTCTTGCTCCTTACTCCTGATTAGATTTTCTAACCACAGCGGAGGAAAGATTAAGAGATCGTAGGTATTCACCAAAAATTCTCCTGTGTAATAGGCAGCATTCCCGAGCAAACGGAAGACAAAGGCAATCAACCGCAGAAGTGCGGCCATTGCAACACCCAGCACAGTACGCGAGGAATGCACAAAGGACTCCAATGGTATGGCCACGAATGCCAGCGCAAAAGGCAGAATGAAGCCCATCACCATCTGTCCCACAGTGGGAATCCACCTCATTACCGGTTGTGTTGTTTCCACGCTGGCAAGGGCTTGCCTCAAGGCCTGCATATCTGCAGCAATGCGGTCTCTCATAAAGGCAAGCGCCGATTCAACGCCTGCTAAGATTGCGAGGATGGTAAAGGTGACCCAGATCATGCGGGTGCGCATCTTGTCATCCATCTGTCCGATGATGGGAAACAGATGGGTGATGCGCAGGGATTCCATCAGGTAGAGGCCCATGGCAAGCTCGACTAGGATAATCACCAACGCGGCAATGTTAGAAGTCTTGAAATTACCGATATAGCTGCCGCCTCCGACCATCTCCGACATAGGGAGGGCTATAAGATTGAAGTTGATCACCGCGCCCCCTATGGCAATGAGCAACACGAATGCGGAGATGAAAAACTGGGTCATAGAGGAGGCGGTTAACATATGTGCAGCCTTGTCCGTTTTGTTTCGGATCTCTTCATATTCACCCATTCGGCTGTCAACAACTCTGGTCCGTTCGTGTAAGCCGATGATTGCTTTGTCGACCTGGTTCAGGGTTTGTGAAAGCTTGCGCCAATAAGGCATCATTTTCTCCAGGAGGGAGTGACGTTTAGCAACAGCCTTGCGGTATTCCTCCATGCTGCTTTTGTACTGGGAGACGCCGGTCTTATGTATTTCGCCTAAAATATTCGCCACCCAGCTATCACCTTTTGAGGGAAGCTTTGCCAGAGTCTCCACTGCCTTTACCCAATCGGCTGGGGGAACTGGTAATTCGCTGCTTTCCCGGTAATCCTCATCGATGTGAGTAACCTGATCTGCTAGTTTGCGCTGCAGGGCCGGGTATCCGCTCATGTCACGCCTTACCACCGCATCGACCCGGTGAAATTCGCGTTCAATCATTCGTTCCGCTGCTTTTGCCCCGGCGGTAAGGAGGACTTCGTTGTTGCGCTCAACCACCTTTTTTTCTGCGCTCAGCACTGATCGAGCCATTAAACGGAAGGCGTTATGGATAACCCGGCTCAACGAATAGATGGCTTTGTGCGCAGGCCTTCGGGCGAGGTAGAGCAGAAAGACCGCTACCAGAAGCGCTATGATTAAAGATAAGACTGGGGAGTTAGGCCAAATGTTGAGTATTTGTGCCAAGGACATAGAACCCTCCTCTTGGTTGAATGTTTTTCTTTACGTACTGAATGGTTCACGCGTTATCTGTGTCTACACGAATGAGGCCACTGATGAGGGTATAGTCATCTATGAAAAAGTAGCCCCATACCAAAGTGCCTCGACTTCATTGTTTTTAACAGCAAGATGCGTATCAATATTTCCAAGCAGGATTTCTCGATTCAAGGGTAAGACCGAAAATTACCATGCCACGATACTCGCATTCTGGAAGCAGGCAAAGGCCCACGGCCCTATTAGAGAAATTGGTCCAGACGTGCAGGGATTTTTGCATAAGACCGTCTTGCTATGCTTCGGGAAGTAAGGTGTCCAAAATCCGTAATAGAATGTGGACCGGATTTCTTCTTGGAGGTCTACCAGTGGAGGACGTCATAAATATCACTCCTGCATCATGACAAGTACTGTCGGATATTAAACACATATCTAATCCATCCAGATAAAAAAGATGTGGCCAGGCTTAACCAAATAAATTTTCCCTTTTGCTATTCTGAGCAAGGGCTTCATCAGCTTTGCTAATACCTTGCTAGGAAGGTTTTGGGTTGATTACAAAAGGGGCTCGACTCCACTATAGTGAGTTGCATACTTTAAGAATAGGCACTTTTCATGTCCTCACCTCCTCTATCTCTGTGCTGCGCACTTCAGGGTTGAGGCGTAATCCGAGAAGATGACACAGATGGCAACTCTGTAAGGCGCTGTGGGTAAGCCACCTTCACGATTGGGTGCGATTTGATTGTATTCAGCCGCCATACAACTTAATACCTGGGATATCGAGCATGAACTACTTCCCCTCTGTGCCAGTGAAGGAGTAGGCATATGTGTTTATAGCCCTCTGGCGGGTGGGTTGCTTAGAGGTAAGCACGATTCGGACAGGTCGCTCAGATTCTTCTACGGAAGATAGCTAGTGTTTGCCTCCAACTTGGACCTACATTCTGATGATCGGCCTTTGTGGATGCAGCCCTCCGGTCGCAGGGTGCCGTTTTCCAGGCCGGCGATGGTAGGAGAAGACGTTAGCAAAGACAGGTAGAGGCCTTAGATTCGCTTTTTCCCTCCCATTCGCATTCTCTATAGACAGGACAGTTTAAACATCGCGGCCGCCTCGCTCCACAGATTTCCCTGCCGAATTCGATGAGGGAGAGATGGGCCTTTTGCCTCTTTTCTCGAGGAATGAGGGCTTCAAGGGCCAATCTGGTTTCCTCATAGCCGGCACTGCCCTTGACTATCTTCCATCGCTTGGCGATGCGGGTGATGTGGGTGTCCACTGGAAAGCTTGCCCTTCCGCACACCACCGATAACAAGACATCAGCGGTCTTAAAACCCACCCCAGGGATCTTCAACAACCTCTCCCTGGCCTTGGTGCGCGGCAAACGGCAGATGCTATTCAGATCCCCACCATATTCTTTGAGGATAATCCTGGCGACGTCTCTGATCCTGGGTGCTTTCGTATTGTAGAGACCTGATGGCCTAATACAGTCCTTGATCTCCTCTACTTTTTCCTGAGCCAAGACCTCCGGGATGATCTTAAATCTCTTCCTCAGGTTTTCAAACCCCTTTATCGTCGCCTCTCTGGAGGTATTTTGGGAAAGGATGGTGGAGACCAGTCTTTCGAAGGGCGTTAACTCCCTATACCAGCTCCTTCCGGGAAAGGCCTTGATGATCCTATCGATCCTGTCGGAAATCGAATTCATGGCGAGGATACCTTTTTGGAAATATTGTGGGCGATCTGGGGCCGAGCTGCTTGAAAAACCCCAGCCGAGACGTGCCCATCTCCCTGGATTCTCTTAGTGTATGGAAACGATGGCCAAAAAGTCAATGTGGCTATGGCTGGAGTATGCAAAATTTCCTTTCTTCCCCTTTTCCTTCCACGGAATGGAGGGGTGCGAACGCCGCGGAAAATCCGTTTCGTTGACATTTATCCAAGAGATAAATAAAATGCCAAGCGGCTTTCCTATGGAAATTAGTCGAAAAATTCTGGGCTGTCTCATATACTCTGTATAAGAGGAGGCGAAAATGGCAGAAGAAAGAGAGAGATGGACTTCTAGGACCAGTTTTATCATGGCTTCTATTGGGGCTGCTATTGGCCTCGGCAATGTTTGGAGGTTCCCATACATAGCTTACGCCAATGGGGGAGGGGCATTCCTGGTGCCATTCTTCTTTGCCCTTTTCACTGCGGGTATTCCCCTTATGATTCTTGAATATGCCTTGGGAAGGAAAATGCAGGCAGGGGCTCCAACTGCGTTCGCTAAGATAGGGAAAAATCTTGAATGGATTGGCTGGCTCGCCTTATTTGCCGTGATGCTGATTTTCGCTTACTATCCCGTGATTATGTCCTGGTGCTGGAACTATATGCTCTATTCCATAAGACTCGACTGGGGAGCAGATGCAAATAGTTTCTTCTACAAGAACTTCCTCCAGTTGACTGATGGACCCGGAGACCTTGGGGGTATTCGATGGCCAATTCTTGTCGGACTGGCCATAAGCTGGCTCGCGATCTTTCTCATCCTCTATAAAGGCGTTAGGATCGTTGGAAAGGTTGTCATTTACACGGTGACAATTCCCTGGATAATTCTTGTTATCATGCTTATAAGGGGACTCACCCTGCCTGGAGCACTCGAGGGTGTCAACTATTATCTTACACCGGACTTCAAGGCCCTTCTCAGGCCTGGGGTATGGCTCGCTGCTTATGGACAGGTTTTCTTCAGTTTATCCCTGGGAATGGGCACGCTGATAGTTTATTCAAGTTATCTTTCGCCAAGATCCGATATAGCCAATAACGCCTTCATCACATCTCTCGGGGATGCCGGCACCAGTTTTTTTGCTGGTTTCGGCGTATTCTCCGTTGTTGGCTACCTAGCTCAGGCAATGAATGTAGGTGTACCTGAAGTGACAACCTCGGGCGTATCTCTTGCCTTTGTAACCTATCCCACCGCTATAAAGCTGCTGCCTTTCTGGGCGTCCTTATTTGGTTTCCTCTTCTTCCTCTTGCTTCTGACCCTCGGGATAGACTCCTTCTTCTCCCAGGTAGAGCCTTTTGTTGCTGGATTTACGGATAAGTGGAGGTTCAGGAAGGAGACTGTTTTGATCTTCGTGACCGTGTTTGGTTTTTTGGCGGGTGTAGTATTTACAACCAGGGGTGGTTTTTACTGGCTTGATATCATTGATTACTATACCTGTTCTTTCGGGCTCACCCTTGTAGCCATCCTCGAGTCCATAACGATTGGATACGTTTACAAAACATGGAGGCTGAGGGAGTATATAAACGATGTTTCCGAGTTCAGAGTGGGCAGATGGTGGGACATTACGATAATGGTGATTTTACCCTTGATACTGGGGGTTACCTTTATCTTGGAACTTGTGAGGCTTGTAAGACACGGTTATGGCGACTACCCCACATGGGCGAGTCTTCTGGGAGCACTGGTTCTTGTCCTCTTGATAATTCTTTCTCTTATTCTTATGAAGATCAAGGGGAGAGAAGTGGAATGAGTTTCTGTGCAATCCTTATGCCTATTTTCTGGTGTGCCGTCCCCTGTGCCGGGCTCTGTTGCTGTCTCTCATGAAGAAGAACCTGGTTCTTATGTTATGCTGCCTTTCGGTTTTGCCTTTAGCAAGGATGACCAGCAGATAAGATTGTCATAAGGAATCCTATTTTTTCGTTTAGGTCGAATGTTTGCATGCTGAAGTTAACCTCAATATTGTTGGGAGTCCGATAACATGAGCTACCAACTTATTAAAGCGAATCTAAACCTATACGCTGTGCTGAAGAATCTCGAAGACATCGCGAAGTATGATGAGGAAATAGCATCATTGGTAAAGGATTGGGATGTGTCTGTGCAGTTCAGCGTTTTGAACGGCCCAAAAGCCTTTATCGAATTTAGGAATGGGGTTTGCACCGTTGGCAGGGGAAAATACCACAACCCCTCTGTGATACTGTTTTTCATTTCGCCTGCTCATCTCAACAGGATGATGGATGGAAAGGGGAATCCCATTCCATTAAAGGGCCTGACAAAGCTTGGTTTCCTTAAAAGAGATTTCATAAAGGTCACTGAAAAGCTCGAGTATTATCTCAAACCCACGGATGTGTTGCTTAAAGATGAGGCGTATCTGGCATTAAATACCCGCTTAACCCTGAATACCGCCGCGTTCGCGGTCAGTGAGCTCGGGCCTCTTGATCCAGTCGGGAAGCTCGTTACATCGAATATCGGAAACGGTAGTGTTAACCTGAAGGTACTGCCTGACGGCCCTGGCGTATATATCACTTTTCGAGGTGGTTATATTGAACCGGGTAAAGGTGAGGCTGATAAGCCAATGGCAATTATGTGTATGAAAAATGTCAAAGTAGCCAATGATTTCTTAAACGGCAGGACAGATTCCTTCACTGCAGTTGCATCTGGAGACGTAATGATAAGAGGGCAGATCCCAATGCTGGAATCCTTGAGCTTGATTCTCGAGAGAATTCCGCATTATTTGTCATAACAAGACTTCACAGCTTCAAAGGTCTATCAGTGTGGGGAGCAGTTGCGATGAAAACCTATCGATTCAATAACTCACAGAGTTTATTTACGAGAGCGGCAAAGGTAATTCCCTGCGGTATCTATGGACATTTAAGTCCGGCGCCACTTGTCCCTCCAACAGCTTATCCGTTTTACGCTGTGCGGGCTAAAGGTTCAAGATTCTGCGACGTTGATGGAAATGAGTTTATTGATTATATGTGTGCCTACGGGCCCATGATCGTTGGATATAATCATGAAGAAGTGGATGCCGCGGCTATGAAACAGTATGAAGCGGCCAACTGTGTTACCGCTCCGACACCAGTTATGGTTGAACTGGCTGAATATCTGGTGGATCTCATTCCAATCGCAGACTGGGCCTTTTTTGCAAAAAACGGAGGTGATGTTACGAGCTATGCGCTCATGGTGGCAAGGGCGGCAACAGGCCGTAAGAAAATCCTTATGGTCAGCGGCGGCTACCATGGAGTTGCGCCCTGGGCACAAGTTCCGGGTCATCACGGGGTTATGGATGATGACTACAAGAATTGCATAAGGGTAAAATGGAATGACTATGCGGCATTTGAGCGCGCTGTAAACGAAAATCCCGGAGAAATCGCTGGATTTATCGCAACGCCTTATCATCACCCCACCTTTGCTGATAACGAATTGCCTGCTAAAGGCTATTGGCAAAAGATCGAGGCGGTTTGTAGGAAAGAGGGGATTGTATTAATAGTGGATGATGTGCGCTGTGGCTTCAGGCTTGACATGAGGGGATCACATGAATACTTCGGTTTTAAGCCGGATCTCATCTGCTTTTGTAAAGCAATCGGAAATGGCTATCCGATTTCGGCGCTTGTGGGAACCGATTCTCTAAAAAGCATTGTATCAAGGATTTTTTATACTGGAAGCTACTGGTTTTCCGCTGCTCCGATGGCTGCTGCAATTACCACACTCAAGGAATTGAAGAGAATCAACGGACCCAAGCTCATACGTGAAACTGGTGAGAAATTGTTGGGTGGCCTAGTCGAGATAGCCAAAGGATACGGATATGATTTAAAGGTAACGGGTCATCCTTCAATGCCATATCTGAGGATAACTAATGATGAAAGCGTGATGCTTCATCAGGATTGGTGCGGAGAATGCACGAAACGGGGTGCATATTTTGTCTCGCACCACAACTGGTTTATTTCAACAGCCCATACCGATGAAGATATCCAGAAAACCTGGGATATTGCAGATGACGCGTTTAAGGCGGTTAAGAATAGCCGTGGTGTCTAAAGGGTTTTTTACTGGTTGCTTCCGCGCGGCGGAAGGCTCATTCTGAAATAGGTACACAGCAGAGCACCTATGGAAGCACACCGCGCACGGCTTTCAAGATATCCTCTACGTCTGGCAGGGCCTCATTTTCCAATGAACGATTGTAAGGAATGGGCACGTCGATTCCCGCCACACGTCGGGGTGGAGCCTTGAGTGCCCCCAAGGCAACACTCGTCACGCGGGCCACCACCTCGGCACCAAAGCCGTTGGTCATCGCCCCCGGCTCAGTAACCACAAGCCTGCCAGTTTTGACAACAGAGCGCACGATTGTCGCCCAGTCGCAGGGGACAAGGGTGCGCAGGTCCACTACTTCTACGCTGATCCCTTCTCCGGCCATCTTCTGGGAGGCCTCTAGTGAGGGGCCTACCATGGCTCCTAGTGCGACCAGCGTCACATCTTCGCCTGGGCGCTTAACTTCGGCGACACCAATGGGCACAAGGTACTCTTCCTCGGGCACAGGTCCAATAGCGGTATAAAGTAGCTTGTTCTCGAAAAACAGCACCGGGTTATTGGAGCGGATGGCCGCCTTAAGCAAACCCTTCGAGTCATAAGGTGTTCCAGGGGCAATAATGATGAGGCCGGGGATGTTGGTCAGCCAGCCTTCCAAGCTCTGCGAGTGCTGGGCAGCCATGCCGATCCCGCCACCACCTGGCGTGCGCACTACTAAGGGCAATGCGTATTGCCCAC
>CP070704.1:359512-369071 GCA_020349945.1 Deltaproteobacteria bacterium
GAGATAATCTAGAGATCAAATGGCAATGAAAAGGAAGAGCCACATAATACCTGATGACTGTATAGGGGTTAGCTCAGTCAAAGATTCTTGAGCCTTAAGGCTCCTGCGAACAGACTTACCCATCCATTTACCCTCAACCAATCCTGTCTCCGTTCGACTTGCGATCTTCGCTCTTTCCAAGCCCTTCTCTCTACCCCTCCGTTCAATAAGTAATCAAGACTATATGCTTTGCGTCTATCGATTCCAGACCGCCGATCAATACAGGAATGCCTCCTGTCTACCATATGTTCCAGCATCCTCATCTAACGTGTTGGAAATGAATCTGCCTTGAACGTCTGATAGAAACAAGGCAGATCTAAACTTAAATTCAGACTATAAAAAGATGGGAGATTTCGCAACAAAAATCACTGATGTAGAGATTTGATCAGCCACCATCATATCTCCTCACTTTGAGCAGTCAGGCCCTTCAGAGAATCGATCGCGGACTTTCGCCTTTCTGGTTTGAGTTTTCTTCTTTCTCTAAAACAAAAATAGCGGCCACTACAAGAGCTTCCTAGGGTTTCCGTAAGGCCCAGAGGTGCTGAGCTGTTTCATTATCCATGACTGTCTCTTCGTTGAGGAGAAGATACCGCAACCATTTGTGATTTTTGGCAGGCTCAGCATCTCCCTGGATACTCAATGTATGTTGCTGAGGGTACCTTACTGCCTCCCGGATATTTCATTCTCGAAGAAATTACCTCTCTACGATCACGAAGTCATCACGCCTGTTCTGGGCCCATGCCTCTTCACTATAACCTGAGGCAAGAGGCCTCTCCTCACCATAGCTGATGACCTCGATCCTGTCTGGGGATATTCCGAGCGATACCAGGAACTGCTTGGCGCTATTAGCCCGTCTTTCACCCAAGGCAAGGTTGTACTCCGGGGAGCCTCTGTCGTCACAGTTACCCTCAATCCTCATCTTGACACCGGTGTTATCCTTCAGAAACGCCCCCGTTTTCTCAAGGATCGGCCTATATTCTTCTCTGATGGAGGACTTATCAAAATCAAAGTAGATTGGCTCTGGCTCAAATTCTCCGACCTCTCTCTCCTGCAAGGCCTCTGCCTCAGCTTCTTTTTTCTTGGCCATCTCCAGGTCCTCAAGGCTCTCAACCATGACCTCCTCTGGCGCCTCAAATTCCTCTTCCCTTGCTGCCTCCATAACTTCTTCCCTGACGGGCGGCTTTTCCTCCTCAATCTTCACTAATTCCCTGGAAGGTGCCTCGATCTCCTTTTCTTCTGTGATCAGCGGTCTCTTGGCGCAGGAGAACAGCAAAAAAACGGATGAACATGCAAAAAGCACCACTGTTGTAATTATTAGATTCCTTTTCACGGCCTTTTACCTCCCTGTTTTTAGTTTATTATGCATGCAGTTCTTGGGCTTGTCTTCTCGCCTCTAAAAAACGTGAGAGCGGAAAGAGGTCGAAAGGAGGAATGGACCCCCTCGGTGCCTGTCGGCAACCGACTCTCACGCTTTTAAATTATTATATAGCAGAGGGGAAAAGAAGTAAAATCTTTTCATAAACCTAAAAAGAATAAACAAGAGGGTAATATAATTCTCATAGCAGCAGCTATTAATACCGGTATGAGACGGCAGGAGGTTTTAAGCTTGAGGTGGGAGGGGGTGAGCAAGATAAGGTATCCGGCAGCGGAGGTGGCGCGATATATAGGCGTGAGCACTTCGGCAGTGGCTCGGGCTGCCAATTCAGAGGATCTGCCTGAGATTGACACGTATCTGTAAGTTCACTCAGAAACAACGTCCCCTTTCCTGCCCCTCCCCTCATCTTTTCGAAGCAGAGAATCAATTGCTCCATTATCATCATTCCGTAGCTAACAGCGGTCATCTACGGGAGAGGTGGGGAATCGTGTCTCCAGATCATGTAAGGTTCGGTGGCATAATTATAGGGCGAGATGATGCCCTAGTCGAATGTAAAGAGAAGGATTATCCTGTGGCTCGTCAACTTGCTGATCAAGCTTTACATATTCGTGACTCGGTCTTTTACCGGCCTTCCAGTATAAAGCTTTGGACCTGGGATAGGATCCTTGCCATAGCAGAAAGTCAAACTATTAGCCATCAGAGAATTGCGGGCGACCCTTCCACATCCGTAGACTTAAAGCTCCCTTCTGCTCCTATTGGTGCAATACTTGCTAAAGAATCATTAGATGTAAAAGTTGAATGAGATAGCCTGTCACTTCGTTTGGTGCATTCCATTGATTTCAAGACGGATCAAATAGTTCGGACTCAATTCTAATCATCCTAACCCCACTCAGTAACAAAAGGGGACGTAGTTTCTGAATGAACTTGTGAAGGAGAAGGGGTTAATTCTCCGTTTGACTTTTGTTAGGTCAGTAAGCGTTCCAGGAAATACGAAATGAAGGGCTTTGTCGGCGTCACTGACAATGATTGGTTTGCATTCCTCTCCCAGCAGCCAGGGATTGAAAAAAGGGGTCAGGTTTATTTTTCAAAGATCCACGACGCTCCTTGACCATTCTGAGTATGAGTTTCATTTCCCATTATCTCATCACCATCCTTGCCTTTCACTTCAATCGCATTCTAGCCGAAGAGGTTTTCTGTATCCTAACCCGCCTCAGCTCACCTTTTCCCATTTCGCTTGCAAAACTACATTTAGGGCAAAATGATGAAGATTCTCATAACCGGTAGCAACATGGTAGCAGAAAAAGAAAAGGGGATTGCGCTAATCCCCTAAGTCCTTGATATTACTGGTGAGCCGTCAGGGAATCGAACCCCGAACCTACTGATTAAGAGTCAGTTGCTCTACCGGTTGAGCTAACGGCCCCCTCAGTCTTTTTTGGACGCGCCCGGCAGGACTTGAACCTGCGACCTACGGGTTCGAAGCCCGGCGCTCTATCCAGCTGAGCTACGGGCGCCTATGAGCATGCTTAACAGGTATATATTTTTCTGTCAATATCAAACTTTTGAAATATCCTTGACATTAGCCCAAAATTTCTTTAATTACCTAAGCCTTAATGATAATAGATACTTTTCAATAGGACTTATTTCTTGTATGATGGTGAACATGAAAACTTTTGTTGCCAAAGAGCATGAGATAGAAAAAAAGTGGTATCTGATAGATGCCAGGGACAAGATTCTCGGAAGGTTGGCTTGCCAAATAGCCACCATCCTAAGAGGGAAGCATAAGCCTATTTTTACGCCCCATATGGATGCTGGTGACTATGTGGTGCTTATTAATGCAGAGAAGGTTGCTTTAACAGGGGATAAGTTAGAAAAAAAGATCTATTATCGCCATAGCGGGTATGTAGGAGGGCTAAAAGAGACTACGGCTAAAGAGATGCTTCAGAAAAAACCGGAGAACCTTATAAGGCTCGCTGTAAAGGGGATGCTACCCAAGGGTAGCCTTGGCAGAAGGCAATTAGGCAAACTGAAGATATATGCAGGCCCGCATCATCCTCATCAAGCCCAACAACCCGAGAAATTGGAGGTCTAATGGCAGAAGAAAGATATTACGCTACAGGTAAGAGGAAGAGTGCGATAGCAAGGGTCTGGATGAAGTTGGGTGATGGAAAGATCCTCATAAACAAGAGACCTATAGATGAATATCTGACCACTGAGACGGCCAAGATGATTGTTGCCCAACCCCTTGAGCTGACTAATGCTATGGGCAGGTATGATATTGCAGTAAACGTTAAAGGAGGGGGATTTTCCGGTCAGGTAGGGGCCATCAGGCACGGCATAAGTCGGGCCCTTCTGAAGATAAGTCCAGAATTCAGGGAGCCCTTAAAAAAGGGAGGTTTTCTTACCAGGGACTCCCGAATAAAGGAGCGCAAGAAGTATGGACTGCGCTCTGCCAGGGCAAGATTTCAGTATTCAAAGAGGTAATGAGGATAGCCCGGCAGGTATTTTTAAAAGGGAAGGTTATTTGCCTTCCCTTTTTCTTTAAAATAGCAAGAACGACCGCTCTAAGCCCGAGGAACAGGTTGTGGTAAATAATAGAGAGGAAAGAAATATAAAACTCATTATTGCCTATGACGGGACCGGCTATTTTGGCTGGCAGCGCCAAAATGATAAGCCTACCATACAGGGAATGATCGAGCAAAAAATAGGGCTCATGGTAGGCAAACCTGTCTCACTTATTGGCGCTGGAAGGACAGATGCTGGTGTTCATGCTCTCTATCAGGTAGCCAATTTCAGGGTTTCTTCTCGTTTAACTCCTCCTATCTTTTTAAATGGGCTTAATTCTCTTCTTCCCGATGATATCATCATTAAAGAGGCAGAGTATGTCCCTTTTGATTTTCATGCCAGGTATAGTGCCAAGAGTAAGGTTTATGAATACAGGATTCATAACCAGAAACTAGGCTCCCCCTTTCTGAGACATTATGCTTGGCATATACCCCGTTTGCTTGATTTGAAGGCCATGGAGGAATGCCTGGAGATTATTAAAGGGCCCCATGATTTTTCCCATTTTTGCACTGCTGGAGATAGGAAGGCTGATCCAGTAAGAAACATGATTCAGGCAGACCTTGAAGTCCAGAAGGGAAATCTCTTGGTCTTCAATTTCGAGGCGAATGGCTTTTTAAGGCATATGGTCAGGAATATCATGGGCACAATTGTTAAGGTAGGTCTAGGGGAAATCAGCACCGGCAGTTTGAGTGAGGTATTGGAATCAAGGGACCGGCGTCACCCTGGGGCCAAGGCCCCACCGGGGGGACTCTATTTGAAGGATGTCAGATATTGAGTAGTGCCCGCTGATAGTTATCCGTTGTTCGTTGGGTTTATGGTAGAGGATCTTGCTAAATTAGTTATTATAAGCGGGCCGACCTGTTCGGGAAAGAGTGGGCTCGCCGTTGCATTAGCCGAATTATTGAGTGGGGAGATCATCAATGCAGATTCCATGCAGGTCTACAGGGGGATGGATATTGGTACAGCCAAGCTCCCTGTATCTGAGAGGAAAGGGATACCCCATTACCTCATAGATATCGTCGATCCTGATCAGGAGTTTAATGCCGCAGTATTTCTCCTTCATGCCCTTCCCGTAATCGAGGATCTCCACGAAAAAAAGATACCTATTATTGTGGTCGGGGGAACAGGGCTTTATGTTAGGGCCCTTTTGGGAGGCATTTTTAAGTCTCCGCCGTCCAGGCAAGAATTAAGACAGAGCCTATGGGAGGAGTGTGAAAAGAAAGGTCCGGCCTTTCTCTATGAAAGGTTATCAAGGCTTGATAGGGAGGCGGCAGATAAAATACATCCAATGGATAAGGTCAGAGTTATAAGGGCATTGGAGGTAATTGATCTTACAGGATGCCCGGTATCTGAGCTTACCAGGAAGCATGGTTTTTCTGATAGGAGGTTTCTCGCGCTCAATCTCTGTCTCGATGTTGGCAGGCAGGTCCTTTACAGCAGGATTAACAGACGGACCCTGTCAATGATCGACTCAGGTCTCATTACTGAGGTCGAAGGACTTCTCAAGATGGGATATAGTCCAGAGCTCAAGCCGATGCAGTCCATTGGGTACAGGCATATCGTTGGTTATCTCCAAGGTAGATGGGATCTTGATGAGGCCGCCAGGCTTATTCAGCGTGATACAAGGCGGTATGCAAAGAGACAGCTTACCTGGTTTAGGGCGGATCCTGACATAATCTGGGTGGATCCGGACCGCAGGCAAGGCATAATCGATAAGGTAATGACATTTGTGCAAGGGCTTGACCTTTGAAATTTTTTTATTTACAGTCAAAAGAATATTAACATTTTTACCAAAAGCCAGTGCCATGAAGCATTTTAACTGCACGTGTGCCTTTTTTCTCTTCTTGGCCTTTATTTCTTTTATCATGATAAATGCTGGGTGCGCTCCTAAAGCAAGGCTACCGGTGAGCGCTCTTGGTACCCCGGAACACCATGTTTTCACCGGTATGAAATTGCTGGAAGCTGGTAAGCTGTTGGATGCAGAAAGGGAATTTGGCCTGGCTAATGAACTCGATCACGAATATTCTCCAGCTTATACAGGGCTCGGTTTGACCTTTGGTTACAAAGGAGATTTCAAATCCGCCTTTGATAACATGTGTCTGGCAGAGAAGTTGGCCATAAGCAAGCAGGAGCAGGCATTGGCCTATGTGGGATTTATGCGCCTGTATACTCAGCAAAAGGATAAAGACTGGCTGGGCGAGGTGGAGAAGAATTTTGAGAGGGCCAGAGACACAATAAAAGATGTGCCTGATATGCCCGAGCCCTATTTCTATATGGGCTTGGCCTGTAAGGAGGCCTGTGAATTTGACGATGCTGCATATGCGTTGAAGAGGGTTCTGGAGATTAACAAGACTTTTGTAGACAAGGCAGATCACGAACTCAAGCTGGTTCAAAAGATAGAGAGGGCCATGCCGGAGACACCATTCGGGAAAAAGGTGGCGCTCTTGGAAAAGGTTACGAGGGCTGATGTTGCCGCCCTTTTCATCCAGGAACTCAGGCTGGAGACAATACGTGAGGGTGCTTTCCTGAAAGAGATACCGATTCCGGTGGATGTGCAGGATCACCCGCTGCGGGGCGATGTTAAGACTGTGATTGGCTTGGGAGTCCAGGGTCTGGGTGTTTTTCCAGATGGGACCTTTGCACCGAATGAATTTGTTACGAGGGCGAGTTATGCCATGATGATTGCAGATATTGTTTGCACCCTTACCGATGATCCCTCTTTGGCTACCAGGTATAGAGGGAATACCTCCCCCTTTGCCGATGTGAGAAGCGACGTTCCGTATTTTAATGCAATCATGGTCTGCACCACCAGAGGTATTATTGAGCCCAAGAGGGAAATGAGACAGGATATTTTCGATCCCAGGGGTAGGGTTTCAGGTGCAGATGCTGTATTAGCCATAAGAAATCTTAAGGAACATCTCCGGATATTGTAAGTACCTTGTTGAAGGCTATTTTATGAATCGGACGAAAGATCTGAGAAAGAAAAGGGGGAGTAAGAGGCTCCCCTATTTTTTGCCCTTCTGTCTTTTTTTGCTTTTTTCTTCTCTGACGGTAAATCCCCTTATGAAGATCTCTATGGCTGAGGAGGCGAGGGAGACTGATGAGAGGATAGTGACGGGAACAGGGATAATTGTCGGTGAGAATATTGCCCTTGCTCGAAATGAGGCCATATCAAAAGCCTCTCTAAAGGCCGTTGAGGAATATCTTATCCAGAGGCTGGGATACCAGGGTGTGGCCAGTAATTTTGAAAGCCTGGATGAAGAAATCCTATCAAGGCCAAAGGAGGAGATACGGGATTATCAAATAATTTCTGAGATCAGGACTGATAGATACGTTAAGGTATTAATGAAGGTTCGGGTGAATAAGGCTGTATTGGAGCAGAAACTCCAAAACATGGGATTATCCGAGACTGATAGTATCCAGATTGCTAGTCTTTTCCTGGTTTCAGAGAAGAGGGAGGGGTTTCCGATTATTTACTGGTGGGGTGATCCTTCTCGTCAGACAGCGCTCACACAGACGGAGCTATCTCTGAGTCGTGTTTTTGAGGAGAGGAACCTGAGGGTTATTAGCAGATCTTTTCTCCCCTCTGAAGAGAGCTATGATGAGGGTATGCTGGATTTAACCCTGGGCAATGAGGAAGCAGTCAAATGGGGCAAACTCTTATCTGCACAGGTAGTAATAGTCGGAGAGACGAATCAATATGGGGCATCAAGGGCATCGGTGTTTTTGAGGGCCATTAATGTGATGGATGGCACAGTAATTGTTCAGGGATACAGGGAAGGGATATTGGACAGCAACCAGAGCGAGGATAAGAGTGCAATAGAGTTGGCTATTAATAGTTGGGCTCATGACATGATCTCCTATATAGTTAATACCTTTAAACCTGCTCAAAAGGTTATTGATCGAATTATGGTAATGATACAGGGTCTTAAGACCTATAGAGAGTTTCGAGATTTCAAGGAATTTTTAAGGAAAGATTTTCCTGAGATAAGATCAGTATTGGACAGAAGTCTCAAGAGGGACTTAGTAAAGGTATCTGTGGAAGTGGAGGGAGGTTCAAAGAGACTGGCCGAAAAATTAACGAGTCATCCCGAAAGGCCTTTTTCATTTGAGATCAATGAGGTAACTGATCAAGGATTTACAGTGGTTTTAAGATGACTGTCGCTAATCTGATTACCATTTTAAGGATTATTCTTGTCCCGATATTCATAATATGTTTGATTACCCACAGGGCCTCAGCCTCTCTAACCATTTTTATTATTGCCAGTGTTAGTGATGCTCTGGATGGCTTTATAGCCAGGGTTTTCCATCAGAAAAGTAATCTGGGGGCCCACCTTGATCCCTTGGCTGACAAAATCCTCCTCATGAGTGCCTATATAACATTGGCTATATTTAAGGTGATTCCATCCTGGTTGGCTGTTTTAGTTATAAGCAGGGATGTCATCATCTTGCTCGGGATTCTGGTACTTTACTTGAATCGCTATCCAGTTAAGATCCACCCTTCACTTTTGGGCAAGGCAACAACATGTATCCAGGTTGTTGCCATTCTCATTGTATTATCAAATCCCTATCTCGGCATATCATTTTTAAGAATATACTCGTTCTGGATGGCGGGGCTATTCACCATAGCTTCAGGCCTTCAATATATGAGGAATGGATTGACTATTTTAAGTCAGGGAGTGAATCGTGATTTTGCTTGACTTAACAAGTGAGGAATTGATAGACATCTATTTGATAGGCGCGTAGCTCAGGGGGAGAGCGCTACCTTGACACGGTAGAGGTCACGGGTTCAAATCCCGTCGTGCCTACCAGCAAAATCAAGGGGTTAGGTCATCAGGCCTGGCCCCTTTTTTGTCACTGTCACCAAAACTGTAACCATTTTGGGGCTTTTTCCTGCCGAAAGGCAGCTTTTCGGTGCTTTCCCGGAGGTGGTCCGGGGCCAGGTGGGAATAGATCTCCGTGGTCTTGGTTGACCTGTGGCCGAGGAGCTCGGCCACCGTCTTCAGGGGAGTGCCCTGCATCACCAGGTGAGAGGCAAAGGTATGGCGCAGGGTGTGCCAGCCAACACGCGGCCCATAGAGCCCGCAGTTTTTCAACAGCCGCTTGAAGTCCCTGCCCAGGTTGTTCCTGCGTGCAGTGCCGTAGATCGTCGGGAAGACCCACCGGGTGATCCCCTGCTGCTGCAGTTTGTGTTTCTTGAGCTCGGTGGCCAGGTCTGTGTTTATGGGGATGGCCCTGATCTCATAGTCCTTGGGGTGCCACTCTCCCTTCGCCTGGACGATGATCGAGAGGTTGTCGAAGTTGACGTCTGGCCAGGACAGGTAGATGAGCTCGGATTTCCGGAGGCCGCTATCTAAGGCGGTGAATATGATCAGGTACAGGTATGAGGAGCTTCGCTGGGCCTTGTGCAGGAGCAGATCGGCCTCCCGCTCGGTGAAGAACCGTGGGATCCTCCGCTTTGCCTGCTTTAAGGGCTTCAGTTTGGCAGCCGGGCTCTTGGTGAGGCAGCCCCATTCAACGGCCTTGTTGAAGAAGGCCTTGAGGAAGCCTATCTCACGGTTGACGGTGGATATCTCGCAGTGC
>CP070704.1:369171-373473 GCA_020349945.1 Deltaproteobacteria bacterium
ATGGCAATTAACAGATCAGAGGTAATTGAGATAGATAAAGGGCAAACCGAAAAGATCTTTTTTGGCAAGACAGTAGAGCTGGAAAACATTGTTAACAACCAAAATGTTGTTTATCAGCTGGTCGGGCCGTATGAGTCTGATCCTGAGAATGGCAAGATATCGGTTACCTCTCCTCTGGGAAAGGCCCTTCTTGGCAAAGAGGCTGGAGATGCTGTCGAGGTAAAAACCCCCAAGGGTCTCCAGGAGTTCGAGATCCTGGAGATAAGATAAGTTCTTAACTAATCTACTAATCCCCGCCCGAGGACTCCCCTTTCCGCTACACCTTCTGCCCTTACCTTTACGATCCTATTTTCAATAAGACTATTAGAGGGAAATGCAAACCTCACATAATTATCGCTCAAGCCCCAGATTAGATTCCTATCTCCAGGTACCCATCCCTCAGTTAGAACAGGAAAGGTTTCACCAATTAAACTACCCCGGAAGATCCTTCTCTTTTCCCTATCAAGACACCTTAACAGAAAGGCCCTCTGTCTGATCCTTTTGCGATCAAGCTGATCAGAAAATCCTGCCGCAGCAGTCCCGTCTCTTCTCGAATAGGGGAACACATGTAGATAGCTTATAGGGACGCCTCTTAAAAGATCAAAGGTGTTATTGAATGCCCTGTCGCTTTCTCCAGGAAAGCCAACCAAGACATCAACACCTATACAAACCTTGGGGACCAAGCGATATAGATCATTTATCACGCTGGTGAACACCTCGGCTGTATAGTGCCGGTTCATCATCCTCAAGACCTCATCATCACCGCTTTGCAGAGAGATATGAAAATGGCGGCAAAGCCAATCATGGCTGGCCATCAATTCTGTCAACTCTCTTTCTATCTCTGTTGGCTCAAGTGAGCTGAGCCTTATCCTTAGCTGGAATCTGTTTTTGCCAATCTCAAGAAGTAACTTAGTTAAATTTATCTCATTGGCAAAATCTGAGCCATATTCCCCAAGGTGAACCCCTGTCAGCACAACCTCTTTATAGCCATTCCCTTCAAAGCCCTTGAGCAATCCGATAACCTTATCAGGCTCGAGGCTCCTGACTGGACCTCTGGCCATAGGCACAATGCAGTAAGAGCAGAGAGATTCACATCCATCCTGTATCTTCAGAAAGGCCCTGGTTCTATCTGAAAACCTTTTGATGGGGATCTGTTCAAAAGGATTCAAGGACCCAAAGTCCTCTCTTACGATAAGGGGCGGATTATGGTGACCGGCTCTTACCAAAAGCTCCGGAAGAGAGCTTTTTCCTCTATTTCCTGCAATTATGTCCACTCCATCAATCTTAGATAATTCACCGGGAAAGACCTGGCCGTAGCATCCGATAACAGCAATAACAGCCTTGGGATTTTCCCTTCTAGCCCTTCTTACCGCCTGTTTGGATTGACAGCTTGCCCTGGCTGTAACTATACAGGTATTGATGACAATTAGCTCTGCCTCTCTATCTTGATCGGCCCTCTGGCAACCCATACTTGTTAATGATTCCTCGATAAAGGCAGATTCATATTGATTCACCTTGCACCCGAGAGTAATAATCTTAAATAATTTCGCCATATTACGCTTTATATTGACTTCTTTATCCATCCTCCCCCAAGAACCTTTTCTCCCTCATAGCATACAAGGGCCTGGCCAGGGGTTATTGCCCATTGGGGTTGATCAAATTCAAACTGGACAAGATTGGGTGAGATAATGGAAAGGGTCCCGTCAGCAGCCTTGTGTCTGTACCTTATCTGTGCCTGCACCCGTACCTTTTTCTTACCTGGTTGACCTCCTATCCAGTTAAAATCCTCTGCGGTGAGAGTCTTGGTGAATAATGACTTCCTTGGACCTGCTACAACCTCGTTTTTCTCAGGTTTGATCTGATATACATAGAGAGGCTCTGGGGAGGCTATTCCAAGACCATGCCTCTGCCCAATGGTGTAAGCATAGGTACCAGGGTGAACACCCAGTATATTACCTTCAAGGTCAACTATATTTCCAGGTGATATCATCTTTCTGTTTACCTGTATTTTTAAAAATGACCTGTAATCGTTATCAGGAATAAAGCATATCTCCTGACTTTCAAGATGAATTGACCGTGATAGCCCCCTTTCTTTGGCCAGGTGGGATACGTCCGCCTTCGTCATATCCCCTAATGGAAATATTGCCCTTGATAGGTGAGATTGGTTCAGCCTGTGCAGAAAATAGGACTGATCCTTTTGTCCGTCTCTTCCTTTAAGCAACTCCCTACATCTTCCATTAGAATTTTCTCTTACCCTTGCGTAATGTCCTGTGGCCAGATAATCAATCCCTTTTGTATCCATCCATTTGATAATCTGTTCAAACTTGACGAGATAATTACAAACAACACAAGGATTGGGTGTCAACCCCGTATAGTAAGATCTAATAAGATAATCGATAACCTCTTTTTGGAAAAAACCTCTCACATCCAAAAGGAACAACGGGATATTTAGTCTGTCCGAAACTAACCTAACTGCCCTTATCCTTTTTGCCCTTTCTCTGGGCGGGAGAGGAAGGAGAAGATGAATACCCATGACATTCCATCCTTCATCCTTCAACATAGCTGCAGCATAAGAGCTATCCACCCCACCGCTAACGGCTACAGCAACGGCTTCTTTCCCCTTAATCATGCCCTGAACCCACCTATCTATATCTCTCCATTACCCGGGCAAAACCAGGGAGGGCCCTTTCAATTGTCTCATCTGCTACACAGTAAGCAATCCTGAAATGCCCAGGCCCGCCAAAACCCGAACCCGGCACTGTAAGAATATTCTCATCTTGGAGGGAGCTAACAAACTCAACATCATCTGGAATGGGAGTCTCAGGAAAGAGGTAAAAGGCTCCTCCTGGCATCGTAAACCTGTAGCCAGCAGCCTCCAGACCTTTACAGAGGGTATCTCTTTTTTGCTGATACAGGGCTACGTCAACACTATCCGCCAGAAGAAAAGGTATCAGACGTTGCATCAATGCAGGGGCATTCACAAACCCAAGGATTCTGTTGCACAGGATAAGTCCCTCTACAATGATATCCTTGTCAGCAATCAGGGGGTGACTCGCGATATATCCGATTCTCTCCCCGGCGAGAGAAAGATCTTTTGAAAACGAGGTTACCAAAAAGCTGTCTGTATATACATCGAAGATAGAGGGACATATCAAACCATCATAGATGATCTTCCTGTAGGGTTCATCAGATATGAGATAGATCGGTCTTCCATATCTTTGGCTGTATAAGGTTAATAGCTTCCCCAATTGAGACAGTTCATCCTTTATGTAGACCCTTCCTGTTGGATTGTTAGGGTTATTTATCAACACCGCTTTAGTACTGGGGCTTATCGCCTCCTCGATGGTAAGAAGATTGAGGGAGAAATCAGGGTTGGTATCGACAGTCTTAGGAATACCATCATAATTGTCTAAGTAAAAATTGTATTCCGCAAAATAGGGTGCGGGGATAATTATCTCGTCTCCTGGATTGAGGATAGTTTTCAGAACCACGTTCAAGGCCCCGCCTGCTCCTGCGGTCATAACTATATCCTCAGGTCCAAATGAAATACTATCTCTATTGCTCAAATACGTAGCCACAGCCTCCCTTGTTTTAACAAATCCAGCATTATGCATATATCCGTGCATGCCTGAAGAACTATTCGAAACCAATTCCCTTAAAATCTCTTTCACCTTGGCTGGAGGCTCAAGGTTTGGATTGCCCAGGCTGAAGTCAAAGACATTTTCAGGGCCATACCGCGCCTTCCTGAGAGCACCCTCTTCAAACATCCTCCTTATCCATGACGCCCTCTCAATTGAGCTTCTAATTTTTTCGGAAACAGACATCGGCTCTTCTCTCTTCTTTAAGGTTTAAGAATATGAAAAAGGCCGTGGAAACGTCTCGCCTTCCACGGCCTGGTAATCGCTTGTTGGTGCATTCAATCACGCTTCCTCACATCATCCTCAGGCTTCACCTCTGGAATCATCCCTTTCATCATATTGGTCTCATTTATGCTACAGACAACAAGAAATTGTCAACTATAAAATCTGGTGCTATAGCCGGTCAAAGAGCTGTTCCTCTCTCTCAGAGGACGCACAGAATTGATTATCTCTATGATACGGAGATTCCACTCAGGCGGTAGGACCTTTCGCTGGCGTTTGTTTATCCTCATTCTTGGGGAAATCAGGAACCACTCTTGAGGCTATAAAATCAAGGGCAGTCCTTGATGGTAAATGGAAAACGAGATTTATAATATAATATGAATTCTTGAATCGATGTGCTAAT
>CP070704.1:373573-393668 GCA_020349945.1 Deltaproteobacteria bacterium
AAAACTGTAACAGCACAGGTATCTTCCGTGGCAACCCCGCATGCTATCTCGTTACGGTCATTAAAGATATAGGTTCCCGGCCTAATCTCTGTAATGCCTGGAACATAGGCTATGTATCTGGCAGTAGGGGTCGAGCCAACACTAACCTCCCTGATATTAATGCCTCTGCTACGAAGCAGGCGTGCCGTCCTAACCATTTCCTCGCCAGCTTGTATAGCAGACCTCTTAACCCCCTCCAGCGATCTTTCCTTGAAAAGAGCCTGTCCTTCATGAGTGAGTATTCCCATGAGCTCCACACCGGGAAGGGAGGCAATCTGCTTAGCAAGTGCCAGTGCTTCCTCACCTGGCAGCACACCACATCGGTTTAGTCCAGTATTGATCTTCAGCAATACGGAAATCTGCCCCCCGATCTCCTCCCCGACAGCAGAGATCCCTTGTGCTACCTCGAGGCTGTCTAAGGAGATGGATACCTGCGCTTTTTCTAGCAATTTTTTTAACCGTGACAGCTTGATTTCACCGCAGACAGGGTAGGCAATACAGATATCTCTAATGCCAGCATCTGCCATTACCTCTGCCTCACCCAACTTCGCCACAGTTATGCCTGACGCTCCGAATTCAAGTTGGAGCTTAGCTAGAGAGGGGCTTTTGTGGGTTTTGGTATGAGGTCTGAGCTTCACCCCAGCATCCTTGGCGATGTCGGCCATTTCCTTAAGATTGGCCTCCATCTTATCTAGGTCAAGTATGAGTGCTGGTGTATCAAGAAAGGGATATAAATCATGTTGTGACATCATTAACCTTCCTGCAAATTATTCTGGGACAGCCACTATTCCCCAACATAAGCAACGGCATCAATCTCCACCAGCATGCCTGGTAGGGCAAGCCCTCCGCCATAGGTAATTCTCGCCGGGAACGGCTCAGTGAAAAAGGTCCTATACACCTCGTTCATTCGCTTGAAATTGGCGAGGTCAGTTAAGATAACCGTGACCTTAACCACCTCTCTCATGCTGGCTCCACTCCCTTGAAGGATAGCCTTTATGTTCTCAAGTGTTTGCCTGGTTTGTTCCCCGATGGTATCGCCTTGTACCTTTCCTGTCTGAGGGTCGAGGGGGCCCTGTCCGGATACAAAGATAAAATCTCCGGCTCTATACCCCTGTGAATACGGCCCTATAGCAGCTGGTGCCTTATCGGTTTTGATAATCTCCTTCATTGTTACCTCCTTTATCTCTTTTGATTTCCATACGGTATGTCAGCGGCGGAGCAATGTGTACTATGTCAAAGGATCTCCTTACGCCATTTGAGCCTGTCCTCAAGTTTACCACTGTGATACTCGCGAAGTAGCTTTACAAGGGCATTTACCGCCGCATTGAATATGGTTTCTCCCTTATCAGGAGTTGCAGTGGATGGGTCACCCCAAAGTCCCGGAACCCAGACGGCAGCCCCCATATCGACCAGTTCCGGCTGTAAGTAAAGCTGAAGGGACGTTTCTATCTCTGCGGCGTGACCGATAAAACCCTTGTCAGACTGGCAAACAGCCTTCATTTTCTCATGGACTGATGGCATATCCCAGTAGTTGTAGCTGACTGCATTCGTACCCTCTTCAGCAGCCAACTTGGTGCGCATCGCGGCGACGATAGCGGAGTTACCGCCGTGAGCATTAAGGAACAGTATCTTCTTGAATCCATGGGCATGAACGCTAGCCGCAACCTGGGTTAGCAGGTCAACGAAGGTGTGGTATTTGAGCGTAATGGTACCTGGATAAGCCATGTGATGGGGGGAATATCCAGCCCAGACTGGAGCTAAGACCAATATTGGAAACTCATCTATGCTCTGGGCTGCTCGTTGGGCGATAGTAAAGCAGCAATTCGTATCAGTGTTGAGCGGCAGGTGATTTCCATGCTGCTCGGTTGAACCGACTGGAATAATGATTATCGCATCAGCCTCGACAGCTTTTTCGAACTCAGATCGCCGTAGCTCCTGCCATAGCACCTTCTTCATATCTTACAGATCCTCCTCATAATAAATCAGGTTAAACTGCCAACTGCGCTGGTGATTATGACTATTATTCTTATGTCACTCTTTCCTTGTGGTATGCGAACAGCGCGAGAATACGGCCCGTATGAATGAAGACGATAATGTCTGTTGACCTGAAGCGATCGCGGAAGCCATATAGTTCACCTCAAGCCAACATGTACGTGGTTCGAACAATTGCACTACTTAATCCACCTTTTATTACTGTTTTGCCGTTTACAAGGCATGTTTTGTGCCTAAGGGGACTGTTTCGGATCACACGGAAGGCGCCAGCGAGGCCATATTAGGAAAAGGATGGTCCTGTGTCAATTATAAACCACACCTGTGAGATCGTAGCAGAAGGCTTTTATGGAATTCGCTGAAGGGATCGTATTTGGGAGCAGTCAGCTGGGGGAGTCTTGTCCTACCTTTGTCCCCTTTATCAAGAAGAGGAGAGGAATTATCGCAAAAAGGAGCACGGCAAGCAAACGGAAGTCGTCCAGGAAGGAGAGCATCGATGCCTGCTTCTGGATCTCGGCATATAGGTTGGCCAGGGCCTGTTTTTCTGCTGTAAAGGAGTCAGACCCTGCAGCCTGGAAAGCAGATGTCAGTGCATCCAATCGTTCCTGTACATCGGGATCCCACCGGGTTACATGGGCCACGAGATGGTTTTGATGGACTTGAGCGCCCCGACTTAAGATGGTCGTGAGCGCAGCAATACCGAAACTTCCCCCAAGGTTCCTCATCAGGTTAAAAATGCCGGAAGCCTGCCCCATCTTCTCCACCGGGACCGCCCCTAGGCTGATCGTATTTAATGATACCCAAATCCATGCCAGCCCCATTCCCAGAAGGACGCGGGGCATCATGACCTGCCAAAAAGTGGCCTCGTTGCTTAGATGGGAGGCCAGGACCATACCGAAGCCGCTTACCAGTGCTCCTGTCCCGATGACGAGACGAGGATCGATGATAGACAGGAGACGACCACCCAATGGCATCACGACCACGGAGACTACCGCCCCGGAAGCGATTACCATGCCAGCCTGGAAGGCAGTATAGCCCATGATGGTCTGCGCAAACAGGGCGATCAGGACAACAGGCCCGTAAAAGCTGAACATCTGGATGGCCATCAGGATTGTTCCGATGGCGAAGGTCCGATTTTTCAAGATCCGAAGATCCACGACTGGCTCTTCCACCAAAAGCTCCCGGATGACGAAGGCCATAAAGGCCGGGATGGCGATGATAGTAAATGCCGTAATCCAGCTCGAGCTGAACCAGTCGAGCCGTTGCCCCCTCCCCAAGATGATTTGAAAACAGCCGACCCAGATGATAAGGCAGAGGAAGCCCCAGGCGTCGATCTTCTCCACACGCCGGTGAAGATAAGGGGGATCGTGAAGGAAGAAGATGGCGAGTACGGCCACAATGATGGCGATAGGGACATTGAGGTAGAAGACCCAGCGCCAACTAAAGTGGTCGGCTATTAGGCCACCGATGATCGGTCCTGATATAGAACTAGCTACGGACCCAGCACCCCAGAGGGCCATGGCGATCCCGCGCTGGGCTGCGGGAAAGCTTTCCATGACTACAGCTTGGCCAGTCGCTGTCAGGGCACCGCCCCCCAAGCCCTGGAAAACCCTGAGAAAGACCAAAATGGGTAGGGTTGGGGCAATACCGGCCAGAGCACTACAGGTAGCAAAAAGGACAGTACAGAAGATAAAGAAACGCTTCCTGCCAAAAAAGGTGGCCAACCAACCGGTCATGGGAAGGATAATGGCGGTCGAGACGAGATATGCTGTCAGGACCCAGGCCACTTCATCCACGCCAGCAGAGAGGCCTCCTTGCATATGGGTCAGGGTGATGTTAACGACACTGACATCAAAGATCTCCATTCCCGCCGCGAGTGAGGCCATGATGGCAATGATCCACTTGTTCATACCTGATCCATGGTCAAGAAAACATAGGCATCCCTCAGACGAGGGTTATCTTGAATAATTCCAACGAGGGAGTGGGAAAAGATAAAGATTGTCCCATGTTACCGTAGCTCGATCGTGGGCACTACGGACATGCCAAGCATGAAAATGGAGGGATTCGACTGGTTGTCCAAGACGATCTTAACTGGAATACGCTGGACGACCTTGACAAAGTTTCCTGTGGCATTTTCTGGAGGAAGAAGGCTGAATCTGGACCCTGTCCCTGCCTGCATACTATCCACTGTTCCGGTGAAGATCTTCCCAGGGTAAGTATCCACAGTAATCTTCACCCTCTGGCCGGGCCTTACATGAGTAAGCTGGGTCTCCTTGAAGTTTGCCACGATCCAGAGATCGTGTAAAGATACTATCGATATCAAAGGCTGTCCTGGATGTACGACCTGTCCAACCTCCACATTCTTCTTAGTCACACGGCCGGCCATAGGAGCCCGGATAACAGTGTCCTCAAGTTGATTCTTGGCATACTTCAAGTTGGCAAGGGCCTCTTCCAGGCGAGCACTTGCTAGTTCCCTCTCCGCCTCTCTGATTTTCACGCTGCGCTCCTTTGCACGCGCTTCGGCAAGCTTGGCTTCGGCCTCGATTGCCTTTGCTTTCGCGGACTTTACTCCCAGATGTAGTGGGGAATAAGCATAGCCGGATTCTTTTGCCTTCCGATCGGCAAAAGCCGCTTCCAGCTCCCTTCTGGCCAGGAGGACCTTCCTCTTCGCCGCCGCTACCTGGGCCGAAGATGCCTCGTGGTTCACCTTGGCCAGGTCATACTCAACCCTGGATATTGCCTTCTTTTCCAGAAGACGGAGCATGCGGTCGTAATCGATCTTTGCCTTCTCCTCAAGGGCTAGCTTCTCCTTAAGCTCGGCCTGAGCGACCGCCAAGGCCTCTTTCCTAGAAGCTAGTATAGCCTTAGCTTGGTCCAAGACCTGATGGGAGGCCTGTATGGCCGAGGAGGACGCTTGGAGGGCTGCTTCAGCCTGTGCGACTTGACTTGAGATGATCTCTCTGCTGAAGGAGACTTGCTCTTGTGCGGCCTTGAGCTGACTCTCGGCAATGGCCACGGCAGCTTCGGCCTGCTCAAGCTTCGCCTGGTAATACTTGGGATCAAGTTCGACTAGGGCTTGCCCTTTCTTTACCTCCTGGTTATCATCCACCAGAACACGTAGAACACTTCCTGTCACCATAGCACTCACCGGTGAAACCCGTCCCTCGACAAAGGCATCGTCTGTCGAGACGTGAGTCTCGTAATGCCGCCAGAGAAGCCCCCCTGCGATGGCGGTACCTAGGAAAAAAACGCAGCCTGCAGCGAGCACCCATTTATTCCGAAAAAGGAATTCTACCATAGGGGTCCTCATCTGGCGAGCCTCGACACAATGGTGGAGGAAGGACTCAATTTATAAAACTCGACCTCGGGCATCACCAATTCTACTCTCACATAAATCCATTCTAACATTATAATAACTATCCTAACACAGATTTGCTTCAAACGCTAAAGATTACTAAGGGAAGATCATACCTGTCCTTCTTTTCCTTATATTTTATCTTTCGGGATATCGATGCTCAAAATCTAACACGACCTGATACATGAGGACAAGGGATGAAATGGTAATCTTTTGCTCTGACATCATCACCTACCTGATTGAAAGGCTGCCATTGCCTCCTGAATAAGTTCCTTTTCACCGCCAAAATACCTGGGTGAGAAGTGAAAGGGTATTAGCTCCTTGACCCCTGCCCTTGCAGCTATAAGGCCAGCCTCTTTTGCTGTTAGGTGGTACTTCATTCGCGCTACATCCCTCTCTTTGTCTAAAAATGGGGTCTCAATAAAGAGGTGGCTTGATTCCAGGGCTAAATTGACAGCTTTTGCTATATTCTCAGGGCTGCCGATCATATCAGTAATGTAGGTGATCTTCTGGCCTGGTGAGATCCTGGCAATCCTCGCCTTCAATTCAGCAAGCGTAAAATGTTTCTCCCTTGTTACCATATCCTTATCCTGCCAGACTATCGTAAATGGTTGAGCCGGATTGCGTTCCTCGTAGATTGCCTCCTTGAATTCCCTAAGCCATGGACCGACCGGGAGCCCGAGTTCCTTTAGTCCTTCTTTGATTATATTGATAGAAAAGTTCTCTTTCAGGCATAGTCCAATGCAATCTGTCTTATGATCGAGGATAATAGCATCGATTGAAAAAAATTTCTCGGAAAGTAAGCCCCCTTTAAATGGGCGTTCCTGTAAGGCTCCAGCAGGCTTGAATCGGTCCCTGCTACTAAAGCTCTGTGTAACAACCCTTTCGCCTTGTATCTCTGTTACCTTGATAAAGAGAGTATCTTCGTAGTTCTCTATGAGATTCCAGTTGTAGGCACTGAGCTTCGCTTCAACCTTTTGAATAAAGTTGGAGGGTCCAAAGAGATGAATTTCCTTATCTCGTCCGATGAGGAGGCGAAGCAGGGTATCAAAGCCGATAAAATGGTCCATATGGGTGTGTGTTACAAAGACATGACTTACCTTCAAGAGATCCCTGGCGGATAGTGGAGATAGATCTCCTAAGTCGAATAGCAGAGCCCTCCTTTCAAAGAGGAAGGGAATAAAGAGCCCTGGATCTGAGAATGGATCATTTATCAATCTGGGATGAAAGGATGGTTTCATAGAAGCTCTTTGTTGACTCTGTTGAGTTGATAGGGTCTTACCACTCACCCTTAATAGACAAAAAATATAATCACTATAAACCAGAATAAAGATGATAAATTCTATGGCCCTATCCTGCAAGATAAAAAGCTCCACAGGGCAGGCAAACAGAGGAAACGCAAATATTTTTTCTTGATCAAAGGTTATACATCTGTTAATTACCTTCAATTAAAAAAGAACGGTGCAGGTTTTAAGACTATGGTCAAGAAGAAGATAAGCAGGAAAGAGCTCCTTAAAAAAGACGATGAATTTATTAGCCTGTCTAACAGGGCCGCCCAGTATATCTCGGCACATCTCAAGCAGATTCAGTACGCGATCTTTTCTGTCATGATTATTGTTGCCATCATCATCGGGATCAGTCTCTATTTCAGGCATCAAAATAAAAGGGCGCTGGCTGCTTACAATCTTGCTTACAAGGGTCTGGTTTCAGGTTCTTTCTCTGAAACTGCGGAAGATAATATTCAGAGAGCTGCTGAGGAGCTTGATAAACTCATAAAGAAATACGGCCGGACAAAGATGGCCACACTGACCATAGCCCAGTTGGCCTACCTAAAATTTGATCAGGGGAAATATGACGAGGCCATATCCCTATACCAGAGCTATCTGAAAAGAGATAAATCTGACTCCATTTACTGCTCTATGGCCCATTTTGGTCTTGCCGCTGCATATGAGGCCAAGGGAGACTATCAATCGGCCATAAGCCATCTTAAAAAGATGGTTGATGAAGAAGGTAATCCTCTAAGAGAAGAGGCCATGTTTTCTCTGGGTAGGCTCTACGCCCTGAGCGGCCAGCTAGAGATGTCGAGGGAGGTTTTTAGGGACTTTGTAAGCCAGTTTAAGGACTCGCCCTTACTTCCCCTAGCAAAGGCAAATCTGACAAAATGATTTTAACAGAAGGAGGAGACTCATGAAAAAGATTTATGTGGTCCTCTCACTATTGTTACCTGCACTGCTTTTACCAGTATCATCCGTGGCATTTGAGATCGGGGCAAGGGGCTACTACTGGTTCCCCTCCCTTGATGGCAGTGTAAGAGTGGATGAGGCCGATATCATTGGTGACGTAATGGATTTTGACGAGGAGCTTGGGATTGAAGATGAGGATTATCCATCCGTTGAGGTTTTTGTAGGGGGTGGGAACCATCACCTCTCTTTCACTTATACGGATATTGACTATTCGGGCAGAAAGACGCTTACCAAGGAAATTATTTTTAAGGGAGAGACTTATTTAGTTGGCGCCGTCGTTGATTCGTCAATTGAATATAAGATGATGGACCTTCACTACCAATACGATTTTTTGAATCTGGGTGGTTTTTCTTTGGGCGGTGTTTTCCAGGTCAAATATCTGGATGGTCATGTTGGCCTGAAGGGGGACGGAACTGATGAAAAAGAAGATTTCACTATGCCCATTCCGATGCTTGGCCTTAATCTGCATATAGGTATACTGGCTGATGTCATTGAGGCCAGAGTAAGGGGGACTGCTATCGGCTATTCAGGCAATACAATTTACGAGCTCATGGCTGATATATCATGGACCCCCTTTCCCTTTATAGATATTCACGGAGGTTATAAGAGCTTTGTTGCAGATATAGATGAGGATGATGTAATCTTCGATTATGATATGTCCGGTCCTTATGGAGCGCTTACTGTCAGTTTCTAGATCTGATTTGTGGGGGCCTCAAAGGCCCCCTTTTGTTAGCTCACGACATTCCCCTATATAGCTGGTCCGAGGATACCCAAACACCTATCTTTTCTACTCAGTAAGTACCCTAATAGCTGCGCCGGTTGTGGCCTTGAACTAGAAAAGGTAGTTACAATCCAGTGTGTCAGCTACTGGCTTTTCCCTTGACATCCAGGCATGCTTTCCACATACTTGTATCAGCAGCATGAAAGACACGCTCGTATTTATCATGGCCGGGGGTAAAGGCGAAAGGCTTATGCCCCTTACCCAGGACAGGGCTAAGCCAGCAGTTCCCTTTGGTGGCATTTACAGGCTCATAGACCTGACCCTTAGTAACTGCATAAACTCCCAGCTATATAAGATCATTGTACTACCCCAATACAAATCCCAGTCTCTAACCGATCACCTGGAAGCTGGTTGGAATATCTTCAATCAGAGACTTGGGCACTTCTTGAAGATTGTTCCGCCGCAGCAGAGGACCACTGGAGACTGGTACCGGGGCACCGCTGATTCCATTCGCCAAAACCTCTATCTCATTGAGCAAACAGGACCACGGCATGTCCTGATCCTTTCAGGCGATCACATTTACAAGATGGACTACGGTCGGTTCCTTAGGTATCACATAGAGAAAGGTGCGGATCTGACCATTGCTCTCCTTGAACTGGGAGAGGAGATGGCCTATGAGATGGGCATTGCTGAGATAGACGAGGACTGCCGGATCCACGCTTTCCAGGAAAAACCCAGGGAAAATCCCAAGACTATTCCTGGCGATCCCAGCCGAGTACTTGCCTCTATGGGTATTTACCTATTTAGCGCAGAGACGCTCTTAGATGCCCTCACATCCATCGATAAGGATGATTTTGGTCAAGATATTATACCCCACCTAATCCCTGAATCGCGGGTGTATGCCTATCCTTTTCGACAACAGAATGCAATCGAGGATTACGTCTATGATACCTTGGAAAACGGCGAGCGAAGGCTTAAGCTAGAATCCAAGACCCGCGACTCTTCGTACTGGAGGGACGTTGGAAGCTTGGACGCCTACTGGAACGCCAACATGGATCTGACTGGGCTGAATCCTTCTTTTAACCTCTATGGCCGCAAGTGGCCCATCCACACCTACCCGGTGTCAGCTCCGCCTGTCAAGTTTGTCTTTAGCAACGAAAGGCCTGAGGGTTTTCGAGTAGGGAAGGCTCTGGATTCGCTCGTGGCTCCGGGCTCAATAATAAGCGGCATTGTCAGAAATTCAGTGATTTCTTATTACGTACTTGTCCAGAGTTGGGCAACCGTTGAAGAATCAGTCATCATGGATAATGTTGCAGTGGGACGCCACTGTAAGATTAAGAAGGCCATCATCGATAAACATAACGTAATTCCAGCCTATAGCGAAATCGGCTATAATCCGGATGAAGATACAAAACGCTTTACAGTAACGCCCAGGGGAATTGTCGTGGTACCAAAGGGATTTTTCCACTAGCCTTTATCTGCTTTAGAGATAACTGGAAAGAATTAATAAGGAGGGATTGGGACGCGGAACACAAGGCAGGCAAGAATGACCCGCTTGTGACGGAGAGTGTTAAGGATGTTTTGAAAGGGCTGTTGCCCATAGGTAGACATCCCGTAAGGCAAGATTGTTTTCTTTTGCTATCCTTCTGCATTCCTCATATTCAGGTAAGAGAACAGTTGCTCCATCCTGATTGATGATCTTCTTAACCCTCATGGTTCCCCACGGAGAGTCAACTATCAGCTCTTCCCGTTTTAAAACCGCTCGCTGGCTATAAGTAGTGCGAATCCCCAGTGTGGTTGACTCCCTGAAAATGATCTTAATAAGCCTCTCATTATCTTCAGGCCTTCCCACCACCTGGAGCTGGATAGCAGGCCTATTTTTCTTCATCTGGATGTGGGAGAAAGTAACATCCATGGCACCCGCATCAAAGAGTTTATCCATCAAATAACCCAACAATTCCGGGCTCATATCATCTAAGTTCGACTCCAACACTACTACCGTCTCTAAATTCTGTCTATCAATATCATTTCCTATGAGCATGCGTAAGAGATTGGGCCTGTCAGCTAAAGTTCTCGTGCCTACCCCATAACCCACTCTCTCTATGGTCATTGGAGGCATAGGACCGAAGGAAGAACAAAGCGAGGTAATTAAGGCTGCCCCTGGAGGGGTAACCATTTCAACATCCTGACCACTATCATAGATGGGGATACCCTTCAAAAGGGCTATGGTTGCTGGGGAAGGAACTGGGATCTTTCCGTGGACACCTGCCATAATTCCACTACCTACAGGTATCCGTGAGACAAAAAACCTCTCGATACCCAAAAGATGAATCCCTACGACGGCTGCCACCATATCAATAATAGAGTTACCTGCACCAAGCTCATGAAACGGTACCTCGTCTGGTGAAATATGCTGTATTTCACCCTCAGTCATTGCCAGCTTTTCAAAGATCAGGATGCATCTTTCAATAACTGATAGAGGAAGGTCACTGCCTGTAAGTATCTGCTTTATTTCCCTTAAATATCGAACCTTTTGAGATTCTTCTGGCAAAAAAACCGTGAATTTTGTCCCAAAGATATTACCTCTTTCCTCCTTTTTTGCAGATATCTTGTAACCATTTAGATTAAGCCCAGAGATACTCCCTTCAAGTTTTTCAAAAGGCAGCCCGGCATCGAGTAGGGAACCAACAAACATATCCCCGCTTACACCGGAAAAGCAATCAAGATACGCTATTTTCATACTAAGCTGGTTGCGTTATAAACCTCTAGCCTTTTCCCTGGCTTCCTGCTTCTTTTTACAGTCAATACACAGAGTGGTAACCGGCCTTGCCCTCAGTCTCTCTTCTCCTATATCCCTACCGCATACCTCACATATCCCAAAGGTGCCGTTATCTATTCTCTCAAGGGCCTCTTTAATCTTCTCAATCAACTTTCTTTCTCTATCTCTTATCCTTAAGAGGAAGTTTCTATCTGTCTCCAAGGCAGCCCTATCAGTTGGGTCAGGAAAGTTATCCTTCAAATTGGTCATTCCATCGACTGTCTTTAATGCCTCTTCAATAAGCTCATTAAGCTGGTTCTGCAGTAAGCCTCTAAAATATTCTAACTCTTCCTGATCCATCAGCTGAATCCTCACCTATAAATCATCTTAAGTCCTATACCCCCCTTATCTTATCCCAAAAATCCCTTGTCTTCGCCCCGATCTTTTGTTTTTCAAGCTTGCCAAATTCCGTCAGCAACTCCCGCTGCCTCTGGCTCAGCCTGGTAGGTATCTTAACCATAACCTGAACAAAGAGGTCACCGTATCTCCTTCCTCTCCTCAGGCTCGGCATGCCCTTACCCTTAAGCCTGATGATCTCGCCCGGCTGGGTACCCTCCTGGATGGTAATCCTTCTCTCCTCATCATCGCCTAGAACAGGGATAGAAACCTCAGTCCCTAAGGCTGCCTGTACAAAAGATACGGTAATCTGACATTTAAGATCATCCCCATCCCTGTCAAAAAATTCATGCTCCTTAATGTAGATTACCACAAACAGATCTCCTGGCGGTCCTCCATTTTCTCCACTCTCTCCTTCTCCCCTGATCCGTAATTGTGTGCCAGTATCTACACCTGGCGGTATCCTTACCAGGACATTCCTTTCAAGCCTTATCTTTCCTTTGCCACTACATCTGCGGCATGGGTCAACTATGACCTGACCTGTACCATTACATGTTGAACAGGTTGTTCTGATCTGAAAGAAACCCTGAGAATGAACAATTTCGCCTCTACCATGACAATTAGGGCACATGCCAGGCTCGGTTCCTGGCGTTATTCCAGTGCCGCTACAGGTGTCGCAGGGCCCCCATTTCTCGAAAACGATCTCCTCCTCTTTTCCTGTATAAGCCTCTTCAAGGGTCAACTTTAAATCGTACCTAAGGTCATTGCCTCTTATGATTCTTGTCCTCCTTGATCCCTTCCCTCCAAAACCAAAGAAATCTTCAAATATATCTCCAAAGGCAGAAAAGATATCCTCAAAACCGCTAAAACCTTTAAAACCTGTCCCTCTTAGGCCCTCATGACCGTAAAGATCATAGATTTTCCTCTTTTCCCTGTCCCTCAACACCTCATATGCCTCTGCGGCCTCCTTAAACCTTTCTTCGGCCTCTTTATCCCCTGGATTCTTGTCAGGATGATATTTGAGGGCAAATTTCCGGTAGGCCCTTTTTATCTCATCCTCATTGGAATCTCTGGAAACACCCAGGATTTCATAGTAATCTCTATTGCTAGGCATGGTTATTTATCAAGTTTCGTCCAGAAGGTCCTCACTCTCATTAAGGTGCATGTTGTCTCCTTTTTCAGGGACTTCAGGCTCCTTTTCTAAGTCGGTTCCTAGAAGATTATCCCGTTGTTTCATCCTAACCTTCCCTGCGGCAATCTCTCTCAAGGCAGTTACTACTTCTCTGTTTGAGGTAGACAGAAGAGGTTCTTTTCCCCTCTTCAATTGAAAAACCCGCTTTGCTGCTAAATGTACCAAAGCAAATTTATTGTAACCCATCCTTAAACAGTCCTGTACTGTAATCCGTGCCATTTTTAACAAAGCTCCTTCAAAAAATTAAATTTTTTTTCTAGCTTGCATTTTCCTGAATGTAAAGATATTTTTCATAATTATAATGAAAAATTGCTATTTTACAAGATGATCATAAAGTTTTATCCGGAAAAAAGTCATATACTAATTCCCTAATTACAAAAATTATTTTATCGTTAATTGTAATTACCGATTAGACTCTATTGTTTTTCTAACATGCTTGCCACTGTTTATAGCAGCTCTGTTATAGGTATAGATGCGTACACAGTGGAGGTTGAGGTAGATATCTCCAGAGGCCTACCATCTTTTTCCACGGTGGGCCTGGCAGAGGGAGCCGTCAGGGAAAGCAAAGAAAGGGTGAAGGCGGCTCTCAAGAATTCTGGCTACCACTTTCCCACTGACAGGATTACTGTTAACCTTGCCCCTGCCGATGTAAAAAAAGAAGGTAGTGGCTTTGATCTTCCAATAGCTATAGGTATCCTAACAGCGACCGGGCTTGTCCCCCATTCTGCATTGACCCAGCACCTCATTATTGGAGAGTTATCCTTAGACGGAAGTATAAGGCCCATCAGAGGGGCTCTCTCTATGGCCATAATGGCGAAGGAACTCAGCTTAAAAGGAATCTATCTTCCTTCAGAGAATGCCATGGAAGCAGGTGTAGTAGAGGGAATAGATGTTTATCCAAGTAATGCGCTTTCTCAGTTAGTTCAATGCCTGAATGGTATGGAATGCATAAGCCCGATTAAGATACAAAGGGGCCACACGGTTAATCAAGTGAATTACGATGTCGACTTTAGTGATGTCTGTGGCCAAGAAAATGTGAAAAGGGCTTTGGAGATCGCAGCAGCAGGCGGTCATAATCTCTTGATGATCGGCCCTCCAGGTGCTGGAAAGACCATGCTTGCCCAACGTCTTTCCACTATCTTACCGAGCCTCACCTTTGAGGAATCCCTGGAGACATCGAAAGTTTATAGTGTTATGGGCCTCATGCCCAAAAGCCAGGGTCTGATTACAGCCAGACCTTTTAGGGCCCCTCACCACACTGTATCAGATGCTGGCCTGATAGGTGGCGGTCAGATACCAAAGCCTGGAGAGGTTAGCCTTGCCCATAATGGTGTCCTTTTCTTGGATGAGATGCCGGAGTTTAAGAAGAATGTCCTTGAGGTGCTCCGGCAACCAATGGAAACTGGTATAGTTACCATATCCAGGGCGAGCTCGACTGTAACCTATCCAGCTAATTTCATTTTGGTCGGGGCCATGAATCCATGCCCGTGTGGCTTTCTTGGTGACCCAAAGAGGGAGTGTACATGTTCTTATGGGGAGATACGGAGATACAGGGCGAGGATATCAGGGCCACTTATGGATCGGATAGATATCCATGTTGACGTACCCTCTGTACCTTTCAAGGATCTAACAGGGATGAGCCAAGGCCAGTCTTCTTCTGATATTTGCCAAAAGGTTATAGGTGCAAGAAAGATCCAGGAAAAGAGGTTACACAAGACAAAGATCCGCAGTAATGCTATGATGAACAGCAGGCAGATAAGAAGATTTTGTCAAATAGATGAAAGATCCAATTCTCTGCTGGAGATGGCTATGGAGAAATTCGGGCTTAGTGCACGAGCCCTTTCACGCATTCTTAAGATTTCGAGAACCATAGCAGATCTTGCCGGATCTCAGGACATTGAGCAGGCTCATATAGCCGAGGCAATACAATACAGATCTCTCGATAGGAAGTTGATGGTATGAAAACTTTTATCAAAATAACGCTCTTTATTTTTCTTCTTCTCCTTTTTTTGATCAGCGTAGCAGGTATTGGCTTATGGTATTTATGGTCGAGTAACCTTCCGTATATAGGCTCTCTTAAGGATTATAATCCTCCGATCGTCACGGAAGTTTTTGCTGACGATGGCCAGATTATTGGTCAATTCTGGGATGAAAGGAGGGTTTTGGTCCCCTTAGAGCAGATCTCTAATCATACCATTAATGCCTTTGTTGCTGCAGAGGACGACCGATTCTTTCAGCACAAGGGTATTGACCCTTTAAGTATCTTGAGGGCACTTTTCAAAAATGTTAAGGCGGGCAGGATTGAACAGGGAGGAAGCACTATTACCCAGCAGGTCACTAAATCACTTCTTCTAAAAAACCCTGCGAGAACTTACAAAAGGAAGGTTAGGGAGGCGCTGCTATCGCTTCAAATTGAAAGGGAATTCTCTAAAGAGGAGATCCTTTACCTTTACCTGAATCAAATATATCTGGGTCACAGTCTTCATGGTATCGAGGCAGCCAGCCATGTCTACTTTGGCAAAAAGGCTAGTGAATTAAATATCGCCGAATCGGCCCTCCTGGCTGGCCTCGCTCAGGCCCCAAGCAGAGATTCACCGATCAAACATTTTGACAGGGCCAAACTTAGACAGAGATACGTCTTGGAGAGGATGAAGGTTGAGGGGTTTATAAATGATGAAGAGTTTGAAGAGGCCCTAAAAACGAAGTTAGAGATTCAGCCGAATAAAGAACAGTACGCTAAAAGGGTCCCTTACTTCTTAGAGCATATTCGCCAAATTGTTGAGCGAAAATACGGTCGGCACCTCCTGTATAATGGGGGGCTAAAGATTTACACTACTGTTAATCTAGCAATGCAGATAACGGCACAAAATGCCATTGAAAAGGGGCTGAAGGAGTTTGATAAGAGAGAGGGGTTCAGGGGCCCAATACGAAGGATCTCTCTTGATGATGAACACGAGTTCAATCGACAATTGATAGAGAGATTAAACAGTGAGCCCTTGGAAATAGGGGTAATTACTGAAGGGATTGTCACAAAGATAGATGGCGGGAAGAAACAAACCCTTGTTCAGATCGGAGATCAATGCGGAGTACTTCCTCTGTCAAATATGAGATGGGCACGCATGGTTGATCCAGAAAAGGCTTACTTTGAGAGCAGATTAGAAGATCCAGCCGATGTTTTAGCCCCAGGGGATGTAATTATTGTAAAAATCGTTAAAAAAGCGAAGGATTTTCCTGGCTGGATCCTATCATTAGAACAAATACCTGAGGCGCAGGCAGCTATGCTCTGCTTGGATGCCAAAACAGGATATGTGAAGACGATGCTTGGTGGATTAGATTTCTCCAAGAGTCAGTTTAACCGGGCAACTCAGGCAAGGAGACAACCTGGCTCTGCATTCAAACCTATAATTTATGCCGCAGCTCTGGATAAAGGATTCACAGCTTCTTCTATAATTATCGATGCGCCTTTTATCTCCCCCATTGGTGAGGAGGAAAAACTATGGAAGCCGAAAAATTACAAAGAAAGATTTTATGGGCCAACCCCCTTTAGGACTGGCCTGATACAATCACGAAATATAATTACAATAAAGATTCTGAAAAAGATCGGTATTCCCTATGCAATTGATTATGCAAGGCGGATGGGGATAGAGTCTCCTCTCAGCGCCGATCTATCATTAGCCCTTGGCTCATCGGGTATATCCCTTCTTGAATTAACGAGGGCATACTCGGTCTACACCAATAGTGGTATGCTGGTAAGTCCCATTTTTATTACCAAAATAATCGATAGAAACGGAAAGATTCTCGAGGAAAACCATCCTTCATTTACTGAGGCAATCTCTCGAGAAACGGCCTATGTGATGACAGATCTTTTAGAGGCAGTGGTCAAGGAAGGTACAGGTTGGAGGGTTAGAGCGCTGAAAAGACCTGTTGCGGGCAAAACTGGTACAACTGACGAGTTGAGGGATGCATGGTTTATAGGCTATAACCCTTCCCTTGTTGTTGGTGTCTGGGTAGGGTATGATGACAGAAAACCGATGGGCAAGGGAGAAACTGGATCAAGGGCTGCTAGTCCTATTTGGCTTTACTTCATGAGAGATGTTCTCCAAGGAAAAGCAAAGGTCCCATTTCAACATCCTGAGGGCGTAGTTATCACTAAAATAGATGCCAAAACTGGCCTTCTGGCAAGCCCTTACTCAGAAAAAGCCTGCTTTCAGGCATTCAAGAAAGGCACAGAGCCTACTGCTTATTCCCCAAAACCAGACCGAGGAAAACCGGGGGAATTCTTCCAGCTCGATATGGATTACTCGGGTAAATCAAGATAATCAGCTCAGTGGGCCTTGGCCACATGAAGAGGAGAAGTGATGATGGTCAAAGAAAATTTTCCTAACCCCCAGATAATCCTCCTCCAATGAACTATTTGATTGAGCATAGGTAGCAGATTTATGAAGTATACAAGCAACCTCTTGTCTTGATACCTTATTTCCCTCCATCTGTATTATCTTGACCAATGTTCTATAACCTATGATAAATGGTATGACACAAAACATCCTGATAGATCTCTCACGTAAAGGTAGCAATTTTATGTATCTCAAGGTTGAGTCCAGATAGGTTACTACAAGAGGGAGCATATCTTTTATAATTCCTTGTCTCTGTTTGATAGACAAAGTCCCAATCTCATTAAGTTCAATTTGATATTTTCTCGTTATAGTGAGCGGAATATAACACCAGCCCCTCGCTATATCTTTTCTATAATCCTTAATGATATTTATCAGCTGGAGTGCAATGCCAAAAGGAATTTGAAGATTCTCAAGTTCGGATCTTTTCTCTTCTATACTCTTGCTCTGACAAAACAGTCTTGTGAGCATCACACCCACAACACCCGCTACATAATAACAGTACTCCTCCAATTCCCTAATATCTGTTAGCTGAAATATCTCGCTCTCGCTTTGTAGCTTCCGTCGTTGAAATCTTGCCATTCCCTCTGAGGTCTCTACAATTAAGGGGTCAACTATTCGTCTGTAGGTCTGTGGTATATCAAAATAACACCGTAAGACCATATGACCGTTTTCTATAAGGTCTTTTGCATAAGAGCTTTCTCTCCATTTGAACTTAAGAGATTCATATAATTTCAACCTTTGACTCAGCTCCTTATTTCCCTTAAAGATTGCCGAAAAATCCATCAGATGTGCAATTTTCTCCCTCTCATCCTGATATAGAGTATCCTCAAATGTGTCTGCTATGCGGAACAGGAGATATCCAAGGAGAACTGCCTTACAGATATCTCCCTCTAACCGCGAGATGTTGAGGGCAAATGTCCTTGACACCTTTGGCAAAATCTTAAGGCAATAATCCCAGTCCTTCTTTCTTGCGTGGTGATTCACCGGATCCCTTATTGCAGACTAAAACTACTTGAATTGCACCCTATATATCGCAACTGGCGAATGTATGCCCTTCAGGCGAACTGTGCCTGTCTTTTCCATAGTGGCGAGATCCTTTGCCTTGCTGTATGTTCTTTGACTTATCAAGATCTCGCCCGGTTTTGCCATCTGCTCCAGCCTAGCTGCGATGTTGACCTGATTGCCAATTACCGTATAGTCTCTGTGGAATTCCGATCCAATATTGCCTACAGTCATGTAACCTGTATTTATCCCTATTCCAATGTTCAGATCGTATCCATAGGATAACCACTCATCTTTTAATTGATCTACCTTCTTTTGCATATCAATTGCCAGGAGTACCGCCCTCTGGGCATGGTCAGGGGTTGATATTGGATCGCCAAAGAAGACCATGATCCCATCTCCAATTATTTTGTCTAAGGTTCCCTCATGTCTATGAATAAGTTCTGTCATCTCCGATAAATAATTATTGAGAAGAACGGAGATTTCCTCTGGCTCAAGGGAGTCGGTTAAATCGGAAAAGCCCCTGATATCTGAGAAGAGCACAGTCATAAGCTTCCTGTGGGAGATCTTATTAAAATTCCACCCATTAGATAGGATTCTATCGGTAATGTTCGGGGAAAGATACCTCCTTAACTCACTGTATTTTCTTAGCTCCTCAACCTGATCTTTGACCTTCTTTTCGAGGTCCCTATTAAGCGTAAGTAGGTCTTCCTTGGCCTTTCTTAGCTCAGCTGTCCTGGCATCCACCATCCTTTCGAGATTTCTGGCATAGTTATCTATATCTTCTTTCGCTTTTCTCAACTCGAGATTTGTTTTTTCTAATTCTTTATAGGCCATATCTTTAGCAAGCATTGCCTCTCTGAGCTGATTAATAGTGTCTATCATGCCATAGGCTGGTTCTCCCTCTTTCCCCCTCCTGGAAAAAGATTGGAGTACTCTATTCCAAAGGTGGAGCCTATCGTAGGTGATATCCAAAATAAAGTAGGGGGCCTTAAATATCTCTCCTGCCGTCAAAATGTTTATATTATTTGCACTTAGTGATTCAGTGATAAGGATTCCCACATACCTCTTTTTTTCGCTATTTTCTTCTCCATTGTGGAGCTCGGAGAATCTCCCTAAAAATATGCTTCTGCCTCCAATAATGTCAGGCTCCAGCAAGACCTTTCTTCCAACAACCTTTCTTTTCTTTTCAACTGGGGAGTAAATCGTCAGTTTCTTATCTTCGATCTTGGCATCCAGGTTGAAGGGAAGGAATTCCTCTTCTTCGTTAAACAAGACCTCGGGATCATACCCATTCAGGGGTTGTTTAATTATCGCTGGTGGAATGCCCCAGATAGTGGGTATGGAAGCCATGATTCCTTTTAGATATGGATCGCCTATAAAATCCCTGTTAGCGTCATGGTCTTCATGGAAGTTAACCCTTATAAGAGCACGTACCTTTTTGAGTTTTTTATCATACGTTGGGGGCTTAATGATATCAATGTCCTTGGTATCGTTGAAATTCGTGTTAAAGAAGGGAAGTCGCCTGATCCCATCATTTGGGCCGGAAAAAAGCTGAACAAAATAACCAAACCTTCCCCAGGAGCGTAGTGTGGCAGAAGAGGCGCCACAATTGAAATAGAAATTAGGGTCACCAACCAGACGCTTGGCCCGCCGAAAGACCTTTTGAAAGGTCTCGAATGTGGTCCATTCATCCTCATCAGCCAGATAGTCTTTGGCAGATTTGTACCTATCTTCTGGAAATGATATCCCCTCAAAGAGATCAGCTGTATTGCCCAATAGATTTTCCACATAGGTAGAAATTATCCTTATATTCCGATTGCTTATGCAATTACCTCGGCTCATAGGTACGACATGCCTTAAACAAGAACCCTCTTGACATCCAGATCTACAGGTGTTAAAAGACCTCAAAGAACCTATAGTTTTATCGGGACGTGGCGCAGTCTGGAAGCGCACCTGAATGGGGTTCAGGGGGTCGCAGGTTCAAATCCTGTCGTCCCGACCAG
>CP070704.1:393768-402576 GCA_020349945.1 Deltaproteobacteria bacterium
GAGCTTATCCCCCTCTGGCTGGAGTGTGGGATCAACTTCTTTTGGCCCTTAGAATGTGCCGCTGGAAATGATGCCGTTGCCCTCAGGAAGAGGTATGGCAGGGATATAGTATTGGGCGGTAACATAGACAAACGGGCCCTCTTGAAAGGGAAGGACGCTATACGCGAGGAGGTTATGTCCAAAGTGCCATTTCTGCTGGAGTCCGGTGGCTACTTCCCATCCATAGACCACATGGTGCCGCCCGATGTGACATTGGGGAGCTACCGCTACTTTATCAATACCCTGCGGGAAGTTGCCGGACTTGAAAAGCTGCCCGAATAAGGCCCCTATCCCCCTTTGTAGGTTAATTCCATATCCTTTATGTATGAGTCAATGCCCTTCACGATACCGGAAGCAGCCCTCTCAAGGTAGGTCTTACTCTTAAGCCGACTATTGTCAATCCTGTTTGTAATATATCCAACCTCTACCAGGATTGCTGGCATCTCTGCACCAATCAAGACGTAGAATGGCGCTTGCCTCACGCCACGGCTCCTAACTTCATTGTATCTCTTCTGCAGCTCTTTTACCAAACCCTTTTGCACAAATCCTGCCAGTCTACTAGACTCGTTGATCTTTGTGTTCAGCATAAGATCGTTTAGAATCATCTGGAGGTCACTTATATTCTTTCTGGACGTAGCGTTTTCTCTTGCGGCCACATTCATGGCGTCTTCATCTAAGGCTATATTCAAGATATAGGTCTCTACACCCTGAATACGGGCATTCTTATGGGCATTTGTATGAAGGGAGATAAAGAGATCGGCCTTTTCCGTGTTGGCGATTGCTGTCCTGTCCTCTAGAGGCAAAAACACATCCCCTTTCCTCGTTAATATTGCCTGGCATTTAAGCTCCTTTCTCACCTTGTCCGCCACTAAGTTTGCAAGCTTCAGCATCACATCTTTCTCCCTTAAGCCATCTTTCCCAATAGCCCCCGGATCTTTTCCGCCATGGCCTGCATCAATGATAATCCTCCTCACCCCCAGCCCTAACTGCTTGGCCAAAGAGATCCCTTTCTCCTTGTCCTTCTCTATCTCTTTTGCTCCAGGGGGCCTCTTAGCAACCTCTTTCTTTGTGGGTTTCAATTCCCGATCCTCACCCTGGACGTCAACCACAATCCTAAAGGGGTCATAGAGATGAAAGATCTTGTACCCTTCCATATTGTCAATATCCAGGACAACCCTGACCGTCTTTTTGTTGTACTGGGCAGCCCGAGCCCTTTGTAATAGTCCACCTTTTATGGGAATAGAACTTTCTATATCCTTGCTAATCCAGGCATTGTGTAGATCCACAAAAAGCCGTCTTGGCTTCCTAAGGTGTGGATCCTTCTTCAGCAGATGTTCCCTGTATTTGACCTGATCCTCTAAGTCTATAACCACCCTGGTGTAGGTAGGCGTTGACCAGTGCCTGATATCCTTTACTAAGATCGATTCCTTTTTCCTGGCCTTGTCCTCTTTTAACAACCTTTTCTTCCCTAAGACAACCTCCAGCTTGTCCAGCATCTTAGATGCCCTAAGCCTCGCATCTCCATTTGGGAACCTTACCTCCACCTTAAGAAATTCAATATAGGCCTGCATTGGATCCTTTTTATACCTATAAAAAATCTCTCCCAGCCTGTATTGGGCATCATCAGCCAGATTATGGGACTGGTATCTCGTTCCCAGGTCTCGATAGAGTGATACAGCCGTGTCTATATCAGAACCCCTTGATGAATAGCGATAGAGATGAGTCCATAGCTGACCAGCAGCGAACATGGCCTGCGCTGCCTCGTCTGTATCTGGGTAGGCCTTGTAAACCCTTTCATATTTCTTTATGCATCGCTCCCAGTTATGTCTGTACTTTTTCTTGGCCTTAGACCGATAAAGGTTTTCCGTGCACACCCTTGCCTTTTGTAAGAGAATTCTGGCAGAATTGGAGGAGGTAAGAGCAGCTTGATTAAAGGAAGGGAAAAGGGGGACAAGCAAGAGGGACAACAGGACAGAGATCAGCACACACCTCACAGATATCAGTCTGTGGATCATCTAAAAACCCTTTTATTTCTATAGTAATACCTCACAGCCATAAAAGATGGAGAATGCAGGGATTCAAGAAGGCACAGCCCCATTAGACAGGTTAGAAGATGGCTCTATGATTCTTATTGAATCCCATTTCAGACACTGGGGGCACCTCCAAACAAGTTCGTCTGGTCTATATCCACACTTACTGCACTGAAACCTCAAATAAGGAAAATCCAAGCCCAAGAGGAGATCTCCATAGGCGCCGAGGGCCTCTTCATTTCTGCCTTCTTTTAAGAGTATCTCCCCCATCAATTTCCTCACATCCAAAAAGGTGGGAACTAATCTAGTAGCTTGATTAAGGTGATCCAAGGCAGAGTCTACTTCCCCCTTACTGTATAGGTATCGAGCCAGGGCTAAATGAGTAAAGGGGTCGGAATTTTTTCGAACGGACTCTCGTAAAAAATCCTCTACTCCCTTAAGATTCTTCATCCCCGAGTAAGCCCTTTCTAGCCTTTGATAGGCAAGAAAGGTAAACTGGGGTGCCACATCAACGAGCCTCTCCCACGTAGATAAAGCCCTTTTATGCTCTTGCTGGCTAAGATAGAGATCGCCCAAATGAAGATAGGCATCAACACATCTATCAAAGATGGAGAGGGCATTCTTGTAAGATTTCTCTGCCCCCAAGATATCCCCGTTCTTTTCCTGGATCTTCCCAAGCTCTGTTTGATGATGGGCCAATATATGCCGGTGCTCCCCTTTTACAAGCCTTGAAATAGTCTTCCTGGTCTTGAAGGCCTTTTCCCAATCGTGCACATCTTCATAAATTCGCTCGATCTGCTCAAGGGCCTCTATGTTATTCGGGTCGCTTTCATGAACCTCCTGAAAGGCTGATAGAGCACGATTTAAAAAACCGCCTTTCTTGTAATCTAAACCAAGATCAAAAATTGCCCTGAGCCGTATCTCTTTGTCCAGATTGGGTCTTAAAATTATCCCCCGTCTTATCCTGATGGCCCTCTCGATATCGCCCTTGGATCTATAAAGGTTACCCAAGGCAACATAAGTTTCAATGGTGTCTGAATTAATCTGAACTGACTTTGTGAATTCTTCAATAGCCTGATCTGGGTCGTTTGAAAGTATGTATTGAATACCCTGAAAAAAGGCCTTATCTCCCTTATCGAGCCTTCTGCTGAGCCTTTCAGCTCCTCTCGATCTCATAAGCCTTTCTACAATGAGACCGGCCACAAAGGCCAAAATTAAATAGACGCCAAATCTAAAATCCTGTAAACCAAAAAACAAATATTTGATCTCTTCCCACATACGACAATGAGCCTAATTTCCTCTTACTAATCAGACATTATCATGCTCCCCTTCTACGATCTCCTCATCCCCTATCTTGTCTTCAACGAGGGGCAGGTTTCTAAAAGAATTCAGCTCCCTGTCTTTTTCGCTATTCTCCCTTGAAAGTACCCTGATTTTCTTCTTCAATTTAAAGCGTTCAACTATGCCGTAAGAACTTGCCACGAAGATACCAAGCAGGAATACCACTATAATAACCAGATAGAAGGCCATTGGGGGCGTCTCATGCGCCCAGAAGAGCAAATTTACCCTCAGTATCAATGTCTTGGATAACTGCCCAAGGTTCTCAACAATAAGTATTATGGCCAGCAACATCAATAATAAACTAATAATAAACTTTATGTGTTTCATACACTCCCCCCGCACTCTTGAGAGAAAACTCCATCGTGCCTAGAATTTCTTGAAAAAAGGTAACAATTTTCGATAAGTCGCCTGAATATGTTCTGGAATCACCCTCACTTCTGCGAATACACTCATGTAATTGGTATCCCCACTCCACCGTGGAACAACGTGGAAATGGATATGTTCCTCTACCCCTGCACCTGCTACCTTTCCCAGGTTTAAACCGACATTAAATCCCCCTGGAATCATAACCTCCTCTAAAACCCCGATGGATTTTTCAACCGTGGTTATGAGCTCGAGTTTCTCCTCTGGTAGAAGAGCATCTAAAGAAGAAACGTGTCGCAGTGGTGCTATCAACAGATGGCCATTTATATAGGGAAACCTGTTCATAAGAACAATGGTCCGGTCGCCCAGAAATAAGATTAATCTCTTTTCATCCTGACTCCTGTCACCATCTGGACAAAATATACAGTGCCCTTTCTTGCTGCCAGATGTAACGTATTCTGTTCGCCAAGGCGCCCAAAGAACCTTCATCATCTCAACTCAAAGCACAATTATACTACCTCTTATTGTCTCCTCTATATCCAAGATCCCGATTGAATGAGATCCACCCATACTGAAACCTGTAGCACTTCCTGGATTAAAAAAAATAACCTCCTTATCATTATGATTAGCTGGCCGGTGAGAATGGCCGTAGATAACAGCATGTACATGAGTAAACTCGGATCTTATCCTCCTTTCTATTCCAAACGGCGAACCCCATCCATGTACCAATCCCAAACGGAAACGGCCTACCTCCACTATCTTTTTCTTGGGAAACCTCTGTTTTATATCCAGATTGTCCATATTCCCCTGAACGACATGGAGGGGCTTCTGTTTTAAGAAGTCGACCACTTCTACGGACACAAGATCCCCGGCATGGACGATCATATCTACATCAGAGAAGTAGTCCTCGTATATATCCATTAACCGAGAAGTCACACCTTCTAGGTGCGTATCTGAAATAACACCGATCCTCATTGTATGCCAACTCGTAACCGCTATAACGCGTTGTTTGCCTGAAAATTTGCAGAAGTATAACAGAATAGAGGAGAAAAAGACAACCCTAAATAGGTCCTGTTACTGCGCAATTAGTGTTGACATGCCCTGGCAATGCCAATATACTCCAATGGTCAAATTTTTCGCCCACCCCCTCATCCACATATAAGTCAGCGCCCTTACATTATTTTTTAGGGAGGAAAAAATGAAGGTCCTTGTATATGGTACTGGAGGGAGAGACCACTCCCTTGCCGATAAATATGGAGACAGTCAGCATGTTGAAAAGGTGTATTTTATCCCAGGCAATGCTGGAGTGCCCTATACATTAAAGGGCAAGAGGAAATTGATAGAATGTCTAGACATTAGAGATTTTAATGCGGTAGCAAAATTTTGCCTGGAAAAAACGGTCGATCTGGTTGATATAGGTTCAGAAAATCCCCTTGAAGAGGGCCTGGTGGATACCTTGAACGGAAAAGGAATAAGGACAATTGGACCAAAGAGAGAATATGTTAGAATAGAATGTGACAGGGCATTTACTGATGATATCTTACGGGAAATAGGTGTACCCAAGCCAGAATACAGGGTCTTTGATAACCCGGAACAGGCAAAAAAATATGTCAGGAATATCGGTTATCAGGTTTTTGTAAAGGCAAATGGCCTGGCTGCAGGAAAGGGTGCCATAGGATGTGATGATGTCGAACAGGCCGAGAGCGCAATTGAGAAAATCATGGTAGAAAAGATATTCGGAAAATCAGGTGATAGGGTTGTTATTGAAGAAAGAAAATATGGAACAGAGATCTCCTTTTTCGTCTACCTGGATGGAGAGCACGCGCTACCCTTAAAGATGTTTGTCCAGGATTACAAACCGGCCTTCGATCCAGATGATATGAGATCAATCAGCGAGTTCGGCGGAAACCTTAATACAGGGGGAACGGGATGTTATGTGCCCCATAAACTGGTGACCCCATGGCTCGTAAACAGGATTATAAAGGAGATTGTAAACCCCACCGTTAATGCAATCTACAACAGGGGTGATCTGGGTTTGGGATGGAGGTATAAGGGTGTCTTGTATTTTGGTCTCAATCTCGACCCCTATGACAATCTGGATGTCTTTGAGATTAACGTAAGACACGGCGATCCTGAGTGGGAGGTGCTTTGCCGGAAGCTCAGCACAGATCTATTTGAAATTGGTATGGCAGTCTGCGAAGGGAAACTCGACCAGATCAATCCCATCTGGAATAACCAGTACTATGTGGATATAGTCGCCATGGAAGGTCGCTCAAAGACCAGCAAGGGGTGGAACAAGGGATATCCCGGACGCTATGGAAAAGGGCACAAGGTAACAGGATTGGAAAACATAGAAAGGGGGATTGCTACCTACTTTTCAGGCGTAAGGGAAGATCCGGAAAAAGGCCTAGTTACTGACGGCGGCAGGGTATTGCACATCATTGCAGGCGACTCCACCCTGGAAGGCGCCCAAGAAAAGGCCTATAGAAACATAGGGTATCTAGCCTTACTGGATCATTATAACGATAATAGGAATTGTATCCGGTATCGAAAGACAATAGGGACCTAATCCCGTCTCGGAGAAGGTTTCTCAAATACTGGTCCATCGAGCCCCTCTATCCTCACAGGGTCTTCTTACTGCCTCAAGCTATCAACACAACACTACCAAATCTTTAAGGGAGGTTATGATGAAAAGCTATCGCAAGGAGTTATGGTTCAATGTGCCCGCAAGGCGAGCCTTAATCAATATTACCCCTCAAGTAGAAGAATGCTTGAGGGAAAGTGGCATTAAAGAGGGGCTCATACTCTGCAACGCGATGCACATCACTGCCTCTGTGTTTATTAACGATGATGAATCAGGGCTTCATCAAGATTATGATACATGGCTGGAAAGGCTTGCACCCCATGAGCCTGTCTCCCAATACCGACACAACGTTGGCGAGGATAATGCTGATGCCCACATGAAAAGGCAGATCATGGGAAGAGAGGTTGTTGTTGCCGTGACCAATGGCAAGATGGACTTTGGCCCGTGGGAACAGATATTCTACGGTGAGTTTGACGGCCGGAGGCGTAAAAGAGTTCTGGTCAAGATAATCGGGGAATAGCGGTGAAATGCTCCTCGAAATGAGGGACGCTAAAAGATTAGGTTGCAGAGGAGGATGAAGTGGAAAAGGCAAGAGGATCAAACAACAAAACCTTTGAGGTTTTAGACTGCCGCTATTTTTTGGACTCCGGCCCAAAAAATACAGAGGCTACCCTTGAAGCTGCCTTTGAAAGGGCAAGAATTTTGAAAATCAAGAAGATTTTGGTCCCAAGTTGCAGTGGCAGGACCGCCTTCAAGGCCCTGGATCTATTTGGAGAGGAGTTTTCCCTTATCATTGTAACGCATGTAACAGGTTTTAAGAAACCGGATTATCAAGAACTTCCAGAAAGGGATAGAAAATTACTCTTGGAAAAGGGTGCTGCTGTTTTGACAGCCCAACATGCATTTGGTGGTGTGGGAAGGGCATTCAGACACAAGACCGGCACCTATCAAATAGATGAGATCATTGCATATACCCTGCGAACATTTGGCCAGGGAACAAAGGTTGCTATTGAGATTACGTTAATGGCGGCGGACGCGGGGCTTGTCAGAACTGATGAGGATGTTATCTCAATCGGTGGAACAGTAAGTGGAGTTGACACAGCCCTTGTACTGAGGCCATCCCACACGGAACATTTCTTTGATCTCAAGGTAAAGGAGATCATCTGTAAGCCGTCTGATTTCTAAAACGTCAAGATTTCTAAAGGCACGATTGACCATGAAGGAAGATCTCGAAAAAAGAATCCATACCCTTGGTGAATGGTTATATGGATCAAGATATCTGGTTGTCTTTACCGGCGCCGGAATCAGCACAGGATCGGGTCTCCCTGATTTTAGGGGGCCTGACGGCCTATGGACGCGGAGAGATAAAGGACTTCCTCCCAAACCCATGACTCGCTCCTGGGATTCAGTTGAGCCCAACAGCGGCCATATGGCAATTGCCGATCTTCAAAAAATGGGTAAACTCAACTTCCTTATCTCGCAAAATGTCGACAATCTCCATCTAAAATCAGGTATAAACCCCGATCTCTTGGCTGAACTTCATGGGAACATGACCAAACTGAGGTGCACGAGATGCGGTAACAAGGTTGACCGATCCGATGCTAGGACAACGTGCGGTTGTGGCGGCAAACTGGTTTCAAGTGTGGTAGACTTCGGCGAACCCCTCCCGGAAAGGGACCTGAGACTTTCCTTTGAGCATTCTCGAAAAAGCGACCTCTTTATCGTTGTTGGCTCAAGTTTGGTGGTAACGCCGGCAGCAGATATGCCCTTGGAGGCCCTTCGGTCTGGCGCAAAATTGGTCATTATCAATCAGGGTGAAACCCCCTTTGATCATCGTGCCCACTTGAGATTTAACGAAATGATTGGAGATGTACTCCCCAGGGCTGTAAAGGGACTAAAAAGATTGATGGGCCTCTTCGAATAGCCCACCTCCCCTCTTCACCTCCCAGATCTTCGGAAACTACCTGAACGATGTCTTCTCTCACCACCCTTATGAATCATCCCCTGTCCAATTTCCTGCTACATAAGAGGTGGACATAAGAGAGAACGTGATTACTATCTAGCCAAAATGTTCTTAATTTTTTTGTTGACAATGAGAATAACTTGGGGCATAAGACTCGATTCGTATTTAATGAATCCCCAGCTGAACCATACATTGTCAGCGTTTTTACAAGACAGGATAGAATGGTTCTTATTTTAAAATCTTTAAGGAAAGGATGTGATAACCATGGTTTGTACAACGGTAAGACAAGGGTGTGAGTGCGTCATGATGAGCAAAAGAGGGTGCCAGTTTAACGGAGGTAGCTGTCATCCGGTTGTTGCTCAGTGTGATGGCTGCCAGAGAATCCTTGAGATCCCCACCGGAAAGTACTGTATGAGTTTCCCTGACCCCTCTGGGAAATGGAAAAATGGGGTCTGCAATATGGCCTCTCATATAAAGGCTACCAATAC
>CP070704.1:402676-408060 GCA_020349945.1 Deltaproteobacteria bacterium
AGGTGCTCCAGCAGACCAAGGGCAACAAATACCAGGCTGCAAAGACACTGGGCATTACCCGCAGCACCCTGTATGGAAAGCTGAGAAAACACGGCATTACGGTCTCGGGAAAAGACCGATCTATAAGTCTAAAATAATACAGATAAGTCTAAACTGAGACTAAAGGATAACCTCCTGAAATACGAGGATAATACTAGATTTAGCTCCCTCCTTAGGTCTGAACTTAGACAGTTCCCCTCTATCGTTTCATGAGCTGGTGACACATCAGGTAGAGCGGTTTTCTACAGCCACGTAAGGCAAACCCTTGCGTGGCTTCTTTATCGGCGTTCCTCGGCCTTGCCCACCCTGTTCCAAAATCAGGGCTCCAGATATCTGGCATCGAAATTGCGTAATGCTAGGGATGAGGAGGTCCACAGATATTCCCTGATTTTATCATATCTTTCATGCCCCCAGTCGCCTGATCTGGGGTAGCTACTTTAGGTCTATCCTTCATGAAAACGGGGTAAAAGATGGAAGGGCTTATAAGAATTTTGATACAGCGTATGGTTGGGAAAGGTATGGAAATCACTAATATTCCCGCTTATATCAGAGACCTGGCTAACACCCTTGCAGTTAGTGGCTATTCGAGCCTTCATGAATTGAACGGCCGACTGCAGTCATTGGGCTGGGAGGATTTTGAACTGGATGATTATACCCTCCAACTTATTATAGCGACTTTTGAACCGGACCTTGCATATAAACCCCCTCACTGGTTTGATCAGGCATTTAATCCGAACCGTCTCGATTGACTCGGTGAAGAAAAAGCACCTGCAAGTACTTCAGATAAAACACATAAGCCATTACAGGAGCAAGGTATGCATCAAAAAGCCAACCCAATACCCAAACATGGAGAGAGAAATGTGTGTTGTCCTTTCTATAATGGTTGCCTTGATTACGCGGTCAGGGGTTCCTGGCAGACCTGGAATTGCTCTCAATGCCCGCATAAGCTGATAAGGCAGCCAATGACTCAATGGGAATGCGAGATTAATAACATGGATCTTTGCTATGATTTGCCAGCAAATGTGAGACATAAAATCTGGAAGGAGGAGGCATTTGACGAAAGATAGCATTGATCCACATGTCAGGAAATGCGTCTTCTTGGTCTTTCGTTACAACACTTTAAAAATACAGGGGGAGGGAGGATGAAGGAACTATTGAAAGATTTCGTTGGCAGGACGCTAAGGATTTACACCATTACCGGCGTAGAGTCCTATTTAGGGGTTTTGGAGGATGTTAAGGATGGTTATCTGCTGTTAAGAGGTTTCTTTCGGGAAGATGAAACGTATCTAGCGATCCAGTATATTGAGAGCTTTAAAGAGGAGGTAAGAAGCGGTTAGATACCTTCAGCAATTATGAGGGGAGGAGAGAGATGAGAGTACGGGTTGACCAAGCCCTCTGCGTAGGGGATGAGACCTGTGTGGATATCTGTCCAGAGCTTTTCGAGATGGACGGGGATGTGGCTGTAAGCAAGAAGGATGAGGTACCTGAAGAACTGAAGGAGGCATGCAGGGAGGCGGCAGAGTCCTGCCCGGCGGAAGCCATTATCATCGAAGAATAAATCCTTCGGTTATCTCTGATACTATTTTGCCTTTTTTAGCCATCTATTCAAAAGCTGCCCACCATGCACGCTGTAACGCTGTAACAGCTTCCATTGATAGGCTTGACCTTCACAATCCGGCGTTTATCGAAAACCTTAGCAAGACACCGGTGCACCCTAATGACCGCGTGAATAGGGTCGGTCAACCAACCACCTTATTCCGAGCGCGATCCACATCTCAGCGCTGGAAGGCATCGAAACAAATCTCCTTCCTGCTCTGAACGATCTGCATGGGCCCCTTGGTGCAAAGACAAGGCAATTCAACGAACAGGATGCCGTATTTGTAACCATTGAATCGCTTGTAGACCACGTGGCCTTGAACAAGGATATTGCCTTAGGCCCCCTGCCAGATATTGATCCAAAACAATCAAATTTCTTGGCAAGAGCCTTCTCATGGGCTTTTGTTTCTCACATATAAAGCTTGTTTTTTGGTGCTTAAGAAGGTAAAAGGCTATTGCTGTTGTTACATATGATTTCCCCTTAGTTTGTTTGCGAACACAAACGAGGAGCATCACGCGGCTTTGCAAATGAGGCCAGTTTCCTTGGGCAGATGGGGCCATCGGAGGTGAACAGATGGGTAAGCTCTTTTGGGGTTGGGTAGTTTGGTTCCTATTCCTCTTCGCCTTGGACTTCACCATCCCATTTATTGGGTTCAAGCACGTACCCAAGGTGACGGGCAGTTTTCTCTTCTGGATTTTGTGGATCGTTGTGGCCATTGCCAGCATGTTCCTGATCTTCTTCCGATGGCGAGAAAACCACGACAACAATGAAGGGGATCATCCATGAGTCAGGGCCTGTTTGTATGGTCTGCTATCGCTATTTATATCGCCCTTGGGATCGCTGTTGCCGTCATGGCGAGGCGAAAACTCGGCTCTGGGATTAACGATTTTTTTCTGGGTAATCGTCAGATCGGGGGTTTTGTCTCCGCCCTGACCTATGCAGCAACTACTTATAGCGCCTTTATGATGGTTGGTCTTGCCGGTTTGACGTACAAGCTCGGCGTTGGCGCTCTGGGCTTTGAGCTAACATACCTTTGTGGACTCGTTTTGGTGGTCTTTTTCGGCCCTCGCTTCTGGTTAGTGGGGCGAAGGTTCGACTATTTGACCCACGCTGAACTTCTAGCGGACCGTTATCAAAGGCGAGCGGTTGGCATAGTAGCTGCACTCCTGTGCCTTGTCTTTCTCATACCCTATGCCGCCATTCAAGTGATGGGTATCGGCTATCTCCTGGCAGGTGTCTCCAAAGGAGCTATCCCCCTGCTTGGTGCCATGGTATTGGCCATACTGGTGGCGCTTGTTTGGTCCAACATCGCTGGCTTGCGTTCCGTTGCATGGACCGATGCCCTGCAGGCGGTTATCATGCTTTTGGCATCCCTTGCGGCCCTGGGCTTTTTGGCTTACAGGGGCTTTGGTGGGTTTGGCAACTTCTTGCTCAAGATGGACGAGGAGATTCCCCAACTTCTGGCAGGGCCCGGCCTATTTAAGTTCAATGTATTTTTCGGACTTGCGCTTCCTTGGCTTTTCTTTTCTGTTTCGAATCCTCAGGTGACCCAGAGGCTCTTTATCCCAAAGTCGGTGACGGCGTTCAAGCAGATGATCGGGGGGTTTTTGGTCTTTGGTTTTATCTATACCCTTGTCTCTGTTTTGTGGGGGTTTGGGGCAAGGCTGTTGGTCCCAGCTTTGGACAAGGCAGACAAGGCTACCCCTGCGCTTCTTGCACTGCCAATCATCCCAAAGGCCATTGCCATCATTGTGATGGTGGGCATTTTGGCCGCAGCCATTTCAACTATCGACTCGATCCTGTTGACCCTTTCCTCCATGTGCGCCAGGGACATCTACAAGAACGGCATCAACCTCAGGGCCTCTGAGGAAATGGAGCTCAGGGTCGGAAAGGCTGTGATTCCCATCCTGGCGATCATATTCTTTGTCTTTGCCTATTGGGCTGCAGGGAAAAAAGGTCTAGCATTCATGATCGCCCCCCTTTCAGCAGCGGCCTCGGCTGGGCTCTTGATGGGGGTCCCGGCCATCATCGGTGCGTTCTTCTGGAGGAGGGCAACCGCAGCCGGTGCCCTGAGTAGCATGGTTGGGGGTGCCATCTTGGTCTTGGCCCTCCAGGTGTCCGGTACTAAACCCCTGGGACTATGGCCAGGGGTCTGGGGGCTTATGGTTTGCACTGCATTATATGTCTTCGTCAGTCTGTGCACGCGTCCCCCCGTACAAAAGGCAAAGGAATTCCTTCAATACTTACACGAAGCCCTTGCTAAGGGGAATTTTGTTTGAGTGACACAAAATAACGCAGTATGTTGCGACCTCTTTACTAACGGGTTGGTCTTCAGATGGGCAGGATAACAATTTAGTGCTAATAGCCCTTTTAACAAGGGCAACACAGGTTGAAAAATAGTGGGAAGGCGGTCCAATGGCGAACAAACTGGCCTATGAAGAATTGGAACAAAAGGTCAAGAAATTAGAGAAAGAAACCTTAGAGAACGGGCGTGTGAAGGAGGTGCTGCAAGAGCGAACACATAGTCTTCGTGAGCGGGTCAAGGAACTTAATTGCCTCTATGGAATATCCTCCCTTTGTGACAAACGGGACATTTCGTTGGAGGAGATCCTCCAGGCGGTGGTTGATCTCCTTCCTCTGTCCTGGCAATATGCAGATATTGCCTGTTCCCGAATCATCTTGCAAGGTGAAGAATATGTAACGGAAAACTTCAAAGAAACTAACTGGAAACAGGCTAGCGACATCATCGTGTATGGCGAGCCGGTCGGAAGTGTGGAGGTCTGTTATTTGGAGGAAAGAGCAGAGAGCGATGAGGAGCCTTTCCTGAAAGAAGAGAGAAGCCTAATCAACAGTGTTGCCGAACGATTGGGGCGCATAACCGAGCGAAAGCGCGCAGAGCAAGCACTTGAGCGGCGAAACCGGGAGCTTTCTTCCCTCAATGCCATCGCTACCACTATCGGTCAGTCCCTGGAGCTAAAAAAGCGCTTAGAGAATACCCTCAGGACAGTGTGTGACCTGATGGGCCTGAAGGCCGGGTGGATATTTTTAAAGGAGGACCAAAGCGATAGATTGACCCTGGTCAGCCACCTGGGGTTATCCGCCGCATTCCTTCGGGAGGAGATGGAGAGACCTCCGGGTGACTGCATCTGTTTTCATGTTATGCGAAGAAAGGAAGCCCTGATCGCTGAAAAGATCCTGGAATGTCCCCGTCTTTCAAGATCGGTGGTGGAAAAAGAACATCTGTCATGCCATGCCTCTGTGCCCCTGATATCCAGGGATAAGGTCCTGGGGGTGATGAACCTGGCAAGCGAGGAGTTCCGCCCCTTCTCAGCAGAGGATCTCAGGCTCCTCACTGCTATTGGCCATCAGGTTGGGGTAGCCATTGAGAATGCCAGGCTCTTTGAGGACACCAGGCAGAAGTCCTCTGAGCTTCAAGAGGCCTACGGGAGGCTCAAATCCCTCTTTGAGGACCTCAAGGCAGAGAAAGAGAAGACACGCTCCCTCAGAAAGGCCCTTGAGGATAAATACGGCCTGGGAAATATCGTGGGCAAGAACCACAAGATGCAGGCCATCTATGAGCTGATAGAGGGTATCTCACAGAGCGACTCCACAGTCCTCATCCAGGGAGAGAGTGGTACGGGAAAGGAGCTCATTGCCCGGGCCATTCACCTGGTAAGCCCCCGCAAGGACAGACCCTTTGTGGTGGCAAACTGCTCTGCCTATGCCGAGACCCTGCTTGAAAGCGAGC
>CP070704.1:408160-481093 GCA_020349945.1 Deltaproteobacteria bacterium
GGCGGGCAAGCCCTCGATCGTGAATTTTCCTCCCCTGTAAGCTGAGCCCATCCTGGAAAAAATAAATCTGTCCCCTTTTTGGTCCCTTTCAACGGCATGCCGGTTCCTCACCGGGGAGGGATCTTCGGCTTGAGGCCTGCAGAATAAAGGCAAGAAAGTAAAAAGAGGGTCAAACCGTAACAGTGGGCAGTCGCAAAAATTCTAAAAGTGTGGCAATCTGTGAAACGTTTTCCCGATAAACAATACTCGGACACAACATTAGTCAAATGTTTAAGTTTGAGCCTTATTTGAACAACGATTTAAACAAACCGATTATTTTAAGAGAGATTTTATTCTGAAATGAAGGAGGAGAACAGAATGAACCTCAAAGCGAAGATTTATGTGGAAAACCAGAAGAAAACCGCGCATGGCAAGCTTGCAGCCCGACTGGCCTTTCTCAACGAGAAAGGTTTGGATGGTGGTGCAATTCAACGAGACTCCATGATTAGAAAGTTGAGAGCCGAGATCCGCAAGGCAAATTACCGGTTGACCTGTGTTGCAGCTCAGGAGAAGTTAAACGCGGAAAGATTGGCTGCGAAAAAAAGCTTGCGTGAGAGGCCTCCGGCGGAGCCTGTTAAGGAAGTTCCCGGGAAGAAGGGGAAGAAAGAGAAAAAGAAAGAGCCATCCCCTGCTTCAAAGGCACAAGAGTGACAGCAAAACAGGGCGTCACACATGAAAAGTGAATTTGGGGTCAGGCCCGCCATACTGAGGGCGGGCAGGCCCTCCATTCCGCCACAACAACGGCGGACAAGCGGCGGGCAAGCCCTCGAGCGTGGATTTTCAATGCTGGGCGAGATGAGCACATCTTTAGAAAAAATCACCTCAGCACTTGCCCGTACGTTCCTAAAGACCTTTCTTTGTCCCCTATTTCTTATCTCTGCCGGTTCATCCGTTCCCAGTTCTGGGTAGAACCGATGTTGGGGTTGAATCCCGCATCATCGCTGATGATATAGTCGGAGCCGTTGGTCCACGCGTTATCATACCCTGTGGGGAGTTCGATCTTCCGATCGTTGATGGGATCTACATATGAATCGACACCGCGAATGGCCTCGCTGTAGTTATCAAATATCCGGTCGTAAGCTTGGCTGCGTTTTTGATAGGAATCCATGATCATATCGCTGATCTCTGACTGGGTCTTGCTGATCTGCTGCATGCGATTGAAGATGGCCCTCTGTTGACGAAGCTGGTCTCGGGTAACCGTGGCTGATAGCTTAATGCAGTTTTCAGCCCACACAGGATTATCCTTGCGGGAGTCCGCGATGATCTTGAAAATCCTTATCCTGTCATTGAATTCGTGTGCGGGAGCCTTAAAACTGGTGACAGTGGGAATCCAGGTAATCCCCCGAGTAATTCCCCCATACATGTTGGGCAGGTAGCAGATTACGTAGTTGATGGCTACGGTAACATCTTCAATGATTTTCTTACCCCCCTGAACATACTCCATCTTTAGCCTGCCAGCCTCTGCGCGAACCTCAAACTGAAATTGAAACGGGGATATTTGACCGAAGAGGTTCAGCTGAAGTTGCGTTAAATCCCTGGTCTGCTGTGCTAGTTGTGGAAGATTTTGGGTCTCAACTACCTTGAGGTTTGAGACATCCGAGCAGAACCGGGGGATAAAGAAATCCTTTAAAAATTGAATGGCTCCCAGAGGTTGCTGTATTCCCACGCCTAGCTGGGAGTAGGATAATTGCATGCTCGGATCCTGAGACCAGAATAAGTTCATGTGAGGGAATTGCCTCAGCACCGAGCCACCATCCGGGCTGGCAATGGTAAATGCGATGCTGGCCTCAGGTGGCATTTTGTTATAATTCCATGACACGCCCCCCTTGAAATGCCACCCCTTTGGCACCAGCAACCGCAACGCCTCATACCCAAAACCCTTATCATCGATGACGACGTGCTTGTTCAAGGTGAGCGTCTGATATTCAGTGGCTGCCGCGATCCCTGCCAAGCAGGTGATTCCGAATAAAAGGACAAGGGCCGAACGTATGAACTTCACCATAATGGGCCTCCTCTCCATAAAGAGTCTCCATCTATGCCTTTGCCGAGGATGATACATGATTTGGGCAGACAGGGTCAATATAAAAGGGATCAGATCCCTTTCCTTGTTTCCGAGGAGTTCGCTTATTGAATTGTTGAATGATAGTCCTTTTCGCGCAGGTATATGGTTACTGGCTACCTGACTCGGTAGGTTGGCTGTTGAAGGTGGCTGCCTTTGCATCGAGGGCAGCGGCCTGGGCGGGTGAGGCGTTTTCTGTCCTCGAACACATACCCGCACATGAGACATCGGGAGGGTTGCAGGATGAGCCTTTTGCTCTGGGCAGCCGTTGATCGTGCAACGTGGAAGAGGTGATCGTAGACCTCCTTTTCCCTGATACCTATTGCCTGGGAGAGCTCCCTGGCGCTCATCTCGTCTTCGCTCAAGAGATCGACGATCTGCTGACGGATTGTCCTCGCCCTATTCCGATGCGTATCGTGCCTCATGTGAGAGATTGCTGGTTTTAAGGGTGAATGCGTTTGCTGCTAGAGGGATTTCAATGGTATCGTACTGAGGTAGGTAGTGTAGGCAATACAGGTAAAAATGGCAAGGTGATTTCAATTCTCTCAAAAGAGCGGGGTCGGGGCTAAAAAGGGTGAGGGGTCAGTGCCACCATCAATTTCCCTTGACTCGGGCGGGCTTTTATCGTGTCATTATTTATAGGTATCAGGTATCCTGGTTCTGAAAGGAGGAATTTTTTCAACTCCTTTAATCCTAAGGAAAGGAGGAAAACCATGCTTAAAGAGTTCAAGGAGTTCGCCATGAGGGGCAACGTGGTTGACATGGCTGTTGGAATCATAATAGGTGCAGCCTTTGGTACTATCGTCAAGTCCCTGGTCTCAGACGTTATTATGCCGCCTGTTGGTTTGCTTTTGGGCAATGTGGATTTCACCAACCTTTTCGTAGTCTTGAAACAGGGATCGGTGGCCGGACCGTTTGCCTTGCTTGCGGACGCTCAGAAGGCGGGCGCGGTCACGATCAACTACGGTGTTTTCTTCAATACCGTTATTAGTTTCATCATTATAGCCTTTGTGGTGTTTCTCTTGATCCGCTATATCAACAAACTGAAACGAGGAGCAGAGGCCCCCCCAGCAGAACCCACTACCAAAGAATGCCCGCACTGTCTGTCGTCAATACCTATCAGGGCAACACGATGCGCCTACTGCACAGCAGAGCTGTGATAAGTAAGGGGTTTCTTTTCCCCGGAGCAATACCTCGAAGAGAGGCAGAAATGGGCTGAGACATCGTGGCAGCCGCGCCGAAGGGCACAGCGATACTTCGCCCTCACTATCTTATTTTTCATTGCAGCCCTGTCTGCACGGCTCCCGATCCTCTGGCTGATCGCTGCGATTGTTTTTCTGGCTGCAGCGAGTATGAACTTCTAATTATTAAGAAGCCAGGTGTCTTCCCTGTACCTTCTAGGAAAAAGGAGCAAAGCCCAACCCTTGTGAGGATGATGTTGACCGGTTGGCTGGCATGCGGATTGTTGTTGTTCGGGCTATGGTTTTTACGCGTGGAGACATCTGCTCTTCCCCTGGTAGTGTGGGGACTCTCGGGTTTATTACAGTATTGCCTAAGGTTGGCATGAAGCCAGATGGTTAAAGCTGGCGCTTTGCCCGCTGCTTATGGGGCACGTTAGACAGAGATGGAGGTTATGGAGGTAAATGATGAAAGCAGGTTTATGGATAGATCACAAAAAGGCCGTAATTGTTACCATACAAGGTGATCAGGTATCGAAAAAAGTAATACGATCAGACATCGAAAAACGAGTAAGACATTCTGGGGGTGCCAGATCATCAACTCCCTATGGTCCTCAAGACATTGCCTCGGAAAAGAAGAGAGACGAAAGATATGATCATCATCTTAAGGTTTATCATCGAAATATAGTAGATAGTATTAGAAAAGCCGAATCGATCTATATTTTTGGACCTGGAGAGGGAAAGGTGGAATTGAAAAAACACATAGAAAAAACGGCTGCTTTATCCAAGAACATCGCCGGGGTTGAGACCTCGGATAAATTGTCTGATGCGCAGATAGTCTCAAAGGTAAAAAGATTCTTCAGGTTTAAAGAATCATGATGAACCCTGTTATTCCGGAAAAAATCACCTCTTGTCTTTCATTCATATGGCCCAATTAAAAGGATACGTTGGGGCCTGAGCCTTCAGAAATAGTACCCCGATGCATAAAAGCCCAAAAGAACCGGAAAATACGATCCGTGAGCAATTTAGAAGGCATTTAAAAGAAACGCTTGCCTCGGAAGGTCAAAAGAGATGGAGCTTATCGGTAGATCTCGCTTCGGAACATGGTTATCACCCCGAGGAGAGGTACTCTTATAGGGACGGGAAAAATTACTTAATGAAGATAGGTGGAGCTATTATCTACTTAGAAAATATAAGCCACCAGGCATATGGAGAGATCAGGGAGCTGCTTGAAAGAAAAGATCAATTAAGAACAAGCGCTTCATTAATAGGAAACGCGCTCACCGTTGGGAGCAGCACCTTAGGTGGAGCATTGTTAGGTTACCTGCTAATACAAGTGGGGCTACATCCTCTGGTGTTGGTTCCGGCAATAATAATCCCTCCAAGCCTGTGCATATACGATATGTTGAAGCAGGGCACAAAAGAGGCCGATAAACTAGCACAGATAGAAAAATCTCTGGAAAGGTTTAAAGAGAATATTTTCTACGACGATGCCGCGATAGGAAGACTTAATAGCAGGATTTACAGGAAAGTTCTCTCGGGTCATTAATTTTGGAAAGGAGGAATCGGATGGGGGGTCAAATCCTTATTTTTGACCAATTCAGAGGTGAAGAATGAAAAGTGCAGTGATACTGACGGCGCTGTTGTGGAAAAGGACGGCCTCGTTAAAGGCAGAATCAATATCAAGGGCAAAATTTAAGAAGAATTGGGAGTAAAGAAGAGGGTAGGGGAAGACAGTTGTCCTGAACCGATGATAGTAAGCCAAAGCACGAAGGGAGATTATCATGAAAATTCTTGCGCTCATTGGTAGCCCCAGAAAAGGGAGCAACACGGATACGTTAGTTGACCAAACTTTGAAAGGTTCTGAGGTTAGTGGTCATACATACGAAAAGATCTATCTTTACAATTACGATATCGCTCCATGCATTGACTGCCGTAAGTGTAAGCAAGGAGATTATGTTTGTGTTATCAACGATGGCATGCAGGAAATTTATCCGAAAATGGATGGGGCGGATGTAATTATTTTCGGTACTCCAAATTATTGGTATGGGCCTACCGCAAAGATGAAGCTTCTTATTGATAGAATGCGTCCATATGTGGCAAACGGGAAGCTCAAAGGCAAAAAGGCAGTTGTTATAACCCCTGCTGCTGAGGGACCACATGCATGTGGTCCTCTTATGGAAATGTTTCGCATGTGTTTCAAGTATCTGGAAATGGAATTTGCAGGCAAGATTTCGGCTGCGGCATATGAGAGGGGAGAAGTCAAGAATGACCAAAAAGCACTGAGAAATGCTTATGGTCTGGGGGCTGCTCTGTAGGATTGATCATGCCTCGTTATCAGGGAATATTCAGAAGGCAATTGTCTCGATAAAGCAGGGCCCGGAATCTGAGGGGTGAGCAGTATTTATGAGATGGGAAGTTCACCCATTAAATGACGAGGCGAGAAAGCGTAATTTCAGGGGCGTCCCGGTTTACATATTTCAATCAATATTCGGTACGTTTCAACGTTACCCTGGAGTAAACATGAGCAGGTGAAGTCCGAAACCTTGAGATATGCTCCAACCCTGCTTTCACTCCTTGTCCCAAATATTTCTGTTGACTTTCTCCAAACAATTCGGTATCCATAAAATTCCTGCGTTTAAATGAGTTAGCCTAACAATCCAATCCTTAACCTTTTGGAGATAGTCATGGAGGTAGGGTTCCAAAAGGTGCCGATACAAGGCCTCCAGAGAGGTTTTAGATCTCTTTGGAGGCTCCTTTGCTTTAATCCTTGATAAGGGACAAACTATATACTACGGCATAAGAACTGATAAAGATATCATTCATGCTATTGAAATTTGTCCGGTGCTGGGTTGTTATTGTGGTGAAAGTCAGGGTGGAGATATCTCAAGTTGAGGGATCTATACCATTAAATTCCAATCAATAGCAATAAAAGGAGGGTTAAAATGATAGGCATGGATTTCATCAGCTTTCTTATTTTGTTGATTATCAGTGTTGTTGTCTCCGGGATCTTACATTTCGCCTTTAAGTATTACATTGTACCGGGATGGGGGTCTTATTTCTCCAAAATCCTGATCGGGTGGGTCGGTGCATGGTTAGGCTCCCCGGTATTTGGTCATTGGTGGGTGGGCTTAAATTATAAGGAAGTGTATATTGTCCCTGCAATTCTGGGTTCTTTGTTACTTCTGATCTTTGCAGTGGACTGTATTAAGACTTGTGCAACCACTTCCAAGGGTAAAGGGTAACTACCTGTGATCAATGGGTCGCGTCTGCACGTTTGGCAAAAAAGCTCATGAAAAAGTGCAGGTTTGACCCTGGGGGCGCATATCAGACACTCAGGAGGAGGCAGGGCCGCCGCGGCCCTGCCTCCTTATTGCCATTTTTCGGTCAGGCATCCGCTGTGAGTCCTGGATTCTATTGACTACGAATCTCCGTGAAGAGAACTTCTGGCACCCAATTGGGGTATAAGGAAGGTTTCTTGCAGGAGGTAAGGATGGTAGTTTTTATTAGCGACTTGCATTTTGTAGATGGTAGTGCAGGTGAGCACAATGTGCCTGTAGATGCCTTCAGGATATTTTTCGAAGACATATCAGGCACGGTTAACTGGTTAGTCAAAAAGGGGCGGGAGGTTAAGGAGATTAAAATTGTCTTTTTGGGCGATGTGTTTGATCTATTAAGAACAGAGAAGTGGTTTGATTACCATGTAAATGAAAGGCCATGGGGAAATGATGAGGCAAAGATTGAGGCCCATGCCAATCATATCTTTGACGCGATCATCAAGAAGAACAAGAGAACCTTTGACTTGTTGAAGAGTAATTTGAAAGACGAGTTTGGTCTTCCTGCTGAGCCCGATAGGATCTATGTCCCGGGAAACCATGATCGGATCTGCAACAAATATAAGAGTCTGAGAGACAAGGCGTGTCAATCGCTTGGACTCCCACCTCGTACTGCCCCCTTTGAGCACCACTTTTTTGATGTAGATTATGGTGTCCATGCCCGCCACGGGCATGAATATGACAAATTCAACTATGAGGGGAGCACCTCTTACCAGTACGAAGACTATATGAGGATGCCTATCGGTGACCCGATTACTACCGAGCTCGTGGCAAAACTGCCCTGGAAGATTATGGGTAAACCAGAGATCAAGAAACTGCCCAAAACACAGCGAAAAGCCTTAGAGAGAAACCTCCAGGAGATCGAAAACGTGAGACCATTCTCAGCTATCCTGGAATGGCTCCTTTATCAGGTAAAAAAGAACCCTTCTTTAAAAGAAGTCATTGAGGATGCGGTAGATGAGATTATAAAGGAGTTTAACAAATTACAGTTTATCGGCAAATGGTATGAACACCACGATAAATGGTCTGATTTCTGGGATGAGGCAGACAAAATACAGTCTGTGCTCTTCTTGCTTGAAAAATTTAAGGTCTTTCCCTCTGAAAAGCTCATGCCCCTTTTAGAAAGAGTGAAAAATCGTTTTGCCAGGGATGATCTTTTGGAGGCTGCCACAGATGAATATTCATATTTAGACAATCGCATAAGATATGTGGTCTATGGACATACTCATGTGCCTGTTCAGGTGCCGCTGCGAACTGTTGAAGACCCTGCTGGTTCAAAAGAGCATATGTATTTAAATACAGGTACCTGGCGTACCGGATACTACAAATGCAAGGAAGGTTTGGGTTTCACTGGTTGGAAAAATCTCACCTACCTGGTCTTTTATAGAAAAGAGGAAAGAAAACTGGATTTCCCCACCTTTGAGACCTGGACAGGCACATTAAAAACGGTTTAGGAGAGGGCTCGAATCCTTATTTTTGACAAATTCAGGGGTGAAGGATGAAAGGTCTAGTGATAGTGGTGACGTTTCTGGTAATGACCCTGTTTGAGGGTGCTGTTCTGGAGAAGGACTACCTCAGCAAAGGCAGGATCAATAATAAAAGCAAAACCGGTGAGCTGAAGGGATGGATGAAAAGGGACACACTTCAGCTTGACAGGGTGAACGTCTATGACAAGTATGGGAACATGAAGGGTTATTTAGTGAGGGATACCCTGAATCCCGATGCCTGGTTTTTTAAAGAGAATTGAGAAAGGGAGGGGTCGTTACACCAAGTTTCCGGTACATTCGAACAATCGTAGATCGCGGATCTGAATTCTTCTCTGCTTCACTCAAAGATGGTTTTCATAAGATTATCTTCAGGCGTGGATTACACCGCAGTTCACCTTCAGAGGGAAAATAGCGAAAAACCTCAGGATTGGTAACAAAACCTTCCAGAAAGAGGGGGCTATTCTAAACGGCCTGAATACCTCAGGGCGGAATCATTCGAGCTCCTCTTAAATCATCCGGCTTACCTGGAAATATCAGGAGCAACGTGACCATAAGTAAAGGATCAGAGTCATGATCAACAAATACCGCGGCTGCTTGTTGGGGCTTGCAATCGGTGACGCATTGGGGGCGCCTGTTGAGTTTCTGAAATTAGGGGAAATAAAGAGGCGTTACGGTAAAGATGGAATCAGGGAGTTTAGGCAATGGGGATCCCTCAGGCCCGGGTCCTATACAGATGATACCCAGATGTCACTGGCCCCCGCGGTTGGTTGTATAAGGGCCTGTCAGAGATGGAAAGAAACGGGAGTTTGTGATCCTGCATCACTTGTGTACCAGCGCTATCTGGAGTGGCTTGAATCCCAGAATGATCCATACCAGAGAAGGGCTCCGGGCAGTACATGTTTAAATGCGTTAAGAAATGGCCACATGGGAACGGTTGAAAAGGGAATCAATGACAGCAAAGGGTGCGGTGGAGTAATGCGCACTGCTCCCGTCGGTTTAGCCTTCCCACCCGGGAAAGCATTCCAGCAAGGTGCAGAATGCGCAGCCATAACTCATGGACACCCCTGTGGATACTTATCAGCCGGGTTCCTCTCTGAAATGATATCCCGCATAAGTGAAGGGGCAACGCTCGAGAAGGCAATAAATGCGAGTATTGAGCTTTTGGCCACATATGACGGCCATAGGGAGACGCTCGAGAAGATTGAACTTGCCCGTTCCCTGTCCACTAGCAGCACCTCAGTCGAGGAATGCATTCAAGCCATCGGGGAGGGATGGGTGGGGGAGGAGGCATTGGGCATTTCCCTCTATTGCTCCTTAAAATTCTCTGATAACTGGGAAGAAGGGGTACTGAGCGCTATCAATCATTCGGGAGATAGTGACTCTACAGGGTCAATTACCGGTGCGATACTGGGGACCCTACTCGGTATCGGATCAATCCCAGACCGATGGGTCAAGGATGTAGAAGAATCAGAGAAGATCCAGAAGATAGCTCATGATATGTTCAGGATATTCAAAAAAGGAGAAGACCTTTCTCGCGATGAGTATCCACCCTATTGACTGTAGGCTGGGGGTCTCTTTATTTTTGACAAATTGGTCTATAAAGGTAAATCCGTAGTACAAGGGGGCTTTGAAACATGAAATACCCGAGTGGGCATCAATTCTTCATGGCAGTGCTGATTTTACTTACTGCCCTGGGGATAACGAGCGGGTGCGATAGCGGCGAAAAGATGGTAGATGAGGTTACCGGGAACCGGGCTGTCAAACAGTACCATAAATCGAAAAAAGATATCGAAAAGATAACCGAGCAACAGGCTGAACGATATGAGGGCATCCCGGATGATGAAAGGGAAGATGAGAAACAGTAAGGAAGTAGGATGGGGCGGAGCACTCATGAATTGTTGAAACTGCAGTCAGTGAAGACCAGGGTCAAACCTCGATCTATTGAAAATTGGCCTGATACCTGATGCTGATAGGCTGAGATGCAAGGGAATTCTGCAAAAAAGATAAAGCCACTGGGCTATACAGGAATTCTCCTGCATGGTAATTGCAAGGCAAGGAATCTTTTTTGTCCGCCTTTTTTGGCAGATTTAACAATGAGCTAGTGCACTACAGAGAAGCTTTGGATCCATTTCCACACATAGTGAACGAAGTGAACAAGAGGCGAAAGGTATATGGATTGGTATATATCTGTGGTCAATCTGCGATCTTAAATTCGAGATTGGTCATGTCGCCTCTCTTGAATCCCATGGCATCAAAAAACTGAAGAAGAGTCCAGTCCCGCCAGTTTACAAGGGGGTAGACGGAATCAACACCTACCTTTTTCATATAGTTAAGCATCTCCTCGGTTAACATTCGAGCTACACCCTTCCTCTGATAAGCTGGATCAACCCCTATGGTGTCTATCCAGCCGATATTTTCTGGCACACCATATTCCCATCCACTTGCGTCCCCAAGAATAAAACCGACAACCTTGCCCTCCATTTCCGCTACAAGAGACGGGAGTGGTGATCTTTTTCCTGTCATCTCAACCTTTCCCTCCCAGTATTCTGGCCTCCTTTCTCCAAGAACCAAGTTGTCAATCTCGATGATCCTCTCAAGATCATGTTCCCTCATTGCCCTAATAACCGGTATGTTTCCCGGTTCCTTTTCGATATCATTCTCCTTTCTTGTAATGAAATTAAGGTTATTGCGAATCTCCCTTCCCTGATTCGGATCCTACCTGATGAGAGTCAATTGAGCAGCCTTTTTATACAACTATGATATATAAATCACTGTTCATGTGAAAAAATGTTTCCCCCAGTGGCAAAGGGTAAAGATCTGTAAAAGTCCGTGTTGATAAATTCTTAGGTTATATACGAGTACTCTTTAGACCAAACAGCCCTCCTGAGGTTCATACATGAGGTCATAACAGCATTACTTAAGGGTTATCGAGCCAGGTTCGAATTTCACGGACATAGAATAGCCATTCAAGACTCAAAAATCCACGGAAAACATAAGAGAGGCTTTTTACAGGGGGATTCTGATAGACCAATGCAGCAGGGAACCTTCTAAAATTTAAAATATATTAGACTACGGGGAAGTTTTTCTGCATAGTAATTGTTCGGCGTAAGACGATGATCGAGATTCGGGAGGAACAGCCAGAGGATAGAGAGGCAATCCGCGAAGTAAACATACGGGCCTTCGCTCAAAGCCATGAGGCCGACATCGTGGACGACCTGCGTCGGAACTGCAATGATCTGCTGTCCCTGGTGGCTACGATGCAGGACCAGGTTATTGGCCATATTCTTTTCAGTCCCGTCAGTATTGAGAGCGAAGCCAGGACGATCCAGGGGATGGCCCTAGCGCCAATGGCAGTGCTGCCAGAGTTTCAGCAACGAGGGGTTGGCTCCGAGCTGGTCCGAACAGGGATCGCAGAGCTGAAGAGAAGGCTCTGTCCGTTTGTGATCGTCCTGGGCCATGCGGGATACTACCCTCGATTTGGCTTTGAACCTGCAGGCGTCTACGGAATCCGAAGCGAGTGGGAAGTGCCGGACGATGCATTCATGTTGCTTGTGCTGAACGAGTCAGAAATGCGCGGTATCTCTGGAGTGGCGAGGTATCGACCGGAATTCGCTTAAGAAAATGCTCATAAGCGCATTCACTACAGTGACCATTAATGGGGAATCAAGGAAAAAGGAGGCTTTTCGTATGGTGAAAACGTCTTTAGTCCATAGGATGGGGAATCTTGCTGTTCTGCTTCTGGCTTTTAGCTCTTTTATGGCGGGCCTGATGCAACCTTATCCTTTGCAGGCTCAAGAGGAGCGTCCGCAGGGGACCGTTGTCGGAAGAGTGAGAGCTCAAGCCGGGTATGTTAAGGGGGCGAAGATTTATCAGCTTGATGCCGGTTCGGTATGGAAGCATGTGGCAACCACCGCCGGCTTACTGACCAAAAAGGGTCGGTATCGATTCACCACAGATGCGGGAACCCATGATTTCAAGGCCCAGTGGGGTGGGAGAGAACAGATAATAAGGAATGTCAGGGTTGACCCAGATCCAAAGATCACGGAACTTGACTTTGTGATCCCGCCCAGGGGCGATTGAAATCAGAAAAAAGAATCCGGGGTGAGGCCCTCCAGAAACACGGCGGGCAGGCCCTCGAATCGTGGATTAAAAGGGCTCAGATCTTTTTTTACATAGAACTTTTGTTGAGGGGTTACCCATCAATGGTGCTGAGGGGATAGATAAGGGATCAGCGCCTCAAATTGGACTAAATGATTACTAAATCGTAAACAGTTTTGACAGGTCAACTAATCACAAACGGAGGGAGGAACACCGTAATGACTAAATAAAAAAGGAGGTAGGCGTGGCACGAGAGATTAAAGAGGACCAAAAGTATAAAGACAGGTTGCTGAAGTTAATTCCGAGCGAGATTGTGGCTGCGTATTTGGTACTATCAGGGATAATTCCGGAGGGTAGTGCCAGGTGGGGGACACCTATCGTATCGATTGTCCTGCTGGTTCTCGTTCCCTTTTATCTCTGGAGAATGCTTGATGTTCGGCGAACCTCACAGCTCATAATCACAATGATCTCCTTTGTTGTATGGGTTTATTCGCTCGGAGGAGGTCCTTTCGAGGCCTGGGAATTGTATCAGCCGTGGATCGCTTCTGTCATTTTGGTGTTATGGACACTGGTGATTCCGCTCGTGGTCAACCCAAAGCCACAGCCGGCCACATTGTAGTGGGCTTGGGGTCAGATCTTTTTTTTGACAAATTTCATTCTGAATAAACCCTGTCAAGATGAATAACTGAGGGTGGTTGGCCTTGGGATTGGATAATGTTAAAGTTATAAATGGAATTCAATAAGTTAGGATTCATCGTGTAAGTAATAAGTGAAGGATGAAGAGAGATACCCTGAATCCCCATGCCTGGTTTCTTAAAAAGAATTGGGAGTAAACAAGAGGGAAGGGCATTGACAATTGCCCTGAAAACTGATGCTGGCTAAAACACAAGGGAATTCTGTAGAACATAAAATAAATCGGACTGTGCAGAATTTCTTCTGCATAGTAATTATTAGGTCTGTATAAGGAGAACTCTATGGAGCTGAACGCTATTATGGGTCATATCCTCGATGCTATTCCATATCCAGTCGTCTTCGTAGACACGGAGCACGTTATTCGGTACCTGAACAAACGAGCTCGGTACCATTACCACCAGGAACGCGGATACCGGGATTTGATTGGGAAGAGCGTGTTCGATTGCCATTGTCCGGAATCAAGGAAAATGATAGAAGAAGCGGTCGAAGGATTGAGGAACCACGGACAGGAGATCTTTCTGAAGGTCAACGCCCGAAACGAGAGGGTTTACATCACGCCCGTGCGTGATGGGGACGGGAACCTGGTGGGCTACTTCGAACGGTTTGAGAAGAACTTCACCAAGACCTAAAGGGGAGGCTGAAGAGGGTGCAATATGATTATGAAAGCAGGAGAGCGAGTAGGGAAATGAGAAGATCAGTGTCTGAGAAGGAGGCGAGTGTTATGGGACGTTTGGTGAAACTAGTAGGCGCTGTAGGGGTTTGCTTACTCTGCTCCACTCCGGGCCTGAGCCACAGTCAGAATCCTCAGGATCTGCTAGACCAGCTTGGTCAGTCCGTCCAGGAGATAAAGACAATTGATGCCCAGATGCAAGCCAACCTAGAGCTCAAACAGCAGCATGAAAAGGAGTATGAGAGATTGCAGGAGGACGGAGAGCAGTATGAGCAGTATGGGGAAGAGTACGATTCTGGGAAGGCCCATTTTGAAAGTGCCTGTGGTGGACCATTACCAGAAGCACAATACGACCCCTGCAATCAAGAGAAGGCTGAACTTGACGCTATGTGGGAGGAATTGGATCAGTGGAGAAGCCGTCGCATTTCCTGGAAAGAAGACCTTGACAGGGCGGAGCGTGAACGTGTTGGGGAAGCCAAACGACTGGGCGCCAGGCGCAAATCTTTAGTGGAGCAGGCAAACCGCATATTGGCGGAGCTGCAAAGGCTGAGGCAGTTCAGGAGGGCAAACCAGGAATGTGCTGGTCTGCAATCATTGGAGGAAATCCATCATTGTATGCGGCGACTATGGGAAGGTACCCGCTAGATTGTTACCGAATCCCAATGGAAACAAGGAATGCCTGCCTGGGCCCAAATCCTTATTCTTGACAAATCGTGTTCTGAAGCCAATTGAAGGGTCAGGCCCTCCAGAAACACGGCGGGCAAGCCTTGTATCGTGAATTTTCCCTCATGTAAGTGATGCGGCCATGAGATCACCCGATCTTTGTCCCTGGTGAACTACCTCCTGGCCGAAGAACTCACTCCAAACCCCGGTCTACTAACTGACTGCCTGAAAGTTTGTTGGTATGCTTTCTTATTATCAACTTGACTCATGTGGACAATTCGTGCATGGTTGTATGCCCTTATGGGTTGGCGGCGCTCCCTGATTCTCTTCATATGGGTGATAGACCTGCTCCCCTTGGCGAAGAAAGTGAAATCAGGCGGGGTTTTCCTGGGGGACAGGAGATAGAAAAGGTATTATTTGAACTCTATGGGAAAGGGAAAAGGATGTTACTTTTTTGGCATGATGACCTGAGGTTAAGGAGACTGATGATGAAGGGTATTAAAACAGGTTTGGCCCTTCTGATTGTTGCTCATTCCATGGCTTCAGGATTACCATGTTATGCGCAGCCTAATATCCCGGAGGACAATATGCCCTCTAATATCCCTGCCACTATCAGGGAGAAGATTGAGGGGCTCTATTCAGTTGACCCGGTAAAGCGGGCTGAGGCAGCAGCAGATCTGGGAGTAATGGGTCACAGGGCAGCCCCTGCTATACCATTTCTGATAGGAATGTTCGGCGACGAGATTTTGTTAGTCGAAGATCCGACCGGCTCTTTTAGATACGCTCGTTACCCTGTGGACAGTGCGAATACCTGCCCTGCGTCTCAAGCAGCAAAGGCGCTCCGCAAGATTGGCAAACCGGCTGTAGAGCCTTTGATTGCCTCCCTGAGGAGTGAGAATTGGATTTTCCGAGCGCACGCGTCAGCGACACTTGGGGGAATGGAGGATCCCCGTGTAGTGGAGCCACTGATCCTCACACTAGCCGATGAGAATAGGATTGTCCGGATAAATGCGGCAATAGCACTGGGGCGGATAAGGGCTTTACGCTCAGTGGACCCCCTGATTGCCGCGCTGGGGGATAAGGATTGGCTTGTGCGGAGGTATGTAGCACGCTCACTGGGGGAACTTGGAGATACAAGGGCCGTAAAACCGCTCATTGATGCACTGAGTGATAAGGGATTTCGCGCAGCAGATGATGCCGCGGAGGCACTGCACAAGATAACGGGCCAGGAATTTGGTCTGGAGCCCGAAAAATGGCAGAGGTGGTGGGAGAAAAACAGGGAAGAATGAGGATTTATGAAAACGCGTCAAGTGTGCTTTTGGCTCATAGGTGCAGGGAAATCAGAAGGGTTTTATCTGTCGACAAACTCGACCTTCTTTATGCCTTCATAACGAAGAAATTCCTCCAGAAGTTCGTCCATTATCTTCCTCTGTTCAAGCCATGCAATCGGTGCACAGCCTGGACAAGAGGGTGTTCTTCTTCTAAAATCCACATTGATAAGGAGTTTTTGCTCGCCTTCAATATAATCAATCGACTTAATAAGGCCGAGATCTAATACAGACATCTCCGTTTCTATGTCCCTAATATTACCGAGAATCCGTATAATATCTTCCTTTTCCGGTACCATAAACCCTCCTCTGTTCTTTATGTGTAGGGAAATCGCAAGAAGCCTTTTTTTAACGAAGAAATGTAGGAGTGGTTAGGCTTGTGTGTCAAGCAAAAACCTGCCGCGACATAGGGAGCAGGGGCCGAAACCTTTATTTTCGACAAATTCAGCCCGTTGCTTCCGGACCATGAATTGTTGAAACTCCGTAAAAAAGATAAAACCATTGGACTACAGGGAAATTCTCCTGCATAGTGGTTGTTAGGCCTAAAGCCTTCTCATTACTCAAATGATATGCTAGGCACATGAAAAATGGATCATTGCACGGACCTCAATAAAATGGATAGTATTTACAGAAATATCCCGTTGGATGAAATTCCATGGAATGTGGAGGTGCCGCCGAAGGCATGTGCTGTTATTTTTTTCCGTTGAGAGCGTGTTTAGAATAGTAAAATAGGAAGGAGATCTTAGCATGCCGCTCATTCGAACTCCCGAGGATCGATTTGCCAATATTCCTGACTTTCCCTTCGAGCCTCATTATGTCGAGATTAACGGAGCGCGCATTCATTATTTAAATGAGGGATCTGGCAAGGTTATTCTCTGCGTCCATGGAGAACCGAGCTGGAGCTTTCTGTACAGAAAGATGATACCCATTCTCTCACAAAAGCACAGGGCAATAGCATTAGACTTCATCGGCTTCGGCCGATCAGATAAGTTTAGCAAGCGGAGGGAATACACCTTCAAGATGCACCGCGATACCCTGCTCAGGTTTATAGAAAAGCTCAATCTCGACAAGATCAACATCGTGGTCCAGGATTGGGGTGGTCTGATCGGCTTAAGGGTGGTCAGCATGATACCCGAACGCTTTGCTCGACTTATCATCATGAATACCGCTCTGCCCACTGGCGAAGAAAAGCTGAGTAGGGCTTTCCGCGTATGGCGATTTTTCGTGAAGGTGGTACCCAGCCTTCCTATTGGCAGAATTTTGAGGTTGGGTACGGTGCAACCCATGTCGCCTGAAGTTGTTTCCGCCTATAATGCTCCATTCCCGAGCAGAAAATACAAACAAGGCGCTAGGGCCTGGCCGCTGATGGTCCCCGTCAAGCCGATGTTCAAGGCAGCACCAGAAATGAAAAAGGCAAGGGAAGTGCTATCGGAGTGGAATAAGCCGACACTCGTGATGTTTTCTGACCGTGATCCAATCACCAGGGGTGGAGACCGGTTCTTCAGAGAGCTTATCCCTACCGCGAAAGATCAACCAGAAATAGTTATAAAAGGTGCAGGTCATTTCCTTCAAGAGGATAAGGGTGAGGAAATAGCTCAGCATATTCTGGATTTTATCGAGCGAACACTGTTATGAGGTATCTTAGATTAAGGACAGGGGGTCAAATTAAGAATTTTTGCAACACCAATGAAGGTATTTTCCAGTAAGGAGAGAATTCTCTCTATCCGCATATAAGAAAAAAGGCGGCACCATGAAGGGGTGCCGCCTTCGAGAGCTTACTTGGTTATAGTATCTCTACGTTTTTGGCCTTGGGGCCTTTTGGGCTTGTCTCGATCTCAAATCGGACTCTTTGGCCGTCATGCAGGCTTTTGAATCCGGACCCATCGATGCTAGTGTGATGGACGAAAACATCCTGACCATCATCCTGCTCAATAAAACCATAGCCCTTTTTGTCGCTGAACCACTTCACGGTTCCTTCTGCCATAGCACTTTCCTCCTTTCAAAAAATTTTCTGCGCAGTCAGGACTAACCCCTTGGCAAAAAAAAGACTATTAAAATCAATGGTGCAGCTTTAATAGTCTCGATAATTTCTTTTCCCCAAAAACTGCCAATCCAAACTTTGCAGTTGTATTATAAATACGCTCTGCGAGATTGTCAAGCTTATTGTGTAGAAGGGTGTTTTCGTCACAAATTTAGGGCCTTTAGAAGATCGAGACTTCAGGTTTCCGTCAAGGTTCCCTATCCGGATTAACAGCACAGGTTGATTCGCGAGCTAAGGGGAGCTTACTGTCTAAAACAATACATAGGCGTCTAAACTTAGACTGTATCATAACTTATTGAAGGAAAAGGATGATATTGCATCCACCCGAGTTCGTTACGTCTAATATCAGACAATCAAACCGCTCCATTCCTCGAGGACCTGGCATGAAATCAGGCAGGATCATTTTTTAAGGCCACCCAAGGGAAGCCCTTAAGTTACTTTTTTTGTTGTTATTTTGGGTTTTGGCCTGCCTGTCCTGACAGTAAACCTCGCCGTGTCTGGCATCAGACTTGCTCTATTAGAGATAAAAATGAGTTCCGCCTTTTGTCTCGCGAGAGGGGTGGAGAAAATAGGAGAAGGATTATGAAAAGAACACTTGTCTGCCTCATAGGTGTATTCATCCCTTTCTTCCTCATCCATACTTATGCCTTTCCAGACAATCCACTGCCTCAAAAAGGAAGCAGGCTGCCTGAGATAAAACTCGCTGTTCCCACCGCCCCAGCCCAGAGAGACTATCTCGGCCTCACCGGCGATGGCTTTTTCACCATAGCGGATATCAAGGCCAAGGTAGTGATCATTGAGATCTTTAGCATGTACTGCCCTCACTGCCAGAGGGAGGCCCCTTCTGTAAACCAATTGTATCGCACCATAGAAAATAGCCCCGATGCCAAGGGCACGGTAAAGCTCCTGGGCATTGGTGCAGGTAATGATAGCTTTGAGGTGAACTATTTCAGCAAGACATACGAGGTGCCATTCCCCCTGTTTGAGGACAAGGACTATCTGATCCATGAGCAACTGGGAAAGCCGGCCACCCCCTTTTTTATGGGGGTAAGGATCAATACTCAGGGGAGCCATGAGGTCTTTTACACCCACCTCGGAGGCTTTGAAGGAGCCGATCAATTCCTTGATGAAATCCTCAAGGGATCGGGATTGAAATAACAGGAGGGAACATGAAGAAGAATCGTTATCTTATCTTCCTGGTAGCGGTCATAGCGTTTTTTTCGATGAGGGCAATCGGTGTTTCCCAGGTACCCAGGCAGGATATCTATAACCCCGGGCTTTTAAAACCCACTGACAGCACCCTCAAGGTAAAGGTGGGCGATCCCCTGCCTGATTTCTCACTTCCAGCAGTTTCCGGAGGCCAGGTGAGCCTGAGCCAGTTTCTGGGCAACAGCAACATGGTCATCTCCTTTATTCCAGCTGCATGGACCCCTGTGTGCTCAGATCAGTGGCCCGGCTACAACATAGCAAAGGAGCTTTTTGACAGATACAATGCCGTGCTTCTCGGCATCTCAGTAGACAATATTCCCACCCTGTTTGCCTGGACAAATCACATGGGTAAGTTGTGGTTTCCAGTGCTCTCTGATTTCTGGCCTCATGGGGCCTTTGCACAGAAGCTCGGCATCCTGCGGTCCAATGGAGTCAGTGAGCGGGCAGTCTTCATCGTGGATAAGAAGGGGATCATCCGCTACATTGACGTCCATGATATCAACAAGAGGCCCTCGCTCGGGGATATTGTCAGAGAGCTGGAAAAGTTAGAAAAATAGACCTTACTGGAGCAGCTGGCAGCGGTAATCCGTACGCAGGTAGAGGCGATAGTCCGGTTCGGTAAAGAAAAATATCATGAGATCTGTGTGAAAAAGCAGGGTAGATGGCAGCCAGTTTTCTTACCAATCTTCACGGTCAAGCATAGAGCCAGCTAAAGCCCTTAGATTACCGGGGGCGGTAGCGAACCGAGCCCCTCATTTGACAAAAAATTTCTTCTGCCAAAACAAAGGAGAAAGGAGGGAGAAATGGAAGAAAAATCAATCAAGAATCGATGGGTGGTTATGGTAGCGTTTTTTTCCTTGCTTGCCATGCTCGGTGTGGTTTGTGCGGAGGAGATGGTAACAAGCAGCTACAGCCCTGTTGTCATCAAAGAACTCTTTGCAACGACCATGGCTCGCATGAAGAATGCCAAAGCGGAAGTGATGAAGCGCCAGATGGATTTACTCAATGAACGGTATGACTTAAGCAACCGCCCGGCTGAAAGCGTGATGATGTCAGGAGGAGCAAAGGCTGTCCAGGAAGGGGTTCGGGTGAAACTGCCCGAGGACATGACCTGGGTACAGCTAGCAGAAATGACTCCGGAAGAGATTCGAGAAAAGGACCTTTGGCCTCAAGGGCTTTTCCCTCTACCCCATCCAAACCACCCAGAAGGCGGCATGCTGTTCCCTCAATTCCATATCGATGAGATAAAGAAACAGGAAGGAAGAGATCTAGCCCGGTTCGACCTTGATTATGATCTGCCGGATCATTTTCTGCCCGAGTTTCCTCCACCCATGTATCTCACCACACGGCCGGACCTTGGCGATGTATCTCAGGGAAGACTTGTCACTATTATGAATTACTACGAGTTATTCAATGGAATCCTGAATCCAAAACAGGTCGAGGGCCTCAGGTTGCTTGTCACACCCTTCCCTCAGCAGCAGTTCAACCAGACTGAAGACCGCCGCTCTGAGCTGCCTTCCAGGGGTGTCATATGCTTTGACTGCCATGTCAACGGGCATACGAATGGTGCCACTCATCTCGTCGGTGATATTCGCCCTCAAGAATTCAGGCACCGTCTAGATACACCGCCGCTCCGGGGGGTGAACATCCAGCGCCTGTTCGGTTCTCAACGGGCCTTAAAAACTGTGGAGGACTTCACGGAGTTTGAACAGCGGGCTGCCTATTTCGACGGCGATCCAGTGATCGGCACAAAAAAAGGACTCAACATCCTCGAGCGGGCGAGCCAGGTCCACTTTATGGCCGAGTTCCAGGCCCTCCTGGACTTTCCCCCAGCCCCAAAGCTCAACATCTATGGCAAGTTAGACCCGAAAAAGGCTACCAGGTCCGAACTGCGAGGGCAAGAGATCTTCCTTGGCAAGGCCAAGTGCGCTGTTTGCCACCCTGCTCCTTACTATACGGATAATCTCATGCACAACCTGAGGATAGAACGTTTTTACAAACCACGTATGATTAATGGGCGTATGGCAGCTGCAGACGGACCTATCAAGACCTTCCCACTTCGAGGCATCAAGGATTCGCCCCCTTACCTGCATGATGGCCGGTTGTTAACCCTGGAAGATACCGTAGAGTTTTTCAACCTGGTTCAGGGACTCAAGCTGACGAAGGAGGAAAAGAGGGATCTGGTGAATTTTATGCGGGCACTTTAGGCTTTTGCAGTTTCGCAGAGACCAAAGGCAGGGTCAGAGATGGCCCTGCCTTTTTCGCGCTGGGGGTCAGATCTTTATTCTTGGCACATGGAGCGTATCGCCTCATGCTCAGGAATTTTCTAAAAGCAGTGTGTGAAATGCATTTGTGTTTGGATCTTCAATGGGGTATTTTCACGTATGGAGAGAATGCTATGTCGTCAGAGGAGGTGTGTTATGGCTCGATTGAGTCCAGGAGACAAGGCACCAAACTTCGAGTTAACGGATCAGTATGGCAAGGCCATTAGATTGTCGGATTTCAAGGGCCGTATGGTCCTAGTCTATTTTTACCCGAAGGCAATGACATCAGGCTGTACCACACAGGCGGTAAGCGTGAGGGACGCCAAGGAGAAGATGGAGTCTCTTGGGGCATCCGTTATCGGCATCAGTCCAGACACTCCCGAACAGCAGAAGAAGTTTGATGAAAAGCATGGGTTAGGATTCCCCCTGCTGTCAGATAGGCACCATGCGGTTGCCCAAGACTATGGCGCGTGGGGTGAGAAATCCATGTACGGTAAAAAATACGAGGGGATCATGCGCTCGTCGTTTTTGATTTCCGAGGAGGGTAATGTCATTCAGGCATGGTATAACGTAAAGCCCAAAGACACTGTGCCCAAGGTGTGTCAAGTTCTCGAGGCGTAATTGTGGCAGCGAGAGTCAATGGAATTTAGGGCCTTGAATCGTGAATTTTCACTGGTGTATAAAATGAGCGCATCTCTTGATGAGATCGTTTTTTTACGCCCCGAATCTAAAGGCAACTTGGGGCTCTGTAAGAAAGGAGGAAAAAACATGAAAGTACGATTCACAGCGTCTATGCTGGCAGTCACCGTCCTCATGTCTTTTGCATCCAGTTCAGTTCAGGCCGGGGTCAGGGAAGTGACAAAGGTCGAGGCGTCTACCGAGGTGCTCACAGAGTTCATGGCCATCCCGGAACAGGGCATGCCCCCGTCCCTGTTGCGCAATGCATACGGCGTGGCAGTCATTCCGGCCGTTATCAAGGCTGGCTTGGTCCTCGGAGGTCGATACGGATGGGGAGTGCTGGTTGTGCGCACCAAAGAGAAGGGATGGAGCAACCCGTGTTTTGTCTCCCTTACCGGAGGCAGTATCGGCTATCAGATCGGGGCCCAATCAACTGATGTCATCCTCGTATTCAAGAGCAGGAAGGGCATAGACGGCATCGTGAAGGGCAAATTTACGCTCGGGGCCGATGCAGCCATAGCAGCAGGCCCGGTGGGCCGTCAGGCGGGTGCAAGCACCGATGTGCAACTCAAGGCAGAGATTTACTCATACTCACGAAGCCGAGGGCTGTTCGCCGGAGTTTCCTTGGAAGGAGCGGCTTTGCAGATCGACCATAAATCCAACGTGGCCTTTTACGGCAGGGAAGGCATAACCCCTGACCATATTTTCACCCATAGAGACATAAAAGTGCCCGCCGCAGCAAATGAATTCAAAGAGGTGTTAGGCACATATACCGCCAAACACGGGGATGGTTAAGCATGATTTGAGGTCAGGTCTTCGATCGTGAATTTTCACTTACATAAAGATGCGGCCATGAAAGGGTATGGCAAGGGTGGCAAGGTGACAATGGATTTCCTGTCTCGTATAGGTAAGATTCTGTGGCTCGACTTCTGGCTCGGCCTTGCTACTCTTACGCTGTTTGCACCTGTTACCGTATCTGCCTTCGTGGATTCGACGGGAAACCTCGCTTTTTCTCTCTCCAAGGTGTGGGCGTGGATAATGCTCAAGGTAACGGGGGTACGTCCTGGCATTAGAGGTAGAGAGAAGATCAGGAAAGGTCAGTCCTATATCATCATCGCAAACCATCAGTCTCATTTTGATCCGCTGGCCCTCGTAACAACACTGCGCATCCAGTTCCGCTGGATTGCCAAGAAGGAGCTCTTGAAGGTGCCCCTGTTCGGGCATGCGCTCTATGCATCGAGGAATATATTCGTCGACAGGTCGGATAAGAAAAAATCCATTACGAGCATCCATGAGGGTATGAATCGTCTCCCCGCCGGGGTTAGTATATTGTTCTTTGCCGAAGGCACACGATCTCCTGATGGAAAGATCCAAGAATTTAAGAAGGGTGGATTTGTCACGGCAATAGAGAGGGGCCTTCCTATCCTGCCGGTCACCATAAATGGCAGTAGAAAGGTCTTACCAAAGGGAAGTACCGTGTTTTATCCGGGTCCAATTGAGGTTGTGGTTGGTGATCCCATCGAGGGCGGGAATTATACCGCGGATACAGTAGGAGAGCTTGTCAAAAAGACCAGGGATACAATCATTTCTAACTTTAACCCTGATTATCCTGAAAAATGAAGGTGCGGTCAGGTTTTGTATAATGAAACCCCTTCCAGGGCCTTTTCATCACGGATCCAGCACCCTTTAAGGAGTAAGGCCACAGGTCTTCGGCTAATTTTCTCCGAACCCCTCCATTCATCTCGAACTCATATACCTCAGCAAAACCAGATTATCGTAGACGAGGCATTTCTTCTTGGTTGACACTAACGCACCTTTTTCTCTAAACTCGCCTCACCAAAGGAGTGTCATGACGAACAATAGTGAAAGCCTGGAAAAACGAGACGGTATCTTTTATGGCTGGGTTATTCTTTCCACTGCCTTTATCACCCTGGTGCTTGGTTATGCCATCAGGAACACCTTCTCGGTTTTCTACCCCACCATCGTCGAGGAATTTGGATGGGCGAGAGGCAATACCGCCCTGATGTTCTCTATTGCCGTCATCCTCTATGGCGTAGTGGCACCAATAGCGGGTAGCCTGGTGGATAGGTACGGGCCACGAGTTGTTGTGCCAGCCGGGGCGATCATCGTGGGAGCTGGAGTAGCCCTCTGCAGCATGGCTACCGCTCGGTGGCACTTTTATCTCCTCTATGGGGTTATGGGGGCGATAGGCCTGAGCTTGGCGGGGTGGGCACCGCTGAGCGCCATTGTATCGAACTGGTTTGCCAGAAGGCGGGGCCTTGCCTTTGGTATCTTGAGCGCTGGCTTCGGTGGCAGCCTGGTATTCGCGTCCGTCGCTCAATTTCTCATCTCGAGGTTCGGCTGGCGGACGACCTATGTCATTATCGGGATTACCGCGATTACCGTTATTGTGCCCCTGTGTGGCGTATTGATGCGTCGGAGCCCACAGGACAAAGGGCTTTTACCAGACGGCATGCCGCTCTTATCAGATGAGCTCCGGCATCCTGATGGTTCCGGGATATTAACCGGGTCTGAGGGTAAATGGGCCTCCACGACCTGGAACCTTACCCGTGCGATGAAGACCTATCAGTTCTGGCTCCTGTTCTTCATGTCGTTCTGTCTGCTGGGATTTGCTGAGACGATCGCGATCGCTCACCAGGTTTTCTTCTTCCGCGATGCAGGCTACAGGCCCATGCTGGCCGCCAATGTCTACAGCGTGTTCGGGGTTGTCTTTGTGCTCGGGAACATGTGCAGCTTTCTTTCGGACCGATTCGGACGGGAAAGGGTATTTGTACCCAGCTGCCTACTCGGCGCTATGGCTGTATGCCTCCTGTTCCTGATCAAAGACCCATCCCACCCCTGGATGGGTTTCCTGTTTGCGGTCTTTTATGGCCTGGGAATAGGCACTGCAGGTCCGGTGTTTTTCACCACGGTAGCTGACTTTTTCCAGGGGAGGCATTTCGGCTCCATTCAAGGCACGGTTGTGCTGGGCTTCTCCTTAGGTGGGGCGATCGGTCCATGGCTTGCAGGATTTCTCCATGACAAAACCGGTACCTACTTTGCCACGTTCCTCATACTGCTGGGATCATTGCTGCTTTCCGTATTGCTGATGGAGCTCGCTGCCCCCCGGAGGATAAGGTCAGTCCCGTAGCGAGGAGTTGATACTTGGATTTGGGTATGCCGTTTCAGAAAGGGAAATCCCCACCTCGCATCACTTTTGAGCGATGGAGAGGTTGTTTGCCATGCCTCTGTAGTTGGCTAGCTGGCGTGCGGGCATTTTAAAAACAGGGAGGAGATCCTTTCGCTCCTTCAAGCACTTCCGATGGCCGAGACAGCAGAGCGTAAATGTGGACGTCCGATACAAGGCTAAAAGCGGCTTCTGCTGAATTAGACGTGGCTTATCGGTGAGCTTAACTCCTTTTCGCCCACGGTCCCATTCATAAAGAGGGAAACGACGGAGCCCTTATGATCGTTCAAATCTACGAAATTCAGGACACTCGGCAAGCAGAACAATGTATCGCGCTGGGTGTAGATCACATCGGAAGCGTGCTGCTCTCAGAAGATGGGTGGCGCCAGCGCTCCTTGAAGGATGCCATCCTTTTATCAGAGGGCACTGATGTGAAGAACAGTCTGTTACCCCTGTTCCGGGACACGGATACCCTTGAGCGGAGCTTGGACTATTACCACCCCCACTACGTCCACTTTTGTGACAGCCTCACGGATCGCCTCTGCCGTCCAGTCAACCTGGAGAGGATCATGCAATTTCAGTACAATCTGAAGGAAAAATTTCCTGAAATTGGCGTTATCCGGTCAATACCTACCCCCAGGGCAGGGATGGCTCGAGGCTTTCCCACTCTGGAGATAGCCCGTACACTCGAGCCCGCGAGCGACCTTTTTCTTATAGACACGTGGCTTGAAAAGGAGCCTGTGGGAGGCTTTATCGGGATAACCGGCAGGCCTGCCGATTGGGATCTGTCCGGGGAGCTCGTCCGCCAGAGCGACATTCCGGTCATACTTGGGGGAGGGCTTTCTCCTGAAAATGTGTTTGAGGCCCTCTTGAAGGTCTGCCCTTATGGTGCTGATAGCTGCACGCACACCAATAAGATGGATCAAGACGGAAAGGTGATCCGGTTTCAAAAGGATTTCAGGAGGGTAACAGAATTCATTAAGGAGATCCGAAGGGCGGAGAAGACAATCAGAGGCAACATGGAAGAGCTGAGAAAAGGAATGGACGGCCTAGAGAGTGAGCTTGGGGGCAGGCCTTGACAGGTAATGAAGAGGGGCCAAATCTTTATTTCTAACAAAGTGAGCCCTTTGTTTGTCGCTAAGTGATTATCAAAAGGCCGCTCAGGATATTTTCAGGACAAAAAGGCAATGTGTGTACGGGCGGTATTGCAAAGAAGTGAGGAGAGTACAATGAGACCCGTTGACTACAAAGAAGTTGCAGGGAGGGTACTGACCCAGATCGATCAGGGGGCATTTCTCACGGTAAAATCGGGCGAGGTCATTAATACCATGACAATAGGCTGGTTAACTATTGGCTATGTATGGCGAACCCCAATTTTGATGGTGGCAGTGCGCTCTAGCCGGCACACCTTTCACATCATCGAGGGTTCAGATGATTTTACTGTCTCGATCCCTTCATCGAATATGCGAAGGGAAATCGAGTTCTGCGGGACAAAGTCCGGTCGCGATTATGATAAATTCAAGGAGTGCAATCTCCAGATCTCGGAGAGCCAGGATGTTTCCACGCCGATCGTCAGGGTTCCTGGCGTACATTTCGAATGTAAGATTATCTATAAGTCTGCCATGGATCGGACCTACCTCAGTGAGGAATATGATAGGATGATTTATTCAGAGAACGATTACCATACGCTGTATTTTGGGAAGATAATGAAGTGCTACGAAATCGATTAACTCCTCCTAGTCCAGGCATCGGTTCAAAGAAAGAAGATCCGTCCTCCTCAAAGGGGAAGATTGGGTTGAGCTTTACATCGTGAGGCAATACCTTTAACAGTGCACATCTAAAGCATTCATCAGGGGGTTAGCATGGTAGGCAATCGTTGGCGCCTTGAGGGAAGGCGTGCCCTCATAACCGGCGGAACAAAAGGGATAGGTTTCGCAACCGCACAGGAAATCCTGGAGCTGGGTGGAAGCGTGTATATCGTTGCCCGCACCGCAGATGCAGTTGAGCGGTGTCTTGATTCATGGCGGAGGCGAGGTTTCAGTGTATCTGGTTCGGCCATTGACATTACGCTGTCTGGTGAACGGAAACGACTGTTTGAGGAGATCTCAGATCAGTGGAACGGACTTGATATTCTGGTAAACAATGTGGGCACCAATATTAGAAAGAAAGCGGTCGAGTATGCTCCAGATGAATTCGAGACCATAATCGAGACAAATATGCACTCAGCATTCGACATGTGCCAGGGTTCGTATCCTCTACTGCGAAAATCAGATGCAGGAGCTGTGGTTAACATTGTGTCTGTTGCAGGCCTGACACACGTGCGTACAGGTGCTCCGTATGCAATGAGCAAGGCGGCCCTCAATCAGCTCACCAGAAATCTCGCAGTGGAATGGGCTGACGCAGGGATCCGGGTGAATGCGGTTGCGCCCTGGTACACGCGTACCCCTCTTGCGGAGCAGGTGTTAGAGGACAAGGACTATCTGTCTTCGGTACTGCAACGAACTCCTCTCGGTCGCATTGCCGAACCAAGAGAGGTTGCAGCGGTAGTAGCCTTCCTGTGCATGCCGGCAGCCTCCTATGTGACAGGCCAATGTATTGCTGTGGACGGCGGGTTCATGGTCAACGGATTTTGATATGCAGTTTTGAAACACGACTCAGGATATTTTCATCTTTCTCAGTTTGACTTTTTTAAACATTTTTAGAATGCCGGCCTGAAAGGGTGCAGCGTAGGTCCCCTTTTCGAGGATGGGGCCAGGGAATTGCAATACGTAGTTGACCGTGTTATTGTTCTTGTTTGGTCGCATATATCAGTGGAGGTGAGGTTATGGCAAAAGATGCTCAAATACTCGAAAGGGGTCCGGGAGGTGCCTGTTATTGTTGAAGCCGATAAGGTCACGATAGGTTACGGAGGCACCTGAGGGGTCTCATTGCCTCATCACAGTTGTAAAGTTTGCATGTAACGGTTTGGGGTTGAAAGGAGAAGAAGATGAGTAAAAAGATTATCATTTTGACGGTCTTTCTGTTTTCTATGTGCTCAACTGGATTGGCTGAAGGTGATACCTATGTTGATAAAACATATGGATTTGAAATCACCTGTCCAAAGGGTTGGTCCAGAGAAGCACAGTCAGAAAAGACTACAGCATTAGTCGTATTTTCAAAAAAGCAGTTCACTGCGCAGCCCAAGATTACCCAGTCTATAGAAGTAAGTGTAGCTGAGCTGAGACCAGATGCTCCAACCAAAGACGCTATGGATGTCGCAAACTATATGATGGAGTATTATAAATCTTTTCTTCCAAATATGAAGGTGATCAAGAATCCGAAATGGACGAAATTAAGGGATGCAGATGGTGTTCTGTTTATTAATGATTACTCCGCGCCCAATGGACCGTTTGTTATAAGGAATATACACATTTTTCTTTTGCAAGGTAGAAACGTACTGATGATTCGTACGGTTTGTGATGCAAAAGACTATAATGAAGCCATGCCTGCATTTACAGAGTCATTGAAGAGCTTTACGTTATTTCCTCAAGAGGGAGAAATATCCAAGTAGTGTTAGACCCCATTCCATCCCCGCGCTTATCAGCAAACTTCATAGGGATTATTGGGTCCCATCTTTTGTTGTGGAGAATTCCAATGCCGTTGTATGCTATCGCCTTACGGATCCCAGAGCAGACCCAGGATTCTCACCGATCTCTTAAAAGTTTACATCTTCCCTAAAATATTGCTAGATTTTATGAAATTCCTGGCACCTTGTCCGAGGGGGATACGATATGAAAATTAAGGAATGGATGGTCAAAGATCCAATAACTGTGACCAAGGATCAAACGATTCAGGAATGTGTGGACTTGATGAAAGAACACTCCATCCGCCATTTGCCAGTTGTGGAAAACAAAAAACTGAGTGGCCTTGTCACTGAAAGCAACTTGCGGCAGGTATTCCTTGCTTCTATGATTGAGGATCTCAAGCTTGAAGATGTCATGATAAGAGATCCGATAACTGTTACCCCGGACACTGAGATAGAGGATGCGGCGAAGCTCATTTATCACAACAAGATAGGAGGCCTTCCAGTAGTAGATCATGACGATCAAGTTGTGGGCATTATCACTGTGGCAGATCTTGTGGCTGCATTTATAGAATTAATGGGCCTGTTAAGATCCAGCTCAAGAATAGATGTGATTCTTGGTGAAGAGCCGGAGGCATTCGAGACTGTCTCAAGGCTCATCAGAAGCCGTGGGGGCGAAATCATCAGTGTAGGGATTTCCGGGCATCGTCTGAGAAGAGAGCGAATATACTTCTTTCGATTAAAAAAGCGCAATGTGCAACATATCGTTGAGGCCCTCGAAAAAGCCGGCTTTGAGGTGGTCTCTTCTATGGCTTAAAAAGAGGACACATCAGGTGATCTAATTTTCTCAGGTTGGAAAACAGGTGGCGAGTTATGTCGGTTTTAAGTTACCGAGTGCTTGCCGAAGGTAGTCCTGCTCTTCATCTGTCACGTCAACATTCATTGTTCGCGCTCCATCAGGAGAGATTACATTTGCCTGAAATTTCCTTCCCGCGATTTTAAAGGCTACCTGGAACTCATACCCACAATCCGGACATCTGAGATATCTGATAGCTCCATTCCAAGAGAACTCCTCCTTAATACTCTCTGTATCTATTTCACATGTGGGGCACTGTACTGATTGCTCTATTTGCCTGATTACTCTTCTAATTTCTTTTCTCATTTCCCGCTACAAGAAGGAGGATCGTTAGAAAATAACTCCTTATCGTTTATCCAGGCCAGTGTGATATGGCAACAGAGAGGGACTCTTTCATCTCTTCACGGGAGGTTAAACCCAGGGCCAGCCCGTCTACTTGACCATATTGTGCAATAAAGGGAAGGCCGACGGTGGGCGAAAGCACGCCCGCAGCCAATGTCTTCTTGGCAATGACAGGTTGTTGAATAGAATCCAGGATCTTTATTAACGCATCTGGCTTGCAATCCATGAACATACCTTCACGATTGAATGGGGCCATATATGCCTGTATATCAAGGCCGGATTGTCTGAGGACAGGGAGAACACGGGCCGGTTTGTGAGTAGCGCACCCGGGAACAAGGCCCAGATTCCTGATATCCTTTAACCATCTCTCAATACCCTTAAGGTCAAGTTGGTCTGTAACCATAGCGTGAAGGAAGACCACCTGGGGATCTATATCGGACGCCTGCTTGAGTTCCCAATCCCTGTCTCCAAATCCAACGGTCAATGTACATGCAAGGTCAACCCCGCTTTGTGCTTTTGACTCCCTAAAGGCATCCAGAATACGGTCTATGGCCAGAAGCTGCACACACGGCACGCCGAGCTCGGCCGCATACACCATAAGGTCTACTATATTGGCTGGATTGTCAAAGAAGAGGCGACGGTAGGTAGGGGCTCGAGTTCCAAACTGACCAGCCCCGATAAAAGGCGAGGTGCCCAGACTTACGGCCGGTAGCTCCCTCCCGCCAATGGAAATGATCCTGACCTTACTGATCATCGAAATGCTTTCCATGGTTAATTGATAGGCTTTCTAATTTTTTCCTGTAAAGTAGGCCCTCACTTCTTTGCACATCACTTCAGGCATTACAACGCACACCGGTTCCTGATGCAATGCCTGGTAGAAGCATAGATCAGATGCATGGTCTCTGGTGTTGAGGAAGGTTCTTGGAATAATACGGAAGTGCGCTGAAAAGAACTCTTGGTCTTGTGGCCCGAAGAAAAGTGATGTATTGAAGCTGAAGATATTCTTGTCCACATAGTATGAAAAGATCCTTCTAATTCCTGAAGCCAGTTCGGAGATATGTGCCTCATTGAAATCATCAATAGAATACACATCGGGGAATATACCTATAATCTCACCAAGGACTCCAAGTGATACAAATGATGCCAACCAGTGAGAACTATTAGTGCTGCCTATGTACCGTTTATCTCTCTGTTGCTCAATCCTGACCAGCTCTTTCCAGTAATTCACACCGTGTTTTTTATAGAATGCTTTCGAACACCTCATTTCGTCTGTAACCTGGTTTCCTGGAAACTGCGTGGCAAAACACTGTTGGTGAGGATGAACCAACCCCCCACCTGATGGCGGCATATAGTTCCAATCCATTAGATGGTAAGGAAGTGAGGGATCGATAGACTTAATCCTTTTCAGGAAGGCGACGCCAATAGAAAAAGAGTCCAGAAGGATTTTCTCGTTTAATCGTTCTAAGGGAACCACATGCTCAGTGGCCATGATGGTTATTGCACTGTAGACGTCATATGGGTATAGATTGGGAATAAGGAGGGCCTCACCCTTGGATAATCGCCCATCAGGAAATATATATTCTGGGAATTTCGGAGTAGCTCTGTACCTTAAGTCAGAACAAAATGGACAAAACCCTTTCACCTCAGGATTCGAATATGACTCAATGGGCAACCTCTGTGGTTTAACTGCGCCAAGGCGAACAAAATGGCCTGTTCTACCCGTGAGAGGATCATATCGTACCTGGAGTTTCTCTTCGGTAAGCTGATATTCTTTCCGAGGATCGAGGAATAGGCTTTTGCCCTCAACCTGTTTAAATTCTATTGGTGTGGATATATCAACCATACTGACCTCCCCCTTCTTACCTTTTAGAGGCATGCGGGTGTTAGATATAGCTCATATGGGTATGCTTTACAAGCAAATCGGGGTCGGCCTTGCACTCATAGCTATTGAAAGACCTGTTAGGGTATTTTCATCTTTTCCAGTTTGACTTTTCTCATGATTTATAGAATGGTGGTCTGAAGGGGCGCAAAATGCTGGTCCCTTTTCCGCGTTCCAATACTATCCTCGTCTGGTTATGCCATAACCCTTGTTTGGAATGCTATGAAAGACAGCCAGGGAATACGCCAGGATAAAGAAGAGATTGAGGGGCAAGGGTTTGGAGAGTTACTCAGATATACTGTCGCAGGTTTTGCTGGGGGATTGATAATTGCCGCCCTCTTGGATTCTTTTGGACTGCAGAGAAGTCCCGTCGGGCAATGGATAGTCCGGACATTATCCGGGGAAGGCGAAAGTATTCTTGAGGGGTTCTATGCCTTTCGTCGTCGAATGCTCAAGGAAAGGGGAACGCTGGCAGAGGCCTACGGGTGGGGAAAATTTTTCGGTATGATAGTTCCGTGGATCATAGACTGGGGCAGTCGCATTCTGGGCGTTAATGTGTATGGAGTCGAGGGTTTCTATATTCCCTATTTCTATGCGATGAGTGACCAGATTGGTGCAAACGTAAGTGGCCTTATCTTTATTCGAAGGAAAACAGGCTCGTTTTCAAGGGCACTGCTTACCTATTTTCGTCAGCCTGTAATGTTGACAAGTTTGGTAATTATTTTTGTTGTTCCGGCCGGTTTACTGAGTGCACGGCTGATGGGATTTAGCCCGAAAACCCAGATTCTCACGGCATTAGAGACAATTGTTGCAAATCTTTGTTGGTTACCCCCCTTTCTGGGCTGGCTTATGAAATAGAGGGCAGTGCTGAAAAGGGAATCAGTTAATAAAAAGATACTCCATGCCCTCGCGGTTTTGGGTTAGAATTACTAATAAGTAACAGTGAGTTAAATGAAAGGGGAAGTGGGCCTTCCTCAAGGGTGCGGAAAGGAAGGCTACGAGCATAAATGGAGAATTACCAATGGGAGTAAAAAGGGCTGATCAAAGAAGGGGAATTATAACGGTTAAACTTCACCATGAACCTAAGCTCAAAGATCCCTACCTGTTTGCCGCCTGGTCCGGGATGGGTAATGTAGCTCTTGGGGCTGCTGAATACCTGAGGGACAAATTGGGGGCTGAACAATTTGGGGAGATAAAGCTGACCGAATGTTTTGGTTTCTCCGGCGTCTCGGTCAAGGATGATGGAACAGTGGAATCCCCGACGTTGACAACATCACCCAGGAATGAGTTTTACTGCTGGAAGAGAAGGGGTTCTGCCCATGATGTAATAATCTTTATGGGAGAGGCCCAGCCAAGCGGAATGGAATATGAACTCGCTCATAAGGTTATTGAAGTAGCAGAGAAGTTCAAGGTAAAAAGGATATACACCGCTGCTGCCTTTGCGCTTCCCATACAGGTCAGCCAGGAATCAAAGGTTCATTGTGTGGCTACCAATGTTGAACTGATAGGGGATTTGAAAAGATTCGATCTAAGGTTAATGACTGACGGAAGCATTAGCGGGTTGAATGGTTTCATTTTGGGAATTGCCAAGAAAAAAGGGATTGAAGGCGTCTGCCTGTTGGGAGAAATGCCGAACTATCTGACCCATATAGAATATCCAAAGGCCTCCCATGCTGTGCTTTCCATCTTGACCAAAATGCTCAATATCAATATTGACCTGGGTGAACTGCTAGCCGTGGCTAAATATCAGGAAGAAGAGATCAAGAGATATATCAAGAAAATTGAAGAGCAGTTACAGCTGCAAAAGGCACTTGAGGAGGAGAAGCCAAAGGTCTTGCATTAAAATGTTTCCTTATCCTCTAAAGGGTAGGGGGTCGAATCCATATTCTTGACAGAGTTGCCTTCTTGCGTTGCGCTAGTGAATTTGTAAAGCAGGGAATATTCTGCATATGGTTCTAATATGGATCCTCCCTAGTAAGCGTTCATCAACAGTTCCTGTTTCACCCTGAATAATCTTTCACTCAGGCTGACATGATAGAGATGGGGGTTTTGCAATCGCTTGAACTCGCAGTCTAAGCGATCCAGGTTCCTTTTCGTATTCTCCTGAATTTTCCCAATGGGAGGGGTATCGTAAACCCGCTTGCCATTGAGGAAGACGGGGATAAGCAATTCCTCCCGTCCGAAGTCGGCAGGATACGACTTAGAGACATGGGGAAGCACCGCGTGGAATACCCTAATTGGCTTGTCGGGATCGGGGGTCTCGTTCTCCAGGAACAGGACATCTCCTCGCATCATGCCTGCTTGATCGTAGTATCGAACCAACCTCTTTACCCCTGGATTGGTGATTTTTTCCGGATTATCGGACCTCTTGATCTTTGGCACCATTTCGCCATCCTCAGCGATGGCGGTCAGCTTATAGACGCCGCCGAGGGCAGGGCATGAATAAGAAGTGACGAGCCTTGTTCCTACACCCCAGGTATCGATTTTCGCCTCTTGTTTCTTGAGACTCTCTATGAGCCACTCGTCGAGGTCGCTGGAGGCGATGATCTTGGTTTGTTGAAATCCATTCTCATCTAACATCTTTCTACATTGTTTGCTGAGATAGGCAAGATCACCGCTATCGAGCCTGATCCCTATCAGCTTACCTTGTCCATTATCCCTCAGTTCCCGGCCGATTTGGATGGCATTGGGGACACCGCTCCTGAGAGTGTGGTACGTATCCACGAGCAACAGACAGCTCTTTGGGTAGATCTTTGCGTAGGCGCGGAAGGCCTCAAGTTCAGAGGGAAAAGACTCTATCCAGCTGTGAGCTATGGTCCCCCTGACGGGTATCCCCAGCATTTTCCCTGCCCAGAGGTTTGACGTACCCATTGCCCCTCCGATAAAGGATGCCCGTGCCGCCCCAAGGGCAGCGTCAGGACCATGGGCTCTCCTGAGGCCGAATTCGATGACTGGGTCCCCCTCTGCGGCGATGCAGACCCGCGCCGATTTGGTGGCGATCAGGGTCTGGAAGTTCATAATGTTTAACAAGGCGGATTCAATGAGCTGGGCCTCGGGAAGTGGGGCGGTTACTCGGGCTATGGGTTCGTTGGGGAAGATGGCCGTCCCCTCGGGGACTGCGTAGAGGTTTCCGGTAAAGCGGAGTTTGCTTAGGTATTCGAGAACATCCGCGGGGAATATGTTGAGGGTTTCCAGATAGGCTATATCCTCTTCGGCGAATCTGATGTTTTTGATGTAATCGATTGCCTGTTCGAGGCCTGCGGCGATGCAGAATCCACCATCGTCGGGTACTCTGCGAAAGAAATAATCGAAGTTGGCCCATTGGTCCTTTTTCCCGCTGACAAAGTATCCCCCAACCATGGTGAGTTCGTACAGGTCCGTCAGGAGTGTTAGGTTACGCATCGCATTCCTCCCAAAGAATATAGGATAACAGTATTCAGGCAATGTGCCATGATCGCCTGTCAGTCTAGCTTACAACGAAAGATCCTTTAATACAATGTGAATCTTGTCTAAGGGGCCGAATCAATATTTTCGATAAATTTACGTCCTACCTAACGCTGCTCAACAATGCGACCAGGACGCTCCTCGCTTCACTATGTGCTCTGTCATCTGAATGAAAGCTTGTGTTGCTAGCCACTCTTTTAGTAAAATGACCCTGGTTGATATAGGCTTATCGGTGATCTTGAGATTGGCGCTAACTGATTATCGAAAATCGTTCGGAATATTTTCATCAGAATGAGGGCGCATGGCAAACAGGCATCTATCAGAATACAGAAGAAAATATGATATATCTCGCCATCATGCTTGGGCGGGCACCGCCCTTCTTTCGGTATTGCTGGCTTTGCGGCATTTATTTGTCCTATTTCCCAATTATGTACTAATCCCCCTTGGCTCAATACTAGCTGTATACATCCTGATCGCCCTGCTCTTTGCGTATAAATACCGCGTGGGATTAACTGCAGGGCAAGTGGTAGATCATGCATCTGAGGAGTTGGAGGAGGAGAGAATACATGCTGAACTTGAAAAGAGACGATTAAAACTGGAGAAGAAAAAGGCAAAGGCCGAAACAAAGGCCAAGAAAAAAGACCATTGAAACAGGGACTTGGGATCAATCCCGTGACAGAGAAGAGCATGAATTTTTTCCGTTTTTGGCTTTTTCTTTTTACCTTTTTTATAGTAACATGAAGAAACCTATGCGCCCGTATTGGCAGTGTAGGCGATAGAAAAAGGAGGTCTCAAAATGATCTTCGTGAACAGCAAACTATTTTCCCTGGGCCTCATCTTGTTTGTTCTGTTGGCGTGGTCATTGCCTTCTCTAGCGGCCGATCCACAGGAAATACAGGGTTTGGAGAAGAGAATCGATAATCTAGAACGGACTCTACGCGACAGCATTAAGGATCATGATGAAGAACTGCGTGTTCTTGAACAGCGACTCGACCGTATAGTACAGATCGTTGAACGGCATGAACGTCGAATAAATGAGCTCTATGGCCAACCGTCGTCTGGACCTTTACCGGGTCCATCGGTACGAAGACCCCCTCAAAGGGGATATATATATTAAGCAATTACCTGTATGCTCGGAAGGTCGAGAGGGGTTGATCTAAACCCGCGAAGGGGCTGGTCGCTCTGCTCTATAAGGTCATAGGTGCCGCTGTCCCAGATCACTGCTCCGGTGGCGCCATGATTATCCCTTGATTGTAGGAAGAGGCAAGCGCAGGCTACGAAGGCAGGAAAAAGGCGAGGTTGGGATAGAGGTGCTCATGAGGGGACAATTCAAGCGATTGATTCAGTGTGTTATCTACCTTCTGGTTGCCTGGTCCCTCTTTCTGTCCTGTCAAGCCCCAAGGAGCATCATCCCACACCCTCCTCCACTGAATGCCTCATATCCGGGAAGCGGACTCGTGGCTGTTCTCAGCGATTACGGCACCAGAGACTTTTATGTGGGAGCCCTGGAAGGCGACATGTACACGGCGAATCCTCGGGTGAGAATTACGACCATCACCCACCACATAGAACCCTTCAACGTGGCTGAAGGGTCTTACGTTCTGGTGCAGGCCGCGCGGGAATTTCCACCTGGAACTGTTTTCCTTGCTGTGGTGGATCCCGGTGTGGGCACGGCGCGACGCTGCATACTAGTGCAGACCCCTGATCACAAGCTCTTTGTTGCCCCTGATAACGGGCTGCTAAGCGGGGTGATAGAGAAACTGGGTGTCGCCCATGCATACGAGATCAGGAATTACAGCCTCATGCGGCAGGCAGGGGTGTCCGCCACATTTCACGGCCGGGACATCCTGGGCCCAGTTGCTGCTCATCTGGCAGGGGACATCCAGCCCTCTGAGGTTGGGCCGAAAATTACAGACCTGATAGAGCTCCCTGTCACCGCTGCGCGGCATGATGGAGATGCCGTGGTCGGTTTCGTTGTCCATGTGGACCGGTACGGCAATATGATCACCAATATCCCGGCCACGATGGTAAAGCAGATGGGTTTTGAACCCGGCATCCGGTTACAGGTCACGATCGGTGGTAAGATGGTGGCGGCAACCCTTGCCACTGCCTATGGAGACGTGCCAGAAGGCAGCTGGTTGGCCCTCATCAATGCTGAGAAGGTGCTGGAAATCGCCAGGAACCTGGCAAACGCCGCCGAGACCGTCGGGGCTAAGGCCGGCACAGGGGTTCGACTGGAGTAAGGGCATGAGAAAAGACGAATACGAACGCACCCTTATGGCCATTGCCCCGTGGAGAGTGGAGGGCAGGTTCAAGATCTAAGGTATCAATAGTTCTCGACCAAAAGCTCGAAATAGGCCTGTGGGTGATCACAGGTCGGGCACCTGGCCGGGGCCTCGGTGGACTCCACCACGCGACCACAATTTCGACATTTCCAGAGGACCTTTTCGGGCTTCTTGAACACGGTCTTGCCCTCAACCTGGTCAATGAGCTTCCTGTAACGTCGCTCGTGCCACTGTTCGACCTCTGCAACCTGGCTAAAAATACGGGCCGCTTCAGTAAAACCTTCTTGCGAGGCCACGTCTGCAAAACCGGAGTACAGCGTGGTCCACTCCAGTCTTTCCCCTGCAGCAGCGGCCTTTAACTGGGCCAGCGTATCACCAGGGACGCCAGCTGGATAGCCCGCCGTAATTGTGCACTCGCCACCTTCGAGCTGTTTGAAGAAGAGTTTGGCATGCTCTCTTTCGTTATCAGCGGTTTCCTGGAAGATGCCGCTGATTTGTTCAAACCCCTCTTTCTTGGCGATGCTGGCGGCAAAGGAATAACGGTTACGGGCCTGAGATTCGCCAGCAAACGCCGCCAAAAGATTATGCTCGGTCTTCGATCCCTTTAGTGTTGCCATGCCTTGACTCCTTTCAAAGGTTACGTAATGTGCAGTCAACAAAAAACTCTCGATATTCTCACTCTTTTGTAAACGAGTATTTCAGGGAGGAATAATAGGAAAAAAGAAAGCAGGGTGTCAAGGGCGTAAGATGAGTATTTTCTTGACGCACAACTGCCCTGATCCTATAGTGCCCTCACCAAGGCAAAGACCTTGTGGAAGGAGGCAAATGTGGCTGATTACGATGCAATAGTCATAGGCAGCGGCGCAGGAGGGATGTCAGCGTCTCTTAAGCTTGCCCGGTGCGGCTTTTCGGTGTTGCTTCTGGAGGCGATGCCGGCCTTTGGTGGATACCTGAATCCATTTCGCCGGAGGAATTATACCTTCAACCCGGGCCTGCACTACCTCGGAGAACTCGCGAGAGAGGATTCATTCTGGAGACTCCTTGACGAATTGGGAATAGGCGAGGCGGTAAGGTTTGTCGAGCTCGACCCGGAGGGATTTGACCGGTACCTGTTCCCGGACTATGAACTGCGGGTTTGTAAAGGCAGGGAACACTTTATAGAGCGGCTCATCAGTGATTTCCCGAAAGAGGAGCGGGGGATAGAGAAATTTTTCGAGGCCTTCGACAAGATTATAGAGGCCGTGAAGGCCTCCCGGTCAATGGAGGGCGAGGTGCTCAAGATGCTCAGCTTTATGCTAAAGCACCCGATCATGTTGAGATACTCGCGCGTTCCCTACCAAAGGCTCCTTGATGAGGTAACATCGGACAGGCGTTTGCAGGCCGCCCTTGCCGCTCCTTGCGGTAGCTACGGGGTGCCTCCGGCGAGGGCCTCGGTGATCACAGCCATCATGGTGTGGGCACATTACCTGAAAGGGGCATACTACCCTCACGGTGGAGGCGGCGCTTTAAGGGACGCCTTCGTCAAAGGGCTCAGGAAGCACGGTGCCGAGCTGAAAAACCGTTCGCGGGTTGTCTCTATAAACAAACAGGGTGGTGAGTTTGTCGTGGAGATAGAATCCGACCACAGATACACCGCACGGGCAGTCATAAGCGACGCCGATCCGGTGATCACCCTGGGAAGGCTGGTCAATCCCAAGCTGGTTGCACCCCGCATCAAAACAAAGGCTTCGCGGATGCGCCCGTCCGCGGGTGCCTTGTGCGCCTTCATCGGCACGGACCTTGATCTTCCCTCGATCGGGATAACCGATGCGAATATAATTCACTATAGCGACTATGATATCAACAAAGTGTACGAGCTGTTCCCTGTCTCGCGCCCTCCTGAGGACTTCCCTAGTTTCTTTATCACCAGCCCCTCGGTAAAGGATCCTGACGGCGGGCATGCACCTGAAGGTTACCACACCATCGAGATCATTACAGGGGCGAGCTACGAGCTTTTCAAGAAGTGGGCGAACCTTCCTTCCGGGAAGCGGGGAGATGAGTACAAGGCCCTCAAGGAAAAGATGGGGGAGCGGCTTATTGCTGCAGCTGAACGGTACATCCCCGGCCTCTCACAGCACCTCGACCTTGTCGAGTATGCTACTCCTCTTTCTAACGCATATTGGGTTAACGCGGTGAGGGGTGGGTGCTACGGACCGGAGCATAGTCCAGATCAGATAGGTCGCGGTCGATTCACATCTTTTACTGCTGGGATTGATGGGCTGTTTCTTGCCGGTGCTGGAACCATAGGCTGCGGTGTGATGCCCTGTGTAGCGTCCGGTATCCTGGCTGGAGGTAAGGCCGCCAGTTACCTAGAGCCCTAAAATTCCCCTTTTGCTGTTTTAGGTGGGCATCCTCTATTCGATTCCAAGCTCCTCCAGCTTCTCGGGGGTCGGCACGCCGTTGGAATCCCACCCCATCAGCGAGTAGTAGTATCTCTTTGCGTTCTCCATCTTCTCTGGGTCCAAGGCCGTATCACCCAGAGGCCCGTATCTTGTGGGCTTAAAGAAGCGCGGCGGAAGTCTATCTTCATCAGCGGTGAGCCCATGACGGACGTTGAAGAGCCGGCACATCGTCAGGGTTCGCTCCGCTACCCTGAGTTGCTCCATAGTGGTAGTATTCCATCCGGTTGCAGCGGATGTTACCTCGGCCAGTTGTTGGTAGGAGTAAGGCAAGAACATACACAGTACCAGCGAATCCACTATGATTCGCTTGAGCTGCACTATCCGAAAGAGGGCCACCTTCCTCGGGCCAATATCCTCAAAGGGAGCCGGGGCTATCCCTAAGGGAACGGCATCATGTACGATGACATTCGACTCCTTACCAAATGCGGCGAAGAAGATGTCAATGAGGTTGCAGCAGTGGTCGGCTCCATGGGGGTTAACCATATAGCCAAGGGCGAGGGATTTGCTCAGCCTTGGCTCGTGCATCGGGATCTCCAGTTTCTTAGCATGCATGGAGAAGGCCCTGGCACTGTTTCCGATTTTTTCTGCAGCACGTGCTGAGCCTTCAGCTAGCAGGTCACCAATGCCCTCCCGCCGACCGATAAGTTCTATGATCTGAAGCATTGCCTCGGCGTTACCGAATTTCAGCTCAATGCCGTCAGTATCCCTAGTTGTCAGTAGCCCGTTCTCAAAGCATTCCATGGCAAAGAAGATAGTGGAGCCTGTTGAAATGGTATCAATTGAATAGGCACTGCAGAGTTCGTTGCCCTTAGCGATAGCCTTGAGGTCATCAATGCCACAGTTAGATCCCAGGGCAGCCAGAGTCTCGTATTCCGGTCCACCATAGGCGCTATCCACGTAGTATGGTCCCTTGACCGTGATTGCCTTCTTGCACCGGACAGGGCAGGCAAAACAGCCGTGCATGCCAGTACCTATGGTCTCCTTTAAGGTCTGGGCACTTATCTTGTTCACCTGGGGGAAGCTGCCATCACGGAAGTTTCGGGTGGGCAGATTACCAATGAGCTCGAAGAGCGGCATTGGTGCACCAGTGCCGAATTCAGAGAAACTGGCGACCAGGTTCCAGTTGTCCTTGAGCCACGGTCTGAACGGTTTCACGGCATCGGGGTGAGCCACGTTGGGAGCTTTTTCGCCTAAATCCGAAGACGGGGATAGTCAAATGCTTTCTTTGGTCTTTCATGAAATCACCTGGGAATCAGCTATCGGAAAGGCCGGTCAGGATAGCATCGCAAGATGGGGGAGGCCTAGCATGATTGGCTTTAACCCCGGAGATGATCAGTACAGGATCCGATGGGCAAGCTTCAGTTTTTCAGGAATGGCGACCCCGTAAGGACAATGCTCCATGCATTGTTCACAGCCCGAGCAGGCATCAGCATGCACCCCGAGCGATTGATACTGTTCTCTCGCCCATTCTTTTAAATTATATCGATCATGGTAGCTTTCAAACCGGAAGATGTCAGGGATTGGTATTCCCTCCGGACAAGGCAGACAATACCCGCAACTTCTACAAAAGCCCTTTCCTGCCTCCCCCACGCACTCCATGAGCGCCTTGATTTCCTCCATGGTCAGCTCCCTTGCTTGTCTCCCAACCTGGAGGTTTTCATCCAGTTCATACAGCCCTGTCATCCCGGGGATGGCGCAGGTGATATTTTGATTTGAAAGGACGTACCGAATGGAGACCTGGGCGAGAGATTCCCCTCGGATGAATCCTTTATGCCCGGGAAGCGAAGGGCTCTCAGCCAGTCTTCCCCCTGCAAGCGGCTTCATAGCGACTAAGCCTACCCCCATCCTGTGAGCCATGGGAAGAAGGTCTGCAGCCAGGCGGTCTTCATCAAAGGCGCTGTAAGCTACCATCAGAACCGAAAATACCCCAGATTCAATGGCCTTCCTCATCATTGGGAGGGAGTTGTGGATGCTGATTCCAATTTCCAGGATCTTTCCTTGTTTTCTGGCCCTTTCCAAGGTCTCCAACCCACCCGTATGAAATATCGGGTCGTATTCAGAACCTCGAAGGTCGTGGAACAGGATCAGATCAATCCAGTCGGTCCTGAGGCGGCGAAGACAGCGTTCTAATTTCTTGCGAACCCCAATGCCATCGCGTTCGTCAATCTTTGTGCAGAGATAGAATTCTTTGCGCCTTCTTTCCAGTGCAAGGCCGATCTTCTCTTCGCTGTCGCCATAGCAGTCGGCTGTGTCCACAAAGTTGATGCCCCCATCAATGGCCGTGTTCAGAAGAATTTCGCATTCCTTCCGAGAGATCAAGGGGAGTTTGATGGATCCAAGGCCGATAACGGAGATTTCCCAGCCCGTTTTACCAAGGGTTCTCTTTTGCATGTTGTTTTTTATCTTAGGTAAAATGAGGCAGAGGGTCAAGCCTGGCCTTGACCTCTTTTATCAGACCAAACAAGATGGCGATCCCGTTTTCGGGAAAGAGGGTACAGCTGATTAGAGATCAGCTAGGAGTCGAGCTTGTTGCCTTGAAGGGTTTCAACAAAAGCGATATCAGCTGCCACTGGCGGTCCGAGCAGCGGCAACGTGAGGATATACTACGTACCGCTTCTCTGAGCCTTTATTCTGAGCTGATTCATCAGCCCTTTGGGATTGTTGGCTGGAAGGTTTGTTGGGCTTTTTCTCAGCCAGTGCCCTGTCTCGGCTATCTACCCAAAATCTCCTCCGCATATTAAAGAATGCATCAGAATCTTCTATATCAATACCCTTACCCATGTTTATGCTCCTTGTATTTACCTATCTTGTTGCATTTCGAAGATATCTCAGTGTCAACCGTTCGGATCGGTAATTTCCCGCATAATTGTACATATTCAAAAGCAAACCTTGTGCCAATTGTGAGGAAGATAGGGCCGAGGCCTCAACAAGCTATTGTCCAAATGGATTTTTTGAATTATTATTGATAAACTTTCCGAATGAAAGGAGAAGGACAGGGTAGAGGTGGATTGAACGACATGACCTTTTTTGAGCGCATAAGATATTTGAACATGACCAAGAGCAAGACAGATAAGCACTTGATCTGTCTCATACTTACCTCCATCTTTTGCGTGTCTTTATCCATCCCTGATTCATTTGCCACAACCGACAAGAAGCATGAGATTACCATTGTTATCCCAGCAGAGGTTTTGGCTTCATTCGTTAATGATGTGCTACCAGTTGAGATAACGAATGATAGAAGATTCTCAGGGGCTATCCGGGTTAAATCAATTGATAAGTTAGAACTGGGAATCGATAAGGTGTCATTCTCTGTTAATGTCCATGGGGAGGATATTACATATACAGGTAAAATTGGTAACCTGCCAGCGAGCCTAAGCTTTGGGAGCGTTGATGCCTCTTTCAACTGTGAGGCCTCAATTAGATATGATAAGGAAAACAGCATACTCTATGTAAGGCCTCAAATTGTGGAAAAAAGAAATAGTGATGAACTTTTATGGCCACTGCTGGTAGCGCTCATAGGTAAGAAAGAATATCCAGTTGAGATTCAAAGGCTCAAACCACTAATAGCTAAATTTAGCAATAAATCAGTGATCATACGTATGCATATTTCAAATATCTATACCACAAAAAACAGGTTGTTTATCGAAATAAGGCCCGGTGTAGAGGACAGGTAGGTTTAAGAGCAATTCTTTTCTGGACCAACGTCCAGATGCTTTTGTACCAATTTGCGATAGGTTCTCGGTATTCCTGGAATGAGGTGCGGCCGCCTGTTGGGCCCATTGATGCACTCAAATTCATCATTACCAGGCATCCTCAGTCAGGCAGATGCAGCAAAGGTCCGTATCGAATATCAACTGGATGGTGGATTATCTCTTTTCCTTCAAGGCGGAGAAGGGGAAACTGAATGCTCACCTGAAAATATTTCAGGTAATGGTTTCATCTTTTAGGCTAAGCCCGCAATAGTTCAAGAAATACAACCAGCTTGTCCAGTTTTTGTGCCAGCAACAGATTCAGAGAGAATAGAAATTTTCTAAAGGCTCAATTCCCTGGTTTCCTTCAATGCTTTGTAAGGGCATTCTGTTCTCTCAATTATCCTGAGACATCCGCCCGTATCTCCTTCAAGTATTGTGCATTTTCTTCAGGGCAGGTGCTGTTTAGATATATACCAGAGCCCAGTTCAAATCCGGCCACTTCATAGAGCTTTGGAAGTATCTGGACATGCCAGTGATAATAGTCTGCCGGGTCTTCTTGATATGGGGCAGAATGTATCATGTAATTGTAATCCGGATCGTCAAGCCCATGATATAATCTCGACAAGATATTAATGAGTACCCCGGCCAAATCCCTCTTTTCAAGAGTAGAGATTTTTGCAAATGAGGCCCTATGTTTTTTCGGAAGGATCCAGGTTTCAAAAGGGCTTCGTGAGAAAAATGGTGCAATAACAAGAAAGTGTTCACTTTCTGATATTACCCTTTTTCCAGATACCTTCTCTTGGTCCATCATATTGCAGTATATACACGTACCCATAGTATCGTAGTACCTCACTGCCTCCTCTACAACATGTCTGATATGGATTGGAACGATCGGACTTGCGATTATCTGGGAATGGGGATGTCTTATCGAGGTACCAGCCCGTGGACCGTTATTTCTAAATATGGTTATGAGCTCTATATTAGGTCTTCTTATGAGCGCGCGATATCGCTCAATATATGAGGAGATTACACCCTCAACTGCCTCAAGTGGCATTGTTGCAATGGTCTGGAAATGTCCCGGATGTTCAATTACCACCTCGTGGAACCCCATGCCAGACATCTTTATGAAAAAGTTTCCACTACCCTCTGTGATCCTCGCTTTTTCCTCGCCCTCAACCAAGGCAGGAAACTTGTTGCGTACCACCCTGAGAGACCACGTGGATTTTGCGCCCTGCCCGGGAGAATCTTGTTGATAGTAGGTCAAAACAGCTTCTCCGCAAATATCTTCCTTTCCGGGGCAGAATGGGCATGCAGCCGTTTCTTCTCTTTCCTGTTTCCTTATTTTTTCCTGGGCCTTATGACGCACAAATTGATCAGGCCGTTTATTCCGCTCTGGGGCTATTATTACCCAGTCTTTGGTCATAGGATTTTGTCGTAATTCCGGCATGCTACTAACCCTTTTCAGTTGTTATCGGCCTTCATCCTATTTACTTGCCAGGAATATTTCAATCCAAAAGATGAACACCTCAAGGATTTGGTCTTGACGGTACTGACAGACCGAGCGGAACCGTACTGGTACATCCTGCGATGGCTTTTACATTGACACATAACCAGCTTTTCTCTATGCTCTTTGCCACAAAAAACGAGTTCTTATTCAAGCACCTCATCAGGAGAAATTGTCATGCATTGGCGAAGTAGAGATATTTTAAAGCGACCTGAGTGGTCGAAGGTTCGTGCCCTTTACAAGTCCATGGGTTACACCGATTATGATCTGGACCGCCCGCTGATCGGGATTGCGAACTCGTGGAATCTGCTGGTCCCTGGTCATATTAACCTGAGACAGGTTTCCGAGCATGTAAAACAGGGTATCCGCCAAGCGGGAGCGACCCCAGTCGAATTCGGCGTCATCGCGGCCTGCGATGGCATTGCTAATGGACACGACGGAATGCACTGCATCCTTCCCACGCGTGAGTTAATTGCGAACGACGTGGAGATGATGATCCAAGCCCATCGCCTTGATGGGGTTGTGCTCCTAGGGTCCTGCGACAAGATCGTCCCAGGGATGCTCATGGCGGCTGCCCGGCTAGATGTTCCGGCAATCATGGTGGTTGGGGGGCCCATGCTTGGTGGGTGCGAGTTCGACGGGCGTGCATCTGATGTAACGTCGCTTTTCGAGGCCCTGGGCATGTTGAGGGCCGGCAAGATCGATGAGGCTGCATACAACAAGCTGGAAGAGTGTGTTGCACCTGGGTGTGGTTCGTGCTCCTTCCTTGGCACAGCCAACACCATGTGTTGCGTTGCGGAGGCCATCGGTCTATGTCTGCCGGGTAGTGCCACCATTCCGGCCGCCTACGCTGAACGCTTGCGGGCGGCGCAGCAGTCTGGCCGCCAGATCGTCAGGCTGGTCGAGCAAGGGATCACGGCCCTTCAGATCATCAACAGGAAGGCGATTGAAAATGCAATACGCGTCGTCATGGCCATTGGTGGCTCGACCAATACGGCCCTGCACCTACCGGCGATCGCTTATGAGGCTAACTGTGAGATCGGTATGGAGCTCTTTGAAGAGCTCTCCCGAACCACCCCACACCTTGCCAGGATGAATCCTGCAGCGGCTGCAAATGTCCCGGATTTTCACCATGCAGGTGGGGTGCCTGCGGTGATGAAGGAGATCTTGCCCCTCCTGCATGATGACGCCCTAACGGTTACTGGCAAGACCGTGGTGGAGAACATAGCCCGTGCCGAGGTACGGGATCACAATATCATCAAGACTATGATGAATCCGTGGGCCAGGAAGGGAGGGCTTGCAGTTCTGCGTGGAAATCTAGCACCGAATACGGGTATTGCCAAGCCGGCTGCTATTGCCTCAGAAATGCATACCTTTACCGGCAAGGCCCGTTGCTTCAACTGCGAGGAGGAGGCCGATCAGTCCATCTTGGACGGTCACGTGCGTGAGGGCGAGGTGATCGTGATCCGATACGAAGGCCCAAAAGGCGGCCCCGGCATGCGGGAGATGGCCAAGCCCATGAAGCTGCTCTATGGCAGGGGTCTGGCTCTCAGGACAGCACTCGTGACAGATGGACGCTTCTCTGGAACCAATAATGGTTGTTTTGTTGGGCATGTATCGCCCGAGGCGGCCGAGGGCGGGCCCATCGCTATTGTTCAGGACGGTGACTTGATCACCATTGACATTCCAAATCGAAGTCTCCATGTGCACGTTTCCGATGAAGAAATCCAGGCTCGTCTCGCCGGGTGGCAAAGGCCTGAACCCAAATTCAAGAAGGGTTACCTGGCACTATACGCCCGCCTTGCGGAGTCTGCTGACAAAGGAGCCATTATCCGGCATAAATGTGAGTAGGGAGGGGAGTTAAGCTGCGGATTCAAACAAGGGATTGTGGGGGATAAGAAGCTCAAAAAGATTACGGGAGAGATTATCAGGAAATTGAGGCCTGTTGATCTTTCCTGGAGGTTAATACTGTATAAGGGAGATAGTGGGGTTTCGAGGGTTTTTTCATGAAGATATTTGTTATTGTGGGAATGCCAGGAGCTGGCAAGAATATCGGCAGAGCGTACGCAGAGTCAAGGCAAATACCCTATTTTGCCACCGGAGATCTAGTCCGTGATGAAACTCAGAGGCGGGGGCTTGAACCGAATGGGGCCAATACCGCCATGGTATCTACAGAGCTGAGGGGTGATGATGGAATGGGGGTGACGAGAATCGTGCTCGGTGCTGCGCTGAATACGGGAAAACCGGTGGTACTGATGGAGGGCATGCGATCCTGGCCTGAGATTCAGCTCATTCGCGAGAGGGCAACGTGCATTGTGGTGGCCTTCATTGCTCCAAGGGCCCTCAGGCGTCAGAGAATCTCGTCGCGGGGGAGATCCGACGATGTGGCTGATGCCTTTAATAAGAGAGACACCAGGGAAATTGCCTATGGGGCTTCCGTGCCAATTGCCCTAGCTGATGAATATGTCTTGAATACCGGAACCGTGGAAGAGGCGCTTCACGCACTGGACCACATTGTCAAGGGTTGAAATCTGCTCCTGAATACTATCCGAGGCATAGAACAAAGGGGCCTATCATGGGTCAAAGGGACAATTGCAGGACCAACTTGCGCGAGTAAATGGGTGCACGTAAAACATTAGAGGACATTGAAACATGGAGACCAGGCCTCAGCGGGCTCTTGCCCAAGAGCGAATTTGAGGGGAGTTCGAAACCCATAGGAGTGAGCTCACGCAGGCATGACTCCATTCAGTGGCGAGGACGGGTAGATTTTATTTCTCCCCTTTCATCTTTTTCTTTTTCGGACGGCTCTTACCAGTTGTACCTCTCCAGATTTTTCCTCGTCTGGTGCGTCTATCACCTTTCCCCATATCTAAGCCTCCTGTTAATCATGAACAACTCTTGGATAACAATAGATTAAGAAATGCAGATGACAAAAATTTTTCATGGTACTTCCCTTTTTAAACGACCAAGGCACAAGATCGAACCAAGACGATACCTTGTCACGATCTTCCCCTTAGTCTAGAGTTACTCAGTCACTGATGCAAAATCAAGTAAAACTGAAAATTCGCGATCTCCTCTTGCCCCTGAGGATATAAGGTCCCCAAATTGGTCCCCGGGAAAACTTTAAAAGATACTTGAAGTAATCAGGATACAAATAGATTGAGTAAGGCTCATGGAGAGAGGATCACATCCTGATGGGCAGCCTCTATGAATAATTTTTTGGAGCCAACCGCACGTCTATCTGGTCAGATGTCATGCACCGATTTTAGTGAGGTTGAACAATTTCCCGAAGGCCCTTGAGGTTTTGAGAGATTCTAAGGCGCATTGAGGAGATGCCGCCCTATCTCTCCCTGCGGAAGGGCGCCCACCAGTCCGTCAGAATAGGCCTGTGGTATATCTTGAGATACCTACTACATTGACACACGAGCCTCTCCTCTCTATAATTCACCTCACCGAAGGCATTGAGAGCCAGTGGAGAGCACTGTCCACGCAGTAACCAGATAGTTCTGGTTGACAGCGTAAGGGATCGGGACGGTCAGAAAGTGTCCTGATTCTGATACACCTTGGCAGGTACAAAACAGAAATGAGGAAAAAATAAAGAGGCTACGGTGGTTTTCTTTTTGTTTACCTTTTTCCTGATCTATAGTGCATTACATCTGTACATATTCACTAAGATAAAGGGTGCTCTATCCGTTGGAAGTGTCAGTAGCATTTTTCTGATATCCCTCATGGCAGCAATGGTTGTCGCACCGGTTGTTGTGCGGATATCCGAGAGGCATGGATTTGAGCTCTTCGCCCGCTTCATCTCTTACATCGGATATACATGGATGGGACTTGCGTTTCTTTTCTTTTGTTTTTCGTTCGGTGTTGATCTATATCGCTTTTTCCTTTACACAGGCGGGCTTATACTTCAAAACAACTTTTCCTATCTATCCCCTTCGCCCCGATCTATCTTGGTCATCTCATTCCTCATTACAGCAGCAGTAGCATCATGTGGCTATTTTGAAGCATGCTATATTCACAACGAAACAATGATAATACGAAGCCCAAAAATCCCCAAAGAGGTCGGCACCTTAACAATCGCCCAGATCTCTGATGCCCATCTTGGATTGATTGTGAGAGAGGAGAGATTGAAAAGGATTCTCAGAGCGGTAAAGAGGGCAGAACCTGATATTTTGGTATCCACAGGCGACCTTGTGGATGGACAGATGGGGAATCTGACAGGACTTGCAGAACTGCTGAATGCCATTAATCCAAAGTACGGCAAATTCGCAATAACGGGAAATCACGAGTTCTATGCCGGTCTTGATCAGGCGTTGAATTTTGCAGAACAAGCGGGTTTCACAGTACTGAGGGGAGAAGCACTGAACGTTGCTGGGATTATCAATATTGCTGGTATTGACGACCCAACGGGGAGGCAGCTTGAGGTCTTTAGAGGGGTTTCAGAAAAAGCTCTGCTCTCCGGACTTACCCGTGACAGGTTTACCCTTCTCCTTAAGCACATGCCGGTAGTAAACGAGAACGCGTTAGGCCTTTTTGACCTGCAGCTTTCAGGGCATACTCATAAAGGACAGATCTTCCCTTTCAGCCTTATCACCAGGCTGTTTTTCCCACATTACGCAGGACTCATGCATCTGCCGAATAATTCCTATTTGTATGTGAGCAGGGGCTCAGGGACATGGGGGCCACCAATTCGTTTTCTATCACCGCCTGAAGTGACGGTCATTAAATTAGTTTGTGAGCATACATAATCTCTTGTTTTGATGGATTTTGTGCGTGCTGGTCGTAACGCTCCATACAAGGATCGCGTTTTTCTTGTCGGAGATTTTTGCACGATATCAAATGTCTTTTGAAGATCGCCCTGTGAAATGGTATATTCATGAGGCGACTGACTTGCCTTGTTCCTAATCTCACGATTAAGGAGGAAAGACATGCGCTTCGAGCAGACCTTCATGAATTTCATACTTCAACACCAGGAGAAACATAACCGTACCTATCACTTCTTGATCTTGATGGATGCCTTAATCAGTGCGGCAAAGCACATCCAACATTACTATCTAACAGGTATGTTAAGAGGGAATTTGGGATTGACTGGCACAGTGAATGTGCAGGGCGAGCACGCCATGGGGATAGACCACATTGCTGAGGAGATCAGCCTTCATTATTTGAGGAGTTCAGGCCGTGTAATCCATGCGGTCAGCGAGGAGTCGGAAGAAATGATTCTCATGGATGCCGAGGGAGGACGCTACTTTGTGTATTTCGATCCCCTTGATGGTTCATCAAACGTTTCCCACGGATTGCCGGTCGGTTTTCTGTTTGGCGTTGCCAAGCGAAACCTGGATGGGCCTGAAGACGGGCATTTGCGGCCCGGGAAAGATTATATCGCTGCGGGCATGTTTGTGATTCCCACGGGCACGTTTACCCTTGCGCTGAAGGAGTCGGGAACCTGGCGATTCCACATTGATGATACCATGAACTTTGTCAAACCGATCGGCGTAATCCTCCCTGAGGATAGCAAGACCTGGGAATTTTCATTCAATGAGGCCAACCGATGCAGCTTTGACCAGAGAGTGCAGACATGGATCGCAGAAGAGGAAAGAAAATACGCCTTCAGGTACCTGGGCTCCCTGGCGGGAGACTTCCACAGGATTCTTTCCAACGGGGGCATATTCATGTATCCCGCTATTGTCAGCCACCCAAACCCGGAGAAAAACCGTCCGCACGGAAAACTGCGCCTTATGTATGAGGCAGCGGTCGTGGCCTTCATGTGCCATGAGGCTGGCGGGGATGCTGTTGATGAAGCGGGCATCCCTATTCTCGAAATCCAGCCAAAGGAACATCACCAACGGACTGCCCTCTATGTTGGTTCCAAGCCGCTTGTGGATGAAATCGCCCAGATCCTGCGTGGTTAGGAGAGGCATGAGGCTGTTGAATAAGCTCAGTTAAGCATATTTTAGGGAATATTAAAGTGGATATTAAGCGATTCTTTGAGATACTTGAGCTCGACCGTAATGCCTCGCTCGATGAGGCGAAACAGGCCTATAAGGATATGGTAAATATCTGGCATCCAGATCGCTTCTCCAACAATCCTCGACTAAAACGAAAGGCTGAGGAGAAATTGAAGGAGGCCAACCTGGCCTATGAGATGGTGAGATCCTTTTTGACCTCACCCAAAGAGGCAAGGCCGGGGCAAGAAAAGGCCCCAAAAAGCCAAGCGGAGGCTGGAGCAAGGGATAAAACAGAAGCTGTGGTGGAAGCAGGGACGCGAATTATTTTGAGCGTGTGCTACTATCTTTATACATCGCTTCGCGGCATAATTGTCAGTCAGCCCCCTAAACCAGGGGCGGACAAGAAGGCTAAAGGAGAGCCAGAGAAAGAGCAGAGGCAATGTCAGGGGAAAAGGCGTGGGCAGAAATGAAGGCAGGCACTAAGTTAACAGCAAGTTCGCTGGAAAAACCACAGGAGCTAAGCCTGGCAAGGAGAATAAGAGAGGACCGAGGACTAATTTTGTGTCTACCGTGACAACACGGTGTGCTGAAGCGCCCTTGGTGCTGGCCCTTGACATCGGCACCTCGTCGGTGCGGAGTGTGCTCTTTGACCGGCTGGGTAGGGCTGTGGAAGGGGTGGAAGCACACCAGGCGCTTGAAGTGCGGAGGTCATCAGATGGTGCCTCTGAGGTGGATCCCGAAGCTGTAATAGAATTAGTCTGCCGCTGTCTGGATGCCGTGTTAATTCAGGCAGGACCATTGACCCAGCAGATTGCCGGTGTTGGCGCGTGCACATTTGTCAATAACATCCTGGGGGTAAATGAGTCCGGGCAGGCGATAACACTCGTTACGACCTATGCGGACACCCGCGCGGAGGTAGAGGTTCCATGGCTGCGAAGTGAGCTCGACGAAACGTCTATACATGATCGCACGGGTTGCCCGTTCCATTCAAGTTACTTGCCTGCCCGCCTTCGTTGGCTGCGCCGCATGCAACCGGATCTCTTCCGTCAAGTAGCACGCTGGATATCGATTGGTGAGTACCTGGAGCTCACGCTATTCGGCGATGCTGCGCTCAGCTATTCCGTGGCTTCATGGACGGGTCTTCTAGACCGACACCACCTGGTATGGGACGAAGCGCTGCTGAATGCGCTCCAGCTACGACCAGAACAGTTGTCCCCGCTTACCGACCTCAACATACCCCGCTCTGGATTGCTTCCCGCGTACGCTTCCCGGTGGTCTGCCTTGCAGGATGTTCCCTGGTTTCCAGCGGTGGGAGACGGCGCTGCTGCCAACATTGGAAGTGGTTGCGTCTCTACAGGGCAAGTAGCCTTGACCGTGGGAACCACAACTGCCATGCGGGCCGTCGTACCTGGCCGAGTGGTTCATATTCCAGCTGGCTTGTGGTGCTACCGGGTAGACACCAGACGTTCGCTCCCTGGTGGTGCTTTGAGCGAGGGAGGGAACGTCTACGCATGGATTAATGACAACTTCAGGCTCGGAGATTTGAGCAAGGTGGATTCCGATCTGGGAGCTCTGGCACCTAATTCCCACGGCCTTACTATGCTGCCTTTCTTCGCGGGAGAGCGCAGCCCCGGGTGGGCGGGCCATGCGAGGGCCACAATCCATGGCCTGTCCCTAGCGACAACCCCGCTAGATATCTTGCGTGCTGGGCTGGAGGCAATAGCCTATCGCATTGCCATAGTCTTTGAGTCGCTACGGCAATTACTGCCCAAGGAGCCGAAGGTGGTGGCCAGCGGTGGGGCACTCCTTGGTTCGGCCACCTGGCTGCAAATCATGGCGGACGTACTGGGACGGCAGGTTGCCATCTCGGAGGTTCAGGAGGCCTCAGCGAGAGGAGCTGCACTGCTGGTTTTAGAATCGCTCGGTGTGCTGGCAAGCCTTGAACAGGCACCGGACTTCATCGGCACAATCTACGAACCGGACATCCATCGCCATGCCCTGTATCGGATATCGATGAAGGATCAGCAGGAGTTGTATGATAAGCTGGTTCGACAGATGTCGAGAAAGCGTAAGGCATGAGGAGTGCCACGGGCTCCAAGCCCAACCCGATTACCTCTGCAGCCACACCTACTGATGCGTGAACCACGAGGGCACTTTCACTACAAAATGACCAAGAAGCTTGTGTAGGGGCTCTCTCTCGAGTAAGTACACCAGATCATAAACTGGGCCCTTTAGGAGGGGAACTTGATGCGCCCATTACCTTCAAGTGCTGAGGTTGTAATCGTTGGTGGGGGAATTATCGGTGTCAGCATAGCCTACTATCTAGCCAAAAAAGGTATGAGGGAGGTGCTCCTTCTGGAAAGAGGCATGATGGGGGAGGGCGCCACAGGCAAATGTGCAGGTGGAATCCGCACTCAATTCTCCACCGAGATTAACATACGGCTTTCCCTACTCAGCCTAAAGGTCTTTGAACACTTCAAGGAGGAGTTTGGCGTGGATCCGGAGTTCAACCCTGCAGGATACCTCTTTCTCGCTGTCCGTAAGCGGCAATGGGCAATCCTGAAGACAAACGCCCAACTCATGAAAACCATGGGGCTGGATGTAGAGCTTTTGGGACCGAGTGAAATTCGAGGTCGATGGCCATTTCTGCGGGTAGATGACCTGCTAGGCGGATCATATTCGAAGTGCGATGGATACGCTGGTCCCTACGAGATCCTTCAGGGATTTGCCAAAGGGGCGCGTGAATTGGGGGCGATGCTCATAGAAGGGGCAGAGGTCACCAAAATTCATAGGAAAAGAGAGCGGGTGCAAGCTGTGGAGATGGCAACAGGGGAAAGGATAGTCACTCCCCTCGTGATCAACGCAGCAGGGCCATATGCGTCTCGAGTCGCGGCAATGGTGGGAGTGGAGCTGCTGGTGAAACCTCTACGAAGACAGCTTTTTTTCACTGACGTCTTTAAGGAACTCCCAGCCCTCTTTCCCATGGTGATCGACCTTGAGCATGGTTGGTATATGAGAAGGGAAGGGAAGGGGCTGCTGCTGGCTGGCCCAGAGGATGCGCAAAGCTCTTTCAATGAAAAGGTGGACTTTGGGGGCCAGGAGTGGACCGCAGCCAGATCCCTTCATCGGGTACCAATTTTGCAACGTGCGAGGATCGTGCGAGGCCTGGCCGGTCTTTATGACATTTCTCCGGACCACCATGCCATTCTTGGTCCATTTCCCGAAATAAAAGGGTTTGTGTGTGCCAACGGTTTCAGCGGACACGGGTTTCAGCACAGCCCGGCAATCGGGATCTTGATCGCAGAACTCATTGCTGGAGGTCGGTCCAAGACGGTGGATATCCACCCGTTGAGACCTCACCGTTTTCGGGAAGGGGATCTTATCTACGAGCCGTTGACTGCTTTTCACGATTGAAATACGTCAGGCTATCCTGGCACGATCCCTATATCATCCTTGTCGCGAATGAGGATTATCAGCACTATGCTGTAGTCGCTCATGGATTGACACCCAACCATGCCTCGGTTATACTCGCCCCATACAGGATATGGAATAGAAAATCCTCACGAGATTATTATCAAGGATTCTCATCTCTGAGATCAAAAAGGGAGAATTCTATGGCCCTACTTATCAATTTTTCCATCTTTCCCGTTGACAGAGGCGAAAGTCTGAGTCCTTACGTTGCCAGGGCAGTCAAGATTATAAAAGACAGCGGACTGCCGCACAAGCTCGGACCTATGGGAACGAGCATCGAGGGGGAGTGGGACCAGGTCATGAGTGTGGTGAGCCGGTGCCTCGAAGAACTTAAGAAGGACTGCGATCGGGTGTATATGACCATTAATGCCGATTACAGGAAGGGCCCCGCTGGACGCATCCAGAGCAAGGTAAAGGCCGTGGAAGGGAGATTGTAGTGCAAATAACAGTAGGGATTGTGGGTAGTATGTTTATAAGGGAGGTTTACCATGGCAGCAAGAAGGCTTGATCCACAAATAGCGGCATTATTACAACAGATGCAGCGGCAGGGCGTACCGCCAGTGCATACGCTTACGCCGATTCAGGCAAGAGAGAGCAGAAACTCGCTTTTTGTGAAGCTGGGCGGGCCTCCAGAAGCCGTTGCAAAGGTCGAAGACCTCAATATTCCCGGTCCGGCAGGGCATATTCCGATACGTATCTATACACCACAAGGCAGCGGCCCATTTCCCGTGCTGGTTTATTTTCACGGTGGTGGTTGGGTCATCTGCAATCTCGACACGCACGACTCTATATGCCGATCACTGGCAAATGGGGCATCCTGTGTTGTGGTTTCTGTTGACTACCGGCTGGCACCAGAGCATAAATTTCCAGCAGCAATTGATGACGCGTATGCAGCAACACAGTGGGTAGCTGACAACGCCAGCCCTATTGAGGGCGATCCGACTCATATTGCGGTGGGTGGTGATAGTGCCGGAGGGAATTTGGCAGCTGTTGTATGCCTCATGGCACGTGACAGGGGTGGACCTTCCCTAGTGTATCAGCTGCTTGTATATCCTGTGACCAACCTTTCCTCTTTTGACACCGATTCTTACCGTGAACACGGGGAAGGCTATATATTGACTAAGGATGGTATGGACTATTATCGAGGTCACTATGTAGCGCACGAAGACGAATTGCGCAATCCATATGCGTCTCCATTGCTGGCCCAAAAACTGAGCGGCCTGCCGCCTGCGCTTGTCATAACCGCCGAGTTTGATGTGTTAACAGATGAGGCGGAGGCTTACGCAAAGCGATTGAAACAAGCAGGTATCCCGGTTACGTATACCCGCTATAGGGGTATGATTCACGCCTTCTTCAGCTTGGCTGCGGCGGTGAGCCGAGCCAGAGATGCTATGGATCAAGCCGCTGCTGCCCTGCGTTCCGCCTTTGTCAAATGAAATTGCCAATCACATGTGAATGGCAGAATTTTATCAATTCAACAGTAATAAATGGCAGAAAAGGTTTTTAGCAAGATTAGAAAATTCAAGAGAGAGGATATCAATAAAATACTTGAGATTGAGGAACAGGCATTTCCAAAGTCAGCTTACTCAAAGGAAACACTCCTAAACTATGCATACAGTTTTCCAGACGGCTTTATTGTTATAGAGGCCGGTACGGAGATTGTTGGATACATCATCTTTGATATGAGCGGTCATATCCACTCCACTGCTATTAGGCGGACATACAGGAGAAAGGGCTTTGGAAAGATGTTATTCATGCATGCCTTAGAGTGCACTAAGAAGAGACTGTGGCTCGAGGTCAGATCAAAGAACAGTGCGGCAATAAAGTTCTACAAGAGGCTGGGCATGAAAATAGTAGGAAGAGTCCCAAATTACTATGGAGGCGATGACGCCTTGATTATGGTTTTGGGTCAGGAAGAACAGGCTCAAAACCTCATGTGAGAGTAAACATTCGGCGATCTAGGAGGGTACTGTCCATCTGCTCATAACAGGATAATCGGGTGCACGATGATTTGGCCTGGCGCCACAGGCCTTTCGATTCTTCTCTGTGTCGGTAATTGAACACCGCCTTTTCGCGTTTTACTATGAGATATCAATGTGTTATCCTCGCCTATAGCAAAGGAGGTGTTGTATTTTGAACACACTTAGTGGTCGCCGCAGGGCGAGGCTGCCCCTCTTTTTCTGATGATTCTTGGATTTTTCTGAACGCTTTTAAGGCTACAGGCCTTGAGAATCTCCTGATCCCCGGATTTGGAGAAATCGACAGGGCAGATGAGGAAATATCGACACGCAGATGGTATGCCTATCAGGGCAAACTCTTCAGGGGGCTACAAAAAAAGCCCTGCTAGGGGCTGTCTCCTAACAGGGCTAGAGGAGGTAGGAATGAAGGAAAGGAGGGAAACTTCATTCCGTTCGGCTATTTTAAAAGCAATTCTCGTGCCAGATTTAAATTGATCTCGTCACAATCAGCCAATCCTATGTTTCATCCAATGAGCCTTAGGGTCACATTTGCCCTTGACTCATGTCATCAATCCCTTTTATTGAATGTTCTGATCCCTGATTCCCGTTATCTAAGGATGGTTGGTTGAGTGTGCATGAAAATGAAGTCGAGAGAAGTGCCCATACTCTCCAAATCGCGTTTCCTCGCTGGGCTGCAGTGCCCTCTGCGCCTGTGGTACCAGTGCTATAACCCCGCCCTTGCTTCGGAGCTTTCCCCCAGCCAGCAGGCGATTTTCGAGGGAGGCCATGAAGTCGGAAGACTAGCAACCCGTCTTTATCCTGGAGGGTTTTTGATTGATGCTGATCACTTGCACCACGAAGAGTCTGTGCAGGCCACCCGGGCAGCCATGAATGAATCAGAGGTGCGGGCAATCTACGAAGCGGCTTTTCTGTGGGATGGTATCCGGGCAAGGGTGGATATCCTTGAAAGGTCGGATGATACCCGCTGGAACCTGATCGAGGTGAAGTCCTCCACTTCGGTCAAAGAGATACATCTGCCCGATGTTGCAGTTCAGTACCATGTCCTCCGGGGGTCAGGCGTACCCATAGCCCGTGCGGGTATCCTGCACCTAAATAACCAGTATGTGTACAATGGGCGCGAGCTTGATCTTAGGGGTCTTTTTTCATTTTCTGACCTGACAGAGCAGGTCAAATCAATCCAAGAAATAATTCCTTTGAAGCTTGAGGACCTCAGAAGAATGCTGAGCGGGAATGATCCGCCGGAGATTTTGCCCTCTCGCTTCTGTAAGAGCCCCTATGGCTGTGAATTCTGGGAGCACTGTACGCGGGGGATGCCTGAGTTCTGGATTCTGAATCTCAGCGGCATAGGCCAAAACACACTCCATGATCTAGCAGCCCTGAATATTCAGGATATTCGAGATATTCCTGAGTTTTTCCCCTTGAGCGTGCTCCAAGAAAGAATCAAAAAGTGTGTGATCAGTCAGGTGGAGTACATTTCACCAGCGCTTGAAGCTGAGTTAAAGGATGTAGTGTACCCCATTCACTTCCTTGATTTCGAAACGGTTAGCCCCGCAATCCCGCGCTACCCCTATACAAGGCCCTACCAGTCTATTCCTTTTCAGTGGTCCGATCATATCCTCTTTAAGGACAATACCCTGAAACATCGCGCATACCTTTACGATCAAGACGAGGACCCCCGGGAGGAATTCGTCCATACCCTACTTGAGGCTTTAGAAGAGAGGGGTACTATCTTTACCTATACAGGTTATGAAAAAATGATCATTAAGGAGCTGGTTGAATATCTTCCGCAGTGCTGCGACCGGTTGCGCGCCACCCTGAGTCGGTTAAAGGATTTCCAGGCGTTGATAAGGAGACATTTTTACCACCCGAGATTCTACGGGTCTTTTTCGCTCAAGTGCGTGCTCCCAGCTCTTGCTCCTAACATGAATTACGAGAACCTAGCTATTCAGGAAGGTAGTCAGGCCTCACTGGAATATCTGCGGATGATGGATTCTTCCACTTCCCAAAAAGAAAAAGAGAAGATTAAGAAAGCCCTGCTTGCCTACTGCAGTCGTGACACCGCTGCTATGGTGAAAATCAGAGAAGAACTACTAAAGCGATTCTGAGGTCTTTATGAGGGAAGACTGCTCTTAATGCACTGGTGATAACCAATTCCGTTTGAATTGGGCATACTATCAGACCATGAAGTGCGGAAAAAGCAGTCAGGTTAACTTGGTCAAGGGTAAGAATCAGTTTTTTCTTGAAGGCCCTGGAGATAGTGATAAAATGAATTCTAAACGAGACTTTGTCCGCCAAAAAGACGGTCGTTAAAATTGAAATATTTGATTCATGAGGAGGGAGTGATGAAGGGTTCAGCAACCATAATCTCCATCTGCTTGGCAGCTCTTGTGTTGTGGGGAGGGTGTTCGAGGGAAGAGCCACCTCCACCTCCGGCAGAAAAGATCAAGGTGGTGAAGCCCATCAAGATGCCTATCCCACAAAGACCCAAAACACCACTGCCGGAGGGCGATGAGAAGACACAAGGTGAGGCTCAAGAGGTCAAGACCACAGCCCTTGAACAAAGGCCCCTCGAGACAGTGGCCAGGGAACAAGAAACGGTGGTCGGGGAGGCAGCCGGATACTATACGGTCAAGAAGGGTGACAGCCTCTCTGATATAGCAGAAAGGCAGGATGTTTACGGAGACCCACTGAAATGGCCCCTGCTCTATCGCGATAACATGGATGAACTTGGCAGTCTGCCACTGGCAGAGGCCCTTCCGGACAGCGAGCTTCCCGAGGGATTGAGGCTGAGGATTATCTCCCCTGATGAGGCAAGGCAAAATCTCAACTCCAGGCTCCACAAGGCCTGGGCAGTTAATGTCCTCTCTGCCACAACCACTGAAAAGATGACTCCCCTGGCCATCAGGCTCATGAAACGTGGGTACCCGGTCTACATCACCCATGCCACAGTGAAGGGAAAGGACTGGGTGAGGCTCCGTGTTGGGTTTTTCAAGCACAGGACCGAGGCAGATACACAGGCCAAGGAGATAATGAGCATGTTGCATCTGACTGGTTCCTGGGCCACCAAGGTGGAGAAGAAAGAACTGGAGGAATTTGGTGGGTATTGACAGTATGCAGGAGCATGCTTATAGAAAGGAGAGGTAGAGGACCTCAAGAGTAAGACGTTGTTGTTAAGGTAAAGGAAGAAACGATTATGGAGACAACTAAAATAATGCCCTGTCTTGACATGAAAGAGGGTAGGGTGGTCAAGGGGATCCATTTTGTTGACCTGAAAGATGCTGGAGATCCAGTAGAACATGCGGCTCTGTATCAAAGAGAGGGGGCGGATGAGCTGGCAATGCTTGATATAGCTGCCACAGTGGAGAACCGAAAGACCCGGCTGGAATGGGTGAGAAACGTATCATCGGTTATTGATATCCCTCTTACCGTGGGAGGAGGGATCTCTACTCTAAAGGATATAGATCTGGTCCTGGAAGCAGGAGCGGATAAGATCTCCATGAACAGTGCGGCGGTAAAAAATCCTGATCTGGTTAGGGATGCAGCTGAAAGATTCGGACCGGAAAGGATCACTGTTGCCATAGACGCGAGGAGTAACAAAGAGATACCATCTGGTTTTGAGTTGGTGATTTCAGGTGGTTGCAGACCAGTGGGTAAAGATGCTGTTGAATGGGCCAAGAGATGTCAGGAACTGGGTGCGGGCGCAATCCTTCCAACCAGCATGGATGGAGATGGAACCATGACGGGCTATGACCTGAAATTCACAAAGGCCATTTCAGATGTGGTTGACCTACCGGTAGTAGCCTCGGGTGGTGCTGGTAGGCTAGAACATTTCTATGAAGGGGCAGTTCTTGGGGGAGCCCAGATCTTATTGGCTGCGTCTGTGTTCCACTACCACCTCCTAAGCATCAGGGAGGTGAAGGAGTATCTCAGGGAAAAGGGATTGCAGGTGAATTTAGAATAATAGATAGAGCAATTCCTTGCGGTGATCATGATTCATCACCCTAAATTGGTAGGTCAAATTATAAGAGGTTGTAGTATATAATGGTCAAAAAAAGTTACACAACATCGGCTTCCCTGTTCCATCAGATATGCAGGGTGGAGGGGGAAGAAATAAGAGAAAGAGGAGGTGGCTTATAAATGAAAGATCAGCACTTTCGAATAATCACAGGAATCCGTATGACTCTAGTCCTGGTTATTAGCCTTGTGTTAGCGTCGGGAGTGGCCGGGGACGCCTGGGCGCAAAGAGGTGTCCCTGATAGTTTCGCGGAGTTGGCAGCTAAAGAGGGCCACGTTGCGGTGAATATTAGCTCTACAAAGATAGTGAGGGAATTTGGGAGGTCTTTGCCGTTTCCGGGCAGAGAATTTAGGGATTTTTTTGGAGATGAGTTTTTCCGGCGTTTCTTTGGTGAGGTACCTGAAAAAGAGATGAAACAGACAAGCCTTGGCTCAGGTGTGGTTGTCAGCGAGGACGGTTATATCTTGACCAATAACCATGTGGTAGCCGATGCAGAAGAGATCCTGGTCACATTTTATGACAAGGAAAAATACGATGCAGAGATGATTGGCCGAGACCCCAAGACCGATCTTGCCCTGATAAAGATTAAGGTTGATAAGCCAACCGAAGCAGCCAGGCTTGGGGATTCAGATAACCTGAGGGTAGGTGATTGGGTTGTGGCTATAGGAAACCCTTTTGGCCTAGGGAATACTTTGACTGCTGGGGTTGTAAGTGCAAAGGGACGGGTAATAGGTGCCGGGCCCTATGACAATTTTATCCAGACAGATGCCTCCATAAACCCTGGAAATTCAGGTGGACCCCTCTTCAATCTGGATGGAGAGGTCATAGGAATCAATACAGCAATCTTTACCCAAAGTGGGGGAAATATAGGTATAGGCTTTGCGATACCGATCAACATCGCCAAATCGGTTATGTCCCAGTTGAAAGAGACAGGGAGGGTTATCAGGGGGTGGCTCGGTGTGGTAATTCAATTAATTACACCTGAGATCAAGGAAAAATTTGGTCTCAAGACAACAGAAGGCGCCCTCATAGGAGAGATAACCAAGGATAGTCCTGCTGAAAAGGGAGGCCTCGAAAGGGGAGATGTAATAATCAGCTTCGACGGGAAAAAGGTCGAGGAGATGAACAGCCTGCCACCTATGGTTGCGGAAACAGCGATAGGTAAAGAGGTGGAGATAGTTGTAATCAGGAAGGGAAAGGAACAGAGATTGACAGTCAAGATAGGTGAGTTAAAGGAGGAGGCCAGAATAGCTGCTACCAGCATTCCTGAGATTGAAGAAGCCTTCGGACTATCCGTGCAGGAATTAACCCCTGAACTTTCGGAGTCATTATCTTTGGAGGACGAGAAGGGGGTAGTGGTCTCAGGTGTACGCAGAGGTAGCCCGGCTTACGAGGCAGGATTGCAAAGGGGTGATCTGGTTCAGGAGATAGAAAAAGAGCCAGTCGAAAACATGGATGATTATAAGAGGATAATGCGGGAATCAGCTGCAAGGCAGCAGATTCTCATGGTTGTACGACATAAAGGGCATACAAGGTATGTGGTGCTGAAAAAATAGAAGAAATAAGCGGCAAAAAGATTTAATGGGAAGGACTTTTCACCACCTCTGATGGTGGTGAAAAGTCTATTTTAGTCCCGAAAGGCACCATGATCTTCTTTATATTTCAGTTGAACGAGCCACGTTGCCTTTGCTCAGTCCCTTTTTCCTCCTTATCTTGCCACCTTACATATCTCCTTATTCCTTCCTCATTAAACCCTACCGTAATAACACAGGACCCACCATAGATCCCCCCCAATATCTTTTCCTTACTGTTGACTATTGTGAATCGATACCTTGGATAAAATACAATGTAGTATTTACATTCATATACAGTATATGATAGCTTTCTAAACTCGTTGCCCATAATGTATCTCCCTGCCCTACCGTACCTTTCAGGGAGGTACATTATAATTAATTACTGTAGCGGCAGAACCTCTTTGCGATCCCACTACCAGAGCCAGTGGTTTAAGCCGATTAATTAAGTTTTGCCCTTGAGGTTAACAAATATAGGACTATGGAAAGGAGGTGAGTTTCTAATAGATTTAGCTACTAAACGAAAGGGGGTTACCATGAAAAAGATTACCGTCCTTTTAATTATTGCCTTATTAGCTCTGCCAACCTTTTTACCAACAGTTGGGGCGGCGGAGAAAGAGGTCAAGGTAGGGGTCTTGTTTTCCATTACAGGACCTTTTGCCCCAGCAGGTGCCCTGGCAGGGTATCGTGGATCTTTGATTGCTATGGAGATGATCAATGACAAGGGTGGTGTCTTGGGCAAGTACAAGATAAGGCCTATCACCGCTGATGCCCAGAGTAATCCGGACATAGCTATACGTGAGGCAGAGAGGTTGATCTCGGTTGAACATGTCCCCATCGTTCTAGGTGATTACTCCAGTTCCATTGGAGTACCTCTGGCACCTATTTGCGAGAAAAATAAGACTATATTCTGGGTGATTATCGCTATCTCTGATAAGATCGTTCAGGATAGACACCAGAAATATGTCTTTCGCGTTCAACCAATGGGCTCTCAATGGGGCAAGAGTTCTGTAGAGTTCTTAAATGAGAATTATGAAAAACTTGGGTACAAGAGCCCTGGGGAGATAAAAGTAGCTGTGATCCACGAAGATGGCCCTTATGGGGTCTCTGTGTCAAAGGGTAATCTGGAGCGGGTGGAGAGATACGGAATGAAGGTCGTCCTTAAGGAGGGATATGCCCACACTGCTAAAGATCTATCCTCTCTGATCTTAAAACTTAAGGCCAGCGATCCAGATGTTATCCTTCACACAGGCTATTTCCCTGATATAGTTCTTTTCTTCAGGCAGGCAAGGGAATTAGGGCTAAGGACTAACGCGATCATAGGCCATGGTGCCGGTTATGCGAATTTTCTCCTTCTTGAAAAGTCACTTGGTCGGCAGATAGTAAACTATACATATAACGTAGATCCAGCACCTGCACAGATCCTTGATGTGAAAAAACTCGAACCAGGAATGGATAGATTAATCGCCGAGTTTTTGAGGAGATACAAGGAGAAACATGGCGAGGCAGATCCCCCTACTCATGCGACTCAGGGCTTTGGCCACACATGGATCCTCATCAATGAGGTCTTGCCTAAGGCCATTGAGAAATATGGCGAGGTTACCGCAGATACGGTGAGGATGACAGCCAGGGAGCTTGATATTCCTGAAGGAGCAACCCCTTGTGGGTATGGGGTAAGATTTGCACCCCCAGGGCATGAATATGCTGGCCAAGACTTGCGTTCCTACCCTGTTGTTATGCAGTGGGTCAGTGGAAAGGTGGAGATTGTCTGGCCTGGGTCCTTAAAGACTATAGAGGCGAAACTTCCCCTACCCTCTGATTCCCCTTTTGCTAAATAGATACTTTCTTGAAAAGGTTGGGGCAGGCCTCTTTGCCCCCATCTTTGATCCAAGTCCTTATCATGCTTAGCTTAGATGGCATAGGTAAATTTTTTGGGGGATTAGCAGCCCTCAGTGATATTTCTCTAAAGGTAGAAGAAGGGGAGTTCTTGGGTCTGATTGGCCCTAATGGATCAGGGAAGACCACCCTCTTTAATGTCATATCAGGTGTGTTAAAACCGTCCTCAGGAAGGGTTAGTTTTATGGGAGCGGATATTACCGGCCTCTATCCAGACAAGATCTGTCATCTAGGTGTTGCAAGAACCTTCCAAATTCCCAGACCTCTCAAGGATTTGACTGTAGTTGAAAATGTAATGCTCGGGGCCCTGTTTGGAGATAGTGGGCGATCTACCTATCATTCTGAGGAGACTGCAAAGAGAGATGCCATTAAATACATAGATTTTGTCGGACTTAAGGTAGGTGAGCTAACCATGCCAGATGAGTTGACCGCAGCAGGCTTGCGGAAACTGGAACTGGCCAGGGCATTAGCAACAAGTCCCACGCTTTTGTTAGCTGATGAGGTCATTAGCGGCTTAAACCAAGAAGAAATTTTGGAGGCATCTTCCGTATTAAACCGAATCAGAGACGAAATGGGGGTAACGATTATCTGGGTGGAGCATATAATGGGTGCCCTTATGAGTCTTGTAGAACGAGTAGTAGTTTTGGATTACGGCAAGATAATCGCTGAGGGCAAACCTTCTGAGGTTTCAGGGGATAAAAGGGTGGTCGAGGCCTATTTAGGTGAAGAAGAACAAGAGGTTTATTAGAAGGTTATGTTGGAAATTGAGGGAATAAGCGCTGCTTATGGTGAGTTCCGGGTACTTCATGAAATTTCCCTTGGGGTGAGATCTGGTGAGACTGCTATTGCAGTGGGACCAAACGGAGCTGGTAAGACAACCCTCTTGAAGGTGATCTCTGGACTCTTAAGACCCTCATTGGGAAAGATATACTTTGATGGCCAAAGGATAGATGATCAAGAGACCCATGAGATTGTTAAATTGGGGATTTCTCTGGTTCCGGAGGGGGGACGACTCTTTCCGTATCTTACAGTCTTAGATAATCTGAAGATCGGGGCATTTTCAAAAAAGGCCAGAGAGGAATTTAGAAAGGCCTTAGATGAAATTTTCGGCCTTTTCCCCATTCTCAAAGACCGAAAGAAACAGTTAGCTGGCTCTCTCAGCGGAGGGGAGAGGCAGATGCTCGCCATTGCCCGCAGTCTCATGTCCCGGCCCAAGCTAGTGATGTTAGATGAGCCCTCATCAGGATTAGCCCCTAAGATTATGGCCAGGGTCTTTGAATTCGTGAGAAGGATTAAATCCCAAGGCTACTCGATCTTGATGGTCGAACAAAACGCAAGAAAGGCCCTTGAATTGGCAGATCACGCTTACCTGCTTGAGTCGGGAAGACTGCAATTCCATGGGGGGGCGGAAGATTTTGTTAAGAATCCTTACATTAAAAAGGCATACTTGGGGATTTAGCCTTGTCTAGAAAGTTGGCACATCTTGGTTATAGTTATCAGATAAAGGGAGCATTGTGTTTGAGCAAATATTAAATGCGGCCATAAATGGAATATTGTTGGGTGGTGTGTTGGCATTGTTGGCCTTTGGGTTGAACCTGATATTTGGGGTAGTCAAGATCATTCATATGGCCTATGGTCAATTCGTCATGCTTGGGCTTTATCTGATCTATGTCTTGACCATGCAGGTACATCTCCCCCTTGTTCTCTCTGCTTTGATTGCCGTATTTGCCATGGCGATCTTAGGTTTGTTAACTCAATTATTGGTAATTGGGCCCCTTTTAGAAGCCCCACGACTTAATCAACTCTTGGCCCTTGCGGGTTTGATTATCGTCTTTGAAAATTTGGCCATGGTCATATGGGGAGCTGACTACCGGGGGATTCCTCTTTATCTTCCCATTTTGAAGATCGGTAACTTTTTTATCCGGGGTTCTTGTCTCTTCGCCTTTTTAGGGGCCTTAATAACCTTAGGTTTACTTTATTTGTTTTTGAATAAGACCTATATCGGGCTTGCTATTCGAGCGACCGCCCAAGACACGGAGATCGTAAAGCTCATGGGTGTTAACTCAAGATCAGTATACTTCATCACCCTTGCAGCAGGTGGGGCTTTAACAGGTATTGTCGCTGCTTTTTTTACTCCTATTTATACGGTCCATCCCCACTTTGGTTCGAGCTTTACTATCATGGCCTTTATCATAGTTGTATTAGGTGGGATGGGTAATCTTTTGGGTGGTTTTATAAGTGCCTTTATCATCGGAGTGGTTACCTCAGTTTCCGCTGTTTTAACAACGACGGAGATAGCTGATATTATAGCGCTTCTTATCTTCATCCTTGTTATGCTCGTTAGGCCTCAAGGGCTTTTGGGGACAAGAGGGATATAATGAGATCACCGTTAAACATCAAAAGAGGACCAATTCTCTTAACAGTAATACTTGGCTGTCTGATCTTATTCCCTGTTTTCTCTCCATCACCATATTTGATCCATATCATTACTCTTATCTTTATCTGGTCCTATGTATCTACTGCGTGGTCATATATGGGTCGTTTTGGACTAGTATCACTGGGTCATGGGGCCTTTTTGGGAACCGGGGCATATATCACCGCCCTTTTGTTTAATTTCTTCAATTTATCTCCATGGATCGGAATGCTCATAGGGGCTTCGGGGGCTGTTTTCTTGGCTGCAGTTCTTGGCTATGCCTGTTTTAGGTCTGGAATTATCGGTGATTATTTTGCCTTGGTGACCTTGGCAGTAGGAGAATTGGTTGCCCTGTCCATTATCGCCATGCGGGAAATAACAGGAGGATCCCTGGGTTTTACCCTACGTAGCTTGGGAAATTCACCCCTGTATTTTCAATTTGGCAGTAAGGTCTATTTCTATTATATATCCCTTTTATTTTTGCTGTTTGCCCTATATCTTTGGAAAAGGATCGATAAGAGCAAGATGCAAAAGGCCCTAAAGGCCATTGGGGAGGACGAGGTGGCGGCATCATCTGTGGGCATAAATATTATTAGACACAAAATGGCCATATTTATTATAAGTGCCTTTTTGACCGGAATTGGCGGAGTGCTATATGCCCAATACATTACCTACCTTAATCCTCACACCCTATCAGGAGTAACTGTCTCCTTGGCAATTCCCTTTAAGGCTATATTAGGAGGAATGTTCAATATTTGGGGCCCGGCCATCGGCACAGCTATGATCGTATCATTAGAGGAATATATCAGGGTATCCTATGGGACTAAGTTTGTCGGGGTCTCAGAGGTAGTCTATGGAATAGCCCTTATTACCCTGATAATCTTTTTGCCCAAAGGGCTTTATGGAACAGTACTCGAGATCTTTCACAAAAGACAGAGGTCTGCGGAAACTATTACATAAACAGAGAACCTTAAAAGGGAGGAGATGTTGAAATGAAAAATAGTTTCTATGCCCAGGATAAGATAGGCACTTTCTTATCGCCAAACAAGATCAGCATTGGTACCGGGGCTGCCAAACAGGTTGGCATAGAGTCAAAGGCCTTAGGTGGTAAAAAGGCGCTAATTGTTACAGATCCCGGGGTGGTTAAGGCAGGTTTAATAGATGGCATTCAAGAATCCCTTGAATCCGAAAAGATACGTACAGGCATCTTCGATAGGGTAATAGCTGAACCCCCTGCCCGTGTAATAGATGAGGGTGCTCAAATAGCACATGAGGAAGGATATGATATCATTATAGGAGTTGGCGGAGGAAGTTCTCTAGACGCAGCAAAAGGCGCCTCCATAATGGCTACCAATAAAGGAAGGGTACTAGATTATGCAGGGATAGATATGATACCCAAAGGGGGTCTCCCCAAGATTTTGCTCCCCACAACAGGTGGAACGGGTAGTGAGGTAACCCGGGTATTTGTGGTGACGGATGAGGCGGAAAACACCAAAAAGGTAGTTTATAGTAATTTTAATCTGGCAGATGTCGCCATTATTGACCCGTTACTCTCCATATCTATGCCACCTGCGGTGACTGCAGATACTGGCATAGATGCCTTAGTCCATGCTATCGAGGCCTATGTCTCTGTCAATGCCACACCATTCTCAGATATCCTGGCAATTGAGTCCATTGGCCTGATAGCTGAAAATCTTCCCATTGCTTATGCCAAAGGAAGTAGCATAGAAGCCAGATACAATATGGTCCTTGCAGCCAACTTGGCAGGCCTTGCCTTCACGAGTGGTGGATTGGGGGCTGTCCATGGTTTGGCCTATGTTCTGGGAACAGAATATCATATGTCACATGGGAGGTCTAATGCCATCATGCTACCCCATGTCATGGACTATAATACAATAGGGAACCTAGAGAAATATGCACAGATAGCCAGGGCCATGGGAGAACATATCCAAGGACTATGCGCTTATAAGGCTGCGGACAAATCCATAGATGCTGTAAAGAAACTACTTGAGGCTGTCGATATATCCATCAGGCTTCCTGAGTATGGGATCCGTAAAGAGGATCTCCCCAGGCTTGTGCAAGGGGGCATGAAGCAGGCAAGACTTTTTGTTCCAAATCCGAGGGATCTGACCAAAGAAGATGTAGAGAAGATATATAAAATGGCCCTTATCTAAGAGGAAGAAGAAAGGGATTGGGAAGATAACCCACATTTTTCTCGAGGAAAAAACGCACCCGAGAAACAGGTTTCAAAACGATGGTGGTTAAGACGCGGAAGGGGGTCGTTGAATAGGACCAAGGTATGAACATTCCATTTATATTAGAAAAGGCCGTAACCCTCTATGCTCAGAAGCAGGCAGTGGTTTCTGAAGGCAAGAGATTTACCTATGCAGATCTTGCTCGGAGGGTTTATAAGCTAGCCGATTTCTTGCGATCAGTAGGAATAAGAAGGGGAGATTGTGTGGCCATATTGCACGAAAACAGTCATCAGTTCTTGGAGGCCTATTTTTCCACTGCCCAGATTGGGGCCATTCTCAATCCTCTCAATACCAGACTTTCTCCCAAGGAACTTGCCTTTATTTTAAAAGATTCTGGCGCCACGATCTTAATAGCCTCCAGGCGCTTCACCAGCAGCGTAAAGATTCTGAGTCAGCTCGAGATAGAGTTAAAGCAGGTTATATGGAGCGGAGACGGGGATGAAACAACCCCATTTAGCGCAGTAGATTACGAGGATGCGATTAGGGGAAGCACTCCTAAGCCAGCGCCTCTATCAGAGGTATCCGATGACGATGTGGCGCATCTCTACTATACAAGTGGAACTACCGGTGAACCAAAGGGGGTAGTGCTTACCCATAAGAACGTTTGCACTCATGCCCTTGCTACAATAGGAGAGTTGAGGCTGAATGATACTGATACCTGGATCCATGTGGCACCACTTTTTCATCTGGCTGATGCCTGGGCCACCTTTGCAATAACCTGGGTGGGAGCAAGGCATATAACTGTCCCTGATTTTGACCCGCCATTAGTCTTAGAAACCATGGAGAACGAGCGGGCCACCATTACCAATATGATCCCCACCATGTGGAACATGCTGGTCAATACCGCTGCAGTTAATTCCTATGATTTTTCAAGCCTAAGGGTTGTATTGAGTGGAGGTGCGCCTATTGCCCCAGATCTAGTCAGGAAGATAATGAGGACATTTAAATGCGATTATATACAGACCTATGGGATGACTGAAACCTGTCCCTATCTAACCCTGTCTATCCTAAAGGAAGGTCTTACCCGTCTTTCCCCAGAGGAACAGTTTTTCTATAAGGCTAAGACAGGGCGACCTATGATAGGGGTATTACTCAAGGTGGTTAAAGACAATGGTGAGGAGGTTAAACCCAATAATAAGGAGGTAGGAGAGATCATCGTTAAGGGGGATATTGTTACCCCAGGTTACTGGAAGAGACCCAAGGAAACAGCAGCGGCCATTAAGGGTGGGTGGCTCTATACCGGTGATCTGGCTGTGGTTGACAGGGAAGGGTATGTCAATATTGTTGACAGAAAGAAGGATATGATTGTGACTGGTGGTGAAAATGTCTATTCAACCGAGGTTGAGAATGTCCTATACTCACACCCGGCTATATTGGAGGCAGCAGTTATTGGAGTACCAGACCCCACATGGGGAGAGGTAGTAAAGGCCGTTGTGGTTCTGAGGGAAGGGAAAGAGGCTACTGAGGAGGAGATCGTTAATTACTGCAAGGCCCATATTGCCAGGTATAAGGCCCCAAAAAGCATTGATTTTTTACCCGGGCTTCCCAAGACAGGATCAGGAAAGATCTACAAAAAAGGCCTTAAGGAGAAATACATCCCTAGCCCCCAAAAAATGGGTTGACAATCTCCGATCACAGGGATAGAAAAAGAGGTAAATCTTAAGACCTAAAAAAAGAGGGTACCCTATTCAATGAGACGTTACGAGACGATTTATATTGTCAATCCTAATCTGGACGCTGACTCTTTGAGCGAGGTAATTGCCAAGTTTGCGGATCTAATCAAAAAACTAAAAGGCTCTATTGTAAAGGTTAATGAGTGGGGAAAGAGGAGATTGGCTTACGAGGTCAACCGATTTGATAAAGGCTATTATGTTGTGTTGGATTTTTGTGGCCTTCCCGTGGTGGTAAAAGAGTTAGAGCGCAGTCTAAAATTAGACGATCGGATCCTGAAATATTTAACCGTCAAGATTGGTGAAGACGTTGATCCAGAGGATTTACTAGATAAAGGGCAGGCGAAGGAAGATAAAAAGAAAAAGTCTCATAAGGAGCCGATTAAGGAAGAATAGTGGTCTTTGATAGAAACAGAAGGATCTTTATTAAGCACAAGATATGTCGATTTTGTGCTGATCCAAGCCTAAGGATCGACTACAAAGAGCCAAATATGCTTGCGGGTTTTACTAGCGAAAGAGGGAAGATGATACCCAGGAGGATTTCTGGAAACTGTGCCAGGCATCAAAGAATACTGGCCTTGGCCATAAAAAGGGCACGGAACATTGCCCTTTTACCTTTTACTACTGCAAAGATAAAAATGAAGGAATATCGAGAATTCTAAAAGGTAATCTTGAGGTATACAGATTCGATTATGGGAGCTAGGGAAGATGTTCGGGTTTTTTGGCTCCCTTTTTGTTTTTTTCTCAGGCTCACGGTTAGGAGATAATTTGAATGGGAGAAGGATCTTGAAGGTTATATTGAGACAAGATTTTGAATCCCTTGGTCTTGAAGGTGATATCGTAGATGTAGCTAATGGGTACGCCAGGAATTATCTTATTCCCAAGGGTATTGCTGTTAAGTCCGATAATGCCAGCTTAAAGGCCCTGGACATGAGCAAAGAGAAGATAATGGCTAGGCACATGAAGGAAAAGGAGTCAGCTGAGAGGGTAAGGGAAAAGGTCTCGCAGATAATAGTAAATTTGAGACGAAAGGCCGGCGAGGAGGACAAACTTTACGGTTCCGTGACAAGTCGAGAAATTGCCCAAGAGCTTGAAAAAGAGGGGATTGTTGTAGATAGGAGAAAGATTATCCTTGATGAAACAATCAGAACCCTTGGGGAGTTTGAGGTATCTGTTAAACTCCATCCAGAGGTCATAGCCAAGGTAAAAGTAGTTGTTGATAGAGAGGAGGAAAAGGCCTAAAAGATGATTATGCCCAGCAGGAAAGAGCATACACCCCATTCGCCATATAAGGTCCCACCGCATAATCTGGAGGCCGAACAGGCAATATTGGGTGGCATATTGATCAATAATGATGCACTCAACCAGGTTGTGGATATAGTGTCGGGTAAGGATTTTTACAGAGAGGCCCATGCCCATATATTTGAAGGGATGCTTACCTTATATAATAGGGATGATCCGGTTGATCTTATAACGCTTTCCCAGGTGTTGAAGGAAAGGGATGCCCTGGACAGGGTGGGGGGAACGGACTATTTGGCCTCCCTGGCAGAGGCAACATCAACTTCCGCCGGAATAATGTATCATACAGAAATCGTTAAAGATTTATCTACAAGGAGGGGCTTGATTAACCAGTGTTCCCATATCGCCGAGGTCTGTTTCCAGCCCACAAATGATACTGAAGAGATCCTTGATTTAGCCGAGCAATCCATATTTGAGATAGCCGAGAGGAATATTGATCAGAACTTTTTGCCCCTTAATGAAGTAGTCAAGAAGAGTTTCAAGAAAATAGAGACTATTAGAGATGACAAAATTACAGGCATTTCAACTGGGTTTACCGATCTTGACGATCTTACCTCGGGCCTTCAACCTTCTGATCTTATTATTATCGCTGGCAGGCCAAGCATGGGTAAGACGGCATTGGCCTTAAATATTGCATACAATGCTGCACTGGAGGAAAAGACAGGTGTGGCTGTGTTTTCCCTTGAGATGTCAATGCTCCAACTTGGCATTAGGCTGTTGGGAGCGGACGCCATGATAGATGCCTGGAAGTTAAGGAAGGGTGCCCTGCAGGATGATGACTACCTTCGTTTGACGGACTCGGCCAATAGACTCTCGGAGCTACCTTTCTATATTGACGATACATCCGGTTTGTCAGCTTTGGAGATAAAGGCAAAGGCAAGGAGATTGAAGAAGAAACATGATATATCCTTGTTGATTATTGATTATCTTCAATTGATGCAGAGCAAGAAATCAGCTGAATCAAGGCAGCTGGAGATTTCTGATATATCAAGGTCTTTGAAGGCCCTTGCAAAGGATTTAGATATCCCTGTCTTGGCGATCTCCCAGTTGAACAGAAAGGTTGAGGATAGGCCAAATAAGCGGCCAATGTTAGCTGATTTGAGGGAATCGGGCGCCATAGAGCAGGATGCAGACCTGATTGTCTTTATTTACAGGGAGGAACTTTATAACCGGACTGAGGAAAACAAGGGGAAGGCGGAACTTATTATTGCCAAACACAGGAATGGCCCCACTGGCATGGTTAATCTGACATTCAGGGAAAAATATACGAAGTTCGAAAACTACTATAAAGATGAATTAGTAGAAGGGTAATCTAACGTCTCAAAAATTCTACAACGTATTGAACTTAAATGAATTTCTAGAGGCTTGAGTTTTTGCCTTCATCCAACATCTAGCGCGCCAGAAAGGCGCTAACTTGGGGCATAGCCATAGAGAAGATATATGGCAAAACAGGTGGTCTCAAGGCCAGCCATTTAAAAAGAC
>CP070704.1:481193-496077 GCA_020349945.1 Deltaproteobacteria bacterium
AAGAGTTCCATGATCGCACTGATGGCAGTATTAAAATGGAACCTAGCTTCTATATCTTCTGTCACCTTTCTTATAGTCTGGTGTGTCTTCCGGTGGATATCCCTCAGGTTAGGTGAGAGGGGTGAAATGCCATCATAAGGCATAACATGAGACAGTGAGTCTCTCCTTTCAACAACTAGGCGCCAGACCCTGTTCAGAAATCTCCAGGCACCCTCAACACCCTCATCACTCCATTCAAGATCCCTCTCAGGGGGGGATGCAAACAAACAGAACATCCTGACTGTGTCTGCACCATATCGATCAATAAGTTCCTGGGGATCAATCACATTTTTTGTCGACTTGGACATCTTGACGGAACTTCCGATCTCTATCTGCTTACCGCAGTGGATACAGGTGCTTTCCTTTACCTCCTCGGGGTAAAGATAGTCATGTTCTGGACACTTAAAGGTCTCCTTGCATACCATGCCCTGGGTCAGGAGATTGGTAAAAGGCTCATCTATCCTGAGATATCCCATATCCCTGAGGACCTTTGTGTAGAAGCGGGCATAAAGCAGGTGCAATATAGCATGCTCAATACCGCCTATGTATTGATCCACAGGCATCCAATAGGTAATCTTCTCCTTATCAAACGGTCCATTCTCATATCTGGGAGATGCAAATCTATCAAAGTACCACGATGATTCCACAAAGGTATCCATGGTATCTGTCTCTCTTCTTGCCAGTTCCCTACACTGAGGGCATTTCGTCTCATAAAAAGAGGCCTCATGTGGAAGCGGTGATCTTCCCCCCTCTTTGAGATCGAGATCAAGGGGGAGCAACACGGGAAGTTGATCCTCAGGGACCGGAACTATGCCACATTTTGGGCAATAAACAATAGGTATGGGCGCACCCCAGTATCTCTGTCTGCTAATCCCCCAGTCTTTCAGACGGAAATTTACCGTTTTATAGCCCATATCGTTTGATTCCAGATAGTCAGCTATGCTATCCAAGGCCTCCATATTTTGCATCCCATTAAATGGACCGGAGTTCACGAGAATTCCTTCATCAACATAGGCCTCGGTCATCTCCTCCTCAGTCAGCTCTTTATCCTTTGGTTTTATGACAATCTTAAGGGGCAGACCATACTTCTTGGCAAATTCAAAATCCCTTTGATCATGCGTAGGGACTGCCATAATCGCACCTGTTCCATATTCAAAGAGGACAAAATTGGCCACACAGATAGGCATCTGTTCCCTTGTCATAGGATTCAGGCAATACCTTCCTGTAAATACCCCCTCCTTGACTGTAAAATCAGCTGTCCTCATAAAGGTGTCTACCTTGAGGGTCCTTTCAACAAATTCTTCCACCTCTTTTTGTTTGTCACTGCCCTTTGTTAATTCATGGACAAGCGGATGCTCTGGGGCAAAGCAAAGAAAGGTTGCTCCAAAAACCGTGTCCTGTCTGGTTGTAAAGACCTCGATGACATGATCGGAGTCAACTATAGGAAACCTTATAATGGCTCCATGACTCTCTCCTATCCAGTTCTTCTGCATGGTGAGGACCTTCTCTGGCCAACCTGGGAGCCTATCGCAGTACTCAAGCAATTCCTTGGCATAATCCGTAATTTTGAGAAACCAGCTATCCATCTCCTTCAGGACAACCTCCTGATCAAGATGTCTCCAGCAGCAACCATCCACAACCTGTTCATTGGCCAATACTGTCTGACATTGATCACACCAGTTAACATAGGTCTTCTTTTTATAGGCCAGGCCTTTCTTAAACATCTTGAGAAACACAAGTTGCTCCCAGCGATAATATTCAGCCCTACAGGTAGCCAATTCCCGATCCCAATCATAGCTAAACCCCATCCTCTGTAGCTGGGTCCTCATGTAGTCTATGTTCTCGTATGTCCATTTGGCCGGGTGCGTATTATTCTCAATAGCAGCGTTCTCAGCTGGCATACCAAAGGCATCCCAGCCCATTGGATGAAGGACATTAAATCCCCTCATCCGCTTGTATCTTGAAACTACATCCCCAATAGCATAATTTCTGACATGCCCCATATGTATCTTGCCAGAGGGATATGGAAACATCTCAAGCAAATAGTACTTTTGCCTTGTTTTATCCTCAGTAACCTCAAAGTAACCTCTCTTTTCCCAAAATGACTGCCACTTGAGCTCAACTGCTTGAGGGTCATATCGTTTCATTTAGTAACCTCTGCTGCTCTCAATTAGTATAGAGTAATCAATAATAGGGTTGAGATATATCCTTAACTCCTGTTCTAACGATTGTAAGTCAGGAAAAAACTGTTTCTCAATGGAAAGAATAACCCTTAATGAAAAATCAACCGCATCCCCTTTACTCATAAAATAGCAGTCAATTAGATCACCGATAATGGATTTTATCAATTCCAGGTAATCTGTCTGCATCTCTTTGCCCCAGGGGACCGTGATCCCGAATTCATTTAATTTAAGCCCCTCAAGGGTTGATGATACTCTCCTGATAACATCCAAGAGGCTCTCGGATGAATAACTGCTGACCGGCCCTAAGCCAACAAGTAACAACTTATCGGCCTTAATCCTTTCCTGAGAGGGAATGAGCAAGAGCTCGTTTCGTTTTCCTGTAAGGAAATGTCTATCTGTTAAAGGGGTGAGGGAACCGTCTAACTTTTCATTGAGCCTGGAAAGGTATCCTGTAAGAAGGGGGTCGCCTTCAAATAGGAAGGCAACCACGGCCTGACACCATAGCTGATCTAAGTCTCTGTGAGATAGTCTTAAATCCAGTTTCATCCTTTAGTTGCATCAATGTAGGGTCAAATATGTAAGGATTTTTTATCGCTCATCAAGGTACTGTAAATCTTATCCAATACACCGTTGATAAATGCACCTGATTCCTCAGTGCCAAATTTTTTTCCCAAATCCACCGCCTCATTAATGGAAACCTTGGGCGGTATATCAGCCCTGTATAAAAGCTCATATGCTGCCAGCCTCAAAATAGAACGGTCAACCTTTGCTATCCTTTCCAATCTCCAGTTCTTTGAGGCCTTTTCTATCACATTATCTAAGTCCTTGAGGTGGACGCAAACCCCTAACACAAGTTCCTTAGAAAAGGGCTTAATATCCTCAGGTGCCCCAAAGTCATCGCAGATTAAATCAAAGGCCACAGCAGGATCATCACTTGAAAACTCAAGATGAAAAAGAACCTTTATTGCCAGCTCCCTCGAATGCCTTCTCTTTCCCATTCCAACAGAGCCCGCGAGATGCCTTTCTCTTCTATATCAAGCTATAACCTAATCAAGGACCTTAAACAGATTGACCATCTCCATAGCTGATACAGCGGCATCCCAACCCTTATTTCCACTCTTTGCCCCAGCCCTTTCTATCGCCTGCTCTAATGTGTCACACGTTATCACTCCAAATGAAACCGGTATCCGGCTTTCAAGGGCAACAGAGGCTATCCCTCTTGACACCTGGGTGCTAATGTATTCAAAGTGCGGGGTAGCACCCCTGATTACAGCCCCCAGACAGATCACACAGTCAAATCGACTGTCCAGGGACAATCTCTTTGCCATAAAAGGAATTTCAAAGGCACCAGGCACCTTAAAAATGTTTATCTGCTCATCAGATGCCCCATGCCTTTTCAGGGCATCTAAGGCCCCATCCAATAAACGCTGGCTTATAAACTCATTAAAGCGGCTGATGACAATTGCAAACGTAATCCCCTTGCCTGAAATCTCTCCCTCAATAAGCCTGGGCATAAGCACCCTCCTTATAAACCTAAGTGTTGATTTTCATGATATGTCCTAACTTTTCACATTTGGTTAAAAGGTAGTGCGCATTTTCAGGTCTTGGAGGGATTTCAATAGGTACCCGACCCGTAACTGTCAGGCCATAACCTTCAAGGCCAACAATCTTCTTCGGATTGTTGGTCATTATCTTCATCCTTTTAACACCTAGGGCGACAAGAATCTGGGCACCTACCCCATAATCCCTCAAGTCGGGCTCAAAACCGAGCTTTTTATTTGCCTCTACGGTATCTAAACCCTTATCCTGCAATGCATAGGCCTTAAGCTTATTGGCAAAACCTATTCCCCTACCTTCCTGCCTTAGATAGATGAGAACTCCCAATCCCTTCTGATCAATCACCTTAAGGGCCCTTTTCAATTGATCTCCACAATCACATCTATGAGAACCAAAGACATCCCCTGTTAAACATTCCGAATGAACCCTGACCAGAATATCTTTCTCAGGATTGATCTCGCCCTTTACCAAGGCCAGATGCTCACTGTTATCAAGCTCATTGCTAAATGCTATTGCCTTGAATTCACCAGACGGGGTTGGTAAAACCGTTTCTGCCTCCTTATGGACAAAGGACTCATTTCTCATACGGTAGGCAATAATGTCAGCAATGGTAATTACCCTCAGGCCATGTTTCTGAGCAAAGTCATCAAGATCGGGTCTTCTGGCCATGGTGCCATCTTCATTCATTATCTCACAGATAACCCCTGCCGGCTTTAGACCGGCAAGCCTGGCCAGATCTACAGAACCCTCGGTCTGCCCAGCCCTAAAAAGTACTCCCCCTCTCCTTGCCCTTATGGGAAAAACATGCCCTGGCTGGACCAGGTCATCAGGTACGGCATCATCGGCCACAGCTGTAAGGATAGTATGTGCCCTATCAGCAGCGGATATACCGGTAGTTACCCCATTCTTTGCCTCTACTGAAACAGTAAAGGCGGTCTGAAAACGAGACCGATTATTATGAACCATCAGTGGAAGACCCAGCCTTTCAACAATATCTGGATAGAGGGATAAGCAAATCAGGCCTCTTCCATATTTAGCCATAAAGTTAATAGCCTCAGGAGTGACCTTCTCAGCAGCCATGGTCAAATCGCCCTCGTTTTCCCTGTCTTCATCATCCACCAGGATAATGATCTTACCCTGGTGTAAATCTTCCAGGGCACCCTCTATGTCAGATATGCCCATTGCCTCCCCCAAAACCATGCCTGATCAACATATCTCTATCAACACTTGAGGGTCTTTCCTTGGATGTAGCTAAGCCATCATGAAAAAGAAATCTCTCTATATATTTGGAAATCAGATCTATTTCGATGTTTACCCTGTCGCCAACCCTTTTGCTTACAATTGTGGTCACACCCGCCGTCTGGGGTATAATAGTCACATCAAAGGAGCTCCCCATACATCTGCTGATGGTTAAGCTAATCCCATCTACCGCAATGGAACCCTTCTCTATCAAATACCTGCTTAAGGGTTGATCTATACCAATCTGAAGAATCCATGATCTTTGCAACCTTTCAATCCTTTCAATTATTCCAGTACCATCCACATGACCGCTCACAAGATGTCCACCTAATCGGTCGGACAGTCTAAGTGCCCGTTCGAGGTTTACCATCCCGCCTTGTTTTATGTTGCCTAGTGTGCTTGTCTTCAGGGTCTCAACTGAAATATCCAGGGTAAACAGATCTCCTTTTACGCTGGTTATGCTTAAGCAGACACCATCAACTGCAAGGCTATCTCCTGGATGGCAGTCAGAAAAGAAGGCGGGGACTTTTATGATAAAGGTAGCCTCTTGACCGACTAGCCGAATGCCTCTTGCCTGTCCAATCCCTTCAATAATACCAGTAAACATTATCTGTTACCTCTGAGGATAAGCCTCAATCACAATATCATCATCAAATCTCCTGACCATTAAAGGCCTTAGGGTCAAGCACTCTTCTAATATATCACATCCAGGTCCTCTCGTGAATGGGACACCATTGTCGCCACCCAGGATTTTCGGGGCAAGGAATATATAGAATTTGTCAGCAAGTCGCTGCCTTATGATTGAACCGAATACGGTCCCCCCGCCCTCTACGAGAACAGAGGTTACTGACATCCCTGCTAGCTTATCCAGTAAGTCAGACAGATCAATCCGCCCCTCTTTCACCTTGCAGCTGATTACCATGGCCCCCAGCCCTTCAACCCTTTTTCTCTTTGTACTGCTTACATTACTGCCTGCAGCTATTATGGTCAAGGCCGATGTTCCCCTATTAAGCACCCTGCTATCTGCAGGAATCCTTAGATTTGTATCCGCTATAACCCTAACAGGACCTCGATTTGATCTTCTTATCAGATAAGGCATCAATAGGGGATCATCTGCTATAATAGTTTCTACTCCAACCATAATAGCATCCACTCTTTTCCTCAAGGTATGCACAAATCTCCTTGATTTTTCATTTGTGATCCACTTTGAGTTACCTTTTTGTGTAGCTATCCATCCATCAAGGGTGAGAGCCGCCTTCAAAATCACAAAGGGTTTACCTTTTGTGACAAACTTTATGTAAACCTCGTTTAACCTTGTACATTCTTCTTCTAGTGCACCGCATTTCACCTCTACCCCCTGAGAGCGAAGAAACTCGCATCCGCCACCAGAAACACCTGGGTTAGGATCAGCCATACCCACCACAACCCTCTTGACGCCGTAGTCTAATATGGCCTTTGTACAGGGTGCAGTTCTCCCATAGTGGTTACAGGGCTCCAGATTAACATATAGGGCGGATCCCTTTGCCCTTTCACCTGCCTTGGTTAAGGCCTCTATTTCAGCATGTGGGGCCCCGGCCTTTTTATGATATCCAGAGCTAATAATATGGTCATCTTTAACTAAAAGGGCACCTACTAAAGGATTTGGAGAGGTCAAGCCCAGGCCTCTTTTTGCCAGACGGAGCACGTGTTTCATAAATATTTCATCAACATCCATTGCCTCTTTTGCCCCGCTATCTATCTTCCCCTTGTCTTTCATTAAGCAGTTCTTTCAATTCGATCATGAACTCATTTATATCCTTGAATTGCCGGTAAACAGATGCAAACCTGACATAGGCCACATCATCCCATTCTTTTAGTTTTTCAATCACCCTTTCCCCTATATCAGAACTCTTTATCTCCCTATGGCCACTTTCCTGAAATAGCTGACCTAGGGAATCGACAAAATCATCAATCGTATTAATACTTATTGGCCTCTTCTGACAGGCCTTCTGAATGCCTGCCCTGATCTTTTCATGATTGAAAGGTTCCCTCCTTCCATCCTTCTTTACCACCAGAGGCAAAACAGCCTCAACCTTTTCATAAGTGGTAAAACGCTTCTCACAACTAAGGCACTCTCTCCTCCTCCTTATCAATCTGCCATCTTTGCTGAGCCTGGAATCAATGACCTTATTCTTCATTTCCCCACAAAATGGACACTTCATATCGCTAACCTCGCTAGTTCTATATTTGCCTCAGACAGCATCTCATCTGCCAGAGGATCTGGATAACCATCCAAAAAAAAGATTTTCTGTACCCCAGCGTTAATCAGCATCTTTGAGCAAATGATACATGGCATGTGGGTAGAGTAAAGGGTTGTTCCTTGAGTCATAGCTCCATAATAGGCTGCCTGTATAATTACATTCTGTTCGGCATGAAGGCCTCGGCAGAGCTCATGCCTTTCCCCAGGCTTTACCTTTAGTGTCTCCCTCAGACAGCCAGTATCCTTACAGTGCCTTATACCAGTTGGGGCACCATTATAACCTGTTGCCAAGATTCTCTTATCTTTGACCAACACCGCGCCAACCTTCCTTCTCAGGCAGGTTGACCTAGTGGCTACCAGCTCTGCAATGGACATAAAATATTCTGGCCAGGAAGGTCTTGACAATGAATCCCCCAAGATCAGGTGCAAAGGAGTTTTCGACAATATGGTCACCTTTCTCGGACAAAAATTTCCTTATCTGCTCCCTTTAATCAACGCCTGCATGGTCCGATCCAATAATTTTATTCATATCTACTGAATCGGAATATTGGAATGGTGGGTGAACCTGTCCTTGACAAAGTAACGGAGAGGAGGAGCTCAGTATCCCGTTGTTTCCATTAAACACCCACGAATGAGTTGTGGAAATTTCGAGACGTTCAATTAGGGGACAAATTCTTTGAAAACCAATGCGCTATTAGTGCCACCAAAACCAAAAGAATTGGATAACACGGTTCCTACCCTTGCCTTTCTGGCCTTGTTTGGTACGTAGTCAAGATCGCATTCAGGATCTGGAAATTCATAGTTGATAGTTGGGGGAATAAGGCCATCTCTTATAGTTAGAATGGAATATATTGCCTCTACCACGCCTGCACCACCTAAAAGATGACCTGTCATAGATTTGGTAGAGCTTATGGGGATCTGAAATGCCTGATTGCCAAAAACGGATTTTATTCCCCTTGTCTCTGAGATATCATTCAGTTTTGTACTCGTTCCATGTGCATTTATGCAGTCAATATCACCAGGACCTAATCCCGCATCTTTCAATGCTGCCCCCATACATAGACTTGCCCCTAAACCTTCAGAGTCAGGGGCAGTGAAATGATAGGCATCTGCGGACATGCCATAGCCACTTATCTCGCCGTAGATATGCGCGCCCCTTTCAAGCGCGTGATTTAATTCTTCTAAAATAATGATACCACCACCTTCTGACATGATAAAACCATCCCTTTCTCTATCAAAGGGCCTTGATGCCTTCTCTGGCTCGTCATTTCTTGTTGAAAGCGACCTCATAGAGGTAAATCCTCCCAAGGCCAAAGGGGTTAAGACCGCCTCTGTTCCACCAGTTATCATCACCTCGGCCGCCCTCCGCTGAATTATCTTGAATGACTCACCAATGGCATGAGAACTGGCGGCACATGCCGTTTCTATTGAGGAATTTGGGCCCCTGGCCCCGAACTCGATAGATATCTGGCCTGGGGCCATATTGGCAATTATACTGGGAATAAAAAAGGGGCTTATCCTTCTTGGCCCCTTTTCTAAAAGAACCTTATGGTAAAATTCAATGGTGCTCAATCCACCCATGCCAGAACCCGTTACACACCCTACCCGATGGCCGTTTTCGGATGTTATCTTGAGCCCCGAATCCTCAATAGCCATTCGGGCCGAGGCTATGGCATAGTGAATGAAGATATCAAGATGCTTAGCATGCTTTGAGGCAAGAAAATCCTCTGACCTAAAATTCTTGACCTCACCGGCAATCTGGCAAGGGAATGAAGATGCATCAAATTTGGTGATAGGACCTATTCCGGATTTGCCTTTAGAGACAGCCTCCCAATTTTCCTCTACTCCAATACCAAGGGGCGTAACCATACCTAACCCCGTAATGACAACCCTCCTGGCCATCTTAGTATTCTCCTTAATCATCGAAATGAGGGCTACTTTTTATTCTTTTTAATATATTCAATAGCGTCCCGAACAGTAATAATCTTTTCGGCCTCCTCGTCAGAAATAGAGATACCAAATTCCTCTTCCATGGCCATAATCAATTCTACCTGATCGAGGGAGTCCGCACCCAAATCATCCACGAATGATGCCTCAGGAACCACGTCCTCTTCACCAACCTCCAGCTGCTCACAAATAATCTTTTTTACCTTCTCCTCAACCGACATAGGTATTTACCTCCATAAATTGTTTGTTAAATAAGCTCACATATATAGACCACCATTTACGTGAATAACCTGTCCCGTAATATAATTTGCACTGACGGAAGCCAACCAATAAACTGTTTCGGCTACCTCATCAGGTTCGCCAATCCTACCCATGGGAATCTGGGCCAAGAAGGTTTCCCTTGCCTTATCGGGGAGTTTTTCTGTCATCTCTGTATTAATAAAACCTGGTGCCACAGCATTAACGGTAATACCTCTAGTAGCCAATTCCCTTGCAACACTCTTAGTGAAACCAATTATGCCTGCCTTGGAGGCTGCATAGTTGGATTGGCCAATATTTCCAATCTGTCCAACTACGGATGAGATATTTATAATTCTTCCGCTTCTCTCTTTTATCATCGACCGAATTGCTGCCCTAGTACAATTAAAGACACCCTTAAGGTTAACGCTAAGCACTTCGTCCCATTGATCTTCAGACATCCTCATCAGAAATGCGTCCCCTGTTATACCGGCATTATTAACCAATACATCCACCCTTTGAAACTCTCTTACTACTTCCTGAAAAAATTCCTCAACAGCCCCAAAGGAAGAAATATCGAGCTTCTTTGCTTTTACCTCCACATCCATCTTATGAAGAACCCCTAATGTCTCATTAGCTTTCAAGTCATCGGGGTCATAGTGAACAAATATGATCCTTGCAGGTTCTCTGGCAAACCTGAGGCAAACTGCCCGGCCAATTCCCCTAGAACCCCCAGTTATGACTACGGTTCTTTTTGATTCAGCCAATTTCCCCCTTTTTAGTTACACGGCATCAGCCGCGTTAAAGGCCTTTTTATTGAAATTTAGCCAGCCCTTCTTCCAGTCGATCTTGAATATGGTTATTGACAAAACCTATAGATGCTTTAATCGCATTCTTTATAGCCTTAGGAGAAGAACTGCCGTGACATACAACTCCGACACCCCTAACCCCTAAAAGAAGGGCTCCACCATACTCTGCATAATCAAGATTCCTTTTAAAGTCTTCAAATGCGCTTCTACTAAGCCAGAAACCAAGCCTAGAAACTAAGCTCCGGGACATCTCTCTTTCAAACATGATACCCATAGTCTCTGCCATTCCTTCTGTCAATTTAACCGCTACGTTCCCTACAAATCCATCGCTAACGATTACCTGTACATCTCCAGAAAAGATATCCCTTCCTTCAACATTCCCAACAAAATCAAACGGGCCCTTTTTAAATAAATCGTGTGCTACCCTAACCTGTTCATTGCCCTTACCTCCCTCTTCCCCAATATTCAATATTCCAACCTTTGGATTATCGACATTGAGGAGTGAACGGGTAAAAATATCGCCCATAATCGCGAATTCAAAGAGTTGTTTGGGCGTGGTGTCAACATTAGCTCCAATATCAATCAAGACAACACCTCCCTTTGCTCCAGGAAAGATCCCAGCTAAGGCCGGTCTTTCCACGCCTCTTATCCTTCCAAGAGCAAGGACAGCAGCCCCTATGGTTGCGCCGCTATTTCCAGCACTGACAACTGCCTCAGCCTTGCCTCTTCTTACAAGATCAAAGGCCACCATGATAGAGGCGTCCTTCTTCTGTCGCAAAACCCTTAAAGGTGATTCATCCATTGTCACCATCTGTGAGCAATGATAAACCTGGATGCTATTACCGGCTTTTTCCCTTTTGCTTAGTTCGTCGCCAAGGAGGTTTTGATCTCCTACTAATGTAATATTCGCTCCCAATTCAGACTGTGCCCAAAGGGCACCCTGAACAATCACTCCAGGGGCATGGTCTCCTCCCATTGCATCTACAGCTATATTCAAATTAACCCTCTTCTTTCTTGGTCACTGTTTTACCCTTATAGGAACCGCAATTCAGGCACACATGATGGGATAGGACAGGTTCGTGACATTGAGGACAAAATGAGATGCTGGGCATTTTTAGGTGATGATGAGATCTCCTCATATCCCTTCGTGATCTTGATTTTTTCTTCTTAGGTACAGGCATAGTTAAATGTAATCACAATTATTGATAAGAAGATGTTTCATATCTTGAGGAACATGAACACCTTGTCATATTCAAATTACATCCACACATAGGGCAAAGTCCCTTACACTTTGGAGTACAAAGAGTCTTCATGGGCACACTGAGAATAATTTGCTCTTTTATTATCTGATCAGAGTCCAAAAATTTACCATCGATGAAATCGAGATTAAGATCATCCTCTGATAATTCAACCTCCAGTTCCCCTCTAAAGGGCGACATCAGTAAATATAGCCTAAAATCTGTTGATAAATCCCAGCCATAGAGTTCAAGGCATCTGTCACATCTCAAAAGCAGCCTGGCAGATAAAGACCCTTCAACTACAATCTTTTTGCCGGCCGGGTATAGCTTAATCCAAGCAGAAAGGGGGCCTTCAAGCCCCATGATCCGATCCTCATCAAGATCAGATTTCCACCAATCTGGTGTAAGACTGAAATCTAGCCCTTTACCCTCTGGAGGAATATTTGTCAAATCGATTTTCATTTAAGGGCAAAAGCTACAATGAATGAGCAAGGAACTATAGGCCCCGTCAGATAATTAAAACTTGCTTTTATATCCAGCACCTCCTTTTGTCAAGAAAATTTCTTCTCTTGCCTCCATCTGAATCGTTGAATAGAAAGGCAGTAAGATCCACAACACATATGTCCTCTAAACGTGTCCTTACGTGACGTTATCTTATATCAAACCCTATCCCAAGGAGTAGTGGTTTAATTGTCGGTGATGATATGATATTATGAAAATAAGCGGTTCATGAGTCGCTTACCTTTATCTTTGAGGATACTCCTTGAATTGTGAAATAGTAACTATAGGAAGTGAACTTTTACTTGGCCATATAATAGACACCAATGCATCCTATCTCGCTCGAAGGCTCAATCTCATCGGGCTCAATATTGCCTTCCACACTACTGTAGGAGACAACTATACTCAAATAAAGGATGTCCTTTGCCGGGCAGTGAAGAGAGCCGATCTCGTCATAACTACAGGCGGCATTGGGCCCACAGAGGATGACCTGACAAGAGAGGTCATAGCTGACCTGGTAGATACGCCACTTACCTTCAAAGGGGAATTGATGGATCAGATCCAGTCAACTTTTGACCGCCTTGGTTATAGGATGCCAGAAAACAACAAAAAACAAGCCCTTATACCTGATGGAGCCGTCCCAATTCCCAATGAGATAGGAACAGCTCCGGGGTTTATTACAGAGAAAGGATCAGGGTTCATCATTGCCCTTCCCGGCGTACCAATTGAGCTCGAATACATGCTAAACAAGCAGGTACTCCCCTACTTGAAGAGGCATTTCAACCTTAATCAGGAATTGATTACCTCCAGGATCCTGAAGGTAACCGGTATAGGGGAAAGTAAGGTAGATGCCCAGATAAAGGACCTTATTAACAGCAATACCAATCCAAGTGTTGGTATTTTAGCCTCACCAGGTGATATAAGCATCAGGATAACGGCCTATGCCAAAAGCCCCAGGGAGGCCGGGGATCTTATCCGGCCAATCGAACAGGAAATCAGATCACGCCTTGGAACTAATATATATGGTGTTGATGATGATACCCTCGAGGCGGTGGTCACAGACCTTCTTAATAAAAGAGGAGATACCCTAAGCCTTATAGAGACCTTTTCAGGAGGGGAGCTAACAGTAAGGCTAAGAAGGTCTCCATTATCCCCGGTCAATCAAAGTATTGGACTGGGAAAAAGGGAACAGATTCTCTCTTTTTTGGATAATGAAGCTCATGCTATTACTAGCGGAACAGCTGAGGCCCTGGCCAAGAAAATAAGAAATCAGGGAAATAGTTCAATCGGTTTAGCCCTTTTAGGAACACTGGACAGAACTGAAAAGGGCTATGAGGTGAATGCCCACGTAATAGTTTCTGGTGAAAATATCAAGAGAACCTATAACTGGAAAATGGGTGGCAATATCCCTACCCTTCAGAGCAGGGGTGCTACTATAGCCCTGAATACTTTGAGGCTAGCCTTGATTTCCTGAAAGTAACGGGTTATAGCTATAAGTCAGCAAGGTGCTCCTTCTAACGACATCCGCGTTCCGAGGGGCCAGAGACCTCGGTAAAAGGGAGGCCAGGTTATGCAAGGCTTCGTAACCACTAACTAATAAACAATAGCGAGGTGATCAAGATGATACGCCAACCAGCAGTAGCCAATCAATTTTATCCGGGAAGTGAAACGGAGCTTAAAAAGGATGTTTCCGGGAGGATTAAAGAGGTCCAAAAAAAGGAAAGGGTGCTGGCCTTGGTATCTCCTCATGCCGGTTACATATACTCGGGTAATATCGCCGGAGCCGTTTACTCTCAAGCAGAGATTACGAAGGATGTAATAGTTATGGGCCCTAATCACCACGGCGTTGGGTCCCCATATGCCGTTATGCCACGGGGGAAATGGGACATGCCAGGGGGTGAAATTACCATAAATGAAAAACTGTCCACTCTTATGATTGAAGAATCCAGGTGGTTAAGGGCCGATAATCAGGCCCATATACAAGAGCACTCTGTGGAGGTTCAATTACCATTTATTCAATACATTCAACCTGACGCTGAATTTGTTCCTGTTGTTCTTGGCAGGGCTGACTTTGAAACATGTGAGGAAATAGGCATGGCCATAGCCAGGGCCATAAAGAGATATGGTAAGCCTGTCGTCATCATAGCAAGCACGGACATGACTCACTATGAATCTCAAGAGAGCGCCAAGCAAAAGGACCAGTTAGCCATAGATAGGGTCCTCGCCCTAGATCCAGCCGGCCTTCTGGACACAGTTAACAGCAATAACATATCTATGTGCGGCGTAATACCAACGACAATAACTATAGTAGCGGCCAAGGAACTGGGTGCAGTTAAGGCACGCTTAGTAGCCTATGCCACATCAGGAGATGTCAGCGGAGATTATAGCTATGTTGTAGGTTACGCTGGGTTTATCATCCACTGATGCTTCACCAGGCAGCTATTCCTTCCCGAGTGATTGACTCTTTGTTTTTAGATAATCTCTAGCCATACGCGCCACACCTAGCACTCCTGCCTTATCCCCCAATTGGCCTCGAAACACCTTAACCCTGCCCTTGTGGGGATTAAATAAATTGGCCTCCAGGGCCTCTTCTAATGGATCAAAAAACAGTTCCCAGGCATGACTCACTCCACCGGCAATAATATAATGATGGGTGCTCAGCACATTCACTAAATTGGCTATGGCAATGCCCAGATGCACTCCAAGGGTGTTAAACACACCCAATGCGCGTTTATCACCACCAACTGCCCTCTCATATATCTGGACTGGATTGAGTCGATTATCAATCTGCTCATTCTGGTTGGCCTCCCTATAGATCGTCGAAACTGCAGTGCCAGATGAATATGCCTCAAGACACCCTCTTTTTCCACATCTGCATGGCCTCCCATTCGGTTGAAC
>CP070704.1:496177-500037 GCA_020349945.1 Deltaproteobacteria bacterium
AAGTAGGGCAACTTCTCCTGCCTTACCAGGCCATGAAAGGTAACTGAATCGTGGATCTGTAAGCTCTTTGACAGGCTTTTGAGCCTCTCCAGTTCATCCTGGCAGTGTTCATCGCCGCCGATCACAATCATCTTAGGCCTTTGTCTCCCTTCCAGGTAGGGCATGGCCATCAGCAACTTGTCCACGCCCTTTAAGGGAACAATACGGCCCACAAAGAGGATAATTCCCTCGCCGTCCAAGCCAAGGTGCCTCCGCGCGATTTCTTTTTCGAAGCATCGGAATAAATCCAGATTTACACCGCAGGGGATGACGCTGATGAGCTCCGGTGAGGTATCGTAATAGTGGATGAGATATTCTTTTTCTCTCTCGGTGGGGGCAATAATGCGGTGACAATCCTTGATCAACGCTTTTTCACAATTGATACGGAGATCTGGTTCATTGGTGCCTATACCGATTGCGTTCTTTACCGCGCCCAAGGTGTGTAACGTTGTAAGATGGGGGATATCCCACCCGCGCTGTATACATTTTCCAACCCAACCGGACAGCCAGTAGTGGCTATGTATCAGATCATAATAAAGCCCATTGCGTTTCCTGAAATTTTCAAGTTCACAGGCGAATTCGGAAAGATGCGGATAAATGGCCAGCTTGTCCATTTCCTCCTCTTGCCCTGCTTTGAGATGGATAAGCCGGGCATTTTTAGCCAGTTCTACAATCTGATCGTGCACTGGCTCGTGGCCGCGGGTATAGACGTCAACTCGGTGTCCTCGCTTTCCTAGTTCTGAGGCAAGTTCTCTGATATAGACGCTCATACCTCCTGTATTTTTCCCTCCCAGCTTGCCCAGAGGGCAACTGTGAACACTGATCATGGCTATGTTCAGGTGCATTCTTGATTCCGAGCCTCCTGTGGTGGCAGACGCCGTTTCAACCTTTTTTATTGTGCTCACCCAAAAACTATCTGACAACAGTGAAGGGGGATTTCTTTTCCTCCGAGGCGATATTTGTACTGCTCTGCCCCTTTGAGGAAGTCAAATTTTTCCCTGCCCGTCTCGATGCTATCTTTGATACACAGGATTTTGGAAATGAGGCCAACGCTCAGGGAGCTATATTGAGGGTCATAGCCATTGTTATAAAGATACATGGTGTTATTATAATCAAAGCAGATGACTACAGCTACGGGTTGGGTATCAAGCTCCAGAATACCGATTCTCAGGAGGTGTATTTGGGCCATGGCCTTTGCCAGTGATCTGAAGAAAGATTTCCTTTTGGTGGTCAGAAATATCTCCTTGTCCTTCTTGCTTTCTCGAAAAAACTTCAGAAATAGGTCAATGGCATCCATGACCGCCTCGCTATCTTCAATATGTCGGTAATGTACCGTGCCTTTTTCTCGCAGTCTTCTTAGCTTGCGTCTAACCTCATGCCGCTGCTTCTGGTTCAACATTCCTAGGTATTCCTCCCAAGTAGGAGGTAAATCCAGCTCCACAGAGACATCCTCTACCTTGCAGGAGACTTTATATCCCCGCTCATTTGCAACGTGCACAAGATGAGTGAGTACTGTAGAGTCAGGCCTCAAAGGCTTCAAGTATAAACGTCTGATGCCTTTCTGCCTCAAATCGTCAAGAAGGATATTGAAAAAATGGCGCTCATCTCCCGGGCTGATGACAAAGTCTAAATAGTCACAAACATCAGCGCTCCCCATGAACCAAGCCTCTTTATCTTTTAAGACAAGGGGGGCGAACCCAATGATGGTACCTCTTTGTTTTATTGCGCATAAATACATGCCGTATTTAGGGGCAAACTCCCGCCACCAGACTTCCAGCCAGGGAGGCAAAACGAAGATGCAGTCCCATGTTAGTGGCGACGGGGACTTGAGCCAATATGAGAAAAGGCCCTCAAAGCCCTCGAAACGAATAGTATGATCAGATCCCCGCATTCCCCTATCAAGGCATCAGATGATGGAAAGCGTTGTTAGCATGTCAAAGCTAAGATGTCAAGACACACACCTGGAAACGTGGACTTCGATCCATCTGGTCGTGACCTCAAGCCTTCCTGTTTCCTTAGAAAATGGTGCGGGTGGGAGTAAAGGGAAGGAGTAAGAGATTATAAGGGGCAGAAGAAAAATGTGCCGATAATTATATTACTGACTGACCAGGGGAGAGAAAAATATTGACATCTGAGATAATTTGTGAAAATTTCATAAAATATAGTAAGAGTAAAAAAATAATAGGTGGGGATTTTTGCCATGGTTGCCACGCGGGAAAACATATCTATCTGAGAGGCAGCACATGGCTTTTTTGTCTGAAGATTAACTATAGATGGAGCTTTTTCGAACTTAGCCTTCAGTTAGATAAGAAAGGGCAAAACTATGATGAATGATTTCGATTTCAGGAAAGTCACCCAGGTTTTGAATTACTTAGCAAGGGAGTTGGGGGGTACGATAAATAAGCTTAAGGCGATAAAATTAATATACCTAGCAGATAAATATCACTTAAGGAAATACGGAAGGCTGGTAACCGGAGATCAGTATATCGCAATGAAACTAGGCCCCGTGCAATCGGGCGTCAAGGACATTGCAGATCTCAGTGATTTTTTGGGATCGGAAGAGCGAGACTATGCCTCTACTTTTATAAGCAAAGAAGGGCACGATATTAGATCGATAAGAGAAGCAGACTACGATGAGCTATCACAAACAGACATTGAAGCCCTGGATTTCGTATTGGAGCGGTTCGGCAATTTTAGAGATTCTGACCTCATCAAATTAACTCACAGAGGTTATGAATGGAGAAGGCATGAAAATGAATTAAAATTAAGGAGCCGTGTTAGCATGGATATCATTGACTTCTTTGAAGACTCAGCAAACGACTATATCTCCGAGGTTACAAAGGAAACGAAAAAGGCTGCCATCAGTTTTTTTAAAGAGGATATGGAGGTTAATGCTATCCTTAGATGATTTTATTTCCCCCGCAGGTTTTTATAAGTCAACTACGCCGAGGAAATGTAATCAGATTTTCCCACCCTGAATTCCCCGGCAAACCCCATTACTTCATAGTCCTTAATATTAATCCTTTAAAAGATGGCTTTCTCCTTTTACTCACAAGCACCACCAATACCGAGAGGGTTAAGAGCGTAATTGACAGACAAAGCCATCTTGAGAGGGGTTATATATTCGTGAGATCAGGCGAATGCCAGTGTTTTGACAGGGATTGCTATATTAACTGCCATAAGGCCTATTCATTCGAAATCGGGAAGTTAAGGAAAAGGTACGAAAGAGGATTGGTTGAACTGAAAGGTTCCCTGCCTCAAGGATTGACTGATAAAGTTCTGAAAGGATGCTCAGATAGTCCGATGTTTAAACCAAAATATGCGAAATTTATCTGATCCCCACAATTCCACTATCTGAAACTTACTATTTGTAAACCAGGGGCTCATGAACAAAGCATTTTTTATGCAGGAAATACGGCTGAAAAGTCAGTACAGCACAGCTCATGTGGGAGCAAAACAAAGCTCATCGTTGGACGAGGATTTCAGAGCGGACTCATTGGTTGTTGTGATCAAGTCCCTGTAATGGAGATGGAGCGAAGGGGCTACATTATAGAGACAGACCCTTATGGGTGAGCCTCTATATACGAATTTTAGGAGAATCCCCCAATCCACCTTTCTTGAAAAAACCGGGCTTATCGGATTTTCTTATAGTGTCCCTCGTAATGTGACTCTGCAAGGCGTAGATATTCCTGGGCCGCATCTTTTATTCCCCGTATGTTGTCATCACTTATTTGTCTCACGATTTTGCCAGGAATACCCATAACAAGAGACCGCGGCGGTATTGTCTTGTTCTCCGTTACCACCGTCCCCGCGGCTATAAC
>CP070704.1:500137-586589 GCA_020349945.1 Deltaproteobacteria bacterium
TACCCCTGTTCCGTCGGCTGTATCATAATCCGTTCCATAAATCTCTAAATACTCCCTCTGGCCGATAACTGTTTGAGCTGCCTTTTTTATGAGGTGCGTAGCCTGGGGAAAATTCTGGCCTAGCTTCCCATCAGATGAGGCACCAGCAACATTAAAGTATCGTAATATAATGTATTTGAGACCCTTGTGAGCCTGGGCAGCATCAATCAAGACCCTTTCGCTCATAAACTTGCTCATCCCATAGGGATTGATAGGATTGCCCGCTGTTGTTTCTCTTATGGGGATCTCATCAGGGAAACCATAAACTGCGGCTGTGGAAGAAAAGATAAAATAGTTAACCTTGTATTCAAGCGCATATCCAATCAGTCTGATAGTATTCATGGTGTTGTTTGAGTAGTATTTTACGGGATTACTCACCGATTCAGGCACGATAATCGAGGCAGCAAAGTGAATAATAGCGTCAAATCTTTTTCTTGAAAGAATCTCGGAAATCCTATCAGAATTCGATAAGTCCTCCACTATGAGATCCCCATAGAGAACTGCCCCCCTTTTTCCGGTGGAGAGATTGTCAATCACAGTGATGTCATAATCTGTCTTCTCACCCAAAAGTTTTACCACGTGACTTCCAATGTAGCCTGCACCGCCTGTGATTAGAACCGATTTCATGGAATATTTGGCCTTTAATGTTTATCTTACTAAGCCCCTCTATGCTCGAGGAGCTCGTTAGAGTATCTGAGGTATATAATGACTATGTCATCTAGGAGGCAGAAAGTATAATAATTCTTTGAGACAAAAAATTCAACGTAATAAGACCTCTGTCACCAAACGAGCGGTTTTATTCAGTCGGAATCATTTGAAATTACTTGACAATTACCGCCTTTTTCTGTAGTCAAGGTCTGGCAAAGCCACCTTGCGTAGGGGGATAAGCTAGCGGCAGTTCAAAAATCTTTGAAAGGGCTTGAATATGAAAATCTTTACGTCGGTGAAATACAAACCTGCCTCAATTCAAGGAGGATATACAGATAGGATTCTCCATGTCAACTTGAACTCCTGTACTATCTCAATAGGTGGAGTTCGATCCGATTTCAAAGAAAAATACATTGGCGGAAGGGGTTATGCCTTGAAACTCATCTGGGATGGGACCTCAGGGGAAACCAGGTATGACAGTCAGGAAAATATCCTGGTTATGGCCAGCGGGCCACTGGGCAACGAACCTAGATTTCCCGGCACTGGTAAGTTCATTGTGGGCACCATATCCCCTTTGACGGATACCTTTATTGATTCTAATATTGGAGGGCATTTTGGACCGATATTAAAGCGTTGCGGCTTCGATGCACTGGCAATTTCCGGTATCGCAAAAGAAGACGTCGTGCTCATAGTGGATGGGGACAGGGGCTCCATAGATATCCTTGAAGCCCCTGCTTTTGAAGCAGAGATTGATCAAGGAAGTCTCTCCTACGGGAATAACCTTATCGAATGGTTTAACAAGGGTAAACCGAATGAAAATATAGCAGCAGTAACGACGGGGATTGGAGCTCGTCATGCGAGATTTGGAATCATAAACAGCATCTTTTATGATAAGAGGAGAAACCGGATCCGTTCCAAACAGGCCGGCAGAGGGGGCACCGGCACGGTTATGAGATATAAGGGGTTGAGGGCAGTAATAGTACGCTCTAACCTAGATAGGGTTAAGGCAAATAACCCTGTGGATAAACAAGCGGTCTGGCAGGCAGGGTCCAGTCTGAAAAAGGTGATAAGTAAAATGGACCCTCAGCAGCTCCGGCTCTCAGCGTGGGGTACTGCCGGTTTGGTTGAGATTATGAACGAGTTTCACATCCTGCCAGTAGATAACTACCAATATGGAAACCATCCGAATTCCCCTGCTCTCTATGCGAATGTATTCCTGGATCACTACTTTAGCAAAAACATACCTGACGGCTGCTATTATGGCTGCAATTTGGCCTGCGCCAAAGGGGCCGAGAATGTGAAACTGACAAGGGGACCGTATTCCGGTAGAAAGGTAAGTGTTGATGGCCCCGAATATGAAACTCTAGGGGCTGTTACCTGTATGGGCATATTCAATCCCCAATTTGTCCAAGAGTTCAACTGGTACTGTGATGAATACGGGTTGGATACCATATCCATGGGAGTAACAACGGCGTTTCTCATGGAGTGCATCCAAAGGGGATATCTTTCCGATGAGGATACAGGCTACGATTTATCCTGGGGTAACTTGGATGGTGTTGACAGGCTTCTCCATGAGACAGCTAGGGGAGAAGGACTCGGAAAGATATGTGGCCAGGGAATTATGCGGGTCAAGATTTGGGTAGCGCAGAGATACTCAACCAAGACGGGTATAAGAAAAGAAAGGGTACTGGAGGAGCTCCATAAGTTTGGAATGGAAACTAAAGGCCTTGAATTTTCGATGTATGTCACCAAGGAGTCTCTTGCTCAACAGGGAGGATACGGATTTGCCCTCAAGGGGCCCCAGCATGATGAGGCCTGGCTCATCTCCATTGATCAGCTCCGCAAAGAAATACCCTCATTCGAGATGAAGGCCTCAGCACTGAAATGGTTCCCCTTGATCAGAACCTGGTTCAACGCAGTGGGATTATGTAAGCTGCCCTGGATTGATGTAAGGCATCCAGATGCAGCCAGTACCGATACCCCTTCGCAAAACCTGCCCACCCTGGAATATTATGTTACATATCTGAATGCCACTGTAGGTAGCCAAAAAACCTTGCACGATATACTGGATGATAGTGAGAGACTGCAGCTTTTACAAAAACTGATCAACCTTCGTCATGGCAAGGGCACGAGATCCAGCGATCAGATTCCACTCAGGGCAATGGGTCCAGCATATTTCAACGAATATGAGGCCCGTGCTGAGTACTATGACTCATGGCTAAAGGAGCAATTAGGAGAAGACGGGATCCCGGATGATCCTCAGCTCAGACATCGGATGATTATAAGGCTCCGGCAGGAGGCCTATGAAAAGCTTTGTGACGCTGTTTACAGGAAAAAGGGCTATACACAGGATGCTGTTCCTCTTCCTTCAACCCTGGAAAGATTTGGCCTGCTTGACGATAAGGCACTGACTATATTGGAAGGGTACGGCCTCAGTAAGGTCCAAAACATGCTTCAAGGTGATAAGTGATAGGAGACCTCATAAAATGGATCACAACGCTGCAGAAATAGGCAGAAGGCCCAAGGCCTATATGATTGAGGAAGAAGGGATAGTCAAGAGGGTATGGGACGGAAAGGCATTGGTTCTCACAGAGAGAAAGGGGCAGTGTGGCCAATGTAAGGCAAGGGGTTGCTGCGAGATGCTTGGCGGTGGAAAAGAGATGCTTTCCGAGGCCCTAAATCCCATTGGTGCTAAGACTGAAGACATTGTAAAGATAGGCATACCTTCCGGCACTGTTACAAAGGCCTCTCTGGTTGTCTATATGATTCCTGCAGTGGGCATAGTAGGAGGGGCGAGCCTTGGATATTATATTGGTAAACTATATGGTTTCGATTCAGATCTACCTACCCTCATTGGTAGTCTGGCCGGATTAGGGATCTCGATGATCTTCGTTAGGCTCCTAAGCAATGCATTAGGCAAAAGGCCATCTTACCAACTGGAGATTATCAAAATCATTAATCCACATAACCCTCAACGCAAAGAAGGGAGCGCAAACAGGACAAGCTAGGAGAAAAGATTTCTAAAAAGAATAACGTCCGTATCGGATCATCTCATGAGCGATATCCCTCCTCAAGGCCACAGTATTGAGAGGAGGCGAAAGCACTAGTCTTCTCATGGTTGTAAGATGTCTCTCCAACGATTCTCCTTCTTCCATTGCCTCCAGTGCCCTTGTAGCGAGGAGGCCTATTCTTTGAAGGGAATCATGAAAAAGGACCTTCGTCATCTTGACTGGAATTGCGGCTCTCTCGGGTTTTTTGCCGTTTAACATCTTCTGGCTTCTTAATAGGGCGCTCTCAATGGCATAGATCTCCATTATCATATCGCTTATTATGCCAATAAGCTCTTGTTCCTCTCTTAGGTCTTTTCCGTGCCTTAGATAGGCCGTGCCAAGAACAAACAGGGTGATCTTTTTTGCCATCTGGATTAATCTCTCCTGTGCATCTAGTCTTTCAGGTTCATCAGAACGAGTGGGCTCATGTTTTTCAATCTCCTCGCAGACACGTCCAAAAGCCTGCATCAAGTCAAATGTGCCTTTGGTTGCCCTCCTTATCAGCGTATTAACGATAACGAGACGGTTGATTTCATTAGTACCCTCCCAGATCCGATTTATTCGGGCATTTCGGTAGGCCAACTCCGGATGATTTCCATGTATATATCCATAGCCACCGAAGATTTGAACCTCTTCGTCAACTACATAGTCCTCGGTCTCTGATCCATAAATCTTATTGATTGAGCATTCAATAAGGTAGTCCTCAAGTGCCTCCGCTGTCCTGACACCAGCACTGTCCGAGCCCATATCCAGGCCTTCTAATTTTGCCTGAATTAACCCTCCTGTGCGATACATCATGCTCTCTGAGGCAAAGAGCCGAATAGCCATTTGACTGATCTTTTCTTTTATCAAGCCGAATTCACATATCGGCCTTCCAAATTGTATCCGTTGCTTGGCATATTTAACTGCCTCGGAAAAGGCTGCCTTTGCGCTTCCAATACAGGCTGCACCAACTTTATAACGGCCCATATTGAGGGCATTAAGGGCAACGACATGACCTTTCCCTGCCTCGCCTAAGGCGTTTTCCACAGGTACCCTGACATTATCGAAATGGTAGGCCCTTGTTGAGGTACCATGCATGCCCATCTTCTCCTCTTCCTCATCAAGGGAAACGCCTTCCCAGTTCTGCTCTACAATGAAGGCGGTGAAGAATTTGCCATCTACCTTGGCATAGGTAAAGATGATATCCGCAAAACCCGCATTGGTTATGAACTGTTTGCTGCCGTTTAAGAGATAGTATCTTCCATCCTCAGCAAGTGTAGCTACAGTCAATGGGTTTAAAGCATCAGAACCTACCTCTGGCTCGGTCAAGCCGAAGGCGCCGATAAGCCTTCCCGAGCTTAGCCCAGGGAGATATTTTTCCTTCTGTTCCTCCGTTCCAAATAAAGCCACGGGTAAGGTGCCAATACCTGTATGGTTAAATTCGGTCACGGCAAAAGAACCGGCGCCATATCCGAATTTCTCTGCAACAATAGCAGAGCTTATCTTGTCTAATTCCATTCCCCCATACTTCTCCGGGATATCTATTCCCAAGAATCCCAACTCCCCAGCTTTCCTCATAAGCTCCCGTGACAATTCATTGTTGACCGTTTCAATTTCCTCCCCCCGGCTTATAATTTCTCCCTTTATAAAATCCTCGATTGCCTTGGCAATATCCTTATGCTCGCCGGTAAAGTCCTCCGGCGTAAAAACCCCCTGAAAGCTCACGTCTTCTATGAGAAACATCCCACCTCCGGTTGTCTTCTTATCATTACCATTCATAAGTGATGCCTCCTTTCTAAAGATTTTCCCGCTTCCGTTACCTATACTATCAGTGCTATTTTTACTGTTGCCATTATACACAATCAGGCCCTCTTTAATAAATCCTATTTAAAAAATGATAAGAATTGAGTAGTATCCTAAGGTTTTAGAATTGATCTGAAAAACGATATAAAACAGAGAAGGAGGGCTGGGCACAATGTATAAAGATATCGTGATTGTTAATGGGGTGCGGACACCCTTCGGACGGTATGGAGGCTCTTTAAGGGAGCTTGACTATTTTGATTTGGGAGCAATACCCATGCGTGGTGTTTTAAATGGGGTTACTCTTGAGCCCCATATAGTGGACGAGGTATTTTGGGGTGTAGGTGATACATCTCCCACGAAGGATGTTTATACGCCAGTACCTGCACGACAGAGCTTACTCAAGGCTGGGCTTCCGGCTGAAACCCCGTCTGTATCAATTGATAAGGCGTGTGTGTCTGCTATGTCAGCGGTAAAATTGGGATGTATGGCTATGAGACTTGGAGAGATTGAAGTGGCCATTGGAGGGGGGGCAACTTCCTTTAGCCAGGAACCTCTTCTTGTCAGGGGAGTTCGTTTCCAGGGATTCCGTATCGGAGATGTCAAGATGGAGGATCCTCTTTATGCCATAGGTTATAGGGATTTCAATCCTGTTTCAGTGGATACTGATAATGTAGCCTATGAATATGGCATATCAAGAGAAGAGCAAGATGAGTGGGCCTTTAGAAGCCATCAAAACTACGGAGCGGCCTGGAATGGGGGTAAGCTTAAAGAGGAAATCCTCCCTTTAGAGGTTGCTTTAGAGAAGCAAAGGCCTTTCACGTTGAATATTGACGAACAATACCGTCCTGATACCTCTCTGGAGGCCCTCAAAAGATTGAAGACAATCTATGGGACACGGGCCATAACCGCGGGCAATGCCCCCGGCTTAAACGACGGGGCTACTGCTATCCTCTTCATGACAAGAACCAGGGCAAATGAACTGGGCCTGGAGCCCTTGGCCGAAATTGTGGCCATGTCTTCTATAGCTCTCAGCCCACACCGCATGCCCGAAGGCCCAGCATATGCCGCCATAAAAGCACTTCAATTAGCCAACCTGGCCCTCGAGGATATTAGCCTTTTGGAGATCAACGAGGCCTTTGCCGCCGTACCCCTGATCAGCACACTGCTGTTAGCTGATAAAGACAAACACAAGGCAAAGGCCCTCCGTGAAAAGACCAACATCAATGGAAGCGCCATTGCAATCGGTCACCCAAACACGGCCAGTGGGGCCCGGCTCATAATGAATCTTATGTATGAGTTGCGGCGGCGCGGAGGGGGCTACGCCCTCGGGGCAATCTGCGGTGGTCTGGCCCAAGCTGATGCGTGCATTATCAAGGTTTAACCAGATAATGAAAGGGGGAACTATGGCAAATAGCTAATCGGCCCTCAATGTTTGTCATCCTCTTCAACCGCATTGATCAACACCTCAAAGATATTTGGAACAGCGGAGAGCACCCTGTTCCAGTTAGATATGTAGGGAACTTCAACCGGCATTTCGAGAAACTGCTGTCCAGCACTAATGATGCATCGGAGGAATCCTTCAGCCGCACTGCCCTCCTTATGCCTATCATACTTTAACCCATTGATCTCAGAATCATACTCGTACCGAGCAATGAAGTCTTGGGCAACCCTCAGGTAGCTCGACCTCAAGGTCAAAAAAAACTCATTGGTGAGGGTATACCCCATACTCGCCATAGTCCTGAAGAGAGATTTTGCGATGTCTGTCCCCATCTTTAGCAAACCTTCGTTGGGATCTTCAAGGGTGAGTGGTTGATGTTTATGTTCATAGTTATCAGAAAGGTCAATCTGGCATATCCTACGCTGGGCACAATTCCTGTGAATCTCAGCAAGAACACCAACCTCTAATCCCCAGTCACCGGGGATTCTGATCAGGCGAGCCAAATCTACATCCATTGAAAATTCCCCGGCCAGGATATACCTGAAACTATCGAGGTACTCTAAGAACTGATTGGTACCCAAGGTCTCTTTCAGGGCCCTGATAAGAGGTGTCACAAAGATCCGCGTCACCCTTCCGTACATCTGGTCTGTAACCCTACTGTAGTATCCCTTGCAAAAGCCGAAGCCAATATTCGGGTGTGCAACAGGATAACATAACCGCGCAAGCAGGTCCCTATTATAGGAGACAATATCGCAGTCGTGCAGTGCAATAACCTGACTATCTTCCAGCGCAAGGATATATCCGTAAGACATCCATGCAGACCTCCCTTTGCCATCATCACCCACATTGATCCCGTTTTCAGCCAGCAGATTATATAGATTTTCCATAGCCGGGCCTGTACACCAGATCAATTTTGGTTTTTGGGGAAGGGTAGAAAAGAATTTCTTTGCCTGTCTGAACTCCTCTGCGTTTGCTCTTCCGATACCAACAACGATATTTTTGAGGTATTTTACATTCTTTAACTCCTCTACAATTCTCGGAAGACCTGGTCCCTGGAGCTCAATCGGAATGTACGGAAGAACAAGGGAAATAGGTCTGTGTTTTGTGGCCTCTTGGAGTTCCTCTTCAAGTTCCTGAATATCCCTATGTTTAAGCCTATGAAATGTTGCTATTTCACCATTTTGAAAAAAATCTGACATAATTCCTCCTCCAGCCTCCTTAAACCGCCTCCTTTTTAGCAGGAGTGTGTCAATAGATCAAAGAATGCGACGAAAGGCAATTTTTTAGACAGGGTGGATATATTGGGTACCAGTCAAGAGGTGTCAACGGTGGGAGTGGAATCCAGATCATAGCCAGCCTTTTTATAATCCTCTAATGCCCTCTCTTTGAGAAGCCTGTCTTTGATCTTATGCGAATGTTTGTCAGCCAGCTCCGCTGCATGACTATACATACCTGCCTTTTCGTACTCGGCTATCTTCCTTTCTACACGGGTATATTCCGGTGATGGATCAATAACTGCAGCATGACACCATGAAATAATCTTTTTAACCCTCTCACCGCAATGGGGGCAATGAGAAAGGGCTTTTTCCCCAACGCCCTGGATGTATTCAAAGCTTTCTCCGCATATCTTGCAACCCTTTTCAGGAATCTCCGCCTGGTATTCATAAATAGGCATGGAAATGGTAGCCTGTTTAATATCTTAGTGCTGTAAACTACCACATAATTTCCTTTTAGGCTACTACTTATGGCGATCCGGATGCAGCAATATAGCATTTGAAATATTGAAAACCGCCTCATTCGAAATGGGGATTGACCTTTTTACCTTGTAGACTTATATAAAAGACCTCCATCATCTGGACGCTTACAGGATAGGTTTTTTATTGACTTTGCTATACTGTTACGGTAGATTAAATTTATTTGAAATATTGGAGGGTTAGAATGTATGCAGTCATCCAAACGGGCGGTAAACAGTACAGGGTAAAACCAGGTGATGAGCTAAGTGTTGAAAAACTGGAAGGCGCGGTGGGGGATGAGGTTCATTTTGACAATGTGTTGCTTGTTTCTAAAGAAGATAAGCTAACAGTTGGGAGGCCCGTTTTGGAAAATGCCAAGGTGATAGCTAGGATCATTAGGCAGGGAAGAGGACCTAAGATAGTTGTGTTTAAATATAAGAGAAGGAAGAGATATAGAAAGAAGCAGGGTCATAGGCAAGATTTTACAGGAATAAGAATAGTTGAGGTAGAGGCATAGATTTGTTACTCCCTACCCGTTTCTCGCCTCTCGCTTTTTTGAGAAACAGCAGGTAACGAGTAACCAGTAACAAGAAAAGGAGATAAGGATGGCGCACAAAAAGGCAGGGGGTAGTTCCAGAAATGGCAGAGACAGCTCAGGGAAGAGACTGGGGGTAAAAAGATTTGGTGGGCAGCTTGTTAAGGCTGGGGCAATCATTGCCAGGCAAAGGGGTACTGGTATCCATCCAGGAAAGAATGTTGGTGTAGGAAGAGACTACACACTTTTTGCAAAGATCGATGGGCTCGTTACCTTTGAAAGGTCTGGTAAGTACAGAAAACAAGTAAGCGTTTATGCCCCGTAACCTTACAACCCGGTGAAGGCGGACACGTAGAAAAATTGTGATGAATATTGTGTAACGGCCGGTTACATAGTAGGGCGAGCACTAGTATTATTTAATATGGTCAGCAGAGACAAAATCTCCTATGGGATTTGTTGACGAGGATGAGATCACTGTAAAGTCAGGTGATGGGGGAGCTGGTTGCATAAGCTTTAGGAGAGAACGATTCATACCAAAAGGGGGGCCTGATGGCGGGGATGGCGGAAAGGGTGGAAATGTTTTGTTCACGGCAACCAGAAGGCTCTATTCCCTATACGATCTCGGCTCTGTGCGTTATTTTAAGGCCCAAAATGGCAGGCCCGGGGGAAGTAAGAATAGGTCAGGGAAAAAAGGCAGGGATATCGAAATCCTGGTCCCAGTAGGGACCATGGTGAAAGACAAGGAAACAGGAGAACTACTGGCTGACTTGGTTCACGACAACCAGCAGATGGTATTGATGGAGGGTGGACAAGGCGGTAAAGGAAATAAGCATTTTGCTACTGCAACCAACAGGGCGCCCAGGCTTGCCCAGGAGGGTCAGAAGGGAACAGAAAAAAGACTCAAACTGGAGCTCAAACTTATCGCAGATATAGGTATCATAGGTTTACCCAATGCCGGCAAATCTACACTTCTATCATGCCTTTCCAATGCACATCCCAAGATAGCTGACTACCCGTTTACAACCCTTGCCCCTAATTTAGGGGTTATTGTCTTTGATGACGAACAATCTCTTACCATTGCCGATATTCCGGGCCTCGTGGAAGGTGCAAGCAATGGGAGGGGCTTAGGGCATAGATTTTTACAACATATTGAGCGGACCTCCTTTCTTCTCCATATGCTGGATATACATCAGCCAATTTCTGAAGATGTGCTCAAAGATTTCTTTATCCTACGGGAAGAATTAAGGCTATCCCATCCATCCCTGGTTAAAAAGGATCTGGTGATATTGATAAACAAGATTGACCTAATTCCCAACAATAAGAGAAGTATCGAGGAAACGTTCCATTCCTTTCATGACCTTGGCTATGAGTGTCTGGCAATCTCTGCTCTTACCGGGGAAGGATTAGAGGAACTCAAACAGGTGTTAAAGGATAAGGTCCTTCCATTCCTGCACTCCGGTTAAAGACACATTACCAAGAAAATGAACCATTCAAGGAAAGATTTGCTCCACCCTGTTAAAAGGGTGGTTATTAAGATTGGAAGTGGGGTACTGACAAAAAAAGAGGGTCTAAACCTGGATATTATTCAAGCCCTTTGCGAAGATATCTGTCACCTTATGGAAGAAAGAGGGCTGGAGATTATTCTTGTATCTTCAGGTGCCATTGCCTCTGGCATAAAAAAGATGGGACTTTCCCAAAGACCACAATCCATTTCCCAACAACAGGCCGTTGCAGCAATAGGTCAAAGCAGTTTGATGCTTGCCTATGAGGAGGCCTTCAAAGGGTACGGCAGGAAGGTGGCTCAGATATTGGTTACAAGGGATGACCTCACCAACAGGAGGAGATATCTCAATACACGGAATACCATTTTTACCCTCCTTAACTGGAAGGTTATCCCGATCGTCAACGAAAATGATACTGTTGTAGTAGATGAGATAAAATTCGGTGACAACGATAATCTTAGTGCTATGATGGCTAATCTCGTCGGGGCTCACCTCGTTATTAACCTCACGAATATAGATGGTCTTTTCGATGATGATCCCAGAGGGAATAAAGATGCGCATCTGATTCACTTAGTCGAAAAGGTGACAGGCAAGATAGAGAAAAATGCATGCGCCATCCCAGGCCCTTTAGGAAGGGGTGGCATGGAAAGCAAGGTTACGGCAGCCAAGGATGTAGCCATATGCGGAATTCCGACCATCATCGCCAATGGTCTGAAAAGGAACATAATCAGCACAATCTTTGAGGGGAAGGAGGAAGGAACCCTCTTTTTACCTCAACTTACCCCAATGCGGAGTCGCAAGCACTGGATTGCCTTTACGAAATCACCAAAGGGAAAGATAATGATAGACAGGGGCGCAGAAGATGCCCTGGTCAAGAAGGGCAAAAGCTTACTTCCTTCTGGTATAGTTGCTGTCTATGGGAGATTTAACATCGGAAATTCCGTAACCATAATAAATAGAGAAGAAAGAACCCTTGCGGTTGGCCTTGTCAATTATCCCTCAACCGATGTAGAAAAGATTTTAGGACTTAAGAGCTCGGAGATAGAAAAGACATTAGGATACAAACATGACGATGAGGTCGTTCACAAGGATAATCTCGTTCTCATGAAAAATCCGTAATCCTTTACCAGTGATCTTACCATAATCCTCAGGAGGTGTGGAGGTGGATCTCAATGAAATGATAAGGGCCATGGCAAGAGATGCTAAGGTTTCTGCCAGGCTTTTAAGGGTTGCCAAGAGGGGCGAAAAGGACACTGCCTTGGAGTTCATGGCAGAGAATATTCTTTCGCGGAAGGAGGAGATAATTAAGACAAACGCTCAGGATGTCTCCTTGGCCAAGAAAAAGGGACTTAATCCAGCAATGATAGATAGGTTAACCCTCAATGAAAAAGCAATTACCTCAATGGTTACCGGATTGAGGGAAGTGGCTGCCCTTCCCGATCCAGTAGGTGAGGTAACCGGTATGTGGAAAAGACCAAATGGATTGCAGGTGGGACAGGTAAGGATCCCCTTGGGGGTGATAGGCTTTATCTATGAGTCCAGGCCTAATGTAACCGTTGATGCAGCTGCCCTCTGCCTCAAATCAGGCAATGCAGTCTTATTAAAGGGCGGATCTGAGGCCATAAACTCCAATTTAATCCTGAACGAGATCCTAACAGAGGCAATGAAAAAGGCCAATCTACCAGAAAAATCCATACAGGTGATCCCCTCTACTGAGCATGAGGCCGTTGGTATTCTTTTGGGTATGGATGATTATGTTGATATGATTATTCCCAGGGGTGGGGAGGGTCTGATCAGCTTTGTTGCTGAAAATTCAAAGATCCCGGTATTAAAACACTTTAAGGGTGTCTGTCATGTCTATGTAGACGAATTTGCTGACCTAGAGATGGCTCAAAAGATATGTCTTAATGCCAAGGTACAAAGACCCGGGGTCTGCAATGCGATGGAAACGATGCTGGTGCATAATAAAATAGCCCCTTCCTTCCTGCCAGGCATGATAAAAGCCTTCAAAAAGGCAGGAGTTGAAATAAGGGCCTGTGAGGACACCCTCAGGCTTGTTCCCGACCTGAAATTAGCCAAGGAAAGTGATTGGCCGGCAGAGTTTTTAGATCTTATCCTGACGGTCAAGACTGTTAAGGATATGGATGAGGCCCTGGATCATATTGACAGATACGGTTCTAATCACACGGAGGCAATTGTTACCAATGATTATGAGAGGTCTAAGGAATTTCTAGAAAAGGTGGATGCCTCAGTAGTCTTGGTAAATGCCTCTACCCGGTTTAACGATGGCTTCGAGCTTGGTTTAGGTGCGGAGATTGGGATCAGTACATCGAAGCTGCATGCCTATGGACCAATGAGTCTAAAGGAGCTGACCACCACAAAGTTCATTGTATTTGGATCCGGACAGGTAAGGACGTGAAATTAGGTATCCTGGGAGGGACCTTTAATCCGATTCATTTTGGTCACCTGAGGGTGGCTGAGGAAATAGGTGAGGATTTGGGCCTTGAAAAGGTTTACCTCATACCATCTGGTATTCCACCACACAAGAGCCCCTATCCCATTGCTGACTTTTCCCATCGCTTAGAGATGGCAAGGCTGGCAAGTAACACCTCACCTCTCCTTGAAGTGTGGGATATTGAGGGGAAAAGGCCTGGTTTGTCTTACTCCATTGAAACACTGAAACTATTCCATTCCCATTTTGGATTCAAACTTGAACTATTTTTTATCATTGGAATAGATGCCTTTATGGAGATAAAGACCTGGAAGGAATACCAGGACCTCTTTAGGTATGCCTCTTTTGTTGTTATTAATAGGCCAGGGTATAATAGAGAAGAGCTTTTTACCTTTCTTGACTCCCTTACCGCTGGCTTTGTATGGAACCCTGAAAGAAAGTACTTTTCCCATCCATCGGGAAATATCTTACTTAAAAGAGATACAACACTAATGGATATATCAGCGAGTAGAATAAGGGAGATGGTAAATAAGGGGAAATCTATTCGCTTTTTGGTACCGGAGGCAGTAAGAGAATATATAGAAAAGGTAGGTTTATACCTGGTTCATGAATTCGCTTGATAAGGCCCTTCTATGTGTTAATATCATCCTTGAAAGGAAGGCGACTGACCTTGTTCTGTTTGAGGTTGAAAAGTTAACTTCCATAACCGACTACTTCCTTATTGCCAGCGGTAAATCCAGCAGACAGGTCCAGGCCGTTGCCGAACATCTCCAAAGAAGAATGAAAGAGGAAGGTCTCAGGCCTTTTGGCGTAGAGGGCGAAAGGGATGGCCACTGGATATTGTTGGACTATGGTGATGTGGTGGTTCACCTCTTCTATCAGCCAATAAGAGAATTCTATGACCTTGAGGGGTTATGGATTGAGGCCCCAAGGGTGGAGATAGACAAGAGGGCTATTAAGCCTGCTCCGCAACCTATGTAATTTTAGGCCTGCCGAAGGCGCCAGTGAGCAAACATATGTAACGAGACAAGCCCTGTGAGATGCAAAGTCTCCACAATGGCTGGAATAACGAGTGTCAAAGGTGAGCATTAAGAACTTCTTCATCCTTCTTACGGCCCTCTTTATAACGGGCGTTTCTCTAGTAGAGTCTCGGGGCGCATTTCTATCTCCAGAAGAGGAAACTCAGCTCGGGGATAGGTTTCTCAGGAGCATAACATCCCAGTATGAGCTCTCCGACTATCCTTATATAGTTCAGTATATCAATGAGCTTGGTTCCTATCTCGGTCGCCAAATAGAGGTACCGTATTTCCCGCTCAACTTCTACATCGTAAAAGAGGATGACATTAATGCATTTGCAGCTCCTGCCGGTCATGTATTTACCTTTTCAGGCCTTATTAAGGTCACGGACGATGTCGATGAGTTGGCCGCTGTACTGGCACACGAGCTTGGCCATGTAAGTGCCAGGCACCTAGCCGTCAGGATAGAGAGATCCAAGAAGATCGGGATGGCCACGATGGCTGGTGTCCTGGCGGGAATCCTTGCAGGAGGTAAGGCGGCTGGTGCCCTTACGACCGGCTCGATAGCTGCCGGGATCCAGGCTGAACTTGGCTACAGCAGGGAGGACGAAAGGCAAGCTGACCAGCTAGGGTTTAAATACGGCCATAGCGCCAGTTTTGACCCTCGGGGAATGTTAAGCGTATTAAAGAAGATACAAAGGCAGAGCGGGTATGGAACGGGGGAGATCCCTCCTTACCTCCTAACCCATCCAGGAGCAGCGGAGAGGATGGCCGCTATCGAGGCAATGCTACAGGGATATGAGAAGCCACCTGATACTGATAAGACGAAAGAGCTCCGCGCGAGGTTTCCGATTTTTCGTACGATGCTCGTTGCCCTCTGTCATGATAAGGAGGCGGCTACAAAGGAGTTTCGAAAAGGGCTTTCTGCTGATCCCGAATCTTTTATGGCCCATTATGGCCTCGGGCTTGTCCTGGAAAGGGAGGGGCTCGCTGATGAAGCCCTGAATCACCTTAAGATAGCCTTGAGGCAGGAACCTGGCTCCGTGCCTATCATGTATGCCATGGGCAAGGCGTATCAGACCGCCGGTCAATACGAAGACTCCATATCTATCCTAAAGAAAGCACTCGAGCTATCACCCCAAGATAAGGAGATCATGTATCTTCTGGCCCTATCTTTACAAAATCTTGAGCTATATGGCCAGGCCTCCAAAATCTATGAAAGATTGGCCTATCTTCCACCAGTCAAAGAGAGGGTCTATTATAACCTTGGCCTGGTCTACGGACGACAGGGGAAGTTAGCCCTGGCTCACTATAATTTAGGGATCTATTCCACCAAGTTGAACAAGAGGGAAGAGGCCCTTTTTCATTTTGAAAAGGCAAAAGTGCTTGCAGGGAATGAACCAGCTCTCCAGGAAAAGATTGATAAGGCCTTGATGGATCTTAAGAGATTGTAATCCCTCTACCACGATCCTAATTTCTCCAGTTTCACCCGCTTCTGTTGCACTAGTGCATCCAAGTCCGGATATCGTAAGACGCTATCAGTCTATTTAGATCTACTGCCTTTCCATGTTGACAACATGGTGCCAATGGCGTAAACCCTGTTAGAAGTTTTGAATCGAGCTTTAAACCACGCCACAGTGGATGTTTACTATCTACCGTGGCATGCTCAAGCTTATTGTTTTTTCTTTCTGACAGGGTAAAGGAACTCTGTCCTTACGCGCTAAATCCTGAAAACGAGAAGGAGAAGGGGATATGCCATTAATGACACCAGGAGAATTCGAGGAATCTCTAAAGGACCTGAAGCCCAGGGTCTTTATGAACGGGGAAAAGGTGGGCAATATCCTTGAAAATAGGAACACCCGAACGGTTGTGGAAGCCAATAAGGCAAGCTATGCCTGGGCCTTAGACCCGAAATATAAGGATATCATGACATGCTATTCTCCCCTTATCAGTGATGTGGTCAATCGCTATACCCATGTGAGTGCAAGCGCTGAGGATCTGGTAAAGAAGGCTGAAGCAGGCACCTTTACCGCAGAGATGCTGGGGACGTGTATATACCGTTGCGTAGGGTATGATGCCTTCCACTCTCTAGCCAGTACTACCTGGGAGATGGACAGGGATTTGGGGACAGGGTATCATCCCCGCTTCATAGAGTACCTCAAGATGGTTCAGAGAAAAGATCTATCCGTGGCTGGAGCGCTTACCGAGCCGAGAGGTAAACGCAGCCAAAAGACCTTGGACTGGCCCGACCCTTATCTTTCACTCAAGGTGGTCGACAAAAACAAGGAGGGTATCGTCGTTCGTGGGGCAAAGATAAATATCAGCGGCGCCTTTGCCAGCCATGAGCTTGTTGTTCTACCCCAGGCTGCCCACTTCGAGGGTGAGCAAGATTACGCCATAGCATTTGCCACACCACCCGATGCCGAGGGCATTACCTATGTGTGCCAGTATTCGCCATATTCCGCCGAGAGAGATATGGCCGAAGATTTAGAGGAACTGGGAAATCCCGTCTTCGGCCAGCGAGAGACATCCATGGTCATATTCGACAACGTATTTGTTCCATGGGAAAGGGTATTTCACTGCGGGGAGTACGGCTATTCCATCAAGTTTGTGACACGATTCGCCAAGACCCACCGCATGACCTGTGGTGGGACATGTAAGGTGGGTTTCATGAATCAGATCATTGGGGCCGCAAAACTGATTCAAGAATACAAGGGTTTAGACAAGGCAACACACATCAATGACCAGTTGATGGAGATGGTCGTTTTGAGGGAAACAGGTCGGGCCTGTGGTATGGCCGCTGCCACCAGGGGCGTGGAAGAACCTCCCGGATCAGGCGTCTTTTTGCCGGATGAGCTAATGGGTAATGTTTCCAAGCTGAACATCTGCAATGCCTTCTGGAGGGTTATGGCGCTGGCCGGAGACATCGGCGGTGGCCTAATCGTGACAATGCCTTCAATCAAAGAATTGAAAAATCCCAAGGTGAAGGATTACGTGGAAGAATTTTACAGCTTCGGCTCTGATGAACCCACGGAAAATATCATGAAGGTTCATAAACTCCTCCAGTACTGGACGGCTGGCCAACATGGTGTAGCTACGTGGCATGGGGCCGGACCGGTCATGACTCAGAAGATTATGCTACAGAGGGTCATAGACTACGAGCGCGAAAAAAATATTGTCAGGCAGACATTAAAACTCAAGGAAAAGAGGGCAAAAGACAGTAAGGGTGCATCAGAGAGCTAAAAAGGGGATAATAATGAAAGATGCTATGGTCGTATTCCAGCCCTCTGGAATGAGGGGAAAAGTGCCTTTAGGTGAGACCCTCATAGAGGCTTCCCGAAGACTTGGAGCTGATATTGAATCCCTTTGTGGAGAAAGGATGCTATGCGGCAAGTGCAAGGTAAGGATTGAGGAGGGAAGGGAAAATCTTACCGAATTTCAGAGAGAAGAGGGAAACTTTATATCTTTAGCTGAAAGAAAGGGAGGCCTTCGTCTTGCGTGTGCAGCTAAAATAACCGGAGATGTCCTTGTATTTGTGCCTGAGGAGACCCGGGCATCAAAGCAGGCAATAAGAAAGGCCCCTACCAAAAGGCCGATAAAGATCGATCCAGCGGTAAAACTGTACCCTCTGACCCTAAAAGAGGCCTCTATCGAGGATCCTTTAGGGGACTGTGAGAGACTCAACCAGGCCCTGGAAGAGCGATATGGATTGAAGAATATGAGCCTTGACCTTGAGGTGCTCAAGTCACTGGGCACAATCATAAGGAAAGGGAACTGGGAGATCACAGTTTCTATATGGAACAGCAGAGAGCTGATCAGAGTCCAGCCAGGAAGGGTAACCAATGCCTACGGACTGGCTGTCGATATAGGGACTACAACAGTAGCCGGCTATCTTTGTAGCCTTGCTACCGGTGAGGTTTTGGCAACCTATTCCTTGATGAATCCCCAGGTGACCTATGGAGAGGATGTTATGTCACGAATAGCCTATCATATGATGCATCCAGACGATGGTTTACACAAGATGAGTCAAGCTATTGTTGAGGCCCTTAACAGCCTTGTTGTAAACACAGTGAAAGAAACCAGCCTTACACCTGATGACATTGAAGACATGACAGTAGTTGGCAATACTGCTATGCACCACATCCTTTTAGGGATCAATCCTGAATATGTAGGAACTGCCCCATTCCCTCCAGCCATCCATCACTCCATTGATGTTAAGGCCAGGGATATAGGAATCCGGATTAATCCATCATCCTATATCCATATTCTGCCCATTGAGGCTGGTTTTGTGGGAGCAGACAATGTAGGTCTATTAATCGCCGAAGAACCTTACAAAAAGAAGCCTATATGTTTGCTCATTGATATCGGCACCAATGGTGAGCTCGTTCTTGGGAACAGGGACAAGCTTATGTCCTCATCATGTGCTACTGGCCCGGCCCTTGAAGGTGCACAGCTCACCTTTGGCATGAGGGCAGCCCCTGGTGCCATTGAACGGGTTATAATCGACCCAGAGACCCATGAGGTGAACTTCAAGGTAATTGGCAGGGATGAATGGTCCAAATATTCCAGACCCGGGGAGATAAAGGCAAAGGGAATCTGCGGCACTGGTGTTCTTGACAGTTTGGCTGAACTTTACAGGGCCGGTATCATCTCAAAAAGCGGTGCCTTTAGCAAAACGCAAAGATCAAAGAGGTACAGGATAAACCAAGAAAATAATCAACCAGAGTTTGTGATTGCGTGGAAGGAGGAGACCTCTATCGGTCGGGACATCACCATCTCCCTTAAGGATATCAGGCAGATCCAATTGGCTAAGGGGGCTATCTACACTGGTTGCAAGCTCATGATGAGGAAGAGAGGAATAGATAGTGTGGATAGAATTATTTTGGCTGGGGCCTTTGGGAGCTATGTCGATCCAGAAAAGGCTTTAATCATAGGCATGATCCCCGATTGCGATCTAAAGAAGGTATATTCTGTGGGTAATGCAGCAGGAGATGGGGCGAGGATTGCCCTTTTAAACAAAAACAAAAGGGCCGAGGCAGATCGCATCGCCAAACAAGTGGAATACATAGAACTCACAGTAGAGGAGGACTTTCAAATGGAATTCACGTATTCCCTGCAACTTCCACACATGAGGGATACATTTCCTCACCTTAAAGGGATAGTTCCCGATGATAGCTAAATCAGTATCGGCACGTCAAACATACTCGCCATCTTTAAAGGCTAAAGGCCTAAGAGTATGTGTCAAGTTCTCTCGGGCAAGATTCATCTGCCTTGTTTTTCCTGTATAAATCTGCCTAATCCCAGCTTTAGCATGTGCAGGGGCTCGCCCCAGGCTGATTTACGATTCTTTATTTAGAGCCATTGTGTAGCCCTTTGATTGACATGGATTCTCTAATCGGTTAAAAAATGTGTACAATTGAAGTATTCAAATTCTGAAATGAGCACTTCATGGAAAAAGAGGATAGTCTTGGTCTGGTTCAGATCTATACAGGGAATGGAAAGGGAAAGACAACCGCAGCCCTTGGTCTGGCTGTAAGGGCCGCCGGGCATAATCTCAAGATTGCTATTATTCAGTTTATGAAGATGTGGGATTATGGAGAGGTAAAAAGCCTCAGGAGGCTCGGTATTGATCTCTTTCGCTATGGAACATCAGGGTTTGTTGACTCGAAAAATCCATCACCTATAGACCTTGAGCAGGCCGACAAAGCCCTATCCAAGGCCGAAGAGCTTATAGAAAAAGGTGACTACGATATCCTCATTTTAGATGAGGTCAACGTGGCCCTTGATTTCAAGCTCATACCCTTGAAAAGGGTGATTGATCTTTTGGACAAAAAACCGGATAATCTCGAGCTGGTCCTTACCGGACGAAACTGCCCCCAGGAACTCATCGAGAGGGCTCACCTTGTCTCCGTTATAGATGAGATCAAGCACCCTTTTCAGAAGGGGATAGAGGCAAGAAAAGGGATTGAGTTTTAATGAAAGGAGGCCAAATTACATGTTCATCACCCTAATGAGAAAGCATACCAAAGGTATCATGATTAAGGTAATGGTAGGGCTCATCGCCGTTGTCTTTGTCTTTTGGGGTGTATATTCAATCCGGGAGAGGCCTGGTTCAAAGATCGCCTATGTTAACGGCGATCTGATCACGGGCCAGGAATATGAAGCAGTGTATCGGGATATGCTCGATGCATTACAGAAACAGTATGGAGAATACTGGAATGATAATCTAATAAAGGTATTTCAGCTCAGGAAAAAGGCGCTGGACAGCCTGATAGATAAGAGATTAATCAGTCAGGAGGCTGCCAGGCTCGGCCTGAAGATCACGGATGATGAGGTATCCAATGCTATTCTTACCTACCCTGCCTTTCAAGTAAATGGGGGGTTTGACGAGGGAAGGTATAGGTCTCTTTTGAGGTATAATAGGATGGAACCAGAGGACTTTGAATCAGGGATAAGATCGGAATTGTTAGGGCAGAAAATTCATCACCTTATCAAAAGCTTTTTCCCCATAACAGACATGGAGGTTATGAATTACTACACCCATGGAAAAGAGAAGATCAACATTGGTTTTGTCTCCTTCAACCCAGGGGATTTTAAGGAAAAAGTAGAGGTAAAACAAGATGAGAAAGAGGACTATTTCGAGGAAAATAAGGAGAGATACAGGATTTCAGAAAGCATAAAAATAGCCTACCTTGCCCTCGACCCATCTGACTTTGTGGACAACGTAACTGTCACAGAAAAGGAGATATCAGACTATTACGAATTAAATCAAGAAGGCTTTAAAGATCCGAAGCAAATTAAGGCGCGCCATATCCTTTTTAAGGTATCGCCGGATGCATCTGAATCAGAAGAGACGGAGACAAAAGAGAAGGCACTTGCCATACTGAAAAGGGCAAGACAGGGAGAGGATTTTTCAGAACTTGCCAGAGAATATTCTCAAGATCCTAGTGCCTCAAAAGGAGGGGATCTCGGCTATTTTAAGATGGGTACAATGGCTAAGCCCTTTGAAGAACTGGCATTCAGTCTTAAATCAGGAGAGCTCGGTGGGCCAATAAGAAGCAAGCTTGGCTGGCATATAATTAAGGTCGATGATATTAAGGATGCCACTATTAAGACACTCGCCGACGTTCGAGATCAGATAGTAGCTACCTTAAAGAAGGATATAAGCCGGGACCTGGCACATGAAAGGATCCTGAGTCTGGTAGATCAGATGCCATACGATATTGATTTAGCCTCCTATGCAGCCCAGCATGGGCTTACGGTAAATGAGAGCGATTATTTTCCCAAAGAAGGGGCCATACCAGGACTGGGAACGGATGAAAGGCTCAAGAAATCTATCTACTCCTTAGAGAAGGGGGAGGTAAGCGAGGTCATCGAACATAAGGGTACATTCAATATCATCCAGGTCGTTGACAGCAAGGATTCCTATATTCCAGAGATGAGTGAGGTATCTGATCAATTGCATAAGGATTTCATAGATCATCTATCCCTCGTTGCTGCAAAAAATGAGGCAGAGGGTTACCTTAAGGAATTACGGGGGGGTGCTGATTGGTTCGAACTGGCTAAGAAGAAGAACCTAAAGACAGATGAGACAGGCTTCTTTACCAGAGGGGAGAATATACCCAAAATCGGTTATGCACCATCACTACGTGAGGTCGCCTTTTCGCTCTCATCTCAAAATAGATATCCGGATCAGGTCTTTGAGGTAAATAAGAAGGTCTGTATTATTAGATGGCTCGATAAAGAAGGCATCAATAGAGAGGATTTTGATAAAGAAAAGAAGTCCTTTGAGCAGGCTCTCCTTTTAACAAAGGAGAGAAGGGTATCTAGTGCCTGGCTTCAATCCTTAAAAGACAAGGCAGAGATAAAGATTGTAACCCCTCTCGAATGAAAAGACAAACCCGGGTCGTGAATACTTTCCCCTTGACATAATTTAGGAATACATGTTTATTCCCATTGTCTCTTTAGAGCAGGCAAAAAAGGAGAATAGAAAGGTGAGGCCTTTAAGGAACACCCTAACGAGCTCAATGATCGTGTGCCTTGTTTTTCTCATCCATCCCGCTGACGCCCAGGCGAGAGACGTTGCTGAAAGTTCCTATCATGGACAACTTGGAAGAAGTCCAGCCCTTGGTGGGTGGGGTAATGGTCTTGGGATGCTGGAAAAGTGGGACGCCTTTAATAATTTTAGCTTTGAAAAACAGGGGAGGATTAGAGGGTGGAAGCAAAAGTGCGGTCAATGTCATACCTCCACCTACAGGGATCCTGCAACTGGAAAGACTGACTGCCGGCTCTGCCATAAGACCAAGGATGGCAAAGGGAAACCAACAGTTGCCCAATGCGCAAGGTGCCACCACACCTATGGTACGCTCAAGAGAGGGGATATGTTTGATGAAGAACATGATATCCATATAGCAGTGGGAATGAGGTGCCATGATTGTCATGAGAGATTAACAGATCCCCATAGCAATCACCAGTTTGCCAAGGGATATGCCATTGATACAACAGAGAACACCATGGAGGGGACCCTTTCCTGCACAAAATGCCACGAGGAAAAGCCCCATACCGGTCTTTCTGAAGGTGAAATCCTGGACGGCAAACATGTTGAGAGAATAGCATGTGTAACCTGCCATACCGGTCCGAGGCCGGGCAAAGCCATAAAGAGCAGAAGCTGGAATAAATATACCAAAGACGGCAATCCGGTAACAGAAAAAAGACAACCTGGATGGATTCCAAAACATAAATGGTACATTGGAAGGAAGTTAGGTCACCTTCCTATTCTAGGGGCCACGGATCTCATGGCCAAAATCTATCCCTTTAATGTGGTTGCCGTAACCTGGTTCATCGAAAGAGGTGATGCTGAACCTGAAGATGTCATCATTGTCCCTGAGGTCAAGGCGGCAGATGCCAATAATGATGGAGAAACCACGGTTGAGGAGATGCGGACATACGAGAAAGGAAAATACAGGGATGCCGCATTGGTTACCAAAGAGTTCAGTTTCAGCGTAACCCACTCCGTTGTTCCAAGTGAACAAGCCTTCAATTGCAAAGATTGTCATGGAAAGGATGCCTCCGTGCTCAACTGGAAAGAACTTGGATATGATGGCGATCCCTACTATTGATCAATAACCTGCTCCCATCCCTCTGGTATAAGCCTTCCTGTTCCAGGGTGGAGGGCATTTTTACGTGCCTCACGGTTTCCAGTTGGGATTTCCGGGATGTGTACCGGCGGCAAATTCCTCATCATTGGTGAATCCGTCGCCATCAGAATCCAATGCGCCCAACCCCTTTGTATATTCTTCCCCGGCTGGAATGGCAATCCTTTCATAGTCCTGCCCAAAGGCATTCCGTTTCCCTCCTCCTCTGGGATCAACGTGGCAGGTGCCACACCCAAAACTCCGAGGGATATTCCCTGTACGGAATGGCTTGCCTGATACAGCCGAGATCGTTGCTAATGAAAACACAGCACAAATGAAAAGGGCCATTAGGTACCTGAGTACCCGCTTTCTGGATATGCTCGCTTGCATCATGATGCCTCCTTTAACCAAATATTCCCCTGCTCATATACCTAGACACTATCCTAAATTATAATGTCATTTTTCAGCTGCCTTTGTAAAGAGTCTCGGGATCCTTCTCTTGGATTGGAAAAAATGCGACTCCCCATCAAATACGTAACCCCCTGGTGACGTTATGATCTAGGATGTTCGATCACATTTATGCTGGGACAAAATTTGTGGGCCAATCAGCGTTTTGACCTCTTCTTCCTCAACAAGGAGATCATAGCTTATAGAGACAGAACAGACATTTCTTATTGTCTGTGAGGTCACGAGCAGATGGTCACATACGGCCCAGCCTGCCTCCGTATCTTGGCCTTTCCCATTGACACGGGCACCTCCTTTACCATATACTATCTTGTCCGAAAGCCTATTCCCGTCATTGAATGGGTGTTCCTGTGGGGCACCTTAGCCATCTGAGGCAACGAGCCAAGGAAGACTGGCTCAGGAAAGGAGTCAAACATGTATCGATACAAGCGAATTTTGGTAGGGATTTCCTTCGCTCACCAGGACGGATCGTCTATCCGCTATGCAGCCCTGATTAGCCGGATGGCCAGATCTCAGAAGATTATTTTTCTCCATGTTGCCAGCTCCCTGGATGTTCCAGAAGATCTTCGCACGGAGTACCCAGATTTGTTCCAGCCCGTTGATGAATATGCGAGGCACGAAATGGAGGCCCTTGTCAAAAAATACTTCGAGGGCTATCCCGACACGCAGATTGAGTATGATGTTGTCGAAGGGTCCCCACTGATCGAGTTCTTGCGCCGAGCTAAAGAGCAAGAAATAGATCTCATCGTGATGCGAAAACGACGCAGACCAACGGCGGGCGGAACCCTGTTCGAAAAACTTGCCCGGAAGGCACCCTGCTCGGTGCTTTTCGTCCCTGAGGGAAGCAAGGCCTGGTTCACGAATATCCTCGTTCCAGTAGATTTTTCAGAAAACTCACTCGACGCAATGGACGCAGCCGTAGCCATTGCATCGGCATCTGTCGGGATACAGGAGATCTACTGTCTCCATGTCTATAGTGTCCCTATCGGCTATTCCAGGACCGGAAAGAGCTACAGACAGTTTGCCCAGATCATGAAAGGGCATGCAGAAAAAAACTATCAGGAATTTATTAGGAAAATTGATCTGAAGGGCCTTTCCGTAACCCCCATTTTTAAACTGGAGAAAAAGGCATACAAGGGCATCGAGGGTGTAATCAAAGATCTCCAGAAATGTCTCCTAGTCATCGGGGCAAGGGGAAGGAAAGCCGGGGCTGGGGTCCTGCTTGGGAGCGTAACGGAACACCTAATCAGAACCACGACCACTCCCCTGCTGGCCGTAAAAAAGAAGGGTACAGGTATGGGCCTCCTTGATGCGCTGCTCAAATTGTAGAGAAGGCCCCAATGAAGGTGTCAGCCTCAGGTCTTGCCTTCATGTACATCCTTCGCCACAGGGCTTGTTCGTCTGGTAGGGCTAATCTTTATACCTCTCTTCACGGATGGTCGTGGACTTGAATCCATCTGGCCGCGTGTTTATGCAAAACAGTAGAAAAGGAGGCAACTAACTCATGGCCCACTATGAAGCCATAAAGGAAAGGGTACAAGAACTAGCTGAAAGAGCCTGGGACGTTCCGACCATTGAGGCCAGGTTCACAAGACTAACTGTGGAGGGTATCCCCACCAAGACCCTTGAGCTGGATGAGGTTTTAGCCAACAAGCAGCAAATCCTGGACCGTGTTCAGCGGCGGGGCGAGGAATATGAATATCTCAGCCACAGTTGCGCCAAGGGTTCAGCCTTGGCCGTGATGGAGGAATTCGGTCTCGGTAATATGGGGATTATTAAAGCCCTGTCTCCATTTCCTGGCTTCGGTGTTACTGGCTGGATATGCGGGGGCGTGACCGGAGGACTGATTGCCCTTGGTCTCTTTTTTGGCAGCGATGACTTGCTGAACTACGAAGGCACAGGAGCCGCTATGACTGCTGCACGTAAATTTATGCCCCGGTTCGAAGGGGAATTAGGTTCTGTATTATGCCCTAAGATACATGAGAATGTGATATTCGGCCGCTACATGGACCCCAGAGCCAGCGACGAGAATTTTGAGGCCTTCAAGAGGGAGAAGGGCTACGAAAAGTGTGCCCTACCCACGGGGATAGGTGCCAGGCTTGCCGCTCAGATTATCATCGAAGGCATGCTCTCTGAAGGATGAGCCTCGTCTTCAGGCCCGGTAGCTAACATCATAACCGGTTTCCCCTCTCGTATGACCCGATCCACAATCGTACGGGTATAGACCCTCATAGTATCACCACCGCTCTTTTTGAGTATGGGAATGAGTCCTGAAATCTCTCCTGTCTCATCATCAAGCAAGATAAAGACACCTCTGGCAGTTCTTTTCAGGAGCTCCAGGATATAATTCAGTATCGTTTTCAAGATCTCATTGATATTATGATCTGCATGCAGTGATTCCATTAAGGCACTTGATGCCTTATAGATCAGCTCCATATTTCTCAGTGCAGCCTGGGGTCTATCTTGCAGAAAGCTTTCAGCCTGTTCACTGGCCTCTCGCCAAACATCTGGTGGGCCCGTACGACCCAGGTCTTTCTCGCTGACTTCCCCGGAAGCATCAATTGGCATTGACTCCGTAGTAGCGGACTCATCCTCAGCGGAGGCCCTGTCTAGAGAGACGACCACATCACCAAGGGTAATGGGATGGCCGTTTTTGCTGTTTAAATCCATAATGAAGTAGGCATCCCCTTTCCTGCTGATCTTTGCATGTTTGCGGGAGACAGATCTATTCTTTATTTGGATGTCATTATCAGGGGAAGGTCTCACAGAGATGGCATCGGCTCTCAGCTCAAAAGACCGGCCTCTACCAAGTCCTCCTATAATAGTGATTTTAGACATGAAATCTCCTCCTTTGGCGGGGACGCTAATACAGAGTAATTTCAGTAACTTTGCAATTTTCTCATAGCATAAGAAAGCCCGGATGGCAAGCCGTCAGGGCTACTAGATTCTGCCTTGAAAGAGGGCTCATGAGCTTGCTTATTTTTCGGCATTGCTTCATAATGAACTTTAATCCAGCCTTATCTTGACAAGGCTTATTTGGTTCCTGATTAACTAATTTAATAAATAAACGTGACGTAGCATGATGCCGAAAATGGTTGATTTGGAAACCTACCAGCCGTGGCCGGTAGCTTACCAGTTAAGGTACTCAATCTTGGAAAAAGTCAAGAAAGGAGAAGACCCATTACCAGACATTCAAGGCAGGCAGGAGGTAAAAAAGGATGTCTTGAGGGCCTTGTTATCTGGGTCTCATCCCTATTTAGTCTCAGAAGAGGGCACTGGCAAAACAAGGCTGGCCAGATCAGTAACTAAGCTTCTACCACCAGTCCCGGTTATCACGGGTTGTCCTTATAATGACGACCCAAAATGGCCATCCAGTCTTCTCTGCCCAAGATGTAGAACCAGTAAAGATCCAATCAAAGAATATGGCATCGAATTACTCAGAGGAGGGAAGAGATTTTCTCGGATCCAAGGTAATGAATATACAAATGAGGCGAAATTGTTGGGGTTAAAGGACATCCAGGCAATTGCCCAAGGCAAAAGTCCGTCTGACCCTGAGGTTTTCACTGGAACCGGAGTCTTCAGGGCCAGTCGGGGAATCCTGTTTGTTGATGAGCTGCCGGCTATTAGAACCAAGGTCCAAGTTCTCTTGCACCCAGTTCTGGAAGAGAAAAAGGCAATTCTGGAAGAATATAACTGGGAACATCCTTTGGACTTGCTCTTAATAGCTACTGGTAATCCAGAGGGTTTCTCCCATGTTAATGAAGTCCCTCGGCCTCTACTAGACCGACTAGAGCTAATCTACATGGATCTGCCTGAAGAAACAGTGGAAAAAGAAATCATGCTCAGGGAAAAATTTAGGATAAAGGATTATGGCCAGCTGGTTGAAAAACCAGGGCCTTTATTCTATCCAGCCTTGGAAGAGTTGGAAAGAAGGGCTGCCCTCCCCTGGTGGATTATGGATTTGGTCAATAAAGCAGTCAGGCACAGCCGAATTTGCCGTTGGTTAGATAAAAAGGCTTCGATAAGGGGAACTACCAAAGGGCTGGATCATACCTATGCCTCAGTCGAATTGGAAAATCGAAAGGTAGCTAATCTAAAAGATGTCTATCAGGGACTAAAATTGGCCTTACGAGGAAGGATTGGCCTAAGAGCTGATCTCATAGATTTTGAAAAACCAGGAGAAGGTTTTGGAAAAACTGATCAAGTAACCGAGGATTTGCTCTGGAATGCATTAGAAAATCTTGATTTTCACTATGACACAGACCAAGAAAAGCTGACTGGTGAGATAACTTCCTTATTCTCCAATGGGTTAAAGGACGTTACCGAAAAGCTTCAAAGATACCAAGAATTAAACAGCCTCATAGAGCAAATGAAAAAGATGGGCCAAGAAAAGGTAACCGATGATTTGAATGAAACAGAGAAGAAATTATTCTGCTCTCCAGACAAGGCCGATAGGGAAGTGTTGGCAGAGTATAACTATTCAGCTTTGGAGACTCTAGTCAATCTGGCCTGGCATAAGAGAATGATTAAGGAGGAAATAATTAGAGGAAAGGTTTTTATTCCTCAAATGGCAAAATGGTAGAGAGGAGATCCGAAACATTGGAGATCTGCAAGAGATGTTTGATTGAGCAGCCTCAAGAGAGCAGCGTTTTACGTGAGATTGCCAACTCTAAAAATCGCTCGCTTCAAAACTTGCTCAGGCAACTTCAATATAGGGGGAGTAGTTTAAGAGAAAAGGCCACTCAATATGCCAAAAAGCGATTAGAGGAAACAAGGGAAAAACAAGCCGCATATGAGGAAAAGTTAAAACAATATGAAGAGAAGTTAGCCTCTCAGATCATGGACAGAATCTTACAAGGAGAAGAGGTGGATAAAGTTGCGGAAAGCATAGCCAGAGATAAGGTAAGAAGAGAATTAGAACAGCAGATAAGACAGTTAAGGTGGCAGCCAGGGGAATTAACCGATCAAGACCTAGAAGAAAGCTTAAAAGAATATATTGACCAGGGGGATATTGATTTAGAAAGAGGGAAGATTAGGATAACCCCAAAAGGGGCGAGAAAAATAGCCAAGAATATTTTGAGAAGAATCTTAGAAAACCTGTCCGAGAAGGAGATGGGTGCTCATAGCATAGAAGAAACAGGTCACGGTTCAGAGCTCTCTGTCACCTCAAGGAAATATGAGCCAGGGGATGAGTATGATAAGATCGATTTCGAGGAAACTTTTCTGAGTGCCTTAGAGAGAAACGCCTCACAAAGGATAAGAGCGGGAAATATTTCCTTGGAATTAGAAGATTTTCACGTCTACGAAGAAATACATCAAACCAAGATGTGTTGTGGGCTGATTATAGATGAGTCGGGCAGTATGAGCGGAGATAAGATAAATGCAGCCGTAGACACAGCCTTAGCCCTATCTGAGCTGATCAGAAGGGAGCCAAAAGATTGGCTGAAAGTTTATCTGTTCTCTTCCCGGGTTAGAGAGTTGCCCTATTACGAGATTTTGAACGCCAGTTTTTCTGGCGGGACAACAGATATAAGAGCGGCCATGAGGGCATTCAGAAAAGCTGTCTTCGCAGAGAAAGGAGATAAACAGGCCTATCTCATTACAGATACTGATCCTAATACAGAAGATGCAAGGTTTGTGGGGTTTAAGCGGGCAGTTGCTGGAGTAGTGCGGGAATCTCTCTATTACCGACAGGCTGGCATCACCTTGAACATAATTATGCTAGACCAAAGTCCCCGGTTGAAGGAGTTGGCCTCCATTTTGGCCAGAAAAAATCTAGGCAGGGCTTTCTTCACCTCTCCCCTGAGATTAGGAGAAATGGTCGTTGAAGATTATCTAACCAGTAAAAGGAGAACCTGTCGATGGTTTTAAGGGACTTGGACATCTTAGCGATGTTCTTTTCAAGATTATGAACATAAACGGGCTGAGAATTATGGAGCCATCTTTACTGAAATCATTAAAATTACTGAGGGAGACTAAAGAGGTAGTAAGCGAAGAAGACCTTGCCGAGAGGATTAAGGAAGACCACGGCTATGTTAAAAAGGCCCTCAAGAAACTAGTTGAAGGAAAAATCATAACTAAGAATGGGGAGCTTTATAGATACCACGAGACCTCAGGTAATGAAGAATTCTTTAAGAAACTGCAGGCCGTCTATGAAAAGGCCATCAAAAGGCCCAGGATAGAATTGATTGTGAGAGGTCTGCTATCTGATACTGAACAATCGTATCCATATCAATGTTACAGGAACAGGGTCGTGTTGTTGAAAGATGGATTTGCTATACCTTACCTGTTTCGCCTGAAAACGTTACTAAAATTATTGGAGGATGAAGGGTTCGACTCTGAAGAGATAGATGGCTTTCTCAAAGAAGAGATAGAAAAGGGCTGGATGGGAAGGGTTGAATTTTACCTCGGTAGTAAAGACAAGATATCCTCACCGTTTCCGCCTTGTATGCCCTTTTACTGCCTTTGGTTCGAGGAAGGGAGCAGGATTAGAATGTATGGAAGAATTCGAGAAATGGAGCTTGTGGTCGTCTACCACGGGAAACGGATATCCACTCTTGCTGCCTACCTCTCTAAGATCAAGCAAATGAGTTTAGAAGAGTTGGAAGAGTATAAAAGGCTATTTAGGGAAAGATGGAGAAGCTTGGGGTGGTCTATGCAAGAAGAAGAGTACCTGGTGGGTGAATATCCCCTTGAATTAGCCAATCCTGCCAAAGAGTACTTGGTTAGAGAAAAGCCGGAGATAGGAAAGAAGATCTCAGATGAGGCGTTTCACAGGTGGTTTACATCTAAGGCTTATTCTAAAGGACGATGACCCTCCTTACAGGATTTAGCTTTCTCTTGACAATGGCTGATACGCTCTGGGATAAGAATACCATTCAGAATAACCTCCATCCGGGAGGATAGATAAGACAAAGGCGAAAATTGATATTCAGAAAGGAGGCTACCATGGAAAAAAACAAAATCGGTGCAAAGCCCTTGCTGTATCCCATGCCCACCACATTGGTTGGAGCCAACGTGAGTGGTAAGCCGAACTACCTGGTCATTGCCTATTGTAATATTGTGAACTACAATCCTCCCCTCATCTCGGTATCCCTTCTTAAGAACCACTATACGCTCCTTGGGATCAAGGAAAACCGCACCTTCAGTGTCAATATCCCCTCAGCGGAGATGGTAAAAACCGTTGATTACTGTGGCCTGGTATCCGGCCACAAAGTGGACAAGTCCAAGCTCTTTAATACCTTCTACGGCGCACTCAAAACCGCTCCAATGATTGAAGAGTGTCCGCTTAATCTGGAATGCAAGCTCGTCAGGACCCTCGAATTCCCGGAAAACGAGGCTTTTATCGGGGAAATTGTCGAGGCATACGCAGAGCAACGATACCTAACCAATGCCCTGCCGGACATCAAGAAGTTGGATCCCATCATATTCTCCTCGCACGACTATAACTATTGGAAGGTTGGAGAAAATCTCGCCAGGGCATTTCATGTGGGAAAGGAGCTCATATCAGAGAACGAGTAGAAAAAAGGAGGCCTTTGTGCCAAAGGCCTCCTCTGTAAACTGGGGGTTAAGGAATTTCTCCGTGGGCCTTATTGCTCCGTTCTACCCCTGACCTCAACTCACCAACTCATCGCTAATGAGCAAAGAGCAGAGGGTCATGTTCTGTGCCCCGATATTGCCGGTTGGAGCAAACATTTGCTCACCCCAGGCCCCGGCATTTCCTGTGATAGCAGGACGCCCGAGCAGGCCCATGATCTTATCGAAGTTTTCTTCCGTCTTGCCCTCTTTGGTCTGGAGGATAGTCAGGCGCTCTACACAGTTGAACCCGACCATGGCCGACACTTTGCTCATCCCCTCATAATTCAAGGCCCATTTAAGGCTCTTGATGTTGTCCTCGATGACCGTATCTGGAGTAGCCTCGAGCAGGTGAACCGTGGTGCCGAGTGGGGTAATACCACCTACACCCAGTCCATTCTTTTCCTTGATGTACATAAAGGGATCTTTGATCCAGATCCACTCGGGAAAGATGTGCTCTTGCACACCGATGGGGTTCCACTGGTTATAAGGAGGCATCCCCTTGGTCAGGATATGTTCTTCAGGGGCACCCGTCCAATCTAACCACACCTTTCCTGCAGGTTTCCCGTCGATCTCATAGATCTGGCGGAAGCCATCACCTCCGGTCACTATCCCAAATTTTCCAGCCACTGGCTTATAAGCAATGCCGCAACCATAACCCATCTTGACCGGGCCGGAAAAGACAGTGATAACGATGGCATCGTTATAGGCCTTTCCGCCGAAGAAGAGCAACGATTTTCCCAATGATCCGTCATCCCCTGCGCAACCTCCGACCAACGGGGCCCAACCGATCACGTCCTGTATCCCGTAAATCTCATAATCCACTACCCCCTGATAACCGTCATCCATCATCATGACTGAATAAGGGGCATGCTTGACCAGGGCTGGACCTGGTTTTACCCTTCGGAGATCCTTCCAGGGGTTATAGTTCAGGTCCTTGATAGCGTCAAGCGTCGCCTTCTTGGCCGCTGCCCTGGGATCCGCCTTGCAGCCAGTGCCCAGGCCGATTCCAACCTTGAGATGATCGGACTGCAATAGGAGGACGGATACAGACTTGGGAAGGCAGCCGGCAGAACTGATGCTATAGCCACCGCCATAACCTGTGGTCTGGCCAACCAGGCGGACGTCGTTACCAATGACGGAGATCACCCCAGCCAACACGCTGTCCAAATCCTTATAGGGCGGCGCCGCAAAAACGATCGCGAGGTCCGGCTTCTTGACCTTCTTTTTGGCCATCGCAGCCGCCTCGCTACCCGCCTTTTTGGGAGACGGATCAGTACTATAGCCATCGGCAGCCGAGACTATCCCTCCTCCTGCTGCCTCTGCCTGGGCTAGATCAAGGCCCGGGAGTCCGGCCATGCCCCCCATGAGCGCTGCGGTGCCAGCATACTGAACCGTCTTCTTCATAAAATCTCTTCTACTTATCCCCTCTTCTAGCATTTTCATTTAGCTCCCTCCTTTCAATTAAAATTTACGTGTGTTTAATCCCCCAGTCAGCAGAAATCTGGCACAAGTGAGATTGTTTGTCAAGCAATTTCGGAATACTGTTATAATGAGAACCAAAGATGCACCTTTCACAGATCTAAATCCGACACAGTTGCAAGAGGGCTTTCTTCACGCGCAGGTTAACTCGCTCCTTGGAGGGCATCTGTGGAAATCATGTTCTGGTATAGCGACGAGTCGGTTTGGATGGAAAAGCTCAGGAGCGAGGATTTGGATTTAGTCCACCTTTAAAATTTCACGAACAAATCATATTTTTTCCCTTGACATGTAATGGCTTTTTTGGTACGCGTGTACTTTATCTTTGTTACACATGCTTTTCCCACCATGTAACGGGTTCCCAATGGGATTGTGGATGGAGAGACGTCTCAAAATGTGCCTACCAGGCCCCTAACGGGGTATTCGCTGTTTCCGTTAGGGGGTAAGAAGCTTCTCAATAGTAATAATATCCAAACACCGTAAGTTATGTGCAGGACCTGCCTAATAATTCGGCATGAGACGACATGCCGAGCATTATCAGGGGTGAAAAAGCGCGATTCAGGGAAAAAGTAAGTCGTTTCTGCAATAACGAAAACGAAAAGGAGGTGCAGCCATGATTGATCCGAAGAAAATGGGAAAAAAGGAGGAATCGGATCTCAAAGAGAAGATCACAAACCCCACACGGCGGGACTTTGTGAAGGGAATGGCTATCGGCGCAGGTGCCTTAGCCTTAAGTCCCCTCCTGCGCAGTCGGGCAGAGGCAATAGACTACGATAACTTTGCCATCAAACAGGCCCTCCGGGGCGAGAAGGTCGGAGCGGGACGAGTCTCTCACGATTACCGGCTGTGTGTGGGATGCCGGGTCTGTGAGATGACCTGTGCCTATTACAACCAGAAGGAAATCAATCCATTTAAGTCTCGCATCAAGATTTACACCTATCAGCCCGAGGTCTGGGTGGGTGTCGTGTGCACACAGTGTGGGGATAGGCCCTGCATGAACGCCTGTCCGGTAGAGCCCGATAAGGATGGCAGGAGGGCACTGTACGAAGACCCCAAGGGCAAAGGCCTGGCTGTTGACCGTGATAGGTGTATCCAATGTGGGCAATGCGTGGGAGCCTGCGCAGCACAGAGGAACAGCAGTCTCAGAATGACCGAGGAGAATTATCCCGACGGGTGCACCCTATGCGGTGGGGACCCACAGTGCGTCAAGAAGTGCCCCCAAGCTGCCCTTTCGATCTTACCTCGCACGACCGATGGGAAGTATGCAGCTAAACCAGCCGACATTATGGCAGCTGAGGCTATTGAAACCCTTTATGGGGGACCAAAGACCATCGTGGATAATTGGAAATAGACCGATACCCACCACATGAAGAAAGGAGGTAAAGAGAGATGGCTGGAGGATATGTAGGAAAGATCTTGGAGGTCGATCTGACTACCAAGACAATCAAGAAGACACCGTTGAATACGAAAGATGCGGAGATGTTCATCGGTGGAAGGGGCTTAGGGGCCAAGCTTCTCTGGGATCGAACCAAGCCGGGAGGACACTACCTGGATCCTGATACCCCGATCTGCTACATGAGCGGCCCGGTGAATGGTCTTCCGGCGCCGGGTGCTGCTCGACTGACCATCGTGACCAGGTCTGCATCGACGTTTCCCAAGAGCAATTCCAAACACACTGGTATCGTCCATACCAATTGTGGCGGTCGCTGGACCCCGGAGCTGAAGTTTGCCGGATACGATGCCGTGATCGTCACCGGGGCCTCTGCTAGCCCGGTTGGCATTGCGATTGAAAACGACGATGTGAAGATCGTACCTGCGGGTAAGTACTGGGGCATGGGTACCTATGACTTACAAGATGCCCTGGATGCGGACTTTGGTCGGCGCTATCAGACCGTCTACATCGGGCCGGCAGGAGAAAATTTGGTCAGGTACGCCAATATCCTGACGGAGATCCACCACGCCTGTGGCAGGGGTGGAAGCGGTGCGGTCATGGGTTCCAAGAAGCTCAAATTCATCACCGTAAGAGGGACTAATGGTCTTTCCATCGACAATATGAGGACCTGGCAGGCTGCCAATAAAAAGGCGTGGGACGAGGTTATGTCCAGTGGCGGCTATAATGAATGGAAACGGTTGGGCACTGGCATGGTGGTGACCGGATCCAGCGACTGGGGCTCCGAGGCCGTGTATAACTTCAAGGAAGGCACCTACGTGTACGCCGATGATATAAGCACGGAGAAGGCGCTCAGGAACCTCTGGGTCGGTAATCACGCATGCTTCATGTGTCCCCTCGCCTGCCTGCACAGGGGCGTGGTCCGAAAAGGTCGTTTCTCCGGGATGACCCATGATGGTCCTGAGTATGAGGGTGTCATGATGGGCGCCAACTGTGGCGTCAGGGACCTTGCCGGGTGGCAGGCCAACATTGCAGCGGCCGATGACTATGGCCTCTGTTATATCTCCATGGGCAATGTGATCGGCTTCGTCATGGAATGCTTTGAGAAGGGCGTCATCACCGCAGCAGACCTGGATGGCATCTCGCTGAAATGGGGCGATGTGGATGCGATGCTTGAGATCCAGAAGAAGGTGGCCTATGGCACTGGTTGTGGAAAGCTTCTGGGCCAGAACCTGCGAGCCCTGGTAGCGGCATGGGGCAAAGGCTGTGGAGACTACGCCATGGAGACCAAGGGCCAGGGATTCGCGGCCTGGAATGTGAGGGCCTTAAAGGGCTTTGAAACCACCTATGCCACTGCCAACCGGGGGGCCGATCATCTCGAGGGCGTTGATATCTCTATCCAGAACACGCGGATAATGAACGACGCCCTTGGCATCTGCCTCTTTCAGCAACTCTGTGGGCTCACACCTGAGACCATGAAGGATCTGCTCAATGCAACTACCGGTTACAGGCTCGGCATGGACGATTACTGGAAGACTGCGGAGCGCCTGTTTACCTTGGAGCGGAGCTTCAACGTGCGTGAGGGCTTTAGCAGGGATGACGACACTATCCCTCCACGAGCGTTTAAGGAAGCCCTGTCCGTTGGGGCCGCCAAAGGGGCCATCCTGAACTATAAGGACTTCAACCAGCTGTTGGATAAGTACTATAAGGATCGGGGCTGGGATAACAAGGGTATTCCCACAAAGGCCCGATTGAGCGAGTTAGGGTTGGATTTCGTTTAGTATCTGATCCCCTTCAGGCGAGTCTTGACTAACGTAAAGGTCCCGGGTAATCCCCGGGACCTTTACTCTTTTACCTTACTTCGGTATCTTCCCCCATTCTGCCTAAGCTTCAGATAGGTAAAGAACGTGCCCCAGAACCGGAAGGCCTGCCTGTGGAACCGCTTCCCAATCGCAGACCCAAAGAAAGGCCATCCCAATCTCCGATGATATCTCGCAAAGGGGTGTGTTTGTGGATGACATCAAGAGGTTCTTGAAAGAGGATATTCAAGAACCGGCCTATCATATAATTCACAATAGTTAGGAGGTGATATGGGGTCGCGAACATCATGAGCAAGTCATAGGCCTCTTTTGAAAAACCTTTAACCCGTATATGGAGGTATCAGAGATGAGCAAAATCCTACGCGTCAACATGACGGATCTCACAGCAAGGTATCAGGATGTGCCCGTGAAGTACAAGCTCATGGGTGCGCGTTGGCTTACCTCGTCCATGGTGTCCGATGAGGTCGAGCCCACCTGCCACCCCCTGGGGCCTACCAATAAGTTGGTGTTTGCCCCGGGTATCGTTACTGGCACGGCCGCGCCTACCAGCGCCCGTATCTCGGTGGGCAGCAAGTCGCCACTGACCGGCACGATCAAGGAATCCAATGCTGGCACCAAGTTCAGCCCCATGCTGGCCAAGCTGGGCATCAAGGCCGTCGTGGTGGAAGGCCAGCCCAAGGAGGGTATGTGGTACCTTCTGGAAGTCACCAAGGACGGCGCTCGACTCTTGCCAGCCACTGATCTGGCCGGCAAAGGGGCCTACGCCACCACTAACGCCCTGATCAAGAGGTACGGCAAAGTGGGTGTGTGCTGTATCGGCCTGGCCGGCGAGATGAAAATGGCCATGGCCGGCGTGTGCTTTAACGACCTGAGCGATCGCGCTAGTCGTTACTCGGGTCGCGGTGGGCTGGGGGCAGTGATGGGGACCAAGGGCCTTAAGGCCATGGTCGTGGACAACAAAGACGGCCCTGGCGTCAGTATCGCTAACCAAGAACTCTTCGGTCAGGGTTGCAAGAAACTAACCGAGGCCCTACAAACCCACGCCATAACCAAGCCCAAGGGGGCCCTAAACACTTACGGCACGGCGGTCTTGATCAACATCCTGAACGAGGCCGGTGGTCTGCCCACCCGCAACTTCGCCAGCGGAACCTTTGAGGGCGCGCCCAAGATCGCCGGCGAGGCGATTTTCGAAGGCAACAAGCAGCGCCTGGGCAAGGAGCTTTACAACCACGCCTGCAGCCCTGGCTGCATCATCCAGTGCTCCAACACCTGGCATAACCCTGACGGCAGCGAACAGGTCTCCTGTCAGGAATACGAGTCAGTGTGGGCCTTTGGGGCCAACTGCGGCATCGATGATCTGGACGTGACTGCTGAGCTGATCCGTATCAGCAACGACCTGGGCGTTGACACCATTGAGTCCGGCGGCACCATCGCCGTGGCCATGGAGGGCGGCCTGGCCAAGTTCGGTGACGGGCAAAAGGCCATTGAGCTGATGCAGGAGATCGGTAAGGGCACACCCCTGGGCCGCATCCTGGGGCAGGGTGCCGCCTTCACCGGCAGGGCCTTGGGGTTAGTCCGGGTGCCAGGAGTCAAAGGTCAGAACATGCCTGCCTACTCCCCACGGGCGGTAAAAGGCATTGGCGTGACCTATATGACCAGCACCCAGGGAGCCGACCACACTATCGGCTACACCATCGCTCCGGAGATTCTCTCTGTGGGCGGCAAGGCTGATCCCTTGAGCCCTGAGGGGAAGGCTGAGTTGTCGCGTAACTTCCAGATAGCCACTGCCTTCCTGGACTCTACTGGCTACTGCGTGTTCATTGCCTTCGCTATCCTGGATATCCCTAAAGGGTTTGAGGGGATGGTACAGAGCTGTGCCGCAGTGCTGGGGACTAACTGGACGGCCGATGACGTAACCCGCATCGGCAAGGAGATCCTCAGGAAGGAGCGGGCCTTTAACGAGGCTGCCGGCTTCACCAGGGCGGATGACCGCCCCCCAGAGTTCATGCGCTATGAAGCACTCCCGCCCCACAACAAGCTCTGGGACATACCCAATAAGGCACTGGACAGCGTCTGGGATTTCTAGCCTGGAGCCGGATATTGGAGCGGGGATCGGTTTAAGCTCCAATCCCCGCTCCCTTTGTGAGGACGAACATGATCGAGATTTACCTCTACGGCAAGCTACGACGCTTTGCTAGAGATCAGGACCCCACCGGGTATTCCGTCGTCCATAGCATAGTGCAAGCGGGGGACAGCATCCAAGGTGTGCTAAAGCGTCTGGGTATCCCTATGGAAGAGGTGGGGAGGAACATCTTCCTCAACCGGCAATACTCTGCCCTGACGAGACGTGTCAAGGATGGCGACCGCCTGGCGGTGTTCCCGGACAACATGCAGCTGCTGTATAGCTGGTATTTTGTGAAAGTGGGTGAGGACCATGAGGTTAAGAAAGATAAATCCTAATATATCCCCTGTCAACATTTCCCCCCATTCTGCCTGACCTTCAGATAAGTAAAGAACTTGCCCCAGAACCAGAAGGCCCGCCTGTGGAACCACTTCCCAATCGCCGACCCAAAGAAAAGCCATCCCAATCTCCGATGATATCTCACAAATCGGCTGAACCGGGAGACCGAGATCTTCCCTCTCCTCACGTACCAGCACCGAGGTGCCTTTTTTGAATCCCATTTCCCCGAGGCTATCTTCAAAATCTCCAATGCCGCAAGGCTGGCCATCATCCATTCAACAGGGCAAAAGAGGGCAAGAGGTCGACGCCCTTTAAAATATTCCCAGAACCAGTCCACCCGCCAATCACCTGCTGTAATGAGCCTATATTGGGCACACTGGTAAACCGTGGAGCGCATTACCCGGCGCAGACCCTCATAATCAAGCTCCGGTATGCCTAAGACCTTCTCTATGGTCGGACCCTTCTCTTTGAATACGCTAACCCATCCCATTGAGCCTGAGGGCAAGCATAGAACAGCGGGTTTTCCATGCCTTCTCGCTGCACGAAAAAGCAGGATGCTATAAGCCAGATCGTCTACGGCCGGGATAACAATATCGGCTGTGGGGATCAATTGATTCATCTCTTCCTCTGAGGGGAGATGACTATGGATGTTGACCTTCGAATTCGGGTTGATCGAGAGGATGGTATCCCGGATTTGTGCGACCTTACTTCGGCCAATGGTATCTGAAAAGCAGCAGATCTGTCGATTCATGTCAGAAGGAACATAGACCCCCTCCCCTGAGATAATAAACTCCTCTACCCCGCTGCGGGCCAAGATCACAGCGATGGTTTCTCCTGTGCCAGTATCTCCTCCGATCAACACACGCGTATGCCTTATGCGCTGCTGCTCGCCCTCGGTGAAGACTCCATAATTTCTTTGAAATAATGTCCTGTAATCCACATCCATGAAAAGGTCTAGTTGAGTGGGCTTAAGGTCTGGCGGGATGCTGAGGTCTACGTTGCTCGCGGCGTTTCACCCATGGATAATAGAGCCTCCACCATGCCGCTTGGAGTCCCTCCTGAAGGGGGCCGAAGCGACTCTGGAACACCCACCACATGAACCTCCTTTGCCATACCAGTAAGGTTTGCAGAGAGGGTCCATTGATGCGATTGATCCGGATCTTTTCCCTGGTGATGCTCCAGTATCTCGGCGAGGCAACGAGCTTCCACTTTCCGCTGAAGAATTTCAAGGCCTCCAGGGCCCCGAGGGAGGAAGCGAGCCATACAACAGGACAGATCTGGGCTAGGGGGAATCCTTCCTCCATGAATCCCCGGTAGTAATCGATTCGCCAATCCGCAATCGGGACATAGAAATATGTCCAAAACTTGTACTTTCGGATCTGTGCCGTTTCTCGAAGTTCCTCGTACGTAGCAAGTTTCGGGATACCCTCGATATCCTCTGGAGAGGGCCTATCAGGCGGTATGATGCTCACATTTGCCCAGGTTCCCGAGGGAACGACCATCAAGGCCGTCTTGCCCAGTTTCCGGGCATCCCGAAAAACGAAGATGCTGAATGAAAAATCATCGGCGGCTGGAAAGACCAAGTCGACTTGGGGAATCAGCTGAGCGATCTCGGAATGGTTCAACAGATCTTCATGGACCTCCACCTGGGCCTCGGGGTTGATCCGCAAAATCTGTTCTTTGATAACCTGCGCCTTGTTTCGGCCGACTGTATCAAGAAAGCAGGCAATCTGCCGGTTCATGTTCGCTGGCTCGTAGCGATCGAACTCTATGAGCACAAAGCGGCTCACCCCTGAACGGGCCAGCATGATGGCTACCGATCCACCAATCCCCCCACAGCCTACGATCAGAATACTGGCGTGCCGGATCCTTTGCTGTTCGTCCCTTGAAAAGATTCCATAGTTCCTCTGAAACAGCTCTTCATAATGCATTGCCCTCTTCCTTCTCGACCCCTTTCTTCCTCCTATAAAATCTCACGGGTACCCATCCGTGGGTTAACGATGAGAGCACACAGAGGATCCCGGCACTGATTGCCAAATAATATGATGGTAGAAAATACGTATGAACGATTACCCTCGCCATATCCCGAAAAATAATGAACTGCCCTGTTACTGGCTGGCCTATCCTGTGGGTGCCAAAAAGGAGGGATCCATAAAATCCCGCGATGTAAATGAGCATCAACACACCGCTCGATACAATATAGAGCCTCCCCTTCTTTCCAGCCATAGTACTCCCCCAGAAGGCAAGGAACAGGTACCCTAAGAGGGCCAAAAGCAGGATCACGACTACTGGAAGGGGTGTCTCGATAATATACCTCACCCCTTCTATCGGGAGATCATGGCTCAAGATGAATGCATACGCGTCAATGCTATGACGCCCTTCCCGGACAGTTGCATGCCACCAAGGATGAAAGAGGCTCGCAGCAAAGCCAACTCCTGCCAGAAGCCCCAAGGGATTATAGAGGGTCAATTCATGGAAGTGCCCAGAGAGGACCCTTAAGAATCCCCGAAACCCCTTAATCTCTTGACCCTCTTGTTCCAATCTCCTCCGGGTGGAATCATCTATCAGGACCCTGATCAAAGGGCTAAATAGTTTCATTTCCAGCTCCTCTTGCTGTGTTGCTACGTTGACGGTAGTGAAAAGAATGGTCTTGCAGAGATCGGGCCATAGGTTTCCCCACATCCCATGATAACCAGTTTATAGAAATACGTGGATTCACCAGGCAGTCTTTTGTCAACATATCTATATTCCATACTCTCTTGAGCATAAGGAACGGTTGCTATCTCGCTATATGGCCCGTCAGCAAAACTATCACTGCGAAGTATTTGAAAGGTAGCCCCCTTTTCAAAAGGGGCCTTTACCTTCCACCTTAGCTTTACTGCTCGATAAAGGGATTGAGCCTTGAAATCGGAGATTAAGGCTCCTCCTGGATCCTTATCCCCCGAGGTTGCCATAGCTGGCAATATTGTGAAAGTAGCCACGGCCGCCACAATGACGGGAAATAGATATTTCATCATGCTGTCTTTCATTACCTCCTCGTCAAACCTAAACAATAAAACTAGCCCCACCCACTCCAAAACTAAAAATCAGTAGCGAGATGGATGGGGCTATCTAACTAGGGGATTTAGATGATTATCTTGATATCACCATCGTTTCTGGCATAGCCTATGCCCAGTTTAACCGCATGGGCTATCTGGTTAACATGCCAGGCGTCCATGGTGATCTTATTCTGGACCGTAGGATACCATTCTTGCAGGAGCTTAATCCCCCATACATCATTGGCCACTTGATCGCCAGAGGCAAGGACAAAGCCAGGTTTCACCATCTCGCCATGAGAGGGTCCACCGCTGATAAATGACCTGCGCCCATCCATGACAATCAGGTCAGGACGGAATGGCAGATTGATCTCAGCCGCCTGCTGGCCCACAAAGACGTGATTGAAGTTGTGGAGGTGTCCTCCCCTATCTGCACGGTGGAGTGTTCCCACTGACAGCTTCAGGCTCTGGGTAATGTGGCCCAAGAAATGGGTCTTCATGACAGGCGTATAGATGATCTTATCGAAATCCCGAAAGTCCGCAGGATATGCAACCGTCCCGTCACCACCGCCGAATCTTCCCAGAAATTCCGCCTTCTCGTTTGTGATATTCATCCACTTCATCTTATCCCAGTCATGAAGGGCGACACCATTAGCTTGACACACCTTGTCATAGCCCACAATCTTGATAACCCTTTCCGTGGGTCCCCATGGTCCACACGAATCGGCCACGGTCAAGTTTGCGTACCCCTCATCCTGGAGCACCTTGATCAGGGCGTCGAGGAAGTTGGGGTCAGTGCCCCCACCTGGCCATGGATCAGCAGTATTCATATTGGGTTTGATCATGATCTTATCTGTCTTCTTAAGGGCCTTCCCAAAACCGCCAATCTTCTTGACCGCCTTGCTTATATCCCCTTTCAGGTCTTTATCCAGTGGCGCGGAGCTAACGATGCTGACCAGGGACTTGCCTCCCTCAGAGTAGTAGTTTGGGTGCAGATGGGACCATTTAACCGGCTTCCCACCGTTTATCATCTCCTCAGGGTCTTTATCGAAATACCCCTTTGGAAGCGGTGCGTTACCGATAAACTCACCGTACGCATCAAGCTGTACATCCCTCATCTGCCAAACACCTGTCTGTGCAGGCTGATCCAGATCATCTACAGCATGGGCATTTTTCCTCAAACCCAAGAGACCAACGGCAGCAACACCTGCTCCACAATACTTGACAACGTCCTTAAAAAAATTCCTGCGTGTTACGTCCTTGAAATTCATTTTCCTTCCTCCTTCCCGGCCCAGTCTATCTGGGCCAGTTAAATATTACGGTCACCTCTCATATATCCCAATTAGAACGGTTCCCTTCCCCCACCCCCTTTCTATCCTTTTTATCAAGCGACATTTTTTGACTACGTTATTTTGATATAGGCTGAAAAGTCAACAGTTTTTTTCCTCTTTTGATAAAAACTTGAGATAAGATCTATTCAGAAAGAGGTACTAATAGTAATTATTCTCGGTTATTTAAATACTTGAGAATAGAGTTGTCAAGCACCTTTTCGTTTTCTCGCAAAAAGGACCTGACTGTATGACCCGCGGATCGGAGCAAAGATGCTGAACTAATCATTACAGATGCTCTCAAAGACTTCAAAGGGCCCTTTATGTTCTAAAAAGGCCAGAGAAAACAACAGCCTCTTCTTTGAAATTCTCTTTCGCAGGAGGCCAATTGGCCCTTATATGTCCTTGCCCTACCTTCAACCTTACGGGCTACCTGTAATAACCATGCCTTTTTTCGATAAGACTTTCGGTTAAACCCTCCATGACCCTCATGATAGGCTAAATAGAGATGGTATGGATCCTTTTTTGATATCCTGCACCTGAGGTAACTCAAATGGCAGTACCATCCAATAAAATCAAGGCTATCCTCAAAATCATCCCTATCAGCCCCTGTGTTGCCCCTGCTCTTACGGTACTCTTCCCATGTCTCATTACCTGCCTGTGTATATCCATAAGCGGAAGAGGGGCGAGGACCAGGGAAAATCCACAGACAACTACCGCGGGGTGGTCTGGCATCAGCCCTGAATTTTGATTCCTGATGGATAATGGCCATCAGAACAGGTATGGGTATACCCCACCTCCTGGAGGACCCATGTGCGCTCTTGTACCATTTTGGATTTTCCCTGAAGACCTCGCAAATATTGTAGATATGTTTGGGTTGGGGAATGGTAGCACACCCATGAAAAAGGATGAGCACAAAGCAGGCAAAAGATATAGGAGCAAATCTGTAGAGGTCTTTCCGCCTTCTAACCTTAGCCACCCTTTTCAAACCTAGCCTTTACCCGGATGGTAATCTCAGGCCTTTCAAGATAATTGGTCTTCAGCTTCAAAAAACCCCGGTAGGTCCCCACTGTGTTGGGGATGCTGGTAAAATGGATCCTGAATTCCCTCCCTGCCTCAACCTCCTCTATACTGTAAGTCACTTGTTTGCTGAGGCTAAAATGGCTTGGTTCAAGCTTCAGGGGTTGGTTTTCTCCCGCCCTGACTCTGACGGTCTTGGTGATTTCTCGATCCGCCGTTCCCCTCAGGTAAACGTATCTGGGAGATAGATGGATGGGTACCTTAACAAAGGCCTTAATGGTTAATACTTCAACATTCTTGCGTGGGTCATTGGTGTAGACCGTGGCTTCTTTCCGGATGTCATCCCTGTAACCTCTGGTCTTTATCCTTAAGGTAATCTTTCCCTCCCCTCCGGGGGGGATGGTCCTGTCAAAGCGGGCCACTGCACAGCCTCAACCAGGGCTGACCTTTTTTATCTCAAGGGTACGGTCACCCACATTACGAACCGTAAAGGTGTGCTCAATAATCTCGCCCTGTTTAACCTGTTGAGCATCAAAATATTTATCCTCTAAAACCATCCTTGGCCCAATGACCTGCTGGGCCCAACCTGCGGTGAGGTTGAGGATGATCCAGGCAGTCAGCAAAGAGCTCCCATACAGTAGCTTTATCATACTCCCACCCTCTTCACCATAACCTGTACCCGAAGATCACTTTTCTCTATTTTTGGATTGATAGAATTATTTCTTGCTCAAAGGAGTATAATGGAGGGGGTCTTGCGTGTCAAAACCCAATTTACAGACAATGACCCCAGCTCCCGAATCCATAAGGGCATACTCAGGAAAAACCATTTGTGCTAGCTCTAAAACTGCTATTCTACAACCACAAGTGTTACTCGGCGGTTTATTGCCCGGTTGCTGCTGTTGGTATTGTCCGCAACAGGCTTAAACTCACCGTAGGAAAAGGTGTTCATGCGGTGCAGTGGTATGCCCTGCTGTGTGTGCAGGTAGGAATAGACTGCCTCAGCTCTGGCCTGACCCAGCCTCAAGTTATACTCTTCAGGGCCGATGCTGTCAGTATGTCCTTGGATCTCGATGTAGACATCTCTGTTTTCTGCCTTCAAGCGTCCAGCAAGTCCGTCGAGGGCCGCTCTTGCTTCTTTGGAAAGATCGCTCTTGTCAAAGCCGAAATGGACCGCCTCATCCGTGAACGTCACCTCATAAAGGAGCTTGCCCTCGGCAACCTTGCCCGCCTCCACAGCCCGCGCGAGCGCCTCCTCGCCCAGCGCGAAGAGCTGCTCGTTTTTTTCCGCGGCCGCCTCCTTCAATTTGGCGATTTCCATCTGATTGGCCTCAACCTGCTCCTGGGTCTCTTCGATCCTCTGAGCGATCTGCTCCCTGACGTACTTCTGAGTGGCACACCCGGTCACCCCAAACCACACAATTCCTGTCATGACCGCAAAGGCCAAAAGGGATTTCTTCATAACCACTCCTCCCCCTATCTTGATTCACCTGATACTATATTCTTTCACCTTGAGGTCTGGTTGTAAAGCAAAATGTGTGCCTACCTGATGCATAGCCAGCCACTCCAAGGGCCACTATGAGAAATTCCCTTTCACCCTCTCATCAACATCTGCCTTACACCCTTACAGTATTCGTGACTTTCCCGATCCGTCGACACAATATCGATTTCCGAAGGGGAAGAAGCCCCGAGACCAAGCTCAACGGCTCTTTCAGTCTGCTCCTGCTCTAAAATCTTCCAATTCATAATAGCATCATTGCTTCCCAGTACCTTCAGGATGGGAAGCCCAACAGCATTTGTGGCCACGCGGTCGGTTGACCCAAGAAATAGGACGGTTCCAGGAGGTTTTTATATGTTTGACAACAGAGGGCTCGTCAAAATAAGATATGCCTCAGGGAGAGGTGAATGATCTATAGATTTCTGGCCGATCTCACCATCGTATTACATTCTGTCTGGATCTTGTTCCTCATATTTGGATTCATCCTCGCCTTGATAAGACCAAAGATTGCCTTCCTTCATGTAGCAGGGCTTCTTTTTGCCATGTTTTTGAATATCATGGGATGGTACTGCCCATTGACCTACTTAGAAAATTACTTGTACTCCTTAGATGATTCCCCATCAACCTATACCGGGCCATTTATTATGAACTATTTAAACCATCTCATCTATCCGGACCTGCCGGAGAAGTACATCAGAATTGGAGACATACTATTTTTGTGCCTCTATTTAATCGGTTATGCCTATCTTGCAAAAAGATATCACATCTTGAAGCGTATCAGGGGTAAACATGAATGATATCAATCCAATAAACTATAAGATCCACCTGGAGCCGGATCTAAGGACCTTGAAATTTTCGGGGAGTACTGAAATTCTGCTTGAGGCTTTAAAACCGGTCACTGAAATTACACTCAATGCATCGGAGTTGGCCTTCTGGGGTTGTAAGGTCTGGATGGACTCCAAGTTCATAGAGTGCCCATTTTATGTTGACACACGCAAAGAGAGGATCAGGGTCTGCCTCCCAAAGGAGATGACTGGAAGGATAATCCTAAAAACCACCTACGTCGGAGAGATAAACGATAGGATGGTCGGTTTTTACCGGAGCAGGTACAGTGCTAAAGGCAGGGAAAAATACAGTGCGGTGACACAATTTGAAGAGAGTGACGCACGAAGGGCATTTCCATGCTTTGACCATCCAGCCAAAAAGGCGACCTTTGATATTGAGATGGCCATCGATGAAAAACTCATTGCCATATCCAACGGGCCAATAACTAAGGAGAAACGCCTGCCGGACGGAAGAAAGCTCATAACGTTCCAGCAAACACCGAAGATGTCCACATACCTGCTTTTCTTCGGCGTTGGTGAGTTTGAGTTCATTGAGGACGTTGATGAAGTCCTTGTTCGCATAGCAACCATGCCTGGAATGACAAAACACGCCATATTTGGGCTCGAATTTGGCAGAAAGGCCCTGGAGTTCTGTGAGGATTATTATGGCATGAAATATCCTCTTCCAAAGCTTGATTTGATTGCCATCCCGGATTTCGCAGCAGGGGCAATGGAGAATTGGGGTGCTATTACGTTCCGGGAAAACCTCCTGCTTCACTATCCGAATGTCACATCCAAGGCAGGCGAGCAGAGGATATGTGAGGTTATTGCCCACGAGATAGCACACCAATGGTTTGGAAATCTAGTAACACCCTCTGATTGGAAATATCTTTGGCTGAACGAGAGCTTTGCAACGTACTTTGGTTATGGCGTTGTAACACACTATTATCCTGACTGGGACATATGGGATCAATTTCTCCACGGCCAGACCGATAAAGCACTTGAAAGGGACGCCTTACAGGAAACATTTCCAATAGAGCTCCCTGGAGGAGAACACGTCGTCATTAACCCCAGTACAGCCCCGATCATTTACGACAAGGGGGCAAGTATCTTACGGCACATTGAGGGATATGTGGGTGAGATTGCCTTAAAAGCGGGGCTCAGATACTATCTCATGAAACATCAATACGCATGCACATCAAGTCATCACCTATGGGAGGCCATCGAAGAGATCTCAGAAAAGCCCGTAACCACAATGATGAAGAGCTGGATTGAACAGTCAGGATTCCCACTTGTTGAGGTTAAAAGGGATGCCAACAAACTATCCCTTACACAGAGGAGGTTCACCTATCTACCAAAGGAATCAGACCAGTTATGGGCCGTCCCGGTCACTGTCAGGGTGTTTTATGATAATGGCGAGGCAAGAACAATAACGAGCCTTCTTGAGAATAAGAACATGAGCATTGATATCGGAGGAAATGCCTGTGCATACAAGATAAATTATGGACAGACCGGATTCTACAGGGTCAGGTACCATGAAAAGGGTGACCTGTATGAACTCGGCAAACGAGTGCTGAGTAAAGAACTTCCGCCAGAGGATAGGTGGGGTCTTCAAAACGATCTTTATGCCCTGGTGAGAAGAGGTGATGCCTCAGTGGATGATTACCTGGAGTTTCTTTCCAATTATGAAAATGAGGACGCCTTCCTGCCTCTCATGAGTATTGCAGACAACCTGTTTCAGGCATACCTTGTCCTGGAAGGAACACAGCGGAGGAGGGTTGCATCCGTTGGGAAACCATTGCTTGAAAAGGCGGTCTCGAATATTGGTTATGAACCTCATACAGGCGAGAAACATACAACATCTATACTGCGAGACCACATTATGGTACATGCAGTGATGTACGGTTCAGAGGGTGTCGCGGGGTTCGCATGTGGTAAATTTTCGGCCCTAATGAGTGGAACGCACATCCACCCCGACATCATGAAGAGCACCATGCAAATCGGGGCCTTGTACGGTACCAGCAAGACCTTTACGTGGTTTGATCAAAGACTCAAATCTGCTGAAAGTGAGCATGAAAGAATAAACATACTCATAGCACTGGGGGGCTTCGGTGGCGAGGCTTTGATCGAAAAAACCCTAGAATACATTCTCAAGAAGGTACCAGACAGAAACAAGTTTATCCCCATAGCGTATATGGCCTCAAACCCACATGCCATACCCTCTCTGTGGGAATGGTATGTTTCTCACGTGACCACACTAGAGCAGTTCCATCCAGTTCATTATGAGAGGGTCATCGAAGCAATCGTTCCCGTGTGCGGCATTGGAAAAGAACAGCAGGTTAAGGACTTCTTTGAGGACTACATGAGACAAAAGGAAAAAGCCAAGGATGTCATAAAATTGTCCCTCGAAAAGCTGGAGATAAATTTCAGGATGAGGGTCTCGTGATCTACCCTCAGAAACCCCGCCCTATTCCATCTATGGGTTGTTTGACCCATTATCCCCATTGAGGGTTTTCAGGGCAAGCATGAGCGCCTGGGTTCCTGACCGGCCATGTCCCTGGGCCTGAACCGCAAGGTATAACTGGTGGACCAGGGCCAATCCCGGCAACGATAGGCTCACTGCAGCAGCCTCTTGTAAGGCTATGCCCATATCCTTGATGAAATGCTCCACGAGAAAACCAGGCTCATAGTCCCCGCGGACTATACGCGGCCCCAGGTTGTTGATGGACCAGCAAGAGGCCGCTCCCTTACCGATGATATTGATCACAGACTGTTTATCCAGGCCTGCCTTAGCGGCGTACAACAGGGACTCGCACGTTCCAATCATGGTTCCTGCAACAAGGATCTGATTGCACATTTTCGTATGCTGTCCTGCCCCTGCCCCACCCATATAGGAAATCGTTTTTCCCATCAATTGAAAAAGAGGCAGCACCGTTTCAAAGGCCGCTTTATCGCCCCCTACCATGATGGCAAGGGTCCCATCTCGGGCTCCAATATCACCGCCTGAGACAGGAGCATCCAGGCTATAGATCCCCTGTTCTGCAGCAGACCGGGCAATTCTTTGAGCTAAGCTGGGTCGACTGGTCGTCATATCCACCAAAATTTTGCAGGGACCTTTACCCGAAAGGATCCCTGTCTCTCCCAGGTAAACTTCCTCCACATCGGCAGGAAAGGCGACAATGGTGAATACGATTTCAGAGTTGGCTGAAACTTCAGCGGGCAATTCACACCAGTGGGCCCCATCCCTGAGCAATCGCTCTGCCTTACTTCTCGTACGGTTAAAAATATAAAGCTCATGTCCAGCCGCCTGTAGATGACCGGCCATTGCCGCGCCCATAACCCCTGTACCGATCCAACCGATTTTCATCATGCTACCACTCCTTTCTTGCATGGGAAAAAGAATTCTGGCCTCTCACAAGAGGGAACGCGATGCAGTATTAATCTTTTGAGTGTATGAGTCAACATTCAACTTTGAACCGAAGATTCGGATTTATTAACCTCAAGCTCTTATACGAAACGGTATAGTGCCATCAGAGCGCCTGCAAGCAAGACAACGGACAATAAAACGTAGTCCCTCCAGGTTACCCGGAACTCCGATACAACTGAGCGCTTTTTGCCTTTCCCAAAGCCCCTCGACTCTAAGGCCACGGCCAGTTGATCAGCACGGCGAAGGCCGCTTGCCAGCACTGGCACAATAATGGGTACGTAATGCCGTATACGCCTTAGTATACCACCGGAATCAAGGTCCAGGCCGCGGGCCTTCTGGGCCATCACGATAGCCTGCCCTGTCTCTATAAACAGAGGAGTCAAGCGAAAGGCAAGCGTCAGGGCAAAGCTCACTGCAAAGGGTATCCCCAGCTTGGATAACCCGTATGTAAAGTCTTCGATGGGTGTGCTCGTCAGGAAGATGATCGCCGCCAGGACAAAGCAATTCAATCGTATGCCGATTGTAATCCCGTACAACAGGCTTTCCTTCATAATAACAAGCGGGCCCAGGGTACACAGGGCAGTTTGACCTTTATAGAAAAAACTCCAAAGTACTATGCTCATGACAAATAGCAGGATCATGAGCTTATAGACGCGGACAAGGTTACCTCCTGCTCGGGCCAAAAGGGCCGCAGAGAACAAAAGTCCGAAATATGGCAGGACCTCGACCGGCCTGTCCGCGAAAAATGGAGGCACAAATGCAGCTGCCAGGCCGATGAGCTTTGAAACTGGATTCGCACGTTCGAAAAACCCCCCTGTTGGATGATAAAATGCCAGGCTCACTGCACCCTCCTTTCAAGAGATCGGGCCAGTTCAGGAACGGTAAGGGCCGAGAGCCCGTACATACACCCTAATCGCACGCAAGGTGGGGCGATCAGGCTTGTCCGGGAAAGCAAATCAGGCCTGCTGAATATCCCTCGGGCAGTACCATCGCCAATTATTTTTCCCGAATCCAAAAGTACCACGCGACGCGCGTAACCAGCCGCAACCTGCACGGAGTGGGTGATGATGACTATGGTGTGCCCTGCCCTGTTCAGCGTGGTTAAAAGGTCCATCATGGCAATCTGCTCTTGAGCGTCCAGACCTGTGGTCGGCTCATCCAGTATGAGCACTTCCGGTTCGCAGGCCAGCACACAGGCCACGGCAAGTTTCTGGCGTTCTCCTTTGGTCATTACGAAAGGATCGACTTCTTCCTTTCCGGCAAGTCCGACAGACTCTAAGGCAGCAGAGACCTTCTGGGGAATGTCCCTCTCAGATATCCCGTAGTTGCGTAAACCGAAGGCCACTTCTTCGAATACATTTGGCGCAAAAAGCATTTGGTCCGGGTTTTGAAATACGAAGCCAATCCTCCGGCCCATTCTTGCTGGACCGATCTCCTCAACTGGAGTTCCCTTGAATAGGACACGGCCCGACCCTGGTTGCAAAAAGGCATTGAAATGCATAACCAGTGTTGTTTTCCCAGAGCCGTTTTGGCCAAGAAGACAAACGAAGTCACCCTGCCTTATTTCAAGAGAAATGCCTCGTAAAACCGGCACGTTGGGGGTGTAGGAAAAGTGGAGGTCTTCAGTGGCTATCAGGGGAGCTCCTCCAGGTTCGGGTACTTCAGCACCTGTGGGGCCTGACTTTGGTACAAACCCCTCCCTGTCGAGAACCTCTTTTGCCTCCTCAACAGAAAGGGGGTGCCCCCGTAATCCCAGCAAGGAAAAGAGGGCGAGCATCTGTGGCGCAAAGAGCCCGTTGTAAGTGCAGAACTCCGGATCCGATAGGACCTCTGCCGGCTTCCCGCTCGCGACAATGCGTCCATCGCCCATAACAACCACACGGTCAGCCCGGATCAGCCTCTCGGTATCATGCTCAACAAGACCCACACTGTTTCCAGAAGCCACAAGCCGTTCCAGGATATCTAAAAGCTCTCTTCTGCCGATCGGGTCTAGATCCGTAGTTGGCTCATCACACAAGAGCAGATCCGGATTAAGGCACAATACGCTCGCCAGCGCAAGCCGCTGTTTCTGTCCACCGGAAAGGCTCTGAGGCTCACGGTCAATCAAATTGGATAGCCCAACGACCTGCACAACCTCATCGATTCTCCGTTGCATGGTTTCTCTGTCAATACAGAGATTTTCCATACCGAAGGCAAGCTCGTGACGCACGTTGGTTGAAAAGAGCTGGGCTTCAAAGTCCTGAAATACCGTCCCAATAGTGCCTGCTAGCTCGGCAACGCGCCTTCTTCTTATCGGTTCCCCCCTGAGGAGAATGTCGCCGGAAAACTGTCCCTTGAAGAGCTTAGGCACAATCCCTGAAATGCATTTTACAAGGGTAGATTTCCCTGCGCCGGTAGCTCCAGCGATCCCGACAAACTCGCCTTGATCGATAGAGAAATCTACCCTGTCCAGGGCGATCTTCCTGCTACCACGATATGTGAAGGAAACGTTCCTGCAGGAAAGGAGGCTGCACATGACGGCCTAAAGGAGGATTGCGCCCAGAAGGATAAGCAGCAGCCCAGGAGCCATTCCGCCTGCAACGGCCATTGTCCCCTTTGTCCCGCTTGCAAATGCTGTTACACCGTAACCCACCCCGAGCGCTTCGCAGCTTATTATCAAGCCGGCAGAAAATGCGATGAATGCACCTGCAATGCAAAGAATCCCACCGACCCTGGCTGCTTTTCGTCCAAAAGGCCCGGGCTCCTCATCTACGCCACCTTGCTCCAGTATCTGGAAATACAGGAGCCCCCACATGCCTACCCGTTCGTAAAGCAGGGCTAACAAAATCGTGGAGATTGCTGCTGAGGCTATGAGATTATTTACGGCTATGATCGGGCCGAGGGCGCCAAAAGGGGCAAGCCTGATCAAATCAACTCCCCACCCGATAATGGAACCGATTACAAGACAGCTCGTGACCAGGATAATTCCAAAAACCAGCCACCCTTTCCCTCCGGATAATACCGGGTTTTTGTGCCCCATAAAGGCTCGCCAAAGTGCATAAGGCAGGTAACCATAGAAGAAGTTTCCGATAAAACCGAAAAGGCTCCCCGGACTGAGCATACCTCCTAAGGCATCTGCTATAACGTTACCGAAACCCGCCCCCCACGCTGTCGCAGGGCCAAAAAGGAAGCTCAAAACAACCGGAATTGCTGCTCCTGGGCGCACTTCGGTCAAACCGGGGATGATAACAAACCCCTTGAACGGAAGCATCACTGCGACATAGGCAGCAGCGCTGATTGCTGTCATAACGATCATTCGCGTGTTCTGCCACATGGTGAAAAGCTCGCGCATCTACAATGCCTCTTGAGCCTCAAGTCGACACTGAGGGTCAGGCCCCGAAATAGTACAATCGGATAAAGGCAGTACAGCCTTAGAGGGTAAACCTTAGCCCAAAATCAGCTCATTGGTCAAGGAGTTTTGCCGGAGTCTACTTTCCCTTGATCCTTGTCCTATTCGATACTATACTACATGCATTACTCCCTTCACATGAAGGCGTTCACGTATTGCTTGAAGGAGAAAACTAGATTAGGGAGTTCACTCAAGAACAGATTGCGGCCTTGTCGGCTTTCGTAGGGCCTGACCGGTTTTCGGTCGGTCAATCCAGTCGCGAGCTTCACCTTCACGATATCTCTCCTCACCTTGGGGCCCTGCCAGCGGGCATTATTTGGCCCAGGATCACCGAGGAGGTCAGCCACATCCTCACCTGGACCTATGACCAGGGTATTCCAATCACTCCCTGGGGAGCAGGCACCAGTACAGAAGGGAATCCTGTGCCCACCCGGGGCGGTTTGGTGATGGACTTTACTCGGATGAATGAGATCTTGGAGATCCGTCCCCAGGATCTTCAGGCCGACGTTCAACCCGGCGTATTGCGAAAAGAACTGAATCGTCAGGCAGGTAAATACGGCCTGTTTTTCCCCCCCGACCCAGGTGCAGACGCTACTATCGGTGGCATGATTGCCAACAACGCCTCTGGAGTGCAAACCGTCAAATATGGCGCCACTAAAGACTATGTGTTGAAGCTGACGGTGGTTCTCCCTCAAGGCAAGGTGATCCATACAGGATGCAAGGCCGGCAAGTCTTCCTCAGGTTATGATCTTACTCGCCTGTTCATTGGATCGGAAGGCACACTGGGAGTTGTGACCGAGGCCACGCTCCGCTTGACTGGCATCCCCTCACACCATTTAGCTGCGATCATTACCTTTGACGACCTGGAAAGCGCAGCCAGGGCTGTGTCCGTAATGATAGGCTCAGGCTTAGAACCTGCAGCTCTCGAGCTGTTGACACCCGGATTAATCAGTCTCATGAACAAGGAAAAGCAGGTCGGCCTCAGGGAGGTCCCCAGCCTTTTCTGCGAATTTCATGGGATCAGTAAGGTTGCCTTATTGGAGACCTCTGGTCTTGCAAGGGAGTTAACACAGAGCTGCGGCGGCACCAGTTTCAGATTCGGCGTTGAGGAACGAGAGCGAGAGGACCTGTGGCGTGCCCGACATGAAGCATGGGAGACAATCCACCGTGCCCATCAAGGCAAGGAAACGCTCATCGTTGATGCGGCTGTTCCCATCTCCCGTTATCCGGAGATGGTCATCTTTTCCCAACAGCTCGTGGAAGAACGCAATGTTGCCGGATATGTCTTTGGCCATGCGGGTGACGGCAACCTACACGTTGTCATGACAGGAGACCCTAAAGATGCGATGGAATGGTCTGCTCTGGAAGATATCAATGATCGCATTGTCACGCGAGCCATTGAATTGGGAGGAACATGTACAGGCGAACACGGTGTTGGCATTGGGAAGCGCAAATTCATGGAACTCGAGCACGGCCAGAGCTATCACCTGATGAGGCGTATTAGTGAATTGGTGGACCCCAAACGCTTAATGAACCCGGATAAGATCTTTATATGAACATCCCTCATTCCTGATCCCCAAATTGTCCTCACTATGATGCGAATTTGCGGCGCGATTGCGCGTAGTTGAGAATCTCCCGATTGGCGATACCGACCGGCTCGCAACCGTGCATTACATCCAAGATAGACTTGATGTCGGCCGCGCGTCTCTATTGGCGTGATCTTTTCCTGCACCTGCGACGAAGCTCGGTGACCGCCTTGCTTACTGCACTGTAGAGTACCCAGATGTCGCCGGAGTAGCAGATAAAGTCAAAGCCCGCCTCAAAGAACTCCACCCCCTGCTGGACGGTTGGAACCAGCCGGCCAAGCGACTTGTTATACCGTTTGCAGACATCAACGATCCGCTCTACCGCCCCGGTGAATTTGGGGTGGTCGAACTGCCCGGGTATACCGAGGGAACAACTGAGGTCTAAATGCCCCACCCACAGGCAGTCGACACCATCCAGTGCAGCTATAGCGTCGGCATTCTCCACCCCCTCGACAGTCTCAATCTGGGCAAACAGCGCTGTCCACCTGTTTGCGGCCGCCAGCTTTTCCATAACAGGACCAGGCTGGTAGCGGTCATGCGCTATTTGCAGGGCAGCGCCGCGCCGTCCCTCCGGGAAGTACTTCATCCACTGGAGCGTATGCTTGGCCTCCTCGGCAGAGCTCACCATCGGCAGCATAATGCCCTCTGCGCCCACATCACAGGCGCGAGATACATGGTGTCCTTCCTTGGAAGGAACGCGGACAATAGTTGGCAAATTGGCTGCCTGCATGTAACAGAGCATGGCCTTAACCGTATCAAAACTGAAACCACTATGCTCCATGTCCAGTAGCACAAAGTCGCACCTGGCGGCCTTGAGGATCTGCCCGATCCCGGGTGTAGTGAATTCTCCCACATAGTGCCCGATCTTCAGATCACGCCTGCTGGCCATGTCTTTTATGGCGATGTGCTTCATGTCTGACCTTCCTCCTGTCTTCTCGCCGAACAGTCAGGTTGGGCTGGTGGCTCGTTTCATAATTCTTGCATGGCGTCATTGATTTTCGGCACTGGCACCGAGGACCTATACGTTCCAGAGCTCAAGTAGAAACCTTCGGCTGACCTCCAGGTATTCAAATTGCACCCTGGAATCATCACAAAACACCTCCAGGGTAATAGTCCCATCATACCCAGTTGCCTTCAAGGCGTATACGGCCTTCTTCCAATCAATGCTTCCAACTCCCAGGGGTATATGGTGGTCCTCGGTTGATCGGTTATCCGAAAAATGAACATGCATGATGTGCCTTCCCAAATACTTGCAAAAGATCCCCCCATCGTCTTTTCCCATATTTGCATGGCCGAAATCAAGATGCACCTTCAGCCCGGAAACCTCCCCCAGAAGTGCCTTGAACGTTGAAACGCAGTCAAAGGGATGTATGAAGTTTTCAAGAACAAGGGTGAGTCCGTAGGAATCTGCCATCTCTACGATCGGCTTTAGGGCATCAATGTTGAGCGCAACAAGGGCCTGCTTCATGCCCGGTGGACAGGAATAGCAAGGATGGATATTCATGATCTTTGCCCCCAAGGCCGAAAAGATCTTTGCACACCGTTCCAATTCCCTTAGACAGGCCTTTCGGACCCCCTTAATTGGATATGCATAGGGCAGGCAAGGGTCGGTATGCCCCACAACGAACAGGCTATATTTGTCAAGGAGTGAAAGTACCCTATCGATATCAAGGTCCAGGGCCTTGGGACCTTCAATCGTAAGGTCCACAAACTCGTAGCCGGCCTCTCCAAAGGATGTAATCTCATCATAGACAGAGGCCGAGGGATCATTCATGACGCCGATTTTCATTACGCATGATCTCCTTGCCTATTAGCGTCAGATAGGAATGATGAGAAACATCATCTATTCCTAAATACCATACATTCATAAATCCCTATCCCCTTTATCTCCTCACCTGCTATATTGAGACTGGAGTCAGCCCAGATACCGTAATAGGCAGGCCTGGACACCAGATATTTTATGAGCCATGTAATAACAGGATTAACCCCTTCCAAGAGGTCCCTTCTATCTATCAGCCCCTTTGCCTTCAGGATTACCTGAAAGGGATTATGTTCTTCGATGGACCTTATGGTTATTTCTGATGGATACCTGATCTTGCTTACTTCATCCCTTCGAAACCCGCTTGGAGAAACCTCTATTAAATTATTAGAGCTCTGCATTATCCTATTTGCCTTGGCCAACATAAAGGATCTAACCGAACGTTGTTTGAAACACGTGTCCATAAACACGATCATATAGTCGTCAGCAAAGGCCCTGCCCCAATACCACTTCGACAGCACATCATCCACAAAGAGCTTATTGCCCTCCCCCACCTTCCAGTAATTATGGTCGTGGTATCCAAGGGCCCTGTCAAGCTCATATGTCTTACTGTTGAAGTCAAAGGCTCCTGCCACCCGTGCCTTTGGCACTGGAATGATCCAGGAGAATGCAGCCTGTTTCCCACCTCTTACTATACTAACCTCATCTCCTAAGGGTTTCCAACCTTCAATTTCACTCCTGAAGGTAAGCCTTGCCTTGAATTCATCAGTGTTAATTGACAAATGATAGAGAATGTCCCCATTAGAGGGCTCGTACATGACATGAAATTCATCCTTAAATCGGACATCACAAATGCCTCTTGAGCCATGAAAATCGCTTAAAGAATATCGCCTGGCTAAGCCGTGCCTTGTACCCCCTGTCTGAATCGAAAGAGCCAGTTGCGGGTAAAAAGCTCTTCTTAAGGGGTCTGTACCCAGATGGGCAACTACTTTTAGTATGACGTTATTGTGAAAATCAATAATGTCAAAGTACCACCATTCAAAATTGCCTGCCTCTGCATTGTTCAAGTGAAAACCATCATCTGATGGCAGTACCTTCAATCTTGAAGTATCGGTAATCGACTGGGTGGTATCAACTATACCATCGCCTTCAATCACACCTTTATGAATATAATCCATCACCTGTATCCAGCCATCAATCGCTTACATGCCAGGCTCACCGGGCCATGGCCACAAGGTCGTTTACGTTTTGTGAACCCTGCCCAGTCTCAGGTGCGTGACGCCTTCAATGGAGGCCAGTGGCGCCACCACTGCCAGCATCTCTTTTTCGACATCGGCATCCCGGACCACTCCCACCGCACGGGTGCTCCCCTGGCTGTCCAGCAAACCAACCAGCCGATGCAGCAGACCATACTGATCTTCCTGCCACGAGTAGGGATTGACCATAATTCTAAGGTTCAGGGGCATGGTAAAGAGATTGGCACCTTCAAGATAGTGACTCAGGCTGCGTTGGCGATACAGTCTTCTTTCTTCCGTACTGATGCTGGATGCAGCCTCCGAGGCACTGAGGCGATGAATCTCCATATCCTGCCTGGAGTGAAACGCATTGAGCAGGGGACGCAGCTCCTTTCCCCGTTCCAGGAGGATCACATGTCTGGGCTGGGTTAATTCCACCTTGTGATATTTGAGCTCCAGCGCTGCGCCGCCCGTCACAAACCCCGTAGTGTCCACAAGGATATGGACCGAACCCTTGTCTCTGGCCCATCTCAGTGAGCGGACAAGGCCGCTTAATAAGGTAAGAAAATGGCCCTGGGGAGAGAAGTCTCCTACAAAGTGCAGCATCTCAGCTTCGGCAGGCGATTTGAGCTCCCCTTTCACCACGCAAGCCCCTACGCAGGCAGGAGGGCCCACGGAAGACTGACCCACATCAGAATCTACAACAGCCGTAGGCGCATGGGATGCCAAGGAGAAAGCCAGGTTACGGATCAGGGTGGTCTTGCCCGTATCGGTCGCCCCGAATAATAACGTAACACCTGGCCGATCTCTGAGGCACTTGAGTAAGCCCTCACCTTCGGCGGTGTGCCCAAAACTCATATCGATCTGTTGTTGCATAGCTGCCTTGGCCGGTCCCACCGCCTCCTTCTTGCCTTATGAGGATGCGACACCGTAGTTCCGGAACAATCATACACGCTCTGGCGCTCCCGGGATTCTGTATATGGCACCAACCTTCTGAAGGGCCTCCAAAGTCCACTCCCCGCCGACATTCTGTATAACCCACTCCAAGAATGCCCAGATATCTCTGTCGATACCCTCACCGGAGATTGTACGTCCGCCTCCACCTGCTGACCGCAAGCAGATTTCTATTCCACTTAGCCCCCCTGGCTCTTCCGCAACTGGGCCAACCCTGTAAACCATACCCGAGGCCCCACGGAAAAAAAGACCGCCCTCGGCGCGCTCGAGTTCACGTCGGAGGAAGGCATTGAATTCCGGGTAATGCCCCAGAGACTGCTCTATGAGCACCCGTTCCTCTTGGGTCCCCACCCAACCAGCCTCTTCGCGCGTGATCCATTCAATTCTTATCTCGATTTCTCTTCCTTTATCCATCAGGTCTGGTCCAGCAGCGCTAGGATCTCTCCAGCGATCTCCTTGGGCGCATCTTCCTGAATGAAGTGCCCGCCGTCTGGAATCATACTGGGCGGTGAGCAGTCGGGGATCAGCTTCTGGAAAAGATAGGCGTTCGAGGGCGGGAACACGATATCCCTCTCGCCCCAGAGGAGCCGACACGGAAAAGGTAGGGCCCGCAACCCCTCTTTTATCCCTTTCATCCGCTCCCAGTTGAGATCTCCGGGCCTGAGCGGGATATTGCGCGTAAAGGCCAGCATGCCGATCCGGCTGAGTGGGGAAGAAAAAGGCAGACGGTAGCCATTGAGCACCGCCCCCTTCCTGAGCCGTTCCCTGTTGCGGACGGTGCTGAGATAGAGCCCTCGCTCCACCAAGGCGTTTTTGCGGAGGAAAAGATGAGCCCCAACCAATGGCGCATGGAGCATCCGCCACGGCATGACCGAGGCATGGAACTCAGAGGGCTCGGGCCAGGCCCAGGTGTTCATGATCAACATCCCGGCAACCTTATCCGGATATTTCAGAGCGTAGCTCAGGCCGATCGGTCCGCCCCAGTCCTGCACCACGAGAATGACCCTGCTCAGCCCCATCCCGTTGATGAACTTGGTCATTACCCGGATATGGTTCTGGAGCGTGTACCAACGCTCGTCCCGCGGCTTGTCGGATAGGCCAAATCCCAGATAGTCCGGGGCCACCGCACGGCACACATGGGATATCCGGGGTATGATCTCCCTGTAGAGGAAGGACCACGTCGGGTTGCCGTGCAGGAGGATAACCGTGGGTTTACCTCTGTCTGCACCCTCGTCCACGTAATGTATCCGGTGGCCTTGGACCTCCATCCAACGGCTCCGGAAAGGATAGATCTCCCGAATCTGGGCAGGAAGCTGGATCGTACTCACCATCCATCTATTACCACATTGAGCAAGGTTATCGCTACCTTAAATTCTTGTTTACCATGCATTTTATCACTATCTCAAAGGTCTTCAAGAAGGACAAATCCCACCAAGAATTACGAATAGTTTAGAAGGATAGTGTGTCTCATGCAGAAGAGATAGAGTTTCAGAACCATTTTTCATGGAAGTGGCACTCAAGCCGGATAGGTATCTCTGCCTGCATTGTCCCCACCTGATTCTTGCACGCACAGGTGGAAATGACCTCGTAGCCGATGGCGCGTGCTATCCTTGCCATACGACTGAGTCGATTTGCTTTTTCGGAAAGGGGCAGGGAAAACCCGGTACCACTGGCAATCGGCTGACTTTCATTCATCGCGACTAAAGACTGTCGCAGCAAAGGGAACGCAGCAAGCTTGCTCTTGAATCCATTGCGGTAGAACGCATAGGAGAAATTCACCGCCTGCACCCCCCAGGCCTTTGCCTCCTCCAAAAGCTGCGAGATACCGTCCTCGGTGTCGTCCATATCGGGGAAAAGCGAGTCTGCCTTGAGCGTGATGTGCACACCGCTCTGTGCGATTTGCTCAGTCCCGCAGAGCACCACAGCATCGCCGTCCCATTTGCCGCGCAGCCTTTCCCTGGCATTCGGGGCGTTTGGCTCGAGAAGCCGGTTTCGCTCCTCGCTCAGGCTTGAGAGGGAAACCGTGTAGGATACCTGATCGGGATACTGACTGAGAGACTTGACGATTCCAGGTGTTGCCAGGGCCTTTGTAGAGATTACCACAAACGTGCCTGCACGAAGGGCGCCACGGAGTAGCTCTTCGGCACGCTTCACGACCACCGGATGAAACGGATCGCTCGCAGAGGATAAAAAGAGCCGCCTCGGCCACTTCTTGACACCCGCAATGGCCTCCTGGGACACCGCACTAACCCCACCGCCCGAAAAATTCCTGAACCCTACCGCGTAACAGTAAGCACATGCATGGGGACATCTGCCCCTGAAAAGGTTGGTGGTATAAAGCCGGCTCGCTCCGTTTCCACTACAAGGCAAAGCCACGGGCCTGAATGTAAGGGTTTCTCTGCTCTCAATTGTAGCCGTCAAGATTTCCTACCTCAAGTCCTAGATAAAGGCATGGCTCCTCCCATTCACGGCTCAACCAGAATCTTGATCTCATCCCCCTTTTTGGCGGTCAGGGCCTCGAATCCCTCGGTTGATATCTGCTCAAGGGGGATAATCCTGGTGACGATTGCCTCGAGTGCAAGGTCCTTCTTGGTTACCCACTCCAGCGCAAGCCCAGGATCGTGTGAGTTGATGCCGATCATGGTCGTCTCCCGGCTGACAAATCCAAGCATGTGGAGCTTCACCCGATCGGTAAATATCCCGCCCACAATCACCGTGCCCCGGTACTTTAGGGATGAAAGGCAGTCCTTCAGGCTCTCCTCCACGCCTACCGCCTCCATTGCCACATCCACGCCATTGCCTTCGGTCAGCTCTCTCATCTTCGAGGAAATCCTGACCTCCAGCGGATTGAATACCTCAGTGGCCCCAAGTTCTGTGGCCTTTTCTCGGCGTTTCTCCACGATCTCCGTCATGTAAACTGTCTCGACCCCCGTGGCCTTTAAACCCATCAAAAGCATGAGCCCAATCGGGCCAGCCCCGGCGATCAAGACCCTGTCAGTTGGCTTGACCCCCACCCTCTTGATACAATACGCTGCGACCGCAAGAGGCTCTAACACGGCCGCCCGCTTCCAACTCATCCCCTCGGGTATCTTTATCATCTCCTCCTGGGGACACACCATATACTCGGCATAGCCGTCCTTGCTGAAGGCCAGCACTCGGTCCTTAACCCCAAACCCCTGGAGCTCTGGGCCTGGCTCTACGATCTCACCACAAGCCTCATGTCCGAAGGGGCTTTTTGGAAACAGGCCATGAAGGTATTCATGGAGATCGGAACCGCAAATGCCGCAGTACTTGACCTTTATCTTCGCCTCCCTCTTGCCTGCCTGAGGCTCCCTGACCTCCTCCACCCGGAGATCTCTAATGCCATGGTATACAGCCATCTTCATGAATCGATCCCTCCTCTGTTAGACCTGATCGGTCGATACTGAGACTCCCTCCTCATAAAGGAATGAGACGACAAATTCCAGAGATTCACGGTGAAGGGATTCTCCTTTAAGTTGGCATAGTATAAGGATAAAGGCGGTTGTGAGTCAATGGGAAAGCCATCGCGCGATCTATACTTGACACACAACAGTTTCTTTCCTATTGTCTCTGAGACAGGCTGACCTCTTATCTATAAGCGATCGCCGACAAAGCGAAGGAAGCATCTTATGTAATTGTTAGAGAGGGGGCTATGCCATCTCCTTTGGCCTTGATCAAAACGCAAGGGGCATAAGTCTCTAACACATCACGGAAGGAGGGAGATACAATGTATGTGGGTCTAAAAATGCTCACCACGGTGGTTACGGTAACTCCCAAGACACTGCTCCACGAGGCGCATAACCTTATGGAAGAAAACAGGTTATGGATGCTTCCCGTGGTGGACAAGGACAAGCTCGTGGGCTATCTTCAAAAAGAGGACGTGCGGGCAGCATTACCCTCCCAGGCAACCATGTTAGACCGATATGAGCTTCATACCGTTCTGGCAAAGCTCACCATACAAGAGCTCATCCAAAAGGACGTTGTTACCGTCGCCCCAGAGACTGAGATCGAAGCTGCTGCCGAGCTCATGGCCCGGAAGGAGCTGCCTGGCCTAGCCGTGGTGGATTCCTCTAACAGGCTGGTCGGCTATATTGACCGCCGTATTATGTTGGATGTGTTGGTGGAGGAAATGGGACTACACCGCGGGGGAAAACGATTTGCCATAGAGTTCAAAGACAGACCCGGTGTAATGGCAGAGGTGGCGAATATCATCAGTAATATGGGAATCAATTTTGTTTCCGCGGCCAGCTTTTATCACAATGATATTTGTATCTTGGTCTTTCGCGTCCAAACCGATGACCTGTCCCCCATCATCAAGACCCTAAAAGACCGAAATTACAGCATAGTGGGACCTGAGTACTTTGCCGAGGAATGGAGTTAAACTGTAATATACGATGTATTGACTACATTTATGGGCGAACCTGACAGGAAGGCCTTTATATTTTCTGTTGTCGCTGTCATCAGTTTCTGGCGTGCAGTCAGGGTTGCCCACGCGATATGGGGCGTTATCAGGCAGTTCCGTGCTGTTACCAGGAGATTGCCTGATTGCATTGGCTCCATCGAAACCACATCTATTGCAGCCCCTGCTATTCTGCCGGTGTTCAATGCCTCCGCCAGATCATTTTCGTTCACCAATCCACCGCGGGCGGCGTTGATGAAAAAGGCCCCCTTTTTCATCAAGCTAATCAGATCCCGATTAACAAATCTCCTGTTGTCGGGAGTTTGAGGACAGTGAAGGCTCACAACATCAGCTTCGGCGAAAAGGTCCTCTTGCGACTTCCAGTGGAATGGCGTGTAGTCAGGGGCATCACCCTGCTGGGGATCGAAGGCCAGCACCTCCATGCCAAAGGCGTGGGCCAGTTCTCCGACACGGCGGCCGATCCGTCCAAAGCCCACAATGCCCATTGTTTTACCTGTTAAAAGAATCTGTGGCGTTTTCCAGAAGCTCCAATCAGGTGATGCGGCCCATTCACCAGCCTTCACAGCTATATCATGAATTCCGACATGATGGCAGAGTTCTAACAGCAGGGCGAAGGCAAACTGGGCCACCGAATCTGTACCGTATTCGGGAACATTGGAAACGGGAATACCTCGCTCACCAGCCGCAACAATGTCCACAATGTTATAACCCGTCGCCAGGACCGATATGAAGCGCAGTTTTTGTAATTGTCTTAAGGTCTCAGCAGAAAGCGGCATCTTGTTTGTCAGTATAATCCCCGCCTCCCGTGTGCGCTCTAAAAGCTCATGAGGAGCCGTCCGGTCGTAAACCTTGAGTTCACCGAGCTTACCGACCGCATCCCATGAATTGTCACCAGGATTCAGGGTATAACCATCCAGAACGACAATTTTCATCCTCCACTGCCTCCCTGCTTATTTCCTGCAATTCCCTTCTTGGTCAAGGAAGTATAGGAGAGTGAGGCCTGTGCGTCAAGCCAGAAACTCTCGTAACATCTAACCTCCTACTCTCTCGACGACTCCCTTTTTCCCTCTGCCCGATTCACGGATATTCACGTGCTTGCAGTTTCCTTTTTCAGGACCAGACAGCACAGCACGCCAACAAACCGAATTCTGCCCTCCTCGAACAGGGTGAAACGGCCCAACAATTCAAAATCCTTAGTGCTATAGAAGGGCTCCTCGAAAGCATGGAGCCACAGAAGCAGCATCTTGAATGTGCCGAATTCACGGGCCGTCTCCTTCAAGACAGATGACGGCGTGTCGCTTACAAGGTCATACATCAGGGCATAACCACCTTGCTTGAGCACCCGGTAGATATCGCCTAACGCGGCCTCTGGATCCCTCCAGTGATGAATGGATCCGGTGCTCACCACCGCGTCAAAGGAGTCATCAGCAAAGGGCATATGCCTGGCATTACCTTCTTGAACCTCGATGACCTCGGAAAGTCCCGCGCTTGCCATGTTTTTCCGGGCCTTAGCTACCATAGAGGCGGAAGCATCCAAACCGGTTAATCGCAATCCTGGGGAGTTTTGATGGAGCTTCAGCAACAGCCAACCTGGCCCTGTGCCAACGTCTAGGATGTTCCCTCCTGGGCAATAGCCTAATATGTCCCTGGCTACCAGCTCATAAGTGCGCTGAAAGATACCGGTTTTGCTTATCGCATTATAAAATGCGGTGCCCGGCCATGGAATGCCTTCACAATGGAAGTATTTTAACAACCTGCGTGCCGGTGAAAGCATGACTATCCATCCATTGCCTTGTAGTTACCTCCGAATGCCTGATCCGTAACCTAAGGACCACGCTTTACCGCCTCGCCTTGACCGATGAGCAAACCCACATTCGCTGGAATTTGTCAAAAATAAAGATTTGACCCCTCAGCCCTCTCAACGCACAGCTAGCCCCCTATGTGATCGCCTGACAAGAAGTATGGAGGAAAATTTCCGTGTAATCCACCGTATTCTCCCTTTTGCCCAATTACAGAGTACGTCGGATTATTAGAATCAGTTTTCAGGAGAATTGTCAATAGATCGAGGTTTGGCATGAATTCTCTGGTGAGCAGGTGATTGTGGCGATTGCCCCTACAATACAGACTCCCTGCAAACATGACAAAGGTCTCTCCAACACAAAAGCAGGACCCTACGGATCCTGCTTTTGTCAGCCCTATAGGTAGTATACCAGGGCTTTGGGCGATTTGCTATGCGGTGAATTCGGTCACCCAGAAATCATGCAGGTTGCAGAAGCTGGTGGCATACATCTTGGCACCATGGGAGGGCTCTAGCTCATAGGTAGAAATGGCTTTTTCGTCAGAGGGGTAAAAGGTCTTTTCACCGATCACCTTACCATCTGCGGTTACCAGGGTATGGCGGACAATATAGTGTTTTTCAGACATGGGATGCTTGGTGGTAATGGTGACCTTCAACCCATCCACTTGCACCTTCGGCGCATGGCTGCCTTCCTTGCCTGCCCATCTCCCAGGGTTTTCGGCCGTATAGACAATGCCCTCCAGAAGCACCCCGGAAGACGCAAAGACCTTCACGGAGCTGCCAAGAACCATCCCGGTGGCCACCAGAAGTGATTTCCTCAAAAAATCTCTCCTGTCGTTCATGACGTACCTCCCTTGATTGTGTTATTTTTCCCGTCTCTCCACCTCTCTCATAAGGCAAAAAGGGGGAATGATTCGTATCTAGAACGAGGCAAGTTTGATGCCAGACATTCAGGACTTTGATGTCAGACGAGGGAGGTAAGATCCAAAAACACCAATAGAAAGAGCCACTTATGGGCTCAGCATCGGTGGCTTTAAAAAATCATTCTGCCTGATTTCTTACCAGCTTATCAGTGAATGGGGCTGTTTGACTGTCTGAAATTAGACTGAAGGAAAGAGGGCAGATGTAATATTATCACCTTCCTTCAATACCTTATGTAATAGTCTAAGCTTAGACTCATATGTATTGTTTTAGACACTAAGATCAATAAAGAAATAGGGGGTCAAATCTTTATTTTTGACAATCTTTCAAAGTTCTCGAAATCTTATTCGTATCCATCTTTGAAGATACCTGCTATCCTAAATCCGTTATGCCTCTTCCAGACCGCATCATCCGACCCGAAAGTAAAAAGGCCTTCGGCGGATACAGTTATGGACCAGGAGATATCTGCCTCGCGCGTTGTTGCCGTCCCGGACCTGGGGTATCTTAATTTAGTACGATTACTGAAGTCCGAGTCAAAAGCCAGGGAAAAATGGATGTCACTTCAGCATCCAATATATTGTGGTTTCCAGCAACACGCCAAACGTGCAGCTTGCTTGCCAAAACCGTTAGCCATAATCCACAAAATTCTATTGAAGCCAGGATAATGTAATTATAACATAACAAAACTTTGCAGGACGGTGTATCTGGGCTTAAAGTAACGTAGTCACCTACGAGGGATACTGGCAAAAAATATTAAATCAATTCCTGGAAGTGCGGTTATGAACAGGATCAAAAACGTGCTGCGCAATCGAAATTTTATCCTTTCCATGGCACTGATGCTCGGTTTGCTTCTTCCCAAAGGCACCAGATGGACCGAGCATTTGACGCTTCCGGCGCTTGCCATAGTAATGAGTCTCTCAACCATGGGCGTTTCCGGAGGCTTATTCCGTTCTCTGAGATCCCTGATAATTCCAGCAATCTTAGGCATTTTAATGAGTTACGTGGTTCTTGCCGGCTTCATTCTAGGAATGAGCGCAATTATAATCAATGAAGAGGACATCTGGAAAGGGTTTATTGTGTTGGCCATCGTCCCACCAGCCGTGGCTGTCATCCCTTTTACCGAATTTCTGAAGGGTAATAGCACTTATTCCCTCGTAGGCATCATCGGGGCTTACCTCGGGGCATTGATCATCATGCCTCTGATAGTCTTTAAATTCTTGGGATCAAGCCCTTTTGACCTGGGCAGGCTATCGATAATTACAATTCTGTTGATCATCGCTCCTTTGGTGATCTCCCGTCTCTTGCTTTGGAAGGGGATAGATGAGCAGTTAGAGTCTATAAAGGGGACCATTACAAATTGGTGCTTTTTTGTAGTGTCTTACACCATTGTAGGGCTGAATCAAGACGTATTTATCAGGCAGCCTCTTAGCCTGGTCCCCGTGGCAGCCATTGCCATTGCAAGCACTTTCTTTCTGGGATTGGTTATTGAATGTGTTGGAAGGCTTTTTCGGATTGACCCGAAAATTACCACAAGCCTTGTTTTACTTGGTACCATTAAGAATTATGGCCTTGCGGGAGGCATAGCATTGGCTCTTTTTAGCAAGCAAACAGCACTGCCAGCTACGGTTTCGACGATTTTCATGTTTGTATACGTTATCTGGTTGGGCTTCAGGGCGCGATGGTCTGATTAAAACTACCTTGAGTTTAGGGTCAAAGAAATAGGGGCTCAAATCCTTATTTTTGACAATTCTTCCAAACCATCGAAATCTTACTTCCCTCCTGCCCATATCAAGACCAAGGCTCAGGACGGCCTCGTGATACCTCGCCGATATCGTAGCTCACAGCTGATAGTTCGTAGCTGGTAGCGCTTGATAGCTCGCTGCTCATAGCCACTATGCAACCGGGACGTTCATACCGAAATAGATAGACTAACAGCCAGTTTCACATATGAAAAAAATTAACAAAAATTGACCTCGAGCCGTCACCAAAAAAATCCATTATTGGAAATAAAGCAGAGAATAAAGGCTTACTTGACAAAGGGCGTCGTTAGTTGTATATTACAACCATGTCCTATGAGATCCCTAAAAATGGCCGTGAGGTGTTGAAGCTGATATCGGAACTATCCCAGGCCCTCCGGTGTTGCCAGCAAGAGCCGGTGTTTTGCGAAGATGTGAGCTTTTCCCAGTTTTTGATCCTCGATACAGTTGCAGAAAAGGGAAGGCTAAGGCTTGCAGACCTGCATGATATCCTGTCTGTGGAAAAGAGCACAACAACACGGCTGGTCAACCCGCTAGTCAAAAAGGGGATGATCGTGCGCGAGAAATCCGACCACGATTTCCGGGCCATTAACCTGACGCTGACCAAAAATGGGAAGGAGGTTCACCGGAAGGTTTGGGAGTGTTTTTCAGCATTCATTGATACTATTGCAATGAGAATACCTCAGGAAAGGACAGAAGAGGTGTACAGGGCTGTGAGAATACTGTTGAGTGCCATGAGAGATGCCCATGCTGAGGGCCAGTGTTGCACCTGACCACTAGAAATGAGGAGAACACTTATGAATGAAAAGGAAGGTCGGCAAGGAGGGTTGAAGATCGGATCAGCGGCAGATGTGACTCCGAGCACCACCTGCTGTTCCCAGAGCGGGGTGGCTCAGCTGTCCAGGCTGGGTCAGCCCTTTGTCAAGGGTTCGGTTCAGACCCCGGTCGGCCCTGTACCCCAGATCTCTTCGTCTCTGGCCTGGGCTGACCGCTGGGGCAGCATGAGGGCCCGCTGGGGTATGGGACGTATGCATTACACCGTACAACCAGGCCTCTATGCCCTGGGAAATCCAGATGAAAAGGCCCCCGTCCTGGTTACGGCCAATTATAAGATGAGTTTTGATCGGCTGCGCGAGGCCTTGCCGGACCGTGATGCCTGGATCCTTGTCCTGGACACCAAGGGCATTAATGTGTGGTGTTCGGCGGCAAAGGGGACCTTCAGCACCGGAGAGGTGCTCAGGCGCATTGAGTCGATCGGGCTGGCTGAAGTGGTGTCTCATCGGCAGTTGATCCTGCCCCAGCTGGCTGGACCAGGAGTTGCGGCCCACCAGGTTCAAAAACTCTCCGGATTCAGGGTTATCTATGGCCCCATTCGGGCAACAGATCTGCCAGCCTTCCTGGACGCCGGCCTTATGGCGACCCCAGAGATGCGGCGCAAGACCTTTACTATCTGGGAACGGCTGGTCTTGATCCCTATAGAACTGGTTGTTGCCTTCAAATGGACCCTGATTATCCTCCCCGTCTTTTTCCTTATCGGTGGACTGGGAGGTGCAGGCGGGTTTTGGGCCAGCGCCCTGAATTATGGGCTTTTTTCCGTGCTTTCCTTATTAGCTGCCCTGACGGCAGGAGCGGTTTTAAGCCCTCTCCTGCTGCCATGGTTGCCGGGCCGGGCCTTTTCCATGAAGGGTATGGGCATGGGCCTGATTACGGCTGGAGTCCTTGCGGTTTTTCGAGCGGGAGGTTTAGGCACCTGGTCAGGACGCCTTGAAATCCTTGCCTGGTTTCTTCTGGTGCCAGCCGTGGCTGCTTACCTGGCCATGAATTTTACCGGCGCATCCACTTACACCTCGCTTTCCGGGGTTAAAAAAGAGGTGAAATGGGCTGTTCCCCTGGAGATTGCAGCCGGTGGAGTCGGATTATGCCTCTGGCTGGGATCACTTCTCATCATGTAGGAGGTTTGAAGAATGGGTCAGATGATCTATCTCAAGGGTGTGGTTTCCTTGGCATTAGACGAGGAAAAATGTGTAGGCTGTGGCATGTGTGTAGTTGTTTGCCCGCATGCCGTCCTGCAAATGAATAACGGGACCGCCTGGGTTGAAAACCGCGATGCCTGCATAGAATGCGGGGCATGTGCACGAAACTGCCCCACGGAAGCCGTGACTGTCCAGGCAGGTGCGGGTTGTGCTGCTGCGCTCATCAATGCCGCCCTGCGCCGAGAGAGTTCCGCTTGTTGCTGCCCAGCAGAGCAGGGCGAGACCTCGGGGGCTACCTGTTGCACCCCAGGGAGGCCCAAGAGGACCAGTTGCTGTTAGCTCGCATAAAATAGGTTCTCCGCTCAACTTCCCATAAGTGCCTTCACGGGGTGCACCCATACCTATAAGAACAAGCTTGTCATCCTCCCAAATCTCACAAACGCTCAGGAAGAGGGATCTTTTTATCCCACACAGGTATTGACATAGGAAATAGTAAAATGTGAAGCTAACAAACAGGGCCTTTGCCTGGATGCCTCAGACATCCCTGGCCCTGAACTCAAGTTTTTCACCAGGAGGTACGGATATGGAGGCCAAGAGTTCCTTTTTTTCCACCCTGTCCGCTTTTTTCCGCCTTCTTTTCTGGATCTTACTCATCCTCTTGCTGCTTTATCAGTGGTATGGGCCTCGATCTTTAGAGGGGAGGCGCTTGGAGGCACTTGAAGCCATCCAGAAGGAGCGGGGGAGCGGGGTAGTCACCTTGATACATCGCCAGGAGACGGTCAGCCTGTTTGGAATACCCCTTAAAAGGTATATTGACATTGAGGACGCCGAGGCCATCTTGAGGGCGATTCGCCACACCCCTGCAGACAAGCCAATCGATCTGATAATTCACACGCCGGGAGGATTAGTGCTTGCCGCCTCGCAGATCGCCCATGCTATTCAGAAGCACAAGGGCAAGGTCACGGTTTTTGTACCGCATTATGCCATGAGCGGCGGCACCCTTATCGCCCTCGCTGCTGATGAAATCATAATGGACCCCAATGCCGTACTCGGCCCGGTTGATCCACAAATAGGCCAGCTTCCCGCAGCCTCGATCATCAGGACGGTTGAAATGAAGAAACCCCAAAACGTGAGTGATGAGACACTGATCCTTGCCGACATCTCCAGAAAGGCGATCAGTCAGGTCACCTCATTGGTTACTGAGCTCCTTGAAAAATGCATGCCAGAGAAAGAGGCCAAGGAGATTGCTACGCTGATTAGCACCGGCCAGTTCACCCACGACTATCCCATCACCGTGGAACGTGCCAAATCCGCCGGCCTGTGTATTCTTACGGACATGCCGGAGTCCATCTATCAACTCATGGACCTCTATCCGCAAACGGGAGCCGGTCGGCCATCAGTGCATTATATCCCGATGCGAGAATCCCGGTAGGATCTTGTCAGCTCGGTTTTGAGCTATGTCAGGCATCTTGATTGCCACCGTGCAGAGACGGAAATTCCATATATGAGCTAAGAGGACTCAGAGATGGAAATATTGGATGGCGTGCCCATTGAATTTGATATCGATGCACTGCTAGCGAAGTTGCACATAGATAAAGAAGGCAAAAACGCAGAAGATATTCAGGATTTGATCGAGGCTGTTGCTCCTGCAGTCAAACCCAAGGCTATCTATGAGGTCTCCTATATTCACTACAAAAATTACGATACGGTGGATATCGGGGGAGTGATATTCGTAAGCCGGGTCCTTCGCGTCAACCTGGACAAAGTGCAACGGGTTTTTCCGTATATTGCCACCTGTGGAAGGGAACTGGATGAAATAGCTATTCCATCCGATGACCTGTTACGACGATTTTGGCTCGATTCAATCAAGGAAACGGTCCTTGGTGCCATGAGGAAATATCTCACCAATCACCTGAAACAACGATATGCACTTGGAGAGCTATCGAGGATGAGCCCCGGATCAGGATCCCAGGACCTATGGCCAATAGAACAACAAAGGCAGTTGTTTTCAATCTTTGGTAATGTGGAGGATCTGATTGGGGTTGCCCTGACCGATAGTTTCCTCATGATTCCACTGAAATCCGTATCCGGGATATACTTTCCAACGGAAATCCGGTTTGAAAGCTGTCAGCTCTGTCCAAGGAAGGTATGCCCAGGCAGGAGGGCACCCTATGATAAAAACTTATTGGAGTCATACTACAAGGAAAGGGGCTGAAGCTTCCGCAAGGCACCTACGGGAGACCCTCAACCCAGAAAGGGATTGTTCATAACTCACAAATAAGGAGGTTTGATCATGCCTGAGTTCGGAACACCGTTTCATGCTCGAGCACATGACCGGAAACTCACACACGAGGAGTTGGTCAGGGCAATACGATTCATGGTCGCTGCAGAGTATGAAGCAGTGCAGCTTTACATGCAGCTCGCTGAATCAATTGATGATGCACTCGCTATGGAAGTCCTCAAGGACATAGCGGACGAGGAGCGCGTCCACGCTGGCGAGTTCCTCAGACTTCTGAGGCACCTGAAGCCAGATGAGGAAAAACTCTACGCAGAGGGTGCTCAAGAGGTGGAGGAGTGTATCAGAAAAAGAAAAGAGGATTAGATTAAAGGCTAATCATAGTCATGCAGTTCAATCAGCTAAGGGTTTTCTGTGCCGTGGTTGAGAACAAGAGCTTTTCAGGGGCAAGCGAGGCCGTGCACGTCAGCCAGCCTACGGTAAGCTTCCAGATTAGCTCGTTAGAGCAAGAGTTGGGCACACAGCTACTGGATCGGCGGGGCAGAGAGGTAACGATTACCAGAAGTGGAGAGGTATTGTATCGCTATGCCCGAAGAATCTTACAGCTGGTGGATGAAGCAGACCAAGCTATTGAACAGCTTAAGGGATTGATGAGGGGAGAGCTGACCATAGGTGCGAGCACCATTCCAGGAGAATATATACTCCCCGGGCTCCTGGCTGAATTCAAGGGCAAATACCCTGGCATTGGCATCAATCTCATTGTTGGCGATACCAGGGGGATTGTTCAGAAGGTGATGGATAATGAAGTAGAGATAGGGTTAGTGGGGACTAGGGAAAAGAATGATAAACTGGCATTCGAGAGTTTCACCACTGATAGGCTCGTGCTGATTACCCCTGCAGACAGCAACTGGCTCAGGGGGGAGACGGTAACCCTGGAGGAGCTAACAAAGATCCCCTTTATCCTGCGGGAAAGCGGCTCTGGCACGAGGGCTACCATCAAGAAAAGGTTACATGAAGCAGGTGTAAAGGAAGAAGATCTTCATGTTGTCATGACCCTGGGGAGCACTGCTGCGGTGAAAAAGGCAGTGGAATCCGGGGTCGGGGCATCCCTTATCTCTGAAAGGGCAATCGAGAAGGAAATCAAGCTGGGATTGATAAAGAAGGTCCCCATCAAGGATCTGGAATTGAATCGAGAATTCTTTATCGTCCTCAGGCGAGGGAGATCTCTTTCTCCAGCAACAAACGCACTCCTGCAATTCCTCGAGGGGAAAAAGGGGTAAGCTCAATTACCACCCTCATGCTATTAAAGAATCCGAATGAAATCCTCCTTCCTATTTAATATTTCAATTTGACTTATCGAAATATTTAATTGCAATATTAGATATGGCCTACTCGCTCAATCGCACGAAGCCTCATGTTGAAATTAAGAAAAGGTGATATGGATGGCCCGGTTGAGGAACTTCTTTGCAACCCGATGGGGGATTAGTGGGGTCGGGGCCTTTATTGGAGTGCTTGCCCCGCTCTTACAGAAATGGGGCAATCCCGGAAATATGGGCATTTGTGTGGCCTGCTTCGAGAGGGATATCGCAGGGGCCATTGGAATCCATCGCGCATCTGTTGTTCAGTACATGAGACCTGAGATTATCGGTTTTGTCCTAGGCTCATTGATCGCCGCCCATCTCTTCAGGGAGTTTCGACCGCGAGCCGGCTCCGCCCCTATTGCGAGATTTGTGTTGGGTGCCTTTGCCATGATCGGGGCCCTGGTCTTCCTGGGATGCCCGTGGCGCGCCCTGTTAAGGCTTGCCGGCGGTGATGGAAACGCCATTTTCGGGCTGCTCGGGCTGATCTTCGGCATCTGGATCGGCACCCTCTTTTTCAAGGGAGGATTTAACCTGGGGCGCAGTGAAGAGACGTACGCCTCAGTGGGATGGTTGTTTCCCCTGACCATGCTCGGTTTTCTTATACTCATGCTCATCTTCCCGGGGATCCGGGGAGAGACGAAAAGCGGCGTCCTCTTCTACAGTGTCACGGGCCCGGGATCCATGCACGCTCCTCTGATCATCTCTCTGCTGGTGGGTCTCTCTATAGGGTTTCTGGCCCAACGAAGCCGGTTCTGCACCATGGGGGCATTCAGGGATCTGATCCTGTTTGGCGAGACCCATCTCCTCTCGGGGATCCTTGCCCTTGTGGTAAGTGCCTCTATCACAAACCTTATCGTGGAGCAGTTCCATCCGGGCCTTATCAACCAGCCGGTAGCCCACAGCATGAGCCTATGGAATTTCGGCGGTATGGTCCTGGCTGGCCTGGCCCTGGCCCTTGCCGGGGGATGCCCCGGTCGCCAGCTTTTCATGGCTGGAGAGGGTGATGGTGATGCCGCTGTCTTCGCTATGGGGATGATCGTTGGTGCCGGAATCTCCCATAACTTTGGCCTAGCCAGTTCGCCCAAAGGGGTCGGGCCTCACGGAATCGCGGCCGTGATCATCGGGCTTCTGGTCTGTCTCTTTATTGGTTTTACCATGAGAAAAAAATAGACTGAGGAGCGCTCAAAATGGGCACAACTGTTGATGCACGAGGACTCTCCTGCCCACAGCCCGTTCTCATGACACTAGAGGAGATCAAGAAGATGGACAAGGGGGAAATCGTGGTTCTGGTGGATACAGACACCTCAAAGGAGAACGTGAGCAGGGCCGCTAAGAGCCAGGGGTGGCAGGTGAAACACGTTCAAGAAGATAGGGAGGGATACCGGATTACGATATCGAAGGATTAACCATGTCTTTTTTGGGCCTTTTTAAAGGGAGGCAACCTGAGGCCTCATCGAAAAGCGAGACCTGGGATCGAGGGATCCTGGTATACGAAAACACCAGTGAGGTGATCAGGGCGGAAAGGGTCCTTAAGGGGGAGGGATGGAAGATCCGGGTGATGGGTCCACCACCCGAGATCCGAACCGGCTGCGATCTGGTTATCGAGATCCCGCTCATCCATGAGCTGAACATCCTGAGGACCCTCCAGGCAGCCAGGGTACCACCCAAGAAGATCGCCCCGGTCAACAGTCCTCTGCTTCAACCCGTGGATCTCTTCCAGTCCAAGGACCTCGGTCAGTACCTGATGATCCGGGCTGCAAATATGAAATTAACCGTTGATAGGGAGGCATTGACCATCGTGAACATCTCAGGCGGTGGGTGTCCAGATGTGCCCTATCTGGCACAGGAAATGGTGGGGAAATCCCTGGCTGAGGCACCCAGCCCCCGGGAAATCGGTCATACCCTCTGTGGCTATGCCCTGCAGCTCGCCTATGAGGAGGCAAGACGAAAATGTGGGCTGTAGTGGGGACCATCCCCTATAGTGATTTCCCCCTGGTGGCAGGGGAGGTCAGCCTGAAAGATTCCGGGATCTCCATTCAGGGAAGGCAGATCCCCGTGATACGGGGCACCCCGGCCATGGTGGCTGCAGCCATCAAGGCCGGCGAATTCCTTAACCAACCGGCTCCCTGTGCCTACCTCGTTGGGGACATTGGCCTTGGGGTTGGCAGCCGACGTCTCTATGAATATCTGGCTCAGCATCTGGGCAGATCCGATCTTCAGACGATAACGCTTCATTATCTCCAGCCTGACGTCAAAAGGCACAATCGGGTTCTGTCCGTCATGGAAGAGATGGCACAGCGGCCGATCCTGATTGCAGATGCTGGCTCCATGTATGCGGCCAAGATGAGCGGAAGGTCCTCTGCCTATGATCTCTTCACCCCTGACATTGGGGAACTCGCCTTCTTGGCGGATGAACAGGCACCCCACCCCTTATACACACGAGGTTTTATCCTGCACGAGGAAAACCGCGTGCCAGAACTGACTGCCCGCTCATATGCGCACAAAAATGCCGCGCGCACGCTCTTGGTCAAGGGAGAAAGGGATTATGTGGCAAACCAGCAAGGGATTCAGGCAACTATCGATCATCCTGTGGAGGAGTCCATGGAGGCCATTGGTGGAACAGGTGATACGCTCACCGGTATCGTTACTGCCCTGATTAACGCGGGCATGGGAATCAGCGAGGCTGCCATAGCTGCTGCGCGGGCAAATCGATTGGCCGGGTACTATGCGAAACCCACTGCAGCCACCCAGGTGAGGGAGATCGTCTCTTACATACCGAAGGCCCTGGAGGATGTGTTCCCGGATAAGAATACAAGGGGCATGCTGAGTTAATGCTTTGTTAACTGCCGGCAAGGTGGTGATACAGGGGATTGCTCAGGGAGCGATATATGAGGAAGGAAGAACAAAAGGCTGGTAAGTTTGGAATACGCCTGACTGAAACCGTGCACGGCGCAGGATGAGCCTGCAAGATAGGTCCGGGGGACCTGCATAAGGCACTGTGTGGTTTACCTCTCGTGTCCGATCCGAATTTGATTGTGGGGATGGAGAGTGCAGAGGATGCCGGCGTCTATAAATTGAGAGAGGATTTAGCCATTATCCAGACCCTGGATTTTTTCACCCCGGTTGTTGACGATCCCTATACCTTTGGTCAGGTTGCCGTGGCAAATTCCCTGTCCGATGTATATGCCATGGGGGGGAAGCCAATCGTGGCCATGAATATAATCTGCTTTCCCGTAAACAAGATGGATATATCTATCCTGCAGGAGATCCTCAAGGGTGGACTGGACAAGATGCGGGAAGCGGAGGTGCTGCTGGTTGGCGGCCATAGCGTTGAGGATAATGAATTGAAGTACGGGCTCTCCGTAACCGGCACCATCCATCCGGAAAAGGTACTGACCAATAAAGGTGCCAGGGTTGGCGATAAACTTATCCTGACCAAGCCCTTGGGCACGGGAATTATCAATACAGCATTAAAGGCAGGGATGGCAGATGACCATTCAGTGGCTCAATCAATAGAGTGCATGAGCACCCTGAACAAAAAGGCAGCGGAGCTGATGACGGAGGCCGAGGTTCATGCCTGCACCGATGTAACCGGCTTTGGCCTCCTGGGCCATGCCTGTGAGATGATCGAGGGTGAGGATGTCGGCATGGTTATTCACCCCTCCGTGATCCCCCTTCTCCCTGGGACGGAAGAGTTTGCCGCGATGGGATTGATTCCTGGAGGCACGATCCGCAATCGGGACTTTCGCCTTTCCATGATAGAGCGGGCTGCTGAGATATCCGATGAGAAGTTGCTCATATTGTTCGACGCCCAAACCTCAGGTGGATTGCTTGTATCAGTGCCGGGGCCAAAGGCACCTACCTTGCTCAAGAGGCTACACCAAGAAGGGGTGAAGGAGGCGGCGATCATTGGTGAGGTCTTAGAACAGCCCAAGGGGAAGATTGTTATTACCTAAGAAGATGTTTTACCGGGTTTAAGAGAGGCAAAACAGATGGCCTAAGGGGCTGATTTTTCTTGACAGGCACCTTTTTGAGTCGCTATATAAACTCAAAGGAAAGGAAGACCTGATCAAAAAGGTCATCTCTTCAAAGGTCAGCGGAGAGACAAGACTAAAAACGGAATAAGGGTAGGTCAAGAAAGCCACGGGGATCTTTTGCTTTGATGAGAATCGGGGCAAACTATCTTCGTGGCTTTTTTGACCCGGGGAAAGACAATGATAAGGGTTTTGAGCTATCCCACGGTATTGATGGCCATAAGTTTTCTCTTTCTAGCCAGTTCATCTCCGGCAGCGGACAATACCCTAAAAAGGGACACCAACAAGGATGGAGTGATAGACCAGATTGCCCACCTTGATAAAGGGGGACATATGGTCGAGCTGGAGGTGGACTTGGATAAGGACGGGACCATGGAAACCTTTCAGTATTATCGGAATGGGCAGCTGATAAGGATAGAGCGGGACGTGAATCATGATCAACGGATAGATACCTGGGATTATTTCAGAGGGGAAAAAAGAATTCGACACGAGCGGGATTCCAATGGCTCCGCCAAAGCGGATCAGGTAGTCTACCTTGATGAAAAGGAACTGCCCATGAGAATGGAAAAAGACACCACAAACGATAGCCGGTTTGATACCACATACCATTTCAGGGAGGGAAAGCTCTTCAGTTCCACTGAGGACACAGATGGAGACGGGAAAGTCGACATCTGGCAACTCTACCAGGATGAGCGGCCTGTGGAGAGACGAGTCGACGGTAATGGCGATGGAAGGCTGGAAAATATCACCTATTATGACACCGGGGGGCTTCCCAGGGAGAGCCATCATGATCTGGACAGGGACGGCAAGATGGAGATCCTTCGCACGTATCATAGGGGGGAACTAACAACGCAGAAAGAGGATACCAACCGAGACGGGTCCTTTGACATCATCACCCGATTTAAGGATGGAAAACCCAATCTTCAGGAGAAGGATACCAATCTTGACGGCACCATGGATCTTTTCACCTATTTTGATGCCCAGGGAGATGCCCTCAAACTCATCTATGACTCCGATGGCGATGGTTTCACGGAAACCGTGACGCTCCTCAAAAAGGGGAGGCCCTACCTCCAAACGCAGGATGAAAATCGAGATGGAAGACCGGACCTTAAGATCTTCTTTAACCCAAAACAAGACAAGGAGAAGGTAGAAAGCGATACCAATCTGAACGGAAAATGGGATACCTGGCAGTACTATCGAAACGGACATGTGGTAAGGATGGAAAGGGACGAGGATGGGGATGGAAGGGCCGAAATCAAGGTCTTTTATAAAAATGGAACCAGGTACAAGATCATTGAGGACAGAGACCGGGACGGAGGATTTGAGATCACCCAGTGGTTCAACAATCCCTCCTGGCCACTCGTGATGGAACTGGATAGGGATCTGGATGGTAAACCGGAGGGCCGATATCTTTATAGGGAAGGTGTCTTAATGGTTAGGGAGGTCGATGAGGATGCAGACGCGGTCATGGAACTCAGAGAGCATTACAACCGGCAGGGACACCTGATCAGGAGCGAAGAGGATGATGGAAATGTCGGTCACCTCAATACCACGTGGTTTTACAATGTGGATGAAGAGGCCATCAGGGCAGAAAAGGATACCAATGGGGATGGCCAGGTGGATACATGGTATTTCTATGAAAAGGGAAAATTGAAGGCTGTTGAGGAGGATACGAACCATGACGGTAAAGCTGACCTGTGGGAGAAATACGATGCGTCAGAGGCCCTGATCCGGGTGGCCAGGGATCTGAATCTTGACGGAAGACCGGATCTTGAAAACATATATGCGGGGGGATCCGGTAAGGAAATAGAAGGAGAACACATTAGCAAATAAACAGGAACACGGGAGGGTAAGAGATATGATTGCATTTCTTTCAAAAGGGGGCATTCTTGTAGGACCTATTCTTTTCTGTTCTGTGCTGGCTTTGGCCATTTTCCTGGAGAGGCTCATACGGTTTGCCCGGGTGCGGCTCAGGGGCTTTGACCTGGTGGAAAGGGTAGCCAGATATGTGAGGACAGGTGATGACAACGGGGCACTTGATGCAGCCAGGGAGAACAATTCCCCCATGGGCAGAATTCTGACACATGCCCTGGAGGTAAAGGATCAGGACAGGGAGACACTGGAAACCGTGATTGTCCATTCAACAGATGAGGAGGTAAGGGAGCTCTCACGCTATCTTCAGGCACTTGCTACCATAGGAAGTATGGCACCACTGCTCGGCCTGCTGGGAACAGTCCTCGGCATGATCAAGGCCTTTATGGTCATTCAGCAGATGGGCGGTAAGGTGAATGCCGCTGTCCTGGCCGGAGGTATCTGGGAGGCGATGTTGACTACAGCCTTAGGTCTGGCCGTCGCCCTCCCCACCATGGTGGCCCATAGCTACCTCATCTCCAGGGTGGATAGGTATGAGGCCCAGCTCAAGGATGGGACTGTTACCTTTATCAAGGCCCTGAAGAGGCAATCTTAAAGGAGGCCTTCATGCTGGTACATCACAAACACAGGCAGCGTCTTAAGGTGGAGATTCCCCTGACCTCTTTGATCGATATTGTCTTTCTCCTTTTGGTCTATTTTTTACTCACCACCAATTTTATGGTGGAGGAAGGGATCAAGATCAAGCTCCCCCAGGCTAAGGCCTCGGCGCCCCAGACTCAAGAGGCCATTACCGTCTATGTAGATCAGCAGGGAAGGGCCTTTCTTGGAACCGAAGAAGTCTCCATTGCTACGCTCTTTGATCGGCTCAAGGAGATGATCGGAGGGCAAGAAAACAAGCTGGTCGTAATCAGGGCTGACCGGAGCGTGATTCTCAACAAGGCGGTCAAGGTCATGGATGTGGCAAGGGCAGCAGGAGCCGGAAGGCTCTGTCTGGCCACGGAGAAGGAGCTTTGGTAAGACGATCTAACTGGCTATTATACGGCTTGGTAGGGGTATCGCTTGGTATACACCTTGTCATATTTATGCATATTGCGCAGCTCTACAGGTCAAGGACAACGACCTCCATCGAGCTCACCGTGCAAGATGTAACCAGACCCCTTAAAAGAAGCGTTCCCAGACCGCGTCACAGACCTGGGACGCCCGCTCAACCGCGGGACATAAGGACACTGAAGGTAGCTGCCAGGCCCATACCTTCCTTAACGCCGATAACCATGGGGCCTGCTGAAAGGGATCTGGCGCACAGCTTGGTCCAGCCAATAAGCATGCCGGATATCCCTACCATTCCCAGACTGGATATCTCTCATTGGAACCCTGATGACCTTGCTGTGGCATCTGACGAGTATACAAGCTCCAACACCTACCTGGAGATGGTGAGGCTTAAGATAGAGAGATACAAGAGATACCCGGACACTGCCAGGATCAGGCAAAAAGAGGGGCGGGTGATTATACGATTTGTTATCACACCTGAAGGACATGTCAGGGCGGCCAGGGTTGTGAAAACCTCAAGGAACAAGATCCTGGATGCAGCGGCCATTAAGGCTGTTGAGGATGCTGCCCCCTTTCCAAAACCGCCCTCGCGGTTTTTTAAGGGGGAGATTTCCCTGGAGCTCACCGTTGTGTTTGAGCTCACCTGAGGTCCTTAACAGCTCACCAAGAATCAGAGGAGGAACCCATGATCATCCCTCATATGCTTCCTACACGTAAAAGAGTGAGATGCCTCCCCGGTATCCTCCCTTTCCTATTCCTCTTTGCTAGTGGGTGCGCCCCGGTTATTTCAAAGGAGTTAAGAACTCAGGTGGCAAGGGAGATCACCTTTGGGGAGGTACGCAAAAATCCTGATCTCTATAGAGGTAAGCTCGTGCTTTGGGGTGGTGTCATCATAGGCGCAAAGAACGTAAAAGAGGGGACGCTGTTAGAGGTATTGCAGACACCTACCGATAGGCGGGGAAGGCCGAAAGATGTTGATCAATCTGGTGGAAGATTTATGGCCTTATATGACGGTTACCTGGATGTGGCCATTTACTCTCAGGGAAGGGAAGTGACTGTTGCCGGTGAGATAACCGGGAAAAAGCTCCTCCCACTTGCCGAGATAACGTATCAGTATCCTCTCATTGCTATCAAGGAGATACATCTCATCAAGGAGGAAAAATTCTATCCCTATCCTTACTGGTGGTACCAACCATGGTGGTACTATCCATACCGGGATCCCTGGTGGTAACCGGTGGCAGTTTTTTCTTGACAAGCCCCTTTTAGGTCAATATATAGGTTAAAGCTAAACCAAAGATTTGATCTGGAAGATCATGCGTGGCAACGAAGCCTAGGCGAGAGACCAAGGTAAGGTAAAAACAGGATACCGGTAAGCAAAGAGGCCATGAAGGCCTTTTGCTCCGACGGAAATCGGGGCAAATCTCCTTCGTGGCTTTTTTTTGGGGAAAGGGGGTGATGAAACGTTCCTTGATAAAGGGGGCGGCTATCTTTTACTCTTAAGAACAAACCGGGGAACGAGGACGTGACATGAAAACGCACAACCTGATTGTAATCGGGGCAACGCTATGTGTGGCACTATTCCCTGCTAGCCTTAACGCCCAGGCCTTGGACAAGGAGGCCCTGAAGGCTGAAATAAAGGAGGAACTCAAGCAGGAATTGTGGGGTGGGTGGGGGGCCGGCATTCAAGACCGGATTCAGCTGAGCGGCCTTATTGAATTCGGTGGCGCATGGCAGGATGTCACATACAGGGATGGTACGGGTCTAGACCAAAGTGATCTGGCCCTAACCACCGTAGAACTGACCGCTGAGGCAGAGGTTAACGATTGGACGAATGTGGCGATCACACTGTTGTATGAAGATGCCACCTTCGGAGATGAAACGAGCGTGGACCTGGATACGGCTGCCCTGAGTGTGAGAAATACGGAAGGATTTCCCGTCTATCTTTCCGCAGGCGCCATGTATGTGCCCTTCGGTGCTCTGCTGACGCACTTCCCAGATGATCCTCTCATGGATGTCCCTCTCACCCTGTTGCTGGGAGAGACCAGGGAGAAGGCCCTGCTTGTCGGAGTGGAACATGGAGGGCTTTCCCTGTCCGGCTATCTCTTCAACGGGGACATGGATGAAACCGGGCAAGAAAACCACATAGAGGGCTATGGCCTTGACGCCAACTATTCATGTGGTGATGAGGAGGTCTGGGACATCCTAGTTGGCATTTCCTATATCTCTAATATAGCGGACTCAGACGGCCTTGAGGGGGCACTGAAGGATCGGGGGGTCAATACTATCGAGGAGTATATCGGTGGATTCGATATTTATCTCCATGTAGGGTATGGGGATTTCTTTTTCGATGTGGAATACATGGCCGCTACAGATGATTTTAAACCCGCTGAGCTTGCAACCGATGGGCAGGGAGCCAGGCCAGCAGTCTGGAACTTTGAATTCGGTTATAATCTAGCCTGGGCCGGAAATCTGGAGATCGCCTTGAAATATGCCGGCTCTGATGAGTCAGGGGCCCTGGGGTTTCCCAAGGAGCGATATGGAATAGCCCTCAACCAAGAAATCCTCGAGGGGGCCATAGTCTCCCTCGCATATCTCAATGATGATTATGAGGATGACGATATTCATGGGAGGGATAACAGGGATGTAGTGTATGGACAGGTAGCCATAGCGTTCTAATGCCATATTATAGAAGTCTAAAAGGAGGAATGAAGACATGAAAAGGTTGTTTATCCTAACTATAGTTAGTATATGTATTCTTTTTTGGGCCGGATCAACCCCAGCACACTTCGGGATGGTCATACCATCTGACTCCATGGTTATGCAGGAGGATAACCGGACCCTTAATCTGACGCTATCCTTTTCCCACCCCTTTGAGGGAGTGGGAATGGAACTGATCAAGCCAGCCGTGTTTGGGGTGATGGCAAGCGGAAAGAGGGTAGATTTGCTGCAAACCCTAAAGGAGACAAAGGTCATGGGCCATACCGCCTGGGAGACCTCTTACCAAATCAAGCGACCAGGCGTTTATATGTTCTATATGGAGCCCGCGCCTTACTGGGAGCCAGCAGAGGGCTGCTACATCGTACATTATACCAAGACGGTGGTCACTGCCTTTGGCGATGATGAGGGCTGGGATCAGGAAGTCGGGCTTAAGACGGAGATCGTGCCCCTCTCAAAGCCCTATGGCCTCTATACCGGGAATGTGTTTCAGGGCATCGTGAAGGTGGACGGAAAGCCAGTGCCTTTTTGCGAGGTTGAGGTGGAGTACTATAATGTGGATGGAAAGGCCGAGGCCCCCACGGATTACATGATAGCCCAGACTATCAAGACAGACGCCAATGGGGTCTTTACCTATGCTGTACCCAAGGCTGGCTGGTGGGGATTTGCTGGCCTGAATACCTCGGAGGAGAAGATCGAGGGAAAAGACGTGGAGCTTGGTGCAATTCTGTGGGTTAGATTCCATGACTGGAAATAAGGCCCTCATGGAGTAAAGAAAAGAAAGACACTATCAATAAAGGCGAGGTAAGGGTAAATGCACATCTCTGAGGGAGTATTATCCGCACCCGTGCTGGTCGCAGGTGTGGCCATGGCAGCGGCTGGAGTCTCAGTTGGCTTGAAGAAGATGGATTACGAAAGGATCCCCCAGGTGGCGGTTCTATCATCTGCCTTTTTCGTGGCCTCACTGATCCATGTTCCCATTGGGCCATCCAATGCTCACCTGATCTTGAATGGCATAAATGGGCTCTTGCTTGGCTGGCTCTGTTTTCCCTCCATCTTGGTGGCCTTGGCGCTCCAGGCGCTCCTCTTTCAGTTTGGCGGGATCACGGTCCTTGGAATCAATACGGTGAATATGGCACTCCCCGGGCTCATCTGCTATTATCTCTTCAGCAGACTGGTCAACCGAGAAAGGGGGTTCATATCTCTGGGTGCCGCCTTTGCCTGTGGACTTGTTGCTGTGTTCCTCTCAGGTATCCTGGTAGCACTCAGCTTGCTATTTACCGAGGAATCCTTTATGTCAGTGGCCAAGCTGATTGTATTGGCACACCTGCCGGTAATGATCATCGAGGGAATCATCACCCTCTTTTGTGTGGCATTCTTAAAGCGGGTAAAACCCGAACTCTTGGGAGGTATCCATGAAAAAGGCTCATAAGAAATCATCAATAGTCCTTTTTTTTGCCTCTATCCTTATAATCTCTACCGCTCTTCCTGCCGTGGCCCACAGGGCAATCATCTTTGCCTGGGTTGAGGGAGACACCGTGTTCACCGAGAGTAAGTTTAGCGGTGGAAGGAGGGCCATGAATGCCCAGGTTCTGGTCCTGGACAGGGAGGGCAAACAGCTCCTGGAGGGGAGGACAAACGATAAAGGAGAATTCTCATTCAAGATCCCCAAACTCACTGATCTGAGGATTGTTGTCACCGCAGGTACGGGCCATCAAGGAGAATGGACGATCCCGGAATCAGAGATCCGGGAGGCAGGTGCTGTCTTAGAGGAAAAAACAACTGGTGAGCCTTCCCAGCCCGTAGCCCCCGGCTTAGGTAAGGAGGAGATCAAGGATCTTATTGATGACTCGTTGGATAGGAAACTCAGGCCAATTGTCAGGATGATGACTGAATCACAGTCTCAAGGGCCCTCTGTCAATGAGATCGTAGGTGGTATCGGGTATATCTTCGGGCTTATGGGCGTGGCATTATATTTCAAGAGCAGGGGCAAGCAAGGACGTTCAGAGAACTGAGATGATTGAAGAGCACTTCTCTACTGGCGAATCCTTTGTCCATGGCCTCGATCCAAGGATCAAGATCATTGTCGCCATCCTCTTTTCTGTGGTTGTGGCCGTATCGAGCAGCTTTCTGGCCCTCATCCCTGCCCTGGTCGTCTCAGTATTGCTTGTCGCGCTTACGAGACTTTCAACGAGAAAGGTCTTCTATCGGCTGCTGCTGGTAAATGGACTGATTCTCTTTCTCTGGCTCCTGCTCCCCTTTACGTTTAAGGGAGAGACACTCTTTACCATAGGGCCATTGGCCGGTACCAAAGAGGGTATATGGTATGCCAGCCGGATTACCATCAAATGCAACACAATACTGTTGACCATGATCGCCCTTCTGGCAACAATCCCCATCTTTACCCTTGGCCATGCCATGGACAAACTTTATTTTCCGGATAAGATCATACATCTTTTCTTGTTTACCTACCGGTATATCCATGTCATTTTTCAGGAGTATCATAGACTGATTAATGCTATGAGAATACGCGGTTTTATACCTCATACAAACCTGCATACCTATAGGAGTTATGCCTATCTTGTGGGAATGCTTCTGGTCAAAAGCTATGACAGGGCAGAAAGGGTCCACAGGGCTATGCTTTGCAGGGGTTTTGATAGAAAGTATTATACATTGAGCCGGTTTTCCATTAAGATAGGGGATATCGTGTATCTGTCATTGATGCTGGCTGCAATTTTAGGATTGGTAGTGCTCCAATGGAGACTGATAATCTGATCATTAATCTAGAGGATATCTCGTTCTCCTACTGGGGAGACAGACGCATACTTGACTGCCTGAGTTTTCAACTCCGTCGCGGTGATCGGATTGGCCTGGTAGGCCCAAATGGCAGCGGTAAGACTACCCTCTTCCATATCATCATGGGCCTTTTGAGGCCTTCCTCAGGCAGGATTGAGCTCTTTGGCATGCCAGTCAATGGGGAAAAGGACTTTCGAGGGGTGAGGAAGAGGATTGGACTGCTCTTTCAGGATGCTGATGACCAGTTATTCTGCCCCACGGTGCTCGAGGATGTGGCCTTCGGGCCACTAAATTTAGGGAAATCCTCAGAAGAGGCCAGAGATATTGCCTTGAAAACACTTGCCAGGCTTGACCTCCTCGGCTTTGAGAACAGGATAACCTATAAGCTTTCAGGAGGGGAAAAAAGGCTTGTGTCCCTGGCAACTGTACTTGCCATGGATCCAGAGGTCCTTCTCCTTGACGAGCCCACTAATGGGCTGGACGAGGCGACAGAGGAGGAGATAACCCATATCTTGAAGGGACTGGACCTTTCCTGTATCTTTATTTCCCACAACCTAGAGTTCCTCTCCCAAACCACGGATAGGATCTATGCCATGGCGAATGGGAAGATCTCCCTTGATGAGGCCCTGGTACCCCATCCCCACATTCATACCCACAAGTTCGGCAGGCTCCCTCATGACCATGAATCCTAACCCCTCTCGGTAACCCATTCAATCCTAGGCTGGCGCTCACTTTATTTCAAGCGCTCTTCCTCAGAACGAAGGAGCTTTCAGGGCTGTCGATATCACCGTGTATGGAATCATGCCATTTGATCATTCTGACAGAAGCAGTTCCGCCACCACACCCAGCAACACACGCACGGCATTGACCAAATCGTCAACGGCGATGGATTCGTTGAACGTATGCGGTTGGTTTATCTCCCCCGGGC
>CP070704.1:586689-594221 GCA_020349945.1 Deltaproteobacteria bacterium
CCCTGCCAAGGGCCTGGAACTTCTTAAGCCATTTCTCCCACAGCTCATCATAATGTTCAAATACATAGAACACCCGCTTCTCAAATAGTCCGGCCTTCTCCTTAATTATCTCCTCTGGCGGCGGTGCTATAGCGCAGATATACATGTAACATCCCACCATTCTCTGCGCAATCCCTTGGGCTGGGGGTATGCAAAATACCCTGGTGGTGTATTGGGAAAGGGCAATCTGCCAAGCCTCGTGGAATATCAGGTCAAGTGGGGGCATGGGCTCTGGGTCATGTATCTTGTCCTGATACCAGAATTGCTTGCTTTCCCAGTCTCCTCTTTCCTTACCGAATAGATAGTGCGACGGGTACATCTCTTCCCATCCTTCAAGTTCCGATGGAACCTGAAACTCATGAGGATCCGGAAATCTTGCTACTTCTTCCTTTGCCATTTTTATCCCTCCTTTCACAACTGGTTAAAAATGATTGGAACAAGCGGGAAGATAATAAGCAGTGAATATACTGTAAAATGGAAAAACAATGCAACAGGGAAAATAAAATCAAGGCCAATTAGTAGCAGAAAACGGAATTTTAACATTAGATCAAACGAATGGGTAATCTTCAAAAGTCGCGCCGTTGTAACTTATTAAACATATTCCTTCCATTCCATTTTCTCCATCATTATCAAAGTCTATCTTTTGATCTCCCCTAAGTATCATTGGGATATACCATTGGCATCCCCTCTATGCAGCTTTTAAGCGTAATGAGTGCGGATTGATTGTCACCCACTGCCACCCAAGACCTTCGAACAAGCAATGACTCAACAAACCTTCTTCTTGGCAGCAGTTATCAATCATTCTCTCTTTCCTCTCCTTTTCCAGTCTAAAGAGATTTGAAAGAATTGGTTTGCCCCCTAAGATTTTTGACTTCATCAGGTGCCATGTGGCTCTGGCAGACCCTGCATATCCACGAAACCTGGTACGGGCCATCAGGCGTTCTATCCTGTTTTTTTATCCTTCCAGACGCCCGCTGCCGGCACACTTTAATCTATGCTATCTGCTGTTTTGTATAAAGGATTTTGCCCTGTTTCTTATTTATACCTTTCATAAATCCAAACCCAAAGAGGCCCTTTTCATTATGGCCTGTAGAGATATATTCAGTAAATCGCTGCTCTTGATCGATTGCGTAAAACTACAAGATACTAGTTCGCTACGAATGCTGAAAGCGCTAGCGGATGAGACTTCAGCTCCAGAGACCGTAGGTTCATATCTGCAACTACCTGAGCAACATAGCAGGGAGAAGCTCCTGTTGGAGACCTGGGGGCAAAAGTCCCGCGCCAATCCCTAAATTGTAGAGCGTGATTTGGTCGCTTCAGGCTTCGGAACCTGGCCTCATTCTTCCACTTCTACGATCATTTCAATCTCGACGGAGATGTCCATGGGCAGTGCATTCATTCCAACAGCCGACCGAGCATGCCTTCCTTTATCGCCAAAGACCTGGACAAGCAAATCAGAAGCACCATTGATGACCTTGGGCTGGTCAACAAAGTCAGGCCTACAATTGACCATGCCCAGGAGTTTAACTACCCGCTTTACCTTATCCAGGTCCCCGATCTCGCCTTTCAACGACGCGAGCAACACAAGCGCCACCCGCCGCGCAGCCCCATAGCCTTCCTCGAGAGTCAGATCAGCACCGACCTTTCCAGTAATCATACTTCCGTCTTCCCGCACCGGGCCATGACCAGAGAGGAAGACCAGGTTCCCGGTACGGACAGCGCTAACGTAATTCGCCACCGGCCTCACAGCCGGTGGAAGTTCAAGTCCTATCTCCTTGAGCTTCATTTCTGCTTTCATTTCATAAAACCTCCTCTCGAATTAAATAGCTGTATAGGATTCTTTGCACCTCCGAGCCTCAAAAGAGATGAATTGCTTACAGGAAGAACATTAGACCGGCTTTCCGAAACCGCCAAAAAGAGAAAAGAGTAGCGCAAGCAATAACCCTTGAATAACCCAGCCAGTGATGCAAACAACCACAGCGCGAAATGTACTCTGATAATCAAGGGCTTGTCGTACCGCCACAACCATGGCAACCAGCATCCAAATCGAGGCGATTAGAAAAACGACCCATGTCAGCCCAGGGATGATACCTGAAATTCGAACCAACCCGGGCGAGCTAGAAAAGCCGACAGTTCGAAGCAACTCACCAGGATCTGCCTTGGTCCGTGCCTCGGGAAGAAGCTTTGTGCCAATAAGGTATGTAAGATAGGCCCAGATATACCACCCGATGAGGGCAGTGATGGTCCCTATCAAGATGCCGCTTAGCCCTGCCCTTTCAACACTTCCTAATCCGGCTGCTATACTGGAAAGAATCACAACCGCCATGGCCTGGCGAAGTGCCTCCTTGTCTGCCTCAACCTCCTCATATAGACTAACATCGAGCTTAGCAGCACGAAAAATTCGATCACTAAACCTAGTCATTGGGTCCTCCACAATTTATTCAACACAGCAAGAAAATAATACGTCCACCGGATATCTGATTAATCTCATGCAGTAGTCCGACCATCATGGGAGGGATAAACAGGGTGTCCTACCGAGGCAGGTAAGCAGCCAGAAGGAAGAAGGGGACGGGAAGCTCCTGCCCGGCCCAGCTTATCGAGGCCCTCCTAATAGCTCCCTGGCTTAAGGGTATAGCTTTGGCCAGGTTTCAATACTATCACCTTCACCTCTGGAGCTGCCTTTTTTGCCAGTCCCACAAAGGCATCAGCGCTTGGCGCCAGAATGGGGAAGGTAGCAAAATGCATAGGTATTGCGACAGCTGGCTTAAGGAGCTGTAAGCTCCCGGCTGCCTGCTTGGCATCCATGGTAAACACACTTCCGATTGGCAGCAAGGCAACATGAAGCGGATAGAGGCACCCGTAGAGCTGCATGTTGGCAAAGATGCCGGTATCACCGGCATGGTAGATCGTTGCTCCACCTGGAAACTGTATGATGTATCCAGCAGGGGTGCCGGTGCCTGAAGAATGAAAAGCCTCTGTCATGATGACAGTTATCCCATCAACCTCGATTGCTCCTCCGATATTCCTTCCAAAACCGCCATAAAGGACATTTTCCTTAGCCAGCCCATCTGCCTGAAGCTTGGCAGCTGTCTCAACCATAGCCACAACGGTTGCCCCAGTTGCCTTGGCAATAGCAATAGTGTCTCCCACATGATCAAAATGATCATGGGTGACTAAGATAAGATCAGCCCCCGCAATATCCTTTACCTTGATCGGACATTGGGGATTGCCGGTTATCCAGGGATCAATCAATACAGTCTTCCCCCCGGACTCCACCATAAAGGCGGCATGGCCCAACCAGGTAATGGTAACCGGAGATTCTACCTTTGGCTTGGGACCAGGGGGCAGCAAGGTCTGCGCACCTGGCGGCCCGGCTGCTCCAGCAAAATGAGCTGCTGAAATGAACATCGTCAGGACGAAAATAACCCCAAAGATTGGCATAAGCCTTTTCATCTCTCTTTCCCTCCTTTCTAATTTTTCGACTAACGGCCGAGCAGGAGCTTCGGTAATACTTCATGCTATTCCAAATCGACCTTCTTTGCCTTTTGCTTTATCTCTCTCTGCTTAGAATTGAAAAAGAGTACCACGGGTCTGCTGGTTTTGAGATGATGCTTTGAACTCCCAACAGAACAAGCGCCTTTCTGTCAGGAGCAAGGTAGGCACATTTTGAGGATTTTATCCATCGAACAGATAGGTAATAACAGTTTTGCAGATTACTACATGCTAAGGTGCCACAAGTTCAATAAAAAAACAAACTAAATTATTAGGCAAAAAATAGTCCTGCGAAATCCCAGGTATCGAACAAAGGGCAGGTGGAACAGATTGACCTTGAGGATAAGTTACTTTTGAACCTACGTCACTTTTCCATAATCAGCCTCCGTATGGAGTTATGAGAAAGGCCCCCGGTCGTCAACTCACCGTAGTTATCCTGAGGGAATCTGCATCACCAAATTGTCCAGGAGATCTCCCCTCAGTTAATATCACCCTATCGCCTTTTTTGGCTAATCTCAGACCCTTTATGTGTTTCATTATCGCATCATGCCAATCATCAACTGTATTCTTCACCAAAAACGGGTAAACTCCGTAAGAAAAAGCCAGAAATCTGTATGTCGGCTCATGATTACTAAAAGACAGAATCCAACAATCAGGCTTAAATCTGGAGATACGACGAGGTGTGCTGCCAGTGTGTGTAGGCGTCACTATAAGGCGCACGTTTAACGCACGAGCGGCTTCAATCACGTTCAGGGATACAACATCTTCAGCGCTCACGTTTTTCTGGCCAACGCCATCCCTAAAGTACTCCTCTAAATCCCATGACCATTTTACGGCGCTCCGTTGGCGTTCAATAGACATCGCAATTCTGGCCATCATTTTCACTGTCTCTACGGGATACTTACCAATAGCCGTTTCTTCAGACAGCATCACAGCATCTGTACCATCCAAAATGGCGTTTGCAACATCTGTTACTTCTGCCCGGCTTGGGCGGATGTTTTCTGTCATCGATTCCAGCATTTGTGTGGCTGTGATCACCGGACGCCCCAAGAGATTTGCCTTTCGGATCAGTTTTTTCTGAATCGCAGGCACATCTTCTATGCGAATCTGTACCCCAAGATCTCCACGAGCGATCATAATCGCATCCGCCACATCCAATATTTCATCAATGTTTCTGGCTGCCTCAGCCCGTTCAATCTTCGCCACTATATAGACGGATTTACCTCTTTTTCTTGCAAATTCTTTGACCTTAAGGATATCGCTTGCCCTTTCTATAAATGAAATGCTAAAGATATCCACTCCCTCTTCTAGCCCAAAATCAACAAAATCAAGGTCTTTACCTGTTACCGCATCCATAAATAATTTCGACCTTGGCAGGTTTAGTCCCTTTTGAGATAGCAAGGGCCCTCCGATGATAACCTTACACCTCACCTCATCTCCTGATACTTCCTCAACCCGTAACTGTAAAAAACCGTCGTTGAGATAGATGAGGCTACCTTTAGAAACGCTCTGTGGTAATCCTGTGTAATTGATAGGTATACGTGAGGCTGTACCAAGGATATCTTCAGCGGTAAGGATAACATTGTCACCCTTTTTCAGTACAAGCGGTTCGTCCTGTAGCTTGCCAACGCGGATTTTAGGACCAGGCAGGTCAATTAGGATACTAACGAAGCGGTTCAACCGGGCAGCTATAGAGTGTATACGCCGAATATCTTCCCTGTGTTCCTCAGGGGTACCGTGTGAAAAATTGAGCCGGGCCACATTCATACCACTCTTTATCAGTTTTTTGATGACGGATTCTGCTCGAGAGGCTGGCCCAATGGTGCACACAATCTTTGTCTTATGCCTAGCTAACTGCAATTTTTTGCTCCTTAAAATTCCAACACCTCTTGCAGGCTACCGTCTTTCATCCTCATCCAATCAGTTCCCTATTATCTATATACCTCAATATAATCGATGGTGGAAACTGATTCTTCTCCGGTATTACCAGAGTCGTTCATAATGGTTATACTCGCCATAGGAGGTGGATCCATTCCGAATGCCCTTTTGTAATCGTCTGTGATGGTTATATCCTCAATCTGCCATCTACCGAGATTATTACTGCCCATCTGTAAGGTTATCATCTTGGATTTCTCTGTGTAGGCACTGGGATTACCCTTTCCTTATGTTCCCTATTTGCCTAAATGTAATTCAGGCTACTACGTGGCGGGTGCTCGCCATATAGTAATGCTGCCGTCTCGTAGACGTTTTCAGCCCTCCACCGCCACGTGACCCTGGGGTATTCATAGACACTGAATGAGTATTTAAACACCATTCCAGAGATTGATCCCCGGCTATCGCTCTTGAGCATTTCCCTGGTTAAACGCACTTTGAACTTCTGAGCAACCAAAACGATACATATTATCATACTTTTGCTCCTCGTTGAAAACCCTCAAAAGGTACAATAAAAGGCAAAACCTGGATCATGGCCCAGAAAATTCCTGGTAAGAATCCAGATCATTTGATGGACACTGCACGGGGTGCTGGCCTTCCGTGTGAAGATAAAGGCCTAAAGGGACCAAAATAGAGGACTGGGTCATGTCTAATCGTAAAATATATGGAAAGGATTTGAAATTTCATGTAGCGTAAAATTTTAGAATTATTTAACGTAGAAGGTGAATATCATGGCACTTTTTAAAAAAGACACGGGAAAGATAGAGGCAAATGATCTAGAGGCTCTTGAAAAGGACCTTCAGTTCAGCCGAAGGCTACACTTTATTACGAGCAAGATTCATTCCTCCAAGGACATTGACGACATATTGATTAATATGATGGAAAGTGTTCTTAGTCTCTTTGATGCGGATCGCATTACCATCTATGTAGTGGATGAGGCCAGCAAAGAACTCGTATCTCGATTTAAGACGGGTGAGGAGACAAACGAGATACGGGTTCCCATTAGCAATAAAAGCATTGCAGGTCATAGTGCTGTCTCAGGAAAGATAGTAAGCGTTGAAAACGCCTATGATAGTAATGAGTTGAAGCGGATAAATCCCGAATTGGCCTTTGACAGTAGCTGGGATGGAAAAACCGGTTATACTACAAAGCAGGTCTTAGCTGCGCCTATTACCTTTGGCAAAGATCTGTTGGGCGTGATTCAGCTCATCAACAAGATCAATGGCAAGCACTTCACAGCAGAAGACCGAGAGTCAGCTATCGAGATGGCAAAGGTCTTGGGAATTGCCTTCCATAATCACCGGAGGCTGGAACAACACATCAAGCGGACAAAGTTTGATTATCTTATCAGCAATACTATTATCAGCCAGAAAGATCTGGAACACGCAATGCTTGTAGCACGGAAGACAAAGAGCAGCGTAGAGAGTGTTCTTATCAATGACTATCACGTAACAAAAGAGGATATAGGAAAGTCCTTAAGTATGTTTTATAACACGCGATTTATAGCCTATGATGAAAGGATGGCCATTCCGGGACAGCTGCTGAAAGGCCTCAAGCCGACGTATTTGAAAAGAAGTCTCTTTGTGCCTGTGGACCAATCTGAATCAAAGACCGTGATAGCAATGGAAAACCCAGACTATCTGCCGGGTCAAGACGCAATAAGAGGCCTTATCCCCGGCAAGGAATTTGAGTTCTGCGTTTCGTTAAAAGAAGATATTATTAGAATGATTGACTACTTCTTTGATCGCAAGAGATCCAAGCTCATGGCCGGGTCGGAAAGCATCGAAGAGATCCTTGGACAATTAGGCACTGGAGAAGCTGAAGCAGATGATGAACGTGAAGGAGTTAGTGAGGAAGATGGGGCTACCGTCCAGTTAATCAATAAGATGGTTGTAGATGCATACGATAAGGGGGCCTCTGATATCCATATAGAACCTCGGATGGGTAAGGCGGATGCCGTGGTTAGGTTCAGGGTTGATGGGGCCTGCCAGGTGTACCAAACAATACCTTACACATATAAGAACGCACTCTGTTCCCGGATAAAGATCATGGGCGATCTGGATATAGCG
>CP070704.1:594321-609111 GCA_020349945.1 Deltaproteobacteria bacterium
CTGCCCTCCCCATCTTGTGGGGAGGGCTATTTTTATTCTGTTTAGGGATCATTCATCAGGATCAAGGGCGTATTCTCATAGAATGGCAGGCTGCGGAGCGGAGAGACTTTGACCTTCCCAAACCAAGACACTGCTGCGACATCAATTTGTACGCTAATCAAAAAAATATTTACAAAGTTCAGTTTCTGTGCTACGAAGCGGGAGAAACAGGTTGACGGCAAGAACAAGCCATTCCGGATGCAGAGGGGAGGGCTTTTATTATAAGGAATAGCGTGGAAACGATGGATCTCTTTTATCTCAATGTAGTACTTGTAGTAGCTGTAAACTCGAGGGGCGGTGGGTAGATATCCCTTTGATGGAGGATACAAACCTGCTGCCGGACTCCTGGTTGCAGGTTTTTTTATTTTCTACTTGGAGGTATTATGACGGAAAGTAGGTTGACTGGTGCCACGGCAATGGTCAAATCACTTGAATCTCAAGGGGTTGAGGTGATCTTCGGACTTCCGGGGGGAGCAGCCCTTCCCATCTACGATGAGTTAGCAAAATCCAAGATCAAGCATATTCTCACCAGGCATGAACAGGGAGCAGCGCACATGGCCGATGGTTACGCGCGTGCAAGCGGAAAGGTCGGTGTATGTTTAGCAACGAGTGGACCGGGGGCAACTAATCTGGTTACCGGGCTTGCTACTGCGTATATGGACTCCTCAGCAGTCGTTGCAATTACAGGGCAGGTACCCAGGTCCATGATCGGAAACGATGCATTTCAGGAGGTTGATATCACTGGAATAACCATACCCATAACAAAACACAATTACCTGGTCAAAGGGGCAGCAGATCTTCCCCATATCATTGAACAGGCATTTTTTCTCGCATCAACGGGCAGGAAGGGACCTGTGCTCATCGATATTCCGAGGGACGTTCAACTTGAAGATTTTTCTCCCGATCGCGTGAAGAGAGCGCCTCTTGAGGGTTACAATCCCACCATAGAAGGTCATCCAAGGCAGATAACTAAGGCGGCACAACTCATCAAATCCGCACAGACACCACTTTTAATAACTGGGGGAGGTGTTTTTCACTCCGACTCCAGCGAAGATTTACAAAATCTGGCAGAGAAGGCCGACATTCCAGTTGTCAACACCCTCACCGGCAAATCTACCTTTCCCAACTCACATGACCTTTACTTTGGCATGCTCGGTTACCATGGAACGGTGGTGGCCAACACTGCTGTAAGCGAAGCGGATGTGATTGTAGCTGTCGGAGTCCGGTTTGGGGACAGGACAACCGGGCCACTCCCGACGTTTGCAAAGCAGGCAAAGCTCATCCATATTGATATTGACCCAGCGGAGATAAGCAAGAATGTGCCTTCCTACCTTCCGATAGTCGGTGACGCAAAGAATATACTGAGCCAGCTTGGAGAGCTCTTGCCTGAAATGAAACATAGAGACTGGATTTGTCATCTTAAAGAAATTTCAAAGGCCCACCCCCTTCCTGCAAAGATGGTAGGCGTTTCAACCCCGAATATTCTATGCATCCTCCAGGAAATTGTAAAAGATGCCGTTTTGGTAACAGATGTGGGAAAACATCAGATGTTTGCAGCCCACTATATTTCAGTTGAATCCCCACGGTCCTTTATCACCTCCGGGGGATTGGGTACCATGGGCTTTGGTGTGCCTGCGGCTATTGGAGTCAAGGTCGCTCGACCCGACAGGACTGTCATCGACATTGCAGGTGATGGCTCTTTTATGATGACCTGCAATCAAATAGCCACTGCGGTCCAATACAATATACCCATTTGTGTGCTCGTTATGAATGATTACTGTCTGGGCATGATTCATCAACTTCAGGATGTCTTCTATGGAAAGAGATATGAGGCGTGCAATTTTGACAAAAGTGTAGATTATGCAAAGCTCGCAGAGAGTATGGGAGCGGTCGGGATTCGGGTTACAGAACAAAAACAGATCAAAGGTGCAATCGAAAAGGGGCTCTCCTGCGGAAAGCCATGTGTTATTGATTTTGTGCTCGAAGACAACTCGAACGTTTACCCCATGGTTACAGGATCTAGTCTGCTCGAATACAGAGAATAGGAGGAACTCAGATGCGCCATACAATTTCTATCCTGTGCGATGATACCCCAGGCGTTCTGACGAGGATCTCGTCCCTTTTCTCAAGAAGGGGATTTAACATTGAAAGCCTGAGCGTCGGTCATACCGAGACACCTGGGAAAAGTAGATTTACCATCGTGGTTGAAGGGGATGAAAAGATCCTTGAGCAGGTACGGAAACAGCTTCAGAAACTCGTTCATGTCATTAAGGCCTGGGGTATAAGCCAGGAAGAATCAGTCGAAAGGGAACACGCCCTGCTCAAGATCCAGATGAGTGAAAAACAGCGAGGGGAGATCCTGCAAATCATCACAGCGGTCCAGGCGAGAATTGTAGACTCCTCAAACCGTACCTGGATTCTCGAGGTGACCGGCGATACCAGCGCCATTGATAACGCCTTCAATCTCTTTAGGCACTATAAGATTATCGAATCGATCAGAACGGGTAAGATCTCGCTTGAGCGAGGTAGCGGTAAAGCTGCTAAGAAATGAAACCAGATAGCACAAGGTCCTACTTCTAATTTATCACCCTCGCCCCTTCGGGATCAACTGCTGTAATCAGGTGAAAGGTCTTAGTGCCAAACTGCCTGAAGGTTCTGACCATGGCGTCCTCTATCAACCTCGCCTTACTCAGCCTGTCAGTAATCGCAAACACCGTGGGGCCGGAACCGGAGATGGTCATACCGTCAGCACCGGCCTTCAGGGCATTCTCCTTGACCTGGTCAAAACCCTTGATCAACTTCGCTCGTACCGGTTCAATCACTACATCATTCAAGCTCCTTGCAAACAGGGCGTAATCATCCTTGGCAAAGGCGGCTGTTATCAAAGAAGTGTTGGCCATGTTGAAGACGAAGTCCTTCATAGGGATTTTGTCAGGCAGAATCTTTCTCGCCTCTTTGGTCAGAATAACCGTGTCAGGGGTAACAAGAATAATCTTAAGTCTCTTGATGGAGCCGATTCTTGTCACATCCAACGGAAGACAGGACCTCGTAAGGGTTGCCCCGCCAAGAAGGGCAGGAGCCGTGTTGTCAGCGAAAAAACCCCCGGAAACCACCTCTTCAGCCCTGGTTGAAGGAAGTATGAGCTCTTCTTTGGTCAGTTCATTTCCATACAGACAGTTTACCGCCAAAGCGGCTGCAGCAGCAGATGCAGCACTGCTCCCGAGACCGGAGCCCAAAGGGATGCCTTTCTCGAGCCTCAATTCGACGCCACCCCTGACCTCCAGAATCTTCAGCGTTTCACGGGCGGCAATACCTGCAGTGTTCTTCTCCGGATCCGTGCTGAGATTAACATCCGAGCCGGCAGGAACAATCGAGGAAATCTTGACTCCCGACTGTATCTTCCTCGCCTCGATTACATCCCCCAGTTTCTGGACAGCCAGCCCAAGGACATCAAAACCGGGCCCGATGTTACCTATGGTTGCAGGTGCAAAGACCTTGACCCATTCCATCTTCAGAGCCTGTATTCTTATTCGCGGCAAGTGTTTCCTATGGTTTTTGAAAACAAATCCCTGAGAGTGATAAATCGCATGTGTTCACTAAAACATCAAGCTTTTTATCACGGGGGCGGACTCCGGGTCTAGGATTGACACAACGTCAGGAAGGGTCAATCTGGCGCGGAGTGGACTGTGGTAGACTGAAAAATGGGGTATTGATAGTGACCACACAGGTGAACATTGCGGCTGTTCTTCTGACACCAGCCTTAGGTGATACCATGCAGTTGGCCACGGCGAGCATTATGGGTGCTTGCATATCACGTTAAGAAGCGCCTGGCGCTTTTCCTGCCTGACAGCATAAAGTGCTCGCTTCAGAGCGGGCTCCACCTGCTCGGGGGTTTCAACCCTCTCGCCATATCCCCCAAAGGCCTCGCAGATCTTTTCGTAATCACCTGTTGGTTGCAGCTCGCTAAGAGGGTACCGGCCAGTCCTGACCGCCCAGCCCTCAGGGTGAAGGGCACGCGTGGCCCCCTTCACTGCCTCATAGCACTCGTTGTTGTAGATAATAATGAGAATCGGAACCTGATAGGCCTGTGATATAAAATGACAGGCGGACGGCACGGAGAATAGGTAGCAGCCATCTCCCACAGTGGCAACAACCGTTCTATCGGGACAGGCTAGTTTGGCCCCCAGGGCAGCTCCAAATCCCCAGCCGAGATAGCCCGCATGCGGGGTACAAAAGTAACTCCCGGGCAGCTGGATTGTATGCGGGTGCATGCCATTGTCCCATTCATTGACTACCACCGTGTCATCCGTCAGGATCCGATTCACGTTATAGCTTACCCACTGAAAATCAATGGGCTTATCATAGGCGGCGTTGCGCGCCCCTTCCTTCCAGCCCCTTACTGCATCGTCATGTATCTCCTGCAGGGCCCTCTTCCTTGCCTCAACACGGACCTCGTCTCTACCCTGGTGATGTGCAGTGGCCTTGGTGATCTCAGAAAGCACAAATGCCGGCTCCCCCTGCAAGGTCAGATCTGAGGGAAAGCCGCGGACCGGATAGCGGCTGTAGAGGGGATCAATGCCCACCTGGATAACCATTGCGGAGTCTTTGGGTTTCACCCTACTCGGATACCAGGGCACGTCACAATCCACCACAAGAATCACATCGGCCTTTGTAACGTGGGTATCTGGAAGAAACCCCAGGTGGCAGGAGTGGCCAGTCGGAAAGTTCATATACTCCGGATTAAATGAAATGACGCCAATGCCCATATCCTCGGCCAGATCCATCAGGGCACGGACCGCCGCAGGTGAGCGTCCTGCCGAAGAGGTAATGATCAAGGGGAATTGAGCCCTGATCAGAAGATCTGCAGCCTCCTGGATTTTCGCCAAATCAGGATGAAAGGTTGGCAGATCATAGCGAGGCTGGGCATGAAATTCCACTTCCCCCAAAGGGCTTGCCAGCACCTCCCGCGGTAGCATCAGGTACACAGGGCCCCGGGGCTCCGTCATGGCCATAGCCAGCGCCCTGTCCACGACAGCCTCAAGCTGAGAGGAGGTCCTCAATTCGTAGTCCCACTTGACATATTCTCGCAACATCCCTGCCTGGTCGAAACATTCCTGTCCCCAGTGGATGAAGACGTCTCGGGAGGCGGGGCCTCCATCCTCGGTGATAGGTGTGCGGCCTGCGCTGAGCAGGATGGGAACCCTGGCCCGATAGGCGTGTATCAAGGCACCTAAACCATTGGCAGTGCCAATCCCAACATGGACCATGGCCACCTGTGGTCTCCCTGTAGCGAGGTAGTACCCATGTGCCATACCTATCAGAGGAATTTCGTGTGGGACCATAACGGGTCGCGGAAACTCCTTTCCTTGCTCCAGGCGGAGAGCAAATGCGTCCACAATACTGGCAAAGTCAGTCCCCGCATTGGCGAAGAAATACTCTATCCCCCGCAATGAGAGTAACTCGAGGTAGGCCTGGGCAACCGTCTCAACCTGAGCCCTCACTTTTTTAACCCTCCTAGATTTAGTTCTGCCTCTCCTGACAGGTCTCTGTCCTTGAGGATCCATATTCTACTCCTTCTTGGGAAGATCAAGCACCATCAAACGATGCCTTTCTATTGAAGACAATATAGGAGAACATCGCTGGTGTGTCAAATGGAACTCCATCGGGGCAACCTTTTAGCCCTTGTGTCCAGAGGGCTACTAGGTGTATAATATGGCTGGTTAGTTGATCTGACTGGTTGATATTCGGCAGTGGAAGGAACGATTGGGATGAACAACAGATATTAGGGTATATGAAAGGAGGAATACCATGAAGTACCGAGTCCATCATGTCCACTTAGTTTGCAGCAATCTGGATCAGATGATCGATTTTTTGTCCGAGACCCTGGGCGCGAAGCTAGTTGCTCGACGAAAGTTCGGGACTGCAGATGGCGCCTCACTTGATCTGAGCGGGACACTCATTAATCTGCGGGTAGCGCGGGAAGAAGAAACGGTCCGCGGGGATTCCTCCCAGGTCCGTTACGGATACGACCACCTGGGCCTCGAGGTGGACGACGTTGATGCTGCCTATGAGGAATTGAAGGCAAAGGGTCTTTCCTTCATGGCTCCACCCAAGGACTTTGAACAATGGAGGGTCGCCTTCTTCAAGGGGCCAGATAACATAACCATCGAGTTGATCGAGACAAAAGGCTAAATTCAAGGGCCAGCAAGCCAGCAATCGCTTATGTGGCCTTGATCTCCACCAGCTCAGGTTTCTTCCGTACGAGCTCATCGAAGCTGTACTCGATCTCCTGGTATGTTGACCTGAACCGGTTAACCTCCTCTTTCACCGACCTATTGTCGATGATACACTCCTTGATGAGCTCTCCGATACAGACCATTCCTCCTCTCCCATACCGTATCGGTCATCTCCTGGACCCCCATCCTGATCCCCTCCGGGGGGTCATGGGGGCTAAGGGGTTCGTGGGGCAACATATTCATATTCAGGATGATGTCGTTGATAATGTTCCCTATTTTTTGGAATTGGCCCCTTACTATGTGATCCTGAGGTGTGCAAGTTAAGAGTCGGGAAATTGCACTGTGAAACCCTGCGGATAAACGTTAACGAAAAATAGGCGAGATCAGGCCCGAGCGGTTTCGTTTGAAGGCCTCAAAAGGATAGGGTTTTTTGTTGCACAGCCCATCCATAATGGGTATGAGTGGAAAATCGGCAACGCATTCCCAGCACTGCCCAAAAGGAAGGAAATCGCTGGATCAGGCCATTGTGGACCTGGCGAGGTAATCGCTTCGAAGGTAAATCGGCTCAGGCTATGCGCGTTTCACTAATTGGTATGGCAGGATCAGGAAAATCCTACTGGTCTATGAGGCTTGCTGAACACGGTTTCAGGCGTTTCTGCTGTGATGATCTCATTGCAGCAAAACTTGCCCCCGAGCTGAAGAGGCCAGATGGAACCACCATGCAAGTGAGCCAATGGATGGGATTTCCTTACGATCCCCATTATAAGGAGCGTGAATCAAAATACATGGCCTGTGAATTGGAAGTGCTTACCCATATCCTCGGATACCTTGAGAGTCGTGAAAAGCATCCTCAAGAGAACATAGTTGTTGATACGAGCGGAAGTGTCATTTACGCCGGGGAATCGATGCTGCGAAAGCTTGGACGATACACAACCATCGCTTACCTGTTAACACCACCTGAACTCCAGGAGCAGTTATTACAAGCATACATATCCAATCCGCACCCTATGGTGTGGAGAGATGTGTTTCGCAGAGACCCAGGCGAGACCAACCGACAGGCATTAGCACGTTCCTACCCAAGACTCGTAACAGCCCGGCAGCGACTCTATGAGAGATATGCAGCTGTGACAATAGGTTACTATAGACGCATGGAGGAGGGCTTCGGAGTGAGTGAACTCTTAAGCGCAGTTAATGCCCGGGGAACCTGAGATGAAGTTGAACCAAAACAGCTTGGGATTGCTTTATTTATCCCGTGGAGTCTCGGCAACAAGCTAGCACGTGGGCAAATGCTCCAGGGCACTGCTACCCGCCGTCTTTACGGAATCTGGCTGTGGGTGCTTAAGTACTTCGTTCCCATAGCAGTAATCGCCGTTTTTAGCCATAGCATCCGGTTGCTCTAGTTCCGGCAGGCTTAACGTGCCTCCGATATGGATTTCCCATTGACCAAGGAGCCCGTTTACCATATAGTGCTTTCTTGTCGCTCAGCAAGGGGTTGCGTCCCGCAATGTCCAACGCACCGACAATCGATCATCCGGAGCGATATGGAGGCCCAACTGACCTATGCGCGGCAGCCCGTCGGTCCAACAGAAAACAAGAACAAGGGAGAAAGCTTTGCGCCTAAAATTGGCTTGTGGCCACAGAAAACTGTGGCTTCAGTTTCCTGAAGACATACCAGTGAACGTAGCCCAGGCGCTGCAGTCTATAAAGGATACATACCCTGAAGTTTACGAACGTTGGTGCGATAGCAAGGGGCGGCTGCGCAGCTCTCTTGCTGTATTTGTTAACAGCGAGCATATACGCTATCGCAAAGGCATGGACACTGAACTAAGCGATGGCGATGAAGTATATGTCATACCGATAATCGCTGGAGGATAGTCTATCATAAGGCAGTCAGAGGAGACAATTGTAGGTGATATGCCCAGGGAAGGAACAAGTTCATGAAACAAGGGCTAAGGAGGACAAAATGTCTGGCGGCTACATGGGTAAAATCCTGAATGTTAACCTTACTACTGGCAAGACCCAAGAAGAGCAGCTTGGTCAGGAGCTCTGTCGGGACTACATTGGCGGCTACGGTATGGCGGCGAGGCTCCTTTATGACCGCATACCCGCCGGCGCTGATCCCCTCGGGCCAGACAACGTTCTTGGCCTGCTGACCGGTCCCCTGACAGGTACGCCCGCTGTCATCGGGTCCCGCTTCATGGCTGTAGCCAAGTCCCCCAAGACGACTGGGGGTTGGGGCGATGCAAACTGCGGGGGATATTTCGGACCCCATCTCAAGTTTGCCGGGTATGATGGGGTGTTTTTGGGCGGCGCTGCTCCGAAACCCCTATACCTGTTTATTAACGAGGGTAAGGCTCAGCTACTGGATGCCAGCGACCTGTGGGGCCTCGGTGTGACCGCCTTGGAGGATGTCCTCAAGGAGCGCCATGGCAAGGACATTCAGATATGCTCCATCGGCCCTGCGGGTGAGATGTTGTCCTTGACTGCCTGTATTATGAACGACAAGGAGCGTGCTGCCGGCCGCTCTGGCCTGGGGGCCGTCATGGGCTCCAAAAGGCTCAAGGCTGTGGTGGTCAGGGGCAGGATGAAGGTTCCCCTGCACGATAAAGAGAAGATCACGGGGCTCAGAAAGAAGATCCTCAAGCAACCAGCCCCTTTCTATAGCATCCTTCACAACTATGGCACATGCGGCATTACCCATGACAGTGCCCTGAGTGGAGACTCGCCCGTCAAGAACTGGGGCGGGGCTGGCACGGTGGATTTTCCCTCTGAGCGTGCCAGGAAGATCAGCGATAAGGCAGTGGTAACCCTTGAAGGCTACAAGGCATATGCCTGCTGGGGGTGCCCCATTGCCTGTGGAGGAAAAGTAGTGCAGAAAAGCGGAAGGTTTGCCCTGGAGTTCAACAACGGGGTCGGTCACAAACCGGAATATGAAACCCTCTGCATGTTCGGAACGAATCTCCTCAATGACGACCTGGCCTCTATCGTCAAGATCAACGAGATCTGCAACAACCTGGGCCTGGATACCATTACCGTAGGTGGGACGATCGGTTACATTATCGAGTGTTACGAGAGTGGCCTCCTCACCAAGAAGGATACCGATGGGCTGGAGATGACGTGGGGGAATGCTGAGGCCATTGTGGCGATGACCGAGAAGATCGGAAGACGGGAGGGTTTCGGCGACGTGCTGGCCGACGGCATCAGGGTTGCCTGGGAAAAACTGGGGAGGATCGGTACGGAGTATGCCGTCCACATTGAGGGAGAGGAGGTCCCGGCCCACGATCCAAAGTTTACCCCAGGCCTTGCCCCCACATACTTGCTGGCAGCTACCCCAGCCCGTCACACCCAGGGCGGGGAGTTGCTCATTCCACCTGGACTGGAGATTACCCAAGGGGACAAGTATGTGTACACTGAAAAGGCTGAGACCCACTGGAAGCTGGTGTGCCTCGTGGAAGTGTGCAATGCCGCTGGCTTATGCATGTTCGGCTATCTGAACTACCCCATACAGGCCATACCCGAGCAGCTTGCGGCGGTCACTGGCTGGGATTATGATATGGACGGGATGCAAAAGACGGGTATGCGGATCTTCACGATGCGGCATGCCTTCAACCTGCGAGAAGGGCTCAATCCCCTGACCCGCAACGTGCCGGGCAGGTTAGTCGGTAAGCCGCCCCTCAGCGAGGGCAATGTCAGAGGTGTGACCGTAGATTACAAGACCTTGAACAGGGAGCTCCTTGAGGCGGCTGGATGGGATACCCGCATGACAGTGCCCAGTGACGAGAGCCTTCGACGGCTCGGGATGGATTTCCTGATCGATGACATGTCCAAGGTAAATGTCCCGGCAGCTGCCCCCTCCACCAACAGCGATTGAGAGGAAAATACCATGTCCAACCCAGAGATATGCTTTCTGACCGCCACAGAGCTTGTCCGTCGCATCAGGGCAAAGGAGCTTTCCGCCAGGGAGGTGGTGGAGGCCCACCTGACCCAGATCGAGCAGGTCAACCCGAAGGTGAATGCCATCGTCACCCTCCTGCCCGAGCAGGCCATCCATCAAGCGGTCGCCGCAGATGAGGGCCTCGCTCAAGGCAGAGAGGTTGGGCCGCTGCACGGCCTCCCAGTGGCGCACAAGGATCTGGTGCTGACACGGGGAATCCGCACCACCTTTGGCTCGCTTGTGTTCGAGGACTTTATTCCTGACGAGGACGGGCTCATTGTGGAACGATTGAAGAAGGCTGGCGCCATCACTGTAGGCAAGACAAATACGCCGGAGTTTGGCGCCGGCTCTCAAACCTATAACGAGGTGTTCGGGGAAACCCTCAACCCTTACGACCTCTCCAAGACCTGCGGTGGCAGCAGCGGCGGGGCCGCAGTCGCCCTCGGCTGCGGAATGATATCCATTGCAGATGGCAGCGACATGGGAGGTTCCCTGCGCAACCCGGCCAGCTTCTGCAATGTGGTGGGATTCCGACCTTCCCCTGGCAGGGTGCCTACATGGCCTGACCTGGTGGGGTGGTTTCCCTTGACGGTTGAGGGCCCCATGGCCCGAACAGTGGAGGACACTGCTCTCATGTTGAGCGTGATCTCCGGGCCTGATCCACGCTCACCAATCGCCATCACCGAGCCAGGCAGTCTGTTTGCCCGTCCCCTGGAACGGGATTTCAAAGGGGTACGGGTGGCGTGGAGTCGCGATCTGGGAGGGTTGCCGGTTGACCCACGCGTGACAGCACTGATCGAGGGGCAGCGGCATGCATTCGAGTCCTTGGGCTGCCAGGTTGAGGACTGCGAGCCGGATTTGACCGACGCTGATGAGATCTTCAAGGTGTGGCGGGCATGGCGCTTTGAGCTAGCCTTTGGCGAGCTGCTTCAGACCCATCGGGATAAGCTCAAAGACACGGTGCTCTGGAACATCCAGGAAGGCATGAAGCTCACCGGCCCGCAGATCGGGGCGGCTGAGCGCAAGCGAACTGAGCTTTACCACCGCGTGCGAAAGTTTATGGAGACCTACGAGTTCCTCATCCTCCCCGTAAGCCAGGTGCCGCCTTTCGACGTGAACGAGCGTTGGCTCACCGAGATCAACGGGGTGAAGATGGATACCTATATTGATTGGATGAAATCCTGCTATTACATCACCGTAACTGGTCTCCCTGCCATCTCAGTGCCCTGTGGGTTTACTCTAGAAGGCCTGCCTGTGGGGGTCCAGATCGTGGGGCGACATCAGGACGACGTCGGTGTGCTGCAGCTGGCCCATGCCTTTGAGCAGGCCACTCACTTTTGGAAACAAAGGCCGGCCATAGCGGAGTGACCCTGCTTACAGTATTAAGTTGAGTGGATGATAGGAAAGAATAACAAAGCGTTTTACGGAAGGGGGATATTTCTTTCCTTAATTGCACTTTCTTTTGTGATCTCATTGGGCTTTGTAGCACTCTGTCTTTCTCAGGCCTTAAGGCCTGAACTTATGAAAGGGCCTCCACCAATAACCTTTACTAACCCTCACGGGTCAGTGCTCTTTGACCATGAAAAGCACGACGGGCTCCTGTGTTCGGAATGTCATCCGCCCTTTGATTACGATTTCAGTGATGATAGTGAATATTCAACCAAGGCCCATGATACTTGTGTTTCATGTCATGAGAAGTCTGAGGTTTCAACCGACTGCAATTCATGTCATCAAGTTCATCAGGGAAAAGAATCGGCACCCAATTGAAGGCTTGGTACCGTTCCTGTTTAATTGAGCCCTGTGATGGGGACGTCCTCAAATAATTCAATATCCCATCCAATGAATGGGCGACTTTACTGATGAGCAGGCGCTGATAGCCTTGATAAATTTGCCCAAGCTTCGCAGAAGACGTCCCTGTCCAAGTAGCTTCCGACGAGCAATTCCATCCTCAGTCCCGATACAGGCATCATGTTTGGCCTTGCTCACATCAACCGCAACTATCAGAAGACAAGGCTGTTGAACATATTCTTTACGTTTCTTGGCATTTTGGGCATAATCTTTCAATCTGACGGAACATACCTCCTTTTGTGGTTTGCTGTTGCTATCCATTAGATACGGGGATGTCTCCGTGAAACATTAAATAACTTAATGATCTCTTACACCAGGCCAGTTTCAGGATTGGAGCTAAGCAATGAGATTTGAACGAAGAACCTTAGGGAGAACTGACCTTGTTGTGAGCCCTTTGGGCATCGGAGGTGGCTATGGAATCGACGACAGCTCCATAGAGTGGGCCTTTGAACATGGAATTAATTGCTTTTTCTGGGCCCCCTGGGTGCCAACATACAGATCTATGGAGAGATGCTTGAAAAGGCTCTTTCCGGGGCACAGAGACGAAATCGTCATTGCCACCGCGCCTTATTCTTGGCTGTTCCCAGGCAGCATTGAACGGGCTGCGAAAAAACACCTTCGCCGTCTCCAGATCGACTGCATTGATCTGTTCCTACTCGGTTGGGTCATGCGGGAATCCCAGGAAAGGGCCGTTGGTGAGCTTGTGCGAATTAAGGAAAAGGGTCTAGTCAGATTCATCGGGTTTTCTGGACACAAACGGTCCATCATTCTCCGCGTGGCGCAGAGGTGGCCTGTCTTTGATGTACTCATGGTACGGTACAACGCCAGCCACAGGAGCACAGAGAATGAAATCTTCAGCCACTTGGATAAGAAAGACCCGCAAGGGATCGTGGCATTTAATGCTCTGAAACATGGCGCTATGCTCAAGCGGCCTAGGGGATGGCCGAAAAGTCGACCAATTCCAACTGCAAGACAGTGCTACAGATTCGTATTAAGCCATCCTAGCGTGGACCTCTGCCTTTCCGGACCGAGCAGGCTCGAACATGTCAAGGAACTGGTGATGACTATTGAGGAAGGGCCCATGTCGCCGGACGAACTCTCCTTCATGCGCGAATTTGGGGATGCGCGCGAGAGCTGATCAGTTACAGAAATCACATTAAGCTCTTAGAAGCCATCAACCATTGTCTTACCAATATCTGTTAGGCGCCTTTCCCGTGGAACAGATATACTGTTTTATCCAGTCAATATAAGGTTGCTCAGTACGACTCGAATAATGGTTTTAAAGAATAAATTACGGTTTACCCCTTGCAGAGGCAGCTCGCCAATTGGGAGTCTCCACCTCTGCAATATCTAAGATTCTAAAGAGAATCGGTGGAAATAATTCAACATAGTCAACAACGTCCCATATTCCTTGTAAGAGCATTTCTTCTGATAGTCACTGCTGCGGCAATACTGTGTGCTACTGGCTTTAGTGCACAAGCTCAGCCAAAAGGCAGAATACCTGGGACTGTACGTATCAATTGGAACGGTACCTTTACCCAAGTGATAATGGAATTTAACGATTCAACCCATGAAGAAATGTGGGCATTATATATCGAAAAACTCCTTGCCCTATTTCCCACCCTTGAGGCCCATTACGATGGGTGGCTCGCAACCAGTATGGACAGAGTAACTTACCACAATCGCTTAGAAAAACTTCAAAACCTGAAACCGCAAGTCCCCAAGGAATATCAGGATGAAATAAAGGGAATGGCCTCAAAGTTCTCAGGCGGAACCAATAATATTCAAGGTGACGGAAAGCTCTCCATTGATGAATTGTACTACCTCAACTTGTACATAGATATAATGATGACCGGAGCATGTTCTGCTATCTCAGTATTTGGGCCAGCTTCAGTTACCGGAAAAAATATGATAGCAAGGCTGGTCGACTGGTATCCAAGGACGGATAATGCAGTTATCACTATTAAGAATAGAGACAAATCAATTGTTATTATCGGCCGTCTCTTAAGTATAATGGCGGGAACCGCATTCAATGACAATGGAGTATTCGCTGCGATTCTGGCTGGGGGATCCTCTCCACCAGCTGATTTTGAATCCAAGGCTTACCATTCCGTTACTATAGATATACGCTATGCCTTAGAGAATTACAGTACCCTGAAAGAAGTCGCACAATACCTGAGCGAAAAGGAATACACCTTCAGCCACCAGATCTTTCTCGCTGACTCAATGACAAGCAAGGTACTGGAAAACAACCTTATTGATGGCGGGATACGCTGGCTAAGAGGCGCGGATTCTCAGCTTGGCAAAGGCGTAGAATGGGAATCTGATAATGCCCTTGCTGCAGTGAACACCTTCTTTCTTAAGGAAAACTACCGTGGAGGCGGAGTTGATCCAAGGTGGACCAATTTAAGAAGGCAACTTGTGACTAAATTGAGAAATAGTGAGAAGGGTGAAGTGGACAAGGTCACCCTCAATGAACTGGAAGAGATAGCAACATATTATGATAAAAGTCAACACGATGCTTATCCAGGATCGACCATTGGGGATATATATAACTCCAGCACCCAGCACATTGTTCTTCTTGAACCAGATACCTTTCACCTGGAGGTATTTTTCCGCAACAACAGCGCATCACCCGATAAAAAAGCCACATTTATAACAGTCCCGATATCCTTCCAGGGGCTACATAAAGCCTCGAAAAAGATACGACCCGCGACCGTACCATGAACAAGG
>CP070704.1:609211-614096 GCA_020349945.1 Deltaproteobacteria bacterium
ACTCTAAGCGCAGCCGTAAATGAACAGGGTTAGTTTAAAAGATGCTGGGTTAGCAGGGCTTTCGGGTCTCATGTTGACTGCTAGTTTATCCCCTATCGACCTAGACTGGTTAGCTTGGATAGCACTCGTTCCCCTCCTTATCAGCCTTAAGGGGAAAGCCTCATTGGTTGCATTAAAATTGGGACTTCTCACTGGCCTTTCACACTATTTAACCCTCATCTACTGGATAGTTGTGGTACTTTCCCATTACGGCAATATCAACTTTATCTTGAGCCTGGCTGTTTTGTCTCTCCTCTCCTTATATCTGGCGCTCTATATTGCATTTTTTGCCCTTATCTTCGTCAGTCTTGCACAAGATAGACTCTCTTCTTTTTGGGGGGCCGGGGTCTGGGTCACACTTGAATATGCCAGAGCCCATATTATGACTGGTTTCCCTTGGTGCCTTTTGGGATACAGCCAGTATTCAAGGTTGCCACTGATACAAATATCGGATATCTCTGGTGTCTACGGTATATCATTTGTTATAGTTCTGGTAAGTATCTTAATATACAGGATATTTTTTGTTTCTCATCTTCTAAGAAAAGGGAAATCCATAGGAATCGAAATAATTCTCACCTCTTTTCTGATGGGCTCTATCCTTGTATATGGCCATAATAGTTTGATAGAAAAGGCAGATACTGACTTAGAGGGAAAGGGGCTCAGGGCAGTCGTTATCCAAGGCAATATTGATCAGTCTATAAAATGGGACCCGGGTTTTCAAAAGCAGACACTGGCTATTTATAACAACCTATCGGAAAAATCGGTGGATTTTAGGCCTCACGTTATTATCTGGCCTGAAACTGCCCTTCCATTTTTTTTCCAAGATAGATCCTACCTTTCCTCGGAGGTCTTCAAGACTGCCAAGATAACCAATTCGCATATCATCTTCGGCTCCCCTGCATATGCAAAGGATAACGATACGATCCTCTATTACAACAGGGCATATATAATATCTGAAAAGAGGGTCTATGATTATTATGACAAAGTTCATCTTGTCCCTTTCGGGGAGTATGTTCCCCTTAAGAAATACATGCCCTTTGTACATCGCTTAGTCCCAGCAGCAGGAGACTTCTCCCCTGGTAAGAAGGTCAGACCAATAAATGCCCCAGATTTTCAGATAGGGGCACTCATTTGTTTTGAGGCTATCTTTCCTGATATCTCTCGAAAACTCGCTATGCAAGGAGCTGACCTGTTGGTAAACATAACCAATGATGCCTGGTTTGGCCGTACCAGCGCTCCGTATCAACATCTGAGCATGGCTGCCTTTCGGTGTATAGAGAATGGTTTACCCATGGCAAGGGCTGCGAATACCGGGATTAGCGCCTTTATACTCGCAAATGGAAAGATAGTGAGTAAGACTGGACTATTTATCAGGCAAGTCTTACAAGAGGAAATAAAATGTGATGGAAAAAAAACATTTTATTCACAACATGGGGATGTTTTTGCTATACTACTAGTTATAGTAACGATTATTAGATTTTTCTGGATATTAATCGAAAAAAGGAGATGAGGTCATGTATTATGCAGAGATAATAGAAAAGATAGATTCCCTGAATAGGAAATTGGGAGATCTCTGGGAGCATCTTTGACCTCACCAAGGGCGAAGATAGGTTAAAAAAGATAGAAAGAATATTATCCAAGACGGACTTCTGGCAAAATAACCATAGCCAGGCAGCCGAACTAAGCCAGGAGAGGGGCTTCCTGAGCAACAACTTAGAGGAGTGGCACAGATACAAGAACGAGCTAGAAGAGCTCAGTATCCTGACCAAGTTGGCCCAGGAGGAAAACGATGAGACCTCGATTCTCGATGCAAGGAAAGAGCTTTCTGAGCTGGAAAAAGCGATAAGAAGCTACGAACTTCAAACACTGCTCGGAGATAAAGATGACAAAAGAAATGCAATCGTGGCAATAAATGCAGGCGCAGGGGGAACAGAGGCCCAAGATTGGGTGGAGATGCTCCTCAGGCTGTACCTCAAATGGGCAGAGTCCAGAAAGATGAAAACCAGGATCGTTGATCATTTAGCTGGAGATGAGGCGGGGATAAAAAACGTTACCTTTACCGTCAGCGGTCCTTATGCGTATGGCTATCTGAAATCCGAACATGGCATTCACAGGATGGTCAGGATTTCCCCTTTTGATGCCAACGGCCGGAGGCATACCTCATTTGCATCAGTGTCTATCTTACCAGAGATTGCAGATGACATAAAAATAGATATTAGTGAAAAGGATCTCAGGCTAGAGACCTTTAGGGCGAGTGGCCCCGGTGGACAGCATGTTAATAAGACCAGCTCCGCTGTAAGGATTACGCACGTTCCAACCAATATAGTCGTCCAATGCCAAAATGAAAAATCTCAGCACCGAAATAAGGACCTGGCCTTAAAAATTCTTAAGGCAAGGCTCTATGCATTAGAAAAAGAGAAACAAGATAGAGAAAAACAGCTTAGACACCAATCCCAGAAAGAGATAGCATGGGGAAATCAAATAAGGTCGTATACATTCAACCCTTACCAGCTAGTAAAAGATCACAGGACAAATCTTGAAGTTGGGGATATTGAAAGGGTGATGAATGGGGATATTGATATATTTATTGATGCCTACCTGAAGTGGCTGCAGAACTAGTAAAAAGGTAAGGCGTATCAAATGTGCTTATCAATTTCTCTTCATATTTTAATTCACCTGTAGGGTCTATAGAGGCCCTGAACACCATCACATATTATTGCTCCTGATTTTCAAAGCTCCGTTATCTGGCGGCGACAGATTCTGCTTTGAGGTCTCGTGAGCGGAGTGATATATTCCTCTACAAAGATGGTTTCCAGGCCGGATTCTAAGGTACGGTTAGGAAATGTCGATTCTTCGACGCTGTGCTAACTAATGAAAGGGAGGAACAGAGATGAGAATACTGCGCGTTGATATGGAACAGGGAAAGGTGACTTTTGAGGATCTTCCAGAGCAGTGGAAGCTCATTGGGGGTAGAGATTTAATTGCCAAGATAATGAATAAAGAAGTCCCTCCTGATTCCGATCCCCTTGGCCCAAAAAACAAGCTGATTATTGGTGGCGGTCCTCTTGCTGGAACAATGGCTCCCCAGCTGGGGAGGATTTCGGTTGGCGGGAAAAGCCCCTTGACACTTGGGATAAAGGAGTCTAACGCCGGCGGTAAAGCCGCCCAGAACCTGGACAGGCTGGGGATCCGTTCAATTGTAGTAGAGGGTGCTGCCCAAGAAGGTAAACTTTACTTGCTGAAGATTTCAAAGGATGAGGCTATTCTCGTGCCTGCTGATGAGTATAAAGGCATGAAAAATTACAGGTTGGTGAATGAGCTTCACACGAAATACGATAAGAGATCGGCAATAATTTCTATAGGTATTGCTGGTGAGAGGAGGTATAAGGCCGCTTCTGTGTCCTTTACCGATATCTTCGGTGACCCCTCAAGAAATGCCGGCAGAGGTGGTTTGGGCGCGGTCATGGGATCCAAGGGACTGAAGGCAATCATCATTGACGATTCACGCGCAGGGCCGGTACATATTGCAGATCCGGTCCTGTTTAAGAAGACGGTCAAATCCTGGGTGAGCACTATGGAGCATGACATCGCCTGTAGACTCTTCTCGAAATATGGAACCCCTTTCGCGGTCGCCAACTCAAGCAAGCAAGGAACCTTGCCAGGGGACAACTACCACTCAGGGAGGCCTGAAGGGTTTATGCAGGTCAGAGGGGAAATCATCCAGAGGAATCTTTTCGAACGTGGTGGCAAGATGCATGGCTGTATGCCGGGTTGTGTAGTTCAGTGTTCGATAATATATCCGGATGCCAATGGGAAACCCTTAGCCTCTGCCTATGAATATGAGGCAATCGGCATGTTAGGGACGAATTTAGGCATTGCTGATCCAGATGCCATAGGACGACTGAAATTCGTCTGTGACGACTTGGGTGTTGATTTGATAGAAATAGGCAGTTGCCTGGGCGTGGCAGCTAGTGCTGGGAGGATGAAATTTGGTGACGTGGAATCGGCCATGAAACTCCTGATGGAGATCGAGCAGGGAACAGAGCTTGGAAATACGCTAGCGAATGGTGTGGTGAGCACTGCAAAGGCACTGGACGTCAGCCGGATCCCTGCTTATAAGGGCCAGGCGATTCCTGCTCATGACCCAAGGGCTGTAAAAGGCGTTGGCGTCACCTATGCCACGAGTCCCATGGGAGCAGACCATACCGCAGGGCTTACCTACCGAATGCCGCTGCAAAAGAATGGACAGATAGCAAACTCCCTGAGGTTCCAGATCCTGGCTGCGACCTGCGATACCTTTGGATATTGTATCAATTCCCTCCCCGGAGGACAGGCCTCAATCTATGAGTTCCTAGCGGATTTACTGAGTGCCCGCTATGGGCTCAGCTTGACGGCTGACCATGTCGTTGAAATAGGAAAGCAAACCCTAAAGGATGAGCTGAAATTCAATGAAGGCGCTGAGTTCAGCAAAATCCATGAGCCTTACCCGGCTTTTGTCAGAACCGAAGCGCTGCCTCCAACGAATCATGTCTTCGATGTAGAAGACTCTGACCTGGACAGAATATGGGAGAAATTGGATGCGTTCAGGGTGCCAAAGAAGATCTGGGAGGTTCGTCTGCCTTCTCTCCCACCCATATTATTTGGAGCCGGTGTCATCCAAAGGCTGGGTGAACGGGCGAAAGGGCTCAACATAAAGAAGGCCCTCCTGGTTGCGGGTCCGGTCATGAAGAGGATAGGTCGAACCGAGGAAGTTCAGGGAATTCTGCAAAGCAGTGGAATCGCTTCGGTTGTCTTCTCTGAAGTGGAACCTGACCCACCGGTCGAGGAGGTAGAAAAGGCTGCCCGA
>CP070704.1:614196-623253 GCA_020349945.1 Deltaproteobacteria bacterium
AGCAAAGGCTACGCTGGCTCCCACCAACACAATCAATGGTACCAGCAACAACGTCTTTCTCATCTTCCTACCTCCTTTTTTAAGTGATAAGGCATAGTTCCAAACCGACCAATACCTCTCTTTGCTCAATCACCTCCTTTCGATAGATAAGTTATGAGTCTCATCAATAGACTATTTTTTTCACGGATTCAACGTGGGATTCAGGTAGTCTCGGTATCATACCACCGGATTCTTGTCAAGATCTTTTACCCAAACACAGCACTGCCAGAACCTTTACCTTCTCCCGAAAACAAATTCTTCTCATTTTTTTCCTTGACATTTCTGTCGTATTTTTGTACGAGACACAAGGCCTAATCTTTTTTAAAGAAAGGAGGTAAGAATTATGAAAAAGTCTCACTTTATAGCTATCTTCTTGGTGGGCCTCCTCATGTTGGTATGGGGTGGTACCGCACTTGCCGGTCCAAAAGTGTCCATTGTACAGGGGGACGAGAAGATACTGAAAGACTCGGTAATTCTTCCTGATGGGTTTGCGGGGTTTCTTCCCAAGAAGCCTGAAGGTGGAAGGACGGGCCTTTACTGGACCCTGGAGTATACTCCCGAAAGCATTGCGCACGTTGAGAAAATGGTCCGCAAGGCAGTGGACCTTGCTGGCGGATGGCCGGTCAAAAACGGTGACACGGTATTTATCAAGTTCAACGCCAATAACGATCAGTGGTATCTATTGTCTACCGGTCACGGCAACGCGGCTGACTTCGCTTGCACGAATACGGATGGCCGGATAGCAAGGGCAGTCGCACTCCTGTGCAAGGAATCAGGGGCCAAGAAGATAATTATTGGCGAAGCCGCTGGAATTGCAAATACCCTTTATCAAATGAAGGTGTGGGGAGCCGAACTCGCTGTAAAGGATGCCGGAGCTGAGCTGGTCGACCTCGATCGCGTGCCCTACACATGGGTTAAAGCACCGCATGCCCTTGCAGCTAAGGAGTATGCCATAGCTAATGTAGTGTTGGATGCGGATGTAGTGATCAGTGTAGCACCTTTGAAGACCCACGGCTTTGCTGGCACTACTGCGGCCTTGAAAAATGTTGGCATAGGTGTTCCTCCCAACCAGGTCTATGGCGCGCCTAAGATAGGATTGCGTCACGATGTGCTTGCGAAGACCATCGCTGATGTTTGTGAGATCGTTGATATTGACTACAACATTGTAGGCGGCATATACGGTGGTGGAGGAAATGGACCTACAATGTGCGATGCTATCTACCATGGCATAATTATTGCTGGCGCAGATCCAGTCGCCGTGGATTACGTAGGTACTGCCTGCATGGGTTTTGCTCCGGCACGTTATGGTTACATCAGAGTTGCTGACGAGATCGGCCTGGGCACATACAAGGGCATCACGGTCGCTGGCAAGAGTATTCCGGAAGTTATGAAGGAATATAAGCCACTTCCAGGCCATGGACCTGCCGCCTTTGGCGAGGTTTGGGGCTGGTAAGATTCTCTTTTACATGTGGGGGAGGGCATTGTGGTCCTCTCCCACAGTATTTTTAGCCTCGCACGTGGCTGATCAAGGTACCCCATTGAGAGCATAGATCTCTCAGGAGCTATCTTTGGACTCTTCCAGGAGTCTCTAAAAAGATTAGGCCTTGCTCCACAAAATTTTTGCTATACGTCTTGGCCTAATTGTTGTTGAGGTCAAAGAGATCGGCTGGGGCTCCGCACTAGTGGGATTTCGATTCCCCGAAAACCGGATATAAATAATAAAACGCGTGACGAAGTTTGGGTAAAGGCGATCCCGGTGGGGGATGTGTTGCTCATGTTCTGAATAAAGTTGATTGAGTCGCATAAGCCTTCACTGTTGAGTCAGATTTCAAGCTGGTTACGTCCCTACCGGGATTGCTTTTTATCTTGATCCTTCCTTTTGAGGGCTGCTGGCGATTGCCCTGTTGATCGTGCGTAAGGGCCGTGAGTGACAACAGAGTTGTCGGCATGCCCTGGCCGTGCTTGGAATCATCGAGTTGAGAGTTCAGCAAAGGTGGAAGGAGGAAATATGGCCGACAAAGAACCGTACGCCACTGAAGAAGAATTCAAGAAAAGGGTTGTTCATTATCCAGATGTGCCTCTTACAGAATTGGTCCCGGGCTCAACCAGCCATCTCGTTGTGGGGCAGAGGATTTTGGTAAGCTTCCTGACTATGCCTGCAAACTCATACTTTCCCCCTCATCGCCACGAGGCCGAACAGATCATGACTGTTCTGGAGGGGTATGTCGATGAAATCATCGAGGGAAAACTCTACAGCGCGAAAAAGGGTGACGTGCTCATTCTTCCATCTAATATCGAGCACGGTGCGTACATCGGGGAAGTAGATTGTCGTGTGATCGATATCTTCTCACCTCCACGGGAGGATTATCTCGAAAAGCTCAAGAAAACATTAGAGAAAGCCGCGAAGTGAAAATTTATGGTCCGTTTCCAGGAGGGATAGCTCTCAGCCGAACTTTTAGCATTGGCAATAGAAGCTTACCGGTCTATTGTCCTGCGTGAGCCCTATCTTTAGCCTTTCCCATTGCAACCCAGAAGAAACAGCCGCCATCGAATTTGCCCTAAGATAGCGAGAAGAAATATAGGTTTCTTCGCTAATTTTGATTGCAAGTTATCTGAATCTTATCTATAAAGCCTTCAGATGATTTTTAACGAGGTATGTGCATTCTTCTTCAAGGTGCCTGAGAAACGCTGAGAGTGGCTTTTTGTGGAAAAACAGGAGGACACTTGATGAGCTTTCTCTATTGATAAGATCGATAATCGTTACTATTTTTATATGGGTGAGCTAATGTTCACAGGGAGTTTACCATGGAAGAGAAAATCAAAACGCCCCTTATCGAAATCGTGGGGGAGGACAACTTCGCCGATAGCCTCATTGACTTGATCTCCTACTCCACGGATGCCTCGGAACACAAGCGACGGCCCGATGCGGCCGTCTGGCCTCGGAACACCGAGCAGGTCTCGGCAATCCTGAAGCTGGCCAATGAATACAAAATCCCGGTCATCCCCCGCGGGGCCGGTACTGGTCTGAGCGGTATGGTCGTTCCCGAGCAAGGAGGCATCGTCCTGGACATGCTGCGGATGGATAAGATCCTCGAGATCCGCATCGAAGATAGGCTAGTGGTCGTTCAGCCCGGTGTGGTGTACGGCGATCTGGAAACGGCCCTTGCCCCGCATGGCTTTTTCTTTCCACCAGATCCAGCCTCTGGTGTTGTCTGCACCCTGGGCGGTAACGTGGGGGCCAATGCTGGCGGACTCAAGGGCGCAAAGTATGGTACTACCCGCGACTATGTTCTGGGCTTAGAGGTGGTTCTGGCCAATGGATCGGTGCTTCGGACCGGTTCAAGGTGCATGAAATGCGTGTCCGGCTATGATCTCACCAAGCTGTTCGTCGGATCGGAAGGCACCCTGGGCGTCCTAACCGAGATTACCCTCAAGGTCAACCCCAAGCCCCTGGCTGTCGCCACGTGCACAGCTAACTTTGAAGATATAGCCGACGCAGGAAATGCCATTAGTGAGACCATGCGCTCCGGAATCCTCCCCAGCGTCCTGGAATTCTTGGACGATCAGTGTATTCTGGCCCTCAATCAGGGCACGGATCTCAATCTGCCGCAGGTAGCGGCAATGGTCCTTGCGGAGACCGACGGCTTCACCCAGGAGGAGGTAGACTACCAGATGGATAAGGTGATCGAAGTCTTCAAGAGGAACAACGCCAAGGGGATCGCTCGAGCCGATTCTGCTGAGGAGGCAGAGCAGCTGTGGACGGCGCGCAAGTCTTTCGGTGGTGTCATAACTCGATTAAAGAACAATTTCGTCGTGGAAGACGTGACCGTGCCCATAAGCAAGGTTGCCGAAATGCTCGCTGGTATCAAGGCCATCAGCAAACGCCACAAAGTCCCGATAGCCACCATGGGCCATTTCGGCGATGGCAACCTCCACCCAAACTTCGTATTCGACGGTACCGACCCTGACGAGATCGCACGGATCAGAAAGGCCGCGGCAGATCTGTTCAAATTGGGTATTGACCTTGGAGGTACGCTTACCGGCGAGCACGGCATCGGCCTGGCCAAGGCGAACTTCATGTCCCTGGAGCATGACGATGTGGCCATGGAGGTCATGCGCTCAGTCAAGCGCCTCTTGGATCCCAACAACATTCTCAACCCTGGTAAAATGGGTCTGGAGATATGAAAAAGCTGAAAGCTCATAGCTGAATGCTGAAGGCAATAAAGGCCTTTTTCATCTCCTATGAGCTGTGAGCTATAAACTATGAGCTATTAGGGAGTTATTCGATGGAAGCTAAGTACGGCTTTGCTAATAAATTCGGTGACCAGGTCCTCAGGTGCTCAAAGTGTGGCTTCTGCCAGGCTGTCTGTCCTGTTTTCGGAGCTATGCTTCGCCCCTCATATAGCGCCCGAGGCAAGATGCTCGTCCTCAAGGAGGTGATGGACGGGACAATTGAACTGAATGATGAATTGATTGAAACCCTGTTTCAGTGCACTACCTGCAACAGTTGTCTCGAAAACTGCCCGGCTGGCGTTGAGGTCCCTGAGATCATCAGGCAGGTAAGAAGGGATATGGTCCATATCGGTTCCTGCCACCCTGCCTTTGAGGGAATGAATGAGGTGCTCAAAAAGCACACCAACATCTATGCGGAGGATGCACCTGAGGATTTTGAAAGGGAAAGAAACAAGAAGGCCGAAAATGTTTACTTTATCGGTTGTGTGGGCTCCTATCGGGAAGACGAGGCCACAATGTCCACCTTGGAGCTTCTTGATCGCCTCAAGGTGGATTACACCTTGATCGACGAGGCTTGTTGCAGCGGTGTGCTGGAGGACTTAGGATATCAGATCAATGAAGGTCTGGCCCGAAAAAATGTCGATCTTATCTTGGCAACGGGCGCCAAGACGGTAATTACAGGCTGTCCGTACTGTTCACGAACCTTCAATAATAAACCGCAGTATGCCAGGCTCAGGGACAGGGGGATCAAGATCACTCACATCACCCAATTCCTGAAAGACCTGGACTTTGATGTGAGAACCGACAAGCTGGTCACCTATCACGACCCATGTGACCTGGGAAGGCACTGCGGGATCTACGAGGAGCCTCGTGAGATCATTCGGGGGATCGCTCCAAACTTTGTTGAGTTGCCCCATAACCGCGTCGACGCCCTCTGTTGCGGTGCCGGAGGGGGCGTACGGGGGGCCTATCCCAAGAATTCCATTGCCATGGCCAGGCGACGGCTGCAAGAGGTCGAGGATGTCGGCGCCGAGATAGTGCTAACAGAGTGCAATTCCTGTGTTCATAATCTTTCCAATGCGAAGTTACGAAGGCAAAAGTTCAAGATCTATAACATCACACAGTTCATTAATGAATTGATGGGAGAGGCGAAATAATTCTCAGCAGAAGAAGCTTGTTACAGCTATAAGACCTATTGCCTGAGTTAACGGCCTCTGCCATAATCAAAACAAGCAAAGGAGGGTACAGATGGAAATCCAAGGATACAACATGCCCGATGATCTGTATTACGAGGAAAACCATTTCTGGGTCCGAGATGAGGGAGATCTCCTCGTTATAGGTATGGATGATTTTGCCCAGCAACTGGCAGGTGAGATCGTTTACGTCCAGCTCCCAGATGAGGGGAAGATTCTGCAAGCGGGCAAGAAATTCGCCAAGGTGGAATCAGGTAAATGGCTTGGTAAGGTCTATGCGCCTGTCAATGGGGAACTGGCTGGTGTGAATGAGGAACTGGAGACCAATCCGGGATTGATCAACGATGACTGCTACGGAAGGGGCTGGATGTATAAGATCAGACCCGAGGATAAGGGAGAACTCGATAATCTGATCCGCGGCCCGGAGGCGGTTGAAAAGTGGCTTCTGGCCGAGATCGAGAAATACGTAAAGGAATAATATGCCGAATCGGGACTACACCGTCAGACAGCTTCTGGAGATGGAGGCATGTACCAACTGCCAGATCTGTGCAGACGTCTGCCCGGCGGTTTCTGCCTCCCAGCTCGGCGAGCTATCCGCGATCTTTCGCATGAGGGGCCTTAAGCAGATTCTGAAGAGCAGGATCGGGCTGTTCCACAAAATCTTCGCAAGAAAGGGGCCCTCAGAGAAGCAGTGGAGACATTTCAGTGATACGGTCTTTCACTGCACACTCTGCGGTAACTGTCAGGAAGTTTGCCCGGTGGGTATCCAGCTCAAGGACTTATGGGTTTCCCTCCGCCAGGACCTGGTTCATTCGGATTTTTACCCCAACAAGGTGGAGCTGATCAGGGATAACCTGGAGGAAAGCCACAATGTCTTTGCAGAGGACAATGAGGAGCGGGCCGACTGGGTAGAGGACCTGCGGGATGCTCCGGATCACGGGTATCTCAAGGATCAGGCTGAGGTGGTTTATTTTACAGGGTGCGTGGCCGCTTATTTCCCCCTGGCCCAAAAGATTCCCATGGCCCTGGCCGAGATCATGGAAAAAAGCGGGGTTGATTTTACCTTACTGGGTGAAGAAGAGTGGTGCTGTGGTTTTCCATTGCTGGGTGCAGGCCTCAAGGAAATGCTTCAGGAACTCATCGATCACAATATGTCAGCAGTCAGGGAGAAAGGGGCAAAGAAGATCGTGTTTGCGTGCCCTTCCTGCTACCAGGTGTGGCGCGAATACTATCCTCATGAGTTTGAGATCACCCATGCCACACAGTTGCTTATGAACCTGATCAGCGAAAATCGTATGCCCCTTAAAGAGCTCCCCTTGACGGTAACCTACCATGATCCATGTGATCTGGGTCGAGGTGCACGTGTGTTTGATGAGCCAAGAGAAGTACTCTGTTCCATTCCAGGCGTAAAGCTCCTAGAGCTTCCGCGCAGTCGAGAAAATTGTCAATGTTGCGGTGGCGGTGGTAACCTTGAGATGATAGACCCTAACCTATCTGCAGAGATTGCCAAACAAAAGATCGATGAGGTTATAGGGACTGGAGCCCAGGCAGTCATCACCTCTTGCCAACAATGTGTCAGGACTATGACTGCCACTGTAAGGAGGAACAAGGTCCCTCTCGAGGTCATGGATATAACTCAGCTGGTTCGTAGGGCGCTGAAAGATTCGTAGACCAAAGACTGGAACCTGCCCCGGGACTTTCAAATTCGAAATCGACTCGGCTGAGCTCGCCGCAGGCCTAAATTCGAAACAATACCAAAATTCGAAGGTTCAAAATTCAAAACAACCCAAACCTGGGTTACTTCCGGCGAATACCTCCTCATTGAGGACATTGGAATTTTAGTCATTCGGATTTGTTTCGGATTTCGATATTCGAATTTAGGATTTTCCTATTACCTGGGGATATCATGAATTTGGCCTTATAGAGACCGTTGACCATGAAACTGTACAATTTAGGGAAGGTCCCCTGGCATGAATCGCAACTCATCTATCATGCCCTGGCGGTCTTAGGAAGAGAGGCGCTTTCCCTCGTCTCCCCTGCCACGCCCTATGTCTGTATCGGTTTCCATCAGGATCTCAAGCAGGAGGTCGACCTCGACTTCTGCAAGGCCCGTGGTATCCCGGTATTCAGGCGTGAGGTGGGGGGAGGGGCCACGTATCTGGATGGGGATCAGCTCTTTTTTCAATTGATCCTCCATAGGGATAACCCCGCAGTCCCTCTGAGGAAAGAGGCCTTTTATCGGAAGTTTCTCCAACCGATTATCAATGTCTATCGGAGAATAGGTATCCCCGCCCAATACAGACCCATCAATGACGTGATCACTGGTACACGCAAGATATCCGGGACCGGTGTTGGTGAGATAGGGGAGTGTGTTGTTTTTGTTGGAAACCTGATCCAGGATTTTAACTATGAGATGATGTCCAGGGTCCTCAAGGTGCCGGATGAAAAATTTCGTGACAAGGTTCATAAGACGCTCAGGGAAAACCTTTCTACCATCCGGCGTGAACTGGGGGAGGAAAGGGCAAGACAATGCAATGAAGCAGAACTCAATGCACTCATGGCTCAAGAATTCGAAAAACTCCTGGGACCGATGCAACCGAGCGAAAAGGACGAGGCCTTACAAGCCACAATGGATGAGCTGGGTGAGCGGATGATGAGCGATGCGTGGCTCTATCAGAAAGGCAGACGGGTTTGTGGCCGTGATATCAAGATCCGCGCGGGGATAAAACTCGTTCAAAAGCTACACAAGGCGCCAGGTGGACTTATACGAGCGGATTTTGAGGTCAGGGAGGGCAATTTCAGGAACGTTTCCATTTCAGGTGATTTTTTCTGCTTTCCAGAAGAGGCCATTAGCTTGCTTGAATCAAGGCTTGAGGGACGGCCAACTGAACAGACCTCTACCATTTTAAAGAACTTTTACTCCGAAGGGGGTATCGAGACTCCGGGCATAAAGGTTGAGGACTGGATGCGAGTCTTGACTATATAGGAGCTGTCTAAGTTGAACGACTCGGATGGGAAAAAGATGGGGAGGCATCCGCCTCCCCATCTTTTCACTGTCTAGATCGCCTGAGCCAGCTACTGCCTCAACAGCGCCTCAGTCATGGCATCCACGAATTCAGGAACATCCATGGGGACACGCCCGCTGACGAGCTGGCCATCAATAACAGCTGACCAATCCCAGCTGTACTCACCCCCCATAATTTTAATAGAGGGCTCACAGGCGAGCCATCCGGCGCACTTCTTGCCCCTCACCAGGTCAGCGGCAGCCACAGGGATCGGGGCGTGGCAGATGGCGCCAATGATCTTTCCGGCCGCATAGGCATCTCTCAAGAAATCGCGATGGAGAACAGTGATCTGCCATGGATTGAACGCGCCAGGCATGAACAGGATGTCAAAATCATCCATTCTCAGGTCTTCTTGCTTAATGATCCTGTAATAGCTGTCCGGAATTTCCTGGAAAGGCACGGTCGTCCCATAACTCCCTTGCCTCACATCCAGTCCTAACAGCGCAGGCCGTGATCTCATTTGAGGCTTGAATAATCCGACGACATATTCCACCCCTCTGTACATGAGCTCCATTGTAGGAGCACAG
>CP070704.1:623353-627722 GCA_020349945.1 Deltaproteobacteria bacterium
CCCGTATCTCTTAAGTTGCGAAACGCCTCCACCGCATGTGGAATAGTGACATCATCCCGGGTTAGCATAATTACTACTCTTGTCATTCCATCCTCCCTTATGGGCACTTATCCCGAAAAACGGTTCAAGTCTGCTTTTGACTCATCTAATGCGCCACCTCGCCACTATCGATTTCTCAGTAATGTTGCAATTAGATTAAAAAAATGTCTGTTGCAAAAACAACCAGCACACTCTTTTTGAAAGATAAAACTGGATGAAAAAGTAGGCCAAGAGCGGCCTTGGTTGTTCATTTCCATGATCTAACGCCCAAAAATAAGATCAAGCCAAAGATCTCGAGTCGCCCAAGGAGCGTAGTGGCAGTCAGGAGCCATTTTCCAACCTCCGGGATCTGACTGAAATTACCCATGGATCCAACAGTTCCGAAACCCGGTCCAACATTTCCCATAGTTGCAGCAGATGCGGAAAACGCAGAAAGGCTGTTGACACCCAGAGCAGTCAACAGGACGGTTGAAATGAAAACAACACCCAAATAAAGAGATATATACAGAATACCCGCCTCTACCACATCATCATCGATCGCCACATTGTCGATCTTTACTGCTATGACTGCAGTGGGGTGTTGCAACTTCTTGATCCTTTTTGTGATTGCTCTCCACAGAATGAGTATTCTATCAACCTTGATACCTCCAGAGGTAGACCCAGCACACGCGCATTGCAAGGTGAAGAATATCATCACTAACTGGGCAAATGATGGCCCTATGGTCGTATCCGCGGTAGCAAAACCAGTTGAGGTTCCCAAAGAAATAATCTGGAATGCCGAGTAGCGGAGAGCTTCTATCCAGTTATGGAATTGAGTTCCATGGACATTAAGCGTTGTTACCGTAGTTCCTATCATGAGTGCCAGAGGTAATACCTCACAATTGATGATTTCCAGATATCATAGATACTTTCAGAAACGGCAATAAACAGAAGACCGAAGTGTATGCCTGATAAGATCATAAAGATCATAATAACGATCTCTACCAAGGTGCTTTGGTAGTAAGCGATACTCAGGTTTTTGGGGGAAAAGCCTCCGGTAGCAATGGTTGCAAAGGAATGGGTAATGGAGTCAAACAAGTTCACTCCGCAGATCCTTATAGGCTTTGTATCTTGACTCAATAGCATCCACGTAAGCTGGCTCTCCGGGTATTGTTACGTTATTTTGAGCTATTTTGAACCCTTGCTGAAATAACCTGTCAGCAGACTCTATGGTAGATCTCCCTTGTTTCCAGTTGCCAGAAAGAAGCAGCAATATTGCACTATCCTGTCTTTCGAGGGCTTCAATCATCATTTTTCCAGCATTAATGCTCTTGTAGTTCTCATCCAGAAGCCCTTGAACAGATGTGCCTACGGTAGTCAATTCATAGATTGACCATACCCCAGCAACAAACAACATCATAGTCAAGGTCAAGAATCCAGATAAAATCTTTATCCGTAAACGCATAATTTCCCCCGAACTACATAGTCAAACATGAAGTTGCATACGCGAATTGACGCACATGCGCTTAAAATCTCCCTCAAGACACTAACACGCGAGGGACACTTTTTGTCAATTTCCTAGGAGCAAGACCAGCTCAGACTTTTATAATTTCCCATATTGCAAACGGAATTGCAAATATCGAATGGTATCTGCTGGCAACCGCATCCATTTGCGGGTAACTGCAGAAAAGGGGCAGATCTTTTTTGGATACAAGGTGAACCGGCCATTGACTGTTTTACCCAACAGAACTGAGTGTGCAGAAATAGATATAGATATCTGTTCATAGATGATTTACACTACGCGAGTTTCAGATGATTCTCATATATCTCATACCTATTAGGAGGCCCCCATGGATAGTAATCTCTCAAGAGTAAGGGATAAGATACGAAACAAGGACTTAGTGATTGGAACCCATGTAGCAACCAGTGATCCAGTGGCATCTGAGATTGTGTGCGCTGCCGGCTTCGACTTTGTCTGGATTGACGCGGAACATGGGGCCATGGACAGGAAGGATATAAATCTGCATATAATGGCCATTCGAGGTCAGGGGGTGGCCCCATTTGTGAGAGTTCCCTGGAATGACCCAGTTCTTGTTAAGCCAATCTTGGACATGGGTCCTGCGGGCATCGTGTTTCCCTTTGTAAAGACAGCAGAAGAGGCACAATTGGCTGTAGCCGGTTGTAAGTATCCCCCAAAAGGGATAAGGGGATTTGCTCCTATTAGGGCCAACAACTACGGGACAATGGGTGGCGATGAATATCTTGAGATCTCAAAGACGGAACCATGGGTCATTGTGCAGATTGAACATGTTGATGCCGTCAATAATCTGGAAGATATTATAGCCGTGGAAGGTGTTGATACTATTGTCATTGGTGCTTACGACCTTTCAGGCTCAATAGGGTTACTGTCTCAGATCAGACACCCAAAGGTCTTGGAGTTATGCGATAGGGCCGCAGATACCTGCAGGAAGGCTCATTTTCCGTTTGGGGTCAGCCTGTTATGGTCTGAAGAAAATGTTAGAGATTGGATACATAGAGGGGTCTCCTGGATAGGCGTTGATAATGATATTTCATACCTGATTAGTGGTGCCAAAGAGGCATACAATTTGACTAAGGGTTTATGTGAGGAATTGGGAAGCAAGGGTGATTATCTTTGATAAAAAGGTCCAAGCCCTCGGTGGGTGTGGAGTTTAGGGAGGTAATCAGCAAATGATGCGTGGGTCACGCTGGAAATATGTAATCTACTTTCCTATCCTATTAGTCCTCTTCACGCTTGATAGCTATGCTGAGAAACAAGGGGATAGACTCGATACGATACAGGAAACCGGACAGTTGACTGTTGTCACCAGAAACAATGCCCATTGTTACTATACCTATCGTGGCGAACCCATGGGCTTCGAGTATGACCTGGCCAAGGCCTTTGCCAACCATTTGGGGTTAGACTTGCAGGTAAGGACATTTCCATGGGGGGATATGATAGAGGCCCTGAATGAGGGTAAAGGTGATTTCATTGCTGCCAGCATGACCATTACTCCATCGCGCAAGGAGATGGTGGATTTTTCCAACGAATATTTATCCGTTCAGCAAAGGGTGATTGTGCATGAGGACAACCACACAATCAAGGACCTGGCGGACCTGAATGGAAAGATTATCCATATCCGCAGGGCTACTTCCTATGAGGAACGCCTGTCTGAATTACAGGAGACGGGGCAGGATGTAACTTTTAAACTTCACGATGATGTCCCTACAGAAGAGCTGATAAGGCAGGTGGCTGATAAAGAGATTGAGCTAACCATAGCTGCCTCCAATGTTGCCCTCCTAAATCGCCGCTACTACCCCAATATCAAGATCGGCATTCCCATTGCGGAACCACAGCACTTAGGTTGGGCGGTGAAAAAGGGGCAGAAAGATCTCCTCACTGCTATAAACGATTTTTTTGCCACGATAAAGACCGATGGGACGTTCGAGGATATCTACCGGTCCTACTACGGGAAAGTGCAGGCCTTTGACAGATTTGACCTGAAAAAATTCCACCAGAGGATCAAAACGAGGTTGCCCAGATATGAGGCGATCATTAAGAAGGCCGCTAAGAAGTACGGTTTCGATTGGAGGTTGATTGCCGCCATAATATATCAGGAATCCCATTTTGATCCCAAGGCAAGGAGTCACCGTGGGGTAAGAGGGTTAATGCAGCTTACCAGGAAGACGGCCCAGGAGATGGGTATTACCAGCCGCCTCGACCCTGAGCAGAGCGTGATGGGCGGGGTGAGATACCTGAGAAAGCTTTACGGACGATATGACGAGGTAGGGGGTTTTGACCGGATGCTCATCGCGCTCGCCAGTTACAATGTCGGACCCAGACACATCACAGGTGCTCAACAGATTGCGCGCAAAAAAGGGCTCGATCCGGATAAGTGGTCTTCTCTTGAGCACACACTGCCCTTGCTGTGTTATGAGAGACACATAGGAGAGAGTGAATCCGGTTACTGTCGGGGGACAGAGCCGGTGCGCTACGTAAATCGAATCCTAACGTACTTCGACATCCTGAGAAGGGAGGCCATATAAGTTTACGCGTCAGGCCTTGACTTGATACACATCACTATTAACGCTGCTGGGGTCAAGCAACGCTTTGACGGAGCTCATAACAGGCCCAAGACAAGCCGTAGGGGGAGGTGCTGGTTAACAAATCGATTGACAAAGGCCTGGTTGAGAGACTAGAGACTATCTCGGAAGCAAGGCCTGAGCCTTTGAGCCAAGGCAAGCAGGGGCAACTGGGCAAAGCGCTGTCTGAAATAATTATTGAGGAGAGAGGGGTATAGCATTGAAGTTAAAGCCCATTAACACTTTCACG
>CP070704.1:627822-631357 GCA_020349945.1 Deltaproteobacteria bacterium
ATGCTGAAGACCACCAATAATCCCCGTAAGGGTTGGGACCTGGCGATCACGATTATCCTGCTTCCCGTTGAATCCATTGCGCCCAGGTATCCCTGCGGTTCCGCGGGCTTCGGAGGTCTCAGGATCGGCTTATCCTCTGGGGGCCTTTGCTCCCATCTGACGCCTTTCTGCCTCAACTTGTAAAGTGTCCTCTTTATGGATTTGACAACCCACTTTTCTTGAAGCTTCTCCATCATGCTGATAAGAAGCTGGGCGGTGTCAGGGTTGGGAATCCTCGCTAAGGACTCAATTACCGGAACAGTGAGGGAAGGCTCTTTCTCCAGGTGGGAGAAGACCCTTTCGAGGACCCCCTCGTGTGTGACCTTTTGGCCCTGGGCAGCCTCAATCTCGTGCACGATTGTATCAACCTTTTCACCCACGGTTACGTCTGCCTTATGTTCTTTCTCCATTTTGGCCATTCTTTTTCCCTTTATCGCATTCGTCTTACATGGCAAAGGTAGTTTGCCCTTTCAGGTACGGGAAGTATATGGTAGGGGTAGTTGTGTGTAAAGGGGAAAAAGCAGGAATATTTTGGGAAGCTTCGCGTCAAATCGACCAGGAGATCATGGTTGGGCTGTTTCGAGTTTTTAAGATTTGGATTTGGGTATTGTTTCCGGTTGAGGGTTTCGCATTTGCGATTTCAAAGATGTCTCCACTCACTATGATTAGGTAAAAGTTGTGAAATGAAAAGGGATCCTAAAGGGATTATTAGAAGCTGGAAGATGTATGATTGGGCGAATTCCGCATTTGCAACAATCATTATGGCAGCGGTACTTCCGGAGTTTTACAGTTCAGTTGCAGGCTCCACCCTTGATAAACAAACGGCAACCAGTTATTGGGGATACTCCAATACCATAGCTATGTTAATTATCGCGATCACAGCGCCTATGTTAGGTGCAATTGGGGATCACGCTGGTGCCAAGAAGAGGTTCCTTGGTGGGTTTGCCTTTGTCGGTATCCTGGCTACAGCGCTCTTAACTGGCATAGGTAGTGGTATGTGGTTTTATGCATCCCTTGTGTACATTTTTGGAAGAGTAGGTTTTGGGTGTGCCAACATTTTTTACGATAGCTTGTTGCCGCATGTCGCTCGCCAGGAAGAAATTGATAGGGTCTCCGCAGGGGGTTACGCCTACGGATATCTTGGCGGTGGGATTCTATTGGCTATCAATCTCCTTATGATACTCAAACCGGGCTTTTTTTACATCCCTGATGCTGAATGGGCTTCAAGGATATCCTTTCTTACTGTTGCTGTCTGGTGGGCAGCCTTTTCCGTGCCCCTTTTGAGAAATGTCCCTGAGCCTCAGCCGGTCATTGCAAGAGATGAAAGTTATAATCCTGTATTAGCCGGGTATCAGAGGCTTGTAAGGACATTGAGGGATGTTCGAAGATTTAAGGAGTTGATAAAGTTCCTCGTTGCATTCTGGCTTTACAATGACGGGATAGGAACCATCATAGTTATGGCCGTGATCTTTGGGGCCGAGATTGGGATCGGTAGATTTCATCTCATTGGGGCGATTCTGATGGTACAGTTCCTTGGGGTTCCCTTTACGGTACTTTTTGGCAGGTTACCTGAAAGATTGGGGACCAAAAACTCAATCCTTTTTGCCTTGGCTATTTACACAATTATCGCCATCCTGGGATATTTCGTGCAGAAACCAGCCCATTTCTGGCTCCTGGCTTTTTTGGTTTCCATAGTTCAGGGCGGAACCCAGGCCCTCAGCCGATCTATGTACGGATCGATGACGCCACTGTCAAAATCGGGCGAATTTTTTGGTTTTTACAATGTGAGCAGCAAATTTGCCGGTATCATTGGACCTGGTCTCTTTGCTGCAGTTGGGCAGTTAACAGGTTCGAGCAGGGTAAGCATTATCTCCATTATTATCTTCTTTGTGGCAGGTGCCCTTGTATTGACAAAAGTGGACCATAAGGAGGGGATTAAAGCCACGATTCAGGGAGAGCTATGAGGTAAGGCTGAGCCCCGCTAAGGCAGGAATCGGTATCTGGGACGAGATAAACATAGCAATTGCAAAGATATGCGGTGTGTGCTAAGCAAGGCTTAGCTATGGCTTCGGCCGAACCTGAAACTTTATGGGCTGCTTGCAGAGAGGTGGCTGCGGGTGGAGATTGGCAGCTGTGAGGATAAGTGAAAATCTTTATGAGGAGGGCAGTAGATGATAGATCTTAAGGAAATCAGGCAAAAGTTGATCCAGGGAATGGCTCCTGAGGTGAAGGAGTTGGTTCAGAAGGCGATAGATGAGGGGCAGGATGTGGGCTCGATTCTCAATGATGGCCTCCTTGCAGGAATGAGCGTGGTAGGGGAGAGGTTTAAAAAGGCGGAGGTCTTCTTTCCGGAGGTACTGGTTGCTGCCAATGCTATGAAGGCGGGAATGGAGTCTCTCAAGCCCCTGCTTGCCGAGAAGAATATTGGTTATTCGGGAAAGGCTGTTCTAGGAACCGTCAGGGGAGACCTTCATGACATCGGGAAAAATCTCGTGGGAATGATGCTGGAGGGAGCCGGATTTGAGGTCATAGACCTGGGTGTTGACGTGTCACCTGAGAGATTCGTGGAAACGGTGAAGGGTGAAAATGCGGACATAATAGGCATGTCTTCTCTTATCACCACAACTATGCCTATGATGAAACGGGTAATCGAATCACTGAGCACCGCTTTGATAAGGGAGAGGGTGAAGGTTATGGTTGGTGGAGCCCCTATTACGCAGCAATATGCGGATGAGATAGGAGCAGACGGTTTCGCCCCTGATGCAGCCACTGCCGTTGACAAAGCCAAGGAGCTTATGGGCAGTCGTTAGGCCTGCATGGGCCAGAACACACCGCAGGCTACCCCCCATCATGTTTACCTTATGGAATTTCACAATGCGAACTCCACGTGCAGGCGCTTGTTCTGGAACCTCAATGGAACAGGAGAGGCGACAATGTGGGTTCGAGGAGGGACTAAATTATGAAACAGATGACTCCAAGGGAACGGGTCTTAGCCAGTCTCAATCATGAAGAGCCGGATAGGGTCCCTCTTGATCTGGGAGGCGTGGCAACAACCATCGAGGCAGTGCCATACAATGAGTTGAAGCAATATCTGGGCATTAGAAGTGAGACAGAACTTTTCCTCAGGGACCATGTTGATCCACCTGAAGAGGTTCTGAAGAGATTCGGGATTGATACACGCTACGTTAGAATCAAACCGCCAAGGAATTTCAAGGTACAGATAGATCCTGACAATTCCTATTTGGATGAATGGGGTACGAGATGGAAGAAGCCAGAATCTAGTCTGTACTGGGATCCGGTTGATTATCCGCTCAAGGATGCAACCATAGGGGATCTGGAAACCTACAATTGGCCAGATCCACATGATCCCGGAAGAACTGAGGGACTGAGAGAGCAAGCGAAGCGGTTCCGTGAAGAAACAGACTACGCGGTTATCGCGGACACACCCCTTTTAGGGATCTTTGAGTCCGCATCTGTATGCCTCAGGGGGATAGAG
>CP070704.1:631457-636482 GCA_020349945.1 Deltaproteobacteria bacterium
CATTTGAGGACAGGATCAGGTCTATAGTCTCTTCCATGTTAAAAAGAGGCAGGATTGAGATATCCATCCAGGTAAAAGATAATGGCGATAAAGATTTAAGGCTGGAGCTAAACAGGCCATTAGTAAAGGCTTATGTTAGCATTTTCAATGAGCTAAATAAGGAACTTAGATGTAAGCAACCTATTGATATATCCTTTTTCTCTCAGCTAAAAGATGCTATTATTGTCAAGCAAGATAGTGTTGATCTTGAAAAAATATGGCCTGATTTGAAGGATGTTATAGATAAGGCCTTGCTCTCATTGGACATTATGAGGATAAATGAAGGTAAGGCCCTGGAGAAGGATTTTTTAGAGCGATTAAACAGGATTCGAATATATATTAATGAGATAAGAGATAGGGCTAAAGGAACAGTTGAGAGTTACACGGATAACTTAAGACAAAGGATTCAGAAATTGATAAAACGGGTTGAAATTGATGAGGCTCGCTTGGCGCAAGAAGTAGCTTTTATGGCGGAGAGGTCTGATATTACCGAGGAACTGATTCGGATAGAGAGTCACCTAGACCAATTCAGGAAGTACTTGAATCTGGATGATGTGCTTGGGAGAAGACTGGATTTTTTATTGCAGGAGATAAACAGGGAGGTTAATACAATTGGATCTAAGGCCGCAGATTCCATTATCTCACAACTTGCAGTAGAGATTAAGGCTGAATTGGAAAAGTTGAGGGAGCAGATTCAAAATGTGGAATAATTTTCTTAACATATTAAATATAGGAGAAAAGGGTTATGGATCCAAGTTTACTTAGTATTGGCTTTGGAAATTTTCTTGTATCCAACCGGGTTATAGCTATTATTTCGCCAGCTTCCGCACCAGCGAGAAGACTTCGTGAAGAGGCAAGAGATGACAAAAGGCTTATTGATGCAACGCAAGGTAGAAGAACGAGATCAGTTATTATAACTGATAGCAATCATGTGATTCTGTCTGCTATTCAATCTGAGACAATAGCCCAGAGGTTTTCCCCAAATGGGTCAATTAGGGGGGAAGATCTCATATAAGAAATAGGCCTCAAATCAATATTTGTTTTATAAAGAAGATATGGAGATACGGCCTGAAAAAGGACAAATTTTTGTAATCACTGCCCCCTCGGGCACCGGAAAAACAACATTAATAGATATTGTAAGAAAAAATGTAAGGGGGGTTGGTTATTCCATTTCTCATACCACTAGAAAGCCGAGAAAAGGTGAGGTCAACGGATTACATTACTACTTTGTTGACGGAGTAGAGTTTGAAAGGATGATTGAGGCTCATGAATTTGTTGAATGGGCCGCTGTCTATGATCAGCTATATGGCACCTCCATTGTAAGTGTAAACACTGAACTTTCCTCAGATAAAGATCTCTTGATGGATCTTGATTTACAAGGGGCTAAAGAGATAAAAAGGCGATTTCCCGAGTCTCTATCAATATTTGTTCTTCCTCCATCAATCGAAGTCCTTAAGGAGAGGTTAAAGGGCAGATCACCGAGCGAAAAAATAGACATAGACCTGCGTATGAAAAAGGCAGTAAAGGAAATCCAGGGATGCAGAGATTACGATTTCATTATTATAAATGATGATCTAAACCAAGCGGCAAGAGAAATAGAAGCGATTATTATTGCTCAAAGGGCTAATAAGAAAAGACGTTTTCCCCTGGTTCAAAAGATATTTCATTTATAGAAAATGTCCGTAGCTGTTGAGGTAGGCGATTTGCCCCAGGTTATTTCAGGCATAAACGCGGTAAGGGAAAATCTTAGGGAAGGTAAGGAAATAGCTGAACTTTTAGTTTCCAGGGGGAGGAAGCTTGAGCGGCTGAAGGAAATTTTGGATATGGCCAGAGAGAGAAAGGTACCGATCAGGTTCAAAGATAGGTGCGATTTGAATAGAATATCCTCTGACCTTCCCCACCAGGGTGTGATAGCTATCTTAAGTAATTACAGTTACTTCGGCTTAGAGGATCTGATAAGAGGTGCACTTGTAAATAGAGAAAAGGGGCTTCTCCTTGTTGCGGATCACATTACTGATACTGGGAATCTGGCTTCTCTGATCAGAACCGCTGAATTTTTTGGGGTTCAGGGCCTTGTTCTGCCAAGGGACAGGTCCGCTTCCATAACAGATGCTGTCCACAAAAGGTCAGCAGGTGGATCAGCCTATCTGCCTGTAGCTAGGGTGGTTAATTTAGCAAGAACTCTTAAGCAATTAGAGGACAAAGGTCTCTGGATAGTAGGGGCTGCAGGGGAAAGCAAAACGAATATTTATGAGTTTGACTGGAATAGAGGTTTGGTTTTGGTATTGGGTAGTGAGGGTAAAGGATTAGGTAGGGCTGTCAGGGATCAGTGCCATCATTTGGTTAGTATACCAAGCTCGGGCCATCTTAATTCCCTCAATGTATCTGTAGCTGCAGGAATTATACTCTCTGAAATAGTGAGGCAGAGGGGACTGTGACTATATGTAAGAAGTAGGGAGTACGCAGCGTGGAGAGGTTTAAGACAAAGTGTTTGCTTCCTACTGCCTATTCATCTGATTTCTAATCTGCTAGAGGGAATCCCTTAAGACCGCCGCATTGAAGAAGGCCATCTACAACCTCACAGATAGGCAATCCCACCACATTGGTGTAAGAGCCATTGACGTGTTCAATCATAAAGGAGCCAATCCCCTGGATGGCATAGGCACCTGCTTTGCCAAAAGGTTCACCTGTTTTAATATAGGACCCGATTTCAATTTCAGTCAATTTTTTGATTTTTACCTTTGTGGTGACTGTCTCTATGTGCACTGATGTCCCTTGTGGATCAAGAATACAGAATCCGGTAATGACCCTGTGATTCTTTCCCCTCAAATGAAGAAGCATGTCATGGCATTCCCGAGAATCTTTTGGCTTGCCGAATATCCTTTTCTTCATGGCAACTATGGTATCTGCGCCCAGTATCCAGCGGTTTTTACAGACGTGATATACTGATTCAGCCTTACGTATTGCCATCTTGCAGGCGATTTCCAGTGGCTCTGCTCCTTCATAAAGGGTTTCCTCTACCATGCTTCCAACTGCTTCGAAAGGGATCCCAATTTGTGTTAGGAGAGCTTTTCGTCTTGGTGAGAAAGAAGCAAGCACAAGAGGATTCTTTTTGCCGATGGGATAATGGCTTGTCATGCAAGGAAAGGATGGTTAAATAAGTATAGGATGTTTTTGCTTGTCTGTTTTGCTATTTCCTCGAAAGAGATTTCCCCTAGTATCTTCAATATCTCTTCGTAAGCTTCCCTGTCATGTATTACAACAGGTAGATTAAAGGACGTTGCAATGTCAAGCTTTTTCAATAGTTCTATTTGGTTTTGCCCGGATGACCAGCTCGGGGAGAAATCAAGACCTATTTCGCCTATGGCACCTGCCTTTTCTTGAGTGGGTATCAAGGCTATTTGCCTTAGATCGTTTGTCTGAATCAAATCCCTTCAAATCTTAGTGTGCATGAGAATCAAGCACCATGCTAATATCAACAATTTCAAGAATCACTTTTTTGTTAATATAGCAGGTACTTACAAAGGCTATTTCATGGTTATGCAATCACGGTTGTGTTTTCAAATAAGAAATGAGATGGAATATTGTAGAAAAAGTTTGGAATATATGTTAAAAAAACAAGATATTGTATTGAGAGAGTGGATATTATGGCAGTTTCCAAAGGGGAACATATAGAGGAAAAAGTCACTAGCGTAGAGGCTTTACAGAAGCAACTTCAATTCAGCAGAAAGCTTAATTATATTACAAATCAGATCAATTCTGCCAAGAACATCGACGAAATACTGATTAATTTGAGGGATAGTATTCTCTCTCTGTTTGATGCAGACCGCTTAACCATCTATATAGTAGATGGGGCCAACAAGGAGATTGTTTCTAGATTTAAAACAGGTGAAGAGGCAAATGAGATAAGGGTTCCTATTGATAACAAAAGTCTTGCAGGTTATTGTGGAAGTTCGGGAAGGATAGTAAATATTGTAAATGCCTATAATGCTAATGAATTGAAACGGATAAACGCCCAGTTGACGTTTGATAAGAGGTGGGATCAAAAGACGGGTTACAGAACGACGCAGGTTTTAGTCGCTCCTATTAAGTTTAGCAAGTATCTATTGGGTGTGATTCAGGTTATCAACAAGGTCAACGGTAAAAACTTTACACCGGAAGACCAGAAGTCTGTTGTCGAGATAGCCAAGGTTTTGGGGATTGCCCTCTACAACCACCAGAGGTTAAGGCAACAGTCCAAAAAAACAAAATTCGATTATCTAATTAGTAATAATATTATTTCTCAAAAAGACCTAGAACATGCAATGGATGAGGCACGGAAGATAAAGAGCAGTGCCGAGAACGTACTCATGAATGAATATCATGTGACGAAAGGAGATATAGGAAAGTCCTTAAGCACCTTTTATAAGACGCGGTTCATACCCTATGATGAAAGGATGGTCATTCCCGGGCAGCTGCTCAAGGGTCTTAAACCAGCGTATTTGAAAAACAACCTCTTTGTGCCCGTAGCCCAATCTAACTCAAAGATCGTGATAGCAATGGAAAATCCAAACTATTTACCAGGGCAAGACACAATAAAAGGGCTTATCCCTGGCAAGGAGTTTGAGTTTTGTGTTTCTTTGAAAGAAGATATTATTAAAATGATTGACCACTTCTTTGATGTTAAGAGATCGAATCTCATAGGCGAGTCAGGGAGTATCGAAGAGATCCTTGGTCAGTTAGAGATTGGAGAACAAGAAGTAGATGATGAACTTGAAGGAGTTAGTGAGGAAGATGGGGCGATCGTCCAGTTAGTCAACAAGATGGTTGTAGATGCATACAGTAGGGGGGCCTCAGATATTCATGTAGAACCTCGGATGGGTAAGGCGGATGCCGTGGTTAGGTTCAGGGTTGATGGGGCCTGCCAGGTGTACCAAACAATACCTTACACATATAAGAACGCACTCTGTTCCCGGATAAAGATCATGGGCGATCTGGATATAGCGG
>CP070704.1:636582-639746 GCA_020349945.1 Deltaproteobacteria bacterium
ACTATATCAAAGAGATCACCGACTACGCCATAGTCAGCCTTCTGGAAAATGGGGGCGTCAGGATCCTTATTTATGGCTACGATATATTTGGAGGTACGCATTCCGGCCAAATGTTGAATGGCCCCTGAAATACCGCAGGCAATATAGAGATTTGGAGACACAACCTTACCTGTTTGTCCTACCTGGTCAGAGTGAGGCCGCCAACCAGCATCTACCGCCGAACGTGAGGCACCCACCGTAGCACCCATCAGATCCGCCAATTCCTCTAAGAGCTTATAATTTTCTGGCCCCTTCATTCCCCTTCCACCAGAGACAATTGTCTCGGCCTCGGTAAGGTCGACCTTGCCCCCTGCCTCCTGGATAGACTTAACAACCTTTGTTTTCATCTGGGAGTCATCAAGGCTGAAGTCAGCATCAATAAGGTCAACCGCCCTTGAATCATCAGGGTCATTCAATGCAAAAACATTGGGCCTTGCCGTAGCTATTTGGGGCGAGCTATCCTGAAAGGTAACCGTGGCGTAAGCCTTGCCTGCATAGATGGGCCTTTTTGCAACCAGGTTACCATTCTCAAGGGAAAATGCCACACAATCTTGGGCCATGCCAACCCCAAGCCTGGCAGCGAGCCGGCCTGAGAGATCCTTTCCCTGGACTGAAGCACCCAACAGGATGATAGCAGGTTCACTGGCCTGAGCTAGCTGCGCAATAACTGATACGTAGGCATCCGTGGTATAGGTTGCCAGGCGGTCATCATCAGCCACAATAACCTTATCTGCGCCATATTTCCCAAGCATTTCTGTCTTTTCCTTGATATGAGAACCCAGGAGGATGGCAGTCACAGACTGGCCCATTTTATCAGCCAGGCGTCTCCCCTCACTCACCAATTCAAAGGATATCTTTCTTAATTCCCCTTCTCTGTGTTCGGTAACTATCCAGATTCCCTGCGCCATTGTCATCTCCTCCAATTCTTGTCAGAAAATAGTTTCCCCTCACCTAGATAACCTTAGCCTCTTCATGAAGTGACCTTGCCAGATTAACGGCCTTTTCTTGGGGTGTCTCGCCCTCCACTATCTTTCCCGCCTTTCTTTCTTCCGGGGGTGTGATCTGCATAATCTTTATCTTTGCTCCACTTTCTCCAACCTGACTTGCATCTAGACCTAAATCGGCGATGGTTTTCATATCTAGGGGTTTCTTTTTGGCCTTCATGATGCCTGGCAATGATGCATATCTTGGTTCGTTTAGTCCCTTCTGGGCCGTCATCAAAGCTGGCAGAGGGGCCTCAATAACAAGGGTTCCGCCTTCAACCTCTCTGTGGGCCCTTACGGTCGAAACATCTTCGCTAACTTCAATTTTGATGACTACTGATATCTGAGGAATGCCTAGCAGCTCTGCCAGGGTGGAGCCAACCAACCCGTAATCATCATCCACACCCTGTTTACCGCAGAGGATAATGTCGTAGTCAAGGTCCTTAATAACAGCCTCAAGTACCCTAGCCGTACCAAGGGAGTCACTACCAGCAACAGATGGATCATCTACCAAGATTCCCCTGTCTGCACCCATGGCTAAGGCAGTTCTTATGGATTCGGTTACCCGTTTCGGTCCTACTGCTATGATGGTCACCTCACCGCCAAATTTTTCCTTGAGGCGCAGCGCCTCTTCAACAGCATACTCATCGTATGGATTCATAACCCATTTTATAGTGTCAGTAACGATTGACTTACCATCTGGGGCAATCCTGATTTGGGTCTCTGTATCAGGTACCTGCTTGAGACAGACTACAATGTTCATGTGCTCCCCCTTTCTGATGCCTTTCAAGTATTAGTTTTTGGGATCCACAGAGTTATACTGGCAAAGCATGGCTTTTTTGGGTTACCATCCTTAACACTCTGATACCTATTCTGTCAATACGGATCAGGTGTAGGAACTTGATGATAAGGTTGTTACTGTGTGTGACTGTCGTGCTACGTTTTTATGCCATTTATGAAGTAACTACTGATCTGTCTTGCAGCGGTTTCTACATCATACGTGCGCCTTTTTGATAAAACCCAAAATCTCGACATTTCGTCCAAGGCGCCAAAGAAGGCCCTTTTGGCAATTCCGGGAATTATATCCTCTCTAATCAACCCCTTATCCTTCCCTTCTTGGATGATATCGCCAATGAGGTCAAGGTACTGGGCGAATTTCTCGTTATGGTAATCTTTCATGAACTTGTCGCTCTGCCTCAGCTCCACCTGAATAATCTCGGCCATGTCCTTGTTATCCTCGATCAATTTGAGGTGAAGAAAGGCAAATCTTACGATCTTTGCAAATGGATCAGTCTCCAAACTGGTCTGCCTTTCCATATTATCCAATACTTCCTTCATCTTTTCTTCAAAGAGGGAAATAAGGATATCGTCTTTATGGCTGAAATAGATATAGATGGTTCCATCAGCTACTCCTGCTTCCCGGGCAATGTCAGAGATCTTTGCCTTGTAAAAGCCTTTCTTGGCAAAGACCTTTGTGGCAGCGGCTATGATCTTCCTGTGTTTTTCGTTATCCTTATGTCTCATGTCTTTTTCCGATTGTTAATGAGATGCTCCGTACTAAGAGGGGGCTAAATCTTAAGGCCCTCGGCCTATACTATTCTTTTTTGCGAATCTGAAATGAGTATTATAGGGTTGCCAGAGACCATCTACAACATTTATTTTGGCTTGAATTCCGGACTATATAACATCAGCCTTATATTTACGTAAGCTTTTTTTGAAGGTGGTTGACGTTTCGTTAAGCTATACTTAGATTGGGCAGTCTAGGCGCCCGTGATGCAGGTGGGTGGAAATGCAATTGGCCTTCTCGGGGATATCGGGGACACAAGGAAAAGCGAAGCGGATTCAAAATTCCTGAGTAGTTCCCTAGTACCATTGGTTAAGCCATCATCCACTAGTGCGATTTCCTTATCCGGGTGAAGACCTTGGAAACCAAGATACTCAGCTTTTCATTTATTTTTCTGATGGTTTTTCCTCCCATCATTAGGCCCGCCTCGTTATTCAGAATGAGCTAAGATCAAATCCTTAAGGGAATGTCGATCTTCGTCGGCGATTTTCACAAAGCAGATCCCTACACCATAGGTAATATCCTGATCATCAATAGCATAACGATCTGACCAGACCACCTTGCCGCTAACCCGTATA
>CP070704.1:639846-643142 GCA_020349945.1 Deltaproteobacteria bacterium
AAGGCCCATACTTCCCAGATAATGAAGACAAATATCCAGGATCTCTCCATCATAGATATTGCCAGATCTTCTGCCCGCTTCAGGGGAGTGCAGGGGAGGGTTCCCTTGGCAGAAGGATTTGTTTCTGAAAGGCTCTTTATTAATATTGACTAACAAAATCACCAGCGTTCAGCTATTAGCCTTTAGTGAAGATAAAGATTTATATGAAACAGCCGGTAGTTGACCTACCGACAATGTGAAAATAGCATACTGTCTTCTTTTATCTTCCTGATGGCTGTTTCTTGGTGCTGATCGATTATAGAAAATGATTACCCATTCAAAGGTGATTCTAGATGAGGAAGATCTCGCCGGTGTAACAAAGGTATTGCGCTCAGGCCTTCTGGCCCAGGGAAAGTATGTCTCATCACTTGAGGAAAAAACTGCTTCCTTTATCGGAGTCAATCACGCAGTTGCCGTGAGCTCTGGCACAGCTGCGCTACATCTTTCGCTCCTCTCTCTTGAGATAGGCGTTGGCTCTGAGGTTATAATACCAAGCTATGTATGTACTGCCCTGTTAAATGCTATAAACTATGTCAGGGCAACGCCTATTCTGGTTGATATTGATCCCGGTACTTACAACATAAAGGCCGAGGATATAAAGAGAGTAATAAGTGAGAGAACAAGGGCTATAATTGTCCCACATATGTTTGGGTTGCCCTCAGATATCGACTCCATTGTTTCTCTTGACATCCCAGTTATAGAAGATTGTGCGCACTCTGTCGGCGCCAAGTTCAGGGGGAGATATACGGGCTCTTTTGGTCTTCTATCGATCTTTTCCTTTTATGCCACCAAGATGCTCGGTGGTGGAGAGGGAGGAATGGTTCTTTCCAATAACCTTGATCTAATTGAAACTATTAGGGATTTGAGGGATTATGATGAGAAGAAGACATATACTGTTAGGTATAACTACAAATTGACCGATATCCAGGCTGCACTGGTAGAAAGCCAGCTCAGGAAACTCCCCTTATTCATCGAGAGGAGAAAAAAGATTGCCAAGATTTACAACAATGGGTTAGATGGTTTAGGAGCCGCTACACCACTGGTACCAGAGGGAAGAGAACATATCTATTACCGATATGTCATATCCCTTGAAAATTCATTACAGTTCATGAAAGAGATGGGGAAAAGGGGCATTGAATGCAGAAGACCTGTATTTAAACCTTTACATAGGTATCTAAAATTACCGGGCTATTATGCCACAGATGAAGTATGGGAAAAGGCCGTAAGCATCCCAGTCTATCCATCTCTTAAAACAGAAGAGACTCATCTTATCGTCGATAGCGTGAAGAGGATACTAGGAGCATAGCTGGTTATTTACCGAACTCGATTGTGACTGGTTAGAGCTCATAGACAGGCAAGGCGACCTGGAATTGGAAAACGAACAAAGAGATTTAAGCCAGGAACTGACGGAAGCTCCATATTGCAAAAGAGTCGTTAAGATTTTGAATACATACAGAACATTTGATATTTGAATTTCGGATTTGTTTCGAATTTCGATATTCGAATTTTTGATTTACGTACAGCGTTATAAGTATTGGGTAAGGCCCCAGACGATAGTTTAGATAAGGACTGTAAGTTGCTTGTCCTCAAAGGAACACTGCACTTAAAAATCTCATATCTTGTAGCTCTTATTCTTTTTGGCACCCTTGTCATTCCCTTCGTCCGATTCTACTTCTTATATCTGGGAGTAAGGTGGCTCTATATTTTCCTTCTCTCACTTTGCCTATCGTATCTACTAACTCCTATAATGAGACTGATCGCTGCAAGTCTCAATATCCTTGATCACCCTCATGGAAGGAAGATCCATGAAAGTGCTACCCCTTTGCTCGGAGGGCTCGCAATTATCATAGCCTTTTCTTCCTCCCTTATGGCAAACATGCTCCTTGAAAGGGGAATGGTAATATTGCTATGCGGTGGGATAATAGTGGCCCTTGTGGGCCTCATAGATGATTTGAGGCGGGTAACAGCAAGACTGAAGCTTCTTATACAGATTCTCATTGTACTCATGTTGATCTACAATGGGATAATATTAGATCTTTTTCCTCCCCGAACAACATGGGGATTTTGGCTGAATCTTGTCTTTACAATCATCTGGATTGTAGGGATTACAAATGCCATGAATTTTATCGATGGGATGGATGGGCTGGCAGCCGGGTTAAGCGCTATAATAGCTACTTTTATGGGCATCGTAGCCTTCCAGACCAATCAGCCATTTATGGGATGGATCGCTGTTGGAGTCCTTGGAAGTTGTCTTGGTTTCTTCCCCTTTAATTTTAGATTCAAAAAACCGGCCTTGATATTTCTGGGAGATGCAGGAAGCACATTCCTCGGTTTTATCCTGGCTGGTCTGGCTATCAAGGGTTACTGGTCTGAAAACAGTCGTATTGTGTCCTTTGCCACGCCTGTTTTGATCTTTTGGGTCCTTATCTTTGATATGATCTATATAACGGTTGAACGGGTTGTTAGGGGAAAGGTAAGGACAGTGAAGGAATGGATAGATTATGTTGGTACCGATCATCTTCACCACAGATTGTACATCCTGCTCGGCGAGAAGCACAGGTCAGTGCTGGTTATCTTTCTTGTCAGCGCCGCCTTAGGTTTAAGCGCCATTGCTCTGCGAAATGCAAGACCAATTGATGGGGTACTCCTTGTCTGTCAGGCATCGCTTATTACCATCATATTCTCCGTTATCGAACATGCAGGTAGAAGGAATAACCGAACAGTTCCCTAACTTGCCCCAGCGTGCCCTGCTGAGTCGTTAAACCCATTCAACCGGGAAACTGTTGGCCACAAGATGCCTCTCGTTCAGCAGCAAAATACGATCTGAATCCCTAATGGTAGAGAGTCGGTTCGCCGCCACAAACAAGGTCTTATTCTTCACGAGGGTAGGGAGCGATTTGAAGATTGACTCTTCCGTCCTGCTGTCCAACGCAGATGCTGGCTACCTTAGCAGCGCGAACGACCTGCTCATCAATGGCCTTGGGATTCCCGTAACGGAGGATAAGAGTCAAAAGGGTCGTCTTGCCTACGCCGCTGGGTCCCACAATAGCCACACGTTCTCTGGGTCGGATGCGGAAGGATACATCCCTGAGCACCGGTTCACGGTCATCGTAGGAGAAAGAAACGTTCTTGAACTCGATCTCCCCTGTCAAGTGTTTCACTTTTTTGCCAGTATCCATGTTTTCTTCAGGAACGATGTCAAAGAGGGCCGAGACACGTTGCAGTACAGCCACTGCCTTTTGCAGTTGAAGATTAGC
>CP070704.1:643242-677012 GCA_020349945.1 Deltaproteobacteria bacterium
CAAGGCAGTTGTATTTGAGTCAAAACTGGCGCCCGGCGGCGGCATGTGGGGTGGCGGCATGATGTTCAACGAGATTGTCGTTCAGGATGATGCCATTCGTATTGTGGAGGAGCTGGGAATCACGCATCACCCAAAGGGGAACGGCCAATACACCATGGACAGCGTGGAGGCCACCTCTACCATTGTTTCGAGCTGCGTCAAGTCAGGAACTACTATCTTTAATCTGATAAAGGTGACGGATGTGTTGTTCAGGCAAGAGGCAGGGCAGAGCAAGGTGTCCGGCCTTGTCATTAACTGGTCCCCTGTGGAAACCTTGGAACTTCATGTGGACCCGCTTGGGATAAAAGCCTCCTTTGTAGTGGATGGCACCGGTCATCCAGCGGAAATCTGCCGAATCGTGACACGAAAGATGGGGGTAACATTGAATACGAAAACCGGTGACGTGGTGGGAGAAATGCCCCTGTGGGCAGAAAAGGGAGAGCAGTTTACTGTGGCCAACACGGGTGAGGTCTTTCCTGGCCTCTATGTGGCCGGAATGGCAGCTAACAATGTCTTCGGTGGCCCTCGCATGGGCCCTATATTCGGGGGGATGCTCCTTTCCGGAAGGAAGGTCGCCGAAATGATCTCCCTGAAGTCCAAGAAATAGGGTATTACGATGAAGCCACTCGAGGAGGTAAGGCTTTACTGTTTTTCCCCCGGTAGTTTTCTGATGGGCAGAGACCCCATTGAAATGGTTGCGGCTCAAATAAGGGGGGGAGCGGATGTAATTCAACTACGCGAAAAAGATATGCCGAAAAGGGAAAAGCTAGAGTTAGGTCGTGCGGTCAAGAACTTAGCCGCACGGGAAGGGGCTCTCTTTATTGTTAACGATGATCTTGATCTGGCCTTGATACTTGAAGCTGATGGTGTTCACCTTGGCCAAGATGATATACCTATACAATATGCGAGGCCCCTGTTGAAAGACAAGATAATCGGTATATCCACACACTCCTTGGAGCAGGCGCGGCAGGCCATTGATAGCGGTGCGGACTATATAGGAATAGGCCCTGTATTTGAGACAGAGACCAAAATTAGGGTTGACCAAGTTGTGGGGATAGATTTAGTCCTGAAGGTGAAGGCCTTATCTTCTATCCCGGTAATAGCAATCGGTGGTATAGGGGAAAACAATATAGATTTGCTAGTAGATAGGGGGATAAAACGGGCTGCTATTATCTCAGATATCCTTTCCTCAGACGATATCGAGGCCAAGACCAGGGCCTTAAAAGAGAAGCTAAGAAATGTCTAAAATGAGGTAAGGTCCTTAGTATACAGTACCCAGCTGAAGGATTAAACATGACTCAAAGTGACTATGACATTCTGCTTGATAACATTAGGAATTTGATCCAAGAAAAGGCCTCTCCAGATCTGGAAAGTTTGATAACCGAGCCCCACCCAGCAGATCTCGCTGATTTGATAGAACACCTGGATAGCGAGGAGAGGCTTAGTGTGTTTAAGCTTCTTTCTTCTGAAAGGGCGGGCGAGGTCTTGAAAGAAATGTCATCCCCCATACAGGAGACCCTTACTCATGAACTGGATGACAAGACAGTAGCCGAGATCTTGAATGAGCTCAATTCAGACGATGCTACGGATATCCTCACTCATCTCCCAAGAGAGAGGGCTCAGAAGATAATCGGCTTGGTTCAGCCAGAGGTATCCGAAGAGTTACAGAAGTTACTCGGGTATAAAACCGATACAGCTGGCGGCATTATGGCCCTGGAATTTGTTTCTGTTAATGCCAGTTCCACCATTGGAGAGGCCATAGAAAACATTAGAAAAAAGAGGGAAGAGGTTGAGAAGCTCTATTATGTCTGGGCCGTGGACGAATTTGGTAAACTGGTGGGGGTTGTCTCCATAAAGGATCTTGTCCTTGAGCCGGAAGATCGAAGGATTAAGGAAATAATGAACCCTGATGTTATCAGCGTAGATGTCAATGCCGATCAGGAAGAGGTAGCAAGGGTTGCTAAACAATACGATCTTGCCAACATACCTGTTGTCAATGATCAGCATAAACTCGTAGGGCGAATAACCAATGACGACATTATCGATGTCATTGAAGAGGAGGCCAGTGAGGATATGTCCCTGATGGCAGGTGTTATGGATCAGCAAATTGGTGAGGGATCCGCATTCAAGATTTCTAAGGCACGCCTCCCGTGGCTCCTTCTAGGTCTATTTGGGGGGCTTCTGTCGGCCTTAGTAATTAATCATTTTCATGGCTCTATAGAAAAAATACTCGCCCTATCATTCTTTATACCGGTAATAATGGCAATGGGTGGAAATACTGGCACTCAAGCAGCTACCGTTGTAATCAGGGGCCTGGCCACAGGCGATATAAGCGTAATTCATACCAGTAAAAGGCTCGTGGTAGAGTTGTGGGTGGCATTGATAAATGGCATCCTCTGCGGTATCCTTTTAGGGCTTGTGGTGGCCTTCTGGTTATCTGACCCTCAATTAGGCCTCGGTGTTGGGGTTAGCCTGATCACGGTAATACTCTTTTCCGGCTCCTTCGGGGCATTCATCCCTCTTCTCCTCAGAAAGCTCAATATCGACCCGGCATTAGCTACAGGACCATTCATTACCACATCGAACGATATACTCGGACTCTTGATCTATCTCAGTATTGTTACCCATTTCCTCATGGCCTGAGGGCAAAAAAACTCTTAACTGACCTTTTAACCCTACCCAAAAACTCCCACTTTGGTCCCACCAACCTTCTCATCTCAGGAAGATGATCCATAGCTGCCGACTCCCCCAGGGAAATCAGCTCCCTTGATTGGGAAAAATCAGTCCAGTGGGTGCCCTCTAACTGTGGCCTGATAACAATGTCTGCCCTTTCCAGATCGTATCGCTCCAGGTGGAAACCCTGTATCTCGCCAGCCCTTACGTATATGTCCACAGCTGTTTGAAGGTCTGAGACCAAGGATATGTCCCTATCTACGGCTACAGCAATAACCGCATCAGCTCCTTCTTCCAAGGCGCAGCTTACAGGCACTACGGAGATAATACCACCGTCGGAAAGTTGTCTGCCGTTAATCTCAACCGGTGGTAAAGCGCCAGGAACCGCCGAACTGGCTAGTATTGAGCGCCTTAAAGAACCTTCTTTCAGGACAACGAGCTCGCCACGTAATAGATCTGTTGCCACGGCCCTAAAGGGTATTGCGGTTTCACCGATTTGGATGTCCGGTATGAAGAAGTTGATGAACTCCTCGATATCGTTTATCTGCAAAATGCTGTGTCTATAGAGCGCCTGGGCCAACCTGATCTTACTTCTAAAATAGGAATGGATCCTTCTACTCAAACTCAGTTCGGCTCCACTTTCTGCATCACCCATGGCCTTAAGCTCAGATGAAGTGTAGAGATTGCTTTCCAAGAAAGATGCGAGCCTTCCCTCCAGTTCCCCGACCTTCATCCCGCTTGCCAGGGCACCCCCAACAATTGCACCTACGCTTGTGCCCACAATAATACCAGGCCTGATCTTTTCTCTTTCCAACACCTTCATGACCCCTATGTGGGCTAATCCTCTTGCCCCACCACCACCCAAGGCCAATCCGATCTTCCCAACCTTTCTCATAAAGGCACCTGATCCAAGATTAAAAGCCTATCATGCGGTAAAATATACCAAAAACCCATTGCCAAAGGCCACAATAATACAAGGGTTTGACAGCCGTGTGCAGAATTACATGAAGGTTACTATCTCGAGGAAACTTGGGCGGACACGATGGGGCCGACAAAAAGGCAAATCACTCCTCGATGACGGAGGGTATCCACTGGTAAATCGGTGCCAGGTCTTTTTTCACCTGTCCTTTTTGGGGGATCATAAAAATGAAGCCCTTTCTCTGGCCCGGAACGATTGCAATATGGCGGACAAGGCCCGGGTCAGGGTTATTATCAATAAACTTCATGAAATGATCGTGCATCTCGGCCCTTTCATAATAGAGGTAGAAATCGTATGCTCCCCACGTTATTTCTTCTCTGTCAAAGCGATGGACATTGGTTATTTTCGGCCCCCGAAAGCTAGCATATTTTGCCTCAATCAGATGTGCCTCTGCTGGAGGACGATGTCTTAGGTACAACGTGATGAACAGTCGATCGTATTTCATGATGAGCTTTGATATGGGCATATAAAGCCATGAATGCCTTGGAAGGAGCGTGATTGTAGCGTCAATCTGGGAAATAGGGCCTCTCTTTTTGATGAAGAGATTGGCATGGTATCCGACAACCCCTCCGATATTCGTGAAGGTCTGATCGTCGGGTTTGACCACATCTACAAGGTCATTAAATGCGGAGAGAAATACCCTTTTGTTTTGTCTCCTCCCCCAGAAATAACCGATTGTAAGGATACAGGAAAAGGCAATAAAAAGGAAAAAAACAGGCTGCGTAACAATATGTCCATGTTCAAACATCTCTTCTTGCCCTTTCCTAGAGCCTGGATATGATGTCTTCCGGTATATCGTAGAGCTTTCCACCTTTGCCATCAAGGAGCGCCCTTGATAGGGAAACCCGTTCCAAGGGAACATTCTTCATGTTTGTTATATCTCTTTCAACATGCTCAGCCGTCTCTTTATTCTCTTCAGTGACCTTATTGTCTATAAGCAGGCGAAGGGGGAACCCTAAATCCTCAAGGCCTTCAATCAACCTCTGAGATTCCTTGAGCGAAAGAATATCAGGATTAAAAACCAGGACAACAGAGCAGTTTTCACCCTGTAAGATGGTGTTGAGGGACTGGTAATTCTTTTTCAGTGTTCTGAGTCTTTTCAACACATCATCGTCACCTTCATGGTAACTGAGCACAGTTTCCTTCTTGCTTAACTCTCCCCTTATCCTATAGATCGTATAGCGCTTTTCTAAGATCCTTCGCCTGATTTGGATCAATCGGTCAACCCAGGTCATGGTCACCCTGGGAAGGGCAAGAAACCTGAGGGTCAACCCCGTCGGGGGGGTATCGAAGATGATATAGTCAAATTTCCCTTCGGTTCTGATGGTTTCCTCAATGCTTGTCAGTAAGGCATACTCTTCGATGCCCGGTGAATATTTCAGCACTGAAAAGTAATTGTCGAGATTTAATGTTTGAAGATATCTGTAGGTGCTGGAAAGGACGTTGATTTCCCTTTCTAAATACTGCTCGGATAGCTTGTGAAGATTGATCTCCTTGAGATGAAGGGTATCTGTAAATCGACTTTTCCTGTTTCTGAGGGTGACCCCGAATATGTCGCCCAAATTGTGTGCCGGATCAAGGGAAACGATCAGTACACGATATTTTTGAGATAGCTGCCATGCTGCAGCAGCTGCCATGGTGGATTTTCCTACCCCACCCTTTCCGGTGAAAAAAAGGATCTTCATTTACTCAATACCCATTACTCCACACATCTCCGCCAGCATATCCCCGGCATCCCGGGCCCTCCGGTTTAAAATCTTCAGTTCCTTTTCCATGAAAGGCAAGAGCTCGACAGCTAAAAAGGTGGGTGGAGAAGGCAGCCCAACAAAGGATCCCAGAAGCAGAAGTGCGAAGATATTTTCTAGCTCCTCGGTCTCGACAATCGTCAGTGCAACGGCATTTTCACGCTGCGAGGCATGAAACCCGGAAAAGACACCTCGAAGAAAACTGAGAATCGAAAAACCCATCAGGATGGCTTCACAGGTTGGGGTTGGTCAAACCGGTGCACGGTTCTTGTTCCGTGCACCGGTAATAAGACTCGCCCCACAAGAATGTTACGCTGTTTTATATGCCTTGGATTTGAAAAAGTCCCGAATAAACACAATATTCAAAACCAGCAGTATGACTAGAAAGATCATAGACGCCCATCCCGTAACGGGTTTTGTAGCGATCTCGCCCGGCTGGACAACCACAATGAACCAGACAATAGCAGCAGTGACCGTAATCCAGAGAATCAAGGCCGGAATGACGGCAGCATTGGCAAATCTGGATCTTAATTTTTTAGCCACAAATCCAGCACCGGTCATGAGGGCGATAGAGGCAATCAGCTGGTTTGCCGCTCCAAAAGCACCCCAGATGATCAGAAAACTTCCACTCCAGGCCAGCCAGATTCCTATTGCCGCTGGAATCAGAGATGCGATCCAACGATTGGTTATGAAATTGTAAAACCCTCTGGCGCTTTCTTTCAGAGGCGCGGCCATCTCTGCAACACAGTAACGTCCCAGTCGGTTGGTCGTATCCAGGCTGGTCATGGCAAAGGCAGCGACCCACATGCCCGCGATGACCTTCACATACTCAGCTGGAATAAACCCTAACCATGTTGCCCCCACCATGTCCGTATACGATTGGAGAAATAGGTTTGCCTTGCCCAGCTTAACAGATGCGGAGGCCTTGGTAAACATGGCACCCCAGTTGCCCGCATTCAGTACGTCCACTCCTACGCCTGCATTCCTCAGGGCCGTGTATCCAAATCCGGCTATGGATACCACAACAACGGTGGACAGGAATCCTTCGAAAAACATCCCCCCATAACCAATGAAGAGTCCATGGCTCTCCTTTTCCATCTGTTTTGAGGTTGTTCCCGAGGCAACGAGAGAGTGGAACCCGGAAAGCGAGCCGCAGGCGATGATCAGAGGAATTGCTGGCCAGAAGGGCGTGGGCTTGCCGCCGACGAGGATGGGCGAAAAGCTTGAAAATGCAGGCACCTCAAATCCCCTGAACGCAAAAAGGGCGCCAAAAAGGCCCAAGAGTAGACCAGCAAACAAAAGCCAGGAATTCAGATAGTCCCTCGGCTGCAATAAGACATTGACGGGAATGGCGGCAGCAATGATGATATAGAAAAAGAACACAATCATCCAGGTGTCAAAATCCGCTTTTATAGGAAGCGCGACGCCTGCCCAGATGGAGGCCATCAGCATAGCGATGCCGATTATGGTAGCCAGCAAATAATTCATCTTGACTCGGTAGAGCAAGACACCCAGGATGAGAGCGGCCACAATAGCCCAGAGGTAGGCGGAGGCAATGGCGGGAGTTCTGACAAACATTCCGCCGACAATGGAGCTGAAGGCGGCCACCACAAAAACGATGGCGAGTAAAACGATCCAGTAGAATGCTGTTCCTGTTCTCTTCCCTATGAGATCAGTGGCGACAAACTGAATCGACTTGCCGTCGTAGCGGACAGATGCCATCAGGGCCAGATAGTCGTGAACGGCTCCGATGAAGGCATTACCTAACCAGACCCAGAGTAGGCCAGGAACCCAACCCCAGCACATCGCTACTGCAGGGCCAATAATAGGGGCAGCACCGGCAATCGAGGCAAAGTGATGTCCAAAAAGAACCCCCCGCCTTGCTGAGATATAATCTACCCCATCATAGAGGCGCTTGGCTGGTGTTTCTATAGAGTCCGAAGCCTTCACGACATCTCTCTCTACCTTTTTTCCGTAGGTGAAATACAGAACTAGGTAAATCAAAAGACCGATACTGATAACAACTGATGACATGATTAGACCTCCTTTCGCTCAGCACTATATAGGTTAGTAAAATTCCGTCTGAACCTCCTTTTCGCTGAAGCCTAAGGTATCCCTCTAACTCAATCCTTTGACCTTGTAACAAAAACTTTTCTGATTAGTCAAGAAAACAATGTGAGATATTTTTATCTGGGAAGGCTAAGATGAGGAGGCTAGGCGAACTGAACACTTACTCATCAAAGGGGTTTTTGCAAAAGATGGTCTCCTTCCTGCCTGATCCTACGGATATAATAGAAACCGGAACACCGACAACCTCTTCTATCCTTCTTACATAGGCCTGGGCATTTTTTGGTAGTTCCTCAAAGGCCCTCGCCCCAGAGATATCCTCTTTCCATCCCTCCATCTCTTCATAAACAGGACTACAATTGTAGAGCGCGGATAGCTTGGCCGGGACATTCTCCAGCCTCTTTCCCTGACACTCGTATGCTATACAGAGATCAATCGGGTCCAAACCTGTTAATACATCGAGCTTTGTTATTGCCAGATGGTTCATTCCATTTACCCTGGCCGAGTATCTGACAACAACCAGATCCAGCCAGCCACACCTGCGCCGCCTACCAGTGGTGGCACCAAATTCTTGCCCTATTTCCTGTAAATAATTTCCAGTCTCATCAATGAGTTCGCTTACAAATGGGCCACTGCCTACGCGCGTTGTATATGCCTTTACAATGCCAACAATGCTGTCCAGTGTTTTTGGACCTATTCCTGCCCCGATGCATGCATTGGCCGCTACGGGGTTGGAAGAGGTAACGAAGGGATAGGTGCCGTGGTCAATATCTAAATGTGTGCCTTGGGCACCTTCGAAAAGGATACTTTCATTCCTTCCCATTGCCTCATGCAGTTCCGCGGAGACATCAACAATAAATGGAGAAAGCTCATGGGAGAGTGAGAGGTATCTGTCTAATAGAGACTTATATTCCAGTGGTTCGCATCCAAAAAGATTTGTTAGGTAGAAATTCTTCTCCCTGAGATTTGCCCTGATTTTTTCCTTTAATACGTCCAGCTCTGTTAAATCAATGGCCCTTATTCCCACCCTGGCTACCTTATCTTCATAGCAGGGACCTATGCCCCTTCCAGTGGTCCCGATCTTGGACCTTCCTTTTGCACTCTCACGAGCTATATCAATGGCTTTATGGTAGGGCATTATCAGATGAGCCCGCTCGCTTAAGCCTAACTTCTTAGGGCTAATAGCTATTCCCCTATCAAGCAATCCCTTTATCTCCTCCAACAAGACCTCTGGGTCAACGACTACTCCATTGCCTATGAGACATCTTGTATCTGGATAAAGGATTCCAGAAGGTATGAGATGGAAAACAAATCGCTCACCATTTATCACAAGTGTATGTCCTGCATTGTTTCCCCCTTGAAATCTAACTATCCTGTTCGCATGAGCACTGAGAAGATCAACGACCTTTCCCTTTCCTTCATCACCCCACTGAGTTCCAATAACGACAACATTAGCCATATCTTTCTACCTCAAAGAAAATAAGCCCCCTCCACATTCTTTTTAGGAACGATGCGGTGATGGGGCACCTGACTATGAATCCTTATGCCTGATAAAATCCTTTATGTTTATAACCTTTGGTGTATCCTTCTTTCGTAGCTCTCCACTTCTGATCTTTTTGATCTTCTCCGTATATTCCCTCAATTCTGTATTAGTCTCCAAAATCTCCCCAATTTCACGCTCAAATTCCTTTAGGCAACCCTCAAGTTCAAGGGTCTCAATAGAGAAGGCAAACAAAGAGGCAATGAGATTAATAATCCTGATTACCACCCTAAAATTCGTACCCGTAAGGTACAGTGGCGAGTGGCCCCAAAGCCCAACAACTGGGCAGCTTTCTTTTTCTGCCTTTTGCATAATAAGGGAATGGACCCCGGAGGGGCCTTCATATTCAGTCAGATGAATGTCCTTTTTGATAAAAATATCTCTCCACTCCTTGAAAGAATAAACTCCAGAGACGACGGCCTCCGTGTGAAGGACATCATCATGCACCCCCCCAACACTGATGATAAGAGACACACCCCATTGTTTACATAACTGAAACAGGACCTGAACAAAGGCGGACCATCTATAGTCTGGCTCTTGCGCCTTTAAGAGGATAAAATCATTGTTCCCCTCCTTGTTAGACCAAAAATAAAAACGTATCTTTTTAAGACATATATCTTGGAGCCTTCCTTCCTTGATAGTGACAACTGGTCTGTTTTGAGTAAACTGGTAAAAACGGTCTTGATCTATTTCGGCCATTAATGTAGCCCCTTTTTTCTGAATAATGTACTCGATTGACTTTAGGGCGATATTACCGGCATTTGCCCAGCCCTCAAATCCAGCAATCAGTATTGGGCTACGGAATGGAGGCCTTTGATAAAGTCTAATAAAATCTTCAGCCATGACCTAATATGCCTCAAATATCTCGTGTATGAATATGGCTTCAACCTACCATTCGACTTAATACCTCTTACCTCTTATAAAATGAACCTATTGTTTCTACGATATACTCAATCTGCTCACATCGTAACTCCGGATAAATCGGTAAGGCAATGGTCTTTGCTGCAGCCTCAATGGAGACAGGGCAATCCTCTGGATGATAACCCAAATATCGAAAGCACTCCTGAACATGAAGAGGGACTGGGTAATAGATCTCGCAACCTATCCCCTGATTGCTGAGATATCCCTTGAGCTCATCCCTGCCTTGATCAATCTTTATTACAAATTGGTTATATATGTGTCTTCCTTCATTCTCAAAAGGGAGCTCAACCTCCTCTATACCCTTCCTGGCAAATAGTTCTCTATATAGGCGTGCATTGCTTCTTCTTTTTTCAGTCCACTGCTCAAGGTACTTAAATTTTATCAGGAGAATAGCTGCCTGAAGGGCATCAAACCTAAAATTTCCACCGATCATCTTGTGGTAATATTTTGGATGAGCCCCATGCACCCTCATTATCTTAAGGCTTTGAAATGCTTCCTCATCATTTGTGGTAACCATGCCCCCGTCGCCAAAGGAACCGAGGTTTTTCGAGGGGAAAAAAGAAAAACAGCCGTAGTTGCCCATAGAACCAGCTCTTTTCAAACATCCATCAAAAGACCTATATTCTGCTCCAATGGCCTGAGCTGCATCTTCTATAACCAGTATCCCTAAAGATTTTGCTATGGCTGTAATCTTGTCCATATTCGCACACTGCCCAAAAAGGTGAACAGGTAATATCGCCTTTAGACGAGGCCTCTGCTTTGCGTGTAATGTGGAGATTCTTTTCTCTAATTTGTCTACATCAATATTATAGGTAAGATGGTCTATATCCACAAAAATGGGAATAGCGCCTAATCTGGCAATTGAACCAGCGGTGGAAAAAAAGGTATAGGGGGAAGTAATCACCAAATCCCCCGGACCAATGCCAGCACTCATTAAGGATATGAGCAAGGCATCCGTGCCTGAGGAAACGCCTATTGCATACTTGACCTGGCTGTAAGCGGCTATTTTTCTCTCTAACTCTTCTACCTTTGGACCCAGGATAAACCTCTGCGATTGATATACCTCCAGAGTAGCTGCTATAATTTCTTCTTTAATGGCCTCATACTGGGCCTTTAAATCCAATAGAGGTATATCCAACGCTGATCCCTTTCTTTTTATATCACGTTAATTATAGCAGAGAATGATATCAATTCACTAAGTTAGAGACCGGTACTACCTCGGCCTCATTATTGATGGTCGACTGGTATTTCTTTAAAAACATAAGGGTCTCTTCGTGAGGATGTCCAATGCCTATAGCCCGGCCCTTATGCCTTGCCAGACTAAGGAGCCTCTCTACTTGGACTTTTAGGGCATCATCCGACAGATCATTATCCAAAAATATATCCCTGCAGGCTGTCCTAAGGGCCATTTCTTTTGCTGCCTCAAATGCCACACTGTTGCCACTCGTTCTGCTATCGATAAAGTAAAGGTCCCTTGTCTTCAACGCACCCAGCACGACCGCCATCTTCTCCTCATTCTCTGTAAATCTTGATCCCATGTGATTATTAACACCAGCTACAAAAGGTACCTGACTCAAATCCCTGTTAAGTATCTCCAAAATCATTTCCTTATCCATCGATACCAGCAAGACCCCATCCCCTGGATTAATAGCAGGATAATTAATGGGTTCCATGGGAAGATGGAGCATTGTTTCTCGCCCCTCCTTCCTAGCCTTACGTGCAATTGATCTGGCACTAGGGGCAAAGGGCAAAACAGAAAAGGTAAGGGGTAAATCAAATTCAATAAAGGCCTTTGCAAGAGAACTGTCATAGCCTAAGTCATCTATTATAATACCGATCTTGGGATATGTTAAACGATGAGGATGCTCACACGTGTCCAATATAATTCTTAGTTTGTGAGTATAGAAATCTCTATAATATATATTGTAGATTATTTCATTACCTGATTTTTTGTCGGTCTTGATTTGTACGGGTATCCCGAGACTGGAAATCCTGTTTCTAATCTCCCTGCCTATCTGAAAAATGGAATGAGGCTGTGGAATCCTGGCTTCTATACTGTTAAAATCCCAGTTATAGCCGCCTTTATGTCTTGGAAGTACGGATAGAAAAATTATCTTCTCCTGGGGTACCCCTATCTCATAGAATCCATCGGAAATGGCCTTATCTATGAGGCAAATATATCCACTTAATTGCCTTGACCGGGCATATATCTCCTCAAATGGGAAGGGGGGGCCACCTCTATCTAACCCTGACAGATAGCTTATCAATACAATACACATTATGGCCGTTAATCCAAGGCCAACAAGCGTGAGGCTAACCCCCTTCTTTCTCCTATTTTTCGATCTCACCATGTAAGACTATCTCATAGTCAATCTTGGCTCTGTTGGTCCTCTATTTTAGAGAGAATGCTCCAGGATTGAAGTATCTCTATCGCCCTGCTTAACTGATTATCATTAGCAATTCGCTCTTGGACGTCTGGGGAGATCCCCTTCTCTTCCTCCTTGTCTAGCCCTGGAATCCTTTCATTAATATGGCCCTCCAGATCCTTTTCTCGTAGGACATGGGGCTCTTGTTCAGCAGGTTTTTCCTTTGGTGGTATGAAGGCAACCTTTACATCTGGTTCAATACCGCTTGCCTGTATTGATCTTCCGCTTGGAGTAAAATACAGTGCAGTTGTAAGGCGCAAGCCCGAGCCATCTGAAAGGGGGAAAAGGGTCTGTACAGACCCCTTTCCAAAGGTTGCAGTGCCTAAGATAAGGGCCTTTTTATTGTCCTGTAAAGCCCCGGCCACTATTTCTGCTGCGCTAGCGCTCCCCTCATTAACCAAGGCAACCATAGGATACCTTCGCGACTTCTTATTCTTATGGGCAATACTTCTTTCTTCCTTTTTATCACGGCCCTTGATTGAAACAATCAACCCTGAATCAAGGAATTCGTCGGCAACCTCTACCGCTTGAGACAGTAGTCCTCCAGGGTTGTTTCTCAAATCCAGAATAAGCCCCTTCAGCCTCTTTTTCTTCTCCAACTCTTCTAACTCCTTAGAAAGTTCCTGACCCGTATCACTTTGGAAGTTAGATATCCTGATATAGCCTATATCGAAGGGAAGGACGGATGAGCGAACGCTTTTTATAGGTATCACATCCCTGGTAATCACGAAATCAACTGGTTTTTCTAAACCTTCCCTCCGAATGCTAAGCTTAACCTTACTCCCCTTAGGCCCCCGAATAAATCTCACTGCCTCCATGATGGATGAGTCTTTAGTTGACTTGCCATCTATCATGATGATCTGGTCTCCTGCCTTGATTCCAGCCTTAAACGCAGGTGTCCCTTCAATAGGAGACACTACTGTGAGGACACTGTCTCTTATGGTTAGCTCAATCCCTACCCCAGTAAAGCTTCCTTTTGTCTCTATCATCAATTCCTTGTATTCTTCTGGGCTCATAAAAAAGGAGTGAGGATCCAGGGTTCCAACCAGTCCCTTTATTGCCCCGTTTATAAGATCTTTTGAATCTGTTTCTTCAACATAGCTTTTTTCAATCTTCCGTAAAACTTCACTAAACACCTCGATATTCTTATACACCTCCTCTGTGCTGGCCGATACATCTCGATAAGTACCGCCGATCAAAGGCAAAAATATCACGCAGATGAAGACAATCGCCTCACAAAAAAGATGATTTCGCCTTGTTTTTAACATCACCTTTCTCCCTTTCTATTAAAATGTTCCCCTTTGGCCTCTACTTTTATATCCTACCTTATTCTAACCACCTCTTGGGGTCCAAATAATCCCGTCCTTTCCTTATCTCAAAATATACCCCTGCTGGCCCAACATGCCAGCTAGAATCCCCCACCAGACCCACTACTTCTCCACCTGAGACCATCTCTCCTTTTTCCTTTATTCTCTCCTCAAGGTGTGCATAGACCGTAAAATACCGGGATCCATGGTTAATTATTATCAACTGCCCATATCCCTTAAACCATCCGGAATAATCTACCCTGCCGGGGAAAACTGATCTAATCGCTTCCCCTGGAGAACCCTTAATATATATACCTTTTCTGTGCACAAATGGATTGGATCCAAATCTCTCGACACCGCCAATTATTTCCCCATTGAGCGGTAGAGGTAATTTCCCTCTCATTTCAGCAAACCCTCCTGGCAAGGGGCCTCCCTTTTCTTCCATCTCTAAATCCATCATGGTCTGATTAACGGCCTGGGTAGCGTCTTTTAGTTCCTTAACCGCTTTTGCATAAAATTCCTTCTCCCTGTGTACCCTCATTAACAAGAAAACTCCCTTCTCAATGCATTTTTCAAGCTCGGCCATCCTTCTAGCCTCGGCCTTCTTTAAGGCCTCAATCTTGGCCATATTTTCCTTGAGCATAGCTAACTCATTCTCAACCTGACTCCTCTGCCTGCCCAGCATGTCTAGAACCTGTCTATCTTGATCCATAATGGCCTTTATATATTTCAGTATCTTTTGAAATTCCTGCACAGTAGCAGAGGTAGCAAGGAGCCTCGCATATCCGGGCCTTCCAAACTTATAAAAGGCTGCCAAACGCTTTTTTAAACATTCCTTGACAGCAATGGAAGATTGGTTGAGTTGCAGAATCCTCCTCTGGCCACCCTGGATCTCTCCTGAAATCCCCTGTATCTGGTTTGACAACCCCCTTAATGACTCCCTATTGATGGCCGCAGCTTTTTCTAACCTCTCTATCTCTCCCAAGATGTCCTTCTGCTTGATATCGACATTTAGCAGTTCACTCTGCTGCTCAGAGAGGTACTTTTCCGTCTGTTGAATCTGAGAGCGAGTAACTTCGATAGAAGATCTCTGCTCTGCACCTGAGAGATCTGTAAAGACAAGGTTAAAAATAACGAGGAATAGTGCGGGAGAAAATGGTAGAAAGACTTTGATTTTCGGTTTCATATTCTAAAAAAGCGACCCAAGGATATAGTGCTTCCAATAAAACCAATAATAATACTCATAAGCAACAGAAAAAGTATAAAGTGAGTTGGAAGAAAGATGATATCAAGAGAGGCAAATCCAATCCTCAGGTCCACCCTGCTCATGACTACTATATAAGCTAAGAAGAGCATGAGGAGGGCAACTGAGCCACCAAGAAACCCCTGAATTGATCCCTCAATCAGAAAGGGGATCTTTACAAAGCGATTAGTTGCGCCTACCAGCTTAAGTATTTCGATCTCATCCTTCCTGGAATAGATAGTCAGTTTTATGGTGTTGATGATGATAAAAAGGGCTGCCAAAAAAAGCAATCCCCCAACAACTATACCTACAATCTTTATTGCCTCCATGAAGGCCTCAAATCTTTTTATCCATTCCTGACTGTATTGTACCTCATCAACTATATCGATCCCCTCCAACCTTCTTTTCAGTTGATAGGGGGTAGAATCTCCGCTCTTATCTCTCGAAAGGACGATCTCAAGGGAGGCCGGTAGAGGATTTTCCCTTAAACCATCAAGGAGTCCAGCCTTGTCCCCCAACTGCCTCCTCAGGCTTTCCATAGCATCATCCTTGGAAATAAACCCTTTGATAGTCACCCCAGGAAAGCCGAGTAGCTCTTTTTTAATGTCTTCAAGCACGATCCGCTCTGGCTCCGCTTTGAAATAGATAGACATGGTCAGCAATTTTCCCCGTTCCTCTGTCCAATAATTTAGATTTAGGAAAATAAGGACAAAAGCATCAAAGATAAGGAATGCTATGGCCATTGTGCCCACACCTATCAAATGAACTAATCGATTGTTAAAAATATTTGCCATAGCCTGTCTGGCAAAATAACGAAGGAATGTAATGCTCATTTATACTATCCTGCCCTTACTAAGGGTAACTATCCTTCTCCTTGTATCCCTCAGTAACTCCTGACTATGTGTGGCCACGATTACAGTTGTACCCCTGATATGTATCTGTCTTAAAAGGGCCATTATCTCCATGGTTAAATCAGGGTCAAGGTTTCCAGTGGGTTCGTCAGCTAAGAGAATCAAGGGATTATTGATTATTGCCCGGGCAACTGCAACCCTCTGCTGTTCACCACCTGAAAGCTGAGGAGGATAGTAACCTTCCTTGTTTGCTAAGCCCAGATATCTGAGCGTCTGATGAACCTTTTTGCGTATCATAGAGAACGGAAGACCTGCTATTTCCAGGGCCAGGGCTACATTTTCAAACACATTTCGCCTTGGAAGCAACTTGAAATCCTGAAACACTACTCCTACTCGTCGGCGCAAAAATGCAAGCTCCCTGTCCTTGATCCTATTGAGATTCCTTCCATTGACCAGTGCTTGCCCGCTGGTTACCTTTTCTGCACAGAAAATTATCTTTAACAGGGTAGTTTTTCCCGCACCGCTAGGTCCTGTGATGAAAACAAACTCTCCCTTCTTTACTGTCAAGCTTACATCTATGAGGGCTGGATTTTTTGATCCAAACGATTTATAAACGTGGAAGAGTTGGATCATTTTACAAGACGATATTATTGATTAGGTAATGTCAGTAATCCCTTGTTCCGCTCGACTCCTTTCAGCGGACAAGTGACCATAGTCGGCGGATATTATAAAATTATAAGGTTACTGGCTTATTGTTGAGAATAAGCAAAAAAGATCTCAAGATACTATTGATCTTAATTATTAGGATTCAAGCATAAGCGGGCTGGGCTTCTTGGTCACTTGGCATATTCGGTTGCCCTGATTTCTCTTATTACTGTTACCTTTATCTGTCCAGGATAGGTAAGATCTTTTTCTATCTTCTTTGCTATCTCCCTGCATATCATCGCTGACTCAGAATCATCTACCCTATCACTCTCTACCATTATCCTCAGTTCTCTGCCTGCCTGGATTGCATAGGACTTACTAACACCCTTAAAGGACTTAGCTATCTCTTCCATGTCTTCCAGCCTCTTCACATAAGACTCGAACATCTCTCTCCTAGCCCCAGGCCTTGCACCAGACAGCGCGTCAGCCGCTTGGAGAACTACATCCATTACAGAGGTAGCCTGGACATCCTCATGGTGAGCGGATATCGCGTGAACTACCTCATCAGATTCGCCATACTTCTTTGCGAGGTCTGCACCTATAAGTGCGTGTACCCCTTCTACCTCATGGTTTACTCCTTTACCGATATCATGGAGAAGTCCGATTCTTTTGGCCCGTTTTGGATCTAACCTTAACTCCGATGCCATTATGCCACACAGGAAGGCAACCTCAAGAGAGTGCTGGAGGACATTCTGAGCATAACTTGCCCTATATTTCAGCCGACCGATTAATTTAATCAGCTCAGGATGGATACCGTGAACTCCGATATCAAAAGTAGCCTGTTCACCAGCCTCTTTGATATCTGTCTCGACCTCTCTGCTCACCCTTTCCACAACCTCCTCAATCCTAGCCGGATGAATCCTGCCGTCTTCAATCAATCTTTCCAAGGCTACCTTGGCCACCTCTCTCCTAATCGGATTAAAACCAGACAACACTACAGCCTCCGGTGTATCATCAATGATAAGATCTATTCCAGTGGCTGCCTCCAGGGCCCTAATATTCCTGCCTTCTCTTCCAATAATCCTTCCCTTCATCTCATCATTCGGTAAATTAACAACAGATACGCTCTCCTCAGCCACATACTCACCAGCATATCTTTTAATGGCCAGGGCCAAAATCTCCTGTGCCTTTCTATGAGAGATCTCCCTTGTCTCAGCCTCTATCCTCTTTATGAGTTTGGAGGCCTCATGGCGTGCCTCCGATTCCATAGAAGAAATAAGCATCTCCTTTGCCTCTGCTGCTGAAATGCCACCAATTCTCTCTAACTTCCGCCTCTCTTCTTCAATGAGACTATTAAATTCTCCCTTTTTTTCATCCAGATTCTTCTCCCGGTTCACTAAGATCGCTTCCTTCTTTTCAACTAGTGCTTCTCTTTTCTCAAGTTGCTCCATCTTTTTATCCAAGGTCTCCTCTTTTTGGAACAACCTTCTTTCCTGGCTCTGAAGCTCCTTTCGCCTTGATCTCGTCTCCTCTTCAAAATCGAGCTTCATTTGATAAAGCTTGTCCTTTGCCTGTAGCTGGGCCTCTTTTCTAATGGTTTCAGCCTGCTTGCTGGCTTCAAGAATAACCTTTCTCGAATAATCTTCTGCAGAATCAAGTTTCTTCTCTGAGATCTTTTTCCGGACGATGATACCAATCACCGCTCCTGCTATGATTCCTGCCAGTGCAACAATAACTAACTGAGTGGCTACCATATCTTCATCACCGCCTTTTATTTTTTAATATTTTTTAGAGGGAAAAGAGGGGTTGATAGAGGCTAAAGGGAAGGACAGGTAACTCTCTGCTCGGTAAAGCCTAATTACACACGGGGCTCTACATGGTAACTATAAGAAAATATGAACACTGCAAGCCTATTACCTGCATACGAGTTATTTCTGAAATAATAACGTATTTATGCTGCGCTATTTCTACCAAAGATAGTAATGTTTTCGCCTGTTTTTATTATAAAGTCTGGTAACAATTTTTTCCTCAGCCCTAGACTATCAATCCACCCTTTATTCTTTGTTTCCCCCGCTCCAATGCCGTGTCAGCAGCTCTTTTTGAACCTGATCTGTACCAGGTGGGTGTTCCGTTACCTCATTAGGTCTTTTCCACTATCCAAAAAACACACAAAGGCAAGAGGGAGCTCCCTTTTCCGTTACTGTTAGCTCAAAAATCTTCCACCAATCACGAACATAGCAGGGGAACGATTTAGCTCAATACCATATTCAGGCCTTGGATTAACCTTTGAGACCTGTTGTTGATTTCAGTTAATAGATCCTCCTTTTCTTTTATGAGTTGAAAATAATCGCCTGCTATATCGAGGGCAGCTAAAATAGCTGTCTTATCATCGGATAATCCCTTTTTGGAACCGCTTATCTCTTTCAGCTTCTTGTCTACATATGCTGCCACCTTTAGTATCTGTTCCCTCTCATCAGGACCTCTTACAGCATATTCCCTATCCCTTATTCTGATTTTGACCTTCTCAACCATGGCAGTCATCCCTTAATGTCATAAGTCAAATTCTTCTATCTTTTCTAAGAGGGTTACTATCTTCCTTCGAACAAGATCTCTATCAGCTTTCAACATCTCTACCTCGTTGGTAAGCGAGTCGATCTTCTCCTCTAAGTTAATCTTCTCTTCCCTGAGAGAACTCACCAGCGAGATAAAGGACTCGATCTTCTGTTCTAATAGACCAAACTGCCTTAATTCGTCTAATCCCATATAGGTCTTCAAGTTTTCCTATATGTTGCAGTATATCCTTTTTCTAAAGAAAGTCAAGTGATAAGAAAAAAGGGTAGGCATTGAAATAGGAAGCTTACAGCAAAGAGGATAGCCTTTTATCAGATAATTTTAAGAAGGCGTAAGATAAAAAAAAGGATCCCGACAACCATGCAAAATATGGCACAGATCTGGGCTATCAAGAATAGGTAAAACAATTTCGTCTTGGCATCACTATCCCCTTGATTAGCCCTGTTGCTTTTGTTTAACTCAAGTCTGATGGTCATATCATATGCCTTGCTTTCTTGCCTCAAGGGAGGCCTTGATCTTCTTTAATCGCAAAAAGCTCTCCCTCTCTATCTCCTCCATCCTCATCTCTATATGTTTAATCGTTGCGTTGAGCCTGGGGATAACAATGTATTCCAGGGCATTAACCCTTCTTTTTGTCTTTTCCGCTTCTAGGGCAATCCTCCTGACAGACTCCTCCACCTCCGCTAGCCTCACAATCAGCAAAAGGGACTCCTCAAAGTTTTTCGCGGCATCATCAAGTTTTGCTGTCGTACCCAAAAAGCCGTATCCCCTTTCATTGATCTTCCTGACCACATCCTGGATTTTCATAATAGGCAGTGAGACGCCCATTATGTTTTTAGTGGTAAACTCCAGGCCTATATCTCTTAGCGTTACGCCGCTTATCTGTTCTAAATCCCGAGATCCCAACAAAACTTCGGCCATTAAAAGGTTGTGAAAGGCAATACCTAAATTTTCCTCTACCCTCATTCGTGCATCCTTATATTCCTTAATCACCACCATGAACTCGGAGATCAATGCATCCCTCTTCTCCTTTAAAAGTTTGTGCCCTTTGTCAGCGAGCTTCGCCCTTTTTTTGAGCCTTAATAATTCCATCCTTGTCGGCTTGATGTTTTGTAGGATCTCTGCCACTTACTGTTCTCCTGCCTTGACTTGAGATCCCTTCTTGTAATATTGCTTAATATATTTCTCATCTATCCTTTTTAGCTCTCCCGCTGGGAGCATTGAGAGAAGTTCCCACCCCAAATCGAGTGTTTGTTCAATAGTCCTATTTTCATCAGCTCCCTGATTGACAAACCTCTCTTCAAAAATATCTGCAAACCTTAAATTGAGGCGATCCCTTTCGCTTAACGCCTCCTCTCCCACAACTGCAACGAGGCTTCTGACATCCCTTCCTTCAGCATAAGCGGAATAGCATTGGTCAGACACACCCAAATGATCTGCCCTTGTTCTCCCCTCGCCTATGCCTTCATTCATAAGCCTCGACAGACTGGGCAGAACGTCTACGGGAGGGTAAACTCCCTTTCTGTGCAACTCACGAGAGAGTACAAATTGCCCCTCAGTTATATATCCTGTAAGGTCAGGTACAGGATGTGTTATATCATCATCTGGCATAGAGAGAATCGGCATCTGAGTGATGGAGCCTTTTTTTCCTCTGATCCTTCCTGCCCTCTCATAATTGCTTGCTAAATCAGTATACATATATCCCGGATATCCTCTTCTCCCAGGAACTTCTTCCCTTGCCGATGAAATTTCCCTCAGGGCCTCACAGTAATTCGTCATATCTGTGAGTATAACCAATACATGGGTGTTGTAATCAAAGGCGAGAAACTCCGCGGCTGTAAGGGCCATCCTTGGAGTAATAATCCTCTCAATGGCTGGATCATCCGCCAAATTGATAAAGGAAACGATCCTTTCTAGAGCGCCAGTTGATTCAAAGCTATTCATGAAAAAGTTGGCCTCTTCATGGGTTATCCCCATACCGGCAAAAATTACACTAAAAGGCTCCTCTGAACCCAAAACTTTAGCCTGTCTTGCTATCTGGGCAGCAAGTTCATTGTGAGGTAATCCAGAGCCCGAAAAAATTGGAAGCTTTTGCCCCCTCACTAATGTATTCATTCCATCAATGGTGGATACACCAGTTTGGATAAATTCATTCGGATAGGCCCGTGCTGTCGGATTTATAGCCGCACCTGTGATTGGCAATCGAGCCTCCGGAATGATCTCAGGACCACCATCAATCGGTCTACCCAAACCATCAAAGGATCTTCCAAGGATCTCCTTGGAAAGTGAGATCCTCATGATGTCCCCTGAAAATCTGACTCTTGTCTGTTCTGTATCAAGTCCTCTTGTGCCCTCAAAAACTTGGACGACGGCCACATTCTCCTGTGACTCCAAAACCTGACCCATTCTGTTGCCACCTTCAGGTGTGCGGATATAAACGAGCTCTGCATATGCCACCTCCTCCACGCCTTCGACAATCATCAGAGGCCCTGCAACCTGCGTAACCGACCTGTACTCCCTTGCTTTTATATCCTTGGCCTTCTCCTTCATCTTTGATTCCTCAAAGATTCAAACTCACCCGCGATAGACTTGATTACCTTCTCATATCTCCGTGGAAAATCTGGGTTTGGTATATACTTCATTCGAGCTATCTCATCCTTGATCTTCATTGCTGTTATCCTGCTCGCCACTATGCCTGACTCAATTGCCCCTTTGACCTCTTGATAAAACCTCATAATCACCTTGAGCATTAGATATTGCTTCTCTTTAGAGCAATAGGAATCTATTTCGTGATAGGCATGTTGCTGAAGATAATCTTCTCTAATCATCCTTGCCACCTCCAAAAGGGCCCTATCTGATTCCGGCAATGCGTCCTGACCAACCAACTGGACAATCTCTTGTAGCTCGGCCTCTTTCTCCAGAACAGCCATCATTTCTCCCCTTAGGGTTTGAAATTCCCTGTCTATGTTCTTATCATACCAGGGTTTCACAAAATCCAGATAGAGTGAATAACTCGTCAACCAGTTGATGGCAGGAAAATGCCTCCGGTCTGCTAGGTTTGTGTCTAATGCCCAGAATGCACTAACCACCCTCAAGGTATTTTGCGCAACCGGTTCAGAGAAATCACCTCCAGGAGGAGATACCGCTCCAATAATCGAAACTGATCCAAATCTCTTTTCTCCCCCCAAGGTCACTACCCTTCCTGCCCTTTCATAGAAGTCAGCGAGCCTGGTGCCCAAATAGGCCGGAAACCCCTCCTCGCCTGGCATCTCCTCCAGCCTTCCTGAAATCTCTCTCAATGCCTCAGCCCACCGTGACGTTGAGTCAGCCATCAAGGCTACATTATATCCCATGTCCCTGTAGTACTCGGCAATGGTAACCCCTGTGTAGATAGAGGCCTCCCTTGCTGCCACTGGCATGTTGGAGGTGTTGGCAATCAACGTGGATCTCTCCATCAGCTTTTCCCCGGTGTTTGGATCGTCCAACTCTGGAAAGGTCAGCAAGACCTCTGTCATTTCGTTTCCTCTTTCTCCACAGCCAACGTAGACGACAACCTGTGAATCGGCCCACTTTGCCAACTGATGTTGGCTAACAGTTTTACCAGTTCCAAAGCCTCCAGGAATAGCGGCTGTGCCGCCTTTGGCTATAGGGAAAAAAGTATCATAAATCCTCTGACCAGTTAGTAGTGGCACCTCTGGGTCGAGCTTTTCTTTAAAGTGCCTTCCTACCCTTACCGGCCACTTTTGTTTCATTGTTATTGCTTGTCTCTCTCCTCTATCATCAAGGATAGCCATAGGCTCATCAACCGTAAAACTTCCACTTTTAATCTCTATTACCCTTCCATGTATGCCTGGCGGGACCATTATCTTATGCGATATCACCTTTGATTCCTGAACCTCTCCTATAATATCTCCCTCTACAAGCCTATCACCTCTTTTGACTGTTGGTGTGAAGTCCCACTTTTTTTCAGGATCCAGGCCGGGAACATTAACCCCCCTGGTTATATAATCCCCAACCTGGTTCTTGATGCCAAGCAAGGGCCGCTGTATTCCATCATAGAAGTTGGTAATAATTCCCGGACCAAGTTCCACTGATAGGGGAGCACCTGTTCTTGCGACCTCTTCCCCTGGTTTAAGGCCAGTAGTATCCTCGTAAACCTGGATATAGGCCAAATCCTCTATGAGCTTTATTGTTTCTCCCATCAGGCCTTCCTGGCCCACCCTGACAACCTCGTACATCTCGCAACCTCTCATGTCTTTAGCGATTACCAGTGGACCAGCAATACTCTTGATCTTTCCTATCTTATGATCTGCCATTTCTTCCTTGCTATGCCGTCTCGAATCCGACAGTCCTTTTAATAAGCTTCCGCATGGAGTCGATCTTTTTGACCATGGGACCACTGCTATCCGGGATCTCCACAACTATAGGCATTATGCCCTTCCTAAATCTACTCACCTCTTCTAATATACTCCTTATCTGCTCAGCTACCTTTTCGGTAACCAATATTATGCCGATACCCTCGTCAAATAGGCCCTTCAGTATCCCTCTGACATCTTCCTGCCTGATATCCTCCATCAGCAAGGTTCTCCTTATACCTGCGAGCCTAAAGCCATAGACTGTATGCCTGTCTCCGATTAAGGCGATTTCCATCAGTTCCTAATGAGTGATTCTCTGATTTCATCCCTATTCAGAGCAACCTCGGTGCTCCTAACAATGGCCAAAAGATTCCCTACCTCTTTCTCCTTTGACACAAGAAACCCAATAAGAGGCCCTAGGCCGAACGGCTTCTTTTTCCTAATGTCTTCTGCCTTTCTAACCACCATATTATCGAGGGCCTGTTCAAAGGATAAAATAGAACTGGTTCTTTCATGCTCAGCCAGAGCACGTAAAAGAGGTTCAAGATATATGGTATCTTCCAGAAGGGATATGAGGCCGGGCAGATCCTCTTCGTCAAAAGCGGGAAGCAGTTCATTCAACAATGTGCACTCATGGATCAAAAAGGGCTCGATATCCTCTAAGGGGAGGCCGTTATCTTTTGCCCTCAGAATAATCTTAAGGTTATGCGTTTCAACACTTGTCCCTATAAAATCTCCGAATTCCTTCATGCCCTTTAGGTTCAAGACCTTTATCCATAGATCTTCCCAGAGAATCTTATCCAACGCAGCCTCTAAAAAAAATAGGTTTTTAGCCACATGATATCTTGCCACACCATCCTTTAAAGACTGGTAAGGGGTTTTTGCCAAGAGGCCAACAAAGCTATCCATGCCCTCTGCATCAGTGAGGGCCCTAAAAAACATAAAGTCTAACTCACCTCCCTCAACAAAGGAATCTAGTATTTCTTCTTTCCTTAAACCTCCCTGTATCCCCCTCATAACCGTTCTCAAATTGATAACATCCCACTTTCTCAAGAGGTATTCCTTTATCAACCATGCCCCTTTAGGAATAATCTTGGAGATCTCCCTCCCTAACGAGGAGAATTCCTTTAGAATGGCATTCTCTAATTCCCTGGCCTCACTAATTGCCCTTTCTGATAAATAAGGGAAATAATCTGTTCCCTCTAAAAGTGAGGCTATCTCTCCAGGAGATTTACATCCCCATAGATCCTCCCACCTCGCTGGAGAAATAAACTTGCCCTCTTTTGCCATTACTTTTGCATTAACATACAGATATGAAAGAGCATCTCGAATCATAGCCTATCGCCAAAGAGGATCTTAGCCACATCTACCCTTATGCTCTCTTTCAGCCGGTTCAATTTAGCCTCAAGGGTGTTGTCAACCTCCACCTGCTTCTCCAAATCCCTCACAACTACGCCTCCGAGGCACTTTATGGTCTTATCAGTTCTGGTCAAAGAGATGTCTCTCCCTGTCCTTTTCTTGACAAATGTAGTTAATTCTCCCAACATACGCTTGTTGAAGGTTCTGCTGTCCCTCTGGTTAAAGGCCAACTCCAGTTTGCTTCCGGCAACAACCTCAGAGGCAGAACCAATCAGGTTAAACATTATATTCTTATATACAAAACTATCCCGCTTCCCCTTCTCGGCTAACTCTCCTAAGGCCTTTTTGGCCCCCTCAAATGAAGCAGCAATTGCTTCTTCCTGGGCATCCATCCTCTTTCTTCGAACATCAAGTTTGGTTTCGGCAATGATTCTTTCTCCCTCAAGCGATGCGGCTCTCCTGCCATTTGAGAGAATTCTCTCAGTCTGCCTCTCTGCTTTCTCCTGAGCAGCCTTCCTGATCTTACCGGCCTCTTCTTGGGCCTTAAGAAGTATCTCAGATATCTCCTTCTCGGCCTCGGCCTCTATATGGGATATTATTTTATCAACACCTTCATCTGACATAATTGCCCTCTATTAAACAGAAAAGCACCCCGGCATACGTATTCTATTTATCCGCCCATAATCTTGGATCCTACAAAGATCAGGATAGCTATCAGGAGACCAAAAATAGCAAAGGTCTCTGCCATGACAGCAAGGACAACTGCCTGACCAAAGGTTTCTGGCCTTTTCGCTACAGCACCCATGCCACTGGCAGATATAGCGCCCTGGGCTATTGCCGTAAAACTACTTAAACCGACAACGATCCCTCCTCCAAGGGCGGCGTAACCCATCCCAATAGGGATCTCCTTGATCTCTCCGCCAAGTACACCCACCCCTATAAGAATCAAAACAGCACCCAGGAAACCATAAATTCCCTGTGTTTGCGGTAAGGCCTGGAGAACTAATACAGGCCCAAACTTTCTCGGATCCTCTGATATAACACCGGCCCCTGCAACACCAGCCAAACCAACTCCGATGCCGGAGGCAATGGCAGCCAAACCCATAGAAACTGCTGCCCCCATAATTGCTAAAATTACTCCCATCGATAATTCCATAACAATACCTCCCTCTTATTACTACAACGGCATTCCTTAAATGCTGTGCTGGGGATGTCTTCACAAGGCGATCCACCCATGGCGGGCCATATTCCTCGTGGTTACGAGGAAGGAAGAGAAAATTGGTCGAATCACCTCAAAGTGGCTTACTTAGTGAGCTGTCATAAAGATAAAAATCCCGCTGTAGTATTATTTAATCTCTACAATTCCAACCTTCATCTCAAGGGGTGTGAACTGTGTTCCCCCACTTTCATAAAATTTTGTAAAAAACTCTACATAATGCAATCTAAGTCCATGAACAAAGCTGCTCATGGCGTTAATGACAAAATTGAACAGGTGCCCGATAAAAAAGACAATAACCGCGAGGATTACCCCTATTGAACCAACCATGTAAAGCATGCCGGAGAGTACATTAACTGTCATTGCTATTCCTGTTGTACACAACCCCAAGGCCATTAGCCTGGCATAGGAGAGGATATCCCCCATAAATCCAGTTACTTTAAACATGGCCATGGCCTTATGTCCCATTAAAAGTAATATGAGGGACGCCACTATAAATATTAGGCCTACTGACTTGTAGCCGACTAAAAATAAAAAAAGGCCCGGCTGGACAAATAGGAACCAGAGGTTTTCACTAACGGCCTTCCATCTCTGTCGCCTTTTAAGATTATCCAAAACATTAATCACTACACCGGTGTTTACATGGAGGAGACCAATAATTAAGGCAATTAACAAAAAGGCAGTAACATGAACCATAGGATCAAATACCTGCATACCTGCCAATACCGATAACTTGCGCCCAAAGCCACCAAACCATCCCCCAGAAAGTGCGCCTATAATAATTGTAGTAACTCCTGCTGATGAAAGGATGATTCCTCCATCCCTTATTGTCTGATTATATCTTCCTCCCCCGCGTATTATTGATAGACCCAAAAAAAGGGCTATTACCCCATACAGTGCATCGGTTAACATGATTGAAAAAAACAGGAGGAAACCCGGAACTAAAAATAGGGTTGGATCTACGCCATTATAGGCCGGCAACCCATAAAGGCGCGTTAACAGCTCAAAACTCCTGACGAACCGAGGGTTTTTTAGCTGTACTGGCACATTATCCCTCTCCTCTGGATCCGACAGCTCAACCACACATGCCTCCCGGCAGACCTCTCTTATCTCCTGAGCAGCTCTTGCAGCTGAGTGTCTCGGAACCCAACCCTCAATAGCCACAACATGTTGCATCTTTGCAAGCTTATTCTGGCTTTCTTCTCTCTGTTTCTCAATCATTAACAATTCCTGGTACTTTTGAACCTCATCCCGCCATCTCTTAGCTATATCAACCAGGGTCGCCTCTGTTCTTATCTTCTCCTCGTTTAATGCCATCAATCTTTTAGTAATGGAATCTATTGCCTCTTTTGGTTTTCCTTGCTGGCCCTCTATTTCAACCCTTTCCCAATTCATTCGGCGAAGATTAGCTAATACCAGCGAGGCTTGTTCTTTAAGGCAGATTACTATTGTTACTAACTTGTTCCCAGATGCATCCCTTGCCTCGAGGTAGAAGCTATCATCAGTCAAATCCCTTAAGCTCTCCGTTATATTTTCTATCTGCTCCTTTGGTACAATACCTAAAAATACAGATAAAAAATCTGAATCTCCAATATCTGCTAGATCTATCTCTAAGGGTGAAATCAGGTCCAATAATCCGCTAACCCTCTCTAATTCTAAAGTCTCTTCTTCAATCTTCTCTATCTCGCTAACAGGTCCTTCTACCTCTTCTTTGATCTTTTCTATAATCTCGTCAACGCTATCGGCAAGCTCCCTACCGTAGATCTCTCTGGTTTCAAGCTTTTTCGGCGGCAGCGGGGCAAAAATTCCCTTTATAAAACCCTCCTTTGGTTCAGGTTCATAGCGCTCAAAAAGATCTAGAAAGCGATTTACCGTGATATTTTGTGCAGCTATGTTTCTGATATTTGGTGAGAAAGGGTGAGGTCTTAGCAGGTTGTTCCAATGAGGGTCAGCGAGTTTTTCAGAATAATCATTAAGATGGATAGTACCGAGCTCCTGCAGCCTTTTAATTGTTTCATATCTATAGCCCTCTAATACGAGTATTTCTATCCTCTTCATCCGGGCTGGTCTTAGCATAATCTCAACTCAATAATGAACGCAAAATGAATTTCTTAGCCTTCCCTAGGTTCTTTTGGGCCTCTTTCCTAAGTTGCTCGATTTCCCTTTTCCATTCACTGGCTATATCCTGGCACACCTTCCTTGCCTCATCTCCAGCATCTTCCCTCATTCTCTCTGCTTGCCTTTGCGCATCTCTCATCCTTTCCACCAACAATTTCTCTGCTTGTGCCCTCGCTGTCTCAGCTACCGCAATGGCCTCCCCTTTGGCCTTCTCTATCCTCTCTTTTGCCTCAGTCTCTGCCTTCTTTATCCTCTGTAACGATTCTAGGATCAACCTAAACCTCAATCGCGTGCCAAGATCTTACTAAGAGAAAAATGGTCGTTATTTCAAAACGGAAAGGCCTTCCGTTTTCGTTGGAGATACGGCAAGATCCTTCTCTATCTCCTCTCCCAGATCTTGCATCTTGCAACTTCCCTCAAAGATAACCCCTTCCTTAATAACCAATTTTGGGGTTTGAATATTGCCTATAAGTTTGCCTGGGACATTAATCTCGATCTTCTTTTCTGCAAATATATCCCCCTGAACCTCCCCGCTTATTATCATATCAGCAACATGTATCTGGGATTTTATAATTGCACTTTCCCCTACTATCAAGGTTCCACTAGAAAAGATTTCGCCAGAAAACTTTCCATCGATCCTGACAGCTCCAGTGAAGGAAAGCTTGCCCTCAAATTCTGTGTCCTTGCCTAAAAAGGCGTTTATCTCATCCTTTGGTTTCTTCATCGGTTGATACCTCCTTTAAATATCCGCCCGCGGCTTAATAGCACGGCCCTCTCAGTGATGGCAAGAAAAATTATAGCCATCAGATGACCTTCGAAAATCTCAGCCTTGCCTAATATCATTCCTGAAACATAAACCTCCTCATACTTATATTCATTATCAAGCCCATAGCAGCCATAGTGGAAATTACAGACGATCCGCCATAGCTAAACAGAACCAATGGTATTCCGACTACTGGGAGTAAACCGGTTACCATGCTGACATTTATAGCTACGTGCCAGAAAATCGATGCAGCAATACCTACGACAATAAGGGCGCCGAACTTATCTTTGCTATTTTTGGCTATATTGAGGCACCATAGTATTAAGAATAAGTACAGCAACAAGAGCAGTGCAGAACCTACAAAGCCCCACTCCTCTGCCAAAACAGAAAACGAAAAATCGGTATGTTGTTGTGGAAGAAAATTTAACCTTGTCTGGGTCCCTTTAAGAAAGCCTTTCCCCCAAAGAAGGCCTGAACCAATAGTGATCTTCGACTGGGTAACATGATAGGCGGCACCTAAGGGATCCAGATCAGGCCTTAAAAATGCTATTATGCGTCTCTTCTGGTATTCCTCGAGGATGATCCAAAAAAAGGGCGCTGAAAGAAGTGCCGTGAATAAAAATATCAGCATTGACTTCCAGTTTACATTAACAAAGATAATAATTGAGAAGGAAACTATGAGTAACATCAGAGCCGTTCCCAGGTCAGGCTGATGGACTATGATAACGAAAGGGACGGCAATCAAGGTTAACGGTCTCAATAAATCCCTAACTCGGTAATTTCCCATCCTTTCTAGTTCAGAAAAATATTTAGCGAGAACAACAACAAGAGATATCTTCACCATCTCAGAAGGTTGGACAGAAAAATAACCAAAACTCAACCAGCGCTGAGAGCCATGTGTAACCTTGCCCATCTTGAGGGAAGCGAACAGAAAGATCACGGTGATAAAAAACAATGGATAAGCAAGCCGACCTAGAATATGGTAGTCAAAAGTTGTCATCAAAAGAAGAATCAAGAAACCTATTCCAAACCAACAGATTTGTCTAACGTAAATCTGGCTCTGCCCCATAGATCTAATCGTGTAGGTAGCACTGTAAAGATTAAAGATGCTCAGCAACCCTATCAATATCAATATAGCTAAAAGTATCCAGTCAAAGTTATTGATCAATCGACGATCGAACATTCCAGCTTGGTACTCCTTTCATGCGCCTCCCAAAATCTCCCTTTCTCCTGCTCAGGCCTCAACTTATCAAAATAACTTTCTAGTATATCTCTTGCGATGGGTGCCGCTATGCTTCCTCCTTGACCACTATGCTCTATAAGAATGGCTAACGCTATCAATGGATTTTCAGCAGGGGCAACAGCCGCAAACCATGCGTGATCTCTAAATTCATATGGAACATCTCTTTCTTCTACGGAGCTCTCTTCCGCGGGTAAAGCAATTACTTGCGCAGTACCTGTCTTACCAGCCACCCTTATCTGATCAAGCCTTGCGCTCTTTCCTGTTCCATGAGGCTCATTCACAACAGCGATAAGGGCCTTTTTTACCAGTTCCATGTTTTCTTTTCTTAGACTCCAGCGCCTTACCATATCAGGCTTCAATTGAAAAACCCCGTTCTTATCCTCTCCCCCTATCCATTTCGTTACCTGTGGCCTCAACAGATCCCCCCCATTAAAAAGGGCTGATATAAATCTTACTATTTGAATAGGCGTCACAAGGATAAAGCTTTGTCCAACAGACACACACAATGTCTCCCCTTCCTGCCATGGAACATGCCATCGCCTTAACTTCCAGGCCCTATCTGGAATAAGGCCTGGTTTCTCATCTCCTAATTCAAGGCCTGTCAAACAGCCTAGGCCAAGCCTTTTGGCATACTTTGCAATGGTATCAATGCCCAGCGCCTGCCCCACTTGATAAAAGTAGACGTCACATGACTCAACTAACGCCCTGTGTAAATCAACGTAACCATGCCCTCCCTCTTTCCAATCGCGATATGTCCTGCCTTGAAAACTATAACTTCCTCCACAAAAGATCTCTTCATCGGGATCAATTATCCCTTCTTCTAATCCTGCCAAGGCTACCACTACCTTGAAAAGAGAACCTGGTGGATACTGTCCTGAGATCACCCTATTCTGTAACGGAAAGTGGGGATTAGAGATCAATCTTTCCCATCCTTTCTTATCCATCCCTTTCGCAAAATCATTGGGATTAAAAGCCGGGGCGCTAGCTATAGCTAATATCTCTCCACTACTTGGATTCATGGCAACAATAGCACCCACTTTACCATTGAGGGATCTCTCGGCCAACATTTGAAGATCCTTATCTATCGTAAGAAAAACATTAAACCCTGGCTCTGCCGCCTTTTGGTAAAGCACTCTCAGTATTCGCCCTGAGGCATCTACCTCATACTGTTGCCCTCCCCTACTGCCATTCAGATGTCGGTGCCATTTCTTCTCTATGCCACACTTACCGACAAAATCGCCAAGTTTATTTTCCTTATATTCCTGCCCAGCAAGCTGTTCTCTATCAATTTCCCCAAGATAACCAATGAGATGGGCAGCGAGGGTATTGTATATGCAATGCCTTCTAGGCTTCGCTTCTATAATCACACTTGGCATGCTAAAGATGTTAGTCTCTATTCTGGCTAACTCATCCCTTGTAAGGTCCTTTTTTATGTAAACCGGATTAAATGGATTCCATCTTAGGGCACTTTTTGTCTTCTCTTTAGCGGTTAGGCTATCGATTTCGATCAATCTGCCCAGATCTTTTATCAAACCATCAAGGTTTCTGACTTCCCCTGGAATCGCACCCAAGATAAATGAAGGCCTATTATCGACTAGTAGTTGACCATTCTTGTCAAAGATTGATCCTCTATAGGGTAAAACGTCCCTTAAGTCTATTCTATTATTTTCTGATTGTATCCTATATTTGGGCCCATTAATGATCTGTAAAGACCACAACCTTACAAACAAAACGCCAAATAGAATAAGGACAAAGAATGTTAACCTTGTTAGGCGTTTCTGATAAATCTCTGTCTCTACGGAATCAAAACCTGAACGACCTACCATGATAAGCCATCAAAAAATAACGATAAACAAACCAGAGGTGCCTCCTTTTAGGCATAATCTCGATTCTCTTTTCCTCTTACCAGATCTAGGAAATAGAACAAAAATGGGGCAATCATGCCTGTTATGAGAGCAGAAATACATACCGAAATAAAGCTTATCGAAGGGATGCGTTGCCCTAAAGGGAAAATGCTCATGATAATAAGGAGAAGGGACCACTTAGCCACAACAAAAAAGGCCACCAATAACATTGAGGTCCTGATTTTGGTGAAATCCAAAAACTGGCGACAGTAATTAACTCCAAGAAGGATAGCAGAATAGGTAAAAGCAAACAAACCAAGCTGACATGGAGCGAATATGTCTGTCAGCACCCCCATAAAAAAAGCCAGACAACCGGCCCTAAAGTTTTGATCCTGGCCGATGAGATATATGAGGAAGATAGGAATTAGATCGATATCAACCCATTCAATCCCTATAAGATGGGTTATGCCCCCCCTTAAAATTACAACGATCCCGCATGTTAGCCAGATTAAGGCATGGAAAAATACATTTTTCTGTTTCCCTAGCCCTAAATTAACCCTAATACCCACTCCACTACCGCGATAAGATTAGCTATGTCGCTTATGGCATCTCAGGCTCTCTTAAAGGCACAAAACCTGATCTCAAAATTATGAGAACCTCCTCTAACTTAGAGAACTCCACAGCGGGGATTACCCTAACATCCTTGAATAGCTTATTGGGCGAATCAGTAATCTTTCTAACCTTACCCAGATAAAGACCCTTGGGGAATACCCTTCCCAACCCTGAGGTTACAATAGTGTCGCCTGCTTTTATCTCACCTGTTTTTATCACATAATCCAAATAACATTCGTTTGATCCGCTTCCTTTTAGCATCCCTCTCCCCCTTGACCTCTGAACCAACCCGTCAACAGCACTGTTTTGATCTGTAATCAATAATGCCTGGGCGTAATTAGGGGAGACAGAAACTATCCTTCCGACAACTCCCTCTGAATTAACAACCGGCATGTTTATCGTAAGACCATCGTTTTCCCCTTTATCTATCATGATAGATTTAAACAACCCGCTTGAATCCCACCCGATCACCCTTGCCGCCAAAAGAGGCTCATTCGTATTCTCTTGAAAGTTTAGGAGGTTCCGCAGGCGCTGATTAGCCAACAAGAGCTCTTGATACTTACTATTTTCGAGCTTGAGGAGGTTTATCTCTTTTTTGAGGAGTAAATTCTCTTGGCGTGTTTCAACCAAGGAAAAATAGTCTCTCCATATACCCCTAACTACGGAGATTGTCCCCACAAAAAATCTTTGAAATGGGGCGGTCATCTCGACAGCGATCTTTTCTGCCGGATTCCAATCTTGCCCCCTGCCACTGCTAAGAGACAGCAAGATTAGGGATAAGATAACGAAGATATAAAAAACCCATTTCGGCCTATGCTCTGGAAAAATGGTCAATTATTTTAAACCCGAACTTTTCAATTACTTTATCATGATCTCCCTTAAAACCGACAGATTATCCAAGGCCCTTCCTGCCCCTATAGCAACAGTGCTCAGTGGGTCATCTGTGATAGTGATCGGCAGGCGTGTCTCCTCTCTGAGCAAGACATCGAGGTTCTTAAGAAGGGCCCCGCCTCCAACTAAGACAATGCCCTTATCCACCACATCAGCTGATAGCTCAGGTGGGGTCTGCTCCAGGGCAATCCTCACGGTCTCAACAATGGTCTCTACCTGCTCGGATATGGCATTTCTGACCTCCTCTGAATCGATGGTCAGTATCTTTGGTATGCCGGTGACAAGATCCCTGCCCTTGACCTCTATACACTCCGGCTCATCCATGGGGTATGCGCTGCCAACCGTGACCTTGATGAGCTCCG
>CP070704.1:677112-709519 GCA_020349945.1 Deltaproteobacteria bacterium
ACCTCAAGATGAGATATCCCTCCCGATGGAGACATCGGGACTGAAGACCCCTTGAAGACTACAAGGTTGATAGGCTAGGTGTGTAAGTGCAGTAATGTACTGAGCTAACTAGTACTAATAGGTCGTGAGGCTTGGCCATAATTATCTACCTTTTATTTCCTAACTGTAACAATATCGGCGCATAAGATATTTCGGTGGCAATAGCGAAGAGGAAACACCCGTTCCCATCCCGAACACGGAAGTTAAGCTCTTCAGCGCCGATGGTACTGCGTGGGAGACTGCGTGGGAGAGTAGGTCGCCGCCGGAACTTTTCGTACCCCTTATTGATTTGCTCATAAGGGGCTTTTTTTAATCTCTTGTCAAAAGCTTACGTTTAAATCCCCCCATTCATATTGGATAATTGATACTAGTGACACAGCTGCTGTTTCCGTACGTAAGATTCTCTTTCCTAAAGATACTATTTTAAAGCCGGCCTGTCTTGCCAGATTGATTTCGTTCCCGGTGAAACCTCCTTCAGGTCCTACCATAGTCAAGATATGAGGTAGTGGGCGTGTGGATCTGAGGACTTTCTTGAGATCTGTCTTGTCTTCATTTTCCCACAACAAGATCCGTAAGGTCTTTTTGCCTGGCGCATTCTTAATAATTTCTTCAAAGGGTAAAGGAGGATTTAAGGTTGGGAGGGTCGCTCTACCACATTGTCTGCAGGACGATTTCATTATTTCCATCCAACGATCCATTTTATTTCTTAGATGGTCTGGTTTTGACCTTATCACCGTTCTTTCTGAATAGAAAAGAGCGATTGAGCTTATCCCTAATTCCGTTGTTTTCTGGATCAGATAATCCATAGGGTGAGATTTAATAAGGGCCTGGCCCAGGCTGATCTCTATTGGCGAGGAGGGGAGAGGTGGAATACCCTTGTTGATTTTTACCTTTACCTCTTTGTAATGTATGTTTTCTATTGTTGATTCGAATAAGTTCCCTTTGCCATCCATAATAACCAGCGTATCACCTTTTTCCATTCTCAAAACCCTGCTAATATGTGTGGCCTCCTTGCCGGTGATGGATACAAGGCCGGTTGTCGGAATAATTTTATCGACGAGAAACCTTCTCACTAATTCCCCTTCTTTAGTCCCATGTTCCTATTTTGAGGCTGTTCTAAAATGTCAAAAATTGGTTTTACAAAGGCACGCAATCTATTTTAGGAATCTACTACAAAGCTTATTTATAGCATAGGATTTTACTAAAATATATCTTGTATATCGTGCGTATCATCACGACCCCTGTCTGTATCAATATCTGGCCTTCAGAACATATTCTCCCTTTGAGCACCTGTTTATTGCTGGACCTTGTTTTCCATTACCATGTGAACCTTTAATCACTTTTGGAAGGGGAATACCTGTATCAAAAGAGATAATTGAAGCCTTACATGGAATTTATGAGGTGCTGAGAGGCTAAGCTAGTTATTTGATCGATTTTTGAGGATGACACCGAGAGGAATTTCCCAGGCTGGGAAAAAATTAGTGATGGCCCTTGCTAAGCTGATACCTCCGACCGAAAAGATGACTGAAAAAGTTTATGAGGCGAGGCGATTGCCATTAAGGTCAGCCGAGCAAAGTATGGTTCAGTGATCAATCCTTTCCTGAGAAGATTGATTGGAGCCTGAAAAGACATTGCTCGGTTTTTAATCGTTACCGATCAGATAGAAGACCTTCATTACGAGTCGAGATCCCTGGTGCCGGAGGTCGGAATCGAACCGACATGGGCGCGAGGCCCGGAGGATTTTGAGTCCTCTGCGTCTACCAGTTTCACCACTCCGGCATGGGTGTTCATTATAATTACAGGGGGTCGATTGTCAATACAATAACCCCCAATGAAACTTTAAAGAGCTGTTTTTATGTGCAGCTAGCTTTTCAAAAGATCATTCATGGTGAAGCCATGTAATTTCGGCAAAAGCAATGATCCACCTGGTGTCAAAGAAGCTTGCTGCTGGATTGTCCTTTTTTATCTTGATGATGGCGGTTTGCTGAACGCTTACCTTTCTTCACCCTTCTCTTTGTTTTCTGTTCCGACTCTTTGATTGACTCGCTCATTATCCTTAATCTTTCAGTGACCAGATAATTCAGGGTATTCTTCGGGTAATTTCCTTTCCTATCTCTTTTCCCTGCCTTCACACCGGTTAGAATCTCAATTCCCTCATCCATATTTTCAATGGCATAGATGTGAAATTTACCCTTTTCTACGGCAGCTACAACTTCTTGCCTCAGCATCAAATCGTTTATGTTTCTTTTTGGGATAATAACGCCTTGGTCCCCGGTCAGACCTCTGGCCTTACAGACATCGAAAAAACCCTCTATCTTCCTGGTAATACCACCAATAGGCTGACACTCACCTAACTGGCTTACAGAACCCGTAACAGCAATCCCCTGACGTATTGGTTTCTTTGATAGGCAGGACAGAATAGCAAAAAGTTCAGCAGCCGAGGCACTGTCTCCATCAACCATTCCATAGCTTTGCTCAAAGGTAACGCTGGCCGAAAGGGCGAGGGGCTTGTCCAATGCATATTTATTTTTCAGATAACTTTCCATAATCAGGATGCCTTTGGTATGTATATTTCCACTCATTTTGGCCTCCCGCTCAATATCTACTATTCCTTCCTTGCCGGGTGTAGCCGTAGAGGTTATCCTTATCGGTTTGGCAAACACATAGTCACCCAAGTCGTAAATAGTCAAGCCATTTACTTGGCCTATAACCTGCCCTTTTGTCTGGATATTGAGGGTCTGTTCTTCAATCATGTCCTGGATTTTCGTCTCCATGAGATTTGATCTCTGCCTCTTTTCATCAATGGCCCTTTCAATATCGGTTGATTCAATGGACTTTCTTCCCCGTTGCTTGGCCCAGAAGTTGGCCTCTACCACCAAATCTTTTATTTCTGGCAGTTTCAGTGACATTTTTCGCTGATTTCCCACTAATTCAGAGGCATACTCTACGATTCTGGCCAGACCTTTTTTATCAATGTCCAGTAAATGTTCCTCTTCACATGCCTTGGCAATATAGAAAAGATAATTCTTAATCTGTCTTTTGGTCTTTTTTATACTATCATCAAGCTGGGCCTTGACCTTGAACATCTTCTTAAAATCGCTGTCAAAGGAATAGAGAAGATGATATATATGAGGATCGCCTATCAGTACGACCTTGATATTTAGAGGAATAGGGATGGGTTTTAAGGTCTTTGTTGATATAAATCCTATCTCTTCTGCCAGATCCTCAATCCTAATCTCCTTATTTTTAATCGCCCTCTTCAGGGCATTCCAAGATCCAAGACTACGCAGCAAATCCATGGCCTTGATAACGAGATAACCGCCATTCGCCCTATGCAGGGCTCCGGGTCTTATCATGGTAAAATCTGTAAACAGGGCACCAAACTGTGACTGCTTCTCTATTCTGCCAAATAGATTAAGATAGGTAGGGTTGGTTTCGACTATAACTGGAGCCCCTTTACATTTTGAGTTGTCAATCAAGACATTCACCTCATATCGATTGAATGAGGGTTCGATCTGGGGCATGAAAAAAGGGCCTTGATGGATTGGGTGTTTTTGTTTGAAATTATCTATATTAAGGATAATGTCCCCCTTCATTCCTTTGAGATAATCTAGTACCTCTGGCAGATCCCTATATTTTGTCTCAAGTTCCTCAATAAGCAGTCCGACACGGTAAAGGGCGATCTTGTTATCAAGGCCCTTGATCTTTTCTTTTAGTCCCCTATCAAGGTTCCTAATGGTCCTCATCGTCTCCTTCATCTGTTTCTGCAATTCTTGGCTTACCTTCTGGAGCCTTTTTCTTTCTTCCTTTGGCAGGGCACCTATAGTTTCGTCATCCATTGGTTTGCCATCCTTTGATGGCATTATCATCATTCCCACCTGACTAATATTGAGGATAAACCCCTCCTTGTTTACCTTTTTTTCCAGCAGGGAGATCAGCTCGTTCCTCTTGGTATCAAATATTTTTGATATTGCCTCCTTTTCTTTACTATAATCCTCGCTTTCAAAGACATCCTGTATCTCTGTCTTCACCTCTTCTATGAACTCAGATAGGTCCTTTTTTAATCTTATGCCCATACCCCTTTTCAATTTAAGAAATTTCGGCGTATCTTGCTCATGAAAATTGTATACATAGCACCAGTCTGAGGGTGGCGGGTCCTCTTTGGCTATTTTCTCAATGTATGTCTTGGCGATAAAGGTCTGGCCGGTCCTGTCTGGTCCGGCTACATACAGATTATAGTCATTTCCTGGCATCTTGAGCCCAAATTTAATGCCCTTGACTGCCTTATCCTGAGCCACCAACAGTTGCTTCCTTTTATTTATTTCTCTAGTAGATTGAACACCAAGAGAATCTGGGTCACACAATCCCCGGAGCCTTTCTAGGGCCACTTCCTTAGGTTTTCCATCCATATTTCTACCCTTTTACGGTCTTACTGCTTTACCAACATTCCTTATCAACCCTTCTTTTAAATTGCAAGGCAATATTTAGACAGTAGGTAAACCCTAAGGATTAAAGGGATGGATTTTTCCTGAACCTTGAGTCCAGCAGAAAACGAGATTATTCTCCCGGGGGGAGTTCCCAGAATTTGTTTGACTTCAATGTTTGTGGGTGGTAGTTTTCAAAAAATGAATGACGATTCATCCATTGTTTTTTCTTCTATTGTAACCAGCCTTATTGCATACCAAAGTTACCTATAAATGGTGAATAATTGTAGGGAAAGAAGGAGGTCTATTTGTGAGTAGGGCCATCAAAAAGTGTGCGGTGCTCGGAGCCGGAGTAATGGGCGCGACTATTGCCGCACAGTTAGCCAATGTGGGCTTCGAGACAATTCTTGTTGATATTGTTCCCCCTGAATTGACGGACGATGATAAGAGAAAGGGGCTTACCAAGGAGAGTAAAGGATTCAGGAATAAGCTGGCACAAAACGGGTTGGACACGGCACTGAAGTCGAAACCGGCATCCTTCTATGTGCCAGAAAGTGCTCAGCTGATTACCATCGGCAACATGGAAGACAATATAGGATGGTTAGGCGATGTGGACTGGATCATTGAAGCAGTGGTGGAAAGGCTGGACATCAAAAAAAGCGTCTTTGAGAAGATTGAAGCGGTTTTGAGGCCTGGAACCATCGTTACATCCAATACCTCCGGTATATCGGCCAAGGCTCTGTGTGAAGACCGGTCGGAAGACTTTCGAAGGTATTTTGCCATTACCCATTTTTTTAATCCGCCGCGATATATGAAACTCCTAGAGATCGTATCAGGGCCCGACACCCTTCCTGAGGTTATTCAGGCCTTGGCCGAAGCGTGTGAGAGGGGCCTTGGAAAAGGGATCGTCTATGCCAAGGACACGCCGAATTTTATAGCCAACCGAATCGGGGTCTATAGCATGTTTTGCGTGTTACAGGCGATGATGGACCTGGGATTGACAATCGAAGCTGTGGACGAGCTAACCGGACGTGTGGTGGGCAATGCCAAAAGCGCCTCCTTCAGGACAGCAGATCTGGTGGGCCTTGATACCCTGCTTCATGTTGCAGAGAATGTATACGAAGGAGCGCCTAACGACGAAGAACGGGAGATGTTCAGGCCCCCGGATCTCATTAGACAGATGATTGAGAAGAAGCTTCTTGGGGAAAAGGCCAAGCAGGGGTTTTACAAAAAGGCAGTGGATCGTGAAGGCAAAAGGGTGATCCTTTCCCTGGATTACCATACCCTGGAGTATAGCCCCCAGGTAAAGGTAAAGCTGGCTTCCCTGGAAGCGGCGAAGGGGATTTCAGGGACCTCTGGAAGGATCAAGTCGCTTTACTATGCTGATGACCTTGCAGGCCAGTTCACCTTCCGTACTTTGACAGAAGGCCTCATCTACTCAGCCAACCGGATTCCGGAGATTGCTGACGATATCGTGAATGTGGATAACGCCATGAAGTGGGGTTTTGGCCGGAAAATGGGACCTTTTGAGGCCTGGGATGCCATTGGGGTAAGCGAATCTGTGGCAAAAATGAGGGAAAAGGCATACCAGGTCCCAGCCTGGGTCGAGGAGATGCTCGAGATGGGCAAGAGGTCTTTTTACAAGAGAGAAGCCGGTCGGCTCTACTTCTACGACCTCGCGTCCAAGGATTATGAGGAAGTCCCGGTCAAGCCGGGCGTTATTGTTTTGCCCTCCCTCAAGGATCGGGAAAAGAAGGTGGCCGGGAACAAAGGCGCAAGCCTGATTGACATCGGTGATGGAGTTGCGTGTTTAGAATTCCATACCAAGATGAATGCCATGGGCGATGATATTGTCAATATGGTCATCAAATCGGTCGACATTGTGAGTAAGGATTTTCAAGGCCTGGTCATCGCCAACCACGCCGATAATTTTTCCGTGGGGGCCAACCTGCCTCTTGTTCTGTTCACAGCACAGGAGGAGGAGTGGGAGGAGCTGGCTTGGATGGTCAAGACATTCCAGGACGCATTCATGAGGCTGAAGTACATGGACAAGCCCGTTGTAGCTGCACCCGCTGGTATGGCCCTGGGAGGAGGGTGTGAAATTTGTCTGGCCGCGGATCGGGTGCGCTATGCTGCGGAGACCTACATGGGTCTTGTAGAAGTCAGTGTCGGTTTAATCCCTGCTGGTGGAGGGACCAAGGAGCTGCTCCTACGCAATACGGAACACCTTTTCGAGGTTCAGCAGGGAGGCATTTACCCGAAGCAGATCGAGTTAATGCCCTTTGTGGCCAGGGCCTTTGAGACCATTGCCCTGGCAAAGGTATCCACCTCCGGTCCAGAGGCGGTCAAGATTGGTTACCTGAGACCGACAGACAAAATGAGCGTTAACCGAGATTTTCTGATAGAAGACGCGAAGGAGACGGTTCTGGCCATGAATATGGAGGGTTATACACCGCCCAGACCCGTGGAAGGCATCCGTGTTGCAGGCGAGAACACCCTTGCCATGATAAAGCTTGCGCTCTGGACATTGCATGAGCAGGACTATGCTACTGATCATGATGTGACGGTGGCTACTAAGGTGGCGCATGTGCTGTGTGGTGGGAATGTAGTGGCGGATACCAAGGTGAGTGAACAGTACCTCTTGGATCTGGAAAGGGAGGCCTTTTTGAGCCTGTGTGGTGATCCAAAGACCCATGCCAGGATTCAGCATACGCTGAACACAGGTAAACCGCTCAGGAACTAGAGTTTATCGTGTGTATAGGGTTTGTTGAGTTCATTGTAGACTCAACAAACACAAGAAACACCAGTACGGAGGAAGATAGGATGAGAGAAGCCGTGATTGTCGCTGCCTGCAGAACAGCAGTCGGAAAGGCCCCTCAAGGAACACTGAAGGATACTCGCCCGGAGCAGATGGGATGTGCTGTGCTAGGTGATCTGCTGAAAAGGGCTGGGGACCCTGATCCGATGCTCATTGATGATGTGATTATTGGATGTGCCTTTCCTGAGGCTACCCAGGGGCTCAACCTTGGGCGGGTCCTGGTGATGTCCATGGGTTGGCCAGATCGTATCCCAGGCATGACCGTAAACAGATTTTGCTCCTCAGGGCTCCAGGCTATTGCCATTGGCGCTGAAAAGATTATGTGCGGTTTCTCAGATGTGGTGATTGCAGGCGGCGTGGAAAGTATGAGCCAGATCCCTATGGGAGGAGGCATGATGTATCCCAACCCAGCCTTGGTGGACATGAGACCGGGCTCATTCACCGGTATGGGACTCACTGCGGAAAATGTGGCGGAAAGGTATAATATCAGCCGTGAGGAACAGGATGAATTCGGGGCCAGGAGTCAACAGAGGGCTGAGGCAGCGATTAAGGCTGGTAGGTTCAAGAGTCAGATCGTTCCTGTGAAGGTGAAAAGGCAAAGACAATTACCGAACGGGCATTTTGAGTTCGAGGAGGTGATCTTTGATACAGACGAGGGCATGCGCCCTGGCACGACAAAGGAGGGTATTGCCCATATTAGGCCGGCCTTCAAACCAGACGGCACGGTGACGGCCGGGAACTCCTCTCAGATGAGCGATGGTGCAGCAGGGGTTGTGCTCATGTCAAGGGACAAGGCCATGGAGTTAGGCCTGAAGCCCATGGCCACCTTCCGGTATTATGCCGTTGAGGGATGTGAACCGGAATATATGGGCGTGGGACCGTCAGTGGCGGTTCCCAAGGTGCTCAAGATAGCCGGCATGGCCCTAGATCAGATGGAATTGATTGAGCTGAATGAGGCCTTTGCTGCCCAGTCCATTTATTGTATCAGGAAGCTGGGGATCCAGGAGGAGATCGCCAACGTGAATGGCGGTGCCATTGCTTTAGGTCATCCCTTGGGGTGCACAGGCGCGAAGTTGACAACCCAACTGATCTATGAAATGCAGGAGAGAAGACTTCGGTGGGGATTGGTCACCATGTGCATCGGTTTTGGCATGGGAGCCGCTGCTATCTTTGAGATAGGCGATTATTAATTGAGAAGGGAGTGGTAAAATTGGCAAGGGAAAAGCTTTTTAAGGGTGGAGAGTTCTTGATTAGGGATGTCCTACCGGGGGAGGTGTTTACCCCGGAGGATTTTACTGAGGAACAGCGGCTGATCGGCAAATCAGCTGAGGAGTTCGGTTTGGGTGAACTTGAACCAAGAAAGGAGGAGCTTGAGGAGCTAAACCCGGAATTAGTTAAGGGCATTTTAAGAAAGGCGGGCGAACTCGGCCTTCTCTCGACAGATATCCCCGAGATTTATGGGGGGGCAGGATTGGATACTATAAGCTCTGTGCTGGTTGTAGAGCGAATCATGCGGGGAATACCTGCATTCGATATAGCCTATGGGGTTCAGACAGGTATTGGAAGTCTCCCGATCGTCTTTTTTGGATCACCGGAGCAAAAGAAAAAATATCTCCCAAGACTGGCCACCGGCGAGATGATCGGTGCCTTTGCCCTGACAGAGCCAGAACACGGATCCGATGCACTTACCGCAGAAACCGTGGCAGTTTTATCCGAGGATGGCAGATATTACGTCCTGAATGGGCAGAAGCAGTTTATCACCAATGCAGGCTTTGCCGATATCTTCCTTACCTATGCCCAGGTCGATGGAACAAAGTTTACCAGTTTTATCGTGGAGCGTAACTGGGATGGTGTCTCGGTAGACGAGGAAGAGAAAAAGATGGGAATTCATGGCACCTCTACGCGATCTGTTATCTTCCAGGATGTCAAGGTACCTGTAGAAAATGTCCTGGGCGAGATTGGACGGGGCCATGTTGTAGCCCTCAATACGCTCAATATCGGTAGATACAAGCTGGGCCCAAGCACGGTTGGAGGAGCCAAGCTTCTCATTGCCGAGTGTGTAAAATATGCCAAGAAGAGAATCCAGTTTGGGAAAGCTATCTGCGAATTTGGCCTGATAAAACATAAGATCGCTGAGATGGTTATTAAGACATATGTAAATGAGAGTATGGTCTATCGCACCGCAGGTCTGCTTAATCTGGCCTTAGAGGGAATTGACCCCTCTAAAGAGGATGCGGGTCAGAAGACTGGTAAGGCCCTCAGAGAATATGCCTTAGAGTGTTCGATAAATAAGAACTTCGGTTCGGAAATGCTTGATTATGTGGCAGATGAATGTGTGCAGATTATGGGCGGTTATGGTTATATCCAGGACAACCCGGTGGAGCGTGCCTATAGGGATGCCAGAATTAACCGCATCTGGGAAGGGACCAATGAGATTAATCGGCTTTTAATTGTGGACATGCTTATGAGGGCTGCCATGAAGGGGGAACTTCCCCTCCTTGAGATTATCAAAAGGGTAGCTGGGGAGCTTCTCAGCTATAGGCTGGAGATGGGCGAGGAAGAGGGAATTCTTGAGAAGGAGGGGAAAATGGTGGCTATGGCAAAGAAGATAGCCCTCCTGGCAGCTGGGGCAGCGACCCAGAAATACATGGATAAGCTCGGAGACGAACAGGAAATTGTTGCCCTGATTGCTGATATTATCATCGAGATCTTTGCCATGGAGAGCGCATACCTGAGGGCCTCGAAAAAGATACAAAAGGAGGGCGAGGAGAAATCGACAATACATATCGCTGTCACCCAGGTTTATATCAATGATACGTTCCCACAGGTGGATATGATGGCAAGGCGGGTCTTTGCTGCTCTTAGTGAGGGTGAAGAGCTCAGAACCCAGTTGATGGGCCTGAAGAAATTGGCCCGCTTTACCCCGATAAACACCATTACCCTTAGGAGAAAGGTTGCAGATAGCATTATTCCCGTTGCCCGCTATAACCTGACTAAGATATAAGAAGGGTCTAGGTATCAGCAATCAATGGTCAACCTCTGAGCTACTGGGAGCGATGACCTAAAGGATCGTAAGCATCAAACAGTGCGGGAGAAGGTCGTCATTTTGCCTACCTATTGAGCAAGGGGAGGACCCTGAAAAAGGCGGAAATAGTGCCTTTTTCAAAGACCTTGACACTCCTTGCTACGATATGATAAAAACAAATAAACATTAAATAATCATAAACAGGGGGACAGTCATGTCCGAGGATAACGACAATACAAAAGATCGAAATGATAGAGAGGAGGAAGATATCCTTGATTTTGACTTTGATGAAGATCTTTTGGGTGAAGAGGGAGAAGAAAAAAAGAAAGAGGAAAAAGTCATAGATCTCGTTGATGTGGTTGAAGAAGGCCGTGCACCTGAATCGGTTGAGGAAGAAATAGAGGGCTTGGAAGAGCTTTTATCGGAAGAAGAAGGCGTGAAAAAAGAAGAGACTCCGCCTGAGGAGGAGAAAGAGATTGAGGAAGGCCTTGGCACCGAACATCCATCTGAAGGTGAAGAGGAAGCAGAAGGAGACACTATTCTTATGGAAAAGACGGAAGAGGCAGAACCCTCTCTTGATTTGGATGAAGAGATTAAACTGGATGAGGCACTAGAGGGACTCGAAGAAATGGTCTCTGAGGAAGAGGCAGAACCCTCTCTTGATTTAGATGAAGAGATTAAACTGGATGAGGGGCTCGAGGAAGTGCTTTCTGAAGAGGATATAGGAGAGCTGAAAGAACAATTGTTGGAGGAAGCGGTTGAGAAGGAGGAGCAAGTAAAAGAGGAGGCTGCCAAAGAGGCCTTTCCTGAAATGCCCCCGGCTCAAGAAGCAGCTGAGGAAGAAGACAAGGCGATCAAAAAGGAGGCTCCGCCAATCTCAGAAGAAAAGATTGAGGCTATTTTAACGAAGGTAGTAAGTGATGTTCTAGAAAAGGTAGCCAGGAAGGTGATACCTGAAGTAGCTGAAAAGATTATCAGGGAGGAAATAGATGTCTTAAAGAAGAGTATCATGCCTGAGGATTGATCTATTAGCTTTTTTCAAGTAAATGGGCACAAGGGCACTACATCTGAGGAATCTTCAAGTATGTCATTGTGCCCATTTGATTATTGTTATGTCCATCCATTTTGAGGTAAGGATGGGAAATTACAATAAAGGAGCACTATTCTATGGAGAACCATGTCTTGGCCAAGACCTACGAACCTAAGGAAGTGGAAGAGAAATGGTATTATTATTGGGAAGGGAATGATCTATTTAAGGCCAGTACCAAGTCAGATAAGCCCCCCTTTTCTATTGTCATCCCTCCGCCAAATATAACTGGAAGCCTACACATGGGCCATGCCCTCAATAATACACTGCAGGATATCCTGTGCAGATACAAAAGAATGAACGGATACAATGTCCTGTGGCAGCCCGGCACAGACCATGCAGGTATCGCTACCCAGAATGTGGTAGAGAAGGATCTTGCCTTAAAGGGAACTGATCGCCATCAGATAGGTCGGGAACGATTTGTCGAACTGGTTTGGGAGTGGCGGGGAAAATTCGGTGGGATGATTATCAATCAACTGAAAAGGCTGGGAAGTTCCTGTGACTGGAGTCGAGAGAGGTTTACCATGGATGAGGGGCTTTCCAGGGCTGTAAGGGAAGTTTTTGTGCGTCTTTATGATGAAAACTTGATCTACCAGGGAGACTATATCATAAACTGGTGCCCCAGATGCCATACAGCACTGGCTGACCTTGAGGTAGAGCATGAAGATATGGACAGCTTTCTCTATTATATTCGCTATCCCCTTGAAGATCGGCAGGGCTATTTGACCGTGGCCACAACCAGGCCCGAGACACTTTTAGGTGATACAGCAGTGGCTGTGAACCCGGAGGATGAGCGTTACAAAGACCTGTCAGGATCTTATGTCCTTTTGCCAGTACTCAATAAGCCCATACCGGTTATTTTTGATAGATATGTGGATAAAGAATTCGGTACCGGCGCCCTAAAGATTACCCCTGCCCATGACCCCAATGATTTCGAGGTTGGAAATGCACATCAACTTGAGCGGATAAGGGTTATCAATGAAGACGGCAGCATGAATGAACTGGCAGGCCCGTATCAGGGTATGGACAGGTTTGAATGCAGGGAAAGGATTCTGGATGATCTGAAAAGCTCTGGCTTGCTGGAGAAGATCGAGCCTTACCGTCATGCAGTAGGCCACTGCTACCGGTGTAAGACCATGATCGAACCCCTTCTGTCCAAACAGTGGTTTGTAAGGGTAGGGCCCCTTGCCGATAAGGCCGTCACTGCAGTTAAGGACGGAAAAACAAGGATACTACCCTCCAATTGGGAAGGAGTCTACTACGAATGGATGAACAATATTAGAGACTGGTGTATATCCAGGCAGATATGGTGGGGCCACAGGATACCTGCCTGGTACTGCCAGGGATGCGGGGAGGTTATAGTGGCCAAAGAGGAGCCCAGGGTGTGCCCTTCCTGCAAAAGCAAGAACCTCCGGCAGGAAACGGACGTGCTGGATACCTGGTTCAGCTCAGCTCTCTGGCCATTTTCCACCCTGGGTTGGCCGGATTCCACCGATGAACTGAAAACCTTTTATCCCACCTCAGTGCTGGTAACTGGCTTCGATATCCTTTTTTTCTGGGTGGCAAGAATGATGATGATGGGCATCCATTTTGTTGAGGATGTTCCCTTTAGAGATGTTTATATCCATGCCCTGGTCAAGGATGAACAGGGCCAGAAGATGAGCAAAAGTAAAGGCAATATAATTGACCCCCTGGAGGTCTTAGACAGGTTCGGTACCGATGCCTTCAGGTTTACCCTTTCTGTATTGGCTATCCAGGGAAGAGACATGAGACTATCAGAAGAAAGGATAGCAGGATACCGGAATTTTATTAACAAGATATGGAATGCTGCCAGATTTTCCCTGATGAACCTGAGGGATTGTAGACCCCCATCTTTAGATAACGGGAATCTTACCCTGGCTGATCGTTGGATCATGACCAGGATAGGGCAGGTTGCAGAACAGATAACTCAACACATAGATGGTTACAAATTTAACGATGCAGCCAGTACCTGTTATCAATTTGTCTGGCATGAATTTTGTGACTGGTATGTGGAAATGGCAAAACTGGAGCTGTATAGCAGGGATCGAAAGAGGAGGGAAGTGGCCCAGTCTGTAATGCAGATTCTCTTGAGTGGGGTGGTGAGGCTTCTCCATCCATTTGTGCCGTTTATTACTGAAGAGATCTGGCAGAGGCTCCCGCATACAGATGGAAGCATCATGGTAGCCCAGTTCCCTCAACCTACCGAATTCCTCTCCGATGATGAATCGATCAAGGAGATGGATCTCCTGAGAGGGGTGATAGCGGGTATCAGGAATATAAGGGGAGAGATGAACATCCCCCCAAGAAGGGATGTGAGGATAGTCATCGATGTAAAGGGGTCAAGAGAGAGACAGATTCTTGAAGATAACCTTCACTATATTACCACCCTAGCAAAGGTAGAATCTATTGATATTGTTTCCGGTATTGAAAAACCTGACTCTTCTGCTACGTACGTTTTTGGCGATATCCAGGTGCATGTTCTCCTTAAGGGGTTGCTCAATTACGAGGATGAGAGAAAGAGGATTTACAAAGAGATAAAGAAGATAGAGCGGGAAATGGATGTATCTCGAAAGAAATTGGCTAATAAGGATTTCTTGAGTCAGGCTCCCCCCCCTATAGTAGAGGATGTCAAGGAAAAGGTAGCGCTTATGGGTGTCAAGTTAGAAAAGCTGAACCAAAACCTTACCACCCTTGAGGAACTCAAGTGATTCCGAGCTCTCTTTCCCTAATCGGTAAGATAGTTGATCCTGCCTCATCGCCTCTCATATCACCGATATCCTCCTCAACGTATCTTTGCCTTCATCCATTACGGCGATATTCCCTTAAGTTTGAGCGGGCTTAAGGCCCGATTTAAAGCTTGCGACAGGGTTTGCAAGAACTGGTAGAATTTGCTACCCTTTGACCCAGGAAGCGATGTGCCGGAGTCCTTTTAGATCAAGAGAAGATCGTAATAATACCTCTCATACAGAAAGATGCGGGATGTCCTTGAGACAGCTACCAAGGTAGCAGAGATGAGCCGCCAGGTGCGGATTGATAGGGAAGCCTTGATGCTTTTCTGCCGGAAGATGCTCGAAGGCCGGATCGAGGTGCCTGCCTGGAACTCCACCTACCACCTTTGTAGCAGCGGTGAAGACACGGTCTCTTACCTTCTGGTCCTGGACAGTCTCAATTTCTGCTTCTGGCCTGCACCGGAAAAGGCTACCTGGGAGGTCGAATACGAATCGAGAAGGCTTTCCGGATACTATGCCCTGGCTGCCTCTCTCAAGCGGGCCGTTGAATCAGGGATTCCGATTACCAGTGCGGAGTATTTAGCTGAACTCTCTTTGGGTAAGCTGAAGGAGATCTTGAGTGGGCGGGGGGAATTGCAACTTTTAGGGGATCGTGTCCAGATCCTCAGTGAACTGGGACACCGTCTGCTTGAGGAGTATGGTGGAGATGCCTGCAGATTAGTGAAGGCTGCTGAAAACTCGGCGGTAAAACTGGTCAGGTCGTTGGTGAAAGGCGTATCATCCTTTCGGGACGTCGCGCAATACCTGGATCATCCAGTATTTTTCTATAAGAGGGCTCAGATATTTGCTGCGGACCTCTATGGGGCATTTGATGGCAAAGACTGGGGAAGTTTCACGGATATGGATAAGCTCACTGCCTTTGCAGATTACAAGCTACCCCAGGTGCTACGACATGTGGGGATCTTGCATTACGAAAGGGCCCTCGCACAGAAGGTGGATCATGAGATCCTTGTTGAGGCCGGAAGCAGTGAAGAGATTGAACTCAGGGCGAACACTATCTGGGCGGTTGAGCTGATCCGCAGGGAACTGGAGCGTATGGGCACCCGGTTGAGGGCATTCGAGATTGATTGGATCCTGTGGAATATGGGCCAGGAGCAGGAGTTCAAGGTAAGGCCTTATCACCGTACGGTGACTGTTTTTTACTGATGTTTTCATTCGACCTTTTAGCAAGAGATGGGGAGGCACGGGCCGGCAAGCTCCTTACCCGTCATGGCACTATTGAGACCCCCTCATTCGTTCCTGTTGGTACTCAGGGGGCGGTCAAGTCTGTTTCGCTGCGCGATCTTCATGTGATCGGAACCCAGGTTATCATCGTCAATTCCTACCATCTCCACCTCCAACCGGGTGAAGATCTGATAGAGAGGGTGGGAGGAGTACATCGATTCACTGGTTGGGAAGGTCCATTGATCACGGACTCTGGCGGCTTTCAGATTTTTAGCCTTGGTGTAGCCAAGGAGCATGGTGTGGGGAAAATCGCCCCGATCTTTCCTGAGCAGAGAGACCGCGGCCGGCATTTCAGCTCAAAAAGCGAAAAACCCCTGGTAAGGGTCGATGAGGACGGGGTTGAATTTATATCATATCTGGATGGCTCTGCACATCGGTTTACGCCCGAGGGGATAGTTGATATAGAGCGAAAGCTCGGTGCGGATATCATCCTCGTACTGGATGAATGCACCTCGCCGTTTCACGATTACTATTACACCAGGGAGGCGATGGAGCGGACTCACCGCTGGGCCACCCGCGCATTAGAGGTATTCCGGCACACCTCTGATAGCACTCAGGCGATCTTGGGAATCGTTCAGGGCGGGGCCTACCGAGACTTAAGAGAGGGGAGTGCCAGGTTTATCGCAGGGCTTGGTTTTGACGGGTATGCCATCGGTGGCTCTCTTGGCAGGTCAAAGAAGGAGATGTACCAGGTCTTGGAGTGGACCATACCCTTTCTGCCGCACGATAAACCCCGGCACCTTCTGGGGGTCGGAGAGATAGAGGACATATTTCAGGTGGTCAGGCGAGGGGTCGATCTTTTCGACTGCATTTTACCGACGAGGATGGCACAGACTGGGACATTTTTTGCCAAAAAGGAGGATCGGTTCAGGATACATATCCTTAATGCCCGGTTTAAGGATGATCTTCGCCCGATTGAGCTGGGGTGCAATTGCTATACCTGCCGCAATTACTCCAGGGCATATCTAAGACATCTATTTATGGCCAAGGAAATTTTGGCTATGCGCCTTGCGACCATTCACAATCTGCACTTTCTGGAATTATTGATGCGCCAGATCCGCTCTGCCATAAAACAGAGAAGGCTTGCGGAGCTGTGGAGGGAGTGGGTTATTCCAAACGACGCGGACCCCTATGCTTAAAAAGGCTGAAGGAGAGCCCAAATGGCAAGGGAAAAATTTCCAGCAACCCAGGCGATTCGGATGCTGAGACAACACCGTGTAGATTTTTCCTTGTGCCCTTACCGGTATGAGGAAAAAGGGGGAACCACAGCAGCAGCTAAAGAGTTGCATGTGAACGAACACCTGGTTATAAAGACACTTGTGATGGAAGACGACAGGGGTGGCCCTTTGTTGGTTCTTATGCATGGGGATAAGCAGGTCTCCACTAAGGCCCTTGCAAGGACCCTGGGAGTCAAGACGGTCAGGCCCTGTGAAGCTAAGGAGGCGCACAAGCATACAGGGTATTGTGTGGGCGGGATCTCCCCTTTCGGGACAAGAAAGCCCCTCAGGGTCTGCGTTGAGTCGTCCATTATGGATCTCCCCAAGATCTACATCAATGCAGGGAAAAGGGGGCTGCTGGCGGAGATCTCCCCAGGAGATCTGGAAAAGATTCTCCATATCATACCTGTCAACGTGGCAATATGAAGCTGTACCCATTTTCCCTCTAAAGGACAAAATGGTATGCTGAAGAGCAGGGGTTTAAAGGGCACAAACACACCGGTACTCGACCCGCGGGTTGCCCTCCTTATCGCCACCATCGACGTTTCCTTTGCAGCCATATTCATAAAGTTCTCGGGTGCGCCCTCAATCATCATAGCCTTCTATAGGAAAGGCTTTGCCACCCTTCTGCTTCTCCCCTTCCTCTTCATCTATGGTCGGGAGGCCCTCTCAAGGATTTCGCGCCGTGAGGTCTTTGAGGTGGTGGCCGCAGGTGTTGCCCTCGCCTTCCACTTCTGGTTCTGGATCGAGTCACTTAAGCACGTTTCCGTGGCCAATTCCGTGCTGTTGGTCACCGCCCATCCCCTGCTTGTTGGGATATTATCCATGCGTCTCCTTGGAGAGCGCATGGAATCCCTCCAGTGGGCAGGGGCAGGTATCGCCCTCGGTGGCATAGCCATGATAACAGCTGGCGACTGGAAGACAGGGGCAGGACATGAACTCACAGGTGACCTGCTGGCCCTCCTCGGCATGGTTGCGTTTGCCGCCTACCTTCTGGCCGGGAGACGCCTGCGGCAGAGCCTTTCCACGCTGGTCTATGTGGTTCCCGTGTACGGTGTGAGCGCCATGGTCCTGCTGTCCATCGCGGGGTTGTCTGCAACACCGCTCGTTGGATATCCTGGCCGGGACTGGGTCATATTCCTCGCCCTCGCAGTGGTATGCACGATTGGTGGGCATACCCTCTACAACTATTCCTTGGCCCATGTCACGGCCTCCCTCGTTTCCGTGACCTTCCTGGGCGAGCCCGTGCTATCTTCTGTTTTCGCCTGGTTGCTGCTTTCCGAGGTTCCGAGCTGGTTTGTTCTTCCGGGGGGCATGCTCGTGCTGGCAGGGATCTACTTGGCAAACGTGGGTATGACGAAAGGGGTAAGCTCGCGGAGGAGGTAAGAGACATCAAGACCCTGGCAATAGTGCCTCGAGATCTATTGGGCTACAATGAGGGGCAATACTCCCGGCACTATGTCAATGAGCACAGGCAGTTGACCCGGTTGCTCTCCGTCCACGTCCAGAAGAACCCGCTGATCCGAATGGGCCTCTACCCGTTTGCCTACAAGCGTGGTTACCTTTTCGACCTGATAGATCTTCCCATTATACAAGTTAGGGAGGTTTAAGAAGACCTCAGGCACGGTAAGATCCCCGACCACGGTCACATGGAACATGCCATCATCCACAATTGCCCCAGGGGCAACCCACATGCCTCCACCGTGATATTGCCCATTGGCAACCACCACATTCCAGGTCATGACTGTCCGGTCAAAGCCATTATCCACCTTCAGGTGTATTTGCTTCTTGTCATAGATCAGAATGGAGATCAGGGTGGCACAGATGAATGAGATAAAACCGCCGAATAGCTTGGTGGTCCTGTTGACCCGTTCATCTACCTCACCCCCCAGACCAAAGCTGGTAACGTTATGAAAATACCTGTAGGAGGGATGACCATGATGGCCCCTGTATTTAAGCCGTCCCAGATCAATAGACCGGGCATGGGAGCCCATGATTACATCCAGTGCCTTATTCAGCTCCCTTGGTATGGAAACGCTTTTTATAAAATCACATCCGGTACCGCGGGGAATAAACCCCAGCATGGCCCCTGGTCGAATAGGGGCATCCTCTCCCATAAAGCCATTTATCACCTCATTAAGTGTCCCGTCACCTCCCACACAAACGACCAGCTCAGCGCCTTCGAGAAGAGCCAGGCGGGTAAGCCTGGTCGCATCTCCCGGACCGGCCGTGAGCAGGGCCTGAAATGGCCCTAGCCGCTCTGTTGCCAGTGCCTTGATCCGGGGCCATTCTCTGACAGTAGACCCCATTGCCGCATTGGGATTAACAATGAAAGCGATCTTTCTTGAGGCCACGATTATTCCCTGTACAATCCCTCGATTAATGCCATCACATTGTGACCCAGAACTTGGTAGACATATCCTCTGTGCTGAACTGTGAGGGCCCGTCTACTCATCCCGTTTGTCACAGAGTGTTTCAACTCCGGAAAGGATTCCCAATAGGCGATTGCTTTTCAAGGGCAATCGGTTCGATGGGCCATTGTATTTACTTGGTCACGTATTTGCAAATGAAACTTGCTTCTCTTGCGCCTCCCGTTAACCTGGAGATCTCCTAAGTTGGGGGAAAGATTGCTATAGGATTGATCATCGACAGATCGGTGAAGCGGGCATAAGAAGAAGCGGATCAGGGGAAATTACCATTTCAAGGGATGCTTTCCGCAGGTCCCTCACTTCTGGCGGGGGATGATCGTTCGGGTTCTTTAGATGTTGGGGCTGGCCACTGTCCGGGATTGAGCTCTTTCGCCATATGTGTGATGGGAGGTGGGATATACCGTTCGGCCTCGGGATTCGATATCATCTTGCGGACCTTTGGCAGGACCTCCTCCAAGGCCTCCAGGTACAGACGATGTGAGGTCACGGTCTTGGACTTGTCGTATTCCTTCCAGGCAGCGAGGAAGCGTTGGGCCTCACCCTTCGCCCGCTCCACGACCTCGTTGGCGTAAGCCTCCGCCTTGCTCGTGATATCGTTTGCATCGGAACGGGCCCTGGGAAGGCGCCGGTTGCGATCGCCCCGAGCTCGCTGCACGAGCTGCTGCCTGTCCTCACGCGCAGAGGTGACGTCCCTGAAGGCTGCGGCAACCTCGCCCGGGGGCCCGATCTTCTGGATCTGTACCGAGGCTATCCGAATCCCCAGCTCATAGGCCTTCGTCGTTGCCTGGATTTCCTCCTTGAGCTTTGTCTGGACCTTGAGCCGCCCGATGGTGAACAGCTCGTCCACGCTCGTGCCCGCAGCCCGAGCAATGGTCGCATCATGAACGATCCGTTTCAGGAGCTCGTCGGCATTAGCGGTATTGTAAAGATAGCTTTTCGGCCCGGTGATCGTATATTGGATGAGGAGCGTGGCAAGTATCAGGTTCTCATCCCCTGTCAACAGCGGGGTGCTCTTCGGCACTCGGGGGACCTTAGGGGCTTTCTCCCCTTCAGCGGCCTTTGTCTCCTCGAAGCTGACGGTCATGGAACGGATCTCGGTGGTACGCAGCCGTACAACGGACTCGGCCGGCCACGGCAGGTGGTAGTGTATCCCTGGAGGCATATCGTCTGTCACCACTCGCCCGAAGCGCTTGACCACCCCTCTCTGTTCCGGTTTGACCGAGTAGAATCCACTGGCAAGGTAGAGCACGATAAGCAAGCAGATGAGCCATTTCGCCATGGTCCTGGCATGGCGGAAGACTCGGCTTAGATCGCTCTTCATCTCTGCACTTGTCATCTCAGCGTTCCTCCGGGGGAGATTCCAGATACCGAAACAGGGGCGAGTCAGCTGAGAGGATGAGCGTGGTCTTCTCGTCCAGAAACTTTCGGTAGGCCTCCAAGGTCCTGGTCAATTTGTAGAAGTTCGGATCCGTCTTAAATGCCTCGGCATAGATCCGGATGGACTCCGCGTCTCCCTTGCCCCTGGTCACCTGGGCTTCTCGGTAGGCGTTAGCCAGTATCTCCCGAATCTCCTTGTCCGTTTGTGCCTTGATCTTGGCTGCCCCCTCCTCGCCCTCGGCTCGGTACTTTTTGGCCATCCGTTCTCGCTCAGCCCGCATCCGCGCGTAGACCGAGCGTAAGTTCTGCTCGGGGAAGGTCAAACGACGGAGGCGGACATCAACCACCTCAATCCCGAACTCCCTGAGGGCGTGTTCCCGGGAGGATTTGGCTACCTTATCGGAGATCTCCGGGATCTTGCTACCACCCTCTTCAGTGGTTAAGAAGGATGAGATTGGGTAGAGTCCGATTGCCACACCCAGCTCTGAGCTCACCAGGTCTGACAACCGCCGCTCCGCCGCCTCGACGTTTTTCACGGTCTGGATGAACCTCATCGGCTCGACCATCCGCCACAAGATAAAGCTACTGAGCACGAGGTTCTTCTTGTCCTGGGTCAGGTATTCACCGACGTAGGAATCCAGTGGCCTGAGCCGTCTATCCAAACGGATCACGGTCTCCACAGGATCGGGCCACTTGACTTGAAAGCCGGGCTCGGTGAACACTCGGACCGGTTTGCCGAACTGAGTGATGATAACATTCTCGGTGACATCGACGGCCACAAAAGCGGTTATCAAAACATAGACGGCAACAACCACGATGCCCAGAATTACCACGGTCCTTCCCATTGCCTTAATCCTCCAGTTTCTTAGGACCCCCCTGGGGAAGCACCCGGCGTAAACAGCCAGAGTCGGTAGCCTCCCAGGTTGGCCCGTGGGTTGGCGATATACTTTTTCTTACCGGCGAGACCTTGCTCGATGGTCTCCACGTAGAGCCGGTATCCGGTGACGTCCGGTGCCTGCTCATAAGCCTTGGCTGTGAGCAGGAACCTCTGCGCATCTCCTTCCGCCTTCACCTTCTTCTCGATTTCATAGGCAAGCGCATCGGCAAGCTCCTCTTCACTCTTGGCCCGTGTCCGGGGAAGCTGCTGGTTCCGGTAGGACTCGGCCTCGTTGATGTACCTCGCGTGGTCCTCGCGGGCCGAGAAGACATCACGGTATGCGGAAACCGCATCGAGCGGGGGATGAAGGTCATGGCAGAATACAGCCACCACCTCAACGCCGAGCCCCAGCCTGTCAACCTCCCTGCCGAGCATCTCCTTGATCCGCTTGAGCACGTGCGAACGGTTATCGGTCATGAGCAGCCGCGAGCCCTCCGTAGCTAAAGCCTCTCTCATAAATGATTCGGCCAGGCCACGCATAGCCTCGTGGACCCGGTTCACCTTAAACAGATGCACCACGGCATCCAGGGGCCGGTAGTGGACAACCATGCTCGAGTCAACGAGGTTTTCATCCCCGAGAAAGCCCACCGACTCCTCAAACATCTTGTGGTACCCTTTGACCAGGTGCTTTGTCTCCCAGATCAGCATTGAATCGCTGAGGGCCAGGCCTGGATCGATACGGAAGCCCACCTCTGCGCGGTATACGCGTTTGGCATTCACCTTGATGACCTTTTCAAAGGGCCACGGCAGGGCCAAGTGCAGGCCAGGGTCCAGCTGACTGTCAAGGATAGCACCAAAGCGGAAGCGCACGCCTGTCTCATCCGGTTTCACGGTCCTTATGCCAGAAGCTAAGTAGATGAGCACCAGCACTACTCCAAGGCCGATGCCCAAACGTCGCGAGAACCATACCCTGGGGCGGAGTCGACTGAAGTCGATCTCCGGCAGCGAGATCCTTCTCCTGAAGAGGTGTTCAGAGAGGAGACCAACTGCCCAATTTAAGAAAGAAAAAACTATTTCCCAAATCCCTCTTACATCAACAGGGGATTTGCGGAAGAAGCTCACGAACGAGGAGATGAAGAGGTTAACGCCGGTTATAGCGATCATCACAGCAATCAATATTGCTACTACGCGGTCAAGGGGGATACCGATCCACTGGCCCATAATGGAGAGCACCACCGCAATGGAGGTGAACATGTCCATCCGGCTGTGGTAACCATCAGCAACCAGCGCGGGGGAGTCCGTCTCGCGACCAACCATGATCTTGTACCGGGCGAGCAGGGAAGTAATAGCTACGCAGACGGTGACACCGACCACTGCTATCCATACGTTCTGTATCAGCCCCGGTGGGCCTACGATCACCTTGGAGACAACCTCGTAGGCTGTATAGAGGATCAGCAGTGCAACAAAGTAAGCCACCAGGGATTCGATCCAGTACCCGGGAACCACCCCTTCGGTGCTTGATGGTGGATTTGTTTCGGCACCTGAAGAGGGAGATGCAGCGGTTGGTGCGCCCGCCTTACGCTCGCTCCGGAGCCTCAAGAGTACCCCTATCAGGACCGTGCATGAAACGACCAGATCGGAGAAGCTGTGATATGCGTCTGCCAGGATTGCGAGGCTGCCGCTCAGGAAGGCCAGGATTCCCTTGAGACAGGTAAGCAAGATGTTGGTGCCTATGGATATTAGGGATGTGCGTACGCGGCGTTCCAACTCAATTTTCTCCCTCTTTTTGGATATGCTTGTTAAATGGTGCTTTTACTAATCCTTTTATTAGATTATCGAAACGGCTCACGAGCGTTAAACAGGATGAATGGTACCGTTCAAAAGAAGAGATATAAAGATACCGGCGCATCTCTGATCTTCTTTCTCAATATTGGATTAAATTGCATATATAGTTTAAGAGGAAGGTGGGATGGGCTAATTCCGGTCGCCCACGAGCTACCTTCGTTAGCCCATCCCCGGTCGCAATGAAAGGAGGATACTGAGACATAAAACCGCAGCCGAGTTCACCTCCTGACGAGGAAAAAAGACGGTTTTTATCCCCGCAGTATCCAGCGGCCTTAACCTACTAAAAAATACTGTCGGAAATAAATACGGTAAACCGTGTATTTTTTGACATGTGATACTGTATTTTGGGGTGGATCTCGGTGTAGACTACAGGGCGCACAGTCGACGTAATCCGTCCATACCCTTAGGGGCTCGAGGTAGGCAAGATTCCTTTAAAATCCCTCAACACTTTTCTTTGGTTGTTTAACCATGAAAATCAAAATCTATGTCTGATAAAATGGACTCGAACAATCTCAACATTTCCTCTAGTCCTATTTCCTGGAATCGGTGCGCCGCGTTTGACGAGAAGCAAGGCATGCAGCGGGAGGGCTGCGATGCCCGCCCTATTAATGACAGATTTATTTCAGGCTGTAGGACGGGCCACCGCACCTGTTTGAGCGGTCTTCCAGGCTCAACCCTCGAGCTCTGGCAGTTCCAGTCCCTCGAAATAGAAGACCCTCGTGCTTCCTCCTGAACCACTTTTGATGTAGGGCATGGTCATGAAGAAGATGTAGCCCCTGCTGTTAGCGGCCATGGGCAGCTGGTAACCCATGTTCTCGCAGTTCCAGATCCCATGGCTGCACAGGATCACGTGGGTGGGGCTGTTCTCCGCAGCATTTCTGCCCTTTCCATAGATGGCTGTCTTGGCAGCATCAATGCTGGTGACATCAGTGCCGACACCATCAACGCCGACATCCGTCATGTACTGGGCAAGATCGGGGCCGATGCCGGGGAAATGATACGTACACTTCTCCCTCTCGTATCCCCTGACGTGCTTTGCCCACTCATCGCACCAACCAAGGTAGAAGACCGGTAGGTCACCCTTATTGAGCTTGCCAATGGCAGGGTTTTTCTTCTGCCAGTCTTTGAGATCCCTCAGAGACAGGATCCAGTCACCGTCCTCAGGCCCATATTCGCTGGCGTCGATAATGACCGCAGGGCCATAGAACTGGCTGACTGGATGGTCGGTTATCGTCCATTGTCTTCCCTCGATGCGGTGGGATCCGGAGTCTATGTGGGTGGAGGTGTGCTCATTTAAGCGACACTTCTGCCCCCAGAACCCACCTGAGGTATCGTAGTTGATCCAGTTGGTGATCCCGGTTGGCGCATACTCTCCACCGAATATACCCTGCCAGACGTGCATCTCGTTCTGGATGTAGTTGGTGAGATCCCACATCTGGGCTGCCCGAAACCTGGCATCCAACCGCTCGGTCCACTTGATCTGTTGGTTGATGTCCTTGACCTTGGGATCGTAGATTGCCCACACCCTGCTCGGTGCACCGGAGCCGCCCTTCATCTTCAGGGGTGCATGGATCACGAAGACAGCCTTGTTTGCGATGGGGGCGAGGTTGTTGAGGTTTTCAACGATAAACATCCCCCGGGACAGCACAGCGATATGGGCGGGGAAGTCCTTTGAGGTTCCCGGGTCAAGGGAGAGGGTATCCAGGCCTACAGCCCATGCACCACTTTCGGCGAGGTACTGACCCACCTCTCCGGAGATACCGGGGAAGTTGGGAACCTGGAACTTGTTGTTGCCCTTAAAGAACTCGTCCCAGTACTTATCCCATCCGGTCCAGAAGTACACAAAGCCATTGCGGGCAACGTTGCTCAGTTTGACGCCCATCTTTCGCTCCCAGTCCCTGACATCATCCATGGTGATGGCATAGGAGTCTCGGTCCCTGACATACGGCCGCATGTCCATGACGATGACCTTGCCAAACAGCTGACGCCGGTCAAGATCGTCAAGGGTATAGAGGCCCTCTTTTCGGTGGGCAGGGGCATCGATATGGGTGCCGGTGTGCTCATTGAAGCTGGCATTGTAGAGCCACCATCCATCAAAGGCCTCATAGTTCTCATCCCTGGTCTTTCCAGCTGACAGGGAGATGCCATCAAAGGTACCCATCCACACGGGCATGCCGTTTTCCCACTTGTGAGTGAGGTCAATGACCTTCCACGGGGCCGCATGGCTGTGGCCGGCAAAGACGAGCACAAAGAAAATACCCAGGGAGATTGTAAGAGAGACTACAAGATTACATTTTTTAGTTCGGTACATGGTCGTTCCTCCTTTCCTACATTGTTCATGAACAGTTACCTCCCTCAAAGCAGACAACATATTTGCTCACACAGGGGGATACCCTCCACGCAGTCATGTCGTGTCAACAGCTTTTTTCTCACCTCCTTTTCCATTTGTTTTATGTTGAGTAAAGAAAAATAATATGGCGCGAGAAGTAAATAGGGTGAATCCTGTATTTTTTGGTGAAAAATCCTGTATTTTTGAGGGGTCTTTGTTGGAATGGAGTAAACCTATTTTGCTTTACCAAGGCCCGCAAGTATGGTAAATAAGCTAACCACGGATATTGGCCGGTGTAAAACTCTATTTTCACTGACAGGGAGGTCAAAGGTCGCACGACTACATGAGTCGTCTGTATTCTTTTTGAAGGCCTTTGGACCTTCCCAGTGGCACCTTTTCATGGCGGAAAAACATAGAATCGTCATAGTCGAAGACCATACGATACTCAGAGAAGGTCTGCGAGCGCTGCTTTCCTCGAGTCCAGATTTTGAGATTGTAGGGGAGGCAGAGGACGGCCGGGGTGCCATCCAATGCGTTGAAAATGTCAAGCCCGACCTTGTTTTGATGGATTTGTCCATGCCGAGGATGAACGGCATGGATGCTATCAGGGAGATAAAGAAGCTCTGTCCGGGGACAAAGATCTTAGCCTTGACGGTCCATAAGGCCGAAGAATACGTGCGTGCAACCCTTCAGGCTGGCGCTGACGGATATGTCTTAAAGGATGCCACTCACCCCGAACTGGTAATGGCCATAAAAAGTGTTTTAGCAGGGAAACCTTATCTTAGCCCTGGGGTTTCAGAAAAGGTCATAGAGGGTTACTTAGAAGGAAGAAAAAGATTAAAGTTCAGATCAGGATGGGATATCCTCACCCAACGCGAGCGTGAGATCCTCAAGTTGATTGCTGAAGGTCATAAGAACAAAGAGATTGCCGACTACCTTTGTCTCAGTGTAAAGACCGTAGAGACACACCGAGCCAACCTCATGAGGAAATTGGATCTCCACGATCTTTCGGCGTTGACTACCTTTGCTGTGGAGAAAGGGTTGATTACGAGATAGAGGTCATTTATACGGCCATGACGCCCGGGCACTGGTCCCTGCTCCCCTTGTGGATTCGATAGAAAAAGATCCACCTGAATATTCAGTGCGCTCTTTCATGCTGGCAAGCCCCAATCCTGTTTTGGAACCTTCTGCTGAGTCTGTATCTTGCAGATTGAACCCTCGGCCGTTATCTTCGATGAGTAACTCTATGGTGCCTTCTGTTTTCTCCAGAGAAAGGCGCACAACGTCTGCCTGGCTGTGTTTGGCAATATTATTAAAGGCTTCCTGCAAGATTCGATAGATAACTGTCTTCAAGATGTCAGGCACTTCGCCCTCTTTTATGCTTATCTGTTTTTCGATTCGGATGCCTGAATAAATCGTCTGAAATTCCTTGCAAAACCAGGAGATAGTGACTAAAAGCCCTAGATCATCTAGGATGGACGGCCGCAAGTCTGTACAGATTCTTCGGACATCTTCAATTCCGCCCTTAATCAAAGGAATGATGGACTCCAAGGCTTTGCCGCCTGCGGAGGCTGTACCTTTATCCAATCCATTAAGAGCATACTCTATGCCGAATTTGATTGCACTCAAGGTTTGTCCAATGCCATCATGGAGCTCTTGCGCGATCCGTTTTCTCTCGTTTTCCTGGGCCTTCAGGAGCTGGGAAGACAGAAACCGGAGTTGCCTTTCCGATTCCTGAAGGGCCTCCTCACCTCGCTTGTGCTCGGTGATATCCAAAAAGGATGCCACGGTCTTCTTGGTTCCCGGAATCCTGGCAATAGTTCCAAAGATGTCTCTAACAGTCCCCTTTCTGTCAATGAATTTGTACTCATAATTCCTTGGAGCAGCATTCGGATCGGTTCTTTGGAAATTAAGAGACTCTTTTATTGTCTCTAAGTCATCTTTTTGGGCAATGAAGTCTGCCCACCTTTTCTTGCGTTCCACTTCGCCTTTGGAGTAGCCGGAGAGTTTCTCAAACTCCCTGTTTGCCAGCGATATGGTTGTGTCTTCATCGATTATGATCTTCGCGGTTCCCGTAGCTTCAAAAATCGTTCGGTATTTGACCTCTGACTCCCTGAGCGCGCCCTCCGCTTGCTTACGTTCTTCCTCCAGCTCTAAGCTATTTAGGGCGAAAGCGATGTCACCAGCAACCTGTTTGAACAAGGCTCGCTCTTCGTCATCTGAGAGGAAATCTCTGGGGATAGAAACAGTTAACAGGCCGTAGAGCTTTCCACTGTATTCCAGCTGGACGGTCATCGCCCCCCTCCCACTATACATAGCTGACAGGGGACAATCAATGCAGGTAGAGAACGGATCTTTGGTTACCAAAACCTCCGATTGCGCCAATACTTTCCGGCCGCAATCGGTTAACTTGCCGTTCTTCATCCGTTCGGCCATGGGCAAGAAGTCCTTGCCCAAGCCGGCCTCAGCAGTTGTCACCAGCCTTCCGGATCCATCTAACAGAGCAATCCAGGTGTTATAATAACCGCGAGTCTTGGTGAGTGTGTCGCAGGCCTCTTTAAGCAGTCTGTAGCGGTCCTTTTGTTTGGTGATGAGTTTGTTGATGTTTCGGATGGCACGCAGAACCGTACTGAGGTGTTCTATCCTCTCCTCTGCCCGCTTGCGCTCGGCCTCCAATTTTTCTAATTCATCTATCCGGTGACGGAGTGCCTCCAATTCCTCAAGAAGTTGCGCCTTGCTCTTTTTTGCCTCTTTCATTTTGCGTATGTCAAAACACCCCTCAATAGTAGTGAGATCAAACCCTGATTCTCACAAAAACGAGTTCAACTACTCACTGCAACGTAATCGAATCCGTACTTATGATGCTGTAGGACAATTTAAGCATTTTCTTGGATCATTATCAAGCAGGACTTCAATGCGTCCCTGGAAAAGGGCTTGCCGTCTTGCCCCTTTTCGTGAGCGCCGTAGGGGCTGTGAAGCATTCGCAGGCAGAACGAGGGCAGTCCATAGATGGTAAAAAAGTCAAAAAATGGCTTGACTGTAAAAGTGGAATGTAATATAGGTCAGACGTGTCAAAGATCCTCATACCTTTTTAGGGGAAAGGGGGTGATGGACTGCCAAAGGGAAAGGTTAACAGAAACGTTTTTTCCTTTGCAGAGAAAGGAGGTGGTGAAGCGGAATCCATCAGTACTTTGATTTAAGGTCGCAATGATTAAGCAAATGAAAGGAGGATAAGGAGATGTTAAGAAGAACGAGACTAGTACTTCTGCTGGTCCTTTTTGCTGTCTTCTGCATGACCCCGCTTGCCTCGGCCGAGTACCGAGCGGTCAAGGCGGCTGATGTCGCTGATCTGAGCTGCCTCTTGAGCTCAAACTATCCTTGCTGGTGGCCGGGACTTCCCGAGTACCAGACCATCCAGTACCGGAAGATAGGACCAGCACCGTGGCGCTCGACCATGAGTATCATTGACGAGCATGTGGGCACCCATTTCGATGCACCGTGCCATTGGATCCCCGCTCTCTCAAGCGGCTTACCCCATGCCACGATTTATGGGGAGGTCACAGCGGAGAAGGTTCCCGTCTGGCAGTTTGCAGGCGAGGCCTGCGTGATTGATGTGTCTGATATCCTTGATCAGGCCCCCAATGGCAAGAGCCCGATTATTACCAAGGCTATGGTCCAGAAATGGGAAAGCAAGAACAGGAGCCTCGGCCCGGGGGATGTGGCGATCTTCCGGGGCGGATACGATGATAAGTACTACAAGCCTTTTCCAGAGGGGACAAGGCTTCTGGCTGAGCCCTTTGAGGGTAAGGCGCCTGTTTTCCCTGCTCCTGATGCAGCGTGCATTGAATACATCGTGAGCAAAGGGGTTTGGAATATCGCTATTGACAGCCCGAGCATGGGCCCTGCCCCTGGTGCCCCTGAGACCCACTTTGCGGGATTGGGAGCTGGAGCCATCTATACGGAAATGCTCATCAATTGCGGGGGGCTTCCTCCGACCGGCGCCTTTTTTATCTTTCTGCCCCCGAAGTTCGAGGGTGCAAGTGGTGGGCCTGGAAGGGCCCTGGCCATTACCAACAAGGCTCTGGCTGCAGACCTGATCAATGCCGCCAAGCAGCAGAAGATCGTGGAACTGTCGGTGATAGATGGACCCGGTTGGCCAGACTATTGGCCAGGCGCTGGCGTGGGGAACTATTCCTACATGCATCTGGTAGCTCCATTTGCCAAGTACACCAGTGCGTTAGGCCCCTATTTCACGCAGACGCACATCTTCGACGCCCACATCGGAACCCATTTTGATCCACCCGCTCATTTCCTGCCGGATCCCGGGTTCGACAATAACAAGTACGGTGACTGGACAAAGGGTGTGCTGAAGGATTTCGAGAAGAAATACGGAAAACGGGGGGAGAGCAACGTCTACTCTGCCGATTATCCCCTCCATCAGATGATGGGACCAGCACAGGTAGTGGATGTGACGCACCTGGTTGGTACGACTTCCCCTAAAGATTGGCCAAGAAGCCCAGCCATTACCGTGGCCGATATCAAGAAACACGAGGAGCTCTATGGGCCTATTCAAGCTGGAGATGTGGTTCTGTTCAAGTCTGGCTGGTCTGATATGTACTACAAGAAGGCCCCTAATCCGAACGGCGTGGCCAATGCCCTCAATGGGAAGATCGAGGGATGGCCTTCCCCCACCCCTGAGGCCGTGTTATATCTGGCCAAGAAGGGGGTCAAATGCGTGGGTTGTGACGGTGCTAGCATGGGGGCGGTCACCGGAAAAGAGGCTGTCCAGACCCACTGGGCCGGATTGACCCAGGGGATGAACTATGTGGAATTCTTAGTAAATCTGGGCACCCTTCCTGCAAAAGGCGCATTTTTTATCTGGGGACCCTTGAAGGAGGAAGGTGTCATTGGAGGCGTTGGAAGGGCGGTTGGTATTCTTCCCTGAGTCTCCAAGGCTAAGAACTGATTAGTTCACTTGAAGGGAGGCGCTCTGAGCGGCCTCCCTTCTTTGTGTCCCAAATCCCCTCCATAGAGCAACCAATAGAGTCAACCATCTTCTTCTAAACAGCCTTCAATTGCCCCTTCAAGGATAACGGATTCCTCAGTTCCCGTAGTGCCCTGGCTATGCACCTTTTGGTCTACATACCAGTCCATCCACAAAATACAGTATTGTTTGCCAAAAAATACAGGATTCACCCTATTTACCTCCCTCAGGCTTCTATTATAGGCATACCTTGGTGTCACAGCCTTTGGCCATTACAAAGTAATTGAAGATCATCAAACCTAGTACCTAATCTGGGGGAAAGGGGGTGATGGAACGTCAAGATTTGCAGTAGGCAGGTTTGAGGGTCCTTTCATGCCCGCGGATTTATTTCCATAATTTGAAAAAGGAGGAGAGATCATGAGCAAGAAGAAAGTCATGGGTTTGTTCTTAGCCCTTGCGCTGGTTGGGGTGTTCGCCTCGATAGCCTGCGCTGCCCCTGCGGACGAGATTGCACGGTTGGCGACCAAGGGGAAGGTCATTGACCTGAGAATGACAAATGACCCCAACTATCCGTGCTTCTGGGGTGGTTCCCAGACGCCCCCTTTTATGGTCTGGACCAATGCCTATATCGACGATCCGAAAGTCAGGCCCGATAGGAATGTCTGGTACAGCAATACCCTGACATTCGACGAGCATCTCGGCACCCACTTCGATGCGCCCAGCCACTTCATCCCGAAGCAGGCTACTGGCTTTAGTGTCGCCGATGTTGTAACCTCAAAAATAGATCCAAAGTGGGGCGAGGTTGACTGCGACGAGTGCTTAGCTGAGTGGTTTATAGGCCCTGCAAAGGTCATCGATTGCACGGATCTGATCGGCAAGGCCGACAAGGGTAAGAGCCCATTGATCACCGTCGATTTCGTTAAGGACTGGGAGTCCAGGTACGGGAAGATTGAGCCCGGTGATGTGGTGGTATTCTACACAAGCTACTGCCCGAGGTACTACAAGCCATTCCCGGCTGGCAATCGTATGGTCTACGATGTGATCGAGAAGGGCACGGCCGTTGGCTGGCCTGGACCTGCACCTGAGACCGCTGCGTATCTCGCCGACAAGGGTGTCAAATGCTTGGCAGGCGATATCCCGAGCATGGGTCCGTGGCAGGTGATCAGGAATACCCACGTGGCAGGCCTCGGCAGGGGTATGGTCTATGTGGAGCAGCTTATGAACCTGGATAAGCTCCCCCCCACGGGCGCCTATTTCATCTTCATACCCGTGAAGACGGCGGGCGTTAGCGGCGGCCCTGGCGGGGCAATAGCGATCATCCCGTGATGGTCTAGGTTTTTCAGCAGTCTTGTTTGAAAGGGAGAGGTTCAGGCGTCCTGCCTGGACCTCTTTTTGTGCATAGAGTTCTACCCACCTCTTTTCACCCGACCTCCTTGTCTCGGTCAAATAACCAATGTTATCTCTCTTTCCAGTCTGTCGGACGTACAAATGCAGGTGCACGTGCTCAGTCAAAAACAATAGAGCCCTCGGCGTAAACGGCCAGGAAGTGTGATGATGATGTACTTCTCCTTCTTATTCGACAGGTTGGAAACAAATCTTGACAAGGGCGGGGAGGATGATATAAGTAACCTATTTATCTGGTAATTCTTATTAGTTCACCCCATAATAAAAGGAGGTAGGAACTATGAAAAGGCTCTTGGTTGCATTAATGGCCTTAGGCCTCGTGGCCTTATGGGCTTCCGCACCAGTGACAGGAAAGGCCGAGGAAGCTGGTCTCTCTTTAACGCAATTGGTAGAGGGATTCAAAAAGACAACCGTAGCCTCTGTCTCCGATGCAGTAGATCAGGTCACCGGCCAACGTGGTTTCATGTATCATGACATGCGCCCCCTGTTCAAGGCAAAGGTGGTTGGGCCGGCGGTAA
>CP070704.1:709619-733081 GCA_020349945.1 Deltaproteobacteria bacterium
TGAGGTTCAACACCTCTGCTATGTTCTTCCCCGTGTAGGTGATATCCAGCGTCTCCTGGTTGAACCTATTACCCCCACATACCTCACAGGCAACGTATACATCTGGGAGAAAACTCATTTCGGCCTTGATTGAACCATGGCCCTTGCAGGCCTCCCACCTGCCCCCGGGCACGTTAAATGAAAACCTACCAGGCCGGTATCCCCTTGCCCGGGACGGAGGTGTCATTGAAAAGAGGGTTCGTATCTCGGAGAGTGATCCAATATATGAGATAGGCACAGAGCGCGTGGTGAGCCCAATGGGGCTATGATCCACCTCAAGAACCCTATCCACCAGTTCCCATCCCTCGATCGCCTTACACAAGCCAGCCTCTCCTTCTTTCCCCAACAATCGGTTACGGAGTCCCTTATAGAGGATATCTTTTAGGAGGGTGGATTTGCCAGAGCCAGACACCCCTGTGATGCAGATCAGTCTTTGCAGGGGAAGTTCGACATCTATCTCTTTGAGGTTATGCTCGGTTGCGGCCCAGACCTTGATCCGGGGGTGTGCCTTATATGGCCTCAGCCTTGAGGTAATCCTGCGAGGATGTCTGGCAAGGGATAATCCGGTTATAGATTCAGGAGCCTTTTTCAGGTCTCCCATGCTTCCACCTGCCACTAGCTGGCCGCCTTTCCTGCCAGCCCCGGGTCCAAGATCAATTATGTAATCAGCCTCCCTGATGGTTTCTTCATCGTGTTCTACGACCAGAATAGAGTTCCCCCCCTCTTTTAGTCTCTTTAAGGCATCAAGGAGCCTCCTGTTGTCCCTTGGGTGGAGCCCGATTGTTGGTTCATCCAGAATATAACATACGCCTGTAAGGTTTGATCCAAGCTGTGCTGCCAGGCGGACCCTCTGGGCTTCTCCGCCAGAGAGTGTTTCCCCGCTTCGGCCAAGAGATAGATAGGACACACCAAGCAGATTCATAAATATAAGTCTCATGAATATCTCATCTATAATAGGATTCGCTATCAGGGTCTCTTGACTGGTAAAGGAGAATCCCCTGAGGATCTCGTTCAGTCTGTCAGCGGGTTGCTGAACCAGGTCCCAGATGGAGTAGCCCTTAACCTTTACGGCCAGGGCCTCGGGTTTTAACCTGCTTCCACCGCATTTGTAGCAGATGGGACTGCCATCTCCATTCATATTGCCCAGACTGCCCAATCCTTCACATATGGGGCATGCACCATGTGTGCTGTTAAAGGAGAAAAGCCTTGGATCAAGCTCTCTTGCACCAATGCCGCATGAGGGGCAGACCTTCTTCAGGGAAAAGATCTCTTCGTGCCCATACCTATCCACGATCATAAAGGTTCCACTGCCTTCAGAGAGGCCCTGCCTTACCATTTGGTCAAGGTTCGGGCTTGGAATTTCGCCAATCACAAGATCAATGGTATGTTCATGGTATCTGCTCAGGGACATACCTTCCCTTAGTTGTATTACCTTGCGGTCAATCCTGGCCTGCCTATAACCCCTCCGCATGGCCTGGGCAAGTAAATCCTTGTGAAAGCCTTTGCGTCCAGCCACAAGGGGGACCAGAATAGTAGCCTTTTTTTGGCTGTAATTATCGTTGATCTTCTCTAGAATTGCCTCCCTTGATTGGGCTGCCATCTCCCGGCCACAAACCGGACACCGCTGCAATCCGAGTTTGCTATACAGAAGCCTCAGGAAATGATAGATCTCTGTGAGGGTTGCCACTGTGCTCCTTGGGCTGGCGTAATGTATCCTCTGCTGGATAGCTACTGTAGGTGGGAGACCAGAGACCACATCTACCTCCGGCCTTTCGAGCACTTTCACATATTGTCGGGCATAGGGGGCGAGGCTTTCCAGGTATCTGCGTTGACCTTCAGCAAAAAGGATATCAAAGGCAAGGGTGGATTTTCCTGAGCCAGACACACCTGTGAGTACCACAAGTTGCTGGCGCGGAATAGAAAGACTGAGGTTTTTGAGGTTATGCTCCCTGGCACCTTTTATGGAAATGGCCCCTGGTAACCTCACTGTAGGTTTGTAAGCGGTTTTAAGAAACTTCCTATCAGGTGCAATTTTTCTTGAACCATCCAAATACCTTTTCAAGAATCTCCCGGTGTGGGAATCTGAATGCCTGGCTACAACTTCTGGACTCCCTGCTACCACAACCTGGCCTCCCGCATCACCTCCTTCAGGACCCAGATCGATTACCCAGTCCGCGCTCTTGACCACATCCATGTTGTGCTCAATAACAAGCACTGTATTGCCCTGGGCTACAAGGGTCTGGAGTATGGAGATCAGCCTTTCTATATCGGCAAAATGGAGGCCCGTTGTGGGCTCATCAAGGATAAAGAGCATGGGTCCCCGATCAGAGGATTTCAGATAACGAGAGATCTTAAGTCTCTGGGCCTCTCCCCCTGAAAGGGTATTTATTGGCTGACCAAGCTGCATATAGCCAAGTCCCACATCAGCGAGGGATTTTAGGGAGGTTCTTACCTTCGGTTGGTCATCAAAAAATGTCAGGGCCTGATCAACTGTCATGGAAAGGATCGCATATATATTTTTATCCTTGTAGGTGACTTCCAAGACCTCTTTCTTAAACCGTTTTCCCCGGCATTCCGGACAGGTAGTAAAGACATCTGAGAGGAACTGCATCTCTACCTTTTCACTTCCTTGCCCCTTGCAGGTCTCGCACCTACCTCCGGCAACATTGAAGGAGAAATAACTGGGGCCAAGGCCTTTTGCAATGGCCCTCGGTGAGCCTGCTAAAAGGTGCCGAATGGGGGCCATGGCCTCCACATAGGTAAGGGGATTGGACCGCGGAGTTCTACCAATGGGTTTCTGGTCAATCATCACCACATCGGCAATCTCCTCTAAACCTTTTATTGCCTTATGGCGACCAGGCGTGCCCTGGGGGTCGGATTTGGCATTTTTGATTGCCTTATAGAGGATCTCTTCGGCGAGGGTGGATTTTCCTGAGCCGGAAACACCAGTCAGACACACGAAAAGGCCCGATGGAATCCGAACATCCATATTTTTCAGGTTATGCTCACTTGCGCCCTCAATAGTCAGCCATGAATCCTTTAAGGGTCTTCTCCTTCTGTCAGGAATGGTGATACGCCTTTGTCCCTTAAGATACTGGCCGGTAATTGAACCATCTACGGTGGACGTAGGGCCGAAGTACATGATCTCTCCACCATGATCCCCGGCTGCTGGTCCCAGATCAAGCATAAAGTCGCTCTCCCCAATAATCTCAGGATCGTGTTCAACCACAATGACGGTGTTCTGGATATCCCTGAGCTTCTTCATGATCCTGATGAGCCTATTATTATCCCTCGGATGGAGGCCAATGCTGGGTTCATCCAGGATATAAAGGGTATTTACCAGGGAGGAGCCAAGGGCTGATGTGAGGGCTACCCTCTGGAGCTCACCACTTGAAAGGGTCCTGGACTGGCGATCCAGAGCGAGATAGCCAAGCCCCACATCAAGAAGGTATGTGAGCCTGCCTTTAATCTCATCCAGGATCATGGCACTGGCATCGTCTCCTGAATGCACATCAAGTGATTCAAAGAAGTTGCTGGCTCGCTCAATACTCAGAGAATATACCTGCCCGATGTTGAGCCCTCCAATATAGTAGAGCAGGGCCTCTTTCATAAATCTTGTTCCATTGCACTCTGGGCAGACCTTATAGGCCCTGTAGCGGGAAAGAAATACCCTTACATGCATCTTGTATTTCTTGGTCTCGAGCCACCTGAAAAATCCTCTCACCCCGTAAAATCCCTCATTACCCTCCATAATAAGCTCTGTTTGGGCCTCGGTTAGATCGCTAAAGGGAATGTCCGTAGGGATACTGTTGTCATGACAGAAGTCTAAGAGATCCTCAAATTCCATATGGTTTTTAGTCCAGTCACCCCATGGTTTTATAGCACCCTGCTCAAGGGAAAGGGATTTGTTTGGGATGACAAGGTCAGGGTCAATATCGATGATCCTTCCAAAACCTCTGCATGTTTCGCATGCACCTACGGGGCTGTTGAATGAGAAAAGGTTTGGAATCGGGCTCTTATAGGCTATTTTGCACCCTGCACACTCGAGCTGACTGCTGAAGGAAAGGCGTCTGTCAGGTTTCAACCACAAATCAAGCTGGCCGCCTCCAAAACGGAAGGCCTGCTCCAGGGAATCACAAATCCGCTTCCTGTCAGAATGCCTGAAAAGTAAGCGATCTAGCACAAGGTGCACTTCTCCATTTCCTGATTTCCATTCTTCAATTGACCTAATCTGGCCGTCAGAGAAAAAGCGGTGGAGGCCCAATCTGCCTAATTCTCTTCTCACTTGGTCATGGGAAGCAGATCTAAGGGAAAACGGGAAGGTGATTATGACCTCAGTTCGCTGTGGGATATCCTTCAGGGCTTCCCACACATGTTCCGGGGTCTCTGGAATTACCGGTTTTCCACATTTCCTGCAATGGAGCTTTCCCAATCGGGTGTAGAGCAGCTTCACATAGTCTGTGATCTGCGTCATGGTGCCCACAGTCGATCGAGAGGTGCGTACAGACCCTTTATTGTCAATTGCAATGGCCGGAGGGATACCCTCGATGCTATCAACCTCAGGCCTATCCATCCTTTCCATGAACTGCCTGGCATAGGGTGAGAAGGTCTCAACATAGCGACGCTGACCTTCGGCATAAAGGGTATCAAAGGCGAGAGAAGACTTTCCTGAGCCACTGACACCAGTGATTACGGTGATATTATTCAGTGGGATATCCAGATTAAGGTTCTTCAGATTATTCTGGTGGGCGCCCTTGATCCGGATGGCATCCTTTGGTATTTCTATCTTTCCAATCTTTTCCATCGGCCCTTTTACGGTCATAGGCAATTTTCCCTGCTCAAAGAAACGCCAGTACCTACTCTTAGAGGGGGTTAATGTTCTTCGCAGATCAGTTCAGGTTGTGGTTCAAGCTGCTAGGTGAGTTTCGTTACAAAATCTATTCCCCTTTGGATAGCCTTTTTGTTAGAGGGAATGAGATGGTGATAGCGTTCATCCAACACAATCCTAAAGGTTTCAAACAGGGAATCAAGTCTTACAACCTGTGTCTTTGCCAGAAATATCCCCAGCGCTACCATGTTGCTGAGTCTATCGTTACCTGCCTCCCTGGCAAGAGAAATAAGGGGCGCCTTGACAATGTCCACGTCGTCCCTTTGAATCTCTCCCTGATCAATGAGAGAGGTATTCACAATTAAAAGACCGTCCTTTCTTATTCTTGACTGATACTTCTTAAGTGACGGCAAGTTCATGATAATTGCACTTATGGGAAAGGCAACAACAGGTGAGCCAATCTCATTTGTAGAGATAACAACAGTGCAATTTGCCGTGCCACCTCTCATCTCAGCACTGTAAGAAGGCCAGTAGGTAACATTCTTGCCTTCCCTCATTGCTGCCTCTGCAAGGATGTTACCTATTGCCATTATCCCCTGGCCTCCGAAGCCAGCAATGGTCACATCGTAGTACATCTTTCAAACACGTTTATTGGGTTACTCAAAGGCTATCCTATAGCTTGTCGGGGATAGTTTTTTCCCTGAATACCTTCAAGGGGAAATAGGGGATGAGTTCATTATCAACCCTCTTTAAGGCATCGAGAGGGGTCATCTTCCAGTTTGTTGGGCAGGCAGAAAGAACCTCAACAAAGGAAAAACCCATGTTATTTACCTGCATCTCAAATGCCTTGAGAATCATCTTTCTGGCCCTCCTGACATTTGCAGGATTGTTGACTGCCACCCTTGCGACGAATGAACAGCCTTCAAGGGTAGCCAGGAGTTCGGACACCTTCAAGGGGTAGCCATCTCCCAAGAAACTTCTTCCCCGCGGCGTAGTGGTTGTGTGCTGGCCAAGCATAGTCGTCGGTGCCATCTGCCCGCCTGTCATGCCATATACGGTATTATTTACAAAGATGACGGTGATATTTTCTCCCCTATTAGCTGCATGGATTATCTCTGAGGTGCCGATGGCGGCCAAATCACCGTCGCCCTGGAATGCAAAGACAATCCTGTCTTTATGGACTCTTTTAACGCCTGTGGCGACTGCAGGTGCCCTTCCATGGGGTGCTTCACATACATCGGTGTCAAAATAGTCATAGAGAAAGACACTGCATCCCACGGATGCTATACCGATGGTCTTGGTCCTGATTCTGAGCCTGTCTATTGCCTCTGCTACCAGTCTATGGATTATACCATGATGACAGCCAGGACAGAAGTGGAAGGAGACGTCTCTTAAGCTCTCCGGCCTCTTAAATACCTGTTTCATCTGCTAGGTACCCACTTTATTCATGCACCTTTCAATCTGGCACAAGATTTCCTCCGCCTCCAAGACATTCCCTGATGGCTTACCATAAAAGGTAACTCGGGCATTTTCCGAGGCAGATATGAGAACATCCTCAACCATTTGACCGGTATTCTGTTCAACAACCAGGATATCTTTAATGTTCGTGGATATATCTCTTACCTGCTGGTTGGGAAACGGGAAAAGGGTTATTGGCCTTAGCATGCCTACCTTAATCCCCTTTTCCCTAGCCGTCTCTATAGAGGTTTTTGCTATCCTTGCAGCAGATCCGAAGGCAATGAGGATCAAGTCGGCATCCTTGCAGCGGTTGAGTTCGCAGATAACCTCATTTTTCTGTATCCTTTGATACTTTTCAAAAAGTTTCCGGTTGTGTTCACTGGATTTATCGCCGTCCAGGTAGAGAGATTTGATAATGCTCGGGGATCTCCCTTCACACCCCGTAAGGGCCCAGTCTTTCTTTGTTGGCGTTGACTTTTTTCTACCTCCCATAACCACAGATTCCTTCATCTGGCCGAGCACTGAATCAGCCAGGATCATAACAGGAGTTCTGTATGTATCAGCAAGGTCGAAGCCCTTTATGGTAAGGTCATACATCTCCTGAACAGACGAGGGGGCCAGGACAATGATCCTGTAGTCACCATGCCCGCCCCCCTTTGTTGCCTGGAAATAATCACCCTGGGAGGCGGCAATTCCGCCCAATCCGGGCCCTGTCCTGGATATGTTCACGATTAATGCCGGGAGCTCATCAGCGGCCATGTAAGAAAGCCCCTCCTGTTTTAGGGAGATCCCGGGACCTGAAGAGGATGTCATAGCCCTTGCACCTGCTGCAGATGCCCCCAGTACCATATTTATCGATGCAATCTCGCTTTCTGCTTGAAGGAAGGTTCCCCCAACCTCAGGAAGGTGTAAGGAAAGATATTCCGGTATTTCGCTTTGAGGGGTGATGGGATAGCTGAAGTAATACCTACAGCCTGCATCAATGGCAGCCGCGGCGATTGCCTGGTTTCCATTAATCAATCTCTTTCTTGAATCATTCATTTGTGATACGTCTATCTCCATACCTCTATTGCTACGTCAGGACACATTTCTGCACAGTTGGCACAGCCAACACACTCCCCTTTATTGTGTATCTGAGCAGTATGATATCCGTGGCTATTTATCTTTTCACCGATATGTATCAGTTCCTTTTGGCAGGTAGCTACACATAGCCCACAGCCCTTGCACCGTTCAATATCTATCTGGATCCTCCCCATCTTATCCATCCTTCCCCCTTTAGCCTCTTAATCTGCGTGCAATTTCTTTTCCAGCTACTATTCCACTGACCGAGGCCTGAATAAGGCCCCTGGTAATGCCCGCACCATCTCCTACTATAAAGAGGTTCTGTATCTCGGATTCAAGATGTCTTGTTAATTTTATCCGGTGGGAGTAAAACTTGACCTCAACACCATAAAGGAGCGTGTGTCTGGAGAAGATGCCTGGTGTTATATTGTCCAATATCTCAAGCATCTCGATGATATCTTTGAGATATCGATAGGGAAGGACAAAGCTAAGATCGCCCGGGGTTGCGTTATGAAGGGTTGGTCTTGTAATGCATTTTAAGATCCTCTTTTCTGTTGATCTCCGGCCTGCAAGAAGGTCACCAAGCCTCTGGATGATGGCCCCTCTTCCGAGCATATTAGCAAGAGAGGCGATATACTTGCCGTATTTAATGGGATTATGGAAGGGGTCTGTAAATGTACTACTCACAAGAAGGGCAAAGTTGGTGTTATCCGATTTTTTTTGGGCATAACTGTGACCATTCACTGTGATAATGTCATCAGATTGTTCAAGGACGACCTCACCATATGGATTCATACAAAATGTCCTTACCTTATCATCAAATGTCTTGGAATAGTAGATCAGCTTAGCCTCATAGACCTCCTTTGTTAAGGGTTCTATGATAGCTGCAGGCGCCTCTATGCGTAGCCCAATATCTACAGGGCTATGGATAGAGCGTAGATTCAATGCATCGGCCTGGGATTTCATCCACCCCGCCCCTATTCTGCCGGGTGCAGCCACTATAAAGCGGCTCTTTATGATCTGGCCATCTGATAGCCTCACACCGGTCACCTCATTGCTATTCGTCAAGATCTCTTCTACCCTACATTCGGTTTTAATGGATACTTTATGATTGAGGGCTTGGCGCATCTTATTCAGAACGGAGACGCAGTTTTCCGTCCCCATGTGCCTTATCCTTGTGGGCACAAAGGTTAGTCCTACCTTTCGAGCATGAGTAGAGAGGGCCTCTATTTCGGGCATATTAGTACCATAGATCTTTTCAGGCGCCCCATAACTGAGGTAGATCTTATCTGCCTCTTTTAAAAGTCTTTCCAATTTTTCAGTAGGTATAAACTCATTCAGAAATCCACCAACCTCTGTTGACAGGTTTAACTTTCCATCACTGAAGGCGCCTGCCCCACCCCATCCACAAAGGAGATCCCTTCCTGATCGCCTATCTCTCTTGTCAATATCCTTCCCCTGTTCGATGAGCAAGACCCTCTCAATACCCATTTTTGTGAGGATTAGAGAAACGAAGATGCCAGCTGGCCCTGCTCCAATAATAATCACATTGTAATCAGGCTTCATTGCACCCATCCCTTTAAAAGGCAGTATTCTTTTAAACAAATGCAGGCGAATTGTAAAGGAGATCCATACGATCTATTAGATAAAATATCTTTTTGTATTCTTATCCCATTGTGATAAAGGATAGAGGAGAATTGTAGGCAAGGAGAAGATTATGGCAACTATAGGTGATGTTGTACTGGTCTATTATAGGGAAGAGCCCGCCTTTTTTGCCAGGATTGACTCCATTGAGCCTGATACAAAAAAGCACTGGTTTAGGGTGCAGCTTTTGATCTTGACCATTCCCCCGAGAACCGTTACCTGGATATTGCGGGAGGAGTATATAGATGGTGTGCCATTTACCATGGAAGGACATGCAGCAAGGATCGAGGCTGTGAATCCCCTTCCCATAGCATCGGATTCTGAGGATACAAAGAGGGAGGCTATGAAGAGGGCTCCATCTAAGGACGGGAAAAAGATAATCCCGTTTAGAAAACCAAGAAGGGAAGATATAAAAGGGGCTTGATCAGATTTTAATCGACGTGGTAGAAGGAGTTCTTTAGGGGGAAGGGAGATGAACCGCTTGTAAGGCAGGAGAGGATGAGCCTGTAGGGTAAAAGTTATGTTGACAAACAATATTTGTTTGCATTAAATAGAAGATACAGATGTCCAGAATCTAAAATACCGCGAGGCAACGAATCTTATGCTCAAAGCAATGACGATCTCTTCAATAAATATGGACCCAGTAACGAATAGTCCAATAATTATCTTAGAAGAGATTGAAGGGAAACAGACTTTACCTATCTGGGTAGGCCTGCTTGAGGCAACGGCAATTGCAAGTGAAATAGAGGGTGTAAAGTTTTCCAGGCCTATGACCCATGACCTTTTGAAAAATATTATGGATAAGACGGATATCAAGGTCAATAAGATAGAGATCTGTGATCTGAAAGATAATACGTACTATGCCCTTATTCACCTAACGAGGAAGGGTGAGGCCTTATCAATAGATTCCCGACCAAGTGATGCTATTGCCTTAGCCCTCAGGACTAAGGCACCTATATTTGTTTCCGATGAGGTACTGAAGAAGTCCAAGCAGATTGAGGCGACCAAAGAGAGTGTGCCTGCGGATAAGAGTGAGCAAGGAAAAAAGTGGCAGGATATCCTTGAAAAGCTCAACCCAGAGGATTTTGGCAAATACAAAATGTGAACCCACAACAGGTTTATGCACCGTAAGGTCAAATCTTGTCGCCAGCCAAGATAATCCCTTTGAAAATCTAATCGATGATTGATCTCCATGCCCATTCGCTATTCAGTGATGGTGAATTGCTTCCCTCAGAGCTTGTGAGGCGTCTCGAGGACATGGGTTATTCCCGTGTTGCCATAACTGACCATGCCGATTTATCAAACCTCGACTTTGTGATCCCCAGAGTCCTCAAGGTAGCGAGGGGTTTAAATCAGAGACAATCTGTTAAGGTCATCCCTGGTGTTGAGATCACCCATGTCCCGCCAGAGCAAATTCAGTCTTTGGTTGAAGAGGCCAGGGAATTAGGGGCGGAGATAGTCTTAGTTCACGGTGAAACCATCGTAGAACCGGTAGCCAAAGGGACCAACAGGGCGGCTATTCTCTCTGGTGTTGATATCTTGGCCCATCCTGGCCTGATAGCTATTGAGGACATTAAGCTGGCAGCCGAGAGAGGTGTGTATCTCGAGATCTCGGCTCGCCAGGGTCATAGCTTTACCAATGGATATGTTGCCAGGTGGGCAGAAGAATGTGGGGCAAGACTTGTTTTAAACTCAGACGCCCATTCCCCTGGTGACCTCATGACCCGCCAGTTTGCCCAGAAAGTAGCCCATGGGACTGGTCTTGGTGAAAATGCCTTTGAGGAGATGCTTGGCAATTCCCGGGACCTTATAAAGAAAATCCCGTGAGTTAACTCCTCGCTCGTTGCTTATTAGACCCAAAAAACTCAATAGACACTGAAATGAGAAGGTCCGTTATCTATAAGATTTCTGGGATAGTGATAGTCCTCTTCTGGCTCTTCGTCCTGGCAGAGCTCGTCAAGAGGACCCATTTCACCCCGAGCAGTGTGAAGCTTACCTGTACTGATGAAAAGATGCCGTTGGACTACATATCAGAGGAATGGATGGAGGTCTTTGTAAGAGGGCGTAAGGTTGGATACACGGTTACCAGGCTTAAAAAGATAGAAGGGGGTTTTGATGTAACAGAGGAGATATGTCTAGGTGTTACTTTGATGGGTTCGGCAACGGAGATCTTAAGCAATACAAGGGCGCAGTTAGACGAGGGATTCCTTTTGAACAGTTTTGACTTTTCCCTTTGTTCAGGCCCTATTGCATTCAGGATCTCCGGTAAGGTGAAGGGAAACAATCTGTACCTGTTCATGGGTGAGGAGGCAAGAGAAGAGACCAAAGTAATTCGGTTGCCATCAAGGCCTACGATTAGCGCGGGCATGACACAGTTTTTCAAGTCTTGCGAATTACGGATAGGGGATTCCTTTACCTTCCCTGTCTTTGATCCAGCTACCATGACGACGAATCCTACTATTATCAAGGTGGCAGCAAAGGAGGTCATTAAGCTTGATGGCAAATCATATGAGGCATTCCGGTTGGAGATGAACTTTTTGGGAAGGACTTTGGTTTTCTGGGTTGATGAAAGGGGGGTGTCTCTAAAAGAGAAGGGCTTTATGGGTTTTACACTTGTTAGATCCACCCCTGCTAAGGCCAAATTGGGGTTAGATGGGTCAAAAAGGATCGATTTTTGTGAATTGTCAGCCATAAAGGTAGCAAAGAGGCTCCGAGATCCTCGAAAAGTATCATACCTAAGGGTTCAGTTGAATCAGGTCCCATCTTCCCTGCCAGTTGATGGTCCGAGACAATCTCTAAACGGCAAGGCCCTTGCTGTAAGAAAAGAGGGACTCCCTGTCAAGGCCTCCTATACCGTCCCCTATGAGGGTGGCGATAATAGATTATTGTATTATCTAAAGCCGGAGATGCTCATTCAATCTGAGGATAAAGAGATAATCGCCCTGGCCAAAGAGATAGTTGAGGGGACTGCCGATCCTTTCACGGCAGCAAAGATGATTCTGGCCTGGGTTTTTGAAAATCTGGAGAAGGTACCGGTAGTATCCATTCCAGATGCAAGAGAGATTCTCAAATATAGGAAAGGAGACTGTAATGAGCATGCCACTATCCTCACCGCGCTATTGAGGGCAGCTGGAATTCCGGCCAGAATCGTTGTTGGCGTAGTTTACAAAGATGGAAGATTTTATTACCATGCCTGGAATGAGGCCTATATAGACAAATGGATTTCCATGGATGCAACCCTGAAACAGATGCCCGTTGATGCCACCCATATCAAGCTTATCGATGGCGGCATTGAAAAACAGATCCAGATTGTGGGAATGATTGGCAGCCTTGAATTTACCATTCTAGATTACCGATGATTAGATTTGAGAACCTCACCAAGGTTTACAGGGGGATAAAGGCGGTTGATGACCTGAGTCTCCGGATCCCTCCAGGAACCATCTTTGGCCTTATAGGGCCGAATGGGGCAGGTAAGACAACTACTATCAAGATGATGGCAGGCGTCTTAAGGCCCACCAGGGGCCGCATCTATATAAATGGATTGGATATAGCCAAGGAGCCATCCAAGGTAAAGAGGATTATTGGCTTTATCCCTGACCGGCCCTTCCTTTATGAAAAGCTCAGCGGTTTCGAGTTCCTTAGGTTTAAGGCAGGGCTGTATGGGATGAAAGGAAATAGGTTGGATGAAAGGATCCTGGACCTCCTCAACCTCTTCGAGTTGACAGAATGGGCAGATGAGCTTATCGAATCCTATTCACACGGTATGAAACAGAGGCTCATTATAGCCGCATCCATGATACATGAACCTAAGGTTATCATTGTTGATGAGCCGATGGTGGGCCTTGATCCAAAGGGGGCCAACCTGGTCAAGGGGATATTTCGAGAGTGGGCTGGTGAAGGGGCCACGGTGTTTCTATCAACTCACATGCTGGCCTTAGCTCAGGAGGTATGTCAACAGATAGCTATTGTAGACAAGGGAAGGATTGTGGCCTCTGGCACATCAGAGGATCTCAGGAAACAGGCAGGTGTTGAAGGTGATTTGGAGAGGATCTTTCTTGAAATAACGAGAGGGGTGGCAACAAGTGAGAATGTTTAAGGTTCTCATTTCCCCCAAGTTCCTTGGCTTCAAAAATGGTCTGAGAGGATCCCGGAGCAGGATAAAGATAAAGGTTCTCACCCTGACTGGTACAGGTATCCTCTTCTGGTTAGCCCTTTTTTTCCTGTTCTACAGGGTGCTTATCTACTTTTCCTCTCAGGAGATAATCGGTGATATTCTTGCAAGACATCTCCTCGCCATGGTTCTCTTGATCTTCTTTTCTCTCTTGATCTTCAGTCATATCATAACCGCCCTTGCTAATCTCTACATCTCTCAAGATTTAGAACTATGCCACTCATCGCCTGCAACGCTTACGGAGATATTTCTGAGCCGCTCCTTTTATACAGTAATTGACAGCTCCTGGATGTTACTGGTATTTGGCCTTCCTGTGATGATGGCCTATGGCTTCGTTTACCATGCTGGCCTCAATTATTATCTGAGCCTCATCTATGTGTCTTTTCCTTTAATTGTCATCGCTGCAAGCGCAGGCATCATGCTGATCATGGTTTTAGTGAGGTTCTTTCCTGCCCAAAGGGCGAGGGATATCATCATGTTTCTCTCTCTTATTCTGATTGTTGTCCTCTATCTCCTTTTTCGATTTCTGAGGCCGGAGAGACTGGTCAATCCCGACACATTTATTAGCATAGCGCAGTACTTAGGTGCCTTAAGGGCCCCTGATTCACCGTATCTGCCAAGCCATTGGGCAACAGATCTTCTATGGACAAGATTGACCGGGCATACAGGTGGCCAGATATTAAACCATCTCCTTCTCTGGAGTACTGCCCTTGCGATGGTAGTGGTAGGTGTCTGGATGGCGGGGCTTATATATTTCAATGGTTTTTCAAAGGCACAGGAGGCAAAAAGGAGAAGCCGTACCGGGCGAAAGATACTTGAGAAGATCGTTTCAGTTATAACCAGGCCGTTAGGGCCGGATATAACCTCTTTGATCGCCAAGGACGTACGTACCTTTTTTCGGGATAACAGCCAGTGGTCCCAGCTTCTTCTGTTGGGTGCCCTGGTGGTTGTTTACATCTATAATTTCAGTGTTCTGCCCTTGGAGAAAAGCCCGATAAAGTCAATCTATCTCCAGAATGCTTTATCCTTTCTGAATATAGGGCTGGCAGGGTTTGTTATCTCTGCCCTGTCTGTGCGGTTCATATTTCCGGCGGTAAGTTCTGAAGGCCAGGCCTTCTGGATTATCCTCTCATCGCCTCTTTCACCGCGTCGTTTTTTGTGGTCTAAATACCTGGCCTATCTCCTTCCCATGGTTATCTTGGCCGAGATGTTAATCGTTTACACCAACTACCTTTTAAGGGTAACTCCCTTTATGATGGCCCTATCCTCAGTGACCATATTTTTCCTGGTCTTTGGAATTGTGGCCTTAGGGGTTGGTTTAGGTGCTGTTTACCCCAATTTCAGGCACGAAAATATAGCCCAGGTGGCCACAGGCTTTGGCGGGCTCATCTATATGATAATCAGTGCGGTCTTTATAGCCTTGGTTATTATACTGGAGGCTGGACCTGTTTATACCATACTTTCAGCACAGTTTAGAGGAGAGACGATTACCCATGTTCAATGGATTTGGATAATTGGCTCTTTTATCCTGGTTGTCCTTGTCAATATATTTGCGGTTCAAAGGCCAATGGCCGCTGGACTCAAGGCCATTAGTGCCTATGAGGGCTGAATGGCAGTTGTGCACCCTTTTGAATATGTAGGCAATCTCCACATCCATACAACGCACTCTGATGGAGGTGGGGGTACCAAAGAGATTGCCGCGGTAGCAAGAACAGTAGGCCTTGATTTCATAGCCCTGAATGACCATTCATATCAAACCCGGCTTCATCTTGAAGAAGAGGGTTATTATAAGGGTATACTCGTCCTGGTTGGCTCGGAGATCGGCACCCGGTTACACCATTACCTTGCCTATAACATTAAAGACCAGGTAGATGATGAGCGCTGCTCTCCTCAGGAGGTAATAGATATCGTAGATAGTCAGGGTGGGTTTGGATTCTTGGCCCATCCTTTTGAAAAGGGGATGCATTTTCTGGAGAAAAACGTGACCTACCCGTGGAATGATTGGTCGGTCAGAGGGTATACGGGCATCTGTATCTGGAACTTTTCCTCCAGGTGGAAGGAAAATATCGAGTCATTCTGGCATGGGGTGTTCCATCTTATCTTCAAGAAGTATACCTTGAAAGGCCCAAGCCAAAAGACCTTGGCCACGTGGGACAGACTATGCTTAAAAAGGCGAGTGGTAGCCATAGGGGGATCAGATGCGCATGGATCGAATATAAAGATGGGATTCCTCAGGCTTACGCCTCTTTCATACCGTTATCTTTTGGGAACTATAAATACACATATCCTTACAAGTTCGCCACTTCGAGGTGATCTACTAACAGATAAAGGTATCATCTATGATTCACTGAGGGAGGGTAGTTGCTTTGTAGCCCATGATGGCCTCTCCCCTGCAAGGGGCTTCAGATTTTACTTTAACAGAGAAAACAACAAAGAGAGGCTTATAATGGGGCAGAGGGGTACGTTCAGTCCAGGCGTATTGAAAATCAGACCCCCGAGGCATGGGCTCATAAGAATTATGAGGGATGGGTCCCTTTTTAAGAGAGGATATGGCAGTAGTCTGTGTATGAGGATTCATCAAGGAGGTGTCTATAGGGTAGAGGTATTACGAAAAACACCTCTATTTGGCTGGAGGCCGTGGATCTTTTCTAACCCTATTTATCTTCGGTGAAAAAATGGGGGCTGTATCCACACCATGGGAAGGATTCCAGAGAACAACATGGTGGGGGAAAATGAACGGGAAAATATTATCTTGAACACAGAACTTTCATTATAGTGTTGACAAAATAATAACTTAGCGTTAAAGAAATCAAGCAAGATATAAATCATACATGAAGGATCAGATACACAGGTAAAGGAGGAATTGGCCTTGACACGAGGCCACCGATATAGACCCACATCTTAACCCACCTTTGAAGGTGCGAGCCCTCCTATGGCGGGCAGCAGGGGCACCTTTATCGACCTATTGCTCTTATTGGCTCTTACCTAAGTAACCGTATTTTCGAACATTCTTAGATTATCGTGCCTACTGTGGAACTAACAGTAAAAGAAAGGTCTTTCTTCGTAACAGTAGCGCAACCAACGAACCCCCATTAAACATGAAAGGAGCTTATCAATGATGGAAAGCCCTTTTGGTAAGCACATCTTGGCAGAATATTTTGAATGTGAATGCACCTATCTTGATAGTGAAACGGCAATAAGGAATCTGATGCTGGAAGCAGCCTCAAGAAGTGGGGCAACTATTGTTGGCAGTATTTTTCACCATTTCAGCCCTCAAGGTGTTACTGGGGTTATAATAATAGCCGAGTCGCATCTTACCATACACACCTGGCCGGAGTTTAGATATGCATCAGTAGACCTTTTCACATGTGGCACCAAGGTGGATCCATGGATTGGCTTTGAATATCTCAAGGAAATGCTGGAGCCCAGAAAATGGGTAAGTAAAGAGATCATCAGAGGAACAGCAGAAGAGGAGTTTACCTCTCACCTGAAGGTAGTATCAGGATAGTGTGATGTCCCCGTATGTCTTTCGATACGAGATATCTCCCCATATCTCTGTTCACCTGGAGTGCAGCGGGATTTTGCATTCAAGCCAGTCCAGATTCCAGAAAATTGAGGTGGTTGAGTCCCTTGACTTCGGAAAAATGCTCGTTCTTGATGGTGTTATCAATCTCACAGAAAGAGACGAGTTTGTTTACCACGAGATGCTTGTGCATGTTCCCCTGTTCTCTCACCCAAAGCCATTAAAGATACTTATAGTAGGGGGTGGAGATGGAGGGACTGCCAGGGAGGTGCTCAAGCACGAGGGGATCACTAGGGTTCAGCTCGTGGAGATTGATGGGGAAGTCATTGCTGTTTCGAAAAAATTCTTTCCCTCATTAGGGCTTGCCCTCGGCCATCCTAAGCTGAATGTTCTCTTGGTGGATGCCATTCAATACGTAAGAGAGATTGAGGAGAAATTCGACATCATCCTTATTGATTCAACAGATCCGGTTATTGAGCAAAGTGAGGGATTGTTTACTGGGGCTTTTTATGGAGATTGCCTCAAGGCCCTGACCGAGCAGGGGATATTGGCAGCCCAGGTCGGGGACATATTTTTCGAGACCGATCTTGTTTTATCTATTTTCACCAGACTTAGGGAGGTCTTTCCTATTGTCCGGATTTACCTTGCCCCTATTCCCTCCTATACATTGGTTCCTTATAGCTTTGCATTTTGTTCAAAGACGATACATCCTGAGATGGGCTTGGGCTTGTCACGTTTTGATAGGGGTCTTGAAACCAGGTACTATAACCCTCAGATTCACCACGCAGCCTTTGCCCTTCCTGAGCACCTGAGAGAAGAGTTTGAAAGATAGCCTTGAGGGAGCTGCCCTCCCAAACACCATCTGGTCGTAGTTTAGCGAGGAGGCTATTTGCAGGTGAAGATCATATTTCATCATGACTTTTACCGGGTTTATACCTCAGATCCGGCGGCTGCCCCTGAGAGAATGGAGAGCATTGTCAAGGTAATCTCCGGACACTATGAGTTTGTGGAACCTACTGCTGCCAGGGAAGAGGACATTGCTGCTGTCCACAGCCCCTCCCACATAGAGCATGTCAAGGGGCTGGGTATCTATAGTATCTCAGCACTGGCAGCTGGTGGTGCCATCCAGGCAGCGTTCTTAGGATTGAAAGACCCTTGTTTTGCCCTGATCAGACCCCCAGGTCATCATGCATCAGCAGATACGTCATGGGGCTTTTGTTATTTCAACAACATGGCTGTTGCCCTGGAGAAACTAAAGACGGAAAAGGCCATAAAGAAGGCCTTTGTCCTGGACATAGACTTCCATTTCGGCGACGGCACGGTAAATATCTTTAAGGGCAAGGATTATGTCTCTATCTTTAACCCGTCTTCAAACAATCGAGAAGACTATTTAGAGGCAATAGCAGTGGTGCTGGGAGACCTGCAATCAGACGTGATAGGAATATCAGCCGGATTTGATAATCATAGAAATGATTGGGGAGGGCTGTTGGAAACCGAAGACTACGTGACTATAGGGAGAATGGTTAAGGAGAAATGTAACAGAGAAAACTGCGGTTATTTTGCTATACTTGAGGGGGGGTACAAGCACGAGGTGTTGGGCCATAATGTAATGGCCCTTTTGAATGGCATGGCTGGGAGGTAGCAATATACCGACAGCTGAAAGGCGAAAGGTGGGGGGACCTCCTCTGTTCCTGCGTCTATTAATATTTGACCACGGCGTGTAGAATTTGGTAGTAACAACGGTTACCTTGTCAGATCTCGAGTAAGCCCTTGCGGATTTCGGGTAGAGATCGTGAGAGAGGATGTGGAATGTGAGGGCCGGAAAAGCACAGGCAGGGGGTGAAGTTATGAGAGATAAATTTTTTGTTGTCTTCGTGTTTTTTGCCATTGTCTCCCTTGTTCTCACTCAGGCATGCTTTGCAAGAGAAAATCAATTAGGTCATATCACCTTTTGTTCAGGTGACGTTCAAGTCAAGGGAGCGAAAGAGAGCGCATGGAAAAAGACTGAACCCAGTGTGCCTGTCTATTTTGGAGATCATATAAGAACAGGGCATGACGGTAAAGTAACAATAACCTTTATCGATCAAGGCCTGTTCAAGATCTATCCCAATACCCATACAGCTTTAAATGCTATTGTTTCCCCTGTGGAAAAGAAGAACTCGGTTCTATTGTTCTTTGGAAGAATATGGAATAAGGGGACCAGGAAGGTCTTACAGATGAAGGGTTTTGAAGTCCAGACGCCAACTGCCGTTCTCGGGGTGAGAGGAACTGAATTTGGAACTGCCTCATATGAGGATGGAACTATGATAGTCCTGGTGGACTCTGGCAAAGTGACGGTGGATAATGAGACAAATCGAAGTACTCTCTCTTCAAATGAAGCAGCTCAACTTTCCTTTGATACAAAGGAGATCAAAGCAGAATACGATTTTAGGCCTGAATGGGAGAGAGTTGAGAGAGATGCAAGAGAAAACCTCTTCGCGGATGGTAAAAGGTATGGTGGCTTTGTACAGGGTGAGATATATAGGCGGAGAGATCATTTGAAGACTCTTGTAGATAAGGCTGGTGGGTTATCAGAACAGAAAGAGAGATGCCTATCAGTAGCGGAAGAGGCCAAGAAAAGAGGGGATGAGATAGGCTACGAGTCCTCTGTGTCTAAAATTAGGAAGATAAACAAGGAAATAGTTGAGGTGAACAGGAAGATCGCCTTCTACGGTAGGCGATTAGAGTGCCACTTTGGTCTTTTCTCTCACTATGGGTATTTGGCAAAGCATCCTGAATTTTCAAAGAGGTTTCATGGAAGGGAATTCATATTGAAGGAGTTGGATAATATGGAAATGATACATGCTGAATTCAACGCCATGATTGAAGAAGGGATGAAGATGTCAATGGAGGATATGGAAGATCTTATGGAGGAGATGAGGGAAAAGGTAAGAGAATTCAAGAAAGAAAAGGGAATAGAAGATCCTTTTGATGAGTTGAATAAAGATCTTTAGGAGGAAAGAGAGGGGCGGGGATTGCGACGGTTTCCCACTGAATTGCCCAAAGGAGATTTCAGGAGTGCTGCCGGGCATCTTGTAGAACCTCAAGAACAAGTCCATTGACATGGTCGTGCCAGGGGGACAACTATGAAATCTAAAGATAACCTTATATAAAGGAGGCAGGAAATGAGAAACAGCAGGTCCTATTTTCGAAATCTTGCGCCCTCGCTTCTCATTGTCGGGGCAGTGATGGTGCTCTTAGTGGCATCCAGCTCACAAGGGGCGAAGCAACAGCTTGTCTTCAAAAAATACCCGAACTTGAAACTGGGCTTCACCACCCAGAACTTTATGAGATGTTTGCCGGTGACGCTGGAGAATGAAAAGACCATGGTTGATTACGCCAGTGATAGGGGCTTTTCCTGGATTGAGCTTCGAGATCCCAGTGCGGTGCTTACCCTGGATGAATGCAAGGAAATTGCTGATTATGCGCGCAGTAAAAACATAGAAATTGGTTATGCAATACACAAAGGGCTCTTGGATAATGATTTCTGGGAGGTATTTTCCCGAGGTCTAAAAAATGCAGCAGTTTTTGAAGGCCCAAAGACCATTCGTAGCCTGGGTTGTGGATCGGAGTTCTCTACCAATAAAGACAAGAAAGGCTGGACTGTTCATGAACTGAGCAGGGCAATTGAGATTGCCAATAAGGCCGCTGAAAAGGCCAAGGAATTTGGTCTACAGTTTGTCGTGGAGAACGCCTTAGAAGTACTCAAGGGTGATGGTATAATGTATTTTGGGATTACTGAATTTCTTGCGAATGTAAACCCAGATGTGGGCTGGGAGTTTGATACGGCAAATTTTTTCAGTGCTGCAAGGGTTTGGACGCGACCAAGGGATGCGCAGCTCTTTTTGGAAGAGAATATAGGCAGAATGTTTTATATACACTTAAAGACATCAAAGGATCGTAAGGCCCAGCCGTTTTTGTCCGATAATGAGCTGGATTTTGATGTCATCTTTTCCACCATGTCCAAACATGGCGTTCCCTATGTTGCCATTGAATTACTTGCGACAGAAGATCTTGATGAAATCTATGAAAACCATGAAAGGAGTATAGAGTATCTAAAAACCAAGGGATTTATCTCTGCATATTAATATATGGTTTCTTCAAGGCAGGGTCTCATTGGCCCTGCCTTTCTTATGCTCAACCCACTCAATTGAATATCTTACGATTGCCTTATGAACTCCACGGAAGAACTTATATTATGAGCTTAATAATGCCATAAACGCCGACGAAGGCGATTACCGTGGCGCTTATCCAGAACCATACATCGAAGGCTTTTCCAGGAGTTAGCGCTTTAGTAAGCCTCCAGTATCGATAGTGGATAGCCGCATAGATGACTATCATGAGCATGATAGAGGTGCCGATCCCCCCTATCAGGACCATAAAAACCGGGGCCTTCATAAAGAGAAACAACAGGGCCCATGCGATTGGGATAAGGAAGGCGAGAATCGCGATGGCCCTCGACCGGGTCTTTGGATTGTAGAAGTTGTAGAGGCCTACTTGACTGAGGGCATCCCCCAAGATTCTGGTCCATGATGCCAGGCCAGCGAACAGGGTCGAATAAAGGACGACAAAGGCACCGATCAGGAAAATATCCTTCGCCCACGGACCAAGGGTTTCGGTGTACATCCCGGAGAGGATTTCCACCATTGCAAATCCCTTGGGTATCTCTCCTCGACCGTGCAGGACAGCAGCCCCTAAAAGATAAAAGGCCGCTGTTGCAATGGTATAGATGACCATGGAAAACAGGGCATCCGCGTACATCACCTTAATCCAACCCCTGGCCCGTCTGACCCAGTCCGGCGTATCTTTTTTGGGACCGGTAAAGGCGGCATATCCCTTTTCTATGCACCAATAATTGTAGTACATGATCTCATCGCCCCCGACCCCGGTAATGCCAAAGGCTGCAATAGCTACACCAACAGCTGCCTTGGGAAGTCCAAACTTAAATCCCTCGAAAATATTAGCCCAGGATACCGCATATTGCGTGAATTGAAGAAATGCCACGCATGCTATGGTCAAGAGGGTAAACAAGAACATCATGGCCAGGGAAATCTTCTCGATTGACTGATAGTACCCTTTGAATACGAGAAGGGCCACGGATATTGCTGCCATCCATGTCCAGATCGAGACGCTTACACCTGGAAAGGCTATATTTAAGGCTAAAGCAACCCCCCCTACAATCCCACCGACCTGGATGAACTTGAGGATCATGATAACCAGCCAGGTCCAAATGGACCAATTTGCGCGACCGAACTTAGGACCGGGCAATCGATTAAAAGAGCCCATAGTGGTCTCGCCTGTATTAATGGCATGTCTCCCGAACTCCAGTTGGAGGGCTACCTTTATAATACAGCTGACGATAATGACCCAGAGGGTTACAAAACCGGCCCTGGCCCCCAGTGTAGTGGTTGCAATGAGTTCTCCGGATCCCACTATGGATGCTGATAAGATTATCCCTGGCCCCAGATACCGAAGCCTGTCAAACCATTTCGTAGGTGGTTCCTTGATGGTCAACTCCGACAACACATACGGATCATGCTCCTGCACTTGCCTCGTATCAGTCATGACTTGTCCCTCCTTTCAATTTCATTGCTATTCCACGGTGTGTCCCAACGGGCCAAAAGAAAAAAGGCCTCCACGAGGGTTGGACCAGTATCCTAAGGTCTCCACATGCTGTATTTCTCTCAGCCTCTCCCAGGTCTCTGGAGAAGATAAGGGGGATGGTTGGTGATGTGACGGCATCCTTCGGACAAATTGGCCGGAGGATAGTTGAACAGGCGAACAATGTCAATATGTTTATATATTCGTTGATCTTTTTAAGGCAGCCTTACGAACAGGCAAAGTTACAATCAGGGTTGGGGTGAAACCAAAAAAAGGTTTCCGATAAGTTACCGGAAGCCTTTGACTGTTTCATGGCGAGCCGTCAGGGAATCGAACCCCGAACCTACTGAATTGAGGCACCAGGCCACAAGATGCCTGGGAGGGCAGCCTGCAAAGCAGCACAGGCAGGTTAAGCCATTCTGGGAAAATGGCAATTTCAATTCTTTTCAATCTGTTTGAGATATGCCGAATACAAGCTCGGTGATCTAATCCTGAACATTGACTTATGAGCGATTCAAATAGATGATAATTGGGATGGCACCTGAACTCTTCACTACATGTTCTTATGTGGTCGTGAGGGTTGAGATTCGATCTTTAAAGGCTTGTATGGAGATTTTTTAGCGGACAGGCTTTAAAACAATATTGGACTTTCAACTACTATACGTATATACGTAATCATAAGATTGCTGTGATTACAGTATATGGCAAGCTATAGATAACATTATCCTGTTTCTTCTGGCGCTTGGTCTCTAGATTTAACAGAAGCGGATGCATGACTCAAGTTAATTGAAAGGAGGGGAGAGGATGTTGATGAGGAAGAAAATTGGAATCATGGCAGTGCTCACCGCCGCAGTGTGTTTTCTGGGTGGATGCGCAGTGAGCAAGCTCCAGGTGGAGACGATTGCCACATCAGAAGACCCCATAGAGCAGATTAACCGCTTGGAAAAAGACATCGCCAAGGCAGTAAAAAATCAGCTGAATGTCTTGTCACCGACGTGGTTTGGTAAGGCCGAGGCATCGCTTTTTGAGGCCAGGAAGGGACTCAGGTCTGGAGATAGACCTTCTGATATCTTACAGAAGGTCGCCTATGGACGAGC
>CP070704.1:733181-814864 GCA_020349945.1 Deltaproteobacteria bacterium
ATATTCCTGTTATCCCCCACAACATAGACAAAACCTCTCTTGACCTGTCGCGGTGAAAAATCCCAGTTGCAGGGATAACGGGCGTAGGGTTCATCCAGCTCTATCCCATCAACAAAAAGCCTTCCGTCGCGAAATTCAACTGTCTCCCCTTCCAGGGCGACTACTCGTTTTAGGAGCATTACGTTTTTGCCGGCAAAGCGTACTAATACCACATCATGCCTTTCTGGTCCTGAAAGGATATACTTGAGTGTCCAGCAGAAATTGACAGATCCATTCCGGTACAGAGGCTCCATGCTGTATCCCTTAATACGAAGGGGGATGCAGATATGGCCAAAAAACACATATGCTGCCAGCGCAACCAGTAATATCCTGAGAAGAACTTTAGGTGTTACAGACGGAAAAAGGAATTGGCGAATCTTTTTGTATGCAGCCATTAGGTTACTTACCTTCTTAATATAAAAGGGACGGCTCTGTTTTATTGACAAAATCGACAGGGCCCAATAATATTTGACCATGCCAAGGGTAGCTAGGATAGCACCATCAGGTTACATATATCACATTTTAACAAGGGGCAATAACCGTCAGGATATTTTTAAGCCGGAAGAAGACTATGCAAAGTTTATCGACATGGTTGGGAGCTACAAAGACAAGTACGCCTTCAAACTATACCACTACGCACTGATGCCAAATCATGTTCATCTTGTGCTTGAGCCAATAGAGGAAGGCGGCAGTTTGGCAGAGGCAATGAAAGGGATAAAGTTGTCGTATGCACAATACTACAAGAAAAGCTATAGGCACATAGGGCATTTGAGGGCTGGGATAGTGGGCAGTCTGGAGGATTATAGGTGGAGCAGCTACAAGGTATATGCCTATGGGGACAAGGGTTCAGTGATAGATGACACCCGATCTACAAGGAACTATCAAGTTTCGTTTTATTCATTCACGAGTGGACTTGGCAGTAAGAGCATTAATTTCGAGGATGAGAGGTATTCAAAATGGCCAGATTTGGGATGGTAATAGATTTGAGAAAGTGTATCGGCTGTTGGTCCTGCACGGTCTCTTGTAAGGAGGAGCACTTCTTGCCACGCGGAATGTTTTGGAACAGGGTGCTGATCAGTGAATCAGGAAAGTACCCAGCGGTCAAGAAGGAAATGTACCCTGTTCTTTGCAACCACTGCAAGGAAGCGGCATGCGTGGATGTCTGCCCTACCGGCGCCACTAATAAAAGAGAGGATGGTATCGTCGTGGTTGACGCGGATAAGTGCACTGGGTGCAGGTATTGTTTAATTGCCTGCCCTTACCAGCAAAGAACGCCTTATAAAGATGATAAGGTGGAATGGTTCCCGGGGCAGGGTTTCACTCAATTTGAAATATTGGGAAGAACATTATACCCCTTGCAAAAGGGTACGATGACAAAGTGTAACTTCTGTGCTGAAAGGATCGATGAAGGGCAAAAGAGGGGACTGAAACCTGGCGTGGATAATGATGCAACCCCTGCCTGTGTGATAAGCTGCCCGGTCAATGCCCGGATTTTCGGGGACTTGGACGATCCATCCAGCAAGGTATCAGGCCTTATTAAAGTACGAAAAGGATTCCAACTGCATCCTGAGTTAGGAACTGATCCCTCAGTCTATTATATTAATTAGACCTGAAGCTGTCATGTCAAGGAGGAAAAGTCTATGTCAGCACAACAGGAGAAGATATGGGAAGATGTCTGGGTGAACACCACCTGTGGTGGATGCTACTGTGGATGCGGCGTAAGAGTGCGCAGGATTAATGGTGTACCAGTAAAGATAGAGGGTATTCCCGGGAGTACCATGGGGGGAGAAAATGGCGGCGTTTGCGGGAAGGGCGCCGCAGGCATTATGTACTACCATGACCCCAACCGGGTTACAAAGCCCTTAAGGAGAACAAACCCTGAAAAGGGGATTGGCGTTGATCCCAAATGGAAAGAGATCTCCTGGGATGAGGCATTGGAGGAGATTGCTGAGAGGATGAAGAAGATTATAGCCGATGATCCGCACAAGGTTTTGCTCACCAATCAAACCCAGCGCGCCAGTGACGGTCCCCATAACCATCTCTATTTCTATGGAGCGGCCGTGGGACAACATGCCAATGGCTGCTTTATCATTGGTGGAGGGAGCCTCCACTGCGGTAACGCAGCCCACATGATGGGTGGTCTGATTCATGGGGCCTGGTCTATTGCCCCTGACTGGAGATATACAAAGTATGTGCTTAAATTCGGATCAAGTAAGGGTACGGGATCCGGCCACTCCGCAATGACGAATGCCAGGTTGAGAGCCCAAGCCATGGAAAGGGGCATCAAAGAGGTCGTTTTTGACCCGATGTGTAATTTTGCTGGGGGAAAGGCCACCGAATGGATACCTATCTTGCCGGGCACGGACTCTGCTTTGGCCCTGGCCATGGCCAATTATATCCTGAACGAATTACAGGTCTATGATGCGCAATACCTGAAGGCCAAGACAAATCTTCCCTATCTTATTGGCCCGGCCGGTACCTATGTGAGAGATAAGGATTCAGGTAAGCCTTTGATCTTCGATGAAAAGGAGAAAAAGATCAAAGAATGTGATGCGCCTGTTCAGAATTACGGGGATTATGCCCTAGGGGGGGAATTCGAGGTTAACGGCGAGAAGTGCAGACCAGCTTTCATGTCCCTAAAGGAACATCTGAAACAGTTCGGCATGGGCTGGGCCTCGGACATCACTACTGTTCCGGCTGAGACCATCAAGCGCATTGCCGAAGAATGGGTAGAAAACGCCCAGATCGGCAGTACCATCACCATTGAGGGAAAGACCTACCCCTATAGACCTGTGGCTGCTGTAACATTTCGAGGGGCTCAGGGACATTCAAACGGCATCCACCAGGTAGCAGCCATAGACCTCCTATGTGAACTGGTAGGGGCAGAGGATGTTCCTGGCGGCACATTGGGCTGGCCCTCCATTAGGAGAAAGTATCCCGGCGGAAATTATGAACGAAAGACGATCGTAGGACCGGATGGGGTGATCGTCCCCGGTGTCTTTTACTCTCACATCCCCTGGCCTCCCCACAAACCCAAGGTGCCCTGCAAGGACATTGGCTGTGTGGATTTTTGGCCCCATGCCACACTTTCCCACATTCCCTACGTGAAGGAGAGGGATGAGATCTGGAAAAAGCTGGGGGTGACCGCAAAACCGGAGATGCTATTTGGCATAGCCTGTAATTTCATTGTCAGTAATTGCGATTGGCAGGCCACGGTTGACTTTTTTAAGGGTTTGTTTGTGGTCCAGATGGACGTATGGGTCAATGAAACCGATCAGGCCATTGCTGATATCGTCCTCCCCGATGTCACCTGGTTAGAAAAGGACTGCTGGAGTAGCGAAATTGATGCCTATTTTTTCAGCGGGAGCCCTTCCTACGAGGATTGGTACTGTCATATGCAAAAGGCAGTGGCAGAGCCGGTAGGTGAGTGCCGGTTCTTCATGGATGTGTATTTAGAAGTCGCCAATAGGGCGGGATTCAGGGATAAATACAATGAAATAGTCAATCAATATTACAGCATAGAGGACGAAGATCTGAAATTCAAACCTGGAGAACAACCCACATGGGCAGAGATGGGGGAGCGCGTTCTCAAGTGGGTATATGGTGAAGACGCAGACAAGGTGAAGGAACAGGGCTATGCCACATGGCACAAACCTATCGAAGATGTTTACTGGCGGTGGGAAATCAACTCCAGGGTCCCTGTTTACATGGAGTTCCTGATTCGTGCAAGAAATGAAGTGGAGCGGGTTTGCAGAGAAGTAGACATGGATCTGGACTATGAACAGTATACGCCGAATGCTAGCTGGTTCTCTCCTACCACCTATAAAGAATTGGATGACGAATATAATATGATCGCCTATTCCTACAGGGATGTGCTGCACACGAATAATACCACCTTCCAGAATCCCATGATTGATGAAGTGAGCAAATTGTGCCCCTACACGTATACAGTCACCATGAATACGGATGTTGCCAAGCAAAAAGGGTTCGAGGATGGGAATATGGTATGGATTGAAAACCGGTACGGCACAAGAGAAAAGGGAAGGATTAAAACACTGGAGGGACAGCACCCCAAAACCGTGGGCATCGCTGGCCAAGGCGGGCTTTGGGCGGATATGAGACCAATTGCCAAGGGGAAGGGTAGCAATTTTTGTAAAATACTTCCCACCTATCTGAGGCACTATGACCCCGTCACCGGGAATATTGAAACCTCGGTGGCGGTAAAGGTGTATAGGGCGAAAGATTAAATCGGGACCCCTTGATAAGTTTGAAATAAAAACTTTAAACAGAAGATTGAATGAGATGAAAAGAGCAAGGTTAATGGAATACGAATGGATGGTTAGGTATACCCCTCAGAGAGAATGGATTGAGGGGCAGGGCGTGTTGTTATGGCTCGCGTTCTTTTTCTCGGAAATAGGGGCTGGGATATATTTTGTCTCACTTTTTTTGAACTTCAAAGCAGGCTGGCTCGTTGGATGGCTCGTAACATTAGTACTGGGGGGCCTGATCCATTTGGGATTTTTAGGGCACCCTATGCGAAGCTGGCGAATATTGCTCAAGCCTGCAAGTTCAGAGCTGTCCCGAGGGCTTTGGGTCATTTTTCTCTTCGGGGTGATTGGCTTCTTTCAGATTCTCCCTGTTGTTTTTTCGGGCCTGCCATGGACAGGGGAAAGCTCAACCATGAGCACGATTATGGGGATACTCTGTATACTGATAATTACCCATGGTTTTCTAACCATGAACGTGGTAAGGGCGCTTCCCCTTTGGAATTCATCCATGATCATCCCTGTGTCATTGGTTTCGGGAATCTGGGTAGGAAGCCAGACCGCGGAATTGATGCTAAAAATCAGCGGGCAGGAACTCTATATGTCCGAGTTATGGTCCAGGTGGTCCCTCTTGAGTTATATGGCTGTATTGTTCGTATATTTGTGGGGTACTTATCATGCATCAGACACTGCCAAGGAGTCAATAAAGAGACTATTGATTGGTGATTCTGCTGTGCGTTTCTATATCGGGGTATTGGTCATAGGGATTATTATTCCCCTGATCATTACGCTTGTCGTTTGGGGGAATGGCTTTGAAGAACTGAGTGGTGGTGTCTTATTCATTCGTTTCGTATGCGTGCTGATTGGCGACCTGACGATGCGCTATAGTATCATGAAAAGCGCTATCTATACACCGATCATTTAGGACCTTGACTATTACTATAAAAAGCCAGGCTTGTTCAGAAGATATATGAGGTTGATCCCCCCACCTGCCTGAAGTGGAGATGGGGTCAAATCTTTATTTTTGACAAATCAGGGGGTTCAGTCCTTTGCTCTTTGCTTAGATAAAGAATAAGGTCCACACTCTTGATGGAATAGGAGGCGGCTGAAGGTTTTATCCTGAACCGTCTCCATCGTTTTTTCAGGGAGGGGTAAGAAAAATATTTCCGTGAGGGTTGAATATTTTGTATAAAGACTTACCATATTGATTCGCCCATGTTAAAAGAGTACGGCCTGTTCTAAGCTCATGACTCATAATAGATAAAGGAGAAAAGAACGGGAGATAAAATGCCCATTTATGAGTTTAAATGTAACAAGTGTGGAAATATCTTTGAGCACCTGATCTTTCGCTCTGATGAGGACAAAGTTATCTGTCCCTCCTGCGGCCAAAGGGATACCTCCAGGCTTATGTCCTTGTTTTCATGCGGGTCAACCAGCTCCAGCAAGGGCCTGAGTAGCGGCGTTCCATCGGGTTGTTCATCACCTCCAGGCGGATTTGCTTGAGCGTGATTATCACAGCCGTGAGCTGTGTCTATGTGATAGCTTTTTTATGGAAGGGAAGCAAAAGGAGAGAAAGAAGCAGATGAGTATCTGGTGGTTTCTTTTGATTATGGGAATATGGTTTTTGCTCCAGGCATACGTTTTGCCAAAATTGGGGATTTCCACCTGACTAAGAAATAGTTGCCAGTTGGGCAATCCAGAGAAACATATTACAGAAATTCACAAGAAGTCTAATATGTAGTTAGCCTATCTTAATAGGTGTTTGCCATTCTCTTTTGTCCACCTTTTCATTTGACACGCAGACCCCTTCCTCCTATACTACGCCGTCAAAAACCGAATTCTTATCATTTTCATTAATATTTTTCCAAGGAGGTAAGCAATGAAAGACTCTGTCGCTCTTATAACCGGGGCATCGACCGGTATCGGCCATGAGACTGCAGTTCTTCTGGGTCAGAAGGGCGCGAAGGTAGGGATCCACTACAATAAGAGTCGCGAGGGGGCTGAGGCTGCTGCTCGCAAGATCAGGGAGATGGGTGGCATGGCAGAAATCTTTCAGGCGGATGTTTCCCGGCAGGATGAGGTTGATGCTATGGTACGCGATGTAAGGGAAAAGTTGGGTGAGATTGATTATCTGGTGGGCAATGCCGGCTCGCTGATACGTCGTTGCCCGGTCGCAGAAGCAACCGGTGAGCTATGGGATGAGATAATCGGGGTGAACCTGTCGTCAATTTTTTACACCTGTCGGGCGGTTCTGCCCGGGATGATTGAGCGGCGCAAAGGGGCTATTGTCCTTGTTTCATCGGTTGCTGGCAGGACAGGTGGTGGCCCTGGGGCGGTCCCGTATGCCACTGCAAAGGGCGGTGTCTTGTGCTTTACCAAGGGGCTGGCCAAGGAGGTCGTGGGTTACGGGGTGCGCGTCAACGGAGTTGCTCCCGGTGTGATCATGACACCGTTTCACGAGCGTTTTTCAACCCCGGAGATCCTGGAGAAGTTTCGGCGCCAGATACCTCTCGGGAGGCTCGGTGAGCCACAGGAGGTGGCCCGGGTGATAGTTTTTCTGTTGTCAGACGAGGCCAGTTACCTCGTCGGTGAGACAATCGAGGTCAACGGCGGTCAATTAACGGATTAGCCTGGAGATCTGACCCAGGAACGGGCTGGACTCGAGATGGGCTCAAGTCTTTAAAGGCGATTGAGGGGTTTCCTTGAATCGCCTTTTTTATTTAGCCTCGCACATATCCCCTTACCTTTATGGGTTCTCCGGGGAGGGCACCCGTGTGCCTTCCTTTCTGGACAACCATCTTGCCATTTACAAAAACGTATTGGATACCGCGTGGGAATTGCTTGGGTTTGGCAAAAGTCGCCGTATCGGTGACGGTAAGCGGATCAAATACCACGATATCGGCCTTCATCGCATCTCTCAAAATGCCCCTCCCCTCCAGCCCATAGCGATGTGCGGGAAAGGAGGTCATTTTCCGGATTGCCTGTTCCATGGTCAGGATCTTTTCCTCTCTTACCATCTGCCCCAGTACCTTTGGAAACGTTCCATAGGTACGAGGGTTCGGCATCCCGCCGATCCGTAGCCCGTCGGAGATAAACATGTGCGCGGGATGGGTCATGAGGGCCTTAACATCATTCATATCGCCACCGAAGAAATAGAAGGTTACCCCCAGGTTTTCCTCCAACAACATGTCGCAGATGGTATCCCATGGGTCTTTCTGAAGCCTTTCAGCGATCGCTTGCACGGTTAAGCCCTCGCACCATTTGTTTTTTTCCGTATTCACCCCACTGACAACGATTTCTTCCAGTTTACCGAGTACCTTGCGGGACTGGCCACGCATTCTCTCTCGATCATCCCTGTTTTTCAGTAGCTTCAACAGCTCGTGCGGTCCTCCTGTAACTGCCGACTGCGGCAATGCGATCGTCATTGACGTGCTCCCAGCCTCATAAGGATAAGCATCAAAGGTTACATCAACGCCGCTTGCAATCGCATCGTCAATGAACTGTATCATCCGTTCGGTCTGTCCTCGAAGGGGCATGGTTGCGAAATAGTGGGAGATGTGGACCGGGCAACGGCTGCGCTTTCCGATTTTCACAGCTTCTCGGAATCCGTCAAAGACGCCATCTCCCATGCCATATCGGACATGGGTTGAATAGACGCCACCGCACTCGGCGACGGTCTTGCACAGCTCCACGAGTTCATCTGTGGTGGCCCAGCTGCCGGGCGGGTAATCCAATCCGGTAGAAAGGCCGCATGCCCCCTCCTCCATTCCCTGCCGTATCATGTCCCGCATCTTTCTTATCTCATCCTTGGCAGCAGGCCGGTTGTCCCATCCTACAGTGGCCACCCGCAGACACCCGTTGGGAATAAGGTAGGCAACATTGCAGGAGGCTTTGTGATGGAATTGCTCCAGGTATTCGGTAATCGAGCTCCAGTTGTAGTCCAAATCCGGGCAGCCGTTGATCCCCGAAAACAGGAGGACCATCCTCTCTAGGTTCTCCTTTGAAAGGGGTGCATACCCAACTCCGTCTGACCCCATCATCTCGGTGCAAACCCCTTGCATGATCTTCGGCTCATTGAGCGGCTCTGCAAGCGCCATCAGGTCAGAATGCGTGTGGGAGTCAATGAATCCGGGCGCTACGATGGAGCCGGATACATCAATCGTGTTGCCTGCCTGGACAGATGGTGTGTCGGCCACCAGGATCCTTACCCGGTCCCCTTGAACGGCGACATCTCCTTTAAAACCGACATTTCCCGTTCCATCAATAATTGTGCCTCCCGTTATCAGTACATCGAACATGTTAAGCTCCTCACGATTATCTCTTTACCAGGCACCAATGATCTTTGGTCCCAGGACAAGCGTCGGCAACCATAATGAGATCGTCGGCACATACGTAGTGAGCAGTAAAACGGGGATACCCACGAGAAGCAGAAAGATCACCATCGGCTTGACCAGATCAATATATCGTACCTGTGCCAAATGTGAGCCCACAAAGATGGAAATCGCATATGGTGGGGTCACCACACCCAGACCAACATTCACAATGATGATTGCTCCCAGCTGGATCAGGTTCACGTCTATCTTTGCGACGAGCGGCAATATGAGCGGCACCACGATGATAAGAATGGGTATACCATCGATAAACATCCCAAAAACCAGCAAGAGTATGTTCATCAAAGCTAATACAAAATATTTGTTTTGGGAAAACCCGATGACAAAATCCGTCATGGCCTGGCCAACCGCCTCCCGGATAAGCAGTCTTGTGAAAACCGTGCCAAAACCCAGCAACAGGGTGATCATCCCCAGGGTAACTAGCGTGGTCTGAGCGCTTGTCCATAGGGACTGTGCATTCATATCCCGGTACATAAAGACCCCGACGATTGCAGTGTATACCACCGCAATAGCGCCTGCCTCGTTGGGCGTACATATACCGCCATAGATCCCCACCAATACAACAGCAGGACAGCCTAAAGCCGGTAGCGCAGCCCAACCGGATGCCCCAATCTCCTTTACCGTTTCCTTAAAGGTTTGCGGCAGTTCCGGGGCATCTTCTGCCGGATGCGTGTAGTTTTTAACAATGAGGGTGTTTACCAGCATGTATCCCCCGGCAAGCAGAAGGCCCGGGAGGACCGTTGATAAAAAAACTGCCGCCACGGACTGCTGGGCAACCAGGCAGTAAATGAGTGCTGGAACACTCGGCGGTATGAGGTACCCCAGGAAACTAGAGGAACACAGAACCGCTGTAATATAGCTTCGCGCGTATCCGAGCTTCTCGAGCCGGGGGACCAAGATCGGTATCAGGGCAGCGATGCAAGGGAGAGATGAGCCCGTCAAAGCACTCATAAACAGGGTGGCTATGATGCCGACATCTACCAGACCTCCCCGTATCCGTCCCACTATGGCATAGGCAAACCGCGTGAGTCGGTCGGCAATCCCTGCCACCGACATCATGTTACCCGCAAAGATAAAGAAGGCAATTGCCATGAGCACATAGCTGTCGATCGCATGATAGGCGGTGCCCGCCATAAAGGATAGGGGTTGGTCTGTGAGGAGCAGGGCCGCGGCTGAGCTTCCCAGGAAAACCCAGCACAGCGGAAGCCCTATGATGATCCCGACGAAAAAGAGTGCCAGCCCTACGATGATTCCAAATTCCACCTGTATCCTCTCCTTGCCCTGCCTGTCGAGGCAACTGAGAAGTTCCCTGATTTCATTTGGTTGAGGAATTTCGGAGACGTTTGGTTAGTTCGGTAATATCTCTTCCGGTAATAGCCAGCAGGTGAACAAGTACCAGCAATAAGGCAATACATAGTGTGATCTGGAGCCAACTGGTGTTAAACCAACGCACCAGGGTGCCGTATTCCGGATATTTCATGGCCCGCCTCATGAATCGGTACGCCGGCGGCAAGATTGTGCACAATGCGGCAATGGACACCGCTTGCAGGAAAAGCGAATACATGGCAGCCGTGACCGGTCTGCCATTCACAATCCTGTTACGGAGGAAATCAACCGCAACATGCCCTTGTCGCCATGTGGTAACTGCACCTGCAATCAGCATAAAGAAGATAAACACATAGAGTGCCAGGTCGCTGAACCACATGATCTCAAAGTGCAGGAGATAACGATTGATCACCTGGGCAAAGATCAGCAGGGTTGTGACCATCAACCCAATGCCGCAGATTATACCCTCTGCCACCTGCATACCGTTTAATATCGACTTTACTACTGCCTTAATATGGCTCACCTGAATTTCCTCCGTATGCGCTCCAGCTCATCCTGGATGTTTTTGCTCATATTCTGACCGGGAAAGCACTTCTCAAGCCAGGGATCACAAAGTTCTTTCCAGATTTCAGGTATGTTTGCCTTTTTCCTGAACATGGCCTGTTCCTCCAGCGTGGGAAAGTGTATCTTCAGGCCTGATGCCATGAGCTTTTTCTGATAGGTCCTGTCGGTTCGGCGGTGTGCCTCATAATCCCGTTCTTCCGCTATCCGGGCTGCCTTAAATATGGCCTCCTGAAGGTCATTGGGCAGCTTGTCCCATAGCTCCCTGTTGATTGCAACATTACAGGAGTCCCAGGCAAAATCAAGGGCGGTGTAATATCTCAACACCTCAAAATGCCGCTCCTCCATCAGCGAACTCCAGAGGCTCCAGCACCCGTCCACGACGTTGCGCTCAAGAGCGTTGTAGAGGTCAGACCACGGAATCGTCTGTAGGGTCATTCCGGTGCCTTTCCCCATGTTCTGCAGGGTTTTCACAAATCCGAGAGATGCAGAAACCCGGATCTTCAAACCTTTAAAGTCTTCCGGGGTTCTCAGCGGCCTGACTTTGTTACCAAGACCATAGGGCCCCATTGGAGGGCTCCAAATGAGTTTAAAGCCGACTTGTTCCCAGGCCTTGTCCATTACCTTATAGAGGATCCCATCCGGTGCGGCATAGGCTATTGCCGCTTCGTCGTAGCTTCCTACGCTCCAGGGCATCCAATTTAGCATGCCACCCGGAACAAGGTTCACATAGGGCGCGAAAACTCCCATTTGAACGCTCCCATCCTGAACAGCATGGAAGATTTCATCATGACTTCCCAGCAAACCGCTCGGCTGGAACCTCACCTGGATTGTACCGTTTGAATAGACCTTGATGAGATCACAAAAGAGTTGAAGGGATTCGTTTCTCACCTTTTGTGTCCAGGCGCTTCCCAGTCGCCATGTGTATTTTGGCTTCTTTTTTGCCTCTCCTAGACTAGGGTTAAACGCCAAAATACATGACAGGGATATGGCCAGGACTATAGTTTCCGCAATTCGAAGGAATTTTCTCTCTTGCATGTGAACCCTCCTCATTAGGCCTCAGCAGCTACCTCCTCGAATGACATTGTGCGGCATTTCCCCAAGACTTGCCTTGAAAGCCAGGTGCGCGTTAATGGTTAATGAGAAAGATGATATTAAAATCGATGCCCGCGATTGCGATTGGTTCGTTGCCTTGTGTGGTCATTAAGCTGTCTTAGAGGTGGCTATGGGATACATGTTCCCCTAACAAGCTACCAGGACTCTGTCAAGGAAATTTGTTCTGGCCAATTGGTGGAACGGGGTCGGGGTCGACTGTTTTTGGAACCGCCTTCAGGCTTTTCAATTGACACCCAACGGTCTTTATCTTATCCTTATTCTTACCATAAAGGAGTGCTGATAAATCGGGTAAAGAGGAGATGGCAATGCGTAGAGGAGTCGCATTCTTGGCCCTTGTTGTCTTTTCAGCGACAATTGTGATGGGGTGTGCACACGCGGTTTCGCCTGCGAAAGAATCTATTACAGTAACCACTACACCTCCAGCTGAGCAACAAGTGCCAGGTGAGGATGCCACTGCTGAGAAGATGATCGCAGACCTCCTCTTGCTCAGACCGCTGGGCATCGTGGCGACGGTGATCGGTACGGCATTCTTCATCGTTTCACTCCCCTTTAGCGTGCCAGGCGGGAATACTAAGGCAGCCTTTCAAAAACTGGTGACAGACCCTGCCAAATTTACCTTTGACCGGCCCCTGGGAGAAGTGGAAGACTTCTAAGCGGAACGGGGAACTGCGAACTTTCGGTTGAGCTTCCCACCTTGACAGGACACCCTGTTTCATCCTTCCCAAGGTTCTTAGCAGGCTGCTACTTATATGATGGCTCAATTGCCGACCCATATGATCAGGCCATCTTGAAGGGAGCAGTAACCAATGAATAAAAGGTGTGCCCTGGGGGTATTGCTTTTGGTCGCGTCAGGTTGGTTCCACGCGGCAGGTGCTTCTTCAGAAGAAGTGATAGAGGAGGTTTATCTTCTGGTAAGGGAGAGAGAGATTTTAGCCTTTTCAGCTGTGGGAGATCGGTGGGTGACTCAAGACCTTCGCCCCGGTGAGCGGGTTCTAGATAGCGAATACGGTGGGCATGTGGCGGTCGCGGTTACAAGGCTCCGAGTCCTCGGATTCAGTGCCCTTACCAGCAAGTGGAATGAGGAGAAGTTGATAGTTGATGAGGTGGTGGTCGAGATTGAAGCCAAGGGCGATGTAGGGACAGTCATCACCAATCTGAGGGCGCTCGGTTTCAGCGCAAAAACCGGCAGGTGGGTAGTGGTGCGATTTGGCCCGAAATAAAAGAAGAAAGTGCCCAAGGAATTACCGGATCTTGTTAGATATATCCAAGGTGTTTTGGAACTCACTTCCCCCACAAGAGAATGGCTGTGATTTGGGCTTGACACACAACCTTCAATTTTCCTATGCTTCCCCACACCAAAAGCGGGTTTTTATCAGTTCAATGAGACATAACTTTAGGCTCCCGGAGTAAACTATGAGAAGGGGATTTCAGAAGGTGCCGATATGAAGGCCTCCAAGGGGTAGTTGTTCCCTGTGGAGGCCTGTGTGTTTTGAATATTGGACGACATTGTCCCGGTTGTCTTAAGACCTATGAAGGGCCGAAAATGTGGCGAAATATCAAGTCAGAAGATAGGCATAAGGAGGAGAGAAATGAAAAAAGATACACTACTTATCGTGGCGGCTCTGGTCTTTTTATTTGTGAACTGCGCGGTTTACTCTGTGCAGGCCAAGGAGCCATACGCCCCAGCTGAGGAGTATAGCAAGTATATCGTTAATAAGAGTTGCGTGCCCTGGACCGAGTTGGTGCCTGGTGCCAACTCCCGTCTGGTGTGGGCAGATCGAATCATGGTCAGTTTTATTACCATGAGCCCCTGGACGTCCTTTCCGCGCCACACGCACGAGGCGGAGCAGATTATGATCGTTGTTGACGGCTACATGGACGAGATGATCGAGGGGAAGCTTTATCGGATCAAGAAAGGGGATATCATTAGATTGCCCTCAAATACCCCGCACGGTGGTTACCTATATGATGTCCCGTGTGTGGCGATCGACATTTTTGCTCCTGTGCGACCGGATTATGTGGAGAAAACCAAAAGTCAGGGAAGCTATGGCGTCGTCATCCCGAAGTAACGAGTAATCTTCATCGATAGATTGCCATCGGCAAGAAAGCAGGTTAAAGTGAGCATAAGGGTCGGCCATTGTGCCGGCCCTATTTTGCCTCCATTTTTTCACAAGAGTTTGGTATTGCTTTTTATTAAAGATTTGGTATCAATAAAGTCCTGATAGCGATTTTGTCTATCCTAAAGATCCATCCCCGATGAAAAGAACAAAGACTGTCTTTTTCTGTCGGCAGAGGAGGAGCGGATGGTGTTTTCAAGAGAGGAAATCAAGGGGGCTCTGGCTCGATGGAATAGGGCCTGGAACAATCATGACCTCAATGGGGTCATGGAGCTTTTTCACGATGAGGTCCTGTTCGAGAACTGGACCGGCGGGAAGGCAAAAGGAAAGGAGGCCCTCCGTCAGGCATGGACCCCTTGGTTTGAAAATCATGGCGGATTTCGATTCACAGAGGAGGAAACCTTTATCGATGAGGCTGAACAGAAGGTCCTTTACCGATGGCAACTCGATTGGCCCTCGTTCGAAAAAGGCTACGAGGGAAGACCTGAAAGGCGACGGGGAGTAGATGTCCTCCATTTTCGGGACGGAAAGATCATACGAAAACTGACCTATTCGAAGACGAGTGTTGAGATCGATGGGGAAAGGGTTCCACTTTCTGCCGCAGCACTTTAGTAGGGGCTGCTTTTTTTAATACCATCCAACCAAGTTTTACATCTTGCTGTTTTTGAATGGCACCTTAAGTGGCCTTAGTACCAACGTTTGATTGCAAACTGGTATGAGCTTTAACGCTCAAAAGGAGACAGCAATGCGTAGCACAGAGCTTTATCATCGCTTGAAGGCTGAAATCGATACCATGCCGGTCGTTGACATGCACGAGCACCTGATCTTTCCAGAGGAAGATTACCTGGACCTGGCCAGGGGTCTCGGCGCGGACTTCGGGCGTTTTCTCTCCTGGTACACGGTTGATGATCTGCAGAGTGCTGGAATGGAGATCTCAAATGTTCAGGAATACAAGGACACTGCAGGGGCTGTGCTTCGTGTCAACGGGAAGCCGCTCTCGCTTGATGAGAAGTGGAACTACATAAGGCCGTACTGGGAGCATACCCGTCATACTGGATACAGCCGAGCTGCACTGTACTCTATGAAAAAGCTACTGGATGTGGATGATCTGAATGACAGGACATACCTCGAGGTTTCCGAGAGACTGTCCTCGCTCATGAAACCGGGTGTCTACCATACCATGCTCAAGGATATCTGCGGATTCACATACATCGTGAATGACATTGACACTATGGCTGCGCCGGGGGCATATGAGCGGATGGACCACAGCCTCCTCCACTTCGCATCCCGTTTCAGGCACTTTTCATACGCCTACAAACCGGGCGGCATTGAGAACCTGGAAAAGACCTTTAACCGGACTATCCGTAATATAGATCACCTCCTTGACACGATGGACGCCCAATTTGAACGGTGGGAAGATGAGAGAAAAGGGCGGATTGCCCTCAAGATCGCTGATGCATATTTGAGGGACGTCTACTATGAGGACAGTACCCGTGAGGAGGCCGAGCGAGTCATGAGGCGTATATTTACACTCCGCAAGATTCCTCGCAACGATGAAACCCTCTCATACACCGAAGCCCGTCCTTTCGAGAACTTCATTATGCATCGTATCCTGGACCGTGCTGAAGAACATGGCTTTCCGGTCATGGTCCACACCGGCATCCAGACCCACATGGGAAATGAAGTAGGGAACTCACGCGTCGGGCTCCTTACCAATCTGTTCATGAAGTATCCGAGGATCAGATTCCATGTCCTTCACTCCAGCTACCCCTGGATGAATGAAGCGGCTTGTCTTGCCAAGCAGTTTCATAATGTCTCGCTCGATCTCAGCTGGGTTCATATCATCGTACCGGAAGGTGCGCGGGAAGGGTTGTCTCACATGCTGGATATGGTTCCGGTGAATAAGATTCACGGATTCGGTGGTGACGCTCTGGTGCCGGAGACTATCTGGGGTGCCCTCGAAGTGGCACGGGAAAATATCGCGTATGTTCTCGCCGAAAAGGTGGCGATCGGTCAGATGAGCGAATCACAGGCAGTGGTTGTGGCCGATAAGCTCCTCAACGGGAACGCGGGGCAGATATTCCAGTTTGAACCATAAGATAGTAAGTGCGACACCTCGATTCGGCCTGTCCTCCCCAGTATCTTGTCGCTTAATGCATGCCATTCCAGAAATCTCCTAGGATTGTGTGAGAAGCTCACCGTATTTATCAGTTGAAAACGAAGACTTAAGGTATGGCCTTATAACCTGACCCCAAGAACCGGGATTTATGGTTCAAATATCGTAGGGCCTGTTAAATCGTACTATGAATAAGGGGGCTGGATATTGTATGATGAAGAGGAGGAATTCCTTTATGGAGAGGGAACATGATTCAAGAGAGGATTCCGAGCCTGTACAACTTCCAATTCCGTGATCTGCATCCGAGTGTTTTCATTGGAACAGCCAGCGATAGATATACGGGTTGGATGGGGCAAATCTATACAGAGGAACACTATAGAAATAGAATATCGATCAGACCTAAAGCTATTGGGGGGAAATCTTTAAAAGAAGAGGTATTACCCGTTGAAAGCGTTGAGGAGTATTTTCAACATTTTTCAGTCCTTGAATTGGATTTCACCTTCTATAGATTGCTTCTAGACGAAGATCTCAGGCCTACTCAGAATTACCATGTGCTACGGAGCTATCAGAGGTACCTGAGTAAAGATGATCATTTGATACTGAAGGTCCCCCAGGTGATTTTTGCCCAAAAGCTTTGGAGGGGCAGCACATTCATTGAGAATCCCGATTATCTCAATTCGGAGATCTTCATTCGTCAGTTTTATGCGCCGGCGGTGGATCTTTTGGGTGACCTGGTCCACGGATTCATTTTTGAGCAGGAATATCAGCCTAAAGGACGCAGAGATTCCCCGGAGGAGTTTGTGTCAGCGTTGGGCGAATTCCTTGGCAAGATTCCAGAAGATGGGCGCTATCATATAGAGCTCAGAACTGAGTCCCTCCTTTCAGGCCGGTATTTCAAGGTACTTGAAAAATATGGGGTAGGACAGGTGCTCTCACACTGGACATGGTTACCTCCGCTGCGGAAGCAATTCAATTTGAATGACCGCAGGTTCTTGTGCGCTAGCAACCAATGCATCATCAGGCTTATGACCCCTCTGAGGATGCGCTATGAGGAAGCATATATAAAGGCGTACCCGTTCAACAAGATGATTACCGGAATGATGAGTCCGCACATGATCGAAGACACTGTAGAGATAATGTCAACAGCGATCGATCAAGGAGTGTGCATAAATGTGGTAATTAATAATCGTGCGGGAGGGAATGCGCCACTTATCGCTCAAAAGATCTCTGAGAGGTTTTTAGGAGTTCATTCCAAAGCAGGAAAGTAGCGAACCCTCAAGGAGCGCAATACTGGGGATACCTAGGATGTTCATTGATTCCCATTGCCATCTTTATTCTCTTTCCAACATTGAGGATGCCATTCTTCATGCCCGCGATGCGGGTGTCGCAAAGGTAGTTGTGGTGAGTGAAGACCTGCAGACGATGGAACAGACCCTAAAACTCAGAGATGATTTCCCGGAATTTGTTCTTCCTTCCCTGGGCATTCACCCCGTTAATGTTCTATATATGTCAAACAGTGAATGGGAAAGGGCCTTTTCTTTTTTGAGGTTGCATGCAAATGAGTGCTCATGCATTGGAGAAATTGGTCTGGATTATAAGTATGCTACAACGGAAAAGGAGAAAGAAAAGCAACGCGCGGCTCTTCATGGCCAGATGGAGGTGGCAGCCGAGAATCATTTACCCATCAACCTTCACTCGAGAAGAGCTCTCAGGCAGACTATGCAAGAAGCTGTTGCTTTTCATAAAGATACCGGGCTGCCAACCCTTCTTCACTGGTTCGCCCATTCATTGAAGCTTTTGACAAGAACCAACGAAGAGGGAATTTTTGTCTCCGCCGGTCCTTCCATCCTTTTTTCAGAGGATGCTTTGAGTCTTGCCTTTGCCATTGACATCCAGCTCATTTTGGTGGAGACGGATGCACCCGTACCATTCAACGGGAGGCCCTCCTACCCGGCATGGGTAGTAGAGGTGGCCGAGAAATTGGTCTCCCACTACCCGGAGAAGAAACTATCTAAAGAAAAACTCTTAGATAATGCCCAGCGATACTTAAAGAAACCATGAAATATCAGCATTAAAACTGCTTTGGCCAGGTTTTTAGATCTTACAGAAAGTGATATTTATTGTCGGGTTGTTGAGGTATACTTAAGACCCTATTGGATAGAAGGAGGTGAAGCCGTCAGGCTATGAAGACAAAGAGGCATAGAATGCCTTTGGTATGCACGATAATGGTAACTGCCCTTGTGGTGATCGGCTGCGCACCGGTGATTTCTCAAGAGGCGTTAAAGCAGGTTGATCAGAGCCTCCGTTTTGAACAGTTACTGGAAAACCCAGAGGCCTATCGAGGGAGGACCGTGCTTCTGGGAGGCGACATCATCGAGACCGAAAACCTTGCCGATAAGACGCTGATTCTTGTGCTTCAGCGTTCGCTCGGCTACAGAAAAAAGCCAGCTGCGGAGGGCGTGTCACAGGGAAGATTTATCGTTTCTGTACCCGGTTTTCTGGATCCGTCCATCTATCGCCCTGGGAGGAAGATTACCGTGGTGGGTTCAGTTGTAGGAACAGAGGTACGTCCATTGGGTGAAATAGAATATGCCTATCCCCTCATTGCCAAGAGAGAGCTCTATATCTGGCCCACGGAAGAGTCCTCTGCGGCAGGATCTGGGGTGCATTTTGGTGTAGGGATAGGAATAAGCCTTTAAAGGCCAACGGAGGGGTGCTGATGAGGGGCATTCTCATCGTTGCAACGACTGTCTTGTGTTTTTCCGGCTGCGCCCATGTCATCTCAAAAGAGGTCCGGCAAGAGGTAAACACGGAGATTGCCTTTTCTGAACTGCGAGAGACCACCCAGGCTTATCAGGGAGAGGTGGTCCTGTTGGGAGGGGTTATTGTCAAAACGGTGAACAAAAAGGATGGAACCCTTCTAGAGGTCTATCAGACCGAGATAGACCGCAGGGGCAAGCCCATACAGCTGGATGTATCCGGGGGGCGCTTCTTGGCTTACTATAAGGGGTTTTTGGACAGCGAGCTTTACCGTAAAGGGCGAAGGGTAACCATCGCGGGGATTGTGCAGGGTGAGCAGACCTTGAGACTGGGGGAGCTGGATTACCGCTATCCTTATCTGGTAGTCAGGGATATTCACCTCTGGAGGCAAGAACAGCTCCGTAAATATGACTATTACCCCTGGGGTCTTTGGGATCCCTGGTGCTGGCATCCATGGTACCCTTGGGATCCGGCGTATCCCTGGTACGATCCATAATGGCGCTATCGGCGCTCCAGACACTAAGCCACGCCTGATTCATGTCTCTTCACTTTTTGCATGTTTCATCCAGGGGGCAGAATGGGCATCTTTTCTTTTTGCAAAATTCTAGATTTATCCTTACCAAGCGGGATTCTAAACCGGGCTCATCTAAGGCCTCCTCTTCTAAATTCAGCCTTGTCATGACCTGTCTAGCCAATGGAGAGATTGGGGGATTTGCCTTTTTCCACATTGATTTGAGCTCCCGCAAGAATATATTTATAGTGGTGGGGCCCACCCCTCTAAATTCGATAAGCCTCTTTTCAAGGTCAATACTATCTTCGGCCTGATCATAGAGTTTGTCTAAGGAGCCGTATTTCTTCTTCAATCTTTCCGCCATACTGAGTAGGTTTGACGCTGTTGAGAAGTCATAGCGGACATAGCCACCTGCATCCAGCACTTGCACCACCTTATCATATCCAGCATTAATAATGGCCTCCGGGGTTACTAGGTCCTCCTTCTCGAGCTCCCCGTAAGTCGTCTGTGCTATCTTTGAAGAAATCCTTTTTGAAAATAAGATGGATGCCAAAAGCCATTTAAATCTATGTTCTTCCCTTCCCAAATCTATGCCTAGTTGCTGAGAATAGGTAGGAAGTGATGAAAGCCTTTGTTTTATGAGAGAAGCCTTGGGATTTTTCATCTTCTATGCAAAAAAACTACTATAATATAATCCACAAGGGAGGTAAACAGTGGATCTTTTAGAGATTCTCACCTTCGCCCCCAATTTTCCGCGTATCAATTTAGTCTTGACTTTTATTGTCTAGAAGGCTAAACGAATACGCGCAGTTCCATGTTGATTCGACAACGATATGACGATTAAGGCAGGAGAGGGGCCATGAACACTAAAGATAAATTTTTGGGCAGGTCTATGGAGAAGACCTATTCCTTTTATTCTCCATTTTATGACTTAATATTCGGAAAAACCCTACAGCCTGGAAGGGAGTTGGCTTTTTCCTATCTTGATAAAAGACCATATCAGAGGATATTGGATATTGGTGTTGGAACAGGGTTGACCTTTAACTTATACCCAGACCAATCTTATATTGTAGGTATTGATATATCAGCCAAGATGATTCAGCAGGCCAAAAAGAGAGCGGCCATTCTGTCCAATGGACACCAAATTTCCTTATATGTTATGGATGCCTGTAATCTTGAATTTGAGGATGAGTTCTTTGATGCAGTTATTTCGCCCTATGTAATTACCACAGCAAAAGATCCTCTTAAGCTCTGCCAGGAAATGTATCGTGTATGTAAGAAAGGTGGACAGATTATCATCGTGAATCATTCTAAGAGCCCCCGAGGCCTTTGCTCCAAGTTTGAGGACTGGCTTTCACCTTTATTTGCCCGGGTTGGGTTTGTTACAAATCTCGATGTCATGGGACTGCTTGCTTCTACAGAGATTCATGTGGAGAAGGTTATAACCTGTAACACATTCAATTTACATAAAGTTTTCGTGGGCGTGAGGAAGTAAATCAGATCGCAAGAGACCCTTCTTTCAAAAACTCCGTGAGAGCCGTTTTCTATGATTCCAGTGTAAATACTTCTTGAATGAAGATCCATACCTGCCTATAATTCCCCCATAGGGCACTTCCACTGAGGCTGTCTGACACCCGACGTCTTACCAGATTGCTATATCCCTATTTCCCAGCCCCGGAATGGGTGGGCTTTAGATGGCTAGATGTTACGAACTGCTGCCAGCTGAAGAATAATCCAGCCAACCTTTGAGAGGGATGGCAGTGGGGTGGCATGGACAAGAAAATAACGAAAGGAGTGAGCAATGGAAAAAGCTAAGAAACAAAAGGCCATTTTGTTGATCTTGGTCGTCTTTTTTCTACTCTGTGCGCACTCGGTTGGCATTGCCGAAACAGAGGACGAAGAAAACAACATTTCCATTTATCGCCGAGATGGCCCCGGCGTGGTCAATATCACGAGTGTGGTGATCGAACGAGATTTCTTTTTAAATCCCGTGCCAAGGGAAGGGGCAGGGTCGGGCTCAATTATCGACACCGCTGGTCACATATTGACCAATCATCACGTGATTCGAGATTCCACAAAGTTGGAAGTTACGTTAAGCGATGGTAGCAAGTGGCCTGCGCGATTTGTAGGTGCTGATCCAGACAATGACCTGGCCATCATTAAGATTGACGCACCAAACAACAAGCTCACGGTGATTCCTATCGGGGACTCGTCAAAACTGGATGTGGGCCAGAAGGTATTGGCTATTGGGAATCCCTTCGGTCTGGGACAAACCCTGACAACAGGAATAATTAGTTCCCTTGGGAGATCCATCCGTTCTGAGGCAGGGGTCTTGATCCAGGATGTTATTCAGACAGATGCGGCCATTAACCCGGGCAACTCTGGGGGACCCCTCCTTGATTCCACAGGAAAGATCATCGGCGTCAATTCAGCAATCATCAGTCCGACAGGAGCAAGTGTAGGGATCGGTTTTGCAATTCCTGTGAACACGGCCAAACGTATCTTGCCTGAACTCATCGAAAGGGGCTATGTCTCCTATCCTTGGATCGGTGCTACTGTGTATCCGTTAATTCCAGAATTTGCAAAATCTCTGGGTATTAGCGTTGAGCGAGGGGCAATGATCGGCGAAGTTGTGCAAGGTGGACCGGCGGACAAGGCCGGTCTGATAGGCGGGCACAGACAAGTTCGGGTGGGAAACTCCTTGATATTGGTTGGGGGTGATGTGATCACGGAAGTAGACGGGGAAAGGATTGTGTCCTCGGATGACCTGATACGAATAATCCGAGATCACCGACCTGGTGATAGGATAGAACTGAAGGTTTTACGAAGCGGGAAATTCTCGGGCATTACAGTGACCTTGGGCGAGAGGCCAGTCAGAAGGTGAGTCCTTTAGAGTCAAGGGCCACCTTTACAGAACCTAAAAGACTGTCAGGGCTGCAGGAGGGTTTCTGGATGAACACTTCTTAGGTTAGCGCTCATGGTGGGCAGAAAGAACTGGATCTTCTGGACCACGAAAACTGCCGGAAGAATACTGCTGCTGCCATTCTTTTGCTTAGAAACACACAGGGTTGAAAACTTGCCCCAAAAGAGCGCCTTTATTCTCTTACCGAAGCACCAGCGTTGGGAGGACATTCCCCTGCTCAGTCTTGCTACACCCAGGCCCCTTTACTATGTTGCAAAGTACGAATTATTCAAGAATCCTCTCAGTAACTGGTCCTTGAGGTCTCTTGGCGGCATTCCGTTGAACCGGCAGCGTCCTCTGGAGAGCAGGCGGTCCCTGCAGTCCATGATTGAGTTCTTAAAAAAGGGGGAGGGTGTTGTAGTTTTTCCCGAAGGTACCTATTACAGGAATAAAATGGGCACTGGACATGTGGGTATCGTGAGACTCATCCTTTCGCATGTGTCCCTTCCTTTTATTCCCGTGGGGATTAATTACTCGCGGAAGGGCGCCAGGACTTTGGTTCGGATCAATTTCGGCAAGGCCTTTTATGCAGACCCAGCAGCATCTGCAAGGCTGTTTCTTGATAATGTGATGAAAGAGATTGCAGTGCTTTCGGGGCTGGCTTAATTCTTGCTTCAGAGCGAGGCGACGGGCGGCAGCTTATCCCCCGTACACCGCCAGATCCAGGTACTGTCCTTTTCTCTCTTGCCGCCGCATCTTAAGAAACCGAGGCGCCATTTTATACTGTCTGCGGCAGCCCTCGATGGTCTCGCCGACTACCTCAATCTTACTGAGGCCCCCCTCGCCGAAGCCCCAATCCCAAAGGTAGTTGAGGTATCTGATATCATCAAAGTCCGCTCCCATGACCTCGGTGCCCACGCGATCTACGCCAACGTAATCCGTGCCTGCAATCGCCAAGCGGTGGTCTACAGGCTCGCCTTTTAGCGGTCCATTGCCCTCCATGCCCTCGAAGCCATCGAGTACCCCCAGGTCGATGTGGAGGTGCTGCATGACGGTAAAGAGGTTATAGTCGAGGACTCTGTTACCTGCCTCGCTCGGGTGCATACGAACCTTGTCGTTGACCATGATGGCGCCCATGATCACATTCTTCGCGGTAAGGGTAACGCCCACCTGGAGGTGACTCTTTAGCCTCGTAACCGAGATGATGTAGTTATTCGGGTCCACCATGGTCTGTGCGAGCCTCACCGGATGAGGCTTCATGTCGGGGTGTATGATATAGACCTGTTTCCAGGACTCAGGCGCGTTTAGGTCAATAAGCTCGAGATCGTAATCCTTGGCCAAGCTATGATAGCCGTACTCTCGAAAGCCCCTAGAGGTGGTGCCCACGGTAGCGCCTTCAGCTACTGAGACATCCTTCTCACCGCGGTCCTTGAGGAATTCCACGATCGCCCGCACAGCATCTGGGTGAGTGGAGCTGAGGGGCGTATAGGTGCAAACGAAGTTGACTTTGATGACCGGATGCCGACCTTTGAGGTCTATATCATCAGAGATGAGTTCCAGGGCTTGGCGAATGTTCGCCTTGCGGTCATCGCCTTTTACCAGTGCTACTTTTCCCATGTCTCCTCCCTCCATATGGGCTAAGCTTCAAATGAGATGATTGAAAAAATAATGAGGATTCTGTTCTGTCCAGGAAAAGTTTAGGATAGAGATACTTGTCTGTCAATAGAAAGGAAATCGCAACCTTGGTAGTTGCGCTGGGGTAGCAGTTATCCTTGGAAGCAGGCATGTTAAAAAGTCGAGGTCAACCTTTAGTGTTCACAATTCAGGGCCGTTCTGGTATGAAATTATAGGGTCTGTCCCTTTGATTTCCCGGGGCCAGTAGACCTGTTTTAAAATCTCTTGACAGTATATAAGGAGCAAGTGTACAGCCATGTCAGTGCATGAATATCCGGAGGGCCCTCGGAGTGCTGTAGGGGCCATCGTAATCAGAGGCGACGAGGTTCTTCTTGTTAAACGTAACAACCCGCCAGGTCAGGGACTGTGGTCCATTCCCGGCGGCTGCGTGGAGCTGGGGGAAACGCTGCAAGAGGCAGCCGAACGAGAGATCAGGGAAGAGACCGGGGTTGTCATTCGGGCTAAAAGACCAGTATATACCTTTGATGTGATTGAGCGCGACGACCAGGGATGCATTCGCTTTCACTATGTGATTGTGGATCTTCTGGCCGATTATATCAGCGGCAAACCGGATCCCAGAAGTGATGCTTGCGAGGCCCGCTGGGTGACGGCTCAGGAATTGGAGGAACTTTCTGTGAGTCGGATCACAAGAAAGGTCCTGGAAGAAACCATCGAGTTCGGTTGCTGAGGCGTTCCAACAAGGAGGTCATATGGGCCTCCATATCTTGCGGTGCTTTTCCGATTGACACACAAGCTCCTGTAACCTATACTCCCTTAGCCGATAAGGAGATTCCAAACTGGTGAGGTTGCTGTGATCCGCACAGGATTTTTAGGAACAAAATAGAGGGAGGTATGTAAGGTAATGAAGACAGCTGAAGAATATCGGAAACAATTGTATGGTATGAGAGCCAATATCCATGTTGGCGGTGAGCGCCTGAGCAGGGACGACCCCCGCCTTATACAACCGATAAACGTGGTTGCGAGCACATTCGATGCTGCCCAGGAGCCTGAGTTTGAAGGGGTTGCTACGGCTACCTCCCACCTGTCTGGCGAGAAGATAAACCGGTTTTGCAATATCCACTGTAGCGTGGAAGACCTGCTTCACAAACAGCGTATGACCCGTATGCTTTGCCATAGGGCAGGGGGATGCATTCAACGCTGTATGGGCATCGATGCTACGAATGCCCTATCTGTGATTACATACGATACGGACCAGAAGTACGGCACCGAATATCACAAACGATTCCTTACGTTTCTGGAGTATTTCCAGAAGGAAGATATAGTGGCCAACTGTGCACAGACCGACGGTAAGGGCGATAGGAGCAAACGACCTCACGAACAAGTTGACCCGGACCTTTACCTCAGAATAGTGGAGAGAAAGAGCGATGGCATAGTGGTAAGGGGCTCTAAGTGGCATAATACCATGGCACCATATGCCCAAGAGATAATCGTTGTGCCCACGCGATCCTTAACCAAGGAGGAGTCTGATTGGGCAGTTGCCTTTGCTGTTCCGGGAGACGCGGAAGGCGTTCACCAGATTGTCAGACTGGCCAGTATGCGCCCGAGAAAGCACTTGAAGGCCCCCATAGCCACCTTTGGGGATGCCGAGTCTTTTACTGTATTTGATAATGTGTTTGTCCCCTGGCAGAGGGTCTTCTTGTGTGGCGAAACGGACATGGGTGGTCGGCTGGCCCTGCAGTTTGCCGAATTTCACCGCCATAGCTATACGGGGTGCAAGCCGTCTATAAGTGACATAATTATGGGAGCCACAGCCCTGGCTGCCGAATATAACGGGGTACAGAATGCCCAGCACATCAGGATGAAGTTGGCTCATCTGATTGGTGTTGGAGAATTGGTGAATGCCGCAGGAATAGCTGCAGCTTATCATTCCACAAAAACCCCTTCAGGTACCTACATACCCAATAGCATCTTCGTTAATGTCGGAAGGCGCCTGGCAGGCGAGAATATCTTCCACGAGTGGGAGATACTGTGCGACGTTGCCGGAGGAGTATATGCAACGCTACCCTTCGAGGAGGACTGGTATAGCGAAGATACCAGGAAATACCTGGAGAAATATATTATGAGGAATCCCAGGGTCTCCGCCGAGAATCAGCACCGGCTCTTCAGGTTAATTAGCGACCTGCTTGCCTCTCACTGGAGTGGGGTAGAGCTGGCTGGTCAGTATCACGGCGGCGGTTCGCCCATAATGGAGACCATCGGATTACTGAGGGACTATGACCTCAGGCCAAAGGTGGACCTCGTCAAATACCTGGCCGGTATTTCATTGGACGACCCGCAGGGTTAAGGGGTCTTTGCTTCTGAAGGAAGAAGGGCATGATGCCAGGGGCAGAAAGGGTGGAGTTCTTCTCTTGTGGGCAGGAAGCCAATATGATGGCGATAAGGCTGAGTCGAATCTTTACCGGAAGGAAGAAGGTCCTCAGGTTCAGGGAGAATTTTCATGGCTGGGCTGATGAACTGGTGCATGAGGGCTCAGCCGGTATTGTGGCGGATGAGGTCAACGTTATACCCTTTAACGATCTAAAGCTGGTGGAGAAGGAGCTGGCCACGAAGGAATATGCTGCCCTCTTAACCGAGGGAGGTGGTGCTTATGGAGCGGGCCGAGTTCATATAGATGTTGACTTCGTTCGAGCATTACCCGGGCTCACGAAGCGTATCTCAGGTTGGCCTCGATTCCTCCCCCTGGTCGGTTGGGCACTCGCTAACAAGCTAATGGAGCTGACGGCGCATACTATATTGCAGTTAAGATTATGCACCCTGCCTGTTGATGTTACGTATAGTAATCGTAAGCCAGGAGACTTGCGGGAGGCTTTCCATTATAGCAGTAAACTTTACGCGGGCGAAATTTCGATATACTTATCGTAATCGTTATCTTCGGGTAGCACTTAGAATGATAGGATAGTATGAGTAAGCATAAGTGGTGCCTTAAGGCTAGCGCTCAGAGGCGGCGTTAGGCAGGCTTGGCTGTAGTCTTACCCCATCATCTGTCAAATTCCTTAATACGCTTTCTCGCAGCTTTTACTGGCCGATTTGAACGGAATGATCTTATGAGAGGTGCTCAGGTATGTCATCGGAAGGTTACTGCAGGAATGGCTGTTCTACCCTTATCTTGATGGGACATATGTGCACCGCGGTGGAAGAATATTGTGACTGATAAGATTGAAGACATAGAAAATGTTGCGATCATAGGGGCAGGACTAATGGGACACGGTATTGCCCAAGCATTTGCTGTGAATGGATATAAGGTGAACATCTTCGATGCTAACCATAAAGTGCTAAAGAGCGTGCCAGATCGAATTTATCAGAATTTGCAGGTGTTTCTTAAATTAAAAAAGGTCAAAAAAAGCGAAATAGAAGAATGTATCAGGAATATCGAACTTTGCGACGACCTTAACTCAGTTTGCAAGAATGTGGATTTCATAATCGAAGCAATCAAGGAAAATTTGGACGCTAAAGTATCCCTCCTTGAGGAATTGGAGCAGAACGTCGATTCAAATGTGATTATTTCAAGCAATACTTCCGCCATAAGCATAACCAGGCTTAGCGATGGATTAAAGCACAAGCAAAGATTCTTGGGGACTCATTTTTGGAATCCGCCTCATATCATTCCTTGTGTTGAAGTCATTAGAGGGGAATACACGTCAGATAGAGTCTTTGAAACCGTTTTTGAAGTGATGAAAAAAATTGGAAAAGAACCCGTAAAAGTCCTCAAAGATGTGCCGGGATTTCTGGGAAACAGACTGCAACACGCAATGTGGCGTGAGGCGATATCGCTCGTTGAAAAAAAGATTGCCAGTCCGGAGGATATCGATAAGGTCGTTAAATATGGGTTTGGCCTTCGCCTATCTTTCATCGGCCCTCTGGAGACTGCCGACTTGGCTGGTCTCGATCTCGATTATGATATTCATAAGTACCTTTTCCATTATCTCGAAAATGCCTTGGAACCATCTCCAATTCTGAAAGGCTTGGTCGATCAGGGTATATTAGGAGTAAAAACGGGAAAGGGTTTTTATGAATGGTCCGACGAAAAAATTGACAGAATAATAAAGCAGCGGGATTCAATCCTGTTAAAGATAATGGATCAGCTTTCATAAGGAGCCGGGTACACCAAAAGGAATAAATACGGAACACCAGATTTTATCATTCAACTCGATTGGAAAAATTCATGAGCGACATCCCGGTGTTTTTTCTTCATGGCCTCGTTTATGCGGGACTTCTCTTTCTGATATCATCAGGTCTGACCCTTGTTTTCGGTATGATGAATGTGCTGAATTTAGCACACGCTGCGTTTTACATGCTCGGCGCTTACTTCTCCTATTCCCTGCTTAACGCAACGGGTAATTTCTGGCTCTCCCTTATCGTCTGTCCTTTGCTCCTGTTCTTTATTGGTGCGGCCGTAGAGCGTTTCTTGCTGCGCCGGGTTCACGTTTACGGCCATGTTCAAGAATTATTAATTACTTTTGGTGTGGCCTATATTATTACAGAATCCGTCAAGTGGATATGGGGCAATTATCCTCTGGGAGTGAATCTAGGAGGTTTCTTGAGCGGGTCCGTAAATTTATTCGGCCTTTTCTATCCTATTTACCGTCTCTTTATGTTCTTCTGTGCAATCTTGATCAGCCTCATTATGGCAACGGTGCTTTATAAAACCAGGATCGGTATTATTGTCAGAGCTTCTGTAGATGACAGTGAGATGGTCAATACCCTGGGGATTAATGTCCCACTGGTATTTACCGGTGTCTTTGGCTTTGGCGCTGCGCTGTCCGGTTTTGCCGGAGTGATTGCCGGACCCCTTCTTACGACATATCCCGGTATGGCAGCGGAGATTTTGGTTGATGCGTTTGTGGTCATCGTAATTGGAGGAATGGGAAGCCTGGTTGGGGCTTTGGTGGCTTCTCTGATGATCGGTGAGCTGCAATCTTTTGGAGCACTCCTTTTCCCAAAATTATCCTTGGCCCTCATGTATATGCTTATGGCCGCAGTGCTGATCATAAAGCCCTCCGGCCTCTTTGGCGAGGAGCAATGATAAACCAAAGAAGTTTTGCACAGTTTTTGGGGTGGGGTATATTTGTCCTTATAGTGGGAGTCGTTTTGCCATTGGGGGTAAGACAGTACCAGGTCGCTTTGCTCACTGAAATCATCATCTTTGCTTTGTTTGCCGTGAGCTATAACTTGCTCTTAGGCTATGCGGGGCTCCTGTCATTTGGTCATGCCATGTTTTTCGGTGTGGGCGCCTACACGGTGGCGATAGTCCTTAACCATATTTCGGGACTTTCCTTTTTCGGGGCAGTAATGATTTCTGTAATGGTGACAACCGTTGCCGGTTTCGCAGTAGGTAGTCTTCTCTTGCGGCATAAAGGAGTCCCCTTTGCTCTTCTCACTCTGGCATTTAATGCCCTATTCTATGCCATAGCCACAAAATGGCACAGTATTACCGGTGGTGACGATGGCTTGAGTATTCGTCTTCCGGACATCAACCTCGGTTTCGCGCACTTAAAAACGGGAGATATAACAGTTTTTTATTACATTACCTTGCTGATCATTGGATCTGTGATCCTTTTCTGCTGGTATTTCACACGCACGGCCATGGGTCAGACAGTTTTACTGGTGAGGGAAAATGAGGAGCGTATGAAATTTGTCGGTTACAATACAAATGTGAGCCGTTTAATCCTTTTCGTCTTCACAGGTTTCCTCGCTGGATTAGCTGGGTCCTTTTATACCCTCCACTACCAATTTACCTCAATCAGTGCCATCAGTATCGACATGTCAACGATCGTTGTCTTGATGGTCATTATAGGTGGTACAGGCTCTTTCATAGGACCAATTTTGGGAGCATGTGTTTATATTTACCTACAAGATTTCCTCAGCGACATCACCGACCGGTGGCCATTTATCATGGGGTTGATTTTCATATTTATGATTCTTTACGTACCAAGAGGATTATCAGGCCTGATTGATTCTTTTGGTGAGCGCCTGCGTGGACGCTGGCATTTACGAAGCAGCGTTGAAATGGAAGAATGAAAGCAATGCAAGAGCGAAAGGACATTTTGCAGGTAAGAGATATCCATAAGGATTTTTCGGGGCTCAAGGTGCTGACCGGCGTTGACTTTGAGGTGAAGGAGAACGAAAAGCACGCGATTATTGGCCCAAATGGCGCCGGAAAGACAACGCTTTTCAATATCATCAGTGGAAAATATAAACCCTCCTCTGGGTCAATCATTTTCAAGGGTGAAGATATCTCTGGTCGCTCTCCTCATGCCCTTACGCGTATGAAGATATGTCGGTCGTTCCAAATGACCAACGTCTTTAAGGAGTTGAATGTGTTTGAAAATGTTCGTGCCGGGGTACGATGCGATCATGGGTTACGCTATAATTTTTTGAAGAGGCCCGGCAGCATCCCGGAGGTTAATGAAAAAACGGAAGAGATCCTGGCTCTTGTTGGCTTGGCTGATGCAGGGGAGACACCGGCCAGAGAGCTATCTTATGGTCAACAGCGGGCTCTTGAGATTGCTGTTACCCTTTCTACGGAACCGGAACTCATTTTGTTGGACGAGCCGACTGCGGGCATGACGCGTGAGGAGACTATAGAGGCGATCAAGATGATCGATAAGGTGACAGCAAATAGGACCTTGGTCATTATAGAGCATGACATGGATGTTGTTTTTTCCTTGGCGGATACAATATCCGTTTTGCACAACGGTTCAATCTTGGTTTCGGGGAGGCCGGAAGAAATCCGTGAGGACCAGAGAGTTAAGGATGCGTACCTGGGCGAAGAGGCTGGCTAATGTTGTTAGAGGTTAAGGAAATTCATAGCTATTATGAAAAGAGTCATATTCTCCATGGCGTTTCTCTGGGACTAAAAGAAGGAGAATTGGTATGCTTGCTGGGGCGGAACGGGGTGGGAAAATCGACGGCGCTCAAAAGCGTGATGGGTATCGTCCAGCCCCGAAAGGGGAGTATTTTATTCGGTGGCCAAGAGTTGATAGGCAAAGAACCTTATCAAATTTCTCGTATGGGCATTGGTTTTGTCCCGGAAGATAGGCGGGTTTTTCCCAGTCTCACGGCGAACGAAAATTTGTTGATGGGAATTAGGAGGGGAAAGAATGAGGCCCCATCAAAACAGGGATGGACAATAGAAAAGGTTTACGACGCCTTTCCGCAGTTGAAACAACGTAAAAACAGCAAGGGGGCACACCTGTCAGGTGGGGAACAGCAGATGCTGACAGTGGCGCGGACTTTGATGGGCAATCCGGAACTCATGCTCGTGGATGAACCTACAGAGGGCCTGGCTCCCACTATCGTGAAAGACGTACTAAAGATGCTTTCAGCCATTCGCGAGTCGGGGGTCGCCATATTGATGGTTGAACAGAATTTTAAAGCTTCCATTAAAATTGCAGATCGGTTTTACATCATGAGTAAAGGGCAGATTGTTTTCGAGGGAAACGGTGAGGCTTTGGAGGCGGCGGAAGACGTCAGGAAGCGGTATTTAGAGGTATAGGTTTTCAACAAGATAACAACAAAACAGGAGGAGAAAACTTAACAAACATAATTTAAGGGCGACGGTTTTGTAAAGGATTTTTTTACCAATTCAAGAAAAAGGGAGGGAATGAAAGATGAAAAAAAGCATGCTATGTGGTCTGGGTATTTCGGTTTTTATGGTGGCGGTGGTTTTTGTCTCAGCAAGCGCTCAAGCCGCAGAGACCATTAAAATCGGTGTGTGTGAACCGCTTTCAGGCACTTTCAAGGATATCGGCGAGCGGTACCTCGAAGGTGTGGAGTATGCTGTAAAGGTCATCAATGAACAAGGAGGGCTTCTGGGGCGGAAAGTTGAGGTTATTCCCATTGACAGTGAGCTTAAACCGGATGTGGCAAGCCGCAAGGCCACAAAATTGATTTTGAAGGATAACGTTCGATACTTTTGCGGTGGTACTGGCAGCTCAGTTGGCGGAGCCATGTCGGTCTTAGCAGAGAAAAATAATGCATTGATGTTATCCTATGGTATGGCTGCTGCCAGCTTAACCGGGGAAAAATGTAGCAGGAATTTTTTTCGTGCATGCCTTAACACCGATACCCAGTCATATGCCTTGGCAATGTGGGTTGCTAACAGCGGGTATAAGAAAGTGTTAGGGATTGCCCAGGACTACTCATTTGGACATGAGGCCGTTGAAGCATTTATGAAAAAAGTGAAGGAGTTGAATCCTTCCATTGAGATCGTTGGCAAGCTTTTTCATAAGGCCGGAGAAAAGGATTTTGCTCCTTACGTGAGCCAGATTATCTCTTCGGGAGCAGAGGTGGTCTGGACTCCCAATTGGGGGAATGATCTCACACTGCTTATCAAACAAGGCAAGAATCTCGGCATGAAGGCCAAAATCGCTTCCTATTTTCTCAATGATGAGTATTTGATCGAGAGCGTTGCAGACGATAGTGCCATAATTGGAAACGTCACGGCTGAGGCCTATATGCTTACTATTCCCGGCGAGGAGAATAGGAAATTTATAGAAGGATTCTACAAAGATAAAGGCTATTATCCCTCATGGCTTCGAGGGAAAGCCTATACGGCAACGATGTTTTGGGCCGAAGCGCTAAAGAAGGCCGGTAAAGACGATACGAATGCGGTAATCAAAGCCTGGGAGGGCCTTACATATGAGGGCCCGGCAGGGACTTGGTACATGCGTCCCTGCGACCATCAGGCCCAGATTCCGGTCTGGGTAGCGATAATGGTGAAAGACAGCGAATTCTATAAACACGCCTTTGTGGGAAAGCCGACAATGATCCCTGCAAAGGATATAGAGATTACTTGCGAAGAGACTGGCTGTAAAATGAAATAGTATGGAAGAACGGAAATAGCAATTCAGGGTCGGGAGAATTAAAGGGGGATAAGGCGCTTGATTTCTTTCAACCGTCGGCGCCTTATCCTAACTTTTTCTTGACATGCTTGTTTCCGTATGCGGTTCATGGTTTTTTGTGACGTTAGCAAATCGGTTATTTAAGGAAGTGAACAACATGTCGACGTTGATTACCGGAGGAACCGGGTTCCTTGGCTCATACTTAACACGGATTCTGATTGGGGAGGGTGAAAGACCAGTCCTTTATGACGTAGCCCCGGTTCGGGGGATGCTCGGTGAGATGGAATCTGATTTTGATTTCGTACAAGGTTCTCTCAGCAACCTCTCCGAGCTGATCAACTGTGTGGACAAGTATGCGGTCGACAGGATCTTTCACTTAGGTGGCATGCTTTCCCTGCCATCGGAGCACAACCCGTGGGCGTCATTTGAGACCAATGTCGTTGGAACCTATAACGTGTTTGAGGCAGCCCGAATAAATGAGGTGAAACAGGTCATTTATGCAAGCACCATAGCCACGTATAGCAAAGATATAACCTCTGATGTAATCGATGATTATACTCTCCAGCGCCCTACCACCATGTATGGTGTTACCAAGGTCTTTGCTGAGCTTTTGGGGCGTTTTTACTCGAGGAAATTCGGGCTTGATTTTCGTGGTGTCCGTTTACCCTCGGTAGTTGGCCCGGGAGCCAAAACCGCCCACATGTCCATTTATAACGCCTGGGCAATCGAGGAGCCCTTAAGAGGTCATTCATATGAGCTTCGCTGTGACCCTGAAACGAAATGCCCCGTCATATATTTCAAGGATGTGGTCAGAGCCTTAAGGCTTTTGGCTCAAGCTGAAAGATCGCATATCTCGATGATGATTTATAATTTGGCGGGCATTTCTCCTCCTTTTTCAGCAAGCGAATTGGTAACTGTTGTTCGCGCGCGCATACCGGAAGCCCGGCTTACGTTTAATCCGGATCCAAACGTTATGGAGCTTCTACGGGAAATCGGCCGACTCAGGTTTGACGATAGTTGTGCTCAGTCCGAGTGGGGTTGGCATACCGCGTATTCCCTCGAGGAAATGGTAGATGATTTTATCAGAGAATTTAATAAGAACAGATCATGGTATGCATGATACAAGGTCTCACGGGTGGAGGTTGTAAAGATGGGTAAGAGAATCATAACTGCGGCACTTACGGGCTCAATACATACCCCAAGCATGTCGCCTTATCTTCCCGTAACCCCTGAACAGCTCATTGAGGAAGCGGTAGCTGTTTATAATGCAGGGGGAGCTGTGGCACACGTTCATGTTCGAGACCCTGAAACGGGAATGCCGAACGCAGATCAGGACATATACCGGGAAATCGCAACCCAAGTGAAGAAGCGATGTGACATCGTTCTCTGTTTTACCACAGGCGGAAAACTGGGGGAGCCAGTGGAGAATCGAGTGAGGGTCGCATCGAATTTGAAGCCGGAGCTGACAACACTGAATGCTGGGTCGTTGAATTTCGCCTTGTTCCATATTGTGGATGGGGTCGAAGAGTGGAAATACGACTGGGAGAAACCATATTTGGAAGGCACAGAGGATTTTATCTTTCCAAATACCTTCAAGACCATGCGCCAGTACATCGAGATCATGTACGCACATGGGGCAAAGCCGGAGCTTGAGATCTATGACACGGGGATGATCAATAACGTGGCCTTCCTGATCGATAAGGGAATTATTAAGAAACCGGTTTACCTTCAATTCGTTTTGGGGATCCTCGGCGGTATCCCGGCAACCATCCAGAATCTTGTATTCTTATTGGAGACGGCCAGAAACCAGATTGGTGATTTTGAGTTCTCAGTATGTGCAGCAGGAAAGCAACAGTTTCCCCTGTGCACTGCATGTCTATTGCTCGGCGGACATGCCCGGGTAGGCCTAGAGGATAACCTCTATTTGGAGAAAGGCATTCTAGCCAAGAGCAGTGCCGAGCAGGTGGCAAAGCTGATCCGGATTGCAAGAGAATTGGGCATTGAACCGGCAACGCCGGAGGAAGCGCGAAGTATTCTAAATCTCAAAGGACTAGACAAGGTTAATTATTAAAGTACTCAGTGAGATGGGGACGGCGGCAAAAAAATGGAAAACGATGCGACGAGCCGGCATCTTTCTTCATGAGCTGTAGCCTACGTGACACATCCCGGCACGTGCGGGGTTGAGATGAACACAGCGTCAAAGCTCCTTGAGCTGGGAGTTCCAAAAGGCGCCCCAGAAAACGCTTCCTGCCCCTGTCGTTCACGAAAATCTTTCGGCCTTTGATAGGCCGGATCATCATTTGGTGCAGGACACCGGGCGTCTGCCCGCCATCGCGAGCTCAGGCGAGGCGAGCTTGTCTCGGCGTGGCCGCATATTCCTCCAGCATCATTCCATACAATCAGCAAGGTGGAAGGATATTATATTGCAGTACTATGCACCCGACCTATTGGTCTTATGTATAGCAATAGTAATCCAGAAAAGGAGGAACAGATTATGTCAAAGGGGGTTGGTATTGTTGGTGCAGGTGTTACTCCTTTTAAGGGAACCTGGAGGGAGAAGACCTATTATGAATTAGCTCAGATGGCAACGAGGGAGGCTGCGCTTGATGCCCAGATACAGATAGGGGATGTCGATGCAGCCTTCTACGGAATCTACAATGATATCTTCGAAAGAGCCGCAATTCCTGAGCATGCCATTCACGGCCTTTTGGGTATGCAAAACAAGTTTGGAATACGGATGACCACAGGAGGGGCAACAGGTGCTTACACGATGTCAGCCGCTCATGCATACCTTGCAGTTGGCAGGTTTAAGATAGCCTTGGTACTGGGTGTGGAAAAAGCAACTGATTGTTTTGATTTTTCCTCAATGTCAGCCACTCCAGAGGTAATTAATAGAGTATCGCCTGGTCCGGTGATAGCTTTTTTGAGCAACCCATCGGCTGGTCCGCCTCCGACAGTTACGCCGAGGTTGTTCTGGGTTATATGGACGAGCACCCTGGAGACCTGAAACCAGAGATAACCGCCCAGATCTCTGCCCAATTAAGTCAGCAGGTTAAGGGGAATAAATATGCACAAAAACATGGAATTCAACACAGTTTTTAAGTTAGACAGGATGGCTTGATTCCTGAATTTAAGATTCCGCTTATAATATTTCTAATTTTTTAGAGGGCTTGGAAGAAACAATAAAAAATGTTTCGTTAAAGGCCCTCCGCTTTGGTACCAGAGTACTCATTGCATTAGATATTACTTTTGAGGAGGGATACTATGGCGAAGATGCTATGGAAACCATCAGAAGATACGGTCAAAGGCTCTAAGATGTACAAATTCATGCTCTTTATCAACGAGAGATATGGAACTGAGTTTACAGAATACCGTCCGCTGTACCAATGGTCCATTGATAATATTTCTGAATTCTGGGCCTCCCTTTGGGACTATGCGGATATAAAATACTCAAGGCCCTATGACAGAGTAATAGATGACCTCAATAAGATGCCGGGGGCCAAATGGTTCGAGGGTGCACGGCTCAATTTTGCCGAAAACCTTTTGAGATACAGGGATGACCACATGGCCTTCATATTTAGAGGGGAAACCCAAAAATCAGCTACGATGACTTACGCACAACTCTACAACTCCGTGGCACGTCTGGCAAGATCCCTCCGGGAGGCAGGAATTGCCCCGGGAGATCGAGTAGCCGCCTACATGCCAAATATGATCGAGACGGCTATTGCGATGCTTGCCGCTACCAGTGTTGGCGCCACGTGGGCTTCCTGTGCTACTGACATTGGACCAGTGGCGGTCCTAGATCGCCTCGGTCAGATCGAACCCAGAGTGTTGTTCGCTGTTGACGGGTACATTTACAAGGGAAAGGCCTTCGATTCCCTTTCCAACGCAGCAGAGATTGCCAAGGACATACCTTCGATTGAAAAGGTGATAGTAGTCTCTTATGTAAAGGAAAAACCCGATATCAGCCAGCTCCCAAACTCCGTACACTATAATGATTTCGTCTCCAAGGAAGATGGGCTTGACATTGACTTCGAGCAGCTGCCCTTTGATCACCCCGTGTATATTATGTTCTCTTCAGGGACGACCGGTAAGCCAAAGTGTCTCGTGCAGGGGGCGGGCGGTGTCCTCATCAATCACTTAAAGGAACTGATCCTCCATAGCGATTTAAGGAGAGACGACGTCCACTTCTTTATCACGACCTGTAGCTGGATGATGTGGAATTGGATGCTCAGCTCCCTGGCGGTAGGAAACAGCCTTATCCTATACGACGGCAACCCCAATTACCCTGATCCAGATGCGATGTGGCGATTAGTTGAGGATGAAAAGGTGACAATGTTTGGCACGAGTGCGAGCTATATCAATTTCATCAGGAGCCAGGGACTCAGGCCCGGGAAGGACTACGACCTGTCGTCATTGCGAGAGATATGGCAGACTGGCTCGCCCCTTTCGCCTGAGGGATTTGGGTATGTTTACCAGGAAATCAAAAAGGATGTGTGGTTTAACTCCAGCTCTGGCGGCACGGACATCAACGGCTGCTTTTGCACCGGAAGCCCCATCAGTCCTGTGTATGGCGGAGAGCTGCAGTCCCCTGCTTTAGGCATGAAGATAAATGTATACGATGAGAGAGGCAATCCCGTAGTTGACAAGGAGGGGGAACTCGTCTGTGAGGCACCTGCTCCCTCAATGCCCCTTTACTTCTGGAACGATCCGGACAACAAGAAGTATAAAGAGGCCTACTTTGATGTATATGCGAATGTATGGCGGCATGGCGATTATGTTAAGATCAACAGTAAAACAGGTGGGCTCATCTTCTATGGTCGCTCAGACGCTGTGCTAAAGCCCTCAGGAGTTCGAATAGGTACAGCCGAGATATATAATCAGGTGGAGAGACTAGAGGAGATCGCCGATAGCCTTGCGATAGGGCAAATCTGGAAGGGGGATCAACGCATTGTCCTGTTCGTCAAACCTGCTGAAGGCTATCAACTGACCGATGATCTGAAAGGCAAGATTAAAAGGACCCTCCGTGAAAAGGCATCACCACGACATGTTCCTGCAAAGATCATCGAAGTCCCGGATATCCCCTACACTTTGAATATGAAGAAGGTAGAGAGCGCCGTCACGAATATAATACATGGCAGACCGGTCCTCAACAGGGGCGCCTTGATCAACCCTGAATCGCTGGATTACTATCAAGATATAGCTGAGCTTCAGAGCTGATAGACCTCAAACGCAAAAGGATTTATGGATTTAGATTCCGATTCAAAAGGGTGCCCACCAAACTGGTCCTGCAAGCCGGCTTCAACGGGTTTACCCTCATCTCCTGTGCAGTCACATACTTGCTGGTTAATTCATACCAGTCCGTGCTCGTGGCACACGTTGGCAATAGCTTTTTCTAACCCTTCCTCTCGTCAAAATCGTTAATTCTGAGACGAATCCGGAAGCCGATTTTTCTTGATTTCGAAACGCCTTAAAATATGCCCACCTTGCTCCTGACAGGGCGTTGTCTGTTCTGTTGGGAACTTAAAAGACCACATCAAATAATCTATCCTGAACTTAGATTAGGGAGTCAATCTCATTTTTAGTTGAAATTTTGGCGCGGCCCGTGGATTTCAAGATGTATCAAACAGCTCGGACACTATCCCAGTAATCATATGTTTGAATCACTAATAAGCAGAAAAGAATTAAAACCCCTATTTTTCCAGAACGGCTTAACCTACCCGCCTCAGCAGGACAGCCTGTTTCATCCTCCCATTTTGGGACTTCTTTCCCTCAAGAATTAATCCACAAGTAAAATGAATAAGAAGCCCTCTCCCAATATAGGCTGGCGAAAATAACACCTTTGAATCAGGCGAGGATATCTCTCATCCTTAGTGGGAAGTGTTTACCAACAGAAAAAGAAACTAAAATCTTGGAGCAATTCTTCAAGCTACCAATAGAAAACCTACTGGAGGAAATATGAGAGAACAACTCCATCTTACGCCTGAAATGAAGCGACTTTTTAACAATGCAGAGATTTTACGAAGACTTGAGGATCTAACCGATAAGACTAGCAGCAAGAAGGAACAGGAAAAAGACCCGAAGACGTTTCCTCCTGAAGTTGATACCGGCATCAAGCTGTTTCCCAAGGAGCTTATCGAGGCGGTAAGAAGGGAGCGGAGCAAGAGGGTCTATCGGAAAAGGACAGATGATAAAGTCATAAGGATGGATGATTACCTGCTGCTGGGTTCGGCTCGCTGTTCGCATTGTAATAGAAAGCTCGGCTTACATTCTGACCGTGGAGATCCTAAAGAGATAAAATGCTACTATGCCTGCACGGGCAGAAAAGACAAAGACTGTACTTTGCGCTTGATCCGGACTACTGATTTTGATGGGAAGGTTTGGAGAAGGTTCAGCGAGATAAAGAAAGAGGATCTCCAAGAGGCCATCTTACAGACCTCATACATCTTAGATACTGATGCGGAGTATTTGGACTCCAGACTTTCCACGGTAGCGCTGGATCTCGAAGAAGTTGAGCTGGAAAGAAAGCGCATGCTCCAACAGCACAGAAAGGGCTACATTGATGACAGGGAACTTGACAAGGAGATTAAAGGTGTACTAAAGAGAAAGGCCGAATTGGAAGCGGATAGAGAACGTTGTGAAAAAGCACTCTACCGGAGGAAAGACGTTGAGGACTCGGTAGAGAGGGCAGTAAATTATCTGGATGATCATATTGACCTCATAGAGCTGCTTGAGCGATATGGTGAAGATCCGAGCATTCATCAAGAGGTTGCGGAGAGGTTGGATATCCTGAGGGATGTTTATCTTACGGATGAAGAGGTTAGCGAGACGGTCAACAGGTTGAAGAGAAGGTTGATTCAGACATTCATTGATCCGGAGAAAGGCATACAGATTGAGCATAAGGATCACTTGACTATTCATGGAATAACGGGTGAAGTGCTCGATGGTGAGATTTCAAATAAATCGTCCTGAAGGAAGAAGGGCATAAAGGAGGAAGAGATGGTAACCGGAGATAACTTAGTTGCGGAATACAAGGGAACTCACCCGGGATCACAGAGGTTACATGAACGGGCGGTGAAGGTATTTGCTGCTCATGGTGCTACCCATACGGTGCGCGTGCTTGATCCCTTTAGGCCTTATTTCACTCATGCTCAGGGTTCGCGAAAATGGGATGTAGATGGGAACGAATATATAGATTACGTGATGGGACATGGCGGCCTGATATTGGGTCACAGTCATCCTGCAGTGGTACAGGCGGTACAGGAGCAGATGGCCAAGGGGGCACACTATGGTGAAAGCCACGAGCTGGAACTGAGGTGGGCCGAACTCATAAAGAGTATGATGCCCACAGCAGAAAGAGTAGAGTTCTTTTCTTGCGGGCAGGAAGCCAATATGATGGCGATAAGGCTAAGCCGAGTCTTTACTGGGAGGAAGAAGATCCTGAGGTTCAAGGAGAATTTCCATGGCTGGGGTGATGAATTGGCGCATGAAGGATCAGCCGGTATTGTTGCGGATGAGGTCAACATTATACCGTTTAACGATCTTGTCAAGGTAGAGAGGGAGCTGGCCACGGAGGAGTATGCCGCCCTTTTGACTGAGGGGGGCGGGGCCTTCGCAGGTGGCCGGGTTCACATAGATACTGACTTCGTTCGGGCGATGCCTGGGCTCGCACACAAATATGGTACTGTTTGGGTTCTGGATGAGGTAGTCACTGGTTTCCGGGATGCCCCGGGAGGCTGGCAATCTGTAGTAGGTGTCAGGCCTGATTTGACCACTCTCGGCAAGTGTGTGAGCGGAGGACTTCCCGGCGGAGCTATAGTGGGTCGAGCTGATATTATGGATGCCTTCGACCCCAAGACCCCCCCTGAGCGACTCATCGTACACTCAGGGACTTGGAATGCTAACCCTCTCGTATGTTCAGCCGGCATTGCCGCTTGCGAGCTCTACCAGGATGGTGAACCGCAGAGAAAGGCCGGTGATTTTGCTGATTACCTTCGGGAGAGAGGGAACAAGGTTCTCAAAGAAAAAGCGATCAATGGTCGTCTCTATAGCAGGACGATAGTGCACCTTTACCTAGGCCCAATTGACTACGAACCATCTGACGATACTATGCCGCCTACCAAGGATATTGGTAAGATTATGGACCCTGCAAGGCTGCCCGTACGTGCTCGATTATGTCTTCACCTGCTTCAGCGGGGCATTGCTACCATGAATGGGGAGATTTTTATCCTTTCAGCGGCACATAGGAAAGAGGATATTGACCAGACAGTACAGGCACTGAGCGATTCTCTTGATGCTATGATTGCCGAGGGTACCATAGCCCGGCCTTGAGGGTGAGATAGAGGGTTGCAAAGGAGATCAAGTGGGCTCCCGGAGGGTCTCAAGCGCTTGCCAGTCAAAGCTGACACCATGTCCGGGCCGATCTGGGGCGATGGCCATCCCATCCTCTATCGTGAGGGGATGGGTAATGAAGCGTTCAAGCCCGAACCCATGCACCTCCAGGTAGGATGCGTTGGGTACCGCAGCCAGTAGGTGCACATGCAGGTCGTGTACCCCATGGGAAGTAACTGGAAGGTTATGTGCCTCTGCCACATGGGCTACCTTGAGCCACACGGTGATTCCGCCGCAGTTGGAGACATCCGGTTCGGGAAAGGATACACCGCCCGCCTCGATCATGCGTCTGAACTCATACAGCGTGTGCATATTCTCGCCGGTAGCGATAGGGAGCTGTCCCTCTCGGGCAATACGCACATGGCCTGGTACGTCATCTGGGATGGTGGGTTCCTCCAACCAAAAGATGTTATGTTCTACCAAGCTGCGTGAGGCTCGAATGGCCTCCTCTACGCTCCATCGCATGTTGGCATCCACCATCAGGGGGATGTTGTCTCCAATTACCTCACGGATGGCGGCCACCCGGTCCAGATCCTCTCTCAGGCGAGGGAGTCCCACCTTCATTTTGATGGCCTTGAAGCCAGTTTCGAGATTCATTGCGGTTTGTCGCTGAAGTTCTTCCAGTGTAAAATGCAGATCGATGCCTCCAATATATGCCAAAACGCGAGGGTCATGGCCCCCCAAGAGGCGCCAGAGCGGCTTGTTTTCCCGACGGGCCTTTAGATCCCACAAGGCGATGTCGATAGCAGATATGGCAAACACGGCCAATCCGCCGCGCCCGACATAATGCAATCGCCACCACATGGTCTCCCATAATCGTTCGATGCGATCTTCCTCAGAATCTAGCAGGACAGGTGTGAGTTCGCGCTCAATTAATGAGAGAATCGCTGCTCCGCCCATCCCTGTGGTATAGGTGAATCCCACCCCTTCCTCTCCGGAGTTCGTCTCCAGGCGAACCGTGATCAGCTCAAAATTGGTCATTTCCCCATGAGTGGAGTCGGACAGCGTGACAGGCAGTGGGATGCGATAGAGCCCTGCTTGTATGGAAGAAATCGACATTGTACCTCGTTATTGAATCATTGTGTTAGGGTCTAGCGATAAAGGGAGTATAGAGAGATAGAACTTGTGCGTCAAGCAACAATGAGCCTTAATATACAGTATTCAAGAGATCAAGGCTGATGTTAACAATCTGACCCAGGCATAAGCTAGTCTAATAGGAAAGGCGGTTTCTGCTTGACATTTATGAGGGTTTGAATTAGCCATGTCCCTATTGGAAGCCAAGAGGCCTCATTCGACAGATGAGCAGTGACATTTGCTTAAAGATTTCAGCATCATTAACTTATTGGGAACAACACCGAGATAGAGAGGAGTACTGAGATGATTGACCTGAACCTGAGTGAGGAGCAGAGGGCACTGCAAAAATTGGCCCGGGATTTTGCTCAGAAGGAGATTGCCCCTGTTGCCTTGCAGTATGACAAAGAACCTGCCTTCCCGGGCGAAATCATCAAGAAAGCCCATGCTGCAGGCCTGATGAACCTCAGCTGCCCTAAGGAGTATGGCGGGCAGGGGCAGGGGCTGGTCAACGCGGCCTTGATTACGGAAGAGCTGAATGTAGGCTGTGTGGCTATTGCCGGGATGATTGGGATCAACTCTCTGGCCTGCGGTCCAATTCTCATTGGCGGAAGCGATGAACAAAAGCGCCGGTTCCTGATCCCGTTGAACGACGCAGGCAAGACTGCCTCCTTTGGCCTGACCGAGAGGGAGGCAGGATCTGACGCGGGAAGCCTGAAGACTGTGGCTCGGTCGGCGGGCGATCATTACGTGCTGAGGGGGCAGAAATGCTTTATCACCAACGCCAGTCATGCGGATCTTTACAGCATTTTCGCCACGCTCGACCCCAGCAAGAGGACCAAGGCCATAACCGCATTTGTTGTCCCTCGTGGATCCCCGGGCCTTTCCGTTGGAAAGGTTGAGGATAAGATGGGTCAACGTTCTCTGAATGTGGCCGAGGTAAACCTTGATGATGTCGAGGTTCCCCGAGAGAACCGCCTGGGTGAAGAGGGCGAGGGCTTCAAGATCGCCATGAAAACTCTCGACGAGGGCCGGGTGAACATTGCCTCTTGCGCTGTGGGACTCTCCCGGGCGGCGTTTCAGGCTGCCCTGGAGTATGCCAAGGAAAGAGTCCAGTTCGGCAAGCCCATCGGCACCTTTCAGGCCTTGAACTTCATGCTGGCGGATATGGCTGTGGCTGTGGACGCTGCCCGCTTACTCACCTGGTATGCTGGCTCGATGGCCGATCAGGAAAGGCGGTATAGCAGAGAAGCTGCCCAGGCGAAATTTTTCGCCACGGATGTGGCCGTGCGCGTTACCACAGATGCAGTGCAAATCTATGGAGGATACGGGTATACCAAAGATTATGCGGTGGAGAAGTATATGCGCGATGCGAAGCTGATGCAGATTTATGAGGGAACCAACCAGGTCAACCGGATAGTTGCCGGAGGCGTGCTGATGGGTGGATAGAGTAGATAAGGGCTAAGTCTGCTCTTGATTCAAAGCACAGGCCCAAGTGTAGGGATGTCAAACTCTCGATGGCCCAGAATTTCCGCCTTGGTTACCTTTCCTGATGCGACTTCACGTAGCTCGCCAAATATCTGTTTTCCAACACTCTGGATGGTGCCCTTGCCATCTATTATCACGCCTGCATTTATGTCGATATTTTCTTTCATTCGCTCATAGGTGTCGCTGTTGGTAGATACCTTTATCACCGGGACAGAAGGCGTGCCGACTGGAGTTCCCCGGCCAGTGGTGAAAGCAATTACCTGCGCTCCAGAGGCTATTAAACCGATGTTAGACTGAACATCAAGGGCGGTGCCATCCATTATTACTAAGCCTTTCTTGGATGGCTTCTCGGCATAGTTGACCACCTGCACAATAGTTGTACTACCGCCCTTACGGATACAGCCAAGCGATTTCTCCTCAATAGTAGTGAGTCCTCCCTCTATGTTCCCCGGTGATGGCTGTGATCCCCGAATATCCATACCCATAGACTTAGCCTTGGCCTCAGCAGCGGAAATTTTTTCATAGATATCCCTTTCAACCTCAGCATCTCCAGCTCTTTTTGCCAGGATTTGTTCAGCGCCCAGCATCTCAGTAGTCTCTGTAAATATGACGGTGCCTCCCTCGGCGACCAATAAATCGGAGGCAACCCCCAATGCCGGGTTAGCCGTAAGCCCCGAAAAGGCATCGGAGCCACCACACTCGAGGCCCAAGATAAGCTCAGAGATATCTATCGATTCACGCTCAAGACTTGATGCCTCTGCCAAGAGCTTTTCAGCTAACCTTATCCCTTCTTCTACACACTTGCTCGTGCCCCCTGCCTCTTGTATACTGGTGGCTTCCACTCTCTGACCATCTTTCACCAACTCTCCAGCAATCACATCAGGCGTTATGAGTTCGCAGCCATTTCCGACCAATAATACACCAGCAACATTCGGATGCCCGGTAAAACCAACCATAGTTCTGATTACCTGCTCCTTATCTTCGCCAACATGCCCGCACCCGCAACCGTGAATGGCACAGACAGTGCCTGCCACTCTGCCGCTTATCATCTGCGCCACTGTAGAAGCACATACTATGGTGGGGAATACTAATACGTGGTTCCGCGTTCCAGCTCTGCCATTGCTTCTACGATATCCGAAAAACTTCATTGCTTGTCTCCCCTGCCTTTTTGGCTTTCAACATTGTGGACATGAACATGCTCACCATGCCGGATCTGTTTGGTAGCGAGGCCTATTGCCTCACCATACTTAATTATAGCCCCTCCCTTCTGAATATCCCTCAGGGCAAACTTATGTCCAAAGGGAATATTCTCTAATAACGCAGTATCGCTGGTAAAGTCTTCTACCCCAACCTGGACGGAATCGCCCTTGCCGAGTTGGCATAATGCTGTTGCCACATTATCCCTTTTATCTATTAAGATAGCCTTTTCCTGCACCTCAAAACCTCCTTATCTTGGCTGAATAATCACCTCTCGGACAAGCTAAGGGAAACGGGAGCTGTTTTTCGACGATGGGATAATAGGAGAGAGACAGGGGTGTGTCAACCATAAAGTATACCCATGATGCTTTAGGAGGAAAGAGGGGTCGCTGGCTGTTCTCGACAGTCATGATCGATTTTTCCGTTGACAACCATCAGCTGTTAAAATACTATGCCCCCGATTTCTTAACCCTTTAACCATTCGTTCTGGGGCAAGGAGTTATGGTGATTTTCCGGATGATCAGACGAGTACAGAAGCCTCCATAGGGGAATAGATAGCCTTTTGGGGGCTTTGGTATTTTTGGTGGGAGGCCAGAGAGAAACTTGTAAAAAAGGAGGAAGTGAGATGGAAGCTCAGAAGATGCCAAATGGTGCACTGAGGCCTTGGAATGTTGCTGATTTGCCGGCACCACCAAAGTTCAATTTTCGCAATGCAATGGCAGTGATCGGGCCAGGGACCATTGCCTTGAGCATGTCAATCGGCAGTGGTGAGTGGTTGATCGGTCCGAGCGCTGCAGTTAGATTTGGGACCTCCGTGATGTGGATCGTAATCATCTCGGTCTTTTTCCAGGTTTTCCTGAATCAGGAATTTGCCCGATATACCCTCTACACCGGAGAGCCGGTGCTTACCGGTTTCATGAGGACCAAGCCAGGGCCCAAGCTCTGGGGTTGGCTTTATCCCCTGTTCGGTATGCTCCAGGTAGCATGGCCCGGTTGGGCTGCGGCGGCAGCAGGATGCCTTTTTGCAGCCCTCTATGGCCATTTGCCGGACGCGGCCGTTGCTGGTGACCGAAGTACAATGCTTGTACTTGGTTATATATTATTCTTTGCCTGCTTAGTGATCGTCCTGTTCGGGGGGCGTATAGAGCGCATTCTCGAGTGGCTAGCCTGGGGGATGGTTACATGGATTGTCGTCTACCTCCTCATCGTAGATGTATTCTTTGTGCCCGCAAAGGCGTGGACGGATGTGGCAGGGGGGTTCTTTAAGTTTGGCTCCATTCCCAGGGGGCCCACAGGCGTGGATTGGCCGCTGATGGGGGCCTTTGCAGCCTACGCCGGGGCAGGAGGTATCGGCAACTGCTGGATCACCAACTGGCTACGGGACAAGGGCTTCGGCATGGGTAAGGTCATCGGGTTCATCCCCAGCGCAGTGGCAGGTAAGGAGGTCAAGCTTGCCCATGTGGGAACTGTCTTTGAGCCCACCGAGAAGAATATGAGCACCTGGACGCAGTGGTGGAAGTACCTGTGGGTGGACCAGGGCATCCTCTTCGGTGGAGGGTGTGTCATAGGGATGTACTTGTGCGTGCTGCTCGCCTACGGGGTAATCCCCCATGGTACAGACATAGCTGGGCTGGCGACTGGTGCATATCAGGCAGATTACTTGATGAAGAGAGTCGGTCGTATCATGTGGTTCCTGACCCTGCTAAACGGATTCTGGGTCCTGTTTGGCACCCAGCTCAATAACATGGAAGGCCTCACACGGGTGATCACCGATCACATTTGGACTGGTAGTGAGCGGGCGCGCCGCGTGGGCGATGTGCGTTATGTATACTACACCGTACTCGCCATTTTTGTCATCTGGGGATGTATAGCCATCAACATGGCTAAGCCGTTTGTTCTGATCATCCTCGGGGCAAATATGGCAGGATTCATCTTTGTGTTCTCGGGGGTCCACATCCTGGTGACACAGCATCGCTTCCTGCCCAAGGAGGTGCGGGCCCCCATGTGGAGGCAAGTGATCATAGCCCTGAGCTGCATCTTCTTTGCCTTCTTCGTGCTTATGAATATCGTGAAACTGATCGGAGGCTAGGTTAGGGTATAGGAACTCCCAGATATGCAGTTGACCCGCGTCAGTCTCGGATCATATTGTTGAAGGCGGTTATAGATTTTTGCTTTAACCGCCTTCAGCCTTTTTGGAACAGGGTTGTCGAAGGATGGGGCTGGTAGCTGTCTGATCTTCATGTCTTGCCCACTCACACTCCTCCTTTTCTTATAAACAACACTCGCCTGGTCAAGGTTTTATGGCAGAATTGAGGTGGACTTTTGATCAACCGATGTTCTATATGATTATATGGGGGGAGACATGTTTCTAATAGGGGGTAAATGTGGCTTCGACCCCGAGATCTAACTGTCGTATGGGCCGGTAGGACCATATAGAAACAGATCAATAACCAATGGAGGGATAGAAGATGACTGGGGGATACATGGGAAGGATTGGTTTTGTGGATCTATCCACGGGGGAGATAAGAGAGGAAAAGCTCGATGAGAGACTTGCACGGAGCTTTATAGGGGGTTATGGGCTTGGGGTGCGAATCCTGTTCGAGCGTCAGAGAGGAGGAATAGACCCCTTGGGGCCGGAGAACATCCTCGGCTTTACTGCTGGGCCACTGACCGGGACACAGAGCCCGACCGGTGGTAGATATATGGCGGTATGTAAATCGCCGATTACTGGCGGTTGGGGAGATGCCAACTCGGGTGGATACTTTGGCAGTGAGTTGAAGTCTGCAGGCTGGGATGCGATCTTCATTTCCGGCATTGCGGCCTCACCTCAGTATCTTGTAGTGACAGAGGATGAACTGGAGTTGAGAGACGCATCTCATCTGTGGGGGCGAGATACCGTTGATACTGAGGAAATACTGCGCGAGGATCTGGGGATCTCCAAACTCAGAGTCGCCTGTATCGGTCAGGCCTCAGAGAGGCGGTCGCTGATCAGCGGCATTGTCAATGATAAGGGGCGTATAGCAGCTCGCTCGGGTGTTGGTGCGGTCATGGGCTCAAAGCGGCTCAAGGCTTTGGCTGTGTACGGAGGGAAAAAGGTCGCTGTAAGCGATAAGAAAAGGCTTGACCAGCTGCGCAAGAGTTTCATAGAGGAGCTTCGTGAATCAAAGGGCTTCCCTCGGTTACTTATGGATTATGGAACTTGTGGTCTGACCGATGGACTGGTGGCAGGGGGAGCAACCCCTATAAAAAACTGGCTTCTTGCGGGCAAGCAAGCCTTCCCGACCCTGGATAAGATAGCCGACTTCGATACTGTTATTCAGCACCAGGTAAAGCGATATGGTTGTTCCAATTGCCCTATTGTCTGCGGAGGTATCTTCGAGGTCTCTCAGGGGGCCTATCCCGTGGCAGAGGTTCATAAACCAGAATATGAAACCATAGCTGCATTCGGCACCATGTGCATGAACGATGACCTGATATCCATTATCAAGCTGAATGATATGTGTAACCGAAGCGGCTTGGATACCATCTCGGCAGGAAGTGTCCTCGCGTTTGCCATGGAATGCTTTGAAGAAGGGATTATCACCGAAAGGGATACCGATGGGATCAGGCTCACCTGGGGGAACGCAGAGGCCATGATCGCCATGCTCGAGAAGATCATCCGCCGTGAGGGCTTTGGTGACATTCTGGCTGACGGGGTTAAGGCCGCTGCCCGTGAGATCGGGGAAGGCGCTCAGGAGTGCGCTATCCACGTTGGAGGACAAGAACCAGGACTGCACAACGCATTGTTCCTGCCGGGCCGGGGCACGGGGTTTGTCTGCGATCCCACCCCCGGCCGCCACACAGCTGCTGCTCCTGCGGCTCGTATAGATGCAGGTTCGCCAGCCATTATTGCCCCTTACCCGGAATTGCAGTTCCGGGGTTACGAACGCTATGAATATAAGAGCAAAGGGCCTGCCAGCGCTACAGCCTCTTGCTACTGGCAGGTGGGGGCCTGCGCAGGAGTTTGCCTCTTTCCGGTTATCTTCTTTGGTAATTACCCGCTTCTAGATTTTCTTAACGCTGTCACCGGATGGGATATGGATGTCACTGAGGCCCTGGAAACGGGGACAAGGATTCAGACGTTGAGGCAAGCCTTTAACCTTAGAGAAGGGATCGAGCCACGTGAGATAAAGCTGCCTTCCCGCATGGCCGGGGTCCCTCCTAAGAGTGATGGTCCACTTGCAGGCATCACAATAGACATAGACACGCTAGCCTCTGAATACCGTAAGGCAATGGGATGGGATCCAGACACGGGCGACCCAACCGAGGCCACCCTTCGGCGTCTGGGATTAAAAGAGCTAGCAGAAACCTATTGGAGGTAAATAAAACACTCAGGGTCAGGATAGACTCTAGAGAAAATAAAAAGCGGTCGCACAGGATAAGGAGGGAGGATCATGGCAAATGAGAAGACAGCATTAGCAGTAGATCCTTATGCGCGCAAGGTGGAATATATCCTCGCGCCACCTGACACCTTTTGGAAGAGGATAAAGTTCCTGGGCCCAGCGCTCATCTTAGCAGGGTCTATCGTCGGGTCAGGCGAGCTCATCGCTACTACCACGCTTGGCGCAAAGGTAGGGTTCTACGCCCTTTGGATGATCATCATCAGTTGCCTGATCAAGGTCGTTATACAGGAAGAGCTGGGCCGGTATACCATCGGCTCTGGAGAAACGGCCCTGCGCGCCTTTGATCATATCCCAGGCCGCCTCCACGTGTCGTGGGTTGTCTGGTTTTGGATCATTATGACCATTGCGGTTACCTTTCAGGCAGGTGGCATTGTAGGAGGGGTTGGGCAGGCCTTGCATTTGGCCTGGCCGCAGCTTTCTGCGAACTGGTGGACTGTCATCATCACGGCCGTTGGCATCGGACTGACGGTGCGGGGCTACTATGGTATGGTCGAGAGGATAGCGGTGTTCATGGTGGCTGTCTTCACCTTCATCACTGTAATCTGTGCCTTCTTGGTCCAGTGGACCCCACACGCGTTTTCCCTGGCAGACTTCGTAGAAGGCTTGACACTGAAGCTCCCCAAGGGCGGGGCAGGAATTGCCTTCGCCGTCTTCGGCATCACCGGTGTGGGTGCCACGGAGCTTGTGATGTACCCGTACTGGGCTGTGGAGAAGGGGTACGCCCGCTTCGCTGGGCCGACGGAAGAGACAGAGGCCTGGCTCGAACGAGCCAAGGGCTGGGTCCGAGTGATGCACGTAGACATTATAGTAGCGATGATCGTTTTTACTATCGCCACCATTGCCTTCTACATCCTCGGTGCAGCAGTGCTGCATGGTATGGAGAAAGTCCCTCAGGGATATGATATGGTCGCCACACTCTCTAACATGTACACGGAGTCGATCGGCAGCTGGGCATTCTACCTCTTCCTTGTAGGCGCGTTTTTTGTGCTCTTTTCCACCTTCTTCGTGTATATTGCCTCGTTGGCTCGGATGGCGACGGACTGCCTGAAGGTCCTGCGCCTGATCGACTTCGAAGACTACAGGGCACGCATGCGGTGGATCGGGTTCTTCTGCATTATCTTTCCCGTGCTGTACTGTATCCTCTACGTCAAGCTGGCGGCACCAGTGTACATGGTGCTGATCGGTGGGGTAGCCCAGGCCTCGTTCCTTCCGATCATCGGCTTCTCCGCCCTTTACCTCCGCTACAAGCGAATGGACAAACGCCTGCTCCCGGGCCGAGCCATTGATATACTGATGTGGATCTGCGCTGTTCTCATCACCATCATCGGGGTCTATGCGGTGTATCAGAAATTCGCCGGCTGAGAGAGGCAGCAATCAAAGAAATGCATGGGAGCAAAGGGAGCCTTTTTGTTCGTCTTGGTTATAACCATATCATAAAGGCGATCTAACGAGAGGGGTGTCATATAATTGAAACATCTACTTGGGCCACTTACCGTAAAGGGCATGGAGCTTCGAAACAGACTTGTTATGCCGCCTATGGCGACGAATTTTGCTTCAGAGGATGGGGCAGTAACCAAACAAAGCATAGGCTATTACAGAGAGCGCGCTAAAGGTGGGGCAGCATTGATTATCGTGGAGATGAGCTATGTCCACCTAACTGGTAAGGCCTTTCCCTGTATGCTTGGTGTTTACGACGATAAATTTCTTCCGGGGCTCAACGAACTTGCTGAGGCAATTAAATCATACGGGGCTGGGGCTGCATTGCAGATAGGGCACGCCGGGCGACAAACACGCTCTGAAATCTCCGGACATCGAATACTGGCCCCGTCTGCTATACCGTCAAGGGGTACGGCAGAGGTTCCTAAGGAGATGTCAGCAGGGGAAATCGTGGAGATTACACATGCATTTGGAAATGCCGCACTGCGCGCAAAGAACGCCGGTTTTGATGCAGTGGAACTTCACGGGACTCATGGCTATTTGCTCAACCAATTTCTATCTCCATATACAAATAAAAGAACAGATATATATGGGGGTAGTTTCGAAAACAGACTGAGATTTCCTCTAGAGGTAATCCAGGAGGTAAGATCAAAAGCGGGGGAAGACTATCCATTAATCTTCAGACTGTGCGCCAATGAATATATTGAAGGCGATGAGGCCATTACCCTTGATGTGGCCAAAAGGATAGCCCCGAGACTGGTTGAGGCAGGCATAGATATACTTCACATAACCGGTGGAATGGGCGAGACAAGAGATCATGTGATCCAACCCTTATATTACGGCCATGGCTATCATGTATACCTTGCAGAGGGGATAAAGCGGGTTGTGGGTAGTATTCCCGTTATTACAGCAGGAAGCATTACAGATCCTTATATGGCTGAGAAGATACTGGAGGATGAAAAGGCAGACTTGATTGCTATGGGACGGGGGCTTATTGCAGACCCCATGTTTCCCAACAAGATAAAAGAGGGCAAGATCAAAGAAATCAGACGCTGTATCCGTTGCAATGAATGCATCGGTCGCTTCAGGAGAGGCTACCGCATTAGCTGCAGTGTTAATCCCACAGTGGGCAAGGAGACACATAGTGAACTGAGGCCAGCAAAAGAGCCAAGGAGAGTTCTCATAGCGGGTGCGGGTCCGGCGGGTATGGAAGCAGCAAGAATCCTCTCCTTAAGGGGACATGAAGTAACCCTGTGTGAAAAAGGTGATGAGCCTGGAGGACTTCTTCGGATAACTACGGTTCCAGGGTGGAAAAAGGATATTCTTGCTCTTGTTGATTGGCTAAAGACCCAATTAGAGAAGAGTAGCGTAACTGTCCACCTTAATACCGAGGTCACCCCTGAATACATCACTAAATTCGGTCCGGATGTCCTCGTAGTAGCTACAGGATCCACGCCCAGGAAACCAAATATTCCCGGGATAGAATCAGCTATAACAGCTATAGATGTCTTAGAGGGTGTGGCTGTGGGAGACAGGGTAGTCATCTGTGGAGGAGGGCTTGTTGGCTGTGAGATAGCATGGTATCTCGCTGAGCTGAACAAAAGGGTAACTATCGTCGAAATGCTTGATGAGGTGGCTGCGGATATGGAGACTGGAACCAGAACAGCGATATTGAAGGAACTTCGAGAACATGAGGCAGATATAATCTGCAATCTAAGGATGGAAGAGATTATTCCAGGTAAGGGCATACTCGGTGTTGACAAAAAATTGACCAGGAGAGAAATAGAGGGAGATACAGTAGTATTAGCGATGGGTTTTGACCCAAATCGCGCGTTATTTGATGGAAAAAATAAATCATATGAGGTGTATGGTATTGGTGACGCCAAAGAGCCACGGCGCATCATTGATGCGATACGAGAGGCAGATCATATAGCCCGCTTTGGGATATAAAGGCTGTGCCTCCCTCAGCAGGGCACCATCACAAAAAAAGCTTGACTGCAAATTGGTGAGGTAATATAAAGCTATGGGATTTTCGTTGATTGTTCCTGACACAGGGGCCTGAATTTTTTCAAAGGACGCGATCTTTTTTGGGAAAGGAGGTGGGGGAAAAGCTGTTAAGGGGCCTTGACTGTGTTGGGGCACGTGTTTGTGTGAGCAGATATCTTTCCTAGTTTCGGGGAGATACCTGTTCGTAAACAATGAAAGGAGGAACGAGCATGAGCCGAACTAAAAGAACTAATCTTATCATTTCGCTGGGCATTTTGTTTGTGTTCATCCTCGCCGGCTCAGGTTATGCGTATAAGGTGATCGACCTTTCGCAAAAAGTTGAGAATGGGATGCCTGCCTGGGCTGGCAAGTGGGAAGGGATGAGCATGTGGGCCGGGGCCAAGACTCAGATGGAGTGCTACGATAAGGTGGGGAATTTTTACGGTCACGACCTGAAGTTCACGGAGCACACCGGCACGCACATGGATAGCCCCGCTCACAACGCTTACGGACTCTGGCGACTTGATCAGATCCCGATCGACAAGTTCCATGGCAAGTGCATAATCATGGATATGCGGCCCTGGGTGAAGGATCGGGACGGCTATGAGGTCAGCTTGGCCGATGTGAAGGCATGGGAGCAGAAGACAGGCTGCGATCTGATGAGGGATGCGGCACGGTCGATGATCTTCATGTGGACCGGCTGGGACAAGTATTGGAACGACTACATCGCGGGGAAAAACGACCGCGCTATGGGGTATCGCTTCCCTGGCATTATGGAGGATGCGGCCAAGTACTTCGCCGATTGCCGGATCAAGGGCTTCGGGTTTGATACCCTCTCCATCGATATCTACAAGAGGGTGATGGAGGGCAAGCCGGTCGCTCACCAGGCGATCTTTTCCAACAACACCTGGGTCATCGAGAACATCAAGATCGATCCCTCGGTGGCGGACAAGTGGGCCTACGCCGTACTGGCCCCCATGAAGATCTATAAAGGCTCCGGTGCCCCCGTCCGGGTGTTTGTGCTGGATGACACCAGGGCCAAGGGTATGGCCGCTTCACTGGCCTCTATGAAGGCCTTGGAGAACAAATTCATGGCGGCCCCCATGTACGATCTGGCCAACTATATCGAGAACGGGATGCACATCTGGATGGGTGTGTTTGGCACCAACCAGGTCGGATTGGGCAATCTTAATGATTTCCGGGGCATCTATCCCTGGATCGACTATCGGGACGGTGGCTTTTACGGGCAGCAGATTTTCTGCAACGAGCACACCGGCACCCATACGGATTCCCCCGCCCACCGTCGGGAGGGAGCGAAGTGGACCATCGATAAGGTCGCTTTGAATCACTTCGTGGCCCCCTGCCTGGTGGTGAATGCCTCCGGATATGGCCCGGAAGAGGGCGACTGGGACTTCACCATGAGCATGTTCCGGGATTGGATGAAGAAGCACCCGGGTCTGACCGTCAACAAGGGCGATATCGTCTGCTTCTCACAGAATATGGTTCACAAGTGGGCCCTCCACAACAAAGGCATCCACCGCGAGTGGGTTACCACTCACTTCCCGGGCATTGGTGGGGATGTAGCCAAGTACCTGAAGGATAAGGGCGTTGTGGGCGCGCTCACGGATGTCACCAGCATTGATGCCGCCATGCACTGCCAGAGGGGCAAAGGCACCGACCAGGAAAACAATATCACGCATGTGACCCTGTTCAGTAATGGCATCTTTGTTACGGAGAATGTCGGGGGAGACCTGCAGCAGGCCGCCAATTCCAAGGGTCTGGCCTTCGTCATGCCCTGCATGAATACCAAGAATGGATCCGGTGGCCATAGCCGCATCTGGTACTTCGAGGGCCTGGATATCCCCATCGAATAGATCGGGAATTCCAAATCTCTGACGGCAAAGGGGCTATCTTCGGATAGCCCCTTTTGATTCTGCTAAGGGACTGGCGACCGACTCTGGCGGAATCCTCTCCTCTGTCTTAGCCCACCCGAGAAATCGTTTCGTGAAGCTTACTGGTTGACCTGTTGCAAGTCTTCTCCGATACAAAGAATTTTTGGGTTGACAATCATCAGATATTAAAATAATATCCAGCCGGTCTATTTGTGCTTCAACCATAACTATTGGGGCAATGAGTGATGGTGATTTTCCAGATCATCCCAATACAAAGGCCTCCATAAGGGAATATATAACCTTTGGAGGCTTTTTTATTTCTGGTGGTCGGCCAAAATACAGTCCGTGCCAGTGGGGGGAGCTGGTAATAGTCTATCGGTTCGGCCAGGATCTGGGACAGAAAAACCTTTAGAAAGGAGGGCGTGAGATGGAAGCTTCAAAGATGCCAAGTGGTGCACTGAGTCCTTGGAATGTCGCCGATTTACCGGCACCACCGACGTTCAATTTTCGTAATGTCATGGCGGTGATCGGCCCGGGAACCATTGCCTTGAGCATGTCAATCGGCAGTGGCGAGTGGCTGATGGGTCCGAGCGCTACAGTAAAGTATGGGACCGCCGTGATGTGGATCGTTATCGTATCGGTATTTTTCCAGGTTTTCCTCAATCAGGAATTTGCCCGGTACACCCTCTACACCGGAGAGCCGGTGCTGACCGGTTTCATGAGGACCAAGCCAGGACCAAAGCTCTGGGGTTGGCTTTATCCCCTGCTTGCTATCCTGCATGTAGGATGGCCTGGCTGGGCAGCGGCAGCGGCAGCATGCCTTTTTGGAGCCCTGTATGGCCACTTGCCTGATGCGGCTGTGGCTGCTGACCGGAGTACCATGCTTACCCTTGGTTACATACTGTTCTTCGGGTGTATAGTCATCGTCCTTTTTGGTGGCCGCATTGAGCGCATTCTCGAGTTCGTAGCCTGGGGCATGGTTATATGGATTGTCGTCTACCTCCTGATCGTTGACATATTCTTTGTGCCCGGAAAGGCGTGGACGGATGTGGCAGGGGGGTTCTTGAAGTTTGGCTCCATTCCCAGGGGGCCCACAGGTGTGGATTGGGCCCTGATGGGTGCCTTTGCAGCTTACTCCGGGGCAGGAGGTATCGGCAACTGCTGGATCACTAACTGGCTGCGGGACAAGGGCTTCGGCATGGGGAAGGTCATTGGGTTCATCCCCAGCGCGATTGCAGGGAAAGAGGTGAAGCTCGCCCATGTGGGAAGTGTCTTTGAGCCCAACGAGAAGAACATGAGCGGCTGGAGACAGTGGTGGAAGTATCTGTGGATGGATCAGGGTGTCCTCTTCGGCATCGGGTGCGTGGTAGGGATGTACCTGTGCGTAGTGTGCGCCTACGGGATGATCCCCCATGGTACAGACATAACTGGGCTGGCGGCCGGTGCATACCAGGCGGATTACCTGGCGAAAAGGATCGGTCGTGCCATGTGGTTCCTGACCTTGATAAACGGATTCTGGATCCTGTTTGGTACCCAGCTTAGTATTACCGATGGCTTCACGCGGGTAGTTACCGACCACGTATGGGCCTGTAGTGAGCGTATGCGCCGCCTGGGCGATGTGCGGTATATCTATTATGGTATATTCATCATCTTTGTCATCTGGGGATGTATTGCCATCAACCTGGCGAAACCGTTCGTCCTGCTGGTCATCGGGGCGAATATGGCAGCATTCATCTTCGTGGTCTCAGGGGTCCACATTCTGGTGGTGCAACATCTCTTCCTGCCCAGGGAGGTGCGAGCCCCCGTGTGGAGGCAGGTGATCGTAGCCCTGTCCTGCATCTTCTTTGGCTTTTTCGTGCTTATGAATATAGTGAAACTTCTCGGAGGCTAGGTTAAAGGGATAGGAACTGCCTTTTCAACGGTTGACTGGCCAAACACAAAGAGGGGGGGCACAAAGCCCCCCTTTCTTGTGAACGTATGGTGAAAAAGGGACATTCGTTCAGAGTGGAATCCAGCTCCTGCAGAATACACCGGTCGTTTAAACCTACCTAAACAATAGAAAAGGACAATAACGGCGTGCTCTCTCACATACCTTTAGAAATGATGAGGGCAGGCTGGCCTTTGGGATAATAATTTTCTTGGGTGCCAATAACCGTAAAACCAGCCTTCTGGAAAAACAGATGAGCTACAGTATTCCCCGTGGCGGTATGGAGTAAAAGTCTCCTCAGGCCAAGCTGGTAGGCAAGGCATTCTATATGGTTGAGCAGGGCAGAGCCGATTCCCCTCCTTTGATACTTAGGAAGCACTGCTATAGCCAGTATTTCTCCACTAAGAACATACAACATAGCAAAGCCTACTGGATGCCTATGTTTGACATAAATGACGGTAATTACATCCGGATTTACAAACCACCGAGGTATAATCTCACTATAGTCACCAAATATAGAAAAGACTTCACCTGAAAGCGTGCGGATAAAACTGCGGTCCTCTTTAAGTGCTAAACGAATGAATTCTCTTTGCTTAACATCTCTTTCCCCTTTTTTCTTTCCAGCCACCTAATTATTCCACGTCTAAAGGCCGTTCTTTCTTGAGGAAGATTCTTCTTTAGTCCTTTGAGCTTATCAATGAAGTATACCATTTCGTGGATAATTTTGTAGGTATTCTAAATATCTTTATCAAAGGGACATTCCACATACTTGGAGATGCACCCTAAGTTACATTTTCGGCAGAATAACCTCCTAGAAACGGGCAACATTTGTGTTTATAATCTTATACTACATGAAACCCCGCCGACAAAGCCCGTTTCAGGAGAGGGGAAGAAACCTATCCTTGACCCAAAGGGGTATCCGCCAATGCCGCCGAATTCCTCGTATTCTTTATCCAGGATATTGTTTACCCCCAAGAAGGCTGAGAAATCCCCCCATGTATCCTCATATGCATAAGATAGTTTTGCGTCCCATACACCGTATCCTGGAAGTTTGTCGAATGTGTTTGCCAGGTCATTCGCTAAGAATCTCTTCCCGACAAATCGAGCTCGATTCCATAAGGTAAAACCGTAGCCCAAATCTATGTTTGCTTCAATGTACCCCAGGTGTCTTGGGGTAATAGGAAGGTCCGATCCTTTAAAGGGGCCCTCTTCTATCTCTGTGTCCACAACTGTATAACTTCCAAAAAGTGTTGTCCTCGGAATGATACTTGATTCTGCCGATATTTCTATTCCTCTGTGTACTACTTCATCAAAGTTCTCATTCTGCCCAAAGGCAAAGGTCCCCACACTGGGTGGCCTAAATAGTATCTCATCCTTGACTGTCATGTGGTAGAGTGATATTCCACCACTGAATTTGGGTCCAAACCGCGTTTTCATTCCTACCTCGAAGTTTTGTCCCTTCTCTGGGCCAAGTTCTGGTGTGAAACCGAAGAAGCCTGTTAGTTCGTCCCTGTTTGGAAACCTGAAGGTCTTGGCATAACTGAAATACCCACTCATATTGTCGGTGAAAAGGTATGTGACACTTGCCTTAGGGCTGAGTCTATCAAAATCCCTCCCGCCTTCTGTTCTCGAAGTCGTTCCGCTTACCAAGTTTTCAGTTTGGCTGGAGAAATCGAAGGCTGCTCGGTCGAACCTTATCCCTGCACCCAGAATAATTCTATCAGTGATAGAAAAATCGTCATGGAGGTAAACTCCTAAGAGCTCCCTGTCGTACTTTGTAGCCTGCCTCTGGATAAAGGGGTAAAGGGGGTCAGGAAAGTCAGAAAAACTTGTTGATCCGACTTCTTCCTTGAGCAAATCTATGCCCAATATAGCCTTGTTTTTCCTACCAAATATTTCATATGTAGATGTATATCTCAATGAAAGGCTGTAGTCATCTTCTTCATCGTCAATTATCGTAGAACCAGAACCAGGAATTGAGGTAAGGGAATCACCCTCGTTGTTGTTGTAGTAAAAAAGCAGAGAGAGTTTATTGTACTCATCAGGGATCATATCGGCGCCGAGGACTGTATTAAATTGGTCTGTCTCCCTTTTATCTTCACCGGCCACTACTGAACCCCTCCTACCAACTGCCTGTATTTCATTCTTCGTCAGGCTCCCTGGAAGGTCTCTGTCGTCATTATGGTACCCAGCTTTCAGCGTTAGTTCGAGTGCAGGAGTCAACTGGTAGGAGAGCTTGCCTGTCCAGTCCCGTGCTGTAAAGTTAGAGTTATCTCTGTATCCATCCTCTTCACTGCGGCTTCCGAACAGAAAATAGCTAGACCTTTGTGTGGAACCCTGTACTGTTGCTGTCTGACCGTATGTCTGCCAAGTTCCCGCATCTGCTCCCAGCTCAATAATAGGTCTGCCCAGGCCCTTTTTAGTGATGATGTTTATTACAGCAGCCATGGCGGAATCGCCATAAATGGCCGTCGCTGGTCCTCGAACTACCTCTATTCTATCTATGTTATGCAAGGGGATTAGTGCCCAATCCGGATTGGATGAATCCGCTTCATTAGCTTTCCAGCCATCTACAAGCACTAAGGTTCTTCCGCCATTGCCCCCTCCGTTGTTAAACCCGCGCGCCTCCACAGTGATTCCGGTTGGCGTGGAACCAGAAGTGTTTGTCACCATAATCCCAGCCTCTCCTCTTAGAAGTTCTGTTACTTCCTCAGCTGTTGATCTTTCTATGTCCTCCGCGGTTATCACGGTTACATTAGCCGGAATGCGAATGATCTCTTCCCTCTCTCTACTGGCAACAACGACTATTTCCTCTAATACTATTACCTCTTTCTGCTCCGGCATTTCCTTAGAGGCTTGTGCCAAGACAAGACCATTCAACGGAGCAAGTATTAAGATAAATAGCCTCATTACAAGGATTTTCCTTTTCATTAGTCTACCCCCTCACTCCTCCTCGGCCAAAAAATGACGATGCCTTTCTCTTCGTATTGAGATTGTTTAAGGCACACCTTTATCTGATCAATTACCGAACTACCACCCCCTTTTTCCGTTCTCCTTTTCTCATTAGCTTCCGCAATCTTGCCAGACACGAACAAAAAAATCCCCGGACCGAATAGAACCGATCCGGGGATTTCCCCTTTTTATCCTCAAGATCTTTAGGCTAAACCCAGTCCACGGAGGTTAAGCCTTACATTCAGGCAGGTCTTCTGACTCTCGGATCACTCTACTTGCTGCGCCTTCCCATTCGGCCTCGCCCAGAACAGTGGCATTTTGCAACTTTCGTCCCCGATTACAGCGGCGGGCCCATCCCCGATTTTAACAGGGTTCCCTATTAAGCTGCTATCGAGCACCTGAACATAGGAGGATTTCTAGCGAAATGATAGATGAAAGTCAAGGGAAATTCTCAGCACATGATAATCCTTCGACTGAGAACTTCTGGCTAATCAGAACTTTTCTTCCCCTATAGGCAACTCATATACAGAAAAATGCACTTAGCTGCTCTATCGCAGTTCTTTGTGTGTTGACTTTATATTGCACATTCATTATAGTTTGGCACAACATCTTGTGGAAAATGTTAGGAGCGGCGGCCTGAAGGCTGTTCGCTTGCATCGACTGGCCTTAATTTCACCTTGTAATAGCTGCCGGGGGTTTGCCTTGGATTCCGGAGGCAGCTCTGAGCATGAGCAAGACTACTTTTGCTGCCCCGGCCCTCGATCTACCTAGAGAATGGGAATGAGAGAACTGCGGGATTTATTAACTCCGCCTGCGGCGGATGAACACAGATATGGGGAGAAGAGATCATGTTTACCGAGATAGAAAAGAGAGATGGCAAGACCGTGGCCTTTGAGGCAAAAAAGATTACCAATGCTATTGCCAAAGCCGGGAAGGCAACAGGGGAGTTTGACGAAAAGGTCGCTAAGAGGCTTACTATCAAGGTTTTGAATTTAGTCGAGCATGTGATTGGTGATAAGCCCCCAACAGTAGAGGAAATCCAGGACATCGTAGAAGAGGTGTTACTTTCCTCTACTTATCGCAAAACTGCCAAGGCATACATTATCTATAGGGATCAGCATGCAAGGATTAGAGAAATTACCAATAAGGCAAGTGTGGCACTGGTGGATCAATATCTAAAGAAGACAGACTGGAGGGTTAATGAGAACAGCAACATGGCATTCTCCCTTCAGGGATTGAATAACTATGTTTCCTCAGAGGTTAGCAAGGTCTATTGGTTGAATGAAATCTACTCTCCAGAGATTAGGGAGGCGAACATACGGGGTGATTTTCACATTCATGATCTAAACCTTCTGTCTGTTTATTGTGTGGGTTGGGATCTGTTTGACCTGTTGGTTGAGGGATTCAGGGGGGTATGGGGGAAGGTAGAAAGTGGACCTGCCAGACACCTCAGGAGTGCATTGGGGCAGATCGTAAATTTCTTTTATACACTTCAAGGAGAGGCGGCAGGTGCTCAGGCATTCTCTAATTTTGATACCTTGCTGGCACCTTTTATAAGATTCGATGGATTAGATTACAAAGGGGTAAAGCAGGCCTTACAGGAATTTGTTTTTAATATTAATGTGCCCACTAGGGTTGGATTCCAGACCCCTTTTACGAATGTCACGCTAGACCTTAGTGTCCCTGAATACTATGCAGACCAATGTGTCATTATTGGAGGTGAGGCCCAGAGTACTACTTATAGGGATTTTCAGAAGGAGATGGATCTATTTAACAAGGCCTTTTTGGAGGTAATGGCAGAGGGCGATGCCAGAGGGAGGGTCTTTACCTTTCCCATTCCAACATACAATATTACAGAGGAATTTGACTGGGGGAATCCTATTCTCGATGATCTGTGGGAGATGACAGCCAAGTATGGGGTGCCCTATTTTTCCAATTTTGTAAACTCAGACATGAACCCGGAGGACGCAAGAAGCATGTGTTGCAGGTTGAGAATAGATAATCGTCAGTTAGAAAAGAGGGGAGGCGGACTGTTTGGCTCAAATCCTTTAACAGGCTCTATTGGTGTTGTAACAATAAATATGCCAAGGATAGGTTATCTCAGTGGAAGTGAGGATGAGTTTTTCAGACGACTAAGACATTTGATGATTCTGGCTAAAGAGAGCTTGGAGATAAAGAGGAAGGTTCTGGAAAGATTTACCGATGGAGGTCTTTATCCTTATACAAAATTTTATTTAAGGAACGTAAAGCAGAGGTTTGATGAATACTGGAAGAATCATTTTTCAACCATAGGGCTTGTTGGAATGAATGAGGCCTGCCGAAACTTTCTTGGTAAAACTGTTGGTGATAGACAAGGGAAGGAATTTACCATACGGGTCTTAGATTTTATGAAGGAAATCTTGATAGATTTTCAGAAGGAAACAGGAAATAATTATAACCTTGAAGCTACCCCAGCGGAGGGTACCTCGTACAGTTTGGCAAAGATTGATAAGGAAAGGTATCCTGAGGCCATATCTGCAAGCCACAGAGATGGGGGTCAATTTTTCTACACGAATTCTACCCATCTACCCGTTAACTTCACTGATGATGTTTTCGAGGCCCTGGATTTGCAGGATGACATCCAGCAAAAATATACCGGAGGAACGGTATTCCATATCTATGCAGGTGAGAGGATCGCTAACCCTGGTAGCGTTAAATCATTGGTACGCAAGATCTGTGAAAATTATCATCTTCCTTATTTTACCTTAACCCCCACGTTTAGTGTTTGCCCTGTTCATGGATATTTAAATGGAGAACATAGGGTATGCCAGAAATGCGGTACTGAATGTGAGATTTACTCCAGGGTGGTTGGTTATCTCAGGCCTTTAAAACAGTGGAACAGGGGAAAGCAAGAGGAATTTAGAACGAGAAAGATGTTTAAGGTTTGAGATATGATCATAGGGGGTTTTCAAAGATTTTCCCTCATCGATTATCCAGATGAAATCTGTGCCGTTGTTTTTACCCAAGGGTGTAATTTCAGATGTCCTTATTGCCATAATCCAGAGCTTGTCAGCTTGCGGCGGACGGGGTCCGCCACAGGCGGATTAGAACACAAAGAGATATTGTCGTTTTTAGATAGGCGGAAGGGAAAGCTTGATGCTGTGACAGTAACCGGCGGAGAACCTCTCTTGCAATCTGGGTTAGGGAATTTTTTATCAGCAGTAAAGGGGCTGGGATATCTGGTTAAATTGGATACCAATGGAAGTCTTCCTTCGAGGTTAGAAAAGGCAATACAATCTAAATCCATAGATTACATTGCTATGGATATAAAGACATCTCTAGATAAGTATGAATATGTGATTAGGAGAAAGGTAGAAAAGACTGAGATCCTTGACAGTATTAGACTGATTATGGATTCAGGACTGGATTATGAATTCAGGACAACTGTTGTAAGAGCCCTTTTTGAAAAGGATGATTTTTATAAGATCGGCCAGCTAATAAGAAATTCCCGCTTGTATGTCTTGCAAAGGTTTGTTCCCTCTAAGGCCTTGGATGACCGATTTTTGGATATGCGAGGTTGTTCTGATGAGGAAATAAATTCCCACAAGGAGATAATGGAAGGTTTTGTCCAACGGTGCGTTGTAAGATAGCGTGTATGTGTTGTTTTTTGTAAGTGCGGCAGGATTTCTGAGATAACAACTGATACATAAAAGGATTGCGCTGGCACTTATTCCGTGATTGCCATCTCAATCTCACCGAGAACCCTTTCTGTAGCCTCAATCGGTTTTTCGGCAGCCCGGATAGGCCTGCCCACCACTATGTAATCCGCTCCCCTCTTTATTGCCTGATGGGGAGTGATAATTCTCTTTTGATCATCCTTTCCTACCAGAGACCATGCAGGCCTGATACCAGGGGTAACCACGAGAAAATCCTTTCCTAACTCAGCCTTGACTTTTTCAACCTCTAGGCCAGAGCAGACAACACCGGAACAGCCAGCCTCCTTGGCCATTCTGGCCCTCAGCATGACCAATTCTGTGATGTCGTTAACATATCTATCAAGATAGCCTAGCTCCTTTAAATCGTTACCTTCAAGGCTCGTGAGCACAGTTACAGCCAACACCTTGGTGCCTGAAGGATTATTTTCAACAACAGAACGAAGAAGGCCCTTCCCCTCATCACAATGTACGGTCGTATAGGTAACCCCATGGGCGCTTGCTGCCAGAAAGGCATTCTTTACAGTGGCGGGTATATCATGAAACTTGAGATCAAGGAATATACCTGCCCCACCTGTCTCTCTGATTGCCCTGAGGATCTTTGGCCCAACACTGACAAACAGTTCCAGGCCGACTTTAAAGAGCCCCACGTGCTCCTTGAGGAGTTCTATGTACCGGACTGCCTCCTCATACGTTGGGACATCTAGCGGGAATATAAGATAGTCCTTTGCTCCTTTCACCTTTCCTATCCTGACTTAATCTGCATTTTTGGAGAATGTGATGTGCCTGTGCCCGGTTGTTTAATAGTGCGGAAAAGGGTAGACTCCCTTTCCTAAAAGACGTATATATAAAAAGGCCACCGTAGCTCAGATGGCAGAGCACCTCACTCGTAATGAGGATGTCGACGGTTCGATCCCGTCCGGTGGCTCCAAGATCAGAAACTTCCCCTGAGCACCCTTATCACAGCTCTTACAAAGGACGGTGGTGGGCAGGTTTATTGCCACAAAGGGGGCGACCATCTGCTTTTGTAACCATTGTAAGACCAACAGCCGGGCAATCCATTATTTGATTGGAATTGAGGATCCTGTGCCCATTGTATCATAACTTCATGGGCCATGTTTATTTCCTTAAACCTCTCGCCATCGCCACCTTTATCAGGATGATAAACTTTTGCCATCTCCCTGTACGCTTTTTTGATCTCTCTCACATAATCTCCAAAGGCCAAACCGTCTATATGTATGTTAAGATGCTTAAGGGCCTTTTTCTGATCAGTTGATAGTTTTGGAATTCTGTTTGTATTCGGTTTAATGGAGTCAGGGTTGATAGTGTGTTCAACCTTTTCTTCAAGAATCGACTGGGATGAAAAACTGCGAGAAATCCGCCTACGCCGCTTTTTGTACCACTCCTCGCCAGCCTCAAGGATTAGCTCTTTTAGGGCATGAGCAGGGGAATAACCTGATTTTCTTTCATAGACAAACCGTGATATCCTGCTTGACCAGGTAGGCATTACATCAAGGGCAACGTAATGTTTGGTAAATGAAAAGGCTGCATATCGTGTATTGAGGGTTATGAGTAATCCCTTGGATAGAGAAAGGGTCCACATCAGCTTCTGCCTGCATTGCCTTGAGCAGTAGCGTCTTCCTGGTTTAATCTCCTCAATTCCACAAGCAAGGCACCTTCTTGCCCTTCTTTTAAGAATGAGGGGAGATAGCTGGTTTTCGTGCATCTTCTTGTCTCTTCATAACACGGGGCCCATCGAAAAAATATATTCGCGATATTTAGGAAATCCTAAGACAATTAAGTAGGATATCATAAGAGGCAGGGATATTAAAGCGAAAAATGCTGCTGTCCTGGTATTTTCATTTGGGTTGACTTTTATAGGCTACTTTAAGTAGTGTATAATAATTAATTAATATTAATAAGAGGTAGGAATATATCCAATGGTATACGTTTTGCAAATGCTGGGCGCGCTGGGAGCAAGTCCTTTTGCAACTGATATTGTTCAGATGGTAGTGCATGCCGGCCCAATGGTAAGGTTTGTGCTTTTGTTGCTCTTCTTTTTTTCCCTCGCTTCGTGGACCATAATCTTCATGAAATTAAGATTGCTTAAGAAGTTCAGAGATGAAAACGAGAGGTTCTTGGACCTTCTCTCCTCTACCCGAGAGATAAGTAAGCTCTATTTGGAGACCAAGGTATTTAGCTTCAGCCCATTAGCCCAGATCTTCAGGGTTGGTTACGCAGAATTTAGTCGATCTAAGACGCTCCAAGGTAATCCTGATGAGTCTATGGTTTTTCAGTCACAGCAAACGATTATGGACAATGTCCAGAGGGCTGTCAAAAAGGCCTTGTCTGCTCAAAGCTCTCGTTTGGAAAGAGGTTTGACCTTTCTGGCCACTACAGGCAATACCTCCCCTTTTATTGGCCTGTTTGGGACTGTCTGGGGTATTATGACCTCATTCAGCTCCATAGGCATGAAAGGCTCTGCCAGTTTGACGGTTGTGGCCCCTGGTATAGCTGAGGCCCTGATTGCTACGGCCGCGGGACTGGCAGCAGCTATACCGGCAGTTGTGGCCTTCAATTATTTTAGCCGCAGGATGCGGGCAGCTCAGATAGAGATGGGAAATTTCATCTCTGACTTTGTGGGCTTGCTGGAAAGAGGGTTAATCAAGAGGGCATCAATCGAAAAGACAAGAGGCGAATCCTAGTGGATGTGGGAGAAAACAGGCAAGATCTGATATCAGATATCAATATAACACCGCTGGTTGATGTGATGTTGGTATTGCTCGTCATATTTATGGTGACAGCGCCCATGCTGATGCATGGGGTCAAGGTAGATCTCCCTAGAACGGAAAGCAAGAGCATAAAGACCGAGGAAGATCCCTTAATATTATCTATAACTAAAGAAAGGCTTATTCTTATTGAAGACTATAAAGTTGAATTTGGGGCGCTCCAGGAAAAGCTAGAAAAAATATTTGCCAATAGAGCGGTAAAGGAGATCTTCTTGCAGGCCGATAAAGATGTACCTTATGGCTATGTCATAAAGGTTATGTCTGAGGTTAAAGAGGCTGGAATTACAAAAGTGGGAATGATAACCGAGCCGTTGCATAAATGAGGGCAACAATTGTTAATTCAGGATTTAAGGAAGAGAGATGGGTCCGGATGATGACCCTATCCTTCTGTTTTCATTTAGCTGTTTTCTCTACCATCCTCTTCATTCCAGAAACCGCTACACGCTACCCATCGATAGGGGAAACCGTATATCATGTTGAGCTAGTTGGCACTCCATCAGTACTTAAAAGTGGGGGCAAAGGAGGAGGTATAACCAGTACAGCCAAAACAAAGGAGACATCTCATATGCGGGATGCCAGGACCCGGCGGATCGCCCTTAAGCCGAAAAAGCCCCTCCCTGTTTTAGCAAAAAGAATTTCTCCTAAGCCTAAAGCAGCGCCCAGAGAGCAAACTTATTCGTCTTCAGAGCTTATTGATAAGGCCATATCTAAAATTGAAAGAAAGGTAGACAAGACGACAGTCCAAACCGAGAAGACCCAGGATAAACTTGAAGAACATAGTGAAGCTCTCTTTGAGGGGGGAAAAAGGGGTGGGATGCCCGGGATCTCTTCGGATATAGGTACAACTATGAAACTCTATCAGATGGAGATTGAAAATACCATCAAGAATAATTGGTCTTATCCTGTGGCTCTTCTGAATTCAAAAAAGGCGAAAATCCCTGAGGCAGTTGTTATAGTAACGGTCAAGAGTGACGGAAAGATTTTAAAGACCTGGTTTAAGAGGCGATCTCACAATGCCCTATTTGATGACTCTGTGCTGAAGGCAATAGAGAAGTCAGATCCCCTCCCCGGATTTCCACGTGGTTACAGGAAGAGCTATGATGAAGTTGAAATCAATTTTAGTCTCAAAGATCTTGTCTAATATGAGGGCCATCTTCCGGATACCTGTATGGATTTTAGTTCTATGGATAGGTATTATTGTCCAGACAGAGGCAGTAGAGGGGAAGCTTTACATAGACATAACCTCTCCTTCAATGAAGAGGATATCCATTGCTATACCAGATTTTCGATACTTAGGTGAAAGGAATGAACATCCAGACCTAGGCAGCACACTTTCTGGGATCATGTCCAACGATCTTGATCTGAGTGGTTATTTTAGGCCACTGGACAAAGCATCCTTTATTGAGAGGCCAGGGTCTGGTTTTACGCGTGATAGTATCCATTTCAAGGATTGGTCTGTCATTGGGGCTGAACTCCTTGTAAAAGGTGTTTATGAATGTATCGGCCAACAGCTCAAGGTGGAGGTGCGATTGTTTGACGTCTTTTCTGGCAAACAACTCTATGGCAAGAGGGCATTAGGGTTAGTTGATCAATCAAGATATCTCATTCATCGCCTCGGCAACGAGATCATCCAGGCATTGGCCGGTCATGCCGGGCCATTTTTAACCAAGATGGCCTTTGTTGGGACCTCCACAGGGCATAAAGAGATTTACATATGTGACTATGATGGACATAATCTGAAGCAATTAACCTCTTATAATACCATAACCCTGTCGCCAAGATGGTCTCCTATAGGGGACAGGATGATCTATACTACTTTCCGTAATTCCGCGACGGTACTTTTCATGAATGATATAGTCAAAGGATCGGCTACAAAGATCTCGGACAGAAAGGGTTTGAATATTGCTGCTGCGTGGAGACCAAATGGAGAGGAGCTCGCACTGACCCTCACCATTAGTGGAAATCCAGACATCTATCTGATTGACACAACGGGCAAGATATTAAGGAGGCTGACGAAGCATTGGGGGATTGATGTATCTCCAACCTTTTCCCCTGACGGCAAAAAAATGGCCTTTGTTTCTAATAGGTCTGGCTCTCCCCAGATATACGTCCTTGATCTCATTAGTAACCAAGTAGAGAGAGTGACCTTTGAGGGAAACTATAATACCTCACCAGCCTGGTCAAAACTTGATCGCATAGCCTTTGCTGGTTCTTTGAATGCTCAATTCGATATATTTACTATTTCATCAGACGGAGGGGATCTGCATAGTGTTACGCAAGGTCAAGGTAATAATGAGAATCCGTGTTGGTCCCCAGATGGGCGATACATTGCCTTTAGTTCAAACAGAACAGGTGGCAACTACCATATCTTTATTGCTAATGCCAATGGGCAGAATCAAAGGCAGGTCACATTCTTTGAGGGTGATCAATTCTCCCCTTCATGGGCCCAACATTCCAAGTGATCACCCATATCTTTTTTAAGAAAAATATTATTTGGCATCTAAATGCTTGAAATTGTAATTGCGAAATGATAAGGTTACGGACTTATAAAGAATGAGAATTTGTGTGTATAACCTAATAGAAGGAGGTAAAGAGTTATGAAGAGGAACCTAATCATTGCAACAATGGTGGTCTTTGCAGTTTCATCCATTTTTTTGCTTTGCTCTTGCGCTAAGAAGCAGGTGGTAGCAGAGGAGGAGGAAATTACTGCCCCTCCTGTGGGACCAGAGGTGGTGATTGTAGAGGAAGAAGAACTGCCAGCTGTGGAAGTAGCCAAGGAAGTCGTAGAGGAAGAAGAGGTAGTCGAGACGTATGACATAGGACTGCCTGAAGAAAGGGAGGTCGAGGCAGTCGAAGAGGGCTTGGCAGCCAAATTTGAAGGGAAGTCAATCTATTTTGACTTTGATAAGTCTTTCATTAAGCCAGAATATAGGCCCGTCCTAGAGGAAAAGGCAGCATTACTGAAAGATAATCCAGATATCCATGTAAGGATTGAGGGTAACTGTGATGAGAGGGGTACCAACGAGTACAACATTGCCTTGGGGGAAAGAAGGGCCAATAGTGCAAAGAGTTTTTTAGTCTCCCTCGGAATCTCCCCTGACAGGGTAGAGACCATCAGCTATGGCGAGGAGAGGCCGCTTTTCTTAGGTCATGATGAAGATTCATGGTCAAAGAACAGACGCGATGACTTCTTGATCATAGGGGAATAGTTTTTCTAAGATTTAGGTATTTGGAAGGCAGGGCCTTCGGGTATAAAGGTGACCTTTGCTGCCTAAGGAGGTGATGGCCGGGTATTGTGCGAAGGAAAAAGGCTTCTGATGTAACTTTAGGCAGTAAGGGTTTAAGGGGGTTGGGCAAATGAGCACAGGGGTGGCTAACATATTCATAAAATTTGTCGCCTTTCTGCCTGTTGCTGTTTTTTTTGCAACTTCTTGTGCCTCCCAGAAGGATGTAATTTCCCTTAATAATCAACTCAATGCCCTTTATCGCCAAACAAGGAAAGATGGGAAAGCATTTGAGAAGTCCATAAAGAAGCTGGAAGAAAAAACTAAAGCAGACGAGGCTAGGCAAAAGGAGATAGAAAGGGCCCTCAGAGAGGATCAGGAGTCTGTCCGCTTGCAGCTCGCCCAATTTGGAGCGGATCTTGTGGGAATGGCAGAGCATATCCAGATGTTGACCGGCACGGTAGAAGAGAACAGTCACCTGTTGAAAAGGACTATAGAGGGAGACACTACCAGAGAGGATTCCATGGTATCCCAGGTGAGAGAAATTTCCCTTGTGGTTGATAAACTCAAATCCAGGATAGATAACATTGAGAATTATTTTGGTCTTGAAACCTCAGTTAACAAGAAAAAGGCTGGCCTAGAAAAGAAGACCCCACCCCCTGAGCAGATCGGGCCTAAGGATATTTCGGTTCCTGACAAGGAAAAACTGACAGAGTCAGCTATCTATGATCGGGCATTAGGATATTATCGGGAAGATCGGTATGATGAGGCTATAGCAGGTTTTGAAAACTTTCTCAAAGTGTACCCCAAATCCGACCTTGCGGATAATGCCTATTTCTGGATCGGTGAGTCCCACAGGGAGTTAGAAAAATACGAGGAGGCAATTTTAGCCTATCAAAAGGTCATTAATGACTATCCAAAGGGGAATAAGGTTCCTGTAGCTATGTTGCACCAGGCATTCGCGTTTGAGAAAATAAATGATAGGACAACCGCAAATCTCGTATTTAAGAAAGTAGTTAAGAATTTTCCAGACACGAAAGAGGCAGAGATTGCCAAAAAAAGACTTAAAGGTGATTAGCTAACCATCGTACCGTATTAGCCTTAAGTCAGCTTATAGCGGAAAGGGTATATATTATTCCTGATAGATCAGGTACGGCTTTCTTGATTCAAGGAAGCCTTCTAGGTCTTTAGAGCAATAGTCCAAGAGTTCCTCGATATCTTTCCCCTCTTCTAGATTGACCCTTATTGAAGAATCTCCAAAAATGAGATCTATGGGGAGCCTCTTAAAATCATATTCATAAGGTGGTTTCCGCCAGGCGAACTTATCTCCATAAGTTTCCATAATCGCTTTGAGTAGGGCAAGTGATGTCCGATAGGGTCTATAGGCGGTGGGGTTTAGGACGTGAATCATAAAACCGGTGCAAAGTTCCCCCTTCCATTTATTGAATGTAGGTCTAAAATAATATTCCTGAACATGACATCCTTGAATATCTCTTGATGGTAACCCCTTTTTGATTATAGAGGGGTTAAGAAAAGGCGCCCCAAAAATCTCGAACGGGCGGCATGTCCCTCTTCCCTCTGAGATGTTTGTACCTTCCCAAATAACCTGGCCTGGATATACCTGAGCAGTTTCTAAAAGGGGCATATTTGGTGAGGGCATGATCCATGTTAACCCTGTATCCCTCCATAACATGTACCGACGCCAGCCCTTAAGGGTAAGGACGCTGATATCACAGTCGATCTTAAAGGTATCCTTAAAGAGGTATGCGAGTTCTCCCATGGTCATTCCGTGCCGCATGGGAAGAGCGAATGGTCCCACAAGGGAGTAAAATTGGGGACGCAAGAGATTTCCCTCCACTATTGATCCACCCAATGGATTAGGCCTATCTAAGATAAGAACCCTTTTTCCTGCCCTGGCGGCTTCTTTAAGGGTGTAAAGCATGGTGGCGGTAAAGGTATATACCCTTGTCCCCACATCTTGCAGATCTATGACAAGAAGATCTATGGTGCTGAGGATATCAGACAGTTTAGCTATGTTGCGGCCGTACAGGTTACATACTGGGATATTGAGCTCTGGATCAAAATAGTCTTGTGTCTCAACCATATTGTCCTGATCTTCGCCCCGAAATCCGTGCTGGGGCCCGAGAAGGATCTTGAGCTGTCCGGGAAGCAGCGTAGCGATCGCATCTCTTGCATTCCGCAGATTATGATCTACAGAGGCCTGGTTGGCTAGTAAACCTAAGGATTGACCTCTGAATCTTTTCCAGGATTTTTGCACAAATTGATCCAAGCCTGTTGCGACGTTAGCCATTATTCCCTCTTTGATTAATCGTTGATAAGAAATAGGGATTGTGCCACCAGGCAAATTTTAGTATCATTCCAGCCTTCCCCTTTCATTATAACGTGTATAACATAACCGACTAGGCTTTTTGGAGGCAAGGGATTAAAAAACTATGGTCTATTTTGGGTGAAGAATGTGATAAGTCACGCTGAGGACAAGGGAAGGCGGTATTATTCCTATAAAGAGTCGGTTTCCTGGTTATATGGGCTCCAGAAACTAGGGATTAAGTTTGGGCTCTCAAGAACATCAAACCTTTTAAAGGCCTTCGGTAATCCTCACCTGGTTGGGAGATACATCCATATTGCTGGCACCAATGGTAAGGGATCTGTAGGGGCTATGCTGGAATCCATATTGATGAGATCGGGGCTGAAGGTTGGCTTCTACTCCTCACCGCATTTGGTCAGCTTTACCGAAAGGTTTCGGATTAACAGGGAGTTTATCAAAAAGGACTGGGCAGACTCACTTATCAGGGAACTGAGAGCGGCAACGAGCCAGACGGAGCCACCAACATTTTTTGAGCTGACAACTGCGATGGCACTTCTCTATTTTTTCCGGAGCAATATTGATGTCGGTATTGTTGAGGTGGGAATGGGCGGGCGTTTAGACGCCACCAATGTAATCCATCCAATGGTTTCTGTTATTACCAATATCGGTTTAGAGCATCAAGAGTTCTTGGGAACTACCCTGATGGATATTGCAAAAGAGAAGGGCGGCATAATAAAGGAAGGGGTTGACTTGGTAACAGCCGTGAATCAGCCTTCTGTAATCGGCCTATTTGACTCCCAGTGTAGGAAGAAGGGCGCCCCTGTCTGGAGGGTTGGGCATAGTGTTCGCTATCGCAGATTACCATCGGGTCTTTTAGGGTATTACGGCCTTACAAAGAGATACAAGAATCTGGAGCTGGGTCTTAAGGGGAGATTTCAGTATAGAAATGCCGCCTTAGCCTTATTGACTGTGGAGATACTAGAGAGAAAAGGTCTTACTGTCCCAGATGAGGCTATCAGACTGGGCCTTGCTGATCTTATGTGGCATGGCCGGCTTGAAAGGATTTCCTCTGATCCAACAATAATCCTTGATGGTGCGCATAATCCACCAGCCATGAGATCGCTTGCCCACACAATCGCTCATGATTTTGATTTCGAGGGGCTGATTTTGGTTTTGGGTGTTATGGGAGACAAGGATATCTCAAACATCCTTAGAGAGATCTTACCCCTGGCAGACAGGGTAATTTATACCAGGCCGACCTACTACAGGGCGGCCAATCCTCGATATCTAATGGATATGGCGAGGGAGTTCGGAAAGGCCGGGGAGGTCCATTTCTCCATACCGGCAGCTATTGATAGGGCCAGAGATCTGGCTGACAAAAGGGATCTGATATTGATTACCGGTTCTCTGTTTACCGTTGGTGAGGTGAAATCATACCTAGATCCTATACGCTACCCACTTGAAGATATTTGGAACTATAGGGCTTAAGATAAGGGGGTTTTCGCCCCATGAAAACCCCCTCAAAAAATGGATTATCCTCCTGGGTAGGAATTAAGCAGAAAGATGCCGGAGCCGTTCTCAAAAGCCGTTGTTTTGAATCAGGGTGAGAGAGGTATATCTGGTATCATATTCTGGATCTTTTTTATCACATCAATGAGCCTTACTGCCATCCCTCTAGCCGAAGGTCATTCCAATGCGGGGGGAGAACTCATACCCTGGCACATTACAGCCAATAAGATAGTCAACCTAGCAGAGGAAGATCTTTACTTGGCAGAGGGTGAGGTAATGATCTCCAAGGGAGATGAAACCCTTTGGGCGGACAGGGTGACATATAACAGGAGGTCTGGACTGGTTAAGGCTGAGGGAGATGTAAAACTGTCAACAGCAGGTGACATCTTAAGGTGTGATAGGGGGTCATTTAACCTGAAGGATAAGACAGGCCACATATCAGATGGAACCCTCTTCCTTATAACCAATCACTACTATATTCAGGGTAAAGAAATAAGCAAGACAGGCCCAGCAACATATATTATCAAGGGTTGTAGGATTACCTCATGCGACGGGGAAAACCCAGATTGGTCCATTACTGGATCGGAAGTAGCGGTTACTCTCGAGGGTTATGGTACTGTCAAGCATGCAGCATTTTTTGTGAGGCATATCCCCATTTTGTATTTCCCGTACATTATCTTTCCAGCCAAGACAAAAAGGCAGACAGGATTTCTTCCACCAAGCATAGGTTACTCCAGGAGGAATGGCCTGGATTTCGAGCTCCCATTCTTTTGGGCTATATCTGATCAAACCGACGCCACTTTTTATGAGCGCTACATGAGTGAAAGGGGTCTCATGCATGGTCTTGAGTTTCGTTATATAACCGGGGCTGATTCAAGGGGGGCATTCTTATACGATACCATTTCTGATAAGAAAGAGGAAAAGGATATGTACGATGAGGATGACCTTAAGATTAGTCCATATCCGAGGGAAAATAAAACGCGGTACTGGTTTCGAGGGCGCTCCGACCAGAGATTCCCCTTCGAGATAGTCTCTCGGCTCGATGCTGATTTCGTAAGCGACTATGACTACTTGAGGGAATTTGAGGAGCCTACTTTGGGGTTTGAGCACAGGGCGAGACTGGATGAGGAATCCGGGAGACCGTTAGAAGAAATTCATTCACCCACGAGGCGGTCGGCTCTCAGGATCAGCAGGGATTTCGACGACTGGTCGCTTCAGGCACTGAGCAGTTATTATCAGAGGCCAGAGCGTCCAGAAGAGGATACAACTGCCCAACCCCTTGCTGGCTTAGATTTAACAGTTCTTCCAAAGAGGATCCTGAACCTTCCGGTTTTCTTTTCCCTTGATTCTGATTATGGCTATATTTACCGGGATACCGGTCAGAGAGGCCAAAGGCTGGCTCTTTCTCCCTCTATCAGCTATTCGCTATGGCCTATTCCCTACGTAGAGCTTGAACCATCGATTAAGTATTTTGTCACCTACCAATGGCTTGAGGAATTCGAGGGACATACAGGTAAACAGATTAAGGATGCCTATGAGCTGGGGTTAAGGGTATCCACGATATTAGAAAGGATATTTGACATAAGGAAAGGGAACATAAAGAGCATAAAGCACAAATTTCAGCCAGGTATTTCGTATACCCTGAGACCATACCCGGACGAAGAAGAATATAGACCGTGGTTCGAACCGGTAGATACATTAGGCAGACTCAATTCAATTTCACTTTCTCTTGATAATTACCTTGATGCACGCAGGGAAGATGAAAGAGGTGGGCTTACTTACTCGCAGGTCGCAAATTTCAACCTTATCCAAGACTATGACCTTGATGAGGCCACAAAGGAGAAGGCACCTGGCGAGAAGAGGGAGCCTTTTGGTCCTCTGAGAGGTAATTTAACTGTAACCCCCTATCCAGACCTTGACCTGCGGGCTACTGCTAACTGGGATCACTATAAACATCATATGTTATCGGGGGGTGTGGCCCTGGATTTAACAGTTCAAAGAAGCGGTAATAGACAGGATAGTTACATAATAGATTATGTATATTCCAGGGATACCACCAGGAGTTTAAATTATGAATTGAAGATAAATCTACTCTACGGTTTTGCCATTGGGGCAAGCAGGAAGAGGGACCTCATCATAAAGCACGATATTGAGAATAGCTACTGGATAGACTACCAATCCCAGTGTTGGGGCCTGAGGCTCCTTCATGAGGATATTGATGAAGATACGAGGACGATGGTTTTCTTTAGACTTTTAGGGGTAGGTCAGGTAGGTGATTTCTGAGTAAAGGAGTTAGGTAGTTTCTTGATTGTTAGGCCTAAAATATAATAAGGCTAAGCCCCCGATAGCCATCAAGAGGCACAGAATCTGACCCATGGTCAGAAAAGAAAAGACAAATCCGAGCTGTGGATCCGGCTCTCGGAAAAACTCTACAAAAAATCTGAAGATGCTATAAAGGAAAAGGAATAAACAGAAGGGCGTCCCTTTTTTAAGGGGGAGATCCTTTATCCACCACAGGATTGCAAAAAGGAGGACACCTTCAAGGAAAAATTCGTACAGCTGAGAGGGATGCCTTGGAAAATCTCCAGCTGATGGAAAGACCATGCCCCAGGGGAGATTGGTTACCCTACCATAGAGCTCAGCATTAATAAAATTGCCAAGCCTCCCAAGCCCTAAGCCAATAGGAGCGGTTACGACAATAAGATCGGCAAGTTCCCAGAAATTGACTCCATGCCTTTTTGCGTACATAGAGCCAGAGAAAATAACACCTATCACGCCGCCGTGAAATGACATCCCCCCTTCCCATATAGCAAGTAGTTTTAATGGATGGCTGAGATAAAAGGGAAGATTGTAGAAGATAACATAACCGAGGCGGGCCCCAATAATAAGGCTAATTATCAGAAAAAAGAAAAGATCATTGACGAAATGTATGTCAATATGAAGCCCTTTTTTTCTTATTTGATATCGCACCAGAAAGTAGGAGGACAAGAAACCAAGGACATACATGACCCCATACCAGCGCATCTCAAGGGGCCCCAGTTTAACTATTGTTGGATTTAGACTTGGATAGGTCAGCATTTGCCTGAAATTCCACTTCAAGATACCATAACAGGATAAAGAAAAGAATCGAAAACTTTAGCAAAGGCTTGCAGTGGATATAAGAAGGGGAGATACCATAGAGCTGGGAATAGAAAAGGTTGTTTTCGGTGGCAGGGGACTTGCCCATCTCAAGGGAATGGCAGTTTTTGTGGATAAGGCCGTTCCAGGTGACAGGGTTAGGGCAAGAGTAATCAGGGTTAAAAGGAATTATGCCGAGGCAAGGATCCTAGAGGTGATAGAGGCCTCACCGCACAGGATCAGTGCTGCCTGCCCTTACAGCAATTACTGCGGTGGCTGTAACTGGCAGTTCATTAACTATGAGAAACAGTTGGAATACAAGCAGGCATCAGTTCAGGATTTACTGAGCCATATCGGTAAGGCTCCTCATTGTCAGGTCCACTCTGCCCTGCCCTCCTCCCAGATATTTGGGTACAGAAACAAGATGGAATTCTCCTTCTCTGACAGAGGATGCTCCTTACCCGGAGAGGAAGATAAGGCCAGTGGCAATAAGAATTGTGCCCTTGGTCTTCACATACCAGGTACCTTTGATAAGATTGTAGACATTGAGGGATGCCTTCTTCAGAAAGAAAAAGGCAATGAGATATTAAGGGGGGTAAAGAGATACGTAGAGGATAGTGGGGTACCCGTCTATGGGCTTGAAAGTCATCGGGGGTTCTGGCGCTATCTAGTGTTACGGCATTCCTATTGCTTTGATGAATGGATGGTGAATATAGTAACGAGTGATGAGCGGGACCCTCCTGTTCATGCCCTGGCCTCAATGCTGAGGGATCGATTCAAGGAAATCACCTGTATAGTAAATGGTATCAATACCAGGAAAGGCGGGACGGCAGTTGGTGAGTGGGAGAGAACCCTGGCAGGCGATGGCAATATCAGGGATAAAATAGGGGGGTTTACTTTTGAGATATCCGCAGATTCCTTTTTCCAGACCAATACCCCTATGGCAGAGAGACTATACAAGTCGGTAAAGGATCTTGCCTCTCTGAGAGGAGAGGAGACCGTTCTTGATCTTTACTGTGGGATCGGCACAGTTTCTATCTTCTTGGCCCCTGACGCCTCAAGGGTAATCGGAATGGATATATCGAATAGTGCTTTAGCAGACGCCAATAGGAATTGTCTGTTGAATGGGGTGGATAACTGTAAATTCCTTTGTGGGGATGTGAAGACTTTGTTGCCTCAGGTTACTATTAAACCAGAGGTGTTGGTCACTGACCCACCAAGAGCAGGGATGCACAGGAGGGTGGTAGACCAGATCCTTCGATTTTTGCCTGAAAGGATTATCTACATTTCCTGCAACCCTGCCACATTGGCCAGGGATATCGCCTTGTTAAAGGAGAGGTATAGGGTAGAAGAGGTTCAGCCAATTGATCTATTTCCAAACACCTATCATGTAGAGTCTGTCGCGAGGCTGGAAAGCGTTTGACGGCAAAAGAAAGCTATTGACAATTACTGAGTCGCATATATAATTCGAGGTGTGTTGGGCCACAGATCAAAGGGGGAGAAAGTGCTGGCGCAATTTCCCCACCAATATATTCTTTAAACAGGGAGGTGAGTTGTAAGAAGGGCTGAGACTTGGAAGAGGGAGCGATCTGAGCGCTTAGCTACATGCAGTTAACACTATGAAGGTAATTGTATATAATAATCAAATAGAAAAGGCCATACGAGATCTGAAGAGAAAACTTTCAAAGGAGGGTTTCTACTCGGAGATAAAGGAGAGAAGGTTTTATGACAAGCCGAGTGTACAGAGGAAAAAGAAACAGGCGAAGGCTGCCAAGAGACTCCGAAAAAAGATGAGAGGTTTTAGCTTTAGTAGGTAACAATCAGTTATAATTACACGTTAGAGGTAACCCATTCAATTGTAAGTCCGCCTGCAGCGGACTGGGTTAGCCCATTTTCCTTGTAGACGAAGGCCAAGGCTTTTAATCTTTGATCTACTATCGGTGGTACCGAAATGGTTTAAAAGGGAATCCCGTTAAAAGCGGGAACGGTCCCGCCGCTGTAACCCTGTCCCTTCTTGTTTTGTGAGAAAAGGGAGCCTTTTTAGCATGTGTGTGCCACTGTTCCGAAAAGTCGGGATGGGAAGGTAGCTAAAAGGGCGGGGGAGTCAGAAGACCTGCCCCGATGGTAATATTTTGTCGGTACTGAGCCGGCTGTTTAAGGATCAAGGAAACAGGGTGCAGTCCTTAAATCCACCTGGATTTAAGGATTTTTTTTGAAATTGTGCTGGTCAGAACATGGCAATGCCCTATCATAAATATGGGTTGGGGCCTTTTCTCAATAAGAAATTCCACTCTTCTCTCGGCCGATAGATATGGTCAGGGGGAAATTGGCCCAGCCCAGTTACGAGATCGCTGGTAAACCGCTAGGGGATATCAGTATACTATGAGTAAAACGGTTTATGTAAAACTATCGTTCATTATTCTCCTGTTTTCTTCGCCTCTGTCCTCACATGCAGGTGTCTTCTATGATTCTTTGGGCAGGGAAGTGATCCTATGCTCCATGCCTATGAGGATCGTTTCTTTGGCGCCAAGCATTACAGAGATGATCTATTTTCTCGGGCTAGGAGATAGGCTTGTGGGTGTAACCCAATTTAGCTATTTTCCTGAGGAGGCCCGGAACAAGCCAAAAGTGGGTGCCTATACGGATATAGATGTTGAAAGGGTCATAACGCTTAATCCTGATCTTGTTATTGCTACGGCTGATGGAAATAAGAGGGGGGATGTAAAAATGCTGGAGGAGGGCGGCATTCCTGTTTATGTTATCAATCCTCGAAAGGTAAATCAACTCCTCGATACCATAGAAAGATTGGGAGAGATCTGTGGCGTACCTGATAGGGCAGAAAGGCTGGTTAATGATCTCAGAGAAAGGGTCATGAGGGTCGTGAAGGCAGTAAGGAATAAGGGAAGACCGCTGGTACTTTTGGTGATAAATGTGAGGCCCCTTATGAGCGTAAATCGAAACACCATACACCATGACATAATCCAGCTGGCTGGTGGGAGGAATATGACTGGGGATCAGCCCATTACCTATCCAAAACTGAACATGGAAGCAGTAGTAAAGAGAAGACCGGATGTGATAATCATCTCATGTATGGAAAGAGGAGGGGAGTACGAGAAGGCCAGAAACCAGTGGTTTCGATGGTCTGCCCTGCCAGCTGTCCAAAAGGGGAATGTCTATCTTATTGATTCTGACCTGATAGACAGGCCAGCCCCGAGAGTAGTGAGCGGGTTAGAAGCAATGGCCAGATTAATACATCCAGAAATACAAGGGCATGAGAGGCAATAATGAAGATCAGAGGATAACCCCTGTAAGGGTAATAACTACAGGGCTTATCTTATCAGGGATACTTCTTGTTATCATCCTTATCTCTCTCAGTTTGGGTCCTGCCAGGATTTCTTTAAAGGATATTCTTGCCTGGGTCACTGGCTATAAATCCGTTGATCGAACGGCATGGATGATTTTGTTTAAGATAAGGCTGCCCAGGATCTTGCTGGCTGGGTTGGTTGGTTTTGCGCTCTCCCTTGGTGGAGTTGTATTCCAGGCCCTGCTGAGAAACCCCCTGGCAGAGCCTTTTATACTTGGTGTCTCAAGTGGAGCCGCAGTGGGAGCCATTATAGGAATTGTTTTTGGTCTTGGATTTAGCCTTGGTGTCCCCCTTCTGTCTTTTATGGGTGCCTTGTTCACTATTTTACTGGTGATGGGCATAGGCAGTCGTTATGGAGGACTGGAATCATCGGCCTTACTTCTGACTGGGGTAATTGTTAATGCCTTTTTTACAGCTGTAATAATGTTTTTCATTGCCACCACAAGTGATAGCAGGCTTCATTCCATGCTTTTCTGGCTCTATGGTGACCTTTCCCAAAGCAGATATGTTCAGCTATCAATAAGCCTTCCACTCATCCTCCTTGTCTCAGGTATCATTTATTTGTTTTCTCGTCACCTTAATCTTATTGTAGGAGGGGAGGATTCCGCGCTTCAGATGGGCGTGGAGGTAGAATTTCTGAAGTGGATATCATTCCTTGGAATTTCCTTAATGACTGGTATGGTTGTATCTTTTTCCGGAATAATAGGCTTTGTCGGTCTGATTGTGCCACACCTGATGAGGATGTTGCTCGGCCCTGATCATAGACTCTTGATACCAGCTTCCGCCCTTGGAGGCGCCGTTTTTTTAATAGCCGCAGATACAGTGGCAAGGACCATACTATCCCCCAGTGAGTTGCCGGTAGGGGTGATAACCGCCTTTTTGGGTGCTCCCTTCTTTATATATCTCTTAAAACAGAGAGGCAGCCGGTGGACTCAGAGCTGACCCTTAAAGATGTCCACTTCAGGTATAACGGCAAATGGTGCCTTGAGGGGATAGATTTTGAGCTCACAAGGGGTGAGATCGTAGGGATGATAGGCCCAAATGGTTCAGGCAAGAGTACCTTGTTAAAGATTATGGATGGCCTTCTCAAGGCACAGAAAGGAGAGATTTTACTCCTGAGCAGACCATTATCTCATTACACAAGGGCTGATATTGCGAGGCATATAGCCATGGTGCCCCAGGAAGCGACCTTTCAGTTTCCCTTTTCGGTCTTTGAGGTGGTGCTTATGGGTCGCTTTCCCCATCTAGGCCTTTTTCCCTTTGAGGGAAGAGAGGATCAGGAGATAGCCCATCAATCTATGCACCTTACTGGCACACTTGATCTGGCACGCCGTTCCATACATGAGTTGTCAGGAGGAGAGAAGCAGCGGGTGCTTATTGCCAGGGCATTGACCCAGAAGGCTCGGATAATCCTCTTGGATGAACCAACATCCTTCCTTGATATAAGGCACAAGGTGGAGATATTTGAGCTTATTGCAACGCTGAGCCGGACACAAGGACTCAGCGTGATTATAGTCTCCCACGATATCAGTCTGGCTGCCCAATACTGCCAGCGGATGCTTCTTTTACATAGAGGAAGTGTTTACAAGATAGGCGAGCCCGCTGAGGTGATAACTGCTGATACTATTGGCAAAGTGTACCAATGTCCGGTATTTGTCGACAAGAACCCGATTAGCAAAACCCCCCGCATCACCGTTCTTTCAAAAACAGAAGAGGGTAAAAGGGAGGTGCCGCATTGACTAGCCGTTCGTCCATTTGCTGGATCAGGCAAGGATGGCTGGCCTGAATAGGATTTCATTGCAGACCACCATGGGAAAGTAACCTTTGAGTCGATCGCTTCTCGTTGGGTTCTTGCGTGCATGGATTGTGCAGCCGCTTTTGGGATGTGAGGAGTGAGACCTTTTTCAAATGCCTATCCTTGATAAAAAAGGAGAAAACAAGGTCCTATGGAAGCCGATTCAAAACAGGTAAGGAAGGCTACAAAGGATGGGTGGATATTCTTCTTATCTGGTTTAATTGGTGCCCTTATTTTTGGCTGGATCGTATTTCCTCTTATTCTTTACTCTGAAAAGAGACAGCCGCTGACCTTCAGTCATGCCAGACATGGCCCGGAGTCAAACCTCGGATTGAGCTGCGAGGAATGCCATTTCTTTTACGAAGACGGGGCATTTTCTGGAATCCCTCAGATTAAGAGGTGCATGGGGTGCCATGAAGATCCGGATTCCCCTTTAAGTGAG
>CP070704.1:814964-826532 GCA_020349945.1 Deltaproteobacteria bacterium
CCTTGATGGAGCAGACCTTTTGTCCGTCAAGCACTGGTCAGAACCCCTCGGTCGTTCTGACGAAAGGTTCCATGCCTCCTCAAGTCTCTTCCACCACCATTTACGACCTAGCCAGGCACAGAAGCAAAGTGACGCCATAATAGACACACAATGCTTGAGTTCCCGTTTTAGTGAGATAGAATAGGCCGGGAGCTGGGGGACGGATATTTCCATCACCTGGATGTCTAGTTCCTGCTCCCTCCGGTATGACTGGAAAGAGCTCCTCTTCGCCAAGCTATGACATGAGGGATATCCCTCCGCATCTTTTGGGGAGGCTATCACATCAGGCACAAATTCGTTGCAGGTTGCATTGTGTGGGAGTAAAGGAGGAGATCTTCTTTGTTGGTGAGAGTATTTTCTTAATCGAGGATATGAGCAGGTTTTTTAAGAGCAACTCTTGAGATCATGAAGCACAGGAGGACCGATTTTCTAGAGACCTTTTCAGTGTCATGCTGTCTATATATTTGAGGTCACCACCGAGGGGAATACCGAGGGCGATTCTTGTAACAATAACGTCCTTTCCTTTCAATAAATCGGCCAGGTATGAAACGGTTGCCTCGCCTTCTACGGTTGGATTGATAGCCAGTATAACCTCCTTTATGTTTTCATTTCTCAGGCGTGACATGAGCTCGGCTATGCGCAAATTCTCTATTCCGATACCATCGAGGGGGGAAAGGACCCCCTGTAGAATATGATATCTGCCTTTAAAGGCCCCTGATTTTTCAATGGCCAATTGGTCTCCAGGTCCTTCAATAACGCAAAGCCTGCCGTTTGCCCTCCTTTGATCGCTGCAGATAAGGCAGGGGTCCTCATCGGTTAAATTGAAGCAGATAGAACAAAACCTGATCCTTTCTTTTACCTCCAGAAGACTCTGGGCGAGTCCGTCAGCGAGCTCTCTTGGACTTTTCAAGACATAGAGGGCTAATCTCTCTGCTGATTTCTTTCCAATGCCGGGAAGCCTGCTGAATTGTTCAATTAACCTTCCCAGTGATGGCGGATAGACCCCCATAGCTCATATCTAATCTAGTTAAGTTAAAGGTTATGTGTTGTTTATCGTGTTTTAGGTTGTGCATTGCGATATGGGATTTGCGCTCGATATCGGGATTCTCATATTACATAATGCCTGGTATTTTTATTCCACCGGTTAATTTGGCCATCTCCTCACTGACCATTTGCCTTGCCTGATAAAGGGCATCGTTAACCGCTGCTAAAACAAGATCTTCTAACATCTCAATATCATTTGCATCTGCTACCTCTGGATCAATCTTTATGGAAACGATCTGCTGTTTTCCATTTGCCACAACTGCAACCATTCCACCCCCGGACGATGTCTCAACTGTCTTTTCACCCAACTCTTCCTGTAGCTTTGCCATCTTTTCCTGAAGCTGTTGGGCCTTTTTCATTAGGCTGCCCATATTAGGTAGACCTTTCATTGATTTGACCTCCCTATACGCTACTGTTTGTTGTGTTTACTGAGTTCATTATGTTCATAGGGTCTTAGCATTTATCCCGTGGGGTAAATGACTTACCCATAGCAGAGCAAGTTAAAGATAATAAATTCTAAGGCCTTATCATGCGCGATCTGGCTAAGGCGGACCCCACAGGGTAGGCAAATAAATCTTTCTTGATACTAAAAAGATGGCACTGTAAGAGCTGAACCTTCTGTTCTATCCTGATGAGGGAAGAGGGTTTCTTGGGTAGAGAAGGTGGTGCTTTTTTGCCACAACCTATCAATACGATGACAAGTGAAATCAGACAAAGGAGCCGTATCGAATTTTTTAGCTTCATGATTTTAGCTCTTCCTTTGCCTTGGTTAATGCCTTCTTGACCATCTCAGGTCCAGTTCCTCCAGCAATATTTCTACGATTGACACATGATAGAGGATCCAACCATCCGTAGACATCCTTCTCAATAAGGGTGCTGAATCGTTTCATTTCACTTAGGTCCAACTCATGTAATTCCCTTTCCCCCTTTTTGGCTGATAGGATCATATCGCCCACAAGGTGATGGGCCTCCCTGAACGTCATCCCCTTGCTGACTAGGTAATCAGCTAGGTCTGTTGCAACCAGATATCCTTTCTCAATCGCCTCCTTTATGTTTTCTTCTTTAAAATCTATCTCTTTGAGGAGCCTGGAAAATATTATGAGCGATTTTTTTACTGTATCAACAGTATCGAATAGGGGTTCCTTGTCTTCCTGCATATCCTTGTTATAGGTGAGGGGAAGGCCTTTCATTGTTGTTAGGAGCGAGATCAAATTACCATATACCCTTCCGGTTTTCCCTCTGATGAGCTCGGGTATATCCGGGTTTTTCTTCTGTGGCATTATGCTGCTACCTGTAGCAAAGGCATCTGAGATCTCTATAAAGTCAAATTCCTGGGTTGACCAGATAATCAATTCCTCACAAAGACGAGACAGATGCATCATCAAAAGGGCAGAGGTAAAGATAAACTCTAAAACATAATCCCTGTCAGATACCGCATCCATGCTGTTAGCGGTAATGGTTTCAAGCTTTAACTGCCTGGACAAGAATTCCCTGTCCACATTAAAGGTTGTTCCTCCCAGTGCTGCGCTACCCAGAGGAAGAACATTTGTTCTCTTTAAGGCTTGTTTATACCTCTCCATATCTCTCTTCAACATCTCGTAGTAGGCCAGTAGATGATGTGCCAAGAGCACAGGCTGGGCTCGCTGGAGATGTGTGTAACCTGGCATAATCAGGTCTTGATTCTTTTCTGCCAACTCAATCAAGGATAACTGAAAATCCTTTATCAGGTTAATAATTCTGATAGTTGAATTCTTTGTAAATAGTCTTGTATCCAGGGCTACCTGGTCGTTTCTACTTCTTCCAGTATAGATTGCCTCACCTAATGGGCCAATTTTTTCTACAAGGGCCTTTTCAATATGTGTGTGGATATCCTCCAGGGTCTCATTAAAGGTGAAATTACCGCTTTCTATCTCACCATAGATCTCATGTAAGGCATTGAGGATGGTTGCAGCTTCACCCTTAGTGATTATACCCTGTTTTGCAAGCATCTTGCAGTATGCCATGCTCCCTTCAATATCCTCTCTAAACAGCCTTTTATCGAAATGTATGGAGGCATTAAAGTCATCTACGATCTTATCTGTATTAGATTTGAAGCGGCCTCCCCAGAGCTTGCCTCGCATTTTACCTTTCCTTTCTCATGAGATTTGCGATTTTCAGCCTTAGCCCACTCAGCCTGATAAAACCCTCCGCATCCTTCTGGTTATATACTGTGTCCTCTTCGAATGTGACAAGTTCATCGCTGTAAAGGGAAAAGTCAGATTTTCTCCCCACTACACTGCAGTTACCTTTGTACAATTTAAGTCGCACTCGGCCTGTAACGTTTTGCTGGGTCTCATCAATAAGGCACTGGAGCATCTGCCTTTCAGGGGCGAACCAGTAACCATTGTAGATCAGCTCAGAATATTTAGGTGTCAATCCGTCCCTTATATGCATAACCTCTCTATCCAGGGTAATGGATTCCATTGCAATGTGGGCAATCCTCAAGATCGTTCCGCCCGGTGTCTCGTATACACCCCTCGATTTCATACCCACGTATCTGTTTTCCACTATGTCCACCCGACCGATGCCATTCTTACCCCCTAACTCGTTGAGCCTCCTGAGGAGATTTGCAGGAGAAAGCCTCTCACCATCAACAGCTATAGGATTGCCATTTTCAAAATTTATTTCCACGTAGGTGGCCTTATCCGGAGCGATCTCTGGAGATACAGACATGACAAACATATCCTCAGATGGTTCCTGCCATGGATCTTCTAAGATACCACCCTCAAAGCTTATATGGAGGAGGTTCCTATCACTGCTATAAGGTTTTTCCCTGGTAACAGGGATGGGTATGCCTCTTTTCTTGGCGTATCTTATTAGGTCTTCTCTTCCCTTGAAATCCCATATCTTCCATGGAGAGATGATCTTTAGTGTTGGATCCAGGGCCATATAGGCAAGTTCAAATCTGACCTGATCGTTACCCTTTCCCGTGGCACCATGGCTTACTGCATCCGCATCTATACTTTTGGCTACAGCTACCTGGTGTTTGGCTATAAGGGGCCTTGCAAGGGAGGTACCTAAAAGGTAGTTATTTTCATAAATGGCATTGGCCCGTAAGGCTGGCCAGACAAATTCCCTTACAAGCTCTTCCTTTAAATCCTCGACAATTACCTCGTCTGCACCTACTTCAAGGGCCTTTTTCTTCAGTGCATCAACATCTTCTTCCTGGCCAAGATCAGCAGCATAGGCAATGACCGGACAGTGGTAAGTATCTTTAAGCCAGGATGGTATAACTGATGTGTCCAGGCCTCCAGAATAGGCTAACACGATCTTTTTTATCTTTTGGGTCATCATTCTTCTCTTTTATGGTTACCTATTGCTCTTAAGAGACTATTCTTGGTCATTCCTGCTCTGGGGGCCTAAGAACGACCAAGGTGTGTGGGGATTTGTGAGATGCGATTTGTGTTCCCCTGAGATCTCTCAGGTTTAACAGGCCTTTTTATATCTAGATTTCCTTGAATACCTTATCCAGGCAATTAATTAACAGGTCAATCTCTTCTTTGCCTATAATCAACGGAGGAACAAACCTAAGAACCCTTTCCTGGACGCAGTTTATTAAAAAACCCCTTTCCATGCAGGCATTTGCAATATCGGCTACTTCTCTATCCGACATTAACCCAAGCATAAGGCCTAACCCCCTGACATCTTTTATAACGCTATACTTCTGCTGAAGGTCGGTGAGCCTATCTTTAAAGTAGTCCCCCATCTCTCTGGCATTTTCAATCCAGCCATCATTAAGGAGGCTTTTTACAACTGCCAGGGCACCTGCTGCGATGAGGGGGGTTCCCCCAAATGTTGTCGCATGACTCCCTGGACCAAAGGCATCGGTCAATTCCTGTTTAGCCAGCATAGCACCTATAGGCAGTCCATTACCCAGGGCCTTGGCCAGGGTCATTATATCAGGCGTTATTCCAAAATGTTGATGGGCAAAGAATCTGCCTGTTCTTCCCATGCCAACCTGTACCTCGTCTAATATTAAGAGCATAGCGTGCTCTGTACAGATCTCTCTGACGCCTTTTAGGTAATCGGGATCAGGCAAAACAACGCCTCCTTCGCCCTGTATCGGTTCTAACATTACAGCACAGACAGATCCATCTATGGCACATCGTAGATTCTCCAGATCGTTAAAAGGCACAAATCTAAAGCCTTGGAGCAAAGGGTCAAAGCCCTTTCTGATCTTTTGTTGACCTGTAGCAGAGAGGGTGGCCATTGTCCGGCCGTGAAATGAATTGTCCATGGTTATGATAACATGTCTTTCAGGTCCGAATTTTTCTGTTGAGTAACGTCTGGCCAGTTTTATGGCTGCCTCGTTAGCCTCTGCACCACTGTTACAAAAGAAGACCCTGTCTGCAAATGAGTTCTCTACTAGGATCTCGGCGAGTTCTGTCTGGGGCTGGGTGTAGAAAAGGTTAGAGACGTGCACAAGCTTTTTTGACTGCTCGCACAGAGCCTCGCTCACTATAGGTGAGCTGTGACCAAGGTTGCAGACAGCTATTCCCCCGACAAAATCGATGTATTCCTTACCATTTTCATCCCACACACGGCAGCTATCTCCCCTAACCAGGGTGATGGGAGAACGCCTGTAGGTCTGAAACATGAATGTATCTGCCCTGTCTATTGTATTAAGGGGCATCAGGTCTAATTAGGAACTATCTCTGTTCCCACTCCTTTATCTGTAAATATCTCTAAAAGCAGGGTATGTTCCTTTCTGCCATCAATAATATGGACCTTTTCTACTCCACCTTTAAGGGCCTCTAGACTACATTGAAGCTTTGGGATCATTCCTTCTTTAATAGCCCCATCAGCTATCATACGGTTGGCATCCTCCGCTGTGAGGCTATTAATAAGATTACCATCCCTGCCAAGAACACCCTCTACATCGGTCAAGAGGATGAGCTTTCTGGCCTTGAGAGATGATGCGATATGGCCAGCCACGAGATCGGCGTTTATGTTGTATGTCTCATTGTCTTTGCCAACCCCGACAGGGGCGATGACAGGAATAAATTGGTTATCTATAAGGCTCTTTATTATTCGGTTGTCAATAGAGACAACCTCACCCACCAGACCAATATCTATTATCTCCGGGGGGTTATCAGGCTTATCGCCTGTCTCATCATGATTTGATATAAACTGAAGCCTTTTGGCAGTGATTAGATGGCCATCTTTACCCGAGAGACCAACTGCCTGCCCACCATGTTGGTTTATAGTGGCTACAATCTCCTTATTTACCTTACCCGCAAGAACCATCTCCACTACATCTATAGTCTTCTCATCAGTAATTCTGTGGCCTCTCACAAAATTCGATTTTATGGACATCTTACTCAAGAACTCTCCTATCTGAGGCCCGCCTCCATGGACTACCACTGGGTTGAGGCCAACGTATTTCATGAGGATAATATCTAGGGCAAAGCCTTTCTTTAGTTTTTCATCAACCATAGCATGGCCGCCATATTTGATGACCATTGTCTGCCTATTGAATTTTCTTATATAGGGCAGGGCCTCAATCAGGATCCTTGCCCTGTCCAACCCGGTGTTCATCGAGATCTTACCTCATTCCTAGAGAATATATTTGCTTAGATTTATATCTTCAAGGATCTCACTTAACTTCTCTCTTACATAATCCTTATCAATGGTTATCTCTTTTTCTTCCGTGTCTGACGCATTGAAAGAGATATCGTCTAAAAGTGCCTCCATTACAGTATGCAACCGGCGTGCACCTATATTTTCCATGGTCTCGTTGGCCTCGTAAGCCATTTTTGCTATCTCGGCTATAGCTGATTCAGTAAAGTTTAAACTTATTTCCTCAGTAGACAATAGGGCCTTGTATTGAACTATCAAGGCATTCTGTGGCTCTGTTAGTATCATAACGAAATCCTTCTGTGTAAGGGGATTGAGTTCTACCCTGATAGGGAAGCGTCCCTGGAGTTCAGGCAAAAGGTCAGAGGGTTTGCTTCCGTGGAAGGCGCCAGATGCAATGAATAAGATATGATCGGTCTTTACCATTCCGTATTTTGTAAGTACTGTTGATCCTTCAACTATTGGAAGGAGATCTCTTTGTACTCCCTCTCTTGATACATCAGGGCCAGATGTTGACTCACTTCCCACTATCTTGTCCAGTTCATCTAAGAAAATTATTCCGTTTTGTTCAGTCCTGCGAATGGCCTTCTCAACAACCTTATCGAAATCAATGAGCTTTTGCGATTCCTGCTGTGTTATTATCTCGATTGCCTCTTTTACCTTCACCTTCCTTTTTTTTGTCTTGGCTGGCAAAATGTGCCCGAAAATCTCCTTCACATTTATATCCATTTCTTCTAAACCGGTACCGGAGAAAATCTCTATAAGTGGAAAGGGTTTATCGGTTACCTCTAACTCCACATACCTTTCATCAAGTTTACCATTCGTTAAAAGACGCCTCAGCTTCTCCCTGGTTGAGTTAGGATCAGCAGGTTCGTTTTTAACAACCTCAAGCATAGTTTCTCTTTTTTCCTCGGTATCTTTCTCTATTTGCTTTTTTGGCTTAGGGAGGAGGATGTCTAGCAGTTTATCTTCTGCTGACTCCACTGCCTTAGTCTTAACCTTTTCCTGTTCCTCTTGCTTGGCCATATTCACAGCCAGCTCAGTCAAATCCCTGATCATACTCTCTACGTCTCTGCCCACATAACCAACTTCGGTAAATTTCGACGCCTCTATCTTTAAAAAAGGTGAGTTGGCTAATCGGGCAAGGCGTCTTGCGATCTCCGTTTTTCCAACGCCTGTAGGACCTATCATAATAATATTCTTAGGGGCTATTTCGTCTCTCAGCTCTTGAGGAACTTGTTGCCTTCGCCATCTATTCCTGAGAGCTATAGCCACAGAGCGTTTTGCCTTATCCTGGCCAACTATATATTTGTCCAGCTCTGAGACAATCTCTTTTGGTGTTAAGACCCTCATATCTTTTTCTATCTTGTTATTCCTTTCCACTAGGTCTCCATATTAGGGTTAGGGAGCCTGGATTTATCATTATCGAGTCGATATCAGATATTTTCTTTCGGATTGGGAAGAGATTTCACCTCAAACTCTTGATTGGTATACAGGCAGATAGAGGCCGCGATCTTCATGGATTCCATGGCTATAGATTTGGCATCTAAATTCGAGTGGGCCATGAGTGCCCTGGCAGCAGCTAAGGCATATGGACCTCCAGAACCAATAGCAGCCACCTCTTCATCCGGTTCGATCACATCTCCGTTACCCGATAGTATGAGGGTATGTTCCTTGTCCATGGCAAGGAGCAAGGCCTCTAACCTACGAAGGATCTTATCCGTTCTCCAGTCCTTGGCTAACTCGACCGCTGCTCTGGGTAAGCTTCCATTGAACTTTTCCAGCTTTCCCTCGAGTTTTTCAAAAAGAGAAAAGGCATCTGCTGTTGCCCCGGCAAAACCTATGAGAACCTGATCATTATACATAAGCCTGAGTTTTTTTGCCTTTTGTTTAATAATTGTATTTTCCAGGGTCACCTGTCCATCTGCTGCCATAATCGCATATCCGTCTTTCCTAACGGAAAGAATTGTGGTTCCCCTGATCCTCGGATTTGACCGGTCTCTTTCTTTAGTTCCTGACACGAGCACATATCCTCCTTAGAGGGAAGTGGGGCCAAGATGCAACCCCTTAGCTTCTTGGATGAGCTTTATCATAAACCTCAACTAGCCTATCAATACTCACATGCGTGTATTTTTGGGTAGTTGAAAGGTTTACATGCCCCAATAGTTCTTGGATTGATCTTAAGTCTGCGCCCCCATCTAGCAAATGAGTTGCAAAGGTATGGCGCAAGGAATGGGGGCTGATCTCCGTCATTATACCGCATTTTCGTGAGTATGCTTTGACTAATCTATTCACACTTCTGGCGGAAAGTCTCCCACCCCTATAATTAAGGAAAACAGGTCCTTGGCACTTGCTGTACCCGGCCTTTTTTCTTCTCTTCTCCGTGTTTTCAAGGTATTCTCTGATAGCAGCAATGGCCTTTCTACCAACAGGGAGTAACCTTTCTTTGCCACCTTTACCTGACGCCCTTACAAGACGAGAGTTGAGGTCCAACTTTTCTATGTCTAAAGCAACAAGTTCGCTGACCCTGAGACCGGTTGAATACAGGAGCTCCAAAATGGCCAAATCCCTGAGCCCCCACTCTTTTTGCCTGTCAGGTTGTTCCAGTAAGGCGAACATATCATCTACAGGGAGGTAGGTAGGGATATGTCTTTCTTGTCTGGGAGTGGCTATCTCCGTCACCGGATTTAAAGGGGCAAGTCCCCTCAATTCCAGGTACCTGAAAAAGGATTTCAATGCAGAAAGCTTCCTGGCAATCGTTGTCCTCCGGCATCTATCAAAGAGCACTCCTAAATATGATCTGATGAGCATATAATCTACGAGGTCAATTCCTGGGGCACCTTTTTTTAGGCCCCTCTTGGATGCAACAAATTTGGTAAATTGCCTTAAATCGCTTTCATAGTTCCTGATTGTGTGTATTGAATATCCCTTTTCTGTCTCGATATATCTGATAAAGGAACTTATCAGTTTTCTCATTTTATTTGACCAGCTGCTCAACTGCTCTTAAAAAAGTGAAAATAATATTAAAGACTTAAATACTATCATATCCACTAATATAAGCAATTAAAAAATTCTTTAACAATCTTGGCCTAGTATGCTAAAGCACGGGCAGTAGGGATTTTCTATCCACTGCAGGCGCTTTGGGATAGGGATTAAGTTGGGTAGTGGAGATACCTAGTGCACAACCAATCACGCAGCATAAGTGGTATTCTGTAGAGACTTTCCTTGATCATTTAAGGTAGGTTTTAGCGTGCTCTTGCCCCGTTTCTGCCTTTCTAATAACTTATCTGACCATCGATGTGTTTATTTTCCTGCTGCTGATAGGGATTTATCGGAAACCCTTTTCAGCGACCGTTCTAATCCTTTATTCCTCTTCCAGCAAAATCCTGTGCTCAACAAGGTTCATCTCCTTAATCCTTGCTTTGATTGTGCGTTGTCCACCAAAAATGTCCTGAAGATATATCCCATCTTTCTCGGGCCTTAGGATATCTACACCTTCCATAATGATTTTCTCTTCCCCATCTTTTATTAAGTATGCATTGGCCTCACACATCTTTTGCCTCCTCTCAACTGCTATAACAGCCAGGATAGAACAATTCTGCAAAAGAAAAAAACCAGAAAGGAAGATTCAATCTCTTTTTATATAAGCCCTTCTGGCCTTTTTCAATCTAGCTTCCTCTTTGTAGCTTCTTGCTACAATTTATAGGTATATTTAAGAGAACCAAACTGGAATTGTCAACAAAAAAGGTTTGCCACTAGCGGGTGCCTTTTGAAGCGTTATAGATCGATATATAAAACCCAAAAGGCGAGGACTACCTCGGCGATTGGGCCCCCTATGTGAGAAACGCCGGCGGGCCTTTCATGTTCTTGAGCGGGCCTGGATGGTCCATGGTAAATGCGTAATTCTCCGTCTAGGTCAACCCCACTCCAATACGTACTGGTCGTATTCTTTTTCGATTTTATTCTTATGGGTCAGCTCCTCAGCGGCCAGGCGAGCAAAGAATTTGCCAACGTCGCTGTCCCCGAACTTCTTTGCCAGGTCATCGTAATACTCGTAAGTTTCCTGTTCACGTTTACCAGCATATATCAAGAGCTTCTGGTATTCGTAATCGGATGGATCGGTGAGGGGCACATCCTCTAAATAGTTGACGAGCTTCAAGTCTTGGACCTTTGGCATGTGGAGGCTGAACTCCTTCATCTTCTGGGGGTCGTCCTTAATTGCTAACAGTTTAGCTTTATGTTCAAGCTCCCAGTCTGCCAGTTCCTTGAGGAAGGCCTTGGCCTCCGGGGCTTCAACCTTTTCGATTGCCCCAGTGTACAGCTTATAAGACTGCTCCTCCATGTTTAGTGCACGGTTGATTACCATATCCAAGGTCCAGGTACTATTCATTTCTCCACATCCTCTTCCTATATAAAAAGACGATAGAATGATGAGATTGAGAGCTCCCTTCCTTGGAGAGAAACCATAGAGTGAAATAGCCCCGTGTGTCAAGGGGAAAGAGGCCACAACATATGCGGTTTGATCTGTGAATGCTCCCAATCCATTAATGAGGCACAAATCTCAACGGAGTAATCAGGTGATTTTCATGCTTCTCTGATCTCATCATAACACTTCAATTTCACAGTACCGGGGGATACATTAGCATGGTCAATCCAAATGCCTTCTACTCCGCATGTCTGGTTGCCTTAAAGTGAAGATCTGCCCATGCCCGGTCTGTCTCGGTTTGTATTGCCTTAACTTCCTCTTGGCCCAGATGCTTGTATCGACCTTGCATCATCAGATATGTCTCAACGGGCAGGCTTCGGGATTCATGATTGATGGTATAGTGAATACCATCCACAATTTCATAAAGGGGAAATATATTGGTC
>CP070704.1:826632-857321 GCA_020349945.1 Deltaproteobacteria bacterium
AATATCCCCTGGATGACCTTTTTCCCCTGGAGATCGATCAGGCTTGAGCAAATAAAAACAGGAACAACGGTGCCATCTTTCTGAACTACTTCCGCCTCCAGAACGAAAACCAGCTCATTCTTTATATGCTTGCGGAATTTTTCCTCATAATATTTAGCATCTTGAGCAGAAAGAAGCCGGGATTGCTGCATGCCGATGATCTCTTGTCGGGGGCGTCCGGTGAGTCGTTCTGCCTGGCGGTTGGCATCCAAAATGATCCCTGTTTTCGTATCAACAATAAAGATGGCATCCTTAGAATTTTCAAAGAGGCTTCTGTATTTCTCCTCGCTTTCCTTCAGTTTCTCTTCGGCCCGCCTCCGCTCCTCAATTTTTTTCTCCAACAGCTCGTTTGCTTTCTGCAATTCTGCGGTACGACCTTTCACTCGCATTTCCAGTTCGTCACGGGCTCGTTTGAGCGCTTCCCCCGCACGTTTGCGGTCCGTTACATCGCGACAGACTCCTAGGAAACCCACCGCAACATTGTCTTCATAGAGGATTTTCCAATTAATTTCTAACGTGATCTTTTCTCCGGATGCTGTCTGCCTCTCCATCTCAATCGTTGGGGTTACTTTCTCCCCGCTCATGGCTTTTTGAAAACTGCTTTGGGCAAATTCGTGGTATTTGGGTTCAATTAATTCCAAGAAATGCCTGCCTATGAACGTGTCCGTTGGTATCCCCGTTCTTTGCTCGCTGGCTTTATTCACAAAGACAAAGTGCCCCGCCGTATCTATAATGAATATGACATCGTTAAAGTTATCCAAAATAGATCCGTAGTCTTCAGCAAGCTTGTGGGCTGCCTTTTGTGTTTCGCGACTGGATGCGTCCTTTCTCAGAAACTGTTCTATGGATAGCCCCAAAGATGGGATTTGATCGTCCATTTTTCCCCTCCTGAATCAAGGAGCAAGGAGCGAATCTCCGAGAAATATTCTGGTCTTTGACTCCTAGCCTATATTACGAGGGAAGGGCTTTCTCCGGGTGAAGGCAAGAAAGCCCCCCTCGGGGCATCAGGCCCATTGGAGGCATTTCGCTGATCCAAGCTGCAGGTTCCAGTTCATAGCCACCTCCATTGCGCCGGAGAATTCTCGTGGCGATATGGCTCGAAGCCTTCTCTCAGTCCACTCAATGAACAGGAAAACGAAGCCCCTTAGCCGCTCGGCATGTGTTTGACGCCACAAACAAGTAAACTTGGAGCACCAACGCCGGGCTGACCAATCGGCCAGTTCAAAGTTACTATAGGCAAGTAACTGGCTATCTCTTGAGAGCTTGACGTAGAAAATCGAGTGGAAAAATCAATGGTGAGCAATCGAATGCTACCGAGTGGCAGAAACTATGATACTCATGTGAGCGTTTAGAAGGTCAGAAGGGAAAACAACAAGTGGTTTTCAATTAAAGCCTGCGGCTTTTCACCCAGAACTCACAATGCCGTAACTTTATCGGGCACTAAATAGAAGAATCTCCACAGAAGGATACATCCTCCCGGGAGGCTTCGCATCAGCATCTTTAGGGGAAACGTTTGCATGGTTATCTCCTGAAGGCTTGGGGTATCAAAGATAACTTTTTAAACTTCAGATTACCATAACCTATTAAAATGTCGAGAAAAAAGTAGTTACGGAAAAGTTACGGACATAAAAGCAGTAATGCCAGATGCAGTGCCGGCGGGTATTGATTTTGAGAAGGAACGGCTTCTCCGTATTGCGAAAAACTGACACAAAAAAGTCACGTTTTTTTATCAAAAAATCCACAATATATTGGGCTTGTTCTCTCCAATCCCGAAGTTACAACTGCTTGCCATGTACTCGAAATGGACAATTTTGACGATTACATATCGTAGTTGAAAGTGCAATATCGGATTAAACCATGTAGCGAAAAACCCCTATGGAAAATCAATACTTCAAGATGTAATCTTTTCTTTGAAAGAAAGCAAAAGTTGTTTAATCGCGGTTGAACTCAACAACTTAGATTAGATTCCTTCGCCTAGCCATTGCAGGTTTCAACCGGCATTAAATGAAATCAGAGAGCCGGAAGGATGCTATGATTCAGTTAGGATTAAACACATCAGCGCCATTTCTAAGAGAGTTAGAAAAAGAAGATTGATTTGACTCATGCATCTGCTAATATGAGGTAGAGAGGTCTGTTGACCTGAACCTAGGAAGGGGGTGCAGTGGAAGCTGAATGGATGTTGGAGCCCGTTCCTTCAGAATGGAAGTGATGGGCATTTTCTTTGTTCAGGAAAGGGAGTACTAGAATCGAAAAGAGATATTTATGATGCCATCCTATGAGCTCTTGCTTATGATTGTAGATAACCCGTTAATCCATGGATAGTGCATCAGAGGGCTATCAAAGATGAAGTGTGCAAAGTGTCAGTTTGAGAATCCGGAGGGAGCCAAGTTTTGCGGTAAGTGCAGGGCAAAGCTTTTACTGGTCTGCCCTCAGTGTGACTTTGAAAACCCACCTGAGAATGATTTCTGTAATGAATGCGGGCATAGATTAGGGGGAGAAGTAGAGGTTGAAAAGACAGAGCTAGGCGCTGAGAGCGAGCGGAAACAGGTCACGGCCCTCTTTTCTGATCTATCTGGTTATACGGGCATGTCGGAGAAACTCGACGCGGAAGAGGTCAAAGAGATCATGAGCCGGATCTTCGGCGAGATTGCTCAGGTAGTGACCAAATACGAGGGGTTCATAGAGAAGTTTGTCGGTGATGCGGTCATGGCCCTTTTTGGGGTGCCAAAGGCCCACGAGGATGACCCGATCAGAGCTATCAGGGCTGCCAGAGAAATACACGAGCTGGTGGATGCCATAAGTCCTCAAGTAGAAGAGAGAATTGGGCAGCCCATTTCGATGCATACCGGCATTAACACGGGCCTTGTAGTAACTGGCGAACTGGACATGGAGAAGGGAACTCATGGCGTGGCAGGAGACACCATCAATATTGCATCCCGGCTCTGCAGTTTGGCCAAAGAGGGTGAAATCCTGGTCGGTCTGGAAACCTATCGCCAGGCTGAGGGACATTTTACTTTTGAAGATTTGGAACCCACTAGAATCAAGGGTAAGACGGAGCCTGTCTCGGTCTATAAGGTACTATCACCAAAGGAGAGGCCGACCACCACACACCGTCCCTCCGGCCTGAGGGCTGAGCTGATCGGCAGGAAGGTTGAGCTGACCGAGCTGGAGGAGGCGGTCCAGCGGCTCTCGGAGGGTAAGGGGACGATTATCTCTATCTGTGGCGATACGGGCACCGGAAAGAGCAGGCTTGTTGAGGAGTTCAGGGTCACCTTGGATCTTGAAGAGATTCAGTGGCTTGAGGGTCACGCTTATGCCTACTCCCAGAACATCCCGTATTTTCCACTGATCGATCTCCTGAATCGGGCCTGGCAAATTGAAGAGGGCGATCTTCCTGAAGGAGTGAAGGAAAAGATCGAATCACGCATCCAGGGTCTGATTGGAAAGAAGGCAGATGTTGCCCCTTATATTGGGAGTCTCTACGCTCTGAGCTACCCAGAGGTTGAGGGCGTTAGCCCGGAGTTTTGGAAATCGCGTCTTCACGATGCGGTCCAGGCGATTCTTTCAGCTCTGACCCGGAGGGGGCCAACAGTCATCTGCCTGGAGGACATCCAATGGGCTGATCCCTCGTCTTTAGACCTCCTTCGCTTTATTCTCTCTGAGTTCAGGTATCCAGCCCTGTTTCTTTGCGTGTACAGGCTTCCCTTTAGTCTCCTTACCAGCCATCAGCTGAGCGGTATTGGGAAGTCTTACCAGGAGATCCGGCTCCAGGATCTCTCACCCTCGGACACGCAGGACATGATGGAGTCTCTGCTCAAGTCCAAGACCATCTCCTTGGAGTTAAGGCAGTTCATCCGGCATAAGGTCGAGGGCAATCCTTTCTATCTGGAAGAGGTGATCAACTCGTTGATTGAATTAGGGGTGCTAACCCATGATAACGGCAACTGGATGCTCACCAGGTCAATCAGTGAGTCAGATATTCTGCCAAGCATACAGGGCGTTATCTCTGCCAGGCTCGACCGCCTGGAGAAGGAGATGAAGCGGATTCTCCAGGAAGCCTCGGTCATCGGAAGGGCCTTTCTCTATGAGATCCTCAGGAAGATTACAGAACTCAGAGACCATATTGACCGGTGTCTCCACGGTCTAGAGCAGCTCGACCTGATAAGGACAAGGTCCTTTCAGCCTGAGCTGGAGTATGTGTTCAAGCATGCCCTGACCCAGGAGGTAGTCTACAGCGGCCTCCTCAAAAAAGAGCGCCAGGGAATCCACGAGCGAATTGCTCTTGTGATGGAACAGTTATTTCAAGAGAGGCTTCCCGAGTTCTATGAGACCCTGGCATTCCATTTCAAACGGGGCCAGTCCGTCCATAAGGCTGTCGATTATCTTATGAAGTCAGGGGAGAAAAGCCTGAGAAGGTATGCTGTGGAAGAGTCGCATCAATACTACACGGAGGCTTTTGATCTTTTGGCCAAGAAACTGGACAAGACGAAGGAGGAAGAAGGAATCCTCATCGATCTCCTTATCAAGTGGGCCTACGTGTTTTATTACCGTGGAGATTTCAGGGGGCTGACCACTCTGCTCAGCGCTCATGAAGCTCTGGCCGAGTCTATTGATGACAAAGCAAGGCTCGGGATGCTCTATGCGTGGCTCGGGTTTGGCTGGTACTGTGGGGGTAAGCTTAAAGATTCATATCAATATCTGTGTAAGGCCCTTAAGATTGGCGAGGAGATCGAGAACCAGCAGGTCATCGGCTATGCCTGCACCTGGCTCTCATGGACCTGTGCAGATTTGGGCCTTCTGGACGAAGCCGTAACCTTTGGAGAAAGGGCTCAGGAGATATCCAGGTCTCTCGAGTCGGATCAATACCTCTATTTCAAATCCCTTGGTGGACTGGGATACGCTTACGATCACAGAGGAGAGATCAAAAAGGCCCTCGAAGCTGCAAAGGCCCTTGTGGAATTTGGCCAAAGACATTCTAATATTCGAAGCTTGGTCATGGGTCACTGGATCATGGGACTTACCTATATAACGGATGGCGATTTCCCCACGGCCATTGAATGCTCCGAAAAGGCAATTCAAATTTCTGCAGACCCTTTCTACTCTCAGTTTGCGAAACTGGGTCTCGGCATTAGCCATTCTTTTGGCGGCCAGTTCCAGGAGGCTGAGGACGCTCTACAGGAAGTTGTGAACTTCAGCCAAAAGTTTGGTTCTGAGGGAATCGGAAGGGTGGCCCTTATATTTCTCGGCGCTATCACCATTGCTAAAGGCCAAATGGGCCGAGGATTAAAAATGCTCGAAGAGGTACAGCGGGCATGTCTGGAAAATGAGGGAAGATGGCCTTATGCTATATCGCAGTACGTTTTGGGAAATGTCTATTTGCAGATCGTCGAGGGAGCGGGGCCAAAGAGTCTGTCAACTATGGCCAAGAATATCGGCTTTCTGATGAAAAACGTCCCCTCCGCCAGCAAAAAAGCGGAAGATCATTTCAATAAAGCGATTGAGGTTGCAAAGAAGATAGGTGCGAAAGGTTCGCTGGGCAGGGTCTATCTCGATTTGGGTCTCCTGCATAAGACGAAAGGCAAGAAGGACAAAGCCAGGGAATGCATCTCTCAGGCTGTTGATTTTTTTAAGCAATGCGAGGCTGAAGTGTACCTGAGACAGGCAAAGGAGGCGTTGGAGAATCTTCAATAAAGGATCAGGGTAGATTGGGTCGCGAGTTCTACAGAAGGGTGTTTATTTCAAGATGGATCAAATAGTTCGGACTCAACTCTAATCATCCTCTATTTCAATCACAAATAAATGGCTTCACCAAAGCCGAAGAGGTTTCTGTATCCTAACCCCGCTCAGCTCACTTTTCCCCATTTCGCTTGCAAAACCACAGCATTTCGGTGTGGGACTTAGGATGAGTATGAATGATGGCCGAAATCCATGATTCCCTTCCGAGTAATCCCGCTTACCTCCACCTGAAAACGATGCATTAAGAAAGATGGATTGGAAAATTCGGCGTCTGTTGTATTCGCAGAGTGCGTTGAAGACCTTTTGGAAAAGGCTCGTGCAGGGTTATTTTTATCTGCCAAGGATCTTCGTAGATGATTGATGGCTCCAAGACTTTTCTATCCGCCCCTGTTCTACCCGAACCTTTCCAACACCCTTGAAAGAATTTTCATACTCAGGATAAGTATTATAAAATTCAGCACTATCAAAAAGACAGTTGCAAGAAGGATTATCCTTTGGTTTTGATTCAGCCCGGCAAACCTTTCTCGGATACCTTTTACAAAACCCCTCACCCCATCCTCTGCTTAATAAGCTTTTTTACAAAAATTTCTTCCCTCTCCATTTCTTCCAATCGGTCGGTGATGTATTTTCTGGCCTCCTCATTCTGAGGTATAAAGATTTTCTCAAGAGCATTAACCCGGCGCTGTACCTTTTTCAGCTCCCGTGAAAGCATAAAGATGGATTTTGTAACAGTGGCATAATTGGCAAGCAGTGTAAGCGTGTTGATGCATGTTTTCTTTGCAGTGTCATAGCTGCTGGTGGTTCCCAAAAAACCTGACAGCTTCTTCATTTTCTTGGGTTTGAGAATGAGGACGGGCATTCTCAGCCCCATCAGTTTCGAAAAACCCAACGACATGAAATAGCTTCGTTTTTCGGAACAGCTCTTCAAGGAAAGCATATCTGACCCCATCTCAATTGCAGCAACCCTGTAGTCGCTGTACAGTTCATTCAGTGCGCCCTGGAACTGTTCCTCAATCTTTCTTATGATGTTCATATTTTTCACTATTTCCAACACAAGAATCTCTCGTTTCTGATTTAAAAGATCAAAACCTTCATAGCCGAAGGACAGGTCCTCCTTTATTTTTCTTAAACTCGATTTAGTAAGTGGAACATCTATTTTCGGCATTTTTTAAACATCCCCCTTTTGGGGTATATAATATCTTTGAATATCTTCTTTTGAAATCCTGTAAAGCTCTTCCTCGGGCAATATCGACAACATCTCCCAGCCAATATCAAGGGTTGTCTCTATTGATCTGTTCTCATTGTATCCCTGGCTCAAGAACCTTTCTTCAAAGACATTTCCAAACCGCAAATATATTTTATCCAGATCTGACAGCTCTTCCTCCCCCACTATTGCAGCAAGTGCTCTGATACGCTTCACCTTTGCATACGAGGCAAACAGCTGGGCAGCAACCTGAGCATGGTCTTTCCGTGTCCGGCCCTCACCAATGCCGTCCTTCATCAATCGTGAAAGCGAGGGCAGGCCAGCAATAGGAGGATACACTCCCTTGTTGAACAATTCCCGCTCCAGCACTATCTGGCCCTCGGTTATATATCCGGTAAGATCCGGAACCGGATGAGAGATATCATCACTGGGCATTGTGAGAATGGGAATCTGGGTGATGGACCCCTTCTTTCCTTGAATGCGACCGGCACGCTCATACACGGACGCGAGATCACTATAGAGATATCCGGGATATCCCTTTCGTGAAGGGATTTCACCTCTCGAACTTGAGAGTTCCCTGAGAGATTCGCAATAGTTGGTCATATCTGTGAGAATAACCAGGACATGCATCCCCTCAGTGAAGGCAAGATATTCTGCGAGAGTTAATGCGACCCTCGGGGTTATCAGGCGTTCAATGGATGGTGCATCAGCAAGACTCAGAAAAATGGCGGACTTAGGAAGAACACCGCTTTCCTCAAGCGAATCTATAAAAAACCTGGCTATATCAAACTTTACACCCATTGCAACAAAAATGACGGTAAATTCCTCATGGGCAGTAAGGAGTCGGGCCTGCCGTGCTATCTGTGCAGCAATGAGGTTATGCGGCATTCCACTTCCGGAAAATATTGGAAGCTTCTGTCCGCGTATAAGCGTATTCATACCATCAATAGCAGAAATCCCAGTCTGAATGAAATCTCTCGGATATTCTCTGGTATAGGGGTTTATGGGAAGACCGTTTATATTCATCATCAAATCAGATATGACCTGTGGAGCACCATCTATTGGTCTGCCCAACCCATCAAAAACCCGCCCCAGCATCTCACGATCCGTAGGTATTTCGAGAGACTTTCCGATAAAGGTAGCTCTGGTACCTTTAATGGAAAGCCCGGTGGTTCCTTCAAAAACCTGTACAACTGCTATCTCTTCGTCTACTTCCAAGGTCTGCCCGGTCCTTACCTCTCCGGAACCGTTCCTTATCTCAACTAAATCGCCGTAGCCGACACCTTTCACTCCCTGCACAAAGATGAGCGGCCCGCTGATGCCTGACAGGTTAGTGTATTCCACTTCAGATCTCATATTCATATGTCCTTGTTTGCAGATTTCCCCTTTGAAAAATCAGGTGTGTGGGGGATATTAACCTCTTCCTTTAGTGAATTAAGGCTGTATTCAAGCCTCTGAATAAAAGCATCAATCTTCTCAATCTCACCGTTACCTATCTCTGATTTTAACCTGACCATTTCAGACACAGCATCAAGGGACAGCAGTTTACTTAGCTCAAGACCACCTAATAACAGCTCCTTGCCCTTTCTAAAAAAACACATAATCGCTTTCAGGAGCTTTATCTGCTTGTCAGGGCTGCAATACATATCCTTGGGATCAAAAGAATTCTGCTGAAGGAACGCATTCTTAATGATCTCAGCGCAGAAAAGGATGAATCGCTGATCCTCAGGCAATGCGTCGGGACCAACAAGCTTAACTATCTGCTGAAGTCTGTTGTCCTCCAGCAATATATTCATCGCATCGTTTCGCAGGACCCTCCACTCACTTTCACGTTCACTCCACCATTCTTGAATATCATTAAGATATTCTGTATAGCTCTCGATCCAGCTTATTGAAGGATAGTGCCGTGCATCTGCAAGTATCTTGTCAAGAGCCCAGAAACATCGTATAAATCTGGTGGTGTGCTGTGTCACAGGTTCAGAGAAATCACCACCAGGTGGAGACACAGCCCCGATAATTGTTATACTCCCTTCCTCATTCGATAGTGTCTCTACCAGACCGGCCCTTTCATAGAATTCTGCAAGCCTTGTTGCAAGATACGGTGGGAATCCCTCTTCTGCGGGCATATCTCCCAATCTGCTTGACAACTCTCGAAGTGCTTCAGCCCAGCGTGAGGTAGAATCCGCCATGACCGCTACGCTGTAACCCATGTCTCTGTAATATTCTGCAATAGTAACGCCGGTATAAATACTTACCTCTCGTGCGGGAACAGGCATATTCGATGTATTGCCGATCATGACTGTTCTTTCTATGAGCGGCCTTCCGGTTCTCTCATCAACAAGCCGCGGGAAATCGTTTAACACCTCTGTCATCTCGTTGCCTCTCTCGCCGCATCCAATGTAAACAATAATATCTGCGTTGCACCACTTTGCAAGAGCATGCTGGGTCATGGTTTTACCGGTACCAAACCCTCCGGGGATAGTAGCGGTGCCGCCTCTGGCAATAGGGAAAAAGGTATCAAGTATCCTTTGGCCGGTGATGAGAGGTGTTATTGGGCTCTTTTTGTTTTTAAATGGACGTGGCTTTCGAACAGGCCAGTAATCGGCAAGTTTTCCATTATAGATCTTTTTGTCCTGAATAACTGTATAGATAGGGTCTTCTATTGAATATCCTCCGGCCTCCACAATAAACGCAACCTTTCCCGCGATTCCCGGTGGCACAATTGTTTTATGAAGGACTAATTCAGTTTCCTGCAACTCTCCAATTACAGACCCTTCCTTTACGACATCCCCCTCCTTGACAGTAGGTTTAAAATCCCATTTCTTTTCAGGGTCCAGGGGAGCTATCTTTATCCCTTTTCTAATATAGCAGGTGTCTGCAATGCCAATCAGGGTGTGGTTTTCACAGCGCTCTGCAATTCCTATGAGGGGGCGCTGGATACCGTCATAAATGTTTCCCATCAGTCCAGGACCTAACAAAACAGATAATGGTCTGCCAAAAGACAGTACCTCGTCTCCAGGCTTCAGACCTGTATTATCCTCATACACCTGTATAATGGTAAGATCCTCCTCAAGCCTTATTACCTCCCCAATAAGCCTGTCCGGTCCAACCTCTGCTATATCAAACATGCTGATTTCCGTTAAACCCTCAGCCTTAACAATAGGACCGTTAACACTTATAATTCTTCCTGTTATAGACGCCTCTTTCATTTTTTTCCCTTTAGCTTCTTGCGCAGCATCTAATTGAATATATCCGAATGTCTACAACTTATTGAAATTATATCTCTTTTTATTTGGTGCCATCGATATGGAGCGGCGGGGTACTGGAGTAATGGAGATGCGTGCGGAAGAATTATTTTCTCCCCATGACTCCAACCCGCCCCTAAATTATTGGGCCTTCAATTTCACTTGCTTTGTTGGTTATCAACAATCTGCCTTTCAGCGAGAATGCTAAGAACTTCTTTCCGTATCTCATTGAGTTTTCTATATACAATTCTCTCAATGGTGCTGTTGTAATAGAGACCTCTTTCTTTATCAAAAACAATAGCCCCCCCTTGAGTTATACCTTTATCCACAACTATACTGATGTCCGGTGAATGTCCTGCTTTCTGCATAATAGTGTCTTTAATATTTATGCCCTCCAGTCCCATATCCTCTTCTGAGATGTAAACCAGAGCCTCCTTCCCTTTTACTTGTGAAAGCGATTCATCCACTGCATCCAGCAAGAATTCTTTATATCTATCTTTGCCGCTACTCCTCAGTTCACCGATCGCCTCCTTAATCATGGTTGCAATAAAATCTTCTATGATGCGCAACTGCAGCTTCTTTTTCTCAATGAGTGCCCTGTTTCTAATCTTTGAAAGCTCCTGATCAATTGTACAGCTGGTCTCATCATTGATCTTTTTCTTTAATTCTTCTATATCTGAGATATGGCTCCTCTCCAGCTTCTTTATCTCATCCTCGGCCTCCTGCTTGATAGCATCTATCTTGCTGGCAGAATTCTCTCTGAGTGAGTTTATCAGCCCTGTCTCATCTCTATTTGTTTTCAAGGTATGGTCTTCCATCATGGAGTTACTCAAATGGATATTCCCAATGCTTCAGTAATATAATCAAGTATTGACGTGCTAAAGCCCCTTGGGTCATCAATACCGGGTATTTCAACGATCACCGGTATGACCGAGTTCAAATTGACATTGTAGATCTTTTCCGGAATCTCTTCAGCCAGCTCCCGGGTAATGACTATTACCCCTGCATCCCCTCTTTCCAGAAGTTCACTAAAGTGCATATCCACATTTTGCCTATCTGCAACCCTTCCTTCGACCCCGGCAAGACGAAGGGCGGTAACCGTATGCGTATCTCCCAGTATGTATATTCTTTCCATAACCGTTAAATCTTGGTCAGCACCATAATTGCAACAATCAGCCCATAAATGGCTATTCCTTCTGCCAGCCCGAGAAAGATCAGGGCCCTGCCCCCGAGTTCCGGCTTTTCGCTCATAGCGCCAAGAGCTGCGGAACCGATCCTTGCAAGTGCATAACTACTCGCCAAACAGGATAAACCAACCGCTCCCATTGCCGCAATAAAGGCGAATGCCAGGCCATCCCCGCTTAACACCGCCTCGGAGGTAATTTCTTCCTTCTCTGGTGTTGACGGCCTGTCTTCAGCCTGCAGCTCAGCCTGTGAAAGCATGAAAAATGCGGCAGTCAGACCTGCAATAAAAAGCAATACCCCGGATGATGCCATTTTTTTTATCATGATACTCCTCCATTATAGACCTGCTATTTTCTGAGTGAAAAGGGGATAAAGGCATAACCGTCACCCTTAAAGAACTTTCCAAAAAATTCATAGTACTCCAGTCTCATCGACTGGATCCCACAGATAAGCCCTTCAAGCAAAATAATAAACACATTCCCTACTATAAGTACCATCAACGCGGCCATGGTTGTGATATCCGGATTTATGATACGTGCAAGTGTATAGATTGCGATACTGAGCCCCGCATGACTGAGCGCAAAAGCACCAGCCCTGATAAATGAAATGGTATTTCCAAGAAAACCTGAAAACATCTCCATTATCTCTATAAGTGTTTCTACAATGTATTCTAAGACCCCGTGGGGGAAGGGCTGCTTATTGCCCAGAAGAAAGAATCCCAGTATATTTCTCATCGAAAAGATGCACAGTGGAACAACAATAAAGGCAATCAGCTCTGAGGTTACCGGGTATAGCCCCGTTTCAATATACCGAACAAACAGAAATATTAACCCTGCATAGATCATAAGTCCGACCAGTCCCCGTGCTCCAAAAAGGGCATCGCTATAGTCTCTCATCAGGAGACCGTTTATGACATTTAGCAGAATACCTACAACTATAAAGGCCGCTCCCATCATTATCACTGCAAAAAACAGAGACAATATGTTTTCCATAGGATGAAACCACAGCGCAGGTATGATGTGTTCATTACTGAAGAGGCTTCCATAGAAAAGCCCAAAAATTGCAGCAGAAACTCCGCAAAGTTGCAGGATACTGCCTGCATCAGCAATAAAGCCTTCTCGCGTCTTTCTCCTTCTGGCAATCAGTTTCATAATAAGTCCAACAAGAGCAAGTACGAGCCCCTGCCCAACGTCCCCGAACATTACTCCAAACATAAGAACATAGGTGACGGCCGCAAACGGTGTGGGGTCCAGTTCCGTATTTCCAGGCAGGCCTGCATTTTTCACCAGAAGTTCAAAGGGTTTGAACAGGCGATTGTTTTTCAGAACTACCGGGGCATTCCTTTCGGCTTTGGTTGAGACTTTAAGAAAAAAGTTGTCTCCACATACCCTCCGTAATACTGAAGCCAGTCTTTCGGTGTCTTTTTTGTCCATCCAGCCGCTTAGAAACATGGCTTCCCGGGAAAAAAGAAACATCTTCTCTGCACCAATGACGGTCTCACGTTCCAGATAACCAGCATAAAGACCTGATAACTTTGTTATCCATCCAACCTTCATCCTCTTGAAATGGTCTTCAATCCTTTTCAGGCGGTTCTTCAGGATGTAAGTCCTCTGGTGCAGGTGGCTGGTTGATCTCGCCCACAGATCGCTCGAGTTAATCTTCTCGGTTTCATCCTCGAAACCGTATCTTTCTAAAAACTCCAGCATTTCTCTTTTTTTCTCCAGCAGTGTAATGCCGAAAACATATCTGCCGTGTTGTCTAATAATAAATGAGTCATGTGCACCTGATAGGTCTTCATCAAAATCAGCAGGTACTTTCCCAAAAACAAAGCTGCATAGCTTCATGCTTTTGAGCACATCTGCATCGATACCTATTGGGGTTAATTCCTCAAGCATTGAAATCAGCTCCTGGGTCTGTTCAATTTTTCTCAGAAGCTCAGTCTGTAGTTTTTCAAACTGCTGAATTTTTCTCCTGACAGAACTCAGATAGTTCTCGTCACTGGTAATATCACCCTTGTGAGCTACCCGAAAAACAGCTCCATCAGGAATATCGCTTCTGTCATCACTTTCGAGGTTCAGGGCTGAAAGGAGTGATTTGGTTACCGTGATTATTTCCCTTACCTTTGCCTCCTCATTGTTCAGTTCAGCCTCCATTTCCGTATCAGACGACACCTCTTCAAAATCCTGTTTGGTCAGATGAATCAGTTCCTCCTTCCCCAGCTCATAAATCAATTCATCGTACAGCTTCCTTTGAAGTCCTATACTAACCTTTCTGATGTCAGCCTTGGAAAACATGTCAAAGCTCACTTATGATTTTCTTTGAAATTATGTCTGGGGAAACCTTGAATCGAAAACCTTCAATTATCCGGAATAAATTTTGTACCTGATAATAGAGCAGCCAGAGATATGAAATAACACAGTATATGGAATGGAAATCCCTCGAGAAAATTCTCCAGATATAGGATCTGAAATGCCTCTCCAGTTCATTTTCAATATCCGAAACTTCAGCTATGCGGCCCAAGGATTGGTTAAGTTCTCTATTTATCTGTCTTTCTGTGTTGATGACTAGTTCATCCTTGCCATCGAATTCATCGATAAGATCATAGAGAGAAGCCAGATGGCTCGAAATCTTATCATTATCCCACCCGTAGTTCTCCCTGAGGCGAAAGCCCCAGACAATGCGAAGCAAAACAATCTTCCTGAGCATAACCTCCTGAAAGATGCTCCTTTGATTGAACAAGATCTCTTTCGAAAAACTAAGGAAATATCTGACAGCACAAAAATCGATCCTGCTCTCAAGCTCCTCATACCTGGAAGGGAAATCATCTGCTATCACATTATTAAGATAGGTATTGCCAAGCAGGGTCTTAACCTCATCCAGTGATATATCTCTCCGTAACAAATCCTTTTCAAATGCATGATACGGGCTTATATCATTCCATTGCTCGATAGCCACTGGTCTGCCAAAAGCCTTTGCCAGCAGCAGCTTGACATTACCTGTCTCAAAGAACCGCAAGAAGGCTTCAAAAAGAGCCCAGTAACAGTCACTTGATTCCATAAAAACCAGTACTTTCTTTATTTGACGGCGGAAAACTATTTCCTTTACTTTACTGAGGTCTTCTGAGTCGTTTTCTGATATGAGGGTGGGGAAGGCAAGATGGGGTTTTTGCGCGTTGATTATTTCGATAAAATCATTGCGCGTTAACAGCTGGCTGCGCAAGGCGTGAATCTTTGCATGCAGGTAGTTCTTGTCTGCATACGGGTTCATTCTCCAGACCAGGATTTTAGGTTCCTAAGACAATCAAAACTATCCTTTCCTTTATCGCCTTACAGAGCTCCCTATCCTGAATCAGCAGATCCGTTTCCTTGTGAATCTCCTTCAATTCCGCTTTAACCTGTTCATTGGCGTCCTCAATTAGTGACGTAGCTCTCTTTCTATTGCTTTCAAGAATTTCAGCCTCTGCCTGAGCCTTTTTGTTTTCAAGCTCGTATTTCAGCGTATCAATTTTCCTTCTGTATTCCAGTGCTGCATGTTCGACATCTTCCGAACATCCTTTCTCAACCTCAACAATCTTTTTTATTATGTCATCCATGGCTAATCAGCGGGCTAATTACGTTAATGGAGAACTGAAAACATCAAATCCTGCAAAGGCACGTTTTACTGAAAAATGATTTATTAACAATATTTCCTTGCTGTTAGAATCTGAAAGATTATGGAGATCTTTCCTTTTTTTCTAATGCATCCATTACGATTTCCAGTTGAAGCTTGAAGTACTTATCAAGGTTGAGACGATTCTTGAAATGCCATCTCTTGAGGGCCCACATGTGGGCCAGCATCATAATATCAAAGGCCATTAAGTCCACATCAACCTCTTTAAATACACCTTGCTCAATCCCCTGACTGATTATTTTTGCAAAAATATTGCTTACATCTACTTCGAGTTGCATCACCCGCGACTTGGAAGCCCTGTCAAGGGAACTGGATTTCTGGTAGATCAAAAGCGCCTTCTCTCTTTGCTGATCGACTACTGTCAAATAAATATAGAGCGCAGCGGTTAACTTCTCCTTCGGATCATCAATGCCCTTGATCATCCTGACCAGGTTCTCATGAAAGATGGTAAGGACATCTTCCATAATCATTCGCATGATTTCCGACTTTGTCTTCACATAGTGGCGCGTGACCGAGCGGCTCACGCCTGCATTTTCGGAAATCTCTTGAAGGGAGGTGTCTGCAAAGCCTTTTCTGGCATAGAGGATACTGGCCGCATCTATGATTTTCTTTCTCACATTGTCTGGGGCGCTGACCCAATCAAGCCCATTGAGTTTGCCCGTTAAATGATCCATATCTACGCTCCTCTTAAGGCATCAAAAGGGATGCGGGGCAGGAAGCCCTTTGCATTTTTTTTACTTTATTTCAAATACTTAAGGGAAACATTAATCCTCGCCAATAGGCATTCACCGTGCTATCTTCAACGGTCGAATCCAATGTCAGTTTTTAAGAGGGTATTAACAAAATCCATTATCGCTTCGGCAGTAGCTGTTGCTGTGCCCTATCATATCTCTATATTTATTCGCTCAATCGTTTTTGGAATACCTTCTGCCTCCAACGCCAAACCAACTCCTGCAGGGTTACAGACTCTAAAACTTTGCTTGTTGCCTTTTTCACCTCACACCAAATATCATGAGTCACACAAAGTCCAGAAAAAGGGCATGTCTCAGGATTATCAACACACTTTACTCGAGCAATTGAGCCATCAAGGAGTTGGACTACCTCGCTCAGCCTAATCTCATTGGGAGGCTTAAGCAGCGATATCCCACCCCGAGGACCCCGGAAGGTCTCTATTATTTGTTTCTTTGTGAGAGGTCCAATGAGTTGCTGTAAATAGGGCAGGGGGATATGCTGCCTCTGGGCAATGTCTTTCACCAGTATCGGCCCCTCACCCCAACGAAGGGCTAACTCCAAAAGTACCCTGGTACCATATCGTGTCCTTGAAGAAATTTTCATGACTATCAAGATTATAATTGTTGACTAAAATGATCAATAATTCAATGATATCATGAGACACATTGGTGTCAAGAGAAATAAATACTCTATAGGAAGGTGTAAATTATCAGGAGGTTGAGGAAAGGCAAACTAGATCGAATAAGGGATTTATTAGATTTTTCAAAAAGTTATATTAAATCTTCTTTTAGTTTGGGGTGCCGAAAGATATTGGAGAAAGAATTGCTGTAGAATTCGGTTTGCCCATCTGGCAAGAATTATGTATTTGACAATGTACCAGGACCACAATATTTTTTTTCGCGTTGTCATGCTCCCTGCCATCTTCGGTGCAGAGGGCATAGAGATGCCTGTCTCCAGAGCCCGCATACACCATCCCTCTCGAAGGGATAGGTAAGAACCTCACCTCCACTGGTGATAGACTCGCTCCAGAATCATCGATTTCTGGCTGATCAAGGGCAATGAATAGCCAGTATATTTTGGGATTTCAAGGTTTGTATAATCAAATCTCAACCATTCCAAGTGCACATATTTCAAGTAACTATGATACAGAGTTGAGGCAGGATTTCAATTATCACATATTTACATCGTTAATTAAGCAGCTAACTATGCATCCTAGCTACAAATGAGTAACCAATATTCTCAGCTCATGGCCTCTTCATAGAGGATTGTACTGCCGCAGTGAAAGAGGCTGATGATTGGGCCTTCGGTGACATGGGCATCAGATGGGCGAGCGCTGTAAGACAAGAATGCAGGGTTTCTTAATCAGCGGATGAAGACAGGCCGATTTGGTGTGGAATTTGCAGTCTCCAGTTCTATCTGGATAGCGGTACGGTGGTTTAAAAGCACTCAAATAAACATTGAAGAGCAGTTCAAAACGCATTGACGGGGAGTTACATAACTTCATCTTGAGGCCTTTTCTCCGAGTTTTTCTCAAACCGCGTGCACAAAGATGCACAGCTCCTGCTAACCCAAGTATACATTTTATCCGTCTAAGTCCCGGTAAATTTCCGTCAAATCTCTCCGCAGCTATGAGTGGGTATGAAATTTGCATCTGATAACAACACGCGCAGGATCTTAATTCAAGCGTTCGGTTTATTTTATGACAAACTTGCGTGCTACTAGTACTAATAATAATCAAAAATTTTTCGGTCACCTCCATGAGGGTTTTTCCTGATAATTGAGCATATATTGTGCTAATGTTAGAAATTAACACTATATATCTATAAATTGTGAAAATTTTATTCAATTTATTAAAAATACTTGACAAATTAGCGCATATATGTATTATTCTAAGAGTAACTTCTTATTCTGTTGACTTATGTATTGATTAGATTTTAATCTTGGAGGAATGGTAGTGGGCCAAAATAAGGTGAAGAAGATAAGGGAAGAACTTTTACTGAGTAAAGCAGAATTGGCCAGAAAAGCCGGCGTATCTCCGCTAACAATCGACAGGATCGAGAAAGGTAAGGATTGTAGGATGGAGACAAAAAGAAAAATTATTCTGGCCCTCGGCTGCCAACTGAGCGACAAAAACAAGATCTTTGTTAATGATAAGTAAATCTTCAAAAAGTTAGCTCTGAGATGCCTGCACCAAGAAAGAATCAGCTAATTGGGATTGATATTGGATCCCATTCCATCAAGATTGCCGAGATCGAAGATAGCAAAAAGGGGATGATCTTAAGAAATTTTGGCATGATAGGACTCCCCGAAAAAGCTGTAGTGGAAGGCTCTATCAAGGAAATCGAAGTAGTCTCCGCCGCCCTCAAAAACCTCCTGAAAAATCTAAAGATTAAAGGCAAAGATGTAGCCACATCTATCTCCGGTTATTCGGTCATTGTCAAAAAGATTACCATCCCCCAAAAAGGGGAGAAAGATCTAGAAGAAAGTATCCAGAGTGAATCAGAGCAATACATCCCCTTTGACATCAATGACGTCAATTTGGATTTTCAGATCCTTCCCTCGGAGGAAGGGGAAACAGAGGAAAGGCAAGAGTTGATGGATGTGCTCTTGGTAGCTGCAAAGAAGGATATCGTTGAGGAATACATAAGCCTGCTTCACCTAACAGAGCTTAATCCAGTTGTTCTCGATATAGACCCCTTCGCCTTACAGAATGCCTTTGAAATCAGCAGTCATGAACAATCTGGCTGCCACGCCCTGGTCCATATCGGTGCTCAACAACTAACTATAAATGTCATTAAAGATGGTGTCTCCATATTTACCAGAGATTCATCCTACGGTGGTGCCCAAATTACAAGTGAGATACAAAAAAGATTAGACATCGCTTATCAAGAAGCAGAAAGGGTAAAATTGGGCGCTAGACCACTGGAAATAGAGCAGAGGCCTGCAGTTGAAGAGATATTTTCCTCGACTGTTACAAAATGGGCCCAAGAGATAAAGAGGGCTCTTGATTTCGTGGCAACTACCTTTACAGATAGTAGGGTTGAGAATATCATACTCAGTGGAGGCTCATCCTTGCTTCCAGGATTGAGTAAATATATCGGCATGGAAACAGGCTTAAAGGTGGAGATGCTAAATCCCTTTGCCAATCTCGAGATAAGGGAAAGATTATTCGATCCGGGATACCTCAAGTATGCTGCCCCCATGGCTGTTATCGCCATTGGCCTTGCATTACGGAGTATAGGTGATAGATGATTAGAATTAATCTCCTCCCCTACCGGGCTGCCAGAATAAAGGAAAATATAAAAAGACAGGTAACTGTTTATGCCCTCTCTACTATATTAGTTATCCTGGTAATCAGCTACTGGTCCATTAACTTAGACAGAGACCTGAAATCCAAAAAACAAGAACGAGATGATAAACAGAGAGAGCTTGCCTCCTACAAAGGTACCACCGTCAAAATGAAGGCCCTGGAGCAAACCAAAGACGAAATCGACATTAAATTAGAGAAAATAAATGAGCTAAAAAGAGTTAAGACAGGGCCAGTTAAGCTCTTAGACGATATAGCCATGAGCGTACCAAAGGATAAGCTATGGCTGACTGCCTTTAAAGAGAGGAGGGGAACTCTTGTTTTAGAAGGAACAGCAATGGATAACGAAACAGTTGCTGATTTCATGAATACCTTGAAGGGCACAGAGAGTGTTACATCCGTTGAATTAGTCAGAACAAGACAAAAGGAGATAAAGGAGCTTAATCTCAACCTAAAGGATTTCGCCCTGAACTGCACGACCTATGCATTTAAGGAAAAGGTGCGGCCAAAGGTACCGAAAAAGAAGGGAAGAAGATAACGGCCATGGCAGTTGATGTAGATGCCTATTTTGATAAGATATCCAAACTCAGCATGACACATAGGGTCCTGATCTTTGCAGCGACGGTTGTTGTGCTTGTAGGCCTGTTTATTGTGCTCATATACATGCCAAAAACAGACGAGATAGCTGTTGTAGAATCTGAACTGAGCACCTTGGACAAGAAGATCACGGATGCCAAATTCGCGAAAAGGGATTTACAGAAGCTCGAAATGGAACTCGCCGCTGCACAAGACGAATTAACGTTAGCCCTCAGGCTCTTGCCCACAACCAGTGAAATACCGAGCTTATTAAAGAGTATTACCAAACTTGGAAATGACTCTAATCTAGAATTCCTCCTTTTTAGTCCAGAAAAGGAGGTTACAAAAGAAGAATTGTACGTAGAAATACCTGTAAGCATAGAGGTGAGGGGGGGCTATCACGATGTGGCAATGTTTTTCGACAAGATAGGAAAATTGGACAGGATCGTTAACGTCGTGGATGTGAGTATTATTCCAACTCAACCGAATAGCACCATTCTCAAGACTACCTGTAAGGCATTAACCTACAGGTTTAAAGAGGCAACCAAGGCTCAGGGTGTACCAGAAAAGGGCAAATAGCATAATCTTAGTCTTACTCTTTAGTATCGCGGCCATTCCTATTTTTCCAGGATCAGCTGCTGCTGAGGTCAGCAAAAAGGCTATCATTAAGATTCCAAAAGACAAGGAAACGATCACCGAGCCATCCAGAAAACCTATAGAGGAAGAGATCAAGGTTGAGGCCGTCGAAGGCGAGGCTAAAAAAGATGAGGAAAAGGTGGATTATTCTTACGATCCCACTAACAAGGTCGATCCCTTCAAGTCCTTTATTGTCGTAAAAAAGGAGTTAGAGGAAAAGGAAAAAGAAAAACCAAAACCCTATCTTGAGACCCTCGATATTTCCCAGGTGACCCTCTCGGCCATAGTTTTAGGTGATAAAGAAAACTGGGCCCTTGTTCGGGACTCTAAGGGTGATGGTCATGTAATTAAAGTGGGGACCGCTATAGGGACAAGAGGGGGGCGAGTTATTAAGATCCTCGAGAAAGAGGTTGTGGTGTGGTTATATTATACGGATATGAGGGATCGTGAAAAAATACCAAGGGACATCTCTATGAGGCTCCCAGCTGTAGATTAGGTTAAAAAGTAAGATAAATTTAAGGAGAACCCGCATGTTGGACAAGATGACCCCGAGAAAAGGCGCTATCGCTTTGTTATTGTTCAGCCTTTCTTTCATCTATCTTATCTTTAGCTGCGCCCCAACACCTATAAAAGGAAAGATAACGGGTATCGTAGAGGAGGAAGCTGCTAAGATCGAATCAGTAAACGTCATCTCTGGCCCGTATGGCAAAGAGACGGCAATTGAGATAACCAGCTCACAACCGGTCCCCTATACGGCCTTTAAGTTGGTCCAACCCTTGCGTCTCATAGTAGATGTAGATGCGCGTCTCGCTGAGGAACTGCCCGAGCCAGCTGTTTTAGATGGCAGGATTGTAAAAGCCGTCCATTTTGAAGCCACTAAGGGCACAGCTACCAGGGTTATTGCCAGTCTTTCCAGGGATGTAGAATACAAGGTGCAGGAAAGGGATAGGACAATAAGGGTTGTAGTGTCCCCGAAAAAACCGGTTGAAAAAGAGACAGGGCAAGTTTTGGCTGCCAAAGAGGAGGAGATAGTACCCACAGAACCTCGTCTGTTCTTTTCACCGGGCAAAACAAAACTAAATCAGGTACTTGGGATTGATTTTTTCATGCTGCCAAGGGGCAGGTCAAGGGTTACGGTCACGACCAGCAAAAAGGCGGAGTATGAATTAAGCCGGAAGAACTCCCTTACCTTGCTTTTGGACATAAAGGGGGCAACCATCCCTGCTGAACTAAGTCGATATATAGATTCCTCCCAATTTAAAGGGGTAGTCAACCGGATTACCCCTATTGTAAAAGTTGCGGAAAGGCAGGTTGCCCTGGAAATAGAACTTAAGGAAATGGTCCCCTACCATGTGATACAGGCTGATAAAGAAATAAGGTTGGATCTTAATGAAACCACTGTTAAACCCCCTGCCAAAAAGATAGCTCCAGCCACACTCGTTAAGGTCCCTCTCAAGCCAGGGGAGGTGCCCCCTGAGGCTAAACCAGCTATTAGTCCTGTTAATCGTGCTATTAGTCCCCCAAGGCTCCCCAGAAAACGGTACACAGGGGCCAGGATGACTCTTGATTTTGCCAATGCAGATATCCGAAACATCCTCAAATTGATAGGCGAGGTGAGCAAGCGAAATATTGTCTGGGGGCCCGAGGTGAAGGGTACGGTCTCCATGAGGTTAAAAAATGTCCCCTGGGATCAAGCCCTGGATATCGTACTGGAGGCGAATGATCTCGGCAAGAGAGAAGAGGACAATATCATCTGGGTAACCACAAGAACAAAGATAAGGCAGTTAGAGAAAGAGCAGGAGGAGAGACGAAAGGCTGAACAGGAAAGGATAAAGGCAATCAGGGCTGCACAGGAGCAGGCTAAAGCAACTGAGCCACTTGTTACGGATTATTTTGCAATTGACTTTGCAAAGGCCGAAGAGATTAAAGATCATATCGTTGTGACTGATCGGGGCAGCATAAGCGTGAATGCACGCACAAATACCATTATTATGAAAGACACAGCCGCCAGTGTTGAGGAAGCAAAAAAGATAGTTAGTCGGTTTGACACCCCAGTAAAACAGATCATGATTGAGGCAAGAATCGTAGACGCCTCAACCACGTTCAGTCGCGACCTGGGTGTTCAGTGGAATGCGATCGAGGGACAGCGAAGAAAGGATACTACCACGACCTGGAGGGGAACCCCACTCTGGGCACCAGCAAATGTTGAAGCGAATTTTACAGCAGGCGGCGCATATAGATATGGGGGCAGCTTTGCCACAAATACACCGGAGGGTTGGACTCTCAACATTGGCGTGAGTTTTGCCAAACTGACCAGTAGCACGTTGGGAGGGCTTGCCTTGGATGCCTCCCTTGCTCTGGCGGAGACAGAGGGTAAGGTAAAGATTATTTCTTCCCCCAAGGTAATAGCCAGTAATGGTGAGCAAGCCGAGATCACCAGGGGCGATATCATTTACAAAGAAATCGTGACTGCAGACCAGCGTGATATAAAGGAGTTGCCCGCGACCCTATCGTTGGTTGTAACACCCACTGTTAGTTTCAATGATTATGTCAGCATGGATGTCGAGGTCAAAGATGATAAGGTATTTGCAGACTTAAGCGGAAAAACAGAAAAGGGCATTAAAACCAAATTGATGGTTCAGAGCGGGGAAACGGTTGTTATTGGTGGGATATACAAGGAGGACAGGGCCGAAACAGAGACGGGGATTCCATGGCTAAGAAGCATCCCATTTTTCGGGTGGTTGTTTAAGGCCCAAATCACAAGCAGTGAGAGAAGTGAGCTGCTCATATTTTTGACACCAAATGTTATCACACGCCCCACCAAGGAACTATAGGTGCTAACCGAATCGTCCAATGAGTGCGCTCACTATGATTACACCTCCCTTTATCCCTTCTCTAAAAAGATAGCATGGTAAGGAAGAAGGCTGCCAGGCTGCTTCATGAGACTCAGACAATAAGGGTCATTGTACCCTTTATCTGCTTCTCAATGCTTTATTTCGGTTGTGCAGGCAACAAAGAGCTCATAAAGAAAAAGGCTAGGGCCAAGGGAGACCTTGGCCGTTCTTATGTCTTGAGGGGTGACCTGAGGGGGGGGCTCGAACATCTCATAGAGGCAGCCAAACTAGATCCTGAAAACCCTAACCTCCAGCATCAACTGGCACTCACTTACAAAGACCTTGGTTTGTACAAGGAGTCCCTTGCCCATTTCAAAAAAGCCCTGGCCTTGAGGCCTGAATTCCCCGAGGCCCTGAACAACCTGGGCACGGTTTATGCGTTGCTCGGGAAATGGGATCTGGCCATAGCCTCTTTCGAGAAGGCAGTGGGCTATGTGAGCTATCGAACACCTTATTTTGCATACAGAAACCTGGGACTCGCTTACTACAACAAGGGTGAGTATCAAAAGGCGATCGATAGCTATCTGGAGGCACTAAGATTATTACCTTCCTACGCCATCTGCCATGCTAACCTAGGTCTGGCCTATGAGGCCATAAGCAGATGGCAGTTAGCTATTGATGCCTATGAGAAGGCCATCTCATACGATCCCGAAAATCCCATTGCGCATCTTAACCTGGGAAAAGTGTATCTCAAGCTTAATCGAAACACCGAGGCAGCTGAGGAATTGAGGCAAACCCTCGTGGTTGATCCGGGAGGGCCTTTTGCAGAGGAGGCGAAAAAGCTGCTAAACAAGATCAAATAAGATACCCAGCAACGAGTTGCCGTGCTCTTTCATTCCTGCCGTGAGATGCCCTCTGAATAATCAGAATTGAGAAGCTCAGTGATATCCATCAGGTGATCCACATGATAATCCGTATGTAATCCCCTGTTTTTGTAAGAGATAAATCGTACTCCCGCCGACCGTGCCGTTTCAAAATCCACAAGGGAATCACCTACATAAAAACACCCCTGGGGCTCAATCCCAAAAAACTCGAGGATCTTTAACACCGCTTCCGGATGTGGTTTGGGATTTTCCACATCTAAGCATGAGACAACTATGTCAAAATAGTGACTAAGACCGTTCAGTTCAAGGACCTTTCCTATGGTATAGCTCCGATTGGTTGCCACTGCAAGACCATAACTCGGCTTCAGAAAATCAAGCACCTCTTTCAGCCCTGGCTCCATGGCCATATCCTTTATAAAGGGGCTGTAGTCAAGCTTTAACCGATATTCCTGTGCCTTGGCCAAATAAAGGCTCTCCCTGAAGATATGGTTTAACGATTCCACAGCAGTATGCATGTGGACAAATTCAATATCCTCAGCTGTCATCGGAGGGAGGCCGAATTCCGACAGAATATGATTGTAGAAATTAACGTTGGCCTGCCGGGAATCGAACATGACCCCATCACAATCAAATATAACTGCTGACACAGTCATGATTGCTTTAATCTACTATATCTCTCCTTGAAAGGTCAATCCTAACGTGCAAAGACTCCACTCTTCTTACACCTGACCTCTATGCATAGGTGAGGTGCCCTTTACCGCTCGAAACGGGCCAACAGACGTGAAGGCAATTCTTTTCCTGGGGCCTTCTGTGTGCAAAATCCGCATTTGAAGATACCGCGAAGATCTCCGGTACCGATGATCATAAATCCCCACCTGCTCCTCTGGGGGCACAGGTTCAGCCACTGAAAGATATCAATGTGTTGTTTCCCATACCTGGGATAAGGTAAGAGGCCTTATGTTGGAAGGGTATTAGGTATCGCCAGAGATCAAGAGAACTGCCGCCACGATACGCTGACAGAATTTTCAGGTATTACCCTGGTCTCTCAGCTTTAGCCATGTCTTTATGAATGCGTAGATCAGACCAAAGACGATGACAGCAAGAACAAGATAAAGAAGCCCCATAAAGATAAGATGGCCTGCATCCCAGGCCCATTCAAAACAAAAAGGAAACATGTCACCTCTTTTGCACTAACCCAGAATCCGTTACGGCCTTGCCTAAAACCTTGACCGGGTTCAATTCAGCCTCCTGTGGAAAAAGGGGCAGATATCTATAAGACAGAGAGAATAAAAGGATTCCATAACCAACAGCACTCAGCGCAATACCCCACTCCTGCCATGTTGGAAAATAACTCATAAAGGCATCAAATGGCATGACTGGTATGGTTAGGGTCTGAATAGTAAAGGCAAACCTGTTCAACACTATACCAATAATATTCATCAAGGCGCCTATGATGAGAAGGCCATTTTTCTTCCTTAAACGAGGACTTATCAGGATAATTGCCGGAATGATGCCAAAGATCCCGATCTCGGCAATCATGAGCCAGATTCCATATGGTCCCTCATAGAAATCCCTAAAGGACAATCCAGCCCGAGGGACAACCCCATACGCCCAGCTAATGGTGTCCAGAATCTTGAGAATCATGTAACTGCCAAGGAGCCAACCTGATATCTTTCCCAGCATGTCAAAGACTTTCCTTTTAACCAGTTCCTTTCCCGTCACCCTCTGGGTAATCCATACACAGAGAAGGGTAAAAGATGGACCTGCCGCAATAGAGGAAAGGATAAATAGAAAGAAGGTCCATGGCCATATAAGGAAACCTTCCCTAAAGGCAAAAGGACGTGCGAAAAGCACTCCAAACATTCCTCCCAGTGAGCCCTGGTGGAAGAAGGAGAGAAATGTCCCTGCAGCAGCAAAGAAGGCCATCATGTGCTGAAGATTGTTACCAAAGATAGTAAATTCCCTGATCTCGTTTAGTTTTCTATTGGAGAATATCAAAGCGAGATATTCAATAGTTAATACACCGAGATAGGCGGTGATACAAAAAGAGACCTCGGTCAACATGGAATGGACATTTGCATGCCAGAAGATAAACCATCCCCTTAATGGCTGTCCGATATCTACCACCAGCACTGCAATGGCAGCCGAATAACAGATGAAACCTATCACAACAGCTGGATTCATAATGGCCTTAAGTTCATCTTTGCCCATGATATGCGTAAGGAATCCAGTAAAAAACGTGCCTGCACCCAGGGCAATGAGGGAAAGATCAAATACGATCCACAGGCCAAAGGCAAAATAGTGATTCATATTTGTCTGATTCAGCCCTTTATAGAAACACAAAAAGGCCGACACCAAGCCCCAGGCAACGACAAGCGACCACACAAGCATCCATGGCAAAAATCTCTTGAGCGAGCATCTTTGAGCACCATTGGGGATCAAGGCCAGATCCATGTTTTCCTCCAGCTCGTGAAGCTCCGCCTCAAACCGACGAGGCGCGACGTCAATTAAAAATCCTAAATTCGCAGCTCAAAATCTTGACATAAATTCTAGAATCTCAGGTTATATAGACTGCTGGTTAACCTCTCCCTTTAAATTCCCCTGGCAGATAATTATCTGCCATACGCCTCACCCAGTCCTCGCTACTTATATAATATACCTTGGGCTCCGTACCAAGCCTCCCCAACAATCTGAACACATAGGGGCTCTTTATAAGCCGAGAAACTGTGTGCCCAGGGTTATTAAGGTCACCAAAGGTTATGGCCTTAGCTGGACAGGCCTGGGCACAGGCGGGAATGTATTCATCCTCCCTCAGGTCCCTCCTGCCCTCCCTATATGCCCTTGTCCTGGCCCTCATGAGCCTATGGTGGCAGAAGGTACACTTCTCCACGACACCTCTCGTCCTCGGGGAAACCTCTGGAGACAGGTATCTATCCGTACCTTCAGGGAAATGGGGGTCAAACCAGTTGAAATCCCTTGCATGATAGGGACATGCGGCCATACAGTATCTACAACCTACACATCTGGCATAGATCTGGCTTACTATGCCGGTGTTTGGATCCTTTCTGGTTGCCGTTGCTGGACAGACAGGCACGCATGGGGGATTATCACATTGCATACATGGCCTGGGGATATATATAACCTTGGTATGCGGAAACTGACTTCCATTGGTGAGGATGTAAACCTGCATCCAGCTTATGTTCCTTGTCTTATCCGATTCATCGTACATGACAGGAACATTGTTCTCAGAGGCACAGGCAATAACGCATACACCACAGCCAGTGCATTTATCTAAATCAATAGCCATCCCGTATCTTGTGGCCTTGGTATGCTCCTGGTTTTTCATCGCCTCTGCCTTGCCTGGATGACCGTTATATCTTGATCATCTTAACCCTGGTATTCCACCATACAGGATGCCCGCCTAAGGGATCCTCGATCTGGTCAATGATCTCATTAGGATTGACACCCCTTCCCCTGAGGTATCTGTCATAGGCAGTATGCCCAAGGCCAAAAGGGATAAAGATCACATCAGGCATAGCCCCATCAAAGAGATGAACCCTTACCTTTAACTCGCCCTGAGGGGATCTTAAAGCTACCTTTGAGCCCTCCTCTAAGCCATATTTCGATGCTGTTTTTGGATTAACCTCTACAAAGAGATCATCTCTTTTAAGCTGATGATCGAAAAGTGTTTTCTGTAAGAATGGTGAATTTGCTATCCATCCACTGGCCAGGTTTATCAATTCAATGGGGATAAGGACCAAGGGATATTCCCTCTCGTCTGCCCTCGATCTTATCTCCTCATAGTGTGGCAGATATACCTCATCTCCTTTGGAGGAGATGCCCAAATGTAAGAGGGCATCATCAAAGGATTTCCCCTTTGAATGGGCCTTAAGGGCTCCTTCTATATTTGTGGAGAAAAATTCGAATTTCTTGCTCGGCGTCTGAAAGGCATCTGACCATTTACCAAAGGCATGGGAAGGCATATACCAGCATCCATTTTCCTTAAGATCCTCCCACATTGATTTGAAGGATGAATATGCTGAGCTCAATCTAACCTCTGTAGCCAATCCTCTCCAGACCGGCTCAGACTCACTGTATGATGTCTTCCCCTTCCCCGAATCATAAAGCCCCCTGACCCTTTCTTTTAAGGCCTCCTCAAAGCAAGTCCACTGAAAGGAGCCAGCAACCGGTCCGCCTATCCTTTTTGCCAGGGATATGATCACATCTCCACTATGTCTCGTCCTATACAATGGTCCTACCACGGGCCTAGAAAGGGCATAGAGAGGATACTGGATCCCAGTTGGCCATACAATATCAACCATCTTTTCAAGGTGGGTATGATCAGGGAGTATCAGATCTGCCATAAGAGAGGTCTCATCCATAAACGGAGAGAAGCTCACAATACAGGGCACCTTTGCCATTGCCTCGATAAAACGCTGACTGTCTGGGATAGTATAGGCGGGATTTGCCGAACATATAAGAAGGGTGTCAACAGGTGAGCGAGGGCTTTCATGTATCGCCTCTGTAAACTTATGTATGAGGCTCTTGGTAAATGGATATCGTGGCGTTCCAGCACGATCTACCCTTTCTTTTTTCAGCCCGCCTATGGCCACGGGATCATATGCTAAATCTGACCATTGGGCCAAAGGGATGTCATTTGTTACCAAAACCCCTCCCTCTTTATTTACCCGTCCCACCAGTGCATTAAGGGCATGTACGGCCATAAATTCATATAGGCTGCCAGGTAGCATACCTTTCCCTCTGCCAGCAAGGGCAATAGGGGCACGAGCTAAGGCAAATTGTCTGGCCACCTCAATAATGACACTGGTCTTTATACCGGTGATATCTTCTACCCGCTGAGGAGCGTACTTCTCGAGAACAATTCCCGAAAATCCCTCATGTTCAACCCCATTTGCCCCAAACCAATTAGTAAACCCAAAGGTGTGATCTTCGATGAATTCTTTCTTATACAGTTCTTCCTTGATAATTACATGGGCAATTCCCAAGGCCAGGGCTGCCTCTGTTCCTGGAAGTGGAGCAAGCCACTGATCTGCCTTTGATGCAGTATTTGAGGCCCTTGGCTCAATCTGTACCAAATAAGCCCTATTTCTCGACGAATCCTTCGCCCACTCCCTCCAGACACCCAGCATCCTTCCCGGGGCTCCCCACCCATCTAAAAGGCCGCAGCCAAAACTCAATACAAAATCAGAATTTTCCAGATCAAATGCCACAGGCCCCTTGGTTCCCTGCATAAGGAAAGTAGCCATAGCATGGGTATCTTCTTGTGTTGGCATACTCAGATAGTTAGGGCTTCCAACAGCATCGAGCAGTCTTTTGATCAATACTGCCATAGTAGACCGAGATTGATTTCCGTCTATAGCCGCCAGTTTTTCTGGCTCTCCCCTATCCCTCAATCTCTTGATCCTTGTGGCAAGCTCATGGATAGCCTCAGCCCATGATATCTCTTTCCACTCCTTAGAGCCTCTCGGCCCAATACCTTTCATTGGCGCCTTCCACCGGATCCCCTCGTTGTATAGGATCTGGAGCCCTGCCATACCAAGGGGACATATTCCCCCCCAATTTACCGGATAATCATCCCTGCCCTCTATCTTTACCGCCCTGCTACCAACCTTCCCGACTTCAATACCGCATGCACCCGGGCACAGAGTGCAGACGGTGTTTGTAGTAGAGAATCTTCCTCTAGCTGGAACTGATACCCATGGCCAGTTCTGGGTCCATATGGCTATATCATCGATAAGCTTCCAGGGGAGAGGGGACAAAAGGGTTCCACCTAATCCTCCCACCGCAAATTTGATAAAATTCCTTCTCCTAAATTCCATCTTCCCTATACCTATTTATGACATACGAAACAGGCGTTGTTCGTCTCCTTTCCCTTTTGCCTGTGGCACTGAGCACAATCGTCCATCTTCATCCTATCCCAGGTATTCTTCTTCAATCCAGCGATATTTCTCCCATAGATATCGATACTGTAGCCGGTTAGCCTGTTAACCTTGTATACAGGGAGGATTTCTCTTGTAGCAAAATCTCCATGGCAGACCCTGCATTCAATCTGGGCCATCTTTACATGGGCAATGTGGGGGAAATACACGCAGTCTGGCTGGCGAGAGTAGACCAGCCAAGGGATGTCCTTTCCTGGCTTAAGGTAATCAGTAAAGAGCTTTACCTCTTCCGGGTCCTCACCGAGAGGGGATTCCGGATCTTCATGACACTCCATGCACTTCGTGATTCCGGGGGCTCCGGAAAAGGTCCCATCTTCGTGAAAGAAGTGGCATTCCTCGCATTCCAATCCTGCACTTGATTCCGGCCCATGACTGGCATGACTGAAGTTTAGCGGCTGGCTTTTCTTGGAGTAAAGCAGGGCAGGAAAGACTATCCACCCAACAATAAGGGCCCCGATTAAACCACATAAGAAGAATATCCATCCATCCTTTGAACTTCTACTTACCCGTTTTGAATCAGGTTCCATGTGGGCCTCTGCTTCGTTTTTCTCCTCAATCATTTACTGGTGGACTTTTATCCGATGTCCCCCTCTTTGTCAAGGCAAAAACTTCGCCTTTCTCCCCAGTTTTTACCCAAATCTGCCCTCCAAACTGACGGCGGATCTTCGACCCTCCAAACTGA
>CP070704.1:857421-883022 GCA_020349945.1 Deltaproteobacteria bacterium
ATAAAAATGATAGGTGTATCTTTTGTTAACTCTTGAACCTGCTGCCCTGAACTGCAGCAATTATTAAAGCCCTCACCTTATACAGGCCTCCCGCAGATCTCCTTCATAAAGATCATCTTGTGGTCGCCCTCCCGGTAAAAATCCTTTAGCAGGCACACCACCTGGTAGCCGTGTTTTTCATAAAGGCACCTTGCAGGCTCGTAAGGCGGGGACGAGGAAGTTTCTATATAGATACGCCGAGCCCCCTTTCTGGTCACAAAGGCCTCCATGAATCCAAGGAGCTTTCCCCCAACACCTCTTCTGGAAAATTTCTGGTCCACCACAATCCAGTAAAGATCATAACACTTATCAGTCATGGGAACGGGCCCAAAACAGATATATCCCGCAAGGCTGCCACGACCTTCGAAGGCACAGAAAACTTCATAGTCCTTCTTCTCAGGTCGATTGAGGGCCTCATCGATGACCTCCAGGGCTACCTGGATCTCCCTCTTGTTAAAAATTCCTCTATGCCTGAGGAGTCTCGCTATCTTATCCCTCTCATGAGGTATGAGAGGCCTGACCTGCATTGTTCCCTGATCTTCGTTCAATGAAATCAACGAGCTGACTTACCATATCAGTATATGACATGCCGGCCTGTTGGGCAGCCGCTGCAAATCCGCCATCGGGGCTCAGGCAGGGATTTGCATTAACCTCGAGCACATAGATCTGTCCGTGATCATGAATCCTTAGATCAACGCGACCATAGTCCCTGAGCATAAGCACATGAAAACACTCAAGCGCTGTTCTTTCAATCCTTTCATGTAATCCAGGGGAAAGCCCTCCCGAAAACTTTCTCGGTGTATGGTAATACTCGAAGGAGGACGTATCCCATTTGGCTCGATAACTTACAATGGGGAAGAGTCCCTCAGGAAAGGCAGAAAAATCGATCTCTGCTATAGGAAGAACCCTGGGTGAAGGGTATCCGAAGATTGAAACATTGAACTCCCTCCCAGCAATATATTCTTCCACCAGAAGCGCACCAAAACGGCTGAAGAATTCCTTGATTCCCTCCCTGAGTGATCGGTCATCCCTAAAAATTGATTCCTGGTCTATGCCAATACTTGCGTCTTGAAAGATTGGTTTGACGATTACCGGGTATCTCATGATGTGAAAATCAAACTTGCCTGTATTATTGTAAACCATATAATTAGGGGTCCTGATTCCGTAAGCCCTTAGCAAGCGTTTGGTCATGGGCTTGTCCGTGCTGAGCATGAGGGCCAAGGACGGTGAGCCAGAAAAGGGAATGCCCAGTAGTTCAAGTACAGCAGCTGGATGTCCCGTAAATCGTGGGTCCTCGTCCAGGGTCTCGCAAAGGTTTGCCACCATCTCCACCTTTGCCGCTTTCACCCCTTGAATGAAACTACTGACATCCCTTGTAAAGGGGATGCGAATTGATGGATAGCCGAGGTCTTGGAGGGCCCTTTCAATAGCCTCGACTTGTGTGAGGACATCCAGGCTAGCCTCTGAAAAGGCATCACCAGCAGGAACTGGTACATTATGGACCAGACCAATTATCCTTTTATGCATGCCGAAAAGCCTTTGCCTCGTTTTTCTGAATACGGTTGATAGCTGAGCAGAGAATTGCTTCGATAAGAGCCCTGTAAGTCATGCCCGACATATTGGCGATGATGCAAAGGTCAGAATGTTGGGGGTGAAGGCCTGCCAGCGGGTTAACTTCCATGAAGTTTGGCATACCATTCACGTCAGCCCGAATGTCAACTCGACCCGCATCCCTGCAGCCAATTCCTCTCCACACCGCGAGGGCAATCTCTCTAGCCTTTTCTGCCATGCTATCGCTTGTCAGTCGATATTCAACGAGTTCTTCGCATCTTTCCTTATTCCGATAAGAATAAACATCAGGCTCGGCAGTCTCCCGCAGGATAACCTCGATTACGCCTATAGCCACCGCATCCTCGCCCGTTCCCACAATCCCAACGGTAAACTCCCTGCCTGGGAGGAAGGTTTCGACGAGAACCGGCTGTTTATATGCTACCAAAGACTCCGTGCAAACGGATATGAGCTGACTCCGGCTGCACACCTTGGATGCCGCTGTAATTCCTTTGCCGGTCCCTTCAGCTATTGGCTTGACAAAGACCGGAAGGTTAAGATTGGCCGTTTCCAAATCCGCTATTTTCTCAACCACGAAAAAATCTGGCGTAGGAATGCCGAGGTTGCGAACCACACACTTGGCCATTGCCTTATGTAGTGTGAGGCAGAGAACTAAAGGATCGGAGAAGGTATAGGGTATGTCATAGGCGTCTAGCAACGCGGGAACTTGTGCTTCCCGGCCAAAACCGCTGAGCCCCTCGGCAATATTGAAAACCATATCCCACCGGTCCCCAGCCACCAGACGAGTTGTAAGATCTTTGATATTGCCAATTCGATCAGTCTCATGCCCAAGCTCGTGCAGGGACCGCTCGATAGCTTGGATGGTGTCCTCTCGATCAAATTCAGCTGTTTCCTCTTCATTGTACCCTACGCCGAGATAGTCTTCCCGGAGATCATATGTTATTCCTATACACATAATCCCCTCTAACCTCAGTCCCATGACAGTTTGATAGCTTCTTTAGAACCTACCTCACTTATTGGATCTGGATAACGATAGATATGCCCTTGGTAGTTTTTCAGCAATAGATCGTCGCCATCGCGTCCGATAAGGGACGTTGCGGCCATTGGAATTTTGCCGCCGCCTCCAGGCGCATCGATCACATAGGTTGGCACTGCATACCCGGTCGTGTGACCACGCAGTCCCCGGATAATCTCGATCCCCTTTTCCACGGGTGTTCTGAAATGGGCCGATCCTACGATCGGGTCACATTGATACAGATAGTAGGGCCTGACTCTAATTCTGAGGAGTCCATGCATCAACTCTTTCATAGCCTCTACATTGTCATTCACCCCCGCAAGAAGAACGGTCTGGCTCCCCAAAGGGATACCGGCGTCTGCAAGACACTCACAGGCCCTTTCTACCTCCGGAGTCAGCTCATCTGGATGGGTAAAGTGAATGCTCATCCATAGGGGGTGGTAACGTTTGAGCATTCGAGTTAAGGCGGGAGTAATGCGCTGTGGCAAAACCACAGGGGCTTTAGTTCCTATTCTCAGGAATTCCACATGTCGTATTCGCCGCAATCGTGAGAGAAGCCATTCCAGTTTTTGGTCCGAGAGGGTTAATGGGTCACCACCTGACAGTAAAACATCTCGAACACGAGGCGACCCTTCGATGTAAGCAATAGCCCTCTTCAATTCAGGCATATTAAAGCGAGATTTACTTCCATTCCCTACGAGCCGAGCACGCGTGCAATACCGGCAGTAGGTCGAACAGAAGTCTGTAACCATGAGAAGAACACGGTCCGGGTACCGGTGGACTAAGCCTGGCACCGGACTGTCGTGCTCTTCCGCGAGAGGGTCTGTCGCTTCACCTGGAGAGTAAACAAGCTCGGCGGTACTGGGCACTACGGTGCGGCGAAGAGGTTGAAGCGGGTTCTCCTTATCAAGGAGGCTTGCATAATAAGGCGTAATTGCTATAGGAGGTTGCTGGGCACAGTGGGCAATCGCCTTTTGCTCATCCTTGAAAAGCCTGAGGATACGGCTCAAGTTATCTATATCGGTGATCCGGTGACACAGCTGCCACCGCCAATCGTTCCATTCCGTGAAGCTCGTCCCAGTGAAAAATCGTCTTCGGAAAACTAAGGTACGGGCGTTAGCTCGGGGTCTTGGAACATAAGAGCCCTTTGGCCTCGGCTTATCCGTGTTACTACTGTTTTGCTGTGCAGAACCAGTGATACCCTTGAGCTTACATTCCCCGAGCCTGCCATAAGTACCCGGGGGCTCCAGGTCCTCCGTGCTAACCACTTCCTCTGGCATCCCTCAAATCCCTCTACCCTGTTAGGAACTTAGGGACAAACCCCGATATCCTGTGAGACGCACTTTCGATTTCCCCTCATTCCCCGATGACTTCATATGAAGTGACGACAAATGTCTTCACATCCTCAATCTCCTCAACCACGCCTGTTGCCTTCACTTGCTTGCCGACGCAGTTGACCACCATCTCGTTCCCCTTTTCTGTGTCTCCCACTTCATATATACTACCGTCATCGGCCGTGATTTGATAACTATCGTTGACTGTCCCCGTAATGGTCACATTTTCACCAGAGATTGTTGTACCACAGAGCAAGGCAACCATCATCAGGGCACAAAGCCCGATGAACAAATATTTTCTATCTCTTCTCATCCTTAGACCTCCTCTTTTCTGAATAATAGATTCTTTTCTTGTGGGCAAATAAGGTGTATCTTTGCACTGCTATTATCTTCTTCTTATCTTCGCTTTCTCTCAATATACCGCTGGCTTGCACCTCCTGCTGGATAAAATGGAGCAATTCCCGTCCCTTCTCATCTCTATCAATAAGATACTCCTTCTCGTCGTGAGTTGAAATAGCTACGGCAACCACTGTGCCTTTTTCATCCCAATCCACCGGGATAACAAGGCCTTTGATTGTTACCCTTTCAATATTCTCATCACCTCCTTTCAAGCGGTCTTGTGGTCGCTTGTGCCGATTCATGTCAGAACATACAGCATTAAGCGTGCCATGATGATAACCTATTAATATTTCAAGATTTATTTCGTTATGGACAAATCTCAAGTGAACTACGGGTTCCGATACTAACCACAAAGATCGGGTTTGATACTAGGAAGGAGTTGATAAGGTAGGTTAATATACTGAAACAATAGAAAAATTTAAAATAAGAAATCTAGGTTCCGATGTCTTAATAGATCGGAACATCCGGTTCTAACCCCAAGGGCTTCTTTGAAAAAAAGTGGTGGGCTTCAAGAGTCTTAGGAACAAGGTTTCGGGCCTTTGGCTACGCTAAAGTCTTGAATTGTTCCTTTCGAATGCCATGTTTTTTCATTAACTTATGTAGTTGGCGCGTAGTAATCCCCGCCTCCTTTGCAGAGTCCTTTATCTTTCCCTTATGGTGGGCAAGCAACTCTTTCAAATAGTGCCTTTCAATGTCTTCTATGCCCTTGTGCCTCACCTCTGCCAGGGTAAGCCAGCCATCTACAGAGACGCTTGCCAAAGGATCTTCTAATTCAAAAAGTTCACTTGGAAAGCTCTCCGGGGTGAGCACAGAGGAGGTCTCCAGTATATAGGCACGCTCCATAAGGTTTTCCAGCTCACGAATGTTGCCAGGCCAGGCGTAATTTCTAAAGGCTTCCAACGCGTGTGGGCTAATGTCGTGAATCCCCTTGGAGTTGAATCTGTTCATCTTTTCTAAAAACACCTCAACAAGATGAGGGATATCTACCACCCTGTCCCTCAACGGAGGAACCTCGATGGGAAATACATTCAATCGATAATAGAGGTCTTTTCTGAATTTACCGTTTTCACACATCTCCTTCAGGTCTGTATTCGTGGCCGCAATGATTCTTACATCAGCCTCAATGGTTTCCTCTCCACCAACGCGTTGAAAAGTCCCATCCTGTAATATTTGCAAGAGCTTAATCTGGGCAGATGGCGTGACAGTTCCAATCTCATCCAGAAAGATCGTGCCCCTCTTTGCTATCTCAAATTTACCCAGCTTTCTCCGGATGGCCCCTGTGAAGGACCCCTTCTCATGTCCGAACAGTTCGCTCTCCAAAAGGGTATCTGGGATAGCTCCACAGTGGACATTGATAAATTGGGCATCCCTTCGGTTGCTGTGCCGGTGAATCAGTTTGGCCAGCACACCCTTCCCGGTTCCTGTTTCACCAACAAGCAGAACGGTACTTTTGGTTGGTGCAACTGAGCGGATCTTATCCAGGACATCCTTCATCAGCGGGCTGTTGGTCTGAATAAATTCCAATGAGTCGCTCATCCAGAATTGATCACGCAGGTGATCCAGCTCGGATTGCACTATGAGAGATTCATGAACACTTTCTGTTACATATTTCACCTCTTCTGGACTAATGGGATAGGTAAGGTAGTTACTAGCCCCTGACTTTACAGCCATCACCGCCTCCCTGATCATCTCTTGGGAGGACATGACAATGATTTCGATAGTAGGATACACCTGCCAAAAAGGCTCCAGAGCAGCCTTATATGCCTTACCGGGCACTGATTCCCTGAGAATTTCCAAATCAATGAAAACGAAATCGGAACGCCTTTTCCGAAGCATTTCAACTGCGGCATCTGTATTGGATGCCGTATCAACCCTGTACCCTTGAACAAAGCATGCCTGAATTGCGCGGAAGACCTCTTGTTCTTTTGAAACCACAAGAATGGACCTCATCTATACCCCCAAAGGATCCTATATCGAAAACTATGGTGCCCAACTATAGCATAAACCTGAATTCCTGGAGAGAAGATTTTACTACTATGAGCAAAGAAAAAGTAAGGAAGTTCGTGCTCTTCAAAGGGTGGACAAATCAACCGCAGCACTTACAGGTCCGAAACATAGATTACGGGGCCCGGGCATGTGGCCTAGGCTCAAGCTGCGGCCCCGTGCCTCGTAGTCTCCGCTAAAGACACGAATAGCTCTATAAACCTCTTCGCAATTTCATGGGATGAGTTCTGCCGTGCATACTGCTCAGCAATACGCACAGTGTCCCTTACGCTCTCCCTGTCCTCAAATATTTTTACAATCGCTTCCGCCAGCCCAGAATACTTTATGACTTCCTTGTCGAAGGTCTCGAAGAAATTGGTGTTGTACGCAAGGATGGGACAGCCCGACCCAAGGCATAGGTATGCTGTAGATGGAACCACGATGGCCTCTGCAGAGTCCTTGTGAACCAGAAGGGCATCCGAGGCATGAAGGTACGTATAGAGTTCCCCTATTGGAATATCGCCCCTTCTTAGTTCGATGAACGGATATCTTCCTTTTACTGCCTCGAAAAGGTTATACCAGTCCTGAATATGGGTTAAGGTTAGAAAGATTAAGGGATAGTCCTCGTTTATGCGTTGTAGAATGGGAAGAAGGTGAAGATGACGGTAAATGCCTATACCGTAGTTGAAGATGATCTTTTTATCCAAAGGAAGACCAAGCTTCCTTCGCGCCTCAACCTTATCCCCATGCATGACAGGATGGCACGGGTAAGGAATCACCTTGATCTTATCATCACTGTATATATCCTTCAGAAATCTCTTATATCTTTCATCGAAACAGACTACCGCATCCCAGTCAAATTCATAGAATATGGAATCCTTTGGTGGTTTCCCTTCATGCACCACAAAGACGGTCCTCGCCCTCTCCCTGATAAAAGGGTAGACCTTGAATAAATCCTCCATGGGTAGGATTTCGAGATTTTGAACCACAAAGATATCACAATCTCGCTTCAAAAATGCCTCCGGATCAAAGAAATGCCCCGGCTTGTTCCGAAGCGTATAGCACCTCTTCACATAGGGCTCATCCACATCACACTGATAGCCCTCCAGTTCTGCAGGGGCCAGGACCTGCAGGTCGTGGCCCATCTTTACCCACTCTCTTCCAATGAGTTCTGCATGGAGAGAAACCCCGCAGGGGATGTTCCAGCGAGTCATCATCACTATTTTCATCTTAAACTCCCTGATATGCTCTCAGCCTGCTTTATAAACCGCTATCCTAGAACAGGCTTAACAGGGCCTCCTTTTCGACCGTAGCCCCGCAAATGACCTTGTCTGCGGCACCGTAATAGACATAGTACGTATCCTCAATCTCGCAAATACCGGTCGCGAACACCACCTCTTTGACCTCTCCATGAAGCTCATAGTCTTCCTCAGGCTCGAAAATTGACTCTGGGTATCTGCTAATAAGAGAAGAAGGGTCTTTCAGATCGAACAAGGCAACCCCCAGTCTGTAAACAGCATCCTCATCGACGCCATGATATATCAGCAACCAGCCCTTTTCAGTCTTCACCGGTGGGCTTGCGGATCCTATCGCCACGCCGTCCCAACTTCCTCCAACAGGTGCCATTACCATTTTGGAATCGTGCCAATGGATGAGATCTTTTGAAAAGGCAATCCAGATGCTGCGGGGAGTTGCCATCGGCCTGTGAAACATAAGATATCTTCCACCGATCTTTTCCGGGAAAAGAACCGCATCCTTGTCATCCATATCCGGCAGGACCACGCCATATCTTTTCCACTGGAAGAAGTTACTGGTGGAGGCCAGAGATACCCTGACACCTTTGGGAGAATAGCTCGTATAGGTCATATAGAATCGGCCATCCAGATAGACAAGCCTGGGATCTTCACATCCCTTGCTCTCAAGGATTCCCCTTGGTGCGAACACAGGCTTATCCACCCTGAAGAATTCGAAGCCGTTAACACTGGCCGCATAGCCTATTCGCGAGATATTGTCGTCACCCACGGCCCTGTAAAGGAGATGAACGAGGCCGTTGTGGCACACTACCGCAGGATTAAATACAAGCTTTGATTCCCAGACATTCTCCCTTTTTGGCTTCAAGATCGGATTATGTAAGAACCTCTTCAACATAGTTTACTCCCCCTCTTCATATACAGCAACGCACACGAGCCTATCTGCCGCTCCATAATAGAGGATCCATTGATTATTGTCTCTGAGCAACCCCTCGGCAACGCAGTGGTTTCCAGTTCCGTATGTGTCTCCATAGTCTCGCGACAGGTTCAACAAGGGCTCATCTGTCCTTTTCAGGGCCTCAGCAGGCTTCTCCTTTGAAAACAGGACACCACCGGTCTTATAGATACAATCCTCCCCCCAGCCATTATAGATGAGAAGGATTTCCTCATCGGTTAGAATCGGATTGGGACCAGGTTCAATCCCCCTGGAATCAAAGAATTCACCTCGAGGCAGGAGAACCGGTTCATCCACGGGCTCTTCCCAATGATAAAGGTCATCGGAATAAGCTATTCCGATTGCGGAAACCCAGGGCCGCGCTTCGCCCATGAAGTACATGATATATCTTCCATTTATTCTCTCTGGCAAGATTACTCCTGCCTTCAGTTGACCGCTGTCCCATGTTCCCTTCCTTGCTTCAAGAACAGGACCATGCTTCCTCCAAGAGAGGAGATCCCTTGAGGTGGCCAGACAGATGTTAGAGACATGGTATTTCTGGCTGTTCCCTACATAGATCAGGAAATAGGTATCTCCGACTTTCGCTACCCTCGGGTCTTCACAGCCACCCTTGTCAAAGTCTTCATCAGGGCTCAGAACAGGCTCAGGATGGGTGCTGAAATGAAACCCGTCACTGCCTTGAGCAATCCCGATTCTCCCAGTTAGGCCATCCTCGGTTTCAGCCCGGTAAAGCATCCACAGACGACCCCCGTCTCTGACCACGGTAGGGTTAAATACGGCTTTGGACTGAAAGCCAGTTGAGGGGGTCAAGATCGGGTTGCCTGGGTAATCTTCAAACGGACCGAGTGGAAAACCGTTGGCGCTCATGCTTAGTTATCCTGGCCTCCCAAGTTCGACAAAAAAATCAATAAAGAGCTTGGCTATGATCTCGGGAGAGTTCATCGCTACAAATCCATTGGCTGCATCAAGGAGATTTTTTCGTATCTCTTCGTCCCGAAATAATTTGGTCAACGTTTTGGTGAGCTCCGAGACATCGTTATAATGTAAGAGCTCGCTCTCCAGAGGCCTGAAGTAGTCCGATCCCTCGGGCACCACGATTGGGCACCCTGCACCCAGGGCCTGAAAGGCTGTGGAAGAAACAACCCCGAGATAGAGGCTCTGAAATTTATGTAAGATAAGGCAATCTGCTGCAAAAAGGTACTCATCAAACCTCTCTTCAGAGAGTACCTTCTCCTCTCGGATGACCATCCATGGCGGAGGATCATCTTTTTCAACCATTTGATAGCCACGAGGAACCACGTAAAGCAAGATCGTTTCTTTTCTCAGCTTTTCCGTCAAATCGCGAAGAAAGGGGTCATAGCCTCTATGACAGAACATATATACGATATGCTTATCCAGCGGCAGCTTGAGCTTTTTTCTGGCCTCGTTCTTGTCTCCGCTTCTGATTGGAAAACACGGAAAAGGGATAAGCTTTGCATGTGGGTATACATCATTCAAGAATTCCTGCCTTTTATCAAAGTAAACTACCCCATCCCAGTCAAACTGGTAAAACCATGGTTCCTTGGGAAGTATATTTTCATGGACCACATGAACTGTCCTGGCACGATGTTTGATCAGGGGGAATATCCGTGAAAGGCCTTCCACCGCAAGCATCCTCAGATCCTGCACGACAAGCACATCGAAATCCGTCGTAAGAACAGGGCGCGGGTCTAAATAATTCGTCTTTTGTGTACCACAGCATCTTATCACATAATCCTCATCCTCATCCTTGGTAAATCCCGCTCCATGGAAGTCATCTTTTGTATGAGTGAATATGGTCACTTCACATCCCATTTCCCTCCAGGCTTTTGCCAGAGGCTCCGCGTGGACTGCCACTCCCGAGTCGGTATTCCAGGCTGTCATCATTGCAATGTGCATATCACTTCTCCTTGTTTTATAAACCTACCGAAACAATGTGTGATGAGCGAGCTCCTTTCACTGACGCACGGTGCTGTGTCGCGATTTAATTCCTTTTATATTGTGCATTTTCACCATGCGTTTTGCAACCGAAGATTGAAGATTCCTGGCCTGAGACCCGGTGACCAGGTGGGGACGCATTTGGTCCAGGTGTCTCGGATAGCGACCGAGGCGCCAGAATCTTGGGAATACCCTTACTGTCTTTTCTCCCAGCATGATTTCGAACAGATCAATGTACCGCCTTGCTACGGCTTCAGCTGAGTTTAATCTTAAAAAGGACTGCAAGGCACTTTGTGATGCCCGGTATTTCTCCCCCCCAGTCAAGACATCCTTAAGTCTGACCTTGAACTCCTCCAAGTCCGAATAGGTGACCACGACATCTTCCATGGTTTCAAAGAAGTTTGTGTTCGAAGCAAGGATCGGACAGCCTGACCCCAGGCACTGGTAGGCAGTGCTCGAGACAACCGCACCGTTGCATGAAGAACGATGAATGATTAAAACATCGGAGGCATGAAGATAGTCGTAGAGCCTGTCGATGGGCGGAGATTCTTGCCGGATCTCCATCTCCCCCATCTCTATTCCTGTCAACACACCTAAGTCTTTTTGGGAGACCACCAGGAGCATGCAAGGGAAATGGGTGGCGACTTCTCGAATAAGAGGTATAACAGGAAGGTGCTCTTTGAGCCTCTGTCCAAAGATCAGAATGATCTTCTTGTCTTGAGGAAGACCCAATTTCCTTCTGGCGGCCTCTTTGTCCCCTCTATGTATCGGCATACAGGGAAAGGGAATCGGACTGATCTTCTCTTTGGGATAGTATCTTTTCAGGAATTCCTCATAACGTCGGTCAAAGCATACGATGCGGTCCCAGTCAAACTGGTAGAAGGATGGATCAGGTGAAGGGCTATTATCATGGATCACTGTTAGTGTAGCTGCCCTTCTCTGAATATGATGAAATATCTTTCCTAAGGGATCCTTTGGGATCATACCCAGGTCTTGTGTAACAAAGATTTCGAAATCGGCCTCCAAGATGGGGCGAGGATCAAGATAGGGATCCTTTGATCCGGAAGTAGTAAAACACCGCACCACATAATCTTCGTCGTCCCCCACAATGGCCGTTCCGTGAAAGTCATGGGTGAAAAAAGAGAACACCTTCAAATCGTGGCCCGCCTTCACCCATTCACGTCCAATCAATTCGGCATGGATCGAAACGCCGGAATCCTCATTCCATGCCGACATCATTGCGATCTTCATCTCGATCACCTTCTTTCCAAATCATGTACCGTAAATTAAATCTAATCCTTACGTAGCAATAGTCAAGCCAACCTATTAACTCATTGATATCCAGTGGTTATCGATTTCCGAGAATAAGCTCTCGGAACTCAGAGTTCCTAGTTGAACCCATTCCATTCTGCGATGAAGAGAGTCGACCAAGCACCGGGAGACGAAATCGACGAGCACAAAAAGAGGAGATCAATCAGTCTACTGGAATATCGAAGAAAGCCACGGAGGACCAACGGAGTACTTCATAATCTGCAATACTGAAATAAGTAATTCATGAGCTTATCAACCTTACAACCTAAAAGGATAGTGTACTTGTCAGCAGCTCCAGCGTAGATGAGTAATCTGTTCTGGACTACAACAGCGCCCACAGGAAAAACAACAGCAGGGATATCCACTGGATACTCTTCACTGCCGTATAATTCATAGGCAGCTGAGGGAATGTAGATCGGGCTTTTGGTTCTGCAAATGACCTTTTGGGGCTCGTTTAAATCCAAAAGGGCAGCACAGATGGAATAGCCTCTTTCTATGGCTCTTGACAGCCCATATGCCTTGCAAATATTGACGTCTATCTTGCCAACACCATGATAGATGAGAAGCCATCCTCTATCCGTTTTAATGAGCGGTGGCCCAGGGCCAATCTTCTCATTCTCGTGTGGGTGGAGTCCTGCTCTCAAAAGCAAATTTTCGCTTCGTTGCCCATAGATTTCTTTCCACTGATCTCTATTTTTGCCAGGATTAAGTAATTGATCAATACCTGCTTTCAGCACACCAATGTGTATATTGGGATGAAATCGGAGCAATATATAAGAGTTCCCATTCACCTGTTCGGGAAACGCAACAGCATTACGGGAGTCAAAGGGTTCGACTATGCCATGGTAGGTGATGTCTACAAAGTCTTCAGTTGAGTAGATGGCGATTCGGTCTGCATTTGAACCTTTGAATGGTGGCTTTACCTTTCCACACCCGACCAGCAGATAACTCCCTTCATGCCTGATAATCCGTATATCCTCTATCCCGTAGATGAAGTCTTGGTGATCAGTACCATCACCGCGAATGGCCACATTCCGGAATCGAGTAAAGTCAATGCCATTATGGCTTATCAAAGGCCAAACCTCAGAGATATAGTCTTCTAGACAGTCCCTTTCTCTGCCGAGCCTTTCGTCAAAGAATCTCGCCTTTCTGTAATTTCTATGACATCTCGGTAAAAGCATAATCTTGTCCTGAAAGAATTCTGATCCACCATTAAAAACGGCACCGATTTTTAACTCCCCGTTCTCCCTCCATGTAAGGCCCAGGTCTTGAGGTCTCACAATCGGATTCCTTTCACAGGAATCAAGCTTGAAGACGGTCTCGCCTGATTCTAATTCTAAGGTCTTGCCATCCCCTAAGTTTTGAAAAGAATCCATTTTACTCCCGAACACAGCTCTTTTAGATAAGGTTATCAATTCTTTTACGATTCCCCTCGAGCATGGTTATTCGCGTAGCCCACCCAGATAGCAGTGCTCATTCATCTTATTTCTCTTTATACAGCTCCAGATGCTGTCTTGCTACAGCTTGCCAGGAGGTGAGATTTCTATACTCTTCAATACGATTGACAACGTATCGCCGAAACTCTCGGTCTTCAAAAATACGGACAGCTATCCCGGCAATTCCAGACGAATTAAAGGGAAGGACAAGTAAATCATCGCAGATATTTCTCAGCTCTTCAAACTTGGGTATTCTCGAGGCAATAGTAGGCCTCTTCGCCCCTATGGCCAGATGAAACGATCCAGAGGCAGATCTATCCTCCTCGTAGTAAGGAAAGAGGACAATGTCAGAGGCTCTCAGCAGATATGGGACATCTTCGTTTGGAAAGAATTCCTTAGGATAGATGACATTCTCTTGAAGGTTTAGCTCCTCTATTCTTTTGTCCACAAATTCTAGGTAGTCTCTATCTGTCTTCGAAGCGTTAGGAGCAAGACCTCCAGCTATGAACAAGTGCACATCAGCTAATTTTCGCAGTATTTCGACGAGAGCATCAAGTACAATGTGTACGTTCTTGTGTCTCTTGATAAATCCGAACATGAGAAGGATTTTTGCATCCAATGGAAGCCCCAGTCTTTTGCGCGAATTTCCCTTGTCCTGATCGCTGAGTTCCGTACCATGAGGGATAACATGAATCCTCTTTGGTGGTACTGCCAGCCTTGTTAGAATCGCCTCTTGGGCTGGGACATGGACAACTACCTCGTCTGCAAGCCTGGCGATTCTTGCAGCAAAGTCCTCATCTGTTGCGCCTCTTTCAGAGAATTGAGCCGGCCTTACACAATGGATGGTTATTATCTTCTTGGTATCTGCACGCAGCGTTTGGAGTACCGAAGGTAATCTCTCATCAAATTTGTATATACTGTATTCATGTTGAATATGAACTACATCCACGGCCCCCGTGTTTGAAACGATAGGTTTCACATAATTCTCACTTCTATCCCAGCAGGGGATTACCTCAAATTTATCCATTTTAACGGGGGATGCTCCCTGCTCGGCAATAATCTTTATCTCTAAGGTAGGGTCCACCTTTCTGATGCCATGAATAAGATAGTCTGTATAGGTAGCTATCCCACACTGTTGGGGGAGGTATGTTGATACATAGCCAATTTTCATCGCTCACTCCCCTCCTGCATTGTTACTCGGACGATCTAGGAGTCATTCAGATTTCACCTGTGAATACCCTACAAATAGGTAGTATAGATTTTCATACACGGAGGTTCAAGTTTTCGGCTAACCAATTGCGCCAGCCACTGCCATACCATCTCCTGGATTTTCTTGATGAAGCCGCAAAACCCCCCGAGTCACCATAAAGAACATTTGGACAAGCAGCCGGCAAGTAAGAGCAGAGTCATCAAACGCTCATCAGCTATGACTGGAAAATCTGCGCTAAGGAGAACTTTAAGTTCCGAAAACAAAACATATCGGAATTTTGAGTTCCTAACTTTGGATTTTCTCTTGCTTTCAACGAGTTAAGAAAATACCAAGATTTCTGTGTAAGTCAGACTCCATGTCTTTCGCCGAGCATAAGAACTGATAATTCGTGTCATACCGGCGTAAGATACAGAAAGTCAATAAATATCAAGATGTTATCAATTTGGCATGGCTATTGCGATCCTGGCTCTAGCTAGCTGAGTAAGGCAGATCCTTGGAACTCGTACCGGATTTAGAGTTTCGATAAGGCGTTTGATCAGGAGAAGCATGGAAGTTACATCAACACCAGCCTTTCTCAGAAACGTGAGAAACAATCTCGTGGCGAATCCTCATATCATATAAGATAATCTTTCAATGGAGCATGGAATGGATCCAAAAGCTAACCCGATACCCAAACGGGGAGATAGAAGTATCTATTGTCCAAATTATAGCGATTGCCTCGATTACGCAATAGAAAATTCCTGGCGATCCTGGAATTGCTCGCAATGCCCCCATAGGGGTACGCAGGCAACTATAGAATGCCAATACGAGTTTATTGCGGGTTCGTATCTAAAATAAAAGATACCATACCTCGCGCTCGAGCTGGTATAATACTTTGTTAAGGAATTTACCCTGAGACAGGTTTGAACAAAGCCTCTTCCTCCTAAGATAATGTTAGTTGAGCACCACGGTGATCTCGGCCACATATATCTGTCCAGTTAGGGGCATGGCCACTCTTGAGCCACCTGAACCAACTCGACTGGGCCAAGCAGCCAGGGTGGCGAAGGGCCTGGGCTTTGAGCGGCTTATGCTGCCCGTGCTGGAGGAGTCCCTGCTGGGAACTTCCAGGGTTAAAGTGGTCTTTTTGGATGGGCTCATCCAGGCCCTTGACCAGGTGGACGAGGCTGGGCTTACGGTATGGCTGATCGCCCCTGCCCAACGGGTCCTGGGCCTTGATTGGTGCGCTCCCTATCTGGTCAAACCGGTCAGAGACCCTGCGGCTGGGCCCGTGTTTGTGGACGGGAGGGTTAGAAACCTGCGGCCCATTGATTGGTGGGAAGACCCATCCTTGATCCAGAAAAGGATAAGGATTTTCGGTGACCTGGTAGCGGCTGTGAGCGGGCACTCCGCCCTAACGGGCTGGGTCATCCTGGACCGGGCCTTGGAGTGGTCGCGGCCCGACGTTCAAGGAGCTGATTTGGTTCTTAGGTCTTTTATGGCCGGGATCCGGGAGCATGACGAAAACGCAAGCATTTACCTAGGCTTGGGCTGGTCGGAACTTCTAGACCCGGAGATAGGTCAAACACTCACCGGTAAGGTAGATGGCCTGCGAATAAGTGGTGGTGAAAAGCAGCCCGCGGGCATGGAAAAGATCAGCGATCTGGCCGGAGAACTTCTGGTGGCAGCCTATTTTGGAACCCTGGGCCGATGGCTTTTCGGGCAGCCAACACAGATCGAGATCGGTTGGGGCATGCTTGATAAGGCCGCCGACCCTGAAGAAATTTTGGAGGCCGGTAAGAGGTTAGCCGGCCAAGGACTGGCCGGCGTAACCTGGTTGAGCCTGGCTGATCCGGACTCCAGGCTTTGCACCCAACCGCCCTGGGTCCTGCGGTCTGGCCTCGAGCGGATTGGTCTCCTTGATCAAGACCTGGAGCCAAAGGAGCAGGTCGACTGGCTTAAGGCAATACGCTCTGGCCAGCCAGGGGATGCAATAAATGACTTCATCGACATAAGCGCCAAAGAATATATGGCCGACCCTCACACCCACCTGTCCAGACTGTGGCAGCACTTCCGAGAATCAAGCTAACCTGACTCCGCTGAATGAGCCCACAGTAGGCCCCAAATCGCGAAAAGAAGCACCCTCTCTTTGTATCAGCTGTTCGGATGGGACTGAGGCAAAAGAATCGTAAAAAATTCTTTCAAGGGGCCTTGAAAGAATGATTGAAACAGAGGGCTCCATTGGGGTAGTCTAAAGATTCAGGATTGGATCTTGTGTTTCTCTCACTGTCTCCGCACGGATTTGTGAGCCTGAGTTGTGCACTGAGAATATGGAGCGGTGTGCTACAAAGGGAGTAGACGTAAGTAACGAAGCAGTCGTCAATGGCCTATAATGGCGGCACAATGTATTGCGATAGCATGAATCTACCTACAACCGGTAAAGACTCAACTCTGAGGCACTTCATAGAAGAGAGAGAGGATTTACCTACCCTGAAAAGGAGGATATCACAGATGAAGGCGTTTCTTTACAACCCCTCTACAGGTGTGAGAAGCGTACTTTTTTTCTGTATATTGTCGTTAAGTTCCATCTCTTTGGCTCAACTGCCTTACCAGCAAGGAGCGGAGCATAAAAAGGCGGCCCCAGAGCCTAAGGCACAGTCTCAGCAGGACTCGATTGGATTTTTCTTGCACCAGTGGCAACACTACATGGGATCGGGATCGCCATATCGTCCGGTTATTATCACGGTGGTGACCTTGATCGTGCTGCTTAACCTTAAGGCCTACCTGACCAAGGTGATGCGGAAACATGTAAAGGAAAAGGCATTCCGCAAAGAGAATGCCACTCACTTTATGAAGGTATGGAACTCCGTATGGAAATTCGTAATCGCAATTCTCGTAATCGTTGCCATGTCAGGATCTCTCCGACTTTTGGGTCTGACGGCTGGGTTTTTTGGCATGATGCTTGGTTGGTCTCTGCAACAACCCGTGACCGGGCTCGCGGCGTGGCTCATGATCATCCTGAAAAAGCCCTTCCGGATCGGAGACCGTGTAGTGATTGCCGGCATCACAGGAGATGTCACTTCAATCTCCTTGACACATGTAGTGTTGAACCAGGTTGGAGGTTCTGTCGGTGGAGAGGAGCGCTCGGGCCGTGGAATCTTAATCCCCAATGCCATTCTTTTCCAGAACACTATCATCAATTACACCTTAGACCAGAAATATATGTTAGACGAGGTGCCCGTGCGGTTGACGTTTGACTCAGATTGGGATGAGGCGAAGAGGATCATGATTGAGGTGGCCACGGAGGTAACAAAGAAAATCATCGCCGAAACCAACCAAGCACCATTCATTCGGGCTGAGTTTCTCGACTGGGGTATTCTGGTACGATTGCGATACAATACCATTGCGGTAGAGCGACAGGAAATCTCGACCCGGATCGTAGAGATTTTGCTCCGGGAATTTGCAAGAGCTTACCCCCGTGTCCGTTTTGCAATCCCATCGACCCACGTTCGCTATCGTCCGGACACTGCTTTGCTCCATGAAAAAATTGCAGCCTCCAATGCCAAGGATGAGGAAGCAAGAGGGAGTTCCAACCATCCGCCACACGCGGTTCCGAGTGACCGTACAGGATAGCAATAATATGGAAGCAATAACCTTTCTCCTCCATGCATTCGCATCAATATTCACTGTCGTAAATCCAGTATGAATGCTACGGAAAGGAGAGATATAGCAAAGCGCGCTGTCACGATAGCATGCACTTTAGCAATCATTTTTGCGATATCTGGAGAGTTGATACTCCGGGCCTTTGGAGCGACGGCTGACTCATTAAGAGTTGCGGGCGGCATACTACTTTAGTAGACATGATGCACGCAAGGATATCGCGGGAGAGTGTGACAGCGGAATATATACAGGTCCATGGCTTAGTCCTGAACGACTTTGGATGGCGCTATGGCGAAGTGTTATCTGTTAACAGTGCGCCCCTATCCTCTGCAGGATTATATCTTGAGGTAAGGAAAGAAGAGCGTTTTCTGGCTGAGGGATTTGATCGCATATGGAAATACCGCTCCTGAAAGACATCGTTATCATATTTGGTCTGTCCATCGGGGTCCTCCTTATCTGCCATCAGTTTCGGGTGCCTCCAATTGTGGGCTATCTTATGACCGGTATATTGGCAGGTCCGCATGGATTGAGGTTAATAGGTGGGGTCAGTGAAGTTAAAATTTTGGCAGAAATTGGAGTTGTGCTGCTCCTTTTTACTATTGGCATTGAGTTCTCACTAAAGAACCTGTTGCAGATCAAGAGGTCGGTTCTGATCGGAGGATCACTGCAGGTGCTCTTAACTCTGACCGCTGCCTTTGCTATAGCCAGGCACATTGGGCGCAGCTTTGGTGAATCAATCTTCATAGGGTTTCTCATATCCCTCAGCAGCACGGCCATTGTGCTAAAACTGTTTCAAGAAAAGGCCGAGGTTGAGAGCCCCCATGGACGAACAGCGCTTGCCATCTTGATTTTTCAGGACATCATTATTGTCCCGATGATCTTATTTACGCCAGTGCTGGCTGGATCAACGGGAAATTTAGTGGAATCCCTCCTTATGCTTTCAGCCAAAGGAATCGGCATCATCCTCCTAGTAATCATTAGCGCTCGATGGATTGTGCCGAAGTTACTGTATCACATAACCCATACCCGGAGCCGTGAGCTTTTCCTGTTTAGCATTGTAGTCCTGTGTCTCGCAGCTGCGTGGCTTACTTATCATGCGGGTCTATCCCTTGCCCTCGGTGCATTCTTGGCCGGCCTCATCATATCCGAATCTGAATACAGCAGCCAGGCACTGGGCAACATCCTGCCGTTCCGGGATATCTTTGCGAGCTTCTTTTTCATCTCCATTGGCATGTTGCTGGATGTCGGCTTCCTTTACCAACGGCCTGGGCTCATTGCGGCGATTGCTCTCTGCGTCTTGACCCTAAAGGCGATAATCGCCGGATCTGCTACTACATTACTCGGATTTCCACTTCGCACAATTATTTTAGTGGGACTGGCGCTCAGTCAGATCGGGGAATTTTCTTTTGTCCTATCTACGATCGGAGTCAAATATGGCCTGCTTCCCATAAATATCTATCAACTCTTCCTGGCCGTGTCTGTGCTGACCATGGCAACCACGCCATTCATTATGGCCCTGGCTCCCCGCCTTGCAGATCTTGCCTTGCTGGCGCCCCTGCCAAGAAGGTTAAAATCCGGCCTATATTTCGTGCCTGAGCTAGATGGTGCCGGTGAGGGAATCCGCCTGAGAGATCATCTTATTATCATTGGCTTTGGTGTTAATGGGAGGAACGTGGCTCGATCTGCCAGGGTAGCAGGCATCCCCTATGTGATCATAGAGATGAATCCTGAGACAGTGAGGGTTGAAAGATTAGAGGGCGAGCCGATTTACTATGGCGATGCAATCCAGGAGGCAGTCCTCGAGCATGCAAGAATTAAAGATGCGAGGATCCTGGTGGTGGTTATCTCCGACCCCGCGGCAACGCGGAGAATTACCGAAATAGCACGCAGGCTTAACCCGAAGATTTACATTATCGCACGAACCCGCTTTCTCACGGAAGTGAAGCCCCTGTATGAGTTGGGGGCTAGTGAGGTTATCCCCGAGGAGTTTGAGACATCAGTTGAGATCTTTACTCGCGTCCTAAGCAAATATCTCATACCCAGAGATGAAATAGACACGTTCATCGCTGAGGTGAGGGCAGATGGTTACGAGATGTTCCGGAGCCTTTCCAGGGAGTTAGATTCCTTTTCCGATCTGAGACTTCACCTTCCCGATTTCGAAATCAGCACGCTTCGAATACATGAAGGATCATCACTGGTCGGAAAGTCCCTTGCTGAGATTGAATTGAGAAAGAAGCATGGTGTTACCTTGCTGGCTATACGCAGAGACTCTAAAATATTGTCCGATATAGGCGGAGAGACCACATTTCGTGCAAACGATATACTTGTCCTCCTGGCACCTCCAAAAAAAATTGCTGCTATGGCAGGCCTATTCCATGGTTCAGAAAAGGGTGACTGATCTCAATGGCCAAGCCGAAAAAACCCCGGCTTCGGATCATACTCGTATTTAGAGGCGGCACTTAATCGAGAAAAACAAGCTCGATTCGCAAACACTATCAGGTATCCCCATGAATAATAAATGACATGGGCGATTGCTCACTCGCCTCGGCCGAACTTTAATAAATACGTCATCGAATCTATGGATCGAGGGCCTTAGATATGGCTAGGATAGCGCGACATATTGAAAAGCATGGATCTTGGCACGATATCACATGTTCAAGACATTTTAAAAATGAGATATTGAAATAGTGAAGAGCGTCCTACTTTTTTTGTCTGGCATCTTTAGGGGGCCTGAAAAAGGCGAAGAGAAACCGGATAGCCATTGATTCCCACCTGAACCCATGGTATGAAGTCTCCTCCCACGGCTCATCAGTTGATGGTCCTCTTTTCTGTATCGTCTTGGGAAAGATATGAAGGATATGACAGCATCCATTGAATCCATAACCAATGAGGATCCCAAGAACGGTTCCCTTCGCGCAGCAGTCCGAGACGGGGTATCTCATGCAGTCATGATGGGTGCAGGCGAGACCTACCTGGGACCCTTCGGGATATTCCTGCGCGCTACCACCATCCAGGTAGGGCTTCTGGCCACCTTGCCCCAGCTCTTTGGAGCAATTATGCAGTTGGCCAGCGCCCGGGCCATGCCCCGGTTCCGCAGCAGGCGGGCCGTGGTGCTCACCGGCGTCTTGGTTCAGGCGTCAGTCTGGATCCCCATGGCATTCCTGCCTTTTCTTCTTGGAAGCGGTGCTATACCTGTTCTCCTCCTGATCGGCCTCGTCACGCTATACCACGGAGCCAACGGAGCAGTGGTACCCGTCTGGAACAGCCTGATAGGAGACCTGGTCTCGTCCGAGATAAGGGGCCGCTTTTTCGGGAACCGCAATCGGCTAACCGGCATGAGCACCTTTATCGCACTTCTCCTCGCAGGGATTACCCTGCACGTCTTTGAAAGGGAGAACGTGGCAGAGGCGGGGTACCTCATTATCTTCGTAGCAGCGTTCTTGGCCCGGTTGAACTCCGCTCGTTGGCTTGCGAGATACGAAGATCCGGAGCTTCGGATCCTACCCGAGGAGGCATTCACCTTCCGCCAGTTTTTGCGCCGTTCACCCCATTCCAATTTCGCAAAATTCGCCTTCTTTGTCGGAGCAATCAACCTCAGTGTCGCCTTTTCAGCGCCCTATTTTGCCCTTTATATGCTGAGGAACCTGAAATTCTCCTACGTAGAGTTTACCGCCGTTACCGCCGTGGCCACGGTCACCCAATTCCTTGCCTTCCGGTACTGGGGTGAACTGAGCGATCGATTTGGCAACAAGAAAATCCTCAACGTCTGCGGGTGGGGTGTTGCCATAGTCCCGATACTCTGGATTGTATCACCCCACATCGGTTATCTCGTCCTTATCCAGATTTACGGCGGCTTCGTATGGGCGGGCTTCAATCTGGCCTCGGCCAATTTTATGTTTGACGCGGTCACTCCTCCAAAGCGCGCCCTCTGTGTTGCCTATCAAGGTTTGGTCAATGGCATCTGCGTCTTTGTGGGATCGGTTGCAGGGGGTTATGTGGCCACTCAATTGCCGGAGTCCTATCCCCTGGGCCCCTGGACCTGGAAACCCATCTCTTCTCTGCCTGTGATTTTTCTCCTGTCAGGGCTCATGCGGCTTGTCGCATCAGGCTTTCTCCTCCACAGGTTCAAAGAGGTCCGACCCGTAGTGCCGATTCGTGACCACGAACTCATATTCCGTGTCAGCCACCTGAAGCCGATCGCAGGAGCTACCTTCAACCTTTTTACTGGCCTGTTCAGCGAACACAAGGCTCACGTCCCGGGAAAAGTAAAAGACGACGAGTAGCGAATATGATGTGTTCCATTTTCTAGGATGGTATTTTTGACAATTTCGTCTTCCTTTAGTAGATTTTACCTAAGGTAAATTCCCTCTCTCACGTATCGAAATTACAGGTATCGGTTCAAATTTCTCCCTATTGCCATTGGGAAGATTTAGGCTGACATAAATAACATGGAGGCTAACCATGAGTGAAAAGGACGGTTTCGTATTCGCTTACATACTCGACGGTAAGGCTGGTGGACACGCAATCGACCAGGAACGCCTCAGGCAATGGTCTGCCGAGCAAGGTACTCTTTGGCTACACCTTGATTATACCAGTGAAAAAGTTCAAAGATGGCTATCTAAGGAGAGCGGCCTTAGCTTGCTGTTAGTCGAATCATTACTAGCTGAAGATACACGGCCCCGATGCCTTGTATCTGAAGAAGGGCTTCTCTTGATACTCCGAGGGGTAAATTGTAACCCCGGCTCCGACCCTGAGGATATGGTCTCATTGCGCATGTTATTCACCGAACATCGCATCATCACCATGAGACACAGGCGGGTTATGGCGATCGATGACATTCATAATGCGATTACATCCGGTAGCGGGCCAATGTGCTCTGCTGATTTCTTGCTCATGGTGTGCCGGCGAATCACCGATCGTATGGGAGATGTGGTAGCGGAAATTGACGATAGCGTCGATGAACTGGAGGACGCGGTCCTTACCGCTGAGAGTTACGAACTTCGGCCAAAGCTCTCTGACTTACGACGTCAGACAATCAGCCTACGACGGTATATTGCCCCTCAGCGAGATGTTATTGCACGCTTGCAGAACGAGCGCATCCCCTGGTTAGATGATAGGGGTAAGGCTCAACTACGAGAGATAGCAGAGCGTACGGCGCGTTTCGTTGAAGATATTGACTCAGCTCGCGAGCGTGCCGCAATCACCCAGGAGGAATTGAGCAACCGTTTATCGGAACAGATGAATAAGGCCATTTATCTGCTTTCGATCATAGCGGCAATATTTTTGCCATTGGGGCTTCTCACCGGTCTGCTGGGAATTAATGTAGGTGGAATACCAGGAGGGGAAAATAAGTGGGCGTTTGCAATCGTTTCCCTATCGCTTGCAGGAATTGCAGTGGCACTGATTGGATGGTTCAAACGCATAAAGTGGCTCTAAAAGCATCTTTGTTTTGCTAGGGAACTTCGAGTGCGAATAGCACTCAAACCTCACCCACCCTCTCCTGACCGGGCACTTTCCGTGAGCTTAGTCCTTCGATTCATAAATTCGGTAACGAATTTATCACTCAGGACTTAGTGCTGCCCGCGACGAGCCCCTCGGCCAGAGCTCAGGACGAAGGCTCGGCCGAGCCGAGTGAGCAAGAACGGTCCCATAGCCTTGCACAATACGTGAGCGTAATTGCGAATCGAAGCACTTAGTCTCGACAGGTCCTAAATGGCCTCGAAAATTCCTTACCCCGAATCAGGGACTCGGAAAAACATGCAAGGAGTGAAAGGAGGAGATTATGGAGATTAAAGGGTACCTTGAGCTCATTACTCAATGGCTTCTCAGCAGTGGTTTAAGGCTTCTGCTGATCGTAATCCTCACATTAGTGGCCCTCAGGGTGGCTCGATTTATCGCTACCCGGATTTTTCCAATCTCGAAGAGAGAAAGGGACCCCGAGTTCCAGAAACGTGCGGATACCCTTAGCTCTGTTATTCGTTACATCCTGGTGATCGGAATCCTTATCGTAGCTGCGATCACGGTGATGGGGGAGTTTGGTATTGAGATTGGACCCATCCTAGCTGCTGCAGGTATTGTCGGATTGGCTGTTGGCTTTGGAGCACAAAGCCTCGTACAGGACGTGATCAGTGGATTCTTTATATTAGCGGAAGACCAGATTCGTGTGGGGGATGTGGTGCAGATTGCTGATAAAGGTGGTCTGGTTGAGAAAATAACACTGAGAATGGTGGTCCTGAGGGATCTCGCTGGAAATGTTCACTTCGTTCGCAACGGCCAGATTCAAGTGGTCACGAATATGACAAAGGACTATGGTCGTTATGTGTTTGATATCGGCGTCGCTTACAGGGAAGACGTGGACGAAGTCATTGAAGTGGTGAAGCAGGTGGATGAAGAACTACGCAGCGATCCGTTACTTAAGGACGATATACTCGAACCGATTGAAATCCTGGGCCTGGACCAGTTTGCGGATTCAGCTATTATTATTAAGGCGCGCACGAAGACAAAGCCGGTCAGACAATGGGCGGTAGGACGGGAGTTTAATAGAAGGCTGAAGAAGGCATTCGATGAAAAGGGCATTGAAATTCCCTTCCCGCATGTAACTCTATACATGGGGCAAGATAAAGAAGGCAGGTCAGCGCCACTCAACGTGGTGGTGAATCGGGAAGCGTCAGATGGGGACGCTCTTCAAAAAGTAAGAAGGTGACGCCAGAGCACTGGGTGTATCAGTCGAGCTCATCTTTTACATCGAAGACACAGCCAATAAGAAAGTGCCGGTCTTTTTCATCATAAAAGATGGCACTCCTGTTGTTACCCCTTATGATAAGGTGGTGCGCAGCCTGCTGGATGAAGCTTGAGTCGATCTGACGGCTTCGGGAATTCCCACCACAGGCCCTAGGGCCAAGGCGGAGCTTCGTTAGTTGACTACCCTCAGATAATCACCCGCCTCTTTATGATCCTGACTGCCTGCTCAGGCGTATCCACCACGGTGATGATATCCAGGTCGGATTCGGATATGGCCCTCTCCTTGATCAGGGTGCCCTTGATCCAGTCAATCAGGCCTTGCCAGTATCGAGAATCGATGAGAACAAGCGGGAAGGACTTAATCCGCTTGGTTTGAATCAGCGTAAGGGCCTCGAAAAGCTCGTCAAGGGTTCCGAAACCCCCGGGCATGATAATATAGGCCACGGCGTATTTCACAAACATGACCTTCCTGGTAAAGAAGTACTTAAAATCGAGGCGAACGTTTGCATACTTGTTTGCCCGTTGCTCGTTGGGCAGGTGAATATGGAGCCCTACCGATTTGCCGCCTGCTTCGGCCGCACCTTTGTTGGCGGCTTCCATGACCCCGAGGCCTCCGCCGGAAATGACATTAAAACCGCTTTCTACCAATAGCCGGGCAACCGTTTGCGTGGTTTTGTAGTTACCGCTGTTAGGGTGAGAGCGGGAGGATCCAAAAATGGTGACAGCCGGATACACCTCGGGGAGAACATCAAAGCCCTCCACGAATT
>CP070704.1:883122-893442 GCA_020349945.1 Deltaproteobacteria bacterium
GGTCCTCACAGATGACAACTTCGCCTCTATCATAGCGGCTGTTCGGGAGGGAAGAATAATCTTCGACAATATCAGGAAGTTCGTAAAATTCCTGCTGTCAGCAAACCTCGGCGAAATAGCAGTCATACTCTTCGCGCTCCTTGCTGGAATGCCCCTGCCGTTGCTCCCGGTGCAAATACTGTGGATTAATCTCATAACAGACAGCTTACCAGCCCTGGCCCTGGGCGTTGACCCACCGGACAAGAAGATAATGGAGAGGAAACCGAGGGACCCGAAAGAAACAATACTCAAAGGCTCCATCACGTTCTTGATAGTGGTAACCATCCTTGCATTCTCCGTAACGATGACAGGGTTTTTGGTGGGGTGCGGGTGGGACAGCGTCAATGGCGATATTGTAAAAGGAAGGACCATGGCCCTGATGTCACTCATATTCTTCGAACTGTTCCTGGTATTCAGCTGCAGATCAGACACATATCCACTGTATGAGATAGGGCTCTTTTCTAATAAATGGCTCATACTGGCAGTCGCGGCTGCAGCAGCTCTCCAGTTTTTCATCCTCTACACCCCGTTGAACCTCGCCTTCAAGATAACACCTCTAGGGGTAGAAGACTGGGCCATACTAACAGGTTTAGGAAGTTTAGGATTCGTGGTGTTTGAAGTGAAGAAGATACTGGCCCGATTTGTCTAGGAAAAAATTGTTTGATGTGGCGCCCGCCTTGGTGCAGACAGCGGTGATTCCTCTTGCCCTGATCCTGGAAAAGGTGATAGCTTAGATTAGTGGCCATACATTGGGTACATGTGATGCCTGTAAGCAAGCAGCAGTTTGAGGTTACCTACCGGTTGGGTAGGAAATGTGATCATGTGGGTCATCGAGGTTGCACGTGGTACAAGCCCTATGGTTTGGCGGCGATTGTCCTCCTGGTCTGCCTTTTTCTTACAGGGCCATGGCTCCCTTTTACCGCATGTGGCTATGCCTTCATTGGTAAGGAACGAGACACCGCGGTCAGAGAGGCCATTGTCGGCCAGTGGGTCGCCGAGGTGGGTAGAATAAAGCTGAATCTCCATCTCACGAGTGACGGCCTCTTTAGTCTTGACGGTCAGAAGGGGGAATATTTCGTAGAGGGCTCTACCCTTAGGTTACGTCAAAAAGACGGTGAGGTCGGCTATCAGTTTGACTTGGCAGGGGATCTCCTGACCCTCTCGGGCGGCGACTTAGGCCAGGCCTTGAAATTCTCTCGCAAACCTGAAGGTCGCAGTTATTTGAGACAACTCTTCCGCATGTCTCCTCACTCCGTAGGCCTGAAGGCCGAGCGCATTCTCGGCATTGTGGCTATCATGCTTGTCAGTGTACTTATCATCACGGTTATGCGATGGCTCAGTCATTTTGTTATCTTCTCTGAATGGGGACCACTGAAATTCATCTACACACGCCACAAGAATAGAGCGATGACGATGAACTCCCTGATCCTCAACGTACTTAGGTACATGGTCTACTTCACCACCTTTGGTTTTATCCTGGCAGAACTCGGCGTTAACTATAAGGCTTACCTTGCGTCGCTGTCGGTGATTGGCCTGGCAATCGGGTTTGGCTCACAGGGCCTCGTTCAGGATATGGTAACCGGGTTCTTCTTGATCTTCGAGGGCCAGTTTGACGTTGGCGATATGGTGGAAATATCGGGGCAGATAGGAATAGTTGATGAGTTGGGTTTACGCATGACCAAACTGCGTAACTACCTGGGTCAGCTCATCCTCATCCCCAATCGCAACATTGCTATGGTAGGCAATTACAGCAAGGGAGCCCTCCAGGCATTCGTCGACGTTGCCATAAAAAGCGCCGAAGCGGCCAAGCAGGGGGTTGCTGAGTTGCAGCAAATCGGCGACGAAGTATACCGCCAATTCAAGGGCGTGATCCTGACAAGGCCACGGCTCCTCAGCCCTCTCTCGTTAAAGACTGGGGAGCACTTCATTCGGATGTATCTCGAAATCTGGCCTCAGCAGCAGTGGGTCATTGACCAACAGTTGGTGCCGCGCATTCGGGAGATCCTGAAAAGCAAGGGTTTGGAGATACCGGGCGATCTTGTGGCAACATCCTACCACGCCAGAGAGGAGCGCCCTGTGCCTGGTTGGCGGAACCTCCTGCGAAAGAGGCAAAAAGTTTCACAATAGTACGAGCAGTATGGTCCTCTACCATCCCACGAGCATGTCAGTAGTCCAAAATAGTACATGAAGGTCTAAAACTGTACTATAAAATAATTATCTGAAATTAATGCATAATACTGAATTTACACCTTCTCATTAGGTCTAATTTTAGACAGTTCTGCCACCCCACTAGTTGAGCAACTGGTACCAAATCGGTCATGATGATGTCTTGGCCACCTAAGGTCAGCCTTACGTGGCTTTCTTATTGGGATTTCTCGTGTCTAACCTCCCTGGTGCAAAATCAAGGCTGGCACTGCCTGGCACTAAAATTGCTTAATTTAGCCATAGGAACGTGTTCCGTTGGGCCAGAAAGAAATCCTTCTCAGATCTAATCTAACCAACCGATCAGAACTATCTGGCATGGTGAAGAACATTCGATTGTTCTCTTCCCCTAACATAGATAGGGCCTTTGTTTTGGTTTGGCTGTAGCCTGGGAAGGGCATAAGAGAGGAGGTGGTTTGTATGGAATTAGTTCCGTGGAGACCATTTGGTGAAGAAATCAGCTCTTTGCGCAGAGAAATGGACAATATCTGGAATCGGTTCTTTGGTGAGACTCCCCTTGCCAGAAGGGTTGCCGGAGAGTGGTGGCCGTCAGTTGATATGTCGGAAACCAGGGACAGCTTCATCATTAAGACTGAGCTACCTGGTCTGGATGCCAAAGACGTGAATGTGAGTATCTCAGGAGACATCCTGACGATCAAGGGCGAGAAGAAAAGGGAGGAGGAAGAGAAAGACGAGCACCACTACCGTGCTGAGCGATACTACGGCTCGTTCGAACGCTCCTTCCAACTCCCGAGCAGTGTGCAGGCTGACAAAGTCGAGGCAACCTTTGAGAAGGGTGTCCTGAAGATAAGCCTCCCAAAGGTGGAGGAAGCCAAGAAAAAACAGATCGAGGTAAAGGTTAAAGGGGGTAAGTAATTATAACCTGGCCCTTCCCAGGCTCATAAAGCACGCACCAAATATCTAAGCTTTTGCTAACATTAGAAAGGAGGCAGATTATGGAGCTTACAACAGTCGTTACCGGGGCGTGGAATGCCTTTGCCACCAAGATTACGGCATTCCTCCCTGAGCTGATCGGTGCGATTATCATCTTTGTGGCAGGCTGGATCATAGCCCGATTGGTGAAACTCGCTGTAGAGAGGCTCCTCAAACTGATCCGCTTTGACAAGGCCACAGAGAAGACAGGGGTGAAGGAATTTCTGAGGAAAGGAGACATCCTTAAGGCCCCCTCTGAGATCATTAGCTCCTTGGTCTACTGGTTTATCATGATTCTGGTAATCATCGCCTCATTAGACGCATTGGGCCTTCCCATTGTCTCAGATCTCCTCAATAGCATCTTTCTCTACATCCCCAATGTGGTGGCGGCAATCATCGTCTTGATCCTGGGGTTTCTTGTTGGAAACCTGCTATCTGCCGTTGTACGAACAGCAGCCTCCAATGCTGGGCTGAAGAATGCTAATGGGCTGGGGAAGATCGCCCTCTACGCGATTGTGTTCTTCTCCGGGGCCATAGCGCTCATCCAGCTGGGGATCGGTGAGGAGATCGTCGCCTCTGCCTTTGGAATCGCCTTTGGGGCTGCTGCCTTGGCCCTTGCCCTGGCCTTTGGGTTAGGTGGAAGGGACGTGGCTGGGGACTATCTGAAACGGTGGTTAGAGGAAAAAAGGAAGGCCCCGGCCAGGAAAACAAGGTAGGGGACCCGGAATTCTGCCATTGGATCAGAGGGAAGGGGGCCAGGACCAAAACGTCTCCGCCTGAGGAGCAGAGACTTCTCCGTCTTTTCCATGCTTTCAGGCACAGAGAATACCCAATCCTGCATTCGTGCCGACTACGGCAAAGGAGGTGAAGTATGCAAACATACCTGAAGGCAATAATAGTAGTCATCGTCCTCCTATTCCTGATCACCTTCGGGGTAAAAAACAACGAACCGATACGGTTATATTATCATTTCAATATTGAGACCGTGGGGATTCCCCTCTATGGCCTGCTTTATCTTTCCATCATTATTGGGATCATAATCGGTATGCTCGTGGGAATTTCTACTCGATTCAATCTGCGGAGAATGGTTAAGACTTTGGAGCAGGAAAATAAGGGACTCAAGGAGAAGGTGGAGGAGGAAAAAAAGGAAGAAGAGCCGTCAATTCAACCTCCGGTGGAGAAACAAGAGGAGCGTGAGCGAGAGGATCAATGATGAAAGCCAAAACCATCGTTGTGTTAGTTGTAATCGCACTATTCGTCATAATACTTATTGAAAATACCCAGGTTGTATCCTTACGATTGTTCTTCTGGAAAATAAGTATGTCTCAGATCATATTGACCCCATTAACTATGCTCATTGGATTTGTCATTGGGTATATCGTTGCCAAAGTAACTGGCCATGACAACCGGAGAGAAAAACCATAAATAAGCACAGCACAATATGAAATGGAGGCATAAGGAAAAAAAGGTTAACCATACGAGAAAGGGGAATCTTGGCATGAACCTCAAGAGAGCATCCCCATGGGTGACGAGTGCGGTCTGGACTGCCCTGTGGCTCCTCGTAGATGGATACATGCCTTGCCGGCTAACTGCTCAACCTCAAACCGACCTGACTTCGGTTCGAGTGGAGAAGATCGCGGTGATGCCGTTCTTAAAGGGGAAACCCGACTCTGATACAGGGGAAACCTTGAACTGTCCCATATGTGAGCTCTACTTCAGTAAAGAACGCATATCAAGTGACGCTGATCAGATCTTGACGCGCTACGTCCAAGAGGCCCTTGAGAATCGACCCGGAGTAAAGCCAATTCCCCTCGAAAAGATGATTGAGGCCTATGAAAGGATTTCAAAAGATGAGGCCAAGGATACACCCCGCACCCTCGCAACAAGGCTGGGCAAGGCACTAGGTGCAAATCTCATAATCACTGGCACTGTTTGGAGGTTCAGAGACCGGGTTGGTGATACCCCGGGGGACTATAGCGGGGCATCAGTAGCTTTTAGCGTCTATCTAATCGACGTGGCGAGTGGAAGAACGTTATGGAAGGCCAAGTTTGATGAGACACAACGCCCCGTTTCGGAGAACATCTCAGGCGTCAAGGGATTGCTCAGGCGAGGGGTCAAGTGGCTCTCCGCCAGTGAACTGGCCGGCTATGGGGTCGAAGAGATCTTCAAGAAATCTCCCCTTTGAGCTGGTTGCCTCGTATCATGTATGGGCCTACTCACCATCCTTTTTCGATGGTTTGAGAAAAGGGGCTCTGACCTTATAGCTGATGTGCTGAAACATACAAGGGTTGCTGACTGGTGTTAACCTGTCGCATACAGAGGAGGCTGATATGAAAACAAAACTCATTTTGACTTTAATACTCGGTATAGTCCTGGGTGCTTCTCCAACTGCCATCGCTCAGAACAAGGGTGCTGCAGATATGGTGATAAAAGGAGGCAATCTTGGAGACGTGCCGTTTCCCCACCATTTACACCAGAGCATCCTTGGTGACTGCGGTGTTTGTCACAGCTTGTTTCCTCAAGCTAAAGGGGGCATCGAGGGACTAAAGGCCCAAGGGAAGCTGGAAAAGAAGGAAGTCATGGACCAGTGCCAGGCCTGTCACAAGCAAGAAGCCGGGCCAACCAAATGCACGGACTGCCACAAGAAATAGAGGAAAGCCATGTTTGAAACAAATTTAATCCTCACGTTCATTATATTGGTAGGTCTTTTGGCCTCCTCAGCCTTTTTTTCCGGCTCTGAAACAGCTCTTATGGCCTTGAGCAGACTCCGGTTGAGACACCTAGCTGAGACAAAGCCCATGAGGGCCAGGCTCGTGGAGCGGATATTAAAGAGACCAGAACAGCTTATCGGAACCATTTTGCTTGGAAACAATCTTGTGAATGTCGCCATGTCCGCTTTAGCCACTGCACTGGCCATAAGATTTTGGGGCGAACGGGGTGTCGCGTATGTCACGGTCGTACTAACTATAGTTATTCTGCTTTTTGCGGAGATTACCCCGAAGGTCTATGCCAAGTATTTCAACGAGCGGGTATCCTTCCTCACAGCACCAATCCTCAATGTAGTCATGGTGCTGTTTAATCCTGTAGTACTTGCAGTGACCTATGTAAGCCGCAGGATTCTTCGTCTCATAGGGGTCGATGTTTCTCAGGTAAAAGGGCCTCTGATGACCGAAGAGGAAATCAAAACCTGTATCAAAATGGGGTGGGATGAGGGGGCTATTACCACTGAGGAGAGGAAGATGCTCTCCAGGGTCTTCACGATGAATGATAAAACCGTAAGCCAAGTGATGGTGCCAAAAGACAAAATGACCGTGCTCGATATGGATGCATCTCTAAAGGAAATTTCGCGGGTCATTCTAAAAACCGGTTATTCTCGCTTTCCCATTAGAAAGGGAGATGATTTGGATATGGTCGGCTTTATCCACGCGAAAGATGTGTTCCGGTTGATGGAAGGGAAGAAGCCCCGCTCTCTGAAGACCATCGTGAGACCGCCATACTTTGTACCGGGCGACAGGAAGATCGATGCGCAGCTGCGCAGTTTCCAGAAAGAGAAGCTCCATCAAGCAGTGGTCCTCAACAGTGAAGGAGGAGTGATCGGTCTGGTCACCTTGGAGGATATCTTAGAGGAACTGGTAGGGAGCATTCAGGATGAACATGACCTTGGCATTTGATCTATGTGGAACCCTTAACTTGGGTGGAGGTTAGAACATGCGAACTTCATGGCGTATCTTTCGGCTCTCTGGTATCGACATCAGGATCGACTCGAGCTGGATTTTTATCTTCGCCCTGATCACCTGGGCCCTGGCTGGTCATTACTTCCCGAGCCGCTTTCCTGGGTGGCCCCGCTGGCAATACTGGCAGGTAGGACTGGCAGCTAGCGTGCTGCTGTTTGTCTCGGTTCTGGCCCATGAACTGACCCACTCCCTGGTAGCACGCAGCAAGGGTGAAGAGGTGCGTAGCATTACCCTCTTTCTGTTCGGTGGAGTGGCCGAGATCGTAGAGGAACCCAAGACACCGGGTGGGGAATTCTTCATCGCCCTGGTAGGACCCATCTCCAGCCTGATTATTGCCGGTATCTTTTATGGCCTGTGGTCTGGAGTAAGGGGGATTAATGAACCCATGGCAGCCCTGGTCAGATATCTATCAGTAATCAACCTCTTCCTTGCCCTCTTCAACATGGTTCCGGGTTTCCCCCTGGACGGGGGTAGGGTGCTCCGGGCCATCGCCTGGAAGGTGACCGGAAACCTCAAACGGGCCACGCGCATTGCCTCGGCTACCGGCCAAGCCCTTGCCTTTCTCCTCATCCTCTTGGGTGTCTGGCAGATCTTTATGGGATTTTTCTTTAATGGCCTCTGGATCGCCCTCATCGGCTGGTTTATCCACAGTGCAGCTGTTCGGGGATATCGTGAAGTCATCGTGAAGGAAATGCTCAAAGATATCCAGGCAAGAGACCTGATGGACGCCACATTTGAGAAGGTAGAAGGTTCAACCTCAGTACATGATTTAGTTGAGGATTACATCCTGAAGAAGAGAGAGAGGTCCTTTTTGGTGACTGAGGCAGGAGAGCTCGCCGGGATTGTTTGTCTAGAGGATGTCAAGGGCGTCCCATTGGAAAAGAGGAGCAGCACTGTGGTGAGGGAGATTATGACGCCGAGAGATAAACTGGAAGCTATCTCTCCTGAAGAGGATGGCAGCCAGGTCCTTGCCAGGCTGGCAAGTGGCAAGATCAATCAGGTTCCTGTAATTAAAGGCGGGAAGATCGAAGGTGTGGTTTGTCGTGCGAATATCCTTGACTTTCTGCACCTCCGATCCGAATTGGGGGTATAGTAGCTGAGCTTGGAAATAGGGAACAGATACATATTCCTCCTCGTGCCCTGCACCTGAGACATGCACGGAGCACAGGGGGAGCCGTATTGACAGGCGAACCGCTCATAAAGGCCATGTATGGCTACTTAAAAGAGAAAGAGAGGATAAAGACATGTGGCATATTGAGGCAACAGGGGTGATAGCCCCTATCATATCCATCGTATTCGGCATTTTAATTCTCATTTTCCCAAGGATTCTAGCTTATCTGGTTGCCTCCTACTTTATAATAGTAGGCGCAGTAGGGCTCCTTTTCCTCATGCCATGATGGAAACAGTTAGATTCAGGAAATGGATTCCAAGGTGGAGCTATGCCCTCCTTTGAGAGGAACCATCTCAGTAGTGGGATACTTTGGCAAAGGAGACCCCGAAAAAGCTTTCACATGATGGAGACCAAGGAGGATGGGATCATAAAGCCCCTCATAGTCTTTGATTAGTAGGCATCCTCAATCAACTCCAGCATCATTGACTCAATCATCCTCTACACATGAGAGGTGGGCGCGAGCTACGGCACAAAGGTTGACCTAGCCCGGCCCCTGATCTGGGATGATGCAAGGGGCACCTTGACACATCAGCCGGCTCTACCTTATACTCATCTCGGCAAAAAGAATGCTTCCCAACCAATCGGACTTACGTCACGTTTATAGGTAACCCAATAAGGGAAAAGGAGTTCAGCCATTTCCGAGTTCTCACAGAAGAGCATCCGAATAAGTACGTTCCACATAATTCGGCGAGACCAAAGGAAGCTGAGATCTCAACTCAGGCTTCATTCCAGGTGGAAAAAGACGGTCTTGGTTATTCCTTGCCTAGCCAGCGAGTATACGGACCCCTCAAACCTCCCTGTGCTGAGGAACATCCTGAGGCAATTAAGAAACATCCCCTACCTTTCCAGTATTATCTTCGGCCTGGATAGGGCTACCGAGGAAGATGCGTTTCGCCTCAAAGACCTCGTTACCGCTGCAGGGATTAAGAACTATCTCATCCAGTGGAACGATGGTCCAGGCTTCAGTGGCATTTATGCAAAGCTCAACGAGGCTGGATTCAAGATTAGCGAGCCGGGTAAGGGCAAGAATATGTTTCTCAGTTTCGGGATTGCTATCGCGCTTGGTGCTGAGACTATCGGATTGATCGATGCAGATATACGCACCTTTAAGCGAGTGCAGTTGGACAGGCTTTTCTATCCGGTAGTAGTTCTCAATTACGACTTTTCGAAGGCTTACTATGCTCGGATCTCTGAGAGGGGCGAGATTTACGGTCGGGTAAAGCGGCTCCTGCTTGATCCCCTCTTGCTTTCCCTCAAACGGAAATTCACGGAGAGCAAAGAGGAAAAGATGTTGCGCCTCATAGACTTTCTCTTAGGCTTCAATTATCAACTCTCCGGTGAAGTTGCCTTTCATGTGGACCTCCTGAAAAAGATGCGCTTCGCCACCAACTGGGGCGTTGAGATCTTTACCCTGATTGAAGTCTACCGGAAGGCGTCCTCTCCTGCACAGGTCATGTTCACGGAAGGGGCCTTCGATCACAAACATCAAGGGGCCTCGCCGGAAGACCAGGCCAAAGGCCTCAATCGAATGGCAATCGACATTGTAACTACCCTCATGAATGCACTGATCATTGAAGAAGGCCTTGAAATCTCCGATACCTTCTTCCGGGATTTGGCCATCACCTACCAAGCCGTTGCCGAAGAGCAGATCAAGAAATACTCTGACGACGCCAGTTTCAGTAATCTTAAATACGACCGGGACGCTGAAGAGTACCTTGTCAAAAATGTCTTGCACAACTCCATCCTCCAAGCAGGAGCAGTCCTCACCGCCCCCTACAGGATGACGGAAAGCTTTTTGAGATTCGTCAATTCTCATCCCGAATTCAAGCGCTTTCTTGAAAAGGGTCTTGCTGAAGCAATCCTTCAGGTGGAGCGCAAGACACAAGGGGCTATGTTCGAGATACCTCAAACCGTCTCATGGGAGCGGGTATCGAATAAGCTACCTCGAATCTTCTACGACCTCGTTGAAGTGGTTGAACAAGAGAAAAGGCGTTTTTCTTGAGTGCCTCCAGAATCCTGCATCAGAAATCTAAAGAGAGGGCTTCGGTATGACATCGGATATAGTACCTGTCTTGTTGGTTCTCGGGGCGACCATTGTTTTATTTGTAACAGAGTTGTTTCGCGTTGATATGATTGCAATCATGGAACCTGCGTTGCGAGGTCAGAGGAAGACCCATTGAGTGCATTCGGGAAGACTCCCCCACAGAGCCTGCTAAAGATACGAGCTGAAATTCCGGAGGG
>CP070704.1:893542-916318 GCA_020349945.1 Deltaproteobacteria bacterium
GCTTCAGGGTCTTATATAGACCCCCATTTTGCAAGCCCGGACTTTAGCATCTTTGCCATTGGGATGGATAAAAATCGGTGATCTTCACCCAAAATCTGGTGAATTTCACCAAAAAGATAGGGATTCACACACCCGCAGGTCTGTGATGCAGGAAGGATATTTCCCAGAATACCGATCAACCAAAGCAATATGAAGCTCCCTACCACGCCTTTCTATCTCAGCGACGAGAGAAATTGGGCGCATCTGGGGGAAGACCCTGTTTTTCCTCGTGTCTTCCGAGCTTATTGAGCTGTCAATCCATATTATCGTCTATGAAGAGAAGGTCTTCTGTACTGAGTGAAGTGGATTTGAAGCTCGTTGACAGGCACTACCGAGCGGTTGATCATGAGAATTCAAGACGAGAAAATTCCAAGGCTTCTCCCTACCGTACGTAAAAGATGACAACTGACTCTTGCTTGCACACTCGCATGTCAACCACCGCTACGACGAACACAAGATGGATTCGCCAGTCCAGGCGAAACATCAATTATAATAGATGTGAATCGCAATTCGTTAATTTGAGGCTAGGATGAAGGCCGAGGAATAGAGCTAGAAATCTATGTTTTCGGTAGCCTATATCTCTATTCTGGGTATAATGAGACCTTGCTGATTGCCATTTTCTCTACTAACGGCGTAAACAGATCCTTACAGATATTGATGATAAGAGAGAGCCTCGCTTGCAAGACTGCGAACTCCGAATTTAATACCTCGGATTGATTGCATGCGGTTTCGCGGAGAACGGGACTGGTTTGGATTCACCTTATCTCTTGACTCTGTACATAGCAGATGAATTGGATAGTTCAGGGTCAATTGTGATCATCTCATATTTCGACGACAAATAAATACTTCCAGCAAAGCAGATTACTCTCAGCACTACTCTCATCTGCTCCTGATCATTCCCCTGCGCCTCATCGGACCTGTGAAGACGCTACGGGTAAAAAAAGATGGAAGAAGACGTAACAGGGCATCTCTATTAAGAAAAAGGGGAGAACAAGATGACTATTTTGGGTTTACTTTTAACAGCCTTCATCGCAGGCACCTTTGCCTTGATTGGTGCTGTTCTCGGTTCACGTACCGACCGAAAGGCTCGGCATCGGGCATGGCTTGTAGAAAAGAGAGCAGAAGCATTTGCAGAGTTCCTGAGTAGACTCGATAAGTATGTTAAGGAAGCCATTGATCTAGATAAATGGGGGAATTCAGAAAAGAGAAGACGTAAACTCATAGATATCTATTTTCCAGTCCACGATCAGTCAACTATAGTGAGATTATTTCTGGGGGAAGAGCTAAGAGGTGGGTTTAGCAAGGTGGTCAAGGAACTATATGACATTCATTCTCAGGGCATACTCAAAGGTAGGGAAAAATACTCAACAATAGCCAAAAGGAGAAGGCAGATACAAAGGATGTTCGAAGACCAGCTGAAAAGCCCAGAATGGTTGAGGTAGAGGGCCTTAAACTAGCTGTCAAAGTCTTGGACTTCTCTGGTAACGTAAGCCAAGAAGTCGTAAGTCCTGCATTTGCCGGGAAATCTGGTGAAGAGAGGGATTGAGAAAGGACTCTGAATCAACCTGATGATATCTCACAGTCTCGAATAAGCAAGGCACCAGAAGTTTTACTCACCAATATCGGATGTCAGAGGAAGTTAAACCCTCAATGAAACCACTGCCCGATCACCTATGGGCCACCGTATTTCGATTCATTACAATTTTAGGCTTAAGGTGAACACCTTTTTTGTGCCCTCTTCTTCTAGCTGTAGCCTCAGCGATTGGGCGGATTGGGCCTCTCCAGGAAAGAATATGAAGCCGTAGCTTAGCTTGTGGGGCAGGAAGGGCTTATTTTGTAAGCTTTTATCCTGAAAATCTTCCATAACTCTTCTACGCGCCTCATCCGCTGAGGCATAGCCTCCTAAACCTCCAAGGGTTGCTCCTGCAGCGGCGCCCACAGCTGCTCCCTTGCCTGCTGCAGAGGCGACGTTTTCCCCAGTGACAATACCTATAGCTGCTCCAATGATTGCACCAGCAGCACCTGACATGACGCCAGCATAAGCGCCCTCCTTAAAAATCCTCTTGGTTTGGGCGTATTTCGTTACCCTTTCATAGGCAAAGCTGTCAGATAGGATAGGCCAGAGGTTGCCTTCTTTGTCCTGAAGAAACGTTTGGTTAGCAACGATGAATAGGCCCCTGTTGCCTTGGTTATCCGCGACGACCTGAATTGGCAGCATGCCTGCTTCTCGTACATCGAAACCGAAGGCCGTTTTGGCCTCTTCTTTCTCGGCAAAGGCCTTCGAGCCGATGGTGGCACCTGCTACCTGGATAGCATTGGGATAAGTGGATGGATGTTTAAATGGCAGTGGCTTTGGCTTATAGGAGGTAGCACAACCTACGGATAAAATGATAATGCCAATGGCCAAGAATAGAATGTGTCTCTTTTTCATGATTTCTTCTCTCCGTTAGACAATTGGATCTATATGTCAATAATAAGGCGTTTGTGGGAAATGTCCAGGACTTTTCATTCTAAAAGATTCCCCTACGGGTATGGTTATGCAGGGAACTGTGGTGACAAAGAAACCTGCCAGCTTAGAGCGGGTGGAGCAGAAGGAGAATAGAATTGGGGTCAAATCCTTATTTTTGACATTTCTGCAAGCCTTGCTTGCCCTTGCCGATAGTGTGACTGGAATACAGACCGAAGGTAAGATGAATACCGAAGGGATGTTCAATGAAGAACATTGGCATAAAGGATTCAGGGGAGCGAATTTTTAGGTTGTTTCGTCATATTGAGTGAGAGTTGCTGGTCTTTAACCCTTGCCCTTTCAAAGGCTGTGCCTGTCCTCACATGGTGCCTGGAGATGAATTCCCAGGCACGTTTGATCAACTCAACATCTTCCTCAGAGAAATCGTTATAGTCGAGGGTCTTTTTCCTGATCTTCCTGGGCCTCACATAGCTGGCACGGACAAAATACTTGAGTTTGTCGTAGGTCAGGCCATCGACCCGTTTCAGAACACCACCGGCATACATAACACCAAACCAGATAGTAGTTGTGTTGTTATATGTTTAATCTAAATTTTCTATGCTTCCTCAGGTTCTTCGTTCCCCCCTAAGATGGTTTTCAGGACGCTCCTTGCATCTGCTGTACGGGGGGCATCCTCAGAAATATACAGAATGGCTCCGCCCTTAACCGGTCGGGTTGCAATCTTTCCCTCCTCTGCTAACCTCCTGGTAGCCTCAACAGGGTCCTTATTGAAATATTCCCTGAAGGCCTGATTGAAGCCGCTGTATACTGAATGGATTCCTTTATAGGGTGGCCTGCGAAGTGTTTTTATGGCCTTTGCAACGAATTCATATTCGGTCAGGTTCTTGCCCATAAGATCCCTCCTATCTTGGTGTATCCAAAAGACACTGAGAACAGAAGGAAAACCTATTAGCGAGATACTGTAAGATATAGGTCAATGGCGAGGTAACCATATCACAGAAAGCATGCGGGGTAAAAGGATAAAATAACCCGCTGAATTACTGCATATTTTTTCACGCAGGGTCAAGCTCAGAAGGTGGGATATGCGATAAGGGATGGTTAAAATGCCCAGGGATCAGGAACCGATGAACGCTTGATACGACACCATCCTGGCCAGCACATTGACCGCACTTTCCGGTGTTTGATAAAAGACACCGCTATATCGCCTTCCAGCCACCGGACGGACGGTGCCCTCATCCGTCTTGGCCAGGGATACGCCAATAACCGGCTTCTCATATGTCTCCATGAACTCCACGATCCTGGTAGTGTACTTTTCCTCATATCGGTGGCTAAAGGCCTCAACCTGGTCCAAGAACACAGGAGACGCGGAAGGGTCAACCTCACGGGTGGACTGGATCATCTGACGAATAAGCCCAAACCGGCCCACAACTCCCAGGCTTACCACCGCATCGATCCCCTCCCATTTCAAGAGTTCTTCCACGGCCACGAGCGGCACATCGGGATCGCGAGTTCCTACGAGATCCATCGGGTTTCCCTTACTCCAGAACGGGGGAAGATATCGGCCAACTGTTTCAATGATTTCTGGCGGGATGTCCGGAACCACCAACCCCTTTTCATTGCATGCATCAGCGGTCACCACCCCCCATCCTCCGCCGAGGGTAACAATGCCCACACGGTTTCCCCTGGGAAGCGGCAAGGAGGAAAATCCAGCAGAGAGATCAAGCAACTCCGAGGGCACCGCGACATTCAGGAGGCCTGCCTGGCGGCACGCAGCCCTGAACACGGTCACCTCTCCGCCCATGGCACCCGTATGGGATGCTGCAGCCACCTGCCCGGCTTGGGTGCGCCCACCTTTTAAAATGACCACAGGCTTTTTTCGGTTTATTCGCCGGGCTGCCTCGAAGAAACGCCTGCCTTCCCCTACACTCTCGATGTAGAGCATGATAATGTTGGTACGGGGATCGTGCTCCAGGTATTCCAGGTAATCCGTACAGGTGACCACGGCCTCGTTTCCCGATCCAACAAACAGGGAGATCCCAATCCCCTGCTGCTCCGCCCAGTCTATGAGCTGGTTGCCCAGATTGCCGGATTGGGAGATAAAGGCCACTGAGCCCTTCCGGGGCCTTGCGTGAGTTCCGGTGGCGAAAAGACCCGCATAGGGACAGATGATACCCATGGTATTGGGACCAATAAGGGTCAGGCCCTTTTCCCGGCAGATAGAGACAATATCCTTCTCAAGCCTCTTGCCCGCCTCGTCGGTCTCACTAAATCCAGAGGTGATCAGGACAACACCCTTCACCCCCTTTTCAGCACATCCCTCCAAGATCGATGGAACAGCATGTGCCGGCGTGGTGATAAAGGCCAGGTCAACAGTCTCAGGGATATCCTGGATGTGCCTGTAAACAGGAAGGCCGCACAGCACCTTCTCCCTGGGGTTGACTGGAAATACCTTTCCCTGAAAATGGCCGGACACAATGTTGCTGAGGATCATCTGTCCCCATTTCGCGAACGTTGAGGATGCACCGATCACAGCCACGGATCCAGGGTTAAAGAGAGCATCAAGTCCGGAGGCGAGCTTACCGCGTAGAGAATTTTTCTGTAATGATTCCATGTTCATCTAATCCCTTACCGCATGTGAGATAGCACCCGCAGGCCAAGTAGCAGGCTGTTGTATCCGGTGCCCTTTATCGCTCCAGGAGGGCATCTGATGACTGCCATAGCTTATGGCGGGCATCATCCCGTGTGGCAATAACCTGATCGTAGTCGGCAGCACATGCCTGACAGAGCGCACGTATCATGGCCTCCTCTTTGGGTGGACAACCTGCCGCATAGTGGCCCAGGTCCTGAAAGTCCTTGGCGCACTTGCCCAGGACAGCCGTCTTCGCGCTTACCGTGGGCTCGGTAGGGTTCCCGATGATGATACTCAGGTCCTCCAACCCTTTCCCGTAGCCTGCCTCCTTCATATACGTAATAGCGCTCACCAGTTCGTTGGTGCACCCGCTACAGGCAGACTCGCCCTGGAGGATATGAACCCCTGGGAATCTCTCCTCAAAGGCCTGGAAACCGGTCTTGAAATGGTGTCTATGTCTTTCCAGGGGCTCGCCCACTATCTCAATGTGCTCGAGGTCTGCGGTTTTCCCCTCTTTTTGGGCCAGGTAGTGGAGGTGCATGACCTTGTTGAGATCAATGCCCATGAGTGAGGTGCCAACAATGTCTACGGCAAGGGCATCACGCCCGGCTATGATCAGCCCTACCTCTTTTCTGTCCTGGGGATACTGCCACAGCCCCTCCATTCCCACCGTGGCATCGATCACTGCATAGCTCGGGCGTACCACCGAGTTGAGGTCTACGATGGCCAGATCCAGTCCCAGGCGATGGGTCTTTCGTTTCTCTGTCCCGGGCATGACCCCTTTCATGTTCTTGAGGCTCAGGGTAACGTGGGTCCTGATATGGCTCTTGAGAACAGGGACGCTGATGATGACATCGCTTTCCAGGGCTGTTTTCGCTATCCTCACCTTTTCCATCACATGGGGTTGGCGTATGGTAATCTCCTCAAACCTGTCACGGTTCAGATTACGGAGTTCTACCCCCAGCCTGTTGGCAACCTCCAGTGTGCCCGATGCCTTGAAGGCCTCCTCCGTGTTAGCGCCCGGAAAGTCATATCCCGCACCTGCGCCGTCCCCTATGACCACGGACCTTGGACCGAGCTCCAGGACTATCCTGGTTACCGCCTCGGTAACCCGGGCGTCTGTCACTAGGCCACTACCCGAGGATGCTGGCCTCAACATATTGGGTTTGACCAGGACCCTGGAGTCATGCTTGATGATCTCTTTCAGGCCACCGGCCAGGGATATCACCTGGCGCACAGCGGCTTCGATGTCCCCCCTCTGCACCTTGCTGACTGCTACTCTCTGCGACATGGTCTTTCCACCTCTTGTATAGGATTATCTTAAAGGCGACTCGGTTTTGCCTGGTGCGAGGCTATCTCTACCCTGGTCTTTTGTCAAGAAAACATTGTAACATGGACCTGGTTGTTCGCAGAGGACAAACAGAAACAAGAGGAGGGCCTTCTGCCTTGACAGGGATAGGGGCTTCAGGCTAAAACACCTTTGCCATCTGGTAGTCCGCAATAATACTGGGGAGTGTTGTGTGAAGGATGCTGATAATCAAGCGGTCCTGCGGATTGTACTGGTCCGCCATGGGGAGACCGATTGGAACCGGACACGGAGGTTTCAGGGCCAGCAGGGTGCAGAGCTGAACCAAAGGGGAAGAGCACAGGCCAAGGCCCTCGCCTTGGCCCTGAGGCAAGAGCCCCTCAAGGCTATTTACTCAAGTCCCCTTGCCCGTGCCATTGAGACGGCTAAGGCGATCAATCGCTACCATCAAGTGTCCCTTGAGCAGAGGAACGGGCTTATGGAGATGGATCTGGGCGATTTCAATGGACTCTACGCCAAGGACCTTATGAGGCAGCACCCTGAGTTCTTCAAGGCGTGGTCTGAAGACCCGGCCTCGGTTCGGATGCCAAATGGGGAGACCTTAGAGGAGGTTCAGGTGAGGGCCTGGGCTGCGGTGGAGGAGATCGTGAGGGCCTATCCCGATGGATCGGTGCTCCTGTGCGGGCATCATTTCGCGAACCTCACGATATTGTGCAAGATCCTTGGATTGGGGCTTACGCATTTTCGCCGCCTTTATCAGGCCCCAGGGGCACTGAACATCATAGAAAAAGGGAGGGGCCGGTACTCCTTGATCTGTATCAATGATACCTGTCATCTGAAGGGGATCGATCGGTCTTCTTGACCCCTTTTTTCCTTGACACACAAGGCCCACTCGTCTATACACCCTTGGGCAAAAAGGGCCTGCAACAAGAAATTTTAGACAGGAGGGAAACATGGATTTCACCCTTACGAGGCAACAGGAGATGCTGAGGGAGACGGTGCACCAGTTTGCCGAAAGTGAACTATCTCCCAAGGCCATAGAACTGGACGAAACAGGGGAGTTCCCGTTTGATATCCTCAAGAGGTGTGCTGAAATGGGGCTTGTGGGGATTATAACCCCGAGGGAATATGGCGGGACAGGCATGGGGCACCTGGCACGGGTGATAGTCATAGAGGAGATATCACGGGTGTATCCACCATTGGGATTCTTTTTCCAGACCGGACATCTGGGTCAGTGGTCTGTGCAGGAGTATGGTACTGAGGAGCAGAAGAAAAAATACCTCCCCCCTTTATGCAAAGGCGAGATGATAATGTGTGATGCTATCACAGAGGCAAGCGGCGGTTCCAACCCTGCAGCATGTCAGACGACAGCGCAGCTTGTTGGAGATGAATTTGTTATTAATGGGAGGAAGGTCTACATCACCTTGGCCGGGGTGGCGGATGTTGCCCTCATCCTGGCCAAGACCGATGACAAATTCAACGAGATCCTCGTGGAGAAGGGGACTGCCGGTTTTGAGATTGTGAGAAGAGAGAATATCTCCGGATTTCGCACCACGCCGGTCAACGAAATGGCCTTCACGAACTGTCGTGTCCCCAAATCTAACCTGGTCGGACAGGAGGGAAAGGGGCTTTCCATAGGCCTGGCAGCGGTGAGTATGCTTGGGCGGACAGGGGTTGCTGGGATCGGCCTGGGAATTGCCAGGGGATGTTATGAGGCCGCCCTGAATTTCGCTAAGGAGCGGAAGCTCTACGGGAAGCCGATAGGCGAACTGCAGGCAATACAGTTTGCACTGGCAGAAATGAACATGGATATCGAGGCAACGAAATGGGTTTCCTACTATTCGGCTTGGCAGATTGACCAGGGTAAGGGCATTAGGGAGGTTGGTGCGGACATTGCCCGGGCTAAATTCCTTGCCTGCGAGTTAGCCAACAGGGTGGCTCCGAGGGCAATGCAGATTATGGGGGCCTATGGGCTTTCCGAGGAGTACCATATGACTCGTCTTCTCAGGGATGCCCTCCATCTCTTCCCGGCAGCGGGCACCCAAGAGATTATGAAGATTACCATCGGCAGGAGCATATTAGCCTAGGAATGGCCTTGGAGATTATCGTCTGCATCAAACAGGTTCCCAATCCAGGGGATTTCTCAAGGATTTCCCTTGACCCTGTGACCAGGACTATCACTCGAGAGGGGATACCCGCTGTTGTCAATCCCGTTGATAAGAATGCCCTGGAGGAGGGGTTCAGGATCAGGGAGAGGTACTCCGGAAAGGTGGCTGTCCTGACTATGGGCCCGCCCCAGGCAAGGCAGGCACTTGAGGAGGCCTTGGCCATGGGCGCTGATGAGGCCTTCCTGCTGTGTGATACGGCCTTTGCTGAGGCAGACACCCTGGCTACAGCCTATTCCCTGGCCTGTAATATCCGTAGTATGGGGCATTTTGACCTGATTCTCTGCGGCAAGGAAACAGCGGATAGCGGCACCGGCCAAGTAGGTCCTCAGTTGGCCGAATTTCTGGGTATCCCTTGTGTAACCAATGTGAGGGAGATTGCCTTTAAAGGTGAAATGAGCTTGGTAGTGAAGCAGGCCTTGGAGAGGGGATACATGAGGGTGAGGGTGGGGCTTCCAGCTCTGATCACGGTTAACAAGGAGATTAACCAGCCCCGCCTGGTTACGGCCTTTGGCATAATGGAGGCGGCAGAAAAGGAGATCAGGGAGCAGTGCTGTAAGGATGTGGATGCTGATCCTCACTGCATTGGCAGGATAGGCTCACCCACAGAGGTCCTGGAACCCATTGACCTGCCCCGTCGAAAGAAGGGCGAGATCATAACCGGTCTGCCTGAGGAAGCGGTCAAGAGGGCCGTGGAAAGGATGAGGGAACTGGGAGGGCCTGATTTAATGCAATGAACAGAGAGGTCTGGATATGGGCGGAGCAACGCCAGGGAAGGCTGCTTCCAGTCTGCTTTGAGCTCCTTGGGAAAGGCCATGAGCTGTGCCAGGATCTTGAAGGAAAGCTGGCTGCTGTTCTCTTAGGCAGCGCAGTAGCTGGGCTGTGCCCTGAGCTCATGGATTATGGCTGCGAAAAGGTCTATCTGGCTGAAGACCCTCGGCTTTCCCTGTATCAGGCCGACCTCTATACTGATGCGCTTTCTCAACTCATTGATGAACGCAGGCCGGAGATTGTCCTGTGGGGCGCTACAACTACAGGAACAGAGCTCTCTGCCCGGGTTGCAGCCAGGCTTAAGATTGGGCTCACTGCACATTGTATAGACCTATATATTGAGGACAGAGAGGGGGAGCCCCGGCTTGTGCAAGTAGTGCCCGGCTGGAGTGGAAACTTGGCCGTTAAGACTATCTCCCGGACGATCCCTCAGATGGCCACTGTAAAGCCTAACCTGATGGCCAGGGCCTCCCAGAGAAAGGTGGAAGGGGATATTATCCCCATAGCCGTGGACATAGAGGAGAAGGATCTCAGGGCAGAGACCATTGAAACAGTCGAGGAAGAACCTGAGGCACTGCCTTTGGAGCAGGCCGAGATAGTTGTTTCAGGGGGCTGGGGGTTGAATGCAGTAGGCGGATTTGCCCCTGTTGAGGAGATAGCCGCGATCTTGGGAGGGGCAGTGGCTGGGACTCGCCCGGCCTTCGATAGAGGGTGGATACCGGAGAGCAGGATTATCGGAATAAGCGGGAAGATTGTTTCCCCAAAGTTGTTTATCAGCCTGGGTGCTTCAGGCGCTACTCAATATACTACAGGCTTTGCAAGGTCTCAGGTCATCTTGGCCGTAGACCAGAATCCGGATGCACCTATCTTCGAGATAGCCGATATAGGCATTGTGGGGGATTTGCAGACTATTCTTCCCTTGCTTATTAAGGAGTTAAAAGGGGAGGCCTAGCGGGATTTTTGCTTTCTACCTTCTTTTTCTCTTTCTTTGATTTTCTCAACACTATACTTATGGTCTCGCCTCAGATGGTCACGGTAGTCCTTCTGGTGATTTTCCACGAGGAATTTCGCATAGTTGATATTCCTTTCAATGGCCTCCATATATAGATCTCGGTCCACGCCCCAGCGTGCCTTAAAATGGTAGCGCATATATTCATTCATGCTGCCCAGTTCATTGGCAAACCTGCTGCGGGCCATAGCATAGAAGCCTATGGTTTTTTTCAGCAGGTCCAGCTCGTTATTAAATCCCAGGACACCCCCCTCCCTGAATTCATAAAACAGGAAGAGCAGCTTCTCAAGATAGGTTCGGTCTGCCATCTGACCCAGGAGGTCGGCAGTACCGAGCATCTTACCTAACACTTCAATATCGGGGGACCCAAACTGGATATTATCGATGGTTTTATCGAGGCCAGTACAGTTGAGGATGTCGGGGTAGCCCTTGAAATCCTCTTTTGAAAATGCATTATCGGTTAGATATGTGTCCATGAAGGCAATGCTGCGCCTGGTATCTACAAGTGCATATTTGGCGCCTGTTCCAACATCATCATCACGGGTTTGGATATATCCCGTATCATGCATGAGCGCACATATTAACCCCAGATTTACCTGTTGTCTGGTAAGACTCTCTCCAGCTACCGCTGCACCATGCATGAGCCTTGCCATGGCCAGAAACGCATCTGTGGTATGCTTCAGGTCGTGGTATTCAGTGGTACATTTGCGGTATCCTGGATATTCGCCCTGGAAAAGGCGGACAATATCCTTGAATACGCGGTTTAGAGCCTCAAAGTCAAATTCCGATAATATCATGAGAACGGTTTCCCTGACCTCACCGAGAACGCTCTGAGGGTCTTCCATATTTACTATGCGTGAAAGTTGAATCTCCTTGGTTCTCATGCCTACAGCCGCTCATCACATTTTCATCGGTTATGTCCCGAAAGTCCCAAATAGGTGCTGAGACCTTACCTATAGGCTATGCAAAATAGATACCAACTTATGAGAGATCCCTTTTCCCTTTATCATAGAACCCTTACTACTACGAATCCCTATGGATTGCCCTTTACCGCCCTCAGCTTATTCTATCTCTGCAATAAAAGGGAGGTGCCTGTATTGCTCATCATAATCGAGGCCATAGCCCACGACAAATCTATCCCCTATTTCAAACCCAACATAATCTGCCTTCATATCAACATCTCTTCTTGATGGCTTATCAAGGAGGCAGACAGTCCTTAGGCTCTTCGGCTTCATCTTCATCAGCTCATCTTTAAGCCTTTTTATTGTCCTGCCCGTGTCGATGATATCCTCCAGGAGTAGGACTTCTCTCCCCTTTATGTTAACATCCACGGAGCATTCGACATCACCAGTTGATTCCGTTCCAACATAGCTCTTGGCTATAATGTAATCCACTGTTACATCAAGGTTGTGGCTGCCAAGAGCCCTCACCAGGTCTGCACAGAAGATGAACGCACCCTTGAGAACGAAGAGAACGTGAAGCTTTCCGGAGCTGTTATCCCTGGCTATTTCTTCAGCAAGCTCAAAAACCTTTGTTCGGATTTGTTTTTCTGTTATGAGGGTCTTCATACCTGACAGGTGAAGAGAGATTCAACGAGTTAGATGCCTTGACAGGGCCATGGGATAAATCATATCTTCACTGATAACTGTGAAAATTGCAAGGGGACTTTTTGCCTAACAGGGTGAACATCCGTGAGTCCAAGGGAAAATCTCATGAAACTGGGGTTCTTTTTGTTGGTTGGGGCAGGGCTCTTTTCCCTGTCCAATACCTATGGTGAGGGGCTTACAGGGGCCCGTTTCCCTTCCCTCATCTCCTCTCTCAGGGTCTCTGCCCCTCTTACGTTTTGTGGCGAAAGGGTGCCCATTGAGATACGGGAGACGAGGGAGGGTCTTGAAAAGGAGCTCCTTCTTGCCCTCTGGGATCGGCCCCAGGTGATCCTCTGGTTAAAGAGGTCCCGCCGATATCTGCCTCATATCGAAAGGATGCTGAGGGAGGCTCATGTTCCGGCAGATCTCAAATACATTGCCATTGCTGAGAGTGCCCTTAGGCCGCATGTACGTTCAAGAAGAGGGGCAATAGGGTTCTGGCAGTTTGTTCCCTACACAGGTCTTCAATACGGTCTCACTATCAATGAACACATGGATGAGAGGCGGAACCTGTTTGCCTCTACCCAGGCGGCAATTCGGTATCTAAAGGACCTCTATAAGGCCACGGGATCATGGACCCTGGCTGCTGCTGCCTACAATATGGGTGAAGTGGGTCTAAAGGCGGAAATCCTGGAGCAGGAAACCGATAATTTTTATCAGCTCTACCTGCCCCTGGAAACGCAGAGGTTTATCTTCAGGATTATATCCGCAAAGCTGATTCTCTCCAACCCAGGGAAATATGGCTTCGATCTCTCTGAGGCGGACTACTACCCTGCTTTGGAATTCGACCGGATTGACCTGGACTGTCTTCAGGATACCCCAATACGGCTTATTGCCCAGGCGGCTCAAACCCATTTCAAGGTAATCAAGAACATGAATCCCGAAGTTCGTGGCCATTACCTGGCACGGGGAAGCCATACGATTCTGATCCCGAAGGGTTCGGCAGAGGATTTTCACCGCCGATTTCAAGATCTCCTCGAGGATTGGTTGGCGTCTGAGCAAGAGAGGATCTATATTGTGAAAAAGGGGGACAATCTCTCCTCGATTGCAGACCGATTCGGTGTCCCCTTGGCGGCCCTGCTTATTTGGAATAGACTTGACCTCGAGGCACCCATCTATCCAGGTGATCGACTGATCATCTATAGGAAAGTATTGCAGCAGACCGAAACTGAGAGGGTAGAGCCGGAGGAGGGTGAATAGGGCCTATAGCCTCTCCAAGAAAACCTCCGTACCAAAGCGTTCCTCTAAGGCCCTGGTTAGTTTTTCGTAAGCCTCCTCAGATTCCAGCTCCACAACCAGATCTTGCTCATCCAACACCTTCAGGTATCCACAGGACTTGATGATCTCAGTAACCTGTCTTATATCTGCTGTAACCCATCCTTTCATCCTGCGGAGCAGCTCTTGTCCGGAGAATACCCGTTCAATGGTTAGGTCAATTTCCCTGCTCTTTCCCTTCCATCCCAGAACCGATGGCCTGACGATAATAGGTGTCACCGGGTCATGCTCGGCAGCACAGGTAAGCCAGAGTTTTGCCCTGATCATCTGTTCCCTCCTGTTCGCTCTTTATTGTAAGATAGCATAACCGTCTGCCCGCTGGCGAGTCAATAGTTGCTGAGGAAAAAATCTAGTCCAGGCCCTCGAGCCTCCTGATTAAATCCTTGACAATAGACAATGCCCTTCCTATTTTTCCCTAGGAACTAACTGGAGATCAAGGTATGGAACTTGAAAAAATCATACATGCGCGCCACAGCACACGGGCATTCCTGGACAAGCCAGTTCCTCGAGAGACAATAGAGAAACTGCTTTTCCTCTCCAGCAGGGCCCCCTCAGCAATCAATCTTCAGCCCTGGGAGTTTACGGTTGTTATGGGAGAGGAGCTCAGGCGCTTGGGCAGGATTCTGGTAAAGAGGATGCGTGAAAGGAATATATCCTGTGGCCCTGATGCAGTAAGGCCCTTACCGAGCTACCTTATGGATCGCCAGCGGAAACTCATGGATTGCATCCTACCCCGCCTGGAGAAGGGAGTCCACTTTCAGGATTTCGTAAATGAGGGCTCCTGCAATTTTTACGGTGCCCCTTCTGCCATTGTGGTCACCATTGACCAGGTCTTTTCAAAGTCCAGGCTTGTTGATGTGGGTATTGCTGTAGGCTATATGCTGCTTGCAGCGTATGACATGGGTTTGGGGACATGCCCCATCGGGCTCATCAGTGCCCTTGCCGATGAGATCAGGGAAATGTTAAGTATCCCGGAGGAAAAGGATGTTGTCATGGGTGTAGCCCTTGGATATCCTGATCCTCATTCCCAGGTTAACCTGGCAGTCACCAGCCGGGCAGCCATAGATGAGGTGGCCAGATTTTATTAGGGGCGGAGCAGTCTGAGGTTCCTCTTCAATTTTCTCAATCCCGCCCTTCCAAGTGCAGTCTTGCCAAAGGTGGTGTTGAAATCTATCTCGGTCATTGAAAGGATAGAGTCTTTGGATGGAAGTGAAACAACCGGAAGCCCCTTTCTATTAAAGGGACACACCTCTTGGCACACGTCACAGCCAAAAAAGGTATTTCCCATGTTCCCGGCTATCCCTTTATTTATATCATCTTCTGACTCAATAGTCAGATAAGAGAGGCAGTTAGAGGGATCAAGGTAGAATGGGGCCTTCAGGGCCCCTGTAGGACAGCTATCAATACATTCGGTGCATGAACCACACCTGTTTTCCGGCTCCTTAAGGGAGGCGATGGAAAGCTGTGCCGTGGTCAGGATCTCAACCAAAAAGCAGTATGAGCCATGACCTGGAACAATCAACATATTGTTTTTTCCGATAAAACCAATCGCGGCCATGAGAGCAAAGCTCCTTTCAAGAATAGGGGCGGAATCAACACATATCCTGGAGCGACTATCGGGAACCATCTCTTGAATGGATTTACATAGTTGTTTCCCCAGTCCCCTCAATCGGCGATGATAGTCTTGTTGTTGAGGTGTGCTATATCTTGAGACAGTGTATCCCTCAGGTGTGGATGGCTTGCTTGCGGGGTATGGATATGCAAGGGAGATTATGGTCTTTAACCCCTCAAGGAGTCTTCTGGGATCACTGCGGAGATCTATGTTCCTTCTCAGGTAGGCCATATCCCCTACCTCAACCTCCCTCAGCCAGTGAACAAAGAAGTCAAAGTAGACGGGTGTCCGTGGTTCAGAAAAGCCTATGGCAATAAACCCAAGCTCTCCTGCCCTTTCCCTGAAGGCCTGGTTAAGCATGGTGAGCAGTCATGGTACGATTTGCTTTGACTATTTACCCTGATCATGCGGCAACACAGGCCTTAGAGTCAAGAAGATTCGGGGTGTGCATAGGGATTGCATATCTGCCGGGTTTTCGCCCCGCAGATAACAGGGCACCAGTAATTGACCGGGTTATCCCCTGAGAACTGCCAAAAGATCAGTCGGCCCCTTTGTTCAGCACCTCAAGGAAATCCTTTACCCAGGGCGGATTGTATACTATGACATAGGCAAGAAAGAATGCCGTCAGGGGGAGAAAGAAGATAACCAGGTCAAGCAAAATGATACCTAAGGCTAAAAGAATGCGTTTTTGCCCGCTCATATCAACCTTTTTGTCCCATACCCCTTACCTTTGATTAAATCAGGGAAAAATTGTTAAAATCGGGAAATGAACTTGACTTATAAAAATTGACTCTGGTAGGAATTACGCATGAATATCCTTGATTTTGTCGTCCTTGGATTGATAACTTATTTCATTATTAGGGGTATCTTCAGGGGCTTTTTCAAGGAGATATCTTCCCTTGCTGGGATCGTTTTCGGATTCTTGATTGGCAATCACTACCATCCCCAGATGGCCGGCGTTCTAAGGGCCTACATTCCCTTCGAGAAATTCCTTCCTCTTATCAGTTTTATCGCCCTATTCGCCTTGGCGTTTATCTTCTTCATCCTGCTTGGGGTCTTTTTACACAGCATCTTCAAAAGACTACTTGTCGGGTGGTTGGATAGAGGTCTTGGTATTGGCCTTGCCCTGAGTAAAGGGATTATTATCTCCTATTTCCTGATTGTGCTCCTTACCTTTTTTATGCCCTCCAAGAGCCCCCTGCTCACCAATTCAAAGGTAGCTCCCCTGGTAAAGGTAAGCTTTGAATCAATGCGCAGGCTCATATCACCAGATCTTTATAATATCTGGAGGGACAAGATTTCCAAAGAGTCGGAAAAAATAGGTAAGGTAGTCACTGAGGGGAAAGAAGCGGTTAAAGGTCTCCCGCAGGTTCTTCCGGATAAAGAAGAATAGGCCTCAGGTTCCCCCTTCCTATCCCCTGATGGATCTCGGAAGCAACATCTGATGATGCGGGCATGCACTGCGTGGGTTTTGATAACAGCTTCTGGCAAATGCAATAAAATACGCCCGTAGTTGTGTCATGGGGACAATCTCATCCACCAGACCGGTCTTTGCGCAATAGAGAGGTCTAGACTGCTCATAGTACTGTTGAGCAAGGGCATTCATCTTATCAATCACTGGTTCAAGGGGGTTTCCCGCATCTTTTTCCTTTACCAACCTCCTTGCAAAGGCAGCAACCGCAGCAGTTTCCCCATGCATTACATAGATTTCAGTGGTAGGCACACCCAAGGTAAAGACATTGTTCCTATTTGCCTGAGGCCCTCCCATTATGTAATGGGCTGCAGCCGTGCCCTTTCTCAAGACAACTGTCATCATGGGAAGCCCTGAACTCTCAATACTGTAAATAAGTGACTGCCCAAGCCCGAGCAGTTCGGCCTTCTCAGCTATATCCCCGACATCAATGCCTGATGTATCCTGAAACCAGATCATGGGTATCCTGTCCCTGCCGCAGAACATGACCATCTCATTCATCTTTATAAGGCCCTCCCGGTAGAGCTTGCCGCCTATGCCCAGATATTGATTCTCTGCATAGCGTGGGTATCCCTTTCCCAGAAACCCCTGCCGATTGGCAATGAGCCCAACCAGGAAACCGTCTATCTTGGCAAGTCCGCAGTAGACCTCAGGACCATAGTCTGGCCTGTATTCCATGTGTTCGCTTCCATCAAAAACCCGTGCCAGCACCTGCTCAATGCTATAGGTCCTCTTCTGGTTGAAGGGGACAATACAATTCAGATCGTCTGCTGGATACAGGGGATCAGCAGGATCTGCGACCCTGAAGGCTGAAGGGTCATAAAGAGGCATCCCCCCCATGCATTTCCTCAGGGCCTCAAGAACGCCTTGCTCGGTCTCAAATACCTCCCTCATAAAGCCGGTCTCATCATGGTGAATCCTGACCCCTCCGGGGGGAGCCTGTTTGAACTTTTTGGTTGCCTCAATTAACATCTCCGCGCCCTCGAGGTCGAACCCTCCCTTGGGAGACATGCCGCTGACAATACCTCCCCCGCCCACTGCCATATTGGATTTTACGTGCGCGAAGATGAGAGCCGGGCTGATTGCATGATATCCACCGCCAGCTGGATTTGTTCCGTACATACCAACGAGAACGGGTATACCTTTTTGGATCAGCTCACTGTGTCTGAAAAATGTCCTTCCGCCAGATCTCCTGCCAGCGTATACCTTTTCCTGCTCGGTTAGCTTTACACCGCTGCAGTTCAGCACCCAGACAAGGGGAATGTACAGGCGTTCGGCAATATCCTGGGCCCGAAAAATATGCTCCTGCTGGCCTGAGATCCAGGCCCCGGCAAGGACCTTGTTGTCCGAGGCAATAATTGAGGCGTATCTCCCTGATATCTTACCCAGGCCGGTTATGAGACCGGTTGTTCCCTCCTGATTGAATTCAGGGTCATAGAGGCTATTTAACGGCAAAAAGGTACCAGGATCAACCAAGAGCTCAATCCTTTCCCAGGCCGTCTTTTCGCCCCTTTGGTGAAGCCTTTCAGCTGGAATGCCTGCCATGTCTCTTTTCTCTATGGCCTGGGCAATCTCCTTTTCAACCTTGGATATCTCAAGGGCATTGGCCTGTTCCCGTTTTCTCTCGTTTTCTTTGAGCTCTCTTCCTATCTGGGTCATCTCTTGAAAGTACTGTCTCATCTCAGCCTACCTCCTCAAGCCTGTAGGGTGCCACCCATTGTTCACGCCCTGCCGTCAGCCCTGTCCGCAATCTTGGACCCTGTAAAGTCTGGCATCCGCCTCCGGCTCTTTTTCTACAAACACATCTCCCGTTCGGGTTGATTCTCTATGTGACTCTATATACAATGATATTCATGCCTATTCAAGCACTATCAATGGGTTTGTGGTGAAAATTTTCCAGGAGATTAACCCAACTCAGCTAAAGGCACTCATTATCCGTCCAAGCGCCCTGGGTGACACCCTCTTATTGGCCCCGGCCCTCCATCAGATAGCTGATAAGACCGAATTAACATTAGTGGGGAGAAGCCCAGGAGTTGATCTTTTAAGGCCTTTCTTGCACAACTGCCTCGACTACGAAAAGGGAGGGTGGCACACCCTATTCTTGGAAGAATCTGATTGCGAGCGTTTTCACTTGCCTCAGGTAGATACGGCGATCTGCTTTGTCAGTGACCCTGCCGAAAGGCTAAAAAGGGGTTTAGGCAAGTGCCTGAAAGACATCCCTGTATTTTCCTTTCCACCATTTCCATCCAGTGAGGCAAGAATACATGTTGCATTATATTTGGCATCGTGCCTCAAGAAATCTGGACTGCCCGTTAATCCTGAGAAGGCCATAGAAGATGCACGGACAAGGGCGCTGCTCAGAAAAGAAAAGCTATCGAAATCAGGGAGAGCGCTTGTCTTACATCCCGGCTCTGGGAGCACAAAGAAAAATTACCCACCTCAGTTTTGGCTTGACCTGATAAAGGGGGCAGATCATGGGGTATATCATAAAACAATCTTGCTCTTAGGGCCGGCAGAACAGCAGTGGTATCAGTTCTTCGCCAAAGGGCTGTCTGGGGTGGAAAGGGAGATTATTATATCCCCGGATAAAGACAGGCTTGTATCCTTGCTCCAAGGGGCCCAGCTTTATATCGGGCACGATAGCGGCATAACGCACCTGGCAGCAATGCTTGGAGCACCGACGATAGCCCTTTTCAAAAACAGTCATCCATTGCAGTGGGCCCCGTTAGGTCCAGGTGTTACCATAATTGCAGATGCCAAACGCCCTCAGGTTATCCACAGGAACATCAAGGAAAGATTACAGCGGTCATAGAAACTTTTCCTTGACTGATTCAGGGGGCCTCAGTATCCTCTTTTGAAAATGATTTCAGACAAGAATTGGTACCTACACCATATCACATAGTATTAGATACATTGCGTAGCAGGATTACATGTTAGACAGGGTTCTGGGTAAGGATATTGCCACCTATGTTAAGGCCCATCGGGGCCTGATAATAGTGGCAATTATCCTGACCACACTGTCGGCCCTGTTTGTTGTAGTGCCTGCTTACCTCCTTCAGCCCTTTATTGACGAAGGAATGAAGACGGGGGGCGATCCTGTTGAATGGAGGATTCCCTGGCTCACATTCCATTCTCACTGGTCTTTTGAGAAAACGGAGCTGGTCCTGGTAACGGGGATCTCACCGAATCGCTTGCTCCTCCTTCTTACCGGTATCGCGTTCCTTGCGGTCCTCTTGAAATCAATTACCCTCTACCTGAGTGAACTTACAGCGACGGCCTTCTCAAACAGGGCTATAAAGACACTGCGGATTGATCTAGCTGAAAAGTTTATCTCCTTACCCTTGACATTCTATCACAAACGAAAGAGCGGTGAGCTTATTGCACGGGCCACAGCAGACCTGACAGTGATGCAGGGTTACATAAGCAATATCATTATCGGCCTCGTCCGCGACCCCTTAACTGCAGGGGTCTTTCTTGCCTATCTCCTCTTGATGAATTACAAGCTTACCATACTGGCTATTGTTGTTACCCCTTTGATCGTTGCCCTGGTCAGGCTTTTTGGCCGCAAGGTTAAGAAGCATTCCACCAGGGTTCAGGATGCAACAGCCGAGGTGACATCAAGCTATCAGGAGATTCTCGTATTACTGAAGGTCATAAAGGGATTCTGCAGGGGGAAATATGAATCCGAGAGGTTTGGGAAGTTTGCTGGCGATCTGTATAAAAAGGTTATGCACTGGAATAGGTGGCAGCTCGGTATCGGGCCCATGATGGATTCAAGTGTATTCTTGATCCTCCCCTGTATCTTATTGATAGGGAAGGTTTACTTCCATCATACCCTGGGAGAACTTGTCGCAATGCTCTACGCCTTCGCGCGGGCCTACATTCCTGTTAAAGATCTGGCCAGGATAAGTAATAATTTGAGGACACTTCAGGGTGCGACCAGAAGGGTCTTTGACATAATGCACACTGTACCGGACATACAGGATAAGCCAGGGGCAAGCAAGCTACCGAGGCTCAGGAACGCAATAGAGTTCTCTCATGTCGATTTTTGCTACGAGCCGGGGAAATTGATTTTGAGTGACATCTGTCTTAGGGTAAGTGCAGGGGAAATGGTGGCCTTTGTGGGCTCTACTGGGGCAGGTAAAAGTACCCTCTTGGATCTCATTCCCCGTTTCTATGATGTATGCTCTGGCTCTATAACCATTGATGGAATGGATATCCGGGATGCAACCCTGGAGTCCTTGAGGGGCCAGATCGGTATTGTAAGCCAGGAGAGCCTCCTTTTTCATGATACCATAGCCAGCAATATCAATTATAGTGGGGACCATTATAAAAGGGAGCAGATAGAAGGTGCAGCCAAGGTTGCCCAGGCCCATGATTTTATCATGGCCTTTTCAGATGGATATGAAACCATTGTTGGTGATAGAGGAACACTTCTCTCGGGTGGACAGAGACAGAGAATTGCCATAGCCAGGGCTGTTCTAAAGGATCCTGCTGTCATGATCCTTGATGAACCTGCCTCAGCCCTTGACCCAGAAAGCGAGCTCCTTATCCAGGAGGCCATAGAGAAACTCCTCGGGCAGAGGACCATCCTCATTGTCTCCCACCGCCTGAATACAATCCGAAGGGCTGATCGGATCTATGTACTTGAGAATGGCAGGATTGCTGAGTCAGGCGCACATGAGGAGCTTATTTCGATGAATGGCAGATACAGGAACCTCTATGATATCCAATTCAGGCCTTAATTTCCCACAGGCCCTGGGTGGGCTGGAAGTATGGGTAGTTCCTGGGCTCGCCCCTAAAAGATCTCTTTAACTCTCAGATAAGTATCCTTGATCCAGCGTGAGACCTTCTCAACGACTGTCCTGTTAAAATATGCTCTGTCTTCGTCGGCCATGTTTTCGTACTTGCCGTCATATTTCAACTTCACCCAGGCGTTGAAATCAAATTTCCTTGCCAGATTATAGAGATAGCGGTTTAAAGGCGCAAAGCCCGGTTTTCTGATAATACCCACACCAAAGTCGATCACATAGGGCGTCCGTCCTTCGACAACGAGAAGGTTGTCCTTTTTCTTGAGGTCGGTATGCGCCACACCAGCCCTGTGGAGCTCTTTGATCAGGTTCAAGAGTGCCTCGAAGAACACATCGCGATCCGTAATCCGGGCCCTTCGTATCGGAACCCCGTCGATAAATTCGAGCACCAGGTAGCGCCCGTCGAGAAGGCCGTAGCAGCGCGGTACGGCGCGCACCTCAGATAGCCTAGAATAGACCCTATACTCATTGCGCAACATTGCCAGGCGGATAAGGCGAGCTAACCCCCTCCCTGTTGGGGCCTTGAGGATGAGACGCTTACCCTTGGCATCATAGAGATACACATGCCCCTGATAGCCGCGGCTAAAGATGTTGGACCTGGTCTTAACGCTCTCCCTGATCCAGTGAAGCAGCTCGCGTTCGGTGAGATTATCCATACCCTTCAACATGGGCGCCGGTGGAGGTTTAATGAAGTCCCAGGGTGAGCAAATACAGCCAGAAAAGCAGGAAAAGGGCAATAATGGGCTCGCCGTTTTCCCGCAGGCTTTGCCAGAACGACCAGCTGCCGCGCTGGGTAGGCTGATAGGGGGTGAGGCGTGGAATAAGGGCCCGGGTCTCCTTGCGCCACTGCTCCCATTCCGCGCTAAACCTCCGATGAAGCTCTTCATCTTCTCGACGGATGGCATGGGGATAGAACGCAAACAGGATCCCTATAAACAGGGGGAGGCTCCACCACAGGCCGGACGCAAGGGCAAACCCAAATCCCACTGCAATGTTTCCCACATAGAGGGGGTGCCTCACATAGGCATAAGGCCCATCGGTGGCAAGGGCCTTGTGCTTCTTAATATGACCCGATGCCCACAGTCGCACTGCAATGCCGAGGAAGACCAGGGCTACACCGGCAACGAACAGCATTTCCTTTGGTTTGCCCGCTAGGCTGACAAGCATGACAAAGGAGACGCCAGTGAACTGGCGGAAGCGCTCGCGGTGGTACCGAATATCATGAAGGAATCGCTCTAACCCGAGATCCATGGCCATTGCCCCATCTTTTTGGTGAGGCAGTATAGGATAGAGTCGATTGCGTGTCAAGGGAGGCCTCCCCTTACAGAGGGGAACGTCAAAGTTCAGGGTATGGGTATCTCTTTTTTTGCTTTATGCCCTTAAACAACATGCAGTGCAGGGCAGTTTCAAAATGGTGTATTTCTGACCAATCAATGGAATCCAATGCCAAAGCCTATATACACCATTTTGAAACTGCCACGAGATTTGAGTATGATAGGGCATAGCAAAAAAAGAGATACCCATACCCAACAATAGGCTTAGGAACCGCCAGGTTATGTTTCACTATGACGTGGC
>CP070704.1:916418-922544 GCA_020349945.1 Deltaproteobacteria bacterium
TCATTACTGGCCTAGTGGTTACCGCGATAGGTCTCTTGGTTTTACTTTTATCTGATATTTCCTGGTTGGGCAGGCTCCCTGGTGGTATTGTTGTCGTGAAGAAAGGGTCAGCCTTTATTTTCCTATCACCACATGTATCATAGTTAGTACAATTTTAGGCATCCTGTTTTATGTATTGAGAAGGTAGCTTTGTTGATGACCGTCGCCGGTCCAGAGTGAAGGAAGCAAAGATTGCCATGAGCCTACACAGGAGGCAAGGGCAAGCCGCTCGAGGCTGGCTTGTAGTAACCCGTAAAACCGGACTGGCACAGTTTTTGCTAATTAAGTATGCCCGATTATACTTGACCATTCAGAATGTATCCTCTATAATAGAGGCACTAAAAGGGGAATCTGCGATTTCTCGTTTCTTGGAAATCCAATGAGTGTAGGTTTCAGGTTCATCAGCGGTCTTGTGCTAGAGCTCGTAGAGAAAAATGGAAACTCATCCTAGATTGTCCAGTACTAAGATATTTCTTATCATGATCCTTTTGGTATTTTGTGCCAGCTGTGCCACTGATACATCTTACGTCAAGCCTGAGAAACAGGACCCCCCAGAGAGTGGTGTTGTAGAGGAGTCGAATTCTAAAGTCCTCATAATATCCGAGCAAAATATTGCTGCGCTGCCTAGGATCGAGGAACAAGAAGAGATTACTGCTCCTGTCATGATTGAGGAAGAGGAAGGCTCAGCTTCTCTGAACATGATCGAGGATCTTGTCGGGAACGAGGAAAAAGAAGCCCTGCCTGTATCTGAACCTCCTGAAAATAGCCCTCTACCCGCTACACAAGAGTCCTTGAAAAAATCCGATCAGGAAATGCTTGACTCTGCCCTGGGGTTTTGCGAGGCCTCCAATGATTACTGGGAACAGGGGGATCTGGAGAATGCTATTGATGCCCTTGATCAAGCCTATTCTCTCATTTTGAAGGTCAGTCCGGATCAGAATTCAGAGATTTTGCAGCAACTGGATGACTTGCGTTTCACCATATCTAAGCGGATTATACAGTGTTACTCCTCCAGGTTTACCGTGGCAAATGGGTATAACAAGGCCATTCCTGTTGTGATTAACAGACACGTGGAGAGGGCACTGAACATATTTAAGGGGAAGGATAGAAAATCTTTTCTTGATGCCTATCGCCGCTCAGGAAGGTATCGCCCTGCCATCATAAAGGCACTAAACGAGGCAGGCCTTCCTGAAGAACTTTCGTGGCTGCCTCTTATTGAAAGCGGATTCAAGATAAGGGCCCTTTCAAGGGCAAGAGCACTCGGGCTATGGCAGTTTATTGCCTCCACTGGATACAAATTTGGTTTAAAAAGGGACCGATGGGTCGACGAAAGAATGGATCCAGAGAAATCAACCAGGGCAGCCGCCGCCTACTTGAAGGAACTGCATCAGATTTTTGGGGATTGGGCGACGGTTCTCGCTGCCTATAACTGCGGAGAGGGGACGGTACTGAAACGTATCCGGAATCAAAGGATTAACTACCTTGATGATTTCTGGGACCTTTACGAAAAGCTTCCAAGAGAGACAGCCTTTTACGTGCCAAAGTTTCTGGCCGCATTACATATTTTGAACGATCCTGAAGCCCACGGTTTCGTCCTTCCCCCTGTGGACGAGGAGATTGAAACCGAAGAGGTTGTCGTTGACAAGCAGATTCATCTGAAAACCGTGGCCAATCATCTGGAGATATCTTATAAAGGTTTAAAAGACCTCAACCCCGCATTGAGACTTAATTCCACCCCTCAAAGACCCTATACCCTCAAAGTCCCCAAAGGTAAGGGGCCAGAGCTCCTCGCACAATTAGACCGCATACCTGAATGGCATCCCCCTGTTCCTGCCTATGTGAGGCACAGGGTGAGACAAGGTGAGTGTTTGTCCGTTATCGCTCGCAGATATAGAACGAGTGTCAGGGCAATCATGGACGTCAATGGGCTCAGAAGCAGTCGTTATATAAAGGCGGGCTGGAAGCTCAAAATCCCTACCAGGAGGACATACACCTCCCTTGAGGAGGCCTCTCCGCCAGTGTCTGAGTTAAAGGTAGAGGGAATAACGCAGTATGTGGTCCGAAAAGGGGACTCTCTCTGGAAGATTGCCAATCGATTTGGGACTACCACCAAGTCCATACAGTCCGCAAATCAATTCAAGGACGCCCACCTACGGATAGGACAGGTTCTTACGATCCCCAAGGGTTTAACAGTCCTCAAAGGGATGACAACCAAGACCTATACGGTATTAAAGGGGGATTCACCACACATAATTGCCCAAAGATACCAGATGAACCTTTCCCAATTCCTCAGGCTCAATCACCTGACGCCTCGAAGTACTATCTTCCCCGGACAGGTACTGCTCGTTAAGGCAGAATAAATCAGCCGTTGCAGTCTTCTGAAGCGGCATTCTTGGTCGCCTTTATTGTCTGCATTCGCTTTAGCATATGTATGGGTCGTGCAGATGCTATCCCGAAAATCCCAGGGTTCGCGGTAAAACCAGAACAAACCATGGAATATAGGTAATGATACCCAGAGAAACAAGTTCTGCCACAAGAAATGGCATGACCGCCCTGATGGTCCCATCATAGGGGCAATTGGCAATACGGGCAGAAGTTAGGAGTGTCATGCCGTAAGGTGGGGTGATCATGCCGATGTTCAGGTTCACGAGCATGACCATGGCAAAATGAAGTGGATCTACGCCAATCTGGACTACGGCTGGCGCCAATACCGGGGCCAAGATCAGCACGGCGGGGAGAATGTCCATGAGCATCCCAACCATCAAAAGGAAAAAATTGACCATGACCAGAATGACGAGGGGATTGCTGCTGATGGTTAGGATCAGCTGGCTCACTTTGGCCGGCACTCCAAGCCGTGTCACGTACCAGCCAAAACCGTGGGCAGTGGCTAGAAGGAGAAAGATGACACCGGTCAGCTTAGCCGTGTAGAGTGCCGCTGGAAGCAAGTCCCTAAGACGCAGCGTGCGCAAAACGTACTTGCCGACGAAGAAGGCATAGCCGACTGCGACTGCCGCTGACTCGGTTACCGTGGCAAGTCCCGTCACAATGGAGCCTAGGATAATGATGGGTATGATCAACGCAAGAAAGGCATCACGCGCACCTTTAGATATTTCTCTCCATTTGGCCCTTTTTTCTCGCCTGGGAAAGCGGCGACGTATTGAGATGATTGCGCTGACTAACAAAAGGAGAAACCCCATAAGCAGCCCCGGCAGAAAACCACCCAGAAATAGTGATCCCACCGACAGCCCAGTGATATAGGCATAAACGATCATGGTGATGGAAGGGGGGATGATAGGACCGACGATGGATGAGGCGGCTGTAACTGCGGCTGAAAATTCGGCCGTGTAGCCCTCCCTTTTCATCGCAGGAATCATGATGTTGCCGATGGCCACCGTATCAGTCACTGCTGCCCCTGTCATTCCGGCGAACAAGATTGATCCGCCGATGTTCACATGAGATAAACCACCGGGATAATGGCCGATTAACAGGTTGATAAAGCGGATTAGGCGATCCGTCAGTCCAGATTTGTTCATCAGGACGGCGGCCAGGATGAAAAATGGAATGGCGATGAGCAGAAACTCTTCTACGGAGGAATGAAATCGGGTGGCAATGATGCGCAAAAAGGGCCACCCCCCCATCTCCCAGAGCCCTGCCAGCGAAACGATACCCAGCAAATAGCCCAGGGGAACACCGATAGCCAGGACAAGGACGATTAATACAAAGATAAGAAAGGTCATGAAGTCCCCTGTAGTAAAAAGGAGGTTCTAGATGATTTGTGTTTGGTAGCCCCAGTCGACAAGGACCCTGGGTCATTTATCCGACATGGCGTTACCTGGGCCCAGAATGGTCACGATCTCGCCAAGGATATTGGAGACCAAGTGAACCAATTGGACTCCTGCTGTCACGGGCACAGCCAGATGGGACCATGTCCATTTGATCTGCAGAGCTGGCAGAAAGGTATCCCATGCTGCCCTGGATATCTTTATTCCCCAAAAAAGGAGTATAACCAGGAAGAGTCCAACAAAGCCATGAGCAGCAAGGTTACACCAAGCAAGTGCCCGGCCCCGGAATCTGCTGGTCAATGCCTCCAAACCGATGTGATCCCCGTCCTTGAGGGCAATGCCGATCCCCAAAAGCCCTGCCCACACCATGAGCAGACGAGCCAGCTCTTCGCCCCATTTAATCGGCGCATCCAGGGCATAACGGAAGAATACGGCTGCGATGACCTCGGAGGTCATTACTAGGATCAAAAAAATGCAGATCCACCTCGTGGCCGTATCCACCTTGTCGCTGATGAAATCCCAGCCACGTTTGATACTCTTCAAGAACTCCATGAATCTGCCCGTTTCGTCTCAAAGGTGAACCCTGTCGGCACAAAAGCCTCCCTTGCGCTGACCAAGAGGTCTTTTATTTACAGTAGCGGTCGACCAGCGTGGAACCCAGCTTCTCTTGAATGCGAGCGACCTCGTTCTCAACAGAATCTAATAGTCTGCCCTCCAGTCCGAAATCTTCGACGGCCCAGGTGCGATAGCCGGCGCGGGCCATCTTCTTGAATTTTGCCATGTTGTCTGGGGTAATATGGTTAAACTTCATACCGTGCTTCTTGCACTCGCCCACGGCCAAGTCGGATAGGTGGACAGCAACACCTCTTGCGTAGGAGATCGCTTCCCGCGCTGCGTTCACTATATGCCTTTGATGTTCCGGACTTTGGGCCCTGAACCATTTCTCACTGACGACCCACGTAAGACTGTTATAGATATGGTTCAGAAAGGTAACGTATTTTTGGGTCTCCCAAAGCTTAGCCCAGGAAACAATAGAGGGGGCGTTGAATTGACCGTGGGCAACCTTGGTGGCCAGGGATGTTGCCACCTGGCCCCAGGCCATGGGCACAGCTGAGGCGCCCAGGGCATTCATAACGGCCATGTGGGCGGGGTTTTCTTCGGTTCGAATCCGCATTCCTTTAAAGTCTGCAGGGGTATAGACCGGCCTCAGATTGTTTGTCAGGACCACGAACCCTCCTCCGTCATCCATGGTGCCCAGGTAACGAAGCCCGATGGATGGCAAATCACCCATGAAGCTGGCAAAATAATCCGAGTCAAAAAACGCCCAGGCCGTAAGCCGGTCTGGAAACAGATATGGAGCCACGACGGCTTGATACTTTCTATAAAACGAGGAGAAGGCGCCGGATGAAGCGAGGGACATTTGGACCGTCACCCCGTCCTGAACTTCTCGAGTCACCTCCACCTCGTTGCCCAACTGTCCTCCGGGATAAATTTCTACGCTATAAGCGCCCCGCGTCCTTTCCTCAAGAAGATCCTTGAAATACCGAAGGGCTGGATAGACCTCATTCTTGGTCATGCTCTCCGGAAAAAGCGTGCCAATGACCAGTTTTTCAGCCGAGTTGACTATCCCAGGATGTAATAAAATGCACACCACTGTCAAAACACTTGTTAACAGCCGAAAACCCGGTATGTTCCACCAACTACTCAGTATTGTTTTCATTGTACCTCCTTATTTATGATGTCTTGACCAAGACCACGGACCGGAATTCAGTATTTTCCGTTTTCACCCCCCGTTCACCAAGCCTTGCCGATTCATCCTTTCGCAGGAAGGTAAGCCCTACGTGTTTTTGCCACGTGCCAAGATTGGAATTACCTTTTCAAGGGTGCCACCTCTGATGCCATAGAACCGGTCTGCTAAATTGGTGACTGGGCAGATGTGATTGGGTATAATCTCCAGCCGCTCGCCAATTCCCAGCTTTTTTCTCGCGTCCTTTAGGTGTAGGATGCCGTGTTCCTCTGTCATGTGATTCACGCTTATGTGTGGGCGACCTCTTATGTATCCAAAGCCCGTCTTTTCCCGATGCGCTAGAGGATCAGAGCTGAGCGTTTTTGAGCCCCCGTCAATCACTGCCCTGTCATCCGCAGGAATGCTCACCACGGTAACCAAAACTGTAACAGCACAGGTATCTTCCGTGGCAACCCCGCATGCTATCTCGTTACGGTCATTAAAGATATAGGTTCCCGGCCTAATCTCTGTAATGCCTGGAACATAGGCTATGTATCTGGCAGTAGGGGTCGAGCCAAC
>CP070704.1:922644-943095 GCA_020349945.1 Deltaproteobacteria bacterium
ATTATCCCGCATTGTGGTCCGCCCAGCATTTTATCACCACTGAAGGTAACTATATCTGCCCCTTTTCCTACAGAATCCTGAACTGTCGGTTCTTTTTTAAGTCCATACCTGGAAAAATCGATAAAGCAGCCGCTACCAAGATCCTCCATGACTGGGAGACTATACTTGTTTCCTAAACCAACAAGTTCCTCTAATCCCACTTCCTCAGTAAATCCTACTATTTGAAAGTTGCTTGTATGAACCTTAAGTAAAAGAGCGGTATCTGGTCCAATAGCAGACTCATAATCATTGATAGTTGTCTTGTTGGTGGTTCCCACCTCAACCATAATGGCCCCACTTTTCTTCATGACCTCAGGCATCCGGAAGGAGCCGCCAATCTCCACCAATTGACCTCTCGAGATTATAACCTCCCTCCCTTTGGCGATAGTATCCAAGGCAATCAGAACTGCGGCTGCATTATTATTAACAACCACAGCCCCCTCGGCCCCGGTCAACTCCATAAGGATGTCTTCCACATGGGCATATCTATCACCCCTTTTGCCAGTCCTTAGATCGTACTCTAAATTGGTGTAACAACCTGCTAAGGAGTTGAACTTGTTGATAACCCTTTTTGATAAGAGAGATCGCCCCAGATTAGTATGCACAATCACTCCTGTGGCATTGATGACATGTCTTAATTTTGGCTGAGATAATATTGATACCCTTCTTACTATCTGATCAACTAGCTTGTTCAGCTCTAAATCTGGCAATTCATCAGCTACGTGAGCCCTTCCTATCTCCGCCCTGATATTATCCAAAGCCTGGTGAATGGCCCTAAGAACCAGACCCCTTGGACTAGTCAATAGAACCCTTTTAAGGGGAGATGACTCCAATAGGCGATCTACAGATGGTATCTGCCTAAGAATCAAATTCTTTTTATCTTTCGCTAGCATAGAGCCTTGAAAAAACTATAAGAGAAATATCCGCTTGCCAGCCAATAAATACTATGATAAAAGACTTCTCGGCGGTGAGTGTAGCTCAGTTGGCAGAGCACTGGGTTGTGGCCTCAGTGGTCGCGGGTTCAAGTCCCGTCACTCACCCCAAAATAGTGTTACGCAAGTAGACATCTTCCGGTCAGGATAAAAGACATGGCCCTATTTTATGTCTGTCCACTACTATGATACCTACCCAAAAGAGCCACCAACATTATACATCCAGTTAAGTATTCTATTAGAGATAAAATCAGCAAACATAAAAGGGTATTTTAAGCTATCTGTAAAGATGAGGGCAAGGAATATTAAGATGCCATATTTTGCCATGGCCTGATATCTGACTGAAAGAGGATAAGGAAGCAGGTAAGCCAACACATGTGAACCATCCAGAGGGGGAATGGGGAGAAGATTAAACATACCTAAAATAATGTTTATCTTAACGCCAAAGAAAATGAATCTTGCTACAGAGGGAGGGATACCATGCCCCTTAAAGATCATCATTGAGAAAGGCAATATAAACGCAAACGCAAAGCCCAAAAGGATATTAGATATTGGGCCAGCCAAGGATACAAGGGTGTAGTCTCTGGAAGGATTTCTTAACCTGCCTGCCCTAACGGGAACGGGTTTGGCCCAACCAAATATGATGCCTGACTTACTCATCAGGTAAAAGAAAAGTAACGTCAATGGTAAAATAATGGTACCAACAAGATCTACATGTCTCATTATGTTGAGGGATAACCTTCCCTGTGTCTTTGCAGTATCGTCACCGAACCATAAGGCAACCACACCATGAGCACATTCGTGGATCATGACAGAGAAAAGCAATATCGCGATAATCGAAAATAATTCGAACATACTTGCCTTTATATTAGAAAAAGCGCTCTTTGGCAAGATAAGGCAGGCTCTTTGTAGACATGACCCTTGTTGTGTCTTTTATCTACGCAAAAATAGAATTGTGTTGTAAGAATTTGAAAATATTGGCTAAAGGTGGTGTAGATGATGAAAAGTAGGATATATCTGGTTTCACTTACAGTAGCGGTGGTAGTTGGTCTCTTATTCACGTATGCCAAGGCAGATGCAAACTCATTGTATCGTTGGAAGTCCTGCCATCCAGGCGCCATAGGTAGCACCATAGATTTAACCCAAGCCAAGTTTGCCGAGCTGGTGAGACAAAAGACAAACGGACACATCATAGTCGACTGTTATGCCGCTGAACAGCTTGGGTCTTACCGGGACATGTTCGATAATGTAGTGAGAGGCGTACAAGAGGTGGGTTTGCTGCCAATCAGCCCGGAGTTCTCATCATCGCTTCAGATAGTATACACTGTATATATTGCGGATACCTGGGAGGAAGGAAAAAAGATTTATGCACCAGGTGGCTGGATGTTTGGATATCTTGAGCCGCTTTTTGAAAAACTCGGCCTACAGCCATTGGGCTTCTTTTTTATTGGTATGAATGGCTTTGGCAGTACCAAAGGCCCAGTAGTTTTGCCAGAGGATATTAAAAAGCTAGGTATAAAAACCAGGGTATGGTGTCCTGCAGATAGATTATTCTTCCAAGAGATGGGGCTACCAACGGTTGATATAGCCTTTGCGGAGTTATTTACTTCTTTGCAGACCGGTGTCTGCCATGCTCAAGACAACTCACCAGAAGTTACCTATACTCAACTTCGTGATGTGCAAAAATACTATACAGATCTCAATCATATTTTTGAGCCCCTTGCCCTTCTGATAAATAAGAAACTCCTTGATGGCCTGTCGGCGAATGTAAAGAAGGCTATTGAAGAGTCTGCCGCTGAAGCATTAGCATGGGGAAATAGGGCCTCAGAGGAAAGCGAAGAGGGATTTTTCAAGAAGATGGAAGATTACGGAATAAAGGTAACCCGCCTAACTCCTGAGCAGAGGCCTATATGGAAGGAATATGGTATTCGCAGCTGGTCAAAATTTGAGAAGGTGGTCGGCAAAAGGTCTATGGATATGATACGGGCAAACATAAAAAAGTAATCTTGCAATGAAAGGGGGTAGCGCGCCTGAATAACTGCCACTCTCAGGCATAGGGTGCACTACTTCTTTTTTTATAGATCGGTTTCCATGAATCATAAGCACAGTATCAAAATTATATGGAGGTGGCTCTACATCATTGAAGACGCCGGGCGTGTAGCCACCATTGTAGCTATGACAGCCATTATCTTTGGCCAGGTGATGTTACGTATCTTTTTCAACTGGTCATCCCCAGCCTGGGAGGAATCAGCACGATTCATAATGATCTGGTCAATCTTTATCGGTGCAATAGTGACCACCAGAGAGGATGGGCATATTAAGATGGGGGGCGTATTCCGCTCAGCAAAGAAGCTGCTAATTTTTGATGTTATATCAAAGCTCTTGTGCCTTGCATTCATGGCTATTTTCATTAAGTGGTCATATGAATTTGCCCTGCACTCATTAGCTAAATCAATGCAGTCAATTGTGCTGCGGGTGCCATTAATCCTCGTACATATCTGCTTTTTTGTCTGCGGGATTTTCATTGCGCTTCACTTTTTAGTCCATCTAATAAACCGCATCCGGGGCTTCCTCAACTTTCATAGGGGAGGCACACAGTGTTAGAGATCGCTGTTTTTATTGCCCTATCAATAGTATTGATCTTATTGGGCTTCCCCCTGTTTGTCTCGTTCGGCATTGTCGGTTTTGGCATGATGCTAACCCTGGATTTGAACCCTGGATTTGCCGTGCCGTGCATTTTTACCAATTTAAATTCCTTTGTGTTGATGGCAATCCCATTTTTTATCTTTGCAGGAGGATTGATGGCTGCGGCGGGAATATCTGAAAGGATCGTTGAATTTGCGAATTCCATCATAGGACGTGTGAAAGGGGGGTTAGGACATGTAACAATTGTCTCATGTGCTCTTTTTGGCGCTATTTCTGGTTCATCCTCGGCTGCTGTTGCCAGTATTGGTATGATCCTTCTCCCTCAGATGGAGAGGTACGGGTATAAAAGGGGCTATGCGACCGCACTGATAGCTTGCTCTGGCTTGCTTGGACAACTAATACCACCGAGTATTCCAATGATACTTTTTGGCATGATCACCGGAACATCCGTAGCTGCCTGTTTTTTAGCTACTGCCTTACCAGGATTGCTGATTATTTTGTTCTATTTCGCTATCAATTACCTGTATTGCCGAAAGAGGCCAGAGATTCAAGTTGCTGAGAGGCTGCCATTAAAGGCAACCATAAAGACTATTGCTGCTTCCACTCGAAAGGCCGGTTCTGCCCTCCTATCTCCTATTCTTATTTTAGGTGGAATCTATGGTGGATTATTTACGCCGACCGAAGCAGGCTGTGTAGCTGCTGTCTATGCAGTATGTGTTGGTGTTATCAACAAAAAATTGACCTTTAAGGGGTTCATGGAGGCTGCAGAAGAAACGGCCAGCATTGAAGGGGCAATCACATTTATCATATGCTTTATCTTTGTGATGAGCAGAATCTTCACTTACGAGCGTTTGCCAGATGCGATAGCGAATGCCTTGTTTAGACTCACGGACAACCGTATTTTGCTATTACTTCTCATCAATGTCTTCATGCTATTCATGGGTATGATCATGGATGATATTAGCGCCATGTTATTAGCAGCGCCACTGCTTTACCCCCTTTTTATGAAACTGGGAATAAGTCCGGTCCAGATGGCAGCCATCATGGCTGTAAATCAAGGAAGTGGACAAATGACGCCCCCGGTAGCCACAAATTTATTCACTGCTGCCAGGGTATCTGGAATACCGGTCACGGAATTTGTTAAAGATTGTATTCCTTATCTGCTGTTCGGGAGCCTTCCAGTAATGCTCATGGTAACTTTTATCCCTGAGCTCTCCCTATGGCTACCAGGGTTCATAATGGGCTTGTAAGACGTAGGGGTGCACAATGAAGCTAAATTTGGTGACGGCAAATTGTGAGGAGGGGTTAAAATAGATCATCCAGTTCATCCTCCCCTCCCCCTGGCATTCTGCCGTGTTCCTGTAAATATCGCTGAATCAGCTCACTTTCCCTCTTTGAATACAGTGGGTCTTCCTCATAGTCAAACCATGCTACCTTATCATTCCCCTCAAATACCTCAAGCAGGGACCCTCTCACATTCATAACACCCTTAATGAGTAAAACCTCTTTATCATCATCTAGCAGTTGGTATACACCTTCACGCTCTGGGGCTAATCCAATATTCTCCTCGGTCCATTTCAACAATCTTGCTGGGGGAGAGATGACCTTTCCTATCCCTAATCTCAGATCACACTGCAAACAGCGGGTGGCCTCTTTTCTGGCACCTTCTGGATCCAAACCAAGGGCCACCTCTTCAAACCCCTTATGTCTCTCTGCGAGTGGCAGTTTCAGAGCCTTCTCCCTTGGCAAATCAGCAAAACCCTCTATTTTTCCTAGTGTTGGGGAAAGGGGATCAGGCTGAAAAAGGGTCTCCTCAATATCCCCATCTCCACCTAAAAGCCTGTCAATAGAAGATGCGGCCTTTCTGCCTGCTCCTATAGCATGGATAATTGCACCAGGTGCCCTCGTTGCATCTCCGCCAGCAAATACCCCGTGTATACCGGTTTCAACTGTTTCTTGATCAACCACTATCATGCCCCTTTCAATAGTAATGGGGCTGTGTGGCTCAACAAAACTAAGATCCGGGGACTGACCTATTGCCAGTATAATTTGGTCAGCTTCTATTGCCTTTCTTCTCTCATCAAAGCTGGGAGAAAAATCTCCCTCTTTATCAAGGACAGAGGCACAACCGATGAGCTCAACTCCTTTTACTCGACCATCTCTGCTTACTATCCTCTTTGGTCCCCATGCTGTCATTATATTGACTTCATCTTCCAGGACCTGATCAACCTGCCATTCATCTGCAGGCATCTCCTCTCTCTTTTCCAAACAGGCCATGGTAACATTGGTGGCACCACATCTCAGGGCTGTAAGAGCCACATCAACAGCCACATTGCCTCCACCAATTACAACGACCCTGTCTTTTAGTTTCACATCCCTGCCCTCTTTTACCTGGTACAGAAAATCAAGGCCCCACAAGACGTCTTCTAGATCTGAACCCTCAAGCTCTGTCTTTCGGCTTAGTTGAGCACCAACAGCCAAAAAAATTGCCTCATAGCCGTCATTTTTGAGCTGGTCAATGGTAAAATCTTTCCCAAGAGTTTTGTTTGTTTCTAGCCCTATGCCTAACTCAAGGATATCCTGGATCTCTTTTTCCACGATACTCAAGGGAAGTCTGTAGTCAGGGATCCCATACCGCATCATACCACCAGGTAGGGGTCTTGACTCGAATACGGTCACCTGGTGACCCATCTTCTTAAGATAAAAGGCAGCTGTGAGCCCTGCAGGACCAGAACCAACAATTGCCACCTTATGCCCTGTATCACCTTTAGCATTCATTGAACCTTTCCACAATCCGTGCTCATTATCCGCGGCAAATCTTTTAAGTCCACAGATGGATATCGGCTCATTGACATCACCTCTCCTTCAGACATCCTCACAGGGCCTGATACAAACCCTGCCTAGGATACCAGGGAATGGGACCTTTTCCCTTATTAATGCATGTGCCTCATCCACTTTTCCCCCGGCGATAAGTCTGGCATAACCAGGTATATTGATATTTGCAGGACAGGCCGCCTTGCAAGGAACAAGATCTTCCTCCTCCTGCCCAGCCCTAATGTTTTTATCTATCAGGGCCCCTGTAGGGCATACCTCTACGCAGGCAGTACAGAATCTGCAGCCAGATTCCTTTAAAGATGGGCATAGCGAACTGACCTGAATCTCGCCCTTTTTATTAAAAACAAAGCCCAATGCCCCTACCCCTCTCAGATCATTGCAGGCCCTTACACATCTTAGGCACCCAATACAGAGATTACAGTCCCTTTCAAAAAGTGGCTCATCCTTAATAATGGGCAGATCAGTAGGGATCCATCGTGGGGTTGTAGGGTCTACACCAATGTAGTTGGTCACATCCTGGAGCTCACAATGGCCAAAAAGATTACAGCATCGCTCCTGTACCGGTACATCTAATGAGCACTCAAGTCTGTCACAACCTTCCTGCTGGGGACACACCAGGCAAGCATGGGGATGTCTTGCCATGATTGAGATGAGATTCTTTCTCCTCTCCTCCCCTATCCTATCACTGTCGGTGACAATCACCATACCATCTGTTACCTCTGTGGCACATGACCTGACCAGGTCGGGGACACCTTGAACGGCAACTACACAGATACCACATCCCTCACTGAGGCCCTCAGGCATTGCATTGCTAATCTTCATTTCTCCCTGGCAAATAAACTCTGCTGGCTTTATCCCTTTTGAACTTTTTAGATCAGGATGGTAACACACGGTCGGAATATAGGCCCCTGCCTTCTGGGCAGCCTCTAGAACCGTAGACCCCTCTTCAACCCGAATTTGCTTATCATCAATGGTTACTGTTATCATCAATTTGGCCCTACCACGAATGTGAGATAACGTCCTGGGGGCATGCCTTAACACAGGGAAGGGGGGGTCTGTTGGTTGGGGGTTTGCATGGACCACATTCATATTTGAGTTTCTTCCTCTTATCACTGACAATAATGACAAGAGGCTCTTCCCTGAAGGGATCGTTTGGATCTTCATCTACTACCTGAAATATATCACCAGGACAGGCCTGGACACATCTACCACACCCATCACACTTATCCGTATCTATGGTAATGAAATAGTCTCCGGAACCATCCCTATAGCCATAATTGGCAATCAATCGCTTACCTCCTCAACTATTTCTTTCTTCCTTTTCCTTTTTGAACGAGGGCATAGCCGAAAAGAGCGGCACCTACCGCGCCTGCAATCTGAGTGTCCCAGTCAGTGCGCATGGGCTCCAAACCAATCTCTTTCATGAGCCTCTCTATTACACCCCTATTCTTGGCCAGGCCACCAGTGATGGCAAACTCCTTTTCTATACCAATTCTCTCAATAAGCGTAAAAATCCTGTGGGCCATTGCCGAACAATAGGCTGCCAAAACCTCGTTCACCTGCCAGCCTTTCCTGAGTAACCCTGTTGCCTCTGTCTTGGCGTAGACAACACAGGTGCTGCTAACCGATTCTGGCTCTTCCTTGACCTGGAAAGAGCGTTCGCCAACATCTATAATTGGAACAGAGAGGAGATCGGCAAAGACCTCCATGCCCCTTCCTGTACCTGCAGCACATTTATCATTCATCAAAAAATTGACAACCTTTCCTTTTTCATCGCAGCGGATGGCCTTGCAATCCTGTCCACCGACATCAAGAACCGTTCTTACCTCTGGCCCATATATGAAGTGCGCCCCTCTGGCATGGCAGGCTATCTCTGTAATTGATCTATCTGCCATTGGGACATTAACCCTCCCATAACCTGTCCCTATACAGTAATCTATGCGGGATTCAGGCATATTTGTTTCTTCAAGACCGAAATTTAATGCATTCCTGGCACTCTCAGGGCTATCAGATCCTGTCCGCATATTAGAATAGGCATAAAGGTGCCCATCAGTCATTACCACCGCCTGGGAACTGACAGACCCAACATCAATACCAACAGTGACAATCTTTGCATCTTCCCATCTTATATCCGGATTCTTCCAATGTGACTCAGTCCATCTCCAGTATTCTTGCGTGTTTTCCCCTGCCACTCTCAGCTCCTATTGAAAGGTGTAGTATTACGCTCATGTCTCTTCGGCTAATACCAAGGCTGCACCAACAGCAGCGCCAAAGGCCGGATCGGGTGGTATATAAACCTTATCGATCTCTAACTCCCTCTTTAGGGAGTCCACAAACCCGGGGTTCAACCCAACTCCTCCGATCATAACAATATCTTTGTTTACACCAATCCTCCTAATCATAGATACAATCCTGCTTGCCATTGCATCATGAATTGCCTTGCTGATATCTGCCTTAGCAGTCTTGGCATGAATCAGGCCAACTACCTCCGACTCTGCAAAGATAGCGCACTGGGCATTCATAGGTATAGATTTATCAGACTTGAGGACCATTGGACCCATCTCCTCCAGTTTAGCCTCCAGGGCCCTTGCCATTGCCTCTATAAAGGCACCGGCGCCTGCAGCACATTTCTCATTAATGGCGAAGTCGATCACCTTTCCGTTTTCATCAATCTTTACTGCCCTGCCCATTTCAGCACCAACATCGGTCACTGTCCTTGCTGACGGAACAAAGAAATTGGCAGCCTTGGCCATTGCCTTTACCTCATTAACCCTCACGTCTGCATCTCTAATCTCTTCCATCCCTGCCCCAGTCCCACTGATTTTATCAACATCCTTTACATCAATACCTGCATCCTTCAAGGCAGCATGTAATGATTCCCTAATGGCACTGGTTTGATCAAAACCAGTAAGGATCATGCCCTTACCAATTATCTTATTGTCTCTTAGAACAACCGTCTTTGTGTTCTTTGCACCACAATCAATCCCTACTATTATCATGCCACACCTCCCTCAGGTACAGGGTCTGGACAAGATTTTTGCCCGTGCCTATATTATGCTTCCCGTTTTTTAAGGCCTAAGCTTTCAAGAAATATATCAAACCGTGTTTCTGTTGATGGCAAATCAAACTCCGTCTCATCACCCATGTTACCTTCATAGGTCATGACCTTGTTTCCTCTCTCCAGCAAACCTAACCGATTCTCTGCAATACCAACGGATAGCCCTTCACATCCCCTATTGTAATGCATGATGATTGCGTCACACCTCCAGTTTTTTGCAATAGCGTCCATCATCTCTGTCTTGTACTCCGGGCTGTAAAAATGCTGATACTCCGGTTTGCTTAGGTGCCAGTCAGCCAGCATCCTACAGGCCTCCTCGCGAGACGTGGGCTTCTCAGGTGGCATAGGTCGCGGCCCCAGATCATTTCTATCCTCGTCATAGAGCCACATCCCCTCAAGTCCAAATGTATAGAGGGAACCAATAGAGACCACACCCCAGGTTTCCAGGTAGCGATAAATCTTCAAAAATCCCCAAGGTGGCTGGGTATCAGTCATAACCCGTGCTTGCTCATTTCCAACAGCAGCTATCCCTCTTTTTACCCTGTCCTCTACCTCTTCCAAAAGCTCCTCATAAAGCTCTGCAAACGCGGCGCTAGACTTTTGAAGCGTTGCAAAAACATACAGGCTATAAATAGATTTCTCATCTAGGGGCGCTGGAACAGCTCTATTTAACATGCATATCTTGGCCCACGTATGGGTTAACCTGATATCATTCCAGCAGGCCTCGAAAAATAGCTCGTCATTGTAAGTTCTTCCGGTTATCTTTTCCATCCATTCTATGGAATCCAGCATCTGATCAGCCACGTATTTTACCCGATGCTTATACATCTCAGGCTCAAATGGGGGACATGCCCCTACACCTACATCAATGACATAGAGAGGAACATCACCACCTTCAAGTTCGCAGGCATTTTGATACCACTTGCCATGGGAACAGCATATATGTTGGGTATAGGCAAAATCTGCCTTAGGCAGGGGGCCGCCAAAGGCATATTTGCCCACTATGATTGATCCCCAATAGTTTCTCATGTAAGAGCATAGATCCCTTGAAAAACCGAACTTCTCCGCCGCCGTTAGAAAATCAGCAGAAAGGGGACTGTCAAATGCGCAGGAGGCACCATATGGCTCCCCTGTAATCCAGTAGACATCTCTGCCCAGACCCATGGTAACGGCATCCAATGCCCACGCACTTCCCATACACCGAATTCCGCCCTTCTCATGAGCCTGCTTATAGTTCTCATAGAACTTATTTCGTAATTCCTTGGCCTTAGGCCAACATTTCAAAGGTTCAGTGGGGTATTGAGCCATTCCGCTATCCTCTCAGTAGAGTTTTTACAGTTAAAACAGATCTTCCTCTGCCTCAAGTGTCTCCAGAAACGCCTCTGTTCTGACGGCAAAAGGACCGCTGGCTACAGTAACATCAAACTCCAGGAAATAGGTAGGAATGCCATTATCTTCCAGGAATCTTCTAATAAAAGGTATATCCGCTTCATGAGGATCGCAAAATTTTTGTTGGATAATAATAGCGCCATCAACCCGAAAGTCCTTTGCTAATTTGAGAATCCTTTGTAACCGGGTCCTCTGTGGCCAATCCTTGGAAGGGCACGGTGTTCTCAGGACATACCTTTCAGCAATTGCCCTCACTGGATCATCGATATCTGTATCAACCTCATCCCAGAAGTACCTCGTTGTTGTACAGTGCTCCTCCACCACCACGGTACAGCCGACCGATTCACGCTCACCAAGCGTTTCAATCATATTGATATATTCAATATCATCATTCTCACTGCCTATGAGCATGATCCTTTTACCAGGGTCACGATCAAGCCTCCGGGATGCGAGTTCCCTGTTTACCTCCTTTGCCACCGGCAAGAACTCCCTTGCGTCTGTGAAGAACTGGGCACAGGTCATATACATGGCCTCTGTTCCGGTTATGGGAGGGTTCTCCTCTTTCCTGAACTCATATATCTCCTTCATGGCCTGCCTGACCTTGTTCATTATATCTATACCCTGCCTCAAATCATCATCACGTATCCTTTTACCGGCTAACTCCTCTATCTTCTTAATCAGCAGCCTATATTCTTCTACCAAAAAAGGGACAGCCCTTTTACTCTGGACGTGATTGGGCATGGGTAGAAAATAACTCCAGCCTGGATTTTTGTGGAGATCCCAACTGGTAAAGGCCTGGCGAAGATGGAGGCAGGATTGGCCAATTGTTATACCATCAAGATAATCGTATTTCCCCTTTAATCCCTGAGCCAAGGCATCCCTGCAAAAAGGACAAAACATGCCAAATATATGGGGCTCAGTAACATCCTGGGGCTCATGCGAACCTAAAATCCTGACAGGCAGTATATCAGCGGCATAAAAAAGCTCCTCGGGTGTGTAGGTGCAAAAATATCCAACAATCTTATTGCCTGTCCTCTCCTTATATTTCTCCTGGTACTCATGCCTGTTTTCGTACCATTCTTGAAACTTTTCTAGCATCCCATGGCTCCTTTTCACTGATAAGGCCTAATCAATGATCTTTTCTAGGTTAATAAAGTCACATCTGCCAAATCCAAGGGACTTAAAAAAGGACAAGAGGTCAGTTGAGTCCCACTTGACTGATGTAAAGACATTTCTTATACCAGCTTTCCTCAATACACCCAAAACCTCTCTAGCCAACATTCTTCCGATTCCCCGTCCCATATGTTTTGGGTCAACACCAAAGAGTCCGACCCAGGCACTTTTTCCCAGGCCAAATCCACCATATACAATATAGGTAATCATATAGCCCACCACCTTACCATCATGTTCGGCTACAAAGCTAACTCTATCCTCTTTCTTCGCCTCTGCCTCAACAACCGCATGGTAATCTATTGTGCCAGGCTGTTTCGTAATCGCCTTCTGGATTCTGGAAATATCATCCGCATCACCTGGCTCCAACCTTCTTATCAGGAGATCTTCCACTCCAAGAACCCCCTCACTTAAAGTTCACTGCCTAGTCTATCCTGACTATCTTTACATGCTTGCCGACCCAATCCGGTGGAAGATATATCCGGCCACTGTTACCACTCAGTTTCACCTGTTTTTCGAGCATCTCCTCACCAAAGATCTCAAATTTTACCTTTCTTGGGCCCCAATCTCTTGCAGTGGGGTTTTTTCTTCTGTTATTCATCCATTATCCATGTATCTTAAAATTAAAATTGATAATAGATCACCGGCCTTAATGACTGAATGTGAGTAAGAGATCTTCCTTACCAAAATGTAACTATATTTTAGCTATAATGTAACTATACTCCATTGTCAATAGAGAAAATAGGGTCCTGGGAACAATACGTGTCCCGGCCCACTTGCCCGGTCATTTTAACTTGACTTAAATTAGCAGAAAAGAATAAATAGATACACCTTAAAATAAGGAGATGGAGGCCAGTGGGCGGCCCTGGCCCTCGTGAAAATGTTATTCATCATTTATAGGTAAAGGAGTGAGCCATGTCTTATGAAACAATTATCTTTGAAGTGGAAGAAAATATTGCCATAATTAGATTTAACCGGCCTAAGGTCTTAAATGCTATTAATCGGACCGTGGTAGCAGAGATGAAAGATGCCGTGGAAAAAGTCGCAGCCGATAAATCCATAAAGATCCTCATCCTGACAGGAAGTGGAGATAAGGCCTTTGTTTCAGGGGCAGACATAGCTTTTATGAGGGATTTTACCCCATTGCAAGGGAGATCTTTCTCAGATGACGGTAAGGAAGTTCTCTTTCAGTTAGAGGCCTTGCCCATTCCGGTGATTGCCTGTGTTAATGGCTTTGCCCTCGGTGGCGGATTAGAGCTGGCGATGGCGTGTGACTTTATCTATGCTGCTGATTCTGCTAAGCTTGGTCAGCCAGAGATAAACTTGGGGATTATTCCAGGCTTTGGCGGTACCCAGAGGTTAGCTCGTCTCGTTGGTAAAGCAATGGCCAAGGAACTCTGCATGACTGGAGCGATAATTACTGCCATGGAAGCCAAGGATATTGGCCTCGTGAACAAGGTATTTCCAAAGGAAACGTTATGGGAAGAGACCATGAAGGTGGCGAGGTTACTGGCATCAAAGGGCAGGGTTTCTCTCAGGGCAGTCAAAGATTCAATAGAAAGGGGCTATGATCAGGATCTCAGGACTGGCTGCTACATGGAGTCCGATGCATATGCTATTTGCCTGACCAGTGAGGATGCCAAAGAGGGAATGGGGGCCTTCCTGGAAAAGAGAAAAGCTGAATTTAAGGGCGGACTTCCCTGAAGCCAGTGCATTATCGGGAAAATTATAGCGTATTTCTGGGATGTTTAACAAAAAAGAGCTAGAAGAAATAGCGGCCGATAATAAGAGATGGCAACGGATCTTTAAAGAGTCTGTATCAAAAACCCCCGAAAGATTAGAGAGGTTTTCCACTGTTTCAGGCCGACCTATCCAAAATCTTTACACGCCATTAGACCTAAGAGACCTGGATTACTCAAAAGACATAGGCCTTCCGGGTCAATATCCTTTTACCCGTGGAGTCCAGCCCTCTATGTACAGGGGAAGACTGTGGACTATGAGAATGTTTGCAGGTTTAGGATCGGCCAGGGACACCAATAAGAGATTTCACCTCCTGGTGAATGAAGGTCAGACAGGTCTCTCTACAGCATTCGATATGCCCACCCTTATGGGATATGATACTGATTCCCCACGATCAAGGGGAGAATGCGGTAGATGCGGTGTTGCCATCGACACACTAAAGGATATGGAGATCCTGTTCGAGGGCCTTCCTATTGACAGGATCACTACCTCCATGACCATCAACCCTCCTGCCTCTGTCCTCTGGGCAATGTATATTGCCATGGCAGAAAAAAGAGGGATAAGCAGATCGGCCATAGGTGGTACCATACAAAATGATATGCTCAAGGAATTCATTGCGCAAAAGACATTCATGTGTCCCCCCCGGCCATCCATGAGGCTTATCATTGATACCATTGAATTTGGCACCAAGGAGGTACCCAAATGGAACCCTATCAGCATAAGTGGCTATCATATAAGGGAAGCTGGCTCTACAGCCGTTCAGGAACTTGCCTTTACCCTAGCCAACGGCATAGCCTATCTAGAGGCTGCCGTGGAAAGGGGCCTTGATGTTGACTCCTTTGCCCCAAGACTATCCTTTTTCTTTAACTCACATCTGGATTTTTTTGAGGAGATTGCAAAATTCAGGGCAGCCAGAAGGATGTGGGCGAGGATAATGAAAGAGAGGTTTAAGGCAAAAGATCCGCGCTCAATGTGGCTCAGGTTTCATACGCAAACTGCTGGCTGTTCTCTTACAGCCCAGCAGCCCTATAATAATATTACTAGAACTGCTCTCGAGGCCCTGGCCGCTGTACTTGGTGGAACACAATCATTGCATACCAATGCCTTGGACGAGGTCCTTGCACTGCCTACAGAAGAAGCGGCCACCATTGCCCTTCGCACCCAGCAGATAATTGCTGAAGAGTCAGGTGTAGCAAACACACCCGATCCCCTGGGTGGATCCTTTTTTGTCGAGCGCCTCACAAAAGATATAGAGGAAGAGGCCTTTCAATATATTAGAAAGATTGATGACATGAGGGGAATGGTAACGGCAATAGAGAGAAACTACCCCCAGATGGAGATAGCCGATAGTGCCTATAGGTATCAGGAACAGATAAGTAGCGGAGAAAAGACGGTAGTTGGGGTAAATAAGTATGGTGCTGAAGAAGAACTTCCCCTAAAGACCGTTCAAGTAGAGCCAGGGTTAGAAGAAAAACAGATACAATGGACAAATCGCGTTAAGAATAGTAGAGATAATACAAAGGTACGAGATGCACTGGAGAAATTAGGTGAGGCAGCTCAAAGGGATGATAATCTGATGCATTATATTATAGATGCAGTTAAGGAATATGCCACCCTGCAGGAGATATGTGATGTGTTTCGGGATGTCTTTGGAGTCTACCGGGACCCTGGTATTTATTAAAAGTTGACCTCATTAATCCAGAAGCTGATGACTGACCACTGCGGGCTGAATCCTTACGAGTGTATGAATAGATTATGAATCAAAAAAGGAAGATCAGGATCCTGGTCGCAAAACCAGGCCTGGATGGTCATGATAGGGGTGCCAGAATTATTGCCAGGGCTTACCGGGATGCTGGTTTTGAGGTTGTTTATTCTGGCCTTCATCAAACCCCCGAGGAAATAGTACAGGCTGCTATCCAAGAGGACGTGGATATGATAGGATTATCAAGTTTAGCAGGTGCCCACATGTATCTCTTTCCCAGAGTGGTAGAGCTTTTAAAAGAGAAAGATGCCGAGGATATCGTAGTTTGTGGTGGTGGTATATTTCCAGAAGAGGATATACCTAAATTGAAAAGGGCTGGAATCAAGGAGATATTTACCCCAGGTACACCTCTCGCGGTGGTTACGAAATGGGTTGAGGAAAATCTTAAACCCAGGGGTTGAAAAAGGCCATTATGGGGATAGCTGAGAAAATCATCTCCGGGGATGTAACGGCTGCTGCCAAGCTTATTAGGGATATTGATGATATGGTCCCTGAGGCAAGAGCGATTTTGAAGGAACTTTACCCCTTTACCGGCATGGCGTATGTAGTTGGTATAACCGGAGCCTCTGGTGTAGGGAAAAGTACGCTGGTAGATCAGATGGTCACTCACCTGAGAAAGGCTGGAAGGACTGTCGGAATTCTCGCAGTAGATCCAACCAGTCCCTTCAGTGGGGGTGCCATACTGGGTGATCGGGTCAGGATGCAGCAGCATAGTATGGACGAAGGTGTATTTATACGATCAATGGCTACCAGGGGCTATTTTGGCGGACTGACTCAATCGATCAAAGGCGTAATAGATGTCCTAGATGCCATGGGCAAGGAGTATATCCTCGTTGAAACAGTTGGGGTTGGGCAGGATGAAATAGATATCGTTCAGACTGCCCATACTTCTATCATTGTTCTCATACCCGGGATGGGTGATGATATTCAGGCCCTGAAGGCAGGTATCCTGGAAGTAGGTGATATTTTTGTGATAAACAAGGCTGATAGAGAAGGGGCCGATAGGACTGTAAGTGATATCAAATTCATGATCGAGATGGATGAAAAAAGATATAAGGACGGCTGGAAACCACCGATTTTAACTGCCCAGGCAGTATATGGTAAAGGAATAAGGGAAATCCTGGACGAAGTTGAGAAGCATCGCGAGTATTTAACATCTTCCAAGGAAAGGCAGTCCAAATATAGGTATGAAAAGACCCGAAACGACCTTGTAGAGATGATAAAAGACAAAATCGTCTATGAGGTTTTAGATGACATTATCCATTCAGGTGAGTTTGAAGAGGCCCTTCAATTAATTATGAAGAGAAAAATCGATCCCTACACCGCCTGTGACAACATTGTGTTAAAAAAGCTAAAACCAGGTAAGGGATAATGGAAAAGACCTCTCCGTGGTTGGCAATTCTGGTCGTCTTGGCATTGATTGCTATCTTTTTTATCCTTTTCGGGATAAACCTCCTCTATATGGCATATCAAATTTCCGAGCCCTTCTCATTTATCATGACATTCTTCGCCTCAAACTTTATCATCCTTATTAGTGCTACCCTTCTCCTTATTTTCGTCCTCAAGATTGTGACTAATATAAGGAACTCGAAGGAGAAGGAAGGGTAGAAACTTCACCCTGAGAGGAATTTTTTTCTCTTGACCGGGGAACCTGATACAGGGAAACTGTAATAGACTCACAGACACGGAAGGAACTGACAATTAACAATCAAAAAGGAGGTCAGGGATGTTTGACAAAGTCCTGTATCCAACCGATTTCTCAGATGTATCCAAGAAGGCCCTGGAATATATTAAGAAGCTAAAAAACGCCGGTACAAGAAAGGTCATAGTTTTGCATGTCATTGACGAAAGGGAGATTGAAGGTGTCTCTCAGCATGCGGGACGGCATTTCAATGTCGAACAGGTGGAAAAGGAAAGGCTTGAATATACCAAGAAAGAGATAAAGGCAATAGAAGATAACCTGAAGAAAACTGGTTTTGACGTAAAGGTAAGGATTGAGAGAGGGATTCCCTTCACGGAAATATTGAGGGTTGAAGAAGAGGAGAGAGCCTCCCTAACGGTCCTTGGGTCTCATGGTAAGAGCTTGGTTAAGGAAATGCTCCTTGGTTCAGTATCAGAAAAGGTTATAAGAAAATCCAGCAAGCCGGTTTTGGTTATAAGGAGATAACACCTGGGGTTTTCTCCGAGCAGAGGACTTGCCGCTTTAGTGAATAACGAGTCAAAGCAAGAACATATAGTGCGAAGCTCAGCCCCTGAATCCTACAATACTGTGGTTATAGTACGGGATCTTGCGTCTTTTCGATGAAACCTTATGAGCAGCTAGGATACGGAGAGTATAAAAGGAATTTCAAAAAGACAGGAGGGAATGATCTATGACACACATGGAAAGAGTTATAGCCGCTCTATCTCACGAACAACCTGATAGAGCCCCAATCGATCTTGGTGGTACGGTAAACAGCAGTATTGTGGTGGAGGGATATGAAAAGTTAAAAAAACATTTCGGTATCGACGCAGAAAACAGGATTTGCAATCGAATGATGAGGGTCGTTGACGTAGATGAAAGGATCCTCCGGCTCTTAGATATCGACACACGAGCCGTCCTATTAGGAACAACGATTACGGGAGGAGGCCAGGAACGCGGGCTTAACCGATATCGAGACCTTTGGGGCATAGAAAGGGTTAAGCCAGAGTACAGTTACTACTATGATCAGAGGAACTTCCCACTCTCGGGAGACATTACCATATCTGATATTACCAACTATCCTTGGCCTGATCCGGACGACCCTGGAGTCATCCAGGGCCTCAAAGACAGGGTGAAATGGATCAGGGAAAACACCGACTGTGCTGCCATATTAAACCTTGTGCCTCCTTTCGTTCACGTTAGCCAATACCTCCGAGGCTTTGAGAGCTGGTATTGTGATCTGATACTCAATACAAGGGTAATTGAGGCGCTTTTTGATGCGGTTCTCGAGGTAAGCCTCCAGATGGCAAAAAATATACTACATGAGGTGGGCCAGGATGTAGATGTGATTATGTGCTCCGATGACCTTGGGGCCCAAAATGGCCTCCAGATTAGCCACGATCATTATCTCAAATATGTAAAGCAAAGGCATGCAAAATACTTTAGGCAGATACACGACCTATCAGGGGCAAAGCTGCTCTTTCACTCTTGTGGCTCTGTCGTCAGCATAATCGAAGACCTTATCGAGACCGGTGTGGATGCATTGAATCCAGTACAAGTATCAGCAGCTGGCATGGACCCAGTAGAACTCAAGAAAAGATTTCGGGGCCGCATGGCATTCTGGGGGGCAATTGACAGCCAGAAGGTCTTGCCCAGAGGAAGCGTGGATGATGTGAAAAAGATGGTCGAAGACCGCATCGAGCAGGTAGGGGAAGGAGGCGGATATCTCCTTTCAGCTGTGCATAACATCCAGCCTGACGTACCCTTGGAAAATATCTTGGCTATGTTTCAGCATGCAAGAGAATATGTCCCTTCGTTTGTAAAGTAGGAGTCATCTTCTTGCTTGTTCAGCCCCCTGGTTATGGCTATTCATATGGATAATTGGGTGATCTCATGCCTTCCCTATAGGTTGCCATTTCCTCTTGTGTTATGAGCCCTCTCTGCTTATAGTACTTCCTTGCCTCTTCTAGGATGCGTTCCACATCCTCCTCCTGACTTGGGGTCAAAGGTTTTGGTTTGTGAGTTTTCAGTATCTGTTCCATTCTTTCCCTGGCATAATCAAGGCAGGTCTTTTTCCCTGCCTTAATCCACTCAGGATACGTTAACCGATCAGCCGCCTTTGGCACGAACTGTTCCAGCTTCCACCATTTTCTGGTGTGTTCTTTGTCCAAGAAATAACCTGGAATTGGGCCAACCTCCTCTATCAGGTCTATTGCCAACGTCTCATCATTTACGGCAACACCTTCCATGAAACGCCCTACCATACCCGCCGAATCGTCGTCCAATATGGCCTGTATTGGGTGATGCGTAAGTTCGCCATATATACTGCCATGGAACAGCAGGGTATTTGCCCCAGATAAGCCTGCGATCAAAACACGGAAGGCCTTCTCATAGCTAGATTGATAGTCCGGCATCTTTGAGTTGGGGTAGGCAGTTGTATTATCTAAGGGGACCCCATATTTTCGGAAGATTTGATTTGATGCGGCGTTATGCAGACAAATTTCTATACCGCCAAAGGCAGGAACCCCTGACCTCATATCCATACAGGCGGAGAAATCCTTAACCAAAATCCTTGTTCCTGGCCTTATCAACTGTGCCAGCACAAGCCCGGCTATGACTTCGGCATTATTAGTTATTATTCCCCCAGCAATGGTTGCAGGCGCAGTCCCACCCATCACCTGACCACTGATTATACGCAGAGGGAGTCCAGCTTCAGCAAACCTGAATGCGGACTCCACCGCGTCGCGGTAAACTGTCAGGGGCGGTGCCCAGGCACAGGTGCCCAGAATCTCTATCCCCACAGCCTGGGCCATTTTTATAGCAAATATTTCAGAGTCGTTTGAAAAACCTACACACTGGAATTTGGTCGAATTCCTTATCCTGGCAGCAAGACTCTCCAGCATCGCCATGCAAGGGGGCACACCCTCAAACCCAAAGTATGGAGTGTAAGGAGAAAAGAAATGCACGGTAGGCAATGCATCCAGAACAGTCACTCCGTCATAATTCTCTTTCCTTGTTGCTGCCCGAGGCTCCCAGCTATCCAGATCTACCGTCTGTTGGCCAGGCGCAACGGCTAGATAAAGGGTGTTGTCTCCTATGATTAAACTGTCCTTGCAATCCCTTGCAGGGGCATGAAAGCTGCTAGGAGTCCTGCGCAGGCATTCCTCAACTAAAGCGGGTGGAATCCTTACCCTCATTT
>CP070704.1:943195-951205 GCA_020349945.1 Deltaproteobacteria bacterium
GATCCGCGAGAGATGACTTTACGGGTGGCAATGGCCCTCGCGACGTTGAGACGTCCCAGCCAGAACTGGTGAGCAGTGTCGCCCGATTGAATCATCTCCACATCGGGGCTCAGGTCAGATTCACCAAACGTATAGGTAACCGGCGTGCTCCGCAGATCAATAGTCGCCGAACCCTCGGGGTCTCTGAATCGGAAGCGGACAATCAAGTTGCCTTTCAGCAAGCGCTCGGCAATCGCGGGATCGGTAGCTGCCCGACCGAACAGGGCCCCGAGCACTTGGTACAGATGGTCAGAGTTATGGAAGACTGGCATGAGTGACCTCCTTTTCTGAGGTAAAAACTTACAATCCTCGATTTCTAAATCGAAAGATACAAGGGCTTAGACCCCTCATAAAGTCAAAATATCCCTATCACGGGTAAATCAGGCACATTTTGAGGTGTTTGTCCATAAGGATAACAGGTACATGGAGGTTAATTGATTGAGACAAAAGTCTTTGATTCATGAAACGATGAAAAATTGCTCAAGTCAAGAGAATTCACCATTCCGATTGACCCATAATCGTCGGGCTTGAGTGTCGCCATTGGTCTGAGCTGTGGCCTCAAGTACCGGTTCTTATGTTTCCGGGAAAGGGATTTACCAGGTGGAAATCGGGGACGAACGGTCGCCTGTCCATGGCAGCTTCCTCGGGGAACTGCACGAAGAGGTTCCTGAAGCCCAATTCTTGGGCGTGTTGGAATACCTCTTGAAATTCGTTCCGCGTCACCTGGCGGCTCAGAGGAGAACCCAGGGGGAACTGCCTGACAGGCGCGTACTGGCTCATCAGGCTGATGGGTAGGTCCCCTCCAAACTCCACAAAAAGTATACTCAGTACCTGCAAGGAATTCTGGATATAACCCGGCAGGATGAGATGCCGTACCAGGACTCCTTGCCTGGAGGGTGAAGAGAGGTCCTCTGCACTTATCGCGGCGATCTCATGGTCATGGTTTCCCACAAAAGTGTCCAGAAAACCCTTCTGCCGCACCATCTCGCAGAGCGCCTCCAGGGCCACCGTGGCATAGTTAGCAGCCTGTGACAGGCTATGGGCCAGGGTTGGATCTGCGTATTTGAAGTCAGGAAGGTATATGTCTGCGACCGACTCGATCAGTCTCAAGGACTCGACCCGCTGGTAGCCGGATAGGTTGTAGACCGTGGGTATTGGGATACCCCGATCTCTCAGGAGCCTGACCAGAGCCACGGTGTGTGGAAGGAAGTGGTCAGGGGTCACAAGGTTCACATTATGAATTCCCTCGTGCTCGTGGAGTAGTGCGAGGCGATCCGCGAGCTCCTGCAGGGTCCATTGCCGGCCAAGGGCTTCCTGGGAGATTTGATAATTCTGACAGAAGAGGCACCGCAGCGAACACCCACTGAAAAAAACGGTTCCTGAGCCATTTTTGCCGCTGATAGGCGGCTCTTCACCCAAGTGGGCCTCAATCGTGGCGATGCGCAGGCGGGCTCCCTCTCCGCAGAAGCCCACCTGGTTCTCTGTCCTGTCTACACCGCAACGGCGCGGACACAGCTCGCAGGCTCTGTAGTAAGAGAGGAGAGATTCTTCTAAGGAGTCCAAGGATGGCATGGTGACTAAGCTCCGACGGTACTGCATGCATCGTGAATAATAATCATTCTATCAAATACAGATTTGGTGTCAAAGCAAACTTGCAGGAAGACTTATGAGTTTGCAAAGGGCGCTGGTTCTAGACGAAATCATCACCATGCGGTGAGGCCTTTTTCCTTGACCCCCAAGCCCATGCCCTACTATATTGCATAATACGTAATCGCGGGGCTGTTTATGTCAAGAAGTAAGGTCATCTCTCTCCAAGAAGCAGCTGGGCTGATTCCAAGTGGAGCGGTAGTTTCAATCAGTTCATCAAGCGGACTTGGTTGCCCGGATGCTGTTTTACGCGCCCTCGGTGATCGTTACAAGACCACAGGCGAACCGCGAACGCTCACTACTGTGCACCCCATTGCTGCTGGGGACATGTATGGTATTGATGGGATCGATCACTTAGCCCAGCCTGGGCTGTTAAAACGCGTCATCGCTGGGTCTTACCCGAGTGGTCCGTCATCGCTGCCTTCTCCCAAGATATGGCAAATGATCTATGAAAATCAGGTTGAGGCCTATAATCTTCCGAGTGGCATTATTTTCCAGATGCATCGCGAGGCGGCAGCCGGATGTCCAGGCGTGCTGACCAAGGTGGGCCTCGACACCTGTGTGGACCCACGCCGGTCAGGGGGACGAATGAACGAGATTACGACCGAGGATATCGTCCATGTGGTTGAGTTTGACGGTCGGGAATGGCTATACTTTCCCGTAATCCCCGTAGACGTTTCCATCATTCGAGGCACTACTGCCGACGAATTAGGCAACATTTCGATGGAGCATGAGGGGTCGTATCTAGGTGTTCTTGATCAGGCCCTAGCTGCGCGGAACAATGGTGGGCTTGTGATTGGCCAGGTGCAACGTCTGACCTCTGCGGGGTCGATAGCAGCGCAACAAGTGCGGATGCCGGGCGTGCTTGTAGACTACGTGGTGCTTGCACCGGATCAGATGCAAACAACGCAGACGTCCTACGACCCTGCGATAAGCGGCGAATTACGCCGCCTCCTTTCATCTTTCTCGCCACTTGAATGGGGACCGGAAAAGGTCATAGCACGGCGGACTGCGATGGAACTCTGCCGCGGTGAAGTAGTCAGTCTCGGCTTTGGCATCTCAGCACTTGTTCCTCGGATATTGATAGAAGAGGGTGCCCACGATGACGTAACCTGGGTAATTGAGCAAGGCGCAGTAGGCGGCATACCACTGACTGGATTTCAGTTCGGGTGTGCTCTGAACCCTCAGGCAATTGTTCCCTCATCGGATCAGTTTATTTTTTTCCAGGGTGGTGGCCCTTCCCGAGCCCTCCTTTCCTTCTTGCAGGTTGACCAGTATGGTAATGTCAATGTATCACGCCTCTCCGCTCTACCCCATGTCACGGCGGGTGTCGGGGGCTTTATCGACATCACCGCTCGAACACCAAATCTCGTCTTCAGTGGTTTTTATACAGCAGGCGGACTAAAGCTCGCCCTTGAAGGCGAGGAGCTCCATATCGTGAATGAGGGTCGAACACATAAGTTCGTCTCCGAGGTTGAGGATATCACCCTGAGCGGACGCCGGGCATTGCAACAAGGACAGGATCTCCTTTATGTAACAGAACGCTGTGTGCTGAGCCTGGGGCAGGAGGGACTTATTGTCAATGAAATAGCACCCGGTATTGATTTGGAACGTGACGTATTAGCTCAGGCTGACTTTCGGCTTCATGTCAGCCCTGACTTGCGATTGATGGATAGGCGGCTCTTTCACCCGGAGCCCATGGGGTTGACGCTGACCTGCTGAGGTTCACTGAAAATACGTTCAGGGCATTGAGGAGCTTATATCCATATATTGGAATCTCAGACTGATGGGCAGACCACGATCCTGAACGAATGATTTCGGATCAAGGTAGAATGAGGGGAACGAAACTATGAGATTCAGAATCAAGGATATGGTTCGGTTTTTCCTGTTCACGGTAACCTGCTTGGTCTTGCTAGCTTCTTCAGCAGGAGCAAAGGAAAAGGTAAGCTTGATCGCCTCCTTGATTGGTCCAAGTGAAACAGCCCAGGGACAGGGTCTCGAATTTTTTGCAAAGCGGGTTAAGGAATTAACCGGTGGAGAGGTTGTTGTAAAGATATACCCAGACGGACAGCTTGGCGGATTGGTCGAGAGTTTGGAGCAAGTTCAAAAGGGTTTTATCGACTTAACTACGTCAGTGCCAGGAAATATGGCCGAGTTCGTTCCAGAGTTTCAGATTTACCACTTCCCCTTTCTCTTCCGCGATTATAGTCACTGGAAGTCGGTGATCACCGGGCAAATAGGACGAAAGCTCTCAGATATTGCCAGGCAAAAGGCCGGGATGATCATAATTGGAACTTTTGGTGGCTCAGTGCGGAACCTTGTGACAAGGAAAAAGGTTACGTGTATTGACGATATGAAGAACCTGTTAATTCGGTTGCATCCGAGCGAGATTCAGATCAAAGCATGGTCTGCTGTAGGCGCCATTCCAACCGTAGTCGCATATCGAGAGATCTACAATGCTCTCCAACTCAAGGTTATCGACGCGCTTGAAAATGAGCCCGAGTGGGTTGTTCGGATGAAATTTTATGAACAGGCTCAGTATATTGTCCTCACTGCACACGAGATCGTTACCCGTCCCGTACCGTTTAGCGAGCGAAGATTTAACTCGCTTTCACCTGAACATCAAGAGGCGGTTCTTATGGCTGGTCGAGAGGCTGCGGAGTATGAGCGTGAATTAGAGCACTACCTTGATCAGGAATATCTCAAAGCATTACACGAAAAATATGGTGCTCAGTTGATTCATATTGAGCAAAAGGCCTTCAGGGAAAAGACACAGGCTGCTCTGGAGCCTGTGATTAAGAAGTTCGGTGTAACCGAATTGATCAACCAAATTGGTGTGGTGACACCGAAATAATCTTCTCTTAAACCCGGGGTAAATCCCCCGGGGCACAAACTAAAGAGGTGATTGGTTTGCAACGTACAATGGATTACTTCGGTCATGTGCTTGAAATCGGGTTGGTAACCATATTCTCAATTCTACTGTCTCTTGTCTCATATCAGGTTTTTGCCCGCTATATTGGTTTTATCCCTCGCTTTCTTTGGACTGAGGAGGTATCACGAGCTTGCTTTATCTGGATGGTGATGATTGGTGCCAGTCTAGGAGTTCGTCAGCAGAGGCATTTTGCAATCGATGCGCTGGTCGAAAAATTTGGCGGACGTAGCAAATTTATATTACAGCTCTTCATTAATGTAGCTGTCCTGTGTGGGTCTATTAGTTTCTTGTGGTATGGCTGGGGTTTTTTGGAAATGGGATCGAGGCGAGTGTCGTTAGTAACGGGCTTGCCAATGACATGGGCGTATGCATCCTTTTTCTTATCAGGGCTTTTTATGTCCTTATTTTGTCTGGTTTTGATAATTCGTCAGGTATCTGACGCGCGGCGTAAGCAGACCAGAGTCTGACACGGCCACTGCGGAGGCTTCTTTTTTGGACTTTCCAATGAGGAAATTAATGTGGATTTAGCATCCGTCATTTTGTTGTTCACAATACTGCTTTCATTGATCGCCCTCGGAGTTCCCATCGCCTTTGCGCTCCTTGTTTCTACCCTACCGGTCATTGCAATTGATCCTCGGCTAGAGCTGGGAATGGTCGTGCAGAGAACCTATAATTCTATGGATAGCTTTCTGCTTATTGCGGTCCCTTTCTTTCTTCTTGCAGGAAACATTATGAACGAGAGTGGGGTTACGAGGCGATTGGTTAGGCTTGCTTATGCCTTTGTAGGCCACATCCGTGGGGGCCTCGCGCACGTCAATGTGGTGGTAAGTATGTTGTTTGCTGGAATTTCCGGGTCTTCGACGGCTGATACAGCCGGGGTTGGAAGCGTTCTCATCCCAGCCATGAAGGAAAAGGGATACTCGGGAGAATTTTCGGTCGCTATCACTGCTGCTTCTTCGGTGATGGGTATTATTATACCACCAAGCCTTATACTGATCGTCTGGGGGGCGATTACAGGAACGTCGGTGGCCTCGCTTTTTGCAGGTGGAGTTATCCCCGGTTTTCTCATTGGAATTAGCCAAATGTTACTCATAGTAATCCTTTCCAAAAGAAGGCAATATCCGGTCGAAAAAAAGGCAGGGGCAAGAGAAATGGGCGCAAGCATGCGATCTGCCCTTTTGGCCCTTCTGGCGCCGCTAATCATTGTGGGCGGTATTATGTTTGGCCTATTTACTCCCACTGAGGCTTCTGTCATTGCCGTCTTGTATTCATTATTTCTGGGGGTAGTTGTCTACCGCACCTTACGATTGCGCATAGTTCCGAACATCTTGCACAATAGTGCTCGTCTTGTGAGCCTGTCTTTATTTTGTGTTGGAACTGCTGGAATGTTTGGTTGGATGCTCGCATATTATCGGGTGCCCTATAGTCTGGCTATGTGGGCTAGCACGATCGAGAATCCCTCTATTCTTCTCTTGGTAGTGGTGGGAATCTTCTTAGTGCTTGGGACATTTCTTGACGGCCTGGTCGTGGCCATTATTATCGCACCACTGTTCATGCCGGCGATTCAAAATGCCGCTATTCACCCCGTTCACTACGGTGTTGTATCCACTGTTGCTGTTTCTATGGGACTGGTAACACCTCCATATGGACTTTGCTTATTGCTTGCCTCAGCAATCGGCAAGGTGCGCATACATGATGCCCTTCCGGATACCCTGCTCCTTCTGGGAAACATGAGTGTTATTCTGGTTGCATTAGTTCTTCTTCCAGACTTAACCATGTTTATTCCGCGGCTCATTGCACGTCAATGGTTGTGAATTAAATAGACAACTGCTAGGAACTACACGTGGGGGTGGAAACCCTCCATCAAATCAATGCTACCGCCCTGAACGAAGTTATACCTGAGGGGATAGCGTTAGTCCCCTTCATAGACCTTGGAATCAAATGGACTTATGCGCCAAAGGGGAACGCAGAATGGGGCTGGAGAGATGAATCAAGGTATCATATGGGACCTGGACGGGGTTATAGTGGATTCCGCCCCCTTTCATTTCCAAGCCTGGCGGGAGTTTGCCGCTTCCAGGGGAAAGGTGTTCACCCGTAAGGATTTCAGAAGGACCTTCGGGATGAGAAACGAGGATATCTTGGTTTGTATCTTCGGTGAGAACTTGGAACAGGGACTCCTCAAAGGCTGGTCGGATGAAAAGGAGGAGCGGTTCCGGCAACTGATTCAGGGCAGGGTAGAGCCTTTTCCGGGGGTACTCACATTAGTGAAGGACCTCGATGGCGCGGGTTATAAGCAGGCAGTCGCCTCTTCTACACCCATGAAAAACATCCAGCTTATCCTAAGCGACCTGGCCATCCTTGGCTTTTTTGACACCATCATCTCCAGTGAAAAGGTTGCCAGGGGAAAGCCTGATCCGGAGGCGTTTTTGAAGGCGGCAGGGGATATGTCACTCGCCCTCGACAGCTGCCTCGTGATTGAGGATGCAGCCGCGGGGATCGAGGCTGCAAAGAGGGCAGGCATGAAGGCTATCGGGGTGACCAACACCTTGCCCGGAGGAAAACTCGCATCGGCAGACCGAGTGGTCAAAACCCTTGAGGAGGTCGACCTGGAGATGATCGCTCAACTTCTTGCCTAGCTATTGCTCACTGGTTACAAGGGAAGACCTTATTCTCCTCCCCTTTGCTTTTTCCCTTCTCTGTGCTCAGCGCTTGATCTTCCCGATGAGCATATGCAGGTCCCGGCTCATTTATCTCTTTCCAGGGGATCTGCAAAGCCTCTCGTGTCGGCACAATTGTCACAACAGTGTGACGCGTTCACCTTTCTCCGCCGATAGATATCCTGAGTAGATAACGTTCACGACCTCTTCGGCCAGATCCAAACCCGAGAGGGGTTCCCGATCTTCGAGAATTGCCTCAATGAAGTCCTTGAGCTCCTGAGGGAATCCCCTTTCCCAGTCTTCATCAGGGCTGGGGAAATTCCACCCCGCCTTGGTTTCAAGCTTCTCAACCAGGTATTCGTCACCAAACACCTTTGAATCAGGGGCATAGACCTCCACCGCGGTGTTCGGACACATATTCGCACGAACCACGGCATTGGATAGGTAAACCTCTATGGTATTGCGCGTCCCTCCCAGCATACCGTCAGTTGACATGATCACTGCGTGGGTTGAATCCTCAAATTCGATGATAAGACTGCTCCAGTCCTCCACATCCTCCCAATCCGAAACCATCCACTTTTTTGACATCTTCCGATAAGAAGGAATCTGCGTATGGCGCCCGACTGCCGCAATCACACTGGCCGCCCGGATCAGTTTCCCCTCCCTGATTTGGCCTTCAAAGTGCTTCAAGTGAAGGGCCGCTCCAATTGGATGGGATCCGAGGCGTGCGAGTGA
>CP070704.1:951305-957808 GCA_020349945.1 Deltaproteobacteria bacterium
CTCGGTGAGGCCAAAGACCTTTGCCACCTCCCTGATAGTGGACCGAGCTCCATAGGTATTATGATTGGCCACCATGGCGTTCCTTCGGTTTCCATACTTAGCAAAGACGTAGTCAATGATCTGATTCCGTTCGTCCCATGCGAAGTCCACATCAATGTCCGGGGGATCCATCCGTCCTGGGTTTAAAAAGCGTTCAAACAAGAGTTGATGTTTTATGGGATCCACATGGGTGATACCTAGGGCATAGGATACGATGGAGGCAGCGGCGCTTCCCCTGCCGCATGATTGACGGGCCCTGCCGGTAATATCGGCTACTACCAGAAAATAATGGGCGAAGTTTTTCTCCCGGATGATTTTCATCTCGTATTCTATCCGCTCTTTGACCACCCGGGTAAGTTTTCCATATCGCCGCCTGCAACCCTCTACGGTAGCCCGGTAGAGAGTCTCATAGGCATCCCTATCCGTCATTTGCTCAAAACGGGGGAAGATGATGCAGTCAAAATCCCACCTCATAAGACACCTTTGGGCTACCTCAAGGGTATTAAGGATCGCTTGGGGGGAATGGGGAAACTGATCGATCATGGACTGGGGGGCATTCAAAAAATTGTGCTCCCGGCAGGCATCCTCGCACCTTAAACGGGAAAGCTTGCTGTTCAGGGCTACGGCTCGAAGAATCCGGTGAAGCGGAAACTGATCGGCCCTGATCAAATAGACCCGGTTAGTAGCCAGGGGAGGGATACCGCTCTTACGGGAAAAGGCATAGCAGCCCGCCATATTGTAGCCCGGGGATAGCTCCACAAAAAGGTCCTCTTTTGAATCTCTTTTAAGGGCCTTGAGCAGCGTGAAGTCATCAGAAAAGATGAGGAGTCCCTTACGCCTCTCCCTCAGGGATTTGATCAGGTCGAAATCCTGATGGCATTGACGGTCTGAGATAATCCAGGATAGGTTAGCATATCCCACATGGTTTCGGACCAGCAATACAGCCCGGTGCTCATCGGTCATAAGCTCACTGCCCACAATGGGCTGGATACCAATTCTTTTGGCTGTCTGGATAAAATAGACCAATCCGTACAATCCGTTGGTATCGGTCAGGGCCAGTCTATCCATGCCTTGGTCTTTGGCGGAACGACAGAGCTCTTCAATGGTGCCGATACCCCAACCCCGGGAATAGTGGGAATGGACATTGAGATGGACAAAAGAGGTCATCGCTCACGGTTCATAAGATTTAGGCTAAAAAATTATCGTAACTAATCAAGGAGTATGGAGGTAAGGAGGTCCTTTCTTCAGTCTTACAGCTATGAGCTATACTGGTTCTGCCATATTGGATCGTTGCCTCGCTGTACCTCTCCCTGATTCGATTCAGGGCCTGGGTCACCAGGACCTTTTTCTCCGTGATAGGAGCCCTTGCAGGAAAAAGAGGGAGCTGTGAGGTGGGAGGCCAAAAATCCTGAAACCACACCTTCATAAACCTGACCCTCACCCGGCGTCGACAAGTCCTTAAAAAGATCCTCTCCAGAGGTGCATAGAGGTCGAAATCCCAGAAACTCGCATGGGGCAGATTGATCCGCCGCATGATCTCTTCCTGGTCAGCATACCTGAAGACCAGACCTGCCTTGCGGGGAAACAATGCCCTGCTCAGAAGCTGATGGGAGCACCTTTCCACCAACTCGTAAAGGATTCCTAGCAGTTTCTCGTCATCGTTTTCATCCTGGGGAAAAGTTGCTTCCTCTGCTACCGTTGGTTCCATGCGGGGAGGATAAACAGGGGTGGGGTCTATGCCGAGGGCCCGCTGGTGGATTACATAGGCCTGTCGGCCAAAAACAAGCTTCAGAGTACCCATGTCGAGGGCGGCTACCTCCCGGACCAGGGAGATATTCAGCTCTTCAAGAAGGATTCTTCTGCGAACATGGCCTATGCTAGGCAAGACACTTGTCTTGAGGGGGGCCATGAACAAGGACTCCCGACCGTGATCCACATCCAGTACCCCTTCGGATGATACAATCTTGGAGGCGATGTTGGAAACCATCTTGTTTCCTGCCACGCCCACCATTCCCGAGAGACGTGAGTGATCCCTGATCTCCCGTCTGAGACGGTTGGCCGTCTCTTTTGCCCTCCCCCAGAGGCGATCTGTCCCTGTCACATCCAGATAGATATGCCCCGGCCGGAAGGGTTCCCAGAGAGGTGTATATTGCGCCACCACCTTGGCCAGGGTTTGGCAGGCCTTTCCCGTGAGGTTCCGATTGGGGGGTAAGATAGTCAGGTCAGGGCAGAATCGCATGGCCTTCCCAAGGGGCATGCCCTTAAAAATGCCCTCCCTGCGGGCCTCAGGTGAGACAGAGAGGATAAGCGCCCGTTCTGAGTGAGGCGGGGCCACGGCTACAGGGCGATCCCTAAGCTCTGGCTGGGAGACACGTGCCACAGCGATGGGAAAAGCGGGTATATGAAGATGAATGATGTGACGGTACAAAGGTTGGCCTCCAAAAGTTTTTCTAATGGTAAAAAAGCATTTCGTTTAAGAAGCGCTCCTTGAATCTGTAAGAATAGTCCTCAAGCAGGTTTACGTCTTCCCTATTTATAGCGTCTTATAACTCCTACAATCCTCCCCTCAATTCGGAGATCTCCCTCTTTGATGATGATGGGCTCCATACCCGCATGAGCGGGGCGGAGCTCAACATAATTTTCCCGTTTGTAATATTTCTTAACAGTCGCCTCATTGTTGATCAGGGCCACCACGATCTCCCCGTTTTCGGCCGTCGGCTGTTTTCTGACCACGATGAAGTCCCCGTCCAGGATCCCATCCTCTTTCATGGAATCCCCTTTGACCTGGAGGACAAGGTGATCTCCCTGCCCTATCATGGATGGGGGGACTTCAATCACATCCACGTCTTCCACCGCCTCGATAGGTTTTCCCGCCACCACCCTTCCCAGGAGGGGAAACTCGAACCGCCTGGTTTCCACAGGGCTGATCACTTCAATGGCCCGCTTCTGGTTCTTTTTGCGGGGAAGGCGGATATAGCCTTTCCGTTCTAAGGTCTTAAGATAGGTGGTGATCGTGTTGTAAGAGGTGAAACCGAAATGGGAGCATATCTCTTCAAAACTGGGAGATCGTCCCCATTCCTCCATATAACGAGAGATATATGCCAAGAATGCCTTCTGCTTTTCCGTCAGTTTCATGTCTTCCTCCCCTTATACAGTAAAACTTACAGTTTTATGGATTAAAATACTGTAAGCTTTACTGAAAGTCAAGCCGAAAATGAGAAAAGTCTTAAAAAATCTGATCACAATCGGCTCTTCAAGAGGGGTCTATGACGGAATTCTTGCGCTCAACTCCGCCCACTGAATTCTTTTCGCTACACGCGAGGGAGGTAAAGGGCAGGGGAGTGAAACCTTGATCTGCTTGTTTCATGGAAACTAAGGTCCCATTTGTTGGGAGTCCGAAGGCATTGAGGGCAAGAATCAGACGAACTGCTTAGTTGCACCAAGGAGGATTCAAAACTCAGTATCTCAGAGCCTTGTGCAAGAGATATCTAAGATCCTTTTCGATGTGGTTCATGACTATTCAAAATATCCAGCTATGATCTGACTGCAGAAGGAGCACCTATTCCCTTCCAGGTTATATTTCAGTATCTGGTAATTCCTGCGTTCGATGAGCAGCTTTTCGCATCGAGGGCAATAGGTATTTTCTGCAGGATGGCCAGGGACGTTTCCCAGATAAACAAATCTCAATCCGCTATCCATGCCTATATGCCTGGCTTGTTCCAACCTAGATATGGGTGTATAATCAAGATGAGATAATTTAAAGTGGGGTACAAACCTGGTGATATGCCAGGGTGTCTCAGGTCCCAGATGATTTACAATCCAGCGTGCCATATGATGTAACTCCTCTTTGTCGTCATTGAATCCAGGTGTAAGGTTGGTGATGATCTCAATATGCATTCCCCATTTAGATTTGGCCATTTCTATGATTCTCAAGATTCCTTCAAAATCAGAGATATTCGCTATACTTTTGTAGGTATGGGCAGAGAATCCCTTTAAATCGACCCTGTAAGCATCCAAAGAGGGGCCAAGCAGATCCATGGCCTCTGGGGTAATAAAGCCGTTGGTCACATAGTTCGTGAGAAGGCCTTGGGCCCTGGCTATTTTAGCGGTATCCAGGGTATATTCCAACCATAGTGTCGGCTCATTATAGGTCCAGGAAATCCCTTTGCAGTTATCCTTTATTGCGAGCTGAACTGCCTTTTCAGGAGAGATATATTCAGTGAGAGGAGTCTCCTTTTCGGGGTTTGCATGGGAGACTTCCCAGTTCTGACATCCTGGACACAGAAAGTTGCATCCCAGAGAGCCCAGGGAGAGCCATCTGCTTCCAGGGTAAAAATGAAAGAGCGGTTTGATTTCTATTGGAGAGACCCTTATTGAGGAGACGTTTCCATAGATGAGTGAGTAGAGCTTCCCGTTCATATTCCTTCGGGTCTTACAGAATCCGCTACTTCCCGGGGCTATCTTACATCTCCGTTGGCAGACATGGCACTGGATGAGATTATGTTTAATTGGCTTAAAAAGAGCAGCTTCGTACATGGTTAATAAGATTAGTTAAAGTTATTATTTGGCTTTCTTATTGCCTTGTATCCAGAGGATAATTGGATAACCATTCGACTGGCGTGATTCATCAGGGCTTGGTGAGTGTCCTCGCAGAGATATCTATAGGCCATTGCTGAGCAGGGTACAACTTTTTTGAGATAAGGCCTTGCGGAAACAGACTCAGCCGGTTTGTGGGTTGAACTGTTACATAGTTTATATTTTTCTATGAGGTTACTTTATGGATGATCAACAGTTTCGTCAACTCCTTGATCATTTTGGTTACTCCTGGGAAGGCTACAAGAGGGTAAGGAAGGGTGTCAAAAAGAGGATTAGCAGGCACATGCACCAGCTTGGGTGTACAACCATGGAAAAATATCTCCACTCCTTGGATAGAGATGAGGAGGCAAGAAAATACTGTGAATGCTTGATGACCGTTTCTGTCAGCCGTTTTTTTCGTGACCGCTTTCTTTGGAAAGTGCTTGAAGGTCAAGTAGTGCCAAGTATTGTAGAGGAAAACAGGAAGAAGGTAAGGTTCTGGTCTGCTGGTTGCGGTTGCGGAGAAGAGGTGTATAGCTTCAAGATATTGTGGGAAAGCTTGCGGTGTCGTCTTGATCCCATGCCGGAGCTTGAGATATGGGCAACAGATATGAACCCGGTCTATATCAAAAGAGCTCATGATGGGATATATCCCTTAAGCAGTCTAAGAGAGGTACCAAAGGAGTTGAGAGAACTCTATTTTGTCCTTGACGTGGATGAAGGCCTTTACCGAATAGCCCTCAATCTGAAGAAAGGGATTTTGTGGAAGGTTCACAACCTGCTGTTTGATCTGGAGGAGTTCAACTTTCAAATCATCTTTTTAAGGAACAGTATCCTTACATATTATAAGGATGAGCTCAAGAGATCTGCCTTCCGGAAGGTGATGGGTTGTCTGGCTCACGGCGGAGTTTTGGTCATAGGTAGCCATGAAAAACTACCTATTGAATCAAAAGACCTTATGACCTTTGGTGGCCAGCCCCATATTTTTAAAAAGATTGATGACCTTCAAGGGTTGAGGCACAATCACTGACCTCTTCGGCAATGCCTGGGGGGATCCTTTTGAGGTCTCGCCCTTGGGAAACCAGAGTTGCCATATCAGGTAAATGGATAATAGAGAATGCCCTAATTTTTGGGTGTTAAGAGGCGCGAGATGACGAAAAGAAATATCCTCGTTACTGGCCCACCTAGATGCGGGAAATCAACTTTGATAGAAAAGGTTGTTAGCGGGATCGATAGGCCGGTAACTGGTTTTTTTACCAGAGAGATAAAAGAGGAGGGCAGAAGAGTCGGCTTTTCCATAAATACATTGGATGGAAGGGAGGGTATCCTGGCACACCAAAATATCGGAGGTCAGTTTAGCGTGGGTAAATATCGGGTCAATCTTGAGGATATAGAGGTTATTGCGGTTCCTTCAATGATTCCTGCAAGGAAAGAGGAGATTGTTGTGATTGATGAGATTGGCAAGATGGAGTGCTTCTCTCCCCTGTTTAGAGAAACCCTGATTAGGGTACTAAATCTACCAAATTGGATAATCGGATCGATTGCCCAAAAAGGAGCCCCCTTTAGTCAAAGAATCAAGAAGCGTGGTGATGTCATGGTGATCGAGATAACTCCGCAGAACAGGGATATCGAGCTTCATAAAATACTTGAGCTTTTTAAAATAAAACACCGGAAATCATAATTTTTTTTATAACCAGCCTGATGCGCAAGCCGTTGAATGCCTTATGTAGGGGTTGAATTCCATCCCCTTTTTCTCTGTGCCCTTTCCTTCGAGACCTTAATCATCCATCGTATATTCTGGCCCGATAGTGGTGGCAATTCACCACACCATGGATGAAGATATCGATTGACAAAGCATTTCTTTAATGGTAAGGAACTCAATTATGTTC
>CP070704.1:957908-967898 GCA_020349945.1 Deltaproteobacteria bacterium
CGGGGCGATGACAACCGCCCCCTCTCTCACGTTATCAATGTCCATGTGGGCATCGGTGCGTTTGGCCAGATCCTCCTTGGTGATGGCAAAATCATGAGGAGCGCCTACCAGGAAGCAGCCGAAATCCCCGGAATTATGAGAGGAGGGCATATCGATGCCCGGGGTGGTACCGATATTTCCAATCATGGGCCGGACCCGGGCGATGATCCCTGAGGGCATATCGGCCAGGCTCAGCAGGGTCACCGGGTAGCAGAGGCCCTTGGTGGGAACCGCTGCGTAATCGTAGGCCTGTTTGGCGATCTCATCCGTGACCGACTTGGGCACGGTCACCCCAATACTGCGATCCTCATCAAAGAGCAGGGTATAGCCGTTGGTGACTTTAAAGGGATTGCAAGGAGTCCCGCACTTTTTGCAGCGGATAGCGTCGGCGCCAACCCCCTCGAGCTTGGTGGGTGGATTGACCTTTCCGCACTTCGGGCAGCGTTTGGCCACGAAGGGGTCTCCGAGGAAGCGACCCTCAATGGCAGTTTCCGTGCCCGAGGCAGTGGCCTTGGCCAGAACCCTCACCTTCTTGATCTTGATGGCGATTGCATCACCCACCTCGGCACCTTCAACGGCCACAGGGATCGTCTGGGTGTGGCCGCTCCTTACTTGAGGTGTGATCATTGGGCTATAACAGGCAGCCTCTGGCGTGGCAACGATGATACCTCCGCTCTGCACAGGCCCGACCATCTTGCACGAGGGGCCAATTACATCCACGATCTCGTTCGCGAAAACCATCTTCTTGGCCTCCGCAGCAAACACAGGAGAAAAGCACAATGCCACAGCGACCAACGAAAGCAAGCACAGAGATATGGCTTTTTTCATCTTACATCCTCCTTTCTTTTTACGTTACGCTGGATTTCAAGAATGGGACCGTTTCCTTCCTTCTGCCTTAGTATCACCTCCTTTCTCTGAAAAGAATAAAACTTCCTGTCTCATAACAGCCTCATTACTAAAAAGGGCTCTTCATTTCAACCTTTTTTTGAATTCGAGATACCTATATGCATCCCTGGCATGATCCTCACGGCATGATCGGCCAAAATGAGCCCGACAAGATATTGAAATGAGAGAGCTTACCCTGACGGGGTTTACTTTTCTTCCTGTTTCCTTTATAAGGAGCAAAAAAGGAAGGTTCAATATGAAAAGATTACTGAGGAAAGGCATTGAGAACTTGACCCCTTATCCACCGGGTAAGCCAATAGAGGAACTTGAAAGGGAAACAGGAATAGTTGATTCTATAAAACTGGCTTCAAATGAGAATCCCTTGGGCCCCTCGCCTAAGGCTATCATGGCTATTAAAGAAAACCTCAACAATATCCATAGATACCCTGATGGCAGCTGCTATAATTTGAGACAGAAATTGGCACAGAAGTTCGGATTGCCCATGAGCAAGATCATTGTGGGCAATGGAGCAGACGAGTTAATAGGGTTGGTTGTGTATACCTTCCTTTCCCCTGGTGAGGAGGTCGTACTTCCTTGGCCTACTTTCTTGTTATATGAAAAGGTTGTTGAAGGTTTTGGAGGAAAAAGAGTTACGGTCCCCTTATCAAACTTCTCTATTGATCTGCCAGCCATCCTGAAGGCAGTATCCTCCGCGACCAAGATCATCTTTATAAATAACCCTAACAATCCAACAGGAAAGGCCCTTAAAAAGGAGGAGCTCGTACATTTCTTGCATTCCCTTCCCTCGGATGTGATAGTTGTTTTAGATGAGGCCTATATTGAATTTGCAACGGATCCAAAGGTTGCAAGCGTGGTAGAATTATTGGAATCGTATCCCCTATTAGTGGCCCTGCGAACATTTTCAAAGGCATATGGATTAGCCGGGCTCAGAATTGGTTATGGATTTGCCTCTGAGATGATAATAGATGGTATGAATCTTGTCAGACAGCCCTTTAATGCAAATTATCTTGCTCAGGTTGGGGCCTTGGCCGCCCTTGATGATGAAGAGTTTGTGAACAAAACACGTACCATTATAAGAGACGGCCTTGAATTCCTTTATTCCCAGTTAGATCGGATAGGCCTTGAATATATGACTACCCAGACGAATTTCCTCCTGATCAAAACGACCCTCGGCGCAGAGGAGACATACAGACGTATGCTAAGGGAAGGTGTCATAGTTAGGTCTATGGAAAGCTTCGGATTGAAAGATTATATCAGGATAAATGTAGGCCTGCCGGAAGAGAATAAGAGGTTCATGAAAACGCTGGAGAAGATCCTCTCTTAAATTGAACTGCCTTGTAACCATAGACGGGCCAACAGGGTCCGGAAAGAGCACCGTTGGCCGCCTTCTGGCTAAAAAGCTACAGTATCATTATCTCGATACAGGCGCTATGTACCGAGCTATTGCACTCGCTATCCGGAGGGCCGGTATGGAGGTGCAAAACGAAGAGGAAATAGGCATCATATGTAGTGGCCTCGATATAAGATTTATCCATGAAGGTAATTCAATCAGGACTTATCTAGGCAACGAGGATGTTACTGTAGCTATTAGGGAACCTCTTATAGATTTAATGGCATCCAATGTCTCGGCAATTGATAGCGTCAGGAAGGTGATGATCAGGCTTCAGAGAAAGATAGCTTCTCAAGGTCCATTGGTGGCAGAAGGCAGAGACATGGGAACAGTTGTCTTTCCAGAGGCTCAACACAAATTCTATCTCGATGCATCGTTAGAGGTAAGGGTCAATCGGAGATTTCTGGAAAGGCAAAACAAAGGGGAGCTCATCTCAAGGGAAAAGGTAAAGGAAGATCTCATCAGGAGAGACTATCAGGATATGAATCGGTATCTTTCTCCTCTTAGACCGGCCAGGGACGCAAAGATAATCGATACCACGAAGTTAACTCCAAATGGGGTTGTCGAAAGAATAATGAAGGATATGAAGATAGGTAACAATCGAGGGATGTAAGATGGAGAAATTCAAAATAATGAGATAAGGTGTTTAATTGCACGGTAAAAAATAAGAAGTTGAATTTTAAGAAAAATTTTGCTATATGAAATTGTTTTATGGTGGCGCAAAATTCTTTATGAGGGGGTTAAAAGTTAATGGTTGAACAAACCAAGGAAACAACAAAAGCAAATAAGGACGTAAAGGAGGAACCGGTAACATCAGCGACAGAGGTTAGAGACGATGAAGATTCTCCTTCTCTCAGCAGTGACAGCACTAAGAAAGAGAACTCACTGGAAATCAATATGGAGGAAATGTACGAACAGAGCCTGAGGCAAATTCAGGAGGGAGAGCTGGTTAAGGGAGAGATTATCAAGATAGATGAGGACTATGTGCTGGTGGACATTGGTTATAAATCGGAAGGCTTGATCCCCATCAGGGAGTTTAAGAATGCAGATGGAAAAATAACAGCCAAAGCAGGTGATAAGATTGATGTTGTATTGGAAAGAAAAGAGGATGATGAGGGCCTTATAACCCTTTCCATAGAAAAGGCCAGAAAAATAAAGGTATGGGATCATGTGAGAGATGTGTACAATAACGATGGTACTATTCAGGGAAAGGTAATCTCCAAGGTTAAAGGAGGCCTTTCAGTAGATATAGGTCTCCCTGCCTTTCTACCCGGCTCCCATATTGATCTTCACCCTATCAGGAATCTCGACTCGCTCATAGGCCAGGTAATCCAACTTAAAGTCTTAAAGTACAGCAAAAGGCGAAATAATATAATTGTATCTCGAAGGGCCATTCTTGAGGCCGAGAGGATGAAACAGAGGGCTAAGACCCTTTCACTCATAGAGGAAGGATCGGTATTGAAGGGAACGGTAAAGAATATCACTGACTATGGCCTGTTTATAGATCTTGGTGGTATAGACGGCCTTCTTCATATAACAGACATTTCATGGGGTAGGGTAGCTCATCCTTCTACAATGTACCAGATAGGGGACGAGGTAACAGTTAAGGTCATTGGGTTCAATAGGGAGAAGGATAGGGTCTCCCTGGGGCTCAAACAGCTCAAACCCGATCCCTGGATAGACGCGCATGAAAGGTACCCCATTGGCACAAAGGCCAGAGGCAGGGTAGCCAACCTCACAGATTATGGTGCATTTGTAGAGATAGAAGAAGGAATAGAAGGCCTGATCCATATCTCAGAGATGTCATGGACAAAAAAGGTCAAACATCCCTCCCAGATAGCAAACATTGGGGATATGGTTGAAGCGATAGTGCTCGATCTGGATACCAAAAACAGAAGGGTCTCATTGGGCATGAAACAGGTAAAACCGAACCCTTGGGATATAATTGCTGAAAAATATCCTGTTGGTACAATTATCGAAGGCCGGATAAAAAATATTACCGATTTTGGATTGTTTATCGGCATAGATGAGGACATTGATGGTCTTGTTCACATTTCGGATATCTCATGGACAAAAAAAATTAAGCACCCCTCTGAACTATACAAGAAAGGTGAGGAAGTCCAGGCAAAAGTTCTGTCTATAGATAAGGATAACGGACGTTTCACATTGGGCATAAAACAACTCATTAAGGATCCATGGGAGGATATTCCTGAAAAGTACAAGGTTGGCACAAAGGTCACGGGGAAGGTGACCAATATAACGGATTTTGGCATTTTCGCAGAATTAGAGGAAGGGGTAGAGGGTCTGATTCATTCATCGGAGATAAGCAAAGGGAAGTCCAAGTCCCCTCTTGGCAAGTTCCAGATTGATGACGTTATCGAGGCCATCGTAGTAAATGTTTCTCAGGAAGAGAAAAAGATTGGTCTTTCCATAAAAAGACTTCAAGAAAAGGAGTCCAAAGAAATATATGGCAATTACAAGAATAGCATGAAAGACGTCTCTTCCGGTTTTGGGATGCTTATAAAAGAGAAGATGGAGGCCAATGCTGCCCTAAATGCTAAGAAAGGGAAAGATAATTCAAACAGGGAAGGCAACCAGGTAATCAATTCAGGCGATACATCGGCAGAGGAAAAAGGACCTACAGAAGATAATAAGCCCTCGTAATCTTGATCCCTTCTGCATTTTTCCCTCAAAGGTAGAAAAGAAAATCCCATGTTTCAAAAGGATCATCCTATTACATTAGTCCTGCTTATCTTGGGTATAGCCATTCTCTTTTTTGGCACTGCAATGGCTATCGTTCTCTCCTTGTCTTATCTAAAACCCTCTCTATCATTTGGCAATAAGATAGGGGTGATTCCAATAAACGGTATAATCAAGGATGCAGATACAATTACAGAGCAATTGATAACTTTTAGGAATGATAAGCAAATTAAGGCTATAATCCTGAGGATAAATTCGCCTGGCGGTGGAGTAGGCCCCTCACAAGAGATATATAGTGAGACAAGACGAACTACACAGGTGAAAAAGGTGATTGCTTCTCTTGGATCCTTGACTGCCTCTGGTGCGTACTATATTGCATCAGCAGCTGATACAATAATTGCCAACCCTGGAACCCTTACTGGCAGTATCGGGGTGCTTATGGAGTTCATCAGGATTGAAGAACTTCTCAATAAGATCGGGGTAGAAATGCAGGTGATTAAGAGCGGTGAGTTCAAGGATATCGGTTCTCCAAATCGAAAGATGACAAAGAGAGAAAGAGAGATGGTCATGAACCTCTTGGAAGATATCCGGAACCAATTCGTAACCGCTGTGTCTCAGGGAAGGAATATGCCCAGAGAAAAGGTCCTTGAGATAGCTGATGGCAGGATCTTTTCAGGCAGACAGGCGAAAGAAATCGGTTTGGTGGATCGTCTTGGCAATTTCCGGGATGCGGTTGATCTTGCCAAGAAGATGGCTAATATCAAGGGAGAGGTAAAATTGGTCTATCCTGAGAAGAAAAGAAGATCTTTTTTGTGGGACCTCCTATTCAGAGATCTGGTTGATTCTATTATCAACAGAATTGATCACACTCGTGGGCTGGTTGAGTACAGATGGAACGGAGGATTTACTGTATCCGATTAGATAAAATTAATTTCCCCCTTGCCTTCTCTAATCACCTCCGGCGTATCGTCTATCAAGGAGACCACTGTAGAAGGTTCGTATGAGATAACCCCTCCATCAATGACCATCTCAACTAAAGAAGAATAGGTATCATGGATTAGTGAAGGATCATCAAGGTGGACACTGGTGCTAATAATGGGGCGGGCTAAACTTGCTACTATATCTAAACAGATCTTGTTTTTCGGCACCCTTATGCCCACGGTTCTTCTTTTTGTAAGCATGAGCTTGGGAACCAGCCTGGTTCCCTCTAATATAAAGGTATAAGGTCCAGGGAGCAACCTCTTCATAATTCTGTACGCATAGTTTGAAACCTGGGCGTAAAGGCTTATATCCTTTAGATTGGCGCAGACAAAGGAAAATGGTTTTTTCAGAGGTCTTCTCTTAAGCTGGTATATGCGTTGTATAGACCTTTTGTTAAAAAGATCACAACCGATACCATAAAAGGTGTCCGTTGGATAGATTATAAGGCCTCCTTGATCCAATACCTGAGCAACCTTTTTTATGAGCCTTTGTTGGGGATTATCTGGATTGATGAATAACAGCATATCCTTCCTCCATAAAATATGGTATCATACATAGATGGATCTGCTGATAAACTTTTCTGTCCGGGTTATAGTATCACGCTATGTTCTTCCCAAGGCAGGACTTGTGTGGAATAGTGAACCCTCAATAAAGATAGCATGATCTTCTTATTTGTCTTTTTGCTCGGCTCCATACTGGGGAGCTTTCTGAATGTCTGTATTTATAGGTTGCCGAAAAAAGAATCAATTTTATCCCCTCCCTCTCATTGTCCTCACTGCGGTGAGCCAATAAGATTCTATGATAACATCCCCATTTTAAGTTACCTCCTTCTGGGAGGAAAATGCAGGCACTGCAAGGAGCATATCTCTCTTCGCTATCCAGTAGTGGAGGGGTTATCTGGTCTACTCTCCTTAGCCCTCTTTATCAAGTACAGTTTGACAGCCCAGTTTTTACTCCTTTTATTATTTGCTGCCGCTCTAATTATCATAACATTTATTGATCTTGATTATCAAATAATACCAGATATTATATCCATCCCAGGGATCTTCCTTGGGATAGGTGCCTCCTTTTTTATTCCCATCATGTCTTGGTTTGAATCCCTTTTTGGAATCCTGATCGGAGGTGGGTTTTTATTACTGGTGGCCATAGGATATAAATGGCTAACTGGCCGGGAGGGTATGGGAGGTGGTGACATTAAACTCCTTGCAATGGTAGGTGCGTGGCTCGGATGGAAGGCAATTCCCTTTATACTATTCTCAAGTAGCCTGATTGGGGTCCTCATTGGTGGTGGCACTGGACTCATGAAGAAAAGAGGGCTCAGGTCTAGGATACCCTTTGGACCTTTTCTCTCTATTTCTTCTATTATCTATATATTCTTTGGCCCAGAAATCATAAGCTGGTATATTGCACTGTAATTCGGGTGCCTTGCCTAGGATAAAAATATAATTCCAGGGCACGTGCAATGAAGCCGAAATCCGGAACCAGTTGAGGGAGAGGGTATTTTCAGGTGAAATTATCCGCATACAGCCTAAAGACAGGAATTTTTCTCATACTCGTGATCATCCTCGTTGTGGCCATGATATTGGTGGATATTGTGATGATAAGGATGACCGAAAGGGACATGTTAGATGCTGAGATAAGAAATGGAACAGTCATTCTGCGCACCATTGAACAAAGCATCGTGACCAATTACAAAAAACGAGCATCTGCTGAAATTGATGAGGGATATGCCTTTTATCCGGATCTCCATCATTTATTAGATAAAGCTTACCTCTCAGCAGCCATCATCATAAATAGCTCTGGCAGAATACTGTTTAAAACACAAGGAAGGGAAGAGGAACGAAAAACATTGTTAAATCTGGCCAATAAGTCCCTACAAAGAGGAGAAGATTCCATGTCTATGCCTGGTAGCAGATGGGCTGTTTTACCATTAAAAAGAGGTGATCTCTTTTTGGCATCACCCATAATGCATGAGAAAAGGATTGTCGGTGCAGCCTCTGTTCAGATACCGTTGGGTGACATGTATGGAAAAATCAGAGAGTCAGGAAAAATTGTTCTCTTTTATATCCTACTGAACACCCTGTTTCTGGCATTATTTGGTTTTTATCTCATTTACAGGAGTATAATAAGGCCAATCAACCGCCTTGCCAGGAGGGCCGAGGAATTTAAAGAGGGGGAGACCTTTTTTCTTTCCCCCGATAAGGAGCAGAACGAGTTTGGCAAGCTATCAAGGGCCTTGAACGTGGTGCTGAGACGCCTAGAAGACAATAAAGCGGAATTAAAGACAAGCATAAGTTCCCTTGAAAAGGCCAATCGTGAGCTGAGACAAGCTCAGGAAGAGATAATCAGATCCGAGAAATTAGCCTCGGTTGGGAAATTAGCCTCAGGCATTGCCCATGAGATTGGAAATCCGATAGGGATTATCCTTGGCTATTTAGGCCTTCTTAAAGGGAATGACCTAAAGAAAGAAGAAAGAGGAGACATTACCAATCGCATTGAAGAGGAGATAGATAGGATAAATAGGACTATCAGAAATCTTCTTGACTTTTCCAGGCCATCAAAGGGAGAGATGAAAGCAGTATCTGTGCATCAGATTATTGTCGATATGCTGGATATGCTAAAACCTCAGCCAATGATGACCGATATTAACCTTGTCTTGGATCAGCAGGCTGCTCAGGATACTGTCCTGGCTGACCCGGACAAGCTGAAACAGGTATTTTTGAATATAGTAATGAATTCAATAGATGCCATGGAGGCCAATCAAACGAAAGACGGATCACCTAATAAGATGTTATCAATAAGGACCACTGTGGTATCGGAGACCCAACCACAGAGAAGGGAAAATGGCAAAAGAGTCCACATAGAATTTATGGATAATGGGCCAGGAATCCCTGCTGAAGACCTTACTAGGATCTTTGATCCATTTTATACAACAAAAGATACTGGAAAGGGAACAGGGCTTGGACTTTCGGTTAGTTTGAGAATTGTTGAGGATATGGGAGGAGATATAAAGGCAAAAAGCGAAAAGGGGAAGGCCACGACAATGACCGTTATCCTTCCACTTTATGAAAACAGTAAGTAGTCAATCGGAATGCTGGACCGAAAAGCTATACCAACTCACAGCAACGAGAATTCCCATGACAACAAAACGGATCCTTATTATTGAAGATGAAGTCAACATGAGGCATATGCTTGAAGTGCTCTTGAGGAGATCTGGCTATGAGATCAAAACAGCAGCAGATGGCCAGGAAGGGCTGGAAGTGATAGAAAAGGAAGGATTTCACTTTATCCTCTGTGATATCAAGATGCCCAGAATGGATGGGATGACATTTCTCAGATCGGCCACTGATAAACTAAAGGGCAGCACGGTTATCATGATGTCTGCCTATGGAACAGTAGATACGGCAATCGAGGCCATGAAGCTGGGCGCCTATGACTATATCAGCAAACCATTTAAAACCGATGAGGTCCTTTTAACATTGAAAAAGGCAGAGGAGAGGGAGGGGCTTAAAAGTGAAAACCTGAGATTAAAGGATCAAATTCAAAGGATCGAAAAATGCTATAACTTTAGTAACATGGTTGCCAAAAGCAAGGCAATGCAGTCTGTATTTGATCTGATCAAAAAGGTAGCAGATTATAAGACCACTGTTCTCATTACAGGTGAGAGTGGTACCGGAAAGGAGCTGATTGCCCGGGCTATTCATTTTAATGGGTCAAGACATGGTGGGCCCCTTGTGTCTATCAACTGCGGTGGAATTCCAGAAACATTGCTTGAAAGCGAACTTTTCGGCTACAAAAAGGGGGCATTTACAGATGCAAAACAGGATAAACCGGGGCGTTTTGCCGAGGCCGAACGGGGGACCCTTTTTTTAGATGAAATTGGTGAGCTCCCACTATCCCTTCAGGTTAAACTCCTGAGAGTCCTCCAGGAAGAAGAGATAACCCCCCTTGGCTCCACTGGCACCAAAAAGGTA
>CP070704.1:967998-972663 GCA_020349945.1 Deltaproteobacteria bacterium
CGTATCACCAAGGCCTTCCACAACGCCTTACAGGGGAACAAAGGGCTTTTACCGCAAGAGGCCTTCAATATCTACCTTGCCTATAACGAAATGAATAGCCGCCAGATTGATTTTTGTGAGGATTTGGTTGTCATCCATGACCCTCAGCCTGCTGCTTTGATCCAATGGTCAGCCCCCCGAAAAGGCAAATGGATATGGCGCTGCCACATTGACATGACCGATCCTAACCAGCAGGTTTGGGGATTTCTAAGGCGATATATAGAGCAATATGACGGGGCTATCTTTTCCTCGCCGCCCTTTCCCCCTAAGGTGTCTGTTCCCCAATATCAATTTTATCCCGCAATTGACCCATTGGCTGGAAAAAATAGGCAGCTTGAGCCTGCTTACATCGACAGCACTTTGGAGAAATATAAGATACCCAGGGACAAACCTATTATCACCCAGGTTTCACGCTACGATCCCTGGAAAGATCCAGTGGGAGTGATTAAGGCCTTTAAAAGAGCACGAAAACATGTACCCTGCCGTCTGCTCCTTGTGGGAGACAAGGTTGCTGATGATCCTGAGGCGGAGGCGATCCTGACAAAAGTGAAAGAGGAAGCAGGGGCCGACCCAGATATTCACATAGTCTTCTTAACTCATTCCATTCCCACGGAGATAAACGCCTTTCAACGTGCCTCGGATATCATTTTACAAAAATCCATACGGGAAGGATTTGCATTGACCGTCTCTGAGGCTCTTTGGAAATATCGCCCTGTGATAGGGGGAGCAGCAGGTGGGATCCCTATGCAGATCATCCATGGTTTCACCGGCATGTTGGTTCATTCGGTGGAAGAAGCGAGCATGCAGATCAGAAGGCTTCTCAGCCAACCAAACCTGGCAAGAAGACTTGGGGAAAATGGTCACCGGCGTGTTAGAGACAAATTTCTCATCACCAAGTGGTTGAAGCGCTATCTGCTCCTCCTTTTAGCCCTTGATCGTCCGTGGCGATCATTTTCATGCTTAAGGCGTTCCCAATCCTTGGGAAAAGCTTAACCTCTATTTGACAACAGCAGAAGGCAGGGCCATCGATCATCGCAGTGCCATGGGAAATAAAGACTTAAAGCATGTAGTCTTACGCCTTGGAGAAAAGGGATGCCCAGCTACAAACTATCCCATAATTTCCAGAACTGGGGAAGTGATTTATTCACACAACTTTCATTCCTTATTTTAACACCCGGCACCTTCAATCCCACCACTGCCAGGCTCATGGCCAGGCGATGATCATCATGGGATTCCACAGGCCCCCCATGGAGCCTCCCTCCTCCACATATAACAAGCCCATCAGTCAGTTCCTCCACTTGGCCGCCAAGCTTGCTCCACTCAAGGGCAATGGCTTTTAGCCTGTCGCTCTCCTTAAAGCGCAGATGAGGGACATTCCTAATTGATGTCTTACCATCCGCAAAAAGGGCAATAGATGCCAGGGTGGGCACCTGGTCAGGCATGGCCTCCATATCTGCATCGATCCCGGAAAGCGGCCCCCCATAAACAGTAACCCGGTCCATCTCCCTTTCGACGCGGCAGCCCATCTGCTGAAGGATCTCGAGGAAGCCTATATCCCCTTGACCGGTGGTATGGGGCCTGATATTTTCCGTTGTAATTATCCCGCCGGCAACTGCTGCGGCAGCCCAAAAGTAAGATGCAGCTGATACATCACCTTCTATTGCAAACTGACAGGGCACATACCTCCCCCCGGCCGGAACCCTGAAATAGCGGTAGCCATCCCGAAAAACAGAAACTCCAAACTCCCTCATCACCTCTATGGTAATATCCACATAGGGTCCTGAAACTAATCCTCCTGTTACCTCGATCTCTATCCCTTTTTCAGCATAAGGCCCAGATAGAAGGAGGGAGGAGAGGTACTGGCTGCTCTTTTGCCCGGAGATAGTCACCTTTCCACCCTTGATGCCCCTGGACCGGACGAGAACCGGGGGGCACCCATTTTGCTCAAGACAGAAGGCCTCCACTCCGAGCTGGTTCAGGGCGTCAACCAGCTCCTCAACGGGCCTTTTGAGTATTTGGGGGTTTCCGGTAAGGAGAAATTCTCCCTTGGCAAGCGAGACTGTTGAGAGAAGGAGACGCATGGAAGTCCCGGAGTTCCCTAAATAGAACTCCCTTCTACCTTGCATAGGGGTAAACTCTCCACCCATCCCCTTGACTTCTAGGGTCTCCTCTTCAGCTGATATCTCCACGCCAAGCTCCTTAAGCACACTGATAGTATACAGGGTATCCTCGCAGGCTAAAAATCCCGTCAGTTTGCTCTCTCCCATAGCTAAGCCTGAAGCTATAGCTGACCTATGGGAGATGCTCTTGGAGCCTGGCATCCTTATGGTGGAATTGATATTGGTGACTGGCTTGATCTCTTTCACTTCATCTAACCCCCTAAGGCCTCTTTTACTGCGCTGCTCATCTCTTTAAGGGGTGGCTCAAGCCCGGTCCACAACCTGAACTGTTCTGCCCCTTGATGGACAAACATGCTCATTCCGCTAATTGTCTTGCATCCGTGCTCCTTGGCTAATTTGAGCATCCTGGTCTCGATGGGATTATAGATGGCATCCATCACCACCATATTATCCCTCAGGAGATGCTCAGGTATAGGACACTGGTCAGTGTGGGGATACATTCCCACTGGTGTTGTCTGGATCAAGATATCCTCATGGATCTTCCTTACGTCTTTTAGGGGAACAAAGGGGGATTGGAGAGATCTTGCCAGTTCTATCCCACGATCAGGGGAGCGGTTGGCAATGGTCAGGTTGACTCCCTCTTCCTTTAACATAAAGCCTATGGCACGAGCTGCACCGCCGGCCCCCAAAAGGAGGCAGCCCATCCCACTAAGATCGACCACATCCTGAAGCGCCCTAAGGGCTCCCAAGGCATCAGTGTTATAGCCGATCAGTCTGCCATTATTGTTAACAATGGTATTGACTGCCCCAATCTTCCTTGCCATTTCATCCACATCATCTAGGTAGGGTAATACCTCTGATTTGAACGGTAAGGTAACACTCATCCCCTTTATGCCTAAGGACCTCATCCCCTTGACACACCCTTCTATGTCCCCGGTTTCAAAGGCCAGATAGATTCCGTTAACCCCAGCCACTTCAAAGGCGGTATTATGCATGATCGGGCTCAGTGTATGACCCAATGGGAAGCCCACCACCCCGTAAAGATCTGTACGTTGATCAATTATCATGCCTTCAGGATATCAACTATCTTCTTCATCTGCTTGATAGGAATCTGTCCCTCGGCAGATTCTTCCCCACCTTCAAGTGAGGCAAATGTCAGATACGCGCCCATCAGATGGGAAACGATTCGGCTGATCCTTCCCACGGGGCCCATGCAGAAGGCGATGATCTTGATCCCCCGGTCATGGGCGACTGGTATCAATTCGAGCACCCGAAGATTATCTTCCCATGTTTCGGCCCTGGTGACGATCTTGACAATATCACTAGGAGCGCCAGCACAGTCCCTGAAGATCCTTTTCAGATCCTGCCGTGAAGGGGTGGCATCATTTCTGTGAACGGAGGTGATAATTTCAGAACCTCCCCGGGCATCAAAGATCTTTTTCCGCCATCTTCGAGGCAGACTCAGTTCCACATCCACAAGGTCCGCCCCTTTTTGAATCGCAGTTAATATATAATTCGCATGGGTCTCCGGGTCTGCACCACCGTTTCCACCTTCCCTCTTCGAACGGTAGGTAACAAGTATCGGCCTTGATGCGGCCTTAATGATCTCGCCCACATCGAACGTCTCCATAACATCCAGCCGTATTTCCAGCATGTCGGCAAGTGGTTCAGCCACGACCATCTTCCTTAGCGCCTCGGCATTATCTCGGGATACTATGGGTATGCAAAACATAACTTCACCTCTCAGTAATGGTCTCCTTGACCTTGCGGCCAAAATGTCGTCCTGCTTCCTCCGTAAATCCAAGCACCTCGTCACCGGGCCTGAGTCTGACCACCGAAACCGCCTCACCATGAGAGCTCACCAGACGGATGGTCTCAGCATTTTGAAGGATCGTTGTAACAGGGCCATTCGGACCTATTGCCTCAATGAGAAGGAGCGGCCTCCGTTCAATCTTCACCCTTCCCACCACCAGTGCCGTAACATGGCCCGTTGAGTTTACCCTGACGACCTCGTCCCCTGCCTCGAGTTCTGAAAGATACCTGGTCTTACCTCCAGGGACAAGGACATAGGCATGGACTGGACCGGCATTGACCCGGAAAGGCCTGGGCGCCACGTATGGGTTTTCAATGCTCTCGGCATGGATCAGAAAAAGGCCCTGACTACTATTGCCCACAAGGATCCCTTCCCCGACCCCCATCATAGTGCAGGTATCAACGCAGACCCGATCCCCCATCCCCAAAGGCTTAAGGGCATTGACCATGAGCTTTTCTAGCTTAAGAACCTGCTTCTCTGATTTGATCTCATTTATTATCTCTCTGACCCTGACCGGATTCCTGTGGTTGATTATAATGCCATCCACTCCTTTTTCCAGAATTCCCGCAGCAGTTCTGGCCCCCTCCAGGTCATCGACCTCCACGAAGATATTACCGGTCCTGGCAACTAGATTCTCAAGGGGAATGATACTCCAGTCCGTGGTCTTTACCACCACCTTCTTGTGGCAGCTCA
>CP070704.1:972763-993209 GCA_020349945.1 Deltaproteobacteria bacterium
CTATGTATATCTGGTTGAAAAGTCACCCTGTATTGGTGGCAGGATGGCACAGCTGGATAAGACATTTCCGACAAACGATTGCTCTATGTGTATCATGGGGCCAAAGTTGGTGGAGTGCGGCAGGCATCTGAATATCGAGATACTAACCCTTTCGGATATAGAGAGCGTTACTGGTGAAGAGGGCAGCTTCCATGTGAGGCTCATCGAGCATCCTCGGTATATAGATATGGATAAATGTATTGCCTGCGGAACCTGTGGAGAAAAATGCCCCAGGAAGGTCGCTGATGAATACAACACTGGCTTAATAGATCGGAAGGCAGCATATATAAGCTATCCCCAGGCTGTTCCGCTAAAATACCTTATTGATAATGAGCACTGTATCTTTTTTGAGAAGGGCAAGTGCCGGGCCTGTGAGAAATTCTGTCCGGCGGATGCTGTTGATTTTGATCAGAAGGAAAGGGAGATAGCAATAGATGTTGGCGCTATCATCCTTGCGTCTGGTTTTCAACCATACGACCCTGCCCTTCATGATACCTATCAGTATGGTCGCTTGGCAAATGTGGTTACCAGTCTTGAATTTGAGAGGATCTTAAGCGCCTCAGGCCCATACCAGGGCCACCTTGTGCGGCCATCTGATGAAAAGGAGCCAGAAAGGATTGCCTGGATACAGTGCGTTGGTTCAAGAAATATCCATGTAGGTGACAAGGGATATTGCTCTGGCGTGTGTTGCACCTATGCCATAAAACAGTGCATGGTAGCCAAGGAACATAGTGCTACCTCACTGGATACTGCTATCTTCTATATTGATATCAGGACGCATGGAAAAGACTTTGAGAGGTTCTTCAATAGGGCCAGGTATGAAATGGGGGTCAGGTTTATAAGATCCAGGATAAATACCATCGTACCAGGGGAAGAGGAAGGAAATGTCAAGGTTACCTACACAGATGAGGCCAGAAGGATTGTTCAAGAAGAGTTTGATATGGTGGTGCTGTCCGTAGGCATCGATATACCGCAGGAGTCCATCGAGCTTGCTCAAAAGATGGGTGTTGAGCTCAACCATTATAATTTCGTCAGCTCGAAATCCTTTGAACAGATCCAGACAACAAAACCGGGGATCTTTGTGTGTGGTGCCTTTCAAGGACCAAAGGATATACCTGAAACGGTTATGCAGGCAAGTGGAGCTGCTGCTGCAGCATCGAGTCTTTTGTCCGGAGAAAGATACGCACTGACCAAAGAGAAGGAATACCCTGAGGAGATAGATATTACGGGTCAGGAGCCTCGTATCGGCGTTTTCGTCTGCCATTGTGGGATCAATATCGGAGGCGTGGTCAATGTCCCCGAGGTTACTCAGTATGTATCCAAATTGCCCAATGTAGTAGTAGCTGAGGAGAATCTCTTTACCTGTTCTCAAGATACCCAGATCAGAATAAAGGAATTGATACATCAGAATAAATTAAACAGGGTGGTTGTGGCCTCCTGCTCTACAAGGACGCACGAACCCCTGTTTCAGGATACTATCGGGGAAGCAGGTCTCAATACCTACCTTTTCAGTATGGCAAATATCAGAGATCAAGATTCTTGGGTGCATCAATCAGACAGGGAGAGCGCAACTGAAAAGGCAAAAGACCTGGTAAGAATGGCCGTGGCCAATGCTGCAAAGCTCTCACCTCTCTATAGCACAAGACTGTTAGTAATCAAGAGGGCCCTAATCCTTGGCGGCGGCATTGCCGGTATGACGGCCGCATTAAATATAGCTGGACAGGGCTTCGAAGTGGTTCTGGTTGAGATAGAAAAGGAGCTCGGTGGTATGGGGAGACATATCCACAGAACCATGCAGGGCGATGATGTTCGGAACTATGTAAAAAATTTAATTGAGATGGTGAATGAGAACGAAAAGATCCAGGTCTTAAAGGAGACCATTCTTGCAGATTTTTCCGGTACCAAGGGCAATTTTAGGACAGCGCTCAATGTAGGACCTGCCATGTATCACAGGGAAGTAAAGCACGGGGCACTCATTATAGCTACAGGCGCTACTGAATACAGGCCCGAGGAATATCTATATGGAGAACATAACGCAGTTAAAACCCAGGTAGAATTGGAGGATATGTTATCAAGTGAGGAGAACAGGATCAAGGGATGGAAAAACGTGGTTATGATCCAGTGCGTGGGTTCGAGGAATGATGCTAACCCCAACTGTAGCCGTGTCTGCTGCCAGCAGGCCATAAAGAATGCCATTGCTATAAAAGAAATTAATCCGGATGCTAATATCTTCTTACTTCACAGAGATATCAGGACCTACGGCTTTGCCGAGGATTTTTATCGAAAGGCAAGAGAGATCGGGATTCACTTCCTGCGATATGAAGAGGATGAGAAGCCAATCGTAGAGCGGGTAGCCGAAAAAATCTATGTTACCTTTAAAGACCTTACCTTGGGAAGGGAAATAAAGGTGAATCCCGATCAGTTAATCCTAAGCACAGGGGTTGTTGCGGGAGACACCGAGGAACTTGCAAATATACTCAGGGTGCCCCTAACCCGCGAGGGTTTCTTTCTAGAGGCGCATGTGAAGCTGCGACCAGTTGACACACAATCTGATGGTATCTTTGTCTGTGGTACTGCACATTCCCCCAAGGGAATAGATGAAAGCATTTCCCAGGCCTTGGCTGCCTCTGCAAGGGCCTGCCGCCTTCTTTCCCAGGACTATATAGAGGTAGGGGGCGTTGTAGCTAGGGTCGAACCGGAGTTCTGTGCTGGTTGTCTCATTTGCGTCAGGGCCTGCCCGTACGAAGTACCATTTATCAACGAGGATGGGGTTTCAGAGATTGACATTTCCAAATGTCAGGGGTGTGGTGTATGTGCTGCTGAATGTCCGGCCAAGGCCATCACCCTCCTCCATTTCGAGGATACCCAGATATTAGCCCAGATTGATGCGCTGATGGAGGCACGCTCATAAATGAAGGAGTTTAAGCCGATTATTATTGCCTTTTGCTGTATTTACTGAGGCTATGAGGCAGCGGACCTGGCAGGTACCATGCGCTTAACTTATCCTGATAGCATCAGGATCATACGGCTACCCTGTACTGGTAAAGTAGATGTAATCCATATGATGGAGGCCTTTCGAAAGGGTGCTGACGGGGTTTATGTTGTCGGGTGTCTTGAAGGCGAGTGCCATTTTCTCACGGGCAATTTAAGGGCTAAGAAAAGGGTAGAATACACAAAAAAGCTGCTGGACGACATTGGCATCGTAGGAGAAAGGTTGGAAATGTATAACATAGCGGCTTCTGATGGTCCCCGATTTGCAGAGGTGGCTAAGGAAATGCATGAGAGGATCAAGGCCCTGGGCCCCAATCCTGTTAGGGGAGCGATCCAGAATAGAAGAACTGCATAACATATCGCATATCGCATATCACAATATCGAGGTAATACCGAACAAAGGAGTAGGTCATTTCATGCCAGTGATTTAGTGCACAACCATATATGAAAGGCAGAAACTTATGATAGTAGCAGAGAGAAAACCCTTTGATGAAATTACAGGATTTATAAAAGACTGTAAAAGGATCCTTCTTGTTGGTTGTAATGAGTGCGTTACGGTATGTTACGCTGGGGGTAAAAAAGAGGTGGGTATCCTGGCCTCAGCCCTTAAGATGGCCTTCACGAAGGAAGGAAAACAACTGGAGGTCAAAGAGGTCACTCTGGAGCGCCAGTGCGATCATGAATACTTGGAAGAGATAAGAAGCATCATTGCTGAGTATGATTCCGTGATTTCTCTGGCCTGCGGTGTGGGAGTGCAATTCATGGCCGAGAAATACCTCGGAACGCCTGTTTTTCCGGGCGTCAATACCCTGTTCATGGGTGTAACCGAGGAAAGGGGTGTCTGGACGGAGCGTTGTCAGGGGTGCGGTCAGTGTATTTTGGGACAAACAGCCGGAATTTGTCCCATTTCCCGATGTGCCAAGAGACTGCTGAATGGCCCTTGCGGTGGGTCCACAAAAGGAAAATGTGAGATAGACAAAGACCTTGATTGTGCTTGGCAGCTTATTATTGACCGACTCAAAGAACTGGGCAGGCTGGATGACTACGATGAGCTTATTCCCATTAAAGACTGGTCTACGGAACGGGCAGGCGGGCCAAGAAAACTGGTCAGGGAGGATCTACAGCCATGAACACAAAGACTCCGAGCAGATTGGAAAAGGTTCTTGCTGCAGGTCATCTGGCGGTCACATCCGAGTGTGGTCCCCCGCGCGGCAGCAATGGGGATGCAATCGCCAAGAAGGCTGAAATGATCAAAGATTATGTAGATGCTATCAACGTAACCGATAATCAGACTTCAGTGACACGCCTTTGCAGTCTGGCAGCCTGTATTCGGCTCAAACTGATGGGCCTGGAGCCTATTTTGCAAATGGTCACCCGGGACAGAAATAGGATTGCTCTGCAGAGCGATATCCTGGGAGCTGCGTCCTTCGATATCCATAATATTCTTTGTCTTTCCGGGGACCACCAGCAATTCGGTGATAATCCCCAGGGTCAGAATGTCTTTGATCTTGATTCCGTGCAGTTGATACAAACCGCACGGTACATGAGGGATGAGGGTAAATTTCTGGGAGGAGATGACATTGACCAACCCCCTGAGATGTTTGTTGGTGCAGCTGCTAACCCTTTTGCCGATCCTTTTGAGATTCGTGTTCGGCGGCTCGCCAAGAAGGTAGTAGCCGGGGCCGAATTCATTCAGACCCAGTGTATCTACAACCTGGAGAAATTTGAGCTCTGGATGAAACAGGCCCGGGACCACGGTCTGCACGAGAAGGTTTACATTCTTGCCGGTGTAACACCTTTCAAATCGGCAGGGATGGCGAAATATATGAAGAACCGTGTTCCCGGAATGGATGTGCCAGATGAGGTTGTGCAGCGGATGAGCGGCACACCCAAGGAAAAGCAGCCTGAAGAAGGTCTCAGTATCTGTGTAGAGTCTATTCAACGGCTCAAAGAGGTGGAGGGAATAAGGGGATTCCACATTATGGCTATAGAGTGGGAAGAGAAGGTACCGGAGATTGTTGAGCGAAGTGGACTTTATCCGAGGCCTAAAATTCAATAGGATAATCTAATATCTATCCAAAGTTGGTTGCAATTTCAGGGCTGTCTCAAAAACGTAACTTGAAACCAAGAAGTACCGCATCATCGGACTCTTCCACCTTGCCAGAAGGATCGTCAAAGCGAGCCTCAAAAGTTCTGTATACAACACCAATTGCCGCACTTTTCACGATATACAAATAGATGGCAGCAGAAAATTCTATATATCTGTCGGTATCCGAAAAACAGAGGGGATCAGGGGCTATAGAAAGAGATAGAGAGGCATCCATTGGGAAATTAAAGAATACTTTCCCAAAGTCGTATTCTCCGAGGACAAGAAAGCTTATTGCCCTCAGGTCAAAATCTTTATTACGGATTTCTACTTCTCCAAGTAAGCCTTTAAGGCCCAGCCCTAGAGTTAATTCAGGAACGAACACCTCGCCTTTTAAGGCAAAATCTAGATTGGAGATGAGATAATCATCACCGTGATACAGGCCAACACCAGCTTCCGCATAGTTATCAGAGATCGGAAATTCCTGACTTACTCTTAGATCGATATTATCAGAGCTTGCATGAAGCTGGAAATTTAAGGCTTCAGCCAGAGAAACCCCTGGAAGAATAAATGTAAGTAAGGCAACTATTAATATAACCCTTTTTATACTCATCATTTCTGTTTCCTCCCTCTGTTTAAATGGGTGTATATCGATTTGCCACATTAAACCATCAGGAACATGCCTTGCACTAAAGGAAGGACAGGAAAAAGCCGATAAATCTCCAAGATGTTAGGGCAGATTCCTGTGCTTATTCCTCCAGGTAAGCGCCTTTCATGGCTGAGGCAGCCTGATTTGAGTAGCGCCTAAGAATTCCTGGAGGCTGATGAAGAGCAGGGCGCTCCCATGTTTTCTTGCGCTCAGCCAGTAACGCTTGGATTTGATTTTCATCCTTTCTTTGCCCCCCTACGCCCACGATCGAAAGAACCCTATTAGGGATGTCAATGAGAATCAGGTCGTTATTCTCCACAAGTGCAATTGGTCCCCCGTCAACAGCCTCAGGCGAAACGTGGCCGATACAGGGGCCCCGAGTAGCCCCAGAGAACCTCCCGTCAGTCACTATGGCACTGTTGCGAAGTGCCGGAATGGTGGCTAATGCCTCTGTGGTTGCAAACATTTCAGGCATTCCGCTCCCGCGTGGTCCTTCGTATCGAATTACGATTACTGAGCCAGGTTCAATGTTGCCTTTAAGGACTGCATCCAGGGCCTCTTCCTCTCTATTAAAAACCTTAGCTGGGCCAAGGTGGGTCAACATATCGGGATCCACTGCCGAAAACTTGATGACCGACCCTTCAGGGGCAATATTACCCTTTAAAACTGCTATGGACCCATAACCGTTGCTATTGGCTGCGGAGCGGATGATATCTTCTCTCTTTAACTTATAGTTGGCCAAATACCCTTCTCCCCGCCTAAAGAACCCTTCCTTTTCCAATTGTTCAAGATTTTCTCCAAGGGTCTTTCCGGTTACGGTCATTACCCTCAGATCTAACATCTCCTGAAGTTCTATTTGTACGCGGGCAATACCCCCAGCGTACCAAAATAGCTCGCTCAAGTACCTCCCCGAGGGCTGAATATCCACGAGGTAAGGGGTTTGCCGATTCACCCGATCAAAGAGCCCCTCGTCGATAGAAATCCCGAGTTCATGAGCAATGGCAGGCAAATGAAGCAGGGCATTTGTCGAGCCTGATATGGCCGCATGTACCTTTATAGCGTTTTCAAATGACTCCTTGGTCATGATGTCTGATGGCCTGATGCCCTTTTTTGAAAGCTCCATTATTTGATAGCCGGCCCTCCGCGCACGCCGCCGGATATCGAATAGACTCGCTGGAGTTAACGCCGCCCCTGGCAAACTCATACCCAATGCTTCAGACATGCACTGCATGGTGCTTGCTGTCCCCATGAACTGACAGGCCCCAAAACCTGGACATCCCGAAAGCTTATAATCTCGGATTTCTTCCGAGACATCTTCTCCCTGCCTCATTTTCGTTGCAGTCTCACCAACAAGGACGCTATGTGACATATAGGGCCCGATACGGTTGCTTCCCCCAGGAACATGGATCGCTGGGGTATTCAAACGGGATATAGCCATCAAATGAGCGGGGATAGATTTGTCACAAGATGAAATGACCACCACACCATCCCATGGTATAACGCGGCCATGTACCTCCACCAGATCACAGAGGACTTCCCTGGAAGGAAGAATGTAATTCATGCCGTCATGCAACATTGCCCATCCATCGCATATGTCGGTCCCATGAAAGTTGGCAGGCCGTCCGCCTTCCTGAAAAACACCTATAGAGGCCTCTTCTGCCAGGGCATTCAGGTGGATACTTCCAGGATGACTGCTCCCATAGACATCTTCAATCAAGATCTGTGGAATACTCAAATCTCTCTCATCCCATCCTGTGCCACAGGAAAGGGCGTCAACCTGAATCCAATCCTCTCTTGCTTTTCTGCTCTTCTGTTGTATCTTGCCTGACATACAGCGCCTCCTGCCAATATGACCTAATTAGTTTTTCTTTGGAAAACCCTTTGTGGGAGCAATAACCTTTTTGGGTTGATTAAGCAAGATCATTGTATGCAGATATGACGACAAATGTTCTTAGAGATTTTCTTTTGGGCGAGGGAAATATAGGATAAAATCGGCTTTGTGTCAACGGCAAGGGGGCGCAATATATAGCATTTGCCCTTGATGCAGTTCTTATAAGGCTCATGAGAGACCACCTCACCCAATGCGTCTTGTCCAGTCAATGTGTGCCTTCCCGGTGAAATAAGTTACACTTTTAGGCTTCCTCTTAAGTCCTTGAGATCTATTCAAACCAGCACTTTCATTGTCTCGACAGATCAAACGGGCGAAAAGTTGTCGAAATAAGTCATGAAAATCGGCATGTTCTCTCCTCTGATAATAAGTACAAAGGATAGGTAAGAGAAAAACCAGAACCAGGAAAAAAATCAAGGGATAACCCCAGCTGACAAGAAAATTGTTTTTTATCTTCTATATATTTATAAATTATATATATTTCAGTCAACTTTAAAATAATGGTTGACAAATATAATTATTCATGTATAATTGTTTTAAATTTAGTTTAACAAAGGCTTAAAGACTTAGGGATAAACCAATAATTTGAGGGGTCAACGCATGAAACAATGTGCCGTTACCGACAAATTAGTGGAGAGAAGGTCTGCGCCTAGAAAACAGGTGGATCAATATTACAGTTTAGAGTTTTCAATTGATGGACGCAGTGTTACCTATCAGTTTAGGGTCTGGAACAAGGCGACAAGGTCTATGGGTTTTCTCGTCGAGCAGAATTCAGATATTTTGCCTCGGTTAAAGGTAGGCAAAACATTGGATGTGAAATACCATTCCACCGATTCAGTCAATCACTCTGAGTATCTGGAGACACTGATTCGACATATCACCAAGGTTGATCAAGGACGCCTAAAAGGTCATTATTTGGTGGGCTTGGAGATTTCAAATAGCCATTAAACAAGTAGCTGATCGCAAAACCGAAGATACTAATCAACCCTGATTAATAGACCTTTCTCACTCCTTTGCATCAATTAACAGGTTAAATGAAAGCAGGCACCAACCCTCTTCCTTGCACACAGCTCATTGTAAAGTTCCATGGCTTTCATGTTTGGTGCTGGAAGGAATTTTATCCCCCTTTGGTGAAGCAGTTTTTCAAGCTCCCTGTCCGGCTTCATTAATCCACTGACACCTGTACCTGCAATAATAACTTCTGGTTCAAATTCTATAAGGTTGTCTATATCATCACTTGAGAGCCTGTGACCGGCTTTGCGAAGCCAGGGCTCATCTACGTGGCCGTCAGGATAGATAATGAGATCCGAGGCATACTCCTTACCATCAATGACAATGGACCCAAATTCACACCTGTCGATCATTCAAGGATTTCCTCCACCTCAATATATATTACCATATAAGAATAGTAAACCATTCCAATGTAACCGGCCAGTTTACGGATCTTCTAGCATCTATATCCGGTCTTTTTGCTCACAAACAAGCGCAGCTCTGCTTGACAGAGAAGTGCCTTTATCCTATGCTGGCTTGATTTAGAATGGAATTTTCATAAGAAAGGGGACAGGCGGAGGGCCAGGGAGCGGCAGCATATCGATATTGCCCCAAGGGGTCTGACTGCAATGTACGCAGAACCGAAAAATAATGAGGATGCATGAGCATGGGTTGTCTGGGACTGATTCTGCTTATTCTCATCACACTACCAGTTTTCTTCATCCTCATTTTTCTCAATATCGTTACTATATCCTTTAGCAAGCTTGGCCTTTCGCCGGAGTCAGCGTTCATTCTCCTTTTTGCAATGCTCCTCGGGAGCACGATCAATATACCGATCTCACGTCAGCGTATCGCATACAGATCGGCCCGTCCTTACTACATGCACTTTTTCTTCTATGTGCCGCCGCCGGTAACGCACCAGGTCGTAACCGTGAACGTGGGTGGGGCAATCATTCCGGTCTGCTTTGCTTTTTACCTTTTGCCACTGGCGCCCCTGTTGTCCACGGTTGTAGTCACGGCTGTTGTGGTAATGGTGACCAAGTGGCTGGCTAGGCCGGTCGCAGGTATGGGGATAACGATGCCATTCTGGATCCCACCCCTTTTCTCGGCCGGGCTGGCCCTGCTCCTCTCCCGGGATAATCCAGCACCAGTTGCATACATATCAGGGGTACTTGGAGCGCTCATCGGGGCTGACTTACTCAACTGGCCGAGCTTCAGAAAGCTTGGGGCTCAGGTTGTCAGTATTGGCGGAGCTGGCGTTTTTGACGGCGTATTCCTGACAGGCATAGTTGCTGCGCTGATTGCATGATGACTTTGATCTGGGAGAAATCATTGCCATGCTAGGGGAGGGGGCACTGTCCAGGTCTCATTTATTCTCGATATCGTGATGCCTCAGGGGGAGTGGAGGGTCAGAGGTTAGGCCTGCTGCGGAGATGATATCCGGGACCAGCTCCTCCCTGCCAATGGCCATTATGTGTGTACCATCACACATCCTCTCGTCTCGTATTCTCTTTATCATTCGGCCAGCGATCTCAATTCCCTTTTCCAGTGCCCTGCCCTTTGGTGCGGAGGCCATTTCATCGATCAGTTCCTGGGGCACGTTCACACCGGCCACGTTCTTATTCATAAATCTGGCCATTGGGGCGGAGGTGAGCAGAATGATGCCCGCCAATATCTTCACCGGAAACTGTCTGGCATAATCCATAAATTTTTTGAAGTTGTCCAGATCATAGACCGCCTGGGTTTGGATAAACTCAGCACCTGCCTCGATCTTTTTTTCAAATTTGATGAGCTGGGGTTCAATGGGATTAGCTTCGGGCGTAACAATGGCTCCTGCACAAAAAGCTAAACGCCCATCCAAATCATTCCCCCCTAGATCTTTCCCTTTTTCCAACCTTCTTATTGCCGCCAACAGCTGACTGGAATCCAGGTCAAAGACGCCTTTGGCCTCCTCGTGATCCCCCAGAAGTACTGAATCACCAGTAAGACAAAGCACGTTGTTAATCCCTTTACTGGCAGCAAATAAAAGATCGGCCTGGAGAGCTAACCGATTTCGATCTCGACAGGTCATCTGCAATATAGGCTCGCCACCCATCTCTTTTACCAATAGGACCCCTCCGAGAGAAGGAAATCTCATGACAGAACTCTGGTGATCGGTTACATTCATGGCGTCCACTTTATCCTTCAAAAGCTCAATATGGTGGTGCATCTTTTCTAGGTTAATCCCCTTGGGTGGTGCCACCTCGGAGGTGACAACAAATTTACCCGATTCCAGGGCCTGTTTGAACAATGAAACCATATGCGACCTCTTGACTAAGGGTTTCAAAATTTAAATTTCCCCGGTGAGGGCTCTCCCTGATGATTTCTCGGTTTCTGCAATGTTCGCATGGAATCCAGGCGGCCCAACTCTTTCAACCGATTGTAGATGAGGGTCCAGGCGCAGTCCTTTTCCGGGTCGATCTCGCATTTACCATTGTTTGTGCCTCCACACGGGCCATTGACCAATCCCTTATGACATGATGTTACCGGACAGATCCCCCCTGTCTCCCCTAAGATGCAGGTACCACACTGAGTACATATCTCATCAAATGTACCGATGCCGTTTTCCTTTCCGATGAATAGGGTATCAAGGGCGGGGATAACCATTTTTTTCAACTGGCTGGCGATGGTCTGCACCCCAAAGGCGCATGTCATGATCAACAGGACATCGGCCTGGCCAATCTGCTGGCCATATTCCTTGAGGGCCTCTTGTGTGAGATTGTCGCATGCCACTGGTAACACTACATCTCCGGTAACCAGCCTACCCTGATCGATTAACCTTCCTTTCATAGCCCTCACCTCGGGTTCCCCTCCTGTCCGGGTCAGGGTAGTGCATGTCCCGCACCCGATGATGAAAAGCCTCCCCAATTCGGCTAGAAGATGGTCGATCTCCTGCTCTGATTTTTGTCTCGTAATAGATCTGATCATGTATCTTCTCCTATTTCTCCTCTAAGTCACACCTGAGGCATCTCATTGCCTCCCGGTGGGCCTCCTCCCGAGTAAATCCTTTCTCCACCTCCCGAAAGTCCTTTATTCTATCTTCTGGCTTTTCAAGGTGGATCTCGATCCGCGGCTGTTCCTCGGTGGTTTCCTCATCCAGGGCCAGACCTATGTCCTCTCTCATGGCCGTCTTTTCATCTACGATCTCCACTCTTCCCTTTTCGCCTTTCAGGTATTTGTCTATGGCCAGGGCGGCTCTCCTGCCTGAGGCAATAGCCTCTACGACAATACTTGGACCTGTGGTAAAATCGCCCCCTGCAAAAACACTTGGGACATTGGTAGCCAGACTGTTTTCATCTACCACAAGGCTGCCCCACAGAGCCCTCTCAAGCTGGCTGTCCCTGGATAGAAAAGAGATATCAGGGGCCTGGCCGATGGAGATAATGATACTGTCAGCCTCCACCATCTGCGTCACCTCCTCCTCAACCCTCAGAGAGGATCGGCCCTCTTCATCAAAGACAGTCATGCTCTGCATAAACTCGATGCCGGTGACCTTGCCACCTTGGTGCATGATTTGTTTGGGTGCCCACATGGGATTGATAACGATTCCTTCCTCAATGGCTTCATCAATATCTTTCTCCCATGCTGGCATCTCCTCCTTGGTTCTTCGGTAGAACACTTGAACGTCCCGGGCGCCTACCCGTAGGGCGGTTCTGGCCACGTCAATAGCCACATTACCTCCTCCCAAGACCACTATTTTTCCCTTCAGTCTTATATCCTTGCCGGTCCTGATATCTGTCAAGAATTGAAGGCCGTAATAGAGAGCTCTCAAATCTTCTTTTTCGCCTGGGATATCGATTCTCTTGCTGGCCTGGGCTCCGGCAGCTATAAATATCGCGTGATAGCCTTCCTTTAATAGGTCATTCACGGTATGTCGGGCGTCAATGGGGGAGTCATAGCGGATCTCTACACCGCAGCTTTCGATATACCCAATCTCTGCCTCGATCACATTGCGGGGGAGACGAAATTCCGGAACTGCAATTCCCAGCATTCCTCCTGCCACGGATTGGCTCTCAAAGACCGTCACTTTGTATCCCATTTTGGCCAAAAAGTAGGCACAGCTCAGTCCTGCTGGACCGGCGCCAACCACGGCGGCCTTTTGATCCTTGGTCACCGGAAACGGCTCTTTGGCCTGAGCGATATGATCAATATACCAGTCCGACGCAAATCGTTTGAGTGAACGAATAGCAACCGGTTCATCCAGTTCGCCCCGTCGACATTTGAATTCACAGGGATGGATACAGATACGACCGCATACAGCGGGAAAGGGATTCCTCTCCCTGATGATTTCTACCGCTTTTTCATACTTGCCGGTGGCGATGGCAGCAACGTAATTAGGCACGTCAATCCCGGCTGGACAGGCATGCTGGCAGGCGGAGATGACCATGGAATCACAGGTGGCCCCGGGACATCGGTGCTCCAGGATATGTTCCTCATATTCCTTCAAGAAATATTTGAGGGTGGAAAGGGCGGGCTTGGGAGCAGTCTGTCCGAGACCGCAGAGAGATGTCTCAACTATGGTTTCCCCTAGCTCCTCGATGGTCTGAATATCCTCGATCCTGCCCTTTCCTTGCGTAATCCGGGTCAGAATCTCCAGTAGCTGGGTGGTTCCCAGCCGACAGGGTGCGCATTTCCCGCAGGATTCCGACTGGGTAAAGCTCAAAAAAAAGCGAGCGATTTCCACCATGCAGTTATTTTCATCCATAACCACCATGCCGCCCGATCCCATGATGGACCCTATTCGCTGGAGGGTATCGTAATCAATGGGAAGATTCAGATACTGAGCAGGTACACAACCGCCGGATGGTCCTCCCATCTGGACTGCCTTGAATTTCCTTCCCTTCGGAATGCCACCGCCAATGTCAAAGACCACCTCTTTGATGGTAACGCCAATGGGAACTTCCACCAGGCCTGTATTATTTACCTTGCCAACCAAGGAGAAGATCTTTGTCCCTTTGCTCTTTTCCGTGCCCATCTGCGTATACCATTCCACTCCATTGTTGATGATTAAGGCAACATTGGCCCAAGTCTCTACATTATTGATATTGGTGGGTTTGCCATCCAGTCCCGCCTGAGCAGGAAACGGTGGTCGCGCCCTTGGCATCCCCCGTTTTCCCTGAATGGAGGCCATAAGGGCAGTTTCTTCGCCGCAGACAAAGGCCCCTGCACCCATGTTCAAGGAAATATCAAAGTTAAAACCGGTTCCCAGGATATTCTCCCCCAAAAGCCCTAGCTCTTTCATTTGAACCAAAGCAGTAGTCAGGTGTTCGACAGCAATGGGGTATTCATCCCGCACATAAACGTACCCATACTCTGCTCCCATCGCATAGGCACCAATGAGCATCCCCTCGAGGACAGCATGAGGATCTCCTTCAAGAACCGTTCGGTCCATAAAGGCGCCAGGATCGCCTTCATCCGCATTGCAGACTATATATTTCGGTCGCCCCTCTGCCTGGCGGGCGAACTTCCATTTCATCCCCGTGGGAAAACCGGCTCCACCCCTGCCTCTCAGTTTTGCCGCTGTTACCTCATCGATCACCTGCTCTGGCGTCATCCTGGAGAGGACTTTAACGATGGCCTCATATCCTCCAGCGGCAATGTAATCCTCAATATTCGCGGGATCGATTTTCCCACAGTTGGCAAGCACCCTTCTCACCTGTTTGCCGAAAAAAGGTATATCTTTTTCGCGTCTGATCTTGTTTTTGGTTTCAGGATCGGTATACAGGAGCTGGTTTACAGGCCTGCCATGGCCAAGTGTTTCAGAGACAATGTCCGATACGCACTCCGGCTCAACCCTGTTATAGAAGATATCCGCAGGCTCAATAGCCATGACTGGCCCATTTTCACAGAAGCCCCGACAGCCAGTTTTCTTAACCTCGATTCTGTTTGCTAAACCACGATTGGCAAGTTCCTGTTTGAAGACATCGATTATCTTGAGAGCACCCCCAGCACGACAGCCTGTGCTACAGCACACTTTGACGACTTGCATATGAGGGTCCCGTTTACTCAGGATGGTGTGCCGAAAAGCGTCCAACTCTGATGGGGTGCTAATCTTCTTCATCGCCACTATTCTCCGATTCCCTGGACCAGTTCTCCGAGGGATAAGCGCCTTTTCATGTCTTTTAGGCTTCTCCCTTTCTCTTGCGGTGCTCGGCCAGTATGTTGGTTACCTTTGGTGGTGATAGTTTGCCAAAATAGGTTCTGTTCACCATCATGGTCGGGGCAAGGGCACAGGCCCCAAGACAGGCTACAGTCTCAAGGGTAAATCGATAGTCAGGGCTCGTCTCCCCTTCATTGAGCCCCAACTCCTTTTTCATAAACCTCAGGATGCTTCGACCTCCTTTGACGTGGCACGCCGTCCCGCGACAGAGTTTCAGCACATATCTGCCTTTGGGCTTAAGGGAAAACCCAGCGTAAAAAGAGATCACCGCCTGTACCTGACTAGGAAAGAGATTCAAGGCCTCTGCAATAGGTTCAACGGATTCCATGGGTATGTAACTAAATGTCTCCTGGATATCTTGCAGAAGTGGGATCAGGGCCCAGGCCTCGCCTTTATGTTTCTTTATAATGGCCTCCAGATGTCCCCAATCTATGTCTTTCGGTTTCACCATCTAAGATTCCTGCGGCCTTCAAAATCTGCTGTGTGTTGAGGCCTGCGAGGTTTGAGTTATCAGTTTTCCTAAAGGCTGATGCTTAATCTAAAATCCGAATATCGAATATCGAAATACGAAACAAATCCAAAATTCGAATTACCAAAACCTCATTCTGTTTTCTTTGGTATGCTTGCGGCAGATCTTGAAACGCAAAACACGTTCTTTCTTACATGGTCCGAAAAGTAATTATTCGTCCACCAGTGGCCCCTTCTGCTTTGAGCCTTTAAATTTGTTTCGGATTTCGTGCTTCGGATTTCGAATTTCAAATCGCCTCCTTCAAGCTTAGTGATCTTTTGGATAAAATTGTTCTGGAAGCATCAATCCTCTATTTTTTCAAGCCTTACATGGCACTCCTTCCAACCAGGTGAATCCCCCTCACCCAGCTGGGTCAGTTCGATCAACTGCATGGCATCATTATTATGAAAAGCCATGGGGATAAAAATGAGTCCCACGGTCAGATCTTTCTTAAGTGTCACCTCTCTGACTATTGATCCATAGGGGGAGGATATCCTGAGGGCATCTCCCTCTTTCAGATTGAGTTGAGCGCCGTCCTGAGAGGATATCTCCACTGCTCCCTTCAAACCAAAATCCTTAACTCGGTTTGAATGGCTGGTCCTGGTACCGCTTCCCAGATGGTATCTGAGGGAACCTAAAAGGGCCTTAAAGGGATACTTTTCATCATATGTCTCACCGTCTGTGGAAACTACCGGAGAAAAGTGGATTGGTTTTCCCTCCCCACTGGGACGAAAAAGTTTTAGGTTGCTTGTCTCTTTGATCCAAGATTCTTCCCTATTTTCGCCCAGCTCCGAATACATGGATACTAGCTGGCTAATTTCTGCTCTTATTTTCTGTAAAGACGAATATCTCTTGGAATAACCCATCCTGGCCAATAGCAGATCAAGGATCTCCCAGTCAGGTTTTGCCTCACCTGGTGGGGAAACCACAGGTCCAAAAGACCGGATCCTTCCCTCCAGGTTGGTAAAGGAACCACCCTTTTCACTGAAGGCGGCCCCTGGTAAAACCGCGTCTGCCATACCGCTGGTTTCCGTAACGAGGATGTCCTGGACAACCAGCAGTTCTAAGTTTTCTAATGCATTGCCGATCCGTTCAGGCTGGGGTAAGCTGCGGAGAGGGTTTTCACCTATGATGTAAAGGGCTTTAAGGTTTCCCTTCTCTGCTTCTTCAATCATACGAATAATATCGAGCCCCGGATCCGGTGACAGTTTAACCTCCCAGGCCTGCTCCCAGTGTTTACGCACCATATCGTCGTGGAGGAACCGGCGGCCGGGAAGGAGGTCCGGCACCGCCCCCATATCCCATGCCCCCACCTGGTTGTTATCCCTCGCAAGAAAATAGAGGCCTTTCCCGCCACCACCCAGACTTCCGGTCATCAGTGCGAGATTGAGCAGGGCATCCATGGCCAAGGTCCCATATCTCTGTTGTAGGATGCCGTGTCCGATCACAAAGGCCATTTTTTTCCCTTCAATCAAATTTGCAGCTTCCTCCATCAGCTTTATTTCGATCCCGGTTATTCGGGAGACCCTTTCAAGGTCGAGGGATGAAAGGCCATCACGGTAAAGCTTAAAACCCTCGGCGAACCGGTTGATGAAATCGGTGTCATATGACCTTCTGTTATAAAGGATGGCTGATAGACCATTTATCAATTCGCAATCGCTGTGAGGTGCAAGAGGTAGCCACAGGGAGGAGAAGGGAACTAACTCTATTTCTCTCGGGTCCACCACAATCAATGGGATTCCCTTTATCCTTGAAGCCCGTTTAACGCAATAACCGACTACAGGTGCAGATTGGGTAGGGTTCGCCCCTATAACAAAAACCAGTTCGGCCTGTTCCAAGTCGGCTAAGGATGTGACGCGGCCGCCACCATCTAGTCTTTCACTAATTAGATTTGTTGCAGCCTTCCCTGACCCATAACTGCCATTGTCGACGTTGTTTGTTCCCAGAAAACCACGGGCCATTTTTTGAAAAAGGTAATTTTCCTCAAGGGTGCACTTGGATGAGCCGAAAAATGCCAGGCTTTGAGGTCCATATTTTTTCTTGATGGAGATAAGTCGTTCTCCAACAAACTCAAGTGCTTCATCCCACGTGACGGTTGATAGGCCCGCATCTCTCCGGATCAATGGATTGGTCAATCTCTGGGAAACGTTCAAAAAGTCATGGGCAAAATGGCCTCGGACGCACAGAGTGGACCGATTGACCGTATCTTCCTGGTGTGAAGGATTTACTTCTATGACTTGACCGTCAACTGACCCCATCAGAAGGGAACAACCCACACTGCAGAACCCACAGATGCTTGACGATTCATTTTGGGGAGAACCCACATATCGGGTATTCTTGATCGAGAGGGCACCTGTAGGGCACAGAGATACACAGGTACCGCAGAAGGTACAACTGGATTTCTCCAGCGGCATGTCATGCACTGCGGCTGGCCGGGATTTAAATCCCCTGAGATTATAATCGATGGCTCCCACAACGACCAGATCATGGTCGGCACGAATACACTTGCCGCAAACGATACACTTACTGAGGTCCCTGATAATGAAAGGATTTGCCTGCTCCAGACCGGTATAATGGGGCATAGGATAAAGCCCTATTTGGCCTACCCCAAGTTCAGCGGCGATCTGCCTCAAATGGCATCTGTTTCCCTGGCTACAGACGATACAAGATTCAGGGTGATTCGCCATCATCAAGCGGATAATATTTCTCCGATGCTCTTTAACGGTGGGGGAATCTGTCTTTATGGCCATATTTGAAGCCACAGGGGTCACACATGATGCCATAATGCGACTGCTTTTCTCCTCTTCCACCACACAGAGCCGACAGGCGCCAACCGGTTCCAAGTGAGGGTGACTGCAGAGAGTAGGAATCCTGACACCATTTTCCGTGGCTGCATTGAGAATGCTGGTGCCCGCAGGACAACTGATATTTTTCCCATTAATGGTGAGGCTTATCTCCTGCAAGCGTCTCTTCTCCTGTTATTATTCTGGTTTTTATAATTTCTTGAGCCTTGCAGCATCTAGATAATATCTCAGTTTATCCTCAGCCCCTATGGTGATGATGTGAATGCCCTGGCATAGGTCCTTCAGGCCAGATACAATGGCGGCAAATACCTCTCTACTTGCCCTTTGTCTGTCAGGGGCCTTGGCCAGTTTTCTAATGATCCAGTCCGGTACCATTCCTGATCTCAGATGGCGATTAAGAAACTGGCCCATCCCAGCTGTCCTCAGTATCATGACCTCTGCAATAATAGGGACCCCAAAGGTGTTAGCCCGCTTCATGAATTTTTCAAACAATCCCACATCGAATACCGGGGTCGTCAAAAAGTACCCGGTACCTTTCATTGTCATCTCCTCCATCTCCTTCATTTCCAGTTCTGGCACGTTTTTCCCCCACTTGGATTCTATTCCAGAGCCAAATGTGAATTCAGCCTTGCGAGGAAGATCTCTGCCATCAATTGTGCGTCCTTCTCCAAGATGAGCCAACACAGAGGAAAACTTTCCCGAATCCACATGAAAAAACATCATCTCTTGGAGGCTGTCTCCAGTGAGCCGATAGTCTTCTGTGAAAACGAGGAGATTCTCTACACCTGTTTCATGGGCGCGGAGAAGGTCTTTCTGTATCTGCAAACGGTTCTTCTCGCGAGTCGCGGTCTGATAGATAGCATCAAATCTGTTTTGCTTGAGCAGTTTACAGGTCCTGATAGTATCGGCGACAACCCCTTCAATCTCCAATTCAGGCACTGTCAATCCATCCACGCGGCCGCGGACCAGTTCGAATTTCCTTATGAGCTCTTCTGGTTCACCACCAACGGGAGGTTGTATTTCAGCGGTGACCACGAATCTCTTTTCCTCAAGTGCTTGTTTTAGTTTCATTGACCCCTCCTGGCCACTGAGAGCAAGGTGAGCAAAAGCGCCGAAATTGACTACTTACCAATGTGCTGAAGCAGACCCAATGCCTTAGCTACTTCCTTCTTGAGCTGGGGCAGTGGCAGTGGTTTTGAAAAACAAAGATCCGCCCCATATTGCTTCATTTTTTTGAATTTCTCCTCATCCAGATAGGCAGACAAAACTATAATTTTTATGTCTTTTGTCTCCTCATTCGACTTGATCTTTTTACAGACATCGTATCCTTTGATATCCGGCATCATGATATCCAGGATCAAGAGATGAGGCCTAAAATGGTTGACCTGCAGCCCAGCCTCGAAACCATCAGAGGCAGAAATAATCTCATAATCATATTCCTCTTCTTCCAATGCCTGGACGATCGTTTCCACAATGATTGGATCGTCATCCACAATAAGGATCCTTTTTCTCTCGCTAAGCATTTCTTCTTCTGGAAGGGGTATGCCCTGCTTCCTCATAAAGTCCTCGAGATCCAATTTCTTGATACGCCGATGCCCCCCCACCGTCTTATAGGCCTCGATATGACCTGCCTCTATCCAGTTGATAATTGTTTTGGGGGAGACATTACAGTATTTGCTCGCCTGGAAAACCGTAAGGACATGTTCCATAAAGGCCTCCTCGCTCAGATTGAGAATTACAATTTTTATATTTATTCTAGTTTTTATATGATTGCAAGTTATATTTTTTAGTTTGGAAAAATAGTTTTTCTTGTAAATATTGTAACTTTTGTTGAGGATATAGCAGCATGTTTATGCACGCCGCTCATTGAGAGGGATTGATTATAATGTCAAGATATCGAGGCTTTATTTAATGAGGGAAATGGTTCTTATACGAAATGCGTTGATTTTAAAATGAGGAAAGAGGAAGAATTTTCTAAATCGCGGCCTGATGACACGCTAGCAATAGGTTAATCATGATCTCCATCTTGAACATCTTCTTTGTATTTCGGGAGGATGATCGTAAAGGTTGTCCCTGAACCCCATTCACTTGACACCCGTATGTCACCTCCATGCTCCTTAATAATTCCATAACATACGGATAGGCCGAGGCCGACATCTTTAACACTGTCTTTGGTGGTAAAAAAGGCATCAAATATCTTATTAATGTCTTCCTCCCTGATCCCGGCTCCGCTATCAGTTATTTCAATATGAATATTGTTTCCTTTTGCCATAGTCTTTATAGTTAGAGTTC
>CP070704.1:993309-1000767 GCA_020349945.1 Deltaproteobacteria bacterium
AATTCAAAATTTTATTTGTGCCGGATAATTGGAGTACCATCGGGATGGGCGGCATAGGCAAGTTAATCCTAGGCCGGGGCCACTTTTAGCTCCCACGAATACGGCTAAAAAGTCACCCTCAGCAAAGATCTAAACTGCTACCATTTTGCTACTATAATAGTAAAAAGTATCAGAAAATACGGTATAAGAAGAAAAATTTCGAGCTTAGTTAACATATTAAGATTGCACAAAAAGATAAAATACCGTATAGGAACAAATAATGTTAATTCGATCACTTAGACACATTGACACGGTAGAGGTCACGGGTTCAAATCCCGTCGTGCCTACCAGTGAAATCAATGAGTTAGGGGATTCTTGCTAATCCCCTTCTTGTTTTCTGCTACCATGTTCTGTAGCGGTCCACCATGCCTAAGTATAAAGTTTATGTCTTCTGCGATGAATGCGGCATCCGGCACCTCATGCCGGTAATCATTGCTCTCGATCATGGTCTTGACCAAAACGAGAGTACTGGTGATATCCACGCTGGGAAAAAACTGCCGCCGGAGATTGCAAAATTATTAAATACCTTCGTTCGGTGTCCAAATACAGGCAAGAGGTATGTGCAAGAGGGCGATGACCGAGTTTTTCTCGTTCCCGTTGAATGGTAAAGTTACTGATTTGAGGTCCAAGCCTAACAAATAAGCCTTTGGCAAGAATTGCTAAAATAGCCCCTCTTGTCTCTGCCCCTTATGCCCGCCTAAGTATGGAAAACCGTACTAAAAAGCAGCATTTCGTTTCTCATAACTAGGTATCTTATTCCATCTAACCTGGATGGCCTTTCTTTAACTGTTTGAAATAGTTAAGAATGTTTCAAGAGCATAATCCTGCATGATTCTTGCATTATGTAGATAAGACGGGTCAAAATTTATAAACAGGTTGAACGAAGATGATACTCTTTCTAACAGGGCTTACTATCGGCTTTATTGTTGGCTTTCTAACCGCTTTCATCTGGGAACATAGTTGAACCACTCTATACAGTGCTTCAGCCTTGCCACCACGCTACTCGTTGGCTCTGGCTTAATTGGTTTTGCGGGATTCAGGAAGAAGTCTAAAAAGAGATAACCAAGCCTATCCCTTAGACACGCAAGAAGGATTCATTTCCAACACGTTAGATGAGGATGCTGGAACATATGTTAGACAGGAGGCATTCTTGTATTGATCGGCGGTCTGGAATCGACAGGCGCAGGGCGTATAGTCTTGATTACTTATTGAACGGAGGGGTCCCGAGAAGAAGTTGGAAAGAGCGAAGATCGCAAGTCGAACGGAGACAGGATTGGTTGAGGGTAAATGGATGGATAAGTCTGTCCGCAGCGGCCTTAAGGCTCAAAGGTCATCGATTTAGCTAACCCCTCTGCAGTCATCAGGTATTATGTGGCTCTTCCCTTTTATTGCCATTTACCGGTTAGGCTTCCTATCCCCGTAAAATTGATAACTCAAGGAATTGGCAACAATCCCTTTTTTCATATTACCCTCCTCGTTCTATACTGCCAACTAGATCATAGGTATGGGCCTCGGTTATCTGAACCGGAACGATTTCCCCGACTGCAGCCGTCCCCCTGTTTATCAATACCTGACCATCCACCTCAGGTGCCATGGTTGCTGTCCTGCCGATCAACAGGAGGTCTGTCTCAGGGTGAAATCCCTCAACTAGCACCGGCACCGTCTTGCCAACCAGGTCTTTATTGAGCTCAGTGCTATTCTCCGCCTGGATCTCCATAATCTCATCAATCCTCCTTTTCACTACTTGTTCAGGTATGCCATTCTTGAGCCTGGCAGCAGGGGTGCCCTTCTCAGGGCTAAAGGGAAAGGCACCCAGCCTGTCAAATTTGGCCTCTCTTATAAAATTGAGAAGCTCCCTGAATCGATCCTCGGTCTCTCCTGGAAAGCCGATCATTACCGTCGTCCTTAACGCTACCTTTCTTGATCTACGTCTTATCCTTTCTATCAATTGAGGTATAGATTCCGAGCCTGAGGAACGTCCCATGGCCCTCAGGATCTCTGGGTTAATATGCTGAATGGGCAAATCCAGATATGGACATAGCACCTCCTCTGAATCAATGAGCTCGAAAAGCCTTTCAGTCAGATGGTAGGGATGAGCATAGAGGATTCTAAGCCATTTCAAACCAGATATGGTAAGGAGCTTCTCCAGGAGATCCTCAAGTGGGCTCGGTGGGTCTAGATCATGGCCGTACCAGGATGTGTCCTGGGCCACGAGGTTAATCTCTTTAACGCCCCGTGCAACCATGTTTTGTGCCTCGATGAAGAGAGACTCCACGGTCCTGCTCCTAAAGGGACCTCTCAACGAGGGGATGATACAGTAGGAACAGGGGTGCGAGCATCCCTCGGCAATCTTTAGATAGGCAGAATAAAATGGTGTTGTCTGGAGCCTGGGTGCCCTGTGATCGGCTAGGAACCGCGGCCTGTCTAGAAAGAGAACGGGTGGGCTGTTAGCCTGAGCCTTTAAGGCCTCAGGTGTCCTGTAGATCTGGCCTGTCCCAAGCCAGCCGTCAACCTCCGGGATCTCCCCGGGCAGTTTTCGTCCGTATCTCTGTACAAGGCAACCTACCACAAAAAGGGACTGGAGGTGCCCTTTCTCCTTTAAACGGGCAAGATCAAGGATTGTACCTATGCCCTCCTCAACCGCGCTTGTTATAAAGGCACAGGTATTTACAATAGCTATCTCAGCGTCCAGAGGATCATCGGTTATGTCATATCCCTCTTCCTTGATAAGGCCGAGTATATATTCGCTGTCTACAAGATTTTTTACGCATCCGAGGCTGACAAAATATATCCTTGGCATACAGGCTTATCCTTGTTGCGTTTGGAGGCTTGCATCTCTCCATCGCCTCAGCATATCCTCCGTATAGGCAAGCCTGAAACCATCCATGATCCTTTCAAAGGGAAGATCAGCAAAACGGCCATGATCGGTAATGTATTCGATGTGGAGACGCCCTTTCAGATCGTGGGAATGAAAGACAGCCGAATTATGACCGTCGAACTCTACCGGCCTGAGGTTGAGCCTTTTACACATGCCTATATCAAAGGTGGGTGTCACCTTGATCCACCTGCCGTCGATAAAGAGTTCATTATAGCCATGGAAGGCAAAGAGGTTTGTTTTCATCATGGCCCACAATTTTGGGGGCACGAGATGGTTCCTGATGTCAGCAAATACGAGCCGTGTCGGTATACCTTGAGCCCGGGCCAGCGCGGCCAGCAGAACCGCCTTTTGGATACAAAAGCCTTCTCCCCTCTCGAGAATGCTGCTTGCCGTATAATGTTCGGGAAGGTAAAAGGGGGAATAGGGGTTGTAGGTAATCTTGTCTCGAACAAAATTAAAAAGAGGCCTGGCTGGTTCGTTGAGGTGAGCGCCTGCAATTTTTTCCGAAATGAGCAAGACCGAGGGTGAGTTATAGTCAATATAGTAGGTTGGCTTAAGGTATATGGACAGGTCTTCCATACCAGGTACATTTGTCATGACTTTTACCTGCCTTTTGATAGACGCTTGATGATGGTTTGGGTGAAGTTTTTAAAGAATAGGAGTTGAATGGATTCAGGTAACCTATTCAAAAGGGTAGCACTGAATTTAAGCAAGATACATTCATTCTTGCTAATAATGCTAGCTGAGCGAGCCTCACCAGTCAGATAGGCCATCTCTCCAAAACATTGCCCATTTTCCAATACGGCTAACTCTTCGCTTCCCTTTCGGACTGTCACCTGGCCGCTGATCAAGATATAAAAGGAGTCATCTATCTCCCCCTCTTCGATAATGGTCTTACCCTGTTCAAACTTCATTACATTGCTTGCAGTCAGAATTTTGTTAATCTGGCTTCTTGTAAAATTGTTAAAAAAAGGTAGACCTTGGATATAGTTGAGCAATTCCCTTTCATGGGTTTCTTTTGGTATATCTTTTAGGCTACGTAATGCCAGTCTCAGATCATAAGCAAAGTCCATATTGTTCTGATAGCGCCGAGATGGGTCCTTGGCCAGGGCCTTGCTAAGGATCCTTCCAAAGATTTCCGGTAACTCTGGCCTTAACTCCAGGACAGGAGGGGGGTCCTCATTAACGATTTTATACAGAATGGAGTATTCGTTTTCTCCACCAAATGCCCTTTTACCAGTCAGAAGTATATAGAGGACTGAGCCGAGAGAAAAGAGATCGCTTCTCTTTGTTATGGGCTCCGATTTGACTTGTTCGGGTGACATATAACTGGGTGAACCAAACAAACCTGTAACAAGGGTTGATCGATCCCTCTTAACGACGTAGGCGATGCTAAAATCGGTTATCTTTGCCTGGCCCGCTGAGTTGAGGATGATGTTAGAGGGCTTTATATCACGGTGAATTACCCCATTTTGATGGGCGTATTCCAGGCCTTTACATATGCTGAAGGCGATCTGTAACACCCTTTCAATAGGCAAGAGATTATTGGGACCACAATATTTGTCCAATGTGGGACCATTTACATATTCCATGGTGATATAACAGAGGCCATGATGGAGATCGGCATCGTATATAGCCACAATATTCGGGTGCATAAGACGGCCTGCGGATTGTGCCTCAACAAAAAATCTCTTTTTGTATGCCTCCACTTCCTGAGGCCTTATATCATCGGGGAGGCGATAAATCTTAATGGCTACTTGACGTTCTATATAAGGGTCTCTGCCAAGATAGACGGCTCCCCTGCTACCCTGACCTAACTTCTTCAGAATCTGATAGCGGCCGATAGTCTTTATATCTGGTAGATCTAACATATGTCAGTATGGAACCTGTTCGTATGAGCTTCAGTAGTTATCCAGACAGATAAGACACATATCCATCCTTGAATTTCCTGAGCGATACCTTTATATCCCTAGCAATCCATAAAAAAGTCTTGTACAGCTCCCTTGCCCTGAACCCAATAATATCCTTATCAGAGCTCTTGTCAATGCCTTACGTATTATAAGTCATTTTCATCCCTCTGTGTCAGTACTTGTTGTTTTTGCTCCGCACGATTGATGATTCACCATACCACAATGTCCTTTGTCTGTGAGAGGCCGGGAAACCAGGAAGGTGAGTTAATAGGGGAGCGTGCGGCGGGCTAGGTTATGACCTTCCAACATCGCACGGTATGTTTCTCATTTACCCTGTATACGCCGATCTCCTCTTCTCGGCACCTGGCTTCAACCAGAGGACATCTTCCCTGAAACTTGCAACCTGGAGGCGGGTTAAAAGGGCTCGGTACATCACCGATAAGCACCTTGTGTTCATGCCGATTATCCGGTTCAGGCTTGGGTATCGCTGAAAGTAATGCCAGGGTGTAAGGATGGAGGGGGTTATCGTAAAGCTCCTCTGCTGGTGCGTGTTCCATAATATGGCCCAGGTACATGACGGCAACAGCATCACTGATGTAACCTACCACATTAAGGTCATGCGAGATGAAGAGGTAGCTAAGACCCAATTTGCTTTGTAACTCCTGGAGGAGGTTTATGATCTGGGCCTGTATGGATACATCAAGTGCCGATACAGGTTCGTCACATATGATCAATGAGGGCTGAACGCTCAGGGCCCTTGCTATTCCGATGCGCTGACGCTGCCCGCCGCTGAATTCATGGGGATAGCGATCAGCTGCGCTTGATCCTATTCCCACCATCTCCAGGAGCTTACCGGCCTTGATCTTTCGTTCGGCATGTCCTTTTTCACCCAGGGTACGAAGGCCCTCTTCAATTGATTGACCAATGGTCATACGTGGATTTAGAGAGCCAAATGGGTCTTGGAAGATAATCTGCATCTCTTTCCGTAAGGGCTTGATCTCATCCTGGGAAAGGACGCTGATATCCCGATCCTGATAAATGATCCTTCCTCCATCCGGTTCCAGGAGTCTCAGAATGAGCCGGCCAATTGTGGATTTGCCACATCCGCTCTCTCCCACCAGCCCCAAGGTCTTGCCTTGATCAATCTGGAAGTCCACCCCGTCAACAGCCTTGATCCACCCGATCGCCCTCTGGAAGAAACCCCTGTGAACCGGGAAATATTTTTTTAGGCCTGCTACCTTAACTATGGGATTGTTAGATGTGTCGGGCAGATCCATAATCTAAAGCGGACTCCTCTCTGCTTTAACCTTAGGCCTTTTTCCTTCTCCGTTCATAAAGCACCGGACAGCGACTCAACTGGCCATTTCCGTAATCACACATCATCGGAAATTGGCTCCGGCAGGTCTCGATAGCAAGATTACATCTGGGATGAAATGGGCAACCACTCGGCTTGTGGGCAGGATCTGGCACTGCGCCAGGGATGCTGTGAAGCGTGCCTCCCCGTCTGGTACGAACGGGAAGCGATGTTAGGAGCCCCCGGGTGTAAGGATGGCAAGGGCTGTGAAAGATATCAGAGGTATGTCCCTGCTCTACGATGATACCTGCATACATTACATAGATGCGGTCGGCAATGTTGGCCACTACTCCAAGGTCATGGGTGATGTAGAGGAGGGACAATTGTCGTTTCTGCTGGAGCTCTTCAAATAGATTGAGGATCTGCGCCTGAATGGTGACATCAAGGGCTGTGGTCGGTTCATCGGCGATTAACAGGTCGGGATTGCATGCCAGTGCCATGGCGATCATAACACGCTGTCTCAACCCACCACTGAGCTGATGTGGATAGTCTTTCAGGCGCTCCTCTGGCGACGGGATACCAACATCTTTGAGGAGCTGTAGACACCTTTGGCGTGTCTCCCTTTCATCCAGCCTTTCATGGATCATGATGGCCTCATTGATCTGGTCTTCTATAGTAAATACCGGATTAAGAGAGGTCATGGGCTCCTGGAACACCATGGCTATATGATTTCCCCGAATCTTCTGCATGTCCTCCTCACTCAGATCCAAGAGGTTTTGACCGTTGAACAGCACCTTGCCCCCTATGATCTTACCAGGCGGCTGGGGGATGATTCCTAAGATGGTAAGGGCCGAAACGGTCTTTCCGCAACCCGACTCGCCGACAAGACAGACCGTTTCACCTTTACTGACTTCATAACTCACTCCATCCAGGGCCCGGGCCACCCTTTCATTGCTGATAAAATATACCTTCAGGTCTTGAACAGAGAGCATCAATACCTCTCCCTGAGCTTGGGGTTCAAGATATCCCGTAGCCCTTCACCAAAGAGATTAAAGGAGAGTACCACCACCAGGATAGCGAACCCTGGAATAAAGGTCAGCCAGGGGGCATCGAATATGAAATTCTTTCCATCGGACAGGATGTTCCCCCAGGTGGCATGGGGTGGCGGCACCCCGAACCCAAGGAAACTCAGTCCTGCTTCGGTCAAGATAGCCATGGCGATACCAATCGTGGCCGAGACCAGAACTGGCGCAATGGCATTGGGGATCATGTGGCGAAATATGATCCGCCAGTCGCTAACGCCCAGGGCACGGGCAGCGGTCACAAAGTCCTGCTCC
>CP070704.1:1000867-1006416 GCA_020349945.1 Deltaproteobacteria bacterium
CAGGCCTGATATGGTCCTTGCAATAGGGATGGATGCCCTTTCAATGGTAAGAAGGATTAAAAACATACCTATTGTCTATCTCATGGTCCTGAATCCTCGATCCATACTCTCTGGAGAAAAGAATATCACCGGTGTCAGCATGAATATACCGCAAGAAAGGCAGCTTCGTGTATTCTTAGAGGCCCTACCCGATCTGAAAACTATCGGCCTTCTATATGACCCGGATAGGACAGGCTATCTTGCAGAAAATGCACGGGAGGCTGCCAGAGACATTGGTATTAACCTGATTGCAAAGGAGGTTCATCGTTCCAATGATGTTCCTTTATTAATAAAGGACATGAAAGAAAAGATAGATGCCTTCTGGATGCTCCCCGATTTGACGGTTATTAGTCCTGAGACAGTTGAGTACTTACTTCTCTTCTCCCTCGAAAATACCATACCCATCCTTACCTTTGCAGAGAAGTATGTGGAGCTAGGGGCACTAATGTCCGTCGGCATAGACGCCTTTGATATAGGAACCCAGGCAGGAGAGATGGCTGAAAAGATACTCTCAGGAAGGCACGAAAAGAATATTCAGGGGGTTAATGCAAGGAAGGCAGTTATATCAATTAACCTGAAGGTAGCAAGGAAGTTAAGGATTACGGTTGACGAAAAGATTATCAGGAAAGCCAGGATCATTAACTGAGGAGAAATATAATGAGGTTAAATTTACTGAAAACCTTGAATGAGAATTTCGGTTTTAAGGTCTTTACTGCGTTTACCCTTTTTATATTTGTCATTTCCTTTTCCTTCACTTCCTTCTTTATTCGTCACCAGAGTAATTCGCTGAGAGATACCCTGATAAAGAACGGAAAACTGCTGGTAAACATTCTTGCCCAGAACTCAAGGATTGGCGTATTTTCAGAGAGTGAAGACCTGCTCAAAGACCCCGTTGAGGGAATGTTTCAACAGGAGGGAGTCTTAGAAGTTTCGGTATTCAACCCAGAAGGGCAGTTACTGAAGAGCAAAGAAAGACCCGAAATAAGAACCTCGGAAAAATCGGTTGACGGGGATAGGAGGATGACCAGGCATCAGATATTCGAAAAACTCAAAGAGTCCAGCTCTCCCTATTACCTTGAAGGCAATAGGAAAGTGGAATTCTGGGCACCGGTAATCTCAAGTTCAGGTTATTCTGTGGAGGAGCCTCTGTTCTTTAAGGAAGACCTGCCTCAGAGAAGGTACCGCATGATTGGATTTGTGGGGATAACGGTTGATAAGGAGATGCTGAATAGACGGCTTAATGACCTGTTGTTTGATGGTATCTTGATAGGAATTATCTTCTTGGTGATTGGTTCTGCAGTTACATATCTCGCGGTAAAGGGGATAACAAGACCGCTTAATAGATTGACTGAAGGCGTTAAAACCCTGGGAATGGGAGGAGCTGTTGAAAAGGTACCCGTTGAGACACAGGATCAAATAGGCAAACTTGCAAGGGCCTTTAATAGTATGTGTGAATCCCTAGAGAGTAGGGAAAAAAGGCTTCGAGAAAGCCAGGAGAGATATCGGAGTGTGTTTGAGAATACCGGTGCGGCCACTATGATTATCGAAGAAGATATGACTATCTCCATGATCAATACAGAGTGGGAGGAACTGAGCGGATATACCAAAAAGGAAGTAGAAGGAAGGATGAAATGGACAGATTTTGTTCACAAGGAAGACCTGGAAAGGGTGAAGGAATATCATAGAAGAAGGAGGCCGAGAGCAGGGGAACCATTAAATGAATATGAGTTTCGCTTTTTTGACAGGCACGGAAAGGTAAAAGATATATTGGGTAAAACAACCGTCATTCCCAGGGCTAAAAGAAGAGTTGCATCGTGGTTGGACATCACTGCTCGGAAGCAGGCAGAACAGGCACTGCGGGAGAGTGAGGAGCGCTTCCGCGTTGTTTTTAATCGAGTCTTCGATGCCCTTGTGATGATCGATGAAAAAGGGCGGATCCGTGATATTAATGAAGCGGCATGCAGGATGCTTGGCTATAGAAAAGAAGAACTCTTGAAACTATCCGCTAAAGACATACATCCCCATAAGGAAATGAAAAAAATGCAACTGGGGATTAGCAGGGTTCTTAAAAACGGTATAGACTATATGGGTGAAACCGCGTTTATGGCCAAGGATGGTAGAACCATACCAGTTGAGGCAGGAGGCGTGACTCTTAGGGTAGCGGACGAAATTTACATCGTAGGAAGTTTCAGAGACATCATTGAACGCAAGCGGGCGGAGGAGGCGGTTCAAAGGACGAAAAAAGAGTTGGAAACCATTGTAGATTCCGTCCCCGCCCTAATTGCCTTCAAGGACACCAATAATCGATACATTCGCATTAATAAGGCCTATGCTGAGGCTGCTAATCTTCCCAGGGACCATATTGAGGGAAAATCAGCTTTTGATATTTCCTCGAATCCAGAATTTGCTGAGGCATACTGGCGAGCAGACAAAGAGGTAATAGCATCTGGCAGTCCGAAAAGAAATATTATCGAGCCACTATTATTTGATGCAACAAGGACCGGTCAAACCGATAAGATCCCATACCGGGATGACAAGGGTAATATCATAGGGGTCATTGTGTTTTGTCTTGACATAACCTCGCGAGTGCGTGCAGAGCAGGCACTCAGGGAGTCTGAGGAAAGGTACCGGACGCTGGTAGAAAGCTCTTCCGATGCCATCGTGATGCTCGATAGAGACAGGAAGGTAGTTTCTTGCAATCAAGCTTTCCTTGATCTATTTGGGTATGAAAAAGACGAGGTAGAGGGAAGATCAATAAGAATTATCCATCAATCGGATGACAGCTTCCATTCCTTTGGTAAGACTGCCTATCAGGTGATTAAGAAGGCTAGCACCTATAGGGCCGAATGGGCCTTTATGCGTAAGGATGGTACCGGCTTCCCTGTGGAGACAGTTACATCGGCAATAAAATCACCTGACAGGTCGACAGGGGGTTATGTTGCCATCATTAGAGACATCACCGAGCGCAAGCGGGCGGAGGAGGCACTGCGGGAGAGCCAGCGGCATCTTTTTCAGGCACAGAAGATGGAGGCCTTGGGGACCTTAGTTTCCGGTGTAGCTCATGAGATCAATAACCCCATCAACTCGATCATGTTCAATGTGGACCTTTTACAGAAAATCTGGCATGATTTTCAGCCGATCCTGGAAGAACATGCAGGCAGGCAACCCCACAGAAAATATGGCGGGTTGGATTATGACTTCCTGAAAAACGATTTAGGCCAGCTCCTTTCAGATATGGATATGGCCTCCAATCGTATTACCAAGATTGTGACCAATCTGAAGAACTTTGCCAGACAATCGGATATTGCCGACATGAAACCGATGCAAATCAATGAGGCCATAGAAAACGCTACACGACTGGCCCAAACCACCCTCATGAAATCAGGGATTGATATAAAGCTTGATCTCGGACATGATCTTCCCCCAATGGAAGGAAACATCCAGAGTGTGGAACAGGTTGCCTTAAACCTAATTATAAATGCAATAGAGGCTATTGACCACGACGAGGGAAAAATCAAGGTTATTACAGGATTTCGAAAGAAAAAAGGGCAGGTTTTTGTTTCAATATCGGACAATGGTAGGGGCATTGATCCATATGTTTCTGATAGGCTTTTTGATCCTTTTGTCACCACCAGACAGACCGAAGGAGGTACTGGCCTGGGTCTATCAGTGACTTATAACTTAGTCAAGGCCCACGGTGGGGAGATTACCTTCGAGAGCCAGAAGGAGAAAGGGACGACCTTCAAGGCATCGTTCCCCCTCAAAAGGTAGGAAAGTCAGCCAAAATCCTGGCAGTAGAGACGATGGATCGAGGCTTTGATCAAGATGGGGGGCCATCGCCTGGATCTTCTGATCCACGTCATCTTGAGGACCCACGCTGATGAGCTTTAGTTCTACCGTGTCTTAGCAAGTGAGCCCGAGCTATCCCACATGAAGGTAATTGTACACAAGCACAGGAGATAAAATGGAATCCATACCTGATAACAAGACCCCTGTTTTAGTTGTTGATGACGATGTTAGTCTGCTCTTTAGTATTAAGGGTATTCTGCTCAGTGCAGGTATGTCAGAGCCCGCCATTGTTTCTGATAGCAGGCGCGTCATGGAATTGGTCAGGAAGCACCATTTTCATCTGGTCTTGCTGGATATAATCATGCCCCATACAAACGGGATGGACATTCTTCAACAGCTAAAGCGAGAGTTCCCGGCGATCGAATGCGTGATGATAACTGCTATTGATGAGGTCTCTTCAGCGGTGCAGGCCATGCGATTTGGGGCGTACGATTATCTGGTTAAACCCCTTCAAAGTGAAAAGTTGCTTATAGTAATCAATAATGCCCTCGAAAGATACGATCTCAAACACGGGCTTGCCCTCTTTGGGAGAAGACAATTATTTTCAGACCTTAAAAATCCCATGGCCTTCAAAGATATGGTCGCTGAGGATGAGGCAATGGCCCTGGTATTTCACCAGGCTGAGTCATGTGCTTCGAGCGATTACAATCTTGTCATCACCGGTGAAACCGGGACCGGCAAGGAGATGCTTGCCCGAATCGTCCACAGCTTGAGTTATCGGGCAAATCACCCCTTTATTGCAGTCAATATGGGTGCTTTTAGCAAGACACTTTTTGAGGATGAACTTTTTGGCCATGCAAAAGGTGCCTATACCGGCGCCGTGGCTGAAAGAAAGGGTTTCTTTGAGGCAGCTCAAGGTGGCACCCTCTTTCTGGACGAAATAACTGAACTTGATCAGGAGCTGCAAGGGAAACTTCTGCGGGTTATAGAGGAAAGGGAGCTGTCCCAATTGGGGAGCACGGAGATTAGAAACATAGATGTGCGGATTATAGCTGCTACAAACCGTGATATAAGAAAAGAGATAAAAGAAGGCCGCTTTCGGGAGGACCTGTTCTACCGCCTTAATAGATTCCAGATAAAGATTCCGCCCCTCAGGGAGCGGAAAAATGACATCCTGCCATTAGCTCATCATTTCTTAAAGGTACATGCCACGAGAAACCAAAAGGCGATCGATTCCTTGTCCCCGGACTTAAGGGACTCTCTATTATCCTACCCCTTTCCGGGTAATGTCCGAGAGCTGGAAAATATCATCGCTGCGGCTATTGTTTTGGAAAAGGGGAAAGCCTTGACCCTCTCCTCAGCCCGCGAACTGGTGCCCTCTTCCAGTTTTCACCAGAGCCAGAAGGATCAGCTATACACCCTGGCGGAGATGGAAAGGCAGCATATAGAGTGGGTACTGGAGGCGACAGGGGGGAACCGAACCCACACTGCAAAGATCCTGGGAATAGGATTAAGAACCCTGCAGCGAAAGCTGAGGCTCTTTCCTGAACCGACAACAGGCAGAAAATGACGCATCCCATGTCATAATGACGCATAAAAGACAACTTACTGAAATAAGGAATACTTTGATACAATCTATTCATATGAGGCGCCATTTTGGCGCATGTATATGATTTCTGCCTTTTCCTCACTGATCATTGCCCCCAGTGGAATCGTCCCTA
>CP070704.1:1006516-1014667 GCA_020349945.1 Deltaproteobacteria bacterium
AGCAAAGGCTACGCTGGCTCCCACCAACACAATCAATGGTACCAGCAACAACGTCTTTCTCATCTTCCTACCTCCTTTTTTAAGTGATAAGGCATAGTTCCAAACCGACCAATACCTCTCTTTGCTCAATCACCTCCTTTCCGTTGTCAACCTCAGCAACGCCTCCCGTTCCCACTCAGGTGCCGGGGGGGGCTCCGGAGGCAAGGCCGCGCAGAGGGCCGAAGACCACATCTGCCCCACGCACGGTCAACTTATAGTAATAACTGCGACCAACCTCAAGCTTCTTATCGTAGAAGACATAGCTCTTGGTGATGACATCAAAGAACTGCTTATCGCCCAGACGTATCTCCTGAACCAGGGCATAGGGGCCTTCTTCTGTAGCGCTCCGATAGATCTGGAACATGCCATCTGAGCCCTCAGGGGCCGTGACCTTCCAGCTGAGCTTGACCGCTTTAAACCAGTCAAGCACCGTGAAATCAGATACGATGACCTGGGAAAATCCAGCCACCGGGAGAAGAACCACCAGGGCAATGATCAGATAGCAGGCCTTCCCTTGCTTGATCCCTCTCAGGCTCATCTCCTTAACCTATCCATCACCATGAGATAATAAGGGCCCCTGTGCCCTGGATGGCAACAGGAGCCCTCTTCTGTCCGGATAGCTATCGAGGATTTGCATCGCTCTGATCTCTCAACAATAGACTATTTTTTCCACGGATTCAATATCGGATTCAGTTAGTCTCGTTATCACACCACCAGATTCTTGTCAAGGTGTTTTATTTAAATACAGCGCTTACGCGGAGGTCCCACATAGGAGACGCTCCATTACCTATGCAATTCCTAAGTGAAATTTCAGGGAATTAAGGGTGTTTTTCATCAACATGGTAATTGTCATGGGCCCAACACCCCCGGGAACAGGGGTAATATAGCCGGCAATCTCTTTTGCCTTATCAAAGTCAACATCACCTTTCAGGATTGCGATCTTCTTTCCAGTCTTTTCGCTGATCTTCTCACCAACCCTGTTTACACCAACGTCAATAACGCATGCACCCGGCTTTATCCATTCTGGTTTGACCAGGCCAGGGACACCAGCGGCAACAACCAAAATATCGGCCCTCTTGCAGTGATAAGCCAGGTCTTTTGTCCTTGTATGGGCTACTGTTACAGTGGCATTTGCACCCGGTGCCTTCTGCAATAATATGTTGGCAATAGGTTTTCCGACTATGTTAGATCTTCCGACAACCACAACCTCAGCCCCCTCTGTTTCCACACCAGACCTGACAATCAGCTCCTGGATACCAGCAGGGGTGCAGGGGGGGAATTTAACCTCGCCTCCACCTATCATCAGCCTCCCGACATTGACCGGGTGGAATCCGTCCACATCCTTATCTGGATCAATGGTATTAAGTACCTTCTTTTCATCAATCTGTTTGGGCAAAGGGAGTTGAACAAGGATACCGTGAATAGAATCATCCTTATTGTATTTATCAATAAGAGAAAGCAAGTCCTCCTCTTTTATGTCTTCAGGCTGACTATCCTGGACCTCTTTATATCCAAGACTTTGGGCTGTTCTGATCTTGGATGTAACATAGGAAACCGAAGCAGGATTTTCCCCAACAAGGATGGTCACAAGGCCGGGGACAACGCCATGCTCTTCCTTGATCCTGTCAACCTCTCCCTTGATCTCCTTTAAGATCTCATCCCTGATCTCTGTTCCCCTTATCAGTTTAGCACTCATCTTTGTTATCCCCTTTCTGCTTAAGATAAGCTGTTCAAAACCGTTTTTTTGTAGCACATTGACTTGACTAGCTCGATACCACAATCAGATTCAAATATCAAATCGTAAAATTAAAAAACCCTCTACTACTCTCCGGCATTACCTTCTTGACCCAATACTCTATATACGATAATTTGTACTCTATGGAAGCGGAATTGCAAAGGCGTACTATACTACGTAATTTATCTAATGCTGAGTTATGCAAAGCTCTCCAGGAATTATTACCTTAACTACTGACTTTGGCAATAGCGACCCCTATGTTGCCATGATGAAAGGGGTTATCCTTTCCATCAATCCGGGTGCAAGGATTGTAGATATAACCCATAAGGTACCAGTCGGTTCAGTTCAAGGGGGAGGTTCGATAATCAAGGAGACCTATAAGTACTTTCCGCCAGGCACAGTCCATATAGGCGTGATTGACCCTGGGGTCGGCGGCAAAAGAAGGCCTATAGCCTTACTGGCCGGCAGGCATTTCTTTGTAGGTCCTGATAACGGCCTGTTCTGGCCAGTAATAGAGACACAAGGGCACATTGACGTTATCCACCTAAGGGAGAAAAGATACTGGATGCATAAAATCAGTCCTACCTTTCATGGCAGAGATATCTTTGCACCTGTTGCTGCCCATCTCTCACAAGGGGTTGACCCCTTTCTCCTTGGTGAAAAAATCGACAATCCAACCAGTATAGCCTATCCTCTTCCCTCCAAGCAGAACAGCAGCCTTATCGGCGAGGTCGTCAGGGTGGATCATTTTGGAAATATGACTACGAATATCACCAGGGAGCATCTCAGGCCTTTTGTTAAATCCAAGGGTTTCATTATCGAGATTGGCAGTCTTATCTTACGGAAAATCAGCACTACCTATAGTGACGTGCCAGAAGGTCAGCCCCTGGCCCTGATAGGTAGCTCAGGCCATTTAGAGATAGCTGTTAATAGGGAGAGGGTAACAACCCGTCTTGGCCAGGAATGTGGAATAGGTACCAAGGTAATTGTTATGTCCTCTTGACCCCCTCCTTTATCCTCTGGATATGCCCTCTACCTAACCCCTTGACCTCGCAACCTAATGTAAAGAATCTTTCTATCCTTCTATCATCGAGAATACCAAAACAGTCCACCACTGCCAAGGGGCCGCCTGCTATCCTAACAATATCATCTGGTCTGACTTTTAGATATTCCCTGTGCCTGACAGCCAGAACTACTGCATCAGAGCCTTTAAGGGCCTCGGCCATTGTGGGGCACATCCTCAATTCCCTAAGCTGATCCTGATTTCTAAAAAATCGGGAGCGACTCTCCCCTACTGCTGGATAGGTATCCTGATTCTCAAATTCCCACCAGTGCTTGACATACGGATCATGGACCTTGATTTCTGCACCCATCTCTGTTAACTTCCTGACGATCAACTCCGAACCACTGTACCGTGTATCCCCTACTTCCTCCCGGTAGGATGCCCCAAGGATTGTTATCCGAGAGGCCGCTACAATTTTACCCATGTTACGGAGGGCATCTCTGACCAGCTGAGCAGCATGGAGGGCCCTGGTATCATTGATGTTTATGGCCTCAGGGGTAATCTTGAAGATATCGCCTTCAAAACCGAGCAGGTGTTTGTATGCCCACATCCCTAAGCCACCATCTTTTGGCAGACAGTAGCCACCAATCCCCGGTCCAGGGAATATGATATTGCTATGAGTGGGTCTGATCTTGATGGCATCGATAACCTTGATCAGGTCAACCCCGTTAGTCTCTGCAAAAAGGCTCCATTCATTTAAGAAGGCAAGAATTGTAGCCCTGTAGCTATTTTCTACAATCTTGCATGTCTCACTCTCAATAGGTCTCTCAAGGACAGTTAATGGATAGCTGTCAACATCTATAACCTCGCTCAAGAACTTGCGCACCCTCTTCTCGCTTTCTTCATTTATACCGCTACAGACACGCCAGAAGTTACGAATGGATCTTACATAATCTCGCCCTGGCATTACCCTTTCAAAGGAGTGGGCCAAAAGGGGCTCGGTAGCAATTCCCCTTTTCTTAAACGCCGCCTTGATGATAGGATACGCAATATACTCAGTTGTTCCTGGAGGCACAGTTGTTTCAATCAGGACAAGGCAGTTTGGCTCAATGAGTGTACCGATTATCTTAAAACTTTCCTCGATGGCTCCCATTTCAACGTAGCCACTTTGAAGCTTTCCAAGGTCCTCTTTTACAAAGTCGCACTGGACATCAAGGATCAGGACATCTGCAAATTTTAAGGCATCATAGATATAGGTCCCTGTTAAGGTCTTCTTCTTTTTGACACCGCCCTCAATCAACTGTTCAACAGCAGGGTCTTCCGCACTTACAGGGGAAATACCCCTGTTAAACAAGGGGATCTTCCAGAAGCTCCGGATACTTGGCCGCTGCATGCCGATCACAAATTTATTGGGCTCTCCTGTTTCTTTATCCACACTGTCCGCCGCAACCGCTGCCATAACGGCCCCAACAAAGCCAAGGCCCATAACAACCACAATTTCCCTTGCCTTTTCCCTCTCTCTCTTTGTAATCATAGATAATCTCTCGTATTCCCGCCTGCAATCATCTTCTTGGGGAAGGGCAAACCTTTCACCGTCTGGACTTATTGAAAACTCCACGATAGCTCCTTTCTATTTTCAGCTAGCATATAATTAGGCGCTATTTAAGAACTCAAGCTTTTCGAGTCTGCTTGCCAACTCCCTTGTTACCTCTTGGATGCTCCTTTTTCCATCCAGCTCCACAATAGCTGGGATACCGCTGCTGTCTGATAAGTCCTTGAAATATTGTATGGCAGCAAGGGTGCCGTTTCTTGTATCGTAGTAGATGTCGTGTCTCTGATCAATGGCCGCCTCGTCTTGATCATCATCCCTTGTCTTCAAGTCTCCACCGCATATCCTGCATCTCTTGCCATTCGGTTTGATTGCCTCTATATTAATATTGTTCGGATGATTGTTATCATTGACACAGATCCTTCGACCCATTATCCTCTCCTTGGCTATCTCTCGCTCCAGGATAATTTCAATAAGAAGATCAACCCCAGCACCCTCACGCCTCAATGCCTCATCCAACCTCACAGCCTGGATAAGGTTTCGCGGAAAACCGTCTAAGAGCCAGCCATTACTGCAGTCTGCCTCTTTAAGCCTTTCAAGAACCATCGGTATGGTGATCTCATCAGGAACCAATTCTCCCCTCTCTATATAGGCCTTGGCCTTTTCCCCCAATTCCGTTCCTTTTGATATATTCTTCCTGAATATAATACCTGTCTCGATATGGGGTATCTGATATCGTTCTTCTACGACTGCCCCCTGGGTCCCCTTCCCGCTTCCGTTGGGGCCAAAAAAGACTATCTTCATTCCCCCTCTTCCTTCAAGATAGTAAGGAGAAAATCAGGAAAACGGACTATCCGGTTCTCCCTATCCAAACAGGCATGGATTGTATAGCCCCGTGCTAATATGTCTTCCTCCCTGTAGATGGCATAATCAAATCTGCTACTAGCCCTTTTCACAAAACCAATCGTGGTCTCAATCTTCAACAAATCGTCGTACAGGGCAGGCTTAATGTATTTTACATAGGCCTCTGTCGCCGGTAGGAAAAATCCTCTCTCCTCAACCTCCCGGTATGGTATGCCCAGCTCCCGTAACAATTCCGTCCTGCCTATCTCGAAGAGTTTCAGATAATTCACATAATGCGCTATGGCCATTGCGTCACAATCACCGTAAATAACCCTGTAATGTGTGATATTCCCTGTCTTTCTCATTCAATTCCTTTTTCTAAATAGCGTGCCAGTTCAGCTTTTAACTCTTCATAGATCTCAATAACAGGGTAGTACGGAAACTCCCTTTTTATGTTCTCCGGTGGCCTAAAAAGGATCCCCTGATTCGCCTCACTGAGCATAGTAGTATCATTGTAACTATCCCCTATTGCAATTACCTTAAAGCCCAAACCCTTCAGTGCCTTTATCACATATCTTTTTCCATCCCTTTGTCGAAGTTGATAGTTAACAATAGTACCATCGGGATCGATGACAAGGGAATTACAGAAGAGGGTGGGTCTATTGAGCTTTTTTAAGATGGGATCAGCAAACTCGACAAATGTATCGGAGAGAACAATAAGCTGAAACCTTTCTCTGATCCAGTCAAGAAACTGTATAGCCCCATCCAAAGGGTTTATTGATTGGATTATCTCCTGGATATCCGTAATCCTCAGGTTGGCCCTTTTCAGGATCTCCAGCCTCCTTTTCATCAACTGATCGTAATCAGGGATATCTCTGGTAGTCAACCAGAGCTCCTCTATCCCAGTCTTTTCTGCCACACTGATCCAGATTTCAGGCACAAGAATCCCTTCGAGATCCGGACATACTATATACATCTAGCTACCTGTCCTTTTTTCTACCCTAAAAAGAATTGTCCTTTCAGTTACTACATCCAGCTTATCTAAGAGCAGCAGGGACTTCCTGACATCCTTTTCCCTTGCTTCATGGGTAAGCATTACTACCGGGACGGAACCATGGCCAGCTCTCCCTTTCTGAATAACAGATGCAATACTGATATTGTTCGCACCCAGAACTCCGGATATCTTGGAAAGCACACCGGGCCTATCTAAAGCAGAAAATCGAAAATAATAAGCAGTAATGAGCTGATCCATAGGTTTAAGGGATAGCCCTTTGGCGGGGAGGCGTGCAAAGGAGAGAGGTGAAACCCTCCTTGTAATACCTTTGATTTGATTTCTGGCTATATCCATTAAATCAGAGACAACAGCGCTCCCGGCAGGCCTTCTACCAGCACCAAGGCCATAAAATAGCGTAGGCCCTACAAAATCACCTTCAATATAGACAGCATTATATGCCTCATTGACGTTTGCCAGTATATGATCCAACGGGACAAAAGCAGGGTGCACCCTAGCCTCGATATGGCCACCTACCTCTCTTGCGATAGCCAACAATTTTAAGCAATAACCAAATTCACCGGCAAACCTGATGTCCTCAGGAGAAACCGTATCGATCCCTTCCTTGTAAACATCCTCATATTTGCAAGGCAATCCAAAGGCCAGAGAAACAATAATGGTCAGCTTATGGGCAGCATCACTTCCGTCAATATCCAGGGTGGGATCTACCTCTGCATAACCGAATCTCTTTGCTGTTGAGAGTGCCTCATGAAAAGAAAGTCCCTCTTGTGTCATCCTCGTCAAGACATAATTTGATGTTCCATTCAAAATAGCCAGGACTGCCTTGATCTGGTTTGCAGCTAGACCTTCTCTCAAGGCCTTAATTATAGGAATACCTCCAGCCACACTTGCCTCAAAGGCAATATCAACGCCATATCTCTCGGCTGTCTCAAACAACAGCCGGCCATGTTTGGCAATTAGGGCCTTATTGGCGGTAACCACATGTTTACCTCTTTCCATAGCGGCTAAGATATATTCCATAGCCTGATCACAGCCACCCATCAGTTCCACTACAACATCTATCTCCGGATCATTGACTATCTCCATGGCATCGGTGGTAAGAAATGTGGGGTCAATCTCTACCCCCCTGTCTGAGTCAATATCCAAATCCGCAATCCTTTTGAGCACAATCTCTGCACCAACCCTATCCCCTATCAATTCACGATTATTGATCAGGACCTCCACCATACCTGCCCCTACTGTTCCGAAGCCAATCAGGCCAACCCTTATCCGAGGCATCTGTTTACTCCCTAATACCTTAGAACCCTTAGCCCGTTACACGCCGTTTAGAAATAGACCCTCTTTGGTATGACATGATAATTCCAAATTTCAAAACCCAAAGGCCAAATCAAATCCAAACGATTAAGGGGCAAAATCCTCCTAGTTTCAAGTCAAGCCCTTTTGTCATTTCTACTTTGACATCTGGCATTTACCATTTCTTTCACTACTTCATATATCTGCCAATTGTAAGCGCCCAAAAAAATCACCTTCATTCTTTTTATAGGATCCTCTTAATCCCCCTTACAGCCTGGTTAATCCTGTGCTTGTTCTCAACCAAGGCAAACCTGATATATCCCTCACCATATTGTCCGAAACCTATGCCTGGAGAAACTGCCACTTTAGCATCCTTTATGAGCAATCTTGAAAATTCCAGAGAATTCATCTCTACATATCTATCTGGTATCTTCGCCCATACAAACATGGTACCCTTCGGTTTCTCTATTTTCCACCCAATCTTCCCCAGGCCAGTGATCAGGGTATCCCGCCTCTCCCTATAAACCTCTGCTATCTCCCTCACACAATCATTGGGCCCCTTTAAAGCGATGATAGAGGCAATCTGTATCGGTTGGAAGATACCATAGTCCAGATAGCTTTTTATTCGCCTCAAGGCCATTACTATTTCCCTGTTACCAACGCAAAAACCTACCCGC
>CP070704.1:1014767-1019546 GCA_020349945.1 Deltaproteobacteria bacterium
ACCCTCCAGGCCCAGGGCACTCCCTTGAGGCGGGGGCTGGAGAACGTTGGAAAGTATTACAAGGGTGAGTCCGGGGGGATTGGCAGCTCGCCCTATGCCGATGCCGCCAATGGTGGAGAGTGCCAACAGGCCTTTGCCATTGTCATGACCGATGGGTATTGGAACGGCTGGAGCCCCAATGTAGGCAATGCGGATGGAGATGGCGATACCGATTTCGACGGTTCTCCCTATGGTGATACCTACAGCAATACCCTGGCTGACGTAGCGATGTATTACTATGAAGATGACCTCTCCGCCCTGGGTAACCTCGTTCCCACGAGCCCCATGGATGATGCGACCCACCAGCACATGGTAACCTTCACCGTATCCTTTGGCGTTTTCGGAACCCTGAATCCAGGCGACTATGACCTCGAAAATGGCCCTTACCCTACATGGCCCAACCCGAATGATGGCGACCAGGAAAAAATCGACGACCTGTGGCATGCCGCTGTCAATGGAAGAGGGACATTCTTGAGCGCCTCAAATCCCACAGAGCTCATCAACTCATTACTGTCGATCATGCAGAATGTTGAGTCAAGGATAGGATCTGCCTCTTCGGTCTCCGTCAACGGAGACGAACTGTATGAGAGCCTTGGTGCCGATGTTCGCATGTTTCAGGCCACTTATTGCAGTGATGGCTGGACAGGGGACCTTAAGGCCTATACGCTGGATTTAACCACAGGGGAGGTCATAAGGTCATCTCATGTGTGGTCTGCCGCCGAAGAGCTTGAGGGCCTGCACTGGGATACCGGCCGGTTAATAGCCACCTATAAGGATGCAAGTGAAAAAGGTATCCCCTTCAGGTATAACAAGCTGAGATCTGATCAAAAGACAGCTCTTGATCCCGGTTGGGAAACAGATCCTGCCGTAGCCCAAAACCTACTGAACTTTTTGAGGGGTGATGACAGCAATGAACAGGCAAACGGTGGCACCTTCAGGGATCGCATCCATATAGATGGTCAACTCCAGAAACTTGGCGATATCGTCCATTCCTCACCAGTATACCATAATGGGCTTCTGTATGCAGGTGCGAATGATGGAATGCTTCACGCCTTTGATGCGGAGACCGGCACAGAACGCTTTGCCTATCTCCCGGACCTTGTGTTTGAAAACCTCAAGGATCTTGCAGACTCTTCCTATACCCATACCTTTCTTGTGGATCTGACACCCACTCTGAAGGAGGTAACCATATCAGGAATAGATACCATGCTGGTCTGTGGACTGGGAAAAGGTGGAAAAGGCTATTTTGCCCTTAATGTTTCCAGCCCCTCCTCCATTACCTCGGAAACTGAATTAGCCAGCAGACTCCTGTGGGAATTTGCGGATAGCGCTGACCTCGGATACACATACAGCAGGCCCACTATCGTTGATTCTCAGTATGGATGGATCGTGATCTTCGGAAATGGGTATAACAGCGAAGGTGGCTACGCGAAGCTTTTTGTCCTGGATGCCTTAAACGGCACGCTGCTCAAGAAGATAGATACCGGGGCGGGTTCATGCAATGGGCTCTCAAGCCCTCTGCCGGTCGACGTTGATGAGGATGGTAAGGTAGATTATGTGTACGCCGGTGACCTGAAGGGCAATCTGTGGAAATTTGATTTCACCGATTCGAGCTATCTTAATTGGGATGTTGCCTACAAGGATGGGGCAACCCCCAAACCCCTTTTCCAGGCCAAAGGCCCGAGCGGTACAACCCAGCCCATAACCACAAAGCCTGATGTGATGTTGCATTGTGAGAGACATGGGTATCTGGTTACCTTTGCAACGGGGAAATATCTGGGGGATATGGATGTTTCGGATAGCAGCACCCAAAGTATTTACGGCATATGGGATTACGGAGATAGTGTTTATGCTGGGGGGGCATGGAGTGAAGATGACAACAGCGAATATCTGGGGACCTTCAACAGGGAATCCACACCTCAACTGTCAAACCAACCAGACAACGTGGCCCTGCTGGAACAGGAGTTATTTAACTGGAGGATAGAGGGCACTATAGAACTCCGAACGCTAACCGATTATGTCCCATCTTGGGGAACGGTGGACGATGAGACTGCAGGCCAGCAACCCAATCCCGGTTCCGAAGATCCATCTGAAACCGTGCATGCGGGATGGTACTTTGACCTTCCTGACTCCGGGGAGAGGGTCGTCAGCGATGTGCTCATCAGGGACGAAAAATTGATAGTGATAACCTTTGTACCTGAGGAGTCTGCATGTGGGTCTGGAGGGTATTCATGGCTTCATGAAGGGGATGCCTGCACCGGGGGTAGGCTGGACAAACCTCAGTTTGATATTAATGGTGACACGGTGATTAATGCAAGTGATCTGATCAGTGTCCAAGTTGGGACAGACGAAGGAGGTAATCCGATCTATGTCACTGTCGCCCCGACCCAGATAAAGGGCTGGGAAAAAGGCAAACTCCAGCCGCCCACCATATTACGAGCGGGAGGTGAAGAGATTAAATACCTCAGTTCCTCTACTGGACAGATTGAAACGGTGAGGGAAAGGGCAATAAGATTGGGGATTAGCTACTGGATTGAAGTTAAATAATATCTAAGAGGGATTCCGTTATGAAGGAGAACAACAAGCTATTTCCTGCAAGGATAAAGCATATGATACTCTGCATTGGACTGGCGGTATGCTTCTTCAGCATTACTATCCCTGCAAGCGTGAGCCTTGCGGAAAGACGAGTTAAAGGAGAATGGGTCTTGCCCAAATATTATCCTGATGGGTTTGACGGGTGGGGCCGCATTGATAGGATAACAGAGGATACGGTGGTAATCGATGACACAATACTCAAGCTTTATCCCTACGCAAAATACTGCACACCAACAACGAAGTATGCCACGAGCGCCTATTTCAGCCCTGGCAACCTCGTTGGGTATGTAACAAACTCAGAAAATGAAATTATATCCCTGTGGTTAATCAAGGAGTAAGCCCTGATGTGGCGCCTCAGAGCGCCATTTGAACTCGACGAGGGGTTTCACGCTTTACCTGACAATGCCTCCCGGTTTGCTTTCAGTATCCGGGATCAATAGATGAATCCCTCCTTCATCCTCTGCAGCAAGGATCATCCCTTGCGATTCAACTCCCACAAGCTTGACGGGCCTGAGATTAGCAAGCACTACCACGTGTTTGCCTCTTAGTTCATCCATCCGGTAGTGAGCTGCCAGTCCAGCTACAATAGTCCTCTCTTCTCCAATGTCAACAGTCAGCTTGAGTAACTTTTTAGACCCGGGGATGGGTTCCGCCTTCTCTATAACCCCAACCCGAAGCTCTAGTCTCTGAAAGTCTGCAGGGCTAACCAGCCCTAGTTTTTCTTCCACCATTTCATCCTTTTCAAGGTTCACCCGTGGGAAAAGGGGAGGGGCCTTGGATATGGGCCTGACCTGTCTTGTTTTTCCCCCTGCCTTTAGGCTATCAAGGGGCAGTTCCATCCCGACAGCCCCTAATCCTAACTGATACTGTATCTTCTCTGCTGTTTGGGGCATAAAGGGCCAGACGAGCACTGAGACTGTCCTTATTACCTCGGTGATCGTATTGAGTACTGTGCCCAGTCGTCCCCTGTTTGATTTGGCTATTGCCCATGGTTTCATGGTATCAATATATCTATTTGTCCTACCAATCAATTCCCAGACAGCAACCAGTGCCCTGTTAAGGGAAAATTCCTTCATCATACCCTTATAATCTTCAATGGCCTTCAGGGCCGCCTCTTTTAGACTCATGTCCGCCTCTTCATATGGACCAGGGGCGGGCAGGAGCCCATCAAAGTATTTGATTGCCATGGTCATGGATCGAGACACCAAGTTCCCGAAATCATTTGCCAGATCAGCATTGAGCCTCCTTACAAGGGATTCCTCGCTGAAATCTGAATCGCGGCCAAATACCATATCCCTGAGCAAGAAATACCTGAGGGCATCCAGGCCATATTTACCGGCCAAATCCAGCGGCTTCACGATATTTCCCAGGCTTTTCGACATCTTACCCGCATCAACATTCCAGTAGCCATGCACATTAAGATGCTGATAGGGTTCAATCCCGGCTGCCTTCAGCATACATGGCCAGTATATCCCATGGGGCTTTAAGATATCCTTGGCAATAATATGCTGTGCAACGCGCCAAAACTTCTTGAACCGTTCTCCATCCGGGTAGCCAAGGGCCGATATATAGTTAATCAAGGCATCAAACCAGACATAGGTAACATAGTTATCATCAAAGGGAAGAGGGATACCCCAGGATAATCTCTTCCTGGGCCTGGATATACAGAGATCCTCGAGCGGTTCTCTCAAGAAGGCCGTAACCTCGTTTCTGTACCTCTCTGGCCTTATAAAGTCAGGGTGCTTATCAATGTAGTCTATAAGCCAGTCCTGATAGTTGCTCATCCTGAAGAAGTAGTTCTCCTCCTTGATAAGCCTTGGTTCACTCATATGAATCGGGCACTTACCCTGTACCAGCTCTGTATCCGTATAAAACCGCTCACATCCGACACAGTATTTCCCCTCATAATCACTGAAATATATATCTCCCTTTGCATAAACCTTAGAGAGGATCTTGCTTACCGTATCCTTATGATTCCTATCAGTAGTGCGTACAAAATAGTCGTTGGTAATATTAAGTTTAGGCCAGGTCTCTTTAAAGGCTCTGCTTATCCTGTCCACGTATGCCTCGACTGTCTCACCTGATCTCTCAGCCGCCTCAACCACCTTGTTACCATGTTCATCCGTACCTGTTAAAAAAAATGTC
>CP070704.1:1019646-1036398 GCA_020349945.1 Deltaproteobacteria bacterium
CATTGAATACTTGCCCTTTGAAATCCCCAGTGTCCCTTCCATTTCTGAGACCTCCATGGCACCCACATTGAGGATTGAGCCTGGCACGTGAATAACCGGATTGGGATTGGAAAGATCAACCGCAATAATTGTATCTCCCCTTTTGAGTTCCACGGTCCCATCAAACACGGGAAGTCCTCTTAAGGTCTCAAAGAATGTATCCCCGTCTTTGCTTGGCAAGGCGTCACAAATAAGCTCCCGTATCCTGAGTATGCAATCAAGCTTACCAGGCTCCACCATCCTCACACCATATGGCATGGAACTCCACCCCCCTATGATCACATCTACATCCTGGCCTTTCTCACGCATCATATTTCTGAGCATCAAGGAGCCAAAATTGTCCGGGAATATGCTTATCATCTGCCCATCCTCAAGGTATGGAATCATGTTTTCAAAGAAAGGTATGTGGCCCTTTGCTGGAATAGCCACTATTACCAGGCCGGCTCCCCTCAGTGCCTCTGCAATCTCTGTAGTAACAACGTCAACCTTGGCAACCCCATCCCTACTGAACCATTTGAAATTAAGCTGCTTTCCCCTGAGCTCTATCTCATGCGTTTTCAGGACTTCTCCCAGGGTCTCCGGGGCAAGCTCCGGCAATTCGTACAGGCTCACCTTATGTCCTGTTAGAGCAAGCTCTGCAGCGAAAGTTTGGGCGCAGGCACCTCCACCAAGAACTGCCACCGGTTTTTCCGGTATCTTACCTGTATTCATTTTTACCTCCTTCCTTTTTCCTCGTACCTTCCTTAATTAGTCAAGGTGTGTACCATACCACCATGAGTAAAGCAATCCCTTGATTCCTGCCTCTCTCTTCTCAGGCCTTCCTTCCCCCTATATGAGGCGGAACATGGTGAGACTTATACGGAGACAGTTATCCCCGATGACAGCATTCCTGTTGAAAAGGCTATCAGAGGATATCGGAAGATGGTAGATAAAAGGCTTAAGCGTTTTAGGGGAGGGATTTGAGATCAGCAGAAAAGATGTCATTCGGTGGCACAAAGGTACTTTACCTTGATTTCCTCATTATCTTTCAACTCACTGATTGTCGATTCGTAGACAATTCTACCTTTGCTGATGATATAGGCATAATCGGCCACCGATAATGCCATTGGGTAATTTTGCTCGACCAGTAGAATAGAAAATCCGCTTTCCTTGAGCTGGCCGATAATATGCCCAATCTCACGAACAATTAAGGGGGCAAGACCTTCCGAAGGCTCATCCATTAGTAATAAATCGGGATTGGTCATTAACGCTCGGCTGATGGCCAACATCTGCTGTTCGCCTCCGCTCAGGAGATCTCCCTTAAGGCTCTCTCGCTCCTTCAGGAGCGGGAAATGGGCATAAACCTTGTCCAAAGACCAGGATCCAGCTGTTCCCCTGGATCTCGCTGCCATGGTTAGATTTTCCTTCACGCTCAACGAGGGGAAAAGATCCCGGCCCTGGGGAATCAGACCAATACCCATTTGAGCGATCTTAAAGGACCTGAGATGGGTAATGACCTTTTCCTTGAAACGCACTTCGCCATCTCGCGCAGGGGTAAAACCGATGATCGAGCGGATCGTGGTCGTTTTGCCCATTCCGTTACGGCCCAAAAGAGCGACGACAGAGCCTTCCTCAACCTTCAGAGAAATGCCATGGAGGACATGGCTTTCCCCATAGTATGTGTGGACATCAACTAACTCTAACATTTCATTCCTCTATTCCCAGGTATATTTCCCTCACCCTTGGATCAGCCTGAATTTCCTCTGGCGCTCCGTCAGCTATAATCTGTCCATAATGGAGTACAATGATACGTTCAGCCACCCCAAATACGAGATCCATATCATGATCGACAACGACTACCGTAATATCTGAGCCCAGATTTTTTATCATATCGATGATACCCGAACATTCTTCCATGGTCAATCCAGCACTTGGCTCATCCAGCAACAATAGCTTTGGTTGTAAAGCAAGACCAAGGCCGATTTCCATTCTCCGCTGCTCTCCATAGGACAGATTCTTCACCAACTCATCCCTCTTCTCCCACAACTCTAGTGCTCTTAACGTATCCTGCACCTTATCAGATATAACCTTATAATGATTGATTGAGCGAAACAATTTGAAACGATACGGTTTCGTTCCATGAAGGGCCAGCAGACCATTATCCAGAACGGACAAATTGAGAAAAAGGCTTATTATTTGAAAGGCGCGGGCCTGGCCACGATGGGCACGGCGATGTGTAGGGATGGTGGTAATATCTTCTCCGAGAAAATGTATTCGACCTGATGTAGCCGGTAGCTGTCCATTGATGAGATTAAACAGGGTGGTTTTACCTGCCCCGTTCGGCCCAATAATTACCAAGCGTTCTCCAACTTCCACGCTGAAGGAAACATTATCCACTGCTGAAACACCGCCGAAATTCTTGGACAAGCCCTCAACTCTTAGTGCTTCCATAATAATGACCCACCTTATTACAAAGTCTCCACAGATAAACGCCGATGCCCTCTCGGGCAAACATGATGGCGACGACAAAAAGGCCCCCAAGTATCAAAGGCCAGCGCTCCGGCGTCATTATACTGGCATAGAGTTCCACAAATATGATCACGGCAGCACCGATAACCGGCCCCAAAAGCGTTCCTACTCCCCCGATAATGGCCATGCACATTGGCAAAAAAGAAGTCCCCACGCCCAGGTGCGTGGGAGAGATCAGATAGTTATAATACCCGAATAATACACCAGCGATCCCGGAAAACGCCCCTGAAATCACAAAGGCAAGGTATTTATAGAGCCACGTGTTATAACCCAGGGATCGCATTCGGTCCTCACCTTCACGAATGCCCACAAGGGCATGCCCAAAGGGCGAGTTCACTATTCGAAATAATAAGTAAAAACAGATCAGGGAAACGAGCAGGACGAGGTAATAAAAAGAGGTCGTATTTAAGGTAAACCCGGCGATACCAAATGTTGGAAGTGAGAGCCCGGATACACCCTGCATGCCTGGAGTATTCAACCAACTCACGTTCCAGGCGACACTATACAGCAGTTGCCCCAGGGCAAAGGTCACCAACAGGAAGTAGATTCCAGATACTCGTAGGGCTATAATCCCGAATATAGCAGCGATAATCGTTGCAATCAGGATTCCAAGGGGTGTACAAATCCAAAAGAGGTCACTGCCATAATGGAGCTTCAGTACAGCAACGGTATATCCCCCGGCTCCAAAGTAAGCGGCATGCCCGAGGGAAATAAGGCCTGCATAGCCGAAGGCCAGATTGTAACCCGTTGCAAAGAGGGCGAAGATAAGGAACCGGGTCATCACGCTTTGACTATATGAGGACAAGAAGACAGGTAATATGACAAGGATGAGCACACCGGCGACATAGGGGACGAGGTTAATCATTTGACCTTGCCTCGGAATAGTAGGTGTCTGTTGATTGGCTGTCTTCATCTTCTACGTCCTTCTCCCCAGAAGCCCGCTTGGTCTCACAAGCAAGATGATAATCATGGTGAAATACATGGTAAACATGGCAAGCTTTGGGAACAGTGCCCTGCCAAAGGCATCAATAACGCCAATCAGGATACCCCCCAGCAGTGCCCCTTGCACAGAGCCCACACCACCGACAATGATAACAATCAGTGCCAACAGCAGGATTTCCAAGCCCAAGGCATTGTATACACCCAACAACTGAGCTCCGAGGACACCAGCCACACCGGCGATGCATGAGGCCACGAAGAAGACAAGGGCGAAAAGGCGCTCCAGGTTTATGCCAAGTCCCATAGTCATCTCTTTGTTATCCATACCCGCCCGAACCATAGCTCCAACCCGGGTCTTGTCCTGAAGCCACCATAAGACGATAGCTAGTATGAACCCAATGAGGATGGTAGCCAATCGGGCCTTCGGATATGCCTTGCCCAGGATTTCGACGGAACCTGATAAGACCTTGGCTGTGAAAGGCATTCGGGGCCACCCCCCCCAGATCCAGAGAGACAAGTTGGTCAGGATGTAGACAAAGCCGAAGGTCAACAACACCTGTTCATTCGGTTGTTTGTACAGAAGGCGCAAAAATCCCCGTTCGATGGCCAAGCCGACCAGTCCAGCCGCCAGCCCCCCTGTTAAGAGACCAAGCACAAAGGGCGCTCCAAATTGTACTGCTATGGTCCACCCGACATAACCGCCAACCATATACAGTACGCCGTGAGCCAGGTTGATAATATTCATGGCCCCCATGACCACGGACATCCCGGAAGCTATCAGAAATAAAACCATCCCATACGATAGTCCATTTAGAAGATTTATGATGAACTGCTCCATGATAGGTATCCTTCCCTGTGAGCCTACTTATTGAGCCATAAATGGAAGAAAAGGGCAGATTGGGTAAGAGTTCCAATCTGCCCCAACTTCACCACTACTTTGCCAACCTGGGGTCGAGCACCTGGGGATAAACCTTAATCGGATCCCACACATACTTCCCGTCAATCACCTTGGCTTCGACAATATAGCCATCGGTAATGGCAAAACCTTCGGGAGTAAAAGACAGGGGGCCCTGTGGCGTATCTAATTGGACCCTAACCAACGCTGGCCACAGTCTATCGAATGACTCATCACCTCCCGTAGCCTTCAGTGCTTTTAGGATTGCAGAGGTAATACAATAGGAGTTATTCGCCAGGCCACCGGGTTTCATTCCAAAGCGTTCTTCCATGGCCTTCACCCACTGGTTGTTTACCGGGTCATCCCTGGACCAGATGTACGCGGCTTGGCCCCGCACACCGATGACATTATCCCCGAGGTCCTTCATCACTGCTTCCGGCAGGTCGGCCGCCAGGGTTGTCCCCAAGAGTGGCATCTTGATACCGAATTCGCGGTACTGCGTAATCAAACGAGCACTCTCTGCAGTGTTGGGCACAAAGAATGCGACGCAGTCAGCATCCTTCAGGGTGGAGTGGTAGGGGCCAAAATCTGCCGTACCAACAGGGACAAATACTTCCTGAACCACCTTCCCCCCTTTTTCCTCGAAGCCCATGCGGACGCCCTTCATAAAACCGTGTCCACCCGCATAATCAGAGGTGATCATGACCATGGTCTTGTAACCGCTATCATGTGCATACCAGCCCAGCGGAACGGTCAGACCAACGAGCGTTGTTGGATAGGTTAACCAGTTGCGGTAGTTACCCAATTGGATATCTCCGCAGTAGAGGGTGGTGATCAGGACTTTCTTGCCAGCCATGTATGGGGCTATTGCCAGGTGAGCATCTCCCATAAGTGGCCCGATAATGATCTTTACCTTGTCCCTCTCCACCAGTTTCCTGGCCTTCTCAAGACAGACGGTTGCATCAGTCGCTCCGTCCTCAACGATAAGTTCTATCGGCCTTCCTGCAACCTGATTGTTATTCTCCTCAAGGGCCATCACAATGCCATTCTTGAATAGCGGGCCTAACATGGCGGCAGGCCCGGTCATATTCAGGACAGCTCCTATTTTTATGGGCTTCTCAGGAGCGCCAAAGGCCACAGAAGCCGGCAGGAGAATCGCCAAGAACAATACGATAAACTTTTTCATTTTCAGTCCCCCCTTTATTTTAAAAGATTCTTCCCGTAAAGACGTTCCCTCTTAAACCTTCTCTTCATATCACCCCCTTTCATTTTGCCTCTAACGATGAAAAGGATGGAAGGTGAGCGAGGTTTCAAATTCCCTCTCACCATCCCTTCTCTAGTCCCGAGTCGTCGCAAGCACAACTCGCGAGAGCTTTACTTCTTGGGTGTCCTGTCGAGCCTGGACCTCGTGAAGTTGAACTCACAGAATTGATTGGTGAGACAAAGCTGTGAGGGAAAGTTGAACACCCATTCATCAAACAGGCCGGTCAGCTTCAGGTACGTCTCAAAAATGGCGTAGTTGCAATCCACCTGGATCTTTTGGTTGTACTCCTCCGCCTCTTTAGGAGGGAGCAGGTTCCAGATCACCTGGGTGGTGTAGGGACAATCGTAGCAGCGCAGGGTGACTCTGTCTTCGGTGTCCTCCACAATCTCCATCGGATTGCCGAACAGCGCAAAGCTCTTGATCATGATCTGAGCAATATCATGGATGGTCCAGTCCTTATCCTCGGGCTTCTTGCCAATCAGCTCGCAGAGGCCAGGCCACTCCAGCTTGGAGCGCAGCTCCCACATCTTGGCATACAACTGGGCGGCCCTGTCCGTTCCCACTTCCTCTTCCATGGTCTTGAAGGCCGCGTAGTCATGAAGCGTCCACAGGGTCATGGCATCATTGTATGCCTTCTCCCACGTGTACTCCGGATGGGCCTTCATGAGTTCACGCATGTTCTCGATGAAACTGTTGTGCCGCATGTCTTTCGCGTTCTTACCCATAATATACCTCCTTCTGAATGTTTTTGTAGGGAAATTCGCTGCTGAATTTCTATCTGCCTTCTCGCTCTCCCACCTGGCTCCGCATCAGCTTCTTGGAAGGACTATAATCAGGGCTTTCACTTTCTGATACATGACACATCTCAGTTAGTCATCAGCTCATCATCTCTTAATTACCTTCCATGGAGCCTTTTAACGAGCCTGGCAACCTTGGCACCAAACTCTATGCATACCTTTTTACGTTCCCCGCTGGGGGCACCTACCGAAACCGGGCCATAATGACCCCCCGAAGTGTAGCCCTGGATGATCATTCCATGGACCAGAAAGGCCCGAAGGATATCCAGGATTGCAGTCTCGTTTCCCCCTCCCAGATCACCCGATGATGCAAAGGCTGCTCCAACCTTCCCCTCTAATTTTCCAAAGTGTTTGATGCTCTCATCTATAAATTTCTTGACCTCTGCCGTGGTCGCTCCAAAGTAAGTAGGCGTTCCGATGATGATGGCTTCGGGCTCGAGTAGGTCGTCTAAGCTAGCATCTTCAATCCTTTTTCGAATAACCTCGAGACCCTCTTTTTTTACCCCTGCCTCCACAGCTTCAGCCATTGCCTCTGTGTTTCCAGTCTTTGACTGGTAAATAATTAACGCCTTTGGCATGTTCATGGCTCCCTTCTATCCTCTATGATCCATTGACATAGATGCGTGGCACCCTTTCCCCTACCGAACAAACGACCTCGTAGTTGATTGAACCAATCTGACGTGCGATTTCATCAACAGAAGGATCTTCACCAAACAGAATCACCTCATCACCTGGTTTGATGTGGTTTATACCCGTGATGTCGATCATGCACATATCCATGCACACGTGGCCGATTAATGGGGCCTGTTGGCCCTTGATCAACACGTATCCACGATTTGACAACAGTCGGCTATATCCATCGGCATACCCCACTGGAAGGGTCGCTACGAATGTATCCTTTTTGGTGGAAAAAGTCCGTCCATAACTAATTGGGGTCCCTGCTGGTACGGATTTTAGGTATAAAACCTTTGTTTTTAGCGTCATGGCTGGTTTAAGCTCTATGCTTCGGCTAACATGCCTGGAAGGATATAGACCGTATATCATAATTCCAGGCCGCACGAGATCATAATAAGATTCGGGAAGGTCCAGGATCGCTGCGCTGTTCGCTATATGCTTTTTAGGTATATCAATGCCCGATGCCTCAATTCCTCGTACCACGCTATCGAAAATTTCAATTTGCTTCCTGGTAAAGGCCTTGTCCGCCTCATCAGCACATGAAAGGTGGGTAAATATCCCGATCACTTTTAGATTCCCGAATTGGCTAATCTTCCTGACAAGGTCCAATGCACCCTCTGGTTTTACTCCAATCCGGCCCATCCCAGTGTCAACCTTGACATGGACGTTGACCTGAACAGATGCATTCCGAGCTTCCTGGTCAAGGGCCTCTGCAAGTTCGAGACTGCAGACTGTTTGATCCAATCCAAGACTTATTGGTTTATACGCCTCTTCAGGTCGAATGAGTCCCAAGACAAGGATAGGGACCTCAATCCCTGCTTTCCTGAGCTGCTCGCCCTCTTCAGGCAATGCAACGCCAAGGCAGTTGGCTCCACTCTTAAGGGCTGCCATACTGACTCTAACTGCACCGTGTCCATAACCATCGGCCTTGACCACTGCCATTAAATCCCTTCTGTGCCCTATCCTCTTTCGAATCTCTGAGATGTTATGCGATATTGCTTCCAGATTTACGACGGCCTTGGTTGGCCTTTCAACACTTCGCCCTGTTTTCACCTTGACCAAATGATTCACGCTCCATTAAAGGGTGTCACTCGCTTCAGGAAAGCCCCATTTGGTTAGCAACGGCTGCTCCGTCATAATATTCCGTGATTCTTCGGATATTCTCCCCCTCGATCTTGAAGATATAGGCTATTCGGACATCTACACATTTTCCCGTTGCAGGCGTTCCTCGAAAATCCGCCTTGTTGGTCCCACTCCATCGAACCTCCGCAAGGACCTGGCCCTGACCAGAGAACATATTCAGGATTTCCGCCTTGCTGTCCGGGAAGCCTGCAAAAAGCTCTCGATAGCTATTGGCAATCTGGTCACGACCCTCTGCCGGAGGAGGATCTGCCACTTCATCCCCCACAGCATCCTCCCAACAAAGGGCGCTCATCTGATCAACATCATGCTCATTCATTGCATGAAGCCATTTCTTTGCGATCTCAATTGGTTCGTTCATTAGTTACTCCTTTTTACGAAAAGGGTTTCTATCTCTATTTTCTCCTTTCAAATCTCACCCGACAGGCTTTGTCACCACAACACTGAAACTTGTCCATGGTAAAGGAAAATTTATCGAAAACCCCCAACGCCTTCAGGATTGCATCATAATAGTTTACGGAAGTAGCTGCCTCGGTTTTTAAGGTCATTGAACGCGCCTTTTCCTCACCCAGAATCGCCTTCATGTTTGCATAGTATGAGCAAACTCCCAGCTCTGCCTCATGAACATCCTTACTATGTTTGGTCACATGATAGGGTATTCCTATTGATTCCCAATAGGCCCGTGAGAGTTTTCCAAGCATGTTCATATCAATATCGGACGGATCTTTTATTCCCAGAGTCTGTTTCCAATGATCCAGGGCACTGAGGGCAAACTTTTCCCAAAGACCCATGTAAATCCTCAAACCATCTTTTGCGCCCAGATGCTTTTCTAAGTAGGTATAAGCACTGAAATCATAAATAGTAAAGGCATTCAACCAGTTTAGGAAGGCCTCCTCAATGTATTCTCCCATGCCGAGGATGGCCGGGTGGTCTTTGTCATGCAGTATTGCAGCAAGTATCTTGTTGATCTTATCAACATGGGGTTTTTCCTCTATTCCCAGGACTCCGTTGACCTTCTCAAGTCCCACCGTGTGAAAATAGCTCCACAGGTCGTAGAGGATCCTTTCCCTTAAGGCTGGATCAGCCACATGTTCCTTCATACCATCCAGAAGGTTCTGATTATGAAACGCAATCCCCTGAGCCCAGATGTAGATGTCATCCTCTGGCCTATGTCCAACTTCTTCAAGGGCGAGGAAAACCGGATTCCGCAAAACCTGCTCTCTTGATTCCATGGTATATCCTCCTCTTTCTTGTTACGATGTTATCATTGATTGGCCAGCCTCCATGCAACAATGGCGATAGTATCACCTAAGGCCTTGAGACTATTTGGGTTAACCTTATCAATGCTGTCATGGATCGAATGGTAGTAAGGATCATCCGCCCCCCAGAACACCGTGGCAGGAACCCCGATCTGATTGAACCGGCCTTCCTCGGGAACCCCCCAGGCCGCCGTCATCCTTCCAAAACCGTATCCTAACTCGGCGGCCACCTCGTCCACCAACTTCATCAGCCAATCGGGATGGATGATGGGATCGCAATCCGGCCATTCTCCCCTCTCCACCTGTTTGACGATGCCCCCCACGGAAATCATATCCATATCCAGCAAGGCCTTCATATTCTGGGCTAAATCCGCCTTATGAACATGGCAGTAGCTCCAGGCTCCTGGAGTAACATCCTCCTCGGCAGTGGTAGAAATGAACTCAAAGGTTCTCTTTGGCCTGGTTCGGCTTAGAACCCGGGCTGTTTCCAGCAAGGTTCCAGTTCCCGAGCCGTTATCATTGGCCCCAGGGGCGATTGCATTGTCCCGGTGAGCCAAGATACCAACCCTTTCGCGGGGAAATTCCGTTCCCTTGACAAAACCGGAGATAATGACCGATTCCCTCTCTTCAAGCAGGGTTTCTGTTTCCATGCGAACCTTGCAGTTACCTGTGGAAAGGGCATACATGAGTTTGAGTCCCCCGACAGCAGACACACAGATGGCGGGAAGCCTTCTTTCGCAGAAACGACTGTCTAGGTCGGAATTTCCTGCTTCCATGCTCATACGGTAGGGCCATGGCATGGGATGGATGAAGATCATTCCCAAGGCCCCTGCCCGGGCTGCCCTGTCAGCAAAGGTGCCAAGCCAGAACTTGGAGTAGCCCAGCGTTTCCTCGGTGAGAATCACAATCTTCCCCTGGACGTGAACCCTCTTGTAGTCCTCCTCCTGGCCGTCTCCAACCAAAACCACATCGGCTTCAATGCCTCCCGCAGGAGTCGATGGTGAAAACAATGGCACAACCCCTTCCAGTTCTTCGCCAGTTGAGAGGATCTTCAAGAGCGGTTTCTCATCTTCAAAGGCGAGGGCTCGAAAGGGAGTTTCCTTGATTTCCAAACCATAGGCCTTAAATTGCCCTTTTATATATTGGATGGACTCTTTGTCTCCCTGGGTTCCAACAAATCTGTATCCCATCTGAGCCAGTTCCCGAACATGGCTTAAGGCCTTAAGGCCTGAAATCTGACGCTGAAGAGTCAATTCATGGTCTGCGATCATTCTACATCTCCTGTCTAGGCGTAACGCTCAAGAGGCTACAGCTCGTTCCAACCTGAAAAGTCAGCTATTTATTGCTGCGCAGGACTTTCCCTGGCTTAATTGGATGAAGCCTGCCTTTTTCCACGAGGATCTGACCGTTCACAACGACGTATTCGATGCCTTCAGGAAACTGTCGGGGTTGCTCGTAGGTTGCCCTGTCGATGATCCGTTCCTCATCGAAGATGACCAGATCAGCAAAGAACCCCTCCCGGATGAGCCCCCTGTCTTTCAATCCAAGTCGACTCGCCGGGGCAGAGGTCATCTTCCGTACAGCCTCTTCAAGTGGCAATAGCTTCTCTTGTCTCACATACTTTCCCAGGATTCTTGGATAGGTCCCATAGGCGGCCGGATGGGGAAGTCCGGTACCGATATCTACTGCATCCGTGGCAAATCCCCCTAGCCGATGAGTAATCAATTGACGAAGAGGCACATCTGTTTCTTTGTCTCCGGAAACTCCGAATATAAGCTGACTTATAGCCCCGTGTTCTTCAAGGAGTAAGTCGCTTATCGCATCGAAAGGGGGCTTACTCATCCTTTCCCCAACTTCCCCTAAGTTAAGCCCTTCATACTTCTTGTTCTTCTCACTCGGTATATAGCCAATATAGATATTTTCCCATCCTGTTGCCTTAACAATATTATGTGGCCAGGATCCCTCTTTCCAGCTTGGCCAGCCAGGAACCATCTCTTCAACATCCTCCTCTATCTGCCTTCTCGTCTCTGGGTGTTGGAGTCGTTTTGCCAATCCCTCCCATCCTCCTTCCAGTGCCCAGGGAGGATAAATGGCGACCATCATGGTCATGGCCGCAGTATACGGAAACATATCATAGGCTATGTCAACGCCTCGGCCTCTGGCCTCTTCCTCCATTTGAAGCGATTTCTGGATCTTGTCCCAGTGCTCCCGCCCTACCGCCTCGTTGTGTGAACGGTGAACGCGGCACCCGGACTCTTCCCCAATTCTGATGAGCTCCCTTTCAGCCAAGAGATTCGTCTCACTGGAGCCCCTGACATGACTGGTTACGAGTCCATCGTATTCTCTAACGACCCTGGCCAATTCTATGAGTTCCTTGGTGTCTGAGTACATCCCCGGCGCATAGATCAATCCCATGGACATACCAAAGGATCCCTGTTCAAGGGTATCAGCCAGATGCTTTTTCATCAGTTCAAGCCCGTCGCGGGTCAGCATCCCACTGCGGAATCCCCTGGCAATGGCTCGAACTGCTCCGTGTCCTGTCAGGGTCCCTACATTGACAGGCACACCGTTTACCTCCAGCAACGATAAGTAGTCGGCCATGGTCTCCCAATCCCATGGCAAATCCTCGGGTGCCATCCACCCTGTAAAGGCCTTCATCAAATCCCTTGACTCTTTGGAAAGGGGCGCAACTGATATGCCACAATTGCCTAAGATCTCCGTTGTGATTCCCTGTCGAATTCTACCTTCTAGATATCTGAGCTGTTCGTCACTGGCAAAGACCAGATCCGCATGGGAGTGTTGATCAATAAATCCCGGACATACTATCAAGTTGCTGGCCTCGATAGTTTTCTCCGATTCGCCCTCTCTTATCTGACCGATTCTCGAGATCTTTTCCCCTTTGATAGCGAGGTCAGCATAAAACCAGGGGTTCCCCATGCCATCCACGATCTTGGCATTCTTGATCAAAAGAGAATACATTGCGCCTCACAGCATCAAGCAGGTCATCAGGCCAATTCTGCCCTTTTAACCTTCAGTGAACGTATGGTTTCCTGAACATAGTCGACTGAGCTTTTCGAATCTTCGGCGAGAAATTCAATATCCTCGCGTGTGGGTACATAGCCCTCCGTCATTTTCATGGCCCTCTCAATATAAGAGCGACGTATCTTCTCCATATCCATGTCTTCAATGCGAATCTGATCAACTCCCTCAGGAATGACAATCGCTTTACCAGGTATATTCTCCTTGGGATCTCCTCGTCTTACCTCAATTCCGTTCTCTTTTGCAAAGGTCAGCTGGGAAGAGGGTAGCTTTCCGGCAGCGGTGTATTCTGTTTCCTGAACCACCAGGATCTGATCTTTTTCCAATTCCCGAGCAAGGGAGATAGCGCCGGCTAATGAGGTGTTTCCAGCAGGACCCCTTTCTATACCTTCGAGCTTTGCCAGCAGTTCCGTTGTATAAAAAACCTCTCCTTGGGTTACTGATAAGTAACGATCCAAGTACCTAAGGCCACGAGCGCAGTTTCTTGGTACATCGGTCCTATCAGGCCACGTGAGAAAGGGTATCCCAAAACCCGTATGCCCGGTTGTAAAGGACTTTCGATTGAAATCAATATCACTGGCCATATGAAGTCCTTGGAGATCCACGGAGACCCCCACGACAATGGTGTTGTAGCTACCCGCCTTGTTCAATCCACGGGCCGTCCCCGTAACATTACCTCCTCCGGCATGGGTGATCATTACCACATCAGGAAATCGCCCTTCTCTTTGAAAAACCTGCTGGGCCAGCTCGTAGCCCAGGGTCTCAATACCCCGGACGCTCGTAGGAACATACAGCGAAGCACTGAAGAATTCCGTCTCCTCTAACACTCGAAGCATGATATAAAAAAGCTCCGGACCTACGGTTAATTGCCAGACCTCCGCACCGTAGGCCTCACAAGCCCTCGTTTTTTCAAGTATCTCTGGTTGCCCTACCTTCCTACTGTCGTATACCTCCTGAAGAATAATGGCCTTCAGACCACGCTTGGCAGCCTGGGAAGCTACTGCAGCGCCATAGTTGCCTGAACTAGCAGCCACCACCCCCTTGTATCCCAGTTTTTTAGCATGAAACACAGATAAGGCTGCTCTGCGATCCTTAAAGCTTCCACTTGGGTTGGCTGCCTCATCTTTAACGAAAATCCGTCCCCCCCTTCCTGGTGATGAAATGGAACGGACCAGTTCGGTGAGATTTTCTAATTCCACCAGTGGTGTCTTACCGACCCCGGTTTCTTCTAATATCCTTTGCACATCTTCCAGAGAATATTCGCACGAATTCATAAGACCTTCATAGTCAAAAGTAAGGGGAGATATTTCAAACCTATCGTAGTCAATTCCAGTGGCTCTCCTTAAAATGTCTTTCTTCCTTGACATAACTGCAGAGTAGCTCATATCCATGCGTTCTGCCCCTTATAATCCTCTTAGGTCCTCTCCAGCTGTCTCCTCACTTCAGTATCAATTGATAGAAGTTCCTTTTGGGGTTCTCCAAAATTATGATCATACATAGGGTTAACCTGACAAAGGACTCCCGATATCTCTCTACCAATAAATGTCCGAATGCTAACCTCATCTCCCATATCTGCATCTTCATCTACAAGAAAACCCTTAATCCAACATTCATAAGGCACGGACTTCGTGCAAGAAGGAAGATTATCGGATCTCTCATCCGGTTCCAAAACGATCTTGTGGATCTGGACTAAGTCACCTCTTTTTGCATCAGCCACAGGTATGTGCTCCTTTCCCTCAGAAACCAGGGGGGATATCGGCGAGACTATGATCAATCGACGATCAACGGGCCCTCATTTGCCAACCCCTTAACTATACGTATGTAAGAAATATTTCAACTGTTTTTTATTGGTGAAATACGCTTTTTTGGCCCCTCTGTACGCGATCACGCCCTAACCATGCGTCGTTGAAAGATATCTGCATCTGCAGGGGAGGTTGGGCACCTGACAGAGCAGGATATCAGAGGATCATAGATAAGATACGTTTAGAGAAGAGATTTAAGGGAGGAAAAAGACTGGTGACAACGCATGCTTGACCCTGATCAGTATCTTCAGCTCACATTACTGCCCCGATCTGCCAGGGTACAAACTCATTGTCTCCGATACCGTGTATCTCATTCTTGGTCTCTCTTCCGGAGGCTGTCTCAAGCACGAAGCGAAAGATACGCTCGCCCATCTCCTCGACTGTTATTTCTCCATCGGCAATGGTGCCGCAATTGATATCCATATCCTCCTCCATGTGTTGATACAGGGCCGTGTTAGTTGCCAGTTTGATGCTGGGCACCGGCTTGCAGCCGAAGACAGACCCACAACCTGTAGTGAAGCATATGACATTGGCGCCGCCCGCAACCATCCCGGTCACTGAGGTCGGGTCGTAGCCCGGCGTGTCCATGAACACAAACCCCTTCGCGGTGATGGGCTCGGCAAAGCCATAAACATCCACCAGGTTGGTAGTACCGCCTTTTGCTATTGCACCCAGGGACTTCTCCAGTATGGTGGTTAACCCGCCGGCCTTGTTCCCTGGTGAGGGATTGTTATCCATATCGATACCATTACGGGTCACATAGTCCTCCCACCGCCGGATAAGGGCAATGAGGTTCTCTCCTGCTTGCCGGTTTACCGCACGCCGGGTGAGCAGGTGCTCGGCGCCCTAAATCTCCGGGGTCTCGCTCAGAACAGCGGTTCCCCCATGACGCACCAGAAGGTCTACAGCGCATCCCAGGGCCGGGTTTGCCGTAATCCCTGAGTAGGCATCTGACCCGCCGCACTCCAGACCGAGGATAAGATGGCTCACTGAAACCGGACGACGCTCCATCCGGTTTGCTTCCAAGAGCATCTCGCGGATCCGGGATACGCCTTCACGGATCGTCGCTGATGTGCCCCCAATATCCTGGATCGTCATGGTCTGGAGCAGGGGGCCTCTCTTGAGATCCCCGCTTTTGAGGAGCGAGTCGATCTGATTGACCTCACAGCCCAGGCCAATTATCAGCGCCCCGGCAAAATTGGGATGCCGCGCGTAGCCCGCCAGGGTTCGCTGAAGGCCCTCGAATCCCTGTCCACCTGCGGCCATTGCGCATCCCGATCCATGACAAACCGGCACTACTCCGTCCACATTTGGAAACTCAGCTCGCTCCCTGTTACCAAAAGAATCAGCTATATGACGTGCCACCGATGTCGAGCAATTGGCCGTGCACAGAACCCCCATGTAGTTACGCGTGGCCACACGACCATCGGGCCGAACAATGCCCTGAAAGGTTGCCCGAGCAGCTTCATGCACGTAATCGGTGGGCCTGGCCTTGACGCCAATGGCGTAGTCGCGGGCAAAGTCCCCCATTCCCAGATTATGGGTATGAACATGCTCTCCAGGAAAAATCTCACTGGTGGCAAATCCGATAATCTGACCGTATTTTCTCACAGGTGCACCAGGGCCAATGGCAGCAGTACAGAGTTTGTGCCCAGGGGGAATCTGCCTGCGGCAGGTCACGCCCTCTTCGGGCACCTCAGTGCCAGCTGGAAGCTCCACCCGTGCCACGACAACATTGTCCAGGGGATTCAGACGGATAGTAAGCGGATTGTTCTGGCCCATCTCTTGTTCCACAAATGGTTCTGTCAGGTCTCCATAGTAGTTGAAAGATCAATCAGTAGAAAATCACGTAATTCTTATAGGTATACGGTAAATATGTCAAAAAAAATGTTCCATTGCAATTGCACGTTCTTCGTCTAAGGTAAATAAAAAATTTGATACTGGGTCGTTATTCGCTTATGCTACTCATATCTAAGGATTAGGAAAGGCAAAAGATGACAATACGCAAGATCCTCCTATTTACACCAATCCTGGTTATAGTCTTCTTGCTCCAGTCCTATTTCTGGGTACCCACGTACGAACAACAGACACGAGGAAACCCGAACCGCTTAAACGAATACATTACCGCATCCATCGGCGATGCCCACATATTGAATCCAATCCTCTCTGCTGATTCTGCCAGCAGCGACATCAACTCAATGGTATTCGAGGGCCTCATCGACCGGGATGAAGACCTCAGCTTCAGAGGCCGCCTTGCACAGTCCTGGCAGATATATGAGGAGGCCTTTTTCTATGTGAACGAGAAGGCCGATGTACCCGGGCTAGGAAAAGCAGCGGCTAAGGAGGTAGCTGAGCTTCTAAAGAGGGCAAAGGCTGGGGACTTGCCAGTTGGTCC
>CP070704.1:1036498-1042541 GCA_020349945.1 Deltaproteobacteria bacterium
TCCCCTGGGGAATAGAAAAGTTAACAAAGGTACCGGTGAGAGAAATCAACAAAGTGGAATTCGGTCTGAGGACTATACGGGCGGGTGTGAGGACGCAGTATGCCAGGGATACTGCCTATCTCAACGAATCCCTCATGCTTACCGGTGATCTCAATGTGGCCGTGGTTCCATGGATCGTGCAGTTTAGGATCAAGGATCCCTATAACTACCTCTTCAAGGTTCGGAATGTAAGATCTACCTTGAGGGATCTGGCTGAGGCCACCATGAGACTCGTGGTAGGAGATAGGAGTATCAATGAGGTAATCAGCAAGAGGGAGGAGATTGCAGACCAGGCAAAGCTGCTCCTGCAAAAGGAATTGGATGAAGCGCAAACCGGTATAAATGTGGTCACCATTGAGATGAAGAAGACAAATGTCCCCGAGCCGGTTCAGCCATCCTTTAATGAGGTTAATCAGGCAGTTCAGGAAAAGGAGCGCATGATTTATCAGGCCAGGGAGGAATATAATAAGGCTATTCCAGCTGCTAAGGGAAATGCGGAGAAGACCATCAAATCCGCTGAAGGGTATGCCCTTGACAGGATCAACAGGGCTAAAGGGGATGCAGCCAGGTTTCTTGCCCTCTATGCCGAGTATAAGAAGGCAGAGGACGTGACCAGGAGAAGGCTCTATCTTGAGACCTTGAAGGATGTGGTTCCGAGCTTGGGAAGCAAGTATATCATGGACGCAGAGCAAACAAATTTCCTCCCCTTACTCAACCTGGGGAGGGAGAAGGGGGTTGAGGAGAAATGAAAAAGGGGTTAATCTTTATTCTGATCATTATCGCTCTCTTTTTACTCTTTTCGAGGTGGCGGGCAGTCTATGTTGTGGACGAAACCAAACAGGTGGTCGTTACCCAGTTTGGTAAGGCTATTGGGAAACCAAAAGCGGATCCCGGTTTGTACTTTAAGATCCCTGTTATTCAGCAGGCAAACTATTTTCCAAAAAACCTCCTTGAATGGGACGGCGATCCCGGTCAGATTCCAACCCTGGACAAGACCTTTATATGGGTGGACACCTATGCCCGGTGGAAGATCGTTAATCCACTGGAGTTTTTTGAGACCGTCAAAAATGTGTACGGCGCCCTTGGCAGGCTGGATGAGATTATCGATCCGGCAGTAAGGAACTTTGTTACCTCCTATCCCCTGATCGAGACCGTGAGGATGACCAACAGGGAACTGGATACCTTTGAGGTGGGAATAGATAAGGTAAAGGAAATAAGTCCCCTGGGTGAGGTCAAAACAGGCAGGGCCAAGATTACCAAAGGCATCATGCAACAGGCACAGCCAAAGTTGTCCAAATTCGGTATAGAGCTGGTAGATGTCAAGATAAAGAGATTAAATTATGTAGAGGAGGTACAGAAATCGGTCTATGCCAGGATGGTTGCGGAGAGAAAGCAGATAGCTGAGAAGTTTCGATCTGAGGGCAGAGGAGAGGCGAGGAAGATAGAGGGTGATAAAGAGAGGGAGATGAAACGGATTACATCCGGGGCATACAGAACGGCACAGGAGGTAAAGGGGAAGGCAGATGCCGAGGCCACAACGATCTATGCCCAGGCCTATGGACGAGATCCTGATTTTTACTCATTTATTAATACACTGGATATCTATAAAAACACCCTGGGCAAAGACAGCACCCTCCTGCTTTCAACCGACTCAGAGTTTTTTAAATATATGAAAGGTTACATGGGAGAGAGATAAAGGGCTGAAGTAGGCTATCAGTTAAGGCGCAGATCAACTACTACCAGTTGAATCGACTCTATTCCCTGCCATGTATTGGTCCCCAGGTGAAAGAGTATATCCACTGATTTCCCCTCCAGAGGATGGGATGCCGCTTTACCGAATGCTATGCAATCAAAGGTGATCCCCTTTTCCTTCAGCTTCAGTTTTAGATGATCTTTTCCCACCACCCTTGAGGAGATAACCTTGAGCGGACCAGCCCAGAAGATAGGCTGGGGATTCCCGTGACCAAAGGGCACTAACATTTCAATCTCCTTGAGTGTCTGGGGATCGATAGATTCGAGACTCAGTTTGGCATCAACCTCTATTTTCGGTATCATATCCTTTGGATCTATTCTCTTCCTGGCGAGCTCCTCGAACTTATGGGAAAACTCACCTATACTTTGAGTCTCAAGGCTAACCCCTGCTGCATGGCCATGACCCCCGAATTGCCTTAAGAGGTCACTGAGATCAGAAAGGGCCTGATGCAGATCAAACCCGTCTATACTTCTGCCTGACCCCCTCAGCAGGTCTCCTTCAAGTGCAAGGATCAAGGTGGGGCGATAGTACTCCTCTACAATCTTTGAGGCCACGATACCCACTACTCCCCGATGCCACCTAGGGTCGAACAGCACTATTGTTCGACGTGCTTCTATGTCCTCCATCCTTTCGATCCTTTCCCTTGTCTCTGAGACAATTCTATTTTCTATTACCTGGCGCTGAGCATTAAGGGAGTCCATCTGATCGGCAATCAAGGAGGCCTCCGTTTCATTATCCGTTGTAAGCAGATGAACCGCCCTGGTTGCCGATCCCAATCTCCCCATGGCGTTCAGCCTTGGGGCCAGCTTAAAGCTGATGTCATCAGTAGCTATTATCTGATCCTTCCGTATGCCTGACACCCCCAGTAGCGCCTTGATTCCAGGTCTCTGGCTATCCATCAACACATTAAGGCCGCTTTTAACCATGATCCTGTTTTCCTCGGTTAAAGGCACTATGTCAGCAACTGTGCCAAGCGCAACAAGGTCAAGGCAGGATCTTAAATCAGGTTCACACGTGTCTTTAAAGAAGCCTGCCTCCCTCAAGTGTGACCTTATGGCTATCGCTAAATAGAAGGCTAGGCCCACCCCGGAGAGCTCCTGAAAGGGGAAAAGGGAGTCAGGTCTCAATGGGTCAATCGTGGGGCAGATTGGTTCAAAATCCGGTGGAATCTTATGGTGATCTGTTACAATGACCTCCATCCCTAGTCTTTTAGCCAGGGCAATCTCTGACAGGGCATTGATACCGCAGTCAACGGTAATGATGAGCCCGGTATTAGCTGCAGCTATCTGTCTCACTGCCTTTTCATTGAGGCTGTAGCCCTCTTCAAGTCTATGTGGGATATAGAAGGAAATCGGTGTACCCAATTTGGAGAAAAAACCGACCAATAGAGATGTAGCAGTAAGCCCATCTGCATCGTAATCACCGTAAATTGTGATTCTCCTCTTCTCTACGATAAAATTGGCTATGAGCTCAACTGCCCGGTCCATATCCTTGAGAAGGAATGGGTCCCTCAGGGATCCGAGCCTTGGTGAAAGGAAGGATTGAGCTGAATCAGGGGAGGATACGTTTCTCTGTATCAGGAGGGAGGCAAGCAGTTTTGATATCCCCACCTCTCCGGCCAGCCATACAGCAGAGGGGAGATCATCCTTTATGTGCCAGATCGTATCCCTACTATTTAACACCTGCTACCGCCTGCGCCACGTTATAGCAAAAACCGCCCATCTTCTCAAAGGCATTGAGGATATCAATAAAGATCATGCCTCTCTCTATCTCGCATGTCCCCTCGACTAACCGACTATGGTGTCTCAATCTCATCTCCTCGGTCATCCGGTTTATGCTACTTACCGCTTTTGCTGCCCTTGACATTATCTTGCCATTTTCCTCTTTGATCCCTTCGATAACAAGGGCAAGGAATTTCCTTGCCTCAGAGGATAATACCTCGTAGTCTTCGATTGCCTGTTGCGAGAAGTAGAACTTGTCTGCAATCACCGTCTCGATCGCCTCGGCAATATCCTCCATCTCATCACCAATCCTCTCAATATTGTTGCTCATCCTCATAAGGGAGGTTATTTCCTTTGACTCCTCAACAATGATATTCTGTTGCATAACGTTTACAAGGAAATCTATGATCTCCTTTTGAAGATTATCCAGTACATCTTCCCTGTCCCTCCATATAGTCAATTTTTTTGAATTTCTTATCTTAAGAGAGCTAATTACCTCATCAAACATGGTTTGAGCTACCTCTCCCATCCTGACGATCTCCTGCTTTGCCTGTACCAATGCCACCTCTGGGGAGTCAAGATATCGCCTGTCCAGATGCTTGATATGATAGATTTCATCAAGGTATTCTCTTTTTCCTCGAGGGGTCAGCCAGATGGCGATTTTAACCAGATACGGTAAGATAAAGAGGAACAGGATTGCATTTATTACATTAAAAAGGGTATGGGCATTGGCAATATGCCTGGAAATAAACGGCTTCTCCCCCCCCAACAGGAGGTCAGGACTCCCGACAGGGAGAAGATTGCTGGTCAAATAGATGACAGCATTAACGAAATAGGGAAAGATTGAGATTATCAAGATGACGCCAAGAACGTTAAAGAGGGTATGGGCCATTGCTGTCCGCCTGGCATTGACATTGGAGCCTATGCTTGCCAGTTGGGCTGTTATTGTAGTGCCGATATTTTCACCTAGGATCATGGCCACACTGCCCTCAAAGCTAAGCAGCCCCTGACTTGCCAGGGCCATGGTTATGCCAACCGTGGCACTCGAACTCTGCACAGCCATGGTTAGAGCAGTACCGGCAAGGACACAGAGAAGTATCTCATTAAGGTCTTGGGCCTGGAATCTCGTTAAGAATGCAGTAAAGGCAGGCTCATGTTTTAGGGGAGCAAGGCCGGCTTTCATGGTGGCCAACCCATAAAAGAGCATACCAAAGCCAAGCAAGACCTCTCCCCATTGTTGCCATTTTCTTGAGGCAAAAAAGAATCTTAATAATACACCGACGGCAATGACTGGGAGGGCATAATTACTTATATTAAAGGCTATCAACTGGGCTGTCACCGTGGTGCCGATATTGGCCCCCAGGACAACCCCAACCGCCTGGGTGAGGGTCATAAGACCGGCATCAACAAAACCAACCAGCATAACGCTGGTTGCGCTTGAACTTTGAATCATTGCGGTGACTACCGTCCCGGTAGTACATGCTACTAATCTGTTTGAGGATACAGCACTCAAAACGATGCGTAATTTTTTGCCTGCGACCTTCTTGAGCCCATCGGACATGATCCTCATGCCGAAGATAAACAGGCCAAGGCCTCCGAGGGTCTGAAATATTACAGCCTGCATAAAAGCCTAATTTTTTTGTGTATTAAGAATGATCTTTTATAGACGATAGGGGGGATAAAGCTCTAGGTTTATCACCACAACTATTTAATATTATTGAATTTTTGATTTACTACTCCTTGTTTCTGGCGAATCTTATAGCACTTAACAGTGGATCGTCAAGTCTTAACATTGGATTTTCCAATGTGATTGTGAAAAAAATTTTATCTAAGGGGAAAGTGATATCCTGAGGTCTTTCATGAGGGTGTGGCAGTCTTGGAAAGGACTCGTAATTTAATCTTTTGGCTTGATTTCCCTTATCATGGCGTTTTCAAACACCTCTTTGAGCCCCTGATATTGTCTCAAGAACTCCATGAATGTATCCAAAGACTCGCTTTTAATGACAACCCCGCCACAGTTAGGGCAACGAAAAGCCCCCCTTGGTTCATTGAATGAATTGAGGAACGTGCGGCTGTCTATGGTAAAAATAGCTTCACATCCCTTATGTTTGATTACAAACCAGCGGGTCTCCTCTCGTTTCTCTTCCATTGCAGACCCCTTTCTAAAAAAGGTTACCAGATCAACTTCCGAGACTTCCTCATGTTCTTTGAAGGCTGAATACGAAAAACAGCTATCCCTCTGCAGGGACTCAATGCAATATATTGAGCAGAATACCGGAGATCTCATACAGAGCGGAGGTGGCGAGCTCGCCTGAGCGGGACCGCTCCACCCAGCACTTACGCTAATTTATCTTTCCTAAAAAATGGCTCAAATAGATCAATCGGGATCGGAAAGAGGGTAGTTGAGTTGCTCTCAGCTGAAACCTCCCTCAGGGTCTGAAGATACCGCAGCTGAAGGGCATAGGGAAAGTCCTGTATCTTGGTGGCTGCCTCTGCCAGCTTGCCGGCGGCCTGAAACTCACCCTCGGCA
>CP070704.1:1042641-1052072 GCA_020349945.1 Deltaproteobacteria bacterium
AGAGCACCTCAAGGACAAAGCCCCGTTTCCTCAGCTCGTAGGGAAGTCGTAAGATATGCTCATTGGAGCAACCGGTCAGCTTCCGATGGATACCATCATCATACGCCTTGACATCCAGCCAGAAGGCGTCAATTCCAGAGGCCTTAAACCTCTCCAGGTTCTTCGGAGTAAGCCCATAGCCATTGGTCTCAAGGAGGATCCAGAGATCCTCTCTCTGTCCCTTAATCTCCTCTGAGGCCACGCAGTAGAATTCCGGCTGGCAGGCAAGGTCACCCCCTGTAAAGCCCACTATGTTTCTTGCTGGACCCCATCCCTGGGGTGAGAGGACTACCTGATCAGGCTCCAATACTCCTGGGCAATACGGAGATCTGTTTTTCTCAGTAACACAGAGCCCACAGGAAAGACAGAGGTCGTGGGCGTGAAAACTGGTGGCCCTCTCCCTCGGCTCCCAATAGGTGATTGCCTTGGCATAATCACGTGCCAGTACCCCGATATCCTTCGGGGACATCCACTGTCCGGAGGCATACTGGGTAAAATACCACGAGTGGCACTTCCTGCACGTGAAGTTACATCCCGATTGATAAATGGAGAAGTAATGCTCAGGCCTTGATAGATGGGCGGACTTTATAAGTCTCAAAGGTACCTTGCCTTCCCATCTAAGGGTAACCATGCAGGCCCTATCGATCCTCCCACCTTCAGAGCCCACCATGCAGCTTCCCGACGCAAATCCCTCCTCCCTCAGCCTGCACGCAGCCCGTAGATTGACTCCGTCTTCTGCCAATGCTCCACCCCCTGAGATTACTTAACACCCTGCGTCAGATTTGTTAGGAGTATATCCCTATCTGGTCCTTGTGATAAGCCCTAATATTCTAATGAGGGATAACTCACTCATACCGTCCGCCGTTTTTTCTTGACATAGATAACTCATCGACTATGTATGAATATTCGCTCGTATTCTGGAGCTCTATGTTTTGGCAAAGACTAGAGACGCGATTGTAAGTCAAGCAGAAAGGTAGAGGGAAGGAGAATCATGAGAACGGTACCTATTTTCGTCGGAGTCGTATTTTCCTTAGTGTTAGTATCTTCACCAATTATTGCCTCTGAGGTACTTACCTTGGAAGAGAGCATTGAGATTGCCTTAGAAAGGAGCTTAGCCGTCTACTCAGCAAGAGAGGAGATAACGGCAAGGGAGTTTGCGGAGCGCTCCGCAAAGGCCGATTTCTTTCCAAAATTAAGCACCAGTTACTCCTATACCCGCCTTGATGAGGAAACTGTTGACAATGCCAAATACGTTTATATGGGAAGGGAATTTTCCCCCTTGGAGGAATACTCCTACGAATTTAATATAACGGGCACGCAACCCCTCTTCACAGGATGGGCCCTTACCATAACACGGGAGTTAGCCTCATTAGGGGTAGACCTGGCTAAGGTCCAGAAGGAGACCGCTATCCAAGATCTGATAGTGAACGTCAAGGGGGCCTATTTTGGAATCTTGAAGGCGAATAAGCTCGAAAAGGTGGCAGGACAGGCTGTTGAGCAGCTGGAGGCCCATTTAAGGGTAGCTCAGGCCTTTTATGAGGAAGGACTTATCGCCAAGAACGAGCTGCTCCAGACAGAGGTCCAGATGGCCCAGGCGAGGCAGGATTTGATCAGGGCAACGAATCGGGTAGAGATTGCGAGATCTCTTTTTAACAAGTTGCTCAGAAGGGGGCTTGATGAAGAGGTTAAGATCAAAGACATACTTGATTACCATCCGGTAACGCTCACCCTTGATCAGTGCACCGAAAGGGCAGAGCTGAATAGACCGGAGATAAAGGAGGTATCGTTAAACGTAGCATCTGCTGAAAAAAATGTGGGATTGAGCAAGAGCAGCTACTATCCAACGCTGAACCTCATTGGAAACTATCAGAGACAGACCGCTACCGAACAATATATCGGGAAAAGGGATCCTGATAACTGGACCATAACTTTAACAGCAGAGTGGATGTTCTGGGAATGGGGAAAGACCAAGCATGATGTAGCATCAGCCAGTGCCAACCTGGCAAAGACAAAGTATCTCCTGCAGGATATCAAGGACAATATCCAGTTAGAGGTGAAGGACGCCTATTTGAATCTGAGGGAGGCGGAGAAGAATATTCATGTGGCCGAAACAGCAGTGGTTCAGGCAGAGGAAAACTTCAGGATGAATGAGGAACGATATAAACAACAGGTGGCCACCTCAACCGATGTCCTGGACGCCCAGACCCTCCTCACCCAGGCAAGGACAAATTATTTCAATGCCCTGAGTGAGCACAGCATTGCCTGGGCGAGGCTTCAAAGGGCTATGGGCATTGGGTACGAAAGAGGTGAGGGATAGATTCGGTTGGTATCCGGATCTTTGTCAGGATATGATACGGACCCTATTCTTCTCTTTTTTATAGGTGAGTCCGCAGGCATCGCAGGTTGCCATTGCACCCTCAAAAGAAAGTCTCACACCGCACCTGCAAATCCACCCTTTTATCACGGCAGGGTTTCCGGCAACCAGTGAAAAATCCGGTATGTTCTCAAGGACAACGGAGCCAGCGGCCACAAAGGCAAAGCTGCCTATGGTATGCCCGCAAATGATGGTTGAATTAGCGCCCAGCGTAGCCCCCTCTTTCACCAGTGTTGGTCTGATTTCATGCTTACGGGGTATATAACTCCTTGGGTTATAGACATTGGTAAAGACCATGGAAGGGCCACAGAATACCCCATCCTCAAGAGTCACACCCGGGTAGACAGAAACGTTATTCTGTATCTTGACCTTGTTACCAATCTTTACATCTGGGCCAATCATTACGTTCTGGCCTATGCTACAATCATTGCCAATGGAACTTCCTTTGATAATATGCGAGAAATGCCAGATCTTTGTTCCCCTTCCTATCACGCATCCTTCATCCACTATGCTTGCCTTATCAACATAATACATGCTTTCCCTGGCTTTTCTCCAATCAGACAACTGGGCAACAGGGATAACCTTTCCCTTACTCTCCAGGGATTCCTGACATGCCTGAAGAACCGTTAACACCTTTAATCCCTCAATCCCATCTGTCCGGGGCTGGCGATTTTTGATAATACATTCCACAAAATGCCGGCACTCCTCTCTTAAAGGCTCAACTTGATCAACAGGGACTATCTGCCCCTCCTTCTTGTTCGGCGTAGGGAGGTGATCCTTCCATTCTATGGTATGGGGGTAGACAACGAGTTTATCGCGTGGATCAAGGTCGTTGAACGAGGCCATCTTTCTATCTCCTACAACCACCAACCTCTGTTCCTTGTATGGATGTAGCCAGCTTACAAAGATGTGGGCCTTTATTCCTGAAGGAAACGAAAGATGACTCAAGGTTACGTCAGCGATCTTTTCATGGAGATAATTGCCGCCGAAAGAGGATGCATCCGATGGCATCTCCCCTGTCAGGCCCAAGATGACTGATATATCATGAGGAGCGAAGCTCCAGAGGATGTTTTCCTCTCTTCTTATCTTACCGAGATTCAACCTGTTGGAGTAAATATACTCGATCTTTCCCAGTTCCCCTTCATTAACCAGCTCCTTTAGTTTGATTACTGCAGGATGATATTGGAGGAGATGCCCTACCATGAGTATCCTCTTCCTCTCATGAGCCATCCCCAGAAGTTCTTCTCCCTGCTCCACATTCAAGGCCAACGGCTTTTCCACGAAGACATGCTTATCAGCCAAGAGGGAATCTCTCGCCATCTGGTAGTGCAGCTCTGCAGGCGTTGATATCGCGACTGCATCCAGGCTATTATCCGATAGGATATCTAGGAATGAATGAGTTGTTTTGAGCCCTGGGTATTCTTTCTTAATGAAGGCGAGGTCTTTCTCTTCAAGGTCGCATACCCCGGTAAGCGACTCGATAGAGGCAAAATTCCTTACGAGATTCCTTCCCCAATAACCGACGCCAACAACGGCTATCCTCACAGTCTTTTTCACGGTTCCTCTCTGATCTCCTGGTTTAACTAATCTTCTCTACAACCCAGTTTTCAATCTCTACGGCCAGGGACCGTTGAAGGAGGTCTATTGAAACGACCACCTTTTCAGATTTATCCTTATGCCTCAAATAAAATCCGGCCAGCCCCTTGAGAGGCCCCTCCATGATCATAATCCTGTCGCCTCTCTTCATATAGGCCTGGTTCCTGACAGTCCTATCAGTACCGTGTAATATCTGGAGGGATACCATCTCCTCCTCTTTGACCGGGACAGGTTTTCCCCTGATACCAATGATCCTCACAACACCATAGGTTTTGATTATATCCCAGTACTGATGCGGATTCAAATTTGTATGCACAAAGACATAGCCTGGCAAGAGGGGGACGAATATCCTCTTCCTCCGGTCCTTTCGCCGGCTCATAACCTGGATCTTGGGCAGAAAGGCCTCGATTGACTTTCTCCCCAGTCCACGAAAGACAACATCCTCATGCCGACTCCTTGCATGAAGCGCATACCATCTTTGCTGATCTTCCTTCATGTGCTCACGAAAACCAATGCCCTCTAATGGAGACCTATTATCTTAAAAATACCATATATTATCCCTCTAATCTAGTAAGCAACCTCATAGGGACAAGATCCTATTGAAACTCCTTTTTTACCTTTAGATAGAGGGTATTAAGCCTGAGGATATGCCTAAAGATAGACAGACACGCTGATGACATAAAACGATACGCAAGATTGGATCTCGTTTGAATCAGATGATCAAATTTCTTCCTGGACATAAAGGCTACCTTACAGGGTGTAAGGGGGATAACACTTGCCGATCGGGGTTTATCATCTATCAAGGCCATTTCGCCAAAGATCTGGCTTGCCTCCAGCTCCCCAACCACAATCTCTTTAAAATCGTTAGCAAAAGTCATGACCCGTACCCTTCCATCTAAGATAAGATACACCCCATCGCCTGTATCTCCCTCCACAAAAATCTCCTCATCTGGGTTAAATGTGCTCTTCTCTTCAAACAACCCTTCAATATCATCCAAAGAGAGGTGAGGGAGCGGTATTTTCAAAAATTGTGCATCAGAAATAATCTCTTCAAGCCTTTTAACCCTTTCCATATCGCCTTCCAGGAAATCCCTCAAGGCTATGATCGCCATTTTATACTTTTCATTCAGGTTTCTCAGCCTCTGGGGAAGAATATGAAACAGCCTGTAGATCAAATCATATGCATATCTTCTGTTATTCGCCAGAATATCCTCAAATTCATCCCTCGGCAAGACACCAAGCCTGGTATTATCTCTATTCACCTTTATGGTGGCTGTCCTTTTAATATTGTAGAACAAACTCATCTCACCAAAGATCTCACCCGCACCCAGTGTAGCCAGGTGTATACCATCAACAGTCGCAATCACCTCCCCTTGCTTAAGGTAAAACATCTCTTTGCCTTTACTGCCTTGCTTGAAGATGATATCATCCTGGTTGAAGGTCTTGGTTCTGTAGAATATCTGATTCAGATTTTTCTCATTCACCCGTCCAAACAATGCACCGCTGATATTCTGATAAATCAGATCCATCCTGCTCCTGTGTATCAGACCTGTTTCCCTTTGAAACGGGGCTAAAAGGTCATCTATGTAATCCATCAGCTCCAGTTTGAAGGACCGGGGCATTTTCATAAATTCAAGAGATGATTTTCTGGCCTCATCCACGGAAAGATATTTCTTCGTCTGAATCTTTCTGTACAGGAGGTATTCCCTGAGGGAATCTATATCCTCAAGCCCAGCCAAGAATTGATAGGCCTCCTCCCTCTTCGCCTTCAAATCAATAAGGCTATCCACCCCTATAGTCGATAGTCTCTTCCTTCCCTCTTCTACAACGGTCTCGTATGGCTCCTTTAGAGGGAACCTCTGTGCCTGATCGATAAGGTCTACATCATCAAGCGCTAATGGTTGTATCTGCTCTGCCAAAACATCGAAATCAAGGCCCATGTGTCGCAACAGCTTTATTATCAAGGAATTGTTGATCCCCCTGTCAGAGACACTCCCATGAACATCCGCGCTGTAATGAGGGGGAGAGAATAGCAATTTACCATAATTATCAGTTGCATGTACCCTCAGGAAGACCCGCTTACCCTTGCACCATCTGCCGATTTTTTCCGCGCCAATCAAAGGATCCTCCCCCTCTATATTCAGATGTCCGACATCCAAGGTCACCCCAAAATTATCCCTGACTACCTCCTGTGGTAAAAGACTGCAGATCTCATTCGTAACGGATATAAAGGTATCTGCATCTTGTCTTTGTTCTGTCTCGCAGTAATTCTCTATCGTTACCCGAACAGGACTTCCAGCTGCAGTCATAATGAGATTTGCCATGTCACTGATGTTTGATAGATCAATCAGATGAACAATCACTGATCTTGCACCTATATCCCTTGCCAGCACGATAGTCTCTCGTTGCGGCTCCAGACATTCCAGGGGATTATAGAAAACCGGTTTACCCTTATCGGGATTGGGGGAGGGTGAATAGGGCCCCACAATAGGGGAATGGACGTCTATCTTTATTCCAGAAAGGAGACCAGCATTTCGCACCTCTTCCCTCTTCTCCTTGCTAAACTCCTCCGGGAGCAGCTTGGCGTAATTAAAGGGGTGAAAATCAACAGTTAACTCAACCCCTTCCAACCTGTTGTTTGCGGCCCACCCTAACATTTCAACAGGATCCCAGATCTCTCTTTCCCAAAAGCAAGGTGCCAGGACACGCCTGGGGTTAGTCAATGTTTCGTGAGGATCAAGAGATACCTGATTGGCCAAAAAAAGCGATTGATACCTTTCTGCAAACTGGAGGATATGGGAGTCAAGCTCTTCCTGGTTATATCTCTTGTAAAAAACAAAGGAGGGGGCATGCTCGTAAATCCAACCAACCTTTGAAAAGAGAAACGGGGACTTGATTAAGCTTTTTATGGGAGAGAATGTGCCATTTCCGTGAGCTAAGCTCAGGATATGCTTCAGGGTATCAGGCGACAGCGTGTAACCAGACTTTATCTGAGACTTGTGCCTGGCCAGAAGAATTAAGGCCTCTTCATCCTTGAAGCCGAGTTTCAAGAGCTTACCAAAGGAGTTCCTGTTGTAGAGGTCCTTTTCACGGAGACTCTCCTCTAAGACAGAGGCAACCGCCACTTTGTTTCTTGACAGATTGCCTCGTATTCTATCAGTAGAGCCCATGGCAAAATACCTGATCAGAGGAGGCTGATTAACCGCCTCAGGACCTCTGTCCGCACAAGGTTGAAAATCATACGGCTTCTTGTGGCGATCAGTTCATATGCCCTGCCACAGAGGATCTTCGACAGTCAATAGGTTCATTCCCCCTGTGAAGGTCTTTGACCTCAATTTCACCTGATCAAATGTCCAAACCTATTCCAGTGAGGCCAAGACCAATAAATAATGATGGCCTTACCCTTAACCAGCTCTAAAGGCACAAACCCCCAGTACCGACTATCATAACTATGATCTCTGTTGTCTCCCATAACAAAGAGGCCGCTTGCAGGCACAACAATTGGGCCTAACCTGTTGTCCCTTCTCGAGTTCTGATCATATACCCCAAAGGGGGCATCAAATAGTTTTCCATTGATAAAGATCTTTTTGCCTGTAATCTGAATCTCGTCTCCAGGAAGGCCTATCACCCTTTTTATATAGTCCTTTTTCCTGTCCAGCGGGTAGACAAAAACAATGATGTCTCCTCTTTTTGGTTCACTGACAGGTATGATAGTTTTCTTTATAAATGGTGCCTTGATGCCATAAATAAACTTATTCACCAAAATATGATCGCCCACAAGAAGTGTTGGCTCCATAGATCCTGAGGGGATCTTGTAGGCCTGGATCACGAATGTCCTAATGAAGAGGGCCAGAACAACAGCTATGATAGCTGCCTCTAAATATTCCCGAAACAGGCTCTTTCTCTGTTTTTCCCGGGGTTTTTTCCCTTTTTTTGTTTCCTTATCCAAATAAGATACCCCTTTCTATCCCATTTTAACGCTAGGAATTTAATGGAAGAAGTACTTTCTTGTAAAGCAATTTCTGACTACAGGCAGCCCCAAGAGCAATAAATAGCCACAAATCTGATTTCCGAACATCATCAAACAAAGGTTTTGATTTTATACACATTCATGGTACTATGGTAGGTACCTGAAAAGCCAAACCATCCGTGAGGGTGGGGCGGAAAGGAGGTAAACCAGTATGGGACTTCAAATGAGAATGTGGCTCTTGGTGGTGCTGATGTTTGGGATCCTCTATGGGGTGATCACTGGCATCGGCAGCTACATGGGAGTAGGCAGTGCAACCAGCTACATTATCTTGGCAGTCTTGTTTATGGGCCTTCAGTACCTGATTGGACCTTCAATGGTTTCACTGATGATGAGGATTAAATGGGTCTCTGAGCAAGAAGAGCCAGAGCTCCATCGCCAGGTAGCTGAGTTAGCCCAAAGGGCAGGAATTCCTAAGCCGAAGGTAGGCGTTTCCCAACGTTCAGTTCCCAATGCCTTTGCCTTCGGAAGAACCATAAGAGATGGCAGGGTTTGTATTACCCAGGGAATTCAAAGACTGCTCAGCAAAGATGAGCTCAAGGCAGTGATAGGCCACGAGATTTCCCATCTCAAACACCGGGATATGATGATTATGACTCTGCTTTCGGTGATTCCCCTGATCCTCTATTGGATTGCCTTCTCACTGATGTGGGGAGGAATAACTGGTGGAAGAAGGCAGGGGGGAGGTTATGCTGCTCTCATTGGCATGGGAGCCTTTTTGCTCTACTTCCTAACCAACCTCCTGGTTATGTATGGTTCGAGGATCAGAGAATATTACGCTGATGAAAGAAGTGTGAAGCTGGGAAACCCTCCCCAGCATTTAGCCTCAGCTCTTTACAAACTCGTTTATAGCTCAGCTCACCTGAAAAGAGATCCGAGAGCCCAAGAACAACTGAAACGAGCGGAGGGAGTGAAGGCCTTCTTCTTGAATGATGTCTCCCGGGCTTTGAATGAAGTTAGAGACCTGAGAGAAGTGGATCGGGATCTTTCGGGAACAATAGATCAAGATGAGCTTCTCACCATACGGTCTCAAACAGTAAAATTGGGTAAGGCTGAAAAGATGATGGAGATTTTCACTACCCATCCCAATATGCTCAAGAGAATCAAACGTCTAGCTACTTTAGCGTAAGAAATTCCCCAAGAGGGATAATTAAAAGGGGTGTATTTTAAACACCCATTTTTCCTTCTTGATAACATTATTCTCTTATAGAATCAATATGTTAATGAGGAATACCTGAGGGGGTATATAAAGGTAGGGACAGAGGAGGTGAGGATCGTTCGTGGCAAGGGGTATGGGTGAGGACGGGTATCGGCTCGGGGTAATGATCGCTTTAGTTCATCATTCCTCTTCATCGATGGGGATGGTGATGGTCTTGTCCCGGGAAGATTCCACCA
>CP070704.1:1052172-1060184 GCA_020349945.1 Deltaproteobacteria bacterium
ATTGGCTGGTACACCGAAGATGAAATCCCTGATCCAAAACAAGGCTCGGATGGAGGAGATTAGACAACAGGCCATCGCCGATGGAATGACGACCCTCATGCAAGAAGGGATACGAAAGATATTTGTTGGTCAAACCGATCTGGCACAGGTACGCAAGGTCTGCATGTAAGCTCATAGGGAGAGAACCTGTCAGATGAGATCAAATTCCATCTTCTTCCCATTCACTCAGCGCTTTCCGGTGGTGTACACGCCCTGCCCTTGAGGTGGAAGAGCAGCCGAAGCAGGCTCTTAGTTCGTTCACTGAAGAGCTTTTCAGCGAAGTAGGTCCGGAGGCCCGCTTTGAAATCTCCGATAGAGTGGGATAGACATGCATCGCGCCTGCCAGTGTCGAAAGCTTCATCCCGCCCCATGTGGCCGCAACCCACTCGTGGATCAGTTCTCCAGTTCTCCTGCCCCGTGTTCAGAGACCAGTCGCTCGATCTATCTCAAATAGCCATGTTTCAGATAAGTGACCCAGATTAAAGAGGGCCTGGAGCGTGAAGAGGTGTCTCTGACCCATGTATATTCGCTAATCGCAATTTCTTTCCCCTCCAATCTCCTCAGGGAGAGACCTTGTCGAGCAGCTGTTGCTCATGCCTGTTACGCATCCGGTCCGCTAGGATTTCGATTCGTTAAAACAATTACCGATACCAGGGTGCAAAGAAACTGGGGGTTGCCCGCAGTACGGTCTATGGAAAGTTAAGAAGGCATGGGATTATGGTGCCGTCCAACGATCCATATAGAATGAACAAGAATAATACAAATACGTCCAAACTTAGACTATAAGATAACTTACTGAACTAAGGTATTATATTAAATTTTCTCTCCTTAGCTAAGTCTAAACTTAGACAATCTTACCGCTCCATAGGTTGATGAGCTCGTGACAAACCAGTCAGAGTGATTCTTTAAGGCCTCATAGGGTAATCCGTTACCTGTCCTTTTTATTGCGACCTTTGGCATCTGACCCGCGCAGCCTGAAATCAACACGGAAAATCGCTGGCATCAAAATTGCGTCTTTTTTGGATAAATACCAGCAAAACCCTAAACGAAAGGAAATCTGGGCATATCTTTCCCGGTATTGGCCTTCTTTCCTTGGACTCTTGATTTTCTTTCTTTGGTTTATCGTAAGCTCAGTGTCAGATGAGAGCTATCTCCGAGCTGCCTGATGCAAGCTTGTAAGTTCCTGAAATTTACTAACCTAACAGGGAGGGTATTTGTGAAACGGTTTATGGCATATTATCTGATGCAATACATATTGTTTCCCTTTTTGGCTGTAGCCGTATCAATCCAGGGCTCATATGCCGATGCTCAAGAAAAATCTCAGGGAATGCTCGAACTGCCGGGGCTCATAAGTGAGGCCCTCGAGAGAAATCCGGATATTATTGCCGCCAGAAACAGGTTGCGGAGCGCAGAGGAGATCATCCAGGTTCGCAGGTCGCTCCCAGATCCCCACGTATCATATACCTACTTTGTTGAAAATGTAGAAACACGTGTCGGCCCTCAAAGACATATCCTAGGAGCCAAGCAGACGTTTCCATTTTACGGGAAAAGAGATCTACAAGCCGATATTGCCGCCCAAGACGCAGAATACCTCAAACAGGCCTATGAAGGCACAAAAAGCGAGGTGATCCGTCAGGTCAAGAGAAGTTTTTATCACCTGTTCTATCTTACAACCGTTATAGACATTACACACCGAGAGAGAGAACTCCTAAAGAGGTTTGAGAACATTGCCAGAGTCAAATATGAAACAGGACGCGGTCTGCAACAAAACATACTAAAGGTCCAGGTGGAAATGAGCAAGCTTGATGACAGGCTCCTGGATCTGGAAAGGCAGAAGCAAACAGCAGAGGCCATGCTGAATACCCTGTTGAATCGGCCGACAACTGGTCCCCTGGGAAAACCGATCCAGCCAGAATTGCCGGAAGTATCGGTCAGACAACAAGAACTTTTGGAACTCGCAAAAAAGAATAACCCAGAGGTTAGCGCTGCTCAGGCCCTGATCAAAAAGAGTGAAAGTGCATACAAACTAGCTAAAAAGGATTACGCACCGGATCTCACCGTTGGGGTCAACTACATTGAAGTGGATGAAGGGCCACTCAATGTTAGTGACAATGGAAAGGACGCCTTTAACGTCATGTTCAGCATCAATCTGCCGATATGGCAGAGAAAGCTGTCATCTCAGGCTCACAGTGCCCTGAAAACGATCGCTGCGCAAAGAGGCCATTCTCAGAACGTATCAAATCGGACATCGTTTGAAGTCAAAGATAACCTTTTCAAGATTCAGAGCGCCCGTGAGACAATCGATTTATACAAGAGTGCTCTGATTCCTCAAGCAGGGCAATCAATGGAGTCGGCAGAGGCAGGATACGTTGCTGGCATCGTGAGCTTCCTCGACCTCTTGGATGCTGAAAGGGTGCTGCTAAATATCCAATTTGGCTATTGGAGGGCCTACACAGATTACTTGAAGCACTTTACTGATCTGGAAAGGGCTGTTGGTATCCAGCTGACCAAACTGCCTTCTGGGTAAATTACCCAGGGGGCAAAGGAGAAATAATAATGAAGGAAAACAAGGGTTTACAAATGAAAGGCATTTCTTTGAAGCCCCGTTGGACTTTTGTCCTCATAGCACTAACCGCTGTAATGTTGTTATTTTTCACAACTGCACATTCAAGCCATGCGGAAGAGCCCGGTCCACCCGGTGAGAAAACTCAAGCTCATCTCTCCCACTCTGAGCACGGCAGTGGAGGCAAATTAGAAGGGGATATGTCTCGTGCAGTCCACCTATCCCCTGAGGTTGTAGTACGAAGCGGGATCAGGACTGAGCCCGTTCAGTACCGAAATCTGGTCAGAGAGATCCAGACAGTTGGGGAAATTACCTATGACGAAAGAGGCGTAAAGGTTGTGTCTGCCTGGGTCGGTGGACGGGTAGATAAGCTCTATGTGAATTTCACAGGGGTTACGGTCAAGAAGGGAGACCCATTAGCTGAGCTCTATAGCCCGGAATTACTCTCAACCCAGGAAGAATACCTCATCGCGCTCAAAACCAAGAAGGAAGTAATGTCCTTGGGTAGCAAAGCCTCCATACGATCAGCAACGAGCCTGGCGAACGCAGCACGGGAACGGCTTTTTTTATGGGGCATCACAGAGGAACAGATTGCCAGGCTCGAAAAGACCGGAAAGGTCAGTACACACATGACCATCCATGCTCCCATTGAGGGTATCGTGATTCATAAGAAGGTCTTGGAGGGCCAGTATGTGAAGACCGGCAACGCCCTCTATACTATTGCTGACCTGTCCGTTGTCTGGGCGCTGGCAGATATCTACGAATACGAGCTTGACTGGGTGAAAGTGGGGCAGAAAGTCTCCATCAGTACACCAACGTGCCCTGGCGTTCCGTTTACCGGAAAGGTATCTTTTATTGACCCCTTCTTGAACCTGAAGACACGCTCGGTCAAGGTGAGAATGGATGTGGTCAACCCCAAATGCTTGCTGAAGCCGGGAATGTTTGTGGATACTAGATTGAAGGTCCCATACGCTGATAGGCCGGTGCTATCGATCCCCTATACTGCCTTGCTGGATACGGGAGTCAGAAAGGTCGTTTACGTTGAGATGAGCAAGGGAGAATTCATGCCAGTAGAGGTGAGAGTAGGGCCAAGGGCAGGGAGATATCTTCCCGTGCTCTCTGGTCTGAAGGAGGGCCAGCAAATCGCCGTCTCTGGAAACTACCTGATCGACTCTCAAAGCACACTGGGTGCCGGGGCTTCAGGCGCTTATGGTGGGGCTCTCCATGGAGGACATGGTCATTGATGGGGGCACATAAGAGGGCCTGATGGATAGCGGGATGGTGGGGTGAAGAATTATGATCAATAGGGTTATTACATGGTGTATGGAAAACCGGTTTATCGCCGTTATGTTTCTGGTTCCACTATTGGGAACAGGCGTGTGGGCAGTTAGAAACACACCCATTGATGCCATCCCGGATATCGGCGTGAACCAGCAGATTGTCTTTGTGGACTGGCCGGGTAGAAGCCCGAAGGATGTTGAGGATCAGGTTGTCTACCCCTTGACTACTAATCTGTTGGGGATTCCAGGCGTGGAGGTTATCCGCTCCAATTCCATGTTTGGATTCGGGATGATCAACATTATCTTTGAGGACAAGATCGATTTCTACTGGTCCCGAACCCGGGTATTGGAGAGGTTAAATCTGGCCCTGAAGGATCTTCCCGAAGGTATAGTCCCGGTGTTGGGCCCGGATGCCACCGCCCTGGGTCAGATCTTCTGGTACACGATCGAAAATGGCTACTACTGCCCCGATCACCTTACCGAGTCATACGCTGCCCCCGGCAAATGTCCCAAAGATGGCCAACCCTTGATCCAGTCACCGTATAACTTGGCCGAGCTAAGATCCCTCCAGGACTGGTTCGTAAAATTTCAGCTGACAGCCGTCAAAGGAGTGAGCGAGGTCGCAAGCGTGGGCGGCTATGTGAAACAGTACCAGATCGATGTTGACCCCAACAAGATGCTGGCTTATGGCGTTGACATGATGAAACTAATCAGCGCTGTTAAGAAGAGCAACATCGATGTTGGGGCCAAAGTCATCGAAGAAGGGGGGATGGAATTTGTTATTCGGGGGCTTGGTTTCATCAAAGGGATCGAGGACATAGAAAATATCGTCATCGGAGCCCACGATGGTGTTCCCGTTTATGTAAGAAATATCGGCAACGTCTTGCTTGGCCCTGAGTTTCGCCGGGGTGCACTTGTCAAAGACGGTCAGGAAACAACAGGTGGCATCGTACTGATGCGCTATGGGGAGAATCCGTTGGAGGTTATTAAAGGGGTGAAGAGAAGGATCGAGGAGATTAAAACTGGGCTTCCCCCTGGTGTTCGTTTGGTTGGTTACTATGATCGATCCAATCTCATAAGGAGGGCCGTGAACACGCTCCAAAAGGCTCTCATTATGGCCCTGATCATCGCTGTGGCAGTTATTCTTGTATTCATGGGGCAAATCAGGAGTAGCTCTATTATCTCAGTTATACTGCCTGTGGGAATCCTCCTGGCCTTTCTTGTTATGTACCTGCTGAAGGTACCTTCCAATATCATGTCCTTGGGTGGCTTGGCACTTTCCATTGGGGTGATGGTGGATGCCGGGATCGTCATGACCGAAAACATCTCCAGGCACTTCGGAATGACCTCCCATACAGAGGCAAGGTCAGCGGTTGCCCTTCGGGCGGCCCATGAGGTGGGAGCGCCGATATTCTTTTCCATGCTGATTATTATCGCTGCTTTTATGACCATTTTTACCTTAACCGGGCAATCGGGTAAGCTCTTTAAACCCTTGGCGCTGACCACTATCTCAGCCATGGGAGGGGCTGCAATCCTTTCGGTGACCGTCATCCCGGTATTGTGTGTACTGATCCTTGGAAGGCGTACGAGGCCACTAGAGCGGAATCCGATCGCCAGGGCTTTACAGTGGGCATACCGTCCTATAATCGGAATCAGCCTGAACCACGGGGTTACAGTTCTCCTGCTTTTCCTGTTTTTCATGACCATAAGCCTATTTCCGATGGTAGGAGCAAGAACAATCACTGGACCCCTTTCAAAGAGTTTATCCTTGGATAAGGTCCATGGAACTCACAAGGTATTTCAGAAGCTGGAGGCAATCTTGCCCGGCATCAAGAGTGAGTTTATGCCCCCCCTGAATGAAGGGGATCTTCTCTATATGCCTGTCTTACTTCCCGGAGCTTCCCTTTCCCTGGTAAAAGACGTGCTTACAAGACAGACCTCAAATATAAACGAATTTCCCGAGGTGGTCACCGTGGTGGGCAAGTTGGGTCGCGCAGAAACGCCGACCGACCCTGCGCCTGTAGGAATGATCGAATCAATCATTATTCTGAAACCGGAGGATCAGTGGCGTTCTGGGATGACGAGGTCACAACTGATCAAGGAAATCATTCACAAGACGCAGATAGCCGGTGTGACTCCCATTATGACGCAACCCATCCGGAATCGAATTGATATGCTTGCCACGGGAATCCAAACGCCTGTGGGCATCAAGATTTTTGGCACCGACCTGGAAGAGATTGAAAGGCTCGCCGTAGAAATCGAGAATGTCATCCGTGAGATTCCAGGTGCTGTAAACCCTTATGCGGAACGGGTGGGGAACAAACCCTACCTCGAGATTGCCATCGATCGAAAGCAGGTGGCCAGACACGGCATTAACGTGGGAGATGTTCAGTCACTCATCATGACTGCCATTGGAGGAATGAATATCACCACCACTGTTGAGGGAAGGGAGCGCTATCCAGTTCGGGTGAGATATATGCGGGAATTAAGGGACAATGTAGAGGCTATTAAGAGGATTTTTGTCGACTCCCCCTTTGGTTATAAGGTCCCCCTGAGTCAACTTGCCCAAATTGTCAGAGTGCCCGGGCCTGCCAAAATCGCCAGCGAGAATACGCTTCTCTATGCGCGGATTTTTATTGACGTAGATACCGAGACAACGGGTATCGTCGATTTCGTAAAAGCGGCCGACCCAGTTATCAGGGAGACAGTTAGATTCCCACCCGGTTATTTCATCACCTGGAGCGGCCAGTACGAATATGAGATTGAGTCCAGAAAGAGATTGATGATCATTGTTCCCATCTGCATCGCAGCTATCTTTTTCCTTCTTTATCTGAAATTCAAGTCCATCTCCTCTGCGTTTATCCTGCTTATTGCATTGCCATTTGCCTTTATAGGGGGTATCTGGCTCCAGTTTCTGCTGGGGTACAAGTTTTCCACGGCGGTATGGGTAGGGTATATTGCGCTCTTCGGCGTGACGGTCGAGGATGGTATCGTTATGGTGGAGTATCTCCTACAGAGGGTAAGGAGCGAGGGCAACAAAAGGCCCCTCAAAGAAATTATCATCGATGCAGCCCTCCTGCGGGTCAGGCCGATTGTGATGACCACTGCCACCACGATCCTTGCCCTTATGGCTGTCATGTTCTCTACCGGTGCCGGTTCCGAGGTCATGAAGCCCATTGCTGTCCCCACAGTGGGAGGAATTTTCACTGCCACGCTCACGAACCTTCTCTTAATCCCTGTTCTATTCTACTGGGTGAATCAGAGGGGTTACCCCGGAGTGAGAGCCAAAGAGGAGTAAATTCTTGAAGACACTGCCCACTCGAATTCGTCTCACGAGCCCGAAACACCCAAATTAACCTAGTGAAAATCCATAGCCTGATGCGCTCACTGTGGTCATGATGATTGAAAGGAATTGTGAGCGAAACGAAAAGGCGTGAACAGAAGCAAAGGGTTTATTATGTGAGCAACTGTCTATTTTCTTGGCCTCACTTCATGTCCACCAAACTTGTTGCGCATAGCAGCTAACAATTTGGCTGCATAGCTCTCCTTTTGACGGCTCACGAAACGCATGAGCAAAGAGAGGGTGATAACTGGCGCGGGAACATCCAAATCAATTGAATCGGCAACTGTCCAGCGACCCTCGCCACTGTCCGCCACCCAACCCTCTATGGCACTCAAGTCCTGATCTCCGGCCAGGGCCTCGGCAGTCAGATCAAGGAGCCAGGACCGGACTACACTTCCGTAGCGCCAGACTTCGGCAATCTGGTGTAGGTCAAGGCCGAACTCCTCTTTGCTTTTCATAATCTCAAAACCCTCAGCATAGGCCTGCATCAGCCCGTACTCGATGCCATTGTGCACCATCTTGACGAAATGGCCAGAGCCACTGGGTCCAACACGCCCCCAGCCCTTGTCCACATCAGGTGCCAAGGTTTCAAAAATAGGCCGGAGTTTTTCAACAACGGACTTCTCACCACCAATCATCATGCTATAGCCCTCAGAAACACCCCAGATGCCACCGCTGGTTCCCACATCCACAAAGTGAAGGCCTTTCTCTCTGAGCATGGCAGCTCGACGGACCGAGTCCTTGTAGTTACTGTTCCCACCATCAATGATGATGTCGCCACCTTCCA
>CP070704.1:1060284-1075033 GCA_020349945.1 Deltaproteobacteria bacterium
GCATGGCTCAATGTATACGTGCTGGTGCACGTCTCATTGGAGGCTGTTGTGGTACATCTCCAGCTCATATCTCCGCCTTGGCCGAAGTTTTGAAGTACAAGAGAGTAAAACAATAGTGGCATTGATTCAGTATCAAGAAACCGCTCAAACTTTCTCGTCAGAGGCCAGGACGCCATCCCTACCTCCAAGTCCCCCCATTGAGCCGAAGGTTTGATCTACTCCCACCAGCGCACAACTTTCCAGCCATCTTCCTTCAGAGGCTTCCCAGGGTCGTCTCCGGGAAGGCTTGTCCTTATCCTGTATAAGAAAGGACTTAAGTCCGTTCTTGACTCTTCAGCATAGATAGAATAATGAAGAGTTGTGCCATCAACAGTTCAATATCCGGCACCTAACCGGAGCAACCTTTTGGGCGCTCCATGAATCCTAGAGGGTTTTAAAGGAGGCAGGGAAATGGTGGACCCGGTCTACTCAGTTCAAAAAGGACCTCGTGGAAAAAGGGCGTCTCGCACCGTTTGGAGAATTGTTCATCTCTCGAGCAAGCTCGGAGAGCCATGCAACAAGTAAAAGGAAGGTTTCAGGCCTTAATCGTTATATCCAAGATTGAAATCAAGAAGTCGGCATGAACCCTTTGAGCATTCCATCTTTAATAGCCGCAGTGCTTTTTCTCTTTCTTAGCATTGCCGTTATATCATATAACCCCAGGGCAAAGGTAAATGTCCTTCTAGGTATCCTGTCCTTTAACTGGATGCTATTCGCCCTGGCTGTGTTTATGTTCCATTTATCTGAGGATATTGCCCCAGCTTCCTTCTGGAACAAATGGCCTTATGCACTCCTGCTGCCTTCTGTTATCCTCACCGTGTACTATTCAATTCTTCTCAATAATTTGGATAAAAAATGGGATGAAAGAATAATCTATTTGCCTATAAAAGGACATTTTTTCATCTATGCCGGGATGGCCATCTTCTTCTGGCTGGCTGTCATTTTCTCAGACCTCCTGATAGCGCCCCCTAAACTCTACCCCGTCACAGGTTATGAACATACATATGGTCCTCTCTTTCTGCCCTTTAATCTGTTCTGCGTCTATGGATTGATCCTCCTCATCGCGACTTTCAGACATGGGATCAGATCTGCGGGCAATGCCTTGGAGAGGTATAAAATCGCTTTTAGTTCTTGGGGGCTTTTCATCGGGTTGAGCTTTGCGTTCCTCTTTGGGATGATCCTTCCCTTTTTTGACATCCAGACCCATTCCCTCGCCACCCTTCCCTTTGCCCTCATCTCCATGTGCTTCATATATGCAATTATCAAGTATCAATTTCTTGAGATCCAGGAAAAGCTGTGGGAAATAGAGCGGACAAGCCGTTTGAAACGCTATCTTTCCCCCCAAGTTGTGGAAACCATAATGTCAGGGCAGGAAAGGGGCCTGGCCTTGAAAAATGAACGACGCGAGGTAACCGTATTCTTTTCTGATCTAAGGGGATTCACCAGGTTTTCGGACAGCGTGGAGCCCGAGGAAGTGATTCAGCTACTCAACAGCTATCATGCTGAGATGGGGAAACTGATATTCAAATACGATGGGACCTTAGAGCGCTTTGCTGGAGATGCGATTATGGTCATTTTTGGTGCCCCAATCCCGTGCGAGCATCATGCGCTCAAGGCAGTGAAGATGGCCCTGGAGATGAGAGGTAGATTTGAACCCTTGAAAAGAGAATGGGAGCGCAAGGATTATCGATTGGACATAGGTATAGGGATTTCCAGTGGCTACGCCACAGTAGGTAATGTCGGGTTTGAAGGGCGGATGGATTACAGTGCCATAGGCACGGTCACCAACCTGGCAGCGAGATTATGCGAGAGGGCCAAAGGTGGGCAGATCTTGATGAGCAAGGCTGTGTTCCTCCATGTCGAAGACCAGGTGGAGGTCCAAGAAATCGGAAAAAAGCAATATAAGGGGTTCCACAGACCTGTTGTGACTTTTGAACTTATAGGCCTGCGTTGATCGTGATAACGTTATTACTAGTGTTTCGCAGGAAGAAAAGAATCGTGAAGTCAAAATGTTCCCATGATCATCCTCGGAAGTATCTCCGTCCTGGCACGAAAGTGACCAGATGGTTCACCTGTCCCACTCAGTACTCATAAGCTTGCCTGGATACGAGTAGGATCAATGCTAGAAATATGGAAACTCAAAGACGACTGGCTTAAAGTCTGAAATATCCAGGAGGAGAATGTTCACGGATGGGTCAAAATAGGATCTTGGCTCACTGAAATGTGCCGGTGACAAGATGAGGTCGAGAACGAGCTTTACCGTGCGAACAATAAGATAGGACTAAGAGAATATCCTTTCATTGTTTCGATCATTTGTGTATAACGAGCTCAATACACCTGATCCAATAGATTGCGTCACTGACCCCGGCTTTTAGAGTGCACGCTCAATAGTTGACGGGAAATGCCATGATACTTGAATGGATCCGCATTCACGAGACCGCTCTCTGGTTAGTTGGGGTACTGTCAATACTTACCCTTGTGGAAACCCTGATTCTCATTCCTATGCTCATAATTCACATCCCCGTGGATTACTTCAGGCGCAGGCAGCGAAACCCAAGGCACTACCGTGGACGTTATCCCCTTATTCGCCTTGTAGGCCTAGTGCTCAAGAATATTCTCGGCATCATGTTCGTGGTGGCTGGCCTTGCAATGTTGGTGTTGCCGGGTCAAGGTTTCATCACCATCCTGGTTGGCATAATGCTCCTAAACTTTCCAGGAAAGCTCGCACTGGAACGGCGCATCGTCCAGCAACCAACCGTGTTACGTGCTATCAACTGGATACGCGCCAAAGCGAATAAGCCGCCGCTCCAGGTTCTCAGACCAACTTCGAGCACGAGGAGAAGATAGGGGACTGAATTCTTATTTATCAAATGGTCCGTAAGTAAATGCCTCGAGCGGAAGTCGGGGTATGGTAAAGGCCAGGATATGGTCATATTTGACCCTGATCTTGGGTAGAAAGGAGGGTATGGTCATGCCTTTGAGAAAGCTGAAAGAGTTTCTCGAAACCCATAAGATCAAATATAAAACGATTAGTCACCCTGAGGTCTTCACCGCTCAAGAGATCGCAGCTACTACACACATTCCCGGGAAGGAGTTGGCAAAAACGGTGATCGTTAAAATCGACGACAAGATGACCATGGCTGTGTTGCCGGCCTCCTATAGGGTGGATTTCGATCTGTTGAAGAAAGGGGCCGGGGCTAAGAGGGTGGAACTCGCCAGTGAGCAAGAATTCAAAGACATGTTTCCGGATTGTGAGGTGGGCGCGATGCCGCCATTTGGAAATCTTTACGGGATGGAGGTATTTGTGGCGGAAAGTCTGGCGGAAGGCGAACAGATCGCATTTAATGCAGGCTCGCACACAGAGCTGATCAGAGTATCATACAAGGATTTTGAAGCACATGTAAAGCCGAAGGTCTTGAGGTTCTCATCGAAACCGTAATCTCACCCTCTCCCCGTAGAATGGCGCATTGCCGCAAAAGCACAACGTAAATAAGTTCTAACACGAGCGAACAGTATGGAGCAAGACAAAATCGTCCTGAACCGTGTGGTGACTCCTCAGGGGGAGTTACAACTGCAAAAATGGGCAGGGCCTGATGAAAAGAATCAACCTGTCTACGAGATCATCTTCAATGGTGTCTTTCTGATGGCCAGCTACAACAGGGTATCGGAAAGGGCGCTGGCCAGTCTGGCCATTGAGCCATTAGCATCTCAAAGACAGGACCTACGGATTCTGATCGGTGGCCTTGGAATCGGCTACACCCTCCGGGCTGCTCTGGATTGTGACGGAGTTCAGGCCGTGGACGTTGTTGAGATCGAGGAATATATCATCAGGTGGGCGAGGGGTTTCTTCAGCGAACTGAACGGCTCGGCCTGCTCCGATCCACGGGTGCATCTTATAAACATGGACCTGGGGGATTACATTCTCAAGGTGGATAAAACCTATGACGCGGTCATCCTGGACGTTGACAATGGCCCCACATGGCTGGCACTGGAAAGCAACCAGAGGCTGTATGAAAGGACGGCCCTGGCTAAGATCAAAGCCCTGCTGAGGCATGGGGGCGTGTTCGTTGTCTGGGCAGCCCAAGAATGCGCGGCCTTCCAGAAAAGGCTTGGGGAGGTCTTTGGCCGAGCAGAGCTGATCATGGTTCACGATACGGACAGACCCGGTCGGCCAACTGAGTATTTCATATACCGGGCACGGCCGCCCGAAAACCACCAGGACACAAGGAAAACTTCAATTTCTAGTCCAGATGGAGCATTAAAGGGAAGACAATCTCAATGATTATCGACGCTGATTGTCATATCTCATCCCAAGAATTCGATAGTCTCGCTATTACTGCTGATGAGCTCATTGAGCAGATGGACCAAGCAGGCATAGGCAAGGCTATCATCTGGCTAAAACCCCCCTATGACAGAGACATTGCACCGGAAAATAAGGCAGTGTATGAGGCAACAAGGAAACACCCCGATCGATTGCTTGGCTTTGGGTGGGCGAACCCCCGGTTAGGGAACGCTGCTACAGTGGATGCGATCAAACAGTGCTTTGAGGAATATGGATTCCTTGGCATAAAGTTCAACGGCGCGCAAGACGATTATGTGATTGATGATCCTGATATAGGACTACCCTTCATTGAAAAAGCTACACAGTATGGAAAGCCCATCGCCTTTCATATTGGCGCTGACTTCTATGAAAACACCCACCCATATCGCCTGGGACATATTGCCTCTAGCTTTCCGGACGCACGGTTTTTCATGGTCCACATGGGCGGGGCAACCCTTCCTGCGCTGGATAGATCCGCCATTGAGGTTGCGGCGCGGAATCCCAATATTACTATAATTGGCAGCGCTATTCCGGCACAGGCCATCTTGAGCGCCATCCATACCGTGGGGGTCGAGCGCGTCTGCTTCGGGAGTGATACGCCTTTCTGTCTCATGCACGTGGAGCTGGCGAAATATCGCGCCCTGCTCCGGGATTTTGACAAGGCAGATCAAGACAGGGTGCTGGGGGGTAACATCGCCCGTGTGCTCGGTCTGCCAGGGGCATAGAAAGTGCCTATGAATAGTTCTGAGGTCATCACCTGTCCGTCTAACGATATGGAGTACACATGCAATTCCACAAATATCATGCACTCGGCAATGACTATATCGTGTTAAATCCTGCCGACCTTGGCAGCCAGCTAACATCCAGCCAAATTCGATTGATCTGCCACCGCAATTATGGCGTTGGGTCTGATGGTATCCTTTTCGGTCCATTTGAGTCCTCTGAATGCGACTTTGCCGTGCGAATCTTTAATCCCGACGGCAGCGAGGCAGAAAAAAGCGGCAATGGCCTGCGGATCTTCTCCCGGTACCTGTGGGACAGGGAATTGGTCCATGAGAGACCATTTACCATACTGACCGCAGGAGGCAAGGTCACATCCCGGGTACACAGGGGAGGCAAAAAGGTCACCGTTGATATGGGCAGGGTCAGTTTTGACAGTCGCCAGGTACCGGTGGAGGGTCCACCCAGGGAGGTCATAAACGAGCCAATCGTTGTGGATGGACAGGAGTTGCGTTTTTGCGCAGCCACTATCGGCAACCCGCACTGTGTTATTCTTCGTGACGAGATCAGTGCGGGAGACGCTCAAAAGTGGGGCCCCCTCATCGAAAGAGACCCTCGCTTTCCAAATCGAACGAACGTTCAGTTTATGAAGGTACTGGATCGTGCGAACATTCGGATCGAGATCTGGGAACGAGGGGCAGGCTATACCCTGGCTTCTGGTAGTAGCAGCAGTGCAGCAGCAGCTGTTGCCTACAGGTTAGGGTTGTGCGACTCCCACATAGCTGTTCACATGCCTGGAGGCAAGATTGAAATAACTGTCTCAAGCGGCTTCTCGGTCTCTATGACCGGACCAGTGACCAGGGTCGCCGATGGAATTATCTCAGATGAAATGTTCAATCAGACCCCCTCATCAAGCGCTGGAAGGAAAACCTAAGTTCTTCTTGCCCCTTTGATCCCAAGATTTTACGTATCCCGTGTCTTCCGCCAGAACAGTGCACATGTAGCAGCCCCCAGAACCATGTTTGGTATCCATATGGCCAGGCCAGGGTTTACCTTACCTGTTTCGCCCAGACTATCCGCTGCTGATAGCAGGATATAATAGGTCATAAAGATGCCAATGCTGAGGGCAATCCCCCAGGATCTCCCCTTTGCCCTCATCATCAAACCGAGGGGCAGACCAATGAGTCCCAAGAAAAAGCAGGCTAAAGGGATCGAGAACTTACGCTGTAATTCCATGGTTAAGATATTGTGTCTGAGTGTTCGCTTTTTGGTTTTCTTAAGTTGGCGCGTGAGCTCAGATATGGACATCTCCTTTTCGCCTTTCATCCGTGAGGAGAACCTATGTATTATGTCTTCAAGTTCTATATTGAGGTCGTAGGATGTAAATCGGAGCCTTCTGGACGAATCCAGGTCCTTGCTTACCATAAAGCTCGATCCATCGGTAAGATGCAGATTGATGGACATCTGTTCTGGGTTTGAACTTATCTTCCCTTGTCGGGCAATAATGGTGTTGGAAAGGGCTGGGTCCCTTTCATCAAATATAAACACCCCTTCCATTGTCTGGTCATGAGCCTATATATGATTGGCGTATAACACTATGTTGGGAATACTGTCATTGAACACACCTTGCTTGATTCCGATACTTGTGTTTACCCTGGCTACCCCAAAGAGGAGCCGTGCCATGGAATGATTACCCATAGGAAAAAGATAGATGGCTATCAAGGAGGCGAAAAGATAGCTGATTACGGAAAAGGCGACTACCGGGGGGAGTATCTGAAATAGACTGACGCTGGATGACCTTAAGGCAATGATCTCACTGTCCTCATTAAGCCTGGAGAAGGCGATCAGCGAGGCCAGAAGGGTTGCCATAGGCAATGTAAAAAAGAGGACATAGGGCAGGGTATAGAGCGTTATTAACAGAACCTGTTATAGGTCTATTCCGTGATTGACCATCCATTCGGTTAGCTTTAAGATCCTGCCGGCAAGTATAAGAAAGGTAAACACAATAAGGCTGGTCGTAAAATTAGGTATCATCTCCTTAAAGATATAGATATGTATGATCTTCTTCATAGATCTCTCAATAGTAGCCTCAGTTGAAGTTGGGCCCGCCCTGAAGGTTAAGTCAAAAAAAATCCGATGTCAACGTTTGAGCTTACCGTGGAATAGGCTCCCTTTTATGTTGGCCAAAGGGCTCTATTTGCCCATACTTCTTTGCCTATCTCCATGAAAGAGGCCTGAGGAACAATCCTCATTATTGACTTTAAGAGACAAAGCGGGACGCCCATGAAATTTTAGGTTTCCTTTTCCTTTGGCGTGTGCTATGGCTCCAAAGAGAAATATCATAAATACTACCATATCTCGGCTATCTGGGTTCCTAGCCTCTTGGAGCATAACTTCAAATGGGTACCATGTATTTCTTTGACATGGGCCAGGGCGGTGCCTCAGGCCTCGAAATTTGGAACTCCCTGCCCGAAGATCAACACCCCAAAAACCAGCTCTCTTCTATGGAAGGCGCCTTTGATGGCAAGCAAATGGGCGATGGCTTGGCAGCACGTGCCGAAAAATATGGATATAAGACCGCACTGTGGAAATCTATTGGCTTGGGGGCCAGGGATTTCTCCTCACAGATTCCCAAAGCCAGGGCAACGGGCGTGGATCAAGAGAATATGGCCTTTACCCCAGATCAGACGGCCAGACAATAACAGAGATAGCAAGCTCAATATGCATCGGCTACTTCCTTGTGTCCAATGACGGATATGAGGTTCCTACCAACTATTTTGAAAGGAGGTTATACCTATGTCAGGGGAATTGGTGAAATTGCTATCAGATTTGAAGGAACCAGAGGCCTTAGCATTCGTTGAGAAGGCCCTGGGAGGGGGGGTCGATCCCGTGGATCTTTTAGGGGAGACCAAGGAAGGCATGAATATCGTGGGCCAGCGATTTGCCAGTCAAGAGTACTTCATCCCGGACCTTGTTTTTTCCGGGGAGATCCTCAAGGGTATCAACAAAATGCTTGAGCCCCATCTCAAGAAACGCGAAGAGGCAGGACGCCTGGGAAAGGTCATCATGGGGACAGTGGCCGGCGATATCCATGACATCGGGAAGGATCTTGTGGTTTTTATGCTTGATGTCAATGGGTATGAGGTCATGGATCTGGGCGTTGATGTGCCGGCGCAGAAATTCGTGGATACGATTAAAGACACCGGCAGCACGGTGGTTGGACTGAGCGGCTTTTTGACCCTGGCTTATGATTCAATGAAACAAACCATAGAAGCCATGAATGATGCTGGCTTAAGAGACAAGGCAAAGGTCATGATTGGCGGTGGTCAGATAACCGAGGAGATAAGGAAGTACACCGGCGCTGATGCGTATGGTAAAGATGCCATGGAGGCCGTTAAACTGGCCAAAGGCTGGATATAGGAGGGTAAAGCAATGGAAAAGAAATGGGAAGAGATGTCATCGGATGAAAAGCAGGAGGCGCAGTTGCAAAAGTGGCTTTCGCCGAAAGACCCTGAGGGGAATGACCTTCAATTCCAAAGCCCCCAAGCCGAGAAGGCGTTTAAGGAGAGGGCAACCAGGCTAAAAGATGCCATTCAGATGAAGAAAAGGCCGGACAGGGTGCCGGTCTTTACCATTTATGGCTTTTTCCCCGCTCTTTATGCCGGGTTTACCCCTCAAGAAGTGATGTATGATTACGACAAATGCAACATAGCGTGGAAAAAATACGTGCTGGACTTTGCCCCGGATGGGCATATCGGTCCGTGGGTGCCTGGCCCGGGAAAGCTCTTTGACATTCTTGACTACAAGCTATACAAGTGGCCGGGCCATGGGGTATCACCTGAATATGGCTATCAGTGCAACGAAGGCGAATATATGAAGGCGGATGAATATGATGCCTTTATTGATGACCCATCCAATTTTTACAGTAATATCTACCTGCCGCGCATATTCGGTGCCCTGGAGCACTTCACCACCCCTCATATCGCCGACGTGCTCGAAATGTATGGCGCTGGCTTAAATTTTATACCCTATGGCGTGCCCCCAGTTCAGGCTGCCTATAAGGCCCTTCTGGAAGCCGGGAATGAAGCCCTGAAGTATATAGGAGTTGTTGGTGCCTGCAATAATGAATTAGCAGCCGCCGGATTTCCCACCTTCTGGGACGGCCCGGCTAAGGCACCGTTTGACATGATTGGCGATACCCTCAGGGGAACTAAAGGGATAATGGTGGATATGTACCGCCAGCCCGATAAGCTTCTTAAGGCCATGGAGGTAATGACGCCGTTAGTCGTTAAGAATGCGGTGGCCGGGGCCAAGGTGGGGGGAGTCCCCATCGTGGCGGTAGTTATGCATAAAGGCGCTGATGGTTTCCTCTCCGATGAGCAGTATAAGAAATTCTACTGGCCTACCTTTAGAAGGGTTCTCATGGGCTTAATTGCTGAGGGAATCGTACCATTTTGTTTCGCTGAGGGAGGCTATAACTCGCGTCTGGAAATTATCCGGGATTTACCTAAAGGTAAGGTTATATGGTGGTTAGACCGGACAGATATGGCGAAAGCCAAGGAAGTATTGGGTGACGTTGCCTGCATCGGCGGCAACCTACCCCCCGGTTTATTAGCCGTGGGCACACCCCAGCAAGTGAAAGACTACACCAAGAAACTCATTGATACGTGCGCCAAAGGCGGTGGTTATATACTGGGCAATGGGACGGTTATGGAACAGGCAAAGCCGGAAAATCTCCATGCCATGATCGATACCGCCAAGGAATATGGTGTGTACAAGTGACTCCGGGACGGACCACAACCATAGCCTGGAGGACAGTGATCGAAGAAATGAAACAGCTGTTCCCATCCGGACAAACTGCGAGGCGCACTGCACGCTATGTAACAGCCCATGGGACGAGGGGCCAAAACGGTACATAAGATTTTCTTATTTCCGCTCAAGAGCCTAATACACCTTAAAATCTACTTCAGGAGGGAAATCCTATGTTAACCAAGGCGTTTATACCGTACAGGGGATATTATTCAAGCCCCTTTTGCCGTTGGCAGGGGAAAATGGCCAATGATAATGCCATAATATTAGGCGCCACCACGGCCAAAAGATGGTTGACTAAGGGTAACTTTGACCCGACCATCTTTGACTATATGTATCTTGGAATAACCATAGCACAGCACCACCTCTTTTATAGCCACACCTGGGCAGCAGCCATGTTGGTCGACGGGGCCAAGGATTTACCGGCCCTCATGGTCAATCAGGCATGCACCACCTCAACCACCTGTATCCATCTTGCTGCCCTCAATATCGAGGTCGGAACCTATCAGACTGCATTTGCCCTCATGACGGATCGCGCCTCCAATGGCCCCCACACGGTCTGGCCGCAACCCCTGGGACCGGGCGGAGAGGTGGAGTCAGAAAACTGGATGATGGACAATTTTAACAAAGATCCTTGGGCTGGGCAAAAAATGATCCAGACAGCTGAAAACGTAGCCAGAGAGCTGGGGACCACAAGGGAGGAGTGTGACGCTGTCACCCTCAGGAGATATGAACAATACCAGGATGCCCTGGCCAATGACCGGGCCTTCCAAAAAAGGTACATGTTTCCTCCAGAGGTCAGAGTCTCCAGAAAGAAGGCCGTCCTCGTGGAAGAGGATGAGGGCGTTACACCAACGACAGCCGAAGGCCTAGCCAGACTCAAACCAGTCGAACCAGGAGGTGTCCATACCTTTGGCGCGCAGACATTCCCTGCAGACGGGAACTGCGGTTTTATAGTGACCACCCGGGATAAGGCCAAAGAGCTGAGTGCTGATCCAAACATTGAGATCCAGGTGCTTTCATATGGCTTGTCAAGGGCCAAAAAAGGGTTTATGGCCCTAGCCCCTGTTCCTGCGTCAGAGATGGCACTTAAAGATGCAGGAAAAACAGTAAAGGACCTTAAGGCCGTTAAGACCCACCAACCCTTCGCGGTTAACGATATTAATATGGCCGCTAAGATGGGAATTGACGTGAACTGGATGAACAACTACGGAAACTCTTTGATCTACGGACATCCCCAGGGCCCTACGGCAGGCAGACTCATTGCCGAGTTATTGGAGGAGCTTGTTATACTTGGGGGCGGGTATGGGCTATGGGCCGGTTGTGCTGCTGGCGATACCGCTGCTGCTATGATATTTAAGGTGGGATAACGTCATTAAGGGAAGCCCGGTTTCGACGGGCAGGTTATGAGCAGAGGGGAAAGGAGGGATGCGATATGTGAGATTTCATGACAACAGGACCCGATACATTTGGTAAACGCCTTTGGAAGGAGGGAAAGAAAATGAAAAAGAAGGTATTGTGTGGCTCAATACTCATGGCACTATTAGCATTTCCTTTGTGTGTTGATGGTAGCCCCGCAACCCGGGCGATTGAGCCTCTTGTGTCCACTCAGTGGTTGGAGGATCACATCGATACTCCCAACCTGGTGATACTTGATGTCAGGGCTCCCGACAACTATGCAAAAGGTCATATCCCCGGCGCAATCAATGTCCCCGGTCTTGGAAACTTTTACGTCAATCTATTCTGTAAAGAAGTGCCCTGGATGGAATTGCCGGAACAGGGGGCTCTGTTTACTACGATTGGCAACGCGGGGATCACGGGCAACTCCCTCGTCGTGGTTGTGGGGAGAACAGTTGAACCCTATGCCGGCTATGCACTCGCTGATGCTGCCAGGGTTGCCATTACGCTCCTGTATGCCGGGATTGAAAACGTGGCTATCCTTAACGGGGGATACGACAAGTGGGCAGCAGAGGGAAAAACTACCTCTACCGTACCCGTTACGCCAACCGCACTCCCATACACCGGGGTAGTAAATAAGGCAATGTTTGTCCCAAAGGGCTATGTTGAAGATAAGATCGGAAAATCGGTCATAGTCGAGGCGAGAGAGGCTGATGTTTACTTTGGGTTAATACAGGAACCTTGGACTCAAAGAGCAGGTCATATCCCAAGTGCGAAATGCTTGCCCAGTCCTTGGCTCTGGACCTTTGCAAAAGATAAAAATGGAGTGGTCACTTACGGAACTTGGAAAGATTGCAACGTAGCGAAAGAAATGGCCTCTGCGGTGCTTGGTAAGGATGCGTCCCAGGAGATCATTGTCTATTGTGGTGTTGGAGGATATGCCAGCCCATTGTACTTTGTGCTCACCCAGGCGATTGGATATACCAATGTAAAGATATATGACGGCTCGATGCAGGAATGGTCAGCAGATCCAAAAGCCCCGGTAGTCAAATATAAATATGAGTAGGGCTGTTCTACGGGTTACGCGTGGCTCCGGGATGTCCCTGAAGACAAACAGATGCAACAGTTGGTCGATCACGTCCTGAGAGTTAATGCGCCACTCAACCAGGATTACGAGATACCCCCGGATGTATCTCTCCAGGATCATTGATTATGAAGCTGACCCCCTTTGCTGTCATAAGTGCTGGGGGAAAATGAAGATTTTAAGTTTCATAGTTTCGGACTTCGTTTGCTCATTGACGATCTGGCGTTTCTTACTGATGAAGTGCGGGGAGCCTGAGTGGGCCAGGGAATTATCAAGTTAAAGATGGAATGGGTTCTTCCGGCATACACAGACAGGGAAAAGTATCTCGCAGAATGGAAAAGAATAATCGGCGCATTAATCCGAGAGTCTGGGAATCCCTAAATGAGCTAGACCTAATATGACCGTTTCCTGGAATTCAAGATATAAATTGCACCTAAGATCAGGAGGGAAAAATGAAAATTAGGGCCGCGGTGGTTTTTGAGAAATCGGGAAATTTCAGCATTGAAGAACTTGAACTCAGTGACCCGAACGACGATGAGGTGCTGGTTCGGATCGTCGGTGCCGGCATATGCCACACGGATCTGGCCGCCCGGGACCAACATTTGCCGATCCCGCTGCCGAGTGTCTTTGGGCACGAAGGGGCTGGCGTTGTTGAAAAGGTGGGGGCGCGGGTGACCAAGGTAAAACCGGGTGATCATGTGGCATTGAGCTGGATGTCCTGTGGGGCATGCACCTCATGCAAGGCAGGCAAAGATTCCTATTGTGTGAATTTCTTACCGCTCAATTTCAGCGGTGCACGTCCGGATGGTACCACGACCTTGCGCAAGGGCCATCAAGTCATCCATGGTTCTTTTTTCGGCCAGTCTTCTTTTGCTAATTATGCATTGGCCACCGAGCGCAACGTTGTAAAGGTGCCGAAAGACGTTCCCCTTGAGATCCTTGGGCCATTGGGGTGCGGTGTTATGACCGGTGCTGGCGCGGTTATGAATTCGCTTCAAGCCAGCCCCGGGACTTCCATTGCCATATTTGGTGTCGGCCCGGTGGGGATGAGTGCTGTGCTCGCTGCGGTCGTATGCGAGTGTGCTCCTATTGTTGCTGTGGATATCCATGAGGGTCGCTTGAAAGTGGCGAAAGAAATGGGTGCCACGCATGTCGTCAATGCCAGCAAGGGGGATCCGGTTGCGTCGATCCAGGACATTACCGGTGGGGGTCCGAATTTCAGCCTTGAGTGTGTTGGTAATCCCAAGGTGTTTCGGCAGACCGTGGATGTCCTGCCCATTCTCGGGGTGAGCGGGCTGGTTGGTGTTGTGGCACCGGGTACCGAGGTGGTTCTGGATATGGACCGGATCATGAACGGCCGGACAATTAAGGGGATCATTGAAGGCGATGCCGTTCCGGATCAGTTTATCCCCAAGCTTATTGAGTTGTACAAGCAAGGGAGGTGTCCCTTTGACCAAATGATCCAATTCTATCCATTCGATGACATAGAAAAGGCGGTGGAAGACATGGAGAAGGGGGTCGTGATCAAACCGGTTTTGCGTCTGTAGCACGGAATACAGTCATCGTTGTTTCAGGGTGTTTTTTTAGTCCCACGCAGGGTGCCATATGGCTCAGGTGCTTGACTATCTAAGGGAAGCAATGGTGCAGTGAAGGATGAGCTAAATGGTTACGTTTCATGTAAGGATTGGGGGGTAACATCAATGAAAGGAGGCCGGGTATGAAGATTATCAGAGTGAACATGGGCACAAAAGCCGTTAGTGTTGAAGATGTGCCACACGATTACATGGGGCTTGGCGGCAGAGGCCTTACATCAATCATGATCAATGCAGAGGTGCCGCCAAAATGTGATCCTCTGGGACCGGAAAATAAGCTTATTGTTGCCCCGGGTTTTTTAAGTGGCACAACTCTGGCGAATACCAGCAGAATATCCATAGGGGCCAAAAGCCCGCTGACAGGGACAATCAAAGAGAGCAATGCAGGGGGTACCGTTGGTGCGGCTTTAGGCCATTTGGGGATTACTGCGGTCGTTATAGAAGGGCAAGCGCCGGAAGGAGAACTCAGCTTCCTCAGGATAGACGAGAAGGGAGACGCAAGCCTTATTCCAGCCCAAGAGTATAAAGGAATGCGAACTTACAAACTCGTGGAAAAGATCCTTGAGGTCTATGGAGAGAAAGCCTCAGTGCTCTGTATCGGGCCAGCTGGTGAGTATAGGCTGGCAGCAGCTTCTATACAGTCTTCTGACATCGATGGTCGCCCCTGCCGCGCCGCAGGTCGAGGGGGCTTGGGTGCGGTTATGGGAGCCAAGGGGCTTAAGGCCCTGATTGTAGATCAGCGCGGGAAGAGCGCTGACCCCATAGCCGATCCGAAGGCCTTCAAGG
>CP070704.1:1075133-1097814 GCA_020349945.1 Deltaproteobacteria bacterium
CGCCACCACAGAAGGCTCATTCAAGACGATCCCCTTGTCCTTAACGTAAACCAGTGTATTGGCCGTACCCAGGTCAATGGCGAGGTCATTGGAGAATAAACCAAGCAAAGGGTCTAATAACATGGGTGTCTCCTTTTACAAGATCTTTGTTTTTAAAGCTGGTTTAAGAGAGCACAACCTCCACTGAGCAAGTAAAATCAAATTTTTTGAAGAAGGAAGAAAGGTTATAATATGAAGATAAAGAATATATTAAAAGGGTAAAGGAGTCAAAGGATATTACCCTGGTAAGGACGAAATAGATAATATCTTGCCTCTCACCCATGGTGGTCAGCCCGGCGGAGGGAGAGGAAGAAGGGATCGCACGCCACAACTGACTAAAAAGCCGGGATTATCTCCAGTCCAACCTCCAACAGGGGACAGCCAAAGAATCCATACATTGGAAGCAGAACCTCCCGGTAATGCGATACTACTGGAAATGGCCTAAATATATTAAGTCACATGGCCCCAACTTCCCACCATTATTGAAAGATCTTCTAGCACATTGGTTTGACAGATCTGGTCAGACCTCAGTTGCTCATATCTAAGAAAAGGTTCATTATCCGGAAGTGCTTGACAAAATCATTTTTTTTAAAGTAAGTATGATTCCTTGTAATGGACGCTCTAAGATAACTGTCAATCTTGCCTAAAAGGAGTACCAAGTCATGACCCTTACGAAAGCAGATCTGATCGATTCTATCTACAACCAACTAAACCTACCCAAAACCAAATCCGCCGAGTTGGTTGAATCCCTTTTAGAAATCATCAAAAAGGCTCTGGAAAACGGCGAGGACGTCTTGATCAGTGGATTTGGGAAATTTTGTGTAAAAGACAAGAGGAAACGGAGAGGAAGAAACCCTCAAACTGGGGAAGATTTGATGCTGGGGGAAAGGAGGGTGGTAACCTTCAAGTGCTCTGGAGTCTTGAGGAGTAAGATTAACAGGGAGGGGAAAGGCCTTTCCCGCCGAAAAAATGTTAGGTGAGCCCAGGAAAAGAGGTATTGTTAATAATAAGTCCTGCCAGAAGTTTTGCACAGAATGGCAAATAAATTCGTATTGTTTGACATAGACGGCACCCTTATTGACCCTGGTGGAGCTGGTAGGAGGTCGGTCAACAAGGCTTTTTATCAAATGTTCTCTATCAGGGATGCCTTCGCTGGCATAGCAATGGCCGGTAAAACTGACATCCAGATAATAAAAGAGGGCCTGTCTGTTCACGGCTTACCTTCTGGCGATGGAGTCCTAGTTTCCATTTTATCACGGTATTTAAAGAACCTAAAAGTAGAAATAAACAACAAGAGAAGGCATATAAAGCCCGGGGCGATAGAACTCCTGAATGCCTTAAACGCAATGGATGGTTACTGGCTTGGACTCTTAACAGGGAATATTGAGCAGGGTGCCCGGATAAAGCTCGGTGCACTCGACCTAAACCGGTATTTCCCAGTTGGTGCATTTGGTGATGATAACGAAGACAGAAATGCCCTTCTTCCTATAGCTGTTGAAAAATTAAGAAAAACGAAAAACATTGATATCCCCTACGGCGATTGTGTAGTTGTAGGTGATACACCCAAGGACGTGCAGTGCTCAAAACCCTTTGGCGCAACTTCAGTTGTAGTTTCGACAGGACCTTATAGTTATGAGTCATTATTAGAAGCAGGGGCAGATTATGTCTTAAGGGACCTATCTTGTGCGATGGATCTGGTTGACAAATTTAGGGTGCAATAGAATGAGTGAAAATGGGGTAAGCCTTTGACATTTTCCGAAATGGGCAGGTAACCTCAGGATGAGCATTGCAATGTCAAGTTAGAAGCAACCGGAATTTGCAACTAATGTATGTAACACGTGCCCTGCGACTCAGAGTGCATACTATAGCTTCAGTATGCCTTCTTTGGTGCGCTTCTGCATTCAGTGCCGGACCATTGCATGCTGGCAGTGAAGGTCTGCTCCTAAAGTATCATGAGATCAAAGCAGATTTGCTGAAAAACCAGTTCTGCATTCCCATCCACGTCGAGTCCTTCGAAGAAGATAATTCCTTACAGGGCGGCGCCTACGGTATCATTGAACATCCCTTTAATGACCTACGAAGCATGCTCCAGGTACCGGCTACCTGGTGCGATATCGCCCTACTCCATTTCAATATCAAGGCATGTACCTACAGGAAATTGAAGAACAAGTGGCTGGTAACGTTTTACAGTGGGCGCAAATTCTACCAGCCCCCTCAAGATACATATCAGCTGAAATACGACTACCGCATCATTGAGCAACAACCCGAATACCTCAAGATTTCACTGACTGCAGATCACGGCCCCCTGAAGACCAAGGATTACCGAATCGACCTTGAGGCAATGCCCTTAGAGGAGGGGAGCACGTTTGTTCATTTTAGCTATGCTTACAGTTATGGCTCATTCGCACGGATGGCCATGAAAGGCTACTTTGCAACACTTGGCCGCGGCAAGTTCGGCTTCAGTGTCGTCAATACCGATAGCCAAGGCAGCCCTGTTTATGTAAGTGGCACCAGAGGCGTAATGGAACGCAATGCGGTTCGCTACTATTTTGCTATACAGGCATACATGGACACCCTTAAATTCCCCAAGGAAAAGCGATTTGAGAAGCGTGTTAGCCAATGGTATGATCTAACGGATCAGCATCAAAAGCAACTGTTCGAGATGAGCAAAGAAGAATACCTCACATACAAGAAACAGGAACATGCGAACCAGTTGATGCTGCAGCGCCAGTTGGGTCAATATGATTCAGGTGAGGTTGTACAGTAGCCCTCAGGGTCACACCCTGCGTCCGAAATTTATTCGTCTCTTCTTCCTGCCGCAATTGAGAAGTGGCTTTCTCTCTAACAGGGTGAACATCCGAAATCCCCAAAAAGGTATCATTGACAACCACCTAACCAATTCTTAACTTTTAAGCGAAGAGTTAAACAGTTTGCGGGGTCCGGCTATCAGGGTTCGGGAAAACAAGTTACAGTTCGGGAGTTATCTCCATGTGGAAGTTGGGCAGATGACTAACCGTGTTTTGAGGTTTTGAATTAGAATGACGGACTGCTGATATCTGACCCCTATAAATCTTTACAAAAAGATTACTGGAGGAGGAAAAACCATTATGCGTTTTGATAAGTTTACACTCAAGGCCCAGGAGGTTATTCAGAATTCTCAAGAGATAGCCTCAAGAAAAGGCCATCAGCAGATCGAACCTGAGCATTTGCTCTGTGCCCTTCTTGAGCAGAGAGAGGGCATAATCCCACCCCTTCTCGGGAAGATAGGTGTCAAGGAGGATGCCATCCTTCAAGCCTTGAATAAGGCCCTTGATCAATTACCTTCTGTTAGTGGGGCTGGATATGGAAGTGCCTATATTTCCCCTCGATCAAAAGGGGTACTTGATCAGGCCATAAAAGAGACAGCCCAGATGAAGGATGAATATGTGAGTGTAGAGCACCTTCTTCTGGGTATAACAGAGGATAGAGAAGGAACGGCTGCCAAAATCTTAGCCTCCAATGGATTAACCAGGGATGCTATACTAAAAGCCCTCATAGATATCAGAGGTTCCCAGAGGGTAACTGATGCAAATCCAGAGGATAAATACCAGGCTATAGAACGGTTTAGCCGCGATCTCACAGATATGGCTGAAAAGGATAAGCTTGACCCGGTAATAGGAAGAGATGATGAGATCAGACGGGTAATCCAGGTTCTTTCCAGGAGGACAAAGAATAACCCTGTTTTAATAGGCGAGCCTGGAGTAGGTAAGACTGCCATTGCTGAAGGCCTGGCTCAGAGAATCGTTCATGGAGATATTCCTGAAACCTTAAAAGACAAGAGGGTAGTTGCCCTCGATATGGGCGCGTTAATCGCAGGAGCAAAATATAGGGGCGAATTTGAGGATAGGCTCAAGGCCTTTCTCAAGGAGGTGACAGAGGCGGAAGGCTCTATCATTCTCTTCATAGACGAGCTTCATACCCTTGTAGGCGCCGGGGCTGCCGAGGGAGCGGTGGATGCATCTAACATGCTCAAACCTGCCCTGGCCCGGGGTGAACTCAGGTGTGTGGGGGCAACAACAATCAAGGAATACAGGAAATATATAGAAAAGGATGCTGCCCTGGAGAGACGCTTCCAGCCAATTGTTGTAGCGGAACCAAGTGTAGAAGACACCATCTCCATATTACGTGGTCTTAAAGAGAAATACGAGGTCCACCACGGTGTCAGGATCAAGGACTCTGCCCTGGTCTCTGCTGCCGTGCTTTCCAACAGATATATTACCGATCGTTTTCTCCCTGACAAGGCAATAGACCTAGTTGATGAGGCAACCAGCAGGCTGAGGATAGAGATCGATAGCATGCCATCTGAGATAGATGATCTGAGAAGAAAGACAACCCAGCTTGAGATAGAAAGAGAGGCACTCAAGAAAGAGTCGGATAACCCATCTAAACAACGGTTGAAGAAGATTGATGAGGAATTGAAAGACCTGAAAAAGCAGGCGGATGAGATGACCAGCCACTGGCACAAGGAAAAAGACATTATCGCCCAGATCAGGGGAATAAAGGAAAACATAGACTCAGCCAAGTCAGAGGCCCAGGTTGCTGAAAGGCAGGGAGACCTGGCAAAGGCAGCAGAACTCAGGTACAGTACTATTTTGGAGCTTGAAAAAAGCCTATCGGAGAAAAACAGCCAGCTCACTGAGCTCCAGTCCAACAGAAAGATGCTCAAAGAGGAGGTAGATAGCGACGACATTGCCGAGGTAGTATCCAAATGGACTGGCATACCAATAGAGAGGATGATGGAGGGAGAACGAGAGAAGCTGCTCAAAATGGAGGAGAGAATTGAAAAGAGAGTAGTGGGACAGAATGATGCGGTAATCGCAGTAGCCAATGCGGTCCGGAGGGCGCGCTCAGGTCTCCAGGATCCAAACCGACCTATTGGCTCCTTTGTCTTCCTTGGCCCCACAGGGGTGGGCAAAACTGAGCTTGCAAAGGCGCTGGCCGAGTTCCTGTTTGACGATGAGCAATACATGATCAGGATAGATATGTCCGAATACATGGAGAAACACTCGGTAGCGAGAATGATAGGAGCACCACCAGGCTATGTCGGTTATGAAGAGGGAGGATATCTTACTGAGTCAGTGAGAACACATCCATATTCAGTCATTCTTTTTGACGAAATAGAGAAGGCGCACCCGGATGTATTCAATATCCTTCTTCAGATCTTAGATGATGGCAGAATGACCGATGGCAAGGGAAGGACCGTTGATTTCAAGAACACGGTCCTGATCATGACATCCAATATTGGAAGTCAGATAATCAAGGAACTTGCCGGTAAGGATAAAGAAACAATGAGCACCCGCGTCATGGAGATGCTCCAGGCAACCTTTAGGCCGGAATTCTTAAACAGGATAGATGAGACTATAATATTTAACTCCCTCGGCAGGAAAGAGATAAAGAGAATCGTTGATATACAAATAGGGCACTTAAAAAGAAGGCTTCAGGACCGTAAGATAAGCCTCAATCTGACAGACGGGACAAGAGAATTCCTGGCTGATATTGGATTTGATCCTGTCTATGGCGCGAGACCCCTCAAGAGGGTCATTCAACATCACATTGAGGATGAGCTGGCATTAAAGATATTGAGTGGTGATATAGTAGATGGAGATACTGTTAATGTTGGCGTTGAGAACGGAAAGGTGGTGTTTAAATAGGCGCTCAGCAGTCAGCAATCAGCTGTGAGCTTTAAGATATGATCAGAAGCATTGGATAGCCGGTATCATAAGCTGCTCTGGAAAGGAGCTAAAAATCGGGTTGAAATGTCCCATCTGCTATTGCCTTCAAATGACAGGTATCATTCATCAGGGATAGAACAAACGCGTCAGAGGAATATTCAATCAAATTAATGCACCCCGTATCCTGTTTAATCTCCCAGAAATGTGAGTTACCGATGCCTAAAATTGCACATAAAAGAACCTTGTTTATAACCCTGTGAGGAATAATAAGGACTGATTTGCCAGGATTTTCTTTTACAATGTCCTTCATTGCACAAAAAGATCGCCCCCTTACCTCATTAAGAGTCTCCCCCTGAGGGAACCTTACCAAGTCTGGCCTCTTTTCCCATTTTGTGTATTGATTCTTGTATCTCTTTTTTACTTCATTAAATGGTAAGCCCTCCCAGTCACCGTAGCTTATATCAATTAATCCAGGAACGCATACTATTTCAAGATCAAAAAATTCTGCAGCTGGTCGAGCGGTCTCAATGGAACGCCTGAGCGGACTTGTATAAATAGCATCAATATTTCTATCTTTCAGGGCCTTAGCTATAGCCTCTGCCTCCCTATGCCCTTTTTCATTTAAGGGAATGTCTATCCTCCCCCTGAATATTCGGTTCTTGTTCCACTCTGTCTGTCCATGTCTGACTAAATATACCCTTGTCACAAGCCCACCAACATCTCTTTTTCTCATCATTGAGACCTTTAGATAACGCCCTTCAGCTCTCACCAATGGCTTTTGGATTCACCCTGTGTAATCCCGGTAGGGGAACTACCACAGGGCAGGCAAAAATGCCAGGCCTCAATCTCACAACCTATCATGCCACTGGTGTTCACAAGGTTCAAGGCTTAATTGGCTTGACAAAATGGGCCGCTCCTTTTACGCTTTTTATTACAATACCCATCTGAAGGGCTTTGAAAACCTTAACTCTCATCAACAGGAGGATGTAAAATGAATACGGTATCCACAGCCATTATAAGTGTCACGAATAAGACTGGTATAGTTGAGTTTGCAAGATCTCTTGAGAGATTAGGCATAGAAATGCTTTCGACCGGGGGTACAGCAAGGACAATAAGAGAGGAAGGAATAACGGTCTTGGATATATCTGAGTATACTGGTTTTCCTGAGATGATGGATGGCAGAGTCAAAACGCTTCATCCAAAGGTACATGGGGGATTGTTGGGAAGGAGAGATAACCAACAAGATATTCAGATGATGAGGATCCATGGCATAAAAAATATAGACCTGGTTGTCGTTAATCTATATCAATTTGAACAAGCGGTTGCAAAGGATGGATGTACGCTAGAAGAAGCCGTGGAGAACATCGATATAGGTGGTCCTTCTATGCTCAGATCAGCGGCCAAGAACTTTAGGTATGTGACCGTTATTGTTGATCCATCAGATTATCCTAGGGTATTAAAGGAAATCACAGAATCTGGGCAGACAACCTTAAAGACACGATTTGAGCTTGCTAAAAAAGTCTTTAGCCATACCTGGCAATACGACAGGGCAATCAGTAATTATCTAGAAAGCGTACAACTACAATGATGCTTCGTCATAGTGATAAGCCAGGAGGTAAGATCGACTTGGGAAAGCTAGAATCTCTAGTTATGAACGTCTATGCTTAAGGGGGTTTTTGGTAGTATGGAAGGCAATTCAGAAAATATCCGACCTGATACTAAGCGGTTCAGATTGGTTAAGTTTTTTGCCTATACAAGCCTTGGGATCCTCATTATTTCAAGCTTTGTCCTCTCAATGGTTATTTCGGAGCGGGCTACAACGGTTCTGATGAATAACCATGAAAATGACGCTGTCCTTATAGCAGAAAACCTGAATCATCAGGTATTTCACTATTTTGTTCTCCCTGTTCTTCGAAAATACGGGGCAATCAAGCTGAGAGAAAAGGAACAATCTGATCTGATGGATAAAATAGTTAGGAATACTATACACTCCTTTAACATAGAAAAGGTCAATATATATGATATCCATAAAGGGCAAATTGCCTACAGTACGGACAGGGGTCTGATCGGATTGACTGGCATAGCAGGTATGGGCTACAAAATTGCCCTTGAGGGAAAACATAGCTCACGCCTCACTTCTCGTGAACCTGCAATTTTTGGAACATGGTTCATGGATTTTGCAAAGGAAAAGAAGCTCAGGACGTTTATACCCTTTAAGGCAGAGCCGCCTTTTTCCTATATAGGCATATTGGGAGTATTTGAATTGACCCAAGATCTCACAAAAGAATACGAGTCTATGGTAAAATTCAGATATCTTATCTTTGCCGTATCTCTTGCGATTATGTTTCTCATATTTCTGGCCCTCCTCCTGGTAGTAAGGAAGGCTGAACATACCCTTAGAAAGAGGTCACAGGAACAGAAGCTACTAGAGGATCAACTGAATCAAGCGGAACGTTTAGCTGTACTTGGTGAAATGGTCGCTGGCGTTTCTCACGAAATAAAAAACCCCTTAGGCATAATCAGGAGTACCGCCGAACTCCTGGCAGAGAAATCGGGGCACGATCAGAGCCAGGAAAAACTATCTAATGTCATTATTGAGGAGTCAGGGCGCCTTAATACTATTGTAACTGACTTTCTCGACTTTGCCAGGCCACAGGTGCCCAATCTGCAAGATTGTCACCTTGAAGAAATTATCGATAGAAACCTCTCTTTCCTGCGACCTGAATTAGACAAGAAAGGGATCATAATAAATAATGGAAACCTGCATGGAAGATCATTTATTATTAAGGCAGACCCAGAGCTTCTTTACAGGGCATTTTTGAATATTTTCATAAACGCAATTCAGTCAATGAAGGACGGGGGCAGTATCAGTATTGAGATTGAAGAGGAGAAGGAAGATTATCGAGTAGAGATTCAAGATACCGGGATCGGGATCAGCGCAGAAAATGGCAAAAAGATCTTTAATCCCTTTTTTACGACAAAGGAGAAGGGAAGCGGTCTTGGGCTGTCTATTGTGAAAAAGATCATAGATGGACACAAAGGGTCTATATGGATAGAGAGTGAGGAAGAAGTGGGCACCAGTGTATTCGTTACATTGCCGCGAAAACTATAGATTAAGAGGCCCTCTATATGGAAACGATCTTGATCGTAGACGATGAAAAGAACTATCTGGTTATCCTTGAAGCCCTGCTGGCTCCCGAGGGTTACGAGATCATCGCAGAAGATAATGTCCTCAATGCCCTCCGTCTGATCAGGGAAACTGATCTGGATCTAGTTATTACGGATATGAAAATGCCCAGGATGAACGGGATGGAACTCTTAGAAGAGGCGAAGAAGGTGGACCCCGAACTGCCGGTCATCATGATGACTGCATACGGGACAATAGAGATGGCAGTGGAGGCTATGAAAAAGAGGGCCTACGATTACATCACAAAGCCCTTCAGGAATGAGGAATTGAAGCTAACCATAAAAAAAGCCCTCGAACTCTATAAGCTTAAAAAGGAAAACAAGCTGCTCAGTGAGGCCCTTTCAGATCGCTACAAATATGGAAATATTATTGGTAAGAGCAAGCCCATGCTCGAGATCTATGATATGATTGGGAAAGTTGCTCAATCTAAGGCATCTGTAATGATCACAGGCCCGTCCGGCACAGGCAAGGAACTTATTGCCAAGGCCATTCATTATAACAGCCCGAGGAAAGACAGACCCTTTATCTCCATAAACTGCGGTGCATTGACTGAAACCTTGTTAGAAAGTGAACTTTTCGGTCATGAGAGGGGTGCCTTTACCGGAGCTGTGGCCATGAAAAAGGGGCGATTTGAACTGGCTGATGGTGGAACCCTATTTCTGGATGAGGTAGGAGAGATGCCACCTTCACTGCAGGTAAAGCTCCTCAGGGTATTGCAGGAGATGGAATTTGAACGGGTGGGAGGAACTAAGAGCATTGAAGTGGATGTCAGGATTTTGGCAGCCTCTAATCGTAAATTAAGAGAAGATGTAGACAGAGGGGTATTCAGAGAGGATCTTTTCTATCGCCTTAATGTGGTTCAGGTAGAGGTACCGCCTTTAAGAGATAGGACTGAAGATATCCCCCTTCTTGTTGCACATTTTATTGAAAAGTTCCAGCCATCCGACAAGACAAAGATAGAGCTGGCTCCAGAGGTGTGGAAGCTGCTCTATAGCTATAACTGGCCCGGGAATATCAGAGAACTGGAAAATATCATTGAAAGGGCCCTGGTGATGAACTCCGATGGATTAATAGGCACAGAGGATCTACCACACGACTTTTCTGGAAAACAAGAAGAACTCAGTGTGGATAGATTCATCCCCCGAAACGCCCCACTGCAAGAAACACTTGAGCAGATTGAGGAGAAGTTAATAAGAAGGGCCTTGAGCCAGTGCAACAATATTCAGTCCCATGCTGCAAAGATGCTTGGCATTACAAAAAGCCTTATTCAGCATAAAATGAAAAAGTACAAGATCGTAGTTTAGAGGTTTAAAAATTTGAACCTCGATTTATGCCGTACATTCAGTAAGTTATTTAAACTAATTTGTATTTATTACTCTTCTGGTACAAAAAGTTGTACTCCCGGGGAAAAAGAGAGACAAGGTAAAAATCCCAAAATCACAAAATTATTTAATGAAAATAAGCGGTTATCTGATGATGCCCGCAGTCTATTATCCTGGCAAGGATCTTGCAGATTATTACAATCAGAACGTAATAGCTCTTTTCTCCTAACAGAAACCAGCCGCTCGAGAGTGGCTGGTTTTCTTGTTTAATATCCAAGCCTTCTCAACGAACCCGTATCGCTGCTCCACTTTTTTTCTACCTTAACGAAAAGTTCCAGATAGACCCTCAGGGAAAACATTTTTTCTATTTCAATCCTTGCCCCTCTTCCTATCTTTTTAATCATTTTTCCGTTTTTCCCTATTATCATCCCTTTCTGTGATGCCTTTTCCACACATATAACAGCCATGACAGTAAGGAGATCCCTTGCCGGGTCTTCCTCTAACCTTTCAACCACCACAGCGCAAGAATACGGTAACTCTTCTCTTGTCTCATAATATATCCTCTCCCTTATAATCTCGGCTATTAGAAATTCCTCGGACTTATCCGTGTGCATCTCAGGAGGAAAGAACTGAGGACCTGGAGAAAGCCTCTTCTTTAGCTCCTCTCTTAAGATCTCCAGCCCATCACCACAGAGTGCGGATATAGGTATAATGCAATCAAAACAGTGAAGTTTGCTGTATGCTTCAATTATAGGAAGTAGTCTTTCTTTCTTGATCAGATCTATCTTGTTTATGGCCAGGATGGCCGGTTTAGCTGGTTTTTTCAGGAGTCCTAAGATAATCTTCAACTCATCACTCTGAGCCTCTTCCTCTAATCCGACCACGAGGAGTATAATATCAACTTCACCCAAAGAAGCTTTAGCCGATCTAACCATGCCTTTATGGAGCAAGGATCTTGTTTGATGGATGCCAGGGGTGTCTATGAATACCATCTGGCAGTCATCCCCATTATAAATTCCCACGATCCTATTCCTGGTAGTCTGGGGCCTTGGTGATGTTATGGCTATCTTTTGCCCAAGAAACTTATTCAAAAGGGTAGATTTGCCAACGTTAGGTGGCCCGACTATAGCTATAAAACCAGATAAAAAACTCATATTGGACCAGAACGCTTCCTCGAATTATCTATTTTTGTGCATCTAACCGAACTTACAAGGAGGTGGGCCTGTCTGGTGGGTTCAGGGATTCTGTAAGGGGAACATGTTTCAAGAACAAACCTTATACAATCTTTTAGCTGTATCCCATATCCCGGAGAAATAAAGATAGGCTTGACCCCTGATCTCGTCCTAATCACGGCTCCGATAACCCTTTGTTGATATCTGAGATACACATAGTCGCCCCTCTTTTCCCCCACCGGACCAAATTCACCTATAAGAGGGGATTTTGCACAGCCAATGGTAGGCTTATGTAAAAGCACCCCCAAATGGGAGGCAAGACCAAGGCCCCTCGGGTGCGCAATACCCTGCCCATCACAGAAGATCAAATCTGGCTCCAACTCTATCTTCTTAAGTGCATCGAGCAAGGCGGGAATCTCTCTAAAGCTTAAAAGACCAGGGATATAGGGAAAAGAAACCTTCTTTTGAGACCATCTCTCTTCTCTTCTCACTAATGAGGGGAAATCAAGAACAACAACCCCTGCCCATACTGTCTTAGATCCTTTTGCATAAGCGACATCTAACCCGGCAATATATTTGATTTTCTTATCTATCTTCTTTAGAATAACCTCGTCTTTCAGACACTTCTGGATGTTAACTGCCTCTTCATATGTCACATTCCAGCGATGTAGATCTGGGATATCCATTAGTAATATTCGTAACTGTTCATCCCAAATAGGGACTCACACAGGGGAGATCGCCTCGAGAAAACTGCCCCACCCTGTAAGGGCCCATTTGTCTCACTCGGGTGTAACCAGTGCACCATTACGCAGTAGGGCTAAACCTTCTCTAAACTCGTATAGCCAAGGTGAAGCAACTTGATGCCCCTATCCTTAAAGATGACCTCCACCCTGTCCTCACTCAGAAACCTGGCTATTACCCCTGCGCCAAAGGCTGGATGATTGATCCTGTCACCTGGTTTTAGCTCTGATAGGTTTGCCGCAGGTCGATCCATGGACCCAGTAAAAAGTCCTGATCTTAAGATTGCGCCATCAGGGGAAATATGGGCCGACACAAAGGAGCGGTGCTCAATAACATCTTGAGGTAGGGCCCTGATAAATGATGAAAGACCTCTACGGTAATTACCGCCCCATCCTTCAGGATTATACACCACCCCTTGCCCTGGATAGACCATGATAAGTTTATCCTTCGCCCTCGTGGCTCCAACATATAGCAACCTGAGCTCTTCCTCAAGGCTCTCTGTATTCAAAAAGGACTTCTCAGGCGGAAAGCGTCCGTCCACCAGCCAGATTATAAAAATCACTCCCCATTCAAGGCCCTTAGCTGAATGTATGGTAGAGAGGGTCAAATAATCTTCCCTATCTAGAGGCCTAACATCTACCGGGCTTGCCGGAGGTTCAAGGGAGAGGTCATCTAAAAATGCCCGCAGGCCTCTATACCTTGATGCCATTGAAATCAACTGCTCTAACTCCAGCTGCCTCCTTGGGAAATCATCGAATCTTTCCTTTAGGAAGGGGTTGTAATATTCAGCTGCAAGGTCCACCGCCTTCTCGGGCCTTAGATTTGCTGTGGAAAGGCTACCCATAAGTTTGGCTAATTTAACCAGTCCCTCTCTTTCCTTCTTGCTCCCTGGCCATTTATCTATCCTTGCTGGCAATACATCCCCTTTTTTCATCCACTCTATGATTGCCTGACTCTTTGCCGCGCCAATATTTCTTATTAACCGCAGGAGGCGACCCCAACTCAGAATGTCCTCCTTATTAATAATGACTCTGAGGTGAGCTAAGAGATCTTTGATATGCGCAGACTCCATAAACTTAAAACCTCCGTATTTGGCAAAGGGAATAGCACGGCGGGCAAGTTCAAGTTCTAACTCAAATGAATGATAGCCAGCCCTAAATAGAACAGCTATATCCCTCAGTGCCCATCCCTCATCCAACAGAGTTTCTATAGCTCTGCATACATAGACTGCCTGATCACGCTCGGTTCCGGTGTCAATAGCTAAGGGTACTTCATTACCGCTTCTCCTTGTAAAGAGGCATTTGGTATACTTCTGGGTCGCCTGATCCATAAGGGCATTGGTCATGCTAAGTATAGGCTGAGTAGATCTATAATTTTCTTCCAGTTTTATGATTCTTGCCTCTGGAAAATAATCTGGAAATTCAAACATATTCCTGAAATTGGCCCCTCGGAAAGAGTATATCGATTGAGAATCATCACCAACAACCATAACATTTCTATGGGAAGAACCAAGATAACGGATGATATCTGCCTGGATAGTATTTGTATCCTGATATTCATCAACCATGATATATCTGTATCTGTTCGCCAGAGTTAGTCTAATATCTTCATTTTCCTTCAAAAGCAGCCTTAAAAAAAGGATAAGATCATCATAGTCCATGAGATTGTTTTTTCTCTTGTATTCTTTGTAGATTTGAAGCAGGTGTTCCATCTGTGGAAAAATGGGCAAAAATTGAGGATATTCTATCTCCATAATCTCAGAAAGGGACTTCTCCATGTTCGCCGCTTTACTAAAAACAGCTGAGATGGTAGAACTCTTAGGAAACCTCATAGGCCTTTTTTCTCCGTCTACCTCAGTAATAAGGGCATGAGCTGCCTCCTCCATGTCCGCTCTATCCATGATGCTAAATGATGGACTGAAGCCGATCCTTCTTGCTTCTTCCCTTAAAACATGCTGGGCAAGGGAATGGAATGTACCTCCAGAAACCTCTCTGCACCTCTTGTTTGTGAGCCTTGATGCCCTCTCCAACATCTCTTTAGCCGCCTTTCTTGTAAAGGTGAGAAGAAGTATCTCCCTTGGTAGCACACCCTTTTCTACCAGCCAGGCGACCCTGTAAACCAGGGTCCTCGTCTTTCCGCTTCCAGCTCCTGCGATTACAAGGATTGGGCCATCAAGAGCTGTGACTGCAGATAACTGGGCCTTATTCAATGCCTTTTTGTAATCTATTTTCGTGGACATCATTAGTCTCATGAAAAACTTTGGCCACCACGGACAAATAACGAGCGTAGAGTGCCGTTAGGATGATATCTTTGTCTTCTTGCCTGATAGTTAATCCTCACAGAAAAAAGCATAGCAGCAGTAATACGCAGCATCCATGGAAATGCAAAATGGATAATAGTTTTTTCAATCTCTATGAGAACATAAAGCCATAACCTCATCCTCTCAGGGCCTTATAGCCAAGAAAAACGCACCGGTTACAATAAGCAGGAGCAAGGCTAAGGGGATTAAGAAGGCAGCAACTATCCTTACATAACTTATCTCGTGGGCCTCCTTAAGCCCGATAATCTGAACAATAGTCCTCCAGACCCACCCTACTGGACTCCCTATAAGTGGTATTATACTCCAGAGCCTCGTTGCCTGAGAATAGGCAACAACCCTGAAGGTGGCCTCAAACCCGTTTTTACCTCCTCTGACCAGAACGAGCAAGACATGGATGATAAAGCTTGAGATGAAGAGATCAATTGTCACTAATAGGGGTGAAAGGAAGATAAAGGACAGGAAGAGAATAGGTGAGCTCAATGATATGGAAACACCCCACAGAGGTTTAAGAAATCCACTGGTAGCAATCATAAATTCCCAGAAAAAGGCAATCATGACGCTGATAGAACCTACCAACAGTCCAAATGCCAAAGGCTCTCTCCATCCACCTCTGACCGGCATCGTGGAAAACATGCTCTTAGGTGAGAAGATTACGGACTTGGTTGTTCGTTTTATGCCTGCCCATAGCCCAACCTGTAAGCGTCTCTCCCATGATGTGGCTTGTCTCTTATGAGTTCTTACATCTTCCCCCTTCTTCAGATATTCAAACCTATTTCTGCAATTTGGGCATCTTATCCATCTTATCCCAGGGGGTATCTTTTCAAGAGGAATGCCTTTTGTATAATTACAGTGTGGGCATGTTATCTCTACCATGGCCGAACTCCAGACCTTAGATTAGTACCCCAGCTATTCCGGTGTAAAGAGTTCATAATAAATAAAGATACCCACATGGAATTATATATAGACAGATAGTCACCAGGTTTAAAATACTCTCCCTTATAACCCTCTGAGAAACATCTTCTTTTTTATATTCTATCTGTGAGAAAATCAAAGGGAAAAATGAAACAAGGGATTGGTAGATTAGGATAACTATTATTCGGAACGTCGAAATTTGGATAATGTATTAACGCGCAGTGGCTGCGAAAAGTGAGGATATTCAAATATAAGGGGGGTAGCGGCGATACCTTTCTTTCTGATCCCATACCGGCATGCTAGCCTTTCAAACCACCTGATTCCTTAAGCAAGCCTGAAATTAACATAAGAACCGACTAAAAAGACAATTATCAGAGCAAGGGCGTACCAGCTAGCCCCGAGGCGAGTTTTCCGTTCAGGTCGGGAGATGAGCCCAGCAACGAATATCCCAGTCATTAAAACTACCATGAGGGCAGTGAAAACATGGCTCGAGGAAACATCAGTCAGAACCGGCCCTCGGGTGTAAAAGAGATCGTCTATTGCAACGACGGTCATGTTGAAGAGATTGCTGCCAATCATATTAGCGACGCAGAGATCTACTGCCCCTAATCGGAGTGCAGAAAAAGAGACCGTGATTTCAGGCAGAGTAGTGGTAAAGCCAATGAAAAGGCTTCCCACAAAGCTTTCCCCCCAGCCAGTAGCATCGGCTATCTCCTTGCCGATAAATGCCAGCCATGTCCCTGCCCCAATTATAAATAGTGCGGCTATAGCATAGGAAAGGTAAGCCCTCTGGATCGAAATATATTCGTGCCCAATGGCAACCTCTGCCTCCGGTAACTCGCTATGCTGGTGCCGCTCAAAGTTGAAGATAACCTTCACAATAGCCAGATAAAGGAGAATAATGATAGGGGTGTAAATCCCGATCCAGCCGACACCCATCTCAAAACCCATACCGCTAATAAGTATACTAGCAGCCGCCACGGCTACGAGGACCATACTCAGTCCTGCTGTTAACACGTGCCCGATACCTGCAGCAGTTAGTAAAGGACCATGGCGATAGAGAATGTCTAGCAGGGCTAAATTGAGCAGGTTGAAGGTATTAGCTCCAAAGAGGTCTCCTATGGTTAAATCAGGGGCCTTTACCAAGGCAACGGAGCTGATGCCGGTGAATAATTCCGGTAAAGAGGTGGCTACAGCCACCAAAACTACACCAATCCAGGCACCTCCCAGTCCGGTCTTTTCCGCAAGAATGTCCCCATATTTGGCTACTCTTTGCCCAGCAATAACAATGATTAATAGACAGACACCGAATTCTAGCCAAACAAAAAACACAAAGCCCCTCCTTCCACCTGGGATTAAAGCTCTACGGGCTGTTTGCCCGATCAATAACGCTCATTCATTGACCCATGAGAACTCGCTTTTAGTGAGGGTTCTATAGGATAAAGCAGCTCGTGTGTCAATGGAAAAAGTTGAATTGATAGTAATGCCCTGTTGGTGAGAGGGAATGGGAATAAAGGATCTCCTGCCTTAATGGAAAAAGATCGAAAGATCAAACCATTAGGCTTCAGACAGTCATTGGAAATGGTTCGGGACCTTTTTATCAGAATTTATTGGGGAGGGCAGCCTATTTGAACTGGTCAGCCGACATAGACCAACTCGACCTCGCTGGAACATCATTGGTGAACGATTACCTCTATTCAACTGGGATAACTATCCAGATAAAAAAACTGTAGCCATGATCTTAGCATCGGTGATAATGTCCGTAATCAAGCAGTATTCATTTGGCTGGTGGGCTGTTGGGGATATAGTAGACCAGACCGCAGCAGGAAGTCCCGCTTCCCTGAAAAATGCTGCAACGGTGCCACCTCCAATACCCATGGGGCTTGCCGTCAATCCGGTTACCCTATTTATAGCCCTGGCAAGGGCAGTAACCACTGGGGAATCTGCCGGTGTTGGTGATGCTCCATCCCGCCTGTGAATTACCTCAACCTTTATCCTGAGGTCAAGCTCCTTGGCCAGCCTCTCGCTTATGGCTGTCGCCTCTTCAACAATCTCATCCACCTTATAATCTGGCAAAATTCGGCAGTCCAGATAAAAGACATCTCTTCCGGGAATGGTATTTATATTGGGGACATTTGCCTCTATCTTGGTTGGCTCAAATGTTGATTCCTGCGGTTCAAAGATAGGGTTCTTTAGGTCAAATCTCTCTTTAAGCTCGTCCAGTTCCAAAATCAATCGAGCGACACCAAAGAGGCTATTCTTTCCCTTTTCTGGTGTGCTGGCATGACACTGTGCACCAGTAATAGTGAATTTGAGCCACAGCATTGACTTTTCTGCGATCTCGATCATTGTCCCTTCCTCGTTGCCACCGTCGGGAACAATAATCAGATCATCCTCTTTAAAGAGATCTCTGTTTTCCTTTAAAAGGTATCCCAGCCCATATCTACTGCCTGTTTCTTCATCCGCAACCAAGACGAGACCAACCTTTCGAGCGAACGCCTGTTTTAAATCCACGATACCCTTCACGGCAAAATAGGAACTGACTATACCATGCTGGTTGTCCTCAACACCTCGACCAATAATCTTATCTGCCTCCACCCTTATCTCGTACGGATCACCAGTCCATAAAGAAAGATCTCCCGGGGGAACAATATCCAGATGGCTCAGTACCCAGACAGCCTTTTCTTCTTGTCTCCCCTTCCAGATAGCGACCAAATTCGGTCTGTACCCATTGGCTGCCCTTTCGTCAGGGGCATGAATTTCATAGAGACTATCCGGTTTAAGGAACGAAAGCTGTTCCTTAACATAGTCAGCCTTATCATGCTCTCCACTGCCACCATTCTCTAGACCTAAGGCGGGCCGGGAGGTAAGCTCTCTCTGCATTTCAATGATCTCAGGCCTGAAACTATCAACTCTTTTGTACACTCTTTCCAGCCCACTCATTTCCGATCCTCTTGTCCAGCTCCGATTATTACTCTCCTCTACCAATAATGGATAGCCCATTCAGGTATGGCCTTAGGGCCTCCGGAATAAGCACGCTTCCGTCAGGCTGCTGACAATTCTCCAAGACCGCCACAAGAGTCCTTCCAACTGCCAGACCTGAGCCGTTAAGGGTATGAACGAGTTCCGTGCCCCTACCAGTTTTCCTTCTGAAGCGGATATTTGCCCTTCTGGCCTGGAAGTCTGTAAAGTTACTGCAAGAGGAGATCTCCCTAAACAAATGCTGCCCAGGGAGCCAAACCTCAATATCATAGGTCTTAGCAGCAGCAAACCCGAGATCACCACTACATAGTGAAACCACCCTGTAGGGAAGCTCCAGGTATTGTAAGATCTCCTCTGCATCGGCAGTTAAGGACTCCAGTTCCTGGTCTGAATCTTCAGGACAGCAGAATTTAACCAGTTCCACCTTGTTAAATTGGTGCTGCCTAATAAGCCCCCTTGTGTCTTTACCCCAGCTGCCTGCCTCTGAACGGAAACATGGAGTATATGAGACATACTTGATGGGAAGTTCATCAAAGGATAGGACTTCATCCCTGTGTATATTGGTAACCGGTACCTCTGCCGTAGGAATGAGAAATAGATCCCAGCCATCCACCTTGAATAGATCCTCCCTAAATTTGGGTAACTGACCTGTTCCGGTCATACTGTCTGAATTAACAAGAAATGGTGGAAGGACCTCGGTATAGCCATGACGGTTGGTATGAATATCAAGCATGAAATTTATCAGCGCCCTTTCTATTGTGGCACCTAAACCACTTTGGAGAGAGAATCTGCCCCTCGCAATCTTGGCTGCCCGGGAAAAATCAAGGATATTGAGCTTTTCTCCGATCTCCCAATGAGGAAAAGGGGCAAAGTCAAACTCCCTAATCTCTCCCCATCTCCTGACGACCGGATTATCATCGGCACTCTTACCCACAACTACTGACTCATGAGGGATATTGGGGATAAGCATCAAAAGTTTATTCAGTTGATCGACTATCTCAGGTAGTTCTGCCTCCATCGCCTTTATCTCTTTGGAGACAGTCTTCATCTCCGAAATGAGGGATGAGGCGTCCTCTCCTCTCTTCTTCATGGCCGCTATCTGGTCAGAAACCTTATTGCGCCGATACCTGAGGTCTTCAAGGCTGGCCAGCATAGAGCGTCTCTGCTCATCCAGGGATTGAAATCTGGAAAGATCAAGATCATAACCCCTTTCCTTGAGCATATAGGCAACCACATCCTGGTTAGACCTGACAAACTTCAGATCAAGCATCCCGCCTCCCTATTTTTTGCCTCATCCTTTCCAATATAATTGATTTACCTGTAAGCAGCCCCTTACAGATGATTCTGCCCATCCTGCCATTACCGCGGATAATATTATAATTGTTAGGGAATTCTATTTTTTGCCCACTTCTCCTCCCAAGGACAGGGAAAGCAGCCTTTTTATATGAAAATGCAAACCCCCCTGGGGAAGAGTACAGAGCTGTTTGAAAATCTATTGGATTTAGGCATAAGGATTCTTGGGTAATTTACTACCCAGCAGGAGAAGAACTTATTGCCTCTACAGTAAATTCGCTCATGTCTTCTGGTAAGTTTTCGAAAATAATCATAAAGGGAATAGAAGCGTTGGGATGGGTATTGGTATTCATATTATCTTTGCCGGCCTTATCATTTAGTCGATTATTTATCTCTTCCATGGAAAGAGATGCTATCTCCTTATTACTAATTGGGTTACCAGCATAGACAATCTTGCTCCTCACTATTGCACCTTTGGAGTCCAGGATATTTGACTTGATCCTGATGAAACTCCTTCTATCTGGGTAATTATTTGTTACCAAACCTTTAACCATAAAGAGCCTACCCGCCTTCTCCGAATCCACAAAAGAACCATTGAGATCTTTAAAGGATAGTCTTCTATTTCCCATGTCAAAGGCCTGTTCTTTAGATATGGGCTTCTTAAATAAGGGAAAAGATCCTGGGAGGAAACCCGGTTTAAAGAAGATCAAGGCAGATGCAGTTACACTGAGTATAAGAATTATTAACAAAATTGTAAGCCACAATCTTGGTCTATACCTTTTTTTAATGACCGGGCTGGGTCTAAATGCCTCTTCTACCTCCCTTACCCTTTCTGCTTCTTCTCTTTCCAATTCCTCTTGGGCCCTAATGTCTTCTTCAACCCTTGCAGCCCTGTCCATCGCCCTATCGACCTCTCGCTCTTCCTCTTTCTTCCCCTTTATAACGCCTGAGTCTAACTGAGATAAATCCTCAAAAGAAATGGGCTCCAATTCTTCCTCTTCCTGGCTAATCTCTTCTTCAATCCCTCCGGCAAGCGCCCTCTCGTAATCTGAAACCAAATCCTCCTCTTTAGGGGTCTCCTCTGATGACATAGCCTCTGGCTTTTCTAATATCTCCCCGACAAGGGTCTTATCAAAATCCGAGGGCAGAGTGCTTGGCTCCTTTAATTTCTCTATGGGGCCTTCCTCAATCTGTGGTTCTGTTTCAGGTGGGAAGAGGATAAATTTATGCTGACAAATACAGCATCTAACCTTTGAGCCAGTGGCCTTCAGGAGATTTTCGTCAAGCCTAAATTTAGTATAGCATCTTTCACACTCGACTATCATGTCTTCTTCTCCTTAGATTAAGTGTTTATTTCTAGGCTAAGGATATAAGGAAGATATTCAATTATTTATTGTAATCCACGCTGTAGCCAACCACAAATCCTTCTTTGATCCTGAATCACCAGTAGTCTATCCCATTCTCTTTCTTGGCTCAAGCTTATCTTAGTACACAGATCTTATTTTGGGCCGTACCTGGCTAGTATGGCAAAATCGATCCTCAATGGTATAGAACCTCTCCAGCGAGGTCAGCAAAAAATAGAGACACCATCTAAAACACCTATCAGTATGGACTCCCGATTTGGGTATCCCTTAGTGATGTCATGGGAAATCTCCCTGACCTGCTGGCAGATCTCTTTCTCGAATCCGTCTTACTACCTTATAATGTTATTAAGAGATCTTTTTTATATTCTAACCCTTACTAAATAAATATTGAATATTCAAGCAAACGTCAACTAATATTCACAACTCATTGTGTAAAAGTCATGATGAATTGGGTCTCCAGGATATCAAGCCATAAGGGTCCATATCCCATTTCACCCGAAAGGTTTTCTCCTTGACAATAAAAGGTGCTGTAATTAATATCCTTGCCTAAAATTTACGCTATCTTAGCCCGACTCTCTCTTCCTAAAGGAGATTTCTTAATGGAGAAGGCAGTAAAAATAACCAGGGCGGAAGCCTCTATTATATCCCTAATGGAGAAATTTCCCATTCTGTCTTATTACGCCAACTCCAGAGGTTGGTCTTTTTTGATAAGCTGGGGGCACAGGCTGGCTGGGCTGACACTTGTTGGCTATCTGTTCGCTCATATTTATACATTATCCTTGTTATTTACGCCTGCTACCTTTGATGCAGATATGAGACTGCTACATAACCCTGTCTTTTCTTTTCTTGAATGGGCGCTGGCTATCCCTCTTATATTTCACTCCTTGAATGGTGGTAGATTGGTCCTTTATGAGCTCTTTCATGTTAGAGAAGACGGAATCGTAATACGCTGGGCGGTTATCTTTGGCCTTATCTACATCTCAACCGTCGGATCTTTCTTTATACAGGAAACTTCGCAGCCATCAGTTGCCTTATTCTGGTCGATCACTGTTGCTATAAGCCTCATCGCCTTTCTGATAGTGTTTAACAAGGTCTGGAGAACCGGTAATTCAATCCTTTGGAAGCTCCAGAGGATTACTGGTACATTCTTGATTCCCATGCTATCAGGCCACATGTTGTTCATGCATATGAATTATTTAACGGGCCATGATAGCAAGACCATTTTATTAAGGATGCAAGACCCCTCTATAAAAGGGATGGATTTTGTCCTTCTCATTGTTCTCCTCTTTCATGCAGGCTATGGTGTATTCAGTGTCATTGCCGATTACATGAAGCCAGGCACCTTACTTAAGTCATTAACCTGCTGTGTTATTATTGCTATGGCTATATCAGCCTATTTTGGTATCAGGCTTGTTGTAGCCTTGTAGAGGAGATAGTAGTGGAAAAAACATTGACTGTAGAGTCTACCTCCAGGTGTGATGTCCTAATTATTGGCGCCGGTGGGGCGGGCCTTAGGGCTGCCGCTCAAATTGGCGAGCAGAGACCGGGCACAAGGATAATGGCCCTTACAAAGGTATTCAGTCCACAAAAGTCTCATACAACCACAGCCCAGGGAGGTATGGCTGCAGTTGATCCAAA
>CP070704.1:1097914-1100511 GCA_020349945.1 Deltaproteobacteria bacterium
AATAGTTGCAGCTGATGATGGGGTAAAGGAACAGACCATAGAGGCTATTGATCATGCTAAGGCGGCCAATATCTCAATTATTGTGGCAATTAATAAGATCGACAAACCGAACACAAATCCAGAGAAGGTCAAGAGAGAATTATCAAAATACGGCCTTTTGGCAGAGGAGTGGGGTGGCGATACCATGTTTAATCTCATATCTGCTAAGACAGGAGAAGGGGTGAATGAGCTTCTTGGTAGCATACTTCTTCAGTCAGAGATGTTAGAGTTGAGGGCAAACTACAAGAAGAAGACAAGAGGGACAATTATTGAGGCAAGACTGGATAAGAATAGGGGCCCAGTTGCTACTATTCTTATTCGTGATGGCACTCTTAATCAAGGTGACTCTTTTGTCTGCGGAGAAAGTTTTGGCAGGCTGCGGGCGATGTTTAATGATTGGGGACAGAAAATAGAGTCAGCTTCTCCATCCATGCCGGTCGAAATCTATGGTATTTCAGGGGTACCTAAGGCCGGAGATGATTTTATAGTAGTCGACGATGAGAGGAAGGCTAAATTGATTAGCGAGCATAGGAAAACTAAGGCCCGGGTGGAAACAGTAACCAAGCAGGACTCTATTAGCCTCGATAATCTTTTTGACAGGATTAAAGAGGGTGAGGTGAAGGAACTGAATATTATAGTCAAAGCCGATGTACAGGGATCTTTAGAGGCCTTAGTAGATTCTTTGACTAAACTAAGCACGGAAGAGGTGAAATTAAAGGTTATACATGGTGCAACCGGGGCCTTGACAGAAAGCGATGTAATGCTGGCCTCTGCCTCTAAGGCTATCATTATCTGTTTTAACGTGAGGGCAAATCCGGCTGTGGAGGCCATTGCGGAGAGGGAAAATGTGGATGCAAGATTTTACGATGTCATCTATAAGGTAATAGAGGACATAAAATTGGCTATGGCCGGACTCCTTGAACCTATTTACAGAGAGAATACGATAGGTCGGGCTGATATAAAAGCAATATTTCATATCTCCAAGGTGGGCACTATTGCCGGATGCTATGTAACCGAAGGGAGCATTGAAAGGAGTGCCAAGGTCCGCCTATTAAGAGACGACGTAGTCATATTTAATGGGAAGATATCGTCATTGAAAAGGTTCAAAGACGATGTCAAAGAGGTTTCCTCGGGTTTTGAATGTGGCGTAGGATTAGAAAATTACAATGACATAAAGCCTGGGGATGTATTAGAGGTTTATACCTTAGAAGAGATCAAGCAGGAGCTTTGATTTGGTTGTAGGAACTCTTAAGGTTTCCCTCTATATCCATAACAACCGGTCACTGAAAGAAAAGAGAAAGATCGTCAAGAGTATCGTAGCGAAGGTACAAAAAAGATTTAACGTATCTGTATCCGAGGTTGGCTCTAATGATAAGTGGCAGATGGTGGAGTTAGGGATCAGCAGTGTAGGTAATGATAGGCGATTTGTAAATTCGTCCCTCGATAATATCCTTTCCTATGTAGATTCCCTTTACCTCGGGGAGATTATTGAGTCTGATATAGAGATATTTAATGTATAACTTCTCGTTGCTGGTAACTCAATGCTCATTGTTTCAGTAGGTAAACCAGCAACCGAAAACCAGTAGCGAAAGCTCACCATGCTTGCAGGTAACAGATCTCATAGGGTTTCCGGTCAGATATTGAAGGAAATATCTCACCTACTTTTAACAAAGGTGAAGGATCCGAGGCTGAAAGGGGTTACTCTCACTGATGTAAGGATGACGAAGGATTTGAGGCATGCCTCTGTTTACTATAGCTTTTTTGGTCAGGATGAGGAGAAAAAACAGGTTCAGGCAGGCTTTGAAAGCGCAAAAGGATTTATACGAAAAGAGATAGGCGAGAGGCTACACCTAAGATACGTTCCTGATATTCAATTTAAATTTGATATATCCCTTGAATCCGGGCAGAGGATGGAACGGCTTTTAGAAAAAATAGGCCCTCATTAATCACGTACGATACATTAGGTGCTGATACATATGGTATTGAACAAGATTGCGGATATTGTGAAACATGGTAAGAGGTTTTTTTTGGCCAGCCATAAGGACCCTGATGGAGATGCTATTGGTTCCATATTGGCCCTGGGTGAAGCACTGACGCTTTCCGGAAAGGAGGTCGTGCTCTTTAATGAGGGTTCTATTCCGGATTCTTTGGGGTCTCTGGGAGGTATAGAGGAAATAGTAAACAGCTTTGATCCGCAATCAGCGTTTGATGCCTCTTTTGTCCTCGATTGCGGAAATCTTGAACGAGTAGGAAGTATTTCCTCTCATCTATCCAGGATAAAGCCCTTGATAAATATAGACCATCATGAAGCTAATTCCCAGTTCGGTGATGTGAATCTGGTTGATCCTCACAGTTCCTCTGTTGGTGAGATTATTTATCGGTTGATAAAACTGGCTGATTTGCCCATGAATGTAAACGTAGCGGAAGATATATTTGTGGCTATACAAACAGATACCGGTTCATTCAGATATGAGAATACCACCAGAGAGGCATTTCATATTGCAGGGGAGATGTTGGATTGGGGTGTCAGTCCTTGGAAGATATCACGCGAGGTTACG
>CP070704.1:1100611-1103635 GCA_020349945.1 Deltaproteobacteria bacterium
ACCGTTTCCAGATGGAAACAAACTACTCCAGCTCCCAGTTGCTAATATCCTCGTCCTTACCCTCGCCGCCTGGTTCTCCGTCAGCACCATACGATAAAAGGTCGAAATCGCCATGAATCCCAGGGCTCAGATAAACATATTCGTTGTCCCATGGATCTTTGGGGATCTTTCCTTTTTCCAGGTATCCCCCCTCCCTCCAGGCCCTGGGGAGCTCGCCCACCGTAGGAGACTCGACAAGGGCCTGTAGTCCCTGTTCAGTAGTCGGATAGTAGCCATTATCCAGCTTGTACAGCTTAAGTGCAGTCTCGATGCTTTCGATCTGAACCCGGGCCTTCATGCGTCGGGCCTCTTCCGGCCTACCCATTATTCTTGGAACAATGAGCCCGGCCAGAATACCAAGGATAACAATAACCACCATGAGTTCTATCAGGGTAAAACCGCGCTCATCCGATTTGGTTTGTAGCATTTCTTCATCCCCCATTGGCTCAATAATTCCGGATCGAAATGGAGGTATGGAGTACTGGAGTGTTGGGGTGATCCATTTTCCCTTTATTGCATTCCTTCACTACTCCATCCCTCCATATCCCGCCCATTCTTCCTTTACCATATGATCAATCCAGTCACCCTTATCTCTCTTGTTTTCTAAAGATCTTATTAGACTTATAAGTTCATTCTCAACTTTGTAACAAAAGGAATCAAGCTTCTCAAATTGCTCTTCCGAGATAACATTAGCTGCCTTGGATGCAAAAAGTCCGGACACGGTTTCACCAAGCGAAGCAAGGGCAACATAGAGAAACTGGATGTATTCACGAATAGAACGACGACAATAGCCTTCCGCAATATTCCGATGGATAGAATCCGCAGCTGCCATTTCCTGACCGGCTATCTTTTTGAATTCAAAAGGAAGACCCTTAAACTCTTTTAGAATCATAGTATACAACAATATGGCATCTTGCCATACACGCAACTTTTGATAACCACGATTCAAATTGTATCTTTTTGTCTTCTTCAATTTTCCATCACCCGGGTTCTCCATTCCTCCATACCTCCATTCTTCGGGGCGTTCAACGGATCATCTGGTTCATCTCAAATATGGGAAGCAATATAGAAATAACAACAAATCCAACCATCAGGCCCATTATCAGGATCATAACCGGCTCGAGCATTGAGGTCAATGCCATGATGCGGGATTCAACCTCTCTTTCATGGGTATCTGCAATCTTATTGAGCATGGCCTCCAGCTCCCCGCTCTGCTCGCCTACGGATATCATCTGTATTACCACGGAGGGAAACCATCGGCTTTGGGAAAGCGTACTGGCAAGGCTCTTACCTGCCTGGATATCCTCTACGGCGTTGTCAAGGACACCTTCAATCAGGGAATTATCAACGATTTTCCCGACAATCTGAAGGGCTAATATAAGGGGAACGCCACTTTGAAGAAGGCTCCCGAGGGTCCCTCCAAATCGAGCAAGGGCAATTTTTTGGTTAATAGATCCGAGAAGGGGAATGCGGAGTTTGAGTTTGTCCCACAGGTGATGAACCCCTGGTCTTTTTTTACTATGCCTTAATATTACAATACCAATGAAGAGAGCCAGCAGGATAGCCCACCAGAACGATAGCAAAAAATTACTGACTCCTATGAGCACCACGGTAGGCAGGGGGAGGGCTTGGTGCATCTCGGTAAAGATCTTTGTGATATTAGGGACCACGAAGGTTATAAGGAAGAAAAGGACAAGTGTCCCAATTAAGGCCATAAAGACTGGATAGGCCAGGGCCGCCTTAAAGCGTCCTCTTAAGGCCTGTTGATGTTCACCAAACTCCGCCAGACGACCCAGAACCACATCAAGGGATCCTGAGGCCTCGCCGGAGTGGACCATGTTAATGTAAATATTTGAAAACACTTTGGGATGCTGAGAGAGGGAGAAGGCCAGGCTGTTACCCTCGTTGACGGACTCCTTGATCTGGGCCATAGTCTTCTTAAGCATTGGGTTGGTAATCTGGGATATGAGGGCCTCCAAGGATGTGACGAGGGGAACTCCGGCCCCCAACAAGATGGACAGCTGCCTCGTCATTGCGGAGATCTCTCCAGGTTTGACGCCCTTGAGAAGACCAAAGAGGGAGACTGGAGCAGAAGGGAGACCACTGGGCTTGGAAGGTGCCTCTTTCACCTCAACCGGAAAGATCCCTGAGCCCCTGAGCTTCTGGCGGGCTGCCACGGGGCTATCCGCATCAAGGATGCCCTTCATGGTCTTTCCAGAGCTATTGAGGCCTGTGTATTCATATACGGGCATGGTGCCTCCCTGGCGGTTGAAGTTCCTAAAAATCTTAACAATATGGCCGTCCTATGTCAAGCGGATGACTGCAATACGAATGCTGATACCCGGTCTCTACTCAGGCTAGTTAGACTTTCAGTGTACTGCCTGGTAAGCATAACCTAAAATCAAAATAACGGTTCCTGAGGCGTACACAATTTAAATCGTTTCCAAAAAAAACCTTGACATTTTCATTTTATGGTGTTATGCAAAGTAAAATTCTCTATTCTCAAAAAAGCAGGGAAAGGAGGTGAGGGACAGGGACCTCTGCTAGCTAAGGTTGTTCGAAAGGCTGTTTTCTTACATTAAACCATTTTAGGAGGGAAGAGCTATGCGGAAATTATTTATCATACTCGCAGCCGGTGCATTTTTGTTCGGATATACCGTATCGGCTCTGGCTCAGGCCGAGTGGAGCCTCTCAGGAAGCTCGAGGGTGGAGACCATGTTTAACTCCGTGGATAAAATGGCAACAGGTACGGGTTTCGATGATGATGATCTGTTCTTTGCCCAGAATATAGTGAGCAATTTTTTGGCCTCCGTACAAGCTGGAGATGTAGGTGGTGCAATTCAGTACTGGCAGGGTCTCTATGGCCCAGAGTTTGCCCAAATCTATGGCACCTGGAACTTTGGGGCCGGTACCCTCTTGGTCGGCAGGAGCTTCACCCCTGCAAACATCTTTATCTCCAACCAGGTCTGGGGTCATGATGCTGAC
>CP070704.1:1103735-1144471 GCA_020349945.1 Deltaproteobacteria bacterium
GTTTTACTTCCGGACAACAGATGTGACCGGTGTAGCTGCCTTACCAGAAGGAGTAGAGATGGTTATGCCTGGTGATAATGTCTCTCTGGAGGTAAAGTTGATAACCCCAATAGCCATGGAGAAGGAACTCCGCTTTGCTATCCGGGAGGGTGGTAAGACGGTTGGTGCAGGGGTAATAAGTGATATCATAGAGTAAGACACGGAAGCCGTTATGAACAATCAGAAGATCCGGATTAGGTTAAAGGCTTATGATCATAAACTCTTAGATCAGTCTGTCTCCGAGATTGTGGATACCGCCAAGGGAACTGGAGCAAAGATTGCTGGTCCCATACCACTTCCAACGGAGATTAGTAAATATTGTGTTTTAAGGTCGCCTCACGTCGATAAGAAATCCAGAGAGCAGTTTGAGATAAGGACCCATAAGAGGTTGATAGATATTTTGGAACCTACTCAGCAGACTGTGGATGCCCTTATGAAATTGGATCTTGCCGCTGGTGTGGATGTGGAGATAAAGCTTTAGAGGAAGAGGAGACGATGGTCAGGGGTATTTTGGGAAAGAAGATTGGTGCGACCCGTGTTTTTCGTGAGAATGGGGAAAGCGTTCCTGTCTCTGTGCTTGAGGTGGGCCCGTGTTATATAATTCAGATCAAGAGGATAGAGAAAGAGGGATATAATGCTATTCAGATAGGCTTTCAGCCGAAAAAGGATAAAGGACTCAATAAGCCGGTACTGGGTCATTTTAAGGCAGCAGGAAAAGGTGGTCATGCCTTTTTACAGGAGATAAAAGTAGATGACGTTGATTCATTTGAGCTTGGACAGGAGATAACTTCAGAGATATTTAATGTCGGAGATCTGGTAAACGTAAGAGGCATTAGCAAAGGAAGGGGTTTTACTGGGGTGGTGAAGAGATGGGGGTTTAGTGGAGGAGATACCAGCCACGGTTGTCGCTCACACAAGGTTCCAGGTTCAATTGGTGCCAGTGCAACCCCAAGCAGGGTGATGAAAGGGAAGAAGCTTCCTGGCAGGATGGGCCATCAAAGGGTAACCGTCAAGAATTTAAAGGTGGTTGATGTAATAAAGGAAAAGAACTTAATCTTACTAAAGGGTGCAGTTCCTGGCAGTAGGGGGAGCTTTTTAAGAGTCGAGATAAGTGCTTAGCCCGCCTGCGGCGGGTAGAGTTGGACATTTTTTACCGTCAAGAGAGTTCGATTAATGGCCGCAATCGATGTATACAACGTAAAGGGTGAGAAGATTTTTCAGCGAGACCTAAGGGATGAGATCTTCGACATTTCGGTCAGAGAAGATATAATGCATCAGGTGATAAAGGGCCAGTTGGCGAGTTCTCGCTCTGGTAGTGCTTCGACCAAAAATAGATCTAAGGTAAAGGCGAGCGGTAGAAAACTATGGCGGCAGAAAGGTACGGGCAGGGCCAGGGTAGGAGCCGCATCTTCACCTTTGAGGAGGGGGGGTGGCGTAACTTTCGGGCCTCTACCAAGAGATTATTCATTTAAGATTAATAAGAAGGTAAGAAAGGCAGCCCTACGGATGGCATTAGCGGATAAATTCAAGGCGGGTCAACTCATCGTAGTTGATAGCCTACATCTTGAGGAGATAAAGACCAAGAAATTTTTTGAAATCTTAAAGAACCTTGATTTGGATAGTGTTCTCATCGTTACGGAAAAGCCAGATGAGAACCTTGAAAAATCTTCCAGAAACATTAGAAAGGTTAAACTCTTAAGGGCTGAAGGACTCAATGTATATGATATTTTGAGTCATGAACATCTCCTATTTGTCGAGCCTGCTTTAGAGAGAGTTGAGGAGGTCCTTGCTGAGTGATGGATTTTTATCAGATAATAAAGAGACCTCTGGTCACAGAGAAAGGTACGAAACAAAAAGAACAGTCCAATCAGCTTGCCTTCGAGGTGGACAGGCGTGCTAATAAGATACAGGTTAGAAATGCTGTTGAGAGCATATTTAAGGTTAAGGTACTTAACGTAAGGGTAATGAATATCAAGGGCAAGGAACGCAGAGTAGGAAGAAATGTGGGAAGAAGAGCAGACTGGAAAAAGGCGATTGTAAGACTTGCTCCTGGTGAGAATATAGAGTTTTTTGAGGGTATCTAAGGGGGGGGTGAAGGTATGGCACTTAAAAAGAATAATCCAACCTCACCTGGAAGGCGGTTTCAGACGGTATCAACCTTTGAAGAGATTACAGGTACTAAGCCAGAAAGGAATTTATTGAAGCCAATAAAGAAGTCAGGCGGCAGAAATTCTACTGGCCGGATAACGGTGAGACATAGGGGAGGGGGTCATAAAAGGAGATATAGGGTCATTGATTTCAAAAGGAATAGAGATAATATTCCGGCTAGGGTGGCCTCCATCGAATACGACCCCAATAGGTCCGCAAGAATTGCCCTCCTACACTATTTAGATGGGGAGAAGTCCTATATATTGGCCCCAGACAAGTTACATATCGGTGATAGGGTGCAATCAGGGGCTGGTGTGGAGGTCAAGATAGGCAATACGATGCCTTTAAGGGATATCCCTGTGGGTACCCATATACACAATATAGAATTACATATCGGCCGCGGTGGACAGCTGGCAAGAAGTGCGGGGGGGTATGCCCAATTGATGGCTAAGGAAGGGAAGTACGCACAGGTGAAGCTCCCCTCAGGCGAGGTAAGAATGATCTTATTGGATTGCCGGGCTACCGTTGGGGAGTTAGGAAATCTAGATCATGAGAATATTTCCCTCGGTAAGGCGGGAAGGGCTTGTTGGTCTGCAAGAAGGCCGCATGTAAGAGGTGTAGCTATGAACCCGGTTGATCATCCACTTGGAGGTGGAGAAGGGAAATCATCGGGCGGGAGGCATCCGGTTACACCTTGGGGCGTTCCTACGAAAGGCTTTAGGACAAGGCGCAACAAAATAAGCCAAAAATTGATTATTAAAAGAAGGAAATAGGAAAGGAGAAAGGGTTGCCGCGCTCAGTAAAGAAGGGACCTTTTGTGGATGAGAGTTTAATGAAAAAGGTAAACAGGGTCAAGGAGGAGGACACCCATCAGGTTATCAAGACATGGTCTAGGCGGTCCACTATATTACCAGAGTTTATTGGTCTGACCTTTGCTGTGCATAACGGGAAGAAGTTCGTTCCGGTATTTATCACCGAAGATATGGTAGGGCATAAATTAGGTGAATTTTCGCCAACAAGAACATTTTATGCCCATGCTGGAGGTGACAAAAAGTCACGTTTGAAAGGGAAGAAAAAGTAGAGCCAAAGTTATTGACGGTTCATATAAGAGATGAAAGTCAGGGCTATTGCGAAATATATACGGGTGTCTCCCAGGAAGATCAGACTGGGTATGAAGGAGATAAGAGGGAAAAAAGTTGAAGAGGCACTCAACTTATTAATGTTCACTCCACAAAAGGGGGCCCCTCTTGTCCGTAAGTTAATTAATTCTGCTCTTGCCAATGCCAGCCAATATCCTGATATCGATGTGGATAAGTTATTTATAAAGCATATATATGCTGATGAAGGACCAACCTTAAAGCGATTTAGACCAAGGGCTATGGGTAGGGCAACAAGGATAAGAAGGAGGACCAGTCATCTAACGGTTATACTTGATGAGCGATAGGCCTCCAAAGGAGTAATGGAGAAATTATGAAGAAGGGGATATAAACTTCATTGGAAGGAGGGTTTAGTGGGTCAGAAAGTACATCCGATTGGATTGAGATTAGGCATTAACAGGACTTGGAATAGCAGGTGGTTTGCCGGTTCGGAGTTTGCCTCCTTGGTCATAGAAGACAATGGGATCCGGGGATTTTTGAAAAAACGCCTTTCTCAGGCTGGTATATCTAAGGTAGAGATTGATAGGGCTGCCAACAAGGTAAGGTTAAGGATTTATACATCGAGACCGGGGATTATAATAGGCAAGAGAGGGGCAGAGATAGAAAATTTGAGAAAGGAAATTGAGAAGAAAATAAAACGGGAGGTCTTTATTGATATCAAAGAGGTAAGAAGGCCGGAGGTGGAAGCCCAATTGGCCGCAGAGAATATAGCTATACAACTAGTTCGCCGGGTAGCCTTTCGCAGGGCTATGAAAAAGAGTGTTGCCTCGGCCATGAGATTTGGTGCTAAGGGTATAAAGATTTCTTGCAGTGGGAGGCTCGGAGGTGCAGAGATGGGGAGGAGAGAATGGTACAGAGAAGGTAGGGTGCCATTGCATACCCTAAGGGCAGATATAGACTATGGATTTGCTGAGGCCTTTACAACTTATGGGGTAATAGGGGTAAAGGTAACCATCTTTAAAGGTGAAATTTGGCCTGATAAAATAGAAGAGGAATTCTATGCTAAGCCCAAAAAAGGTTAAACATAGAGTTGTGCAAAAGGGGCGGCTGAAAAGGAAGGCCCATAGAGGTTCAGATCTTGCATTTGGTGATTTTGGCCTCCAGGCAGCGGAGTGCGGTCTTATGTCTGCCAGACAGATAGAGTCTGCAAGGATCGCAATAACGAGACATGTCAAGAAGGGTGGTAAGATATGGATAAGGGTTTTTCCAGACAAGCCAATATTTAAGAAGCCTGCTGAGACAAGGATGGGGAAGGGAAAGGGTAATCTCGAAGGTTGGGTAGCAGTAATAAAGCCTGGCAGGATTTTATATGAGATAGAGGGGGTTGGTAGACAGGTAGCCAAAGAGGCTTTTAGGCTTGCAGGCCATAAATTACCCTTCGCCACTAAATTTTTAAGTAGGGGTTTGTAACACCGTGAAGGCAGAGGAGCTACGAGAATTGAGTATCCAAGAATTAGTGGAGAGGGAGAAGGAATTAGCGAGGGAGTTGTTTAATCTTCGTTTCCAGATGGCGACAGGCCAATTAAGTAACCATACTTCTATAAAGAAGATAAAAAGGGATATTGCCCGGGTTAAGACTGTATTTAGAGAGAAGGAAGCCGTGAAAGATAAAGCTGGGGCATAGTATGGAGAGACGTGGGAAAAGAAAAGAGATGACAGGCGTTGTCTTGAATAACAAGATGGACAAGACGGTAAAGATACTGGTGGAAAGATCGGCCAGGCATAAGAAATATAGAAAGTACACGAGGCATCGGGCAAAATACATGGTACATGATCCCCATAATAGATGTCAGATAGGCGATAAAGTCAGAATCATTGAGAGTCGCCCGATAAGTAAGCTGAAGAGATGGAGGGTATTAGACATTTTGGATTAATGGAGCTGAATTTCCTCATTTCTAATGGGTCTTAATTTAATAGATATTCTGGTATTAGGAACTATGATACGGGCTCAAACATTATTGAATGCAGCTGATAATTCCGGTGCCAAGAAACTTTACTGCATAAAGGTGCTTGGCGGGACAAGGAGAAAATACGCAGGGGTTGGAGATGTCATTGTGGTATCTGTTAAAGAGTCTTTGCCTAATAGCAAGGTAAAAAAGGGTGATGTTTTAAGGGCAGTTATAGTCAGGACAGTGAAGGAGATTAGGCGGGAGGATGGCTCATACATAAAATTTGATGATAATTCAGCTGTACTGATCAGTCAGCAAAATGAACCAATTGGAACACGAATTTTCGGCCCTGTGGCTAGGGAGTTAAGGTCGAAAAAATTTATGAAAATTATCTCTCTTGCCCCTGAGGTATTGTAACTGCAAGATTATACAGCATGACCAAGAAGAAATTTTACATAAGAAAGAATGATAAGGTAATGGTAATGACTGGCAAGGAAAAGGGGAAGATCGGCACAGTCTTGAAGATAATAACCAAGAAAGAAAGGGCCATAGTAGAAAAACTCAATATGGTCAAGAGGCATACCAGGCCTGGACCTAAGACTGCAAAGGGGGGTATTGTTGAAAAAGAGGCTCCAATTAACATATCTAATCTTATGCTTGTCTGCGGAAAGTGTGCAGAGGCAATAAGGGTGGGTAAGAAGATGCTTGAGGATGGCAGCAAGGTCAGGTTTTGCAAGAAGTGTGGAGAGATCTTAGACAAGTAATTTTGATCTTAAAATCTTGAGGTAGAAGAAGGCCTACGAGTGCTAAATCGTAACGCATGAAAAAGACAGATGAGCGTGCCCCGATTAAAGGAAAGATATTTGAGAGAGATTGTGCCAGCCATGGTAAAAGAGTTTGGTTATCGAAACATCATGGAGGCACCCAAGCCTGAAAAGGTGGTCCTCAACATGGGTCTCGGTGAGGCAATACATAATATTAAGGTTCTCGACTCAGCCGTGGAGGAATTAGCACTTATTGGCGCACAGAGGCCTGTTGTTACAAGAGCCAAGAGGTCCATTGCTAGCTTTAAGGTAAGGGAAGGAATGCCTATAGGATGTAGGGTCACATTAAGAAGGGACAGAATGTACTATTTTTTAGATAAGCTTTTTAATGTAACACTTCCCAGGGTTAGAGATTTTCGAGGTTTATCAGATAAGTCCTTCGATGGCCGGGGTAATTATTCATTAGGCATTAAGGAGCAGATTATATTCCCTGAGATCAATTATGACAAGATTGATAAGGTGAAGGGCCTCAATATTACTATTGTTACCACTGCCAGGACGGATGCAGAAGGTCGCTTTATGCTTGAGAAGATGGGATTATTATTTCGGAGGTGAGAAAGGGGTTGCGTTGGCGAAAAAATCTTTGATTGCAAAGGCAAAGGAAAGGCCGAAATTTTCCTCTCGTAAGTATAACAGGTGTCCTATTTGTGGTAGAAGCAGGGGTTTTTTGAGAAAATTTGGAATTTGCAGGATTTGTTTCAGAAATTTGGCCTTACAAGGTGATATACCAGGTGTCATTAAATCGAGTTGGTAGGCCAGCAATAGCGGGAGATGCACAATGACGATGGTTGACCCCATTGCGGATATGCTAACGAGGATCAGAAACGGGATCATGGCCTCCTATGATAAGGTGGAGATTCCATGCTCCAAAATGAAGATTAATATAGCTAAGATATTAAAGACTGAAGGATATATAAGGAACTACAAGATAATTGAAGATAACAAACAAGGGGTTATGGTAATTTATCTAAAATATAACGAGGACAAGAGCCCTGTTATCAAAGGCCTTAAAAGGATAAGCAAGCCGAGCTGCAGAGTATATTCAAGGTGTAAGAAGATGCCTAAGGTATTAAATGGTCTAGGCATCAATGTCATTTCAACCTCCAGGGGAATAATGACAGATAGAGAGGCAAGAAGAATGGGAGTAGGCGGGGAGGTCATCTGCTCGGTTTGGTAGTAAATAAATAGGCCAATAGAGGGGGCCTAAGGCGATGTCAAGGATAGGCAAAAAACCAATTATTGTTCCAAACGAGGTAGAGGTTAAACTTGAGGGAGAAATCTTATCTGTGAAAGGACCTAAGGGGGAGCTCAGGCGCTTTATTCATCCTAAGGTAACATTAGATATCAATGATTCACAGATAGTGTTATCAGTTGCTGATAACTCGAAAGAGTCAAAATCACTTTTTGGTCTTTTTCGTTCGCTGATAGCCAATATGGTTTTGGGAGTTACTGAGGGATTTAAGAAGACTCTTGAGATAAGCGGTGTAGGATATAGGGTTGAACGTTCAGGTACGCAGTTGGTATTTAATCTGGGTCATTCAAATCCCATTAAATATGATATTCCTAAAGGAATAGAGGTTCAGTTTGATGAAAAGACTAAGTTAGTTTTGAATGGGATAGACAAGGAGCTTTTAGGGATTGCCGCAGCTAAGATTAGGAGTTTTAGAGCCCCAGAGCCGTATAAAGGAAAAGGGGTCAGATATCTGGAAGAAATGATTAGACGAAAGGCAGGAAAGACAGCGGCAAAAAAGTAAATCCTGTTAGAAACTTTTTGGTTGTTTCACTCCAGGGTACATGGCGACGGTCTGTTTCTAACAGGGTAAGCAGATGCGTGAATTACATATAATCCATTATGGTCTCTATCAAAGACAAAAGACAGGCGAGGTTGAGAAGGAAAAGTAGGGTAAGAAAGAAAATAAGAGGCACACCCGAAAGACCACGTCTAACTATTTTTAAGACAGCGAGGCATATCTATGCCCAAATCATAGACGATAGCGCGGGGAGAACTCTAGTAGCTGCATCAACAATCCTTAAGGAACTTAGCCCCAAGGCTAAAGGCATCAGTGGTAACATAAAAGGTGCGGTATTGGTTGGTGGGATTATCGGAAAGAAAGGTACAGAAATGGGTATCCAGAAGGTTGTTTTTGACAGGAACGGCTTTTTATACCATGGGAGGGTTAAAGCGCTTGCTGATGCGGCTAGAGAGAATGGTCTAGAATTTTAATAAGGGTAAACCACATAAGGGAGAGGTAATTGATTAAAGAAGATGAAGATGTACAGTTAATAGAGAAGGTTGTCTATATTAATAGGGTTGCTAAAGTTGTGAAGGGAGGCCGCAGGTTTAGTTTTAGCGCCATAGTAGTTGTTGGCGATGGTAAAGGTATGGTGGGTGCTGGGCTTGGAAAGGCAAATGAAGTACCAGAGGCTATAAGAAAGGCAGGGGAAAGGGCCAAAAGGGATATGAGGCCAGTTTCACTTTTAAAAGACTCTATTCCATACGAGGTAATCGGTGTATGTGGTTCGAGCTCTGTTCTGCTTAAGCCAGCTCGGCCTGGAACCGGTATTATAGCTGGAGGAGCAGTGAGGGCAGTTTTAGAGGCTGCCGGTGTCAGTAACGTTGTTAGCAAATGCTTGCGTTCCCACAATCCCCATAATTTGGTTAAGGCGACCCTTAACGGACTTATGTCTTTGAGAACTCAAGCGGAAATAGCAAGATCAAGGGGGAAGGCTGCAGAGGAGATCTTGGCCTGAGCGGTCATGGATTTATAGGGGCCTATATGAAACTACATGAATTGATGACACCGAAAGGTTCAAGGAAAAAGAGAAAAAGACTCGGTCGGGGAGAAGGCTCAGGAAGCGGAAAAACTGCAGGCAGGGGGACAAAAGGGCAAAACTCACGTTCTGGCGGAGGAGTCCCCTTAGGATTTGAAGGGGGGCAGATGCCTCTGCAGAGAAGAATTCCAAAGCGGGGCTTTACAAATATTTTTAGGAAACAGTATGAAATTATTAATGTAAGGGATCTTAAGCATTTCAAATCAGGCGAAATTGTAGACAGAGACACATTACTGAGGGCTGGTCTGCTAAAAAAGGCTGGGGCAATAAAACTTTTGGGACAGGGGGATCTATCTTATCCTCTAGACATAAAGGTTAATAAGGTAAGTCGGGCAGCAAAAGAAAAGATTGAATCTGCTGGTGGTAAGGTGGAGGTAGTTTTAAAGTGATCGGCGGTTTTCAAAATATAACAAAGATCCCAGAGCTTAAAAGAAGAATAATTTTTACTCTTTTCATGCTGGCTGTTTACAGGATAGGGTGTCATATCCCAACGCCTGGTATTGATTCAGCTGCTTTGGCTGCCTTCTTCAGCGAAAGAGCTGGCACCTTATTTGGTCTGTTTGATATGTTTTCAGGTGGGGCATTACGAAGGCTGTCAGTAATGGCCTTAGGGATAATGCCCTACATAAGTGCGGCTATTATTCTTGAGCTTCTCACAGTAGTTGTTCCCCATTTGGAAAAATTGAAGAAGGAGGGAGAAGCTGGGCGAAAGAAGATTACAAGGTATACACGATATGGGACCGTAATGCTTAGCCTCATCCAAGGTTTGGGTATATCGGTAGGTCTGGAGAGTATGACAAGCCCCTCAGGGGCCTTGATTGTTCCGCTAGGGGGTTGGGGCTTTAGACTTATGACCATGATAACGTTAGCCGCTGGTACAACTTTTTTGATGTGGCTTGGCGAACAGATAACAGAAAGGGGTATCGGAAACGGTATATCATTGATCATTTTTTCCGGAATTGTTGCCAGGTTGCCCGAAGCTGTTGGCAATTCATTTCGCCTCATGGGTACGGGAGAGATGAGTCCCTTTTTTGGACTTCTTTTAATTGTTCTTATGATAGCCACTGTTGGGGTTATTGTTTTCGTTGAAAGAGGCCAGAGACGGATACCAGTCCAGTACGCAAAGAGGATTATAGGAAGGAGGATGTATGGAGGGCAGAGCACGCATCTTCCTCTAAAGGTGAATACCGCTGGCGTTATTCCCCCGATATTTGCCTCCTCTATTATTATGTTTCCAGCTACCATAGCGAATTTCTTAAACGTGAAGCAGATTGGTTGGCTCCAATTCGTTGTAAGCTCCTTGGCACCAGGCAGGCCTATCTATTCCTTACTCTATGTGGCTTTTATAATTTTCTTCTGTTACTTTTACACGGCCATTCATTTTAATCCTGCTGAGGTTGCAGATAATATGAAGAAATACGGGGGATTTATTCCTGGTATTAGGCCTGGGAAAAGTACAGCCGAATATATTGATAGAGTGCTCACAAGGATAACATTCAGTGGGGCTATTTACGTTTCTATTATCTGTATTTTGCCTGAGTTCTTGATTTACAGACTCAACGTCCCCTTTTATTTTGGGGGAACAGCTCTTTTGATTGTGGTTGGCGTAGGCATGGATACGATCACCCAGATAGAGAGTCATTTGTTGACCAGGCATTACGAGGGTTTTATGAAAAGGGGTTTAGGTAGAGTCAGATAGATCATGAAGGTTAGGTCATCCATAAAGAAGAGATGTAAGAATTGCAAGATAGTTAAAAGGAAAGGTGTGCTTAGGGTAATCTGCGATAATCCTCGGCATAAACAAAGACAGGGCTAGCAGTAGATAGTTCATGGAGGTCAGTTAACGGGATTCAGGAAGGGGATAGCTGATCCGCCTGAGGCGGACTGAAACTGGGGATGTAGTAAAGGAGAATGCAGTGGCCAGAATCGCTGGTGTTGATTTACCAAGGGGAAAGAGAATCGAGATAGCTCTGAGCTATATTTACGGTATAGGCAGAAGTAATTCTCGGAAGATTTTGCAGATAGCGGGAGTGGATCGTGACACCAAATCAGATCAACTGAGCGAAGAGGAGGTAACAAGAATCAGGAAGATTATTGATGAGTCTCATAGGGTTGAAGGGGATCTGAGACGGGAAGTATCCATGAATATAAAGCGTCTGATGGACATGGGATGTTATAGGGGATTACGGCACAGAAAGGGCCTTCCACTAAGAGGGCAGAGAACTCATACAAATGCAAGAACAAGGAAGGGACCGAGAAGGATAATTGGAAGACGCAAAAAATAGACCGCCGGAGGGATAATGGCCAAGGAAGCAGGAAAGGCTACCAAGAGCAAAAAGGAGAAAAAGATCATTGTTAATGGAATTGTCCATATCCAATCTACCTTTAATAACACTATTGTTACCATTACGGATATGCATGGTAATGTTATAGCCTGCTCGAGTCCAGGACAGATAGGCTTTAAAGGTTCCAGGAAAAGCACCCCCTTTGCTGCTCAGTTGGCAGCTCAGAGTGCATTAAAGAAGGCAATGGCCTTAGGTCTGAAAACTGCCGAGGTTCGAGTTAAGGGCCCTGGGGTCGGAAGGGAAGCGGCCTTAAGGGCCTTACAGATGGATGGTTTTTCTGTTACCATGATCAGGGATGTGACTCCCATTCCACATAATGGCTGCAGGCCCCCAAAGAGAAGAAGGGTGTAAGCCTTGTGTGGTCTCGGGGATATAAACGGAATTCTGTGAACATTCGGGAGGAGAAATATTGGCTCGATATACTGGGGCTGCGTGTCGGTTGTGCAGACGGGAAAATCTCAAACTTTTTCTAAAAGGTGACAGATGCTATACTGACAAGTGTGGCTTTGAACGGCGTTCTTATGCTCCCGGTCAACATGGACAGCGGAGGCGCGGGAAGATCTCCGATTACGGGGTACAATTACGAGAAAAACAAAAAGTAAAGAGGATTTATGGGGTATTAGAAAAACAGTTTCGAAGGTATTACTTCAAGGCTGATAGGCAAAAGGGCATTACAGGTACAAATTTGTTGGTCTTATTAGAGCGTCGGCTGGACAATATTGTATATCGGATGGGATTTGCTTCCTCAAGGGATCAGGCAAGGCAGCTGGTTAGACACAGTCATTTCACTGTGAATGAGAGAAAGGTCAACATACCTTCTTACTCTGTTAGGATTGGGGATGTTATAGAGGTGAGAGAGAGGAGTCGCGCGATCGCTTCTGTTCTGGAGGCAATGGAGACGGTTGTGAGGCGAGAGATCCCTCCATGGTTGGAAGTTGATGCAGGCAAGTTTCATGGTATAGTTAAGGCCTTTCCCAACCGTGAAGAGTTAACTATGCCTATTAATGAGCAACTTATAGTTGAACTATACTCCAAGTAAATAAACGCAAGCCTTCAGCAGTCAGCAAACAGCCATCAGCAAGAGATAGAAAAGGATAGAGCCGTTCAATTGGGTGAGTTGATTAAAGACAAAACCGGCAAAACGAATCAGACAAATAAGAACAATAAAACCGCCGGTTCAATGCCCTTTGTTTCCCCTGAAAGCCGATAGGTGAATGCGTATGATAAATTTGTCTTTGAGGTGATTTATATTTATGAAAAAGCTACATCAAAAAAATTGGAGAGATTTAATAAGGCCTAAGAGGATAGAAGTCGACACCGATTCCTTTACTGATTTCTATGGGAAATTTATCTGTGAACCATTGGAGAGGGGTTTTGGGATAACTCTCGGTAATTCTTTAAGACGAATCCTCCTGTCTTCATTGCAAGGGGCGGCAATTGTTTCTGTGAAATTTGATGGGGTACCTCACGAATTTACTACCCTTCCTAGCATAAAAGAGGATGTAACTGATATCATCCTGAATTTAAAGGAAGTAAATCTTAAACTCGTTGAAGAAGAGGAAGAAGTTATGCTCTTTCTGGATGCTAAGGGGGAAAAGGAGCTAAAGGCTGGCGATATAATAACTGGCGGGAAGGTGGAGATAATGAATCCAGATCAACATATAGCCACCCTCAATAAGGATGCTGTTTTAAATGCAGAAATGGCGGTTAAGTCCGGTAAAGGATATGTTCCAGCAGAAAAGAGTGTAACGGAAGGTCAGGAAATCGGAGTAATTCCTGTAGATGCTCTGTTTTCGCCGATCAGGAGAGTCAGCTATGTAGTTGGTAATGCAAGGGTCGGGCAGCGAGCCGACTATGACAAGTTGACCTTAGAGATCTGGACAGATGGAACGGTGAATCCACAAGATGCATTAGCCTTTGCTGCAAAAATTTTGAAGGAACAGGTTACCCCTTTTATTAATTTCGAGGAAGAACCGGAAGAAGAAATAGAAAAAGAGGAAAAAGAGGAGGAAGAGAAGATAAATGAGAATCTCTTTAGGCCTGTCAGTGAGCTTGAACTCTCTGTACGCTCATCCAATTGTCTGAAGAATGCCAATATAAAGTATATTTACGAATTGGTTCGGAAGACAGAGAGTGAAATGCTAAAGACAAAGAATTTTGGAAGAAAGTCCCTAAATGAGATAAAACGAATCTTGGAGGAAATGGATCTAGAGTTTGGCATGAAACTGGAAAATTGCCCTATCCCCAACCAGGAAGAAAAGGAAGGACAAGAGGAGAAGAAACAGGGTCAGGATCAATGAGACACAGAAAGGCAGGAAAAAAGTTGGGTCGTGACTCAAGCCATCGAAAAGCCGTTTTAAGAAACTTGGTTACTGCCCTGTTTAGACATGAGGAGATTTCAACAACATATGCAAAGGCCAGGGTCCTACGTCCTATCGCTGAGAAGATGATTACGCTGGCTAAAAGAGGGAACCTTCATGCAAGACGTCAGGCACTTTCCTATATAATGGATAAGTCTGTTACCCATAAACTGTTTGATCAGATGAAGGATCGTTTCTCAGACCGACAGGGTGGTTACATCAGGATTTTAAACACGGGCCATAGGACCGGTGATAACGCACCTTTAGTAATTGTCCAGTTGTTATTGACGCATGAGGGGATAAGCTCAGGGAAAGCAGTTAAAAGAGGGGTGAGGGGTGGAAAAGTTCCCACCAAGGTATCAGGCAAAAAGGCCAATCCGAAGAGGAGAATACGAGTTTCTGAGGATAAACAGGTGAAGGCAGAGAAACCATAAGAAGAGAAATGTTGAGCAGAAGGCAGAAAAGATTAAGGCTCAAAAGAATAATCAATGTTTTTAGGAAACGAAGCCCCCTTCCTGATGGATTAAGAAGGGGGCTTTTTTTAGATAGCCCCCATGTATAGATTTAATCATAAAGATTTGTTGGGAATGGATCAACTATCAGTTAGCGATATAAACACGATCTTGGATACTGCTGATACGTTCATGGAGATCTCCTCTAGAGATATAAAAAAGGTGCCAACATTAAGAGGTAAAACCGTGATCAATTTTTTTTATGAACCGAGCACCAGAACAAAGGCATCTTTTGAAATGGCCGCCAAGAGGCTCAGTGCAGATACTATTAGTCTTTCAGCGGCAGACAGTAGTATGGTAAAGGGGGAGACCCTCATAGATACAGCACGAAATCTTCAGGCAATGAATCCAGATATCATTATCCTGAGACACCCCTCCAGTGGAGCTCCGCATCTTTTAGCCAGATATGTAGATGCAGGAGTAATAAATGCGGGCGATGGAATTCATGAGCATCCCAGTCAGGCCTTGCTGGATCTGTTTACGATTAGGAAAAAGAAAGGCAGGATTAAGGGATTAAGGGTTGTTATCATTGGTGACATAGCTCACAGTAGGGTAGCAAGGTCTGATATAATAGGCTTAAGGAAAATGGGCGCAGAGGTGACAATATCAGGCCCACCAACCATGATCCCCGTTGATGCTGAATCACTGGGCGTAAAAGTGGTTTTAGATCCAGCAAAGGCATTAAAAGGCAAGGACGTTATTATGATTTTGCGTATTCAGCTCGAAAGGCAGAGTGGAATCCTAATTCCGAGCCTGCGGGAGTATTCCATTGTTTTTGGTCTCAATAAGGAGCTGATAAGAGGAGCGAAAAAGGATGTCATTATAATGCATCCAGGCCCTATTAATAGGGGTGTTGAGATAACTGGAGATTTGGCGGATGGCCCCTTTTCTGTGATACTTGACCAAGTTAGAAATGGTGTGGCTATAAGAATGGCCCTCCTTTATCTATTAATTGGAGGGGGGAGAGGTGATAACCTGGATTAAAGGCGGACAAGTAATAGATCCTCGCCTTGGTACAAAAAACAAACTGGATATTGTCGTACGAAAGGGAAAGATTGAAAAAATCCTTCCTCCTGGGAACTTCAATCCTGCCAGTGATATCGACGTAAAGGTAATAGATGCATCTGGGATGATAGTCACCCCTGGTCTCATTGATATGCATGTCCATTTTAGGGAGCCAGGAGAGGAGTACAAAGAGACGGTTGCCACCGGAAGCCAGGCTGCTGCTGCCGGGGGATTTACTGCTGTGTCATGTATGCCTAACACAACTCCTATAAATGATTCACGATCTGTTACGGAATTTATATTGGAGAGGGCACGAAAGGCTAACCTGATAAGGGTTTATCCGGTTGCAGCTATAAGTAGAGGTCTGAAAAGTGAGTCATTAACTGAATTTGGTGACCTTAAAGAGGCGGGCGCTGTGGCAGTATCCGATGATGGGAGACCAGTTACCAGTAGTGAACTCATGAGGAGGGCAATTGAATACGCACGGTTTTTTCATCTGCCAGTTATTTCCCACTGTGAGGATCTCGATCTGTCAAATAAGGGTGTCATGCATGAGGGAACCGTTTCTACCCGGCTGGGCTTAAAGGGTATCCCCGCGGCCAGCGAGGAGATAATGGTTGTAAGGGAAATACTTTTAGCCAGGCTGACTGGATATCCCGTTCATATTTCCCATATCAGTACTGAGGGGTCTGTTAAATTTATCAAACAGGCCAAGGAAGAGGGTATCGCTGTGACAGCCGAGACAGCTCCCCATTATTTCAGTCTCGATCACACAGCTGTCATAGACTTTGACTCCAATGCCAAGATGTATCCGCCTTTGAGGGAACCCAAGGATGTAGAGGCCATCAAAAGAGGACTTTCTGAGGGCGTGATAGATGTTATTGCAACCGATCACGCCCCCCACAGCCCATTGGAGAAAGATGTGGAGTTTGACAAGGCAGCATTTGGTATAATAGGTCTGGAGACAGCTCTGCCCCTTACGCTGGCCTTAGTAAGGGAAGGGGTTATGGATTTGCCTTCGGCCATAGCAAAGCTTTCATATAACTCCGCCTCCATTCTCCACGTAAGAGGTGGCATGATTGAAGAGGGTAAAGAGGCAGATTTAACAATCATAGACCTAAATAATGAATATGTGATAGAGGGGGATGGTTTCAGATCAAAAAGCCATAATTCACCTTTTATTGGCTTCAAGATGAAAGGTAAGGCCATCTTAACCATGGTTGGAGGAAGGATTGTTTGGGAGTCCGATGAACTCAATCCTGGTAGTTGATGACGAATTAAGTATGCGTGAATTCCTTGAGATTTTATTGACCAAGGAAGGGTACACCGTCAGCTTTGCAGCCAGCGGAGGGGAGGCATGTAGTATTCTGGACAGAGAAACATTCGACTTGGTTATTACTGATATCCGGATGGACGATATAGATGGTATCGGGATCCTAAGAAAGGCAAAAGAGGTCAGCCCGGGAACCCCCGTGATAATTATCTCGGCATTTGCCACGGCAGAGACGGCGGTTGAGGCCATGAGGGATGGGGCTTACGATTACATCCCCAAACCTTTTAACACTGCTGAATTCATAAAGATTGTCCAAGATGCCCTACATAAGAAGACGATCTCAAGGGATGAGGAGGATCATTTAAAAAAGGGGTACTATTTTGGTTGTTTGGTCGGTGAAAGTCCTGAAATGAAAAGGATTTATGACCTGATCAGAAGGGTCGCTAAGACCAAGACAAACATACTTATTTCTGGTGAGTCTGGTACAGGGAAGGAGCTTGTGGCCAGGGCTATACACGGAGAGAGCCAGAGGAAAGATCAGCCGTTTGTGGTTATCAACTGTGGTGGGATTCCTGAGACATTAATCGAGAGCGAGCTGTTCGGTTATAAGAAGGGGGCATTCACTGGAGCAAGCGCAGATAAAGGTGGTCTCTTTGAGGCTGGAGATGGGGGCACAGTATTTTTTGACGAGATAGGAGAGTTAAGTCCGGCCATTCAGGTTAAGCTCCTGAGGGTTATTCAAGAGAAGACCTTTACCAGGATTGGAGAAACTGAGGAAAGAAAGGTAGATGTAAGATTCATATCGGCCACGAATAAAAATCTTGAACAGGAGGTAATGGATAGAGGTTTCAGGGAGGACCTCTTCTTTAGACTGAATGTAATCGAGATTTCAATACCCCCTTTGAGAGAAAGAAAGGGGGATTTGCCTCTTTTGGCCCACCATTTTTTGGTGAAATATTCCAGGGAATTGGGGAAGGATATAAAAAAGGTCTCTGCCTATGCAATGGATATATTGAGTCAGTACCCTTTTCCAGGCAATGTAAGAGAATTAGAGAACATAATTGAGCGGAGTGTTGCACTGGAGACCTCCAATATTGTTTTGCCCCAGAGTCTGACCCTTTCTAATTTCAAAAAGGTTCGAATAAGGGAGGATAGACGCCGTACTGACCTGACCCACGAAGGGATTAATCTCCCTAAGGCCATGGCTGATATAGAGAGGGAATATATCCTCAAGGCCATGGAAATGACCTATGGCTCACAGAAGAAGGCAGCCGAGCTTCTGGGTATTACATACGAATCTCTGAGGCATCGCTTGTCAAAATTAAAAATATAGCACACTATTTCATTGTGATGAGAGATTTGTGAGCCTGTTAACTCAATTATGGAATCCGAACACTAGGCTCTTTTCGATATCTGTTGAAAAGCAACACTCTTTTGTTGAAAATCACCGAGTTCTTTGTGCTGGTGCTTTACCTCTGACAGGGGATGAACAAGGATTGAGGCACGGGTTAAATATGCCCCACATCTTGCTCGATAGGCGAGAAAGACGAGAGGTAAGAGGGCATAACTGTCAGAAATCTGGCGAAAAACGCCAGAAGAAGGGAACTGCTGCGATATAGAATTGGATAAATTTATAGAGAGCAAGATTCTGTAAACCAGGCGAATGTGATATTGAGCGAGACCATTCGATTTTATGGCATGTTACTTGCTATAAACTTTAATGACCCTTGAATATTCACCAAGAAAGGGGGTGAGTAATCAAAGCATTTAAAGATTGTCATTGTTCACCACCAATATTTTTAGGAAATTTCAGGAGGTTACGATGTTACTAAAATTAAACAAAATGAAGAATCAAAAGGGTTTCACCCTTATCGAGTTGATGATCGTCATTGCCATCATCGGTATCCTGGCAGCTATAGCCATCCCGCAGTTCAGCGCATACAGGAGAAGGGCGTACAACTCAGCAGCCCTAAGTGACCTAAAGAACTTCACCACGGCCCAGGAGGCCTTCTTTGTTGATAATGAAGCATACTGCCTAACGGTAGCGGTCCTTACTGGTAGTTATGGTGCATATCTGTCGGAGAAAGTATCTTTGGTAATTAATTCGGCCGACACTACTCTTTATAATATGATATCGTATCATAGTAGCGGTGATAAAACCTATTGGATCTCAGGTCCGGGTGGAACTGTTGGGCCAGAATAAATCATGCTTCAGAAAGGCAGGCCTATCAGAAGAAAGGCCTGCCTTTCTTTTTTTGGAGAAGCGGACGTTTCAAGACAGGCATTTTTCGGTGATAATAGATGGAGGGTTGTGGTTAATATACGGCTCGAGATATCCTTTATAGTTGATTTGGGTTGTTGATCATTGCCGACAATCGGGTAAAAATCTCAGGAGGCTTCGATGTTGCTAAAATTAAACAAAATGAAGAATCAAAAGGGTTTCACCCTTATCGAGTTGATGATCGTCATTGCCATCATCGGTATCCTGGCAGCTATAGCCATCCCTCAGTTTGGTTTCTACAGAAAAAGATCGTGCAACTCAGTGGCCCTAAGTGACCTAAAGAACTTCACGGTGGCCCAGGAGGCCTTCTTTGTTGATAATGAAGCATACTGCCTAACGGTAGCGGTCCTTACTGGTAGTTATGGTGCATATCTGTCGGAGAAAATATCTTTGGTAATTAATTCGGCCGACACTACTCTTTATAATATGATATCGTATCATAGTGGCGGTGATAAAACCTATCAGATCTCAGGTCCGGGTGGCAGTGTTGAGGCATTATAAATCATCCTTCAGAAAGGCAGGCCCTTTTGTTGATTAGGCATGCCCTTTCTATCCCTTCCAGTTTTTAAGTATCATCCTTTATTTTCCACAAATCATTTCCCATCTTTTCTAAAGACACAGACCTTTTGAGATAGGCATTCTTAAGCAAGGGCAAGATGATAGACCTATCGGGCACTATCTCAAAAGGATCCTTTTGAAAAAATATCTGGAGTTTTGAATAGACCACCTCCGGTGGCAATAGATCAAGGGTGTTGGATACAATACGTTTTGCAACTTCCTCTTTTCCCCTAAGATAGAGAGTTTCCGCTAAATGAAGCCGAGTTAACAATGCCCTGGCGTCTTTTGCTAATAACGATCTAAAACACTTTTCTGACTTTTCTAACTCTCCCCTATACTTATAGGCAATTCCCAGGTTATGGAGGGCAGTTGGATCGCTATCCTTTAAATCAAGGGCCCTTTTAAATTCAAGAATCGCCTCTTCAATTCGATTCTTTTTAAGAAGTATATAGCCAAGATTGTTGTGGGCCTGGGGGCTATTTCGATTGTAAGTTAGGGACTTTATGAGAAGATTATAAGCTTCATCGTATCTTCCTCTCTTGGCCACTATTATGCTCAGATTATTGTAAGCCTCGGCATAACGCGGGAATATTGCGATAGCTTTATGAAGATGATCTATCGCCTTATCTTCTTCATTATTGCTCACATATACTAAGGCCAGATTAAAGTGAGTCAAATGGTGGGTTTGAGCATGGGAGCCTCTTTTCAGTTTGACTGCCTCTTTATACTCGGCAATAGCCTTTTCTAGCTGACCAGTATCCCCATAATACTTGCCCAAATTGTGATGTGCTCTGGGTAAATCAGGGCTCTTATCAACGGCATCTAACCATAGGCTCTCCTCCGTCTTCCAGATAAAGTTACGCATAAAGGTGCTGTGGCCTTGAGCGATCAGAACTAGGATGATAAAAGCACAGAGAATTACCTGCATACTGCGTTTATAGGAAAAGAATTGTATTGCCTTTAAGAGTAGAATGGATATTGGGACAAAAAATAGCATGGAAGGAATATAATTTCGGTGTTCAAAGATCAGCTCTAAGGGGAAAATAGATGATTCCAATAAATGGTTCAGGAAGAAGAATATCACGCAGTAAGAAATGAGTGGCCATTTCTTGGATTTTAATACGGCTGCGCCAAGTATAATTAGGATTATAGAAATGGCTATTATGGTTGTGGGTGGGTCAATGAGGTTGTGTGATATGGGGATATGATGAGTTATGCATAATCTATCTGGCATGGGATATAATAAGAGGGTAATATAGAATAATATTATACGAGGTTCGGTTAATACTCTCTCAAACAGGGTAAATTCCCTGCCCTCATAGCCTGAAAGTATCTTGGCAGAAAATATGGAAGGGCCCTTGAGTATTAACGCCAGGCCCAGAGGGATAAGGACCACTAAAAGGAGAAAAAGAAGGTTCTTTTTGACATTCTCCTTTGTAAGCCCCTGGATTAGAAAAAGGTCGAAAAGGAAGATACTGATCGGGAGGATGGCGGCATTTTCCTTTGACCCAAAGGAAAAAACCCCAGCAATGAAACACAGAAGATAGAAGATGGCCTTTACTGCATTCTGCTCAGATGTTCTTCCCTTAAGATAAAAGTACATCGAAATAATATAAAACATCCCGGCCATGCTTGCCATGCGCTGAACAATGTAACTGATGGCCTGTGTTTGTATTGGGTTAATGGCCCAAAGCGCAGAGGCAAGAAGGGCTATAAAATAGGACTGTGGCCCATACCTTGCTCTTAAAATAGGGAGGTTAAGGGTGTGATAGATGAAGAGGAATAGAAAAAAAGAAGCGAGAACATGAATAGAAATATTGACCAAATGGTAGCCAAAGACATTATCCATCCCAAAATAGTAGTTGAGAGCAAAACTGAGACATGCTACTGGACGGTAGAGTCTTCCGCTACCATCAATGCTGGCAAAAAACGCACCCTTCATATTTTGCCAGCTAAGTTCAGTTAAGTGCAGGGGCTTGTTATCCAGGATGTTAGGTTCGTCATCAAAATGCCATGAACTGTCAAAAGTGTTTGCATAAATAGAGAAGATGACTATCGCTAAGCTAACAACGGCAAAGGCCGCCATACGGCACTTCGAGACGGGTCGTTCAGCATGGGATCCGATTGACTGGTATACCTGTTGCATGTCTTTACCTAATGGGCTTTAAGGAAGCATAAAGTATGAAAGAGATATAGATTAAATATTACATCCAAATTATTTTAACAACTTGTTTATGTAGTGCATTATATCAATCTGCTTGGCATGAGGCACACGCTATGGTTGAACTCGAACCAAGGGGAAACGACTTGAGCCCGTCAGAAGCAAAAATAGTGGAAAATCCTGCTGTTCTGTGGTGTGTCAAGGCCTTGCTTCTAGCTCTCTTGGCGGTCTTGATTGTTTCCATCGTGGTCCTCTCCTGTGTCCCACCTGTCAGCAAAGATGCCCTCACTCATCATTTAGCTGTCCCCAAGCTTTATCTCAGACATGGAGGGATTTATGAGATCCCTTCCATGATATTTTCTTATTACCCGATGAACCTGGATCTTCTCTATATGATTCCTCTCTATTTTGGTAGTGACATTGTTCCCAAGTTTGTCCATTTCAGCTTTGCATTGCTCACGGCGTGGCTCATTTTCAATTACTTGAAGCGTCGAATCAACGTTATCTATGCTATCCTTGGAGTGATTTTTTTCCTTTCTGTGCCCATTATTGTAAAACTCTCCATAACTGTTTACGTTGATCTGGGCCTCATATTTTTTTCCACCGCATCGCTTCTCTTTGTGCTGAGATGGATCGAAAACGGTTTTCCCTTAAAATATTTAATGCTATCTGCCTTTTTCTGTGGTCTTGCAGCGGGCACGAAATATAATGGCCTGGTAACAGTCTTCCTGTTAACCCTTTTTGTCCCGTTGCTTTATTCAAGATACAGAGGAGGTGGAAAACCCGGCTTTTATAAGGCTGCCGGCTCTGGAATGCTTTTTCTGTTTGTAGCCCTCCTTTTCTTTTCTCCCTGGATGATAAGAGACTACTTCTGGACAAACAATCCAATCTTCCCGCTCTATGATCAGTGGTTCAACCCTCAATACTGCTCGGCTCAAAAATCGGCGAACCTTTTTATCTTTAGATCCTCTATGTATCATGAATCCTGGTGGGAGATGGCACTCCTTCCCATAAGAATCTTTTTTCAGGGACAGGACGGGAACCCGCAGTATTTTGACGGCAAACTCAACCCCTTCCTTTTGCTTCTCCCCCTTTTTGCGTTTTATCGAATGGGGAAAGAGCCTGAAGTGCTCAGAAACGAAAAGAAGATAATACTCGTCTTTGCTGTCTTGTATTTCTGCTTTGCATTTTTCAGCAGCGATATGAGAGTAAGATACGTCTCACCGATCATTCCCCCATTGGTAATACTAGGCGTTTTTGGTGTGAGGAAAATGTTTCAGGGGTTGGGGGAGACCTCCGTTTCGCGCACCGTGCAACATATAGGGATGGGTATCGTCTTTTCAGCCTTATTCTTTTCGCTCTGGCTAAATGCCGTCTATATTTTCAATCAATACAGAGAGATCGATCCTTTTAGCTTTATGAGAGGGAAACTAAGCCGTGATGAGTATATAGATAAATACCGCTTGGAATATCCAGCTATGAGATACATCAATGAAAACCTTCCTCATGATGCCAGAATATTATTCATCTATATAGGAAATAGGGGTTATTACTGCGATAGGGAGTATATTTTTGATATGAGAAGGAATAGGAGCACCTTGCGTCAGCTTGTGAAAGGGTCAAGCGACGCTGAAACCATATTCCTGGGGCTCAAGGGAATGGGAATAACCCATCTTCTGATTCGCTATCGTATTTTCGACAAATGGGTGAAGACCCATTTTACTGCAAAAGATCGAGTGGTCATGAAGGCATTTTTTGAAAAATATGTGAGACTGCTCTTTTTCAAGTGGGGATATGGCCTCTCTGTTTTGGAAGATCAGTCCTCTTGATCGAGAGTGCCAAGCCTCTATAAAATTTTCCGTTAAGATATTAACCAAAGATTGCATATCTTATAATACACTATATGGCCTTGAAGCCGTCTTTCCATTCTATCTTTTTGCCTTGATCATGAGAGCGTCCATGATAAGATACTCTACGTCTGGAAATTTTATCACCAGGATTTATATGCCATACAAGTACAAACCCTATACACTTGATATATGCACTCTAATATTTTAACTTTAGTCATATTTGACCATGGTGGGGAAGATACAGAAGAAGTCAATGCCCTTAAAGTCAAAGACAACCCATCCTCGTCAAAAAACGTTGAGAAGTAGGGGCTGTTTCAGTAACCGCTCAACAAATTGAAAGGCGTTTTCTGGATGGAGTAAAGTGCTTAGTCAAAGCAGATGTCTTTGGATGCTTATGGATTTTTGTAGACACATTCTGGCAAAGGTTTTGCATACGCTGCAAGTGAGTATGACAAAATAGCGTCTGTTTGGCCTCGTTAAAAGACCTAGTTGCCAACCTAACAAACTTTTTTAAGAGAATGTATTTACAAAAAACAATCGGTGTAGTTGTTCCAGCTTACGATGAGGAGAAATTAATAGCCAAAACATTAATTTCAATTCCCTCTCTCGTGGATAAGGTTATTGTTGTCGATGATAAAAGCAACGACAATACGGCAGAAATCGTAAGGGAAACAGCCCGAGAAGATAGAAGGATAATCTTGATTGAACATGAGGTAAATCAGGGAGTGGGAGGGGCTATTATCACGGGATACAAAAAGGCTATAGAATTGGACCTAGATGTTATCGCTGTTATGGCTGGTGATGGGCAGATGGATCCAGGTGATTTCAAGAATATCATAGGACCTGTTGCCAGTGGGGTTGTGGATTACACCAAAGGAAATAGGCTTTTTCAGGGTGACGCCTGGAGTATGATTCCACATTATCGGTATTTGGGTAATTCGTTTCTTTCCCTTTTAACCAAAATTGCTTCCGGTTACTGGCATATCGCTGATTCTCAGACCGGTTACACGGCTGTTTCCTTGAATGTAGTTAAAAAACTAAATCTAGATACTATTTATAAACGCTACGGCATGCCAAACGACATGCTTATTAAACTAAACCAATATGATTTTCGGGTGAGAGATGTACATGTGAGGCCTGTTTATAACGTTGGAGAAAGGTCGGGGATAAAATTAATTACGGTCATACCGAAGATATCATGGCTTTTGTTCAAAGGATTCTGGAAGAGGTTATTTTTCAAATATGTTATTAAGGATTTTCACCCCCTGGTATTTTTTTATGCCTTATCTTTTTTCCTCCTTGGGGCAAGTTTACCCCTATCAATACGCCTCATCTGGATCTGGTATCTAACAGGTGCTATCCCTCGTATCAATACTCTGGCGCTTGTCTTTACCCTTGTCACGGGACTGCAAACTCTGTTTTTTGCCATGTGGTTCGATATGGATTACAATAAGCATTTGAAATGAGATTTTGGGCTTTCATCTCGCAGGCTCATTGGTTAGCTCGTGAATATACTTATTACAACCTTCAGCTTTCCGTCATATCAGAAGAGGACGTACGATGGGAAATTCGTTTTTTCAGAAGCCATAGCGTATGCTAGAAATGGGGCAAACGTCAGAGTTATCACACCTCATTATCTCGGAGTGGGCAAGAAAGAACAGATCAACGAAAATATCACGATATTCAGATTTCAATATTTTGTTCCAAAGTCGTTACAGATCCTAAAAAAACCCGGACTCCCTATATATGATCAAAAATCATTTCTCTCAATCCTACAGATTCCTTTTTTGTGCCTTTTTTTTGCCCTGAATATCCTTAAACATGCTGCATGGGCTCATGTAATCCATGCTCAATGGACGGTAACTGCACTTTTAGCCCTTCCCTCGAAATGGATTTTCGGCACGAGGATCGCACTGACAGCAAGAGGCAGCGATATTAGACTAATCCCTAAATGGTTAAACAGACTTATCCATGCCAAAGTAGACGCCGCCATTGATTGTTTTGGACCACAACCATGGAATGAAGAATACAAAAAAAGCTTTCCAGCACATTATATAAAGTTACCCCACATCGTGCATAATGACGCATCAGGGGTTATGCCTGAAGATATGAAAAACATCCTTCATAGGAAGAAATCAGATCCATTCATCATTTTATATATTGGGCGTTTTGATCACCTAAAGATAAGGGTTAACAAATTACCACTCATTAATTTGATTCACGCCAGCAGGATTTTGAGGTTGCAAGGTATGGACTTTCATGTTTTTTACATTGGAGACGGTGATGAGAGTATAAAAAATGAGATACTGGGTTTTATCGACGAATATGATCTGCATAATCACGTAACATTACTGGGGTCCAAAACCAATGTGTCAGACTACATTCAGTTTTGCCACCTGGGTATCGGGGGAATTGCCTTTAATGGGGTCAGCCACGACTTTACTATTGCCAGTAAGCCACAGATTTTGATAGAGGGAATCGACAATGCGGGCACGCCCTGGCGTCACGGTATAAATTCTATTTTCGTAAAACCAGATGATGAAACAGATCTTGCAGACAAATTAATATGGGTCATGAAGAATCGTAGACAAGTAGAAAAGATAGGCGAAAATGCCAGGGATGAAATGAACAAATATATTGTGGATAGTAGAACAGGGGGGAGGCTTTATCTCAGAGAATTTCAGAATTTAATAAATCGAGCAAATTAATTCTTTCCACTCGCAGGTTGATGGAGAAGCATTACGATTTTCAGGAGAAGCGCTAATGGATATCATAGGTAAGAGAGTTCTTGTAATAGGCGGTGCCGGGCTCATTGGTTCCCATGTAGTTGAAGAATTACTCAAAGAAGAGGTGGAGGAGATTATTGTTTATGACAACTTTAGCAGAGGAACTGCTGAAAACTTGGAAGAAGCCCTAAAGGATCCCCGTTGTCATATCTTTGAAATCGGGGGGGATATTCTCCAGACAGATATATTAAATGCCGCCATGCAAGGCGTAGATGCAGTCGTTCATCTTGCTGCCCTGTGGCTCTTGCAATGCTACGAGTTTCCGAGAGCAGCCTTTGATGTTAATATTCGTGGTACCTTTAATGTGCTTGAGGCTTGTGTCCTCAACAATGTGAAGTGCTTGGTCTATTCATCTTCCGCCTCGGTTTATGGGGATGCGGTGGAAGAACCCATGACAGAAGCCCATCCATATAACAACTGGACATTTTATGGAGCTACCAAGATCGCTGGTGAACATATGTTTAAGGCATTTCATAGAAGATATGACCTGAAGGGAGTGGGCTTGAGATACATGAATGTCTATGGACCTCGCCAGGATTATAAAGGAACCTATGTTGCTGTCATGATGAAGATTCTCGACAAAATCGATAATGGGGTTGCCCCCATTGTATATGGAGATGGCAGCCAGGCGTATGACTTTATTTATGTCGGCGATGCCGCCCGCGCTAATGTGTGCGCCCTTAAGAGTGACATACCTTTCGGTTTTTACAACGTGGGTCGAGGCATAAAAACCTCAATCAAGGAGTTAACGGAATTGATTTTGAAGGTCACTGGTTCGGATTTGCCTATCCAATATGAGCCTGCTGGCCAGACCTTTGTGACGAATCGAGTAGGAGATTCAACCGCGGCCGAAAGAGACCTAAGCTTTAAGTGGAGCGTAGAACTGGAAGATGGCTTGAAACGGCTGATCGAATGGCGAAGATCCCATATTAAAGAAGTGGAACAGAGGCGCAAGAGCTCGGAAACAAAAATTTAGGGTTTGAGGTTATGGGGCGTGGGCGATAGAAAGTGCGCACTTCTGAATGTGACAGGTCTCAGGAGTCACCTGTAACCGCAAAATGTCATGAAAAAAATACCCCTAATTAAACCCTATATCACCGAAGAGGTAAAAGCCAAAGTCTGTGAGGTCCTGGACAGCGGCTACCTTACTGAAGGTCCAGTGACAAAGGAGTTTGAGGATAGGGTCAAAGATTATGTGGGTTGTCAATATGCTCTGGCCGTTTCCAATTGCACCGTTGGGCTAGAAATGGGGCTCCGGGCCATGGGGATTGGCCCCGGAGATGAGGTTATCGTACCGGACTACACCTATCCGGCAACCGCGGATGTTGTCCAGATAGTTGGGGCTCAGATCGTAATTGTTGATATCGACCCGGAAACCGGGTTGATCGATTACGAGGCCTTAGAACAGGCAATTACATCGTATACAAAGGCAGTTGTACCAGTTTCACTATTTGGAAATCCATTGGATTATGATCGCCTGAACAGGATAAAAGAGAAGTATGGCATTTTTATTCTTGAAGATGCGGCCTGTTCCCTTGGGGCAAGATACAATAGGGTGTGCGTGGGGAACTTGGCCGACATTTCCGTCTTCAGTCTCCATCCACGCAAATTCATTACCACTGGTGAAGGCGGAGTAATTACCACCAATAACGCTCACTGGGCTGAATGGATGGATTCTTACAAACATTTTGGCATGGGGAATCATGACAGCAGGGTTGGGAGTCAATTTGAACGTATCGGCACAAATTATAAATTGAGTAATATCCAGGCTGCTGTGGGCTTGGTGCAGATGCGTTATGTAGAGAAGCTCTTAGCCAGACGCGCGGAGATTGCAGAACGCTACTATGGTCTGCTTAAAAACGTGCCAGGGGTCTCCTTCCTTAGAGTTACGTCGAAAGGTTCCCATTCCTGGCAATCCTGTTGTATTTTTATAGAAAATCGCAATCAAACCATCACGAAGCTCAAAGAAAAGGGTATTGAGGTGCAGATAGGAACGTATGCACTACACATGCATCCCGCATTCGCACCGAGCGACTATTGCCAGATCAGGGGTGACATGTCTGGTAGCAGATATGCCTTTGAGCATTGTTTGGCTCTCCCACTGTATCATGATTTAAAAGCCACAGACCAAGAATATATCGTGGAGAGACTATTAGAAACTATTTCTTAAGTGGAGTCTACTATGTCAGCACTAAAAAGGCTTGGTATAGACATCCAAAAATACAGGCCTGAAAAGAGATACTCAAGGGAACAAGAGCAGACTGCAAAATCTTTTGCTTTCAAATGGTCGAAACGTGAAACCTATGAATCAGATAACCTGCGGGAATTAACTGCAAAATGGCTATTGGAAAGATATTGTTCTGGAGATCCCAAGAAGTTATCAGAATGGTTAGATGGTGGACGTAAGATAATACTTGATGCTGGTTGTGGCTCTGGACACTCTGCTTTGCTTTTTTTTGGAGATTTTTTGAAAGAACATGATTATTTGGGTGTTGACATATCATCTTCTGTGAATGTTGCAAAGATTCGCTTTCAGGAAATGGGGTATCCAGGGGATTTTATCCAAGTTAGTATAATCGATTTACCTATACCCGAGAAGTGTCTAGACTTAATTTTTTGCGAGGGCGTATTGCACCACACAGATTCGGTTGAAGAAGGGATAAGGTGTCTTGCAAACAAATTGAAAATGGGGGGAAGATTCCTTTTTTACGTATATGCAAAAAAAGGTGTGATTCGGGAGTTTACAGATGATTATATAAGAAATGGTATTAAAGATATGGAGGATCAAAAAGCGTGGGAAGCGCTTAGGCCATTAACTAGATTGGGGATCGTTTTGGGAAAGATGAGCGTTGAAATAGATGTGCCAGAAGATATACCATATTTGGGAATAGAGAAAGGTAGGATAGACTTACAGCGTTTTTTCTATTGGAATATCTGTAAATTGTTCTATTCTCCCAAACTTACTCTAGAGGAAATGAACCACATAAATTTTGACTGGTACAGACCTCTAAATTGCCACCGTCATACACCACAAGAGGTAAAAACTTTTTGCGATAGAGCAGGATTGCAAATAGAACATATGGATATCCAAAATTCTGGAATAACGGTTGTTGCCTTAAAGGTAAACCATGTGCGGAATCTGCGGAATCTTTAATTTAGATGGGGAACCTGTACCCCATCGCCATATCAAGTCCATGACCGATGCATTGGCCCACCGAGGTCCTGATGATGAAGGCCATTACGTAGATGTGAACATTGCACTCGGTCACAGGCGACTCGCTGTTCTCGACCTTACCCCTGCAGGTCACCAGCCCATGGCCAGTAAACACGGTGATATCGTCTTGGTTTACAACGGGCAAATTTACAACCATCTTGAACTCAAAGTTGAGCTGGAGGCTCTGGGGTATCAGTTCCGCTCCCGCACGGATACTGAGGTTCTTCTCAAGGGATATGAGGCGTGGGGAATTGAGATAGTCGAGAGGCTAAATGGTATGTTTGCCTTTGGCCTGTGGGATGGTCGGACCCGGACCCTTTATCTGGTGCGTGACCGCTACGGGATAAAGCCCCTGTACTGGACAAAGATGGGGAAGGCCTTCATCTTTGCCTCTGAAATAAAGGCCATTTTGACTCATCCCATGGTATCACCGCAGGTGAACCCGGATGCCCTCAATGAGTATTTTACCTTTCAGAACCTTTTTCGATACCATACACTTTTTAGAGGCATCAATCTGCTTCAGGCAGCCTCCGTTAGATCGATAAGTGAAAGAGACCAAGATCTCGAAAAACGGACATGGTGGGATTATGATTTCACCAAGCGTGATGAAACCATGAGTATTCAAGAGGCCAGGCAAGAGACCCTGCGGCTTTTTCGTCAGGCTGTCATCAGAAACCTGATGAGTGATGTGCCAGTGGGGAGCTATCTTAGCGGGGGAATGGATTCCGGCTCCATTGTCGCCGTGACAGCTTCTCATATCCCCAGACTTTCCACCTTCACCTGTGGGTTTGACCTTTCGTCCGTAACAGGGGTTGAGGCCAACATTGATGAACGCCGGGAGGCAGAGCTCATCTCCTGTCACTTTAAGACTGAGCACTTTCAGCAGGTTGTCAATGCCTCAGATATCTCATGGGCCTTACCTAAGGTGGTCTGGCACCTTGAGGATCTCCGTCTTGGTATGAGCTATCCTAATTTCTATGTGGCTCGTCTGGCATCCAGATTTGTGAAGGTATGCCTTTCAGGAGCTGGCGGTGATGAGCTTTATGCTGGTTATCCCTGGCGGTACTACCGTGTTTTTGATGCCTTGGGAAGGGATGATTACCTGAGGCAATATTATGAATTTTGGCAGAGACTGGTTCCTGACAAAGATAAACCCCTCTTATTTACTGAAGACGTATGGCGACATGTAAGAGAACAGGACACCTTTCGAACCTTTTGCCGAGTCTTTACCTTTAACGAGGGGCTAAAATACGACTCTCCAGAGGAGGATATCGCCAATTCCCTCTATTTTGAAATAAAGACCTTTCTGGCCGGTCTGTTTATTGTTGGGGATAAACTTTCCATGGCTCACGGACTGGAGGAGAGAGTCCCTTTTCTTGATAATGATCTCGTGGACTTTGCGCAGCGTATTCCTATCCGTCATAAGCTGGCAAACTTGGAAAAAGTAGATAGACTTGATGAGAATGAAACCAGAAAGCTACGACGATACCAGGCATTCGATGATGGAAAAAATGTCCTGCGTAATGCCATGTCCAGGCTACTTCCTGAAGAAATAGTAAGGCGAAAAAAGCAAGGTTTCTCAGCACCAGATGAGTCATGGTACAGAGGAGAAGCTCTTGACTATGTCAAGGAGATCCTTCTAAATAGGAGGGCGGCTTACAGGGATTTCTTAAATCCCAGCTTCGTGGCTGGCATCATCAATGAGCATGTATCTGGAAGAAGGAATTATAGACTCCTATTGTGGTCATTTCTCTGTTTCGAGTGGTGGTGCAGGATCTTCTTAGATGGTAAGATCCCCACTGAAAATTAGATAACTACCATTTGCGATATTACATACAACTATGGAAGAAAAAAAGATTTTGGGAGATGAAAATAGTTGGTTAAAGGTCAGCGCCCAGAGAATCGATGAATTGAGAAGGCTTTATGAATCATTAAGAGAGGAAATGCAGAAGAAATGGAACAGAGATCTCCCGCTGGAGGAGCTCCTTTTTGATAGATGGGAGCGGGCGGTAAGATTAGGCTTCGGGAAAGGAACGAGCATCTATCACAGCAGCTATGTGTACGGAGATGTGAAGGTGGGGGAGCACACGTGGATCGGGCCATTAACCATTCTTGACGGAACAGGGGGGTTGGAGATTGGTTCTTATTGCTCCATCTCCGCAGGGGTTCAAATCTACACTCATGATACGATAAAGTGGGCTGTTACTGGTGGAAATGCCCCCTATGAGTATGCTCCTGTAAGAATAGGCGATCGCTGCTACATCGGCCCTAACACGGTCATTTCGAAAGGGGTAAAAATAGGCAGTGGCTCAGTTGTGGGAGCCAATAGCGTTGTCCTTTCTGATATTCCAGCCAGAAGCAAGGCCTTAGGATGTCCTGCAAGATTAGTATCGAACGATAATTTTGGGTCAGAGTAAAATATCCGAATTTTGATTCCCCATAAAATCCCACTAAGCCTTTAAGTGGAATCTTGACTAATATTTTTTACCCCTAAAATTGCCCCAAAGATTACCCCTAAGACAAAACTTAAGCCTGTGGAGAATAGCCTCTGTATGGTGACAATGGATATCCCTACTTCATTTGTTATCCCGAGATGCCTTAGGTAGAAGAGCAGGGATCCTTCACGTACCCCTAATCCCATAGGTATCATTGAGATAGCACCCAAAAAGAATGCAGTTGAATTTGCTATTATTGCCTGCCAAAGAGATAATTCCCCTGATAAAAAACCGCTCAGCAAGACCAGAGTGATACCGGCAAGCAATTGGATAAAAATCATGAGGCACATGTATATCATTAAATGAGAAACGGCTATGTGAGAAAAGGCTTCACGAACCTTTTTGATAAATTGGTATATACGACTATTCTCGTTACCCTTTTTTAAAAAGATATGCATTCCATAAAACGTTAGCACAACAAAGATAAGGAGGCAGGAAAAAGAGAATATGAAAATGTTTGTTTTCCCCGTCAGATAGAATAAAGCGCCAATAAAAGCAATGATACCGCATATTGTTGTACTCACAATGAGTTCAATGAGAATCACGGTTGTTCCCGTAGCATAAGGAACGTTATCCAATCTATTTAATAGATAGACTGCTAGCGGAAAGCCGATCTTGGCAGGGGTAGAGTAATGAGCGGCCATGCTGGAAAAATGTATGAGAGTAAGGTTCTTGAATGTGGCGGAAGAGTATAATGAATATAAAAGATATTTACGTGTAAAAATGTGAAAGAGAGAGATTAGTAGAAAGATGAATAGCAATAAAACAAATTGCCAAAGTTTCAATGATGAGATGGCTGTCCAAATATCTCTCAAAGATATTTTGAAAATAGCCATAAGGAAAAATACAATGATAAAAAAGAACAATAACCAGTACCTGCTTACCCATTGTCTCAGATCTATTTTCATGTCTTAAATGTTGGCAAAAACCTTGCTAAAGGAGGTTGGCCCTTTTTACAATTATCAATACCAAAATGAGAAGTCCTGGAAATGCCTCGTAAGACGTTGATAGATATATAATCAAATTCGTTACCTCGTCAACAATAGAGTTGATGACGATGGGCGTGGAGAACAACGGCAAAGAACCATCAGGGAAGTCCGAAGGCTTTGCCTTGCAGGTGTTCCAAAGTCCAAGAGTTTGAAGGCCCAAGGGGTTCGATCCACCTATGAGGGGTTGCTGAAGAGGGTTCATAAAGCCTCTAGTGCTCAATCTCCTGCGGTTCGGTGAAACGGCCTTGAGAAAGAGGCCATCATTTTGTCTTATTTTGACTTTTTCTTGTTAAAAGGCTATATTTTTAGCACTGATTTTAACCCCTTTGTAGATTGTAAGATTATGGAGTCAACCCCTGTGACGTATCGGATTATTGATCATACAGCCGATCTGGGGATAATCGTTAAGGGCCCTGATGTAGAACATCTCTTCGTTCATGCTGCCCAGGCGATGACGGATCTCATGGTTAGGCGACATGTCAGTGATAACATCCTTACAAGGGATGTTTCGGTGCAAGGTGAAGATTTTCCGGACCTTATGGTTAAATGGCTTGGAGAGATTCTCTATCTCTTTGAAGGTGAGGGTTTGATAGTAAATTCAATAGAGATCAAATCAATAGGTCCGATTCAACTGCGGGCTACGCTTACCCTAAGCAGTCTTGAGCCAGAACGTCACCAGATCCTGAGGGAAATAAAGGCTGTTACCTACCATCAGATTTCAGTTAATAAGGCCAATGATGGGTGGGAGGCAAGGGTTATATTCGATATCTAGCAAATCGGGACGTTATGGATTTTGAGATAAAAAAGATAGACGATTGGCGTTACCTTATACCCAAGACGGGTGCTATGAGGGTGCCAGGGCTTATTTTTTCCAGCTCTGAGTTAATGCCTAATATAAGAGGTGATCAGAGCCTCCTCCAGGTAGTTAATGTCGCTACGCTCCCAGGTATCGTCAAACATGCCCTTGCCATGCCAGATATACATTGGGGTTACGGCTTCCCGATAGGTGGTGTAGCTGCATTCAGTCTTGAAGATGGGATCATCTCACCAGGGGGGGTTGGTTATGACATAAACTGCGGCACCAGGCTTCTGACCACCTCTCTTTTTGCAAGCGAAATCAGGCCTAAGATAAAAGAGCTTGTTTCAGCCCTGTTCAGGGATATCCCCGCAGGCGTTGGCTCCAGAGGAAACATACGCTTATCAAAACACGAGGAGAGCAAGGTAGCTGTTAAGGGTGCCTCCTGGGCTGTGCAAAAGGGCTTTGGTACAGAAGAAGATCTAGAGAGGACCGAGGATTATGGGGTTATGAAAGGGGCTGATCCTGCGGTAGTCAGTGACAGGGCATTTAAGAGGGGGCACGATGAGCTCGGAACACTCGGCTCCGGCAATCACTTTCTAGAGATACAGTCAGTCGAGGAGATTTATGACCAAAAAATAGCGGGTGTTTTTAATCTCTTTGAAGGTCAACTCACGGTACTTATTCATTCAGGCTCAAGGGGATTTGGCCATCAGATCTGCGATGACTTCTTAAAGGAGATGGGAACTCAGGTGAGGGGGTTAGGATTTAGTCTTCCAGACAGACAGTTAGCATGCGCCTATATAAAATCTGGCCCGGGTAAGAGATATCTTGCTGGTATGGCCTGTGCAGCCAACTATGCCTGGGCAAACAGGCAGATAATAATGCACTGGACAAGGGAAACATTTGAGAAGGCGTTAGAAATTGCCCCAGGCGATTTGAAGATGGAACTTCTCTATGATGTCTGCCATAACATTGCTAAATTAGAAACACATGTACTGGGTGGCAAAAAGGTAAGCCTGTGTGTTCACCGAAAGGGGGCTACACGGTCACTGCCTCCTGGCCATCCAGATGTTCCCCAGAGATACAGGGAGGTGGGGCAGCCGGTTTTGATACCCGGTGATATGGGAACTTGCTCGTATATATTGGCAGGCTCCCAAAAGGCCATGGAGGAAACCTTTGGGTCCACCTGTCATGGGGCTGGCAGGGTGTTGAGCAGGAGGCAGGCCATCAAGGCGGCAAAAGGTAGGGCTATAAATCGAGAGCTCGAAGATAGGGGTATCTTTGTTCAATCAAGGGGACGGAACACCTTAAAAGAGGAGATCTCCGAGGCCTATAAGGATGTCTCGTTAGTGGTTGAGGCTGTTCATATGGCGGGATTAGCAAAAAAAGTGGCCAAATTGAGACCCCTTGGTGTTATAAAGGGCTAATCCTTTTTCTGTGTCCAGGCATTCATACCCAAGACAACCAGAAAACCAAAAAACATCAAAAGGAGCGCAAGACAAACCTCACTGTTAAAGGAAGCTGGCAGGGTATTAACCTGTAGAGCAGGAACCTCCTTTCCATGACTGTCAAGAAGGGTTGTCAGGGTCTCTTTCCAGGGCCAGATTTTCCTCAAAGAGCCAAGCATGAGACCAATGAGAAGCGCCATGGTCAAATCATGATATCTTCTTAAAAGCCATCCTATAACCCTGACAAAACTGAGTAATCCCACCAAGGCGCCGGCTATAAGAATTAAGAGGGTTCCAAGATCTTTATTATTTATTGCCTCAAGGATATAGTGATATTTCCCCAGCAGCACCAGGATATAGGCACCTGATACCCCGGGCAGAATCATTGCACAGATGGCCAAGAAACCGCTTGAAAAGATAAACCATGGGGCATCCGGTGTAGCCGCAGGGACCAGGCCAAACAAAAAATAAGCAGCCACTGTCCCCAACCCGATAGCAACAAAGGCAGTCATTTTCCATCGTTTTACTACCCTGCTCACGGCAAAGACTGAGGATAAAATCAAACCGAAGAAAAAGGACCAGACAATAACTGGACACTCGTCTAGAAGCCAACTCAGGGCCCTTGCCAGAGAGACGGTAGCCAATAAAACACCCACACCAACGGACAAAAGAAAAGGCCAGGAAACAGATGAGATTGCCTCCCTGATTTTGAGCAAGCCCACAAGCCTGAGGAAATTAAGATTCAGTGAACGGATGGCATCAATTAATTCTTCATAGATGCCAAGGATGAGGGCCATGGTCCCTCCTGATACACCGGGAATAACATTTGCCGCACCCATACAAAATCCCTTAACTGCGAGGATAAGATAAGTGGATGGGGATTGTGATGATATAGATCGCTTTCTTTTCACGGAATAAACACCATCAGGTAATGAATAAGACCACAGTGCCTGCCAGGAAGCAATATGGCGAAAAGTAATAGAGATTCCCCTTCCTTAACATACCCATTGTTATCTTCAAGGCTGTAAGGCCAGCCAGAAATGACACAAGGATGCCTGCCAGAAAAGGAATAAGGCCAATTTCAGTTATCTCCGCTGTGTCAAATTTCAACACAGAGGCCCCTATAATAGCTGGAATAGAAAGAAGAAAGGAAAATCGCCCTGCCATATCCCGACTGAGACCGCAGAAAAGACCACAGACTATGGTTGCCCCAGACCTGCTTATGCCAGGGATAATAGCTGCCCCCTGGGCTAAACCTACGGCCATTGCAGAGATGAGACCAACTTCCTTCTTCTTTGTAAAATGATCGGGGATAAGGCGGCTTGCCCCCAGAATTGCCCCAGTAACTATCAACGTAAAACCAACGAGGCAGGTTGATCCAAACATCTCCTGAACGAATAGGTTGAAGATTACCCCCAAAAGTGCTGTAGGGATTGTCCCTATTAAGATCCAGAAGCTGAGAGCCGCATGAGGTGAGTGTTTGATTTCACTGGTGGGTCTCCTTTTCCGGAGAGCCGTTCCCACAAAGCCTATGCTCTCAGTGACCATACTTGTTATGTCAGCCCAGAAGAATATCAAGACCGCCAGCAGTGTGCCTACATGCAGAGATATGTCCAGCAAGAGCTCGGGACTCCTCAACCCGATCAGGTGTTGAAAAATGACCAAATGCCCAGAGCTGCTGATAGGCAGAAACTCCGTGAGTCCCTGGATAATCCCTAATATAATGGTCTGGTCAATATTCATCAAAGATGGGCCTCATCTATCAAGATATTAAAAGACCGGAAACGAGCGGTCACAAAAGACCCCTATTTCTGTATACGGTAATTACAAAAAAAGCAAATGCTAATCCAGCAAATAAGGCCAATGGGATAGACAAACGGTCCCTATTTTTGTATCAAGTTAGAAGAACAATCAGATCTTTAAACAAGGAGGGTACCCATGCTTGATAAAGTTTATGAACTTTTGGGAAAGGAAAAGGCAGAATATCTACTTAATCACAAATGCACAACTATCAGCAGGGAGAGGCTAAAAATCCCTGCCCCTGATTTCATTGATCAGGTGCTTATTGACTCAGACAGATCAAATAGTGTGTTAAGGAGTCTGCAGTCTGTTTTCAACAATGGCCGCCTCAAGGGTACTGGCTATCTTTCCATACTTCCGGTTGATCAAGGGGTAGAACATTCTGCCGGAGCATCTTTTGCCCCTAACCCGGATTACTTTGATCCTGAAAATATCGTAAAGCTTGCTATTGAGGCAGGATGCAATGCGGTTGCATCAACCCTTGGTGTGCTTGGTGCTGTGAGCAGGAAATATGCCCATAAAATCCCCTTTATTGCTAAGTTCAATCATAATGAACTGCTGACATACCCTAATAAATATGATCAGATCTTCTTTGCCGGGATCGAACAGGCCTTTGATATGGGTGCTGTAGGCGCAGGGGCTACTATATATTTTGGATCAGAGGAGTCAAGTAGACAGATTGTCGAGGTAAGTGAGGCATTTCGAATGGCCCATGATTTAGGGATGTTTACCGTTCTGTGGTGTTACCTGAGGAATAACGCCTTTAAAAAGGATGGTGTTGACTATCATGTAAGCGCTGATCTTACTGGTCAGGCAAACCACCTGGGTGCTACGATTGAGGCTGATATCATAAAACAGAAGCTGCCGGAAAATAATGGCGGCTACACGGCATTGAATTTTGGTAGGACCCATGAAAGGGTTTATTCCGAATTAACCTCAGAGCACCCGATAGATCTTGTCAGATATCAGGTGGCCAACAATTATATGGGCAGAGTTGGTCTGATAAATTCTGGAGGCCCTTCTGGTGAAAACGATCTTGCCGATGCAGTACGGACTGCAATTGTGAATAAAAGAGGTGGTGGGATGGGTCTGATAACGGGAAGGAAGGCCTTTCAAAAGCCTCGTAAAGAGGGGATAGAGATATTTCATGCCATTCAGGATGTTTACCGGAGCAAGGAGATAACAATTGCCTGAGGGTCAGATTTTCTACTCCTAATGCCAGTAATCAGCAAGCCTTTCAGCCAACTTGAGTACTGTGGTGGCATAATAGTCACTTGGGTTGTAGGCGAGTATGATCTCTTTTTTCCTCGTGTAATTATTGTCCTCCCTCCAATTATAGGCCTTAAGGTAGGAGGCAATACTCGGGATGGCATCTCCAGGTTGAAAGAGATCTATCTTTCCATCACCGTTTCCATCCCATCCATATCTCTTGATATTTGAGGGAAGGAACTGTGGTAGTCCAATGGCTCCCTCTATGGAGCCCTTTACAGAAAAGGGGTCTATATCCTGATCCCTGACATAGATGATGAGGGCCTTTAGTTCCCTGTAGGCCCTGATGCTCTTCCTCGCGAGCCTTTTTTTAATCTCTTGAGGAGTCAGGTCTAATCTCTCGTCCACGGGGATCCGATCATAAACCTGTGGGTAAACCCCTGGTTCCAAGGAGAGTGTTTGCGTTACCAAAATGTTAAGTGTGTCAAAGCGACCTGTATATGTTCCGCATAAGGTCTCTATAGAAAGGATCGCTACTACCACGGGGGCGGAGACACTGAAATGGCTTTCCATCTTCTTGAGGATCTTCATATGGGTTTTGAGGCAGGAGATCGCCCTGTCCACTGAGTCCTTTTCCAGGAACTGGGCATAGTTAAGGTTGGCTTCCTTTCTGACCAAACTCTTAGCCACTGGTTGAGGCATCAGCTTGAGCTCTGGACGGGTAAAGAGATCCTGGAGATATTGTTCATCCATGCCATCCATCTGTAGGCGTTTGACCAATGTTTCAAAGACTGGAGGGATATCCTTTGCATGGACAGGGTTAAAACACAGGAAATGAGCGGTAAGCAGGTATATAAAGAAAAGAAATTGGGTTAAGGATTTCATAAACTGATCCACTGTGATAAAGAGACCATAATCCGGGGTTTTTGTAAGGTTACCAGATTCAACTGGTATGTTCAATAGCGCTCTTAAAATAGATTGGAGGTAGCACTATGGAATGCAGAAGCGAAGAGAATCTTCAGAAATGCAACTGTACCTATGAGCCCTGCTCGAGGAAAGGCACTTGCTGCGAGTGTGTATCATATCATGTGAGATCAAGGCAGCTGCCGGCATGTTGTTTTCCCAAAGATGCAGAGGCAAGCTTTGATAGGTCCTTTGAATGCTTTTCCAGATTGGTTCAAGCGGGAAAGCTTTGATCTCCTGTTATTCTGCTTTGTCGGTGATCAAAGGAGTTCGAGATAAGAGAAGAGGTGTGGGCCGAGGATCCATCGGCAAGCAAGCCTAAGAATTGTTTCACCCTCTCTGACGATCAGAGGGGTCTTGGATTTGCCGGGGAAGCCATGGACTTCGACTATTCCCTGCTCCAACTGCGTCGCCTGGAGTACCCTCACATTACCAGATCCTTTGGCCTCCCTTGCCCCCAAGGGAGGAACACCGGCGGGATCCTGTTTAAAACGCCCATAGAGAGGAATCATCTGGGCCAAGGCGGGGAGAGAATCCCTGTGTTCATTTTTAATCTTCTGCATCCCCGTTTAACCAAGAATGTTTGTATATGCCCAGCCGAATACGGAGAAAAAGATCAAATCCTTAGTTTTTTGAAGAGATACGGGGCACCGAGAACCATCCATGCGCCCATTACTACAAAAATGATGCCTGTCATCCACAACGATTCAACTCCAAGGTATTTGTAGAGGCCTAATAAAACAGCGGGCGGAATCAAGCCGCCTGCCAAGCGGGCGATCCTCTGTGAAAGCTGCCGACAATCATCAAATCTGATCCGTGTTCGCTCCCAATATTCAAGGGCAGCAACAGCAGCCAAGGTGGCTCCTGGAGGGATGGTTCCTTTGGATGGGCGCAACATGATCATGCCGCAGCCAGCTATTGCCCAGAGTAGGCGCACACGCCAGTCTTTAGGTATCTCCGGGCTTATTTCATCCAGCCTGAATAAAAGAAGCGCCACCCCTAGCCCGAGGCCACCCAAAGCCCATCCGGCACCGACATCTAGTGGCGAGTGAACGCCCAGATAGAGGCGTGTTAATCCAACCAGAAATATGATGGAACTATATATTGTTGCGGGAAGTACCGACGGCCGCATGGCCGCAAGGCCACCCCACATAATTAGGCCCCCCTGAGCATGGCCGCTGGGGAGTGCGTATGTAAGGGGTTTCGGCCCCACCAATGCAATCCTCGCGTCAACCTGAAAGGGCCGTAGTGTTTCCGTGAATTCCTTGAGGACGCCATTAACTTGCATCGATAGGAGAAAAACCAGTGCCAACAACCACCCGCGTCGTCGGTCCATTAACCAATAGGCGAGCGGCAACATTACCATATAAGCATAGCTGCTCCCTAGCGCTGATATGCTGAGCATAACCATATCAAGGCCGGGTGAACGCAGACCTTGCAACCATAGGATGATCTCAATCCCCTTCATATTTCACCAATATCCAACCGAGGCCATGCTGACAAGCTGCCCGGTTTGTTAACGCCGGCATTTCCATATTTGCTCTTGCTGCCACAAGGAATTAAGCCTCCAGCCAGTATATAATGGCTGGGAACAGAATCAAATAAATTCGGCCTAAAAGGTTTTGATCTTGTAAGCCAGGAGAGTATAATTAAAACTACATGAACACACCAAACACAAAAGGAGGTTACCATGTTCTATATCCTTGCAATAGTATTTCTCCTGCTCTTTCTGAGTGCAGCAATCAAGGTACTCAGGGAGTATGAGAGGGGGGTGATCTTTCGCCTGGGAAGGATCATCA
>CP070704.1:1144571-1149388 GCA_020349945.1 Deltaproteobacteria bacterium
CTCTTTGAGTCTATTCTTCAGAACGTTCAATAAAGACGGTTCCGTCAGCGGCGGTCCTATGTATTATCTGGAAAAAGGATTGAATCAGAAATGGTTAGGCGTCCTTTTCGCCTTCTTTGCATTGATTGCATCCTTCGGGATTGGGAATATGGTTCAGGCAAACTCTGTAGCCGAACCCCTGCTCTCATCACTCAAGATACCTAAATATGCTACAGGAATAGTAATCGCCTTTCTGGTCTGGCTGGTCATCATCGGTGGGATCAAAAGAATAGCTAAGGTGGCGAGTTTTATAGTACCCTTTATGGCAGTCGTCTATGTTTTGAGTTCGCTTGTTATAATAGCCTTGAATTTTCAACATATCCCCTATGTCATAAAACTGATACTGACGCATGCATTAAGTCCCACTGCTGCAGTTGGAGGTTTTGCCGGTGCTACCGTAGCGCAGGTCATCCGGTACGGGGTTGCGCGCGGAGTTTTTTCCAACGAGTCGGGTCTGGGCTCTGCACCAATGGCTCATGCAGCTGCCAAGACGAAGTATCCGATAAGGGAAGGACTGGTTGCCATGCTTGGACCTTTCGTGGATACAATCGTCATATGTTCTATGACGGCGTTTGTAATTCTAGCGACAGGGATGTGGACTTCTGGGAAAACCGGAGCTGTTCTGAGTGCCTCAGCGTACAATACCGGGCTGCCCGTAATAGGAAACTACACGGTCACTTTCGGATTGGTATTCTTCGCATTCTCCACGATGCTCTCCTGGTCATATTATGGTGACAGGTGCGCCCAGTACCTGTTTGGCAATAAGGCAGTTATCATCTACCGGTGGGTCTTCGTATTGTTGATAATCGTCGGTGCTGTAGTCCAGCTAGAGTTTGTGTGGAATATTTCTGATGCTATGAATGGGCTCATGGCGATACCCAATCTGATCGGTTTACTTGCACTATCAGGTCTCATAGCCCGCGAAACGAGGAAATATATGTCAGGGAGCATTGGTAGCTGACTGAGTTGCAGTAGAAATAAGAGGTAAGTCCCCTTCACCCAACCTCTCCCACGCGGGGAAGAGGAGTCAAGAGATCCTTATGACGAGCATGCGCAGATCTTCACTGCTGTTGTTCTCCAGACCATGACAACCCGACCTATGAAGTGGATGGAATTCTCCATTACGGTGTAACCAACATACCGCAGCTGTTGTCTGAACATCAACACTTGCCCTGACCAATATGAACCTTCCCTATGCCCTGAAAGTCGCCAACTGGCCCTGGAAAGCGGCCGTTCAAGGGGGTAAAATTTACAAAGCTTGCTGTTAATTTCCCGGCTATTTATTCCAGAGGAAGACCTAATGTCCAGGTGAAAAAGCTGTGAACATTAATATTTATGTAACAATTTAGACGAGTATTGTAAATGTAATGTTCCCATTCTGTGAAATGGAAATACCTTTCTTCTTATATTAAAGCTCCTAACTAAAAAGGGATACAGGCTATATAAAATTTATTACTTCCCGCCTGTATCCCTTTTAATACAGTACGTTAGTGTTCTAAGCTTTCAAAATATTTGACTAACGTCTTACACTTAGAAAGTGCCCGATTGCTACATTTGGAAGAATATCCATCCAACAGCTTTGCAGCATTTCCTGTTTCCCCTTTGTCTAGAAGTCTCTTTGCCTCCATACGAACTTTCCAATCTCCTGCAATAAAATCTTTTTCAAGTTTATCAAACTCTGCACGCACAGCTGGCTGACGTTCATTATATTTGAAGCCGAATTCGATAACTTCTTCTCTTTCTCCACGCTTATCTCCATTTACAAGCATACGAAGTTTATCAAAATTCCACCAATACGAATCTGGAATATAGCCCCATACCGTTGTTTTTGTTGGATCTGTTTGGATATTTTTCGATTTTCCAGCCTTATCTACTCCCTCGGGCATCTCACTGCCATTTGGATAGAATGGCACGAAGCAAGCACAACACGGGACATTGGCGGCCCAATAAGTGACCGGAACCGCGTTAGCGTCCTTACCGGGAAGAACGGATACGTTTGTGCCTGAGGTGATGCCCCAGGTAAAGGCTGCAGGGGAGTGATGCATGCAAACAGTGAGAAAGTCGGGAATTGCGGCGTTGAAATATGGGCCCTCAAGGAAAGTACCTTCAAAATGATCACGGGAAATCCGGAACATCCACCTAATGTCAATTTGTCCTTCTTTTTGCCTCAAAAGAGCGTTCACCCTCTTACCGCGAATTATATTGGGAGCTAAAGGACCTTCAAAATCATTGTAAGCTATGGCAAAATCAAATTCATCGACCTTGTCGGCCGGCCACCACCCCTTGTCCACCGCATTCTTGATGAGGTCCTTACTGCACAAATCCCACTCGGTGCGGATGCTCGGGTAGTTGCCAATGTTCGCAACACCCTTGGCAACGCTCTTGGCAATCCACTGATGGCCGGCGGTCTCGAGAATCCAAGCTTCAGTGCCGTCGGCGATGATGTAGGAGTTGTCAAAACTACCATCGCTGTCGCTATAGCCAGCGATTCCGGAGCCCCACTGTCCGTACTTTTCGATTAATGGCGTCATGGCTTCCAAGGCCTCGCGAGCTGTGCGTCCTCGTTCCAGGCCCAAACGAACCAGATTCATTCCGAGGATACCCCTGTCGACCTTTTCACCGTTCTGAACCTTATTCAAATTTTCGCGCCACTCTTTCGTCAAAACGGCCTCGTTGCCTATAGCAACACCGAATTCGTTGATGCCTTGCTCACAGCCCCAAATCCAGAACTGGCTCGATCCCAAAACAGTGTAAGTTCTTTCCACCTGTGGAATCTTTTGGTACTGTAGGTCGATCATTTCTCCAGGTTCATGCTTTCCGCCTTCCCAACGCACAAAAGGCTCGCATTCATAGTATGCCACGTCAGAAGTCTTGGCCATCATCATAAGGCCATTGGCAGTTGCATCAGGCATAGCAACCCAGGTATCACAGGAGAAGACAGGTCTTTGAGCATCCAGGGTAACTATTGCTATCGTTAATATTACGATAGCAGCCAATACCATGGTGAACTTATAGTAAGATTTTCTTTTCATTTTCATTGCCTCCTCTTAAGAGATCGGTTCCACTTAGTTCCTTCCATTACTGTATCAATCGAGACCTAATAAATTAAGAGAGACGCGTTTTTACCACCTCCTTTCTCAATCTTGTTTCCTATAGAAAACGACCGAAGGGATTTTGTCAAGCATATTTTTCTATCACCCACCCTAAGGAAAGACGCGATAGACCGGGGCATAAGAGGAAAGCATACCCTAAAGGAAGGGAAAGAGGGGCCAAGTCTACGTTTGACTCTTTTAGGCTACCTTTTACAACTGGTGCGGTATATTCACAGAAATCCTCTACAAGCAGGCTTAGTGGAGAGAGTCGATGCATATGAGTTGGAGCAGTCACCAGGGATATGTATCGGAGGCCAAAAAACGGAGGCTTTACAGGCATTTTATCGCTCAAGAAGGACTCAGAGGAAATCAGCCAGATCTTTGAAGGCAAGAAACTACCCTCTGTGCTGGGCAGTGACAGGTTTATCGATTGGGCGGAAAAGATCAAGCACCTGGTCTGTAAAGCATACCATGTGAGTGAGGGGGATGTGCTTCAGTCAAAGAGGGGGCCCTTGAATGAGGCCAGAAATGTGGCGATGTACCTCACGAGGCGATTAAGAGGTGACGGCCTGGATAGAATATGCGAGGAATTTCATCTGAACCATTACAGCTCCGCGAGCAGTACTATAGACAGGGTCGGAGTCCAGATATCAAAGGACCCAGAACTCAGGGGACGTGTTTTTTCTCTTGTGACCCCTTCACCTTCAGATCCCTTCACACACTATTTGACCGGCGAAATTGATGAAGAGAAGTTGAAGGCTTGGCAGTGGGCTGTAATCGCGACCGTCGTCCTACTATGACTACTACTCATCAGGCCATCCGCAGTGAAAGCACCGCCACCCAGTTCCTTTTACGAACTTCATTTGTCTATGGCATTTCGGACAAATCATAATCATTAAGCCTTTTCCTGATTTAATTGTTAGCCCAGTCAGAGTCGTCTACTAGTTTGGCTTTCTAATCGCTCCCAAGATGCCCCTATTATCCGTGGTGCAACGCTCTTCTTCATACATAGGTGGGAGGAGCCTAGTAGAAACGATTCACGCACATCCGAGAAGCCCTTAAGTGCCACCTCAGACTCCCTTTTTCAATGTATGACCCTTGGAGGCCCTTGGCCATCACATGGTCTGTTATAGTGGTGTTGAAGTTGGGTGGCACTTAATAGTCTTTTAGGTTCAATAGGCAGCCAAAATCATGCCAAAGTTTTGGATTAGGAATATCGTCTTAGATTTTAACTAGTTAAGCCTGACATCAACTTAGACCAGTATAAAAAATGGTAACAAAATACCCATCTATGGGAAATTAAATTCCACTTCCTTAGTAAAGCTTTACATGCTTGGAGGGGGAGAAAAGGGAGATCTCTTAGGAACAGATGTGAAAAAGCCCTGCTGGTGAGATATCCTAACGGGGCTTGAGGATGAGGGAATGAAGGAAACAAGGGAAAACTGCATTCCGTTAGGTAGGTGTATCCGCAACTATTATGCCATATTCAAACTGAAAGAGAAGGTCAATAGGGATTTGATAACCTCGGCGAAGATAACTTTGACGAACCTCTTCAAGCTAGAATATATTGGGGCCTTCTCATACACGGCGTTAAAACTCTCTCCTCAGCATTGGATTTCTACTACATATAGAAGCTAGAGATAGGGGACTACAATATTTTGTGCTTTTAGACTTGACAATCCTATC
>CP070704.1:1149488-1162844 GCA_020349945.1 Deltaproteobacteria bacterium
CCTTGTCAACCTTCGACAAACAGAGGGTGATTGCCGCTGTTAATGTCGTCTTACCATGATCTATATGACCAATGGTGCCGACATTTACATGTGGCTTTGTCCTCTTAAATTTTTCTTTGGCCATGATAGTTACCTCCTTAAAATAAATCCCACCTTTAATAGTAAACCCTGTTAGAAAGCTTGGAAGGGGTTTTAATCCTCCCAAACCAATAATTATGTTCTGCTCCATTCCTACCCTGAAGGACAGGGGGCTCTAACAGGGTAAAGGCAATTTATCAGACTATTTACTCCGCCTTCAGCGGATTAATCTTACCAACGATAATGGGCAAAGGCCTTATTTGCCTCGGCCATCCTGTGTGTGTCCTCTTTTTTCTTAAAAGCACCACCTCTTCCCTTAGAAGCGTCAATCAGTTCACTGGCTAATCTTGCTGCCATTCCTTTCTCGCCCCTTTGTGTAGCATATGTAAGTATCCACCTGATGCTCAATGTAGTTCTCCGTGAAGCTCTAACCTCAGTAGGAACTTGATAGGTAGAACCACCAACCCTCCTCGATCTTACTTCTACCATAGGTTTGATATTTTCAACAGCCTTCTGAAAAAGAGGCAAAGGATCTTCCTTGGTCTTCTCATGGATAATATCAAAGGCCTCATAGAGTGTGGATTGAGCTAAGTTCTTTTTCCCTCTCTGCATAATTCTATTAATGAACTTAGCAACTAACTCACTCTTATATTTTGGATCAGGCAAGATCTGCCTTTTTGCAATTTCTCCTTTTCTTGGCATTCCAGTGCCCCAAAAAAATAGATTATAAGCTAAATACCCTTAGGCCTCTTGGCCCCATATTTCGAGCGACTTCTCCTGCGATCTTCAACGCCTGAGCTATCTAAGGTGCCACGAATTATATGATATCTGATCCCTGGTAGGTCCTTAACTCTCCCACCCCTGATCAGAACAACAGAATGTTCTTGCAGGTTATGTCCAATCCCCGGTATATAGGAGGTGACCTCAATTCCATTTGTCAACCTTACCCGTGCAACCTTACGCAGGGCCGAGTTAGGTTTCTTGGGGGTCGAGGTGTACACCCTGATACATACGCCCCTCTTTTGAGGGCACCCTCTTAGAGCCGGTGTTTTGATCTTCTTCTTTACACTCTCTCGCCCTTTTTTAATGAGCTGATTAATTGTTGGCATTCATTTTCCTTCCAAAAAAGATATCCCGCCCGCCATGCTTGAAATATCTCTATCCTATCAAAAGTATCCTAACGCCTTTCAGTGATTATTGTTCCACTTCTACATCTAATCCCCTGTATATACTCAGACCTGTACCAGCCGGTATAAGCCTGCCCATAATAACATTCTCCTTAAGACCTCTCAGATAATCTATCCTACTCTCAACACTTGCATCAGCCAAAACCTTCGTGGTTTCCTGAAAAGATGCAGCTGATATAAAGCTATCGGTATTGATCGATGCCTTTGTAACCCCCAACAAAAGGTGTTCACCAATAGCTGGTTTACCCCCTCTTGCAATAACATCCTGGTTCTTCTCCTCAAAACGCCACCTCTCAACCTCCTCTCCTAGTAAGAAATCTGAATCTCCAACGTCCTTAACTACCACTCTCCTCAACATCTGTCTGACAATCACCTCAATGTGCTTGTCGTTTATCTTAACACCCTGGAGGCGATACACCTTCTGAACTTCATCAACAAGGTATCTGGATAGCTCTTTAGGGCCTTTTATTCTTAAAATATCATGAGGATTAGCCGAGCCTTCCATGAGTGCTTCCCCGGCCCTCACATAATCTCCATCAAAAACGCTCACATGTTTACCTCTGGATATGATATATTCAACTGGTTTGCCAACTTCAGGGGTAATAATCACCCTCCTCTTACCTGATACATATTTCCCAAATGATACTGTTCCATCAATCTCACTTAAAAGGGTATGGTCCTTTGGCTTCCTGACCTCAAATAATTCTGCAACCCTTGGCAAACCACCTGTAATATCCTTGGTCTTTGTGGTTTCTCTCGGAATCTTGGCCAAAACATCACCGGCATGAACCTCATCTCCTTCTGAAACCATAATAATAGCGCTTGTAGGAAGGAAATACCTGGCTGCTGCTCCCGACTCACCCGAAAGCTGGATTGTCTTGCCCCTGGCATCTTTGATAGAGATCCTCGGTCTCACGTCTGGATCACCGGATGCGACAATAACCTTACTTGATTTGCCAGTTACAGGATCCAGCCTCTCCTGCATTGTTTTACCTCCATAAATATCACCAAATTTTAACCTACCAGAAACCTCGGTCAAAATGGGTATTGTAAAGGGATCCCATTCTACCAAGAGCTCACCGGGATTTATCTCCTTTCCATCATCAACCTTGATTATGGCTCCATATATAACAGGGTAGCGTTCCAATTCTCTTCCACTTCCATCCACTACTCCAATATCCCCATTCCTATTCATTACTACGTGGTCCCCTCTGGCATCTAGTACCGTCTTGAGATTATAGAATTTAGCCGTTCCATTATTCCTGGCCTGGATTGTAGATTGCTCTACCTTTCTACTTACGGTACCACCAATGTGAAATGTGCGCATAGTGAGCTGTGTGCCTGGCTCGCCAATAGACTGGGCAGCAACAATACCTATTGGCTCACCTATATCAATCTCTCGACCATGGGCTAAGTCCCGACCATAACATTTGCTGCAGACCCCTCTCTTTGTCTTGCAGGTCAATACTGATCTGATTTTTACCTTTTCTATCCAAGACTTTTCTGTCCTTTCAGCAGCCGCCTCATCTATTTCCTCATTGTACCTAAGCACCAGTTCCCCCGTTATCGGGTCAGACATATCTTCTGCTGCGGTTCTGCCCAGAATTCTCTCTGAGACAGTTTGAATCACCTCGCCGGCCTCAGTCAATGACTCTACCCAGATCCCGTCCATAGTACCGCAATCTTCCTCTGTAATACAGGCATCCTGGGCCACATCTATCAATCTCCGAGTCAGATATCCTGAATTAGCCGTTTTTAGGGCCGTATCTGCCAACCCTTTTCTTGCACCATGGGTAGAGATAAAATACTGCAAAACTGTCAAGCCCTCCCGAAAATTTGCAGTAATAGGCGTCTCAATAATCTCTCCAGAGGGCTTTGCCATTAAGCCCCTGATGCCTGCCAACTGCCTCATCTGATCTTTACTTCCCCTGGCCCCAGAATCAGACATCATATATATTGGATTAAAGCTATCACCCTTTTTCCTCCTTCCATCCTGATCCACCACTTCCTCTACAGCCATTTCATCCATCATCTCAGAGGAAATTAACTCTGTGGCCTTTGTCCAGATATCAACTACTTTATTGTATTTTTCACCGTCTGTAATCAAACCATCACTATATTGTCGTTCAATCTTTTTTACCTCATCTTCAGCCTCCCCTATAATCTCATGTTTTCTTCTTGGGGTAAGCATATCTTTGCTTGAGATAGAGACACCGGAAATAGTAGCATATTTATATCCTATGTCTTTAAGCCTATCCGCTAAAATAACTGTTGCCTTGGTACCTAAGGAGCGATAACATTCGTTAATAATATCCCTCAGTTCCTTCTTGGTAATTACCCTATTTACCATTTCAAAAGGTAACCCCTTGGGGAAAATCTCATAGAGGATTACCCTTCCAGTAGTTGTCCTAACAATCTGGCCATTGATTCGAACCCTTATGGAAGCATGGAGAGCTAACTCACCAGCGTCGTAGGCCATCCTAACCTCTTCAACATTAGCAAAAATCGTATCTTCACCTTTGCAAAATGGCCTCTCTTTGGTCATATAATAGATACCCAATACAATATCTTGGGTTGGAACAATTATAGGATCGCCATTGGCTGGTGACAGGATATTGTTCGTGGAAAGCATTAATGCCCTGGCCTCAATCTGGGCCTCTATAGAAAGGGGGACATGAACAGCCATCTGGTCACCATCAAAATCAGCATTAAAGGCAGTGCAAACCAGTGGGTGAAGTTGAATAGCCTTACCTTCAATAAGAACAGGTTCAAATGCTTGCATACCGAGTCGGTGGAGAGTAGGGGCTCGATTTAGCCAAACACAGTGTTCCTTAACTACCTCATCCAAGCAATCCCATACCTCTGGTGTTTCCTTTTCGACGAGTTTTTTAGCTTTTTTGAGGGTGGCTGCCAGACCCTTTTCCTCCAGCTTATTGTATATAAATGGCTTAAAGAGCTCTAAGGCCATCTGCTTTGGAAGTCCACATTGGTGCAATCTCAAATCAGGACCAACTACAATCACTGATCGCCCTGAATAATCCACCCTCTTTCCAAGTAAATTCTGTCTAAACCTGCCCTGCTTACCCTTAAGCATATCACTTAGTGATTTTAACGGCCTCTTATTTGCACCAGTAATAGTCTTACCTCGTCTGCCGTTATCAAACAAAACATCTACAGCCTCCTGTAACATCCTTTTTTCATTTCTAATTATTATATCAGGGGCATTTAACTCCAAAAGGCGTTTCAGTCTGTTGTTCCTATTTATAACCCTGCGGTAAAGATCATTGAGATCTGAGGTAGCAAACCTACCCCCGTCTAAAGGCACCAAAGGTCTTAGGTCCGGTGGTAAAACAGGGATAACACCCATCATCATCCACTCCGGTCTATTCTTAGAGGACCGAAATGCATCGACTATCCGAAGACGTTTTGAGAGTTTCTTCCTTTTAGGTTCTGATTTGGTGCCAACAATCTCAAGCTTCAGTGTAGAAGCAAGCTTATCCAAATCTAACTCCTTTAGCATCCTTTGAATAGCTTCAGCCCCCATTCCAGCCTCAAACCCGTCTCCATAGTCATCTTTAGCCTTCAAATACTGCTCTTCTGTCAACAAGGCACCCTTCGCTAAGGGTGTGTCTTTTGGATCCATAACCACATAATTCTCAAAGTAGAGTATCTTTTCTAAGGTTTTAAGGGTCATATCCAAAAGCAAACCTATTTTGGATGGGATACATTTCAAAAACCAGATGTGTGCCACCGGCGAAGCTAATTCAATATGACCCATTCTCTGTCTTCTGACTTTAGAGTGTGTGACTTCTACACCACACTTCTCGCAGACAATACCCCTATGCTTCATCCTCTTATATTTTCCACAGAGACACTCGTAATCCCTTATAGGGCCGAAGATCTTTGCACAAAATAATCCATCTCTTTCAGGTTTAAAGGTACGATAATTAATAGTTTCAGGTTTCTTGACCTCGCCGTAAGACCACTCTCTTATCTTCTCAGGTGAAGCTATAGAGATCTGTATCGAATTAAAGCTTAAGGGATCCTTTGGCTTTGTAAAAAAACCATATAAATCTTCCAAGGCTTCCTCCTTTGTTAGCTCTCTTTATGATAATCTAAAAGAGCCTCAGGTTCTCCGTCCTCGTTTAGCTCTACTTCTAAACCGAGGCTCTGGAGCTCTTTTACCAAAACATTGAAGGACTCTGGTAGGCCAGCTTCTAAAAGATTATTTCCCTTTACAATCTTTTCATACATCCGTGTTCGGCCAGCTACATCATCCGATTTGACGGTCAAAAACTCCTGCAGGGAATATGCCGCTCCGTAAGACTCCATTGCCCAGACCTCCATCTCGCCCAAGCGCTGACCTCCAAACTGGGCCTTACCACCAAGAGGCTGCTGGGTAACTAAAGAATATGGACCAATGGAGCGAGCATGGATCTTATCAGCTACCAGGTGATGGAGCTTCATCATATACATGATACCAACAGTTACCAGGTGATCAAAAGGCTCCCCTGTTCTACCATCGTACAAAATCGCTTGACCGCTGGTAGGTAAACCTGCCTTCTTTAAACAGTCCACTATTTCGTCTTCCTTTGCCCCATCAAAAACAGGTGTAGCCATATGTAAACCGTCTCGCAAGTAATTCACATATGCCCTAAGTTCTTCATCCGAAACTCCAGCGAACATCTGATTGTATTCTTTAGAATAGATTTCTTTCAGCTTCTTTCTTGGTAACCTTTCATCTTTCAAGTTGTCCACCAGCTCTGCTATCTGGTGCCCAAGTTCACGAGCAGCCCAACCAAGATGGGCCTCTAAAATCTGCCCCACATTCATCCTAGACGGAACACCCAGAGGATTTAAAACTATGTCTACCTGTGTACCATCAGCAAAATACGGCATATCCTCTACAGGCAGTATGAGAGAAATCACCCCTTTATTTCCGTGTCGACCGGCCATCTTGTCACCGACAGACAGCTTTCTCTTGACAGCCACAAATACCTTTACCATCTTAATTACTCCGGGGGATAGCTCATCACCCATATCTAACCTCTTTATCTTTTGCTGAAAAACCTCATGGAATTTCTCTACCTGCTCGCGATACTGGAAGACTATTGATTCCATCTTCTCAATTACTTCCATTTCCGCCTCAATATTCGCTCCCTGCCAATAATCTATAGGAATCCCCTCCAAACACTCATGATCGATAAGCTGACCCCGTTTTAACAAAATGTCACCTGTCTCCTTATGCCGCAAACCTGATTTGAGGCGTCTTCCCTCTAAGATGACCGCCAACTTCTCCCGGGCATTCCTGGCTATAACCGCGATCTCATCCTCCTTATCCTTTGTTAATTGACTGATCTCAGCAGCTTGAATAGCCTTTGTTCTTTCATCCTTTTCTACCCCTCTACGGGAAAATACCTGTGCATCAATAACTATGCCCTCTACACCAGGCGGTACCCTTAGCGAAGTATCCTTCACATCGCCCGCTTTTTCACCAAAGATAGCTCTCAAAAGCTTTTCCTCTGGTGATAACTGAGTCTCACCCTTAGGAGTAACTTTGCCGACCAAAATATCACCTGGTCCTACTTCAGCCCCTAAATGTATAATACCGCTTTCATCAAGTTTCTTTAGGGCCTCCTCCCCCACATTGGGTATGTCTCGAGTAATTTCCTCTTTTCCAAGTTTCGTGTCCCTTGCCAAAACAGTGAACTCTTCTATGTGGATGGAGGTAAAGACATCGTCCCGTACCAGCCTTTCACTTACCAAAATTGCATCTTCGAAATTATAGCCGCCCCAGGAAAGAAAGGCTACTATTACGTTACTACCTAAGGCAAGCTCACCTTTATCCATAGCAGGGCCGTCTGCAATAATATCACCCTTTTTTACCCTATCCCCTTTCTCTACGATCGGTTTCTGGTTGTAACAAGTACTCTGATTCGAACGCCTGAATTTTAGTAACTTATAGATCTCAACACCCTCCTCCTCTCTCTCTGATCGAATAACTATACGAGAGGCATCAGCGCTCTCAACAATCCCGTCTCTCCTAGCGACAACAGCTACACCTGAGTGCCTCGCTACAATTTTTTCAATGCCTGTTCCAATAAACGGAGACTCAGTTTGCAAAAGAGGTACAGCCTGTCTTTGCATATTGGAACCCATGAGGGCCCGGTTAGCATCATCATGTTCTAAAAAAGGAATGAGTGATGCAGCTATACTTACCAACTGGTTTGGGGAAACATCCATATATTTAATCTCCTTAGCCGGGACCAGACATGCCTCACCCCCCTTTCTGGCAGCTACTACATCCGTAACAAAACGACCATCAGGATTAAGTTGCTCATTAGCTTGTGCAATAGGGTACTCCCTTTCATCCATAGCTGTTAGATACTCTATGTTATCCGAAACAACACCACCTTCAACCTTCCGGTAAGGTGTTTCGATAAAGCCAAAATCGTTTACGCGAGAATAGGTGCTTAGAGAAACAATCAAACCAATATTTGGCCCTTCAGGGGTTTCGATGGGGCATATGCGACCATAATGGCTTGGATGTACGTCTCTAACCTCAAATCCGGCCCTATCTCTTGTTAATCCTCCTGGACCAAGTGCACTCAAGCGCCTTTTGTGAGTTATCTCTGACAACGGATTAGTTTGGTCCATAAATTGGGATAGCTGGCTTGACCCAAAAAACTCGTTGATTACAGCCGAAACAGGCTTGGGATTAATCAAATCACGAGGCATTAGGGTATCGACATCCTGCAGGCTCATTCGCTCTTTAATAGCCCTCTGCATCCTAATGAGCCCAATCCTGTATCCTTCTTCCAATAACTCTCCCACTGATCTAACCCTGCGATTTCCCAGATGATCTATATCATCAACCGTTCCCTCCCTAACACTCAACCTCACCAGTTCTTTAACCGTCGCCATTATATCCTCTTTTCTCAATGTACATACCTCTAAGGGAACATCTTGGTTGAGCCTATAATTCATCTTCAAGCGACCTACTTGGGAAAAATTGTAGGTGGAAGGATTAAAAAAGAGCCCCTTAAAATAGGCATTGGCCATCTCCTGTGTAGGGGGGCTCGTCGGCCTCAGCTTCCGGTAAATATCGAGAACGGCATCATCGGTGGTAATGACCTTGTCTAAAAGCATAGTATCTCGTATAGATGCATTAACCTCTGGAGAATCTAAGACTAATAATTCAATCTCCTCAATTCCTTTCTCTTGTAAAAGCTGTAAAGTCTCCTGCTCAAGAGTTTGATTTGTCCTTACCAAAACCTCTCCTGTCAGAGGATCAACTATATCGTGCGCGGCGACCCTTCCCTGGAGATAATTTGAGCTCACGTGTATCTCTTGCATACCGATATCACTCAGCTTTTTGTATAACTTTTTACTAAACCTCTCACCTTTTCTGGCTAAGACCTGTCCACTTTTTGGGTCGACTATATCTTCAGTAATTTTTTGTCCCTGGAGGCTATTTAGGTCCAAGAAACACCTAAAAGAGCCCTTATCCACTAAGATCTTCTCTATTTCATAAAAATGGTGCAGTATTTCCTCCTCGGAATAACCGAATGCCTTGAGAAGCATAGTTGCTGGAAACTTTCTTCTCCTGTCAATCCTAACAAAGAGGTTATCCTTGGTATCAAATTCAAGGTCAATCCAGGAACCCCGCAAGGGGATGATTCTTGCGGAATAAAGAGGTTTCCCGCTGGGGTGCGTCTTTCCCATATCATTATCAAAAAACACACCAGGAGACCTGTGAAGCTGGCTAACAATCACCCTCTCTACACCATTGATGACAAAGGTCCCCCTTTCGGACATCATTGGTAGGGTACCAAAATATATTTCCTGCTCCTTAATATCCCGGATATTCTTACTGCCCGTAACATCGTCAAGATCAAACACCAGGAGTTGAACAACTATTTTAATTGGTGCCTCATAGGTCATCCCCTTCCTGAGGCATTCCTCCTCATCATATTTCACATCCTCAAAAAAATACCTTACAAATTCCAGCGAACATGTCTGATTCAAATCATGAATAGGAAAAATCGTTTTAAATGCTCCTTGAAGCCCGATGTCTTTGCGCTTTTCAACTGGAACATCCTTCTGCAAAAAACGCTCGTATGAATCCCTTTGCACATCTATAAGATCGGGTATATCAAGGATAGTTTTTATTCTCCCAAAGTCTTTTCTAGGATAATACCTTATAGCATCTACTTTATTCACACTCCGATCTCCTTATAAACCTTGTTAAAACCCATGCTTTTGGATGCGTACCAAACATACCATCAGCATAACCAAAAAATAGGTTCATGATGAGAACCTATTTTATCTCAACCATAGCCCCAGCCTCTTCAAGCTGTTTCTTGATGTTCCCCGCATCTTCTTTTGAAACACCCTCTTTTACCTTACTGGGTACATTGTCAACTAGTTCCTTGGCCTCTTTTAATCCCAAATTTGTTACAGAGCGAACAACCTTAATCACCTGAATCTTTTTATCCCCAACTCCTGTTAGCATAACATTAAACTCTGTTTTTTCCGCCTCCTCTGCCTGCTCAACTTTTTCAGGAGCACTAGAAGCTGATACGGCTACCGGGGTAGCAGCCGAAACACCAAATTTCTCTTCAAAGACCTTTATTAATTCAGACAGCTCTAAAACTGTCATATTCGAAATGAACTCAATCACATCTTCTTGACTTATCTTAGTTGTCTTAGTTGTCTTAGTTGCCATATCTCCTCAAAAACCTCCCTGTTAAAGTTTCATTATCTCTAGGTATCAATCTTTTCGAACCAAAGCCCGCGCATCAATTAATAATATTTATGCCTTTTGCCTTTTTATCGCCTCTAAAACAGTGACCAATCGTCTGAGCATCTCAGATACTGTTCTAATAAAGGAAGTTGGTACGCCAGAAAGAGAAAAAAGAAGTTGCGAAAGAAGAACCTCTCGAGAAGGAAGTTGGGCTAATCTTTTGATAGCAGCCAACTCAACAATTCTACCGTTTATCTGGCCAATCTTTATCTCTAACGCCTCATAATCCTTACTGAATTTCGTCAAAACCTTTGCAGGCGTAACCACATCATCATAGGTTGTAGCTAAGGCACAAGGCCCAACAATATAGTCTTTTAACACAGCCGTCTCTGTATCTTGACACGCGATCAACAACAGCCTATTTTTCACAACCTGAAACTCGATATCGGCTTTTGTCAACTCGCGCCTCAATTTTGTAAGCGCCTCTACATTCAATCCCTGGTAATCAACCACAAAGCTTCCGCTGGCCCGTGCAAGCCTTTCCTTCAAGCCGCCTACAATATCTTCCTTTTCCTTCCTCTCCAAAGGCAGAAATCACCTCCCCCCTTGCCCACAATAAAAATTATCTTTCTCTCACCATTGATTGCTGGGGTAAAAAATCGGTAAATTGTAAACAAGTTCTCAGGCCTTGTTCAAAACCCCCAACAGGGTTTACCTAAGGAGATCTCGAACATAGACCGGATCTACTTTAATGCCTGGCCCTATACTGGTTGATATAGCTATGCTTTTTAGATAGGTTCCCTTGCTGGACGATGGCTTTAACTTGAGGATAGTATCGAGAAAAAAGGCAGCATTTTCCAGAAGCTTTTCAACCCCAAAGGATACCCTCCCTATTGAGCTATGTATGATCCCTGCCTTATCAACCTTGAAATCAATTTTTCCTGCCTTTAGCTCGGTAACGGTCTTGGCTACATCAAAGGTTACCGTACCAAGTTTTGCGTTGGGCATCATCCCCCGTGGGCCTAAAATACGGCCTAACTTTCCCACTATGCCCATCATATCTGGAGTAGCAACGGCCTTATCAAATTCAAGCCACCCTTTCTGGATCTTCTCCGATAGATCTTCAGAGCCAGCAAAATCAGCCCCAGCTTCCAACGCCTCCTTCTCTTTTTCTCCCTCCGCAAAAACAATTACCCGAACTGGTTTACCAATCCCATGAGGAAGGGAAACTGTACCCCTTACCATCTGATCAGCATGGCGTGGATCAACACCTAACCGAACGGACACATCTACCGAGGCATCAAACTTCACATATGAATTGTCTATGGATAATTCAAGGGCCTCCTTGAAGGTGTATTTTTTCAACCTATCCATTTTTTCACCAGCCTCGATATATTTCTTTCCTCTCTTAGGCATATCACTCTTTTCCTGGGGCTTGGTTATTTTGTCCATCTTCAACAGTAATTCCAATACTACGGGCCGTACCCTCAATAATCTTTGAGGCCCCTGGCAAGTCTACAGCGCTGAGGTCTTCAAATTTCAGTTTAGCTATCTCCTCTATTTGGGTCTTGGTCACGGTGCCCACTTTCTCCCTCCTTGGATCAGAAGAACCCTTGGCTATATTCGCTGCCTGCTTTAAGAGAACAGAGGCAGGTGGACTCTTAGTTATAAAAGAGAAAGATTTGTCTGCATAAACCGTTATGACTACAGGAATAATCATGCCCTCCTGATTTTGTGTCCGAGCGTTAAAGGCCTTACAAAATTCCATTATATTAACGCCGTGTTGTCCCAGTGCAGGACCAACTGGTGGTGAGGGGTTTGCTTGTCCAGCCCTTACTTGCAATTTGATCGTTGCAATAACTCTCTTTGCCATATGCCCTTCTATATTTTTGTAACCTGTACAAAATCAAGTTCAACTGGGGTTGAACGCCCGAAAATACTTATCAAAACCCTTAGCTTAGCCTTATCTGGTTTTACTTCCTCTACAATTCCGTTGAAGTTAGTAAACGGACCATCGATCACCCTAATCTCGTCACCCTCTTCAAAAAAGAACTTCGGCTTTGGCTTTTCCTTTCCAGCCGCCATCCTCGTAAGGATTCTTTGAGCCTCCTCCTCAGAAATCGGAACAGGCTTTGTCCTCTCACCCAGAAATCCCGTTGTCTTGTCTATACTTTGGACTATATGCCATGTTTCATCAGTCAGTGCCATTTGAATCATTATGTAGCCAGGGTAGAATTTCCGAGAAGATGTCTTTTTCTTCCCTTTAACCAACTCTATGACCTGCTCAGTAGGCACTATTATCTGGTCAAAAAATTCCTCTTTCCCCAAGGATTTGATTTTTTCTTGTAAGGTTTCCTTTACCCTGTTTTCGAATCCGGAATAGGTATGGACTATATACCACTTTAACTCCATATGAAGACCTGACTTTTACCTAATAATTATCCAACTACATTCTTTATTATCTTCACCAAGCCTAAATCCACAAAACCCAGAAAAAAGGCAATTAGAAATACCAAGAGGAGCACTACCGCTGTAGTAGATAAAAGTTCCTTTTTTGTAGGCCAGGTCACCTTTTTAAGCTCCACTTTGGCATCGACCAAAAACTGCCGAGCCACGGTAAAATATCTTCTGGGTGCAAATACAATATCCTCTTCTTTCTTATAAACGTCTTTTTTCAACGGGGTTGGCCGAAGATCTTCTTTCTCTGGAATGGCTACCCTGCCAACTTTCCCTTGTTCAGAAACGCCGACTGTTATGGGTACATTTGATCTCTTACTAATTGCCCTTCTTCTGCGTGCCTTCTTTTTTTTCATAACCCATGAAATACCGCTAGAAAATCAATTTTACATCCCACATTGGACAACACCCATCCATTACTGATGAAATTCTTCTAAAAATGGCAGGCCAGGAGGGATTCGAACCCCCAACACCCGGATTTGGAGTCCGGTGCTCTAACCGTTAGAGCTACTGGCCTGCATAAAAACAGTTTCTACTTCGCTTCCTTATGAACGGTATGGGTCCGGCAAGATGGACAGTATTTCTTAAACTGCAATCTATCCGGAGTTCTTCTCTTGTTCTTTGTAGTTGTATAATTCCTGTGCTTGCATATTGTACAAACCAAGGTGATAATATCCCTCATCTGTATAGCTCTACTCTATGATATCACTTATTACCCCTGCACCAACCGTCTTACCACCCTCCCGAATAGCAAAGCGGAGTTCCTTCTCCATGGCTATTGGGGTTATCAACTTTACCTCCAGAGAGACATTATCACCAGGCATAACCATCTCTACTCCTTCTGGTAAGGCAGCTACACCGGTCACATCTGTTGTCCGGAAGTAAAAC
>CP070704.1:1162944-1167049 GCA_020349945.1 Deltaproteobacteria bacterium
GAGCGTGCCTCTTGGGAGGCTTTACTCCTTTGAAAAAAAGGCCCATACTCTCCGCTGATAAAGGGTTGCTCAGATTGGTCAGGGGCAAAAACCTGCCCCTTCATACATTAGGGCTCGCGTGTTTGTCAAATGGATTTTGGGTGGTCAATAGATTGGAGGGATTCCAAGAGGGGTTTTGCTCCCTAGCAGTTTTCTGATATCCTGAGCCATCTTTTTTAACGTACTAACTCGCCTAAAGGCATCTTCGTTCCAACAGGGAAAAATCGTGTTATTGTGGAAAAGAGGTTCTGATCCCAAATCAAATCGTGACACCGTTATTGCCTGTTTCCACGTCTCCGTGTGAGGGATAGGTGAGTATTCGCTGAGATAAGGCAGAGCTCCCACCTTTCCAACATATGTAATGGTCTCAGCTACCTGGTCATGGGTTTGTCCGGGGAGACCCATCAAGACATATGCCCCTATGTGGCAAGGGGGAAACCCGGCCTTTTTAAGGTGGATAACACTGCGCTCGAATTCCCCCTCAGAGAATTTTTTTCCCAGCTCCCTGTCGAGCTTAGCATGAGAGGTCTCCAGTCCCAATCTGATCATCTTAAAACCCGCCTTATACAGGAGGTCTGCTGTATCTCTATCTATGTAGGTAATGTGAAGCCCGTTAGGGCAGTGGAATCTTAGGGCCAGATTATTTTTTAACACCTCCTCCAGGAAGACACCGATATGGGTGCCGGCATCCACAAGAAGGGCATCGTCATAAAAGGCAAAGTCTTGTACATTATATTTTTTATGCCAAAAAAGGACCTCTTCGAATAACTCCAGAGGGTCTCTTTTAAGGAAATGGGGGCTCAGGAAATGTGAGGCACAGTATGGACATCGAAAAGGGCAGCCGGAGGAACTGAGAAGACAGACATAATCTATCCTTGTGAGCAGATCAAAGGCTGGATAAGGAGAGAGGGGTTCAAGGTTTTCTTTACTGTGAAAATCTGGTATAAGTTTTTTCAAAACCTGACGCAATTCTCCTGGTTGGCATTGGCCTGAGGAGGAGATAACTAAATCGGCATGAGAATACTTCCTGGCGTGCCCCGGGCATAATGTGGCATATATTCCCCCGAGTATTACCGGGGTGTCTGGATGAATATCTTTGACAAGGCGGATCGCCTCGAACACTCCCGGGTACCAGTAAGTCATCAGAGAGGTAACAAGTATGGCTGCAGGTCTTTCTACTGTCTTCAATTCTTTTATGAATATCCGGGGGTCCATACCGTAGCGGCTATAAGGCCTTTGAATAGTGGAGAGCTGGTGAGGTGCGGGAACGGTCTGTTTCCAGAATTTCCCTGTTCCATATTGGCGCCGGACAGGCTTTTTCCTGTAACCCATTTGTTTCATGTGGGGATTGTAGACATCAAGGCAGTCTATGAGGTGTACCTTAAAACCCATTGTCCTTAGCTGGCTGGCCAGATAGAGTAAACCTAATGGCTTTGCCCACAGATCATAGGCTGCGAAATCATATATCCAGGGATTGATAAGAATCAAAGTCGGTTTCATAACGGGTCTTAACCGCGTTGAATGTATGGAGCTTCTCAGGTTTTAACACAGAAGGCACAGCAAACACTACCCAATCTTGAGGGAGGTCCTTTATGAGGGCAGTCGTACAGAGGGTAAAGACGGCAAAGGTAATGGTTGGCGATGGGATAGTGGGAGAAATTGGTAAAGGTCTCTTAATCTTTCTGGGCGTTGGAGTACAGGACAGCAGCGATGATGCGGAGTTTCTGGCCTCGAAGATAGCACACCTGAGAATCTTTAGCGATAGCAATGAAAAGATGAATCTCTCCCTGCTGGAAATAGGCGGTGAGGCCCTTGTGGTATCCCAGTTTACCCTCTGGGGGGACTGTAGAAAGGGCAGGAGACCTTCTTTTGTCCGGGCGGCTGATCCTGCTGTTGCCAATGATTTATACCAAGAATTCATCAGCCTTCTTAAGGGAAAGGGTATTCAGGTTGCTGCGGGGAGATTTCAGGAGATGATGGATGTCTACCTTGTGAACGATGGCCCTGTCACCCTGTTACTTGATAGTGCCAGGAACTTTTAGTTAAGAAAGGGTTTCGATCATGGATTACCACAATGAACCGGTACCGGAACAAACGGATGAATTAGGCCTGCCAGAAGCACTGGACAAGAAGAAGGAGAAGAAAAGGCCAAGATTCTCCGTGTGGAAATGGGTGCTTCTTATCCTTTTTATTGTCTATTTTGTCGTGACATCTTACCGTGTTCCTCTTTTCATCAAATTGGGTGAGTATCTTGTTGTAGAGCATAAGGCACAGAGGGCTGATCTCATTGTCTGCCTTGCTGGGGAGGGCGTAGAAAATGCACTTGCGGCCGTTGATGCTTACAAGAAAGGGCTTGCCCCTTATATCTTCAGAGCAAAGGAGTTCGAACCAGATGGTCTCGACTACCTGAGGGAAAGGATCAAGGACTATCCCATAAACTTTGATCTGTTTACACTCGCAATAGAGGGTTTTGGGATTCCTGGGGAAGCGATCCTCTCTTCAGAGGATAGGGTTGGGAGCACCATAGATGAGGCCAGGACGGTGCGAAGGTTTGTGCTTGATAGGGGGTTTAAGTCATTGATCCTGATCTCAACACTTACCCACTCTCGGCGGGCGTGGCTGACCTTTCAGAAGATATTCAAGGATGACGATATCAAGATGATTTCTCTTCCATCCCATTATCAACTCTTTAATCCACAAGATTGGTGGACAAAAAGAAAATATACGAAGGAGCTTATTATCGAGTACGAAAAGTTGATCTATTATACACTCGCCTATTTCATGTGATGGTCTCGTTCTCAATGGAGATGGTAAGGATATGAAAAAGATCATAGGGCTGGTTGTTTTCATCGCCATAATCATGTCAAGGGTTTCCTTTGCAAGCACCTATTATCTTGAGCTCAATGCAGGCCACTCAGCCCTAGGTGCAAGGTTTGGTGCTACGCTACCCCTTGAGCAAGGCTTTTTAACAACTGGTATTGGTGCCATTTACAGCGACGATGATTACAAGATCGCCAATGTGAAACTAACCTTGGGTAAGGAAATATTGTTACCTGGATTACGGTTTGACCTGGGTTTTAAGGGCGTGTTGGGAAATATAGAAAGGGATTATGAAGATGGTGATCTGATGGCGGCAGGAATTCTCTTTTCAGGGAGATATACTATTCCCGAAACCATTTCGGCTCTGCCTATAGATGTTTCAGCAGGTTTCTCCTTAGCCCCTGATCCCCTTTGCTTTAAGGATTCGGATAGGTACCTGGAAGTGAGAACCAGCCTCGATTTTTGTATTGCTCAAAACGGGGCGATTGTCCTGGGATATAGATACATCAAAGTTCATCTCGATGACAACCACGGACAGTGGGAGATGTCGGACGGGACTTTATTCGCTGGTTACCAACTAAGGTATTAGAAGATTCAAAGGTGGAGACGCAGGCCTTTCTTGGGCTCAGACAGGTATATCACTCAGACAATTCGGTGATCTCTATCTGCTGCTTGGATTTCAGTTGCGCAATAAGTTCCTCAAATGATGAGCGGGCAAGTGTTTCCTTGAACTGTGCCCGGTAGTTTTTAGCAAGGCTCACCCCTTCAATTGCTACGTCAGTGGCAAGCCAGTTGCCCTGTTTGTTTCTAAAAAGGTAATGTACGGGAATCTGAGTATCCTTATCGGTTATAACCTTAGTCTCCACCACCACATAGTGCCCTTTCACAGTCTCATTGAGGTAAAGAATGTTTTTTCCGGAAAAACTGCCTGCTTTTGCCAGATAAGCATCTATTCTTTTTAAGTACGTGCGTTCCAGAAGATCACTGAAGATTTTGACAAACTCCTGTTGCTCTTCTTTGGTCCTTTTCAGCCAATGAGCCCCTAATGCCCTCCTGGCAAAACCCTCCTCGTCAAATCTTTCTTTAACCAATTTAAGGAGGGTGTTAGTTCTTTCATTCTCCTTGCCAGGTGTTTTGAGAGACGGATCATTAAGGACCTCGATGATCTGATCGAGGGTCCCTTTAAGAGAATCAATGACCGGTCTTGGTCCAGCCCAGGTCGTGGAAGATAGCAATACCATCAGCA
>CP070704.1:1167149-1170790 GCA_020349945.1 Deltaproteobacteria bacterium
ACCCTGTTTGTCTTGCTGTCTTTCTCTTTTGTTCTGGCAGGAGAGAGATTAAGACTTTCTACCACCACCAGCACCGAGAATTCAGGGCTTTTATACGCCCTGCTTCCACCCTTTGAAGAGATATTCAATGTGAAGATGGATATCATCCCCGTAGGGACGGGTAAGGCCCTGAAGCTGGCGGAGAATGGAGATGTGGATGTCACCATGGTCCATGCCCGTCCTCTGGAAGATAAATTTGTAGTCGAGGGTTATGGGGTTAATCGCAGGGATGTGATGTACAATGACTTTGTCATAATAGGACCCGAATCTGATCCAGCAGGGATCAAAAGTGCCAAAACTGCAGACGAGGCCTTCAATCTGATTGCCAGAAACAGGGCAACCTTTATATCCAGAGCTGACAGATCCGGGACTCACTTGAAGGAGTTGACTATATGGGAAAAGGCGGGCCTGAAGCCATCCGGCAGATGGTACCTGGAGGCAGGTAAAGGTATGGGGGAAGTGCTTACCATGGCCAATGAGAAGAGGGCCTATACTATTGCCGATCGAGGCACCTACCTTACCTTTATGGGAGGGAGAAAGATTAGCCTTCCAGTCATATTTGAGGGAGATCCCATCCTCTTTAACCCCTATGGGATCATCGCGGTAAATCCAGCCAAATATCCTCATGTAAATTATATCAAGGCTATGGCATTGATAGGCTGGGTGACATCGCGGAGGGGTCAGAAGATCATCAAGCAGTTCGGAAAGGATAAATTCGGTCAGCCTCTCTTTATACCGGTAGCTGTACCCAACCCTTAACTGAGTAGATTATATGGAATATATCGTAGAGGGCATACGGCATGCACTGCGGTTAATTTTTTCCTTAGATAGTGAGATCTTCGGTATTGTCCTCCTCTCTTTAAAGGTCTCTACTATTGCTATCTTCCTTTCCTCCCTGACGGGAGTGCCCGTAGGTTTCTTCATCGGGGTCAGCGAGTTCTGGGGAAAAAAACTGCTGGTTACTATATTCAACACCCTCATGGCCTTTCCAACGGTAGTGGTAGGACTTTTGGTCTACTCCTTCATTTCCCGCCAGGGTCCTCTAGGTCCCCTTGGGCTTCTCTTCACTCCAAGGGCTATGGTTATCGGGCAGTTTATTCTGGCCACTCCCATCATCGTGGCCCTCACCATATCTGCTACTCAGGGAATCGACCCCCGAGTGAAAATCACTGCCATGACTCTCGGGGCCGGCCCCTTGCGGACAGCTGTAACGATTCTTTCGGAGGCACGATTTGCACTGATGGCTGCCGTAGTTGCCGGATTTGGCCGGGTGATCGCCGAGGTAGGTTGCGCCATGATGGTGGGTGGAAATATCCGGGGATACACAAGGACCATGACTACTGCTATCGCACTTGAAACAGCCAAAGGAGAGTTCGCATTTGGCCTTGCCCTGGGATTCATCCTGCTTGCGGTAGCCTTTTCTGTGAACCTTCTATTGCACTGGTTGCAATCCAAGAGAGATTGAAAAGATGGATACCTTTCAATTCGAGATCCGGGACCTGACCAAAGTCTATAATGGTAAAACGGTACTGGACATCCCCCATTTAACTATCAAGAAGGGGAGTATCTATGGGGCCATGGGGCCAAATGGGTCGGGGAAGACCACCCTGCTTTCCATGCTTTCCCTCCTTCTGTCCCCCACCTCGGGAAAGATCTATTTTGAAGGGATAGATATAGACGAGGCAGATAAACACGTGCTCAGACAGAAGATGACCCTGGTCTTGCAAAATCCCTTCCTTTTCAGCACCACAGTAGAAAAGAACGTAGCTTACGGCCTTAAGGCTCGAGGAATAGAAAAGGGAGAGAGAAAAAAAAGAATTATGGAGTGTTTGGAACTGGTTGGGTTGGAGGGTTTTGAAAAAAGGAGGGCAGATGAACTTTCGGGAGGGGAGACCCAGAGGGTTGCCATAGCCAGGGCCCTCACCCTGTATCCAAAGGTATTGCTTCTCGATGAGCCCACCGCCAATGTAGATCGCAGGAGCGTAGACGTCCTGGAGGGAATCTTAAAGGAATTGAACCAGAGATTTGGGATTACGATCATCCTGGCCACCCATGACATAAATCAGGCCTACCGGCTGGCAGATGAGGTTATCTCTCTGTTTGGGGGGAAGATAGCAAAGTCTCCAGTAGAAAACCTCTTTAAGGGGAGGGTCTTAAGGGAGAAGGATATCTTCCTCTTTGATACCGGGAGGATAAAAGTGGCCATCCTGCCCGAGACTGATGAGGTGAGCCATATCTCCATCCCGCCCGAGGCTGTTATCATCTCCCATGAGCCTATCTCCACCAGTGCCCGTAACTCATTTTCCGGCGAGATCTATCAGGTAGCCGACGGAGGGGATTCAGTCACTCTGGTAGTGGATGCAGGAGAGAAGCTCACGGTGAAGGTTACGAAAAAATCCTTCCAGGAAATGAGGTTAAACGTGGGCTCTCGCGTGTATCTAACCTTCAAAAGCTCCAGTGTCGAGGTCTTCTGAAATAGAAACAAGGATACAAGGTCCCCATCGTATAGCTCCTACACCTCAGCCCAAAAACACCATCCAGCTCGGGGCTTCTTACCGTGAGGTCAGTTTTTTCCAGTGCGGTTTTCGTTTCTCTACAAAGGCCCTTTGACCCTCTATGCCGTCCTCGCTCACGGCCATTATACTAATCACTTCCTTCGCATAGCTTACCGCCCTGTTATACTCCATATCCAATATGGTATAGAAGAACTCCTTGCCCATCCCTGTAATGGTCGGGCTCTTGCTCGCGATCTTCCCGGCTAGCTCCATGGCTGCCTCTTCCACCTTATCGGCGGGTACCACCTTATTTATAATACCTATCCTTTCCGCTTCTCGGGCGTTAAACCTATCTCCTGTTACGAAAAGCTCGAAGCACCTCTTCAAGCTCTTCATATTACGGATCATTGCCGGTGCTATCGTCCCAGGAAACAAACCAACATGGATCTCCGGCAAGCCAAAGGTTGCATCTTCAGCAGCGATTACCAAATCGCAACTGACCGCCAAGCCGCAACCCCCTGCCAGGGCATAACCATTTACCGCACAAACAACCACCTTGTGCAATGACCTCAAGGTTGACCACAATTGAGCCGGTCTATCGGAAAACTCCCGCTGCTTCACTATATCAGAAGCCGGGCTAGAAGAGCCCTCAGATAGATCCCTCCCAGCGCAGAACACACCGGGCACATTGCTCATGAGGACTACAACGTATACCTCGGGATCGCGATCCAGTTCCTGCAAACCCTCAATAAGCTCGCCTATCAGCTTGCTGCCCAGGGCATTTCGCTTTTGAGGGTGATTTAGCTTGATTACCCCGATATGTTCTCTCCGTTCTAATAAAATGGCCTCATAGTTCATAAGGGCTGATCCCCTTCAAATCTCCCTCACAGCTCACAAACGCGGGAAGCTTTCCCCAGCAGGAGCTCCCATTCCCCACGAACGGACTTGTCCATGGCCTCAATATCCGCCTCATCTAGATGGCCAAACCGGCCCTGCATCTTGATATAGTCCCGTACCGGTATCTCCTGGTGTGGTTGTTGCACTATCCAGCGCACCCCATCTTCCACTTCCAGCAACGGGAAAACTCTGCTTTCTACTGCCATACGC
>CP070704.1:1170890-1173689 GCA_020349945.1 Deltaproteobacteria bacterium
AACTCCCCAACCTTGATGAATGCAGGCACGGAATTGGGCCAACTGGCTGCCTGTTTTGTGCTCCCGGTAGAGGATAGTATGGAGGGCATCTTTGACGCCTTAAAATCTGCCGCCCTGATACATAAGAGTGGAGGAGGAACCGGTTTTTCCTTTTCCCGCCTCAGACCAAAGAATAGCAGGGTAGGATCAACCGGTGGGGTTGCCTCAGGCCCGGTTTCCTTTATGAGGATATTTAACACCGCAACAGAGCAGGTGAAGCAGGGTGGGACAAGAAGGGGAGCGAATATGGCTATATTACGGGTGGATCACCCGGATATCATGGAGTTTATCTATAGCAAGAAGGATGGCAGGGAGCTCAATAATTTTAATATCTCGGTGGGCCTGACCAAGGAGTTTATGGAGGCCTTAAAGGACAATACCAACTATCCCCTTATTGATCCCATGAGCGGGGAAGAGATAGGTCAGCTGAATGCAGCTGACGTGTATAATGCGATTGTAAGCCAGGCATGGGAGAACGGGGATCCCGGTGTTATCTTTCTCCATAGGATAAATAGTGATAATCCGACCCCTGAGCTCGGTGAGATTGAGAGCACCAATCCCTGTGGAGAACAACCTCTCTTGCCCTTTGAGGCCTGTAATCTCGGTTCCATAAACCTCGCCAAATTCGTTATCCATGAGGGTGATAGGCCAGGAGTTGACAAAAACGGATTGGGCGAAACGGTTGGCTTGGCCATACGGTTTTTGGATGATGCAATTGATATGTCCAGGTATCCGCTGGATAAGATTACGGCGATGGCGCGTGGCAATCGAAAAATAGGCCTGGGAGTCATGGGGTTTGCTGATATGCTCTATCAGATGGGAATTCCCTATAATAGCAACGAGGCCCTTTCTCTGGCCGAGGAGGTTATGTCCTTTATTCAGGGGGAATCAAGGAAGGCGAGCATTGCCCTGGCAGAGGAAAGGGGGGTCTTTGAAAATTTCGAAAAAAGCGTCTTTCAGGACAGAGCTGACTGCCGCTATAGAAATGCCACCACAACGACCATTGCCCCAACAGGGACCCTCAGTATCATTGCTGGGTGTTCCAGTGGTATAGAGCCGCTGTTTGGGTTGAGCTTTACAAGGAATGTCATGGATGGTGATGAACTGATCGAGGTAAATCCTTACCTTGAAATGGTTGCCAGGAAAAAAGGTTTTTTTAGTAAGGATTTGATGGAAAGGGTGGCCGAGGAGGGGACCCTAAAGGGAATGGAGGAGATCCCGGCTGATGTTAGGGAGGTCTTTGTAACCGCCCACGACATAAGCCCTGAGTGGCATGTGAAGATGCAGGCGGCCTTCCAGAAATATACTGATAATGCCGTGTCAAAGACGGTTAATCTACCCCGAGATGCCACCCGTGCTGACGTATTGAAGATTTACCATCTGGCCTATGAGCTTGGCTGTAAAGGTGTGACTCTTTACAGGGATGGGAGCAAGGACAGGCAGGTATTGAGTTTTCACAAGGGAAATGATACTAATGATTTCCATAGTGGTATAAAGGACAGGCCTGAAACGGTTGCGGGTTTTACTACCAAGATAAAGACCGGATTGGGCAATCTCTATGTTAATGTGACCGAATACGAGGGAAGGCCGTTTGAGGTTTTTGCCATAATCGGCAAGAGCGGAAAGTCAACTACGGCTAAAACAGAGGCAATTGGCAGGTTGGTGTCCCTTGCCCTCAGGTCCGGTATAAGGGTAGACGATATTGTTGAACAGCTGAAAGGGATAGGTGGCGAGCATCCGGTTTTTCAAAAGGATGGGCTGGTGCTCTCAATACCCGATGCCATAGCTCAGGTACTCGAGAATAGGTATCTCAAGGGAGGGGGCAAGAACGTGCCAAGCAAAGAAAGATCTCTGAAGGGAGAACTTTGTCCTGAATGTAGCGGGCCCATTACCTTTGAAGAGGGATGCATGGCCTGCCATTCTTGTGGCTACACCAGATGCACCTAAGGTATGGGAGAAGGGCTCATGGGATTCTTTACAGTAAAGGAAAAACAAGAGATTCTCACTATAATCGACCATGTGATCTCGAAAGGCGTTGCGATATCAGTAAATATTCAGGGTTGTGATGGGCAATTTTCAACCAGGGTAGTCAAACTGAAGAGAGATGGCGGGCTGAGCAGTCTTATCATTGAGAAACTGTATCCCGAACCTGGCAACGTCTTCATACAATCGTATCCTGATGTAACATTTTCCTTTGACATGAGCGGAAGGAAGTGTGTTTTTGCCACTCAATGTATTGGTATAAACACCGAGTATCCTGATTTTGGGTTTATAGTAAGTCTTCCCTCCACTATTCAGATAGAAGACAGGAGGAGGCAGGAGAGGATTGAAGATGGTCTCACGAAATTTCTCTCGGTTGAGCTTACGGTCGAGGGAGATGCTACCGTGTACCACTTGAAGGTCATCAACATTGGTACTTCAGGTATCGGGCTCATTGTGGGTAAGGATAATTTTGATCTATTAAAGAAGCTTAAGGTGGGGGACACAGTAAGGAATTTGAGATTTTTTCTTCCTCAAGCAGTCCTGACAATAGATGGCACTGTGAAACATAAGACACAGATACCTCATGGCAGATTAAAGGGAAACTACATTCTGGGTATTGAATCAGGCTTTATTATGGACCTCAAGGAATTGAGGGAAAGCCTGAAGAAAAAGACATAACACTGTCTTACAAGATCACCCCGCCTTCCGGTAACAGATCAGCCCACAGCGCAGACACCGGTCTGCCTCCCCTGATGCCATCTGCTGGCCCAGGCCACG
>CP070704.1:1173789-1182114 GCA_020349945.1 Deltaproteobacteria bacterium
TCTGTGGTCAGGCACCCAGTGATTTTCCGGAGTTTGCCACCTTCCTGGTGGAATGTGGCATTGACTCAATCAGCCTGATACCTGACACCGTGGTCAAGACACGGCTTGCCGTTGCCAAGAAGGAGCAGGAGATGGGGGTAACAGCGGATTGAGGGTGTAGGAGATAGAAGGTGAAAAGGAGAATTGTTATTACAGGTATGGGGGCTGTGACCCCTCTGGCTGTAGGTGTAGAGCAAAGCTGGAAAAGGTTGTGCGCGGGAGAGTCAGGAATCAAAAAAATCAGCCAGTTCGATGCCTCTTCCTTGAAATGTCAGGTAGCCGGTGAGGTAAGGGACTTTTCAGCAGAAGATTTCCTGAAACCAAAAAAGATTAAGCGGACCGATCGCTTTGTACACTTCCTTTTGGCAGCCACTAAGATGGCCATCGAGGACGGCCAGTTCGAAGTCAGGGCGGGTGAGGAATATAGGGTAGGTGTAACAGCCGCTAGTGCGATTGGCTCCTGCAAAACCTTTGAGGCAAACCATGAGCTCATCATAAAGGGGCACATGAGAAACGTCACACCGTATCTGGTAATTAACCTTTCTGCCAATACTGCTGGTGGTGAGATGGCATCCATGTGTAGGGCTCGAGGGCCACACCATTTCCTTCAGGAGGCCTGTTCAGCAGGAACAAATTCAATAGGGTTGGGATTCAGGGCAATTAAATACGGAGAGGCTGAGGTAATGATTGTAGGTGGCTCGGATGCTGGTATTAGCCCTACCCTCATGGCAAGTCTGGATAACCTAGGCGCATTAGCAACTTCCTGGAATGACCAGCCTCACAGGTCGAGCAGGCCGTTTGATAGAAAGAGGAACGGTTTTGTCACGAGCGAAGGGTCGGGCGTGCTCGTTTTGGAAGAACTTGAGCATGCAAGGGCCCGGGGGGCCAAAATCTATGCGGAAATAGTGGGATATGGTTCCACCTGTGATGCTTATCACGCAGTTGCGCCCCTACCTAGCGGGGAGAGTGCAATCAAATGTATGGAACTCAGCATTGAAGAAGCTGGGATTAAGCTAGAGGAAATAGAGTATATTAATGCGCATGGAACGTCTACCATTGCAAATGACGAAACAGAAAGCCTTGCCATCAAAAGGTTATTTGGACCGAGGGTAAAAGAGATCATGATTAGCGCTAATAAGTCGATGATAGGCCATATGTGGGGAGCTGCTGGTGCAGTAGAAGGTATATTTACAGCAAAGACCTTACAACAAGGAATAGTACCTCCGACCATTAATCTGGATGAGGCTGATCCGGAATGTGATTTAGATTATGTCCCCCATAAGGCCCGGCGCTCAAATATAAGATTTGCCCTTTCAAATTCATTTGGTTTTGGAGGCATAAACGCAAGCCTTGTTTTCAAGAAATATGAAGAGTAAGAGATAAAGGGGAAAACGCCTGCGCCGGAACAGAAATCCCGAGATTACATTAATGGGCTTCGTCATTGATAATTATTTAAAAAAAGGAGGGGCAATATGGAAATCAAAGTAAATTTGGCCACGAAACTGAAGGAAAAACCAACCGATGAATCCAAGCTCGCTTTTGGTGAGTTATTTACCGATCATATGCTCCTTATTGATTACGATACCAACCGCGGTTGGCACAATGCGAGGATAGAGGCCTATGGTTACCTAAGACTTGACCCGGCTGCCGCTTGTCTCCATTATGGCCAAGAGATCTTCGAGGGTCTAAAGGCCTATTCCGGCAAAGATGGTGGGATATACCTATTCAGGGCAGTTGATAATTTCAAGAGACTAAACCATTCGGCAAGAAGGGTATGTATGCCCGAGCTTGACGTAGATCTCGCCATGGAGGCGCTAAAGAAGCTGATCCTGGTTGACCGAGAATGGATCCCCAAAAGTCGGGGAACCTCCCTCTATATTAGGCCTACGATGATTGCAACCGAGGCATTCCTCAGTGTGCACCCAGCAAGTAACTATCTATTCTACATTATTATAGGGCCTGTCGGATCCTACTATCGTGAGGGACTGAATCCCGTTAAGATTTATGTGGAGGATAAATACGTCAGGGCTGCTGCTGGCGGTACTGGGGATACCAAAACTGCAGGTAACTACGCAAATAGCTTGCTGGCAGCAGAAGAGGCCAAAAAAAAGGGCTTTACCCAGGTTCTCTGGTTAGATGGATGTGAAAAGAGGTGGGTGGAAGAGGTGGGAACCATGAATATGTTTTTTGTCATAGATGATGAGATCATAACCGCACCTCTCACAGGAAGTATTTTAGGAGGTATCACAAGGGATTCCGTAATCAGGATAGTCAGGCATTGGGGTTTGAACATGAAAGAGAGATTGGTTTCTATCGACGAAGTTGTCGCTGCTGCTACCAGTGGCCGTCTTAAGGAGGCCTTTGGGACTGGGACCGCAGCTGTCATATCACCGGTTGGACACATAACATATAAGGATAAGGACTACGTAATAGCTGGGGGCAAGATGGGGGAGTTATCCCAAAAACTCTATGATGAGATTGTGGCCATCCAGTATGCGGAAAAGCCTGATCCCTATGGTTGGAGAGAAAAGATAGGATAGAATCATGGGCTACGAGGCTGTTATAGGCCTGGAGGTTCATGCACAACTAAAGACAGCAAGCAAGATATTCTGCGGCTGCTCCACCACCTATGGAGCTGAACCAAATACCCATGCATGCCCTATCTGTCTTGGGCTTCCTGGGATTCTCCCTGTGTTAAATAAAAAGGCAGTAGAGTATGCCTTGATGATGGCACTGGCTACACATTGCCATATTTGCTCAGAAAGCCGTTTTGCAAGGAAGAACTACTTTTACCCAGATCTTCCCAAGGGATATCAGATATCCCAATATGAGTCCCCCCTAGCTGAACATGGATGGATCGAGATACAGACAGATCATGGGACAAAGAGGATAGCTCTGAGCAGAATACACCTTGAAGAGGATGCAGGAAAATCGATCCATAGCGACGCGGAGGACCTGAGTTCTATAGATTTCAATCGGTGTGGCGTGCCTTTAATTGAGGTCGTTAGTGAGCCAGATATTTCCTCCACTGGGGAGGCAGCAACCTATCTGAAAAAACTGCGTTCCATTCTACGCTATCTGAGTATCTCAGACGGGAACATGGAGGAGGGAAGCTTCAGGTGTGATGCTAATCTATCATTAAGGAGAAAAGGCATTGAGGGTTTTGGAACGAGAACAGAGCTGAAAAATATGAATTCATTCAGGCACGTGCAGAAGGCCCTTGAATATGAAATTGGAAGACAGCTGGATATCCTGGAGAGTGGTGGGGAGGTCATTCAGGAAACCAGGCTCTGGAATGAGAATGAGGGAAAAAGCTTCGCCATGAGAAGCAAAGAGGAGTCTCCTGACTACAGATATTTTCCTGAACCAGATCTCCTCCCGTTGGTAGTTCATCAAGAATGGCTCGATGTTATCAGGGAGAACCTTCCCGAACTCCCTGATGAAAAGATGAAACGATTTATTGATCAGTATGGCTTACCAAGGTACGATTCACACGTACTTACCTCTTCCAGAGAACTGGCTGATTACTTTGAGCTTTGCATGCGGGAAACAGGCGATGCAAAAATGGTCAGCAACTGGATCATGGGCGAGCTTTTGAGGGAATTAAAGCGTGATGACAGGGAGGTACAGGATTGTCCAGTGAGTCCCTCAGCCCTCGCTGACCTCTTAAAAATGATAAAAGAAGGTACCATTAGCCGTAAGACAGCCAAGGATGTACTTAAAGAGATGTACAGAGAAGGAAAATCAGCCAAGACAATTGTAAAGGATAAGGGATTGATCCAGATCTCCAATGAGGCACAGATTGCCTCTATTATTGAGCAGGTTTTAAGAGGCAGCCCCGATCAGGTAGATAAATACAGAAAAGGGAAGACTCAGTTAGTTGGATTTTTTATCGGCCAGGTGATGAAAAAAACTCACGGAAAGGCCAATCCCAGACTTGTCAACGAGATCTTGAAAAGAGCACTAGAGGAATAATAGTGCTGCAAAGGTGAGGGCATTGCTGCAACTCTGTTTGAGATTATGTGGGAGAGAGTTTCTAAAATGATTGATACTATTATCGGTGCTGTCGGGGGATAAAGGAGATGCAACTTGAATTTATTCAGGCAAGGGATTTGCCAGATGCCTGGTTTCAGTGTGTTTACCAGATACTTGAAAGGGGCAGAACATATACAATAGATCGGGGAAGCTTTAAGGGACAAAAGAGGCTTGAGTTCGATTATGTGACTGTAAAAATAAAATTTCCAGGCACACGACCACTTTTACCCGATATCCCTCCCTCTCTCGGGATACCTAATCCGGTTGCTGATGATTACCTGGACCAATACCTGCCATACCTTATGACCTCTGCAAAAAAGCAGGGTGAAGAGTATACCTACGGGGAGTATCTTGAGCCGCAGATAAAAGAGGTTATCAGGATGTACAGCGAAGATGGCTATGGCACAAACCAGGCCTATATGACTGTTGGTGATTCAAAGACGATATACCTTAAAGATCCTCCCTGTCTCAGGGGGATTGATACCAGGATCAAGGATAAAAGGCTTCACTTTATTGTCTATTTTCGATCATGGGATCTGTGGAATGGGTTTCCGGCTAATTTAGGTGCCATACAATTATTGAAGGAGTATATGGCAGAGAGCATAGGTGTTGAAGATGGAGAGATCATAGCTGCAAGCAAGGGCCTTCATCTTTACGACTACATATGGGAATTAGCAAGATTACGAACAATGAAATTAGATAAGGACTAATCCATTACTTATGGTAAAGGTGGATTTCAAGGATCTGGACCTGGAAGAGACCAGGGCATGGGTAGAAAAAATCGGGCTTGAAACCTATAGGGCCAAGCAGATTAGAAGGTGGATATTTGGCCGCCAGGCCGAATCATTCGAGGAGATGACTAATATTTCCAAAGAGTTGAGGAAATATCTCAAGTCTTTTTTCATGATAAGCCAGCTAAAAATAGCTAAAACTGAGATCTCTCTTGATGGAACCAGAAAATTCTTGTTTGAACTCCAAGATGGTAACGTCATTGAATCTGTCCTTATCCCTGAGAGGGATCATTATACGGCATGCATATCATCCCAGGTTGGTTGTGCTATGGGATGTAGGTTCTGCCTCACTGGAAGACAGGGGCTTGCCCGGAACCTGAAAAGCTCAGAGATAATAAACCAGGTCGTCCAGATCAGGCAAACGATGGATCACCCAGATGAACTTACAAATGTCGTTTTCATGGGTATGGGTGAGCCACTGGCCAATTATGAGGCAGTAAAAAGGGCAGTCAAAAATATGATTTCTCCAGATGCCCTAAATTTTTCCCGCCGCCGGGTGACTCTTTCCACCTGTGGCCTTGCGCCTGAAATAGAAAGGCTTGGTAGAGAGCTTCCCATCAATTTGGCCGTTTCCCTGAATGCCGCCGATGATAAAACCAGGAGCCTCCTCATGCCGATTAACAGGAGATATCCTTTAAAGAAATTGACAGAAACCCTGAAACGATTTCCCCTGCCAAGGGGCGGAAGGGTTACATTTGAATATGTCCTTATTGAGGATGTTAACGACCGCCTGAGTGATGCTGAGAACTTGGCAAAGCTCCTCAAAAATATCAAGGCGAAGATAAACTTGATACCATTCAATTTATGCAACGGGACCCCTTTTAAGACACCTGATGAAGGGAGCATTCTCGCCTTTCAGGATAAACTAGTCAGAAAAAACCTTACTGTTACGATCAGGAGGAGCAAAGGCAGTGACATCTCCGCTGCCTGCGGGCAGTTAAGATCCTGCTGGATGTCTTGATTTCCTACCCTCCACAGTATTCACCCTTATTGTCGGCCCGCCAATCCCCACCGAAGCAGCCGAAGGGCTTACGCTTCAGAGTAGTTCAGTGGAGTTCTGCCTCCTGGATTCTGGAAGTGGTTTCAAAAGCCCAAAGGGCTACCTGAAATTCGGAAAAGCTGGTTTAGAATGCTGACATGTTTTAGGGAGAGTCTGGTGATCAGATTTCTTGCAGATGATATTTGGATATCAAACGGGATAGGTAGGTCCTTTGAATACCCATAACTTTTGCTGCCTTGCTCCTATTGCCCCCGGAATGTTGCAGGTTTAAGGTGATGAACTCTTTCTTAAAGCTGTCCTCGGCCTCTTTGAGAGTCAAGCCCATCTCCATGCCCGGATAATCTGTTTTTGAACCAGAAATGGGCAGGTCCTCAGGTAAGATCTCCTGACCGTTACCCATCACCACGGCCCGTTCCAGGGCGTTTCTGAGTTCCCTCACATTACCAGGCCAGTCATATTCGAGCATCTTTTCCATGGCCTTTTCTGAGATCCTTAAGTGTTGAAGCCCCTTTTCTTGCTTGAGAATATCCAAGAAATGGTTGGCAAGCAGGGGGATGTCTTCTCTGATTTCTCTCAGAGCAGGCATATGGATTTGGACAACATCCAGCCGGTAGTAGAGGTCTTCTCGGAATCTTTCTTCGGCGACTTCCTGGGCAATGTCTCTGTTTGTGGCTGAGATGACCCTGACATCCACTGATATGGGTACATTGCCGCCAACCCGGTATAACAATCCCTCTTCCAGCGCGCGAAGCAGCTTTGCCTGCATCCCTTTGCTCATTTCTCCTATTTCGTCCAGGAAAAGGGTGCCCCCATCAGCCAGTTCAAACTTTCCGATTTTTCGGCTCATAGCGCCAGTAAAGGCCCCCTTTTCGTGACCAAAGAGTTCAGATTCCAGGAGAGTTTCAGGTAAGGCTGCGCAATTGAGCACAATGATGGGCATGTCCTTCCTAGGACCAGCCTGGTGGATTAACCTGGCTAGCAATTCCTTCCCTGTTCCGCTCTCTCCCAGAATCAGGGTGCTGGTTTTCGAGTTAGCCACCTTGAAAGCATCGGATATGACTTTCTGTAATCGCTTGCTCTCCCCTATGATCTGGTATTTATTTCCAAGCTCTTCTTTAAGATCTATATTTTCCCTTTTGACTTGATCGATCTTCCGTGCATTGCAGATTGCTAAAGAGGCCAACTCGGCAAAGACTGTCAATGTTTTCATATCTTCATACCGGATGGGACTCCCGTCTTCCTTATCGATGATTTCAATGACGCCAATTATTTCGCCACGCACCTTCATTGGCACACAGGCTATCGAACGAGTCTGAAAGCCTGTGGATTCGCTTATTTTGCTGTCCCATCGGGGGTCCTCACTGACATTGGGAATAAGAACGGGTTCTCCTTTTTCAGCCACAAGACCGGCAATCCCTTGGCCCAGGTTAATCTCATATTTCCTTACTTCTTCTTTTTTCTCGCCTGTGGCCACCTTAAAGTAAAGCTTCTTGGTTTTTCGATCCAATAACAGCAGAGAACTGGCCTTGGCCTGCATCATCCGGGTGGCTTTTTCTATGATGAGCTCCAGAACTTCATCCAGGTCAAGCACAGAGGAGACCCATGTGGAAATTTCCCTCAGGCGATCTATCGGTGAATCAGGGATTGGTGATCTTCTATCCATCGATTCCCCCGAGAATGGTTAGACTATTGTCATAATTTTAATACAGAATAACAGAGATGCCTGTGGATGTCTACTTTTTTATCGGCACCTCAAGGGAAAAGGATTGAATGTATCCTGAAATTGATAATCTTTTGAGAACTCTTAAGAAGACAGGGGTACGAAGATGCAGTCTGTATGCGTGGAGCTTAAGTGACAAGCAGGAAAGATAACAGGGTATGGGGGAGGCAGGCATGTTAAAGCCATGGCGCCTGTCCAGGATTTATGTCTTCATAGGTTTATAGAGAGATTTGCAGGTTTGTATCTAATTTCATACAGTACGGAATGGTTGGATTTCGGAGTTCATATTGGAAAACGTTTCAGGGAGAGCCCCGTGGGCCTTGATGTGAAATGAGAGAGGTGAGCAGAAGACGAGGCCGTCTACCCTGTCAGTCATGCTCTTGAGGGCTCCAGATGGTGCTTGAGTGGGGAAAGACCTTTTTCACCATCACCTTGAGAGCCTCAGGATCTTGATCCATGCTTAACCGATACGTAACCTCGGCCTCACACGGTACCGGCAGATCACTGAGCTGAATCTTTTTCCCATTGACAGCCACCATGGTGGTCGATTCTGTTACGGTGAAGTGGCGCTCTTTGAGGATAAGAGCGCTATTGGTTTTTCCATCAATCCTCACCAGCCTAGATCTTATGAAGTCCTTTGATGGGCTTTTGGCAAAACCAATACCAGGATTGGACACCAAAAGGAGCAATAAGGGCACGAAACAAAGGAAAATCCCTCTCAGGCAGTGACCTCTAAGAAA
>CP070704.1:1182214-1188145 GCA_020349945.1 Deltaproteobacteria bacterium
CCGCTGTACATCGTACAACATCATACAGCATTTCCGGCATTGTTCGGACAGAGGTGCCGGGCGATTTTGAATCGAGGCGCCGATATTTGAAATTTATGGGTCGTGAGACGCCGAATGACACCCAGCTCATTTTACTGATGATTGGGAGGTTCTGCTCCAAAAACTTGCGGCACGCAGCTTTATCGCCATCTGTCGGATACTCCAAACGTGCCGCTGCTGAAAGCGCAACACTTGCAGCGACAACAGCGTCTTCGAAGCGGCCCTCAGCAAGTTTTTTCATTGCGTCAGCCACTTGGCTCCCAACGCTCATAAAATTGTCCCTTCTTCAAGTATTAAGAATACCTCGTTTCCTATACCGAGTTTTATTTTGAGATGCCCTAACGAAAAGCTAACCGGGAGGCGAGCGCTCTTTCTCGCCGATCCGGTTCAGCGCCTTGTTCGGCCAGTTAATTGCGAAACTGCAATGTTTTGCAACGAAAATGCCCTTTTGTCACCTTATCGACAATGATTATTGATCGAGCGATGCTGTCCATCTCTGATGGTCCGAGCCAGGAACATAGGAATTCTGTCTTCGGGGATAAAAGCTCAGGCAACAACGGCAGTTCGCCAGGCTGTTGCCAATCATGTTTTTGGCAACGAACAGATAAATACTCGGACAGCGCACCAGCAACTAAGTCGGGTAAAGCCACAAAGTCTTCCCATGCTCGGTCATCGCGAAAATAAGTCGGTGTATTCATCGCAAAGATGCCGAGTTGGTGAGGAACATAAAGTTTGGAGAACTGAGCAACTAGGTCCATGATATCGGTCAATCGATCATCGTTCGCCACTATTTCATCTTCATCCGTTATCCACGTTATGTCTTGTCGAGGTCTCGAAAAATGCCCCACTAGAATAGCGAATAGATGTGCCGTGCGCATGACTCGTTCGAAGGCGGAGTTCTTCCATCGCCCACTTAAACCATGTATTTGTCGCCAGTAGTCTAAGGACGTTTTTCCTCCGGACATATTTGCATAGCTCTTGTGCACCGCTATGGAAATACAACAGCCGAACATGTAATGAAATGTGCACAGAAATGGTTGAAGTGATCGACGACGAAGACCGTCGTTCAGCGCCTTAAAGGACAAGCGGCGGCCGTCAGGAAGGAAAGAGGTTCGCCATTCGTGACGAACCTTTGGCCAATAGGAAGAACGTTCCTCATCGGCAATGAGGAAGGTGTATACGAGATATTTGCTTTGCGCGTGACTGCCGCTGTAGTCGGAACCTACCATCAGGTGGCTTCCATCAAACGGGTGCATTTGTATGGCCGATAGCCCCGCCTTCACCCCGGGGACCCATGGAAAGGCTTTACTAATCTCCTCTGTGGACAATATCACTTTTCTTCTCCAGGCCGAACTATTGAGTGATAGGAATTATTTCCTTGATATCCCATAACATGGAAATAATCCCCCTATATAGAAAAATCTTGTTTTTTACTCCCCCTTATAAACGGCTCAACTCTACTCTTGACTCCATCTTAAAAGGTATTTTAAGAGCAATATTGATTTGTTTCGAGTTTCCACCTGCCCGCCACCTCGCTCATTGTGTCTTGCAATAGCAACCGGGTGACATTGGCCTGTCCGATGGTGCCTTTCAGTAACTGGATAGCTCAGGCAAGGCAGGCGGATATTCGAATTTTGTTTGTTTGGGTGATTGTACGATATCTGCTTCCAGATGCGGCCTGCTGTTTGTCATGCTACTGGGATCATGCCATATCATATGCCGCTGTGACCAAAACCGCCCTCTCCCCTCTTTGTGGGATCAAGATCATCTACCTCTTCCACTGTTGCCCTGTAGATCTTGCTGATAACCATTTGGGCAATCCTGTCACCCCTCTTGATAGTCAAGGGCTCCTTTCCCCAGTTGATAGCTATGACACCTATTTCACCCCTGTAATCGGCATCTATGGTGCCAGGAGAATTGACCACTCCAAGGCCGTACCTCAAGGCGAGCCCACTCCTGGGCCTGATCTGCGCCTCGTAACCTTGAGGAATGGAAATAGATAAACCTGTTGGAATAAGCCTTATTTCCCCGGGTTGCAGGGTGACATCTTTAACGACAGCTGCCCGCAGATCAAGGCCAGAGGATCCATCTGATTGGTAAGAGGGTAATGGCAGATCCTGGTTATTATCCAACCTCTTGACACTTAAGATAAGCCTTTTCATTGTCTCATTTCCCATGCTGTCAGTTGATAGCTGACCACTGTCCATTGTCGAATAATCGCACCTATATTCATATATTCATAGATATAACTACAAATATCCGAGATAGTAGACACACCAAAATGACCGAAACAAGGGATCCAAAAACAGCGGGCGGAAGGTTTCAATGAATATCTTCAGGGCCGTACCGAAGAAAACGAAATACGCTTTGATAGCCTATTTTGGGTTTTGAAGTTGTTTTCGGATTTAGGAACTCAGATTTAGGATTTCGCACATGGTATTGAGCATCTTCCTTTACTGATTGATAGTACCTTGCACACTCTAGCTTCCGTCAAAAATTGAGAGGATCCACACTGATCTTATCTCTATCTACCGGGCCCAACACGGTTAATGAAACCGTAGCTGCTGAAAATATTTCCTGAGCTACCTCTATTACCTCATCTAAGCTAACCTTTTCTATTTCTGCTATTAACTCTTCATAGCTGATATATCTTTCAAAGATAAACTCATTTCTAGCCAGGCGCATCATCAAGGTACCCATATTCTCTGCAGCAAGCAAAATCCCTCCAATAAGGTACTCTTTTGCCCCTGCGATATCATTAGCAGACAGATCTCCACCCTGAATCCCCTTAATCTCCAGCCCGATCAATTCCAGAACCCTGTTAATTTCTTCTTGATCTGTGGCTACATATATCCTGATCAGTCCTGTATCCATATATGCGCTCATATGAGAATACAGGGAATATGCCAGACCCCTCTTCTCCCTGATCTCCTGAAAAAGCCTGCTACTCATATTTCCACCAAGTATGGTGTTGAAAATCGACTCTGCAAACCTCCTCTCTCCAGACAGTGATGACGCCTGAGCACCCAAGCAAAGATGAACCTGCTCTAACTCCTTAGGATAGGAAGACACCGTTGGGGTAGTTAAGGGGATAGGCCTTGCAGGAGGACGAGTATTTTGCTCTTGAAGGGGCTCAAACAAGGGCCGAAAATACTCAACCAAGAGGTCATGGTCAACATTTCCGGCAGCTGCAATAAGGAGCCTCTTAGGGCCATAAAAATCTGACACATAGTCAAGAATTTCTCTCCTAGTAATATTACTAACCGTTTCCTTTGTGCCCAGGATCGGTCTCCCCAAGGGATCTCCTCCCCAAAATGTCTGGTCAAAAAGCACATTAACATACTCATCAGGGGTGTCCTCCGTCATGCTGATCTCCTGGAGGACAACTCCCTTCTCCAGCTCTAGATCACTCTCAGCGAAGATTGAATTGATGAATATGTCGGAAAGAAGATCAGTTAAAGAGTGAAGGTGTTTATCCAAGACCCTGGCGTGAAAACAGGTTTGCTCCTTACCGGTAAAGGCATTTGAAAATCCGCCCATTGTGTCCAGATCTTTTGCAATCTGAAGGGCGGATCTGCTCTGAGTGCCTTTAAAAATCATGTGCTCTATAAGGTGAAATATCCCCCTCTCTTTATCAAGCTCATCTCTTGATCCCGCGTTTACCCAAATGCCTAACGAGACGGATTTTGCATGAGACAATCCTTCGGTTATTATCCTGGTTCCATTGGCAAGTACAGTCTTTTTATGTATCATCTAAAGTGGATCCCAATGCCGCTTTCCTAGAAAGCCTGATCTTTCCGTCACTGTCAATATCAATAACCTTCACCAAGACCTCATCCCCTTCCTTCAACACATCAGTCACCTTCCTTACCCTTTCATTTGCCAATTGAGATATGTGAACCAAACCCTCTGATCCGGGCATAATCTCAACAAAGGCACCAAAATCCACAGTCTTACTTACCTTACCTAAATATAGCTTGCCAATCTCTGCCTCCTTGACTATATCCTGTATCATCTTAATGGCCTTTTCGGTGCCCTCGCTTTCAGTGGATGCAATCACCACCTTCCCATCATCATCAATATTTATCTGTGTCCCTGTTGTTACAGTAAGATACCTGATCGTCTTCCCACCAGGACCAATAACATCCCTTATCTTTTCTGGTCTAATATTTATGACGGTAATCCTTGGTGCATATTTGGATATCTCCGGCCTCGATTGCGAAAGGGCCTTATCCATCTCATCGAGGATATGCATTCTTGCCTCTTTTGCCTGATATAAGGCCATCCCCATTATCTCCTTTCCGAGCCCATCAACCTTGATATCCATCTGGAGGGCGGTTATACCATATCTCGTCCCTGTAACCTTAAAATCCATATCGCCAAAATGATCCTCATCACCGATAATATCAGTCAATATAGCCACATCATCGCCTTCTAAGATAAGGCCCATTGCTACACCAGCTACTGGATCCTTAAGAGGAACGCCTGCATCCATCAAGGAAAGAGAACCCCCGCAAACACTTGCCATGGAGGACGAACCATTCGATTCCAATATCTCAGAGACAACCCTGACAGCATATGGAAAATCTTCCTTTTCCAATAGCACGCTGAGAAGCGCCCTTCTTGCAAGCGCACCATGACCGATCTCCCTCCTGCCCGGAGCTCCCAACCTTTTGGCCTCACCTACACTGAATGGGGGAAAATTATAGTGAAAGGTAAATTTTCTATAAGAGTCTCCGTAGATTGATTCTATCTTCTGCTCATCACTTTCAGTACCCAGAGTAGTCAAGGCCAAGGCCTGTGTCTCACCCCTGGTAAATAGGGCTGATCCATGAACCCTTGGCAGAACACCCACCAAACATTCTATAGGTCTCACTTCATTGAATGACCTGCCATCGATTCTTCTTCCCTCCTTTAATATCATATGCCTGGCGAATCTGTTCTCTAAATCGTACACTACATCCCTTATTTCTCTTCCCCTATCCTCGTATTCTTCTTTCAGTGATTCCACTATATAATCAATGGCCTCTGACCTCTTTTTTTGCCTGACCTTCTTCTCAGGGTAAGATAGCACCTCCCTGATAAGAGGTTCTCCAACTGCTGCCACCTTTTCCCTCAACTGTTCATCCTTTTCAGGTGGAAGAAACTGCCTCTTTTCCTTTCCGGCGGCCTCTTTTAACTCCATCTGCATATCAATAATGGGCTGCAAAGATTTATGGCCAAAGAATATTGCCTCAAGCATGTCGTCCTCTGAGACAAATTTACCATCACCTTCAACCATAACCACGGCTGTCTTTGTCCCAGCCACAATCAGATTTATATCACTCTTTTCCTGTTCATCCAGTGTGGGAAATGCAATGAATTCTCCATCAACCCTACCTACCCGCACACTTCCAACAGGACCCTCAAAGGGAATATCAGATACGGCGAGAGCAGCTGAGGCACCAAGGATCCCCAAGGGATCAGGATCATTCTCTTTGTCGAAAGATAAGACACTGGCAATTACCTGGGTCTCAAAATGGTAGCCCTCTGGGAAAAGGGGTCTCAGAGGCCTGTCTATAAGCCGGGAGGTCAAGGTCTCCTTTTCGCTTGGCCGCCCCATATCCCGGCGCCAGAAATTACCCGGGATCTTTCCCGCTGCATATGACATCTCTTGAAAATCAACAGTTAGTGGAAGAAATTCAATGCCTTCTCTAACCTCATCAGTGGAAACCACTGTCACCAGGAGAACAGTCTCTCCCATTGTCACAACCACAGCCCCGTTGGATTCACATGCTACTCTACCAGTCTCAACATGTAATTCTTTTCCGTTAATATTAGCTGTTACATTCTTGATCATTCCTCTTACTCCTCGTAAATTAACTATTTTTGACTCCTTCTCCTATTTCCTCA
>CP070704.1:1188245-1192738 GCA_020349945.1 Deltaproteobacteria bacterium
CGTGGGGCGATATCAAATCAATCTACTAGAAAGTGGAGCTAAAAAGGCGACCAATAATTTCAGGCGAGCTTGATCGTTAGGCAGCTTGCCAGAACTCAAATCCACGGGTGTATAACAAGGCAATGAATGATGATGGAGTTGGCTCGAAAGGATAAGATTATTGGCCATTCCCTGGATGCGTCGGTAAGCTTGGCCCTTCCACGGGATCTCTTGAGGGGCCTAAAGGACTACCGGGATGAATTAAGGTCTATCTGTATTGTCTCGGCCGTTGAATTGGTAAGGGAGGGAAAGATTGAGGGGGGTTATGAGAGCCAGGAGTATCCCGGATTGGTGATCAAGGTCTCACCTTCACCTTTCCCTAAGTGCGAGAGGTGCTGGATCCATGACTCTACTGTAGGACATGATAGAGAGCACCCTGCGATATGCAAACGATGTGGACAGGTTATTCAAGAATTAGACTAAAGGCCTCAAGAATTGAAAAGAGATTATCCCCTATTTATTGGGCCAGCCCTGGCTGTTTTGGTCCTCGATCAGGTTTCCAAGTGGCTCATTATCAATCATCTAAAACTGCACCAGATCCTTTCTGTAATCCCCGGGTTTTTCAATCTCGTTTTAGTTAAAAACAGGGGAATGGCCTTTGGTATTTTTAGCCAAACCAGATCCGGATTTCCCTACTATTTCTTGTTAGCCACAACAATAGGGGTCATAGTTGTAATCCTTTGCTTCTTTTACTGGACAAAAGGAGATCGAAAATGGCTGACCGTAGGGCTTTCTATTATCCTCGGAGGGGCCATAGGCAACTGTATAGACAGGATACGGTTTGGTTATGTGATCGATTTTTTGGATTTCTTCCTAAAAGGCTATCACTGGCCTGCATTTAACGTGGCCGATTCTGCAGTCACTGCAGGTACCTTCTGGCTTTTCATCAATATTCTGAAAGGTAAGAGCTTTAAAGAAGAGAAACCGTAACTTGTAACTGTTCCAGCCTCTATCCTGCAGCTTAGCACCAAAGACGTAGACCCCGGGGATCTTGTAACGTCGGTTGTTAGTTGTCCGTTGGTCTAAATCATTTTGTTCTTTGTTTATTCCCAATCCAGGCAGGATCTGCTATTTCACTCGCCAATTGATAAACGCGAAGATCTTCGAATCTTGTCCTAACCATAGTATTGTATCCTAAAGTATTTCATTGTTATTCTTCACAACGGACAGCCGGCGACGATCGAATGACACTGTGCTGAATTGAGCTCTTAGTAGCCAGGGTGCAAGGACTCGCTTAAGGGTCCAGAGTTTATGAGAGTAAATGCACATTGCCGATTCTTACTCTCCTAAGGCCTGCCCCCCTGGCTGCCTGGAGGCATTCCTCGGCCTGTATCCTGGTTGTGGTCGGTAGATCCCTCATAAAAAAGTGAGGATAAAACCCTAACAGGCTATAGGGGATATTGGGACTGCTTTCGTAGATAAAGGAGGCGATCTTATGAACCTCTTCGCTGTCTATATATCCAGGGACAAGCAGGGTACTGGCCACAAGGAGGGGTACCTTTGGCCGCTCCTGTATATGATGGGCAGCTATCTTAAAATTATCCAGTGCCCTCTTATTGCTCACCCCGCACAAGGCCAGATGAAGGTTCTCTGTCCATGCCTTGAGATCAAACTTGATACAGCCCCCGGACCTCAGGGAGATATCGATCATCTGGGAAAGCAGGCCAGGATTCATGGAACCATTTGTCTCCCAGCACACCCGTAAGATCCTTCCTCGGTTCTCCTGGGTTGCCCTTTTTGAGACATTTATGGAATGAATGAGATGAGGGGTCGGATCCCCACCAAAGTAGCAGATACAGGCGGTTTTGCTATCCACACAGTTGGCAAGCTCAGATACCAGTACCCTATTGCCCTTGCTGACTCGCTCCCTGAAGTGCCAGTTCTGGCAGAATAGACAGTTGAAAGAGCAGCCGTTATAGAAGACGGCAAGGTTTTTGTAGCCATGCTCAGGGCCTTGACTGTACGCGTATTCTGGATAGCCTATGCCCGTGCCACCTGGACAGACCCAATCAGCAACACAGTTGGTCGGCAGCGCGTCGTAGTACCAGTCCACATTAGCATCCCTCGTTCCACCCCTTATCTTACCCCCCGTAACCGATCGGATACCGCAGTATCCGGTGGCGCCTTCGGCAATCTGACACGAGTTAAAGCAGAGCTTGCATGCAGTACCTTGTGGATCTCGTGGTGGCACGGCCGGAAGGCCAAATGGTTCTCGTGATCTTCCGTGAACCTCACAAATGTGATCGATCATGCCGTCATAGCCCGCCCTCAGGCATCTTAAGCAGATACCAAGTGTCTTTGAGATAACGGGTGAAGAGTCACCGCAGTTTATACAAACAGCCATCTTTATATAGTTTTTAGGATGATATTTTTCAATGGATAGTCCGCATCCCATGCAAGATATTGCAAAATCATCGCTTTAATATAAATGCCAAATGACAAAACCGAAATGTTATATTAATTTCAAATGCTTCGATGTGAAAACATTCCTGTTTGGGCTTTGGATTTCGGCATTTATTTGAACTTGGAACTTTGTCATTCGACATTCTCGAGATATACTCTCAATCCAAGATCTTCTTATTAAGATCTATGGCAGCTTACGATAGCTCCAAGATTTCCTTCAGCCTCTTTGCATTCTTAACAGCATAGCCCTTATAATCATTGTCAAAGTAAAGATAAGTATCCTTGGACCAATCCCTGATTTTTCGAGCATATGCCCCTAGTTCCTTCTCGGAATATTCGGAGGCGTAGAGTCTTTTGGAACCGTGGAGCCTGATATAGATAAATGTGGCCGTATCCTCCTCGATATAAGGGTAGCGACCAGCTGTATCGGAGATACAAAGGGCGATGTTGTTATCCCTGAGTATGTCTATTGCCCTTTCCTGTGCCCAGCTAGGATGTCTCACCTCCAGGGCATAGCGATGGTTCCCTTTGAGATGTTTGCAGAAATGGCCGAACACCGTTTCATCAAAGGAGAGACTCGGCGGTAGTTGAATGAGGATTGGCCCCAGTTTTTCCTTCAACATCTCAGCAGCGCTATAAAATCTCTCGAGAGGTTCCTCGGGGTCCTTTAGCCTCTTTATGTGCGTGATATATCTATTGGCCTTTACTGCCCAGAGGAAATTATCGGGTGTCCTTTTCCTCCAGTTTTCAAAGGTCTGGGGCTTGGGGAGCCGATAGAAGCTGGCGTTTAGCTCAACCGTGCCATAGTGCCTGGCATAGAAGTCCAGCCATTTCGTCTTCGGACAATCCTTGGGATAGAATACCTCGCTCCAATGATCGTAGATCCAGCCGGATGTACCGATGTGGATTTGGGGTGACTGTTTGCTTTCGTGCATTATCCGTTGTCCGTTATTCATTGTTCACCGTTTTTGCCTCCCTCCCCGTTGGCTCTCTAGTTCTTCCTCTCGGTGGTCGGGAAACGGTGAACGGTGAACCTCTTGCTCGAAACTAGTTTCAATGATAGGCGTCTTTGTGTATATATCTATATTCAAGCATCATGGGAAAAATTTTCAAGTCAAAAAGACTTCATTAGATATGCAGGATAAAAAAGGCTTAACCATAGAAGGCCAGAGGATTCCCTCCATCGTCCTTGATATCTCACGGAGGCTTACAGAAGGCGGCTACCAGGCCTTTATTGTGGGAGGGGCACTTAGGGACTCCCTTCTTGGTTACCAGGCCAAGGATTGGGACGTAGCTACCAATGCAAGGCCGGACAGAATCCATGGTCTTTTTCCCGATATGACACGCTTTGACTTGAAGCATGGAACCGTTACCCTGGTTTTCAGGAGGAGGCACTTCGAGGTAACCACCTATCGAGGTACCGGGGGATATGGGGCAAGCATTGAGGAGGATCTTTCACACAGGGATTTCACCTTTAATGCCATGGCATATGACGTTACCAGTAAAAGGATCATAGACCCCTTTGGTGGCAAAAAAGACATAATAAAAAAGGTTGTCAGGGCAGTGCTCAACCCGAAAGAACGGTATCATGAGGATCCATTGAGGATGATGAGGACTATCAGGTTCTCTTTACAACTTGGATACTCCGTTGAGCCCGAAACCCTCATGGCAATAAGCCCTATAGTACAGGCTATTGATACAGTAGCCGAAGAAAGGATACGAGAGGAGTTTTTGGCAATACTCATGGTTAGCAGGCCCTCAGCTGGTTTTAACCTTATGAGGAAAACAGGTCTTCTCAGCAGGATCTTACCGGAGCTCCTTGAAGGGTACAGAAAACGGCAAAATAATTATCACAAATATACTATCTACCGGCATACTAAGGAGACGGTTGATTCTATTGAGAGGGAGCCTATCCTGAGACTTTCTGCCCTGTTTCACGATATTGCCAAGCCACAGGTGAGAAAAAAGCTCAAAGACAGATGGAGATTCTTTGGCCATGAGAAGGCAAGTGCAGGGCTTACCAGGGAGATTATGCTCCGCCTGCGGTTCAG
>CP070704.1:1192838-1210546 GCA_020349945.1 Deltaproteobacteria bacterium
AATATCAAATCCTTCCCCTGTTAAGATGGATTCAGGGTGAAATTGAACGCCTTCTATTCTATATTGCCGATGCCTTATTCCCATAATCTCACCTTCATCGGTCCATGCGCTTATCTCCAGACACTCCGGCAGTGAGTCCATTTCAACAATTAGTGAATGATAACGGGTTGCCTTAAATGGATTTGGGATCTCATCGTAAATGGTTTGGCCATCGTGACAGATCTGAGAGATCTTGCCATGCATGATCCTGCCAGCCCGAATTACCTTGCCGCCAAAGGCGGCGGCGATACATTGATGTCCCAGGCAAACACCAAGCACGGGGATTTTGGGTCCAAAATGACGGATGGCCTCCAGTGAGATACCGGCCTGGTCCGGTAGACCAGGACCGGGTGAAATGACAAGTGCAGAAGGCCTCAGAGTTTCCATGCCAGGCAGATCTATTTGATCGTTTCGCCAGACATTGACCTTTTGCCCGATAACCTGTAGCACTTGGACCAGATTGTAGGTGAAAGAGTCATAGTTATCGATCATCACGATCATTTTTCGTTGGCCCTCTCAATGGCCTTGAACATAGCAGCGGCCTTTTTTAAGGTCTCCTGGTATTCTCCCTCTGGAGAGGAGTCGTACACAATACCAGCACCCACCTGAACAGATAGTCTGTTTTTTATGATGCTGATAGTGCGGATGGTGATGCAGAAATCCATGTTGCCGCTAAAACCGAAATATCCCACCGCCCCAGCATAGGATCCCCTCGGGGATGGTTCGAGCTCGCAGATAACCTCCATGGCCCTGACCTTGGGTGCGCCGGTAACGGTGCCGGCCGGAAAGGTCGCCATAAAAAGGTCAAACCCGTCCATCTCGGTTCGTAAGGTTCCCTCCACTCTGGATACTATATGCATCACGTGGGAATACCTTTCCACCTGCATAAGCTGGGGGACACTCACAGAGCCCGGCAAAGCCGCCTTTCCCACATCATTCCTGCCTAGATCAACCAGCATAATATGCTCTGCCCGTTCCTTAGGATCGGCTATGAGATCTTTCTCCAATGCCTCATCTTCCTCGGGGGTTTTACCCCTTTGCCTGGTCCCTGCGATTGGCCGAAGCTCTATCTTCCCATCTGTCAATCGGACAAGGATTTCAGGAGAAGACCCAATTAACCTTATCTGTCCAAAATTGAGATAAAACATATAGGGAGATGGGTTAATGCTCCTTAAATTTCGGTAGAGGATAAATGCATCACCTGCCACATCCCCTGAAAATCTCTGCGACAGAACCACCTGAATAACGTCGCCTGCAACTATATAATCTCTGGCCTTTCTGACCGCCTCCTCAAAGTCTTCGCTTTTGAAATTGGACTCAAGATCTGATATGGAGAATTGATTTCCACCTGAAACAGAAGGCATTGGGCGTTGTAGCTCATCAATCGTCTCATCAACCTCCTGACAGGCAAGCTCATAGGCCTTTTTCAAATCCTCATTTGCCCGCAGGCAGGCAAAGGCAACTACCTTGATCTGGTGGGTTAGATGGTCGAAGATGATCAGGCGCCTGGAGGCCGTGAAGAGACATTCAGGTAGATCTGGGTCCTCAGGAGAAAGCCCTGGGAGAAGTTCCCATTTCCTGACCAGATCATAATTAAAATACCCAACTAGCCCTCCCTGAAAGGGAGATAGATCTCTTACCAAGACTGGTACGAACTGCTGGCTGAGCTCCCTCAAGACATTCAAGGGATCGGTGACATCCTCCAATATCCTCTTTTCTCTCCCCTCCTGAATTTCTATCTGCCGATCACGGGATAGGATAATAATGTATGGCTTATAGCCTATGAAGCTATAGCGTCCCCATCTCTTTCCTCTATCAGCGCTTTCAAGGAGATAGGAAAAAGACTTATCTCTTATCTTCAGATAGGCGGTAACAGGGGTCTCTGTGTCACCCAGGAATTCCCTATAAATAGGTATCAGGTTTCCCTCCTGTGCCATTAGCCTGAATTTATCAAACGAAGGTTTTACCATGCGCTTTTGACCCCAAGTAAAAAAGCCGTGGGAACTATTGGCCCACGGCTTTTTCTTTAACGATACAGACAAAAAAACCGTGGACCTTTTAGGAAGCAAGCCCACGGTTTTTTTCTGGCATTAAACTGGTCTCAGCAGACTCACCTCCTAATCAGGGGTGAGCCACCACCAGTTTCTTGGATGTATATCACACTGATTTTGCTTTTTTACCTCCATGATTTTGTTAGTTAACAAATTTCGGAACGTTATGTCAAGAGAAATTTCCTAATTTAGTTATTTTTTTCTGTTGTTTCTGCATCACAATTTATCAGAGACGAGATGAGGACGGGTAGTCATTGAAACCGCAATCTATCAATCCCAGCCTAGAGTGCTAGGCTTCAAATACGGTTAGAAATCTGCATCGAGTAGCATAACTTTTGTCAAAAAAATAACCCTGACCCGTTTTTCCAAACAGTTTAATGTATAGATCAAGTGGGCAAGAAACCGATGAGAATAACCCACGAAAATCAGTCTTTAGGTTCTCCTGATAATGAAGATAGTAGGAAAAAGACAGGAATAGGGAAAAATTTGAGGAATAAACTAACCAAATAAGAGAATTGTCCTTTGTTTATTATATACAAAAGGCACTTAAAGTATATATATTTTATTTATTTTAAAAAAATAGTTGACAAAGATGATTACATAGCTATAATTGATCGTAATTTGTATTGTTACAAAGAAAGAGAAGGACTCTATAGTCTTCTAATCTAGGAACCTGTGGTTGCGGAATGAAGTTTCCCTCCTTTCCTTCATTCCCTCCTCCAGCCCTGTTAGGAGAAATTCCTAACAGGGCTTTTTATTATCTGTGCCTAGAAGATTTTAGCTTTCTTCCATTCTCTCCACTAATCTAACCCAAACCTTCATGAGGCTATATTCTCATGCCAAAAAGGCGTTGGATATTGAATGTCGCCAGCACAACAGCATGTTGATGAGATCCTGACTGATTTTTCCATCGGAGAGGAGCACTTTGAGCAGCTTATGTTGGAAGATTACCGCCAGGTCCTTTAGTTTGAGGGAAGGGGCGGTTCTGCACATTCCGTTGTCATAGAACAGCCGTTTTCCTTGACTCAGATACCAGTTTGCGGTCATAAGGAAAATATCTTCGTCGGAGGATTTTTGGTATACTGAAGAGAAAATGGCGATGAGGCACTGATAAGATTGATATATATTAAATCAAGAACTGCAAAGTAATATTTACTATTGAAATTAAACTATATTAGGATAAATAAATACAGAGGTAAAAGAACTTCTACAGGATAGGTGTAAGCCAGAAATCGAGCCTAACCTTTTAGCTGGATCAATGTAAGGTGAAAGTAAGAGGGGAGGTATAGTGGTTAAAGAGATCTTGATAGATAGAGCCCTCAATGAAAAGCTGCAAAAGAACCGTTCAGATTTGACGGTTGAGCTTATCGGCTTCGATTTTGGCCCCAATAAAATCCATATACAAGCAACGATTGCCAAAGAGCTCCTTGAGATAGATAAAGAAGAGGCGATAAAAGCCTTTGAGGGCCTGTGCCGGTCTTTCACTGAAGTTTGTTTCGAGCATCATATCAAATTTGATCCAGTTGACCTTTTCATACTCGTGGATGATGAGCTGGGAAGAGGGACAAGCACGAAATTTCGACATGTAGATGATGGCAGTCTTTTTGCTAAAATCCTCATTCCTACCAAGGATTTTAAAGTACATGAGTATTGGAAGTATACCTTTTTACATGAATTGGGTCATTCATGGTTTTCTATTGAGTTTTCCCGCAGGGACATGGAGTTTGGTTATGAAGATCTATTTATTGATTTAGTTGTAATCTGTACTTTTAGAAAGATTCTTCCCCCACATAAGCGGGTATACCGGGAAGTAAGAAAACATAGAACATATTTTCTGACCCAACAAAGCAAAAGATTTTTAGGAAAAGAGCTGTACAAGCAGATATTAAAGGACCCAGAGGCATACTTAAGGGATTTGCGGCAAAAAATATAGTCGGCAAAAACGTAATAGAGGCATAAAGAAGGTTCGATATGAAAGAAGGGCCTTTAAGCCGTTATGAAGTGGCGCTTAATAAGGGAGGTTGATGATGTATCAAATGAACTTCATAACCTTGCAAGTAAACTCAGAGGCGTCGCAGGAAATACCATGGGAGACTATGCCTTATTGGTGATGGGACCAACGGCGTTTACAATGGCTTAACTGTGCTCCCAAATGAAGGCAGTCAGAAAGCCAGCGATAAAACCGATAGTAAGTCCTGTTAAAAAAACTATCATTCTTTTTTGATCCTCTTTTTATATCTTGGTTGGCCTTTATGTACTGCAAAAATCATGCAGAATTAACCAGTTATAGATAACTACTTTGATTTCAAGTAGTTAAGTTGATCCCACCGAGAATCAATCCAGAAATAATGCAAGAAACTACATAATTATGAGAACTTTATTTCCACTTTTTGTCTTAGCTTTACACACTTTTCCTTACGCCTCAATCGCATCCGTGAAGATCCTGCACTAGCAAATTTAAGCAATCACCACTATTGGGATTGTCATAATTTTGGTAAGTTAAGCCTGCTCTCTATGAGACCCCTTATATATTCTGCCCTTACACATTATTTGATCGTTTTCAGAAGTCTTTTAGCCCAGTCTCTAAAATACTTCTCATCGGATTGAGAGGCTTCTTCCAACAGGGTCTTTGCCTCCTCGATATTTTCCTTTCCTTTTAGATTCAGGAGTAACTCGGCCAGATATACCTTCCCTTCGTCTTTTTCAGCAAAATACCTGGTTGACTGGTATTCCCTGTAATATTGAAGGGCCTTTTTCTTATCCTTATATGGCCAGGGAACGACAGCCCAGAACCGGCCGAGTGCCAATATAGGCCCAGCTTCATTGTACATCTTATCAAGCTCGTATGCCTTTTCGAAACTGGTTTGGGTTTTGTTTTTGAGCCCTTCCGCGAGTGCCTTGAGTATACTGACGCCGTCCGAGTAAATACCCACATTCAACCCGTAATAATAGTAACCATGGGGCTTGTTGGGCCCAAGTTCCATGGCCTTTTTTGCGTACTTCATGCCTTCTTTGCCATACCTGGCACAGATCTCCTTCCATTCCTCAACGCTCTGTTTCTTTGCCTCTTCCCCATATTCCCTGTATGCCCTCGCACACTTCCAATTGGCACCGTAATCGTTGGGGTTTGCCTTCAGGGCCTCGAGGTATAAATCAATGGACCGGTTATAGTTCTCCATCCCACCCTGCTCATAAAGCGCGTCGGCCTCAGATAGGTAATCTCCGGCCATCAGGCCCAAAGGTAAGGCCAAGATAATGAGGAAAACTACATTACACCATGAACACCTTTTCATGCTTACACCTCCAATGTATGGTTTCACTTTGACTGCCTTTAAAATATCCCCTTAAGATTCATGTGAGTAAAGATAAACGACATTTTCGAAGAAAAGAGAGAGTCTGCTGTGGGTAATGTAAGGGAGCAATCGGCTATGATAAGATTTTTTATTAGCTTTGCCTTTTCTATGAATGGGTTAGGGAGATGATTTTGACTGTAGAATAATTAAGGCATCTACTGCTATCGGGCGGCTGCCGGATATGATAACGGGGTTGATGTCTATCTCTTTGATCCTCTCATCTGTTATGCCGATCCTCCCAACAGTGATCAACATCTCAGATAAGAGATCCCTGTCCACAGGCTCCATACCCCTGATACCACTGAGTATCTTATGGGCCTTGATCTCATCCATCATCTCAAGGGCATCCCTCTTCTCCAGAGGTGCAAGGCGAAAAGATACATCCCTTAAAATCTCGGTGAATATGCCCCCGAGACCGAACATGACACATGGCCCAAACTCAGGATCCCTGGTCAGCCCTACGACCAACTCCCTCTTTCCCTTGATCATCTCCTGAACAAGCACAGCCCCTTTGACGCCATTCATACCAGCCATGATATGACTGAAGGCATCTAATGCCTCTCCGTCATTCCTGATATCCGTCCGGACGAGTCCCCTTTCTGTCTTGTGGCTTATCCCTGGTGAACATCCTTTCATCACCACGGGATACCTGATCTCATGGGCTGCAGGGATAACATCATCGATGGTCTCAACCATTAGCTCCCGAGTAACCGGGATCTGGTATGAGGCCAGAACAATCTTGGATTCATACTCCGAAAGTGTCTCCCTTCCCTCTTTGAGGGCCTTATTGAGGATCTCCATGCTCCCTTTTCTATAGACTCTTCACCCCATGGCGACCTACAGTCTGTATTTTATCATCCCTTTCTTGTCTCGAGCACCTTTTCCTTCAAAACGGGTATGATCTTGAATAGGTCACCAACAATGCCATAATCGGCTGCCCTGAAGATGGGGGCCTTCGGATCTTTATTGATAGCAATGACCGTACCTGCCCCTGTGATACCTTGTAGATGCTGGAATGCCCCGCTTATCCCGACCGCTACGTAGACCTTGGGGTTGACTGACTTGCCAGAGCTTCCAACCTGCAGATACTTGGGTAGCCAGTTCTTATCAACGATAGGTCTCGAACAGGAAAGAAGGCCATTGAGGGCCTCAGCTAATTCTCTAACAAGGGAGATATTTTCCTCCTCTCCAATACCCCTTCCAACAGAGACAAGCAGCTCTGCCTGGGCTATATCCACATCGCCGGCAGCGGTTTCTACAAATTCGATAAAATCTTTTTTCTGGGGTATCTCTTTTAGGGAAAACTCTCTCTGGACTATTTGAGCTTGCCGGTCACCGATTCTATCCTTTGGGAATACCCCTGATCGTATGGTCAGAAGGCATCCAGCAGATGATGAAAAGGAGACGTTGGAAAAGATCTTTCCACTAAACATCTGTCTCTGGACAGTAAGCTTGCCATCCTTAAAGGTGATATCGATGCAATCAGTAGCCAGGGGGAATCCAGTCCTGACAGCCAAACAGGGTGCCAGCTCCATCCCCCATGCTGTGTTACCAATAAGGATAAGGCCTGGCTTGGACTCCTCAATCAATCCGGCTATAATCTCTTTATATATATCCGCATTGAAATTCTTGAGCTGCTCGTCATCAGAGATGATTATTTTATCAGCCCTGTCTGATATGGTTTCAGCAATAGAACTCACTTCATGGCCGAGAAGGATAGCGGTAACATTATATGAGTGCTCTTGAGCGAGCTCGCCGGCCTTCCACAGCATCTCAAGGGTTATATCTCTTATCTCACCAAGTCTATGTTCAACAATAACGAATACCTCGCTCATCTATCCCATCACCCCCTTCTTTGTTAGAATTTCAACGAAATCAGAGGCGATCTTGTCTGGGTCTCCGGTTAGTATCTGAGCACCTTCAGTTTCTGGAGGCAGATAAACCTCCTCGATTATGGTCCTGGGAGATAGCTCTTCATCGGATATGCCCAGTTCGGAGAGATCCATGACCTTGAGCTCTTTTTTGGCCGCCTTTCTAATACCCAAGATGGACACATATCGCGGCTCGTTGATCCCTGTTTGGATAGCTAAGAGGGCAGGGAGCGCAATGGACGAAACCTCACCAAGGCCACCTTCAAGCTCGGATGTGGTCCGGGCCTTTCCATTCTCAATCTCAATAGCGATAACCATATTTGCGTGGTTAATGCCTAACTCCTCTGCCACCATCATCCCAACCATTCCGCAGTAATCATCGTCGGCAAGGACACCGGTAAATACAAGATCAAATGGGAAATCCTTTACCACTCGGGAAAGGATCTTTGAGATCCCAAAGCTATCAAACCTGCTCACATCACCTGCCTCAATCCTGATAGCCCTGTCGGCGCCCATGGCCAAACATCGTCTTAAGACCTCCTCATCCTCCTCGCTACCCACGGTAATGGCAGTAACCGTCCCACCATGCTTCTCCTTAAGGAGAATGGCCTCTTCGATGGCATAGTTATCCCAGTCATTTAGAACAAATGCGAGCTGGTCTTTTTTGATCCCCTTCTTGTGTTCATCAACTGCAAGATCTACCTCCTCTGTAAGGGGTACCCTTTTAACACAAACTACAATATCCATTTCCTTTTCCTCCTGTTTCAAAAATCCCTATAGGGTACTGATAAAAAGCTCCATCAGGTCAATTACCTCCATTTCCCCTTCAAGCCCGCTTGTCTTAATTGCATCGTCGAAATTGAGGAGGCAAAAGGGGCAGGCAGTAACAATAACAGTTGCTCCTGCTTCATGAGCCATAGCTAGTCTTTTTTCACCCATTCTCATCTCTTCCGTCTCTATGTCATACCAGAGATTGATATCACCCCCACCGCAGCAAAAGCTTCGATCCCTGGCGCGTTCCATTTCAACTATCTGGATACCGGGGATTGATGCCAGGATCTTCCTTGGAGCCTCATAGATACTGTTATGCCTTCCCAGATAACAGGGGTCATGGTAAGTATATATGCTTCCAGTGTCAAGGGGCTTAACTGGTTTTAGTCGCCCGCTTTCGATCAGAGGGAGAAAAAACTCGGTATAATGTCTTACAAACAGATTGCCGGGATAATCGTTTTTCAGGGTATTAAAGGCGTGGGGGTCAGTTGTCACAATCTGTTGAAAGGAACACGTTTTGAGTGCTTCCATATTCCCTTCCACTAAGAATTGAAAGAGGCCCTCCTCACCGAGTCTTCTCACCTGATGGGCTGAATCCGATTCCCTGGGGCCAAGAATACCAAAGGTTATGCCAGCCTTATCGAGGCCCCTGACAATAGCCGCGGCTATCCGTTGAATCTGGGGATCAAAGGAGGCATAGCTGTCAACAAAGTAAAGTACATCGGCCTTGTCTCCCTCTTCAAGTATCTTGACAGAAACCTCATCTAACTCTTTGACCCAATCTGCTCTTTTACTTGGTGGTTTGCCAAAGGGGTTACCTGTCTTCTCGAAGCGGACTAAGGTATCCTGAAAATCCTTGGGGATCATGGCTGACTCAACCATATGTCTCCTCAAATCTATCATTTTATCAATGTATTCAATGAAGACAGGGCATTCCTCCTCACAGGCACCACAGGTAGTACATGACCAGATCTCATCGGGTTCGAGGACAGGTCCTATCAAGGAAGTTTTTTGGTCTTGTGGAGTACTTTTCCTTGTAAGACTAAGGATGGGATGATTTTGATAGGCGTTATCCCTTATCTTTATGGTAAGCTCCATGGGTGATAGTGGTCGTCCAACCGTATTTGCTGGACAGTTGTCAGAACACCTGCCGCATTCTGTACAGGTATAAAAGTCAAGTATATGTTTCCAGGTAAAGTCCTCGATCTTGTCAACGCCCAAAGAGTCCAATTCCTCAATGTTTTCCACATCCCATCTGGGAGGTTTTATAGAACCCTTTTTAAGCTTCCTCAAGAACACGTTGGGAATGGCCGTAATAATATGGAAGTGTTTTGCAAGGGGGAGATAATTGAGGAAAAACATGATGGTCAGGATATGAAGCCAATAACTCCACTGATAAACAGTCCTTAAGGTATCCTGAGCGAGGCCGTTGAAGAGATAGGAGGCGGTGTGTGCCGCAGGCAGCCAGTAGGCCCTTTCCTCTCCAAGGATGATCCCGCTTCCATCCAACGCAATATCTGTTACCATCAGAAAACTGATCAGGCCAAGCACAAGATAGGCATGAGATTTGTGGGCCTTTCCATGCTTGAATTCATATCTGGCAGGCCTCCCTATAGCCCGCCGGAGTATAGCTGCTATACAGGCAAAGAGCACGATAATCTCAAATATATCCTTGAAAAGATGGTAAAACTCTCCCAGTGATCCCCCCAGAAATGGTAGGAAGAATTCAGCCTTCAAGCCAAGCCCATAAAGGGTTATAGTCCTTAAGGCAAGAACAACAAAACCCCAAAAAATCATGATATGTAATATGCCGATCCAGAGATAGCGGGGCTGTCGTTTTTGGAAGATACCGTAGATAATGAGATCAGAGAATCTCCGCCACAGAGAGTCGAATCGAGGATCCGGTTTTGCAGATCTTAGCAATAGATACCTTCTGTACATGATATAGAAAAAGATGCCAAGGCCGCCTATGAGAATAGACAAGGTCATAAAGAGGCCGGGAATACCAAGATAGTGCTCGAGAGCAGGCTGAACTTTGTAATACATCCTTTCCTCCGTAAAAAAGACAAGCAGGACAAAAATTTGCCAAAGGGATAACACAGGCTTCCATGGAGGGTCAAGACCTTTTAGCTTGTTTTGAAAGGAATGCTTTGCCAAGGAAAATTTTCCCAATGGCCATATTGAAGGGGGGAAGATATCTTTTTTGTTTTACCAATCCTCCCAATTAAGTTATGATTAAAAAAAGTGACCGGAAAGGCTCCGTTTCTATAAAGGAGGCGAGAGAAAGAAGTTACTATAATGAAAGCGCTCAATGACGATATATATCGCAGGGAATTATCTGCCCTTCTAAAATCCAGTGCCCTTATAAATTCTTCGCTTGAAATCTCTGACGTACTTGATTTTGCCATGAAGGCAGCCGAGGAATTTATGGAGGCTGAGGCAAGTTCAGTCTATGAGCTTGATTCAAAAAAGGGGGAGATCTTTGTGAGGCTAGCCAGGGGAGAGAAGGGTGGATTTATCCAGACCAAGAGATTAAAGCTCGGTGAAGGAATTGCCGGCTGGGTTATACAGAGCGGAAAGCCAATGATTGTGGAGGATGTGCAAAAGGAAAGTAGATTTAGCGATCGATTTGACAGGGAGACAGGTTTTAGGACACGGTCACTCATCTGTGTTCCCCTAACCATACGGGGGAAGACGATAGGTGGGCTTGAGGTCCTCAACACAAAGAGAGGGGGACCGTTTACAGACGAAGACCTTGAACTCTTAACAGCCCTTGCTCAGCAGATTGCTGTTGCCCTTGACAATGCGCGGCTTTACCAGAGGTTGGAGGAAAACTTTAAATTAACCGCTGAGGAACTTAAGATGACTCAGCACAGATTGATCAGGTCGGAGCGCCTAGCAGCCATGGCGAATCTTGTCCAGGAAGTGGCCCATGAGGTAAGGAATCCTATTATGTCAATAGGTGGCTTCGCAGCAAGGATGAAAGCCGGCTTAGAGAAGAATCATAAATTCCACAAGTATCTTGATATCATTCTTAAAGAGAGCTTCAGGCTCGAAAGAATGGTTCGAGATGTGAAAGAGCTTGTAGAAATGCACACCGCCTGTCTCCAGCCAGCCAACATGAACAGTCTCTTGTCCAAGGTTATAGAGGATTTTTCTCCTATTATATCGCAGAAGTCCATCCAGCTGGAGGCAGATATTCAAGAGAGTTTGCCTACAATCATTTTGGATAGTGCACAGATATTGAGGGCATTGAAGAATATTATGCAAAATAGTATAGAAGCGATGCCTCAGGGTGGTACTATTAAACTGAGGGCACGACCGCTAGATTCTCGTATCCAGATTGTAGTCGAAGATTCCGGCATAGGTATAGATGAGGATAAAATTGACTCCATCCGGGATCCCTTTGTCACCTCCAAGACAACAGGGGCAGGTTTGGGGTTGACTATGGTTTATCAGATTGTAATGAATCACCAGGGTGAAATTGACATTAAAAGCAGGGGCAGCAAGGGAACTACTGTTACCCTTGATTTACCTTTGAATTTTCAATCTGAGATGGAGGGATAACAAATGAAAGGAAATAGGGGCCTCTTGCTCTTGGTTATAGCCCTTATTGCAGGTGGTTTGTTGGTACTCTACTTCAGTGGAAAGGAAGGTGAAAAACAACCGGTATTTCAGGAAGAGGAAAAGAGGGAGGCAGAGGACACATCTGTTAGCTCGCCAGACATACAGGCGCCCCAGGAAAGGCTCGAGGATGTCTTAGGAGAAAAGGCCATTGAAGGCCAGGCAATGAGGGTTGAAGATGAATGCCAGAAGATGAAACGAGAACTTATGGAGTTTTTCGCATATCTTGATAAAGAGCCATATGTCAGGGAATTGGAGATAGGGGAAGATACATTCACCCGTTTTAAAAAAATCGTTCATGTCTTATCCCTCAACCCCCCCCTTCCGGCAGGAGAAGGCATTAATTATGATAGGATTATCGAGAATATCTACCATTTTTATAGGGTTTTAACTTTAAAGGATCTAAGGCTTATAAAACTCATTGCAAGGAATGAAGCAGATAGCATGGAGATTACTCTTGCTTTGTTTTACAGATGGCTTATGTCAGGTGATCAATGCAATCGAGACAACGGACTGCCGCCCTCTTGGGATGCCATATATAGATATGCCGGTTTTTTGGTAAATTCTATTGGAGGGAGGTCCTATCTGTTTAGGAGAGACACAAGGTTGCGACTACTTCTCAGTTATTACTGTCTCCTGATTATCCATGAGGCCGACAAAAGAAAGATGAACAGCTTCGGGATTGATATTACTCCATTCCTGGAGCCGTTAGCTGAAGAGATTGAGCATTATCAATTGCTTTATTTCCGAAAGGAATATGCAGGTAAATTGATCGATATTAAGAGCTATTACCTTAGAAAGAGGAAGGCATCGTAAAGTTTTTTCAACCCCTATCAAGATATGAAAGGGTTGATTCCCAGAATTTTATATCGCTCTTCAGCCTCCGGTAAAATTTGGTATTGGTAATGGCTATACCGCCGATTTCTGCTAAGGCCAGAATAAACTCTGCCTCTTCCTTGTCATATTCCCTTTCTTTTGCTGAATAGAGCCTTATCTCTCCAATAACATATTCTTTAACAAAGATGGGAACGGATAATATGGAAACGATACCCTCTTTTATCGCCTCGTCTCGATATTGTAGATTTTCAGTGGCAGCAACATCCTTTATAAAGACTGTCGTTCCTCTTAATACATCTGGCATACTCTTAACGGCCACGATAGGCCCTTTTTGAAGGTATTCATTACTCAATCCTCTTGATGCCACCATCTCCAACTTTCCAGTGGTCTCATTTAAAAGATATATGCAACATCCCTTTATGTGCATAATCTGGATAACCTTCTCTGCCATAGAATCTAAGACCTCACGTGAGTTCAGATCGTAGAGCAGATCTCGAGAGACCTCATGTAAAATCTTAAAAAATTCAGTGGATCTTTTAGTGTCTATGGTGCCCCTGGATACAGCCTTGATCCCGTATCTCTCAATTTCCTCCTGATGAGCCGATACTATGCCTCCCTTTTCAAAAAGCCTCGTCAGCTTTTCCTTCTCTTTCTCATACATCCTGGCATTTATTATAGCCAGTCCAGCCATTTCACCCAGGGCAGATACAAATTCGATCTCTTCTCCAGAAAAGGACCTGGGGGCGGAGGTATAGAGCCTCAGCATTCCAATAACCTTATTGTGAATCTGAACGGGTATGCTTAGGATTGAGGCGATCCCCTCCTCGGCCTTTTCTTTGGGATACTGAATCCTTGGATCGCTCTGGGCGTCAACGATCAGGACCGGTTTTCCTTCCAATACCTCCGGTACGCTCTTGTCTGCATTAAGCGGCCCTTTGCTCAGATACTTTGTGCTCAACAAATGGGATGCAACCAACTCTAAATCTTTCGTCTTTTCATTCAAGAGCCTTAGGCTGGCGGCCTTTAATTTCATTGCCGGAACGATCCTTTTTACCATAAGATTTAGTACCTGTTTTGAATCAAGCACGGATAGGATAGCCCTGGATACCTCACGGAAGATTCTAAAATATGCAATTTGCTTTGTTGCCATTTGCCATCTTTCCTCAAGATAAACTTCTAATTATTATAAATATATCCTAATTATAAATATATCGTAATAACCCTGATGCGTCAAGGGGGTGACGGATTTTAATCTTGGACAATCCTAGGGATTATCAGGGTGCTGGACAAGCAAGACATAGTGAGTGCGCAATTAAAGGAATCAAGGTGCAAGGATTTTGGTTGACATACTTTTCTCTAGTAGATTATTAGATCGCATTAAGAATACACTATTGGTGGCGGCTACCTACAATCAAAAATCAAGCAGGTGACCTGCTCTGCAGTTCGACCATGACTGAAGGGCTTGAGGCAATGCCTTATGGAGGACGCGGAGCTTCTTGTTCTAGTGGGCGGAGAGGAAAATCTAAGAATATTTTAAAAGAAGGAGGGAGAATACGATGAAACGATTAATCTTTACCATACTCTGTCTGATGTTTTCCCCAGGCTTGCTCTTGAATGGAGCTGTGCAGGCGAAGACTCTCAAATTGAAGTTGGCTACGGTGACTCCTCCTCATCATGCTTACAATGAAGGTGCGAGGGAATTTGCCAAGCGCATCAAAGAGGCTACTGGAGGAGCCATTGATATCCGCGTCTACCCGGGAGGTCAGCTCGGCAAGGGGGAAAGGGAGCTTTTGGAGGGAATGCAAATCGGGACAATCGATCTAGCTGTGACCGCAACAGGGCCTGTATCAGGATTTAGCCAAAGCATGATGGTTCTGGACTTACCTTTTCTGTTTCGAGACTACTATCACGTCGACGCAGTGCTTGACGGTCCTATTGGTCGAAGACTTCTGGATGATTTGGAAAAGGCCGGGCTCCAGGGCCTTTCATTCTTTGAGAACGGATTTCGGAATTTCACTAATTCGGCCCGTCCCTTGCTAAGCCCCAGTGACTTTAAAGGCCTGAAATTCCGGACGATGGAGAATCCTGTTCATCTTGCTTCGGTCCGCTCGCTTGGTGCCCAGGCAGTCCCCATGAGTTGGGGTGAAGTCTACACATCCCTTCAGACAAGGGTCATTGACGGCCAGGAAAATCCCGTGGCTATTATTCACGTCAATAAACTGAACGAGGTGCAGAGATATTTGAGCCTGACGGGACACTTTTACTCACCCGCGCCGCTGAGCATGGCTCTACAGCGGTTTAAATCCCTCAAATCCGAATGGCAGAAACTCCTTATCAAAACAGCGGTGGAGGTGGCCGCCTATGAACGGAAGATCATACGGGATAACGAGCAGAAGCAGATTCGTGATTTGAAGGCCTGGGGAATGGATGTGAGAGGCGTTCATAAGGGAATCTTCGTCAAGGCTATGGAACCGGTGTACGCAAAGTTCATCAAACAGTATCCAGATTGGGAACCAATTATCGAAAGGATCAGGGAAACGAGGTGAGTTGATCAGGAGGGGGCTAAGGGACGCGATGGAGCGAATAAGCAATATGATTAATCGGTTTACGGAGGTTGCGGTCTTTATCATTATCTCGGCGATGGCCTTAGACGTCTTCATCGAGGTTATATTTCGTTATGTCCTGCTGTTTCCGCTTTTTTGGACAGAGGAGTTTGCGAGGTATTGCCTTGTGTGGTCATCTTTGCTGGCTGCTGGCATAGCCTTAAAGAGAGGGCAGCACATTGCCGTCACTTTGGTCGCTGACAGGTTTCCGAAACGTATTCGCATGATGGCAGCCTTCGTGGGAGACATTTTGGTTGCCACGATGCTCGCGATAATCCTGTGGGGAGGAATCTTTCTGGTGATACTGACCCGCCATCAGCTCAGTCCCGCTATGCGGCTTCCCATGTCGCTCCCGTACATTGCTATTCCAACGGGTTCGGCCATCATGTTATTCCATGTGCTCACATCTATCTACCATCGGTCTAAAGAGTTGATGGGCCGGACTCTAGGCTAAGAGGCGCTAAGCAGGAGATTACGCCCTATGCTGATCGTTATTTTACTGATCTCTTTCTCTGTTTTCCTCCTTATCGGTGTGCCCATTGCCTTTGTCTTGGGGCTCACCCCCCTTGTAGCGCTCCTATACGAGGGGGAAACCCCGCTCATGCTTGCAGCTCAGCGCATCTTCACTGGTATGGATAACCCTGTGCTCATGGCAATCCCCTTTTTTATCCTTGCCGGGAACATCATGAGCGCAGGGGGTCTAACCCAGAGGCTGGTGACCTTCAGTAAGGTCCTGATGGGGCCGGTCAGGGGAGGGCTGGCTCACATCAATGTGGTTATTAGCATGATTTTTGCTGGTATTACAGGGGCTGCTGTTGCCGATACCAGTGCTATTGGATCGATCCTCATTCCGGCCATGGAGAGGGATGGCTATGACGTGGAGTTCTCCTCCGCCGTGACAGCCACTTCTTCCACCATCGGACCCATCATTCCCCCCTCCATACCTTTTATCATTTACGGCGTCTTGGGAGAGGTTTCCATCGCCTCCCTTTTCCTTGCCGGGATTGTTCCAGGTTTGTTGCTGGGACTTTTTCAGATGGGGGTGGTTGCCTATTATGCGCGCAAGAGGAACTACCCTAAAGAGTCTTTACCTACCTTTAGAGAGGCCTTAAAGGCGATTTTCGATGCGGCGCTTGTTCTGATGATGCCCATCATCATCCTGGGGGGAATTCTATCGGGGGTTTTCACACCCACCGAAAGCGCTTGCATTGCGGTGTTTTATGCCTTCAGCATTAGCTTCTTCGTGTACCGAGACATCAGCCTCAGAGATCTACCGAGAATTATTGTCAATACCGGCGCAACCAGTGCTCTGGTTATGCTTGTGATTGGAACGGCAAGCATCTTCTCATGGCTCCTTGCTAGCGAAGAGATCCCTCAGTACGCTGGCGCGGCTATACTCAAGGTAACCCAGAATCCCATCCTCATTCTCCTCTTCGTGAATATGATCTTGCTCATAGTGGGAACATTTATGGAGACTACAGCTTCCCTGATCATCCTAACACCGGTTTTGCTTCCATTGATGATCCAGATCGGGGTAGATCCCCTCCATTTTGGTGTGATCCTTGTACTCAACCTGGTGATAGGACTCACCACTCCCCCTGTTGGGGTATGTCTGTTCATCGCTTGTGCCATCGGGAAGATAAGCCTCGAAAGGATATCCCGGGCCATCCTTCCCTTTCTCTTGGCCTCCATCACGGTCCTCATTATCACTACCTACTGGGAATCACTCATCATGTATGTCCCGAAACTTTTCGGCTATGTGCCACTGGTCCATTAGGCCTGCAAACAGAAAGGGTATTTGCATATGAAAGAGGCAATCGTCGCTGCAGGAGGTGATGGGAAGCAAGCGAAAAAGGAAAAACGAGGATAGTCTGATACCTTGCATTCTGGAATCCGACAGATTATAAAAGAGGCAGTATAGTTTTTTCTGACCTCATAGGGGATTATTTTTGTTAAGGAAGATGGATATGGCTATGACGGAGTTTAGACTGAAATATGGCAAAAAAGAGGTGAGCTTTAAAATACCGGAAGATCAATTGCTATATGAGATTACGGGCAGGGATGTTGACCCTGTGCCTGATCTGAAAAGTGCATATCGATGCGCCTTAGAGCATCCAATCGATTCACCACCATTGCGGGAAGTCGTCAAACCCGGTGAAAAGGTGGCCATTACCGTCAGTGATATTACTCGGGCATGGCAAAAGACTGATCAAACGTTGCCGATCCTGATGGAAACGTTGAATGAGGCTGGTGTAGCGGATGAAAACATAACGATCATCATTGCTGTGGGAGGGCACAGGCAAAACACCGAGGAGGAATGTATCGGATTGTGCGGAGAGGAAGTCTGTCGCAGGGCTAAGGTCGTCAATCATAATGCCTGGGATACGGATAATATGGTCTACCTGGGCAAAACGGCTGGAGGCACAGAGGTCTCGGTCAATAAGATCATACAGGAGGTAGACAAACTGATTTTGACAGGGGGTGTGGTATATCACTACATGGTCGGTTATGGTGGCGGAAGAAAGAGTATCTTACCGGGTATAGCTTCAATAGGAACCA
>CP070704.1:1210646-1214552 GCA_020349945.1 Deltaproteobacteria bacterium
ACTTCTCATAGTTTTTGTAACTTATTGAAGGTAGAAGATTTTTTGACCCTTACCTCTTGCCTCGTCTAGGCCTATGGATAGAATACTCCTTTGCTCCACTATTCCAATCGGGGCGAGGCCTCTCAGTTCATTTACAGAGAAATTGCCTTTATTTGGTGTAAAGTTATAGAAAGAAGCTCAAATAGTCAATTAAGAAACACCGCCTGATATATCCTGTTTTGACTTTAATGGCGCTGCTCTCACTGCCACCAACCAGATGACCGCTTTCGCCAGCCCTTACAGAGTCCCTGATCAGCGTTTTACCGTTAGATGAAGGATGGGAGTTCCCAAAAATGCCTCGCTGGTAAACTGCTCGCGTTAAGATAGGCCGGCCTTACTCCCTTATGTAAACGGTCCTGATGGTTGGAGACTTGCAGAGCGCCTCAGGGGGCTCTTCTTTGAAAGACCTCGACTGGGGTACTGGCGCTTCCCCCACCATCAAAAGATCCCCGAATCTTACACAGCAAGGCTCAAAAAACCCCTCACAGGAAAACCCGCCTCCCAATGGAATTTCTTAGTATCTTCCCCTGGTTCGGCAGAAAAAGTTACTTTTTCGAGGCAATCCTGATACTCCAGTACAGTCCACCATATAAAACCACACAGCCGAAAACCAACATTATCCACGCACCAATAGACATAGTTTCCCCCATCAAACACCTATATTCTTATTCGTCGACTTCCCTGACCTCATAAGCAGAAAGGAGACGATAACAATACCGATAACGATCAGCCAGCCACCACAAAAGGTACTCCACACTGGATACCCTTCATAGGACTTCTGCATTTCTTGGTAAAAACTGACTATAAGGCTGACAATTAATATGAAAGGAGTAACAAATTTGATCATAAAATCCCACCACTTTCCTGCCTTTACCTCAGAGCTCTCATTGATCATCTCCCTAAAACGGCTTGCTCCAAATATCCAGCCAATAGCGATGACCTCGGCAAGTCCTACAGGCACAAGCCCGTAATTGTTTATCCAGTGGTCAACGATATCCAGCCAATACAGGCCACCACCGGTGGAAAATAAAAACCCGACCAAGAAGGCCACAAGACAGATAGAAAATGTGGCCCTCGTTCTCGTGATACCCCATCTATCCAGAACCGATCCCAAATTGCACTCAACCAGGGAAAACAGTGAATCGATACCCAATGACAGGAGGGTGAGAAAGAAAATGATCCCAAAAAGGTTGGCTGCAAATGGTAGCTTGGATATGGCTACGGGGATCGTACCAAAGGCGAGGCTAGGCCCGCCCGCAGCTACCTTTGATACATCGGATTGAGTAACAAATGCAAGGTACCCGAGGGTACTGAAGATTGCAAAGCCGGCCAGGAAACTTGTTCCCGCATCGGCAAGGCTTATCATAAAAGCATTATTGGTTATGTCACTCTTCCTGGGAAGGTAACTTGCGTAGGTTATCATGATGCCCATGGCCAGAGAAAGAGAAAAGAAGACCTGACTGTATGCCGCCAGCCAGACCTTACCATTGAGAATTTTTGAAAAATCAGGTGCCAGATAAAAATTCAGGCCATTTGCAGCACCTGGAAGGGTAATCCCCCTTATTACCAGGATAATAATGAGGATGACAGGAAGGGGAACGGTAACCATAACCACCCTTCCCACTCTACCCAGGCCTTTGAATAGGATTAGGAACACGGCAATCCAGGTCAGAAGGAGGCCGATCACAACAGGCCACACAAGACCGGAAAGCTGACCCGGCCCAGGGCTCAATTTCAGGACATCGTTGAAGAAGAATTTCTCAGCCTCAGGGCCCCACGCAAGGGTAAGGGAGTGGAACAAGTAATTCCAGCACCAGGCCATTACCACTGCATAGTAGGTGGTAATTACAAAGGCAATAAGGGCAGCCCACCAGCCTATCCATTCCGACCTGGGGTTAACCCCAGCCAGTGCCCGGGGAGGGGCCCCCTGCAATTTGAGGCCCAAGCCAAGTTCAAGCATCATCAAGGGTATACCCGCAGTGAACAGGGCCACAAAGTAGGGGATAAGAAAAGCGCCTCCACCATTGGCATAGGTAACAAAGGGAAATCTCCATACATTTCCCAGTCCCACTGCAGAGCCAACAGCAGCCATCACAAAAGAAGACCTACTTATCCATCGTTCTCTCGATACTTCAGCCATATCTCCCTCCTTTTTATCATTTACCTTTGTATGTTCAAACTCTCGAGCAAAATCAGCCAGTGCACCTTATCGAAGCCCTCCAGAAGTTGTTCATCCCCGAGTGATGTTTACCCATAAAGTGTTTTTAATAGAATAGATCATAGGAACTCGTCAATCACTTTTTTACGGGTAGCCTATCAGACCGACATTGATAAAAAAGGTATGTAATTGACAGGAGATACAAGGAACTGAAAGGTCAGTCACCTTTGACGGGTTTTCATCTATGCGGGATGAATGGCAGATAAGGAAAATCGAAATGGGCTATGTGCGAAAGGGTTCAAGGTGCAAGTGAGGTCCACTGACAATAAATAAGGAATAGAAGAGACCAAGGCCGGCAAGCCCTCCTTTACTCAAGACATTTCTCGATAGCAACCTGCCGGCCCTCATAATTCAACTTATTATCAGTGGAATATCATGCAATAGTGGCGCCTACGTGCTCTTTCTCTCTTCATTAGTATTCTTCAGCCTTATGGCCCTACCCAATAACAGCCCTGGAGATGACCATGCGCTGAACCTCTGATGTACCCTCATAGATCTCAGTCAGCTTGGCATCGCGGAAGTAGCGCTGCATGGGGTATTCCATCATATACCCGTAGCCACCGAATATCTGGATGCCCCAGGTGGCAGCCTTCATTGCAAGCTCAGAGGCATACAGCTTGGCCATGGCTGCATTCTTGGAGAAGGGCTCGCCCTTGTCAGCCAGGCAGGCAGCCTTGTAGACGAGCAGCCGTGCCGCCTCAAGCTCGGTGGCCATATCAGCCAGTTTCCAGGCAATGGCCTGGTTTTGAGCAATCGGGGTACCGAACTGCACCCGCTTTTTGGCATACTCGGTGGAGTCCTCCAGCACTGCCTGGGCAATACCGACTGCCTGGGCGGCAATGCCGATTCGCCCACGGTCAAGGGTGGCCAGTGCGATCTTCATACCCTTTCCCTCCTCACTAATACGGTTGGCCACCGGTACCCGGCAGTCCTCAAAGAACAGCTCGGCATTCGTTGCAGCCCTCATGCCCAGTTTGTTGAACTTCTTTCCCTTGCTAAAGCCAGCCATCCCCTGCTCCACCACAAAGGCGGTCATACCCCGGGGTGCGAGATCAGGGATACTGGCAAATACCACCACGGTGTCACAGACATCGCCATTGGTGATGAAGGTCTTCTGCCCGTTGAGGATGTAGGAGTCTCCGTCTCGTAGTGCCTCTGTCTTGATGGCCCCGATGTCACTGCCGGCATCTGGTTCAGTGACGGCAAAGCTGCCGACCTTTTCTCCCCTGGCCAGGGGTGGCAGGAACCGCTGCCTCTGCTCATCACTGGCCCAGTGGTAGATGAGGCCAGCACATAAAACCAGGTGGGCATCGAGTATATCAGCAGTAGAGGCGCAGGCCTTGGCGATTTCCTCTATGGCAAGGGCCAGTGAGAGCTCATCAAAGCCACTGCCTCCATACTCGGGCGGCAGGATCATGCCCGTGAAGCCCAGCTTGGCCATCCACTTGAAGTTGTTCCAGGCAAACTCCTCTGCCTGGTCCAACTCATCGGCTATGGGCACCAGCTCCTTGTTTGCAAAATCCCTGGCAGCCCTCTGTATGTCCTTCTTCTCCTTGCTTAAGTCAAGATCCATAAAGCTCCTCCTTTTCTGCTGGGCACTTACTGTGTGTTTTGTTAATCCCGCACAGCCTCTTGGCGGCGGTTTTCAT
>CP070704.1:1214652-1217342 GCA_020349945.1 Deltaproteobacteria bacterium
GATGCCCATCAGGTGTTCGGTCAATCTTGGGTCACCAAGGGCACTCAGGATATGGGGGACTTCCGTCTTTTTGCTCAGGGTGAACCGGTCATACCTCTCCCAAATGCGCTCTGCTACCCCTGGTGCTCGTAACGTACCCAGGGCATACGCTGCTATCCAACGTTTCCGGAAATCGATTGTATCAACCCCGAAGCCACTAAAGGAAACCTTTTTGAACAATTCGGACATGATCTTCTCTAGCTGGGGTATCGATTCAGTGTCATTTAATTCGGCAATATATCCTGCCGCCCTCATTTGAGCCGGGGGATTAGTATCCAGCTTCAAGGCCCGCCTGATGAATGGCAGGGCTGCGCTTCCCTTCCTTTCATAAAGGATCCTCAGTGCATAGAACGCCTTGTTCTCACTTTCTCTAGCAAGCTTGCCAGCAGCCACGCAGGCGGCACAACCTTGTGCGCTGCCCCCGAGCAAATGTGAGAACAAAGGGACCAGCAAGAACAGCCAGAGATATTTCCCCTTTGTCATAGCCATTACTTCCTCTATCATGGAATACCTCCGCCCGCTTCAGCCTCCATGCGTTGGAATAATCCCTCATCAGGAGAACGCTCTACCCGAAACTCTCTCACACAAGGGACCGTGTCGAGCTGGTAAAACGTGGTGAGCCTTCCCATTTCCATCAAGACATATTGGTTATATTGAGGCCTGGACCCATAGCAGCAACGTCTGAGTTGTGCGAAGGAGGCAAGTGTACTGAATGGGCGCTTTCTCCTGCAAGGGATACATGAGCTCACTGGTCTTTGCATTTTATATAAAAGGAAATATTAATTGTCAATAAAATGGATTCTCCAACTCTAAGCCACGAGGACTCCCTTTGACAAATATGCACTGAACAAGGGGACAGCCGCATTTCTCCCACGCTGACACCGAGATGGAGGTCTGTAACAGGGCATCTGTCAAGCAAACCCTTCCGCTTGGAAAGCAGGGTCTTGCGCGAAAAGCTGATAGGCCCACAGGAGGTTGGCACCTTTTGTGGAAATAACAGTTAGTAAGGTAATGGCATTTTATTGTTGACATAAAGGAACCTTTTACCTAAGCTGACGTATAAATCTGTAGGAAATCGGTAGAGACGGTTCAGGAACCCTAATTGATCTAAGGATGAAAAAAAGGAGGCAAGAGATGAGAAACAAATTGGCGCTTATAGCTGGAATCATCTTTGTGTTGAGCTTGTCTGCAAGCGCTTGGGGCATAGTTGATGTCCCCATAAGCGAATACAAGAAGTGGCCCAATAATTGGGGAAAGTGGGGACCTGACGATGAGGTTGGCTGCCTTAATTACAATACCCCCCAATCACTTGTTGCAGCCGCAGGGCTGGTCAAACAGGGGAAAATCATCCCATGCTCCTGGGAGGCAAAACCTAATTCATACCCGCTATGGGGTATGCGAGTGGGCATCGAGAGGTTCATGAATTGGTCGGGCAACGATGCTGTTGCTGGAGATAAACCGGGGATGTGGTATAGTGATGAGATCATCAAGACAGGGACCCATAGTATGACACACGTGGATCCTCTGGTCCACCTGTGGTATGGCGATAAGGTTTATAATGGATATAACGTTGAAGAGGTTATTACGCATGATAACGGGACGCTTAAAGCCAATGCCAATGCCTATCTGCCTAAATCCGCACAAAGAGGGGTGCTCCTGGATGTGGCCAGGTTCAAAGGAGTGGATTACCTGGGTGATAAATACTTGATAACCCCGAAGGATTTGGATGACTGTGCCAAGTGGGCGGGTGTGAAGATTAAACCAGGTGACGCCATTCTCATCCGGACGGGCTTTATGAAGCACTGGTCGGATAAGATAATCAAAGCAGGTGGCACCTTGAGATGGTCGGCGACTGAAGATGGCGAACCCGGACCAGGAGGCGATTGTATAGCATGGATACAGAAGCACAAGATAGGCCTTATCGGTGCAGACAACATCGCTGTGGAACATATTGTGCCTGTAGAGGAAAAATACAATAAGTTATACAAAGTAGGGCTGATACCGCTTCACGTCGCGGTCTTGCAGATGTTAGGCTGCCCCATGCACGAGCTGCTGAACCTGGACGCCCTTTCCGAAGATTGTGCAAAGGATGGCGTTTATGAGTTCCTATATGTGTGGCCGCCTCTAAACTTCTGGAATGCTACAGGAGGTTTGATCTCTCCTGTTGCCCTTAAGTAAATATGTCTTTTCCCTGTACCGTCTCTGCAATTGAGGAGGGGTTAGTCAACATCGGCTAACCCCTCCTTTTTTGCTGTTCCGAACAGGACGCAAAAGCCGTATTTATTCCAAGCATTTGGCCCGGTGCTTGTGCGCGGTTTTGATCAGGGCCGCAAAATCCCTGAGGTTCTTTACAGAAAAGCTTTCTTTGGGCCTTTTTCCATCCCTGTCGAGAAAATATGCCTCTATCCCCAGACTTCTTGGAACCAGATAGTCGAATTCATAGTGGTCTCCCACATGGATGGCATTAGCTGGTTCTATTCCCATAATTTCGCAGATTCGCTCGTAAAACTGGGGTGCCTTCTTAACCTGCCCGAAATCTGATGTGGCTGAGAAGACCCTTATGAAATAATCCTTAATGTCTGCCTCCTCTAGCTCGACTTCAACAAATTCGCTGGCTGCATTCGAGGTGACAATAAGATCATGGTGTTGCA
>CP070704.1:1217442-1225423 GCA_020349945.1 Deltaproteobacteria bacterium
ACGCCCCACTCCCTGCTCAAAGATTACATCACCTGCAAAAAGGGCCTTATGGGAAGGCCAGTAGAGACAGACCGAGCCAGGAGAGTGGCCTGGGGCATGGATAATCTCGAGTTCTATGGTGCCTGCTTTCAAGGTGCCTTCAGTAAGAAGGAAGTCAGGCTCAAGATTAACACCATAATATGCCGCATCATCCTGGAAATAGTGGTACTCCCCTTCATGTATCGTTACCATGGTTGAAAGCGACGAAAAGGATTGTACCGCCTCTATGTGATCAGGATGGAGATGGGTAGCGATTATCAGGTCAATGTCCTCAGGTCTGATATTGATTGAGCCCAAGGAACTCTGTAGTTCAGTGAAGAGATGTTGATGGCCGGGGTCAATGAGGATCTTAAAAGGGCCATTAATGAGATAGCTGTTACAGTTATTTATATGCAGTAAGCGCCATGGGAAGGCGTATAAATCATCACTGAGCCGCATATCCACCTACCTCAAATTTTAGGATGCGAGGAATTTTATATTACTGTATAGTAGAATTATAGTATACGGATCTTAAATGTAATAGAGAAGGGACTGAACCGCAATATCTTTTTGAGAAACCCCAACGAGCATATTCCATTCATAGGAGGTAGGAGTTGCCAATCTTTGAATACCTATGTCAGTTATGTGGCAAAGAATTCCAGTATTTAGTAATAAGGAAAGAGGATGAGGAGAACTTGAGTTGTCCGAGGTGTAAGGGGAAGAATTTTAGAAAATTGGTGTCAAGAGTTGCATACCATGTCTCAGAGCAAGACCGACTAGCCGCGTATGAGCCCGACGCTCCAAGAGATGATACATTTTATAAAGACACCAGGAACATCGGACTTCAAGCCAAAAAGAGGGCACACGAAATGGGGGTGGATTTGGGATCTGATTTCGAGGCCAAATTAGACAGGCTCCGCACAGACCCTGAAAAGGTTTTCGATAAAAGTGAATAGGGCTATTACTTCCTTTATTACGCCGGCGTATATGGCTAGTGCACCCACCGAAGTCATGAAAATGACGTCGATAACCGTTATTGACGACCTAATAGTATTGTTTGAGGGGTATCACCTCCAAACAGGGTGAATTGGATAGATATTTTTTGCTTGAAGAAAAAAGGAATAATATTTAAAAAACAGTTAAGCCCCCGTAGCTCAGGCGGATAGAGCAAGGGATTCCTAATCCCTGTGCCGGGTGTTCGAGTCACCCCGGGGGCACCTTGATACATAAGCCCTGGGCATCTTCTATTGTACCGGTTTTCGTGAACAGACCGCTCTTATCCCCAGTTTGAACCAGAAAAAACTCTAGACTTTCAAAAGAGTTTCAAATGATAAAAACACGAACAGTTCTGATCCTAGGGCTGGACCTGGCATGCCGTATGGTTATCCTTCGGGAAAAGAATTGAAGCGTATTATATGCGGTAGGCTAAAGGATTCTGAATCAGAGCTGTGCAGAATATTGCGCAGATTAAGGCACGAGCCCGGAAAAGTTGCTGAAGTTGGAGAACCATTGTCTCATTCGGGAAAAGATTCAGTGGACGCTTTCTTAGAGCATAAAAGAGAGTTTGTAGAAATCGGCAAATAGTTGATGGCGCAGGTTTTGATATGCTGTTAAGATAAGGTGATTATATTTGAAAGAGGTGACTGGTATCAGTATTTTTGCGATAAGCTTAACACATCCTTTGAGGAATTCGACCAGAATAAAATCAGCATAGCCACTTTTAAGTATGATAGATCTCTTGAGCACTCCTTGTTTAGAGCCCTGAAAAATTCTTATGGTAAAAACGATCGTGATTGTGCTTCGAAGTTAAAAATATCCCTATTGTGCATGTGTATGGACAGCTGGGTTATTTACCTTGGCAAGACCATATCGGAGACCTATCCGCCGTATACTTAAATTTTGGAAGCTAGCATAGCACCACAGGATACGCCACGACTAGCTGATCTTCTACCTCAATCCCAGATTCTTCATCTTATAGAAAAGGGCCTTATAGCTGATATTGAGGGCTTTGGCTGCCTTGGCCTTGTTCCCCCCTGTCATATTCAAGACATGGGCAATGAGCCTTTTTTCGATATATTCCCCTGCCTCAGCCTTCAATGCCTTTAAGGGGGTAACCTCCCCGAGATCGGGCTCGAGCTCCGGGGACTTGTCCATGAGACCTGGCTGTAAGGGGGTGGTATGGGGCTCTAAAGACAGCTGTTGTTTTATCTCATCCCGCTCCTCCATCACCATGAGCCTCTGTATGGTATTGGAAAGCTCCCTGACATTTCCCGGCCAGTCATGCTGTAAGAAGAGATCCATCATCTGAGAGTCTATGGTAAAATCCTCACTGATCTCTAATTCAGAGCGATATTTCCTGACAAAATAGTCAATAAGAAGCGGGACATCCTCCTTTCGCTCCCTCAGGGGAGGGACATCGATCTTTATGATGTTGAGCCGATAGTAAAGGTCCTCACGAAACCTCCCCTCACTTAAATCCTGTGCCAGATCATGGTTTGTTGCACTGATAACCCAGGTATCTACCTTCACATCTTTCCCCCCGAGCCTTGAGAACTCACCGTTTTGCAAGACCTGTAAGAGTTTTGCCTGCAAGGGCAAGGGGATATCACCTATCTCGTCTAAGAAGATCACCCCATCTGAGGCGATCTCGAATTTCCCCGGCTTGAACCGGGTTGCCCCGGTAAAGGCGCCTTTCTCATAGCCAAAGAGCTCGCTCTCCAGGAGTTCAGAGGGCAGGGCAGCACAATTGACCTTAACGAAGCGCTTGTTTTGCCTATTGGAGAGTCGATGGAGTTCCCTGGCAATCACCTCCTTACCGACGCCAGTCTCCCCATAAATAATCACACTCAGCACAGTATTAGCTACCACCTTTATGAGTTCCTTTATGTTCCTCATCGGCTGACTGTCTCCGATGAGCTCTCCATTCATAAAAAGCCTCCTTCATTCCGGATAGAGGTGAAGATATCCTTGGAAACGCACAAGGACATAATGGAATGGGCTCGATGAGGTTTTGGAAAGCTTATGAGAGAAGACTAATAGGGATTAAAGAAGCCTATTGAGCACCCCTATTCCTTCTTAAGCTTTCTCTCAAGACTTTCTCCATCGTCTTCCACAATTTTTGCCAACTCTGATATTATTCTGTAATCCTTCAGTATCTTATCAATCGTGTCACAAGACCTATCGAACTCGGCTATTATCTTTTTAAGCTCTTCTTTATTCGTCTCCTCATGCTCTTCGAGTATTCGTTTGTGTTCAGACATCTTCGTCTTAATGGTTTCTAGTTTTGCAAATAGTGTCAGGACAGGATTTGATACCTCAAAAAGGATTCTCTCCACGTAGCGGCCTAAGGCAGCCAACCTTTTTGTTTCCTCTAATTCCGTTTCCACTTTCTGGTGCCGTTCTTCTAATAACTTTTTTGCCTCCGTTTCATTCAATAGTTTTCTAATGTTATTAGCTAATGCCTTCAGTAATAAGCTTTCTGGCAAAGGCTCAATAAACCTAACGCCCATTCCATTTGTTTTGCTCTTGAAGGGCCGCATCCGATTCCATACTACGGTACCTTCCGTTCGGAAAATTCTCGAAGACTCCTGATCAAAAGGAAGGTTAAGGCTCATAACAAATCTGCTTCCGATGCCTAAAGGATGATTATCCGAGGAAATAAATGCTCCATTCTTACTAAGATCTAACGTGTAACTCAATATGCTTGAGTTATCGTGCACGAAATACTCAACAGGGACCACAATAGGAAACCTGAATTCAGATCTTCTCTCCACAGACTCTGTGACCATAGTTTTACCTCTTTCTCCCGATCAAAACGAACAATCTTGTATCCTCTTCCCTACTCTGAGATTCTGAGATGGATTGATTCTCCGCACGAGCCCTCTCAAGGTTTGTGCCTTAAAGATATGATGCTGCAGGCTCCCAACAGAACAACAACGCCGTGTCAGGAGCAAGGCAAGCACATCTTCAGGGGTTTTCCCATGATAAGCACCTCTAGATAGACGTTACATGACATGATAGAATTCTGTTCTGGTAGAGAAGTATATAAAGCACAATATCTCGTTGTCAACCGAAAAATCAGGTCAATATATAGAGAAGGATAGAATTTCGGTAGGCGTGCCAGAGATACTAATGGGTAGAGGTTGATGATACGGCGGCGGCTAAAATGGCCAATATTAGGAAGCCGAACGCGATATATCGACACTCTTATTTGGTCTATGCCTGACATCAATCGGGTCTTACTCCTTGAGGATTGATAAATAGAGGCTGAAGCCTTTGTTGTAAGCTTGGGCTATAAGTATTGCCCGAACTCTGGCAAACCACTGCCCGCGAAGACTTCCCCTTTCCTTTAAATCAAGGGAAGGAGGGAGACTTCGTTCTGTAATCATAAGATTACCAAATTACATCAAACTCTAAACCTGTTTCACATGCCGACTCTGCCGTTTTCAATCTCCTTTTGGAGCCCTTATTGGGCTGCACCCGGCAAATTCACTCCGCCGCCTGGTGTATAAAGATACGGTGGCAGCGGCAAATCAGAAACCCACATCGTCTTGTCATCAACTACCTTGATGACCACAGGAACGCGATCCCAGGCAGAAAACAAATATCCATAGAATTGGCCGTCAGGTGCCAAGATCCTCCAGAGTCTTGGATAGTACATGGCCCTGTGGCTTTGGATTGAACTGATTAGCTCTGACAACGTTACCTGATCTTGGACCTTGGTCCATCTATCGCCCACCAGGGCTGCTTTGTCATTCTTTGGATCAAACATGACTGCCGATGGATGCTTAGTAGACAAGCCATCATAATAGCCAGCATAATAAATGGTATAATCATACCAATTGTCTTCTAATTCCCGAATGGTAACCTTCTCCCCGGGTCCGGACTGTATCCTGAGTTTTCCGTAACCTTTAACCCAGGTACATCCAGACATGAGAAACACCAATAAAGGGACTATAATCGCTGGATATATATACTTTTTCACGTCCAAGTTTCCTCTCCTTTTTCCAGTGGACCAGCAAAAATCATTTACAATGTAAGTATAACTTGTGTCTCTGCTTTTTGCAATTGCGCCCTGAGGAAACCATTAGAAAGATCACAATCAGAGATAGGAAAAAATCTGGTTACCTCGTCTTCACCGCAAATAGTATAGATTACAGCCGGTAACGCCAAATTTTTTGGCTTTCAGTTTTTCAATTGCTATCGTAGTGGTCTATACTCCTGAGCTAAATGTTTGAAACACACTATATGGGTGCGTTACCAAGACGCGAGCTCCCACCGGATGGGAGTTTCATCAGAAAAATTTTCGGTTCATCTCGGTAGCTCCCGGGCAGTGGGCTAGGAAAACCACCCCGCTCAAGTTCCGGGGTCAAGAGTCTGTCATGGCGGGATTTGACGAGCGAGCACGGGAAAAGGAAAGGACCTTAGTGACGCTGCCTTGAATATCCGGTGATTACAGAGGGGTCAGCTCAGTCAAAGATTTTCAAATCTTTATGTCTGCCTTGAACAGGCTAGACCACTTGCTTACCTTCATCCAGCCAACTCTGCGCTCACCGTGGAACCTTCGTTCTTTCCAGCTTCTTCTCTCGACCCCTCCGTTCATGAAGTAGTCAAGACTATACAATCTGCGTCTATCTTCTCCAGAGCGCCGGTCGAAAGTAGAATCCCTCTTGTCTAACATGTTCCACCTCCTCTGGTAATTGAGGCTTGACTATTTTTTCCTGACTTTTTTCAGAATGCTGTAGTCCCTATTCATAATGCAGAAAACATAAATCGCAGTCTTGATGGTCCACCTTATCCAGCTGAATACGAGGATTTCATAGGATTTACATAGTGAAGCAGCAAACCTCTTGCTTAACCCTCTGTCTAAAAAGCGGCAGTACACATGAAGTGGGTTAACAGAGTGTTGAATAGCTAAGAATTTCTCTACCAAGCTCTCTTATCCAAATTCTTTTTCGTTCGCTTTGTATAAACTCTTTCCTGACGAAACTGCTGAGATACCTCAGACCTTCTTACTCCTCTGTGATGGGTCCAGTCCAACTGGACCATCCCTCTACGATGCCGTTATTATCCCTGAAACAGATCTCTTCTTCACATATAGCTCACAGACGCCTTGCAGAAAGATGCACATAGATCAAAGAGGCTTTTTTAAGTGGCACTGAATAATCTATTAAGCTTAACATCACTCTGGAGATCAACTGAAACCGGTCTCAAGAATAGGGAAAGGTACCGATTTATGAAAAATCTTGTTCAACATCACATTTACAATGGCTTAACTATGCTCCCAAATGAAGGCACTCACAAAGCCAGCGATAAAACCGATAGTAAGTCCTGTTAAAAAAGTTATCATTCTTTTTTCATCCTTTTTTTATATCTTAAGTTGGTATTTATGTGTTGCAAAAATCATGCAGAGTTAACCAGTTATAGATAATTACATTGATTTCAAATACTTAAGTTGATCCCGCCGAGAGTCAATCAAGGAAATGTGCAAAAAACTACATAACTATGAGAAGTTTATTTCCACTTTTTGTCTTAGCTTTACACACTTTCGGTGGAGAAAAGAGGAGAAAGGGGAAATCGCACAGGGCTGAAAATCACCTAATTACACGCTTTAAATCTAGATAGTGCCTTCGTTTGATATCAAGGGGTCTTTAAAGGATCTTGGCCCCCAGACAGGGACTTATGATGGGGATACCAAAGACGGGCTATCTGAAATCCTTACGCCCCGACTTGATACTGGGAAACACATAGTCTCCAAGGAAAAACCCTTGCAATTTTCAGCAGCACATGTAAGCTAGGGGCCTTTGAGATTGCGGATAATGACGACAAATCTGGAATCTCCGTCTGATATCTTTTTTCTCAAGGCCCGGAGAACAAGGATATCTCGGAACTCATGGGAAACTCCTTAACGCTCGAAAAGGCAAAAGGAAAAGATGGAAAGGCCCATGAGGACCAGGGCCAGGAAGTGATATTATGTTTAGAAAAAATAGGAATTTGGAGGCAGTATGCTCTTAGATGATACGATCAAGCTCATATCGAATGAATTATATAATGCAGGTAATGAAAAAAAGCCCATTGAACCCCTAGTCAGCCGCTTTCCTGAAATTACTATTAACTGCGCGTATAAGATTCAACTGGAAAATGTAAGAAAGAGGGTTAGCGAGGGTGAAAGAATTATTGGAAAGAAGATTGGACTTACAAGCTATTCAATGCAGAAACTACTTGGTGTTTATGAGCCCGATTATGGCCATATCTTGAATACAATGGTTCTGTTGAAAAACGAACTTTCATTATCGACTGTTATTCAGCCTAAAGCAGAGGGTGAGATAGCCTTCGTGATGAAGGAAGGCATTGAAGGTCCGGGGGTAACATCCACCGATATTATTAGCGCTACTGATTTCGTTATGCCTGCAATAGAGATAATCGATAGCCGGGTAAGGGATTGGAAGATAAAAATAGAGGACACGGTTGCTGATAACGCATCGAGTGCCTTTATGCTGGTCGGAACAAAAGCTCTGCCACCTAATGAGGTTGATATGTTTTCAACCGGGATGGTCTTTTTAAAGAACGGAGAGATATTAGCTACAGCGGCTGCTGCCGCTGTAATGGGGAATCCTGTAAATGCAGTGACCTGGCTTGCCAATAAACTATCGGAATTTGGAGCGGGTATCAAGAAGCGTGAGATAATTCTTTCCGGTGCATTAACCGCAGCGGTGGATTTAAAGGAAAACGATGTTGTTGAAGTCGCTTTTGACAGGCTTGGGGCAGTAACTCTTAAGGTTACAGCTTAATTGAGCCACCAGAGACAGTTCTGATACGATTTGACATTTTGCTTGACTGTATTTTACCTCTGCGGAAGAGCAGCACGTGGAGCGGGCATTGAAGACCTTTACAAAGACCACCCTCCATGGAGCAGAAATTATCGACCGCTGGAAGGATCCTGCAGATGGGTCACTTTTTTCGC
>CP070704.1:1225523-1228311 GCA_020349945.1 Deltaproteobacteria bacterium
ATAAGGCGTTTTATCAAACGGGTAGGAACGGAGCACATCGGTGAGCTTATGAAGCTTAGAGAAGCAGATGACTTGGCACATGGGTGGGGGAGAATTGGCGAAGATCAGATTAAGGAATTCAAAAATAGAATTAATGCCCAGATTAAAAAATCACACCCTTTCACCATCTCCGACTTGGCAGTCAATGGCAATGATGTGATGAATGTTTTAGGGATAGAATCTGGTCCAAGGGTCGGCAAAATTTTAGATAAACTCCTTGATATAGTCATCGAAAAGCCAGAGCATAACCAAAAGGATAAGCTTACAGAAATGCTGAAAGATCTGAAGGCAAGGTAATCAGACAGGCCCCGACGCGGCTAGCCTCTGCTTTGGTCATAAGCGTCGGCAATCTCTTCGGTTTTTTGGCTCTCTCCATATTGCTAAAGCACCCATATCTTTTGGGTGGGATAAAAGGGGACGTAAAAGGGACGGTTCTATTTTATTGGCAAAATCGATAGGGTCAAATAATATTTGAACAACCCAAGGGTAACTAGGATAGCACCGTCAAGGTAGAAGATTGGGGTCTGGTCTTGACATTTGACAGAATGTGAGGAGGCGGTTTCGGGTTTTTCTTTAACCGCCTTCTCCTTTTTTAGGGAGAGGCGCACGGGGGCCCTGGGACGCTTATGAGCCGCGGGATTGTGGGCGACCATGAAATTGGCTTGGGCCCTCTTTCGATTTCAGTAAGACCTGCCAGATGGCCAATAGTGTCTGCCTTGAAAACAAACGTAAAAGGGTGAGGCGAAAGCCAGGGATAGTATTCTTTCCGTCAGGTTTTCATTTTTCAAGAACTTCTACTACCTCAAAAGCAGTAAAGAGCCACTTGTCTTGGAATTTCTTTAAACCCACTTCAAGTTCAAGGGTATCATCAACAATGTCTTCCCCTTTCAGGGTTCCTGACAGCTGGCCTGTTACACGCACTCTTGCTAGGTCCTTTTCCGAGAATTCAATCTGATGATCATGAAATCGTACGGATAGCTCAAAGAATTGTAAACGGCCGCGACCCGCGAGGCTGGTTATCTCCTGGCGAGTGTAGCTGCCTGAAATAGAATTAATGTGGCTCCTAAGGGTAGAGCGTTCAGCGAACAATGAGCCTAGATTTTGGATTTTGAGTGCCATGGTGAAGGTATTTTCACCCCTTTCCTTTGATGCCCATTGGGCAAGTGAGGAAAACTGCTTTTTTACCTTCTTTTCTTCACTTTCAAAAAAGGAGACTGATGCTGCTATCCCAATTGTCACAACCAATGCGCCTATTATAATGTATCTGGTTCTTACCATAGCGGGGCTCCTAGGATACGCTCCAGTGAAGCCTGTCCAAAATTATGCTGCTCCATTGGCATATTCCTGTTATCCCCCACAACATAGACAAAACCTCTCTTGACCTGTCGCGGTGAAAGATCCCAGTTGCAGGGATAACGGGCGTAGGGTTCGTCCAGCTCTATCCCATCAACAAAAAGCCTTCCATCGCGAAATTCAACTGTTTCCCCTTCCAGGGCAACTACTCGTTTTAGGAGCATTACGTTTTTGCCAGCAAAGCGTACTAATACCACATCATGCCTTTCTGGCCCTGAAAGGATGTACTTGAGTCTCCAGCAGAAATTGACAGACCCATTCCGGTACAGAGGCTCCATGCTGTACCCCTTGATACGGAGGGGGATGCAGATGTGGCCGAAAAACATATATGCTGCCAGCGCAACTATTACGATCCTGAGAAGGACTTTAGGTGTTACAGACGGAAAAAGGAATTGGCGAATCTTTTTATATGCAGCCATAAAACGGGACGGTTCTATTTTATTGACAAAATCGACAGGGCCCAATAATATTTGCCCATGCCAAGGGTAGCCAGGATAGCACCATTAGGGTACATATACCACATTTTAACAAGAGGCAATAACCGTCAGGATATTTTTAAGGTGGAAGAAGACTATGAAAAGTTTATCGACATAGTTGGGAGCTACAAGGACAAGTATATCTTTAAACTATACCACTACGCACTGATGCCAAATCATGTTCATCTTGTGCTTGAGCCAGTAGAGGAAGGCGGCAGTTTGGCAGGGGTAATGAAAGGGATAAACTTGTCGTATGCACAATACTACAAGAAAAGCTATAGGCATATAGGGCATTTTTGGCAGGATAGATATAAGAGCATCTTGATATCAAGGGATGATTACCTGCTTGCCTGTGGAAGTTATGTAGAGCTAAACCCTGTGAGGGCTGGGATCGTGGGGAGTCCGGAGGATTATAGGTGGAGCAGCTACAAGGTATATGCCTATGGGAACAAGGAGTCAGTCATAGATGAACACCCTATCTACAAGGAACTATCAACTAACGAGACCGCTCGCAGGAAAAGGTACAGAGAATTCGTAGAGGGAATGATAAAGGCAAGGAATGCTATGGAGGGTGAAATGGACAGAAGGATGATATATGGAAACAAAAATTTTACAGACGTGATAAAGAAAAAATATGAATTAGCGGCTTTAATAAAGCCAAAAGGTAGACCGAAGAAGGAGGAAGAAAAAAGATAGAGCCGTCCTCCTTTTGATTCTACGGGCCCCAAATCGGGGTTAAAGAGGATCGAAGTCTGCTTTCCCTTTTCGTTTTATTCATTCACGAATGGACTTGGCAGTAAGGGCATTAATTTCGAGGATGAGAGGTATTCAAAATGGCCAGATTTGGGATGGTAATAGATTTGAGAAAGTGTATCGGCTGTTGGTCCTGCACGGTCTCTTGTAAGGAGGAGCACTTCTTG
>CP070704.1:1228411-1251517 GCA_020349945.1 Deltaproteobacteria bacterium
AACATAGACATCAACATAATTGAGTAATCGATTTTTCTTATCAAACACATACTTCCTGAGGCCGGGGAATTGCCCAACCAGATCGTTAAGGCACTCACCCACAGTTGTGCCACTCACCTCAACGGTGCCCAGATCATTGGTAAGATGCCGCAGGTTCTGATGGATGTTGACCTTTACACTCACCGCTTACCCCTTTCTCCTCCCATGGCCACAGTGATCACAGTTTGGGTTTTTCTTGACCCTGAACTCAGTGAATTGAATGTTCAGTCCATCATAGGCTAAAAGCCTATTGGTCAGCAGTTCACCAACTCCCACGATGTATTTTATTACCTCTGTTGCCTGAATGCAGGCGATAACCGCTGGTGTAACCCCAATCACCGGGAATTTTTCCTCAGGGACAATACCATGATATACACACCTGAGGCAGGCTGTTTTCCCTGGAATTATAGTCATAGCCCTTCCCTCAAAGCCATAAACTGCCCCGTGAAAGAAGGGGATATTCTTGTCCACGGCAGCCTTATTGAGAAGGTATCTCGTTGGTAAGTTATCCATAGCGTCAACTATCAAATCAAAGCCAGCGACAAGCTGAGAAACCTTGGCCTCGGTTATCACCTCCTCAATAGCCTCTATTGTAACCTCTGGGTTCAGCCTCTTGAGCTTCTCTCCTGCTGAAGCAGCCTTTTTCTTGCCTATATCCTCATCCCAGTGCAGAACCTGTCTGTTCAGGTTACTGAGCTCCACCCTCTCATGGTCAACGATCCTTATCGTGCCAACACCAGCTGTTGCAAGATATAGCGATACAGGGGAGCCAAGCCCTCCGGCACCGGCAATAAACACCCGTGCCTTTTTAAGCTTCTCCTGGCCATCCTCCCCAATCCATTTAATCATTATCTGCCTATCATACCTTTCCCGCTCCTCAACGGTAAGCATATGCGGTTCTCCCCTCTATTTTACCTCTTTGCCTATCCACCCCAGATAATCTTTGCTGCCACCAATGATTGGCAGGGCAATGATTTCAGGGACTTCATAGCTGTGAATGTCCCGGACTAGTCTAACAATCTCCTCTACTCGTGATCGCTTGGTTTTGACAATCAGGAGGCTTTCCTGGGCTGAGTCAAGCTTGCCTTGCCACCAGAACCGTGAACTCATCTTGGGCAGGATGTTTACACAGGCTGCCTTCCTCTCCTTAAGGAGCTTGTCAGCTACCTTGTGTGCCTCCTCATCTGTTCCTGTGGTAATAAAGATAACGACCTTGTCCTCACTCTCCATCTATCACTATCCTCCAGTCATTGGTGTAGGCATTCATCCTCTTTCCTCTGACAAATCCGATGAGGGTGATATTGAAATCATCGGATAACCTCACAGCCACGTTAGTAGGGGCAGATTTGGAGATAATTATGGGAATGTTCCTCTTGGCCACCTTGAACAATATCTCCGAGGATACTCTGCCGCTCGTCAGTATTATCCGGTCATGTGTGGGTATATCCTTTAGGAGACATTGACCGAATACCTTATCAATGGCATTGTGTCTGCCGATGTCCTCGGCAAAGACTAGGATGCCTGTGGTATCACACAAGGCGGCACTGTGCACACCGCCCGTGGTCTTATAGAGTCTGGAGCGCTGAACAAACTCGTCCATCAGGGCAAAGACCTCATGGCGTGATATGTGAATATCAGATTCTACCTTTGCCCTGCCTTTGGCACCAGGAGCGCTGTAAAGAGAGCCTCCCCTCCCACCACTCGAACCTATAAGCCGTTTGAATGAGATCCCGCCAGAAACCCCTGTATCCCCTTGCGTTTTCACACGCACCATACCTTTCTGATCATCGACTAGTATGTCCTTGATATCGCCTTTGCCTTCTATTAACCCTTCGGAAACAAGAAAGCCGACAACCAGATATTTGAGATCTGTAGGGGAGCAGAGCAGGGTTACGAGTTCCTGGTTATGTAAGAAGATAGTCAGGGAAAACTCCCTCACAACAGTACCTTCGATCCTGCTCGTGGCCTGTTCAGTAACCTTGAGGATAGGAAATCTCTCCGTCTCCTCTTTCATCCTTTGTTCCCCGAGTAGTTACCTTGATGGTGTCTCCGGTCTTTTTGGTGCCTTTTCCCTTGTTGGTGCAAGGGGCAACCGTCTTCGCCATTGACCACTGCATCAGATGAGCTAGGTGTCGTCACGGATGAAGGCAGGCAGAAATGATTGGCTAGAAGTGAACCTCCATGGCCCTTGGCGGGCATGCCTTTATACACATTCCACAGGCCAGACATCTTTCATCATAGAATTTGACCTGCCTGGTTAATTGATCAAGTTCAAAGGCAGCGGTGGGGCAAATTGTTATACAGGCACCACAGTGGGTGCACCGTTCCTCATTGCGAATAACGTTTTGGGAGAGGGATTGGATTCGTACCCCGTTTTCGGTTAAGTATTTGATGCCGTTATCATATTCTTTCTGATCTCCGCTCAACTCCAGCACCATTAAGCCTTCCTCCTCTGGGGTAACTGAGGCCCTTAGGATGTTGAATTGAAGGTTATAATCCCTGACCAACCGGTATATAATGGGTCGGTCTACCAGGCGCCTGGGAAAGTGGAGAACTATTCTTTTGGAGACAATCATCTTGCTACCTTTATTCTATTGGTCGCTCTTTGAGGGGCTTAGAGGTTACATCTGATTCCACGCCAGGTAAAGATGCCACTGGTTCGGTGAGCTGGAATTTCCCGCTCAGTATCCGCTCCTTTAGAATTGTGGCGATTTTGACAGCCCCTGGATAACTGGATAGAGAAGCCGTGGGCACCTCCTTACCCTGAACTTGAATGGTGCCGGTCTTGAGTTGGGCATAGCTAACCTCCCCCAGGATCTCAGGCTTCCTCTGAGGATAAACCTCGGAATAATCTACAACCGGGGCAAAGATATTGGCATCACTTACCGCCGTATAATTGAGGATTTCCTCAGAGAGAACGGGTATAGGAACACCGATTCCCACCGCTATGGTGCAACCATAGCCGAGCATGCTTATCCCTCGCAACCACTCCGACTGCATTTGCTTTAATTCTCCAACTACAGCCAGCGTTCCCGCCGGCCTCCGGGGTACACCGTTGTCCCCTCTGAGGACATGGGGGTTGTGCTGGGTGCCGTGCCAGGCCACATACCCAACTGTGCCCCCAAGGAATATCCTGGTACCTATGCCGATGGTCTTATAATACGGGTCATTCAGTAATGGCGATAGCTGACCAGCACTAGAATAGTTAGCATTGCCAAGACTGGGTTTAAGTACGCCCATATAGGTGTAAATTGTCCTATCTGATAGGTTTACCGCCACATTGTAATTCTGGTAAGAGTTCCTTATATTAAACAGCACTGCCTCATTCAGGTCTTTTATGTTAATCCACGTTTCAAGCATCTTCCTGGGATAGCAGTCCGTGCCGTAGGCAGTTGCTGTCAGCCTTATATCCTTTCCAGCCACCAGCTCCTCTATAACATGCCCGCCACCATAATTGAATTCGCCAGGGTAGACCCTATTTCTTGGGTCATCGTCAGGAAGGGCGTTTGCCCCGATATATATGTCTACCGCAGCCAATCCGGTATAGGCTGGAATACCGTTGAGATAGGTCCTGCCACCACCAAGCTTTATTCGTGGTTTGGAGTGCCCAATGTTAAGGTAGGCCCCGGATGAGCACATGGGACCGAAAGTACCAGTAGTAACCACATCTACCTCTTGAGCCGCCTTTTTCAAACCCTTCTCTTTGACAACGTCTATTATCTCTTCGGCAGTAACTACTACTACCTTTCCCTGTTGTATCTTCTTATTTATCTCCTCAATCGTCTTTGCCACGCTTCTCCCTTTGACACTGGATCAATTCCTCCAGGCTTACAGATCCTGAAACCTTACGTATTGCCTTTTGGCTTCGTTGGAGATTTCATGGGTACCACAAGGGTCAGAACAACGATAGCCTTTGATCAATAGACTTGCTTTCTTAGTACAAAAGGGAAGGGGAGTCAAGAAAAATGAGGAAGTTCTGTCACGGTAATGTTGAAGACCATAGCGGGAATGGGTACCTTTAATATCCTCGCGCTCAAAAGAGGACCTCCAGGAGTTCCTGGATTGATGAGACACCAATGAGTTCTATATCCATCTTACGTTTCAGTGTTTGTATGCTTTTTTTTGAAAGTAAAGATCGTGAAAAGCCCAGCTTTACCGCCTCTTTCAGCCGAAGCTCGGCCTGGCTTACACCCCTGACCTCTCCTGAGAGCCCCACCTCGCCAAAGGTAACAGTATTTCGTGCGATGGGTTTGTTAAGAAAACTTGAGGCAATAGTAGAGATGATCCCAAGATCAATAGCGGGTTCGTCAATCTTTATGCCACCGGCAACATTGATGAATATATCCTTATCAGAGAGATGAACGCCACCTCTCTTGGCCAAAACAGCAGCAAGCAGGCTAACCCTGTTTGGGTCAACGCCAATCGTGGTCCTCCGTGGTATAGCAAGCGAACTGGAACAAACAAGGGCCTGAATCTCTACCAATAATGGTCTGGACCCCTCCATGCAGGAGATCACTACAGAGCCACTCACATCCGTGGCCCTTTCCTCTAAAAATATCCGTGATGGATTGCCAACCTCTTCCAGTCCATTATCCATCATCTCAAAGACCCCTATCTCGTTAGTAGGGCCATATCTATTTTTTACAGACCTCAGGATCCTGTACATATGGGATCCATCTCCTTCGAAATAGAGCACGGTATCCACTAAATGCTCTAAGACCTTTGGGCCTGCTATAGCCCCATCTTTTGTAACATGTCCAATTAAAAATAGTGCCCTGTTGGAACCTTTTGCCAGATTCATGAGCCTGCTCGTAACCTCTCTTACCTGGCCGATAGAGCCTGGAGCCGAACTGAGGGATTCAGTGAAGATTGTCTGGATCGAGTCAACGACTATAATCCGAGGGGTCAGCTCATCAAGCCGATCAATCACATCTTCCAAACAGGTTCCACTTAGCAGATAAAGCTCAGAGGAGTCAGCTGAGAGCCTCTGAGCCCTCATCTTTATCTGTTGAACAGATTCCTCGCCTGAGATATACAGGGTTCTCAGGCCTTGCTGGGCGAGCCTGTGTACAACCTGCAAAATCAAAGTGGATTTACCGATACCAGGGTCTCCTCCAATTAAAACAAGGGACCCCGGGACAACTCCTCCCCCTAAGGTCCTATCAAACTCACGCAATCCTGTCTTATGTCTGAGCTCTTTATCTATGGCAACCCTATCAATCCTTTGAGGCGTATCTAAGAGATGGGGCCTTCTTCTCCTGTCCTGGTCACCTATTTCAGTCAATTCCTCTACAAATGAGTTCCACATACTACAGTCAGGGCACCTGCCTAACCATTTTGGGGCCTTATAACCGCAATTTTGACATACGAATATTGTCTTTTGCCTGGCCAAGGTAATGCCTCCATCTCAAAATAACCCGGAGTCTTTTCACGTTCTAGATTGTCAAGACCATACTCGCATTTTCCTTCATCCGTCACCATTAGTCAAACCAAAAGAGCCCTTATCTTCCCAGCTCTTTACATCTTGGGAAAGTAACATTAGGAGATCTTCCAGGTTGACAAAGCGGGATGTTGATATTAGGTTTCATAAAACAACTGAGAGAACAAGGAGGAGTAGAAGGTGAGTGGACTCTTACAGATAAACGACAGGAATTTTGAGGATGAGATCATAAAATCCGACTTACCTGCCATGGTTGATTTTTGGGCCTCATGGTGTGGGCCATGCCGGATGGTGGGCCCCTGGGTGGAGGAACTCGCTCAGCAATATGATGGACGGTTTAAGGTAGCCAAGATGAATGTCGATGAAAATCCCGTGACCCCCAGTCACTATGGAATTAGGTCAATCCCAACAATACTGCTCTTTAAGGATGGGAAATTGGCGGATACTATTGTGGGGGCTGTGGGTAAGGCAAGTATTGAAAAGGCCATGCTCAAGCTAATATGAAAGATTAGTGGTCATAGCACTATGAGATGAACCAAAGGGTGGCCGTCATAGTTAAGAGACTTATTCTTATTCTGGTGTTAGCTTTCTTTATGAGTGGGTGCTCGGTTTTCGGGCTTGGGGGAAAGAAGCGTGAAAAATCCCCAGAAGAGCTGATGAGTGAAGGTGTTTCAGCTTTTGAAGATGGGAATTATATCAAGGCGGCTACATCCTTTCAAGACCTAAAAGACAGATACCCTTACAGTACACTGGCTGTTCAAGCAGAATTAAGGCTGGCAGACGCCCTTTTTAAAAGGAAAGAGTTTGAGCAGGCCCTGGAGGCATACAAGGAGTTCGAAGGACTTCACCCAAAGAACAAATCTATCCCCTATGTTATTTACCAGCAAGGTATGTGCAACTTTCTCAGGATGAATGCTATTGACCGGGATCAGACCAATACAAAAAAGGCCTTACAGGAGTTTGAAAGGCTTAGTAAAGAGGCTCCCAAGGATCCATTTGCCTTAATGGCCCGGAGAAGAATCAGAAAGTGTCTTATTAACCTTGCAGAGCACGAATTTTATGTTGGTCATTTCTATTTCAAGACCGGCCGCTATGTGGCAGCACTGAAACGGTTTGAGTATCTTATCACGCATTACCCTGATCACGGCCAATATGAAAAGACACTTATCTATATGGCCAAATGTAAGGAAAAGCTGTCCGAGCAGAAGGCAGTTCACTAAATCCTCAGTAGTTCTTATCGTTTCGCCCAATATAAGATAGGCCTTGGCTCAGAGAGGCAAGGGGCGAATTCTATAAGAAAATCCTAAATTCGAATATCGAAATCCGAAACAAATCCGAATGATCAAAACCCCAATTCTCTGGACCAAGGCCCACTTGTCCAGGTGAATTCAGCCTTCGGGGTAACAGGGCTGTGGAACCTGGAAATAATGGTTGATAATTCATGTCAATTATGACATATAAGCTTTCATGCGGTCGTTTTTCAAGGTAAAGAGGGCTGAGGATATCTTTGAGTCCCTGGCGGACATTAAGCCCCTGGGGACTGAATGTGTCCCTATAACAGATGCCGTTACCAGGGTTCTGGCGAGGGATATCATATCCGGTGAAGATCTCCCAGGATTTGAAAGGTCCACGGTAGATGGATATGCCCTCTCTGCCAAGGATACCTTTGGTGCCAGCGAGAGCCTGCCAACCCCCTTCACTGTTGTCGGGGAAGTGAGCATGGGCGAGATACCACATTTTGGCCTCAACAGGGGTGAGTGCGCCTTGATATCAACAGGGGGTATGCTCCCAAAAGGTGCCGATGCAGTTGTCATGATAGAATATACCCAGATGGTAGGGGATAGCGTAGTAGAAGTCAGCAGGCCCGTCTCCACATTAGAAAACGTTATCCTTGCCGATGATGATGTGAAGAGTGGGCAGATAGTGTTGCATCAGGGAGCCCAGTTAAGGCCTCAGGATCTCGGTGTTTTGGCTGCCCTGGGTGTAAGTCAGGTGCCTGTATTTAATAAACCGAGGGCAGCTATTATATCTACGGGCGAGGAGATAGTGGACATTAGTCAAAAGCCCAAGCCTGGGCAGATAAGGGACATAAATAGTTACACCCTTGGCGGCCTCTGCGCTACATCAGGGGTGGAACCCATCTATCTGGGTATAACAGGGGATAGGTTTGAGGATCTGAAAGGGCTCATTGAGAAAGGGGTGTCTCAGGCGGATGTCGTCCTGCTTTCCGGAGGGAGTTCGGTTGGCATCAAGGATTTCACCTTGGACGCCTTTCTGTCCTTGCAGGGGGTAGAGATAGTGGCCCATGGGGTATCCATCAGCCCTGGTAAGCCGACTATTATTGCAAGAAAGGAAAACAAGACCCTGTGGGGTCTGCCTGGGCATCCTGTATCTGCCATGATTATCTTTGATGTGTTTCTCAGATGGCTTTTTGGCAAGCTCTGCGGTTGTTCAAGGTCTGCTGAACCTGTTAATCACACTGTAGAGGCAGACCTTGATATGAATATAGAGTCAGCAAGCGGGCGAGAGGATTATATAAGGGTAAAACTTACCCACAGTGAGGGCAGGTGGCTGGCAAGGCCTATCCTGGGAAAGAGTGGACTCATATCCACCATGGTGGAAGCAGATGGCGTTATCAGGATTGATATGAATACCGAAGGGCTTTATCGGGGAGAAAAGGTTAAGGTGAGGTTGTTCTCAGCGTAATGCAGAGAGAAAAGATATACCTCAGGATGAAGGATCCCAAAGAGGCGCGTGAGATCTTCTTTGGCCGGTTTAATCCTGAGCCGATCGTTGAGGCAGAGGAGATCCCAGTGCATGAGTCCCCTGGAAGGATGACAGCAGAACCTGTGTTTGCAAGGATTTCATCACCTTCCCATCATTGTGCAGCAATGGATGGCATAGCGGTTCTGGCACGAGACACCTATGGGGCAACAGAACGGAATCCCAAGAGATTGACAATGGGGAAGGAGGCTACTTGGATAAATACAGGGCAGGTGCTTCCGGGGGGAAAAAATGCCGTTATTATGTCGGAAAAGCTCAATCAGATAGATGATGAAACAATTGAAATCTTCTCTTCCGCATTCCCTTGGCAGAATGTCAGGAAGGTTGGAGAGGATTTTGTTGCCACTGAGTTGCTTTTTCCCCAAAACCACAGGATACGACCGGCTGACCTTGGAACCTTGATCGGAGGAGGGGCCTTTCGTGTCAAGGTTAGAAGAAGGCCCAGGGTAGTTATAATCCCGACAGGTAGCGAGCTGGTAAACCTCACGACCCTACCGGATCCCTCGTATCTCAAAGCGGGTAAGATCATTGAGTCTAACTCATCTGTTCTTTCCAGCCTCATCAGGGAATGTGGGGCTGAGCCCATCGTAGAGGACATCGTTGAAGACAGGAGCGAAAGGGTCAGGGAGGGCCTTCTCAAGGCGGTAGATTCTGGGCATGATCTGGTGATCATCATTGCAGGCTCTTCTGCAGGCAAAAGGGACTATACGGCACGGGTGATTGAGGATATCGGAGAACTGCTCGTTCATGGTGTCACTATAATGCCTGGCAAGCCCACGGTTCTTGGCGGTGTAAGAGGAAAACCCGTTATTGGGATCCCGGGATATCCGGTCTCTGCCTACATTGCCTTTAATGAATTTGTGAGGCCCTTGCTCTACCGGCTACAGGGATCAGCCACACCAAAAAGGGCGTCGGTACGCGTGGCTGTTTCCAGGGATGTTCCTTCAAAACTGGGATTAGAGGAATTTATCAGGGTCAATATCGGCAGGGTAGGAGAGAGGCTCGTTGCGGTGCCCCTCCCCAGGGCGGCCGGATCAACGACAACCCTGAGCAGGGCAGAGGGTATTATCAGAATTCCCTCTTTTAGTGAAGGAATGGTTGCAGGCGAGGGGACGGATGCTGAACTTCTGGTGGAACCTGAGGATATTAGCAATACTATCGTTGTTATTGGAAGCCATGATATCACCCTGGATATCCTGTCTGATGAGATCAGAAGAAAGGCTCGTGGCATAAGGATTGCCTCCGGAAATGTAGGCAGTCTTGGCGGATTATTGGCCCTGGGAAAAGAGATAGCCCACATGTGTGGTTGTCATCTCTTGGACACCCAAACAGGCGAATACAATATCTCCTATATCCAGAAATATCTAAAGGGGATACCCGTCCATGTGTTCAATTTGGTGACAAGGGAGCAGGGCCTGATCATTCAAAGGGGAAACCCTAAGGGAGTAAAGGGGATAGGAGACCTTACAGGAGGTAGCATTACCTTTGTCAATCGGCAGCCAGGATCGGGCACCAGGATACTTCTTGACTATAAGCTGGAGGAGATGGGCATAGATCCCGCCAGTATACATGGTTACGAGAACGAGGAGTACACCCATATGAATGTGGCAGTCGCGGTTTTGAATGGGATGGCAGATGTTGGGTTGGGAATTATGGCAGCAGCCAGGGCCCTGGATCTGGATTTTATTCCTATTGTCAAAGAACAATACGACCTTGTCATTCCAACCCCTTTTGTGGATGATCCAAAGATAAAATCACTTTTGACCGTTGCCAGATCCAGGGAGTTTAGGCAGAGGGTTAAAGGATTAGGTGGCTACAACCCAGCAAAGAGTGGAAATCTGTGGAAGGTAGTCTAATTTTTGGATGCAGTCATGCTGAAGGTGAGATTCAAATCAAGACAATTGCTGGAAGACAGTAACGGTAAGATCATCATGGGAGAGGGTCGACAGAGGATCCTGGAGTTAATCGAACGAACAGGCTCAATAAATCAGACAGCCAAACGTATGGGGATGTCCTACAGGGGAGTATGGGGAAAGATTAGGGCGACAGAAGAGCGTCTGGGTACAAAGATCGTGATAAGTGAAAAGAGACATGGATCTCGCTTAACAGAGGATGGAAAGAGGCTTTTGATAAACTATATCCGGCTCAAAAAGGAGTGCCGGAAGGCCGATGAGAAGATCTTCAAAGACATTTTCAGGGGGTCAGGCCTTGACCCCACACCAGGAGGGTTTTAAGGTGAAGGTAATTGGCATAGTGGGTTACAAGAAGAGTGGAAAGACCACGTTGGCTATGAGGTTATCGCAGGAGCTGTCAAGGATGGGATGCAGGGTTGCCATTCTTAAACACGTCTCTGGAGATATTGATTTTCCTGACACCGACACATCAAGGCTGAGATCATATGCTCCTTTCGTCTCCGCCATTTCCTCAAGGGAATCAGAGATAATCCTGAAGGGAGAGAAGACAGTAGAGGAGATCCTGAAATACCTGGACCACGATATTGCGTTGGTGGAGGGGTTTAAGAAGGAAAGGACATTTCCGAGGATTGTCTGCATCAGAAATGAGGGTGAAGGCGGGGAGTTATTTGATGGATTAAGGCTTTTTAGCGCCAGTTTTACGGAAGATATCTCTGATTTTAATATACTGAACGATGATCATATAAAGGAGATGGCAGCTCTTGCACTTGAACGATCTTTCAAGTTGCCTAATCTGGACTGCGGTCATTGTGGATACGAAAGCTGTTATGAACTTGCCAGGGAAATTGTAGGGGGAAGAGAGACTATTGATAAATGTGTCTCCCTGAATCCCCCGGTTTCTATTAAGATTGACGGGACTATGGTACCATTAAACCCGTTTACCTCTCATATGTTTAAGAATACTATTGTCGCAATGCTCTCATCTTTAAGGGGCTTTAAGAGAGGCACGGTTGAAATAGAGATACCATAAATAGTAGCTCGTAGTAACAAGCAGCGAGGGACCAGTAGGTGTTAGTGGACGGATTTAAAAGAAGGATCAATTATCTGAGGATATCCATTACTGACCGATGCAATCTGCGTTGCATTTACTGTGTGCCACCCCATGGCGAGAGAAAGGTTAAGCATAAAGAGGTCCTGCGCTATGAGGAGCTGCTCAGGATTGTGCGGATTGCGATAAAATTGGGCATAAATAAGATCAGGCTCACAGGGGGAGAACTCTTTGTCAGGAAAGGCATACAGGAATTCATACCAATGCTTGCGAGCTTAGAGGGCCTTGATGATGTATCATTGACCACGAATGGCGTCCTTCTCAAGGATAATCTGGATATCTTAAGGACGGCCGGTATAAGGAGGATTAATGTAAGTATTGACAGTCTCAAGAGAGTAAACTTTAGATTAATCACCCGGTTTGATTATTTTACCAAGGTCTGGGAGGGGATAGGAAAGGCCAGGGATATGGGCTTCTCTCCCATAAAATTAAATGTCGTTGCCATGAAAGGCATAAATGATAGCGAGGTCTTGGATTTTGGTCGTCTTGCCATTGAACAACCCTACCATATCAGATTCATCGAATGTATGCCTATTGGTTTACAGGTAAATAGCCTGGCATTCATCCCTAACTCGGAGATAGAAAAGGCCCTTGCTAGTAAATTTGGTCCCCTGATACCTGTTTCGCCGGGGCACAATGATGGCCCGGCAAAGAGATTTAGATTCAATGGGGGTCAGGGAGAGATAGGCTTCATAAGTCCAATCAGTCATTCCTTTTGTCAGGATTGTAACAGGCTCAGGCTGACTGCCAATGGAGTGCTCTTGCCATGTCTCCTTTCAGACAGAGAGGTAAGCATCAAAGATCCGTTAAGAAGAGGCTGTCTGGATGAGGAGTTAATTGAGGCATTCCTGAAGGCGGTGAACCTCAAGCCAGAATGCCATCCCCTCAATCTTGACAATGACCAAAGGGTTCAACGAAAGATGTGTTCTATTGGTGGCTGATCAACAGGCACTTATCGCCCTGCCTACTTCACTGGCTTTCTCCTGACATATTTCGACCTATTGTGAGTTTCTTGGGCCAGGGGGCCAGGTGGCGGAAGCCCTCTGCATACTTATGCTGTTTGCACCTGGGACAGAAGCGAATAAAATCGTCGGTAATTAGCTGACCGATCTTTTCTATCTGAGGTACTGGTGTAAACAGGGCACCACATCTTTCGCACGCCTTAAGTTCCACAGACCGTATCTCTTGTTTAGGTACTATAGGAAAAAATCTTCCAGGACCTATTTCGTGCCGTAATTCCGCAGCTTCTTCCGGGCAGGTAGTCACACATGCCCCGCAACAGATACACTGATAATAGGAGTAGGTAAAGATTCGAAGCTTCCCCTTATCAGTGGACTCAAGTGTTCCTGTTGGACAACTTAACTCACATGCGGCACAACCTGTGCATTTTTCCCTACTGAGCTGGGTTCTATAAAACAGGAAAACCGCAACAATGAGCATTGCCTCACCGCTGAGCACGTGTATGGTCCTCATGTTATCTCCCAGGAAGGGGATAGGTTCCAGATTTCCATGCGTTAGAAAGTATCCGGTCATAAAGGGCAGAGCGGTTATGATGATTAAAAGGTAGTCCGACCTGGAGGTGTTAAGGCGGAGGTCTGCTCCTATAATACGCCGGATTAGAAAATAGGCGGCAAGGAATAACACAAGGAGTGTCATCCAATCAGCCAGGGCATCTGGCAGTGCAGCCCAGTTCCACCCGAACCTGGATTCTTCCCACAAAAGGATATGTCCTGATAACCAGACGGGAACGACAATCAGGCATATGTGGAATATGTAGCACAGTGCTGCGTACATGGGTTTTTTTGTAACAACACTGTGAAGAGGCACAAAGGAGCGGCCAAAGGTAGCCACAATATGCCTCCATCTGAAGTGCTTATTCTTGTTCGTTTTCAGGATTGAGGAGAAAAAGAAGGCGACCCTGGCGAGAATTCCAATAACAAACAGGGAAGATACAATCCATAAGAGGGGACCCTCTGCAAAGGAACCAAGATCCATCTCGCCTTAAGCCCGCAGTTTTAGATCTAAGTCTATTTCGAGGGGTCTTTTCCGTGCACGGTGTTTCCGGATCCTATCCGCCATGGGCCTTTGCCATGAGCTCAGCAAAGTTTCGGCTTGCATCTCTCATCCTTTCAAAATTGGAGGTGGTTGCATCCACATAGTCGATGGCCTTCATGTCACAGAATTTTACGCACAGCGGGTCCCCATCGCACATATCGCATTTGATAACCTTTTTCTCGATCTCGTCAAATCCCATTGCACCAAAGGGGCAGGCTGCCACACATGCCTTGCACCCGATACACAGATCATAGTCTACCATGACCCGATTCAGCTCCTCATCCCTGGAAATCGCTTTTGTGGGACATACTGACATACACGGGGCATCTACACAGTGCTGACAGAGCATGGGAAGATAAAAGCCCTCATCCTCCCACTTTACTACATGGACATTGGCCCTTGAGGGGTTGCTGGCACCTGTATGTTTAACTGAACAGACGAGCTCGCAAAGCCTGCATCCCGTACATTTTTCATAGTCAACTAGTAACATCTTTGCCATGGTTATTTCCCCTTCCTTTCTTGTCGACTCTCTTCCGGATAAAGATCAGCGATGTCCAGGTCTTTGAGTAGCTCCGGTGTAGGAACTCCATCGTTATCCCATTTGTGAAGACTATAATATTCATCAATCATGGCCTTGAACTTCTTCCTATCCATCTTCTTGTTATAGGCTACTGGAAGACCACGTTTGGTAGGTTCATCAAAATATCTATCAACAAGCCAATCATCCTTCCTTGTCAGACCCTCCCTGATGTTAAAGAGCCTTTCTATTGTATAGCAGCGATTGGCTATGTCCCATATCTCCTTGGGGGTAAACTCAAGGCCGGTGTTATAGTAGATCATCTTGGCAAATTCCGGAAAGTTTGGATGATTCGGGCTCAGGAATACGGTGTGGTACTTGCACATCCCCGTACAGTCCACTGCCATATAGCAAAGCTCCTGCCACAGCACGATCCTCGGTTTACCCTCGTATTTAGTATAGCCGCTGGTAAGCGGGCCATCATAGCCGTCTGGCTGGCGATAGACCTTCTCTAAAACCTGGACGGGAAGGTTGTAGAGGTCTATGGCGGGCCTGCTCCTCAGGTGATCTGAGCCCCTTGAGGCGGTGGCTATACCAAGGGCCAGGGATGGCGTTGGTCGTTCATCGGAGTGGAGATTGCTCATTCCCTTTACGTGGACCAGGTATGTTTCACTCCCTTTACCGATCTTTTTTGCAGCCCTGAGAGGTCCATCGGCCAGTATGTCCCCGATTCCTTCCCTGGTAGCGATCTTTTTTATGAGCTCGAGAACTGCCTCATCATCCCCCCATTCGAGTCTGAGGCCATCGGTATCCCTGTCTGTCAATATTCCCTTTTCATATAATTCCATAGCCCAGGCCATCATGCTGCCAGTCTCAAGGGTATCCAGACCATAGGAGTTCACCAGGTGATTACCAACCAGGATGGTATTCATGTTGTTACATCCGACCTCTGCACCGAATGCCCCCTGACTGGTGTATTCAGGACCCTGTGCGTAGGTTCCGGCATATGGCCCATCCTTGATAACGTACCGGTGTCTGCAGTGAACCTGACAACCAAAGCAGCCATCAAGGCCAATGGACACCTTATCCAGATTTTCGCATTCGATGTCTGACCCGCCAACAAGCTGGTTGAGCTGGAAATTTCTTGTCCTTACCAGGCCCGTGGAATTAGTGGTGCCGTAGATAAACATGGTACCCCATCGCTGCATTGTCTGGCTAACCTTACTGGAGATAATCTGGTTGATCAGTTCCTCGTTATATTTTAGAGCCTCTTCAGGATATTTTATCTTGATATCCATCGTTCCCCTGCAGACAACCGCCTTGAGATTCTTGCTGCCTAAAACGGCACCCATTCCAGTCCTGCCGCCGGCATTTTTCCTTCCAGTCATGACATTGGCAAAGCGAACCAGGTTTTCCCCTGCCGGCCCGATACATAAGGTTTGTATTTCATTATCGTTCAATTCCTGGCGAAGGATGGTTTGGGTGTCATATATGTTTTCCCCCCAGATATTTTTTGCATCCCTTATCTCTATCTCACCGTTATGTATCCAGAGGTAAACCGGTTTCTCAGCCTTCCCCGAGATAACCAGATGGTCAAAGCCAGCCCACCTCATCTCAGGCGCAAACCAGCCACCCATATTGGCGGAACCTAGGAAGTTGGTGAGGGGTGATTTGCTCATGATATGGGTTCTTGCGGAGGCAGAGGCAAGGGCTCCCACAACAATGCCAGCGCTTATCAAGACCCGATTTTCAGGGTCAAACGCATCGATGCCAGGGGGATTATTTGTATACAAAAGGTAGGCATCCAGTCCCCTGCCGCCAATAAACTTCTTCCTCCATTCGAGGGGGATATCCCCTTTCCTTATCTCCCCTGTTGAGAGATTTATGTATGCTATCTTTCTGTCAAGTGCCATAGTATATCTCCTTGCTATTTCTTGGCTATTGGCTCGCCTGGTTTTGGATATGTTTCCCAGACAGGGCCTTGCAATCGTGCCGTCTTGGGGTAGGGCCAGCTAATCCTCCACTGCACTCCACAACTGGGGCATGCGGCCCTGTCCACGCCCCTTTTTGGCCTGAATCTTGTAAAACAGGCAAGACATCTGATTTCCCCGTCTCTTGCTCCTTCCATGACCTTTTTTATCTTCATTAACTGCCTCCCCTTAACAAGGTAAGTACGGAAAAAGATGATGCTTATAATACGGCATCTATATGAAATGGGCCTCGATTTCAGCACCTATCTTTTTTAACAACAGTGAATACCCTGGAATACGTTCATCTTTCAGTTGACTGTTCAACCCTACCACCCATATAGAGGCCAAAAGTTTGCCTCTGCCAATCCTTAAGGGAATCGCTATAGCCCTGATCCCTTCGATATACTCCTCTTTGTCAACAGCCACACCGCACTCGCGGGCCTCCTTTATCGTCTCTTTAAGTCTCTTTTTATTGGTGCATGAAAAGGGGGTGTATCTTCTCATCTTTTTCTGGGATAGGATACCGTCAACTTCATCATCAGACATCTGGGATAGAAATGCCTTTCCCGTGGCCCCGGCAAGAAGGGGGATACTCAGCCCGATTTCTGAGCTCACCCTAATTCCATAAGGAGAGTCAACCTTGTCCACAATTACTACCCTGCCTTTGGAAAGGATGCCCAAAAATGCTGTCAATTTCGTCTTCTCTGTCAGCTCCTCCAGATAGGGCCTTACTGTATGGATGAGTTCGGATTCCTTACCCGCTGCTTTTCCAAGCACATAGAGCTGTCTGCCCAAGGTAAACTTATTCCGGTAACCATTTTCCAGTATCCCTAGACTACTGAGGGTATATACTATGTTGAAGACGGTGCTCTTATGGTAATTCAGGCAGTTCGCTATTTCACTGATGCCCATGGGTCTTTTTGATCTGGCAAAGAGATCCAGGATCTGAAAGCACTTCTCAACGGCTGGGACGGTTTTATACTCTGCCCTCATGTTTTGTTTTCTCTAGAAAAATCGAATTTTCTATATAGGATTTTATGTGGGGCGTGTCAAGAAAAAATGGTGGGTGGGGGAAATTCGCTGAGTTTATATTCGAGCCCTTTGACCTCCTGTATCATCTCTTTCTGAGGACCCTTTTGTCTCCTATCCTGACGGTGAGCTGGATCTTATCAAAATATTCTATGAGAGGGATGGTATATTTCCTTGAAACCCCTGTAAGCTTCTTTAGCTCAGGTGTTGTTATTTCACCCTTGTCTTTTATAAAACGAACAAGCCTCCCCTTTAGCTCTTCTATCGCGTTTGTATGGAAATAGAGATCCTCCTTTACCTTGACAAGGGTCCCATCCTTGACCATGATCTCCAGCAAATCCCTGCCGCCCCTTTTTATTATATCTTGACCAAGATCCTTAAAATAGGGGGGCTCGAGCCCCTCTTTTAGGTAGATTTGATCCATATGACGGCGTAACTCTTCCTGGTCTTGAGGGAGCTTAACCTGATGATCCTTGAGCCTGATGATGTCCTTTTCCCTCGCAATGACTATGTCTCTTATCAGGCCATTGATTACGGAGTTGAACAGTTTCTCGCCTATATTAGAAGCCATCTTGGATCTTAATTCCTCCTTGATTACCCCCTCTTTTAAGGGGAAACGAGAGTGGTAATCGGCAAGGATGCCTATCATTTCCTCTTTTGCCTTACGGTAAAACGCAGCATGTATAAATAACTCATCCTCAGTGCCGACCTTAAAGATAAGATCATCTGAAATTAAACCGGTAATTATCCTGTCAACATCCTTTTTACGGAGATTGCTGAGAAAAGAAATCTCGGACTTGCTCAATCCCTTGAAGCGGCTGCCTTTGATATATTGCTCAACAATAGCCTGGTCGGGGCCCCCTTTTAGAATATCGAGCTCCTGCAAAACATCCTTTGAGAACCTCTTTTTCCTTAATGGAAGAGGATTCAGGATATAGCCACCACCAATGGTCCTTATTGGTGAGTAACTCCTGATGACAAATCGATCTCTTGAAAGAACCACGGCAGGCCTTTCCAGACGAAATTGGGCAAAGCACTGATTACCTGGAGATAAATAGTCACTGTCTAAGAGGATAGCCGTTGCAATTATTTCAGAGGTGCCGCAGTGAAACCTGACCTTCGTCCTGTTTTTTAGGTTTTTCGGTGCACTATCCAGATATTCCAGAACAGTATCTACCAAATGGGTGGGTTTAAGAGAATCCTTTTCAGCGACCACATCTCCCCTGGTGATGGCCTCTTTTTCCACTCCCTGGAGGTTTATTGCTGTCCTCAACCCTGCCTTGACCAATGGCACATCCTGGTGATGTACCTGGATTCCTCTTACCTTGCTCCTTATTCCCTTTGGATAAATAGTGACCTCACTGCCAACGCCTATCTGCCCTGAAACCGTTGTGCCCGTGACAACCGTACCGAAACCTCTCATGGTGAACACCCTGTCTACTGGGAGCCTGAAGAAATTTCCTGGGTCCCTTTCGGGAACTTGTTTGATGAGTTCATCCAGGGTTCCAACCAATTCCTTAATCCCTTCCCCGGTTTCTGAGGACACCTCGACTAAAGGTGCGTCCTCCAGGAAGGTACCTGTTAGAAATGAGGAAACGTCGTCCCTGACAAGGTTAAGCCATTCCTTGTCTACTAAATCAATCTTGGTCAGTATGATCAGGCCGTGTTTGATATTGAGGAGAGAGCAGACTTCAAGGTGCTCTTTTGTCTGGGGCATAGCCCCCTCATCAGCTGCGATGATGAGAGCCACCAAATCAATTCCGGTCGCACCGGCCACCATGTTTTTAACGAACCTTTCATGACCCGGTACATCCACAATGCCAATAGTGGACCCGCTCGGTAGCTTTAGATGGGCAAAGCCCAGTTCAATCGTTATCCCCCGCTCTTTCTCTTCTTTGAGCGTGTCTGTGTCTATGCCTGTCAGCGCCTTGACAAGGGCGGTCTTCCCATGGTCTATGTGGCCTGCTGTGCCGAGAACAATCTGCTTCACGATTTCCTCAGTCTTCTTATCATTACCCAGTGGCTAAACTAAAGGTAACTGTCTCCCTTGTCAAGAAGCTGTTTTTTAAGAGATTTACCCGGACAATTTGATTGACGTTTAGGAAACTTTCTGTTAGATTTTTTTATAAGTTTCCCCGGTAGCTCAGTTGGTAGAGCGGGTGGCTGTTAACCACTTGGTCGGCGGTTCGAGTCCGTCCCGGGGAGCCATTTCGACGCGAAAAGGGCACTCATTAAGAATTCAATGGTGCCCTTTTCTTGCTCAAGGCTTGCAGCCAACCATTAAGGAACCGCGTCGAAATGGCCCTGAGCTTGTCTTGAGCTTGACCTGAGCCTGTCGAAGGTCCCGTCGAAAGACTTGTCGAAGGGCCAGAAAAGGATACGGTGAAACCTCCAGTGCCAGCTTACTTCTACATCCTCAGATTGCGCTCTGGGGCTCTGTACATCGGAGCAACTACAGATCTGGATCAGCGCTATAAAGATCATTGCTCTGGTAAAGCCTGCCGGGCCACCAAATATGATCCTCCCAAGGGACTCGTCTACTGGGAATCATTTGCCACTTTTTCAGAAGCCAGAAGGCGAGAGGCACAGGTTAAACACTGGTCTCGTGCCAAGAAAGAAGCCCTCGTATCCGGCGACTTGGCCAAGTTACAGGAACTTGCGAAATCGCGAAAAAATCGCTGAGATCGCTATAGCATTGACCAAGAGTTTCCCCTGAGCTTGTCTTGAGCTTGACCTGAGTGCGTCGAAGGTCCTGTCGAAGGTCCTGTTGAGTCCGCCTGATTTGACAGTACTTTTGCAGAAAAAAGCGGCTGCTTGTCTCTATCTCTTTTTGCCTGCTTTGATATCAGGGGACCAGGGTTTGTGGATTCTGCGATCAGAACAAGCGATGATCTGTGGTTCACATATCGTAAGGGTGGACAGTAACCGACAGTGTCTATTTCAGTGAGCTATGATTACCTTACTCAAAATGGGTATCAAGAGGTTATGATCTTCAACTACAGTATATTGATTTCTCCAGCACTATCTACCGTTGCAGTAATGGCACAATCACCATTTTTAAAAAGGGCAAAGGAATTTCCAAAAGATGATATAGTTACGATACACGTTGGCCCCGGCATAGTAGTGACGGTGTAATCAAGAAAATGGCCAACCGGAATGGCTATGTTAAGGGCCTCTTTTGTCTGGGTTATCTCAGCCTTAGAAGGGAGATCACCGTGAAATATCATTATTGTTTGTCCAACCTCTGGGAAAAAACTCTCATTGTCCAGGAAATACATGATCTCCGCATCAAGAATCCGCTTGAGCATAACAATAGCTTCAGATCCATAGGCCCTCTGTTGATACGTATGATACAGTGGTATTGCCGTGAGACTCAAAATACCCAAAATAGCAACAACAACCATCAACTCAATAAGTGTAAAGCCAGCACGTTTTGCCATTTATGCTCCCTTCCTCGATGGAGAAGTATACTCAACACCCTGAGGCGTTAAAATAATGTTCATCTGGCCCGATTGAGGACTGGCAAGAGACAACCAGTAACCTACCCTTAAGTCCCTCTGATAGGACAATTTTCTTAAATGTGAGACTTCATTCTCTCTCAGTGACAGGTACTTGGGGATGAGATCGGTTAATTGTTCAGGATACTTATTCCTTTCATAATGGGCATAACGCTTGATAGCACCATCAACCATAAATAATAGCACCCTCTCCCTTTTCGTAAAATCAACCGCGGCCGTTCTAGGAGGTTTTTTTTGACCGCCAAATACAATTACTCCCCACATCACCAGGATCAAGACTGAAGAAACGATTACAAAATACTGAAAGGTGCCCCATTTTTTCTTTTTTTTCAGTCTCCTATCGTCTTCCTTTACCCGCCTCTCTCGCATTGAGGTTCCAACTTCCGAAACAGAACGCAGCATGGCACACTGAAAACAAAGATACTGACCAGGTCTAACTTGTTCAGCGCACTCCTCGCACAGAGGACTATTACAACTGACACAAAAAAATTCTGCCTTCCTCTTACGGTGATATTTGCACTGCATTCAAATTCCTCTTCTGGGGTTATTATGTTTATAGATATTATCTTAACTTAAATTATTCGGCAGTTGCCGCCAGTAGTGTATCCTAAGGGGGCAATTTTCGCTTTTTTGCCGATGTATTGCTGAAATGCTCTAGCAGAAGTCATGCCAAGATCCAACCTAAAAATATTCTCCAATCATTGCAGATAGTTGGCACTGGTTTAACTCGGCATCTGTATATGCAAGATGGCTGAATTTGATTCCGAGCTAGCCAATGCGTCAGCTTCTTGGGGGGGATAGGGAACTTCAAGCACTGTCAAGCCTCTATAGGCCCAGCGTGCTGAAAGGATGGGAGGCTCCTGAGGGATTAAGTGGAATGCTTACTATGCATTTGAGAATTTCTGGATAAGGCTGTTGGACAGACTGGCACATGATTTTCGCGGATGTGTTCAAAATACAACATATTGCGGGTCTCTCATGCACCCGAAGGGCACAGACTGCGTGCCCTATACTGCAATCCTAAAACTGTAACGATTACGTCTAAAAATTGAAAGTCCACTATTGTTTTAAAGGCTCTCGGCCAAAATAAGACCTCCACACAGGGTTTGTATGATGGAATCCCAGCCATTACGATCACATATTTCATGATGCGCGAGATGCACTCATTGATTTCACCGAGGGGCCTTAATCGTATCCGTTTCTAGCGGTTACCGCCATGCGAGTTGCCTTTAACGCCATGTGCGCCGCCATCTCCTGTGCCAGTTGGGCCTCCTGCCGAACCAGCCGCACCTGCTGCTCCACCGACCTTACCTGCTCCAAGCCCTCCTGAAAAATCCAGGGTTTGGACGTTTTGTCCGCGCTGAATAGCACCGGAATAGCCTTGCGCAACCATATGAGGGGAAGTGTTCCTGGAGTGGGAGATGAAGGCCATCCTCATCCTCGCCATCTCTTCAGAGGAATAATGATGCTTCAGGGCCTCACACGCAACCTCAGTGGCCAGCAAAGAAGAGACACCAAAACGCACCATCTCCCTCACAGCCCTGAAGGTTTCTGCGGCAAGCTCGGTCCTCTGCGCGCTGATCATCTGCTGCGACCTATATTTCAGCTGGTGCATAATTCTATATATATGGTAATCATTCATGCCAGCTGCCGTGCACTCAGCTATATGATTCCCTATGCGCTGAATTTGTGCTTTGTCTTGCGTGGTCTCCCTGGCTTTTTCATATGCGAACGCATAGCGGGACCGGACCCTCTCCATGGCTTGGATGATATGCTCCTCCTTTACCCGCTTTGCAATGCCTTCCTGCACCTTATTCATAATAGGGTCAACCGGTAAGCCTTCTTCCTTGGCACGAATCATGATTTGGTGGGCCCTCAATGTGTTCTCCTGCCTGAAGCGGTTCTCCAGCATGACCCGGGTCATCTTAATTGCATCATCGCTCTTTATGCCAACGCGTATCATTTGCCTTGCGCTCTCCCTCAATTGCTCTGTCGCGATATTGGTGAGACCGTTATCCACCTCATCTGCAAATGCCACAGAGGCACAGAAAAGGGCAGCGAATCCTGCCAGACATATTTTTTTCATGGTTCTCCTCCTTTATTGCCTTTGTCATCTCTATAACGCATGAGAACGGAAAGGGTTACATCCCTGGTATAAAAATACAGTTCTCAGAGCCGAAATCATCCTTTTCTCTGAGCCTGCAGCGAGGTAGGTACACCACCCCATCTACCATATAGAAATATCTGAACTCCACATATGCAGGCACGGTGACTTCCCAGGTCTTGTCATCGATTTTTCGCGCCTGGTGAAGCTCGTAGCCATCGATTGAAGACGCAAAGTAGATATGCTGAGCACCGGGTTTTGTCACATAGAGATATGCGACGCCATCCTTCACACTATGGTAATGACCTCCACATGCCGCAAGCAGGGCTGAAAGGATAACTATACCTATGACGACAATCCTTCTCATGTCTATGACCTCAGGAGAAGGATGGAATTTTCACCGCCGAAATCATCCTGCTCCCGAGCTTGTATGGTTGGGTCTGCAAAGCTCCACTGTCCCTCCAGAATATAAGTGAACCGGTGCTCGCCTTTTGGGAGATTCAGCGTAACTTCCCAGTAACCAGTCTCCCCTATCCTCTTCATGCGGACCCTCCTCCAGTCGGTAAAGCTGCCGGTGATCTCTGCATGGCTCACGTCAGGGCGGTAGATAACAAACCTGTAAGGAATGG
>CP070704.1:1251617-1279582 GCA_020349945.1 Deltaproteobacteria bacterium
CAAAAAGACAAGCCCTAACACAGAATGCATTATGGTAACGGCAAAGAACGACGCGAAAGTTGCAGTACAATGTATGAAAAAAGGGGCCTACGATTACCTGGTCAAACCCATCTCAAGAGATGAGCTGGTACTGACAATAAAGAATGCGTTGGAAAATAAAAGGCTTAGGACTACTGTGAGAGAAAAAATGCCCAAAATGTGAGACGGCCGGCCAAAAACGTGGATCTTATGTACCCTGAATAAAAGTTATCTCAAGCCCAAAATGACGCTTTCCAAAATCGTATGAGGCTCTTAACTATACGGCCTTCTAAAAATGGAGCATGCCAAAATGGCACTAACAACTCTTAACTATTTAATCTTAAATAGTTTTGTCTACTCTGTATTCCAAATTGGGATATTGATCAGGCTAATTCAAATCTCTCAAAAACATCCAAGCAGGGAAACTATTACCCCTAATAGCTTGAATTTACAGATCTTTTCGTTAATTGCCGAGAAATACCCGTGTTTGGCATGATAGATGCTTACAACAATCAATAAAGTGCATCCTTTGACTTCTGCGCTACTGTGCTTCAAGAAAGCCTTATGCTTTCTTGTCGCTTCTAATATAAACCGGGAAGGAGGTGAGGGAAATTCATATTTACTGAGTAGTTATTCGTAGGTAGGTAAACAAGTTAACGAATTTAGGCTTAGGAGGGAAAAAATGAAAAAAACCTTAGTACTTTCTGTGGCGTTGTTGGTATTTGTCTTGATTCCCGTGTGGGCGTCAGCAGCAACAGTAGAAGGATCGGTTCAGGGTTTGAACTGTGTTCTCGGAGGTAAGGTCTGTCCTGTTGGCAAAGAAGACCCAATGATCGCTGCTGAAAGGGTCTTTGTGATTCTTACGAAGGATAAGGATATTTATTATGTTCCAAATGTAGACCGTGGTATTCTCGCAAGACACATAAATCAGATGGTGCGAGTCACAGGAACGGTCAGCGGACAATATAAGGCAATCCAGGCGGAGACTCTTGAAGTTCTAGAAAAGGGTTCCTGGAAAGAAACATGGTCAGTTGAATCCGAAAAATACATGAGAGGTTACTGATAATAAGCTCAGCAGATCCGAATAGCCTTCATTAAAGACAAAACCAATAGCGAGCTTGAGACGTGCAAGTCATTAATATGAGAGCACGTTTCTAGCACCTTTCAAAAAACCCACGGTTCTCCCGTGGGTTTTTTATTAACTACAGCTTCCTGACGCTTCTACCAATAAAAAAGGAATCAAGCTTTTCCTGATCCCTTAATTGAATATGGTCTTATCTGGTAGCGGGGCCTGGATTCGAACCAGGGACCTTCGGGTTATGAGCCCGACGAGCTACCAGACTGCTCCACCCCGCGTTAATAAAGAATTATAATATTATTTCACAGTTAGTCAAACAAAAAATTACCAAAATTATTGAATTTAGTAACCAATTATACTCCAGACAAATAGTAGGCTCATGGTCTGGGATGATATTTTTCATGAATCTCTTTTAGTCTTTCTCTGGCTACATGGGTATATATCTGGGTTGTAGATATATCAGCATGTCCTAACATAATCTGAACTGATCTCAGATCAGCCCCTCCTTCCAGGAGATGGGTAGCAAATGAGTGTCGAACTGTGTGGGGAGTAACTGTCTTGGTAATTCCGGCCTTTAAGGCATAGTTTCTTATAATCTTCCATAATCCCTGTCTTGTCATCGGTTTTCCCCTGCTATTGAGAAACAGATTCGGGAATTCGCCCTTTTTTAAAAAAGAGGGCCTGCTGTTTCTTACATACTGCTTGAGGGAATCTATAGCTTTAGTGCCCATGGGCACGATTCTTTCCTTGGAGCCCTTCCCTATTGTCCGAATATAGCCGGCTTGCAGGTTAATGTTGCTTATTTTAAGGCCTATCAGTTCACTAACTCTTAGCCCTGTGGCGTACAAAACCTCCAAAATAGCCTTATCCCTCCTTCCCAAAACAGTCATGGTATCAGGCTGTAAGAGAAGGGCCTCCACCTCATCCCTGCTTAAGACATCGGGCAGATGCTGATACATCCTTGGTATACCCATTAACCTGACAGGATTAGAGTTAATTTTCCCTTCGGATACCAGAAAACGGTAAAACATTCTAATCGAAACAAGATTCCTGGCCAGCGATCTGGGCGATAGTCGGGCCTTCTTTTCAGCTATAAAGGAAAACAGATCCCGCTGGTTAATCTGAATAGGAGAGACTCCCCTCCGTTTTAGAAAATCAAAAAAGCTGATTAAGTCGTGATTATAGGCCAGGATTGTATTTGCAGCCAAACCCCTCTCAACCTTAAGTTGATTCATAAACTGATCTAGTAATTGGTCCTCAGGATAGTCTTCCGTCACGGGCATATTATATCTTCCCTAAAACGAATAAAAATTCTCGTTGGTTGTCAGAACCCTTACACCATCTTTTTCAAGTATGACCATTTCCTCCAACCGGACACCACCATTACCTGGTATATAGACCCCGGGCTCAACGGTAAAAACCATCCCCTCTTCTAATACCTCTGGCTTCAGTGGTCCCACAGCAGGCCTTTCATGAGGGGCCAGGCCAATTCCATGACCAAGGGAATGGCCAAAAAAATCACCAAATCCAGCCTTTTTTATAATATCCCTGGCAATGGAATCTGCCTCGGCGCTCTTTATTCCAGGCCTTATAGACCCTAGAGCAGAGACCTGTGCCTCCCGAACAATATGGTAAATCTCTCTAAAATACGATGAAGGTTTTCCTAAGAAAATGGTCCTCGTCATATCTGAACAGTAACCATCAACCCTGGCACCCACATCAAAAATTATCGGTTCACCTTCCGTAATTATTCCGTCTGTAGGGATTGCATGAGGCAAGGCGCTATTTGGACCTGAGGCTACAATGAGTGGGAAGGCAACCCCGTCAGCATGCTTTTCGTGTATAAGGGTCTCAATCCTCCAGGCTACATCCTTTTCAACCTGACCGGGTCTTAATTCCTCGATTACCTGCGCAAGAACATCGCCTATAAGCTGCGCTGATTTTCTTATTAGCTCGACTTCTTCTGGCTCCTTGATCTCTCTCATCCCTTCAACCACGCCAGAAAGCGGGATAAGCTCCACCGATGGGGAATGATTCGAGGTCCTCTGTCTTGCCTCTTCATAGAGATCCCAGACCAGGTAACCTCCTTCAAATCCCAATCTTCGCGTATTTAAGCGGTCAAAGATCTCGGGCAATGAATTAACTGCCCCTTCCTTATGAGTTATGACCTCAAAGCCAACCGCCTCTTCCTGTGCCTGGATCGTGTACCTGGAGTCTGTTAGCAGAAGAGTCTGATCCACCGTTATGAATAGGGAACCTGAGGACTCATGTAGCTGTCCATCACCGGCCTTGAAACCGGAGAGATACCTGCGATTCTCCGGCTGGATAATCCACATAGTATCCACTCCAAGGCTATCAAACTTACATCTTAAAGCCTCTAGACGATTCTGAAAGGGAAACTGACTCATCGTATCTATGCGATAACGTCCTGCCTTCAGGCACTAAATTTCTCAGAAAAACTAACTGACGCTCACAATCCAATAAACCGGGGGTGTTACTCTCCTTAATATTATCCTGGTTCAATGGCTTTGCGTTGAATTCTCTAAATTCACAAAACAGTACCAGCAATTTATATAATAGATCCTAGTATTTTGAAAACAAAAAGAGAAGGATAAAAGCTGGAGGGCTAATGGCAGAAAGATTAGGCTGATCTTCCCGAATAGAGGGCCCTGAACGAATCGAGGGGGGTATTTACTGAAAGGCCCTCTGCTGATCCAAGAATGTAGCCTCCCCCATCGGCCAGCGGACGAATGATCTCCTCTTTCATGGCCTCGAGTTGTCTGGGTTGGAGCCGATCCACTTCGAGGATGCCCATGAGAGTGAGTCTCTTTTTCGTCTTTTGCCGGATGGCCACAGGGTCATTTCCTGCGGAGGGAGCCAGGCCATGCAGGCCATCGAAGCCAAAGGAAAGGATCAGGTCTATAATCCCGGTCAGATTTCCACAACTATGGAGAAAGGCCACTCCGTTGCCCATCTTTATGGCCTCCACCATCTCCTGAAGGCCCGGAAAGATCCATCTGCAAAGATCTTGTGGGGAGATAAAGGGGCCTTGGTCATATGCAAGATCATCCCCGATTATAAAGCCAAAGGCCCCTTCATCGAGGCACCTTTGTATTAACTTCAATGCCCTCTCCTTCTTGATCTGGATCAGTTCCCAAATCCGACCCTCACCCTGATGAATTCCCAGGACAAATTCCTCAAAGGAAATGGGGTCCTCTGGTTTCCAGAAGAGGCCATCCACAAGGGCCGTGACAAAGTAGGGCGTTTCAGTCGCCCATTTACGCAGTTCCTGTAACCCCTTGTCCCCTTCCTCGTTATCTCTTATTCTCACCGTCACAAGATCGAGGCCCACCTCTTCTACGAAGCGTCTCATCTTTTCGCTAAATGAGGCCTTCGCCATTTCCGGATAAAGTCGATCGAGGAATGCTTCCTCTATCAGCAGCTCTCCTCGTGGAATACGATCGGTCTCCTGATGGCGCATGGCCATCAAAACCCTTTCTCTCGGTGTTAATTGCCTCATGGGTCGACAGGTTCCTTGATCAAAGGGTACTTTGGAAGCAGCACTTATGGCCTGGATCTATCCTGAATATATTGTCTGCACAGGCGGATGGCCTTAGCAGGATCCAATGTTTGGGCATCGGCGCCTACCTCCTTCCTGGCAAAGTCTGTTGTAACCCCTCCACCGATGATCACAAAGGTATTTTTCCGGAATCCCTTATCTACCAAAAGAGAGATGGTTTCCCTCATCGAGACGAGGGCCGGTGTGATAAGGGCCGAAAGGGCAAGGATAGGTGCCCCCACCTCCTGGAGCTTCTCGATAAATCTTTCCGAAGGCACATCAACGCCGAGGTCATGAACAGTAAAGCCCTGGGCCCGCATCATGGTTATTACGATGTTCTTGCCCAAATCGTGGATATCACCTCGTGGGGTGCCAAAGACCACCACTACCTTAGAATCCTCCTCGGGCAGTGTTGATGTGATACTTGGCTCGAGAAGAGCGCTCACGGCCTTAAAGACCTCGGCCGAGTAGATGAGCTCGCTGAGAAAAAATTCACCTGTCTCAAACCGCTTCCCCACCTCTTCCATTGCATCCCGACACTCCTTCAAGATAGCAAAGGAATCGGCTCCTGATCGAAGCTCCTTTTCCGCAAGGTCAATAGCGTCCTGCCTCTTCATGTCGAGAAACGCCTGTTTCAATTTCCCTTCCATTGTCATCTCCCTCTCCTGTCCCTATATATGCCTTGAGCAAGCCTAATTAGAGCTTTTTTGATTCCCGGGCATGGACTTTCATCCCTTGCAGGCGGACAAATCCGAAATATGAAGCACGAAATCCGAAACAAATTCAAAAAAACAAATTCCCAAGTGTTCAAAAAAGATTACTGTTTGCCATGGAATATCAGTTCTTAGGTTTTGCTCGTTTCAATTTCAAAAATTTGGTCATTGTTTAGAATTTGGACATTCGGATTTTGAGGTCTTAATTCCAGGGGCTAAGGGTTAAGCGATACCGAAACTCCGTGATCGTTTACGTTTTAGAACTTTCCTTTGTAGGTCTTTGCAACCTCGACCATCGTCTTCACGTTTTCAAACTTGGCATCTACAGGGCACTCGCAACCGGTGGTCAGAAAGAATCCTCCTGCTTTTCCCACCACGTCGATAAGCTTCTGACAGTAGTCGCTGACTTGCTCAGGGGTTCCTAAAGTCAGAAGGGAGGCAGGGACATCGCCGCTAATGCACATATGTCCACCGAGTATCTCCTTTGCCTTGAAGATATCGGTTGTTCCATCCAAATCACATACGCACTTGCCTCTGGGTAGTTGCTTCAGATATGGAAGATTCAAGCCCCAATCAGTGTCGAAATGGAACCATGGGGTCAGGCCCTCTGATACAAATGCATCCACATAACGTTGAAGATAGGGCCATTCAAATTCCTCGAAAATATCGAGGCGATAGTAGAATCCGGAGCCCCGTTCCAGGACGATAAAGACGAGCGGGATCTTGGTCAACGAAATCGCATCTAAGGTGTTCTGAATAAGATCATTGCATGAGGCATCCATCGCTGCCTTTACCTTTCCCGGGACCTCATAGAGATCCATGGTAAACTGGGTCAAGCTCCGACACATGGAAAAGGCCATGATAGAAGAATCCACATAGGCTCCGAACAGAGGAAATATGCCTTGGTCATGGCAGGCCTCCACCTCTTTGATGTACTGGTCCAAAAGACGGTTCTGAGTGGAAATGAGCCGATCCATGCTGCGACCGCTCATTCTCTCATAGTGTTCGCCCCAGAAGGTATTCCAGCCCAAAGCGGCCAGCTTATCATAATCGTCTCTGGCGAAAAGCTCCCTTTCATCGATTTGGTTCAGGGCGTCCTCAGGGAGATCTCTTCCAGGGATCAGGTTTCTTGCCGGTGCTGAACAAAATCTACCCCCGATCATAGGCCAATAGAGGTTCGGTTTGTAGAGCCTGTCGAATCCCCCTAGATCGTTAAAGGTATCTAACATCGCCTTAAAGCCCTTGTCCAGGTCGCGCCATGCCTCCCCTTGGGTCAGACCCTGGCAACGAACAGCAAAGGCGGTCATCAATGGCATGACAGGCACCCTGTCTGGCATCTCAAGGGCCACTGCCGCTTCAAACCGCTCTTGTCTCGACATGCTCTCCGGAATCATCATGCTGTTCCTGTCCACAACTAACCGGGAAAGAAGAGAGGACGAAAGGTCAATCTCAAACTGGACGAAGTCTATCAAGCGAGAAACAGTGCTGTCAATTCAATTGACTATTGGATGAGAAAAACGCTTGTGAGGCAAGCAAAACAGCATTTCAAAGCCACGACAGCTTGTTGGACGAAACGTCAACGAACCCGAAAAAATAAGCCCTACCGAGGTAGGGCTAGATGATTAAGTATTTGCCTATGGTGCCGAAGGCGGGAATCGAACCCGCACAGGCATACACCCACTAAGTCCTGAACCTAGCGCGTCTACCAATTCCGCCACTTCGGCAAAAAAACTACCTTGCTATATTATATAAAAAAATCTAACCTTATGCACACCATTTGTCAACAATTTACGTTGTCTAACCTTCAAATTTAATGGAGCTCCTGATGAAACAAGACCTGGAATCCTTATTGGATAGTGCCAGACAAGCAGCCCGGTTAGGAGCAGAAAAGATACGGGAGATATACGAGCAATATCTGTTAGGTGGCAATATTGGTATCAGAGAAAAGGGCAGAGATAATCCCATAACCGCTGCAGATATGGCCGCAAATCAGATTATTACAAAAATGCTGAAAAGCATGTTTCCTGACCACGCTATCCTAACGGAGGAGGAGCCTGATTCATGGGATAAAACTGGATCTGAATGGGTCTGGATGATTGACCCCTTGGATGGCACGAGCGATTTCATCAAGGCCAATGGTGAATTTGTAACCATGGTTGGGTTAACACATTCTGGTAAACCGACCATTGGTGTGGTGGTAGAGCCAGCTACTGGATTGGAGCTTTATGCATGTAAAGGATTAGGTGCCTATAAGAACTGGCTATCCCAAGAACAGACGTCATCACGGGTAAAGATCCCTGATACTACTGACTCGAAACATTTGCGTCTTGCTGTCAGCCGTTCACACAGGGACCCAAGGGTAGACAAATTCATTCAGTTACTGAAAGTTCAGGATGTGATTTTGTCAGGAAGCGTAGGAAGAAAAGTAGCTATGGTTATTAGTGGACAAGTAGATATATATGTGCACCCTTCGGGCGGGACAAACTTATGGGATACCTGCGCCTGTGAAGCTATTGTTTCCGAGGCCGGAGGTGTTCTCCTTTCAGGCACTGGGGAGAAGATAAGCTATCTCAGATCGTCCAGAGATATCGAAAATCCTTATGGATTACTGGTGTGCCCAAAACAACTTCTGGATAAGGTAATTTGGGCATCCAGGAAGGTCTGGGGATTGATGTAATGGTAAGTGTTCAGCAGGCAGAATTCAGCTATCAGTAAGATAAAATAAATCAAGTATTTATATAACAGAGTTAATGTTGTTTATAAAATTCGACGATGGCCCTGGTAAGGGCGCCCACCGTATACTCATCAGGTACTATAGTTACCTTGAGCCCTGCTTCAATTGCCTTTTGAGCAGTAATTGGCCCAATACAGGCAATCTCTACCTTTGAAATCCCCTCGTAGATCGATTTACCTTCAAACAAGGCCAAAAGATTAGTAACGGTTGAGGGACTTGTGAAGGTGATCATATCTATCTTGCCATCCTTAAATAACCCGTCCAATTCGTCCTGACTATATTCCGGCCGCACTGTCTGATATACCTCAACCTCATCCACGAGGGCTCCCAGACTCTTGAGTTTTTCGGGAATATAGTCCCTTGCAATTGCAGGCCTTGGCAGGAGTACCCTTTTTCCATCAAGGGGGTGTCTTTTCAATTCTTCCACAACACCCTCTGCCCAATACGTATCAGGAATCAGGTCGGGTCTCACCCCCTTAGCCATTAAAGCTACTTCAGTCTTTGGTCCTATAGCCGCAACCCTGGTCCCCTTGAGATACCGAGCATCGTGTCGTGCTCTATCTAATCGTTCAAAAAAATATTTCACCCCGTTAACACTGCTAAATAATATCCAGTCATATTTGGAAAGATTCTCTATTGCCTTATCGACTTCCTTCCATGTTGCGGGGGGTATTATTTCTATGGTTGGAAACAATATGCACCGGGCACCTAACTCCGATAGGGTCTTGATAAAGTTCCCTGCCTGATCTTCTGGTCTGGTAACCACAATCCTCTTGCCAAAGAGTGGCCTTGATTCAAACCAACCCAGATGGTGCCTCAGATTTATCACATCGCCGACCACGATTACCCCTGGTGGTGTAAGATCCGCCTCTTTCACCTTTTGGCTAATATTGGCAAGGGTCCCGATTATTGTGTTTTGATTGGGCATAGTACCATTGCCTATTACTACCGCTGGACAACTCGATGGTTTGCCTTTGCCCATCAACGTTTTGGCTATCCTCTCTAAGTTGCCAATTCCCATAAGGAATACCAGGGTCCCTGAAGACCTTGCGAGGGCATCCCAATTGATAGTTGACTCCTCTCTGGTGGAACCCTCATGCCCGGTTATAAAGCATACCGTAGAGGAATAATCTCTGTGTGTCAGAGGTATCCCCGCATAAGCAGGGACCGCTATTGCCGATGTTACCCCGGGGACAATCTCAAATGTTATCCCTGCCTTAGAGAGTTCCATGGCCTCCTCCCCTCCTCTTCCAAAGATAAATGGATCACCTCCTTTTAACCTTGCTACCGTTAGACCCTTTTTTGCCCTCTCAATCAGAAGATTATTTATCTCCCTTTGACTTATTGTATGTCTGCCGCTTTTCTTGCCTACATATATAAGCTCTGCCTCCTTACCTGCCAAGGATAAAAGCGATTCGTTTACAAGGTAATCGTAAACGATGACATCGGCCCTTTGAAGGCACTCTCTCCCTCTCACGGTAATGAGATCAGGATCTCCTGGGCCACCCCCTACAAGATAAACGATTCCTTTCGCCTTATCTTTCAAGCCCTTCACCTTTTGATGCATGCATTAACTGTTTTCCGTAGATGTCATCCAGGATTTTCCTAGCCCCAGCATCTAAAAGCCTATCTGCCAAGGTCGCTCCAAGTTCCCTGGCCCTTTCAGGTGGACCGATAACCACATCCCGAAATATAGTGCCTCCATCAAGATTAGCCACAAGAGCATCTAAATAGATAGATCCACCCTCAAACCTTGCAAGACCAGCAACAGGGAGCTGACAGCCACCTTTTAGCCCCATCAGAAAAGATCGTTCAGCCTCTACTGCCACCCTCGTTGGGTAATGATCCAAAAAAGCTAATATGTCCCTTGTTTCCTGATCATCCTGCCTTAGCTCAAGACCTAGGGCACCTTGCCCAATTGCAGGCAACATGAGATCAAAAGAAAAGGCTTGGGTTATCGTATCCTCAAGACCTATTCTCTTTAAACCAGCCGCGGCAACAACAATTGCGTGGATATCAGCAGTATCCAGTTTTCTGATCCTGGTTTCCAGATTTCCCCTTAAGGGAACAATCTTTACACCTGGCCGATAATGGAGAAGCTGGGCAGAACGTCTCAAACTGCTTGTGCCTATGCAGGAGCCCTCCGGTAGATCTTCAAGTGGTATATTATCCTTAGAGATCATGACATCATGTGGGTCTTCTCTCTCGGGGATAATGTCGATATGCAAACCATCTGGCAGTTCACCAGGAACATCCTTCAGGCTATGAACAGCTACATCTATCTCTCTCCTTGTAAGGGCTTCTTCTATCTCTTTTACGAATAACGCTTTTCCGCCGATAGTGCTGAGGGGTTTATCAACTATCCTGTCGCCCCTGGTTCTTATCGTAATTACATCAACCCTGATATCAGGGTATTGGGATGAAATCCTATCATGTACCCATTTAGTTTGGGCAAGGGCCAGTCTGCTGGCCCGTGTACCAATTCTGATAAACATGGCTACTGTGAGTGCCTTGAGATTAAAAACCGCGCGAATTCAAGGTTCTGGGGTGTTGTTATTTTTATATTATCCTCCTCCCCTTCGATTATCTTTATTGGGATCCCCATTTTCTCAATCAGAAAAGCATCATCTGTTGCCTCCTCCCACCCATGTGCACGTGCCTTTTGATGAGCCAGATTTATATCCTCCCATCTGAAGATCTGGGGCGTCTGAATTAGCCATAAGTACCTTCGATCAATTGATCTTAGCACCCTGCCTTGGCTATCTATCTCCTTGACCGTTTCTCTAATAGGGAGGCCCGTAATCACTGCCCTGAAATCTCTAGCAGCCGTAATTACCCTTTGGAGAAGTCCGCTTGTAACTAAAGGTCTGACACCATCGTGGATAAGCACCCACCGACAGGAGTTAGTAATAGCCTCAATTCCTTTCCTTACAGAATCCTGCCTCCTTTTTCCCCCGCCAATGACCTTAAGAACCTTTGTCAGTTCGTACCTATCCACTATCTCCCTAAGGCAATAATCAACATCATCTTGAGAAAGTACAACCACAATCCCGTCAACCAGACTACATCTTTGAAAATGACTCAGGGTAACCGCTAAAACTGGCTTCCCGCAGAGATCTATAAATTGCTTTGCCTTTCTCGAACCCATCCTGCTCCCAGAGCCTGCGGCGGGAATAACTGCAATTACCTGGCTGGGAAAATCAGTACTGTTTTGAGTGATCATGATTTCACACAGGTCTTGTGCCTGAAAAGTAGGCTTCTAAGGGTGGGGGGTGTTATACGAGGGTCTAAGCCTGGGATACCTTTCTCATCCTTTTTTTTGCCCTATTTATCCTCCTCCTCAATATATCAGTCATCCGCTTATCTTTTGCCTCCCTGGCCTCTTCCCTTTTTCTCTTAAGCTCAACAATCTTTTCTTTGAGCTGTCTGACAGTGATTCCTGTTTTTTCAATCTTTTCCTTTGGGGCCTTTTCTTCTTTAACTGCCTTTGCCTCTTTAATTGCCGCCAATAACTCAGCCTTCTTCATTGCGTGAATACCAACTAAATCGGTACTTTCAGCGGCCACCGCCCTTAACTCCTTAACAGTCATCCGTTCTAAATCCTTTTCCTTTTTCTCCTGTTTTTCCCTTGTCCCCATAATAATTATCTCCTCACATTACTCTTTTTCTTAAAAAATGGCCTAAACAGATCAATCGGGATTGGAAAGAGGGTAGTTGAGTTGCTCTCAGCTGAAACCTCCCTCAGGGTCTGAAGATACCGCAGCTGAAGGGCATAGGGAAAGTCCTGTATCTTGGTGGCTGCCTCTGCCAGCTTGCCGGCGGCCTGAAACTCACCCTCGGCATTGATGACCTTTGCCCTCCGCTCCCTTTCAGCCTCTGCCTGCTTGGCCATAGCGCGCTGCATCTCAGTGGGAAGATCAATGTGTTTGACCTCCACATTGGAGACCTTGATGCCCCAGGGATCAGTGTGTTTATCCAGGATGGTCTGGAGCCTGGTGTTGATCTTGTCCCGCTCTGCCAACAGTTCATCGAGCTCCACCTGTCCGCAGACACTCCTCAGGGTTGTCTGGGCAAGCTGTGAGGTGGCAAACAGGTAGTTCTCCACCTCAATGACCGCATTGTTTGGATTCATGACCCTGAAGTAAATGACCGCATTGACCTTTACTGAGACATTATCCCTGGTGATTACATCCTGGGAGGGGACATCCATGGCAACAAGCCGGAGGCTCACCTTCACCAGCTTATCAACAAGGGGGATAATGATAATCAGGCCGGGCCCCTTGGTGTTGATGATCCTTCCTAGGCGAAAGATCACCCCCCTCTCATACTCCCTGAGTACCTTGATTGCTGCACTCAGAAAGAGCAGGAGAAATACTATTGCAAGGATATAGAACATGGTAACCTCCTTTTGTGTTTGGTGTGTTCATTGTGTTCATCGGGTTTATGGGGTTTCAACACCACGAACTCAAGAAACCCGACAACCTCAACGAACTATTCCTCCTTCTTGACTATGAGCTCAAGGCCCTTCGAGCCTATAATCCGCACCTTCTCACCTTGTTCAGCAACCTCCGTGCAGCTAGCCTTCCAATACTCCCCATGAGCAAAGATCAAGCCAACAGGGTCAATCCTCTCCTCTACAATACCGACTTCACCGAGCAGTCCGTCCAGTCCTCCTTTTGCTGTTCCCCTATAGGCCCTGAATGCCAAAAAGGCGATTGTAATAAAAAAACCCCCTATCAAAACAATAGTGGGCATCATAAGTCTCAAGGACACCCCAATATTCTCAAAAAGCATCACCGATCCGAGGATCAGTGAAATGAGACCAGCCACAGATAAAAGGCCATAACTTGAAACCTTTATTTCTGCTATAAAGAATATAATGGCCAGGGCAATGAGGAGAAGTCCGGCATAATTTACCGGCAATGTCTGAAATGCAAAGAAGGCCAATATAAGCGAAATAGCACCAATAACGCCTGGGAAAATGGCACCAGGATGGGCAAGCTCAAAATAGAGGCCTGCCAGTCCAATCATCATAAGGATATAGGCTATATTTGGATTACTGATAGTCCCTAATACCCTATCCCTCCATCCTGGACTAAAATACATCAATTTCAGCCCTTTAGTCTCTAGTTTTACCTTACTGTTGTCCAGCAATATCTCCTTACCATCTAAAAGGCCTAAAAGGTCATCCACATCCCTGGCCACCAGATCAACTACACTATTTTTGACTGCTACCTCCCCTGTTATGCTCACGCTTTCCCTGATAGCCTTCTCGACCCAGTCCGCGTTCCTTCCCCTCTCCTCTGCAATACTCCTGGCATAGGCAACCATGTCATTAACCACCTTCTCAGACATGGTCTTGTCAATCTCTTTGCCACCGGCACTAACAGGGTGGGCTGCCCCTATGTTTGTTTGAGGAGCCATGGCCGCGACGTGGGCAGCTATGGTAATCATCACCCCAGCTGAGGCTGCTCTTGCCCCCCTTGGAGCAACATAAACCACAACCGGCAGAGAGGCGTTGAGTATACCCTTCACAATGCTCCTCATAGAAGGATCAAGACCACCAGGGGTATCCAGCCTAATAATGACCAGCATGTATTTGCCGCTTCCGGCCTTCTTCAGACCTCTGGTCACAAATTGGGCTGTGCCGGGATTGATAGTACCCTCAAGCTCAATCACCATGGCAGTATTTTGTTCACCCCGGACATCATGGATAAATGAGCCTATGGTGAAGGCAATAAGAACGATGACAAAAAGCAATTTGTTAGTCTTTGTTCTGATCTCTTAACTCCCTCGGATCTTTTAACCTCAACTCTTTCATTATCTTTTGCATATCTTCCCAAACGTCCCTTTTGGCGTGGGGATACCTCAATAGATATGCTGGGTGATACGTGGGCATTAAAGGGATACCAAGGAAGTAGTGCCACTGACCTCTATCCCTTGTTATCTTGAAATTTCTACTGACCAGGCTCTGAGCAGGTATCCTGCCAAGGGAGCAGATGATCTCCGGCTCGATGAAGGAAATCTGGGCCTTGAGAAAAGGAAGGCACATTCCTATCTCATCCGGCTCTGGATCCCTATTATCTGGAGGACGACACTTAACTATGTTACCGATGTAGACCTCCTCTCTTGTTAGGCCCATAGCCTTTATAATGTCGGTCAGGAGCTTCCCTGCCGGGCCCACAAACGGCCTTCCTGTTACATCTTCCTCCATCCCGGGGGCCTCACCAACAAAGACAAGTCTGGCATGAGGTAGCCCCTCACCGAAGACCATATTTTTTCTCTCTGTACTCAGCCTGCACCGCTCACAATTACTCATAAAATCCTTCAACTCCTTCAGGCTGCTCCAGCAAAAGTCCTCTCCTAAGGGTGCTGCATCCATTTGAGGCCCCTTTTTAAGGTAGTTGAGGCTATTGGTAGAGACAAAAGGGGCGTCAAGTCCAATCTCCTGACTGCTTATCAGCTGTCTTTTTATCTGTCCTACCAAATGCATTACCTCTTCTCTTACATTCATGCCGTCCTTAATCCCTTTATCTTGTCAAGTATCCTATCTGCCACCTCCTCTTTTGGCATGAGGGGAACTGTTTCCTCGTTTCCTTTTCTATCAATCATCGTGACCTCGTTTGAGTCAGCAGCAAACCCCCTATCCTCCCTTGACACATCGTTAACCACAATCAAGTCCAGGTTCTTCTCTCTTATCTTATCCTTTGCGTTTGCTATGTGATGAGTAGTCTCTGCAGCAAAGCCCACCAAGCTAATATGTCCCTTATCCGTGCCCAGCTCTGCCAAGATATCTGGTGTGGCCATCATCTCCAGTACTATAGGGTCCTTTTTTTTCTTCTCCTTTTCTCGGGACTTTCTCACGGGTCTGTAATCGCCTACTGCAGCTGCCTTGATAACCACATCCTTGTCTTTATAATTATGTAAGACCGCCTCCCTCATTTCTTCAGCCGTTTTAACCTTAATCATTTGTATCCCTTGCGGTGGATCAAGATGAGTTGGTCCAGTTACCAGTGTAACCTCTGCCCCCCTTCTCCATGCAGCCCTTGCCATTGCGTAACCCATCTTACCTGTAGATCTGTTGGTCACTATCCTTACTGGATCAATATACTCAATTGTTGGACCTGCAGTAACAAGAACCCTCAGTCCCTCCAGATCATGATCGGTAAGCAGACGCCCTACCTCTTCCAAAATGATTATAGGATCGGGAAACCGCCCCAATCCTACTGATCCACTGGCCAACAAACCCCTTGCTGGCTCTATCACTATGAAACCCCTCTCTTTCAAGCTACGGATATTGGCCTGGACTATACTGTTTGAAAACATCTCTTTATCCATAGCCGGACAGATGAGAATCTTAGCAGTGGCCGCCAGGATGAGGGTAGAAATAAAATCATCTCCAAGCCCATGGGCAATCTTTGCCAAAAAATTTGCCGTTGCTGGTGCAATTAGTATCAGATCACTGTCCTGGCCCAGTGATATATGATCAATCGATGTCCCATACTGTGAAAACATATCCCATATGACTCTATTGCCGGAGAGCGTTTCAAATGTAAGGGGGGTTACAAACCTTGTGGCATTTGCAGTCATTACTACTCTGACCACCGCACCTACCTTTTTTAGCTGCCTTACTAGTTCAGCGGATTTATAGGCTGCTATACTTCCAGTTATTCCAAGGACTATCTTTTTCCCAGTTAGACTAATCATCGAAAAAATGAGCTATCGACTGTAACAAGTTGATCTTACATCAGGACCTTAGCATTTAGTATATATATTTTCTATTTAAAGGGAAAATACACGTTTTGGCAACAAAAATGTAAATATTTGCCTTCCTCTTAAGCCAGCTTTCAGGGATTAGTTATCCTTTTTTGGATAGGTAATGCGGGGATATTGGGCCCGTTTTCATAGGTAGGATACCATGGTTGGGCTTAACCATTCAAAAGGAGGAAAAGATCATCTTTTTCTATACCGTAAAACCTTATTGTCTTTGATCTTGATTTGTGACCGGATATAATCTCTATCCTCTCCTTAGGAATCCTTAGACGCTTGGACAGCAAAATTATCAGATCCTGATTTGCCAAACCATCGACGGGGGCAGATTTAACCTTTACCTTCAGAATATCCCCCTCAAAACCCACTATCTTATTCATAGATGAACGGGGTAAGAGTTTGACTTTAAGAGCAGGATCACTCACTATCGTGGACCAAGCTGGGCTGCGAACTGAAGTAAACTGTCAACCACAAAGGTCTGAAAGAAGATAATAGCCAAGATAACAATAATAGGTGAAAAATCGAAACCACCAAGATTTGTCGGCAACCTCCTCCTTATGCTGTAAAGAACAGGCTCGGTTGTAGCATATAAGAACCTCACAATACTATTGTAAGGATCAGGGTTCACCCAGGAGACTATAGCCCTGCCAATAACAATCCACATATAGACAGTCAAACCTAGGTTCAATATCTTTGCAAGGGCTGTTAAAAAATTAGCTGCAATAAACATCAGTCCTCTCCACATAGATGATGATGTGAGAGCAGGTCATAAGCCGGGTTCTGTTTCCCGTATCAGTCACCCTCTACGGAACAATGGCCATTCATCTAGCCCCAATATTGCTATCGGGATCAAGCGACCTACCCGGGGACTCGGACGGACCACCCTCAAACGTCCCCCTATTTGGTCTTGCTCCGGGTGGGGTTTGCCAAGCCTCCGATGTCACCAACGGAGCGGTGAGCTCTTACCTCGCCTTTTCACCCTTACCCAATCAGATAGACCAGCCTCTGATAAGGCGGTATATTTTCTGTGGCACTTTCCTTCCCGTCACCGGGACTGGGTGTTACCCAGCACCCTGCCCTGTGGAGCCCGGACTTTCCTCCCTTCTATGTAAAACATAGAACAGCAGCCATTTGCCCTGCTCTAACATCAATCTTAGAATTATCTCTAGCCAGCTCCAGCATGAACTCATGAACTAAAGGCCGTTATTGCCTCCCCAATATATAATCCTGTTGCAATTAGGACAACTCTGCAGTGAATCTCCCTTGATCAGATCATTATACTGCTGAGGAGGAATACCTAAGTGACATCCCTGACATACAAAATCTATTACTGGGGCTATTACCCGACCTTTCAAATGCATCCTCAAGCCATTATATGTCCGCAACAGATCCTGATCAACCTTCTGGGACAATTCCGTCCTTCTGTCATTAAGAGATTGAACTTCACTATCAAGCTCTTTCATCCTTTCCAAAAATTGTTTTTCCTTGTTTTTATATCCCTTTTGAGATTGCTCCCATCTAACTCCATTATTGGCGCATTCCTTTTCCTGGATCTCTATCTCCTCCATGCATTTTATCACTACTTCCTCTTTTTGAAAGATAAGTTCCTTGAGCTCTTCAATCTCTTTCAAGATTGCATGATATTCCTTATTTGACTTGACCTCGTTAAGCCTTGCCTTGCTTTTCTTAAATCTGGGCTCTATCTCCTCTAGCTCCCTTTCAACTTTCCTTCTGCCCTCTTTTAGCTCTTCAAGGCTAGATAAATCCTGCTCCATGGCTTTCTTTAGAAGATCAAGGTCATCCTCTAATTTTTCAATCTCTCTAGGGGTCTGCTCTTTTTCCCTTCTTATATCATCAAGTCGGGTATCAATTGACTGTATCATTAAGAGCACCTTGAGTTTTCCATCCAATTTCACACCTTATATAGTCTGTGTCAGAAAAAAATGAGAGGGCGTCCTATCTTAAAAGGGCACCCTCTTTTCATTCGGATGAACATTCTAAAAGCACCCATGGTGGGCCCACCTGGCCTCGAACCAGGGACCTACCGGTTATGAGCCGGTGGCTCTTCCAACTGAGCTATGGGCCCCTTTGTTTCCGTTAAGGTATGGTAACTGAATTAAAATTTGGATGTCAAGGAAAATAAAAGCATTGAGGGCTTCACTTAAGATTCAGTAAAGCTCTCCAATAACTTCCTTCTCCTTGGATGCCTCAGTTTCCTTAAGGCCTTAGCCTCTATCTGCCTTATTCTCTCTCTTGTGACACTAAATTCCCTTCCTACCTCTTCCAGGGTATGATCGGCCTTTTCACCTACACCGAATCTCTTTCTCAATACCTTTTCCTCTCTGGGTGTCAAGCTCGTCATCACCTTTCTTGTCTGCTCACCTAAGTCAAACTTTGTAACCGCTTCAACTGGGGACATGATCTTCTTATCCTCAATAAAGTCTCCTAAATGGCTATCTTCTTCTTCGCCAATGGGTGTTTCCAGAGAAATAGGCTCTTTGGCTATCTTTAAAACCTTCCGGACCTTTTCCAAGGGGAACCCCATCCTCTCTGCAATCTCCTCCGGGCTTGGCTCCCTGCCATGCTCTTGGACGAGGCTCCGTGAGATCTTAATAAGCTTGTTAATAGTTTCTATCATATGAACCGGTATCCTTATTGTCCTTGCCTGATCAGCAATGGCCCTTGTTATAGCCTGTCTGATCCACCAGGTAGCGTAGGTGCTGAATTTATATCCCCTTTGATATTCAAATTTATCAACCGCCTTCATCAAACCGATATTCCCTTCCTGGATAAGATCAAGGAATTGAAGTCCTCTATTGGTATACTTCTTTGCGATACTCACCACCAATCTGAGATTGGCTTTTATGAGCTCATTTTTGGCGGCCTTTGACTTTCTCAAGCCGGCATCTATTTCCCTATCTAGCTTCCTCAACGCTTCTAAGGACATAGTCGCCCTATCCTCTATTTCATCAATAGAAACCTTAGTTTCTTTTATGTTAGCTGTGAGAGATGAGATCTCTTCCTTTGGCAAATTTAAGGCCTTAACCTTCTCACCACCTTCTTCGGTGGTTGACAATTCCTCTAGGCATTCCTCCAAATAAGACACTGGTTTTCCACCTGCCTTTAACAGATAATCAGTCAACCTTGTTTCTAATTCTTCTAAACCGCTAAGGGTTCCCTTAAATCTTTCAACCATCTGTTGAATGTGCACCTTTTCCATCTTAAATGACCTCATCATCTCGAAGATCTTCTGTTGCGTCTCATCTATGGTAGCATGTAATCTTCTTCTTTGAGCTGAACCACAATAGTCCTTCAAATCCTTTCCAGCGGCACAGATTTTCTCATCCAGGGCCTTTATCTTATTTATGAGGTTAACCAAGAAATCCCTTCTCTGACCGATCTGATGAAAATTATATTCATCCTCTATATCATTGACTACATCCCTCACCTTTAGTATTCCAGCCTCTAAATCTTTACCTAACTCTGCTATGTACTCTGTCCCTATACGACACCTAATGAGGGCATCGAGTATCTGATTTTCGCCTGTTTCGATCCTCTTTGCTATCTCCACTTCTCCTTCCCTGCTGAGCAAGGAGACAAGGCCCATTTCCCTTAAATATATCTTGACCGGATCGTACGTCTTTTTGGTAAACTCCTCCTCGATTTCACCAAATGTATCTTTCCTTTCTTTTCCTTCTTCCTCTTCCTTCTCGGGCTTTTTAACCTTTTCAACCTGTTCACCAACAGGTTCACTTACTACCTTGATATTCAAATCTTCAAACATCTGCAACAGATCATCGATCTCTTCCGATGATATCATGTCATCAGATAGATCTTCATTCAGCTCCTGGTAGGTAATGTAACCCTTCTCCTTGCCGATGTTGATTAATCTCTTTAGGTTAACCTCATCACCATTTTTTACCATCTATAACCTCCTTATGATGAATTAAATGCCTTTTTTATCTACATCAAGATCTTGCTTTGCCTTCAATAGTCGATTTAGCATCTCCATATCACCTTCAGCCTTAGCATGGCTGATGGATTGAGAGATCTTGATCTTGGCTATCTTCTGAGCAAATTCACTTACGGCCTGGTTAACCAATTCCTTACCATAGAAAGGCTGAGACATTAAGATAACCCTAAGCTGTTCCCTTGCCACAGGGCTAACAAGAAATTCCTCGATCCTACCCAGGTCTCCTCCGGACGGAAATCGTTCCATCAAGACCCTGATAATCTTAATGATCTCTGGATCAGAGACAATCAACTCCCATTCCTTATCCTTGAAGGCATCTCTTGTCTCAGGATAATGGACTAGAAGGTTCAGAAACTGCAGATCAGAGCCGTATTTCCTTGGATCTTGATCCGAAAAAAATCTACTTTTAAGCCGAGCAGTATTCCTCCTTTCCGACCTATTATCCTCCCAATGCCTTAATTCTTCCCAGACGATAGCCTCATTTATGCCTGTCTTCTCTGAAAAACTCTGCACATACAAAAACCTGGTAGCCCCTGATTCTACCTCCATAAATATGGGCAAGACCTCACCCAATACCTTAATCTGTCCATCAATTCCGCCATCCATACGCGCTATTGTCTGATCCAGATAGAAATCAAAAATAGGGATCGCCCCTTTTAAAAGTTCTCTAAACTCATCTAAGCCACACCTGTTTACAAAGCTGTCCGGGTCTTCACCTTGGGGAAGCACCAGAACCTTTGCGGAAATGCCCTCATTCAAAAATAAGGGGAAACTTTTCAAGGCGGCTTCCCGCCCCGCATCATCAGGATCAAATAAAACTACCACCTCTTTCGTATATCCCTTTAATCTCCTTACCTGATTACTCGTAAATGCGGTCCCTAAGGTGGCAACGACATTCGATATGCCATGCTGCCTGAGGGCCAGCATATCCATATATCCTTCTACGACTATTGCCAGACCCCCCTCCCTGATATTTCTAAATGCAGAATCAAGGCCATATAAGGATTCTCCTTTATGGTATAGCGGTGTCTCAGGCGTATTGATATACTTTGGCAGGGAATCACCTAAAACCCTCCCGCCAAAACCGATAATTTGATGATTAAGATCAAAGATAGGAAATATGATCCTATCCCTGAAATGATCATAATAGTCTCCATCTTTTTTAGGAATAAGAAGCCCGGCCTTTGCTCCCATATCCAGAGAGATATTCTTTGATTTAAGGTAATTGATCAACCCATCCCACTTATTGGCTGCATATCCAAGCTGAAATCTTGAGATCGTCTCTTGAGATATCTCCCGTCTAGAAAAATAGTCCCTCCCTGGTTTTCCCTCGGCAGACCTTGCTAACAGGTTATGAAAATAGTCTGCCGCCAGCCCATTTGTCTTAAATAGGAGTTCCTTCAACTCAGCCTTCTTTTTTTCTTCAGGCAAACCTTTATATCCAGGTAAATCAATATTGTAGCGCTCAGCCAGATCCTTCAGTGACTGGGAAAAAGACAGATTATGGTACTCCATCCAAAAGGTAAACACATCGCCACCCCTGCCACAACCAAAACAATGGTATATCTGCTTGTCCTGATTAACGGTAAATGAAGGTGATCTTTCAGAATGAAAGGGACACAGGCCAATATGATTCTGCCCCCTCTTCTTCAGCTGGACATATTGGCCGATAATCTCAATAATATCTGCTGCCTTCTTTACCTCTTCTTTGGCATCTGATAAATCCACCTGTCTGCCTTATCCGTTGACCTTTGTTTGTTGACTATTGTCCTTCGAAAACAAGAAACGAGAACGCCTTAAAGCTCAACTACTGTTATGCCATCGCTCCACCCATCCCTACCTCCTGAGATAAAGCCCTTCACATAAAAACTTTCCTTTAGATGTCCTCTAATAGCCTTTCTTAAGGTCCCTGAACCAACGCCATGAATTATCTTTACTCTTGTGTATCCATGAACCAAGGCCTGATCTATCATCCTGTCAACAAGGGGAAGGGCGTCAGCAATGGTGTAACCAACAAGGTTTAACTCGTTTTTGGCCAGGGATGGGCTAGATACAGACCACTGTTTTTCCATTCCCTTATCCTCTTGCCCTTGAGAAGGTGCCTCTGATTCCGGCATCAACTCAGATAAATCAACTGTAAGCTTCACATTTCCTATGATAATCTGTGCCTTTGAGGAGTTCTCATCAATACCAACTACCGTACCTGTCTTTTTCGATTTCTGATGAAAGACTGCCTGTCCAATACTAAAGGAAATACGATCAGCTGACTTCTTTTCCTCCTTGAGCCCTGCTATGGCATCCATTAAATCCCTTTTTGTCTGGGTATATCTCTCGGTTGCCTCAAACTGCCCTTCTGGTCCCTTTTCTTTTAGATATCCTATAGCTTCACCAAACTCCCTTTTTGCCTCAGATAAGATCCTCTCCGCCCCCTTCTCTTTTTGAATCAGCATCTCGTTTAATTGTCCAGTCAATCTTTCCTTTTCTTCGTCTAACCATTTTTTAGATTGCACGTATTCTTCTCTGGCGAGTGTAACGGCCTCTTTCTCCTCTTTCAGTTCCTCCATCACCTTGGCAAGATCTTCCATTACCATATCAGGTCTTCCCCTACCTTTTCCCAGATACGCAGCAGCCCTATCAATGATCTCAGGTCTAATCCCTGCATCCCGGGCTATTTCGATAGCATGACTTACTCCCGGCAAACCGGTTAGTAATCTAAAGGTAGGCCTTGCCCTCTCGTAATCAAACTCCACAGATGCATTGTGGGCCCGTTTGTTAATCAGACCATATCTCTTTAATCTATGATAATGTGTAGAGACTGCACTCAGAGAACCCTTCTCCAAGAGATAGTCCAGGATGGCCATGGCCAGTGAGGTGCCCTCATCTGGATCTGTTCCTGTCCCCAGCTCATCCAGGATTACCAAGGAATTTTCCCCTGCCTGATCCACAATCTCCCTTAAATGTTCTAGCCGGGCAGAGAATGTGCTTAATCCGGCTGATATATCCTGATCATCTCCAATCTCGGCCAGTATGTTATCAAAAACACCGAGCGTACTTCCCTCCTTGGCGGGGATATGTATGCCAGCCTGAGACATGAGGGCCAATAGCCCAATTGTCTTTAATGCCACAGTCTTTCCGCCCCTGTTGGGGCCTGAAATTATAAGGATGCTCTTATCGGCATCAATCTTAACCTCAATAGGGACTACCCTTTCTGTATTTTCTCTTTTATCCCCTTTAGGAGACTCAAGATAGAGGGAAAGCAGTATCGGGTTCAAGGCGTCTAAAACGTAAAGGGTCTTTCCAGAGCTAAGAATAGGGCTTATTCCACTTATGGCCTTACTAAATTCTGCCCTGGCAAAAATGCCATCAACCCTTCCCATGATCTCTAAACAGCGGAGGAGTTCTGATGAAAAATCAGATACCAGTTCTGTAAGCCTTTCTAAGACCTTTCTCTCCTCCTCCCTTTCCCTATCTGTCAATTCAACTAAATGATTGTTTTCCTCTACCGCTTCCATCGGTTCCACAAAGCATGTGGAGTGGCTTCTGGAATACCCATGGACAACTCCTGCAACAATACTTCCCTTATCAGTTTTAATGGAAATAACATAGCGTCCGTCTCTCACTGATACAAGGCTCTCGTCATGAAGCCCGGCCCTATCTAAAATATCATTGAGTCTTTTCTCCACTACCTTTCTTAAGGCTACCCTCTGGGATCTTAGAGAAGAAAGCAATGGACTTGCACGATCAGATATTCCCCCATCTTCGGTTATTGAGCTTCCGATGTCCTTAGCAAGATCATGACATGCTGGAATATTATCAAGTATTCCTGACAAGGAAGGGCATAGGTCTCTTGCCTTATAGACCCAGTTCTTTACCTGATTAGATAACCTTATCAAATTCTGAATTGATAAGAGCTCTTTGGGCTCAAGGTAAGCCCCCTTCTTGCCAGCTTTCATCAAAACTGGCCTCAGATCAACCAGGCTCGATAAAGAGATAAGGCCTTTGATAAGCAGAAGTTCCTTCATCTCTGAAACGAACCCCTGCTCAGCCTTAATTGATTCCAGTTCTTTGAGCGGCTTAAGTGACAGACAGTCTGAACGACCTAAGGGAGAAGCAGCATAATTGGATAAGATATTGAGCAGCCGGTAGTACTCAAGTACCCTAAGTGAGTATTCTAGCATGTGGGATTTGAAGGATTAGACCCTATCTCCCTAACTCAATAATTCTCGAGCTATCCTGTTAACTTCGCGGCCATCAGCCCTCCCTGCCAACTTAGGCATCACGGATTTCATAACCTTACCTAAGTCTTTTGGGCTGCTGGCCGAGATTTCCTCAATTGCCTGAGTCAGGATTCCCTTGATCTCTTCGGTTGATAACTGAGGGGGTAAATAGCTGGATAATATTCTTAACTCATTTTCCTCTTTTTCAACAAGATCTTGGCGTAAACCCTGACCGAATTTCTCTATTGCCTCCTTCCTTTTTTTTATCTCTGATGATATTATCCCTCTAATCTGATCATCGGTAAGTTCCTCACGTAACTCAACCTGTTTGTTTTTGATTGCAGACTTCAGTCCTCTTAATACGGAAAGCCTCAGCTTATCCTGATCTTTTAGTGACTTTTTTAAGTCAAGAACGATATGATCAACCAGTTCCATAACGGCCCTCATGAACTTTAACTTTTTAGAATAAGCGTTTTTTGCGAAAAAGTCAATACCCTCAATTCAAAATTTTCCTAACTACTTGTTTTATCTATCATATCATAAATCTGCTCTAACTTAACTGATCCATCATAAAGAGCTCTTCCTATTATTATTCCGCTTACTCCATCTGCTTCCAGCGGCAGCAGATCCTCTATATCTTTAAGTGATGATATTCCTCCTGCTGTTATAACTGGGACATTTATGGCCTTTGCGAAGTTTCTAATAGCATCCACATCCGGGCCTGTTCGCATTCCGTCCCTTTTTATATCCGTATAAATAATAGAACTGATCCCGATGTCCTCAAACCTCCTCGCCAGATCAATAGTAATAATACCAGTAGGCTCTGTCCAGCCTTCAACAGACACATAATTATTCCTTGAATCAATGGCTACCAGAATCCTACCTGGATAACTCTTGCACGCCATCTCTATTAGGTCTGGATTTTTATAAGCAGCTGTACCAACAATAATCTGATGGATACCCATATTAATATACTCCTCAATGGTGTCAAATTCTCGAATACCACCACCTAGTTGCACTGGAATAGAAACCGTATCTACCACTTTTCTTATACCTTCCCGATTAAAGGGCTTTCCATGGACAGCCCCGTCCAGATCAACAAGATGCAATCTCATTGCCCCCTTTTTTTCCCATTGTAAGGCCATCTCTTCTGGAAAATCAGAGAATATGGTCTCCCTATTCATAGAACCCTGCTCTAACCTTACACACTTACCTCCCTTGATATCTACTGCCGGTATAATAATCACCTGTTATTACCCCTCAATGCACCCTGAAAAGGATCAACCCAAGGTCAGAATCGCTGGAGTCCCCCAGTGCCAAATTCTTTCACTCCTTATTGATTCCCCAGAGAAGAGCCAATCCCAAAAGGCCACCTAACCAATTCAGAAAAATATCGTACCAGGCAAAATACCGTAAAGGCAAAATCCCCTGATAAACCTCATCTATCGTACCAATCGCGCCAGTAATCAAAGCAGAGCGAAGGTAAAAATAGGTTTCACTCGCGTTTTCCCTTTCTGCCCGATCCCTTGCTTTAATGGCATGTTGTGTCAGTATGCCCAAGATTGCATACTCGGGTAGGTGGGTCAGCTCATAAGGATTTGGAACAATAAAATAGAACAGACTTGCAAACGATATGAATCCGCCGACTATGAGGGCAAATGAAGGAAATTTTTGTATATTATAAAAAAAGATAGTACCTGCTGAAATTAGCAGAAGAACCCCCATAGAAATCTCGACACCTAATACAAAAGCGGAGATCGATGCCGGGGTCCATCTCGAAGAAGCCCACTCAATCAATAGCGGGAGACATGGTGTTGCGATCAGGACAGTTAGGAGATATCCGTAAACCGCCAACCATCTCAGGGTAAAATAGCCCACCTTGCAGCTCTTCAAGCCTTGGAAATATACCTTTCAGAGCAGACAAAAATTTTGAGAAGGTATCCTCGAAACAATCCCTTACACGAAAGGGGCTAAGCTCAAAGACCAGATTACTCTACCGTTATGATATCTTTATTTGCATTGAAGGTCTTCGGTCCGATGCCTTTCACCTTCATCAGATCCTCGATCTTCTCAAATGGGCCATACTGATCTCTGTAGTCGATAATTCTCTGTGCATAGGTTGGACCTACCCTTTTCAGCTTGGTTAATTCGTCTAAGGTTGCGGTATTCAAGTTAATCTTTTCCTGAGCTACCAGATAAACAGGCACCATCAAGATACTGATCGCCACAACACATGTAGCTATCTTTAAGTATCTCTTTTTCATCTTTCCCCCCCTTTCATTTAACTTGCAATAGCATGCTAAAGACTCTCTTATACCTTGTCAACAAAATTTAATATCTCAAGCTCTGGCCTTAATCACCAACTATCATTACTTCATTATATCACCCTAAAAAGGATCAACCTTCCAGTGTCAGCATGGCTCCAGTTCCCCAGCTTCATAAAGTTTTTTTGGATCCTCCCTGTTTATAAGCGGATTACAAAACCCAGCCCAATTATGAAAATCGCAGTCCTATCTCTCACTTCCTGGTTAATCCCCAGAAAATGGTCAATCCCAAAAGCCCGTCTAACCCATTCAGCAAAATATCACACCACTGAAAATATCTTAAAGCTAATGCTCGCTGGAAAAGATCATCCATTATATAGTGTTTCAGCGAAATCTGGATAAAATTTAAGCTAAAACGGTGTTCATTGAAGCTCACTATTCATTTATGTCAAATACAAAGGATATACTGTTTCAGGCTCTATAACATAATATCGAAGGAATATGGAGTGACAGGCTCCTCGGCCCTGAATCACTCAATTAATACCCTAAGGTGGCTTAGATTAACATCCAGTGTGCTGCATTCCTTTTTCAGGGAATTCAGGGCATCCTTATCCATATTTCGGAATGAAATAACCACCTCGGAAATTCCATGCCTATCCACCACCTCTTTCAGACAATCCTTTCCTCCGAACACCGGATACCCCATAAATCTCCTGTTCTGCTTTCCGATATCGTCATCGATAAATCCCACCAGTGCCAGCCCCAGGTTTCTGTTACCCTCAATCTCTTGCATAACAAGTTGGCCAGCCGCCCCAGCGCCATAGATAAGCACCCTTTTTCCTCCCTTCATGGCATTCTTGGGAGTGGCCTCTCCGATCAGACGGTACGAAAAACGGGAAGCTGTCACCAGTGCAAGTAAAATAATCCAATAGATCACAAACAAGGAACGTGAAAATCCCATAAAACGATAGAGACCCAGGTTAACCAGGACGGATAAGACAGTACCGGCAGTAACAGCCTTACCATAGATGATCACGTCTCTCATCCCCACATATTGCCATATACCTCGATAGACACCTAATAGAAAAAAGGCGAAGAGCTGGCATGCCACAACAATAGGCAACGATTTGACAAAGATGGGAAAATTTGTACCATAGGCAGAGCCCTCAAACCTCAGCAGGTAGGAGATCCAATAGGCCAGTGGAATGAGAATGAGATCCAGCAGGACCTCGAACAGCCGCCTCTTATAGGTTATCTCTATCAAAAGGGGGGTGAGCTTCCCTCTTTTGGCCTCAGAAAGGATAGATTCTCCTGGATGTACCTTTACTCTGGCCAGGCTTATCCAGAAGAAGGTGACAAAGAGGAGATAGATTGTGACAAGAACCAGACTGACTCCCAAAGAGAGACGGGTAGCGATCATGGCCAGAAGACCAGACACAACAGCAAAACCATAAAGTATCAATACAGCGGTCCTCTCGGAAAATCCGATAGCCACCATCCGGTGAGAGGAATGATCCCGCCCTCCCCTTGAAATGGGGCGACCAGAAAGCTTCCTCATCACGCTGACAAAGGTAGTGTCCAGGATAGGTATGAACAGGATCAGGATAGGAATGGCCAGTACGGAGACCAAGTGGCCTGA
>CP070704.1:1279682-1284949 GCA_020349945.1 Deltaproteobacteria bacterium
ACATAAATACCCTTCTCATAATGCTCCTTTCCTCTATGCTATTTACCCCTTTCGAGTCACTTGTTTGGAACCAGGAGATGGTACCAGAGGCTGTGTTCCACCTTTCCTAGGGCTTACAGTGGCCCGTGTACCTAAGGGGGTTTACCTGCTTTCTTGAGAAACAGCTGCCTCATCGTAGAAAAGCTGTGTGTCACAGCTCTCCTTGTTTTCTAGACAATTTTTCGGACCTCTTGTCCATTTTTTTAAAAAAAAGTTTTTCAAGATGGGCGAATATTCATAAATAGTCTATGATTTATCTATGTCAAGAAAAAATGGTAGGCAGTACAATCGAATCGTCTTTTATTTCCATGGTCCAGCATGTATGCCGATTGGATTGGAGAAATCAGGCTTAACCAGGGAATTGATTTACACAGGATAAATCTTGAGGAAGGGGTTTAACCAATCTCATCCAGGAGCGGAGTATTGACAGAAGATTTAGTCAACCCCAAGGGTAGGTGCAGGCTGAGGGAGGAGGGATTTGGGCCCGGGAGCTGTATGGTGGGCTATGAAGGTGAGCAGGTCGATAGGGCCTGCAAGGTTACCCTGAGATGGGAAGGGGATGCACCCTTCAGGCTGATAACATCTGCCCATCTCTCCAGGCCCGAGCATTATCTTTCTATCTATCAATCGGGATGTAACTTTGCCTGTAAGAAATGCCATTCTTGGTATTTTACCAGGCATGCCTCCGGAGGCTGGATGTCCCCTAAGGATATCGGAGTGCTGGCAAGGGATTATGCCAAAACTATCACGTATTGGGAACCAAGGCAGAGGGCAACCAGTTTTCACGCCCATGATCTCTGTGTCTCCTGCGGATCCTGTGTTACGGAGAAAAAGAGATCCTCCTATTGCCCGGGGGCCTTAGAGCCTGAACAGGTAATCCTCTCAGCCCAGGGGTGGGGCCCGGCAAGAAATATAATAGCATTTACAGGGGGCGACCTCGCCTGCCAGCCAGAATTTTACTGCTTAGCCTCAGAGGAGATTAAGGGACCAGGAAAGGATCTCTGGGTTCTGTTTGAGACCAACGGGTACGGACTTACCCCGAAGAATCTGGATAGGTTTAAGGCATCTGGAATTGACGCCTTCTGGTTGGATATCAAGGCCCATGATGAGGCTATTCATCGAAGATTGACCGGTTGCTCCAATGAGCAGATCCTAAGGCTTCCTTACGAGATAAAGAAAAGGGACTTTGTCCTTGAGGTGCTCTGCCTCTTTATCCCTGGCTGGGTAGAGACAGATCAGATAGAAAAGATAGCCCGGATTATCTCAGCAGTGGATCCCCAGATTCCATTTACAATTCTTGCCTTTTTTCCCGAATATCAACTAAAGGATATCCCCTCTCCTAATCTGGAGCAGATGCTGGAAGCCTACAAAAGGGTAAAGGACAGAGGCCTTAAGAATGTGAGGTTGGGAAACATCGGTATATTTGTAAGAACAGAGGAGGAGTTCGAATTACTGAGAAATCTCTTATGACCCTTTCTAACATCGGCCCTTGCACCCCCGTGGTGATGTTGACCTATTTCTCATTTGGTTCAGGGGGGATTCGATAGGATCATTGATAAGGAGGCAGATGCAAAAACCTATTGTCTACACCCTAGGGACCAGCACCCACACCAAGGAGGAATTTCTTGAGCTTCTCCGTCACTATCACATTGAGACGGTGGTAGATGTGAGGAGCTTTCCCCAGAGTAGATTCGAGCATTTTAAGAAAGATAATCTGTCGGGGATATTAAGGAAAGAGGGCCTTCACTACATCTCTTTGGGAAAGGAGCTAGGCGGATTTCGCAAGGGTGGTTACCAATCCTACACCAAGAGCTTACCCTATCAAGCGGGCATATCTCATCTGGAGCAGATTGGTAAGCAAGGTACCACTGCCTTTATATGTGCGGAGCGATTTCCATGGAGGTGTCACCGCCGATTCATTGCGTCCGGCCTGGAGGAGAGGGGATGGCAAGTGATACACATCATTGAGAAGAATAGGCTATGGAGGCCAAAGACTCATTACAAGAGGCCGGATAAAAATCGGAAGATGTAGGGGCCTTTGTACCTCATTTTGTCTTGATTTTATTGACCAGGTAGCTTATTAGGAAAGTAATTTTTCCTATCTATTTCGGTAAATAAATGATTGAACGTTACACACTTCCAAGGATGGGCAAGATATGGAAGCCCTCTAATCGCTTTGCTAAATGGCTTCAGATTGAGATACTTGTTTGCGAGGCAATGGCAAAAGAGGGTGTGGTCCCGCGAAAATCGCTTGAGAATATCAAGAAGAAGGCAAATTTCTCTATTGATAGGATCAAAGAGATAGAGGCAGAGGTAAAGCATGATGTTATTGCTTTTTTGACAAATGTGGAAGAGTACGTTGGCCCGGACTCTCGCTTCATCCACATGGGCCTTACATCATCTGACATCCTGGATACCGCCCTCGCTCTGCAACTCAAAGAGGCCATGCAGATAATCATAGATGATATTCGCGATCTTCTCGTTACGTTAAAAGAGAAGGCCTTTGAGCATAAGAATACGGTCATGATTGGGCGGTCCCATGGCATCCATGCTGAACCTATAACATTTGGTCTCAAGTTGGCAGTATGGTACAGCGAGATGCAGCGGAACCTCAGAAGGCTTGAGCAGGCATTGGATGTAATAGGCTATGGCAAGATATCCGGGGCAGTTGGCACATTTGCCAATATCCATCCTCGGATAGAAAAGTATGTCTGCGATAATTTGGGTCTGAAGCCGGCGGAGATCTCAACCCAGATTATTCAAAGAGACAGGCATGCGCACTATTTCACTGCACTGGCTATCCTTGCAGGCTCAATTGAAAAGATAGCAGTGGAGATAAGACATTTGCAAAGAACAGAGGTTGGAGAGGTGGAAGAGGCCTTTACCCTTGGACAAAAGGGCTCATCTGCTATGCCCCATAAAAAGAATCCTATTGGTTCGGAAAATCTGTCAGGACTGGCTCGGCTTGTCAGGTGCTATTCAATTGCTGCCATGGAGGATATTGCGCTTTGGCACGAACGGGATATCAGCCATTCGTCTGTGGAAAGGGTAGTTGCCCCGGACAGCACCATACTTATAGATTTCATGCTCGATCGAGTGACAAGGATCATAAGGAATCTGGTAGTGAAAAAAGATACTATGGTCAGAAATCTTGAAAAACTAAAAGGCCTTATCTTTTCCCAGCAGGTATTACTTGCCTTGATTGCCAAAGGATGCCCTCGACAGTATGCCTATTCATTAACGCAGAGAATCTCTCTGGAGGCCTGGAATGCTGAAAAAAGCTTCAAGCAGCTTCTTTCAAGCGATCCAGATATCCAAAAGTACCTTGACAAGAAAGAGATAGAGGAGATATTTTCACTGAATTATCACCTAAAATACGTAGAGGAGATCTTTGCCAGGGTATTCCGACAATAGACTCATTCCTCTAGTATATCACGTATGCTTTCCCATCCTGCCTTCAGCATGTGCCTCAACCCTGCATATATATCATAGGCTTTCAGATACAGAATATACCCCTTCCGAGTATAGGACAGCGGAACCCAGAGATAAGGGCATCCAGGCATTATGACGACTTTTTGGTGTCAGCATATACCCCGGAGAGACAGAAGGAGGACTTTTACGGAAAGGGATTCACTGTGGAAACTTCACCTCATCAGGGATGGGCGATTTAGGGTGAAACCAGTATAGATCACCAAGGTTAAAAAAGACAGGAGGGTGTCTGAGAGTTTTTATCCCTTTATATCTCCTTGGTCGAGTACCTATATTTTCAGATTCAATAAGGAAAATCAGCCTTCTAAATCGGTGGAATGGGTCTTTACGAGTGCACCGAGGTCTACTGTACTGAGACAGGAGCCTTAGATTGAATAGAGATTTGTTTATAACATCAGCTCTTCTAGGTACCCAGCTCCTTTTGCTGGTAATGATACCTCCCCAGACAAGTGGGGCTGCTATAACAAGGCCGGGACCTATACGCAAACAAGAAAAGAAGCTTGTACCGGATTCCGTCCTTTATTTTCCCCTTCAAAATTCCGGATACGTACTCCTGGTGGAAAAATCTACCCAAAAGACTTACCTTTACCAGGCTCATAGTATAGACCGTCCGTTAAAGGTATATCCCTGTTCTACGGGCGAGAATAGAGGGCCAAAGTCTGAAAGGGATGATAAAAGGACACCTGAGGGTATATACTTTGTTACGAATTCATTCGAACAGAGAGAGCTGTCCTCTATTTATGGAGCTCGGGCCTTTGCAATTGACTATCCCAATCCACGGGACCGGAAACTGGGGAGAAAGGGATATGGGATATGGATTCATGGAACCAATGAGATCCTCAAGCCATGGGATACCAATGGCTGCATTGTTTTTAGGAATGAGGACATAATCGAGCTCTCTCGGTATACAAGCGAAGGACATACACCGATCATCATAACCCAAAAGATCAACTTCATTGAAAAGGAAGAGCTCCAAAGAGAGGGGATAAAGCTCAGGAGATTCATTGGGTCCTGGCTAGAGGCTTGGGGTCAGGGGCGCATTGATCTGTATATGTCCTTTTATTGCAGACAGCTCACAGTGGCAGGGAAGAACTGGCGTCAGTGGCGAGACTATAAAAGGCGTTTGAGTGAGAGATATGGGAAGATAGACATAAAGATAGATAATTTGCAGATACTCAGGGAAGATGGGATCGTCTTGGCCAAGTTTGATCAGACCTATAGGGCCAATGGATTTTTTAGTGTTGGGGAGAAAAGGCTTTACTTACACAAAAGGGGTCCTGAATGGAAGATAGCAGATGAGTTCTTCAAGGCAAGAAAGGAGTTCGCCCAAGAACTACCCTCAAGCCTATAGAGAGATAGGGGGTTTTTGCCATCAAGCTCCTGATACCTAACTGGCAGAATCCCTGGCAGGGGATATCCAGGGGTATATAGTGGGCTATGTATTTCGATCAGGTATACAGTTCCGATAAGTACCACGACAATGGAAAGAAGACATTTCGACTGATCAGGGGGGATGGGGATGGAAAATCAAGAGAAAGATATGGACCCCGATAGCAAGGGGAAAAAGGAAATAACAAGTCGCTCTAAGGACACGGAGTCTCTCACAATCATGATCTTTACGGATGTAGGCAAGGTCAGGAGGTTTATGATATCCCCCCGCCTGATACTATTCGCCTCCCTGTTCTTGCTCTTCTACATCGTGGCCACCATCTATGTTACCAATAAATACTTTGATGCCC
>CP070704.1:1285049-1288543 GCA_020349945.1 Deltaproteobacteria bacterium
AGGGTTAAAGCATTGGTGCCTGGAAGGACATGGAAAAATGGCTCTTTCTCGATCGGGTCCAGATGAATGACGGAGGGATTCCCGTACACAAGGCTGTAGTATTTTCCTCCCCGGTTCTCACGCACTCTACAAAGCCCCCTTTTCCCTTTGGGAACACGGCAGCGCCTGGGGCACAGTTCACACTGGATCTCTCCTCCGTCAAGGGGTGTGAAATAGGGGGAGAGCCTTACCTTAATGAGGCCTTTTTTGGCCATTTCCGCCCGCAATGCTTCCGGAAACCTGAAGAGGCGGATAAAACAAAGAGCACAGAGACTCGTGGCGCAAAGCCTCAAAAACTCCCGTTTGGTCAGGTGGGACTCAGGGATGCCTTCAGCAAGGGGTTCACTCATGCGATTTATCGATTGTTACAGAGTGGCCTTAGTATTATTTTTTAATATCGGAATAGATGAGAAAAGTCAAAAAGGAACGATAGTGGCAAACTACTCCGGTCACATATCCGTTGACCTTCGTGCCTTCCTGACCTATATTTATATCTTATAAGGGCGCACTCTTCATCTCTCCTTGAGAGGTGTGGGGTTTTGCTTTCAGGGGGGCCAGGCGTGAGCGAAGAATTAGATCAAAATCACGGAAAGGCAGCGAGGAAAATCACGTGCACCCTTTTATTGGTTTTGGCCCTGACAGCAGGGGGATTTGATACCACCTACGCGTATGACACTTTTTTAGATGATTTCAATAAGAAATACCTCACTGGGGAAACCCTATTAGACAACTGTATCACGTGCCATGTAAGCAGTAATCCCTACAATAATCCTGGCCGTAATCCCTATGGTAATGACTTCTATGATAAGAGTCGTAATTTTGATGCTATTGAGCTGTGGGATTCCGATGAGGATGGCTTCAGCAATAAAGCCGAGATTAGTGCTAGGACCTTCCCTGGTGATCCAGACAGTGTGCCGAGTGAAGATAGTGGCTGCTTCATTGTTACAGCGGAGGTCTATGAGGTTACCTATCCCAAGATATCTGCCTTGATATTCCTCTGTAGCATCATAGCTATAACAGTAACTGTAATACTCATAAGGCTGAACAGGTTCTAACCCAACTGCAATCAGCACGAAATCGCTGGCTGCCCTAACAGGACAATCGATTGCATATCCCTTGACCTTCATGTCTTACCATTCTATAGTCATCAGCAGCCTGACGCCTTTTGGAATATCCTCTTGAGTATAGGAAAAGATCCTAAGGAAATTGCCGGGTTTTAATTCTCCTCTTCTGGATGCACGAAGGTGCTACACCTCGTATCGAGTATGCGTGAGATGCCTGCTTTTAAAGAGATACTGAGCAATCTGAAGGAAGAGCCAGATGCAAGACCCATTGTAGGTTGGACCTGCACCTATCTCCCCCTGGAGATCTTGGATGCAGGGGGATTACATTCTCACCGAATCCTACCCGAACCATCCTCCGAGAAAGCTGACGCCTATCTGGACCCTAACTTCTGCCCCCTAATCAAGGCCTCCCTGGGGACAGCAATTGAGGGAGGATATTCTTTCCTTTCCGGGATCGTCATGCTCAACACGTGTGATGGCATGCGCCGACTCTATGACGCGTGGCGTTTCCACTGCTCTCCGTCCTTTTGCTTTCTCCTGGATTTGCCTCGTATTATTAATTCCTCCTCTGTGGCTTACTTCAGGGAGAGATTACAGGAGTTGACCGAGCAAATAGAGCACCATTTCGAGGTAAAAATTACCGAAGATAAGCTGGCGTATGCCATAGAGGAAGCGAATTTCACACGCCTTTTATTGCGGCGGCTCCTTTCTTTACAGGGGAGGGGGGATCCACCCTTACGACAAGGGGATATCTTGGATATTTTTGCTGAGGGATGGAGGAGTCCGAGAAGGGTCTTCAATAAGACCCTGGAGCAACTGGTTGACCGGTTAGAGCTGGAGATTGGCATCCCTTCAAATGGCATCAAGCTCGTGCTAACCGGTTCCCTTTTGGACGGGAGCCCATTAATCCGGCTGGTGGAGGAACTGGGTGGGGAAGTGGTTTTCTCTGATACATGCACTGGTGGGAGATTTTTGGAGGAGGTCGTTTTGTCATCGGATCCCTTACGGTCTTTGAGTGAGGCCTATCTTCAGAAAGCGCCTTGCGCCCGGATGTATGATACGGAGCGCAGAATATCGTACATAACCGACCAGGTAAAGAGGACTGAAGCGCAAGGTGTGCTCTATTTCTCCCTTAAATTTTGCGACCCATACCTCTATGAGGCCCCAGCCATACAGGAGGCCTTAAGGGAGATGGGCATCCCAGTCCTCTTCATTGAAGGGGAATATACGGGTATTGTTAGTGGGGGGATCCGTACACGGGTTCAGGCCTTCCTAGAGGTGTTAGAGACAAATGTCGCATAATGAGACCACTATAAGGTTAGCAAGATGCCTTGTGCGCAGCCCCGTGACCTACCATTTGCTGCGACCACCTCTTGATCTTTTGAGCATGAGAGAGGAGAACCCCGCTTACAAGATCTGGGTGCGATTTCTCCTGGACGTGACGCGAAGGGCCTATGCCCGGAAGCGCCCGGTAATCTGGATGAATCCGTTTGCCCCTACCGAGATTGCCTATGCTTTGCATGCGGTTCCCTTTATCCCGGAGGTCACTGCATCACTGGTAGCCTATCTTGGACGGAGTCAACGCCCCATCGCCATCGCCGATTCTCACATTTCCACTGATCTATGTTCTTTCTATCGTTGTGCACTGGGCTTGGTCTTGGAGGGTTATTTCCCGCGCCCGGATCTGATTATCTCTTCCTCCTACCTCTGTGACGGGGCGAATAAGTTTATGCACTACCTTAGCCAGATCTATGGTTGCCGGCACCTCATGTTAGATCCCCCTTACAACGACGGTGCCGCCAGTCGCCGATATATGGTTTATCAGCTCAAGGACCTTGTGGGAATGACCTGCGAGACATTACACCTCTCTCTGGATCAAGGGCAGCTATCCCAGGCCTTGAGTCTGTCCAATCACGCCCGGCGGTATATAACAAAGATAAACCGATTACGGCGATCAATTCCCTCCCCCTTTCCCGGCAGTGAGGGACTCACCTATCTCGCAGGGATGAATTTCTATTCCTTGGGTTCAAGGTCGGGCGTTCACTTTTTTCAGTCCCTTTATCACTATCTCGAGAGAAGAGTGGCCAAGGGGCTTGGATACCTCCCGCGTGAGAAACACCGTCTCCTCTGGTTGCACCACATACGCCCCTATTACAGGAACGAAATCTTCCAGATCTTGTCGGACCGAGAGGTCGCTGTTTCCTTTGAAGAGCCGAACTATCTGTATTGGCCAGCCTTGGATCCATCCCGACCATGGGAGAGCTTGGCTGAAAAGATCCTTTCCAATGTCTGGGCCGGTCCTCTGGAAAGGAGGATGGAGGCCATATGGAGGATGGTGGAAGACTATCATATTGATGGAGCTATCCATTTCTCTCATTGGGGGTGCAGGCA
>CP070704.1:1288643-1291943 GCA_020349945.1 Deltaproteobacteria bacterium
GAAGATGGAGGCTGGATGAAAGTTATAAATCAAAAATCCCAGTAGAGAACCGAGGTATACTGACAGGAAGAGGAGTGCCGGAACAATACCCTCAAGCCCAGAGGAAACCTGAGATAAGAATAGAAAAAAACCTGCAATGAGCGCAATACCTGCTGATAATCCATCCATATTATCCAAAAGATTAAAGGCGTTCGTGATGCCCACGATCCAGAAGATGCTTATCACCAGATTAGCTGTCATGGACTCGAACCAGTTTACCTGAAAGCCAAAAATGACCAATACAGAGGCAATAATGATCTGACCCACCAGTTTGTGCTGGGGATTGATCTCATAAAGATCATCAACGAGTCCGAGAAGAAAGATAGCCATGCCACCCAGGGCAAGGGGAAAAAGGGGCTTTAGTGAGGTGTAATAACCAGACAGAGAGGAGATTAGTTGCCAGATCACCATCAGGGTGAAAAAGATACTCACCCCTCCTAAAAGACCGGTCGGTTTTTTGTGCCACCTATCGTCCCTGGGCCTGGCCACAAAATTCCCCTTGATAGCCATGTATCTAACCAGGGGGGTTAGGAATAGTGAAAGGATAAGAGAAGATAAGAAGGCAGTGGTATATAGGAAGAGTGGACTCATTTCTTATGGTAATCAATCACACTCTGAATGATACCCTTAAGATCTGTCTTAGACTCAAAATGAATAAGATTCTTTATTTTGGTGATATCCGGGCAACGCCTCTGCATGTCCTCGTATCCAGGTCCGTAGGCCCTTTCATAGGGGATGTATTCTATCTCTGATAAGCTTCCTGTCATCTCCTTGACCATGAGGGCAAGTTCCTCAATGGTCACCTCCTCTGGATTTCCCACATTAAAGATCTGCCCTACAGCCTCAGGTTCGGCCATAAGCCTTATCAGTGCATCAATGACGTCTGCAACATGGGTAAAACTCCTGGACTGGGAGCCATCGCCATATACTGTAATGGGCTTGTCAATAAGGGCCTTCTGGACAAAGTTGGGGATCACCATTCCATATTGCCCGATCTGCCTTGGTCCAACCGTATTAAACAGCCTGGCGATAACAACCGGGAGCTTTTTTTCCTCATAGTAAGCCAGGGCCAGGAATTCATCCAGGGCCTTGGAGCAGGCATATGCCCAGCGTCGCTTCGTTGTAGAGCCCATAAGAAAATCCGTATTCTCCATAAGCAGGCGAGTATTTTCTCCATCCATGACCTTACCATAGACCTCGCTGCTTGAGGCAATAAGCAGCTTCTTTTTATACCGGTTGGCTTGCATAAGAACCATCTCGGTGCCCTTCACATTCGTCTCAAGGGTCTCAACTGGTCGATTCATAATCAGCTTTACGCCCACGGCTGCAGCCATATGATAGATCTGATCGCACTTGAACACCAGCTCATTCATAACGGCCTCGTTAAGGATCGTATCCACTACCAGATGAAATCTTTCCTGGTCCGAGTGTTTTTCAACATTCTTAAGACTCCCGGTGGACAGATCATCTACCACGAAGACCTCTTCACCCATCTCCAGAAGCCTATCTGCCAGGTGTGAACCTATGAAGCCTGCACCACCTGTGATCAAGATCTTCATTCTCTCTCCCCTACCCTAGTCAATTCTTTAAAAATCCTCGCAGAAACCGTGTTACAAGCCTTAGACAAGCCTTTGTTTCTGGCAGGGTAAACCTCCTATGAAAAGACACAAAAGTCAAGCCCTCTTCGTCTCAAGTTAACCACCTCTCTCGCCACATCTCCCACATTAGAATGGCCCAGAGGCGATATTGATGATTCGCCTTGCCGGAGAGGTGTTCTTTAACTTTATTCTCTACAAAGGATTGGTCAAACATGCGCTCCTCTTTTAACCTCTCAGGGGAGAGATAATCCAAGAGGAGAGGTTTCATATCGGTGCGAAACCACCTATCAATAGGAACCCCAAACCCCATTTTAGGCCTCTCGAATAACTCAGAGGGTAAATAGTGTGCAAGAAGTTTTTTTAAGAGGTATTTTCCCATGCCATTTCTATATTTCAGGTTCTCTGGCAAAGCTGAGCTATATTCCAAGATCCTTTGATCCAGCAGCGGCACCCGCAGCTCAAGGCTAACTGCCATACTCGCCCTATCAGCCTTTGTTAGCATAGCATCAGGCAGATAAGTCCTTTGATCGACCCTCATCAGCCGAGAAAGAAGAGGCCAACCTTCCGTCTCCCTAAAGACCTCTTCATAAATCCCTTTAGATAATGTCTGCCCGGTCAGCCTCACCAGTTCTTCCTCAGACCAGAGACAGATGGTCATCCTGTAAAGCTCCTGCATCTCGGTGTTGCCCATCAGACTAAGCAGTTTTTGCCACTTATCAGGGAAATTGGCTACCCGAAATCGTTGAGGAAAAAATTCACGCAAGGCAAAATAGTATTTTTCAATCCATTGCGCCGGCATACCTCTCAAAAGCAGCTCCAGGGCTTTCTTGATGGATCCGGGAATACATTGAAATCCTGTGGCCATGGCCCGAGTGCTCCAGTAGCGGACGTATCCAGCAAATTGTTCATCTCCACCATCTCCCGACAGGGCTACCGTCACCTTGGAACGCGCAAGACGGCACAGCAGATAGGTTGGAATGGCAGAGGAATCAGCAAAGGGCTCATCGTAGATCTCAGGCAAACGAGGAATAACTTCTAAGGCCTCCCTGGGGGTAACATAAAACTCGGTGTGATCGGTTCCCAAATGCTTTGCCACCTTAGAGGCCCACGGTGCCTCGTTGTAGCCAGGCTCTCTGAAACCGACACTGAATGTTCGCACAGGGGAGGAATAGACCTTCTGCATCAAAGCCACAACCATGGAGGAATCGATCCCGCCACTCAGTAAAGCCCCTAATGGCACATCACTGACCAGGTGATCGGATACAGCCTGGGTAAGGAGACTATCCAGCGTCTGTAAACTCTCTTCTTCGGTCGCACGTGAAGGTCTGATATCTTTTAGTAGATCTGGAAGGCCCCAGTAAGGCTGCGAGACCAGCTTCTGGCCATCATAGGTCATGTAGTAGCCCGGGAGTAGTTTATAAGTGTCCCTGAAAATGGTCCTTGGCGCAGGAATATACTGGTAATGCAGGAAAAGGGGGACCACGTCTGACTCGATATTCTTAGCAAAATCTCTGAATGCCATGAGTGCCTTGAGTTCGGAGGCAAAAAGAAGGTTTCCTCGGCTGAAATGATAATAAAGGGGTTTGATTCCTAGCCGATCCCTGACCAAAAAAACGCATCTTTTGCGGCCATCCCACAGGGCCAGCGCAAACATGCCCACAAA
>CP070704.1:1292043-1298523 GCA_020349945.1 Deltaproteobacteria bacterium
CGAGGCCTCATACTGGGGGAGCCTGGCAGGGATGGTGCAGCCTCGGAAGAGTGCGAATTTCATAAGAGCCTTCCTGTTTGTTGTTGTGAGTGTTTAGCCCACAGAGAGGATGGGGCTGTTTCCGAAACACGATATCTTAAAAAGTATCCTCCTGGGCTTGGCTGTGACCGAAATTTCAGGGTTTACTCCTCGAAGGCCCGCGAAATCTGCAAAATGGTTTTTAAAGCTTGAAATTTTGGTCACCCCCTCTGGGCCTATAGATATCGCCTTGAGGAAATTGGCCCATCCCCACTCTTCAGTGGCGGCCGGTTGCCAATTCTTGTACTACGCTCTTTATGGCTAGGTTCTTGAGCTCATAGAGCACCTCAGTGACCTTTAAAGATCGCCAGGCGGTATAGAGGCTAAGGCAATAGAACATGGGCTTCTTGTCCCCTAGTTATGCAGCCATTAAAAGATCTATTCAAAATAGTTAACCAGTCTAACATTAGACATCATTAAATCCTTGCAGCGTCTAGAATAGCAGGAAGCCGACTTTCCCACCCCATGGTAACCAGCTGAACCCCCTGGCAGAGCTCCTTAAGGCTCCTCGCCAATTCGGCTGCTATGGTTATACACTCAGTGATCCTGTCAGGGGCCTTTTTAATCCGTGTGATCATCTCATCAGGTATACGGGCCCCGGGAACATTGGTGGCGATATATCGAGCAACACCGACTGATTTTAAAAGAAAAACGGTAGCGATCACCGGAATCGCCAATTCTTTGGCATTTGCCATAAAATCCATAAAAACCGGTATGTTAAAGATCGGCGGTGTTACGAGGAATTGGGCACCTTCTTCTACCTTTTTCTTAACCAGCTCTAGCTCCGCTTCCAAAGCCATCTCATCTTGAGCTGGTCTCATAGAGCAACCCGTAACAAAACTAGGAGAGCCCCTTAATTCCATTCCCGCCATATCGACACCATTTTGAAGCCCCTTTATGGCCCTAAGCAAGGTCCACTCATCAATGTCGGATATCGATTTGGCATCGATATGATCGCCATAGATGATCTCCTCTCCAGGCACAACCAAGAGGTTTCTAATACCAAGGAAATAGGCCGCTAAGATATCACCCTGGAGGGCCAGCCTATTTCTGTCCCTTGAGCATATCTGCATAATGGTCTCCATTCCTTGCTGCTGCATCAGGGCAGCGCCACCCAGGGCGCTCATTCTCATCACAGCCTGTGCCATCTCCGGCACAATAACACCATCAACCCTTCCCTTGACCCTTATGATATTTGACACCAGATCGGAAGCATCCACGCCCTTAGGCGGGTCAAATTCCGCCAATACGACAAAATTCCCTGATAGTATTTTTTTCTGAAAGCCCATGATTCACCCTTCTTTGAGAGGCATTCTTTAAATAAAGTGTTCCTTTGCTAATAAACCAATAATAGTTAATATCTATAGTTTAAGGAAGGCCTTTTTCCTATGCAAAGAGCCTAAGATGTTATGGCTTAAAAGGGCAAGGCCTCTTCATTATAGAAGCTGTAGAGGCTGCATCTTTTGGTGCTCCTCGATCATTATCTCTGATCATGACAAGAAAGATGAGAAAAAGATAACACTGATGACAAGCCTTATGGGTTTATCACCTCAAGGACTCAAGCTACTGCATCATGGGTTGAAGGTGTAATTATGTTTGAAAAGAAAGATCCAGGGAGATCCGCTCCAATCCCCCTGGATCATTTTATCTTAGAATAGGCCTTGCACCTTGCCTGTCTTCGTATCAACGTCTACCTTTCTGAAGGCAGGATCTGAACTTGTCCCTGGCATCAGGCTGATTGTCCCAGCACAGGGGCACAGGAACTTAGCCCCAGAATAGATCAACACATCCCTGATAGGGAGGGCCCACCCTTTCGGCACTCCCTTTACCGCGGGATCATGCGTGAGGCTTAGGTGGGTCTTAACCATCATGGTGGCGTAATCGTCATACCTGGGATCATCCTCCAGCATCTTTGCCTTTTTCTCTGCATCAGGTGTCCAGGCAACGCCGTCCGCCCCGTAAACCACCTTGGCTATCTTCCCTACCCGATCCCTCAGCTTCATCTCAAGAGGATACAGGAATTTAAAATCGGTCTTCTCTTCGCACGCCTCCTTGACCACATCTGCAAACTCCAGGGCCCCATCACCGCCATCAGCCCAATGGGTGGAGACAGCACACTTGGCCCCCGCGTCCTCAGCAGCTTTGCGACCCATGGCGCTCTCGTCCTTTGTGTCAGTATGGAAGGCATTCATACACACTACCGGATTGATTCCCGAGGTCCTAATGGTATTGATGTGGTGAACCATATTTGGAAGACCCTTTTCGAGGAGTCCAAGATTCTCCTTGGTATACTCCTCGGGTATCTTCAGCCCGGCCACCACCTTAGGTCCCCCGCCATGCATCTTCAGGGCCCTGATGGTAGTGGTAAGGACTGATACATGGGGCTTGAGACCGCTGTAGCGGCATTTGACATTCCAGAACTTCTCAAAGCCGATATCAGCTGCAAAGCCGCTTTCAGTAACATGGTAGTCAAACATCTTGAGCCCAATGCGGTCAGCAATAATGGAAGACTGCCCTACGGCGATGTTGGCAAAGGGGCCGGCGTGTACCATTAATGGCTGGTACTCTACTGTGGAACAGAGGGTTGGATTAATGGTGTTCCTCATCCATGCGGTCATAGCACCACCTACTTCCAAATCTCTAGTGCTAACCACATTTCCCCTCTTGTCAAATGCTACGGTAATATTGTCGAGTCTCTCACGGAGGTCTGCAAGGTCGCGGACTATTGAAAGAATGGCCATGAGCTCAGAACTTACAGAGATCCCAAAGCCTGATTGCATGGTGAAACCGTCCATTCTACCTCCCAGCCCAATAACAATATTCCGGAGGGCCTGCGCACAGAAGTCCATGATCCAGCCCATCTCAACCCTGGTGGGGTCAATGTCAAAACGGCGCATTCGAGTAAGCCTCTGTAATTGTTCATCATTGTAGTTACGCTCATGCTGCATTCTGGCCGTGAGGGCAACCATGGCCAGGTTGTGGGCATTTGTTATATCGTTGATATCACCGGTGAGTCCCATGGAAAATTCGGTGAGAGGTATAAGCAGTGCATTTCCGCCTCCAGCGGCACTTCCCTTGATGTTCATGGTAGGGCCTCCAGAGGGCTGGCGAATACACCCTCCTACATTAAGACCTCTCTTTCCCATACCTTCTAAAAGGCCGCAGGTAGCGGTGCTTTTCCCTTCACCCAGCGGAGTCGGGGTAATGGCTGTTACCTCAATGTATTTCCCATCTGGTTTATCTTTCAGGCGCTCGATGATCTTCATAAAATCCAGCCTGCACAACCTCCCGAAGGGAATAATTTCATCCTTCTGGAGATTTAGTCTCTCCCGCCACTCATCCGGCGTTGGCATGTTCTTTTCGGCTGCTTCGGAGATCTGCCAATCACTCATTTCAACTGCATTATAAGCCATCGACCTGTCCTCCCTCTTTTAATATTAAAGATCTTGAAAAATCTCATTAATCTCATCGTTCGGGCAATACGCAATTTTATCTCTATTCTCACCCCCTTTTGGAAAGGAATAGCTTTTCTAGGGTCTTTTCCGCCCCAGAACGCTCATTTTTGTACAATTGCGCCTCTCGTATCACAGAAAAAAAACGAGGTCAAGCGGAAAAACAGGCAAGCAAGTAAATGAACACACGGCACCAAAAGGTTGCACCCTGCTTAGAAAACCAGGTCAAGCCCTTGTTTTACTATTTGACTTAAAACAGATATTCTGTTAATGATCTCGCAACCCATTCGCAGAGATTGATCTTGACTTACCAAGAATACTGGAAGGGAGCTTGTTCATGTTCCAAATTGTTTACAGGGAGGAAATGGCAGAAGGAACGGTAGTCTTGAACGAGGTTATGGCTCCCGGGATTGCTGCTAAGGCTAAACCTGGTCAATTTGTAATGATTAGGGCCAATGAAGAGGGAGAGAGGATCCCCTTGACGATGGCCGAGACAAATCAGGAAAAAGGGACCATCACCATTATCTACCAGATAGTTGGGAAGTCAACTGCGCTTTTTAAGACACTGAAGGAGGGGGATTCCTATCTGGATATTATCGGCCCCCTTGGACGACCAACACGTATTGAAAAGACCGGAAGAGTCACCTGCGTCGGCGGTGGAACAGGGGTCGCCGTTATTTACCCTATTACCAAGGGATACAAAGAGGCTGGTAATGAGGTAACGGCGATCATAGGAGCCCGCACCAAAGACCTCTTGATCCTGGAAGATAAGATGAGGGCAGCTTCTGACAATTTGAGAGTCTGCACTGATGATGGCTCCTATGGCCATCACGGTTTTGTAACCGATGTCTTGAAAGAGATCTTAGAAGGCGAAGGAACCGATCTGGTTGTAGCCATTGGGCCAGTGGCCATGATGAAATTCACGTGTGAATTGACAAAACAATATAAGGTAAAGACAGTCGTCAGTTTGAACCCCATTATGGTTGATGGGACAGGGATGTGTGGTTGCTGTCGCGTGACAGTCGGCGGGCGAACGCGGTTTGCATGTGTTGATGGACCTGAATTTGATGGACATGAAGTAGATTTCAATGAATTGACCCATAGATTGCAGGCCTATGTCAACGACGAAAGGGTTTCCTATAAGTCCTTTCTGAAAGGGTCCAAGTGTTAAAATCAGATATTGACGTAAACTGTTACTGTTATCAAACTAAATTGGCTCATGAGATGAGGGAAGATTGATCATGGTAGAGAAAGAAAAAAAGGGAAAGATTCCCAGACAGCCAATGCCTGAGCAGAATCCAAAGGCTAGAGCAAGGAACTTTGATGAGGTTCCCCTCGGCTATTCTGAAGAGGTTGCTATGCTAGAGGCGACTAGATGCCTCCAGTGTAAAAATCCTACCTGTATGGCAGGTTGTCCGGTTGATATTGATATCCCTGCCTTTATTGCCCGGATCAAGGAGGGAGAATTTGCCAGTGCTATAGCCAAGATTAAGGAGAAAAACGTGCTGCCAGCGGTCTGCGGGAGGGTTTGCCCACAGGAGATGCAGTGTGAGAAGACCTGCGTATTAGCCAAAAAGGGGGAGCCTGTAGCCATTGGTAGATTAGAGAGATTTTCCGCCGACTGGGAAAGGGCTCAAGGCAAGGTTTCAACCCCAAAAAAGGAGCCTTCTACGGGGAAGAGGGTAGCGGTTGTCGGTTCAGGACCTTCAGGGCTCACTGTGGCTGGAGATCTTATCTTAAAGGGCCATGATGTTACGGTCTTTGAGGCGTTTCAGGTTCCTGGAGGTGTTTTGGTATATGGCATCCCGGAGTTTCGATTGCCCAAGGCAATCGTCGCCGCTGAGGTGGACTACATGAAGAAACTTGGCGTTAAATTTGAATGTGATAAGGTTGTTGGAGCTACCGTTTCAGTGGATGAACTATTTGAAGAGGGTTTTGATGCAGTTTATATAGGCGTCGGAGCTGGTCTTCCTATATTTATGCACATACCAGGTGAAAATCTGATTGGGGTTTATTCTGCTAATGAATACCTGACCAGGAGTAACCTGATGAAGGCATATCTATTCCCAGAGTTTGATACCCCCATAATCAGAGGCAAAGATGTGGTCGTCTTCGGGGCAGGGAATGTGGCGATGGATGCGGCGAGGACTGCAGTCCGCCTTGGCGCTGATAGGGTGAGGATTATCTACCGCCGCTCCAGGGAAGAGATGCCAGCCAGGATCGAAGAAATCCATCATGCTGAGCAGGAAGACGTGGAATTTATTCTTCTGGCGGCCCCGTTAAATTTTATAGGTGATGAGAATGGCCGTTTGACCGGAGTGAGATGTCAGAGGATGGAATTGGGTGAACCTGATGAATCAGGTAGGCGCAGGCCAGTACCTGTTGAGGGCTCGGAATTTGAGGTCGCTTGCGATACAGCTGTTATTGCTATAGGCGCAGGGCCGAATCCGCTTTTAACCTCGGCCACCCGTGACATAAGATTAAGTAAGCGGGGCTATATTATTGTCGACCCTGAAACCGGTAAGACAATCAAAAAGGGGGTCTGGGCAGGGGGTGATATTGTGACGGGGCAGGCGACGGTTATCCTAGCCATGGGGGCTGGTCGAAAGGTAGCCAACTCAATCCATAAATACCTAACACTTGGGTGGTAGATTTTTGAGCCCAGATCTCACCCCACGTTATCAAAGCTTTTACAGGGTTTTTCACTCAGGTCCAGATGAAAATGAACAAGATGATAGGCATCATAGGCGCAGGGAATATGGGATCCGCCCTGGTAGCGGGCATTGTAGAAGGTAAGGAATTTAAGGCAAATCAGCTCCTTGTTAGTGACATAAAAGGGGACAGGGCTGATTATCTAACCCAAAAGTACAAGATTGGGAAGGCTGATTCTAATGAAATCCTTGCTAAAGACTGCAGTACCATTATATTGGCAGTAAAGCCAAAGGAAATC
>CP070704.1:1298623-1309261 GCA_020349945.1 Deltaproteobacteria bacterium
CTCCACCCGCCAGCTATCTGATTTACCGGGCTTGAGGGGCTTGTCAGCAGCCGTAAGCCACCCGGAGCTGTCGTTTGGATCGAGGGCAGGGGTTTTTCTCCCGGCTTTTCCGGCTTCCGAGGTGCAGTGGGATAAGGAATGCGATGACATTGGAGGCAGACTTCCCCTTTGCCGGCATCGATTACAGTGCGAAGGCGAGAAGGGAAGGGGGCCGGCATCAAGCCCAGTTGGAGGATGACATCCCCTGTGCCCTTAAGCTTTTGCTTTCCCACCAGACCCACGTAGGCTTCAGATGCCAGAGGGCTGAAAACGAGGGAGCCAAGTATGAGGATAGGCATGAGAATGTGATGGTGACTTTTCATGATAGTCCTCCCGTATAAGTTTGATTTGGAAGACGCCGGCCTTCAGCGACCAGTACCTTACTGAATTGTTCTATGTTTACGATAGATTTTCTAATCAAATCTAGAAAGGGTCAAGTCTTTTTTTGACAGATTGCATTGATTCTGGCAAGGAGGGGGTCGCATGTACACTCATGTCACGATATTTGGTTCCCTATTGATTAACCATTGACGGGCCCTGTGATGCTCAGCCCGTTATATCAGGGATAATCAAAAAAGCGTGTTTCTCGAGAAATCAATGGCTTATGGTCTTTGCTTATTAGGAGAAACCTTCGGTTTTCCATCATCACAGAAAGAGTGCCTAGCCAAGACAAACAATCTTACGGGTAAACAACCACTATCCAGTTCGTGGCCCTCGTTTTCCCTTAGCTTTTGGGTTCGGCTTGGGCAATATCACTAGATAGAGATATCCTCAGACCAAGACCGCAACAATGCGTGAGCCAGATATCTCCGGGTCCATGGCCGACTCACCCCATAAAGGTTGGCTTTAAGCAGCAAGGGTGTCCAGTGGGCATTGCTAGCGGCTATCTGGTTTCTTCAGATGATTTTGTACGTCTTTTCTATTTCCCTGGGATTGCCACATTTACTGCCACCTTTGAGGGGGAGACGTCTGAGGTAAGCCTTGGGGTCCGGAAGACAATAGGGTTTAACGTGAGATGGTCCGAGGCTGAGGTCACTTTATACGTATTCTCTCTACCCCCTATGCCCTCCTCAGTATGTAGAACTTTACCAAAAAATAAGAATTAATTTCTCATAATTTGGTATTTCATTACAGATTTGTGGAGAGGTTTTCTATACGGTTAACTTAAGTATTTGAAATCTAAGGCAATCTTTTAAGAGGCTAATTTTGCATGATTATTGCACTCTCTAAAACCACGAATTGATGCATCCAGCTTATCATGTAACCCTTTGACTCCATCATCTACAAGAAGGGGTGTTATCATGAGGAAGGACTTCATGTTTGCGGCCTCTCCCTCAGGTGGTGTAATGCTAAGCTTCAAAGGAACTATTTATAATCTTCTTGACTATGAATACCATCAATCTACGGACAATCATACCTATTACAACAATAGACCATCATCACTTGCTCTGGAGTTCAGTATTGATATGGAGTTAGGCATTGTCTATGAGCGTGCTCCACTTTCTGATTTTTTGGTGCTGGATGAACCTTCACGCATTTATACTGAAATGAACTGGAAAGACCTGAATCAATTTGTTAGCAGTGCAGATGGTTCCCATTACCTACATTATTCTGAAGCCCATATAGAAGGATATGATAAAGCCACGTTCTATTCACATCGCGTTGAATTCAGCAATGGGGATTCGGTTCGGTTTCCTGAGGTCTATGGTGAAGCCTGGGGAAATGGCAATGACAGATATGATCTACTGTACGAGTATCTCAATGTGCGAGACCTCTTCAACTATAAAGAGCACGCATATACCGTGTTCAATTGGAACCCCGCTATGTCAAGTCCAGATTCCATTCGAACTGGCCAAGTGGCTACTGGAACGCTTACGTTAATCGGTGTTGAAGAATCTACGCAACCGATCCCCGAATCCACTGCTGTTGGCCTTAGTCACATTGGTCAAATCGTTCTTGCAGGATTCAAGAAAAAGTTTAGGAAGGAATAAGCAACCTTATTGGCCTATCATAAAGGTCTTTTCTGCATTACATGACGGGCCATTCGGCTTACACTCCATTTCAGTCAGGGTTTTGGCCTCTTGTGAACCCCTGGTGTTTGTCTCCTCCAGTTTGCAATGGGGAGGCTGGCAATAAACCGCTGGTGCCTTCGCATTTTGTACAGAGCACGCACCGAGGAGAGTGAAGCGGCAAGCGTTGTTGGAATCCGATCGAAAAGCTCGGCTGAGAGATATCTTCCCATCAAAACGGACCATAGATTTTCACTTCCCGATTTTCCCGATCGCCTTGCTCAATTTTTGAAGATAGTCCTCACGCGGAGGTGAGAAGATATCAATGACCTGACAATCCACATCCCCAATGTACCCGCCGTGTTCAATATTGGATGGGAGAATGAGTACATCGCCCTTTTTGGCGCTATAGAGTTTTCCCTCGATGATCTCGTCAACATAGCCCTCCAGAACGATCATGATCTGTTCTGCCTCATGACGATGAGGGGGAAAGTATGAGTTAGCAGCCATAGCCAGAAAGCTCACCAAGATTCTCTCGCCCACAACTAAATGGCTCTTTGAGCCTGGAACCAGCTCTGTAAGAGGCACGTCCGGATAATGAAGAACCCGCTTCTTGAATTCTTCCTCACTGGCGTGTGGTTCTCTTTCTGCCATATCTCCTGTTTCTGCCTTTAGCTAAATTCTCGACCCGAAGGGCTCTGTCTATCTGAACTAAACTGGAAGCCACATTTTGGCAGTAGCCCGCTTTTCCCGCGAGCACCTCATTTATTCCCCTTCTCCTATCTCTGGGCTCTCGGTCTCTTTCTCCTTTTGCCCTTTGCCCGTTGCGAGTACCTCCATCTTCTGTGCTTGTTCCTCTATCTGTTTGGTTAAGTCCCTCATTTGCCTCTTAGCTGTGGCCTGCTGTGCCTCGATCTTGACCCTTTGGGCTTCGCTTTCCAGCTTCTTTGACTTTAGATTTGCTATCTTTCTGGTGTTGTCATCCTTGTCTCCGAGACCTGCCTTGTCTATTGCCTCTAACTTGGCAATATCCACGCCAAGGGCCGCCTCTTTTTGAAGCCTTTTGGCCACATCCTCCTCGTATCCTGCACATTTCTTCTGCAGATTAGCTAGCTCTGTCTTCATTTCGGCCAACTTCACCTTTTCCTCGGAAACCATAAGGGCAAGCGCAGCTTTATCGACATCACCCCTCTCCTGCTCGGGCACTTGGGCAAACACGTCTTCATCCACCCTTGAGGTTATGGAACCCACCTTGGAAGTTAGTGAGCGTGTGGTCTCGCAACTCACCAATAGCGAGAAGGCCACTGCAATGACCAAGGACAAGACTAGTAGTCTACGCATGATCCGTTACCTCCTTCCGGTAGTCATCTCATGGAAAACCCTGATACAGAAAGGTAATCGCTGGTACTGAGCCTCGCAGCGAGATATATTTACCCGGAATTGTCATTCTAGTGGGTCGCTCAGTTGGGTTCAGTTGATATGAACTTGCTGGTTGTGGAAAGGAGTTTATGAAACTGACAGCTGCCTGTCAAGCTTATATCATAGCATTCAGCTGCGGTTGTGCATTCTTTCTTGAACACAGCAAGGCGGTACTGTCTCAAGTAAAGACCTCCAGAGAATGTCCGTACGGTCTAATCTCAACTATTACAACTACATACCTCAAGATAAACTAGAGGGGTGGGCTCGATCATAATTATTGCGGGTTTGAATCGCTCATAGGTAAGTTCTCGAACCATTTCATTTCGAAATGGACAATCATAGCACCATGGCTCTTGAACCTTTCAATGGAGCATGAGAGGATTTGTATTAACTGGATTTGTTTGGTATCTTTTCCGAAGATGTAATATGAATATCGCGTCCTACATCAGGCAACTCATCCTATTTTTGGTCCTTGTTGCTTTGGTGTCATGTTGTTCGATTGCACGGGCGGGAGACATAATGGATGATTCTGGTTTTGAAAAGATGGGGAAGCCCAGGCCAGGGGAGTGGCTTTTTCACTTTCATGAGAGAGGCCAATCATACGAGGACTACGTTTCCAGTCATCCTGTCAGGGCTACAGCAAGCCACCGGGTGCTTGTGTTTCAACCAGTTGGGCCATTTTCCAACATAGAGAGAGATATCATAGCAAAGGCAGTTACATTTGCAGGGATCTGGTTTGATCTCCCCACGAGGATTGAGCCAATCCTTCCCCTTCCTGAGAGTGGTTGGCACAGGGTAAGGCAGTTTTCCTGGATGGATAGGCCTGTTAAGCAGTATAAGACGGGTTATTTTCTCGACAGGCTTTTACCCGGAAGGTTTCCAGCTGATGCGGTCTGTTACCTGGCCATTACCATGGCTGACCTTTACCCACAGGAGGACTGGAATTTTGTCTTTGGCCAGGCCTCCCTGTCCGAGAGCGTAGGGGTGTACAGTATGGCGCGGTATTTCCCTCAGTTCTGGGGGCAAGAGGAGTCAACAGAAACCTGCTTTCTTGCACTGAGGAGGAGCTGCAAGGTGCTGGTTCATGAAGTAGGTCACATATTTGGCCTTGCCCACTGTATACACTACCGATGTACCATGAACGGGAGCAATTCCCTTGAGGAGTCTGATCGCCGCCCCCTGCGCCTTTGCCCGTTTTGCCTTAAGAAGCTACAATGGAACAGGGGATTTGATAGAATTAAAAGGTATGAAAGGCTAAAGGGATTCTGTGAGGATCAACATCTCGAACCGGAAGCAGCCTGGATCAAGTTGCGTCTCCAGAGGATGAGGCCTAACGCTTCAAAATGATGAAGGCCCCTTTTGTTGCATGAAATCCTCTCGTCAGCTGGAAAGGATATATCTCCGTAACAAAATTATTATGAGGGCTACAATCAGACCTGAAATAAATCCAATGATTCTATTTCTCCATTTTTCCTCTGCTTCTCTTTCGTGTCTTTCCAGATCCCTTAATTCAGCCGCTCTTTTTTTCATGGCATCGTAGTAAGGAAGCTGCTGCGCTTTATCACCATGAAGTTCGGATAGGGCTGATTCTATCTCTTCACGGGTAAAATTCTCAATCAACGATTTTTCACCTGTTGCAATAAATCCGAGGAAAGCGTTTGCAATCTCTAGTGATCTTTGATCTGGCGCCATTGGATTCCCCTTTTTCCATGTGGTCATTGAGGTGTGGAGGGATTTCCACCCAATCCCCAATCATTCTTCAAAGGATAGTATCTTTGATGGGTTGAGGTCAAGCCCTTTGCGATCTTCACTATTGTGTTATCCATGGCCTTGCATTTTGGGTTCTTATATGAGCCATTAGGATTCAAGGAATGCCCTGTAGCCCTTATATGTCATGTAGATATCCCCTTTGTGAGCGATCTCAAATGGTGAGTGCATGGAGAGCACAGGCGGGCCGCAGTCAACAATCTGCATGCCGTAAGTGGCAAGGAATTTTGCCACTGTGCCTCCACCGCCCTCATCCACCTTTCCAAGCTCCCCTGTCTGCCACACCACTTTTTTTTGATTAAATAGATTTCTAAGCCATCCTACATATTCGGCATTGGCATCATTGGCACCGTATTTGCCCCCTGAACCCGTGAATTTTGCTAGACATACACCATAGCCAAGTCGCGCAGCATTTCTCTTTTCATGCACGTCCTGAAAATCCGGGTCAAGCGCACCATTCCCATCTGCTGAAATGGCCCTTGAATTCATGAGAATTTTTTGAATCTCATGGTATAGGGGTTCCTTTCCATGAGCGATGAGGAGATCGGCCAGGAAACTTTCCAGGAATCTGGATTTGGCCCCGGTTGCCCCGTCACTCCCAATCTCTTCCTTGTCAACAAACAGAACAAGGGCTGTTTTCTGGGGGTCCTTTATGTCAATCATGGCCTTTAGGCTGGTAAAGACACAGGAGCGACCATCGTGGCCATAGGCACCAGTCAGGCCCCTGTCCCATCCAACGTCCCGTGCCTTTCCAGCAGGGACTACCTCGAGTTCAGCACTTATTAAGTCCTCCTCCACAAGTCCGAATTTCTCGTTCAAGAGGGTTAGGATTGCCAGCTTGAACCTATCTTTTGTATCTTTATCCCCAAAGGGAAGCGAGCCAACCATCACATTAAGCTTTTCTCCAACAAAGGCATCGGAAACCTTTTTATCGTACTGAACCTTTTTTGCTAAATGGGGGAGAACGTCTGCCACGGTAAATACCGGGTCAGCGTCATCCTCACCAACGATAATATCTAAAGAACTCCCATCAGAGCGGACTACCCTTCCATGAATTGCAAGCGGCCTGGTGAGCCATTGGAATTTTTTTATGCCTCCATAGTAGTGGGTTTTCATAAAGGCCAGATCAACTTCCTCGTAAAGTGGATTCTGTTTGAGGTCAAGCCGGGGAGAGTCAAGATGGCTGACAATCAGATTAACGCCTTCATCTATGGGCTCCTTCCCAGATACAGACAGAGCGATTGATTTTTCCTGAAATGTCTTCATCATCCTGATAGGGTCGCTACTTGAATGGCTGGAGGAGAAACGGTTTGCAAGGGCTATCCCAGAGATTGCCGTAACGGCCTCTCGTTCTGTCTTTGCCGTGTTTAAAAAGTCTTGGTATTCTTTATCAAGATTAAAAACCCTCTCCTTTTCCCTTTTGTCTATTTGATCCCAAACGAGCTTGGGTTGAGAGATTAATTTTTCATGTATCCTTTCTATTTCCCTTTTTTTCATGCCCTTCTCCCTTTGTTCTTAAATCACCTATTATTTGATTGATATTGCCAATCTCTTCTCTTACACAGAAATCAGTAAGGCCATTGATTATTTCTATTGGTGTCTTTGGATTGATGAGGTTTGCTGTCCCCACCTGAATGGCCCTTGCCCCAACAAGGAGAAATTCAAGTGCATCCTGGTAGTCCATAATACCCCCCAAACCGATCACAGGAATTTGTACAGCTTCAACAACCTTATGGACAAGATAAAGGGCCATCGGTTTAATGGCCGGACCGGATAGGCCTCCTATTATGTTTGCCAGCTTGGGTCGTCTGGTAGCTACATCTACAGCCATACCCAGAAATGTGTTTGTGACCGATATGGCCTGGGCACCGGCCGACTCCACTGCCCCTGCTATGGTGGTTATATCAGTCACGTTAGGTGTCAGTTTTACTATGACGGGTTTGGTTGTATTCTTAACTACCTGATCCGTTACCATGGCGGCAGTATCTGGGTCCGTGCCAAAGGCCATGCCCCCTGCCTCCACATTGGGGCAAGATATGTTTATCTCTACAGCAGCGATTCGGTCAACCGTTGCTGTCCTCTTGGCCATCTGTGCATATTCCCTGATGGTATGTCCATATATATTAGCGATGAGTGGGGTCTTAATCTTGGCGAGGGACGGGAGCTTTTCCTCTATAAAGGCCTCTATACCAATGTTAGCAAGTCCGATTGCATTTAACAGACCGCACGGCGTCTCTGCAGTCCTCGGCGGTGGATTTCCAGGCATTGGCCTGAGGGATAACCCCTTGACAATTATGGCCCCTAAAAGAGAAGGATCATAGAAAGGGGTCAATTCATCGCCATAACCAAAGGTTCCTGAGGCAGCAATAACCGGATTCTTTATCCTCAGGCCCCCTATATCAACTGATAAGTCGGGTAAGACAGCCATTACATAACCTCCCAGTCAATCGTCTCAGCTGAAAACACAGGACCATCTTGACACACAGAATGATACGACTTGCCCTTACTGTTAGCGGCCTTAACAGCACACCCTTGGCATATCCCGAGACCACACGCCATATAAACTTCCAGACAGACATAACATGTGAGATTGCACGTAATGGCCTTTTGGGCAATCTTCTTGAGCATTGGAGTGGGACCACAGGCATAAATTACCGGTTTCTTGGTCAATTCTTGACTCAGATGCTGATCCAAGAGGTCACTCACAAGTCCCTTCATACCCAGTGAGCCATCCTCTGTTGTTAGGGAAAGATCAACGTTAAGATCCTTTAGTTGGTCGGTCATAACAACCTCTTGAGAAGTGGGAAACCCGAGAAACATGGTGATTTCATGTTTATGAGCTTTTTTTAATGCCTGAGCTAAGAAAAATAGGGGGGCTATACCCATACCGCCAGCCACAAGCAAGGTTCTTTCAGTTGGCCGGGGAAAAGTAAATCCATTTCCCAATGGGCCTATCAGGGAAATGGCGTCACCTTCTTTCAAGGCAGATAGAAGCGATGTTCCCTTACCAACTATCTTGTACAGGATCATCAATGTATTCTTGTCCTGAATTCCGTGTATGGAAAAGGGCCTTCTTAAAAGTGGGTCTCTTGTTTCCCTGCCGGAATGGATCATCAAAAACTGACCGGGATTGGCACATGAGGCCAGGAGTGGAGAGCGAAATCCCATCAGAAAGGTGTCTTTTCCAATCTCTCGATTAAATTCTATGGATACTACTTCTTCTAACATCTTTCTAAGATACCAAGAGGGCCGAAGTGGGTAACCTTTGCCTTCAGTTCAACATACTCATTACAGCCCATTTTTTTGAATTTCATCCAGAACTACCGACAAATACTTCACTGTTACATACATATTTATAGCTTTGATTGAACATCTCAAAAAAGGGCCCATACAGAACCTCATAGAGATCAGACAGCGAGGACAGAAATTATCCCGGATAGTGGGATTTATCCCTAACGCTACCGCAGCATTATGTATTGTTTGATTCAATGCTTGATGATTTAGAGGGGAATTTCAAATTGGCTGGTCCAAGGAAAAATCCCTTGGTCGTGCATCCCCCTTTGAACAGAAGAAGGGTCAATTTCTCAGTAAGAAAAGGTAGCTAGGGCAGATTGTTCGTGACCCAGATTGAATTATTTACCGCTGCTTCCTCCCGGACCTGACGGGGTTCATAATCATCTGTCACACGAGGTCCGACCTCCTCTCTTACTGAAAGAATTAATCCCCAATTCTTATTTCTCAGGAAGGAACTTCAACCCCGCATCAGCGGATTTCGGGTTACAGGGCACCGCTAGCTCCCCGTCTAGCACGTCCAAGGGATATTTATGGCATGGATTTAAAGAATATCCACTCTTTCTTTTAACTCTCTGCCTACCTTAAAGAAGGGGAGTCTTTTGCTCTTAACCTTTATAATTTTGCCTGTCTTAGGGTTTCTTCCGTCATGGCTGTCATATTGCTTGACCTTGAAACTCCCCAATCCTCGAATCTCTACCCTACTACCACGTATGAGTGACTTTTCCATTTCCCTGAAAAAGGTATTTACTACATCTTCTGCTGTCCTGATGGTAAGATTTTCTGTTTTTGCTAATCTCTCTATCAATTGAGATTTATTCATGATGTCCCCTTAACTGAAATGGATATAGGTTAAAAGAAAAGAGCGTTTATAGTCTGAACTAGGTATTCTATACTGAATGCGTAAAATCAAGTCAAGATAAAATAGCTAATCCATTGCCTTTACGGAGTGATTTCGAACTTCAGGCTCTGCAATAGCCCACCATCTGGGCCGAGCACGTCCACATGCCAATCCCCAATCTCATGGGACTGGATTATTTTGGAGCTATAGGTGCGCCAAATGGAGGATCTTACTGGTAGAGTTACCGTGGCCCTTTCAGTATCGCCGAAATACCAGACGTGGGTGATCACAGTAGGGGTCTGAGCACCGACAATCTTGGTAAAACACCACAGCTTGTCAACCAAGGCCTCAAAGGTATCCCCGACACCTACAGGTTCCCGATCAACTACATCCCGACAGATAGCGGCTGCAGCCACTTCTACAGTCTCTTGAGCCTTAGCTGTCACTGGCTGGGAAAGAGAAATCGTGATTAGGATAATCAGGGCGATAAGGAAATAAAATGGTCTTTTCATAGTGGCTCTCCTTTCCTCTATTGCTTTTAGGTTAGGGAAGATTTAAGCATAAAGGATCGTTTTTAGCAACGAAAAAATAAGTCGCTCTAAGAAGGTAGCATATAGTAAAGGCACATCTATACTATTTTTTCCCGAAGCTTCTTCGTGTTTGGATGAGCCTAAAGAGCTATTCGAGCGCCTTACGTTTTTAGGTCAATAAAACGTCTTAGCAGATGTGACAGTGGAAAATGATATCAAATGCCCCCTGGCGTTTTATGGTCGAAGTTCTCTCAGAAATGCGCAAGGCGGGTAGTGGGTCCATGGTTAACATCCCCTCGGGAGAAACGCCAAACCAGAGGACGTCACGGATACCGCCCTCTTCTTGGCCTTCGACCAAAGCGGATTTATTAATGGCGTATTACTGAATGTGGACGGAGGGCGAGGCATTGGTATGGGAAGAATCGAGATGCTGGATGCTCATAGTTGGTGAAGGGATTATCTCCAGCCATACGGATCATTCGAAAAATGAAAGGGGCCGTCTCATCCGTTTTGTCTCTCCTCGGCGACGCTTGGTCTCTAACCGCCGCCTGTTCAATGCGGGCCTCGGAGTTGTCTTACGACGGAATTTGGGCTTTTCCGAGGCCTTACGTATTAACTCTACGAGTCGTTTGATCGCGTCCTGACGATTTCGATCCTGAGTACGGAACCGCCGGGCATCAATAATCAGTATGCCGTCTTCGGTAATCCGCCTGCCGGCCAGACGAATTAGACGTTCGCGGAC
>CP070704.1:1309361-1314323 GCA_020349945.1 Deltaproteobacteria bacterium
CATAGATGGGGTTGCCAATTTTCAGGCTGGAATCCCAATGTGGGGAACCTCCCTGGCCCTCATGGAGAATTTCTGGCCGATCTTAGGCATCTTCTATATGCCTGTAACCGGCGATCTTTTTCATGCCCACGCCGGAAAAAAAGCCTTCTGGGGAAAAAAGCAAATCCGCGTCTCTGCCCAACGAGATATTACTGATGAGAGCCTTCTCCTGACCTACTCCCGATTTCACCATACCTACAATTCCGCATTTCCTGGCAAGATCCGCGATCTGGGATGCACGTCTGCTCACCTCTGCTATGTTGCCACGGGTCGCGCCGAAGCGGCTGTGATTGCTAACGAGACCTATCGGGATCTCGCTGCACCCCGCGTCATTGTCGAGGCCGCCGGAGGAAAGATCTACAAAGTAGATGGGAGTTACTTTTCACTGGATGATTACCTGGATGGGCAGAGGATAGATGATCATCTCCTGGTCGTGGCTCCGAATATCTGCTCGGAGGTTCGAAGCTACCTGGAGGAGACCGCTTCGTGAGGCGAGGACCAGGTCTGCTCCTCACTCACTAATTTTCTTTTGACCGTGTAAAATCATTTTACTTCCCTGCCCCTTTGCTGTATAAGAGCGCAATGTTCAGTTTGCCGCGACGCCTAATGTCTTGAGAGGGAAAACATGAGTGAGATAGTATTCATCGTAGGAGCAGGCGCCTCAAGAGAAGCAGGTGCACCCCTTATGGCTGATTTTCTTGATACGGCCGATGAATTGCGTAAGGTGGACAAGGACCTTGAATTCAGGTCAGATTTTGATCGGGTATTCGATGCTATCTCCGCATTACAGTTTGTTCACTCGAAATCGGAGCTCGATTTAGATAATATCGAATCAGTATTTGCCGCCTTCGAGATGGGGCGAGTCATTAATAGATTACCGGGAACGTCAGGTAAGGATATTGCCTCAGTCTTGGTAGGTTTGAGGCGGTTGATTTCTAAGACATTAGAAAAAACAATTACCTTTCCGGTTCGTGATGGACAGATCCATCCCCATCCCTCGTATGAATCATTTGCCGGACTGATAAATAGTTTGAACAATGCTGTCAGACAAAACAGATGTTCTATCATCACCCTGAATTATGACCTGGCATTGGACTATGCCTTGCATTTTCACAAGCATCCAGCGGACTATTGTTTGTCCAAAGTCACAAGGCCGGGGTTTAAGATACCGGTAATGAAATTGCATGGTTCCTTAAATTGGGCTCGATGTTCGAAATGCGGCGAGATTGTTCCGTGGGATATTGATGCCTTTCTTCAGAAATTCCCTGTTCCTTTCTTAGAGAAAAGCGAGTTTGTCTCCTTAGATCTTCCCTTTAGATTGTCGTCTTCGGGTCTTACACATTGTGGAGAAGGTGTTGAGCCTGATCCGGTTATTGCCCCGCCAACATGGAATAGGACAGGATACCATCGGGGTTTGTCAAAGGTCTGGAGTCGTGCGGCATGGGAGTTGTCGGATGCAGAAAATATATTTGTATCGGGGTATTCCCTTGCTGAAAGTGATGTATTCTTTCGATACCTGTTTGCCTTAGGTTCGGTTGGAAAGACCAGGATTAAGCGCTTTTGGGTTTTTGACCCAGACGAGGAAACTGTGCGGCCTCGATTTGAGAAACTGATTGGCTCTGCTATCAAAGGGAGATTCCGGTTTCGAGATATGAAATTCAGTGAGGCCCTTCCCGTCATTAGACAAGAATTCCTCAGTGAATACTGACCCGCCCCTCCCACTGCTGAGCTCATCAGATTAAGGGTATATCTTTATCTTTGACATAAGAGCTCTTTTTTCCTATACTATAATCCGATATGGGTTTATGAAGCGGGGACCTCTCGCATGAGTGCCTTTGGCAAAAAATCGAATGAATCCAGTGTGCTGGATCGTTTGTATAAATTGATCAAAGACATGTCCGAGGACAACCAGCTGACCCTCTTGAAAGAGCTGGAGGAAAGGCTCTTCAAGGATAAAAGGGAACATAAGAGGAAACCCTTCTTCATGGTTGTAGATTACTCCACTGACGATCGCGCCTACAAGGATTACATTCAAAACATCAGTACGGGAGGAGTGTTTATCGAAACCCGTACGCCCCTCTCTGTTGGGCAGGTGATTTCACTATCTTTTCCCTTGCCCGACTATCAAAAATGTATCAAGATTACCGGCGAGGTTGTCAGGGTCAGCCCGCAGGGAATCGGCGTGAAATTCAGAATGGTTGATCAGGACCAGGAAGCGATGATTAAATCCCTTTTAGAGAGTATGTAGGCCTTTTTTGTGCTTTCCTTCATCGCTTCTCTGCCCTGGTAAAGTGTGCGATTGCCATCCACAACATCAATTCCCCCTGCTCTATCCTGTGACCTATCGTTCTGATCTCTGTGTCCCTTGGGAGTAAAGGTGGAGATTAACATCGAAAATCTCTATAAACACGTGGAACATCTCTCGGTCGAGATCGGCGATCGACATCTCTGGAAAGAACACTCACTCAGCAGGACTGCAGATTATATTGAATCGGCCTTTCAGGTCAGCGGATATGCAGTGCAGCGGCAAACCTATTCATGCTACGGCAAGGGCGTGTCAAACCTGATTGCAGAGAAACCCGGTCCCGATGACAGGGCTGTGGTGATCGGGGCCCATTATGATACCGTGCCCGGAACACCAGGTGCGGACGACAATGCCTCGGCTGTGGCTGGCATGCTGGAGCTTGCACGGTTACATAAAGGAAGTCTGAACAAAAAGCACCTCATATTTGTTGCCTTTGTTAATGAAGAGCCGCCTTTCTTTGGATTTCATAATATGGGGAGCATGGTCTATGCTCAGCACCTGAAAGATCAGAAGGTTCAGGTGGAGGTTATGATCTCCCTGGAGATGATTGGATATTTCTGCCGGGAGCCCATTCAGCAATACCCACTCCCGGGCATGCAGTTTTTTTATCCCAAGACTGCAGACTTCATTGGGGTAGTGGGAGATTTCCATTCATCACGATACGTGTCTTTTCTGAAGAAGGGAATCAAGAAACACTCGGCTATGGATGCAAGGTCCCTGATTGCACCCCAATATGTGGGAGGCATTAACCTTTCAGACAATTCCTCGTTCTGGCACCATGGATACAGGGCTGTCATGATAACGGACACCTCGTTCTTCAGAAACAAGAATTACCACCAGGAGACAGATAGCATCGATACCCTCAATTTTGATGCCATGGCAGAAGTGCTCAAGGGCCTGTATGGTACCCTGTTGAAGATATAGGGAAAAGGAAAACCTGGTGGCCAGGGCTGAATCCCTTAAACTGGACAGGGGGCCTATCGAAAGCGTTTGACAAGATGAGGAAAAACACGTATCATTCTGCCGTATGTGAGCCTCTAAGAACCTCATATGTGAAAGGAGTTGAGCATGCCCATATATGAGTTCATCTGTGAAAAATGTAATAAGCCCTTTACCTTAGATATAAAGGTTTTGGAATATGAAAAGAAAAAATTCGAGTGCCCGAAATGCAAAAGCGGCAAGGTAAAGCAGCAGATCACCTCCTTTCAGACCATAACCTCCAAAAAGAGTTAGAACTGCATTCGTACGATTCCCTTCCGAGCCACCGGGCCTGGAAAGTCTGCACATTGTCTGGTGCAAGACGGCAGGCAGGTCCAGTGGAATAACAAGCCAGCGTGCACCCTGCTCTTCGAGAGTGGCCTTTTGTCTTCCCAGCCATGCGGAGCCAGGAGGGCGCCTTGGCAGAGGCCAACTCACGATCGGTAAATGTGGGCCTTGAGGGCGAACAAAGGAGGTTAAAAAATGCGCACATCATGGCGTATCCTTAAGCTCTTTGGTATCGAGATAAGAATTGACTCGAGCTGGATCTTCATCTTTGGCCTGATCACCTGGGCTCTAGCAGCACATTACTTCCCCAGTCACTACCCCCGATGGCCCACCGTGCATTATTGGGTGGTGGGCATAGCCACCAGCGTGCTGCTGTTCTGCTCCGTCCTGGCCCATGAACTGACCCACTCCCTGGTGGCCCGCAGCAAGGGCCAAGAGGTGCGCAGCATTACGCTGTTCCTTTTCGGGGGGGTGGCCGAGATCGCTGAGGAACCGGAGACACCAGCGAAGGAGTTCGTCATCGCGGTGGTGGGCCCTGTCTCCAGTCTGATTGCTGCGTTCATCTTCCTTGGCCTCTGGTCTGCGGTACAGGGGGTAAGTGAACCCATCGCCGCCCTTGCCCAATATCTCTCATTTATCAACTTTGTCCTTGCGGGCTTCAACATGGTTCCCGGTTTCCCCCTGGATGGAGGCAGAGTCCTGCGTGCCATCCTCTGGAGGGTGACCGGCAACCTCAGGAGAGCGACCCGGATCGCCTCCACTACCGGTCAAGCGCTTGCCTTTCTCCTCATCCTCCTTGGAGTCTTGCAGATCCTGATGGGCCTGTTCTTTAACGGCCTCTGGACTGCCCTCATCGGCTGGTTTATTCACAGTGCAGCCACCCGGGGGTATCGGCAGGTCCTCGTCAAGGAGATGCTCAGGGACGTGAGGGTAAAAGACCTGATGGACACCACCTTTGAGACCGTAGAAGGTGCAATCTCCGTGCAGGAACTGGTGGAGGATTATATCCTCACAAAGAGGGAGAGGGCCTTTCTGGTTATCGAGGCGGGGAGGCTGGCGGGAATCGTTTGCCTGGAGGATGTCAAGGCAGTGCCGTCTGAAAAAAGAAGTGAGACCACGGTCAGGGAGATCATGACCCCCAAGGATAAACTGGAGGCTGTCTCTCGGGAAGATGATGGCAGCCAGGCCCTCGCCAGACTGGCGAGCGGCAAGATCCATCAAATTCCGGTAATAGAGGACGGGGAGATCAAGGGCATAGTTTGCCGTACCGATATCCTGGACTTCCTCCACCTCCGATCCGAACTCGGGGTATAGCGTGTAATATCCTGTCTTCCGCTGCCACATATGATCAA
>CP070704.1:1314423-1319832 GCA_020349945.1 Deltaproteobacteria bacterium
AAAGCATCAACCCCGTATTTTGTTGAATCAGTCTGGCCCGGTCTTTACGATAGCCTGTATTTCTTGTAGGGTTTGGAGGTATAAAGATTGGTTCGCTCCTGCAATATTTACAGCACGGATAGCCATTTGAAGTGCCTCAGCATATCGCCCCTGCTCGGCGAGCACGTGTGCTAAGTTGTTGAATGCCGCACCGCTGCCTGGATGCGCTTCGGTTGCATGCCTGAATGCCTGTTCTGCACCAACGAGATCTCCCAAGGCATAGCAGCAGTTACCAAGTCCCATGAGGGCGCCAAGGCTGGAATCCCAACGGTCTAAGGCAGCGGTATAGGCTTCGGCTGCTCCCTCCCATTGTCTGGCCTGTTCTAGGCCCAGGACCGCGCACAAGTAAGACTGCTGATCAGCGCTTGCCGGAAGTTGGCCTGTCGGCAGGACCACCAGCCCCCAACAGCCAGCACGCTTCCAGGTTCGCATGAAAAGCGTCCAACTCATGTGCCGCCTCGGTTCTTGCCGCGAGTGTAAGATAAAGACACCTTTCCCCAGATTATACCCTACGGGCACGGAGTAATGCCACCGGGGAAACCACTTGAGCCCGAGGTTTTGCAGGACGATTACTGGATGGCCTGCGGCGAGTTCCCTGAGCAGTGCTTCGACGCCCTTAATAGGATAAGCGAGTCGATTATGACGGCGGGCGGCGCTTATAAGGGCAAGTTGTAAGCTGCCCTGCCTTGACGGCGTAAAAACCTCGGGAATAAGATCCTGAGGACTGACGTTTGCCTTGGTCCATTGAAGCACCATGGCCAGAGCTGCGGGGCCACAATGATAGTTATCTTGAGGGTAAAAGGGAACTGAAGGGATTTCCACGCTCCTCGGTAGGTCTGACATGGACACAGAACGCAATTCAGGGCTGAAGTGGGCACAGCTGACCGCCAAGGTTAAGAAAAGGACAAGGGAGGTAATGCCCGTCCTACCACAAGGCAGACCGGGGACGGGCATTTTTTATTTCCCCTTGACGAACGGGAATACGTCGGTGTAACCGAGAATATCTGTTATGAGCAGGATCAGGAATACCAGTACCGCTGCCCCCACCAAGGTGCCGAGGCCATTACCACCTGCTGGCATCTGGTCGATCCGGGCGGCGATTTCCGCAATTTCCTGGTCAGTAAGGCTATCTATCCATGCCTTCGCTTCTTCACTATTTACTCCCCAAGCCTCCAACTGTTTGCGCACTTCGGAACGATCGAGGAACATATGGAGACGGGCCCGCTCAAGATTCCGTTGATCCTGTTTGAGGATTTCATCAGTACTTACCATTGCCGCATAGGCCGGCGCCCAGTTTATGGTAAGGGCACTAAGGGACAAAATTACAAGACAGGCGATTGGCTTTCTCCTGGATTGCAAAAGGCTCATAGTCTCGCTCCTTTCTTCATAAGGTTAAAAAATTGGTGGTTGGGGCAAACCATTTGATGCTCTCCTTCCCATAAACTCCAAAAGCGAAGGACTCCCTCCTAATGCTCCCTGCTGTTAGAATAGAAAATGATTAGGCGCCTCCTCATGGAGTTGACCTGAATGCGAGGAAAACTTTCAATTATCAAAATAGTAAAAATACCTGGATGTCAAGAAAAAATCGGTTTTACATGGGGCCCCCTATGACAATATAGAGATAAACCAGGCTCATGCATACATAACAGGCAGTGCAGATATACATGAGAGCCCGCGTGATGGGGTGGGGCCTCACCCACTGCGGGAAGCTCTTGGGAATCAGGTAGTAGTTGAGATAGATCAGTCCCGGGGCAAAGATCGACATGGCCAAGAAGGAGCAGATACCACGAATCATGAGGAGCTTGCCTGGCTGGCCCAGCGTCATAGTGAAAATGGTGGTGACTGAAAACACGGCCACGAAGATGTAATACCAGGTGCGGAAGTGATATTTGCGGCCAGCCTTGATGTTAGAATAGACGAAATCGGCCCATATCCGGGAGAAGCCATCAGTGAGCTGCAGCCAGGCATCGCAGAGGAAGGCAGCAGCTACTATCAGGAATATGGCTCTTCCGATCTTACCCCAGGCCACTTCGAAGAAGGCTGACTGCACTACCGCAATCTCCCAGCCCTTCGGTATCTTACCTTCCGGCATCAGCAGGGCCCAGGCCAGCCAGCACATGGTTGCCGTGGTCAAGGTATTGAGAAAGATTCCGATGCCGTTTTCAGCGGAGATGTAGCGCGCCCACCCCTTGTAGTTTTTCTTGTTTTCCAGTGTATCCCTGAAAGCCAATCCGGTAGCAGGAATGGCCTCCAACTCCCCGGTGATGGGGCTGGTCACTCTGCCCATGAACTTCCCCATACCCACCCCTTTATCTCGTATCCAGTAGCCGATGAAGAGCTGACCAAACCCTCCGGCCCCCGCATAGGCAATGCTGGTGACTAGAATTCCCAGGTCACTCGGATCCCAGTTGCTTGGCCAGGAGAAATGCGGCACGAGGGCTGGGAGGAATTGGGAGCCGGCCGAGTAGACCTTAGGCTGAAACAGGGCAGAGACAATTCCTCCGACGGTGATCACCACAATGACCATGGAGAACTTTTCCACAACATTGTAAACCACCCGACCAAAGGTGAGGGCGATGATGTACATGCCAATGGTGAGATAGCCCCAGAAGAGGGCCCTGCCTGCTGGGCTCCATCCTGGAGGAAATTGAGTAAGGGATCCCAATGCGGTTCCTCCTGCGCTTGCGTAGGCACCGAACCAGGCATTCTCAATAAAGATCCCCACGACGATGATAATGGCATACCATTTTCCGATCCGGGTGAACCCGGTCATTGGGGTCTCGCCGGTGAGGACGGAATAACGCATAATCTCCAGGTTGATCCAGTACTGCAACAAGGAGGCCGGAATCAACAGTCCCAAGAAGGCCGCTCCATATTTGGCCGTTAGGTAAGGCCACCATATCAGCTCTCCGCTTCCTTGGGCCAGGGCTGCCCAAAGGATCCCGGGCCCTATATAGACAAATATGCCCAGAAAGGTAGGCACCATTGCCAGCTTTAAGGGGTCCAGTTTACCCAGCGGAACCTCACCCCCGATGAGGTGTTCTTGGCTTGTCCCCATATGCTTGGTTTCCTTTGTCATGTATTTTTCCCTCCCTTCTGAAATTGCATTGAGCAGAACCGGACGTGCGGATTTGCCGCATCCGGCTCGTCAAACAGGCTCGTATCCTAGCGCGGCCTGTTCAATAATAAGAGTTTTCAGCGGACGAATACATGTGAGCCTTCCAGTTGACGATGGCTTCCTCGACAGTGATCCTACCAAGGCGACTATTGCGGCGATATCCGTGCATGACGTTACTACGCAAACCAGGCTCCTATCAGACTACCCGCATTTGGTTAGGGGTGAAGTGGGAACATTTTGCGGACCATGAGGAATAATGTTGAGATGATGGTGACAACCTGTTCCAATGATCTGGGTCTTTTGACCTTCAGCCTCCTGGATCTATGCGGATTTTACCCCTGCTCTTTCCCTTTTTTCTCCACCACACAATAAATTCCCTCTCCAGACCTTGCTGGCGTGAAGCATTGGTTATCCGACAGGCAGGTAGCCCGGCGGAGATCCCCTGATGCCCAGCGGCCCACCAGGGCGGGTTCCCTAATGAAAGGCCGACTCATGGAAATATAATCGGCATACTTCTCATCCACGAGACGCTCGGCTACCCGGAAGGAGCGGATCCCTCCGACGAGGATCAAGGGGACGTGGAGTCTCTCCTTGAAGACCTTTGCCGCCTTCTTAAAGTAAGCCTCCTTTTGCTCAGAGGTTATGCCCCTTCGGGAAGGACTCAGGTCCCCTGAGACGATGGTTCCGCCACTCAACTCGATAGCATCGATCCCCTTTTCCTGCAACATGGCATCGACCTGAAGAGAGTCCTCCGCAGTGAGGCCGCCACCCAGAAAATCCTGGGAGTTTATCTTAACCAAGATGGGGAAATCCTGCCCCAGTGTGGCCCGTAATACCTGAAGCACTTCCAGGAGGAATCTGGCTCGATTTTCTACCGTTCCACCGTAGCGATCCGTGCGTTTGTTGAAGGCTGGAGACAGAAATTGGCTCAGGAGGTATCCATGGGCCGCATGAATCTGTACACCGTCGAAGTTCGCCTCCTTGGCGCGGCGGGCTGCCTGGCTAAACGCTTCTACGATATTTTGAATCTCCGCCGGAGTCAGCTCCTCTCGCGGAGACCGGGCGAAGCCGTCTACCTGTGAGGGGGCCTTGGGTCTCTGACCGGTCAGCTTAAAATTGGCAAAGAACCCTGCGTGGGTGATTTGAAGTGCAATCTTGCTGCCGTGCTTGTGAACCCTCCGTGTCATCTCCCGGAGGCCATCTATCAAGTCGTCTCTGTAAATTCCAAGCTGCCGCGGGCCGGCCTGTCCATCCGGCCGAATATACGCATGGCTGGTGATGATCAAGCCGACGCCTCCTTCTGCAAGCCCGGCAATGAGTTCTATGAGCCTGGGAGTGCACGCCCCATCCTCTGCAGCCATACCTTCCCAGGTGGCCGATCGCACGAACCTGTTGAACAGTTGCATCTCATTGATTTTGGTGGTCTCAAACAGCTTGGACACCTCTGCCTCCTTTCGCGTGCCCGTAAATTTGAAAAAGATCGAAGATATAAAATATGCCATTTGGGGTCAAGATACAAGACCCAGTAACCTGAAAATCCGTGAATAGGTCCTTCAATTTCTCCAAAGATGCAAAAAGAGGTCAGCTGATGAGGAGTTGTTTTACCATGAAGGAAATAGGTAGATACAAGTATGGTGGGGTATCTTTAAATGCGAGCTCTCGGTCAAGAGGGAACGGAGATGAGAGAAAAATTATTTTGTTTGACTCATCATTAGGTTCATCCTACAATTACCTATACTTAGAAAGGTGGTACAGTATCATTGTCCGGGAGGGAGGGTATTTTTGATGGTGTCCACCGTTGAGAAGAGCAAGACCAAGAAAATCTTGACCGAATGATCGAGGAGTTGGATCAGGCGAATTTAGTTGATTAGAGTGATATTCCCGGTGACTTGGCCACTGTGAACCCAAAGGCACACTTGCGGGATCTTGATTCGGGGGAGGAAATGATACTAACCGTGGTGTTTCCCTGAGCTGCGGTGCTCTCCAAGGTAAAATTTCCGTATTGGCACCTGTCGGTTTTGTTGTTTTAGGATGCCAGACCGGAGATATAATGGAGTCGAAAGCGCTATGATTTCCCCCCCTCACGTCAGCCTGGGGTGGGAGTAGAAAATTTGTAAAAGGAGACACCCATGTTATTAGACCCTTTGCTTGGTTTATTCTCCAATGACCTCGCCATTGACCTGGGTACGGCCAATACACTGGTTTACGTTAAGGACAAGGGGATCGTCTTGAATGAGCCTTCTGTGGTGGCG
>CP070704.1:1319932-1324998 GCA_020349945.1 Deltaproteobacteria bacterium
GACGATTATAAGAAGCAACTGGAATCAGCTGAGCTTCAGTTGGAGGATTTGGCCTTGGAGTTAAGGGATTTTTACTCCAGGCTCAAGGTTGATCCAAAAAGGCTGGAAGAGGTTGAAGAGAGATTGCAACTCATCAGGCGGTTGAAAAAAAAATATGGTTCCTCTATTGAGACTATACTCTCTCTCAAGGAGGAGCTTTCTCAAAAGGGGTATGAATTGACCCAGAAAAGGGAGGAACTGAAAAAGTTTGAGGCCCAGCTGGAGGAGAAAAAGCAAGCCCTATTGAGACTGGCCGTCCAGCTCTCTTTAAAGAGGCATGAGATTGCAGAGTCATTTGAAAAAAAGGTGGAAGAGGAGCTCCATTTATTGGATATGGCCGGGACCAGATTTAGCATCAAGTTCAGCTCCCCAAGACCAGCTGATGACACTATTGTCGAAGACATGCTTGCTTCTGCTCTTACCTCAGACGGAATAGATGTCCTGGAGTTTATGATATCACCAAATGTGGGTGAACACTTGAGACCATTGGCCAGGATTGCCTCGGGAGGAGAACTATCACGGATCATGCTTGCCCTGAAGACTATATTGGCTCGGTTCGGTTTAATTGAAACCCTTGTCTTTGATGAGATCGACTCTGGCATCGGGGGAGCTACTGCCGCTACTGTTGGGGAAAAGCTCGGCTCACTTGCCAATTACCATCAGGTTTTATGTATTACACATCTTCCTCAGATAGCCTCCTGCGGGGAGACGCATTTCTTGGTTGAAAAAAGGGTTACCAAGGGTAGAACCCGGGCACTTATTTCCTCATTGGACAGGGAAAGCAGGATCAATGAGATTGCCAGGCTTCTTGGTGGTAGAATTATATCTGAAAAGACCCTTGCACATGCCAGGGAGATGCTTTCCGCCTAATCTCCCAGTCCCCCCACTCTCCAACCCATCCCTCCTGGTATGATACAGCAAACACTGACTCTTCAGGGGGTATAAAGGCATAGCGGATGAAAAAGACAGGGCGATTTTTGGCCCTGTCTTTAATGAAAAGGGCAGGGTGGTATTACCTTTTCATGAGAGGTCACCCCATTGTCCCGGCCCTAATCCATACCATGTTTGAATTGCAAATAAACGGATGAGAAGAGCAGACCGAAATGACCTGACTCAAGTTTTCTCATACCTTCTGGTCCAGCGGATCGAGGGATGCCACCCAGGGTATCAGGAAGTAAAGGGAGCCAGGCCTAATAGTCACTTGCTCCGCCTGTCGTGGAAAAAAGTAATAATAATCGTGAGTGCTGTTCGTCTCATTTCCCTGAACAAAGCTGGCAGCCTAATCGGGTAAGACAATAGTCATTCCCTTCTTTACATTTTCACCGCTGATAACCTTGCAAGTAGAGATCTTCTGCTTCACTTTGACTGCCTTTATTGTCGCCAACTTTTCAACGCTCTGATCCAGGACTTCACCTGTGTCGGGGTCGCGGAGGACTTCTACCTTTCCTACGTCAAATGTCTGGCCGACACTGACCCCTTCTCTTTCACCTCGATTGACATATACTATTGCACCTTTGGTCAGGATCACCGTTCCGGTCCACGGTATTTCCTCCAACTTGGCTAGAACAAACTCGACAGCTTGATCAACAGCCATCTCAACCGCTTTTCCCTCATTGGTTTTCTTGAAGCCCCCAATATCACCGCTGAATCCGCCCTTTGTCAGCCCGAGGGAAAGGCCTTTCTTAGTCACTTTTCCATAGCACTTCTTGGAGGCCATTACCTGACCAGTGCTGGAATCAATGATGTACATCACGACATTGATCTCACTCACACCACCTTTGGCGCCGATCTTGATGCCCCCGATCTTGATTCCACCGCCTCCACCCGCAGTAGCATCTGAGAAATGCGTGATTTCACCCTTTACCAGCAGCTGAGCAGGAGTCATTTGTCCGGTCACGACTTTCTTGCCACCTCCTGCGGCTCGCTCACTGGCAGCAAAATCCTGCTCGGCCAATGCCTCGCGCCTCATATCCTTTTCGCCGAGGACGACGAACCTCCCTGTTTGATTCAGACTATCGGTCAAGACCGCACCCCAGGCATCGCCTAGGTTCCACTGGCCTCTCCAGTTGGACCGGTTCTCGAATTTCGAAACCATTATGGAATATCGCAGGCCCTTTGCTGCTGCCAGGCACTGGCCCGACAAGGACAGGATGAGGATCACAAGCATATAGATGAATAGAATTCTTGACGCTCCTCTCATGTTGACCTCCCTTTGCTTTAAAATGATAAGAATTCCCTTTGTTGGATGGAAGATATAGGTGAAATGACCTTGTATGTCAAGGGAAAGTGCCCACGAGATATGCGGTTCTTTAAAAAGAGAGTCTATAATCAAAAATAGGACAAAAAAGCTAAGATAGCTGGGTCAGTTTATCTGAATCCTGAAGATCGATGGCTATTCGCCAAAGTGGTTGGTTGGATTGTATTGAAGCTGGTAAAGATTACAAACAGAAAGCGAAGCTTTTTGGGCCTTCAACTTCCTCTGTTGTGGTAGGGCCCTTTCCGCTTTTTCGGTGTAATGGATATCAGTAAAGGCTATGACAAGACAACAGAACCCGCCACGATCATGATAATTCCAGTTGTTGCAAAAGGGCAAAGATGGCCATCAACGGTAAGATGGATTCTCTTGCGGTTTTCAACTTCTCCCTCTATGATTGAATTAATCATGTGTTCATCCTGAATTCTCTCATACCGTATGGAGAACGAATACTCCTTGTCTCCCACAAATACCTTATAGATAAAGCCCCTGCCCATTTTCTGTATGTTCCCTAAGGCCATTTTCAAAGGTCCGAATTCCCCAATAATCAAACGATCAGGCTTATTTTGATATCGAAAGCTGAAATGATGATAAGTCCCTTTGATGTCTATCTTCCCCTTTATATCAGAACCACAATTGTACACCGCCCATAGAGGATGGCCATTCACTGCGCCAAATACCTTATCATCCATAAAATAGATATCTTTTCCTGTGCCAGTAATGTGTCGCGTTCCTTCACCTGAGGCAAACATCGGGAGCGGCATAGCCAATAATATTAAAATAGATATCATGAACACTTTGCTAAACATTAGTTTTCCTTTCAGTTGGAAACAATGAGAGCCAGAGATCCTTCGCTATACAAAAAGTATTCTTAAATCCTAGAAGCATTTCAGGGATTTGTCGATTCCTAACCGAAGTAAACAATTTCGTTTAATGCCCATTGCTACCGTATTTGAAACACAAATCATCAGTGATTCTAGCTATGGAATTCCAAAACCCAACGTGAACCATGGAGTTGAGCAAATCAGGCGGACTCAGGAGGTCAACGTGTTGTGGTACCTTGCAGCGCCCAGGGCATGGCTCCCAGCAGATTGATACAGGGATCATATTTCAGGTCACTTGCTCCGTGATTTCTTTTCCGTGTAACAGTATGCCCCTTCTCCTGCCCGAATGGGGTTGAAGCACATATTGTCGGATAGACAGGTCGCCTTGCTGGTATCTCCGGATTTCCAGCGGTTAATCAGGTGCGGTTCGCGGATAAGGGGGCGGCTCAGGGAGATGTAGTCTGCCACGCCCTTTTCTACCAATCGTTTGGCGACACCGTAGGAACGTATGCCTCCCACAAGTATCAACGGGACGCCGATTTTTTCCTTATAACGCTTGGCCGCTTCACGGTAGTAGACCTCGTCTTCCTCAGAGTCGATCCGCCCCTTTCTTACCGGGACGAATTTGCCTGAATCAGCGGTTCCACCACTCAGTTCTATAGCGTCGATGCCCGCTCTTTCCAGCATAGCCGCAACCTCAAGCATTTCATCGACGCTTAAGCCGGTGTCCAGAAAATCCTCTGAATTCATCTTGATCAAAACCGGAAACCGATCTCCTACCGCATCCCGTATGCTTTGAAAGACCTCGAAAACGATTCGTGCCCGGTTTTCAATCGTTCCGCCGTAGTCATCCTTTCTTTTGTTATAGAAAGGGGAAAGAAACTGGCTCAGCAGAAAGCCGTGGGCCGCATGGATTTGCACTCCATCAAAACCGCTCTCCTGAGCTCGGGCCGCAGCTTTTGCAAAGGCCTCAGCGGTTTGACGAATCTCCTCGTGCGTCATTTCCCGGCAAGGAGGACCATTTTCCTTTTCCTTGACTGATGGCCCCAAAAGTTCCATCCCGGTCAGGTTGGAATCCGCGCGACTGCCCGCATGGGCGAGCTGTAAGACGATTTTGCCGCCTTGCTTGTGCACGGCCTCGGTCAGATCATGGAGATTCGGTATGAGCTCGTCGCTATAGATGCCCAATTGCCAGGGTCCTGCCTGTCCCTCCCGGCTCACATAGGTATGGCTGGAGATGATCAAGCCCACCCCACCCCTGGCAAGTTCCACTATGAGATCGATGAGGCGGGGTGTGCAGGAACCATCTTCACCCGCCATTCCCTCCCATGTGGCCGAACGCACGAACCGGTTTTTCAGGTTCATGGTATTGATTGTTGTGGTTTCAAAAAGCTTTGCCATGGCTCATGTGTATGTCAATTCGCACCCGCAATATTGAAGGCGTCTCTAGATAGCTCTTAGATTATTGAGAGGAATTGATGAAGATTTAGAGAGATGATACTGAAAAAGCATGGGAAAGGTCAATAGATATAGAGAATAGGGAAAACAGAGGAAAGATAGCCTTTTAAATCTTCGAAGCTCAGTAAGACCACACTATGTGGGGATTCTCAATAAACAGGCAGGGCCATCCGGCCCTGCCTGTATCCGATCATGCGGCTTAAAAGCCCCCATCAAAGCAGTGGGAACTCGATTTGAATCCTGGGCTCAGGATTCTGTTCCCACCCACGGGGGCTGAAAAAGAAATGCAAAGGATAGAAAAATTCCTTTGCCCTTTAGGGCATCCTCTTCCATTTCTCACCCAGAATAAAGCTTTCGGGTACCGAAACTCCGACTGTCTGGACGCCCCACCAAGCGCCGGGGCCCGGTCCTTGGTAGAACTCGACCCTGAATGGCTCTGCCGCGGCCATAAGGGCGTACAGGTCGGCCGGGTCACAGCCGTAGTCCTCCAC
>CP070704.1:1325098-1330448 GCA_020349945.1 Deltaproteobacteria bacterium
GAGATCACAGCTCGGATTTTTTCCGATGGTTACTGGCAGTTCCTTAAACGAGCGGAGGGTTGGACCATATTGTATAACGAGGGAGACCTGTACCTTTTGTATTGATACCTGTGACGGGGTGTATGGTTCGGGTTGGATCCCTTGGACAGGAGGTTGTTGAGTCGGTGCAATTTCGGTTTCGGCCAGGGCATCTGACGGGGTAACCGCCTGCGGCGGCTGTGCCCGCCCTTGTTCAACCCTCGTCAGGAAACTCACCTTGGGCCCGCCTTCTGCAAGAATGAGAACATCCCCGGATTTGAGATAGGCCTCTGTCACTCGCTTACCATTCACAAATGTGCCGTTTGCGCTCTGATCTACTAACTTGAATCGGTTGCCCTCTCTGACGATCCGGGCATGTTTGCGTGAAATGATGGCGAAGTCCTTCGGGAATTGGACCTGGCAGGAAGGATGACGGCCCATGGATATCTCCGGGTCAAGAAACTCCTGGATCTCCCCCTTCAAAGGCCCGTCAATGTGTACGAGCTGCACAACAATAGTTGGTTGAGTGGTCATACTCTAATGGTTTTTCTGAAGGCCGGGTAGCCAAAATATGGCAGCGTTTTACCCGAAATTATTGCCCAACAACGTCAAATGAGATCCCGCTGCCTTTGCTCCTCGGCAACATTATCTCTCCCTCAAGATTGGCGCTCTGCGCCCGAAAAAATACAAGCTCGAATATATCCTCTTCAATAGTGGAAGGTCGACAAATGGCAGTCCGAAGCTCAATAAAGGTATCGTTTCTACTCCTTCATCTTGCTTCGTTTTATGCTCTCCAGACGCTCTAAAAGTTTCCTGGCCTTTTTCAGGTTACTTTCAACGTCCTTATATCCGGGATCAATGTCATAAACCAACTCCCACTCCTGAACGGCCTGGGCCAATTTTTCGTCCCCGAAATATGAGACCCCTCTGTTGTAATGAATGTCCATATATGTTTCTTCGCATTTCTTGATATATTCCCCGCACTTCTCACAATCTTCATTGTATTCAAGGGATGCCTTGAATTCATCCCTGGCAGTCAGATAATCCTCCTTGCCAAAGACAATGAGTCCCTGTTCAAAATGCGAGGCTGAAATGTATTCAAGGGCGGTTTTATCCGTAGGATTCACATTTAAAACCTTCTTGAATTCGCTGATCGCCGCAAGATAATCCTTTTCCTTGAAAAACTCGATGCCGAGCTCCCGATAGTTGGCACTTTGATCAACGGCGGCGAGCTCCTTTTCGTCTTCCTCTACTTCTTCCTTTTCTTCCTCCTTTTCTCCTGCTGGAGGTTCCTCGAGGGCAGCGCTAGGTACAGGCGTCTCCGCCTGTCCCACATCTTCCTCCATCGGTTTTGCCGCCAATGGTACGCCCTCAATTTCAGGAATTTTGATTTTCTGTCCAACCCTGAGACTGGCATTCTCATCTAATTGATTATATTGCGCTATAATGGGAAATTTCTTGTAATCGCCATAATAGCGCAGCGCAACCTTTGAGAGGCTTTCACCTGGTTCAACGGTATGGATAGTGAAGCTTTTAACCGGTATGACTTCAGTGAGCGATGACTTGGAAATCTCCCCGGATACACTAATGATTTCCTCCGATGTTCCAAAAAACAGCATGCCCTCGACAACCGGAACTTTGATCTCCTGGCCAACCCTAACCTTTGTGGCATCCTCTAGCTCGTTGTATTCCGCGATAATCTGGAACTTCTTGGGATCGCCATAATATTTCTTTGCCAGCATTGAGATACTTTCATCAGGTTGAATGGCATGGAGCACATAGCCTTTGACCTGTTGCTCCTCCAGTACGTGTTCTTGGAGCATTTTCTTTGCGTCCCCGTGATCCGGGTTATACCTAAGAGCCGTTAGGAATTCCTGCCGCGCGCGGCTGTATTCACCCTTCCGATAAAATGCTAGGCCGTTCTGGTAGTTTTTTTCCGCCCGTTCGCGAAGCGTTGGTTCAATTTGCTCTATTTTGTCCTTGGCCAGTTCATTTTGTGGGTCCACCGTCAGGGCCACTTTGTACTGCTCAAGGGCTTCAACCAGATCCCCCTTAGCCTCCAATTCCTGTGCTTTTGAAATGTATTGATCCGGGAGATCCGTCGGGGGCTTGATGGGAGCTTGGGCACACCCGGCAACTACGGCGAATACAAAGAAGAAACCTATGATTCCTGCCTTAGTTCTCATGGTTTTCTCACTCCAATGGAAGATGATTAAAAGTTCTCAACCTTGAAATAAACACTTGCATATCCCTTTTTAATACCTGATCCCTTCTTAGGGATAGGGGGTACGCAAAGAATGGGTTTCCCCCTCTTGTGACTGACATTGCGATTTTGTACCCCGCAAGTCGCGTGAACTCAATTACTCTTTGATCATAACGCCCGTATGGGTAGGACAGAATATAGGTATCTTGCGCCAGTTTCCGATCTATGATTTCCTTGGAACCATGGAGTTCCTTCTTGATCCTGGCGATAACTTCACGCTCGGTCTCCCCATCCTTTTTCTTGGTGAGATCGCTATGAAATATAGTATGCGAGCCGACTGCAAAGCCGTTTGCCTTCATCTCTCTGAGTTGGTCCCAGGTTATGGCTGAAGATGAAACGCCCACAAAATCTGTATAGACAAACACTATTGCCGTGAAACCGTATTTCTTAAGGATTGGGTAAGCAATATTATAGGCGGATCGATATCCGTCATCCATCGTGATCAACACCGATTTCTTCGGAAGCGACTGACGATACTCCAGAAAGGCGAGAAGTTCATCGGGTGTGACAACCCTATATCCGTTTTCTTTCAGATACCTCATCTGAAGGTCAAAGACATGGGTTGGGATACAAAGAGGAGATCTGCAATCCTCCCCAAACTGATGATAGGTTAATATGGGTATGGTCTGGTACCCTTCAGCCCTCAATCCACCCTTGTTCCTGTCTTTGAGAGGAATTACGACATAGCCAGCGCCGTTAAAGGCTATATCATGATTCGACTCCTCAATCACCCATGACCTTCTTCTGTCTCCCAAGAACCTTTCAGCCAATACCTCCGGGGTGTCCCGATCTCCAAGTTTGTAAACAATATACTCTTCAGATTGGAAAGGGCCCTTTTCCGGCGGCTTAATGACAGCTGTAGTAGGTGCACAGGAGCAAAAAACAAGGCCGCTTATTCCCGTGAGCATGGAAACCAAAAGAGACTTAAAGCTCTTGGAAATCCGGCCTGCCGTAATGTGAGCGATAGAAGAGTAACAGCACATATCAAATCGCTTGAGTCATGATTAGTAAGAAGCTCGAGACCTATTGATGGATATGGGTTTTGCCATGTCAACCAAATTTTGTCACCCAGATGAGAGAATTCTTCCTTTAACGGCAGATGGTTCAGGGGGTAAGCACAAGCGTTTTTCTTTTTCACGCGGGTCGAATAAGTTATCCCTGAAGCACATAACCAGTCACTATTACTTCGTTTACGCCGACCTTGTCAACGCAAATATGAACTCCCTAGCATCAATCGATTGAATCGAAAGGCTTGAGCTTATGTCCATGCCTTCAAGCTCGAAGTTGCGAGGAATTCCAAAATCTTCTTTCCTTGACTACGCATTTTCGCTGTAGTAAATTACCCTAACTCATCTGAGACTTGCGTCGTAGCTTTCCAGATGGATAGCTCATTTTTATTCAAACGGCCGGATAATCAGACCAAACTCCGTTATCTTGTGGAGCGGAACTTACAAAGGGTCTAAGCCCGGCGACAAGGTGATGTTATGCGCTTGCGCCATGTGATTATTAGTCTTGTAGTCTGGGGAGTCGTTTTAGGCACTGCATATCTTACGACGACCATCCGGATTGACCGTGCTAAAAGCAAGATAAGGGGCGCCGGAATTGAGACGATTCAGGAATTGTCCAAGCTCGTCAGTCTGCCCCTTTTAGATTCCAATGCGCAGACCATTCATGCAATGCTCGTTTATGCCGCCAAAAAGGCGGATATCGTTCATGCGTCGGTCTTGGACCACCAGAATGAGATGGTAACTCTTACTGGTGCCGAACAGGTCATGCCAGCGAAGAACCCTCCAGCGGATTCCGGGGAGCACGTATCTGTTTGGGAAGGTGAGCTCCCAGACCACAAGAAAATCTTCAGTTTTGCATCAGATGTTATCTATTCCGGCACCAAGATCGGCCGGATTCACATCGCCCTCTCAGCCAAAGAACCATTGAGGATCAGAAATCAATTCATTATCGTGGCTGTTTCAAGCTTTTTGGTCTTATTGCTTTTGATCGTCGCGATCCGTTATTTCCCAGGGATCTGTGCGATTCCTGCATCACTTACGAACATTTATCGGCGGGATCATGGATCGGATGTAGCATTGGAAAACTCTCTTATCAAATGCCCTCTGTGCGGTACGCAGAAGCCTTTTTCCAGAGAGGTATTCAAGCGTTCAAACTTTGGCAGGTTATTGATTATCAAGGCCTCATCGAATAGATCGGGTGCTGGCGGCGATGCTGATCTCAAAGGTGTGCGTTTGTCAGATTTGGCCAAGGTAGATGACCTCTCCTGGTTCAAGGGTCGGATCCTGTTGCGTTGCGCCGAGATTATCAAAAAATTGGCTGCCTGACACCTGAACAAATGTAATGAGGAGGTGTTCCATGTCTGTGGGCGGAGTTGCCACAATGACGGCGGTAAGGATAAAGGAACTCTCAACGAGTGTCTTCGTGAAGTTCGCAAGGAGGCTTTCAAAAATCGACTTCATTCATCGCAACCGAAGGGTACTGGTCATTTGTCTTATAATCTGGCTCGTTGCCAACGTGGCCGGGTTTTTTATCTATCGCAACACGCTTGCTCGTTCGAATAATGCGTTTTATCAGAAGGGACTCTCAGCAGCCCGGAATCTCGCGGCGGAAAGCGGGCCTTTCGTTTTGGAAAAAGATATCCTGGCACTGAACATGGCAATTAAAGAGTTGGAGAAGGTGAGTGACCTTAAATCTGCCGCGGTACTGGATCATGAAAATACGATATTGACTCACACGAAGACCGAAATGATAAATCAAAAGTTCGAGCCTCCAAAGAACCAGAAAACAATCGACGTGATTGATAGCACAACCATGACAGCAGGAGCTCTGCCTGACAAAACGGAGATTATGGGATTCGCAAGGAATATCACTTTTGCCAACGTACAAATCGGAAAGGTGTATATTGCGCTATCGGCGGCACGTCTTTATCAAGTCTTAGACCGGTTGAGATTCATCTATATTTCGGGCGTGCTCCTGGCTACCCTCCTATTGGTTGCCATTCTATTGTGGACAGATCGCAAGGCAAAGGCCCGGGCGCTAGCGGTTAAAGCGGATCTGGAA
>CP070704.1:1330548-1335640 GCA_020349945.1 Deltaproteobacteria bacterium
CCGGCAGTTGAAAAAGGGCCTCAACTACTGCCCTCTCAGCACCGGTCCTGATAAGATCTGGGGATGCCCTTCCCCCCAGGATCAGATTCACGGCATTTATGATAATTGATTTTCCTGCACCAGTCTCTCCTGAGAGTATATTGAGCCCCCCTGAAAACCTGACTGACAAAGAGTCTATGATCGCAAAATCAGCAATAGTAAGTTGAGCCAGCATGAATCAGACCTGACCCCAGGTTACCCTGATCACCTCCTGATAGGTTGTCTCACCATCGAGCATCTTTTTGATGGCATTTTCCCTGAGAGTAACCATACCCTCCTTACAGGCAGTCTGCCTGATCATATCGGCACTACCCCCTTGCGCAATCAAATTCTTTATCGGCTCTGTAACCGGTAAAACCTCGAAAATACCACCTCTTCCCAGATAGCCTGTTCCCCGACATTTTATACAACCCCTGCCCCTCTTTAGCTCGATAATCCCACTCACTTCAGCCTCGATGCCCATAGCAACAAGCTCGTCTGCGCCAATTTCAAAGGCCTCACGACAGTAAGGGCAGATCTTGCGCACAAGCCGCTGGGCCAAAACGCCGGTCAGGGTTACATGTATAAGAAAGTCTGGAACACCTATGTCCACCAGGCGCGTAATAGCCAAGGCGGCATCGTTAGTATGGAGTGTCGAAAGCACCAGGTGTCCTGTCAACGCTGCCTGAATAGCATTCTGGGCTGTCTCCAGATCCCTCGTCTCCCCAATCATGATAATATCGGGGTCCTGGCGTAAGATATTCCTCAAAATGCTGGCAAATGTGATACCCACTGTCGGTTGGACAGCTATCTGGTTGAAATGCTCATAAACCATCTCAATGGGATCCTCCACAGTGGTGATATTATTCTCCTCATTGGATAGATACCTCAATGTGGAATACAGTGTTGTTGATTTTCCACTACCGGTAGGGCCGCATACCAGAACCAGGCCATAGGGAAGATTGATAAAGTGCTGGTAACGCACCAGGTCCATTGATGTCATACCGAGCTGGCCTACATCCTGGATGAGAATATCTGGATCCAGTATCCTTAAAACACCTTTTTCGCCAAAGGCCGTAGGTATAGTTGAAACCCTGATCTCTGCCTCAACTCCTTGACCCCTGTCAATCTTTATCCTGCCATCCTGGGGACGCCTCTTCTCCGCCATATCAAGGCCAGAAAGGGCCTTAACCCTGGAAATAAGGGCTCCGTGAACACTTTTTGGTAATTTGTATATGGAATGCAAGATACCATCAATCCGCAGTCTAACTAAACTGATATTCCTCTTCGGCTCAATGTGAATATCGCTGGCCCTTTGATCAAAGGCATAGCTAAAGAGGTGGTCTACAGCATGTACAATATGCCTGTCATCTGATGGGAGATCCCTGGCCTTCTGAAGCTTTACATACTGTTCCAGGTTGCCCAAGTCAATTCCCGGGCCAGAAAACTGCTCCTCGGCCGCAGCAATTGATCTTCTGAAGCCATAAAACTCATTGATGAGTTTGATAATATCGGATTTGCTTGAGACTACTGGTTTGACCTTTAACTGACTGACCCTGCTGATATCCTCCATGACCTCAAGATTATGAGGATTTGGTGTGGCTACCGTAAGCCAACCATCTTGAACAGCTACTGGTAAAACGAGGTTCTTTATGGCAAAGGATCTGGGAACGGTCGTTGTCACCAACTTGAGGTCTAGCTTGAGCGGATCTATCTTCTTATAATCTATGCTCCACTCCTCAGCCAGGGCCTGGAAGATCGTTTCTTCATCGAGTTCCCTGGTTGGGTCATCTTTTCTCTCAAGTTTCAAAAAAGAGATAATATCAATTACGGTTATAGGATTGATTGTTCGCAAAGAAGAACTCCCTGATGCATCCCTGATCATCTGCAGTTTCTCTAACTTTTTCTGGAGGGTATCCTTCTTTTTGAAAATCTCCTCCTTTTGTGCCTTTGATATGAGGCCCCTCTTTAAAAGGATGCGACAAACATCTTCTGCTGATAGCGGAGAATTAGAGTTCTTTGCCATAATCCCAATACCCTCTTGTTTATCTTCATAAAAATATCACTTCCTATGCCAACAATCAAAGCTTTTTGTCCGTCTATTCCTCTCTGCAAATGTACTCTGGGCAAAAACCAAATCCTCAAGCGTGTCTATACCCATAACCTCCCTCTCCTCATCAACAACCACAAGGCCAACCGCAAGTCCATCATTATTCATCAGCTCAACCAAATCGGTGATAAAGTACTCCTCGACGACGATCATCCTCCCATCTCTTTCCTTCTCAACCTGATGAGGTCGCTTTCTTAATTTCTTCAGGTATGTAAGGAGAGCCGATCTCTTGGCTGCGTATATACCTGAGTTACAAACCTGGAAATGACTTCGCCTCTCTTGTGGATACTCCCGCCAGTATCTCCACTCAGTGATCCTCTTCACCCTTCCATTTTCTATCTCTAAAATACCATACTGGGCCTTATCTACTGGCTTAGAGCCCAAGACAACCAGATCGTGATCTCCCAGTTGGGTGAGAAGGTCATGGTACGTGGTCCGCTTTACAAACGGAGTATCTCCCATAGTTATAACAACATGTTCTTGACCTATATGCTCCAGAAAACCCTGGGCCGCGATAAGCGCACCCCCTGTTCCATTGAGGACAGGCTGATCATAATAAGAAACACCAAGATCACGGGTTCCCGTGATCACCTCATCTTTTCTGTGGTGTATCACCAAGGCCTTTGGTCCTCTCGGAAGACTGGTGATAATTTCAGAAATGATGGGATGTTCTCCCTCAAATGGATTAGACCCAGGTAATAAAGGCAAAAGGGTCTTGTTACCGGAAAAACCCCTCATCCTGCTTCCGTATCCTGCAGCGAATATAAGAGAGCCAGCCTCCACTTCCCGCATCATTGTTTCCTTTTGTTTGAGAGTCTTCTCAATTAACACTGATTGTCCTCTTTTCTCTTATCCACCTTCATCCAGATCCTATATAGCTTTTCACCACCCTCTTCAAAGCATTTGTATCCTGTTGAGTCAACCTCTTCTACCATAACCTCCCCCAACTCTCTGCATTGGGTCAGCCAGTTTTTAAAATGCTCCCCGCCACCAAAATAGACCTTCCTCCATCTGTTTCCTTTAGCATCTATTCTCTCTTGAATCAGGTCTTCTTCGGCCATTCTTTCTTGAATTGTCTTTTCTGCGTCTTTTTGCCGATCGACCATCTTGCACTACCCCTTCTTATCATCTACCTGTACGGGCTTAGTTGACGTTTTGGGCTAACCCCTGGTTTCATCACGTGTTCAAAAAAATGGCCATTCCTTGCAGAAGAAAGGAATGGCCGTCCTTTACGCACATCCTTGACTACCTTGTCATTGGTGTCCCACATTTTTAACGGGTCTACTGTAATTGTAAAAGAAATATATGTCAACCCGGACAGCATCGTATGACGAATTACCGCCGGACAAGGCGAATAAAGGCATTGATTTTAGGGCTTCTCTTCTTTAAGGTTGGGTATGAGGTGGCCAGCGAAAGAGGAGCAAACCCTTGGGAGACCTGGAAAGCGAAGGCTGATGGAGCGAATATGAAACCGGATCTAGAGGATGCCCTGGCCCTGGTCGACACCGGGAACTGGAGGCGAATCCCCTTGGAGTATGGGCACGAGACCCTGGAAATCGCTGTGCCGGGGGATTCGGTCGAGATCAGTATGGGCGCCGTCCCCATTATACATAATTGGCGAGAGGAGATCGACAAGGCATTTTCTAACCCTATCGGGAGCCCGAAATTAGAGGAGATCATCAGGAACAAGGGGAAGAGGCCCGGGGATATGACCGTTTCGGTGACTGTATCCGATATCACCAGGCCCGTTCCATACAAGGAGGACAGGGGGATTCTCGGCCCCATATTGCGGACACTGGAATCCCATGGAGTACGCAGGGAGAACATCACGATCATCGTAGGTACGGGGATGCATCGGGCCAGTACCCACGCCGAGAAGGTCCAGATGTATGGAGGGAAGATCGTAGAGCAATTCACGATCCTTGATCACGATAGTGAGAACAAGGATCTCCTGGTCAGCATCGGGAAGACTAAAAGGGATACCGAGGTCTATGTCAACAAACACTTCTATTGTGCTGACCTGAAGATCGCCACGGGCCTTGTGGAAAGCCATTTCATGGCCGGGATCTCCGGGGGTAGAAAGGCCGTCTGTCCGGGATTGGTAGATGTGAAGACCATCCAGACATTTCACGGTCCTTACTACCTCGAGGACCCTAATGCCACCAACCTCATTCTCAAGGGAAACCCGTGCCATGAGGAGGCCTTGAAGGTCGCAAGGACCGTCGGAGTTGATTTCATTGTCAACGTCACCCTGGACAAGGATATGCACCTCACAGGGGTCTTCGCCGGGGATTTAGTGGAGGCGCACATGGAGGCCTTCGAGATGATCGAGGCATATGCGGAGATTCATCTGGAGAGGCAGTTCGATATCGTCCTGACTCACGGCGGATACGTGGGGAGGGACCACTACCAAACGGCGAAGGCAGGAGTTGGTGCCATCCCCGCCGTGAAGCGAGGCGGCGTAATAATCATCGCCGCCAATAATCGGGATAGAGAACCCATTGGTTCCATGGAATACAAGACCCTGAGCCATCTATTGAAAATGCAGAACCCGGATGGTTTTCTGGATTTGCTCCGTCATCCCCGCTGGCGGTTTACGAAGGATCAATGGGAGCCGGAGGTTTGGGGAAAGCCGCTCAGAGTAGTGGGGGAGGAGGGATTGATATATTGCTCCGGCGAGATTCCCGAGGAGGACTACGCCATCCTTCCCGGGACCAGCGGTTATGAATTCCTCCTGCCGGAATTTCGAGGAAGATCGAACCTGGAAAGAGCCCAGGCCATGGTTCAGAATGCGCTGATCTGGTCCTTCTACCAGAGAAGAAAGAGCGGCATGGAGCCATCGGTCTGCTACATCCGCGAGGGCCCTTACGCCATTCCGGTCTTCGGGAAAGCCGCCCTGTGAGGGGCCCTTTTCCCCCTTTCGGATTCCCGCCGACAAAAAAATTTCCGATTTCAAAATTTTTC
>CP070704.1:1335740-1339990 GCA_020349945.1 Deltaproteobacteria bacterium
ATCATCGATTTTGCACTTGCTCTTCTTAAAGGATAATGGTGAACTAGTAAGGAACAGGCAAGATTACCATGGACTCATAGCAGCGGACTTTTGTAAACCCTCCGGAAAACATCTTTCGAAAATGTGCACGAAAACTGTCAGGTATAACTCATTCGTGAGACTCACCTTTTTCTTGATACTGATGTGTCTTCCTTTATCCATTGCTTCTTCGGTGGTTTTTGCCCTAGCCCCAGGTGATCTGGTTATTGTCTTCAATCTCAACATGCCAGAGAGCAAGGCGGTTGCCGACTATTATGCAAAAAGGAGAGGGGTACCTCCGACCAATATTGTTGGAGTGGATGTCACAGTATCTGAAAGGATGCTCCGCTCGGATCTTGAAACAAGGTTGATTCCCCCTGTGCTGGCAGTGGTGCAGCGACTAAAGGACGAGGAAAGGGATCCGGCCATCTTACTGGTGTACGGTATCCCCCTGGTCGTGAAAGATCCTGTGGCAATAAAGCCTGACAAGACCTTCATTGCTTTTGCAGAAGGAAAGGTAAGAGAATATACGGATCTGGTAGCGCAAATGATCGAGGAGCTTGACCATCTCACCGGTGAGAATGGCTCAACGGTCGTCCATCCTCAACCCTTAACTGAACCAGCCTCACCCGAGGATGTGCTCAAGATGGCAGGGGAATCCCTTCACCGTGGTATGCAGTACCTGAAGGAATCACCAACACCTGAGGACAAAAAAGAAAGGCTTTTAAGGGTTTCCTCCCTTTTAATAAGGCTGGCCGGGACCTCCCCAGCGGCAAAGGCCTTTGTCGGAAAAATGCTTAAACAAGGGGAAAAAGATCAAGGACTATCTCGAGGTCAGGAGCTTCTCAAGTGGAACGCAATCCTGAAAAGTGAACTCCTCGAGGGATCATTTTGGGGAATCCTGCCTGAAAATGCTCTTGAAACCGCAACCACCGTGCGCTTCATCCACGGAATAGTTGGGGAGTTAAAATTCTGGGATGAGGTCAAAAGGGTGTATGGGGAAGGCAAGACGTCTGCTTCAGTGGATAGCGAATTGACCCTTATGGTGGCCGGTCCTTATCAACATGCCCAGTGGTTGCCCAATCCATTTCATGCCAGCTATGACCATCTGCCATTTATAAGAAGAGTCAGGGCAAAATCCCTCATGGTGGGTCGCCTGGATGGCCCAACCCCGGAAAGTGCAAAACGCCTTGTGGATGACGCAGTAGCAACCGAGATGTTAGGCCTGAGGGGTGTCTTTTATATCGATGCGAGGGGGCTAACAGACAGTGATGCTACCGACAGCCTCTACTCAAGGTACGACCAGCACCTCTTTAATCTTTACCATATTCTCAAGGATAGGTCGTCCATGGAGGTAGTCATTGACAAGGGACCCGAGCTCTTTCCCCTCGGAGCCTGCCCCCAAGCAGCCCTCTATTGCGGCTGGTATTCCCTCGGGAATTATGTGGATTCCTTCAAATGGGAAAAGGGGTCAGTTGGCTTTCATGTTGCAAGTGCAGAGGCCAGCACCTTAAGGGCGAGGGAGAGCAACGTGTGGTGCAAGCGTATGATTGAGGAGGGAGTAGCCGCAACCCTCGGGCCAGTGGAAGAGCCTTATCTATTATCCTTTCCTCTTCCTGACCGCTTTTTCCCCCTTCTTATGTCTGGCAAGGTTCCACTTCTGGAGGTCTATTTCCGGACAACACCATACATTTCATGGAGGCAGATTCTCATAGGCGATCCTTTATACATACCCTTTAAAAAGAATCCTGCACTCCCCTTACCCGAAGAGAAAAAGACTAAAAGTCCATCTGAGATTGAAGGAACAGGGGCTACAAGTCCCCCTCCTTTCCACTGAAGGAGGTCCGTGTTGGGGTATCAACTACCTCGAAATTAAACAAATTCCGTGAGTTAGAATAGGTTATCATACTGCCATATGACCTATTTATGCCACAGGAGAGTTCTATTTTAGTTGACTTGCGAGGCAACCATTGCTATCCTACACCTTATCGTATGTTATGTTTAACAATCAGCTATTGGCAGAGCCCCTTCAAAGAAACGAGCTTCTCTGCGCCTCAGCACACCAAATACATCACAATCGTTACATCTGCCTTCCTTGAGAGGAAATGCACTATTATACAAAGCTCTTAGCTATTTTTATCCTATTGCTTCTCTCAGGGTTCTTTTCTTCATCAGAGATCTCCTTTTTTTCACTGAGTAGGGTCAGGCTACGGCGAAGGAAGATCCGAAAAGCTCCAGGCTACAAGCATGTAGTGAACCTCTTAAAGGCCCCCAGCACATTTCTTACCACAGTACTTGTTGGCAATGAGATTGTTAATGTATCAATTTCGGTTGTGGTGGCAGGTCTCGTCTACTCGCTTGCCAAGGACATAATGGGCGGCCGGTTTCTTCCGTTTTTCTCAATGGCAGTTACCGTCCCCGTCATATTGATCTTTGGGGACATAATCCCCAAGACCATAGGTATCAAATTCCCTGAAAGGATAGCCCTGTTTAACTCCTATCCTCTGTATCTCTTTTCAAGGGCAATAGCCCCGGTCAGGCATGCGTTCAATTCCGCTGCAAAGGTATTTATAAGCCTCTTCGTGAAAGACCCGACAAAGCATCCCCTCGATTCAGTGACCATCGATGAGGAAATCTTCAGGTCCATGGTAGATGTTGGCAGCCGGGAGGGAACCATTGAGCCCGGCGAGCGTGAGCTTATTCACCGGGCACTTCACCTGGATGATATATACGTATCCAGCATAATGACACCACGTGACCGTATCGTTGCCGTGCCCGTAGACACCAGTGAAGAGGCTTTTATGCAAATCATTGAGAGGGATAAGCTCTCACGGTACCCCGTGTATAAGAAAGACATCGACCATATTGCCGGCTTTGTCCATGCAAAAGACCTCCTCCGCCTGAGAAGTCTCACCCGCGGCAAAAAGCGCCTGACAATAAAGTCCATACTGCGAAAGCCAACCTTTGTCCATGAAGGCAGAAATGCGCTGTCTGTGTTGCTCCAATTCCAGCAAAACAAGACTCATATAGGGATAGTGGTGGACGGCCAGGGGAGGACAGTTGGGATGGTTACCCTGCAAGACATCCTCGAGGAGCTTTTCGGCGAGATAATGGATGAAACCGATATAGAGCACAAAAACAATGTTTGAACTTCTGCTTGGGGCACTCCTTATTCTGGTCTGTATCTCCTGTGAGGGATTCTTCTCAGGAACGGAGACAGCCATGGTTTCCGTTGACCGGACGCGTATAAAGGCCCTTGCAGAGCAAGGCTCCAAAAGCGCAGCCTTAGTAGATGCCATACTTCAGGCCCCGGAGAAGTTCTTCTCCACAACACTGCTTGGCACTAACATTGCCGTAGTCCTGAGCAACGCCATTGCCACACTGCTGATCATCGAATACCTTGGAGAACAATACCAGTACATTACCATTCCCATCATGACACCGTTAATCCTCATTTTCGGCGAAATCGTCCCAAAAACCGTCTACCGATACCATGCTGAGCAATTGACCACGCACCTCATTTATCCCCTCAAGGCCATATCCGTAATTTTCTACCCGCTTGTCGTAATCCTGACCTCGCTGACAAGGCTTCTTATGAGGCTCTTCGGCATGGGCAGTGCTCAATTCAGACCACATGCCACAAGGGAGGACCTTGAGAACTACCTGGATATGTGGAACATAAGGGGCTACCTGAGGACAGCCGAGAGGAAGATCATTGAGCGCATATTTGACTTCTCAGAGATCGATGTAGAGGACATCATGATACCCCTCGTTAACATAAAGACACTGGAGGCACAAGACAGCATCGACAACGCCATAAGCCTTGCCCGGAAAACCGGTTACTCAAGGATACCGGTGTATGAGGGGGAGGTATATAATATCATAGGCATTGTCCATGCGTTTGACCTCCTGACTGCCAATGAAGAAACGCAGACCCTTAAGGACCTGATGCGCCCCGCCCCCTATGTGCCCAGCTCTGCACCTATTGATGAATTATTGAAACAGCTCAGAACTGAGGGCAAGAGCATTGCCGTTGTTGTTGATGAATACGGGGGGGCAGTAGGTATTGTGACCATTGAAGATATACTTGAGGAAGTCGTCGGAGAGATATACGATGAGTACGACAAGGAAGAACGTCTCCTGGTGAGAACTGGAAGAGATGAGTATCTTGTGAATGCTCGCATGGGAATCGATGAACTGAACGATCGGCTCAATTTACAACTTCCCAAAGA
>CP070704.1:1340090-1346218 GCA_020349945.1 Deltaproteobacteria bacterium
ATCTATGGCTTATGACAGAAATCTATACTTTTGGGCTGAGCGGATTACATAGAATATATGGACACCCTAACTTGAAAGGCAGGGCCATTGCTGACCCTGCCCGTGACTATAGATTCCACCTGGCTGTCTTTTCACAGGGAAGGAAAGAATGGGCTAGAATCTGTTTGACCTCCTTGCTCTTAAAGTCAATGTTATGGCTGAGACGCTGGAGAGGAATATGAACACAGATGCCTTGGGATAGTTAACCCCAAGGACTATGGGTGGGAGCACAAGTCCTGTAACGGTTCTTGAAATTTCATGGCTTCTTGTGTAGCTAGCAAGAGGTGAGGAGGCCGTGCCGGAAAACTTGATGAAAGCCCTTCCAACTGGATTCTTTAGCAAGACAGTATCGCGGAATTTTTTCAGGGCAACAACTTGCTCTGCCATCCAAGATCCATAGCCTGCAGTGGCGATGAAGCAGCTTACCATGATAGTGACATGATCATTTTCTCCTGTGTCGGTGACATGAACAGTACAAGTATCGGTGGACTGCAGACCACCGGTGTCGGTGACAGTCAACTGGAAGGTCAGTGATTCTCCATCTGGTCCAACATATGGAGCCGTGAATGTCGGTTCTACCTCTGAAGGATCAGACAAGACAACAGAAGTTCCATCGGTTTGCTCCCATAGGTAGGAGGCAATGCCATCGTCGGGGTCAGAGGAACTTGAGCCATCGAGAGTGACAATAACACCCTCATACACCGTTTGATCAGGTCCAGCATCGGCCGTTGGAGGATCGTTGTTATGAGAGCCAGATTGGAGGACTACCGTGTCTATCTCGTCGCCCGCAGTGGGCATCGAGCCCTCAGTCTCGTAGGAGTGGATGGTGACGGTATTGGGATTGACCTCTGCGATCATGACACATATATGGTCATCCTGGGTCTCCCCTGCGTCCAGTTGGTAGACCCCATCACGCAAGACAACGCTAAGAAAATGGGTGTGGCTGCAGAAATACGCCTGGGCTCCTTCTTCAACCAGTATCTGCCAAAAGGCGTCACGCATTGAGGGATCAGCGTCAAGTGAATCACCCACATGACTGTGCTGGGGGAATGCGGGCTCGTGGCCAATGACGAACTTATATGGCTGAGAGCTTGCTGCCAGGTCCTGTTCAATCCACTCTAGCTGCTCTTCTGTATAGCCGCCGGTTGGATAATTCCAGTACTGATTAGTCACTGTGAAGTGGCAGTCGCCCCAGTCAAACGAAAAGACGGTTCCCATGGGCGCTAGGCCTGGTCCATTGTTCGGATAGTAGAGTGCAATGTCATTGTGGAAAAAATCCTCTCCGCTGGGGGGATTATCGTGGTTGCCGAGGACGTAATAGATTTCCTGGCGCTCGGGTTGGTGCTCCGGGCCCACGGCGTAGCCATGAATGGAATAATAGTTGCTGTATGCCTGTTCAATGGGGTCGAAGTCGCCTGGAACCAGGATGAAGTCCACATTCTGGGAGTCGATAAACTTCAGGACAGTTTCCAGTGCTTGAAGGTAACTTCTATGGTCGGATATCACGGCAAAGCTGATGTCTTGCCCAGCATGGACAGGCCAACTTGAGAGGAGCAAGAGGAACAAAACGGTTGCAAGTATGGTAGGCCATCTCTTTAAGGGAAGGATTTCGTCTCCTTTGAATCCGCTTTTACTCATAGAGGCTACCTCAGAGCAAGCATTTAGCTCTTTTGGGTCATAAGGTGAATCCGTTGGGGATATCTCCTGTGATTAAAAATTGTAGATGCACTGGGAATATCTTAGCTTATCAGTTATTGCAGATACAACCAGAAGTCATAAGCCTTGGCCTCAATAGCCTTTGTAAAATATGTGGGCATACTGGATGAAGAAGACGCAGCTACAATGACACCGCGCTTGCTCTGGAGTTTCCCAGGCGCTCAGGCCTGCACATATCAACTTTTAAGGATCTCGTCAAAGGGCGGGTCTATCCAGGTAAAACAAACAAGCCCTGTTTGGCCAATGGTGATTTTCAAACCCTATTTGGATCAGCGAACTATCCAGTCCGTCCTTGCCGCGAGAGACGTACCAGCTTGAATGGATCACGATAGGCTCAAAGGGAAGATCAAGAAATGCAAATCACACCAAATGAGCTTGATTTGAAGGTATTGAAAGGCTTTTCAGCTTATGGATACGTTGTGCGGAGTGAAGGTGGAAGCTTTGACAGCACATGGCGAAATATGGAGCACCTTTAGGCACACATCATAAAAAGCCATGTTGGGAAAGTAATCCAATAGGACACTACTTCACCCTGGCATGGCGCCCTTTTGGCAAGATAGCGTATTACAGGGGGAGGGCCATTTTTTGCTTGCCCTTTGACAAGGTGGTCTGAAAAAGTCTAATCACCAATGAAAGCCTGCCAACACTCCAAAATGGCCTCCTCCCGCATCAGCATCGACGTCGAATAGAGTTACCTCTGCTGTTGAGAGTGCTGCCTCCAGACCGATATTGAAATGATCCGCCAGTGTCCAATAGACGCCTCCTCCAAACCAGATGCCCACCGCATTATCAGAGTCCGATACTGTGATCCCAAGGGCCGTGCCGCTGTATTCTGCACTGATAGAGGAAAGCCCGCCACCGATGAACGGTCGTATATGTGGAAACTGGTCCCATATCTTTCGAACTCCAAGGTTTAGCTCGGAGGTCTCTGCCTCAATATCGAATTCAACAGTTCCCGAGAGTGGGTCAAACATCAGCGCAGTCTCATCACCCCTTGAAGACAAATAGTCGATGACAATGCTTACTGGCCAGCCTTGCTGCTTAAGGTCAAGCTTTATGCCGAATTCGTCCTGCTCTTCAACAGGTTCCCATTCGTCCTCATCAAGAAGCTTAGCCCCCAGGAAGACATTCAGATTCCCTGTCCAATCATCACAGATCGCCAAGTTAGGAACTGATAACAGGAAACACGCACTAACCAAAACCGCTATCTTTTTCATCGCTTCCGAAGGTTTTCTCTTTTCAACTTGAAACCGCCGAATCTCTGGATGAGACCGAGACCGACTTTCCCTTTAAACCCCTGGCTGCCCCCGATCTGCTTCTTCAGCCTTGCTCCTTGACTTCGAGCCGCACGAGCCTGAAAGGCCTCTCGAGCTACCCGCTTAGACCGAGATATCTGCGGCGCTCTCTGAGAGTGCAGTCGTTCCTGGCTTTCCCTCCATATTTGCTTTCTTGCAGTATAAGAAGAGCTTCCCAAGCGTGATTTAGAGCTGACCGAGCGCCGAGGTTCTTGATGCTTGCTCACAATGGTATGATGATTCGGCAACAACTGCACTTGTTGTTTCTCTACCCGTACTCCTCGCCCCATAAGCCACCTACGAAGCAGACCGTTTTTTATTGCTGGTGGATGATCCGGGTCACAATCATAAATAACTGGGTATCTCCTTGGCCCCCACCATGGATAGCAACAGTGAACCCGGGCATAAGTATAGAACCATGGTCGGTAGGGAGTCCAGCAGCAGTCACATCGATACCACCAGGGATCCCGAAAACCCCAGGGGTATGGGGTATATGCGCGCGGCTTTTCTTCCTCCCACAGGTAAATCTCCTTGACTACAAGATAGGCACAGGGGTAGTCAATCTCACCTAACCTTATGACCTCCTTACCCTGCACAACCCCGACGATGGTAACCTTTCGCCCCCCACGGTAGATCTCACTGTCTAGAAGCCCCTCATACAGGGCTAGAAAACGTCCCTGAGAAACATCGGTATCTATAGGTCTGCCCCTACGGTCAAGCTCTGTCTGATATATCTCTAGGAGGCTACCCTCTTTCTTGCTAACCGTTTTGACGATAACCCCTCCCAAAAGGACCACCTTTCCCTGATAGTCCTCGGGAGCCTTTTGCAATTCAGGAAAGGTAATCTCCGTGTTTACCTCTTGCAGGATGTCTTGTGAGATGACATGGGCGCAGCCTGGCACCAAGACAATGGCTGCTGCTAAAAAAGGAAGTATTTTCATCCTTTCCCTTGTAGGCCTTAACTTACTCCAATAACTGCTCATAGCTGAGACTTTAATCAATCCCCTCTAGTTCGCCTTTCCGAAGCGGTTACACAGTGGGACCTCCCAGTCCATAGGACTTGGCTCTGATGGTTTTTAATTCCATCAATAAATCATCTATCTCTGAGATTAGTGGCTCTTTAACCAGCGTGTTTCCAGCTAAGATAGCAAAAAGATGAAGCTGCATAAGCCTCACCACTTTGAGAAGTCTTTTTCCTTTGCCTCGGCCACATATTTTACCTAAAGGGCAACCTAAACACCCTTTCATTTGGTATTCAAAGCAGAAGGGTATAGCTAGATTAGCTGCCTGGAATAAGTTCTTAAAATCACTAACAGTCGAGGCAGTATCAAGAAAGTGACGAATCCGAACCCATTTCTCGATCGTTAAATCAAAGGGGTCCTCTTTTTTCTTATACCTGTCTCGCATCTCGGAGATGGTCATTAACTGAGCCATATTTGCCCCTTTTTGATAAGCTTTTTTTGCAGCCACTTCTTTTTTACCCTCACTGTTATTACCTAGGCATTTGGTGGCGCTGCACGAGCTCTGTTACTACTTGTTTCGGGTTTTTGTCAGCGTTAGGAGCCAACACTTCTTAGTGTGGCAAAAGCTCAGTAAGAAAGCAAGGCGGAGTTAGGCGTAATTCCTTTGAGGAGTTCGGATGATGAGGCCTGAGGTCGGCCTGAGTCGTTAATTTGTTTGATACGTCCTCCATATAAAACGGCTCATTAAATTGCTCCTTATTTCTTCAGAAAGAAAAAAGGGTTGGGTGCAACAGCAGCTAACCCCTTGATTCTATTGGCGTCCCCAACCGGATTTGAACCGGTGTTGTCGGCGTGAAAGGCCGATGTCCTGGACCTGGCTAGACGATGGGGACCTCAGTGGGCCGTGCGTGAATCGAACACGCGACCAACGGATTAAAAGTCCGCTGCTCTACCTGACTGAGCTAACGGCCCATCAGCATTTTCGGCATCGAATCCGCCGATTGTAACCGTTTTTGTAACCTTTTGGGAATTAAGATACACTTCCTGCCTTTGTGATGCAAGTCTTAAATCTGCATCATTCACGATGTTGTATCTCTCAAACACGCTCCTTGTCTTGTGTCCCGATACCATCATGGCTACTCTTTCAGGTATCCCTGCCCTTATCATGTTCCTTACAGCCGTTCTTCTGAAATCATGAAAGAGACGGCTACCTATTCGGGCCATTTTACAGGCTGTCTTCCAGCTCTTATCAAAGCGCTTTATCTTGTCTGTACCATCGTTATTGAGGAAGACATAGGGGGTTAGCTTTTGGCTTTCCTTCCTAGCTTTCCATTGACGGTTGAAGACTTCCCTTAGCTCCTCGTCAAGGTAGACTGTCCGGGCTTCATCGTTCTTGGTCTCCCCTGCCTCAAGCCTTACAATACCAGCCTCAAGGTCGACTTGGCTCCAAGTCAGATTGCTTATCTCCGATATTCTCCATCCTGTTTTGTATGCGAAGGTTATGAATCCTTTCAGATAATCGGGTAGCACCCCCTTTAAGGCTAAATAGTCTCCATGCTCGAAGAATCCTTTGCGCGTGTTGTTCTCCTTCAACATGGGAATATATGGAATCCTGTCAACCTTCGGAGGAGTCTGCCTTGCTCCCATGTTTAACATGCGTTTCAATGCCGATAACTCCCTATTAATAGTTGCGTTGGCTGCTCCTTCGCCTTGACGCATCTCTATATAATCCTGTATTCGGGGAGTAGTGATTTGTATAGCCCTGTAGCCCTCAAAATGCCTTTTGAGATGTGCCACGCTTTCCTTGGCCTTTTTAAGAGATTTCTTTTGATTTACCCTGTAATCAGTCAGAAAGTCCTCTGCTAGTTCATCAAACCTTACCCTGTCAAAATAGACACCGGGTAGCTTGCCCTCTGAAATCTCACCTTCTCTTTTTTTGAGCAGCTTCTTTGCATCGGCTTCTTTGGTGCTCCTGGTTGATTCGTAGTAGGGCTTACCATTACGATAATACTTTAGCCAGTACGTCTGGCCTCGTTTATAGATGGTTCCCATAGAAACCCCCTTCCTGGCCTTCAGGCCAAATAAAAACCGTTCAAGACATACTCTAGGTCACAAG
>CP070704.1:1346318-1350193 GCA_020349945.1 Deltaproteobacteria bacterium
ACGTCTGCTACCGCTTTGTGATAGCTGGCAAGCGAATCCATATATTGGTGCCGAACCTCAAAGAAGGTCCGTTGGGCATCCAGGACTTCCAGGTAATCGAATTTGCCCAGTCGGTAGCCCTCAAAGGCCGCGTCAAATGCCTCCTTCGCACCGGGCAAGATTTCCTCCCGGATTGAAATGGCCTCGAGGTATGCGGCAGACAGGCCCTGATAGGCCTCAGCAAGTAGCATTTGCATCTGAAGATAGGCCTCTCGCTGTTCTTCCCCGGCCTTAGCAAGACGTGATTGGGCTTCAAGTACATTTCCCTGGTTACGGTCGAACAAGGGAAGGGGAATGGACAAGCCAACCACGAAAGCAGAATCCTCTGTCTCGTTAAAATACTGTATCCCGCCACTGAGTGAGGGATCGGGGAATCGGTTGGCTTTTTCTAGGTTGACGGTTGCTTGCTGGCTTTCGATTTCCGTGCACCATCGGGCGAGATCGGGATTTTTGTCAAGGGCGCTGACGAGCGCTTCCTGGTTTGGCAGGGGGTAAACCGTCATAAGGTCGCCCTCCGCTCTGTTGAAGTTGGCCAAGGGACTGCCCCAACTCAGTGACAGCCGTTTTCTAACAGTCTTTAGAATAGCCTGGGACTGTCCCCTTTGGATCTTAGCTCTCGCCAGAATAACCTTGGCCTTGGTTTCTTCCAGAGGCGAAATCTTGCCTGCCTTCACGCGCTGGGAAACAACACTCAATATTTTTTCGGAAATGCGGACGAGCTCCTCGTCGAGTGTGACGTGCTCTTGGGCTGCCAGTAGGTCTACGAACGTCTTTGTGGCACGCACAAGGACATCAAGACGCTTGCTCTCGTAATCCCATTCAGCCAACTCCCTATCAAGATCGGCCACGCGTGTACGTTTTGATCGTTTGTCGGCTACTTCCAGCAGCTGACTCAAAAGAATGGTGGTTTCAGCGGCCTTGGAACCCTCTCGTTGGCCTTGGCCCCCAAATTCCCCCATTTCCGCTTCAAGTTCCGGATTTGGGAGAAGCGAGGTTTGCAGCCGCTGAGCTTCCCGCGCGCGAATCTCCCAAGAAAAAGCAGACAGTTCCGGATTCTTCATCAGAGCCAAAGAAAGGGCCTTCCGCAAAGTCAGGGTTCCGATCAGTTCTTCAGAATAAATTGACTCTGCTATCTCTCCATGTCCTTGTCCTTTAAGGTCGTGGATCTTAAAATCATTCATTAGGGGAGGCGGCTCTACTGTGGATCTCTCCGCGGGTTTCACGGAGCACCCGGCAAAACTGACCATCAAAATAATTCCTGCAATTGTTCTAAGATGCTTCACTTCCATGCTCATCGTCCCGCCAACTCGATTTCTATCCAAACCACCCAAAACGCTACCATCACCAGTCACCTCATAATCAATAAAAGAGGCGGCTATGCCCGGATCTGTCAACAAGCATAAGCCCTTGAAGTAACGTTATTATTGGATACTATAGCCACTTTCCGTGTGCAGGTTATCATGGGAATATGTGCAGCGATTTGTTGAAGTTTTCCCATAAGCAACGACGCAGGGCAAATTTCCCGGTAAAAACAAGAAATTAGGCTGTCGGGAAATTTGGATTGACCGAAAGAGAGCATTTTTGATAAAGCAGCCCACTCAATTCCTGAAAACCGTTCATTCCCAACAATTAAAATGATCCTGCAGCATTTTTCCTACAATCAAATGCTTCGCCACGGGACTTCACAGCTCTGTGGAACTTCACGCGAATTGTACTTCCCGCGGGAGGAACAGCAGGCAGACGTACCTCAAAATGGGATCCACTCATCAAGCCCGCTCTTTTTCTCGGAATGATTCGTGGTATGTAAAAAGTGCTAACCTGCTCAAGAATCTCACCCTCAGGACTGACGATAGCTATGTCAATATGTCCCCCAACACCGATAAATGAGGCACAACGGCGCTTCACTCTTCCGTTTATCACAAGTTCATCGCCATCCAGATAGGCATGCACCCTGAAAATAGATATGTTACTTGATGGCTCTTGCTCAAGATAGAACGTGCCATTGTCAATAAGATTTAAACGGCTCGATGTACACCCTGAAAAGACGAACCCAATCATATCAAGAATCAAAACAGACAGGACATATACGTTTTTAACTTTCACAAAGGTCACCCGAAAAAAAAGCAACGCTATTGAAATGGTACGGAATTGTCAAGCTTCTATTTCTTCAAAGCGAAAAAAGTGAAAGGTCAAAGGGGGTCAAGTCTTTTTTACAAACTATGATTAATATGCTATTTGATCAAACATGTCCCGACCTCTCCGTATCGAGGATCCTGGTGCTACCCCGTGATGAATCGAGGGTTAGCAGGCCAAGCGGCCTTTGTTTCGGACTCTGATTTTAGAGGCTTTTTAGAAGAGGAATGGGGTCAGGCAGGTGGCTATGCATCTGATCAGACAGCTGTGTGATCGATCGTTGAGGCAGATAGCAGAGGTCTTTTCACTGGGGAGTTATGCTAGCGTTGAAGGAATTTGTAGTGTGATTGAGCGGGAGGTCACATTGAACAGAGCACTATGCAGCCCTATCGAACAAATCAGCGAAATGGTGACCTCACCTTCTATTCATAAAAAGACATGATCCCTTTTATTAACAACAAGTTATGAAGTGAGGAGGGACCTGGGCAATGAAACGCGAAAATCATAAGATTGTGCGTACAACTACCTGGTCAGCCGGACCTGGCTGCCATGGAGGCTGTGGGGTACTTGCACACGTCGAGGATGGCAAACTGGTTAAGATTGAAGGTGACCCGGATCATCCCTGGAATCAGGGACGTCTCTGCGCCAGGTGTCTGGCGATGACACAATATGTTAACCATCCCGACCGGTTGACCACTCCCCTCAAGAGAGTGGGAGAGCGCGGAGAGGGCAAGTGGCAGGAGATTTCTTGGGACGAGGCCTTTGACCTCATAGAGGAAAAATTGGGCACAATCCGAGAGAAATTCGGCCCAGAGAGTGTGATCTTCTCCATGGGGACCGGCAGGGACATCGGACCCTGGATATGCATGCTCGCCTATGCATACGGCAGCCCCAATGTCATGTTCGCCCTCAGTGGAATTGCCTGTTATAGCCCGAGAATCGCCGCAGTGGATACCATCCAGGGAGATTACTGCATACTCGATGCGGCTCAATGGTTTCCAAAACGCTACGACGACCCGAAGTATAAAATCCCAGAGTGCATAATAATTTGGGGCTACAATATTCCGGCCTCATGCCCAGATAACGTCTTTGGCCACTGGATCATTGATCTTATGAAGAGGGGCACGAAAATCGTTGCCATTGACCCGAGGTTGTCGTGGTTCGCCTCAAGGGCGAAAAAATGGCTCAGGCTCCGGCCAGGGACAGATGGGGCCCTGGCCATGGGCTTTCTCAATGTGATTGTTAATGAGGGCCTGTACGATAAAGGATTTGTTGAAAAGTGGACAAATTCCACGCACCTTATCAGAGGCGATACCGGGAAATTGCTTCGAGAGAGTGACTTGATCGAGGGCGGTTCCCCGGGTAACTTTGTAGTATGGGACACCGCAACAGGGATACCGGTAGTGTGGGATTCCGGCCGGGTAGGGTACCGATCCGCAGGCGCAAAACCAGCCCTGGAGGGAGAGTATGAAGTCGGCCTTTCAGATGGAAGTACAGTGCCCGTTAAGACTGTTTGGACGCTATTTTGCGAGCAGGTGGCCCAATATCCGGTGGAGCGCGTGTCCGAAATCACCTGGGTTCCGCAGAAAGATATCATAGAGGCGGCGCGCTTCTACGCCACAAGCAAACCTGCGTCCATACATTGGGGTGTTCCTATTGATATGACACCCGCGATCACCCCCACGGCTCAAGCAATCGCTACC
>CP070704.1:1350293-1353464 GCA_020349945.1 Deltaproteobacteria bacterium
ATCCTTCCTGAGGGCTTCACGCGCAACTCCTCCATGCCTATTTTGACGATATCAGAGATCTTCTCCGGATCGTATTCGTCGCACCGCATGATCAGTACCTTGTGCTTCATTTTCATCTTCAATCCCCTGATAGATGGGTCAGGTAATTCCAATGAATAATCAAATCACAATACCACATTTGAGAGGTCATATGTCAGGGCCAAATTTTTTCTTATAAATCTTATCCAAATGTATTAGGGTAATCATGGGTTAGGTTATTTTAGGACAGATTGCTATGATCCATTCTTTTTTCAACGAACAAGGCCCTTGACTGGCGTTCAGTGATCAGGACGACCAAAAGACTTCTAAGAGTGCTTTTTATGCCCATCAGCTGGATATACTTGATCTGCCTGATCGTTCTTATAGGAGCCTGTTCTTATCTCCTCTATCCGAGGATTGAGGGCTTTTTTGTCTTCTTTCCCGAAAGTTCCTTTGACCGCACCCCGGATGAGCTAAGCCTGCACTATAAGGAGGTCTATTTCAATACTGCGGATGGAGAGAGGTTACATGGTTGGTTTTTCCCCCAGAAAAAAGAATCTTCCGTTATCCTTTTCTGTCATGGGAATGCAGGGAATATCTCGCATCGCCTTGACAACATCATGCTCCTCTTGGAGCAGGGGCTTCAGGTCTTTATCTTCGACTACAGGGGCTATGGAAGGAGTTCAGGAAGGCCCTCGGAAAAGGGCCTATATCTAGACGGACTGGGAGCATACGACTATCTAATAAATACAGAACATATCCCGCCAACCAAGATCATCCCCTTTGGGCGTTCACTTGGTGCCGCGGTGGCAATAGAGATCTCCCTACAAAGAAGGGCCAGGTCTATCATAATGGAGAATGCCTTTACCTCAATAAAGGAGATGGCCAGAACCATACCCCTCTTTTATCTGTTTTCCTTTTTTCTGCCCGCCCATTACAATAATCTGGAGAGGATTGGCTATATCACTATTCCAAAGCTCCTCATCCACGGTGAAGAGGATGAAATCGTCTCCTTCTGTATGGGAGAGAAGCTTTTCAGGGCCGCAAAAGCTTCCAAGTATTTCTACCCGATAAAGGATGCAGGTCATAATGATACCTTTATTGTTGGAGGGAGGAAATACTTTGAGACCATAGCTGCATTTGCATATGGCTCAAAAATCTGAGAGTTTATCTTTTAGGTATCAGGTCTGGAGGTGGTGAGGGTTGGACTTTTTCCTCTTAAGGGGCCTTGATACATTGTGGAAATAGATTGAGATGTCATTAGTCAATTTACCAAGGCTGGGATACTGGTTTGCCATAATCCTTCTGCCCGTTTTTACTCCTTTGCTGGGTTCTGCCTCCGATTATGTGAATATCAGCACCTCTCATTTTTCCTTTTATTTTCATGTCCAGGATAAGAGGTTAATGAGATCCCTTATCGATCGGGCTGAGGGATTAAGAAGTGAAATTATGGAGGATCTGGGTATTGACATTGAGGAGACGACCAAGGTCTATCTTGTCCCCTCATTCAGGAAATTTCAGGAAATCCAGGCAAGGGCAAAGATCCCGTCCTGGTCGGTAGCAGTAGCTTACCCCAGCTTAAACACGATACTGATAAGATCCCCCAGGGCTACAAAAGGGGGTCATATCGATTTGAGAAAGGTCTTTAAACACGAATTCACCCATATCGCCGTGGGTAGAGCCTTCAAGGGGAGGGAAAGGGTCCCCCGCTGGTTGGATGAGGGATTGGCTATGTACGTATCCAAGGAATGGGGTCTCTCGCGGGCTTCTGCCATGACCCGGGCAGTTCTTACTGATTCACTGATCCCTCTATCGGAGATAACCCGATGCTTTCCCCAGGAGGCCGATAGAGCAGAGCTGGCCTATGTGGAGAGCTTTTACCTTATTTCCTTCCTGATAAGCCAATACGGTAAAGAGGGTTTCCATCGATTTATAAAGGTATATAGTGGTGGCAAAGGATTGAAGGAGGCTCTGATGGAGGTTTACGGTATCAGGTGGGAAGAGCTAGAGGAAAAGTGGAGCAATTACCTCCAATCGAGGTTTAGCCGGATACCCATAGTTACGAGCACAACAGCCCTGTGGTTTTTGCTTACCATTGCCTTTATCCTTGTCTATTTGAGGAAGAGGAGGGCGAATAGGTTGAAATTGGAGGAAATGGAGAGCGAGGATGAGGAGCTTTAAACCGTTAAATACAGCTTGTCACAGAATAAGGGCTAAAAAATGGAATTGAGAAGCCAGCGTGATAAATCCTATGGTCATTGAGAGGCACCATAGAATGCCAGGAAAGGACCGAGATTAACATTGACATGGTAAGCATAAATTTACTATGGTTCCATCCTCTAAGCTGATGCAGATGTCAGTCTGTCCTGAGGAAGGAGGGATTCAATGATTACCTTTGATGATTTCATGAAGCTGGAGATTAAGATTGGTACGGTGACAGTTGCAGACAGGGTCCAGGGTACTGATAAGCTGATACGGCTGGAGCTTGATTGTGGCAGCGAAACGAGACAGGTTGTCGCGGGTCTCGCTCCCTCTTATACGTCGGAGCAACTTGTCGGAAAACAGATTCCGGTGCTGGTCAATCTTGAGCCGAGGAAGCTGCGCGGTGTTGAAAGCAAGGGGATGATCCTCGCAGTGGTTGTGGAGGGAAAGGCCGTTCTGCTCATGCCCGACGAGCATGTTCCACCTGGAAGTGCGGTGCGGTAGTTGTGTTGAGAGTCGGGAAAAGGGGAACAGAGGGTCAGTCCTTGATGGAGCAGACCTTTTGTCCGTCAAGCACTGGTCAGAACCCCTCGGTCGTTCTGACGAAAGGTTCCATGCCTCCTCAAGTCTCTTCCACCACCTGCATGTCCAGTTCCTGCCCCCTGCGGTATGACTGGAAAGAGCTCCTCTTCGCCAAGCTATGACATGAGGGATATCCCCCCGCATCTTTTGGGGAGGCTATCCCATCAGGCACAAATTCTTTGCAGGTTGCATTGTGTGGGAGTAAAGGAGGAGATCTTCTTTGTTGGTGAGAGTATTTTTTTAATCGAGGATATGAGCAGGTTTTTTAAGAGCAACTCTTGAGATCATGAAGCACAGGAGGACCGATTTTCTAGAGACCTTTTCAGTGTCATGCTGTCTATATATTTGAGGTCACCACCGAGGGGAATA
>CP070704.1:1353564-1363327 GCA_020349945.1 Deltaproteobacteria bacterium
GCCTATAAGCCAGTCCTGATAGTAGCTCATCCTGAAGAAGTAGTTCTCCTCCTAGTTAAGCCTTGGTTCACTCATAAGAATCGGGCACATACCCTGTACAAGCTCTGTATCCGTATAAAACCGCTCACATCCGACACAGTATTTCCCCTCATAATCACTGAAATATATATCTCCTTTTGCATAAACCTCAGAGAGGATCTTGCTTACCGTATCCTTATGATTCCTATCAGTGGTGCGTACAAAATAGTCGTTGGTAATGTTAAGTTTGGGCCAGGTCTCTTTAAAGGCTCTGCTTATCCTGTCCACGTATGCCTTGACTGTCTCACCTGATCTCTCAGCCGCCTCAACCACCTTGTTACCATGTTCATCCGTACCTGTTAAAAAAAATGTCTCAAAACCGGCCAGCCTATAAAACCTTGCAATTACATCGGCTACAATCGTGGAGTAGGCATGTCCTATATGTGGCTCCGCATTCACATAATAAATGGGTGTTGTTATATAGAATGTGCTGTGGCTATTTCCTGTCATTATTTCCTCGTGCCTTTTTCATCTCCTGATAATTATCGTATTCAAAGGCAAGACAACACATCAACCTCCCACATACACCGGATATCTTACCTGGATTCAGGGAAAGATCTTGCTCCTTAGCCATTCTTATGGAAATGGGCTCGAAACCTGATAAGAACAATGAACAGCATAATCGCCGACCACAATGGCCCACCCCGCCCAGCATCCTTGCCAGGTCTCTGCTGCCAATCTGTCTCATCTCTACATGGGTATTGAACTCTTGGATCAAATCCTTTACTAATTTCCTGAAATCGACCCTCACCTTGGAGGTATAAAAAAAGGTAAGCTTCTTCCTGTCAAAGGTAAGCTCCACTGCTATGAGATTCATGGGCAGCCTGTCATTATGTACCCGCTCCTTACAGAACTGCAGTGCCTCTGCTTCAATCCTCTCATTTTTCTCCTTTTGTTCAATATCCTCTGCTGTGGCGAGGCGAAATATCTTCTTTATCGGTCTACTCGGCATGGAGGCATCCCGGATTCTGGGTTTACTGCACACAGTTCCCAGCTCCAGGCCCTTTCTGGTCTCAACTATTACCTTGTCCCCTTCATTAAGGACAAAATTACCAGTATAAAATTCATAGACCCTTCCATCTCTCCGGAACCAGACATTAACAATCTTTTTTGGGCTATTTCTATACATAATCTGTTAAAAACGTGCAGCCCCCTTCAGGCCAATCAGGGACCGTTCAAGTAAAAAAAGGATATTTCTGTTTTCCATGAGATCATGTTCGGCCCTGGCAATAACGGCCAGGGACCTCATCAGTCCATCAAAACTATATACGGTTGATGCCTTTTTAAGATGATCGGTCAGATCGGAATTCAAGATTAGATCCACTGCTCCCCCTAACTTGATAACGAGCATATCCCGAAACAAGCTCTTCCATATCCCTAACATCAAAGCTATTCTATCATCCTTCAGTTCCCTGTTCGTAGCCGCCCTTTTTCCAAGATCAGAGAATTTCTGAGCCAGATCAAGCAACATATCTGGGGAGCCGTTCATGACACTGTGTAACGTAGTTACCAGGTTAACCCTCTCAGTGAAAAGGTCGTCATGGGCCAATTTTATCGCCTCACCCAGACTTCCCTCTGAAAGCCTGGCCAAGATCTTCGCACTTTCTTTATCCACATTCCCCTCTCTTAGCAACCAATCTTCTATATCCTGGGTAGGGAGCGGCTTAAAAGGAACCCGTTGGCATCGAGAAACAATGGTTGAAGGAAGTTGATCCGGATCTCTGACATTCAGGATAAGGATGTTACCAGGCGGCGGCTCCTCAAGGGCCTTCAAAAATGCATTTGCCGCCTCATCCGACATTTTCTCAGCTGGGTCTATGACAATTATCCGGCGCTGCCCAAGGACCGGGGAGAAGGCAAGATGCCTGTTAATCTCCCTGATCTGGTCGATGCCGATTGCTTTTTTCTCCTGATCAGGTCCTATGAAAATAAGGTCAGGATGGTTTCCATCACTTATCTTTTTGCAGGAACTGCATCTTTTACATCCATCTCCATCAACCGGGTTCGCACAATTTAGCAACAAGGCAAAGGCCATAGCTGTAGTTCTCTTCCCTATTCCCTGGATACCAGTGAATAGGTAGGCCGGGGCAATTTTATCACTCGCTATAACCCCCCTTAAGAAACCTATTGCCTTTTCCTGTCCGATTATCTCCTTAAATAATTTAGGGCTCATCTGCACTCTGTTTACCCGTCTTAAGGCAGATACGGAGAGATTGCCTCCCTGATCTTTCTTGCCACGAGGTCCTCAGGTAGTGTTGAATCTATAATCCGAAACCTATCTTTGTGCTTGTTGGCTAAGGCAAGATATCCATATCGTATCTTGATATGGAAATCGAGTGTTTTTCTTTCAAATCTATCCTTCCTTTTATTATGGGGGTCCCGTTTTGCTCTCCTCTCCAGACCTACCTCAGCCGGACAGTCGAGAAGAAAGGTAATGTCTGGCCGGCACCCCAAGGTGGCCTCGCGGTTTATTTGCTCAATCAGCTCCTCATGGTGCCCCAGAACCACCCCCTGATAGACGGTGGTGGCATCAACATATCGATCGGAAATAACCCACTTTCCGGCCTCCAGGGCCGGGTTGATTACCTCTCTTACATGCTGGGCCCTGTCAGCTGCATACAGAAAAAGCTCCGCCAATGGAACCATGTGGGTATCATCCAGATCTAACAGTATCTTCCTAATAGCCTGACCTATTTTTGTTCCCCCAGGCTCCCTGGTAATTACTGAAGAGATCCCCTTTTCCCTGAGGGTTGCCTCAAACAGGGAGATCTGCGTAGATTTCCCACAACCATCTATTCCTTCAAAGGTAATAAACAACGAGATCTCCTTTTTTAAACTCTCTATTATACATACTCGATACAGTTGAATCAAGTTAGGCGCATGACCGGCACTGTAACGTCAAAGTCGAGACACTCCCTACCACTGAGCCACCCGGAGGCTGCCTGAGTATGAAGTAGCTGGATTTCACTTCTATAAGCGCCCCTCATCTCGCATAGTTTTCCGATAGAATCTAACCCTATTCCGTAAGGTATGCAATTTTAAAAAATATGTTTTGTTTTCCTAAAGGACCATATAATATATTCTGAGACTAAGGCAACACTTGACCATACGGGCTTACTATCCTTTTATGCGAAAGGAAACAGGGCCTTGAAATTTAGCGAGATCGGGGAATTCGGCTTTATAGAATCCATCAAAAAGGAATGTGTCACCTCTTTGAAAGGTGTGATCAAGGGTATTGGTGACGACTGCGCGGTATTTGGCCCCTATTCCGGCCGGCTGTTGCTCTTTACTACGGACATGCTGGTTGAGGATATCCATTTTGTAAGGGATACGATAACCCCTTATCAGTTGGGTTGGAAGGCAATAGCCGTAAATCTGAGCGACATTGCTGCTATGGGTGGCAAACCCCTTTTTATTCTCATTTCCCTGGCCATTCCCGTTGAAATGGATGTCGAGTTAATCCAGGATTTTTACAAGGGCATGAAAGATATCTGTCGGCACTACAAGGTCGACATAGTGGGAGGTGATACGGTTGCCTCCCCGGATACATTGACTATCAATGTCTCCCTCATAGGTGAGGTAAAAGAAAACGAGATCCTCTATCGATCTGGTGCCAGGCCAGGAGATAAGATCTTCCTCACGGGAGCTGTCGGTGATTCATCCGCCGGACTTAAGATTCTCAAGAATGAGATATCACCCCCAGACTCTATTGGCGGTCACTTTATCAAGGCCCACAATGAACCGAAACCTTTGATTGAGACTGGAAGGATCATAGCAACCTCAAGACTTGCCAGTGCCATGATCGATCTGAGTGATGGGCTTCTCTCGGATCTGGGGCACATCTGTAAGGAAAGTGGTGTCGGGGCAATACTGTTTCGGAGTAAGATTCCTCTCTCCTCCCAGCTCAAATCCCTTGCCTCTATCGCCAATTTCAATCCACTTGACCTCGCCCTTTCAGGAGGAGAGGATTACGTCTTATTGCTAACCGTACCAGAGGCGAAGATTCAGGATCTGGATCTGTTATCTAAAGATAAGAGACCATCCCCCCTCTACCTCATAGGTGAAATAAGGGAGCAGGGGGGCATTAGAATGGTTAATGATGATGGGTCTGTTGAGGAAATTGGCCCGAGGGGCTTCAATCATTTTCTATCATGACCGAGCGTATAATTTACTTCGCTACCACACTCAGCCTGCCAACCTGTATCGGCGGAGTTAAGAGCAAACCCCCAGCCCACTCGGCTTTATCCCCGATAGCAGCGATATTTTTCAGGGCAGCGTACGTGTTGCCTGCCAGCATAACATCCTTTACGCGTCCGACAACCTCGCCGTTCTCTATCTTGTAACCTAATTCGACATTTACGGAAAACTCTCCGCTCATGGGGTTGCCTTGACCCAGGCCCAAAACGTTGTGGACGAGCAAACCTTCTTTGGTGTCTTTCACCATAGCCTCATACGGTGTATCGGCCTCTTTGATGACAAGATTCGTAGGATCACAACCAACACCGTTGCCGGTAGTCCGGGTGCCTGCTCTGCCCGCTGTGTCAAGGTCATAAAGGAAATTCTTTACCACGCCGCCTTCAATGAGCCGAGTCACCTGATGAGGCACACCCTCCCCGTCGTACGTGCTGCTTCCGCTTGCATAATCAAGCAGCGGGTTATCCGCGATTGAAAACCTCTCATCAGCGATCTTCTCCCCCAATTTTCGAGCAAGCGGCGATGAGCCTAAGAATACGTTCTTGCCATTAAATCCCAATCTGAGGGCCAAAACCAGCACATTCACCCCTTCAGGAGCGAAGATAACCGGCATATCACCCGATTTGATCCGGGCGGTGTCCTCAGCCATCCTGAACAATTCAATGGCCTTCTTGGCAATGCTTACATGGTCAATCTCTCGTTTTTTCCACCCGAAACCATGTCCAGCCCAGAGGATGTCGGTTCCCCTTATCAACTGACCATTAATCCAGACAGTGAAGGTTGTGTCCTCAGTGGTATGCCCTATACCAGCAGAGTTGGCAAACTGACAGTAGCTTATACCCTTGCTCACGCCAGCACTGAGAAGGATGTCCGGGTTGTACTCCTTCACCAGCGTTATCATCTCCCCGCCAATGCGCACCATTTCCTCCTTGGTCACAGGTGGCACACGATCGTCGTAGACCCTCACATCCGGTCCTTCTTGTGGATCTGGAAACCTGAAATGTGCTGGGCCACCAAACTCCGCCGCCTCCAGAGCCCTGGCCACGACTCCGTCCACATCGTCTATATCGGTTGTGTGGGATGAGCCGATCCTGCCATCCACGATGATTCTTACGCCCATCGCTGTGCTCTGCGAGGATCTTACTGATTTGAGCCTGTCGTTCTCAAATGACACGTCTGTGGATTCACCTTGCCCCAAAGACGCCTGGGCGCCTTCAGCCTTGTTCATTGCTTTCTCGATCAACCGGTTTACTATCACCCTTGCCTACCCCCTACCACGACATTCTGAATGCGGACATAGGGGCCACCCAATCCAACGGGAAGGGGTGACTGCCCACCTTTTCCACAGCCGCCTCCCGCCGGAGGCCATTCCACCGTATCGCCTATCATATCAATATTCATCAAGGTCTCAAAGACATTGCCTGTCAGCACTACATCTCTGACCAGCTCCGCTATGTTGCCATGCCTGACCATGTAACCATACGCAGCGCTGAAGGTGAACATCTCCATGGATGTCTGGCCGCCGACCATGTCCAGGGCATAGAGCCCCAGCTTCACATCCTTTATCATATCTTCAAGAACGGCCCCTGCCCTGTCAATGTAGGTGTTGGTCATGCGCACAATCGGTTGATATTGGTAGCCAATGGCTCTGGCGTTGCCTGTGGGTTGCTCACCCATTCTGGCAGCGGTCTCACGGGAATGCAGTCTTCCCACCAAAATGCCCTCTTTGATGAGGTAATTCTTCCCGGCTCTCACCCCTTCATCATCGTATTTATGCGTACCTCTCAGACCGCGGATGGTGCCGTCGTCCACTATGTTTAAGATATCCGGACCGAGACGTTTTCCCAGCACCATCAGCTCTCTCATACGATCATTCTCGTATACGAAATCCGACTCGCTCAAATGTCCAAAGGCCTCGTGGGCAAAAACCCCGGCTAATCTGGGATTTATGATTACGGGATATTTCCCGCCGGTCACCGGCGGCGCTGAAAGTAAGTCCACAGCACGTCTGGCCGTGACCTCTGCCTTCTCCTGCAGCCCTTCAATGATCTGAAAGCCACCACCACCTGCAATGCTCTCGAATCCACGCTGAACGTTGTCGCCTTCCCGGGCAGTGGCTGATATCCGCACACCTACATCAGGCCGCTCATCCTCAATGTAGGTCCCTTCCGAGTTGCCATACCAAAATTTTCTGAAACTGTCGGTGTAACTAACATTCGATGTTTCAATCCTTTCGTGGTACCCGAGAATAATCTTATTATACTCCTCGATGACCGACTTTTTCTCTGACAAGGGGATTTGCCGAAAATCCCTCTCAAAACTCGCCCTTATCTCATCAACAACTGGCTCCACCTCTCCAAGCGTGCTCTCTCCTTCACCCACCAATCGAGCGGATCCGCAGGCCTCTCTCACCCTGGTTTCAAGATCGCTCAGATCATTGAAGGTCACATAGCCCCAGCCGCCTTTGACAAGGGCCCTCACTATCCCACCCAGTGTCCTGGATGAGCCGATGCTGTCCAGTTCTTGGCCCCTGAAATCCACCCAAGAGGAGGTTACGGCTTCAATTCGGATCTCCGTGTATTCCGCATCGCTCTTACGCAGTGCCTTTTCAATCCTTTCCCTCATAACAATCACCCTCCCGTTCTATCTCCCCTCCACCTTCACAAGACGTCTGCCTATAAGGTTTAGCTTATACCTTCTGACGGCCTCTGGTGTTATTATTCCGCCCTTCGGACTCTTGAAATACAGGGCATCCAAGGGGCATTGAACGATACAGGCACCGCATTGAACACAACGACTAGCCCCCGGTATTGTCGCGATATGCCGATCCCTATCCACCTCATAGCAGTTCCTTGGGCAAACCCCTTCGCAAAGGGCCGCACCTTTGCATTTTTTCTCATCAAGAATGATCCTGAGCAATCTATCCTCATGTAAGCCGCTCTTGTATACAGGGGTACTGCCCATCAGATCAATGCTGAGAAGGACAACGATGATGGATGTAACGAAACCCCAGCGAAGAATAAAGCCCCACCTGAAATCACCAGCTGCAATGCTATAGATGATCAGGCTAAGTATGACGACACCCCATAGGATGAGCTGAAATCCCCCTCGGCCAAAATCAAAGAGAATAAAACCCATCCTCTTCCCCTCAGGACCGAGCCACCGACTGTAAAGGGGGAAAGATACGAAGATTAACAAAGACAATGCCCAAACCAGGAAAATGAGAGGAAAAACGGCCTCACGCCAAAGAGGAATCGTAAAAAGGGTTAAGATCACAGAAATCGAAAATGCCCAAGCAACGGCCATCTCAATACGCTGCATAAAGGGAAAGTCAATTTCCCGCATCTCGGGACTCTTCTGGCATTTGTCTTTTATGAAGGCTGGAATATCATTCGCACGGACTGGCCCCCAGTATACCTTCCAGCCAGTCTTCTCCCCTATAACCTTAGATTCAACACCTGTTGCAGCAAGCTGGGGCAGGATCAGATCCCTGCGATCCACAAGTTCCTCAATCCCACTTGTCTTTAGGACTGAGATAACATCGTGATTTGTGAAAAGGCCACCTGCAGAGGCGCACCATACATTGATACCTCTGCTATTGGCAAGGAGAAGATAGGCATTTATCCCCCTCAGTGCCCTTTTTACCCTCTCTACAGTGAGGTGGTAATTGCACGTGAGAAGCACAGGTGAATTCCTGTCTGGATTTCCTATTTTGACCAAACCCGTCTTGCAGGGGAAGGGAAGGACCCTCAGTAAGGTTCCAACAATATTGACGGCGAGAAACCTGACCAGATTCAATTCGCTCCTCCCTGAGGCTTGCTCACTACTAACTCGATAAAGTTCCCTATCTTGCTTAGCGTAACTGAATCGATTACGAAACCCGCTTCCTCTATCTTTTCCGGTAGGTTCTTTACCGCATTTGTAGTAGTCTGGGTAAGAAGGTAGGTGATTATGACAAGGGGAAACCTTATCAGCCAATTAAGTATGAGCCTTGAGGTGCCCTTAGGTCTTACTTCATCTCCAATGAGCAGAAGGCCTTCTGGCTTTAAGATCCTCTTTATCTCTCTCAAGGTATAGGTTAATTCATCTTCAGTTAATTCAGAAAAACAAAGACCAGCCATCACAGCGTCGTAGCTTTCCGATTTTTCACTTCCAAGCTCGGCAACACCCATCTCAAGCAGCTCTATGTTCGGGACGAGATTCGCCTCGGCTACCCTTTTCCGCGCGATATCCAACATCTGGGCATTGATATCAATCCCTTTCACCCGTGCACCCTTCTGGGCAGCCCGTAGTGTCAGCGCCCCGGTCCCACAGCCAAGATCAAGGACCCTCTGGCCTTCTCTTATGTGAGATGCTAAACGATCATAGGTCTTATCCAACCTCCCCAGCGTGAGAATACATATCCCCCTGTCGTATCTATTTGGGGTCGATTCAAGGACCTTCATGAGGATATATGTGCTCATGCCTTCTGTGTCAGAGGGATCAAGGAGAATGTGCCCAGGATCAGTTCTTTCGAGGTGTTCCGGAGGTGGGGGGAGAGGATGGTTGTGCAGAAGTTAACCCCCGTATGTTTCCTCCGTGACCTGCTTAGTCGGGCAGGTACTTCTTGGGAAACTTGACGACAATGGTATAATAGGTGTCCACTACATTGCCGACACGCACCAGGGCAACCTGGGCGCACAGTTGGTAAGCGTCCCACTTATCAAAGCCATAGTCCTCCACCAGCCAGTTGATCATATCAACGTACGCTATCCGCATGGCATCATCCATGGGACGGGCGCTTCCAGCTGACATGATGAACTCATCGTTCTCAAACCGCGGCGTGCTGACCCTCTTTCCCTTGATAAGGGGAAGAACGTCTATGGTTACCCATGCAGCCGCCTCCACTGCTGTGCCGGTCGTTTCTCCATCACCCTGGGCAAGGTGGGGATCCCCGGTGCTCCACATCGCCCCCGGCACATTGACTGGAAGATAAACAGTCGCGCCAGCGGCAGTCTCCACGCAGTCCATATTCCCACCGTGGAAATATGGGGTCAGGGAGTGAAACCGCTCACCATCAGCCGGAGCAGTTCCTATGGTCCCGACGAAGGGGTGCATGGGAATCTCCGCCTGGTATTTTTCCGGCCCCAGTCGGGAAATGAATTTTACCGTACCCTTATTCCTGTCCACTGGGTAAATCCATGTGAACTCCGGGAGCGGTTCATGGAGCATGGCGGTAGTATGTGTCTGGGTCAAGAACCCGAAATTCGGGACAAAACATGCCCAACCCTGGTCAACAGAGGGTTCAATATTCACGATCTTGAGAACCAGGGTATCCCCGGGCTCAGCGCCATCCACATAAATAGGGCCGGTTTGGGGATTGACGCTTGGCCAAACCGGTGCAACTGCCTTCATGAATGTGTCATCTGTGCTTTTTGTCCTACCCTGTGATGCATCCTCGCACCATAGCTTGAGACGATCCCCGGGTTTAACGGTCAAAACGGGCTCTCCA
>CP070704.1:1363427-1370626 GCA_020349945.1 Deltaproteobacteria bacterium
ACTGGAACTGTTCAGACGCGTGGCTTTCCGGCCCCATCTCACGATGGGTTTGGTTTTACAGGATAACACCCTTCAAGCTCCCAACAGAACAGATAGTGCCCTGTAAGGAGATGGGCCTGCACATTTTGGGGGGTTTTTCCATGGGGTAACCTCCTGTATATAAGTCCTCTGATTGAAAAGAACTTAAATCCATGTAGCAACAAAAAGTTTCTCAAGTCAAGAAAAATCCACTTTGGGAATCTCATTAGGATCAACGATTTTCGAAAGGAGAAGGAGGTATGAAATCTACAACATCTTGGGGTTGAGACCGGGGTCCTAGAATCAACCAATTCTCGCCATAGTAGCAGTTACCAGGGATCTCTTATGAATAAGGGCTGTATTCCAATCCCTGCGCCAGGGCCACCGGTTCACATGCGACACGACCCTTGCCCTCTCCCACGGGGCAATAGATGTTCAGCCCCCTGGCCAATGGCGGATGGTTTTCAAGTGAGTGCTCCAGACCCTCGCCCGCGATCATATGGATATATTTCAGCGTGGCGTTGGTCAAAGCCTGAGTGCTCGTGCGCGGTACGGCGCCGGGCATGTTGCTCACGCCGTAATGGATTACGTCGTGTACCATGTAGGTGGGCTCTTCATGGGTGGTTGGATGTATTGTCTCCACGCAGCCGCCTTGGTCAACCGAGACATCAACAATCACCGAGCCCCTCCGCATCTCTTTTACCATTTCTTCCGTGACAAGCACGGGCGCCCGGCCACCCGGATGCAGCACAGCCCCAATCAGCAGATGCGAATACGGGACGAACCTCTCCATCTGATCAGGATCGGACATGGATGTGATAAGCCTTCCCGCGTACAACTCATCAAGACGAGCCAGTTTCTGCAAATCGATATCGAGGACAACGACCCGTGCGTTCATGCCCACAGCGATACGCGTCGCATTTGAGCCGACCTGACCCGCACCAATGATGGTTACAAGCGCAGGGGTCACGCCGGGCACACCGCCGAGAAGCACGCCTGCACCACCACCTTCTCTCTGTAGGTAGTGGGCACCTATCTGGACCGCCATGCGTCCAGCGATCTCGCTCATAGGCGCAAGGCATGGAAGCGTGCCGTCGTCAAGCTGGATGGTCTCCAGGGCTATCGCGTTCACGCCCCGGTCGATAAGCGCCCGCGTCAGCTCAGGCTCCGGCGCCAGATGAAGGTAGCAGAAGAGTATCTGCCCGCGCTTCAGCATCTCGTATTCAGGTGTCTGCGGTTCCTTGACCTTAACGATCATCTCTGCCCTCTCATAAACCTCGGTCGCTGATTTAGCGATCTCCGCCCCCGCAGCCTCATATTCCGCATCATGGTAGCCGCTGCCCTCGCCCGCTTCCTTCTCCATAAGAACGTGTTGGTCTGCCTGAACCAGGCTCTTTACTCCTCCCGGGACCATTCCCACCCGATACTCCTGGGCCTTGATCTCCTTTGGCACGCCAATTATCATGCTCTACTCCTTTGCTTGTAAGTTAAAGCTTTTGCGAGAAGCAGTATAGGGAAAAGCATGGCCGTGTGTCAATGGGGAACGCATTGCAAGAGTTGGTACTTGGAGGTGTTTGGGAGGCTTATGGAGACACTCATAAATAGGGGCTGACAACCTGCATTTCCATATGGGATTTGGTTTGAGGGAAATAAATTTGTTTATGGGTCGGGGCTTCAGGCAATAGAAGCCAACTGCCTGAAACAGGGGAAGGCGTGGAAATTGACACCCATACAGCCTTGCACGGGACAACAAAGAAGGAATAGCAGTGGACTAAGGCTTTCGGGTTGATTTTGGTATTGGCTTAAGATATAGGAAAGGGTGATTCTCTATAGGGTTATCCTCTCCTCAAGGACTATGGTGACCCTGGTTGGCGCAGGAGAGAAACCGAAAAGGGTTTTTAGATTATAGCAGCTGAAGCAGATAGGTGGAGAGGTAAAGAGATGTTTGAGCATGAGGTTAATCCGGAAAATATAAAGAAAGCGACGTTTGTTGTAGCAATACCATCCTATAATGAGGCGGATTCAATTGCCTTTCCGGTACAACAGGCAGATAAGGGCATACAGTCATTCTTTGGCAATATGAAATCAGTTATTATAAACTGTGACAATAACTCTAGTGATGGCACAAAGGAGATATTTCTGGGCACAAAAACTGGGACACCAAAAATATACATATCTACAGAACCTGGTATTAAGGGGAAAGGAAACAATTTTCGAAACCTCTTCAAGAAGGTTGTTGATCTTGATGCTCAAGGAGTGGTGGCAGTTGATGCTGATTTAAAGAGTATAACGCCAAAATGGATACGGCACTTAGGGGAACCCCTCTTCCAGGATTTTGGTTATGTAGCACCTCTTTATGTGAGGCATAAATATGATGGCACGATAACAAACTCGATCGCTTACCCTTTGATACGCTCCCTCTATGGAAGGCGGGTCAGGCAGCCGATAGGTGGTGATTTTGGCCTTTGTGGAAGATTGGCTCACACGTACCTTCAAAGTGATACCTGGTCGGATGCTGTGGCCAATTTTGGGATTGATATCTGGATGACGACCCTTGCCATGACCGAAAATATCCCTATTTGCCAGGCCTTTATGGGCAGGCCCAAGATTCACCGGGCCAAGGATCCGGGCTCGGATCTCGGCCCCATGTTCAGACAGGTGGTGGGAACTATCTTCAATATGATGATAAGATTCTATCCATTCTGGAGTAACGTAAAATGGAGTAAGCCTACCGCAATCTTTGGTTTTGGCCTTGGGGAAACTGAGATGCCACCGCCTGTTAAGGTCAATAAGGAAATATTGTTTCAAAAATTTCATGCAGGTTTCGAGAGCTACGGGCGGATCTGGGAGAAGGTGCTACCAAAGGAAACAGTCAATAAATTAGAAGAAATAAGGGAAATGGATCGAGGGCAATTTGACTTTCCTATGCACCTCTGGATCAATGTCTTGATCGATTTTGCTGTTGCCTACAAAGATAGATTGTGGAGAGTGGATGAACTTCTGGACTCTCTTGTACCTCTATACCTCGGGGAGACCCTTTCTTATGTTAAAAAGACGGAGAGGATGTCTATCAGGGAGGCTGAGGAGTTTATTGAAGAAGAGTGCATCCAGTTTGAGGCGTCCAAAGGCCGTTTGATCCAGTGTTGGAAAGAGAAAACGAGTGCATAAGGTAGTTATTTGGTCAATCTTTTTATGTAGGGAGATCACCCATGGCCAAAATATTAGTTGTTGATGATGAAGAGCATATCAGGTTACTTTACTCTGAGGAATTAGGTGAGGCAGGTTATGAGGTTGTTACAGCCGCGGATGGATATAAATTGATAGAAAGGATAGATGATGAAAGGCCCGATTTGGTCATATTGGATATAAAGATGATTGATTATAATGGTCTGGATCTATTGCAGGAGATCAGGAATAAGTTTTACAACTTGCCAGTAATACTCTGTACTGCCTATGATACCTTTAAAGAGGACATGAAATCCATTGCTGCAGATTTTTATGTCATTAAGTCCTTTGATTTAACCGAGCTCAAAAAGAAGATAGCAATGGCCTTAGAGGCAAATATCCCCTCACCCTGACGTCTTTCCCTACATCTCTTCCGCCAGCATAAGGTAGGTGCCAAAGAATGAAAAAAGAAGGTTTGCTATCCATGCGCCCAATATAGGAGGTAGGACCCCGGACATAGACAGGGATCTTGATAGGCCAAATGTCAGAAGGTAGAGAAAACTAAGACCGATACCAATAGTAATACCCAGTGAAATTCCGCCTTTTTTCCTTCTCAGGGCAAGAGGAATTCCCACTAAAGCAAGCACAGGACAGATAAAGGGAAAGGCTATCTTGATATGAAGGTCTACTTGGTATCTTGTAGAATCATAGCCCTCCTCGCTTATCTTTCTCGTGTATTTTCTTAGCTCCCAAAAACTCATTTCCTCTGGGGCCTTCATGGACCTCTCGAAGTTTTGAGGTCCTTCAGGAAGTTGTATTGTATGGCTGGTAAACGTAACTGATGTCCTTGACCCATCAGGTTCAATTTTCTGTATAAGCCCATCCTTAAGATACCATCTGTTATTAAGCCATGTTGCCTTCTTGGCATCGATTCTTTTAGTTAGTGTGAAGTCTTTATCAAGGAAAAAGATTGAAAAACCCTCTATTATATTCTTTTTGCTGTCGTAGGACCTGATCTGGTAGATGGAGCCCTTGCCCTTGTACCAGAGGTGCGACAACTTGTAGGCCCCTTTGGAATCCCTTTTTTCAACCTGGATATCCCATATATTATTGGCCATAGGGCTGGTAATAGGCACGATGGATTCAGAGAGAAAAAAGGACCCAATTCCAATAAGAATAGAGATCGCTACTAGGGGATAGGAGAGGTTAAACAGGCTCAGCCCACAATTCTTCAGAGCCAGTATCTCGTTGTGTTTATTCATTATGCCAAGTACTAACATAACGGATATAAGTACTGAAACGGGTATAAGCTGTTGTATGGAAAGGGGTATCTTATAGAGGAAGTAGGACAGAGCTACATTTATAGGGACATTGGCCTCAAGAAAGTTGTCTATTTTTCCGAAGAATTCTACCACCATATATATTGTCAAGAAGGTAATCAGGGAGATGAAGAAGAACGTGAAGAATTCCTTAGAAAGATATCTTATAACTATTTTCATCTTCACTTTATCTTTTTTTTAGATTGAGGGTCCTGGCAATTTCCGCGGCATGTGCCTTAGTGAAGTGATCAAGGTCTTTTCCGTGGAGTGGCTTTCCCGCCTGTGGTACTTTTCTGAGGCCCTTCGGCGCAATTGCAATAGGGGTGTTCTTAAATTCCTTTCTCGGCTTGACCTGAAATTCAGGTGGGAATCTATCAGCAAGATACATCTGTTGAAATGAGGAGAATTTAAGCACATGGGCTGTGGCATCAAGTATGCCTATCTCTCCTTTGGAGACAAGGCCTCGGTTTATAGCCTTTATAAACCCGGCCATAGACTCGCCTCCATGGGTACAGGCAATATGACCATTCTTGTTTGCTACTATCATGGCATCCATTATCTCCTGTTCAGTTACAGACACAAAGAATATCCTTTTTTGCCCTGCTGCCTGATCATATTCCCTCACTAAATCAATTACCCGCGGTATAGAGACAGGATTCCCGATCATGGCTGCCTGGGCGACGCTCGGTCTTACAGTAACTGGCTCGAATTTTCGCCGAGACGGGTCATCCTCTAGGTAATAGCGATATACGGGGTTGGCATGATCTGACTGGACACCAATGATCTTGGGTAGTTCAGAAATGATATTGGCTTTTCGAAATTTCAGAAAGCCGCTCATAATGGCGGTAATATTTCCAGCATTCCCAATTGGAGCAACTATAACCTTATCAGCTACCTGATAATCAAAGTCCTGGGCTACTTCAAAGGAATATGATTCCTGGCCCAGAATTCTCCAGCTGTTCTTGGAATTTAAGAGGGAAACTTGATATTTTTCGCTCAACTCCTCTACCACCTTCATGCAGTCATCGAAGAAACCAGGCATCTCTAGAACTGCTGCCCCGCTTCCAAGGGGCTGTGAGAGCTGTTGCACTGTGACCTTTCCTTTAGGGAGAAGGACGGCTGATTTTAAGAGATTGGGTAGATATGCGGAATACAGCGCCCCTGAGGCGGAGGTATCACCCGTAGAGGCGCATATCGTTACGAGATTTTTCATGCCTTTCTTTTTGGCCAAGTAATTCAGAAAACTGAGAGCACAGGCCATTCCCCTATCTTTAAAAGATAGACTTGGATTCAGCCCTTCGTTCTTAAAATAGAAGGGAAGGCCAACCAGTTTTTCGAGATTCTGGTTGGCCACAACTATGGGGGTATGAGCTTCACCAAGATATATGATGGATTCTAGTGGGATAATAGGGGCAATGAACTCATAATAGCGGAAGATGCCCTTAAGGGGATTGAGATTAAGCATCCTCCTGTAGTCAAAGATCCTTCTCCACAACCCACCCTCTATAGCCTGTGTTTCTCCTCCTAATTGATGATAAAGCATCAATATCCCGCCACAAGAGGGGCAGGTGTATAGAAGTCTTTCAATATTGAACTCATCTCCGCATCCCAGACACCTGTAAAACACGTTCCCCGATGGCTCGGGTACCAGGTATTTCCTGACATCCTCAGGGAATTCATTCAGCTTCATTTACATCTCCTCATCGTGCCACCCATGGATACCAATGAGATTAACAAAACGACATCCTCCTAAGCTTTTTTGCTCCAAGCTTTTTCCCTTCCTAACAATCTTTATCAATTCCTGGGTGTATCTGTCACCCACAGGGATAATCATACGCCCATTATCTGCCAGCTGATCTATAAGGGGCTTTGGTGGGCTTGGTGCGCCAGCCGTTACCATGATAGCATCGAAGGGGGCGTATTCGCTCCAGCCCATAGTTCCATCAAAGGCACTAAACAGGATATTATTATATCCTAATTGGGCCAATATCTTTCTGGCTTTGACAAGGAGCGATTTGATCCTCTCTATGGTATAAACCTTGCTTGACAATTCAGCCAGGATCGCTGTCTGATAGCCGGAACCTGTTCCTATCTCAAGGGTATTTTCGTTGCCCCCCAGCTCCAATGCCTCTGTCATGAGGGCTACAATGTAAGGCTGTGATATGGTCTGTTTTTCACCTATGGGAACTGGATGGTCATTATATGCCTCTCCAGCCAGGGCCTCTTCGATGAAGAGATGCCTGGGAATCTTGCCCATAACCTGAAGGACTCTTTCATCTTTTATACCCCTGGGGGCTAACTGATTTTTTACCATCCTTTTTCTTGCAATAGTAAAATCATGTGACATGGGATATTATGCCCTATGTAAGTAAGCGAAGGCGTCCAAGGTTATTTCTCAAGCCTGTAGCCTCTGCATACAGGCTGCCCATCGGCATAGACGTTATTATTTTCGTCCAGAGAAAAGCGTCCCTGAGCAATCATCTCTACGGTTAAAGGAAAGATTTCCCAGTCACCGACCCTTTTCAGGCGTCTCTGGTGTTCATCGACCACTTTCTTGAAGGCGACCTGATCTTTAAGGAGATCTGGTAATGGCATGGGCAATTCAACCTTCAGGGGACTTGACACCATCAACAGGGGACCAGTATCTACCCCAACATCTGTCCAGATTGTTGAAGCACGTAAACAAGTCTCTCCATG
>CP070704.1:1370726-1379931 GCA_020349945.1 Deltaproteobacteria bacterium
CCCTTTAAGGCTATATTAGGAGGAATGTTCAATATTTGGGGCCCGGCCATCGGCACAGCTATGATCGTATCATTAGAGGAATATATCAGGGTATCCTATGGGACTAAGTTTATCGGGGTCTCAGAGGTAGTCTATGGAATAGCCCTTATTACCCTAATAATCTTTTTGCCCAAAGGGCTTTATGGAACGGTAGTCGAGGTCTTTCACAAAAGACAGAGGCCTGAGTAAGCTATCGAATCACAATGGAAAGGAGATGATGACATGAAAAATAGTTTCTATGCCCAGGATAGGATAAGCAATTTCCTGTCACCAAACAAGATCAGCATTGGTACCGGGGCTGCCAAACAGGTTGGTATAGAGTCTAAGGCCTTAGGTGGTAAGAAGGCACTAATTGTTACGGACCCCGGAGTGGTTAAAGCGGGTTTAATAGATGGCATTCAAGAATCCCTTGAATCCGAAAAGGTGCGTACAGGCATCTTCGATAGGGTAATAGCTGAACCCCCTGCCCGTATAATAGATGAGGGCGCTAAAATAGCCCGTGAGCAAGGATATGACATCATTATAGGGGTTGGCGGGGGAAGCTCTCTGGATGCAGCAAAGGGCGCCTCTATCATGGCGATTAATAAGGGAAAGGTACTCGACTATGCGGGGATGGATCTGGTCACCAAAAAGGGTCTTCCCATGATCTTGCTCCCCACAACAGGTGGAACGGGCAGTGAGGTAACCCGGGTATTTGTGATGACGGACGAGGCGGAAAACACCAAAAAGGTAGTTTATAGTAATTTCAATCTGGCAGATGTGGCCATTATTGACCCGTTACTCACTGTATCTATGCCATCGGTTGTGACTGCAGACACTGGCATAGATGCCTTAGTGCATGCCATCGAGGCTTATGTATCTGTCAATGCCACGCCCTTCTCAGATATCCTGGCAATTGAGGCCATTGGTCTCATAGCCCAAAATCTTCCGGCTGCCTATGCCAAGGGAGGTAAGGTAGAAGCTAGATACAATATGGCGCTTGCAGCAAGCCTAGCAGGCCTGGCCTTCATGAGTGGTGGATTGGGGGCTGTTCATGGCCTGGCCTATGTTTTGGGAACCCAATATCATATGTCACATGGCAGGTCCAATGCCATCATGCTGCCTCATGTGATGGATTATAACAGAATAGGGAACCTAGATAAATATGCCCAGATAGCCAATGCGATGGGAGAGGATAAACAAGGGCTCTCTAATTATGAAGTTGCGGGGAAATCCGTAGATGCTGTAAGGAGATTACTTGCGGCGGTCAATATATCCATCCACCTTCCCGATTATGGGATACGCAAAGGGGATCTCCCAAAGCTTGTGGAAGGGGGTATGAAACAGGCGAGGCTTTTCGTGCCAAATCCAAGGGATTTGACCAAGGAGGATGTAGAGAGGATATATGAAATGGCCTTTTGACTAGCCGTCTATATAAGCTAAGATCTTAAAATTTATGTCAAGTTTTTGAAATATTCAGCGTTTTCAGCTTGTTAACGGATGATGCCGGATGCTGGTCACTGGATACTGGATGGAACAAGGAATGATATTTTGTTTTATCCAGCATCGAGCATCTGGAATCCAGTATCGCTTCGACTCAAGCAATGGGATTATTTCCTTCTCCACTCGTCGGTTTGAGGCGAAGCTTCGCTAGCTTTCTGGTACGGGCAAGTGCGAATAGTTGAATGGGTTTGAATTATGAACATACCATTTATATTGGAAAAGGCCCTCAGCCTGTATGCCCGGAAGGAGGCAATTGTCTCTGAGGGAGAGAGATTTAGCTATGGAGAATTTGGTAAGAGGGTTTACAGATTAGCCAATTTCCTGGGATCAATAGGGTTAGAAAAGGGGGACTGTGTGGCTATATTGCATCAAAACAGCCATCAGTTCTTAGAGGCCTATTTTTCCACTGCCCAGGTTGGGGCCATTATCAATCCCCTCAATATCAGACTTTCTCCCAGGGAACTTGCCTTTATCTTGAAGGACTCCGGTGCCATGACCCTAATAGCCTCCAGGCGTTTCACCAACAGCGTAAAGTCCTTGGGTGATTTAGGGATCAAGTTAAGGCAGGTGATATGGACCGGAGAGGGGGATGAAATAGGGGTATTTAAGGCAGTTGATTACGAAGAGGCAATCAAGGAACAGGGCCCTGAGCCAGCATCCATATCAGGGATATCCGATGATGATGTGGCGCACCTATACTATACGAGTGGAACTACTGGTAAGCCAAAGGGGGTAATACTTACTCATAAAAACGTTTGCACTCATGCCCTTGCTACAATAGCAGAGCTGGGGCTGAATGATACTGATAGTTGGATCCATGTGGCACCACTTTTTCATCTGGCTGACGCCTGGGCCACCTTTGCGATAACGTGGGTGGGGGCAAGGCATATAACTGTTCCTGATTTTGACCCTACAGTGGTCTTGGAGACCATTCAGAACGAGCGGGTCACTATTACCAATATGATTCCTACCATGTTGAACATGCTGGTTAATACCCCCAGAGTTAATTCCTATGATTTTTCAAGCCTGAAGGTTATGTTAAGTGGGGGTGCACCTATTGCCCCGGATCTGGTCAGAAAGATAATAAGGACATTTGAATGTGATTATATACAGACCTATGGGATGACTGAGACCAGCCCCTATCTGACCCTATCTATCCTAAAGGAAAGTCTTATCCATCTTTCCCCAGAGGAACAGTTTATCTATAAGGCGAAGACAGGGCGGCCCATGATAGGGGTATTACTCAAGGTGGTTAAGGACAATGGCGAGGAGGTCAGCCATGATAATAAAGAGGTAGGAGAGATTATCGTTAAAGGGGATATTGTTACCCAGGGTTACTGGGGGAGACCCGAGGAGACAGTAGAAGCCATTAAAGACGGATGGCTCTATACAGGTGATCTCGCTGTGGTGGATGGGGAAGGGTACGTCAATATTGTTGATAGAAAGAAGGATATGATTGTAACAGGGGGTGAAAATGTCTATTCAACCGAGGTTGAAAATGTCCTATATTCACACCCAGCTATACTGGAGGCAGCAGTTATTGGAGTACCAGACTCCAAATGGGGTGAGGCAGTAAAGGCCGTTGTGGTTTTAAGGGAAGGGAAAGAGGCTGCTGAGGAAGAGATCATTAAGTACTGTAAAGATCATATTGCGCATTATAAGGCTCCGAAAAGTGTTGATCTTATATCTGAGCTTCCCAAGACTGGATCGGGAAAGATCTGCAAAAAAGGCCTTAGGGAGAGATACATCCCGAGCTTTCAAAAAATGGGTTGACAATTTTTGATGACGAGGATAGAAAAAGATTTAGATTTTAAGATATAATAAGATATAAGATGTAAGAGGAAAGAAGGCACCATATTCAATGAAACGTTACGAGACGATTTGTATTGTTAATCCTAATCTTGACGCTGACTCTCTAAAGGAGGTAGTTGCTAAGTTTTCGGGTCTAATCCAAAAACTAAAAGGCTATCTTTTCGAGGTTAATGAGTGGGGAAAAAGGAAATTGGCATACGAGGTCAAGAGGTTTGATAAAGGCTACTATCTTGTGTTAGATTTTTGTGGCCTCCCTGTGGTGGTAAGAGAGTTAGAAAGGAGTCTAAAGTTAGACGATCGGATCCTAAAATACATAACTGTCAAGATTGGTGAAGACGTTGACCCAGAGGATTTAGTGGGTAAAGGGCAGGAAAAGGAAGATAAGAGGGAAGAGAGCCATAAGGAGTCAACGAAGAAAGATAATGGCCTTTGATAATAAAAACAGAAGGATCTTTATTAAGCACAAACTCTGTCGATTTTGTGCTGACCCCAACCTAAAGATCGACTACAAAGAGCCAAATACACTTGGAGTCTTTACCAGCGAAAGAGGAAAGATCATACCGAGGAGGATATCTGGCAACTGTGCCAGGCACCAAAGACAGCTGGCTCTAGCTATAAAAAGAGCAAGGAACATTGCTCTCTTGCCTTTTACTACAGCAAAAATAAAAATGAAAGAACATCGCGAATTCTAAAAGGTAGTTTTGAGGTACAGGGATTTGTTCATGGGGGCTAGAGGAGATATTCTAGTTGTATGGCCCCCATTTTGTTTTTCTAATATTCTTCAGTGCCTGCTGCTTTTCATGCACTCTTCTTTTCGGGACCTGGCAATAAGATACATTTTCAATACTTTTACCAGTTGCTAATTACAGGGATATTTCATCCAACTGGAAATTCGAGGGCTTAACAAAGAGGCCATTTTTCCTAGGCTCAGGGTCGGGAGAAAATTTATATGGGAGAAGGGATATGAAGGTTATATTGCTGCAAGATTTTGAGTCTCTCGGTTTCGAAGGTGATATCGTGGATGTAGCTAAGGGATATGCCAGGAATTATCTGATTCCTAAAGGTGTTGTCATTGAGGCCAATAAGGGAAATTTGAAGGCCCTGGAGATGAAGAAGGACAAGATAATGACCACGCGTATGAAAGATAAGGAGGCAGCTGAAAGCGCAAAGGAAAAGATTTCTCAGGTGACGGTAACCGTGAGACGAAAGGCCGGTGAGGACGACAAACTTTACGGGTCTGTGACAAGTCGAGATATTGCCCAAGAACTTGAAAAAGGCGGGATTGTCGTAGACAGGAGAAAAATTATAGTTGATGAGGCAATCAGGACCGTTGGGGAGTTTAAAGTAGCTATTAAACTCCACCCAGAGGTCATGACCATAATAACTGTAGTTGTTGAGAGAGAGGAAGAAGAGACCTGAGGGAGCAATGATGCCTAAGAGGAAAGAGGTTACAGCCTATCCAACATATAAGGTCCCTCCACATAATCTGGAGGCCGAACAGGCAATATTGGGGAGCATATTGATCAATAATGATGCACTCAACCAGATTGTGGGTATCCTGTCGGCCGAGGATTTTTACAGAGAGGCTCATGCCCGCATATTTGAAGGGATGGTTACGTTATATAATAAGGATGATCCAGTCGATCTTATCACGCTTTCGCAGGTGTTGAAGGAAAAGGATGCCCTGGAGAAGGTGGGGGGAATAGATTATCTGGCCTCTCTGGCGGAGGCAACGTCAACCTCTGCTGGGATAATGCATCATACTGAAATCGTTAAAGATTTATCTACAAGGAGAGACTTAATTCGACAGTGTTCCCATATCTCTGAGGCCTGCTTCCAGCCCACCAATGATACTGAAGAAGTCCTTGATTTGGCTGAGCAATCCATATTTGAGATAGCAGAGAGAAATATAGATCAAAACTTTCTGCCTCTCCATGAGGTGGTCAAGGAGAGCTTCAAGAAAATAGAGAAAACTACTGAGACCAACATAACAGGTATTCCAACTGGATTTACCGATTTCGACAATCTCACCTCTGGCCTGCAGCCCTCTGATCTTGTTATTATTGCAGGCAGGCCAAGCATGGGCAAGACAGCATTGGCCTTAAATATTGCATACAATGCTGCGCTAGAGAGCAAGGCAGGAATAGCCATATTCTCCCTTGAGATGTCAAAGGTTCAGCTTGGTATAAGGCTCTTGGGAGCAGACGCCATGATAGACGCATCAAGATTAAGGAAGGGGTTTTTACAGGATGATGACTACCTTCGTTTAACAGACTCTGCCAATAGGCTCTCAGAGCTACCTATATACATTGATGATTCTTCTGGACTTTCAGTTTTAGAATTGAAGGCCAAGGCCAGGAGGTTGAAGAAGAAATATGATATATCCTTAGTGGTTATTGATTATCTTCAATTAATGCAGAGCAAGAAATCCGTTGAATCAAGGCAGCTGGAGATCTCTGATATATCGAGGTCCTTAAAGGCCCTCGCAAAGGATTTGAACATCCCTGTGGTGGCAGTTTCCCAGTTGAACAGAAAGGTTGAGGACAGGCCCAATAAGAGGCCAATATTAGCTGATCTGAGGGAATCAGGTGCTATAGAACAGGATGCAGACTTGATTATGTTTATCTACAGGGAAGAACTGTATAATCGAACGGAAGAAAACAGGGGAAAGGCAGAACTTAATATTGCCAAACACAGGAACGGTCCGATTGGCAAGGTTAATCTGACATTTAGGGAAACATATACAAAATTCGAAAACTTCTATAAGGATGAATTAGTAGAAGGGTAATCTATATCCGCCACAGGCGGACCAGTTTCGTCTATCTTTTACTGAAGCTTGAGGCATAGCCATAGAGAAGATATATGGCAAAATAGGTGGTCTCAAGGCCATCCAGTTAAAAAGGCTTCAAAACATCTATAGACGCACCATCTCCAAGGACGAGATAGTCTCTCGCGAGATAACACGCCGTCTAGCAGAAATCTCTTCCGACATTAACAGACAGGTAGCGCTCCTGGTAGGAAGGAGGGGCGATGTGGTGTATGTGGTCGTGGGCAATGATCACAGCATCTTCATTCCTGATCTATCCCGGCTTAGATCAGGAACTGGTCGCTTGAAAGGGCTCAGGTGTATCCATACCCACCTCCATGGAGAGCCATTAAGCCAGGAGGATTTAATGGACCTGGCTCTTCTGAAGTTGGATCTGATGTTGTGCCTTAACATGAACAGCAAAGGGATTCCGGCTGATCTATACTATGCCCATCTCCTTCCCAAAAACAATTCAGGACAGTCATGGATTGTAGAACATGTACCTGATGTCGGCAGGCTCAATTTTAATTTTTCGGAATTCATAGTTGATCTTGAGGCAGAACTTGCAAAAACTGGGGCGGACCTTGGCATAGATGAAAGGGAACGGGCTGTCCTTATGAGTGTGGGTAAGGCCTCAAAAAGGGAGGCGGAGGAATCCCTTGAAGAATTAAAGGAGCTTGCGATAACGAGCAATCTCCTGGTTGTGGATTCTATCATCCAGAGGAAAACGGAAGTACACTCGCGTTTTCTTTTAGGAAAAGGGAAGCTAAGTGAGTTAGTTGTCCGTTCTCTTCAGGCAGGGGCCGACCTTTTAATCTTTGACGGTGAGCTAACCCCTGCGCAAGTCAGGGTTCTCACAGATCACACAGAGATGAAGATAATTGACAGAAACCAGTTGATATTGGATATATTTGCCAGAAGGGCGGTTACCAGAGAGGGAAAGATTCAGGTGGAGCTTGCTCAATTAAGGTATCTTTTGCCTCGATTGATTACCAAGAATACAGCTATGTCAAGACTTACCGGTGGAATAGGTGGACGAGGCCCAGGAGAGACCAAGTTAGAGATTAATAGAAGGAGGGTAAGGGAAAGGATTGCCCTATTAAACAAAGAGTTAAAGGAAATTAGACGACAGAGGAAGGAGAGGAGGAAAAGGAGAGGCAACAGGGGCTTCCCAGTAATCTCAATTGTTGGGTATACGAATGCGGGAAAATCCACCCTGGTTAATACGCTTACAAAAAGTCATATAAGGGTAAGTCGCAGACTTTTTGTCACCCTTGATCCTACAAGCCGCTGTCTGAGGCTAAAACAGGGCGAGGTCATTATCACCGATACCGTTGGATTTATCAAGGATTTGCCAGAGGATCTCTTGAAGGCCTTTGCTGCTACCCTCGAGGAGCTTCATGAGGCAGACCTTCTTGTCCACGTAGCAGATATCAGCAATCCAAGATTGGAAGATCAGATAGGATCAGTAGACAGCATCCTGAACGGCCTTGATCTGACTCAAACCCCAACTATATTGGTTTTAAATAAGTGCGATCGCCTCAATAAGACCCAGACAACCTGTCTTGCTAAGAGGCTTGGTGGAATTCCCATCTCAGCCATCAATTCAAGTACCCTCTCAGGACTGAGAAGGGCAATGGAAGATGTTATATTCTGATACTATACCATCCATTGGATTTGATTTTTTTCTGACTCCTGGTGACTATCAGGCTTTGACAGTTAGGGCGGGAATTTATTAATCTCGTCCCGCGAACTGGGTCAAGGATAAAGAGTGTGGTTGAGAGGGCATCGGCCTCCATGGCTGTTGAAGCCTGAACCGAGACACTTGCATTGGCAATGGGTGATAGTCCAGTTTTGGGATTGACAATATGATGGAAGACCTTCTGCCGGTCAAAAAATACCTCATAGTTGCCAGAGGTGGCAATGGAGCTGTTTGTGATAGCGACCACGGCAGGGTAGTTTTTTCTCTTTAAAGGGTCTTGGATGGCTATTCTCCAAGGCCTTTTATTCCCCTTGTCACCTATGGTCCTGATGTCGCCGCCAGCGTTTAAAAGGGCATGTTTTATACCTTGGTTCATCAACTTTTCAACTGCCTTATCCACAATAAAGCCCTTGGCGATGCCATCCAGAGTAATTCCCATGCCATCTCTTTGAAGTCCTATGGTTCTTGCATTAAGAGAGATGAGTGCGGTATCAACAAGCTTCAAGAGCTGGGTGATCTTTTCCTCGCTTGGCAGAACCTTTTTCGTACTGCTAAAGGTTTTGGCAACTAGATCCAGGACTGGTTTCACGGTAATATCAAAGAAACCATTACTAATTTGGTGGTAATACATGGATTCTTTAATCACAAGGGAGAGTTCAGGAGGAGGATCCTTGAGAAACCCGTCACGATTTAGCTGAGCAACAGGTGTAGTAGCATCAAACCTGCTCATCAGCTTGGTCAGTCTTTCTATCTCTTCAAAGGTTACAGCTATGGCTTCCTCTGCATGGTCTTTGGATGGATTAAATATGGTCATAGACACTATTGTCCCCATACCTATTTTGGACTTTGAGACCTTATAGAGTTTTCTGTCAAACCTGACCGCCTCGGCTAGGGGCGTCCCTAGAGGGCTCGTTGCGATGCCAAGCCCAACTATACCGGAAATCTTGAGGAAGTCCCTCCTCCTTATATATCCATGCCCCATTAAATGATAGGATTCGCCAGGCATTTTATCCTCCAGAAAAAATTTTTTCCGTGTATATCACTTGAGTTAGCCGATTACAAGACCTTTTCACCTTCATTTTTTCCCTACTGTATCTTCTCCAGGGTCATTACTCCTTAGTCCTTTTCTGTCAGCCCTCGGCCTCACAAGTTTGTAAAGCTTCTCATTAAAAAAGCCCCCATCAGGGGCGTTACTCTCAATGAGGGCTTTATAGAACCAATCCGAATGCCGATTATTCCACTACATCCCTTAAGGCCTTGCCCGCTATGAACTTGGGGACTCTCTTTGCCTTGATGCTGATCTCTTTGCCGGTCTGCGGATGCCTTCCTGTCCTGGCCTTCCTTTTTGCCACCTTAAAGGTCCC
>CP070704.1:1380031-1387077 GCA_020349945.1 Deltaproteobacteria bacterium
CCTTGTTTCTGGCTTCATCAGGACTCCGCCTTAAATTACTGCCTCTTTACGATCACTCTTGAAAAGGCTAAATCGCAAGCCTGCGAGTTTCTGCCGTCTTCTCATTTAGCAGGGTGGAGATGCAGATATCGACCACGCTCCAAAAGGTAAAGCTCCACATCGACAAGCATGACCTCTTCCCTGGTGGCGGCGGCTGTAGCAGATCGTATAGGAGATATCAAAACGCTCCGGGAAGCTCCGAAGGCTGACCTCAGGCGTCATGAGAAGAAGCTAAAGATGGTCGTCAACGAACACAGGGGTATCCGGCTCAAGTCTCTAAACTCAGTACTTGCAGCAAGGATCTTTAGAAATAAGGCCTGTCGCCGTCATCTGTTAAAATTGTCCTCTTTTAATCCTTCTGTACCTCATGTGATACTAAATACCAGGGTATTTGATGCGAAGAAGCCTAATTATGCTAAATTCATACTAGAAGAGGGCCTAATTGTCAATAGTTGCAGTAGGGAAAATCCGCACCGTGGGTTTGAGGAGGCCGAGCATGAAGCCCCTTCCTCTTTATAATTGACAATCGTCGTCTAAGTTTTTATGGTGGATAACCCGGACAGGTGCAGCCAAGTTCTCGGTATCTCTATCTCCACGTCTGTTCCCGGTACCTTGATTTCACCAAGGCAGAGACTAAGAGATTGCGTTTATGTGTCCGGAATCAACAGAAAGGGGATGTCATGATAAAAAGAAACAGACGTCAGCGCTTTCCCATCGTGGATAAATCACTGCAATATAGATTTCTGGCCATGATCCTCGTCTACGGCATGATCGTTATCATTTTTCTATTTGTCTTCCTTTTTGTGCCCGATATTATCCAGCTGCAAGATGAGAGCCTGAGTTTAGAAATCCGAGCGGCTGCTGCTGATAAGATACTCACTCTGCACGCACGGGTTTGGCCCACAGTCATAACGCTTATGTGCGTAATTGGGATGCATTCCTTCCGTGTTTTCCACCGGCTTGTTGGGCCTTTGTACCGGTTTCGCTGGGCCTTTGAACAGGTGCAGAATGGGAACCTGGGCTTCCGGGTGAAACTGAGAGCGAAGGATTACCTGCGCCGGGAAGAAGAGGCGCTCAATGAGATGATAGAGATGCTTGCTGGAAAATTGAGAAGCATACAAGTGGCCAGCCTGGACGCTTCAAAATCTCTGGGTAAGCTAGAACAAAAAATAACCAAGGTGAGCGCCTTGACGAAGCCCGATAAAGAGCTTCTCCGTGTTCACCGACAACACCTTGATACAGTGATAGATGTTGCTCGATATTTCCAGCTGCAAGAGAGCCAGCAAGAGTAATGATAGATCGAGGAGGCCTGAGTGGCTAAGGTAAAAATTACGGTGGTCAAGAAGGTGAACATTAAGGATTTGTATGGGGAGAATCCTCCAGCCTCTTTTGATGAGACCAGGATTACCCCGGAGTGCGACCGGTTTAGTGTTGGGCAGGAATTTGTAGTTGACACCCATAACTGTCCGCCTGGTTTCTGTAATTGGGCGTTTGCTGACATACAGAGAGACCTTGTGCATATCCTGTATGGAGGCTATTACCCTTGGATGAAAGAAGAGGGAGTCGCCATCTCATGCTGCACTGACGGTCTTAGGCCTGTAATCTTCAAACTTGAGAGAATAGAAGACTAGGTTTATCATCCTCTCTGCCATAAACACGGGCCATATAGTGCCTGCTTCAGAAACAGAAATAAGAACATATACCTTCCCTTCAGAACCAGAAAAGAAACGCCTATCTTTGACGCTCATGTGAAACACCATTCGAAACTCAGCTAAGGAAAGAGTCTTTAATGTTCTTAGAAGCTGCCCTGGCGTCGCTTTTGAAGCCAAGCCAGGATAAACAGAAAGAGAAAGCTTTGTAAGGACAGGTGAACGACACAGCCAAAACGCTCATTACACTGGGAGTATTACTCCTTATTGGCCTTGTGACAGATACGATCGGCCGTCGCACTCGGCTGCCACGTGTAACCTTGCTGTTGATATTTGGCTTTGCAATCGGCCCGGCAGGCCTGGATTTCCTATCTCCGAGCGAGGGGAAATGGTTTTCCGTTATCGCGGACATGGCACTGGTCATGATTGGATTCCTGCTGGGCGAGAAATTAACCCTCTCTTCGCTCCGCCAACACGGCAAGTTCGTGCTCTGGTTATCCGTCTGCGAGGTAGTCGGGACGGCGTTAGTGGTGCTCGTCGGACTGATCCTGATAGGTGTACAAATAGACATAGCCTTGTTGCTCGCTGGGATCGCCGCCGCCACTGATCCTGCTGCAACGACCGATGTTGTTCACGAAACTAAAGCAGATGGTGTATTCGCGCGCACACTGTTGGGTATCGTTGCCGTTGATGACGCATGGGGCCTGATCGTCTTCAGTCTCATACTTACAACGACCCAGGTCCTCGGCGGACAAGGCAATAGCATAGCACCATTACTCACTGGCGCTTGGGAGCTCGGCGGCGCCCTCCTTGTCGGTATCGGCCTGGGCATCCCAATGGCCTTTTTAACTGGTCGGATCAAACCAGGAGAGCCCACACTCATTGAGGCGCTGGGCGTGGTCTTTCTCTGTGGCGGGATTGCAATCTGGCTTGAGGTTTCATTTTTATTGGCTTCGATGGTTCTCGGAACCGTCGTTGCAAATCTGGCCCGCCACCATATGCGTCCCTTCCATGCCATCCAAGGCATCGAATGGCCTTTTATGATCCTATTTTTCCTGTTAGCTGGAGCTTCGCTCCATGTTGGAGCGCTTTACCAGCTCGGACTTGTTGGATCCGGTTATATCATTCTGAGGATCATTGGGCGCCTTCTGGGGGCTTGGGCAGGAGGTGCCATAAGCCATGCCGAGCCGCTGATGCGCCGATGGATGGGTATGGCATTGATGCCCCAGGCAGGTGTTGCATTGGGTATGGCACTCGTTGCAACACATCGCCGCCCCGATCTCGCTAATATAATCTTCCCTGTTGTGATAGCATCAACTGTGCTCTTCGAGGTGATCGGTCCGGTATTGACACGGAGTGCATTAGTTCATGTGGGTAAGGTGAGTGGTAAGTGATAGGGAGATCAAGGGATTTTTTGGTTAGAGGGAACGCCCGAACCCAAGGATCTTCTTATTGATAGCAACGTGCAGGTGCTCTTGGATCATCTCATGGCCCCTGTCATTGAATGGAAGGTATACCAGCGCAGATTCCTTTATTGTAAAGCTGACCCGAGGAAGCAGTGGAAAGATCTTGTTTTTGGTCATAACAGAGCTGGCCAGGGTTATCTTCATACTTTGGAGGGCCTCACTCTTGGCCAGCGTAACCGGATATAGGTTCTTTTTGGGGATCTCCTCGCCCATGTCAAAGTCTTTCTGAAGGATGGTCATCTGCCTGGCCAGGTGCAAAAATAGCTTCGGTCGGATTTTAAAGGCCGGGATCCAAAAGGACATATCCTGGTTCTCCCAGCGCCTTTGGACGACCTTGGGCTGCCTGGTAAATCGGATGAAATCAGCGTAGGAATTTATCTCCAATCCTTTGTCCTGTGCCGCTATTTTCCAAAAGGGAAGATACACAGGATTTTCGTCCCTGCCCGGGATGGCCTCGAAGCCTACCCTGATAAACTTGCCCTCCGACACCTCCCAGGCCGTGCTGCAGTTGCTGCAGGTCAGGACCACGCTGTCCCTTTCACCATCCAAGTCCCAGCCGCACTGGGGGCATATGGTGGCCATAAAGGTAATCTGCCACCTGGGATTATCTTCTATGGCTGGGGCAAAGATGTCTTTGCCCTCGGGCAGCTTGGCGATAGGCCTTTTTGTCAGGGCATCAAAAACCTTGCCGTGCTGCACGAATAGGGGCAGGTAGATAAGGCTGAAGGCTTCCCCGATATAGGCCTGATGAACGAGCTTACCAGGCCCAGCTAAAGTCGCATGCCGTGCTATCTTGGCAAGCACATCGGTAAGCCCGAGAGAGCGTTTAAGGAACGAGCCAGTAACGCCCAGATTGAAAAACTTCATCTTCACGGCCTGTGGCCTGAGCCCTAGGGACACGGGGAGTTGCTTGAGGGCGGTGCCCTGACATGTGATGTCCACAATGCGGTAGTCGATAGATGTGCCCTTACAGAAATATACGCTACCCTTAAAGCGCATATAAGGGGCATGAAGTATGTCTTTATCGGATGCCTTATGTGGCAAGAGGAGCCGGAAATAATCCGGGGCAAAGAGGAAGTTTTTCACATTACAATAGGGACAGCGAATCACACGGTCGGTTTCCTCAAGCTCAATGGGTGCACCGCACTGTGGGCACTCCTGCTCAACGGTAAAACCCATGTTACCCTAGCCTTTCTCCGCATTGATTGCAAAAGGCAGAATCGGGCAGGTTCTCGGCCTTGCAATGGGGACACATTTTTGGCACCGGTTTTTCATCAGCCCGGTGCCCGCACTTGGGGCAGAACTTGGCAGAGGGCGGTAGGTTCTTGCCGCAGTTAACGCACTGATCGAAGACCAGCTGTTGATGTCCGCAATGCGGACAGAATCTGGCATCTTTTGGAATTGCCTTCTTGCAGTCCGGGCAACTGATCTCCTGAGGTGCAGCGCTGGTTCCAGCCTTGGCCTTGACCTGCGGCCTAAAGGTCTCGGCAAACATGGCCGGCATCATGAAGCCCAAACCCATGCCCAAGCCTGTCCCAGCATCACCGGAGGACTCAGATGCCTTTTCCATGGCCATGGCCGCCTTCATTTTGACCAGTCTGTCAAGATCCTGGATCACGCTCAAACGGCTCTTATCGTCAATGGCCCTTTGTACCTCAGGTGGCGGGGTTATGGAGGTAATGTAGAGATGTTTCAAGCTCAGGCCAAAGCGGCTGTAGTCATCTTGGAGGCGTTCTTGCAGGCCTTCAGAGAGCTCGTCATATCGTCCTGGCAGATTGAGGAGGCTGTCCAGGTTTTCGCCCAGATGGTCGTTAAAGCGCGAGACAATCACCCGTTTAAGGTATTCCTCGATTTCCTCAGTAGTGTATTTTCCCATTGTACCTACAAGGCTGTTGATGAATAGTACTGGCTGCACCACCTGGATATTGAACACGCCATGAGCCCGTAGGCGGACCAGCCCGAGTTCCGAATCCTTGAAGGCTACCGGTTCCCTGGTTCCCCATTTAAGGTTGGGAAAGATCTTCATGTTGGCGAGATAGACCTCGGCGCGAAGCGGGCTGGTCATGCCCCAAGGCAGGGCCAGAATCTTGGTCAAAACCGGGATATTGGCTGTAGTCAGGGTATGGCGACCAGGGCCAAAAGCATCGCCGGCCTTGCCTTTGTAAAATAATACGCCCGCCTGGCTCTCTCGCACAATGAGCTGAGCCCCGAATTTGATTTCACCGGAGCCTTTTTCCGGGATCCTGTGCACCAGTTCCTGACCGGTTTCATCAAACCATTCTATTACCTCTAAAAACACCATGTTATCCGTTCCCATGTATCCCCCCCATAGATTAAGACGTTCTTAGGTGTAAGTTTATAGTGAGTCCTCTCCACGAATTATCAGGTCCGCGCAGGGTCTTCTTAGCAACACACATGCCAAATTGAATAGATTGCGATAAGTTTGCAGAGAAAATCAAAAATATAAATTATCTCAACAGGATACAACCCTTGATTAAAAGCAATAAAAGACTTTTAAGCTTATAGGGGTAACGAGCGGGATGGAAAGTAGGTCTTTATGTTGAAACTTGGACAGGATATTAAGAGCAATATGACGTACAGCCGACATATGAGCAATGAAGTTCTCGTGCTTGATATAAAACAGGGCATAATGCCTCAACTCTTGAATGCCACGAATTAATCATAAAGAGAGTGTCGCCCAGCAATAAGGAGATGGAAGAATAACAGTGATGTCTAAAGAAAAGCACTGGAACATCCTAATCCAAAAACTTTGGTGGGAATTCACAGCTGCCCTTGATATTTAGATCCTCCAGAATCATCATGGTTGAAGTGCCGTATGCGAGCAGCCTTCCTGTTTCATCCTCAATTGAGGCCTCCCCTAGGCAGAGGACCTTTCCAACCTTGATGCTCTTGCCTTTGGCAACTAGGTAGCCTTTAGAGGCAGGTGCCAGGTAGTTGAGCTTCAACTCGACGGTGGTCATTCCCAAACGCTCATCGATCTGGGAGTGAACTGCCCAGAATGCAGCCGCATCCACGAGGGAGGAGTAAACGCCCCCATGGACGAAGCCGAATGGCTGAAGATGCTTTTCTTGGACAACTACCTCCAGGCGGCACTTACCCCAGTCCAAGTTTTTCAACTCCATGGAAATCAGGGTAAAATAGGGACATCTGTTGATCCTTTCTGCAGCCGCCTTCAGGTAGGCTGGATTGAGTCTTTTCATGGCGTTCTTCATTGTCTTGCCAAACGAGCCTATCTCTCCATTACCTGGTAGCCCATTACCATATCACCCTCTGAAACGCAATGTAAATGGAATAATCCTTTTTGGGTAGCGAAGGAGAAGTAAATTTGATATTAAGACACCTATGGAATCGACTCTCGAGGACATAAAGGCCTTTGCCCGGAACTGTTTTTCCAACGCCCAGGGCAGTCACGATTGGGATCATACCCAGCGAGTCTACAATTTGTGCATGCATATCGGGAAGGTTGAAGGGGCGGATATGGAGGTCCTCAAGATTGCAGCCTATCTTCATGACGTGGGTCGTGCCTACCAGGATGAATCAAGAGGGGCCATCTGCCATGAGGAAAAGGGTGCTGAAATGGCACGTGCTTTGTTAGGAAAATACCCAATCTCTCATGAGCAGAAGGCTAATATCATTCACTGTATTAGAGCTCACAGGTTTCGGGGAGATTGCCAGCCGGAGACCCTGGAGGCAAAGGTCCTGTTTGATGCTGACAAACTAGATGCCATTGGTGCTATTGGCATTGGCAGAACCTTTCAGTTTGCATGCGAGGTGGGGGCTAAACTTCACAATCCCTGTATCAATCCAGAGGATACAGAGCCATATACAGAGGAGGATACGGGATATCGAGAATTCAAGCTAAAGCTATCCA
>CP070704.1:1387177-1392423 GCA_020349945.1 Deltaproteobacteria bacterium
GCTTACCCCGCCTGCCAGCCCGTCCATAAGGATCTTGATCTGACTTAAGATAGTGGAAAGGGGGTCCCTGATCTCGTGAGAGACCATGCTAACAAAGGAAGACTTCATCTCATCCAATTTCTTTAGATGGGTTATATCATCAATAATGGTTACTGAACCGAATATTTCTCCTGACCTGTTCTGGAAGGGAACAGCTTGGGCCCTCAGATATACTTGATCAGATGACCCTTTCCCGCTTTCATGCGGCGTGATCTCAGCTCCCAGGATCTTGAATTCACCTGGTTTCAATTCAAGGATACTATCTATAATACCGGTCAATTTTTCATCCGTGGTTAAGGCACTGAGCGGTTGACCATCAAGGGTATCCCCTTCATACCCGAGCATTCTTAGTAAGGAGGGGTTATAGAGTATAATATTCTTGGTTTTATCTGTTACCAGCACGCCTCCGGCTAAATAATTTACAATTGTTTTAAGGCGGGTTTTTTCTGTAGCAATATCCTGCAGGGTCCTGGTCATTTTAACGGCCTTACCGACCACGACTCTCAGTTGATCCGGTGTAAAAGGTTTGGGTATGAAATCAAAGGCACCCTTCTTCATTGCCTCAATGGAGTGCTCCAGGGTTGCAAAGCCGGTAATGACAATGCCAACAGAGTCCGGATGTTCTTCCCGGACCTTGGCCAAAACCTCCATCCCATGTATACCTGGCATCATCAAATCAATAAGGATAATATCATAATGCTTCTCTGCTAACATCTTGAGCCCTATCTCTCCATTTTGAGCCACGTCAACCAGGCAGTTCTCTTTTGTGAGTACCTTGGAGCATCCTTCCCTTATCCGTTTTTCGTCATCTATGACCAGTATTCTTGGCCGATATGTCCGATCCTCTATGAGGGCCATAAATAATCTCTCCTCTTATAAAGAGCTACTCTCAGGTACCCTGTACAGGGGTAGCTCTATGAGAAAGGTTGTGCCTTCAGGGCAGGTGTACTTGACCTTAATTGATCCCCCATGTTTCTCAATGATACTTTTCACTGCGCCCAAACCCAATCCGGTCCCCTTGCCTTCTTCCTTGGTCGTAAAAAAATGGTCGAAAATCTTTGGAAGGTATTCTTCTGAGATGCCACATCCGGTATCACTGATCTCAATATAGACCTCTCCCTTTGGTTTATCCCTGCTGGTCCGGATGGTGAGATTTCCCTTGCCATCCATAGCCTGAGCTGCGTTTATTATCATGTTGGTGAAGACCTGAATAAGTTGATTCTTGTCACCCTTACACATTACCATAGACGAGGAATATTCTTTATTTACAGCAATATTTTGCAGCAGGGCATGCTCTCTAAGTAATGAAAAGGTCTGTTCTATTACATCATGCATATTGAAGATCTCCGCTTTGAACTCCGTTTGCCTGGAATAGGCAAGAAGGTTTTTAACAATCTCCTTGCACCTGTTCGTATCATCTATAATATTTTGTATGTCTTGACTTATAGGGCTATCTCCCTCCAGCTCCTCGAGGATCAAACTGGCGTCTATCAGTATTCCACTAAGTGGGTTATTTATCTCATGGGCTACACCGGCAGCCAGCTGACCTAAGGAGGCCATCTTGTTCGATTGCTCCAATTTGATCCTTTCGGCCTCTTTCAACTTCTTCTCCGTCTCTATCTTCGGCCTCAGGTCATTATAGATACCCATGGTAGCGATTTCCCTGCCATCCTGGTAGATGATGGAGGCATTCATCTCAACCGGTATCTCTTGCCCCGAGGAATTGATTATCTTCATCTCAGTCGTATGGAGTTTACCCACCCCACCGTAATCAGGGCTCCTGAGTTTCTTCATGACGCTCCTTGCACCACCTGGTGTATACAGATATTCAGCGATGCTCTTACCAACAGCCATCTTGTCCGTATAGCCGAATAATTTGCGGGCACTCTCATTCATGCGCAGGATTACACCTTTCATGTCCGCAACAATAATGGCGGCTACTGAACTCGCGATGATATTTTCCAAAAAATCATTGGTTTTTTGCAATTCCATCTCCAGAAGCTCGGTTCTGGTAACATCTCTCACGCTTACTATTACATACGCTACATCCCCATTATCATCTAAGATAGGGGAACACACCCTGTCTTCGTATATCTCTGCTCCATCAGGTCCTAAGGTTTTTTTGAGATAGGAGCTCCCTTTCTTACTGGCCAGGATAGATGAAACTGGGCAGGATGATTCCGGGCATGGTTGGGCGGATTGATAGAGGATCTGGTAGCACTTTGTGCCCACCAGTTCCTTCTTGCTGGAGCTATATCTCTTGAGAAATCTCTTATTTGCATTAATAATGGTCCTATCAACATTAATGATCAAGGTTGGAAATGTTAGTGACTCAAAGAGCCTTTCATGCCAGTCAAAATTTTTCATATCACCCTTTTTAAAAAAGACTATCGTGCTACCTCAAAAGTCTCACCTAATGCCTCCTCAGCCTTGTCTGTGTCATCCCAGAGTAAACCCGTGGGTAGACAGCCTTCTTTTCTAAGGATTTCTGAGGTATCGAGAAATTTATCTTGGCCGAGGCAGAAGGTGAGGTGACGGTAGGAATCTATTCCTCTCAGGTCATACCAACAGAGTCCGAAACTCTGTTTGAGCCCCCCTATCTTCAATTTCTCCATTATATGGTCACCATAGAAAAAAGGGGCTTATTAGCCTATAAGCTCCTATCCGGATACGCTGAGAGAATGAAAGACCTGCCTCAGGAGCGGCTCATAAAGTCATCGACCACGGACATGAGTTTATCCAGATCGATTGGCTTCGGTATATAATCATCGGCTAAGGTACTCATTCCCTCTTGGTGAGTATATCGAGTACTTGTGACTGCGGAACCAACTGCGGTTAAGAGGACGATGGTAATGTCTTGATATTCTGGCTTATTCTTGAGCTCATCACAGAGCTTATAGCCATCTTTGCGAGGCATCATGACGTCTAAGATAATCAAATCTGGTCTTTCCTCCTGTATCTTATCCCAGGCCTCTATACCGTCATATGCCTTTGCCACCCTATAGTTTTTGCTCTCCAATTTCATACCAATCGCCTCTACCAGATCTGGATCATCATCAACCACCAGGATAAGCTTGTCATTCGGCATAGATTCCCTCCCTTTACAGCTTTCAATAGTTACAGGGTCAAGGAAAAACTATAAGTGTTGCCAGTCATCTTATAATCTTGTTTTCATATAGTCAATGGGAAAGGGTACAGCCCTGAAGAATCAAGAAAGAGTACCGAATATTGTCTGCTAATCCGGCCCGTCCATATCTGTGGTATTTTAGCTTCAAGTTTGAGTCAGGTTTGGGCCTCCTTTGAACTTTCTAAAAGGGTTTACTGCTGGCTATTTTCATTGTAAAAAAAGAGGAAGTATACTTGCTAGGGATATTGGCAATATTAGGGCTGAGAATAATAAAAGGTTTAAATGGGGAAAATTATGGTCGAGACTGAGAGCAGAAGATTTGCCTCCATTTTTGAAGCCATGGTAGATGGAGTCTACGTTATTGATGATGACTTTAACATGGAGTACATGAACGAGGTGATGATTAAATACTTTGGGCGTGGCACTCGCGGAAAGTGTTACCAGATCATTCACGGAAGAGATGAAGTCTGTACCTGGTGTAGGGCAAAGGAGGTGTTTGCCGGGAAAACCATTCGCTGGGAGCAGTACATCCCAACTTTGGATCAAATCTACGATCTCATTGAACTTCCTTTGAAAAATTCGGACGGCACCGTATCCAAGGTAAGCATATTTCGAGATTTTGCTCAGAGAAAAGAAACCGAGGAAAAAATCAGGGCTTCAGAGAAGGATTATAAAAGATTGTTTGAACACGTGCGCTGCGGCGTGTACATCAGCAGTAAACAAGGTAAATTTCTTGATGCCAACCAGGCCCTTCTAGATATGTTGGGTTATGAAACCAAGGAGGAATTCCTTAGGATTGATATAACCAAGGACCTGTATCTGAGACCTGAGGATCGTCGAAAGTTCCAGGAAATGATTGAGCAAGATGGCCACGTGATTGACTATGAAGTGGATTTTAGACGCAAGGATGGGGGAGTTATCTCGGTTTTGCATACGGGGCATGCGCGTTATGATCGGCGGGGGAAGGTCTTAGGGTATGAAGGAATCAATGTGGATCAAACCCAAAGAAAACAGATGGAGAAGAAGCTCAAGGAAGCCTATGATTTTTTGAATAAGATTGTAAAGAGTTCACCCAACGCAATTATGGCAACAGACATGAAAGGGAATATTATGATCTGGAACAGGGCCGCCGAAGAAACCCTGGGATATACGGCCGAGGAAGTCATTGGCAAAATGAACATCAGAAAGATCTATCCGGAGGGAATGGCCAAAGAGGTCATGAAAATGATGCGGAGCCCTAAGTATGAGGGTGTTGGCAAGTTGAACTCCTATCCAATGGTTTATGTAAGGCGAGATGGGAAAATCGTTGAAGGAAACCTGTCTGCGGCTATTATATACGATGCTCAGGGAGAGGAAACCGCCTCGGTGGGTATATTCGTAGACCTTAAAGAGACCCTAAATATGGAGCGTAAGTTAAGAGAAACCCAGGAGAAATTGTTACACTCAGAGAAGTTGGCGGCCATGGGCAAGCTGACTTCTCAGATTGCCCACGAGTTAAACAATCCTCTCTATGGAATTATGAATACCCTGGAGCTTCTAAAAACAGAGATTTCCCCACAGAGCAAGAGGAGAAAGATTCTTGATATGGCCCTCTCTGAAACGGAGCGCTTGACTGAATTACTCCGTAAAATGCTCCGTTTTTCCAAACCTGATGAAGAAGAAAAACAGCCTACTGATATTAATACTATACTGGATGAAATCTTACTCCTAGTCAGAAAACAACTCCAGGAGAATAGTATACGCCTTTCTTCCTCCTTTGCTGATGATCTGGAGAAGGTCTATGCCTCAAGGAATCAGCTTCGCCAGGTTTTTCTCAACATGATTTCCAACGCAAGGCATGCAATGCCGGATGGAGGAACTCTAACTATAAAGACTATGGCAAAAGGGGACAATATTCATATTGAAGTAACTGATAGCGGAGCCGGGATCAGGGAGGGAGACATTAATAAGATATTTGATGCCTTTTTTACCACCAACGACAGTGTTAAGGATGTCGGCCTCGGCCTATCCGTATGTTATTGAATTAGTAAGGAGCATGGAGGTGACATACGGGTGTTAAGTGAATGGGGTTCAGGGACAA
>CP070704.1:1392523-1399480 GCA_020349945.1 Deltaproteobacteria bacterium
CACGGCCATCTTGAAAGATCGGCAGGGTAAAGTGGTCGGCGCTGTCGAGACCTTCCGCGATCTCTCCCTCATCGTAGAGCTTCGTAAGGAGATATCCAAAGGCTATACCTTTCAGGATATTGTGAGTCGAAGTAAGGCCATTGCTGAGCTATTGCGCATCCTTCCCGATGTGGCCGAAAGCGAGGCCACGATCATTATCCAGGGGGAGAGTGGCACGGGAAAGGAGCTTTTCGCAACGGCAATCCATAACCTGAGTCCCCGGAGGGAAGGCCCCCTCATCAAGGTAAACTGCGGGGCCCTTCCGGAGACCCTTCTTGAATCGGAGCTTTTCGGTTACAAGAAGGGGGCCTTTACAGATGCAAAGCGGGACAAGCCCGGTCGTTTCAAACAGGCCGAAGGGGGTACCCTCCTCCTTGATGAAGTTGGGGACCTCAGCAAGGGCACACAGGTCAAGTTCCTCCGGGTGCTTGAGCAAAAGGAGTACGAGCCCTTGGGGAGCACCTTGACAGAGAGGGCCGATGTGAGGATCGTGGCCGCAACCCACCAGGACCTGGCTTCTTTAGTTGAACAGGGGGATTTCAGGGAGGACCTGTTCTATCGGCTCAACGTGATGAAGCTTGAGATCCCACCGCTCCGAGACAGGAGCGAGGACATCCCCCTGTTGATCGATCATTTCATCGGAAAGCTGGCCAAGAAGACGGGAAAGGATATCCGGTCGGTCTCGAAGGGTGCGATGAGGTTTATGCTCGAACATAGTTACCCGGGCAATGTACGGGAGCTCGAGAATATCATCGAGCATGCCTTTATCCTTTGCAAGGGGATCGAAATCAAGGTCACTCATTTGCCCCAGTACCTCCTATCCTCAGCAGGAAGGGGCTTCAGCAAGGAATCAATGGGGATCCAGAGATTGGAGGATCTCGAAAAAGGGGTGATTCTTGAGGCCCTGGAGAAATACAGGGGGGATAGGGGTCGGGCGGCCCGGGAATTGGGAGTCCACCGATCGACCCTTTGGAGAAAGATGAAAAAACATCGGATCGAGGCATCATAATTTTGCGCTTTTGCAACAGTTGCAAATCGGCTACATAGGGTAACTCCTTAATAATAAAGAAGATTTAATTTCATTTTGCAAAATTAAGGCAATTATTCCTTCCTTTTCCCTCCCACCTCAAATGAATATTCCGTAATATCAATGTGTTAGGCCATATCAAACGGTTTGGCATGTCCCTTGCCTAAGAAATATTAGTGTAGAGAGAGGGCCTCAAAGAGGATTGATCGATGAAGGTGGCCATACCGCTTTATGGAAACAGGGTCTCTCCAAGATTTGGCTACACGAGGGACTTTCTGATAGTTGAGCTCGATGGCAAGAAGGAGATTGACAGAAGGATCCTGACGATGGAGATCAACCACCCAGCCCGAATGGCTGACCGTCTTGCCAGGGAGGGGGTATCTCTGGTTCTGAGCGGTGGCATGAATCCTTACTTCCAGGAGCAGTTTCGGTCGAGAAACATCGGGGTGATCTGGGGCCTCATGGGAGAGGCAGACGATGTGCTCGCCACCTATCTGGACGGCCAGGTCTTCTCTGGAATGGGACCTTGTCGTAGGAGGGGCAGACGCCGTGAAATGAGGCGAAGGGGAATCTCTTAATAGAAAGAAAGGAGGTGTGAGCCATGCCAGGATTTGATGGAACAGGCCCGATGGGAATGGGGCCAATGACAGGAGGCGGTTGGGGTTGGTGTAACCCTTCCGCGCTCTATGGTAGGCCGTATTTCTCTGGGGGTTTTAGGCCCTGGTTCGGATGGGGTCGAGGCAGAGGCTACCGCCACTGGTACCGGGCCACAGGGCTGCCTGGATGGATGAGATCCGGACCGTTGGGTCCGAGGCAGGATCCAGGAGGTTATCAACGGGGTTATCCACCGGTATTCCCATATACCAAAGAGCAGGAGATGGAGTTCCTCAAGGATCAGGCAGCGGCCCTGAAGGAGGAGCTCGATGCCATTGACAGCCGGCTTCGGGATCTCGAATCCGAAGGCCAGGGGTCCAAATAAGGGCTTGGGGGAGACGCTTTGAACTGGCTCGCCAAAACCTACCCGATTTCCTGTCGAAAGGAGATCTGCAAAAAGAATCCTTGTTTTTTCGTTTTCAATGGGTTCTGGCAGCAATGAAAGCTTAGGAGGTAACCATGAAAGTAGCCGTTTCTTCAATGGGGTCCGATCTGGATGCCCAGGTCGATCCGAGGTTTGGTCGGTGTGCTTATTTCTTAATTGTTAACCCAGATGATATGACTTTTGAGGCATTTGGAAATGAGAGTGTTGCTCTGGGTGGAGGAGCAGGGATTCAGTCAGGCCAATTTATCGCTTCCAAAGGGGCTAATGTAGTTATAACTGGGAATGTCGGCCCCAATGCTAGTAGAACCCTGAATGCAGCCGGTGTGGATGTGATTGTTGGTGTTAGTGGACCAATTAGAGAGGCGATTGAGAGATATAAAAGGGGTGAGCTATCACCTACTGATCAGGCCAGTGTCCCGGGTCACTTTGGGATGGGCATGGGAAGAGGCACGGGCCGGGGAATGGGCATGCAAGGGGGATATGCCCGAAATCAAGGTACATCTGCCACACCCCCTGATGAGGAGCTGAGGGCACTCAAGGAGGAGGAAAAGACCCTACTGGGTCGACTGAATTCGATTCTGGCCCGGATAAAGGATCTGGAGGAAAAATAAGGGTAAGAATGAAGACCCCCATACTGACATGGAATGGGAGCGTTTCACCCGTTTTTGATAGAGGATCAAGATTGTTAGTGATGGATTAGAAAGGAGGTGACAGATATGCCAGGATTTGATGGAACTGGACCTCGGGGGATGGGTCCCATGACCGGTGGAGCCAGGGGATTCTGTAACCCCTATCATGCCGGGGGAAGGACACCCTTTATGGGGGCATATCCTTATGGCGGTCCCTACGGTAATGTACCCCCTTATCGAGGCTCTTATAGCCCATATGCAGCCTATCCTTATGGTTCCTTTGGTTTTGGCCGAGGATTTGGTATGGGCCAAGGATTTGGCCGGGGTAGAGGCATGGGAAGAAGATGGTGGTAAACCCGATTGTATAGGAATTTCCTTTTTTCAGATAGGGTAGACAGGATGTTCGGGATATAAAAAATATGAAAGATCTTGTTGAGCCTGTCGAAAAAAGTTCCGCCGCAGGCGGGTAGGTTCTTCATCGTTTCCAAAATTTTTGAGGGGGGAAAGATACTATAATGTCGCAAGAAGAAGGGATAATAAATCAAGGACCTGAAGATCGAAAGGCCATGATGGATGCCCAGGATGCGGAGATACGGGAAAAGCTTAAAGGGTTTAAGAACAAGTACCTGGTCATGAGCGGGAAGGGCGGTGTTGGCAAAAGCACGATCGCTGCCTATCTTGCAGTTGGCCTTGCCAAGAGGGGCCATCACGTTGGGCTAATGGATGTAGACTTACATGGCCCGAGTATTCCAAGGCTCCTTGGCCTCAAGGGGAATATCGTGTCGACACTTGCAAGCAGGAAAGGCATCCCCCTGAGCTTTCTGCCCAACATGCAGGTGATGTCAATAGAGTCCCTGCTTGCAGACAAAGACACAGCAACGATATGGAGAGGCCCCTTAAAGATCGGAGTTATCAAGCAGTTTATCTCCGACATTGACTGGCACAATGCCGACTACCTCATCATTGACTGTCCTCCCGGCACAGGAGATGAGCCCCTAACCGTTGCCCAGGTCATACCGGACACCAAGGCCATTATCGTCACCACACCCCAGGAGATCTCCCTGGCTGATGTGAGGAAATCCATCGACTTCTGCCATCAGGTCAACATGGAGATCCTTGGCCTGATTGAGAATATGAGTGGCCTGCGGTGCCCACACTGTGAGGAGACGATTGATCTGTTCAAGACAGACGGGGGGGCTGTTACTGCCAAAAGGGCGGACCTCAAACTACTGGGAAGCCTCCCCGTGGAGCCAGAGATTGTATTGGAGGGGGATAATGGTAGCATAGCGTGGATGGACAGAGAAGATCTCACCTATACAAGGAGTTTTACCAAGATTGTAGATGAGGTTGCCAGTCTTGCGAAAAAATGATCATGGACTAAGTCCCTCACGTGGACATGAATAAATGCACCCTATGTGGGAAATTCATAAGAAGGTAAAACCAGTGAAGGAGGCATGGAGGAATGAAAAAGATAGCATTGGCATGTGAGGATAATCAAGGAGTTAATGGTCAAATCAGCCAGCACTTTGGGCGTTGTCCTTACTATCTGATTGTAGATGTTGAGGGATATGAAATAAAGAAGACTGATAGTGTTAGTAACCCCTATTACAATAACCATGTTCCTGGAATGGTCCCTCAGTTCATCAACAAGCGGGGAGTAGATGTCATGATTGCTGGAGGCATGGGACCAAGGGCGATTGATATGTTTACTAATTTAGGGATAGAAGTCGTAACAGGGGCAATAGGAAATGTCGGAAATGTTCTCCAAGCTTATTTAAGGGGGGAGATCAGCGGAGTACAGCCCTGCCAGCACGATCACCCGGAAGGCCATAATCAGCGTTGAGAGAGGAAACAGAAGATGAAGGTAGTTATTTCTGCAACCGGCGATAATTTGAGTTCCGTTGTTGATAGGCGATTTGGACGGTGCCCTTGGTTGCTATTTATTGATACTGAATCTCAGGAATATGAAGTAGTAAAAAATCCGAGTGCTGATTCAGCCTCCGGAGCAGGAACAGCCTGCGCTCAGTTGGTTCTAAGAAGAGAAGTTGATGCAGTGATTTCTGGGCAGGTGGGTCCGAATGCGCATGAAGTGTTGAAACAGGGAGGAGTAAAGATTTTTATTGCCCCACAAGATATGAGGGTGAAAGAGGCCATAGATAGATATAAAAATAGCGCACTGAGGCAGATGGAAACGAAAATTTTTTAGAACTTTTGCATGTTGCTTGAAACCCTTAGGGAACAGGCAAATGCAGGAAATGGAGGTGATTCGTATGCCAAGAGGAGATGGAACAGGCCCTCCTGGTGGAGGCGGTTCTGGAACGGGAAGCGGTATGGGAAGAGGGCGTCGTGGTGGAAGGATGGGGGGTACCAGAGCTGGTGCTGGCCCAGCAGGGGAGTGTTTATGCCCCTCGTGTGGAGCTACCGTTGCTCATCAGGCAGGGGTACCCTGCTATCAAATGGAATGCCCAAACTGCGGTACCTCAATGGTAAGAAAGTAGGCAAACTGCGATGATTATATCCGTTGCAAGCGGAAAAGGAGGAACAGGTAAAACAACTATAGCTACCAGTTTAGCCCTTTCCCGGGGAGAGGTCCAATTTCTGGATTGTGATGTAGAAGAGCCAAACGCCCATATTTTTCTCAAGCCACATACTAATGAAAGGATATCGGTTGGCATACCTGTTCCTGAACTAGATGAATCCAAATGTAACTTCTGTGGTAAATGCGGTGAGGTGTGTGAATTTAATGCCATAGTGGTCATTAAGAAAAAGGTCCTCTTCTTCCCGGAGCTATGCCATGGGTGCGGGGGCTGTTCATACATTTGCCCAGACAAGGCAATTAAGGAGGTAGACAGGGCAATTGGGGTTATTGAAAAAGCTAGATCAGGTAAAATAGATTTCATCCATGGCATATTAAATGTGGGAGAACCTATGGCCACCCCTCTCATCAAGCAGGTAAAGAGACATATCAATAATAGAACCAATGCTATTATTGATGCCTCTCCAGGAACTTCTTGTCCGGTGGTTGAAGCGGTGAAAGGAAGTGATTTCTGCTTGTTGGTTACTGAACCTACCCCTTTTGGGTTACATGATCTGAAGCTGTCAGTGGATATGCTCAGGAGGCTTACTATCCCTTGTGGGGTGGTCATCAATTGCGCGGATATTGGAGATGATAAAGTAACAAAGTATTGTGAAAATGAAGATATCCCGATCTTAATGACCATTGCTTGGAATCGAAGAATAGCAGAGGCCTACTCTAGAGGCGTACCATTAATAGATGCCCTACCTGATTTCCAGAATGGATTTTCTCAGCTTTATGGAACAATTGAGAGGTTAGCTGAGAGATGAAGCAGTTGACTATCATTAGTGGTAAAGGAGGTACAGGGAAAACCACCATTACTGCTGCCTTTGCTACTCTATCTGATTCCCATGTGATAGCAGATTGTGATGTAGATGCCGCTGATCTTCATCTCATTTTAGATCCTTCCATAGAAAACAGTGAGGAGTTCTATGGTGGAAGAACGGCAGCGATTGATACTGACAAGTGTCAGCACTGCGATGAGTGTGTTCGGGTTTGCAGATTTGATGCCATAAAGGACTACACTGTGGATCCCATCTCATGCGAGGGCTGTGGGGTTTGTGCACAGGCATGTCCAGAGGGGGCTGTTGCAATGGTAAGACATATGTCAGGTCACTGGTTTACCTCTCATACGAGATCTGGATACATGACACACGCCGAACTGGGCATTGCTGAAGGGAATTCTGGGAAACTGGTAACCTTGGTAAGGCAGCAAGCAAGGCTCATCGCGGAAAGGGAGGAGAAAGAATATGTTATTATCGATGGCCCTCCTGGAATAGGCTGCCCTGTAATAGCTGCAATAGCAGGGGTAGATTTGTTGCTGGCGGTTACAGAACCTACCCTTTCTGGGATACATGATTTGGAAAGAGTGGTGGGGGTTGCCAGTCATTTTAGCATCCCTGTTATGGTCTGTATTAATAAATACGATATCAATCCCCACAACACCTCTAAAATAGAGGGATACTGTTCAAATAATAATCTGAAAGTGGTAGGAAAGATCCTCTATGATCCTCAGGTAACCAGGGCAATGGTATGCAAGAAATCGGTCATAGAGTATCCCTGTGGCGAGGTGACAGAAGAGATCATAAGGGTCTGGGAGAAGGTAGACCAGAGTTTAAGGCATAGGGAGAGCCAATGCAGGCCTTCC
>CP070704.1:1399580-1402713 GCA_020349945.1 Deltaproteobacteria bacterium
AGCCAGTAATATGATCTCCGCCGCGATTTGCTGTCACATATCCCAAACCGCATATCTTGGCCGCTCGTGGATCATAGGCTGGAAGCTCAAGCCCTTTAACGTTCATGGCAAAACCTTCGGACCCCTTGCCCAGTTTTTCTGACATTCGTCTTGTTCCCTCGGCCAAAAAGTCGCCAATCCCCTCCCTTTTGGCTATCTTTTCAACCAGCTCCACTACAAGATTCCCGTCTCCAAACCTGATCTCAAGACCGCCAGTCTCCTCCTTGGTAAGGATCCCCTTTTCATAACATTCCATGGCAAAGGCAATCGTAGACCCTGTGGTTATGGTATCAAGCCCATATCCATTGCACAGGTAATTGGCCATGGTCACTGCATTCATATCGGAGACACCACACATAGCCCCCAAGGTATTAACCGTTTCATATTCCGGGCCTTCACCCTTACGACCCTTCCATGGTCCCTCCTTGATTTCGGACCCCCTCCCACAGGCGATAGGGCAGGCAAAACAATTCACCCCTGAGACAAGAACTTTATCTGTCAACGCCTGCCCGTTAAGCTCCTCAATACCTTCAAATACACCAGTCTGCCAGTTTCTGGTGGGGTATCCACCCCTGACATTGACCATATCTGAAACCATATTGGTACCAAACGCCTCAAAGCCTACCTTCAACATGGACTCATTTAACAATTCAATTTGCTTTTTTGCCTTTTCCCTAAAAATATCCTCATTGGCAAGGCGGATAGAGGTTTTCCCTGTGCAGGCCACAGCCTTCAGACGCTTGGAGCCCATAACTGTTCCCACGCCGCATCTACCTGCTGCACGATGCTTGTTATTCATGATACTAGCATACCGAACAAGACTCTCACCTGCTGGACCAATAGATGCTACAGCAAAATTCTTGCCCAACTCTTCCTGGATCAGATCTTCAGTTTCAGGTACAGTCTTCCCCCAGAGATGCCTTGCATCTCTCAGCTCGGCCTTGCCATCTCCTATTTTTAGGTAGACCGGCTTAGGTGATATGCCTCGAAAGATAATACCATCATAGCCGCTTCTTTTTAGGGCTGGCCCAAAACTTCCGCCTGAATTCCCATGGCCCCAGATGCCAGTCAAAGGTGATTTGGTCACTGCAGAATACCTGCTTGCACTTGCCGATGCGGTTCCGGTAAGCGGCCCTGTCATTAATATCAGCAGGTTTTCCGGACCTAAGGCATCGGCCACTTTTGGCACCTCATCATAGAGATACTTGGTAGCAATGCCAACCCCCCCTATATATCTTCTGGCCAGATCTTCCTGGATCTCTTCCTCTGAAATCTTCCCTTCGGACAAATCCACCCTCAAGATTTTTCCAATGAAACCAAAGAACACTGTATGCCTCCTTATTTAATGAAGGTTCAATTTTATTATGAATTGTAAATTTTCTGCCAATATCTTAACCGATTGGAAATCCTTTATTATAGCAGCCAACAGGCATATTGTTTACTACTGCTGCAAAACATCTATTGCAAGAAACGCAGGAAACAGCCCCCACCTTCCCTTCTTTGATCTTTTTTACGATATCAGGCTCCCTGATAAAGGGACGACTCATGGATATAAAATCCGCATATCTCTTCTCTAATACCTCCTCGATCTGCATCACCCTTCGTAGACCGCCTACAAGGAATAGGGGAATCGCCCTAAGGACAGGCTTGATCATCTTCGCAGTCTCAAGATTATATCCCTCTTCAAGATCATACTTCCCAATCCAGCTTTTCATCATGAGCCTACCCAGAGGTCTCTTCCACAAAGGGAGGCTTTTTACCAATTCATTCACCGGAACCTCTCCCCGAGACATGTTCACAAAACAGTAAAGTATCGTACCGCAACTTACCTCTAATCCGTCGATACCTGAGTTCGCCAACCACCCAGCGTATTTCACAGCTAATGAAGGGGTTATTCCTTCTCGTGGTGTATGGTCGTGGGTATTGAGTTTCACTAATATGGGCATACCTCCGGGTACAGCCCTCTTGGTCTCTGAAACGACCTCCTGTAAGAAGCGAAAGCGGTTCTCGTCCGAGCCGCCCCAATCATCCTCTCTGTGGTTGAAAAAGGGGGAGAGAAATTGATTAATCAGATAACCATGCCCGGCATGGATCTGAACCCCATCCGCACGAGCCTCAACTGCCCGCTTTGCTGCTTTACCGAAGGCCTGTATCACCTCCTGAATTTCATCCTCACTCATCTCCCTTGGCTTGAAGAAATTGATGGGATCCCTTCCCTTACCGGAAGGTCCCATAGGAGTCTGCCCAATGAGGCCTTTTGTGGTCTGCCTTCCCGCATGGACTAGTTGAAAAGCAATCTTCCCTCCCTCTTGATGGACGGCATCAACCATTCTTTGCAGCCCAGGGATCATATAATCGGCATAGATTCCAGTTTGATACCGAGCAGCTCGCCCCAAGGGGTGCACATAGAGGTAACCTGGAATGACCAGACCTACTTCCCCCTTGGCCAGAACTCGGTATCTTTTAACCAACTCATCGGTGACCTCGCCGGTTTCCCGGGCCATACATTCGTATGTGGCCGAATGGACAAATCGGTTTTTAACTTCCATATCTCCCAACTTCATTGGTGTAAAGGCAATAGAGATATCTGACCTCCTTTATTTGTGATAATCGGGACCTGATCTGACAGTTTTGGCGACTTTATCATATTCTCCCTTGACCCAAAAGGGATTTCTTACCAGTTATAATTTCTTGTTGAGATCGCCACAGTCAAGATAACGGGCGAGAAAGATTCCTCATATATCTTGATCTACTATTTAACCCCAATACCAAGGCTTGACCATCCTTCCAAATCTTTGACAATTTCGGCCGAACTGTGATAGAAAGATAACAGGCTACCTATCACCTCAGCATGCATCCAAAAGGGGGAAATCATGAATGAAAGAGAACGCCTGAATGCACTGGAGGTCGCCCTCAATAACGAGGCAATAGAGCGGGAATTCTATCTTAAGAACGCCAAGAGAACCAAAAATCCCGTTGGCAAGGCCATGTTCAAACAGATCGCGGATGAGGAACTGGAGCACTACGAAAGGCTGAAGGAGCTATACGAGAAGCGGGAAAGGAAGGAAAAATGGCCTGAAACGGTTCCCCTCAA
>CP070704.1:1402813-1407917 GCA_020349945.1 Deltaproteobacteria bacterium
AAACCCCATGCCCCTGTTTCTCTCAGCGTGATGACCTGGTGGTCTCACAAGGGCAAAGGCATTGTTTATCTCGCCATTGTTTACCATCTTAATGGCATTGCAAAGGCCTCCTACAGCAAGTAAGGCAGCCTGATAAGAACCGGGTGAGGTCTGCGTATCTGCATCAAGGTAACTGTATGGCCTGCTGGCTGTGGCTGCAACCATGCCTATATAATCCTTTGAGTGAATATAGAGCAATTCCTCCTCTATGGCTTCTCTCACTGGAATATCACCGTACTTGTCTTTCATATCAGGATCGTTCAGCATCTCATAGATAACCTCTAACCGTCTGTGACTCTCAGGGTGGAACTCTCCTGTTCTATGGTCGATATACCTTTCATCCGTCACAATTCCCGTTATAAACATAACATATCTCCTTATTAGGTAGAAAATTGGTTCTCAGAAACGCTATTAATACATTTTTGCACCCATGCCAAGTTATTTAGAGAAAAACAGCCTATTGACCCTAGAGGATATTTCATATAAACAAAGACCTGCATGCATGACAGAATGGAAAAACGTTTTCCCTTTAAACTTCCCCATGTCTGGTCATTCACCACCTACTTTGCTGAGGGCCTTCCGTATACCGTCATAAGAATCGTCTCTTCTGTTTTTTTTCGGGATATGAGGGTCAGCCTGGAGGCAATTGGCCTTACATCCCTCTTTGGCATACCATGGGTTATTAAATTCCTATGGGGTCCCCTGATAGACCAATTCGGAACCAAAAGGAAATGGATCCTTATCATGCAATTTCTTCTGGTTCTGTTATTTATTGTCGTCGCCATTATGAGCCCGCTTCCCTATGGGGTTAAGCTTATAGCCGGGCTGCTCTTTATCTGTGCGTTTTTCTCAGCTACCCATGATATCGCCATTGACGGCTACTACATGGAGGCACTCGATAAACAGGGTCAGGCAAAGTTTGTAGGATACAGGGTGATGGCCTATCGCCTGGCAATGATGGCGGGAACAGGCATAATTGTTACTATCGGGACAACAGGAGGCTGGTTTGTCGCTTTCTTTATGGGAGGGGCCTTTCTTGGAATTCTCTTTATCTACCACATCTTTTTTCTTCCCCATGTTGAAACCGAAAGATTAAGGATATGGGATCTATTGAAGAGGATATTTGGGATAAAGGTTCTCATTGGTAGTATTGCCCTGGCTTTAATCATATTCGGGATCAAATCTCTTTTCTGGAGCAGATTCAGTGGGGGACTATTAGAGGTGCTCCCATTCTTGAGAGGGATAAGCTTTTCCGCCTCGGTAGCACTTGGGCTTGTAATTCTATTAATTGGACTGGCCCTCTTCAGAAAAAGGATAAAAGAGGTATTCTTAAGGGATAAGGAATCGTTTTATTCAAGGGCCTTCTTTGAATATATGGATAGGGATAAAATGGCGGTAGCCATAGCCTTTATAATACTTATGAGGACCGGGGAATCAATGCTATCCTCCATGGTTGCCCCGTTTATGGTTGACCTGGGAGTCAAGGTTCATTATGGCTGGCTTTCCGGTGGGGTCGGACTACCTTTTTCCATACTCGGGGCCATGGCAGGGGGATTTTTGATCGCTAAGCTCTCATTAAAAAAGACGATCTGGCCATTCCTCTTGGCCCAAAATTTGACCAATTTAGTATACATGGCCCTGGCCTTGAGCCTGGCGAAATACGTTACCCTCAATACAGGTGCAGATGTTGTTACATTTATCGGTTCCTTCAATCTTTTCTTAGTGGCCTGTGTACATGCCTTTGATCAGTTTGCCGGTGGCCTTGGTACGGCTGTTCTTATAACCTTTTTGATGAGAACATGCTTGGATAGATTCAAGGCAGCCCATTTTGCTATTGGTTCGGGCCTGATGAATGTCAGCGGGGTCTTTGCTGGTGTGGCCAGTGGATTTTTGGCAGCAAGGCTCGGCTATGGGCCCTTCTTTGGACTTACATTTTTACTATCCATCCCTGGCATGTGTTTGATATTGTTTGTCCCCTTTTTAGATACAAAGGTTGAGACCTCGAGGGAATAAGACTAGTCCTCTACTTTTACCTTCAGGTAAAGATCCCCTCTATCTCCTCCCTTCAATTGCCCACCAAGTCCAGAAAGTCTCAGTTTGCTTCCTTCCGAGGTACCAGGAGGGATGAGCAACACAAACATCCTTTTCTTGAGGCCTTCTGGGATGTTAACAAGCTTCCTGGCACCATACAGGGCCTCCTTTTGGGTGATGGTTATATTCCCATATATGTCCGGATCTTGGTCAAGGCTAACAGGCCTTATCACCTGAATCCTGTCAGACCTACCCTTCTTTGTTATCTGCTTGAGCCTTCCGCCGAAACGGGGCTCCTTGAATAACAGGAACAGGCGGAGAAAGATAATCCCAAAGATAAATCCCCCGATATGCGCCCACCAGGCGATGCCGCCTTGCCCCGCCGTAGCTGCCGCACTCAGGAACTGGAAGATAAACCAGATCCCAAGGAAGAAGAAGGCAGGTATCTCGATAAACTGGAAGAAAAAGAAGATAGGTATCAGGGTCAATATCCTTGATTTAGGAAACAGTACCAAGTAGGCCCCCATTACCCCTGCAATAGCGCCACTGGCACCAATGGTCGGTATCTGAGAGTTCCAGTTAACAACAAGATGGGAGATACCAGAGGCAAAGCCACACAGAAGATAGAACAGAAGGTACCTAAGAGAACCCAGTCTATCTTCCACATTGTCGCCAAATATATAAAGGGACCACATATTACCAAGGAGATGGAAAAATCCCCCATGCAGAAACATAAACGACAGGAAGGAAAAGAGCTGCTGGCTAGAGGTAAAATACGAAGAAATTGCTGGAATTGTGTACCGAGCAGGCACTAAACCGTACGTAAAGATAAAGCTCTTTAGGCCTTCACCCCCAGAGGGCTGCATAAAAAACACCAGAACATTGAGCACGATAATCACTGTATTGACTACAGGATAGTTTTTTGAACGTATGGTGTCCCTGATGGGTATCACGCCGCATCTCTAAAAATAAGGTTAATCGAAGATAACAGGCTCCCTCAGGATCAGGGAGATGGCCTGAGTCGATGTTCTGGCAATAGCAGGATAGACATTGCTGAGGGACGCAATCTGCCTTAAATTATCAGCAGCCCGTGAAGTCAGCATGGCCAAGTCACCCTCGGTCATATCTGCTATCTTCAAGGCCCTATCCCATTCAAGCCCTCTTGCCCAGGCATAAACTGTAGCTGCTGCCCATAATGGAATCGGTCTTACCGAAAACCCCTGCACGGCCTTCCTCTGCATTAGAGGAAGGAGCCCGTTTTTCATCTTTTCATATGCATTAACAAGTTCCTGTGGGGCCTTTGATTGGTCAAATTCAACCTCTATCTCTCTATCATAAACAAAGGCTGCTATGAGGGCGGCCAATAAGGCTGGGTCAGATTCCGGAAAGAGGCCTAATCTCAGGCCTTCAGCAATCATAAGTGGCTGATCGATTCTGAGCTGAGATGCCCACTTCCCGTCGTCTGTTAGCGCACCGTTATCCCGGACGTAACCCTCCGCCTTTAAAAAGTTTAGGTGCCTCATAAAGTCAGCCCAGAGGTTTTCCCTGACAGCATTGGCTAAATCCCACAGCCTGGAAAACTCTTTCAGGGCCGGTCTCAAGGACCTGTTGTGCCTTCCATGACAAACCGCGAAATGTTCACATCTGTTGCACATCATTTGATCGAGCTCCCCTTCAAGGAAAAGGATCCGATCCTTCAGTGGTTTGACTTTAGATATCCCCTCTTCTCCCAATGGGAGGCCTTTCAAGGGAGGAGGTATTTCATCTAATGATATTCTGGATAGAAGGCCCTGCAGATTGCCTGGTTCCTCCGGTGACTGGATGTTTACCACCCTATCCAGGATGGCTGAGACCTTGTCTGGGGTGAAAAAGCGCGTCTTTGGTGGTTTCTTTCTTCCTGATCTATATTTTAGTCGGCAGGCGAGGACCCCGTCTGCATCCCTCCTTGTATGCCTTTTTATAACGCAGTATAAACGGGATCTCTTGTCCAGAAAGAGCCTCCCAGGGACGAGGTTGGCAATCTTAGAGAGCCTTACTTCAAGCCTTTTTTCATCCTGCTTTATCTTCCTAATCTCATTTCTTATCCTATTCCCCTTCCTTGTGAGATTGAGGACAGATTCTGGGGAACGGCACAGGCTGAGAGGAAGAAATTCCATGAGTCGCTTACCGGCCTGCTTAAGCCTATCTCCAGTTATCTTGTCCCTACTTTTCAGATTCAGGTAGTTGGCGAAGGATCTCAACAGGATATCCTTTATCTCTTCTGGTTTATGGGACAGGAGAAGGTTCAGGACCATGGAAAAATCAGTCCTGATCTGGCTTAGAACATCCTCAGGTGGAGATTTCAGCAAGGTTGCAAGTAAGGGGACATCCATAAAGGGCCCGGGAAGTACTACAGCAAAGCCAATATTATCCATCCCCCTTCTGCCTGCTCTTCCTGTCATCTGGTGAAGTTCGGTGGCTGTCAAGGGAACAAATTTGTATCCATTGTATCTGTCTGAGTTAAGAAAAACGATGCTCCTTGCAGGAAAGTTCACCCCAGCAGCCACTGTGGACGTAGCAAATACCGCATCAAGCAAGCCCTCCGTCATCAAGACCTCTATCATTAGTTTCCACAATGGTAGCTGTCCACTATGATGTGCCGCCACCGCCACATTTCTCAGATGCCTCACCTGATTATGTCGGGAGAGGTGCGGGGAATTCCTTATTAACTCATCAATCCTTTTATTCAGGGCCCCTTTATGGGATTCGTTGTACCTTGTAGTTGCCTTGCATACGTCGAGTGCATCATCACAATCGGCCCTGGATTTCAGAAAGAAGATGGCTGGAAGAAGATTATATTTCCTTAAGACATGTATTATCTCTCCAAATGGGGGAAGCCTTCTCCTTGAAGCGAGGGTGGGTCTTTTTGGGTTGTTTAGATAATTCAATACCGTTCTATCAAGGCCCTTCGTATCAATTAATGGAAGGAGCCTTCCCCTTGGATAAAAAAAGAGCGGAAACAGGGGGACGGGCCTTCCCCTTTCTTCAATGACGA
>CP070704.1:1408017-1461021 GCA_020349945.1 Deltaproteobacteria bacterium
CCCTTTACCCCTGATCAGCTCCTCAAGGCAGTGGCCTCAGCACTTGATATAGCTGCCACCCAAGCACCCGAGGCCCAAGCCCTCATGCACAGGGAGGAGATGATTAAGGTTCTGGAGCGGGCCGCATCGGATAGTGAATTCTTCACCAGCCTCCTCGAATATGCCGCTGATGCCTTAGATGAATATGATCTGACAGGGCCGGAGAAACTTGCCCTCCTGACTGGTGATATCGAGTGGATAGAGGAGCAGATCGGGCCTCTTACAAAATCCCAGAGGCGCTGGCTTGAGCTGCGAAGAAGTTCCGAAATATGGTAGCCTTGGACCCTTGATAGATGCAGAGGCACCATGATAGGATATCAAGGCTACGGAAAGATACGGTTTCTGTACCCAGCGTTTTGAATGCAAGGAGATCTGAGAAGCGATACACACAGACAGCAGAGAAGGTCCAGAGAACAAATTTATCTGGTGTGATAACAGTAAGGAGGAAGACGAATGGCCCGGAAGATGTTGGTCATAGACGATGATCCAATGGTTTTATCATCGTGTCTGCGAATATTTGAGGCGGAGGCTTTTTACGTTGTTACGACCACAAGCCCAGAAGAGGGACTCAGCCTTGTCTTGGATACATACTTTGATGTGATTCTATGCGACTGGATGATGCCGGGCCTTGACGGAATGGAGGTGATAACAAGGCTTGAACAGACCTCTCCAGGTTCTGCTGTGGTTATGATCAGCGGGTATCCAAGTATTGAAAGGGCGACTGAGGCCATGAAGCGAGGGGCAATGGATTATGTTGCCAAGCCATTTACACCCGATGAGATAGTCAGGGCGGTTAATGAGGCGATACAGCGGAAAGAGGCCCAAGAGGTGAAGATAGTCGAGAGATTTGGAAGGCTAGCAAAGACCGGGCATATATCTCTTCCAAGCATTGATAAAAAGATGCTGCAGGCACTTTCTGTTGCAATAGAGGAGCGCAGGCGAATAGAGACCAAGCCTTCACTGGAATCCCTCTCAGAGCCTGAACGTTTGAAGGAAATAACCCTTGCGGTGCTCGATAAATACAACAGGGATACGAATAATCTCATCGGTATGTTACAGGCGGTTCATTCATATGCTGGATACCTTTCATATGAGACAATTGGTTTGATTGCAAGAGAATTACATATAAGTGAGCATGACATCTTTGGCACGGCATCATTCTATGCGCAATTCAGATTTGAAGAGCCAGGAAAGCATCATATAAGAGTGTGCACCGGGACTGCCTGTTTCGTTGGCGGCGGTGGGGTGATTCTTGAGGCAGTAAAATCGAAATTGGATATTATTCCAGGGCAGACTAGTGAAGATGGGTTGTTCAGTCTTGAAAGAGTGGCATGTATGGGTTGCTGTGCGTTGGGACCTGTTGTCACCATTGATGACCAGGTTAACGGTAAGATGAGTCCCGCAAAGTTATCAAGGGCTATAGATAAGATATATAGAACCGAATCAAAAGGATAGGTAATGTGCGTTGATCGTTGTCCCTATTGAGGATGGTGATAAGCCATGGTGGAGTTAGCTGAACAGAAAAATATTGCCGTAGAAACAATGAGGATTAATGAAAAAACCGTATCCTTTTCTTCTGGCGAGACCATTCTGGAGGTTGCCAGAAGATCGGGTATCTATATCCCTACCCTGTGCGCAAGGGCAGATTTGCCATCTCCAGGATCATGCCGCCTCTGTATTGTAGAGGTTGAGGGCATTAAGGGATATGTAACATCCTGTACTACACCTGCACAGCCTAATATGGTTGTTAACACCAATTCACCTGAGATTGAAAGATTACGAAGGGGGATATTGGAACTAATTCTATCGGAACATCCTTCTGCCTGTTTAGTATGCCCTATCAGGGAAACATGTGAAAAATTTGATGCACCCTCATCAAAGACCGGAAGGGTTACAGGCTGCAATATGTGCCCAAATCGAGATATCTGTGAGCTCCGGCAGTTGGTTGAATATCTGGGATTAGAACAGATCAAATATCCATTCTTATATAAGGGTTTTCCTCTCGAGAGAGATGACCCATTTATGGACAGGGATTATAATTTGTGCATCTTGTGCGGCAGGTGCATACGAGTCTGTCAGGAGAATCTTGGTCTAAGCGCCATATCATTCATCCGAAGGGGTCATGGTACAAAGGTGGGGACTTCCTTTGAAAAACCCCATGTGGATAGTAATTGTGTCTTCTGTATGCACTGTGTTGATGTCTGCCCAACGGGTGCTTTAACAGTTCGTGGTTCTAAGTGGTATGGTTATCCTGACAGTGAGACCTCTACGACGTGTATACTCTGTGAGCGAGGCTGTGAGCTTGTCATTGACACCAAGTGGAATAAGGTCATGGGTGCGCATCCCGTCAGGGATATGAGCGTCGGTGAAAGGGAATACTGTGTCAAGGGCAGGTGTTGTTTGCCTGCGCTCTTTAACAGCCCGGATCGATTGAAATATCCTGCTATCCGTCGTGAAGACAGTAAGATGATCTATGCTGATTGGGATCATGCAATAAATTATGTATCTGATTTATTATCTCATTATAAACCCAGGGAAATAGCAGTCCTTTGCTCAAGGCATCTAACGGATGAGTCTATTTATGCCCTGAACGAATTTGCCAGGGTCTATGCGGAATCTAATATATTTTATATTGTAGATAGGGACGTTATCTTTCCTCATGTGGAAAAATCAGACGGAATATGTAAGGATGTCAAGCTTTTATACCTAACAGAGGCAAACAGTTTCACCAATGGGATTCAAGAGAAATTTGGAGGCCTCGAAAACATTGTTATCCAAGATATTTATGCCTCCCCTCTGAGCAAATCGCCTAAGGTCTCTGCTATTCTTCCCACCACGGTTTTCACCGAGATGAATGGTACAAAGACATGCGCTGATAACCGGAGAGAGCCTGTGACAAAGGCGGCCGAACCACCTGGAAATGCCGTTCCAGACTGGGAGATTACCGTTAACATAGGTAATGCCCTGAATAATAGGGGCTTCAAGATGAAGGATTCCCGCAGTATACAGAATCATATCCAGATGCACCCTTGGATTATAGCAGCGGTTCCTATGGTGCCAAAAGACTCTTTAACGTATCGTGGCTTCCCTATTGCTGATTTTGTTCCTGATTTCAGGATATTTGTTGAACGTCGTTTACAGTCAAAAGGAGAGGTGCGTTTTTAGGGGATAGTTATGTATGAAGTGTTAGAAAGGTCTGAGATATTTAATGTACATAAGATGGTCATTAAGGCGCCGGAGATTGCAAATTCAATAAATGCAGGGCAATTTGTCATCATTATGGGCTCTGAATATAGCGAGAGGATACCGCTGACTGTATCTGATTGGAATACCGACACCGGAACAATAACCCTATACATTTTAGAGGCTGGCATCTCCACCCTGGAGTTGGCCAGAATGAAGGTTGGGGATTCGCTATATGCTGTGACTGGACCACTGGGTATCCCTTCAGAGATCAAACACTATGGGACCGTTGTTTTAGGAGGCGGATGCTACGGAATTGGTGGAATCTATCCGACAGCAAGGGCGTGCAAGGAGGCTGGAAATAAGGTTATAGCTATCATTGAAGCACGGTATAGCCCTATGTTCTACCATGAAAAGGAGCTCCATGCAGTGAGTGATCAGGTCTTATACGCAACCGTTGACGGTTCGCGGGGCAGAAAAGGTAAGGTTGAAGATGTTGTCACCGAGATGCTTGAAAAGGGGATCAAGATTGATCAGGCCTTTTTCATGGGATGCGCCGAAATGCTAGAGAGATGTTCTGAGGCCACTCGCCCCTATGCCATCCCGACCAAGGTTGCCCTCAATTCCATTATGCTCGATGGCTCAGGAATGTGCGGCGCATGCCGGGTGAGCGTTGGGGGAGAGACAAGATTTGCATGCGTGGATGGACCGGAGTTTGATGGGCATAAGGTTGATTGGAAGGAATTACATAAACGTAAACGTGCATACGCAGAGCAAGAGATAGTTGTCTATCAGTCTTACTCCCATGAATGCTTGTCTGAAAAGAAATTGAGAGGAGAACTCTAAGAGGGGGTTTTCTGGATGGCTTTAACTACCAAAGAGCGGATGGCCATCGAGCGGCATAGGATGGCTGAACAGCCACCTGACTTTAGAAACCGTAATTTCGAAGAGGTTCCATACGGCTATACCCCGGAACAGGCAGTAGCTGAGGCACAACGCTGTTTGAGTTGCAAGAAAATGCCCTGTGTCTCTGGCTGCCCGGTGGAGATTCCTATTCCTGAATTTATTGCCCTGGCTGCTGAGGAAAAATTTGCCGAGTCAGCTCGACTCATCAAGACAAAAAACGTTCTCCCTGCCGTATGTGGACGTGTCTGCCCACAGGAGACTCAATGTGAAGGGCAATGCGTCAGGGGAAAGAAAGATATTGCAGAGGCCATTGCCATAGGGAACCTTGAGAGATTCGTTGCAGATTATGAGCGGGAAAACGACCTTATGGAAGTGCTCAAAATACAAGATAAAAACGGCCTTAAGACAGCTGTTATAGGCTCCGGACCCTCTGGTCTGACTGTTGCTGGAGACTTGGTAAAGCTTGGTTATAAGGTCACTATCTATGAGGCATTTCATCGCGGAGGAGGGGTATTGGTTTATGGTATTCCCGAGTTCAGGCTGCCGAAAAAGATTGTGGAGGCGGAGATTGGGGCCCTGGAAGATTTAGGTGTTAAAATCTACTATAATAGTGTGATCGGCCGTCTCTATAAAGTTGATGATCTTTTCCATAGCATGGGATTCAATGCAGTATATATTGGAGTGGGAGCTGGGCTGCCAATTTTCTTAGACATACCTGGCATGAACCTCAATGGGGTATTTTCGGCAAATGAATATCTGACACGTAGTAATCTGATGAAGTCCTATCTATTTCCAGAATACAGAACACCCATGATAGTAGGGCGAAAGGTTGCCGTCCTTGGAGGGGGTAACGTGGCCATGGATTCTGCACGGACTGCCCTTCGATTAGGAGCAGAAAAGGTTACTATTGTTTATAGGCGTGCAAGGGAACAGATGCCAGCAAGGGCCGCAGAGCTTCATCATGCAGAGGAGGAAGAGATAGAGTTTAGACTCCTCTCAAGCCCTGTTGAGATCTTTGGCAATGAGGGGGGATGGGTTACTGGAATGAAGTGCCAGAGATATGAACTTGGGGAACCTGATGAATCCGGAAGACAGAGACCTGTTCCTATAGAGAATTCCTTCTTTGAGTTTGATTGCGACCAGGTTATTGTGAGTATCGGTGGCCAGGCCAATCCATTGATTACCAAAACAACCCCTGATATGAAGGTAAACAAATGGGGATACATTGAGGTTGATCCATGGGGCAGGACAAGCAAGAAGTTTGTTTATGCAGGTGGAGATATCGTTACCGGCGCAGCAACGGTTATCTCTGCTATGGGGGCTGGTCGGAGGGCGGCAAAGGCAATACATGAAGATCTCATGAAAGAAAGTGATGAAACCTTTACCCAGGGCTGGTGGTGAACTAGATTAGATCCTAGGAAGACAAGGAGCTGAAATGACCACAAGACGAACAATATTTGTCTGTCAGGGTACAGGTTGCGTATCCTCAGGCGCATCCCAGGTTCAGAGAGAATTGGAACGAGACATTATAGACCATAAATTAGATGTCGAAGTACGACTAACCGGTTGTCGCGGTTTCTGTCAGATAGGACCAAGTGCAATCGTAGAGCCCGATGATATTCTGTATTGTCGGTTAAAACCTGCTGATGTAAAGGAGATTGTTGATTCACATCTGATAAATGGCAGCCCTGTAAGCAGACTCCATTACCATGATCCCACTACAGGCGATCCCATCCCAAAATGGACGGATATTCCCTTTTACAACAGACAGCAGAAAATGATCACCGCCTATTGGGGATTCATAAATCCCGAGGATATAGAAGAGTATATCGCTATCGGGGGGTACAGGGCGGCTCGACAGGCAATCTTGGCCATGAGCCCCGATGAGATAATTGAGGAGATTAAATCCTCTCAACTGCGTGGACGTGGGGGGGCCGGATTCCTTACCGGTGTTAAATGGGATTTTGCGCGGCGCAGTGATAGTGGAAAGTCAGATCAGAAATACATAATCTGTAATGGAGATGAAGGTGATCCAGGTGCATTCATGGACAGGAGTCTCCTCGAGGCAAATCCTCACAGCATGATAGAAGGTATGATTATCGGGGCATTCGCCATCGGGGCCTCAAAGGGATTTATCTATGTTCGAGCGGAATATCCCCTGGCTGTCCATAGACTTGAAGTCGCTATCGCACAGGCAAGGATGAGGGGATTCCTCGGGTCTCACATATTTGGTTCCAGTTTTGATTTTGACCTACAGATCAATCAAGGCGCAGGTGCATTTGTTTGCGGGGAGGAGACTGCATTAATGGCATCCATCATGGGGAAACGCGGAAATCCACGTCCCCGCCCCCCTTATCCTGCATCAGAGGGTCTTTGGGGACAGCCCACCAACATCAACAATGTCAAGACCTTTGCCTATGTCCCCCTTATAATCAAACAGGGGGCAAAATGGTTTGCTGATGTGGGCCTTGGGCCATCCAAGGGTACCATGGTTTTTTCTCTTACAGGTAAGATAAATAATTCAGGCCTGGTTGAGGTACCAATGGGGATAAAGCTCCGCCAAATAATATATGATATCGGGGGAGGGATCCCTCATGGAAAGAGGTTTAAGGCCGTTCAGACCGGTGGGCCATCAGGAGGATGTCTCCCGGAAAGCTACCTCGACAAGAAGGTAACGTATGAGTCATTGCAGGCTGCTGGATCAATCCTGGGATCAGGGGGAATGATTGTCCTCGATGAAGATGTATGTATGGTGGATATGGCTAAATATTTCATTAGTTTTACCGAGGAAGAGAGCTGCGGTAAGTGTTCACCATGCCGTATAGGAATAAGGAGGATGCATAACGTATTAGAAAGGGTTGCTAATGGTCAGGGGGAAGAGGAGGACTTGGGGCTTCTTGAAGAACTTGGCAACACAATAAAAGACGGTTCTCTTTGTGGATTGGGCCAAACTGCCCCAAATCCAGTCCTTACCACCATTAGATACTTCAGGGACGAATATATAGCCCATATTGTTGACAAGAGGTGCCCGGCCAAGGTTTGCGGGTCACTTATTGAATACTACATAGATGAGGATAAATGTACCGGTTGTTTACTCTGTTTAAGAAATTGCCCAACAAATGCAGTTACTGAGGCCAGACGTGAGGGCACCAGGGATATAGGGATCAAAAAACCGGATAAGGCAGCATCAGTTGAGGAGGAAAAAAAGAAAAGGGCCAATACCATATGTAGTATTAACACGGCTACCTGTGTAAGATGTGGCATCTGCTATGCGAACTGTCCTCATGGTGCTATACTGAAAAAAGATCGACCCTTTATTTCTGAAGAGATACTGGCTGTTTCAAGCCAGACGTATGTCTGAATCTGAAGAGTTTCATGGGGTTTCTTGGGTTTTTGCGTTTGTGAAGTTTATGGGGTCAATGATAGGCAAGTGAGCTCACTATAGGCATTTAAGTAGAGGTACCAGATCCTTTACTCAACAAGATCCAAGCTTATAGCAAGTTTTCTGGGGGTTTCCTTCCTGGTTGGTGCTGTTTCCCTCTTCATTGGTGGCCAGCTCCTTTACAAGTCCGTGCTCAGCGAGGCAACAAACCGGGTGAGGTTAGACCTGAATGCTGCCCGGGAGATCTACGAGACGCGTATAAAGGCCATTAGGTCTCCTCTAGGAGTTACCACGCTGGGATTTGGATTCCTCTCAGCGCTGAAAACGCACGATGCCCCGGAACTCGTCAATCGTCTCAGGCGCCTAGCTCAGAATGCCGAATTGGATTTCGCCGGTGTAGTTACTAGCGAGCGCACGACGCTATGCCGCATTGGACCTCATTCCATACCGAAGGAGGCGGTTCAGGCTGCCAACCCTATAGCAAATTTGGCGCTTGACCGCGGGGTTGCAATCTCGGGGACTGTTGTTCTGAGCAAGGAGTTCCTCTCTGCAGAGGATCCTGAACTTGCTGATCGGGCAGCGATCAGACTTCTCCCTACCCCGAGAGCAGCCCCGAGAGATGAAAAGCAAGAAACTTCGGGAATGGCGCTTATGGCTGCTATTCCAGTCTTTGATGGTGGCGACCTCCTCGGTGCCCTGTATGGTGGGGTTCTTCTGAACCGAGGCCAAGCGATTGTTGACAAGGTGCGGGACACCGTATTTCAGCAGGAGATATATAAAGGCCGCAGTATAGGAACAGCAACCATCTTCTTCAATGACCTCCGTATATCAACAAATGTCCTCGCCCCGGACGGTAAGCGAGCAATTGGGACGCGGGTTTCAAAGGAGGTAAAAGAGCACGTACTTGACAAGGGGGAAAGATGGACTGACCGTGCATTTGTGGTAAGCGACTGGTATATAACCGCATACGAACCTATCGAGGACATTTTCGGTAATAGAGTAGGTATGCTTTACGTTGGGGTTTTGGAAGAGAAGTATGTTGACATACGGAGGAAGGCCCTTTCCATCCTCGTGCTTATGACGGTCGCGGGCATGGGCTTAGCGGTAGGGCTCGGATACCTCTTGGCAGACAAGATCATGAGACCGGTGCACCGGCTGATAGCCGCCAGCCAAAAGGTTTCCGAGGGCAATCTATCGCCGGAGATTGGTCCTATATCAAGGGACGAAATAGGTGTATTACAAAACACCTTTAAAAATATGATTGTATCTCTCGAGGAACGCGATAGACGCAGGAGGGCAGAAAGCGATAATCGGCTCCTTCAGTCTGAAAAACAGGCCAGCATCGGGAGGCTCGCAGCAGGTGTTGCTCACGAGATAAATAACCCCCTAACAGGGGTATTAACCTACACTCATATGCTGCTGCGACGGAGAGATATAGGAGATGATATTCGGTCTGATCTTGAAACAATAGCCCAGTCCACAGAAAGGGTCAGGAGGATTGTCAAGGGTCTCCTTGATTTCTCCCGACAGACCAAGCTTGATCGAGAGCCAACAGAGGTAAACCGGCTTGTCGATTCCACGGTCTCATTGATAGAAAACCAGGCACTGGTAAAAGGCCTAAGCATAAAATTCAATCCAGGTGAAAATTTGCCGGTGCTCACCCTGGACCGTAACCAGGTTCAAAGCGTGTTATTCAATATAATTATGAATGCACTTGATGCTACTGAACCGGGTGGCAAAATTACGATTTCTACAGGTATCAGCTTATCTGCTAGGGATGGTGGCAAAAAGGGTGTTGAGATTGCCGTTGCTGATACTGGCTGTGGTATTGCACCGGAGGATCTTGACAAATTGTTTGACCCCTTCTTTACTACAAAAGAGGTAGGCCAAGGCACCGGGCTCGGTCTCGCAGTTTCCTATGGGATCGTTCAGAGACACGGTGGAACAATTCGGGTTCAAAGCGAGGCTGGTCGGGGGAGCACCTTTACCATCTGGCTTCCGGTAGACGAAACGCCCGAGCGACATGAAAATACTCGTAGTTGATGACGAACAGATCGTGCTCAATAGCTGCAAGCGTGTGCTTGAGGCAGATGGGTTTGAGGTATTCCCAGTGACATCTGCTCAGAAGGCGCTTACTACGCTTGAGCAAGAGGGGTTTTCTCTTGTTCTCATAGATGTAAAGATGCCCGAGCGTGATGGTATGTATCTCATTGAAGAGGTTAAGAAAAAATGGCCGGATATGCCCATGATAGTCATGAGCGGCTATGATATACCAGAGACAATTGAAGAAGCTGCTAAGATAGGAGCGCCGATCTTTATCGCCAAACCATTTACACCTGATGAATTGCTCGCAAAGGTGCGCCAGGTTATTGGATAGTGGGAACGCCATGGAGAGAATGAGGGCCCTGGTAATTGATGACGAACAGATTGTCTTAGACAGTGTCAGCAAGATACTTGCCGATGAGAAGTACACAGTAGATGTCTCACTGAGCGGACGTGAGGGACGTGACTGGGCCATCCAGAGACAGTACGACATTGTCCTCACTGACATCCGCATGCCAGACATTGGCGGTATGCGGGTCCTGAGGGACATTAAGAGGGCCAAGCCATCCCTTCCTGTTGTTATGATCACCGGTTACGCCTCGGTCAGATCTGCAGTGCAGGCGATGAAGCTCGGGGCAGCGGACTATCTGGAGAAGCCCTTTACCCCTGATCAGCTCCTCAAGGCAGTGGCCTCAGCACTTGATATAGCTGCCACCCAAGCACCCGAGGCCCAAGCCCTCATGCACAGGGAGGAGATGATTAAGGTTCTGGAGCGGGCCGCATCGGATAGTGAATTCATTGCCAACTTGCTCTATCATGGGACGGGCGCCCTTGAGGGCTACGATCTGACAGGGCCGGAGAAACTTGCCCTCCTGACTGGTGATATCGAGTGGATAGAAAAATACATCGGGCCGCTCACACCGCTTCAGAGGCGATGGCTCGAACAGCGCCTGAATGCAGAAATCTGGTAACCTTCAAGGAGTAAGACGATGGCTGAGAGAATGCTTATCATCGACGACGAAGAGGTAGTGCTGGAATCGTGCCGTAAGATATTCACGGCTGAGGGTTTTCACGTTGTTACTACCACGAGTCCTCAAGAAGGGCTCAAGCTTGCCCTGGATGGATACTTTGGCGTGATTTTGTGCGACTGGAAGATGCCGGGTTTCGATGGAATGGATGTGGTTGAGGAGCTGGACCGACGTTCACCGGACTCCGCCGTGGTTATGATCAGTGGGTATCCGACTGTGGGCCGGGCGACCGAGGCTATGAAGCGGGGAGCAATGGACTACCTCGCCAAACCCTTTACCCCGCAGGAGATAGCCGAGGCTGTCAAAAAAGCGGTGAAGCGCAAGGTGACAGAAGAGAAAAAGGCCATGGGCCGATTCGAGAGGATCATGAGGGCCTGGCAGTTCCCTGTGCCAAATATGGAGGACAAGGCGCCGAAGACGATCGCAGAGACTGTTGCATCAACAGTGGGCGTGGGTAAGGTGACCTCACCGTGGTTTACGGTTTTTGTGCTGGGTATTCTAGCCGGATCATACATTGGCTTTGGAGGCCTTCTCTCAACGACAGTCACCTTCGATCTGGCGGCGAGAGCGGGCATTGCCTTCACGAAGATCGTGGCAGGTGCAGCCTTTAGCCTAGGCCTGATGCTCGTTGTCATTGCAGGATCGGAGTTGTTCACTGGCAACAACCTGATGGTATCCAGTGTCATGGCAAGGGAGATAACTTTAGGCACTATGGCAAAAAGATGGACACTCGTTTATTTTGCAAACTTTATTGGATCGATTGTCTTGGCGCTGATATTCTACTTTTCAGGGCTATGGAAGACTGGCGCCGGAGCACTGGGTGCTGCTGCCGCTGATATTGCCTACAAAAAAGTCACGCTTGGCTTTGGCGAGGCCCTTTTTCGCGGGATCGGCTGCAACTGGCTAGTATGTTTAGCCGTCTGGATGGCCCTCGCAGCTCGCCAAACCGTTGGCAAGATATTCGCCATCTTCTTCCCAATAACGGCATTTGTTGCTATAGGCTTTGAGCACTGTGTTGCGAATATGTACTTCATTCCCACCGGAATATTCTTGAAGAATTGGGCGGGAATCAGTGCTCCCGCAGGGATTAACCCAAATGTCCTGGGCTGGGTCAATTTCGTGTGGAAGAACCTATTGCCCGTAACTATTGGCAACATAATTGGCGGCGGGGTATTTGTAGGAATGAGTTATTGGGGTGCCTACCTTAGAACATCTGCTGAGGACAAGGGTAAATCTCATTAAGTACTTTCCCCTATTAGATATAGGGAATATGCACAAGATTAAGCCACCCCCATTCACAAATGGTTGTGGTTTTCTTGCTTTTGACTAAAGTACCTGATTGAAGGTACCACTTCAAATCAATAAATACCAGTAGTCATGGGAATTTGAAATTGAGGATTGCTGGCTTGAGTTGAGGAGAAGTTCTGAAATATGGTAAAGTTAAGAAAAGCTTGAGTGCCCGTAAGGCAAGTGGCGAAACCTCTCTTGCGGGTGTAGGCAAAGGGAGAAGAAAGACTGTGTTCTGATGGTCCATGTCGGCTCACATTCTATCTAGTGCAAAGGATGCGGTTTTTTTCATCTACAAAGAAGATAAAAAGTGAAAAGGGCCATCTTATTAGAATAATCCCTTATGAGGAGATATATCTTACGTCCTTAATCCATATGTATGATACATATAACCCCCCTGGTTCTGTGCTAGGGCTCCCCCCGCTCGATCGGGAGAAAAGACACCAATGGGTTCAAGATATGATTAACCGTGGTACAAATCTCGTGGCCTTGTATGGGGATATTGTCATCGGGCATGCCAGTCTTTTTTCTATGCCAGTAAACTGGGCTGAATACTTTATCTTTATTCATCAGGATTTTCAGAGGCAGGGCATTGGCACTGCTATAACCTTCTATGTCATAGATTGGGCAAAGCAGGAAAGCCTGTCTACTATTTGGCTGACCGTGGAGAGGAAAAACTATGTGGCAATTTCCCTTTGCCGTAAGGCCGGCTTCAAGCGTATTGGATCAAGTGGTGATTGCTGGGAGATGATCTTAACCATAACTCAGGAATGACACACAAGTCAGGAGAAAAAACTATTGAAAGGAGTATAGGATATGAACAGCGAGGTATCTCAGGAAGAAAAAATCTTTCCCGTAAAAGATGCATGGAGAAAGAGGGCTTATATAAAAAGTATGGAGACATACAAGCAGATGTGGCAGCGCTCCATGGACGACCCAGAAGGTTTTTGGGGTGAAATAGCCGAGGAATATGTCACCTGGTACAAGAAATGGGATCAGGTCTGTCAGTATGATTGGGGCAAATCCCCTGATCACAAATGGTTCATAAATGGAAGGCTTAATGTCTCCTATAACTGCCTTGACAGGCACCTCGAAAAAAGGGGTGACAAGACAGCCATCATTTTCGAGGGCAATGATCCGTCAGATAACCGCACGTATACCTACAAACAGCTCCATAAAGAGGTGTGTAAGTTTGCCAATGTCTTGAAGGAAAAAGGGGTTCAAAGGGGTGACAGGGTAGCTATTTACCTACCGATGATTCCGGAACTTGCTATTAGCATGTTAGCCTGTGCTCGAATTGGCGCTGTCCACAGCGTGGTCTTTGGTGGATTTTCTGCAGATTCCCTTCGTGATAGGGTACAGGACTGTGAAGCCAAGGTACTGATCTCCTGTGATGGCACCTTTAGGGGTGCCAAGCCCGTCCCCACCAAAAACAATGCCGATGTGGCCCTAAAGGAATGCCCGAGCGTTGAAACAAATATTGTCGTCAAAAGGGCTCATGTCGACATAAGCTGGAATGAAAGTGTAGATACCTGGTATCATGAGGAGATGGCAAAAGTAGATGCTCATTGTCAGCCCGAGGAGATGGATGCGGAGGATCCTCTTTTTGTCCTCTATACCTCAGGCTCAACCGGAAGGCCAAAGGGGGTGCTGCATACTACGGGGGGCTATCTCGTATATGTAGCCGTAACCTATAAGAATGTCTTCGACTACCATGAAGAAGATATCTTTTGGTGCACTGCCGACATTGGATGGGTTACGGGCCATTCCTATATCGTCTACGGCCCACTCTGTAATGGTGCAACCTCTCTTATCTTTGAAGGGGTTCCCACGTATCCAGATCCAGGAAGATTTTGGGATGTGGTTGACAAATACAAGGTTACCCTCCTCTATACAGCTCCGACTGCTATAAGGGCTATTGCAAGGGAAGGCGATGAATGGGTAAAAAAACACGATCTTAGCTCCTTAAGGCTCTTAGGAAGTGTTGGTGAGCCTATTAATCCCGAGGCGTGGCTGTGGTATTATAACACTGTTGGTAAGGGCCGATGTCCAATAGTGGATACATGGTGGCAGACCGAGACTGGGGGCATACTGATAACGCCCCTCCCTGGTGCAATAGACCTTAAGCCAGGTTCGGCTACCATGCCTTTCTTCGGTATAGAGCCATGTATCGTGGACGACGAGGGCAATGAGCTTGAAGGGGTTTGTGAAGGTGCCCTTTGCATAAAGAGACCATGGCCTGCATTTATGAGAGGGGTTTATGGGGACCCCGAGAGATTCAGGGAGACCTATTTTACCCAGTTTCCGGGAAAATACACAACTGGAGACGGTGCAGGAAGGGATGAAGATGGTTACTACTGGATTACCGGTCGTATAGATGATGTTCTCAATGTTTCGGGCCACAGGATGGGTACCGCGGAAATTGAAAGCGCACTGGTTTCCCACCCTGAGGTCGCCGAGGCTGCCGTGGTAGGTTATCCACATGAAATCAAAGGAACGTCTATCTATGCCTTTGTTACCTTAAATAGTGGTGTGGAAAAGTCGGATGAACTAAAGAAGGAACTGGTGCGACATGTCAGGACCGAGATCGGGCCTATCGCGACACCAGAAAAGCTCCAGTGGGCCGATGGCTTGCCTAAGACGAGAAGCGGAAAGATTATGCGCCGGATCTTAAAGAAGATTGCCTCTGGAGATGTCGAGCAACTCGGTGATACTACTACCCTTGCCGATCCAGGTGTAGTTGACAAGTTAGTAGCTGAAAGGGTTGCGTAGAAGGACAATAATTTTCAGTTCGACCCATGCAATGGTGAGGGTCAAAATTATAGCAGGTTAAGAGAGCTTATCCATATGGTCGACCTTGGGCTTTTAAATGGCGTACTCGACTCTGCTACCCGAATTGCTATCGTAGTTACGGATTTCAATGGCAAGATTATCTTGTTCAATCAGGGGGCAGCCAATTTGTTTGGATATACCCCAGAAGAGGCAAAGGGTAGGCATCTGCCAGAACTCACCTTTTCAAGGGAAGACCAGAACACTCCTCTCTTTGAGCAGATTGTTGATAGGGTAAGGGGTGAGGGTTGGGCAGAGGAGAGGTTATTTCGCCGGCATAAGAGCGGGCGTCTCTTTCCGGCGATCTCTACCATTACCTGCCTAAAAGACTCTACAAGTCAATATAAGGGCATTCTGGAGATTACCCAGGATGTGCCCAATCTATTTAGGCTGGAAAAGGAGCTCAAAAGCTCTAAGGATTTTCTGGAAAACATCCTAGCAAGCTCTATTGACGCTGTCGTCACAACTGATACTAAGGGACATATAACCTACGTTAACCGGGCATTCAAGGAGCTTATTGGATTACGCGACAGCCAGATCATTGGAAAGCATATATCCATCTATTATAAAGACGGCATTGACCAGGCACGTGAAATCATGAACAAATTGAAGCAATTTGGGCGAATACGGGATTATGAATTCGACATGAGAGTTGGAGATAAAATTATCCCTATTAGAACCTCCGACAGCCTTCTGTATGATGAATATGGCGAGATAGTAGGAACTATGGGGGTATTTCAGGATATTACTGCCAGAAAAAAGCTCTCTGAAAAATTGTCTGCCACTCAGGCGGAATTGATCCAGGCGGTCAAGATGAGGGCCCTTGGTGACTTGGTAACCGGTGTGGCTCATGAGATCAATAACCCACTTATGGCATCCGATACCTTGCTCCATTTATTAGAGGGGGAGGGAGAGGACGATCCAAGTTTAAAAAAGAGGGTTGCGCTGCTCAAGGAATGCAATAGGAGGATCGAAAAGATTGTTAAGAAGCTCAAGGAGTTTTCTCGACATGCTGAATTTGAATTTACGGCCATGAAGGTCAATGATGCCGTGTCGTCGGTTCTGGCGATCACCCAACAGCAGTTGTTGAATCTGGGTATAGAGACCGAGCTCAGATTACGTGAGAACTTGCCCCGAGTATTGGGTGATAAGAACCAAATTGAGCAGGTCCTCCTGAACCTCATCTCCAATGCCCTGGATGCCATGGAAGGAAGCTCAAAAAAGGTGTTGACGATTCAAACGGGTCTCAGCAGAAAAGGCCAGCAGGTTAAGATTGAGGTCAGCGATACCGGCATAGGGATGACACCAGAGCAGATAGAACAGATATTTAATCCCTTTTTTACCACAAAAGACTCTGACAAAAGCATAGGTCTCGGGCTTTCCATCAGCTATCGGATTGTGGAGAGCCATCGGGGTAAGATTGAGGTTAAGAGCAAACTGGATAAGGGCACAACATTTATTGTAAGACTGCCTATTTATCTGGCTGGGGCTGAGAGAAATGATGCTTACCAGGAACCGGGAGGAGACAGTGTCTCATAAGATTTTGGTAGTGGATGACGACATATTGGTGCTTGAGGCCCTGCAGCAACTGCTTACATCTGCAGGATATGAGGTTAGGATCGCCACTCGGGGCCGGGAGGCACTGGATATATTGGATCAAGAACACTTTGATCTGTTGATTCTGGATGTGGTTATGCCCAAAATGACCGGCTATGATGTGTGCAAAGAGGTTCGTAAGCGAGATGCAATGAGCAAGGTCAAGATAATCATGCTTACGGCAAAAACCGAACCGAGGGATGTTAGCATTGAAGAAAAGTACGACTGCAACCTATATCTCACCAAACCTATTGACCCAGGCAGACTGAAGGAACTGGTTCGGGATACCTTAGAGGATCCAACCCAGTAACGATACAGGGAAGATGAATTGCATTCTATCTTTTATTATTCAGATGAGCTATCCCGGTATGATTTCGGACCGGACCATCCTTTCAAACCTGAGCGGGCCCAGAAGGCCCTCGAACTGTGTCGTCGCTATGGGGTACTGGATCAGCCCCATATGATCCTGAGAGACCCTCCGCCCCTTGAATACGAAAAGCTTGTCCTTGCCCACAGTGAAGATTACCTTGAGGCCCTGAGACGTGTCAGCCAGGGCGAGATATTTGAGGAAATGCTCTCCTTTGGAATCGGCACAGAGGATAATCCACCTCTGCGGGGGATCTATGACTGGTCCAGAAAATGCGCTGGCGCAACCTGGCAGGGGATGGTTGAATTACTGGATAAAGACACTGACAAGATCTTTAATCCTCTTGGGGGGTTTCATCATGCACTCCGTTCCCGAGCATCGGGATTTTGCTATATCAATGACATCGTTATAGCCATTAAGGAGGCACTCGATCATAACGTAAGAATTACCTATATGGATATTGATGCCCATCATGGAGATGGGGTTCAAAAGGCGTTCTACAAGGAAGAAAAGGTCCAGTTTATATCCATGCACGAGTCGGGAAAACATATCTATCCATACAGTGGGTTTGTAGAGGAGTCAGGAGATGGAGAGGGTGAAGGGTATACCGTAAACATCCCCTTGCCTCCAAAGACGGATGATGAGGTTTATCTCGAGGTCTTTCACAGGATTGTCCTCCCCCTTATCAAGCGCTTTAGGCCAGACGTGATAGTTGCGGAATTAGGTGCGGACGCTATGATATCAGACCCACTAACCGATCTTATGCTCACGAACAATTCTTATATCGAGATCGTCAGGGAGTTGAAAGGGTTATGTGGTAGGATCCTGGCCACTGGTGGAGGTGGTTATGATATCTATCGAACAGCTCGATGCTGGACACTGGCCTGGGCTATATTGAATGATGTTGAGCCAAGGGATGAATTTGCCGGCCTCGTAGGTGGAATGATGTTTGGACCTGAGATGGAGGTAAGCAGTCTATACGATCGGCCCTATATTGTTACAGGGTCGGAAAAGGATAAAATTCGTCAGGAAGTGAATAAGACGATGAGATTTCTTATTAAAAGGCATCGTCTCTGATACCTCGATAACTTTGACCTCGTTTCCATCCCTAGGTAGGTATTTCTCACTACAGGCTATAGGGGGTCAACACAAAATAAAACCGCCCTAAGCCACAAATGGGTGTGTTTTTCTCCTTTTTGAGTAAAGTACCTCATTGAACCTGCCTCCTGAACTGAATAGAATAAAAAACAGAGCCTGCCTTATTGTCAGAAGAACTGAAGGGACATCTCTATTGAAATGGCCTAAAGGGATGAGGCATCTTTGCGTTTAACCGTTAACAGATTGCCACAGGAGGTCTAGTGAGAAAGTGGTCTGCAGCGTTGCAGTTACTCACAGTTGGTTTCTATGTAGCACTGAGCCTTTTAATACCAACAGGGGTAGGTTTTTGGTTTGACAGGAGCATGTCCCACGAATTCCCTTTATTTACCCTCATCGGCCTTGGCCTCGGGACAATAATAATGATCTGCGGGGTTTACCGTATGGTGCGACCGTTTTTACAGGAGGCCAAGGAGAACGAAAAGAAGGGCAAGTTCTCCAACCCATAAGGTGACTTCCAGATCTGCTAACTGCAAGGCAGAAAAAGGATAAAGAGGAGGGATAATGACTCCGAAGTGGCACCGAGGTGGCTTTTTGAAGCTAGTGGTACTTCTTGTTGCTCTTTTCGCCATGATTATAATTAGTTTCATCGGTAGTGAGGTGGGGAGTGGAATATTGGGGTTTGAGCCACTGAGTTTCCTAAAGGTTGAGGCCCCTAAGTATCAAGTGGTTCCTGAACGGCCGTTTTCCAATCTTCCCATGACGAATACCATGATTACCTCATGGATAAGCATTTTGGTACTCTTTGGTTTGTTTTTCATTGGCACCCGCAACATGAAACTGGTTCCCACCGGTTTGCAAAATGTTCTGGAGTTGATAGTTGAGGCGGCAGCAGACTTTATTGAAGACCCAGCAGGCGAGAAACACGGGAGATGGTTTTTCCCTGTTTGCACTACCATCTTCCTGTTTGTTGTCACCAATGCTTGGGTGAGCCTCATGCCTGGCTTTGAGACCCTTAGCATAAATGGGGAGCCATTATTACGCAATGCCAACACTGATCTCAATGTTCCAGCAGCACTTGCTGTGGTATCTTTCTGCTTCATTGAGTATTGGGGATTTAAGGCCAGAGGAGCTTCCTATTTGAAGACCTTTTTTCACTTCGGGCCTTTAGGTCAAGCACTCAAACAAGTATTGAGTGGTAAGTTCAAGGACGGGGCAGGTGGCTTATTGAACGGCGTGGTAGCACTTTTCGCCGGGCTGCTGGAAATACTCAGCCACCTAATTCGCATGATGAGCTTTACCTTCCGTCTTTTTGGCAACATGACGGCTGGGATGATATTGGTCATGATAATGCTCTTCATTATTCCCTGGGTGCTTCCTACAATATTTTATGGCCTGGAGGCATTCTTTGGCCTCGTTCAGGCCATGATATTCGGCGGATTGACCTTGGGGTTTGCTTGTGCCGCAGTTATGGAGGAAGAATAGGGATGGATATGCCTGACCCCAGGTGAGGCGAGCAATACATAATTGGATTCTGTCTTTAGGTACATACAGAAAAGGAGGTTGCATTAATGGAAATCTGGTCAGAGGTAGCTAAACTTATAGGTGCTGGGCTTGCCATAGGTCTGGGAGCCCTTGGTCCAGGGATTGGCATTGGCATACTTGGTATGGGTGCCATGAATGCACTAGGGCGCAATCCCGAGGCCAGGGGACCAATAATGACCAACATGATCTTAGCCATTGCCTTTGCTGAGGCGGTGGCAATTTATGCCCTCGTGGTAGCTATTCTGCTTATCTTTGTAGCGTAACAATTTGATTTTTGAAGGGAGCAGCAAAATAGATGGAAGGTTTTTTAGGGCTAACCTTACCTAGCTTTATTGGTCAACTGATCAATTTTCTCATTCTGCTTGGGTTGCTTACATTCTTTGGGTATAAGCCGATTCGTAGAATGCTTGATGAGCGTTCCAATAGGATAAGACAGAGCATGGAGCAAGCTGAAGCTACAAAACAGGAATATGAGCAGGCCCGGGTAGAGGTGGGGGAACAGATTAGCAAGGCACGCGATGAAGGGCAGGCAATAATTGGGCAGGCAGCACAAGGAGGAGAAAGGATTAAAGAAGAAGCGAGAAAAGAGGCCAGAAAGGAGGCCCAAGCCATTGTTGATAGGGCTCGAGCAGAGCTAGAGCGCGAGCGGGAGAGGCTTGTTGATGAGCTGCGTAAGGAGTTTGTTGATACAGCTATCCTGGCTGCCGAAAAGGTAATCAGTGAAACCTTGGATAGAGAAAGGCACCGTCGGATTATTGAAAAGACCCTAGAGGAAACTGGTGCCTTCAGGAGAAAGGTGAGTTAGCCATGCCTCGAATAGGCTCCGGTAAACGGTATGCTCAAGCCGCATTCGAATTGGCATTAGAGAAGGATGAGCTGGAAAGCTGGCGGACTGGCTTGACTAAGGTTGCCGGTGTAATAACAGATAGAGAGCTTATGGGTTTGTTGGAGAATCCGAAACTCCCCTTTGACACTAAGAAACGCCTTCTAGGAGAACAGCTTGGTAAGGTAAGTCCCTTGGTCCTCAATCTAGCCTGTCTTCTTATGGGCAGGGGTAAATTGAGGATTGTGGATGGGATCTTACAGCAGTATGGGCGGTTGCTCGATGCCCACTATGGCATTGAACATGCAGAGGTTATTACTGCAGTGCCCCTGGATGATGAGGATAAGAAAACGCTTGCGAGTCGATTTGCACAAATGGTTGGGCATAGGGTCATCATCGATGCCCGAACCGACCCAACCATCATAGGGGGTGTTAAGGCCAGGATTGGCGATATGCTTATCGATGGGAGCACTAAGAATGCACTGGAATCCTTGAGGAGAAGTTTGGCTTGGGCTGGAAGATAACGCAAGGTTGGATGATATCAGGAGATAGGGTCACACATGGCAGCTCGTGATCAAGATATTGTTTCGATAATCAAAGAAGAGATTGAACATTTTGGCGCCACTGTAAGTATGGCCAATGTAGGCACAGTGGTGGAGATAGGCGATGGTATCGCGCGGGTTTATGGGCTGAGCAGTGCAAAATACAGCGAATTGCTGCAATTTCCCCATGACACTATGGGGCTGGCGCTCAATCTGGAAGAGGATTATGTTGGTGCTGCCATCCTCGGCGATTGCAGCCTGATTAAGCAGGGAGACGAGGTACGTGCGACGGGAAGAGTGGTTGAGGTGCCCGTAGGCGATGCCCTTATCGGAAGAGTTGTTAATCCTTTGGGGCGTCCACGAGATGGCAAGGGGCCGATTAAGGCAGGCAAAACACGTCCAATAGAGAGGGCGGCTCCAGGTGTAACGATGAGACAGCCCGTGGACACACCGGTAATGACAGGCATCAAGGCCATAGATAGCATGATTCCCATCGGGCGCGGCCAGCGTGAGCTTATTATCGGAGACCGCTTTACCGGTAAGTCAGCCATTGCTATTGATGCCATAATCGCGCAGAAAGGTGGCGATGTTACATGCATCTATGTGGCTGTTGGACAAAAGACATCTAAGGTAGCGCAGGTGGTGGCTCTTTTAGAGAAATACGGGGCTATGGAGCACACCATTGTAGTGGCTGCTGACGCTTCTGATCCAGCTCCATTGCAGTACATTGCACCGTATGCCGGTTGCGCCATGGGTGAGGATTTCATGGAACAAGGAAGGGATGCCTTGATAGTCTATGATGACCTTTATAGGCATGCCTGGGCTTATCGCCAGCTCTCACTGTTGCTTCGCCGCCCACCAGGCAGGGAGGCCTATCCTGGAGATGTCTTCTATCTGCACAGCCGGCTTCTGGAACGGGCAGCTAAGCTGGCTCCTGAGCATGGTGGTGGCTCACTTACTGCCTTGCCTATTATTGAGACCCAAGCAGGGGATATATCGGCCTATATCCCCACAAACGTGATCTCCATAACCGATGGACAAATCTTTCTGGAACCTGATCTCTTCAATGCTGGCATTCGCCCTGCGGCGAATGTTGGATTGTCGGTATCTCGCGTCGGTGGCTCTGCACAGAGGAAAGCCATGAGACAGGTGGCCGGCACCTTACGGTTAGAGCTCGCCCAGTTTCGTGAGCTTCAAGCCTTTGCCCAGTTTGGTGCAGAAGACCTCGACAGGGCCACCAGGGATCAATTAGGGCGGGGTCGGCGTATCACTGAAATACTGAAGCAACCACAGTACTCCCCCATGTCTTTAGGGCAACAGGTAGCTATCCTCTACGCGGTGACCAATGGCTTTCTTGATGACGTACCTGTAGATAAGGTTATTCCCTGGGAGGAGGGCTTCCATAGATTTATGAAAACCACCAATCCCGAAATAGAGCAAAAAATAAACGAAGAGAAAGAGATAACACCTGATACGAGAGAGGCCTTGGAGAAGGCCATATCAGAATTCAAGGAAGGCACTGCTTATTAGGGAAATATATGGTTAGCACGAGAGTCCTTCGTCGGCGCATACGCAGTGTTGAGAACACCGCCAAGATCTGCAAGGCAATGGAGATGATCGCCACTGCTAAAATGAAGCGGGCTCAAGATCAGGCAAAGGCTGGTCGCCCTTATGCGGAGAAGATAGGTGAGGTGATCTCTCATCTTGTCTTTCATTCTCGAATTGGCGGCGAGGCGCATCCATTGCTGCAAGCGAGAGAGACGGAAAAAATAGCCATAATTCATTTTACTACTGATCGGGGCCTCTGTGGTGGGCTGAATGCCAATCTGAATCACCTCGTCGCAGGGTTTATTGCGGAGCAAGGTGTGTCTGTCATGCTTATTACTGTGGGGCGCAAAGGGCGAGCTTTTATGCGTCGTGCAGGGCAAAACATACGCGCAGAGTTTTCCGGGATAGAGGGCCGACCTACCCTACTGGAGACTTTACCGATTTCTCGGGTCGTTATTGACGACTATTGCAGTGGTGAAATTGATCTCATATATCTTGCCTATCCCCGTTTTGTCAGCACCATGCTGCAACGGCCTACAATGGAAGTCTTGCTTCCCGTCGAACCAGTTGATCTTCCTCAAGCACAGAGAGGGGAGTATATTTACGAACCTGAGGCCAGCACCGTTTTGAACGAGCTATTGCCGCGATTTGTGGAGATGAGGGTGTATCATGCCCTGCTGGAGCTTATTGCCAGTGAGCAATCAGCAAGGATGGTAGCTATGCGTAACGCTAGTGATAGTGCCCATGAAGTCGTTGAGGATTTGACCCTAACCCTAAATAAGGCTCGACAGCAGACAATAACGAGTGAGATCTGCGATATTTGTGGAGGAGCTGAGGCCTTGGCCAGATAAGGAGGTAATAGGTGGCAAAGGGGAAAGTGGTCCAGGTTATAGGCACGGTGATCGATATGGAGTTTCCACCTGATCGACTGCCGGCGATAAATAATGCTATAGTGATCAATCAGGATGGCGCCAAAATTATCGTTGAAGCTCAACACCATGTTGGCAACAACTGGGTGCGAGGTGTCGCCTTAACCGCTACTGAGGGACTGCAGAGGGGGGCTGAAGCTGTGGATACCGGAGCCCCGATAAGTGTGCCTGTGGGGAAGGCAACTTTAGGAAGGCTCTTCAATGTGTTTGGTGAGCCCTTGGATAACCTTGGTGAGGTAAAGGCTGAGCTGCGCTATCCCATTCATCGCCAGCCGCCTTCCTTGGAGGAACAGGAGACGACTCCCGAAATGCTAGAGACGGGACTCAAGGTAATGGACCTGGTCACTCCCTTTACGAGAGGAGGGAAGATTGGGGCATATGGCGGAGCGGGTGTAGGCAAGACGGTTATTATTATGGAACTCATTCGTAATATCGCCTCAGAGCATGGTGGTTTCTCTGTGTTCGCAGGTGTAGGTGAAAGATCTCGCGAGGGGAATGACCTGTGGCTGGAAATGCAGAAGTCCGGGGTTTTGGATAGAACGGTGCTCGTTTTTGGGCAGATGAATGAAAGCCCTGGTGTTCGGTCTCGTGTAGGATTAACTGGGGTGACCATGGCAGAGTATTTCCGAGATGTCGAGGGGCAAGATGTTCTTTTGTTTATCGATAACATATATCGCTATGTTCTGGCTAATATGGAGCTTTCGGCGCTTCTGGGTCGCATGCCCTCGGCAGTTGGTTATCAACCAACGTTAGGCTCAGATGTTGGTGAGCTGGAGGAAAGAATCACCACGACAAAGAAGGGATCCATTACCTCATTCCAGGCTATCTATGTGCCGGCTGATGATTATACCGACCCCGGCATAGTAGCTACCTATGGACACCTCGATGCTGTTGTAGCCCTGGAGCGGTCCATTGCCGAGTTAGGCATTTATCCTGCTGTTGACCCGTTGACCTCTACATCCCGTATACTTGACCCTGGTATTGTTGGTGAAGAGCACTATCAGGTGGCGAGAGGCGTGCAGAGAACTTTACAAAGATATAGGGAATTGCAGGATATAATAGCTATCCTGGGCATGGAGGAATTAAGCGACGAGGATAAGCTCACTGTGAACAGGGCACGGCGTATTCAAAGGTTTTGCTCCCAGCCCTTTCATGTAGCTGAGCAATTCATAGGTATCCCCGGTAAATATGTCCCTGTTAAGGAAACAGTACGGGGTTTCAAGGAGATTTTGGAGGGGAAGCACGATGAGCTCCCTGAAGCCGCCTTCTATATGGTGGGCACTATTGATGAGGCAGTGGAAAAAGCTGAAGAGATGGGTGAGCTATAGTGGCGACGTTTAGGTTTGAGATCGTTACTGCAGAAAGAATGGTTTACTCTGGTGATGTTGACATGGTGATTGCTTGGGGGTTGGAGGGGCAGCTGGGCATTCTTCCCCACCATGCCCCTTTGATGACTATGCTCCAGCCCGGAGAGTTAATTGTGAGAAAAGATCATGAGGAGTCCTATTTAGCAGTGAGTGGCGGTTTTCTTGAAGTGCGCCCTGATAAGGTGATTGTCTTAGCTGACGCTTGCGAACGTGCTGAGGAAGTAGACATAGCTCGTGCAGAAGATGCTAAACGGCGGGCAAAAGAAATCATGAAAGCCCCATCGGCTGAGGCAGAAACAGCTGCAGCTGAGGCCGCCCTTCGCCGGTCCTTGGTCAGGTTAAAGGTGGCCGAGAAAATGCGCCGTAAGCGAGGGCAGAGGCAGGGGAGTCGGCGGGATGCTGATTCCTTCTCAATACAAAGAGAGTAATAGTATGAAGGTATTTGCAGACAAGTTGATTGAGATTACCGAGAGGCATGCTGAAGAGATAGCTCAACAATGGTGCAGGGCCGTGAGGAAAGATAACAGAACGCCATCATACCACTATATACGAGAGGAAAAGTGCCTCCTGCATGCAGTGAGCTTCTACAAGAATCTGAGCCGCGTATATTTCAGCAAGAGGCCTGACAGGGACTTGTACGAGCATTTCACACAATATGCTGAGGACAGATACAATGAAGGCATTCCCTGCCCCGAGGCAATATACGCTCTCTTTATGATGAGGAGGCATATGTGGCTTTACGTGGATTCTCAAGCACTCTTTCTTACGCCCATAGATCATATGCAGGCAATCGAGGCCCTCAATAAAACAACCAGGATCTTCGACCTGGGCACATTTTTTGTCGCTCAAAAGTACGATGTACTGAGAAAACGGGATGGATTTCTCTATTAACCAGGGTGTGTGGCAGGAATGAATACCATGAAAATACTTGTTGTGGACGACGAAGATATTGTGCTTGAGAGCTGCCAGGCGGTACTCGAGCTTGCCGGCTTTGAGGTTTTACTTGTCCCCAGTGCGGACAAGGCCCTGGAGGCAATGAAAGGTAATGAATTTAGTCTTTTACTCGTTGATGTAAAGATGCCCAAGCGCGATGGTATGTATCTTATGCGAAAGGTTAAGGAACAATGGCCGGATATTCCTATTTTAGTAATGAGCGGTTATTATACAACAGAGACCATTAAAGAAGCTATTAAGATGGGAGCTGCTACCTTTATTGCCAAACCATTTGAACCTGACGAACTCGTGGAGACAATTCATCAGATTATTAAAAGGGAGGAACACCATGGAAAAAAAGAAGGCCCTCGTAATTGATGACGAACAGATCGTCTTAGACAGCGTTAGTCAGATACTGACCGATGAGAATTACGAGGTAGATGTCTCGCTGAGTGGCCGTGAAGGGCTTGACTGGGCCATTGAGAGGCCCTACGACATCGTCCTGACCGACATCCGTATGCCAGACATTGGAGGCATGAAGGTCCTGAGGGACGTTAAGAGGATCAGGCCATCTCTTCCTGTTGTTATGATCACCGGTTATGCAACGGTCAAATCGGCGGTGCAGGCCATGAAACTGGGGGCAGCGGATTATATAGAAAAGCCATTTGAGCCTGAAGAGCTTACTGATGCAGTGGGCCGAGCACTTGGTATGGCCCCGGAAGCTGAGGAACAGGCACTGATTCACAAGGAGGAGATGGCCAAGGTTCTGGAGCGGGCCGAATCTGACGATGAATTCTTCATGAACCTCCTCGAAAATGGCGTAGATGCCTTGGATGAATATGACTTGACTAAGGCGGAGAAGCTTGCCCTCGTGACCGGCGATGTTTTGTGGATAGAGGGGCAGATCGGGCGCCTTACACGAGCCCAGAGGCGGATGCTTGTGTTCCTGAAAGTCCAGAGCAAGTCTTAAACCTCCCTTCCAAAAAAGGGCACAGATGCTTTACTCTACTAGATCCAAACTTATAGCAAGTTTTTTAGGGGTCTCCCTTCTGGTTGGTGCTGTTTCTCTGTTCATTGGTGGCCAGCTCCTGTATAAAGCCGTATTCAGCGAGGCAACAAACCGCATCAGATTAGACCTGAATGCCGCACGTGAGATATACCTGACGCGTATTAACAGTGTGAAGGTTTCGCTTAATATAACTACGCTGGGAGATGAATTCCGCTTAGAGCTCAAGAGATATGATGCACCGAAACTTGTCAATCGGCTCAGGCGCATGGCGCAGCATGCGGAGTTGGATTTCGCCGGTATAGTCACTGGAGAAGGCAAAACACTGTGCCGAATTGGGACGAATCCCGTGCCAATTGAAGAATCCCAGCCTGTGAACCCTATTGCAAACCTGGCTCTCAAACGTGGGGTCCCCGTCTCGGGCACTGTTGTTCTGAGCAGGGAGTTCCTCTCTGCTGAGAACCCCGATCTAGCCAATCGAGCCAGAATTCAGCTGGTCCCCACACGGAGGGCTGCCCCGAGAGAGGCCAAGGAGGAGGCGTCTGGAATGGCACTTGCGGCCGCCATCCCCGTCTTAGATGGTGATGATCTGCTCGGCGTGCTTTATGGCGGTATTCTTCTGAACCGCAGCACAACGATGGTTGATAGAGTGCGGGACACGGTATTTCAGCAGGAGATATACAAAGGCCGCAGCATAGGAACCGCTACTATCTTTTTCAATGACCTCCGCATTTCCACTAACGTGCTCACCCCAGATGGAAACCGAGCTATTGGAACAAGGGTTTCGAGAGAGGTTAAAGAACAGGTCCTTACCGAGGGTAAGATGTGGACAGACCGTGCATTTGTGGTAAGTGACTGGTACATAACAGCATATGAGCCACTTGTGGACATCTTTGGTGAACGAGTGGGGATGCTCTATGTCGGGGTACTGGAGGCAAAGTATGCTGACATGCGGGGGAAGGCCCTTACGGTGTTGGTGCTCATAATCATGGCTGGCATGGCCTTAGCAATAGGGCTGGGATACCTTTTGGCAGACAAGATCATGAGCCCGGTACGGCGGCTGATAAAGGCAAGCCAACGGGTTTCCGAGGGCAATCTATCGCCGCAGATTGGGCCTATATCCAAGGATGAAATCGGTGTCTTACAAAATACCTTTAAGGATATGATTGTATCTCTCGAGGAGCGTGATAAACGCAGAAGGGAGGAGAGCGAAAATCGGCTCCTTCAGTCTGAGAAACAGGCCAGTATTGGAAGGCTTGCAGCAGGGGTTGCCCATGAGATCAATAATCCCCTGACAGGTATATTGACATTTACCCGCCTCCTGTTGCGAAGGAGAGACATAGAGGATAAGAGTCGGTCTTATCTTCAAAAAATAGCCGAGTCCACCGTACGGGTCAGGAAGATTGTTAAGGGTTTGCTTGATTTCTCCAGGCAAACCGAGCTTGATCGAGAGCCAACTGAGCTAAATCGGCTTGTAGGTTCCACCATCTCACTGATGGAAAACCAGGCACTGGTAAGGGGTGTAGGTATCGCGTTTGAACCGGGGGAAAATCTACCAGTGGTTACCCTTGACCGGGGCCAGTTCCAAGGTGTCCTAATAAATATAATTATAAACGCCCTTGATGCTACAGAGACAGGTGGCAATATCACGGTATCGACCGGCATCAGCCTATCTGCAAGCGATACTGGCCGAAAGGGTGTCGAGATTTCCATTGCAGATACTGGTTGCGGTATACCGCCGGAGGATCTCGACAAGTTATTCGATCCCTTTTTTACTACGAAAGAGGTGGGCGAGGGTACCGGGCTTGGTCTGGCGGTTTCATATGGGATTGTACAGAGACACGGGGGGACGATTCGGGTCCAGAGCGAGGTTGGCCGCGGGAGCGCTTTTACCATCTGGCTTCCAGTAGAAGAGCTGAGTGAGAGACGTAAGAATACCGGTTGTTGATGACGATCTGATCATGCTCCCTAGTTAACATCGGTATGCCAGACATTTGTATCTGAAAAACTCCCTTAGGCTGTCCTCAAGGCATTGAAAGGTAGGAATGCCATGGAAAAAAAGAAGGCCCTGGTAATCGACGACGAGCAGGTCGTCTTAGATAGTGTCAGCAAGATACTTACCAATGAGGACTATGAGGTAGATGTTTCACTAGCGGGACAGGAGGGACGTGACTGGGCCATCAAGAGACAATACGATATTGTCTTAAGCGACATCCGCATGCCAGACATTGGAGGCATGAGGGTCCTGAGGGACGTTAAGAGGGCCAAGCCATCACTTCCGGTTCTTATCATCACTGGCTATGCCTCGGTTCAGTCAGCAGTGCAGGCCATGAAACTGGGGGCAGCGGATTATCTGGAAAAGCCATTCACTCCTGATCAACTGCTCAAGGCTGTGGCCTCGGCCCTTGATATAGCCTTCACGGAAACACCTCAAGAACAGAATCTGATTCACAAGCAGGAGATTATCAAGGTCCTGGAGAGGGCTGCATCCGATAACGAATTCTTCACCGACCTTCTCGAACATGCTGTAGATGTCCTAGATGAATATGATCTAACAGGGCCAGAGAAGCTTGCAATCCTGACCCGTGATATTTCCTGGATAGAGGAACACATAGGGCCCTTAACGCGACCTCAGAAGCGCTGGCTTGAGTTGAAGAGGATTGATGACATATGGTAATTTACATGGTTGATCCGTCTCAGTCACCTCTGCCTTGACAGTTAATGAGTTATCGGTATCATATCTGGCAGCTCACTAGGCTTGAATCTGTATCCATCCTTAAGTAGGTATTTCTCCCCATCAGAGATAGGGAACACGGACAAAATAAGACCATCCCCATTCAGAAATGGGTGGGGTTTTCCCGTTTTTAGGTAGATTACCTGATTGAACCTACCTCTTTAAATCAATAAGTACCCAAGTAGAGAACAGTGCGCTTGCTGCTTGAGCCTCCTTGTAAATAAAAGATTTGACAATCTTGTAATCGTGGGGTTATAGATTAGCAGCGATTTGATAAGGGGGGATTTTTTCTATTCTTCAGGAGTTACTATGCTGGAAATCAGGCTTCATGGAAGGGGTGGGCAGGGTGCAGTTACCTCTGCGGAGCTTTTAGCCCAGGCAGCAATCAAGGAGGGAAAATACGGTCAGGCCTTTCCCAGTTTCGGACCGGAGAGGAGGGGGGCCCCTGTCGTTGCATTTTGTAGGATAGATGAAAAACAGATAAAGATCCGGTCAAATATCAACGAACCTGACATTGTTCTGGTGCTTGATCCGTCTATATTGCGGATCGTGGATGTTGCAGCTGGTTTGAAGGGCGATGGGATTCTCGTCACCAACACCAAGCACAAGGCCGATGAGATACGAAAAGAGCTAAATTTGAAATGCAAGCTGGCGGTAGTAAATGCAAACGGGATCGCCAGAGAAGAACTGGGGCTCCCCATCACCAATACCACCATGCTCGGTGCCTTATTGAAGGCCAAGGCAGTTGTTAGTCCCGATTCCCTGATAGAACCCTTGAGAGAGAGATTTGGCAGGATAGCAGAAAAGAATATCAGGGCATTTAAAAGGGCTTTTAAAGAGACAGAGTTGGCATTTTGAATAGAGGAGAAGAGAGTTGGCCAAGACAAAGACAGATCTGAGCTGGCAGGAACTTGAGATCGGGGGCATTGTTACTAATCCGGGCAATGCCGCTGAATACAAGACAGGGGACTGGAGGTCCCTAAGACCTGTCTGGGATACAAAGAGATGTGTGAAGTGCGGAGCTTGCTACATATTCTGCCCTGACGCAGCCATTGAAGAAACTGAAGAAGGCTATTTTGAGGCAAACCTGTTCCACTGCAAGGGGTGTGGAATATGTGCCCATGAATGTCCCACCCAATCCATAACAATGGTTGAGGAGGAAGAGTAATGGGGAAGAGAATAGGACTGGAGGTTTCTTTGTCTGCTGCTGAGGCGGTAAAAATGGCAGATGTAGATTGCATTGCAGCCTATCCCATCACTCCCCAGACGCATATTGTCGAACACCTCTCAGAGTTGGTGAATAACGGGGAGCTGGACGCGGAATTTATACCGGTGGAGTCCGAACACTCTGCTATGAGTGTGTGTGCGGGTATTGCAGCGGTGGGGGCAAGGGCCTTTACCTGCACCAGTTCCCAGGGGCTCGCATTGATGAACGAAATTGTGCATATTGTGTCCTCTATGCGTCTTCCCATGGTGATGATCTTGGCAAATAGATCTCTTTCAGCCCCTATAAGCATCTGGAACGACCACACCGATGTCATGTCTGTCCGGGATTGTGGATGGGTTCAGGTATTTGCCAATAACGGGCAGGAGGTCTTTGATCACGTGCTTTTTGGATACAGGGTAGCAGAGAGCGAGAAGGTCATGCTCCCTGTTATGATTCACGTTGACGGATTCATATTAACCCATGTTATTGAGCCGGTGGAGTTCTGGGAAACAGAACAGGTGGAGAGATATCTACCCGAATTCAAGCCTGTCCATGCCTTGCATCCTGACAGGCCGGTCACTATGGGCTGCATTGCAGGCCCTCCCATCTTTTCGGAGGTTAAGGTGGCGCAGGATGAGGCCCTTATCCAATCAAAAAGTGAGATTATCTCTGCATGGAAAGAGCTTGGAGATATCGTGGGAAGGAATTATAAACCGATCGAAGGTTACAAACATGAGGACGCAGAGACCTTATTTATCACCCAAGGGTGTTTTGGTGAGACTGTTTCGTTGGCGGTTGACGCCCTGAGGGATGAAGGGAAGTCCGTTGGCCTGCTCATGGATAGACTCTGGAGGCCATTCCCTTTTGAGGAATTTCGCCAGGCCGTCGAAAATGCAAAGAGCTTGATCGTTATTGACAGGGCCATATCTTATGGTGGCCAAGGCGGGCCCTTGGCACTCGATCTGCGCTCGGCCCTCTACAAGGAAAAGAATGAGCCCATCATTACCAATTTTATCTGCGGGCTGGCGAGCAGGGATGTCACCATTGATGATTTTAAGAACATATACAACAGATCCATGGAAAAGATTAAAGTAAATCCCCGGGAGGAAGACTTTGAGTATTATGGTGTGAGGGGCAAATAATGGAACCGACCAATGTCTACGCGTATAAGCTCGTTAGCAGAAAGGAGTATTTTTCACCAGGACATAGGGCCTGTCAGGGCTGTGCAGAGGCATTAGCTGTCAGGCTTGTTGGCAAGGCACTGGGAAGAGATACGATAGCTGCCTCTGCAACCGGCTGTATGGAGGTTGTATCAACACCCCTTCCCTTTACCAACTGGAATGTGCCCTGGATCCATGTCGCATTTGAAAATGCGGCAGCTGTTGCCTCAGGCGCTGAGGCAGGCATGAAGGCCTTGATGAGAAAGGGCAGGTTACCCAAGAAAAAGATAACCTTTCTTGCCATGGCAGGTGACGGCGGAACAAGCGATATCGGTATTCAGGCCCTGTCCGGTGCCTTGGAAAGGGGTCATGACTTTATCTATGTCTGCTATGATAATGAGGCATATATGAATACCGGTATCCAGAGATCATCGTCAACCCCATTTGGGGCATCAACCACGACATCGCCGGCAGGAAAGGTCGTGCCGGGTCAGGTAACCTGGAAGAAAAATATGCCCGAAATCGCTGCAGCGCACGATATTCCCTATGTGGCGACAGCATGCCCAAGCTATCCTATTGACCTTGTTCAGAAGGTGAAAAAGGCCGCAAGGATCAAAGGGCCGGCATATATCCATATCCTCTCGGTCTGCCCGACAGGCTGGCGGTTGCCGCCAGAGCTCTCCATAAAGGCCGGCCGTTTAGCAGTGGAGACAGGCATATTCCCCCTCTATGAGGTGGAAGATGGTCGCTATAAATTCACTGTGGAGGTTGGGATACTGCGTCCTGTAAGCGATTATTTGAAAATCCAGGGACGGTTTCGGCATCTTGATGAGGGAATGACAGGGAAGATTCAAAAAAGGGTTAAAGAAGAATACGAGAGGTTGAAGAAAAAGGTAAAAATGACCCAAGGAGATTAAATGGATTCACAGGCTATTGATCAAATATTACAAAAGTATGACTATGGGCATTCCTCCATTATTGCAATCTTGCAGGATCTGCAGGAAAAAGAAAATTATCTACCTGAAAAGGATCTCGACTATGTCTCCGAAAGGCTTTCCATGCCTCTCACGAGGATATACAGGATAGCCACGTTCTACAATGCCTTCAGCCTTACTCCCCGGGGAAAATACCTGGTCAATGTCTGTTTGGGAACGGCCTGTCATGTAAGGGGGGCGGCAAGGGTTCTTGATAGGATAAAGATGTATCTTGGCATTGATGTTGGCGAAATGACAAAAGACAAACTCTTTTCTCTGGAAACGGTCAACTGCTTGGGCTCCTGCGCTCTCGGACCTATTGTTGTTATCGGAAATGAATATCACGGTCAGATGACACCGGCCAAGGTCGAATCTACCATTAAAAAATACAGAAAAAGGTCTTCAAGGAAAAAAGATGAGAAGGATTAATAATCCCCAGGAACTCGAAAAAATCAGGGAAGAAATCTTAACGAGGAGGGATCCTAACAAGCCCTGCATTACCATCTGCTCCGGGACTGGATGCCATGCGTATGGATGTGAAAAGGTTGCCGAGGCATTTAGGGCGGAGATAAGAAAAAGGGGTCTGGAAGAAAGTATGGACATAAGGACAACAGGTTGCCACGGATTTTGTGAAAGGGGGCCTGTGGTTGTCATAAACCCGGAGAAGATATTTTATCAGAGGGTCACCCCGGAAGATGCAGGCGAGATTATATCCGAAACCTTGCTCAAAAACAGTACTATTGATCGGCTCTTGTATACCCATCCTCAGACAGGAGAAAAGATTGTAAGAGAGGATGACGTTCCCTTTTACCAGGGTCAAATGCGGGTCATTTTTGGAAATAACGGTAAGATTGACCCCACGAAAATAGAGGATTATATCGCCATTGGCGGCTACTCTGCCTTAGCCAAGGTTTTGACGGAATTTTCTCCGGAAGAAGTGATTGATACAATCAAGAGATCGGCACTGCGGGGCAGGGGAGGTGGGGGATTCCCCGCCGGTGTGAAGTGGGAATCCTGCAGGAACGCCCGGGGAGATAAACACTATGTGATCTGCAACGCTGATGAGGGAGACCCTGGTGCATATATGGACAGAAGTCTGCTGGAGGGGAACCCTCACAGTGTCTTGGAGGGAATGATAATTGGCGCCTATGCAATTGGCTCAGATGAAGGATATATCTATGTGCGCAATGAGTATCCACTTGCTGTTAGAAATGTCGGCATAGCCATAGATCAGCTCAGAGACTGCGGACTGTTGGGGGAAAACATTCTCGGTACAGGACTTGATTTTGAAATCAAGGTTAACAGGGGTGGAGGAGCCTTCGTTTGCGGGGAATCAACAGCCCTTATGGCCTCCCTTGAAGGGCAGGCAGGGGAGCCCAGGGCAAAACACATCCATACTGTTGAGAGCGGTCTATGGGATAAACCCACCAATCTCAATAATGTGGAAACATGGGCCAATGTGCCCCTCATTATCAGTAGAGGTGTCAAATGGTACACAAGTATAGGGACTGAAACCAGCAAGGGAACCAAGATCTTTTCCTTGGTGGGAAAGGTGAATAACACCGGGCTCGTGGAAGTCCCTATGGGAATAACTATAAGAGAAATTGTCCATGATATCGGAGGAGGGATTCCCGGGAATGGGGAATTAAAGGCAGTTCAAACTGGTGGACCTTCAGGAGGATGTATCCCCGAATCATTAATTGATATACCGGTGGATTTTGACAAACTCACTGAGGTGGGTTCGATGATGGGATCTGGTGGGATGATTGTCATGGACGATAGAACCTGTATGGTGGACATTGCTAAGTACTTTCTGAATTTCTTGAAGGATGAGAGCTGCGGAAAGTGTACCACGTGCCGGGATGGAACTCGCAGGATGTATGAAATTGTTGATGGAATTACCCGGGGTGAAGGGAGAGCAGGGGATATTGAACTCCTTGAAGAGCTGAGTTGGGTTGTCTCTGAGGCCTCCCTTTGTGCCCTTGGCCAGACAGCGCCCAATCCAGTGCTGAGCACCATCAGGTATTTCAGAGATGAATATGAGGCCCACATTAAGGACAAGAGATGCCCTGCAGGTGTCTGTAAGGCCCTCATAACATACCTTATAGACCAAGAAAAATGCACTGCATGTGGAAGATGTAAGAGGGTATGCCCAAGCGAGGCCATTACTGGCGAAAAGAAGGTGCCGCACAAGATTGACCCGGAAAAATGCATACGGTGCGGTGCATGTATAGCAGAATGCAAGTTCGATGCAATAGAGGTTGTTTAGAGATGATTACATTTACGATCGATGGTTACGAAGTTCAGGCAGAAGCGGGGCAGAATGTTCTTGAGGTTGCCCTGGATAAAGGCTTTGACATCCCTCATCTCTGCTATCATGAGGCCCTCAAGCCTTATGGGGCATGTCGGCTTTGTGTAGCAGAAGTCACAAGCGGTAAAAGGACTCGGCTCACCACATCATGTAACTATCCTGTCATTGAAGGTATTAGCGTTCAGACCAGTACCGAAAAGGTTATCAGGGCTAGAAAGATGGTCATCGAGCTCTTATTAGCCAGGTGTCCTGATGCCCCCATCGTAAAAGATCTGGCCAGGGAATATTCTGTTGGCAGACCAAGATTCACGGCTGATAATGATGATTGTATCCTCTGCGGATTATGCGAAAGGGTCTGTCGTGAGGTTGTCGGGCCTGATGCGATAACATTCTTAGGTAGGGGCTCAAGCAGAAAGGTGGGCCCACCATTGGAGATTAATCCCAAGACATGTATAGCCTGTGGTGCGTGCGTCTATATCTGTCCCACGGATTGTATCAAATTAAAGGAAAACGAAAAAGAGAGGACTATTGTTCGGTGGGGAAGAACCCTTCCCATGAAGACATGCGTGGTCTGCGGAAGGAGTTTTGCACCGTGGTTCCAGCTGGAATATTTCAGAAAAATTACCGAGGGTATCCCAAAGGATTTCTGGGATAAATGTCTTGACTGTAGATAGTGTTCATCTCTAAAGCAGCCAGGATAGTTACCTTACAGAGATGGCTGCATGCCTAGACTCTCACACGTGTGCGAATAAATACGAAATCCGAATATCGAAATCCGAAACAACTCAAAAATCTAAAAACCTAATCAGCAAAACGACGTTTTACTTTCTGCTGCCTTGATTTGAAAATCTACATGACTTTTTATCAAGGTTTGTAGGATTTTGTCTTTTGGGTCATTTATATTTGTTTCGTGCTTCGGCCTGCGACGAGCTCAGCCGAGTCGATTTCGAATTTCGGGTTTTCCGTTTTGTGACCCGAGCAAGGCATCATGGATGGGGTTGGTAAGAAATCGGAAATGAACTCCATACAACCTTCAAGAGATAAGGAGAGGAAATGGACTGTGTTTTTTGTAAGATCATTGATGGACAGATACCGGCGGTCAAGGTACTGGATGAGGAACTGGTCCTTGCCTTTATGGATATAAACCCCGCAAGTCGAGGCCACCTACTGGTTATCCCCAAAAACCATGCCGAGAATATCTTTGAGATCTCAGAAAGTGATCTATCAGCCGTTACCAAAGCGGTGAAAAGGTGTGCTAGGGCGGCAAAAGAGGCATTGAACGCAGGGGGCATAACTGTTCTTCAGCTCAACGGCAAGGCATCTGACCAGGTGGTTCCCCATCTCCACGTACACATTATGCCCAGATGGGAAAACGACGGGCTACCAGTATCCAGCTGGGAGATGGAACCGGGTGATATGGAAGAGATAAAGGATATAGCCCGGAAGATAAAGGAACGCCTCCCCTCTGGTTCTTAACAGAGATTTGGAAACTTAAGAATTCGCTAACTCTCTTATGACATCATCTGTATCTTTTCTTTTTCTCTATCACCACGCCAATTATTCTATATTCAATCTCTCAAAAGGTTATAAAGGCCTGACCCCATTGATTTGATAGAGATGTGGGGCTAGGGTTTCAGAATTCGGCTGACGCACCGCAGCCTTGCGGCCTAAAAAAGTCTGTCGCTATGCTTTTTTAGCGAAGAACTCCTTCACTGGAAGGAAGAGCCCGAATGCCATAATGACTATTCCGATAATATGGAGAATCATGTTCAACACGTCTCCTTCCATTATCTGTACGATCAGACCATAGATCCAAGCAATACCTCCGACAAGGAGAAATGCCCACCAGGCCCATTTAGCACCCTTATTGAAGGCGGCAAAGAGAACAAAGAACAACGCAATCGATATACAGATGGCAAACACTCCCAAATGTCTGACCGTAACAATAAAAGCTTGCCCTGCTGCTGTCTCCTTCGCGGCTTCAAAAGTCTCCCCACGGACTTCCAGGGTACTGCTTGCGATTGTACCGGGTGAAACAGCCAGCAGAAGCCCGTATACACCTGAAAAAACCAGACAGATTGTAAGTAAGATAGTTCCGACTTTTAACATAAGGCCCTCCTTAAAAAGATTTTATCCCTAAATACGGTGAACACATTCAACGGAAATGTGTTTATCCCCAGTGGGATGACGTTCTCTTTGTTCCTTTTTGCATTTTGTGAGTCGTATTATAATAAACGGAAACGAAAAATGTAAACAAGAAAATTCTACGGCCCAAAACGAATAACAGGAACAACAGGGTCAGACATTCAAAAATTTTAAATTTTTCTTTTTTTCCTATTTCGAATTCTGAGGACACAATACTCATTTGAACAGGTCTATGAAGAGCGCTTTGAAAGGCAATATGGCTTTTTCCTGCCTTATATGAGAAAGATGATTTACCGCTATCCCTGGCCCAGACATGGCCTCATGTGTCAATTGCAAGGGTCTGCTTCCTAAGCATTAAATCCAAGTGATGAGTTCAAAATGGAGTTAGTCGCGCCAGGGCGGGCTTGATTGCGGTGATCCTCATAATGGATTTGCAAGGGTCAGGAGTTGAGGTCAAGTCTTTCTTTGTATAGAACTTGAGTTGGCCATGTGCTTGATACGTTCAACTCGGCCTCGAGGTCATAGTCGGCGTCCGAGAGAAAGACTGACTGTCCCGCCATACCCCCATCTTCCTAGAGATCAAAGCCGATAGAACTAAGCCTTTTCATCTCCTTGAGATCTGTTAGATCAAAGGTGATCGGGGTAATGGTTATCCGGTTTCCCGTAAGGGCCTTTAAGTCAGTATTTGACATGCTCTGTTCAACCGGCGTCTCACTAGCCAGCCAGTAATAGACATTCCCCCTCGGATCTCTTCTCTTTTCATATACATCCCTCTGCCTGACAAGGTCTTGGGTGGTAAAGGATATACCGTCAATCTGATCCTCGGGTATAGCTGGTATATTTACATTCAGGGCAGTTCCCACACTCAAACCGTTCTCCATGACAAACCTGATTATCCTGCGGGAAAATCTGGCAGCAAAGCTAAAGTCAGGATTATTTTTCGTATTCAGTGAAATGGCAACCGAGGGAAAGCCCAGGAATGCTCCCTCAGTGGCAGCAGAGGCGGTTCCCGAGTATAGAATGTTTATCCCCACATTGGATCCCATGTTAATTCCCGAGAGGATAATATCCGGCCTTTGCTGCAATATTTCATGAACCGCTATTTTAACACAATCAGCAGGGGTACCGCTTACCCCGTAGCCAAAGAAGACACCATTTCTCTTGAATCGCCTAACCCTTAATGGGTTGGAGAGGGTGATAGCGTGGCCAACGGCACTCATCTCTGTTTCCGGGGCGACTACGGAGAGCTCAAAATCATCCTTTAGCTCCTCGTAAAGGGCGATTAAGCCCTCTGCCAAAATGCCATCATCATTGGTTAAAAGTATTCTCATTCTCTACCTAGCACTCCTATCTATACAACATCATAAACAACAATAAAACTTTTAAAGTTGGGAGATTGGAATCAGCATGGCAAAGAGAGTGAAGGGTCAAGGATCCTTTAGCCAGAGCAGATAAGTCTTTGGGTCGTTTGGAATTTCGAAGATTTGAAATTCGATATTGTTTCGTATTTCGAGTTTAGGATTTCGAATTTCAAGACAGTAGACTTGATTTAACCGGAAAACGTGCTATAAACGTTGAGATTTTGGCTTATGAAGGCCTCTGGTGATGGCTAAAGGAAAGTATCCTGGATCTTAGCCTTGCAACCCGTTTTCTAACCATGCTGGGAAGAGATCCCATAGGTAATAGGGCTTTCCCTCTGGAAGTACCCTGATTTACATAAGTCAGCCATTCTTTGCGGGAAGGTGGCGAAACTCAGGCAATATTATCAAAAAAGAGCGGGCGAGTCATTAAAGCCAGCGGATAGGAGCCATTTAAGCATTGCCTGATTTTGATAGGTGAATAAAATTGGATGAAATTTCCTAAGGCTTGTGGTAATGAACTTGCACGCACAGATGCCTCCGGCAGCTTCACAAACGAGCGGAATGTCGGACACCAGTGCGGAATTTACATGATTATTTTAAACGAGACGCTATGAGCAAAGATATTCATTCCATTATTGTTGGAACTGGTAGTTATATGGCCACAAGAAGGGTTCATAACAGGAATTTTCTGAGAAATGAGTTTTATGATCCGGATGGGAAAAACCTGGACAAGGCGAATGAAGAGATTATAAAGAAATTTGAAGAAATAACAGGTATCGCAGAAAGGAGGTATGTTACAGATGACCTCGTTGCCTCTGATATTGCTTTTCGCGCGGCAAAGAATGCCTTTGACCTATCAAAGATCGACAAAGAGAGCCTTGACTACATAATTGTTGCTCACAACTTCGGAGATGTGAGAGCGGATAATAAGAGGTCTGCCTTTGTTCCAAGCCTAGGTTCACGAGTAAAGCAAAAATTAGGGATAGAAAATCCAAGAACAATACCTTACGATATTGTTTTTGGATGCCCTGGCTGGCTGCAAGCGATGATACAGGCTGATTACTTTCTTAAGTCAGGTGATACAAAGAGGATTCTTGTTATAGGATCAGAGGTTCTTTCCAGGATTTCAGACCCCCATGACAGGGACAGTATGATATATGCTGATGGAGCAGGGGCTACGATAGTTGAGGCAATAACAAGCAGCAAGCCTGTTGGCATACTGTCTCACGCTACGAGGTCTGATACCCGTAAGCATGCATATATGCTCCGTATGGGTAAATCATATAATCCTCATTACAAGGGCAATGAATTGTTCCTTAAGATGGATGGTCATAAGCTATATGAGTATGCTTTAATGACAGTTCCGAAACTCGTAAAGGAGAGTCTTGTAAAAGCAGGATTATCCCTTGGCGACATAAAAAGGGTTCTTCTACACCAGGCGAATGCAAAAATGGACGAGGCAATATTAAAGCGTTTGTATAAGTTACATGGAGAGAAGGAAGTACCACCTTATGTCATGCCTATGACTATATCTTGGCTTGGAAACAGCTCGGTGGCGACTTTGCCTACATTGCTTGACCTGTTGCTTAAAGGCAAGCTTGAGAACCATGAGTTGAAAAAGGGAGATATTGTTGTGTTTGCTTCTGTAGGGGCTGGTATGAATATAAACTCAATGGTATACAGAATGCCGTGATTTGTTTGCTTTTACTTAGTGCTTCGATTCGCAATTACGCTCACGTATTGTGCAAACTTATGGGGCCGTTCTTGCTCACTCGGCTCGGCCGAGCCTTCGACCTGAGCTCTGGCCGAGGGGCTCGTCGCGGGCAGCACTAAGTCCTGAATGAATAAATTTGTTACCGAATTTATGAATCGAAGGACTTAGGTTTCAAACCCCAAATATTTCTTTTGGGATAATGATTTGATTACTGCCCCAAGGGCGTATAACAGGGAATAAAAGGGAAATCGAGGATTTCCGCAAATTGCCTTGGACAACTTCCTTTGGAGGTAATCAAGTTGAGGGCAATCGGAGGTAACAGCAGATCACCTAATGACAGAATTGGAAGGGGATATAGTATCCAAATATCACGTAAAGGCAGAGATGAGTATTCTCACACAGCATGGCTTCTTGTGAGCCTTGAGCTTGAAGCTAACCCACCCAATCTTGGATTGGAGCCAATAGCCAAGAGAACCCTCTTTATTTTATTCACCCTTTTTCACTTCTCAAGAAAAGACCTCGTTTTAGTCTTGAAACAATCTTCTTATTAGCGGATACTTGTTAAAGGCTTCCTTTATTTTTTGCGCTGGCTAACCAAGGACCTAGAATTTCTTGCAAGGGAAAGAATGTGTGGAACAATGTCGAGGGAGTACTCTCGTAGATAAGGCCTGATCAAGATATGCTGGGTATTGAATTGACAAGAAGGGGGTTTTGCAAATTAATAGGTCTCGTTTGCCTTTCTGGATCTCTTTTTATCCCTCATAAGGCTTTATCCCTTGCGAAGCGAAGGCCTGTGAGACGGAAAGGAGGTGGTAGCATGCGCTTACCTGATCCGATGCTAGATGGAGCTGTATCCCTTGAGAGGACAGTCCATCAAAGAAGGACCATCAGGTCCTTTGAGGGTAAGGCCCTTACCCTCGAGCAGTTCTCCCAGCTACTCTGGGCAGCCCAGGGCATTACAGAGACAGGAGGATTCAAAAGGGCTGCTCCATCTGCCGGGGCACTCTATCCCATGGATATTTATGGGGCAGTGGGAAGAGACTGTATTGAGAAGCTGGATCCCGGCCTTTACCACTATGAGCCTGCTGACCATTCCATTTCGCTTGTCCAAGAGGGGGATGTTAGAAGGGGTATAGCAGCAGCCTCACTGGGCCAGATGTGGATGGCTCATGCCCCGGTTACGGTTGTTATTACTGCAGAATACAACAGGATCATGGGTAAATATGGCCAGAGGGGAATCAGGTATGCCATGATAGAGGCAGGACACATTGGGCAAAATATCTTTCTTCAGTCTGAGGCCATGGGACTGGCAGCGGGTATCGTAGGGGCCTTTGAAGACCAAAAGATTATCCAGGTTATGGGCATTAAACAGACACATGAGCCCCTGCTCATCATGCCAGTTGGATCCAAGAGATAGGCAATCCCAGGGAATGTTGCTTTTGAAGGCTTGAAATCCCTCGGATGCGCTTGGATGTCAATGTAGTGTAATCATATCAGGCTATGGATAACCCTAATTCGGGATTTTCAAAATAGGGAGTTTAACAATGTTTCCGAGAGTTTTGTGTTTGGTAATCTCATTCGTTTTTCTATGCCTTTTGCAGGGCACAGACGAAGTTCATTCCAAAACGGGAGGAGGCAAGAAGATGGAAATAAGAATCACAAGCACTGCCTTTGAGGAAGGCGGCATGATCCCAAAGCGCTACACATGTGATGGGGAGGATGTTTCTCCCCCTTTGGCATGGACCGGCATTCCCGAGGGCACAGAGAGCCTTGCCCTTATCTGTGACGATCCTGATGCACCAGTGGGGACATGGGTACACTGGATTCTCTTTAATATGCCGGCAGATACAAAGGAGTTAGCTGCTAACATACCGCCTGAAAAGGTCCTTGAGAATGGCGCAAAACATGGAGTTAATGATTTTCGAAATCACGGTTATGGTGGGCCATGCCCTCCTGGTGGAACCCATAGATATTATTTCAAACTCTATGCCCTGGATACAGGGATTAATCTCGAGGCTGGAATTAGTAAGGCGCAGTTGTTGAAGGCCATGGAAGGTCATATCCTGGCTGAGGGCCATTTAATGGGAAGATATAGGAGGTAGACCCTGGTAGATCTAAGACCGGGGCCACTATGCCCGGTCGTCTCTGTCAGGAAATTTCAAGTCCTGTTAGTCCAATCTCGGTTTCAGAATCAAGGTACCCTCCCTATGTTTTTCCACGTCACGACGTTCCGTCCAGGCTAGATGATACCCGCCGTCGAGATAGAGGCCGGTTTGGTCCTTATAATGGGGACTTCTGAGGTGCCCTGACTCACCGGTGGGCAGAACATGAAGAGATCCGTCCACGTCCGAAAGATCCACGATCATCCGCTGGGAAACCCCGTGGTTCGCATGGTATGGGTTCTCGTAAGGGTACTGCCTCTTGTTGACGGTCAGGCTGCTCCCACCCACAGGGAAGGGCCCCAGATTGAATATCCGATCCAGGGGCTTCCTTTTCCCCAGGACATGCTCAAAGGTAAGCGTATGGATTTTTCCCCAGGTCCATTCATCCATATCGCCTCCAATGACCTCCTTTAGCTCTACCAACATCTGACTCAGGCTCTTGGCAATGATGTCTTCCATGGTCTCGCTTTCAGGAGTGTTGACGTCATCAAACCATGGTGAGGAGCCCTTCCTGACCATCATCCTCAAGGCACGTGGAGGCAAGGAGGCAGTCTTTAGATATGCCTGGAGGAGCTCTTCCCCCAATTCATCCTTGAATATATTATCCATCATCTTTCGGTATGTCACTTCAAACAAGCAGGCCGCTACGCTTTCCTTGCCCATTATGAAATCCCACTTTGAAAGAATATCCTTGGCCTTCTTGGCCTCTTGGTCGAGGAACCTCCGTTCGAGGACCTGGATCATTCTGGGCGTGACCTCAGAAGCTAATAGGCAATAGAAGTCCTGATGCATCCGCTTGAAATCATCAATGGACAGTTTTTCCTTGGCCCTGAGGAGCTGGTGGATGCGGGTAATTCGATCCATGGGCTCCCAGTAGTGACTGATCAAATAAGGATAGTCCTTACCCGCGACCTTGTTATTGGCCGTGGTGATAAAGCCCTCTTCGGGGTTCATCAGATGAGGCCTCTCATCAAAAGGAACATACCCCTTCCACTCGTACTCGCCAGTCCAACCCGGCACCGGCAGAATCCCGTCGCCTTTTGAGCGTATGGGAATAGTAGCACAGCACCAGTAGCCGATGTTTCCATTGACGTCAGCAAAGACGAAGTTTTGGCTGGGCAGCTCCCAGTATCGTAAGGCCTCCTTTACACCCTGTATATTTTCGGCCTTTGCCAACGAGTAAGCGGCCTGGCCCGGCTGAAGCCCCTCAGTAAATGCCCACCTTGCTGAAATAGCGTTTTCTTTGGAGTCCTTTTTCACCTCGTTGACAATCGGGCCATGACGGGTCAAAAGGATCTCGGTTTTGACGGGGTCCTGTCCCTTGACCCGGATGGTCTCCACTATGACCTCCATATCCTCCCAGTGGTCCTTGTACCGGTATTGTCTGGGGTTCTCAGGATTGATCTTCTCGATGTAGAAGTCTACATCATCCACCATGACATTGGTGACCCCCCACGTCACATGCCGGTTATGACCTATGGCAATCCCCGGCACACCTGGAATAGCAAACCCTGATACGTCCATAGTTGGACAGACCATATGTACCTCCCACCAAACTGAAGGGTTGGTCAGGCCTAGGTGGGTGTCGTTGGCAAGGATCGGCTTCCCGGTGACGGACTTTTTTCCAGAGACTACCCAGTTATTGCTGGCAGCCAGGGCTGAAATGGTTGCCAGTCTTTTCGCCAGGCGCAATGTTTTCACGGTAGGGTCTGATAATATCGAAAGGAGTTTGCCCTGTTCGGAAACAATCAGAGGGCCATCGTCCGGCCAGACTGGGAAGGCCTCTCTCAGCTTTTGCTCTCCTACTTTTTCCAACATCTCGGCAGCAGTCAGATCCACCCTCCAGCCGCTGCTCAAACCCCAATTGACCACTTTCAAAATAGCCAGGTAATCGTCAACATCCCATGGCTCTGGCCTGTAGCCGAGCAATTTGAACTCAAAAGGCAGGCGCTCTCTGTGGGTCTCAAGATAAGCGTTTACCCCATCAGCAAATGCCCTGGGCAAGAAGGCAAGGTCATTCGGAACATCTTTCCTTAAACCTGCACCTGTAAGCACCCTAAAGTAGCGGTCGGCTTTGATAAAATCCTTGCCAAACACCTCTGAGAGTCGACCGTTCCCCAGCCGGCGGTGGAATTCCATTTGCCAGAAACGATCCTGAGCCATGGCATAACCCAGCGCAAAGTAAAGGTCAGGCTCATTCTTGGCGTAGATATGCGGCACCCCATAGGTGTCCCTTATGATCTCAACACCTTCGTTAAGGCCTGAAAGGACGACCTCTCCTGAAGTCTGCGGAAGGCTCCTCTTGAGGGTTTGATGAAACCACAGATAGCCTCCCCCTGCCACCACCAAGATGAGCCCTCCTAGTGCTACTAAGATAATCAAGATCCATTTTTTCATATTTTCCCTCGCCTTAGATGCGTGGTTACACAGAGCCCTTCAAAAGATCGGCATTTTATTTCAGCAGGCCTCGGTTGCGGAGCCGTAATTGTTCCCATGTCTTGTAATTCTCCGGGGGATGTATTATCTGAGCGCCAGGCCTTAAGGTGAGCTTTACCGCTTCATTGGGGCACCCGGTAACGCAGAGACCACACCCAATACACCTTGTCAGATCAATTTTTGCTACATCATCCACGGAGCATGCGTTCACCTGGCAGCGTTCCTCACATGTCCCGCAGCCAGTGCATTCCTCGGAGTCAACAGCCGCATGGTAATTTGCCCTGGCAACCGATTGTTCGATGCCGAACTGGGTGATTCCCCGCAGGATAGCACAACAGCACCCGCAGCAGTTGCATACATAAAAAATCCCCGTGGCAATGTTGCTCACAGTGTGAACCAGACCTATTTCCTCAGCCTCGTCAAGCACCTTGAGGGCCTCTTGCTGGGTAATATTGTACAGTCCTAAAGGTCTTTCTTTCACCGAGAAATTGAGGCAGGCCTTCAGGGGAAAGTCACATTTGCGGCTGCTCACCAGGTCTTGCTGTTTTCTGCAGATGCAATCACGTAATTCGAACCACCTTGCCTGTAGTATGAGTGGCTTTATGTCATCATAGGGCAGAATGAACTCAGTTTTAACCGCCTGCTGTGCCGGGACAACACGGTGTAACGCCGGCTCAGGACGCATTATTCCCTCAGCCCCGCCTTCGTTCAGGTATTGCTCAAAAAGATGGGCCAGCTCATGGTCCATGAAATCCCACTGTTCTTCATAAAACCCGACAACAAATGGAGCCAGCCGGAATCTCCACACTCCATCCCTTTTAGAGCCCCATATGATGCCCCTGTTCGACATCTCCTTAAGCCTTTCTTCAGCTTGTTCACGCGGCAGGTTGACCCTTGTTGCTATTGCATCGGCTGTCTCGCTACTACCAGTCATTTTGCTTGCTACGAGCGCCTCCTCAGGCGAGAATATCTTCTTGAGGATCTGCAGCTCTACACCTGACCGAGTCCGAGGGAAACCCCCAGGTAGAAGGTTCAAGACGCAGGCTAGTTCTTCATAAGGATCAGTATTCATATTTAGGCCCCCTATTCTATTAGTATTCTAAAGCTTTATTGTTGAATTGACAGAACTGCGTTTTTGCTCGAGGAAGTGTAGACGAGAGAGTCCTGTGTGTCAAGGGAGAAGGCCTCTACAATATGGCGGGCTCAAGGTTATTGGGTTGAGCGGAGGTCCTCGATCTTTCCGATCTCGTTTGTCTAACATGGCAGCAGATACGCCTTGACAGGGATGACCCCATTTCCTAGGTTATGGTTAGAGCTGACATCTCAGAGAATATCAAACTTGATGAGCTCAAGGAAAAGGTTCGGCTCCAAGGGAGGAATAGAGATGGACATAAAAACCTTCCGGAGGTATGGACATGCCATAGTGGACTGGATAGCAGACTACATGGACCAGATCGAGGAGTACCCGGTTCTTGCGCAGGTTAAACCTGGTGAGATAGCAGATCGGCTTCCCAAAACACCGCCTGTGGAATCGGAGGAGATGGAGGCCATCTTCAACGACTTCAAGCGGATCCTTTTGCCGGGGATGACCCACTGGCAACATCCTTCCTTCTTCGCCTATTTTCCGGCAAATACCAGCGAACCGTCAGTCTTGGCGGAGTTCCTGACAGCTGGCCTGGGTGCCCAGTGTATGGTATGGCAGACGTCTCCGGCAGCCACTGAACTTGAGGAGGTTGTGATGGATTGGCTTCGTCAAATGCTGGGCCTTCCAGAGGGCTTTAGGGGTGTGATACAGGACACGGCCTCCACCTCGACGCTCTGCGCCCTTGTTTGCGCGAGGGAGAGGGCGACAGGCTTTGGCATCAATAAGCACGGTTTCCCGAACGGAAGCGCTCAAAAGCTCATCGTATATACCTCAGAAGAGGCCCACTCTTCCGTTGAGAAAGGGGTAAGGATCGCTGGTTTCGGGAAGGACCACCTCCGTCTCATTCCAACAGGAGCGAACTTTGCGATGATTCCAGAGGAATTGGGAAAGGCCATTGATGCTGATAAGAAAGATGGGCGTCTACCCTGCTGTGTTGTAGCAACGGTCGGAACCACCTCTTCAACCAGCATAGATCCATTGAGGCCAATAGGCGAGATCTGTGACCGGCATAGGGTTTGGCTTCATGTCGATGCGGCTATGGCAGGAACTGCGGCCATGCTTCCAGAGATGCGCCACATCCTTGACGGCGTGGAGTTTGCCGATTCGTTCGTGTTCAATCCACACAAGTGGATGTTTACGAACTTCGATTGTTCTGCCTATTTTTGCAAGGACCCCAAGGCCCTGACCTCGACCTTCGAGATCTTGCCCGAGTATTTGAGGACCGAGGTTGATCCCCGGGTCAAGAATTTTCGCGATTGGGGGATTCCCCTGGGGCGTCGTTTCAGGGCCCTCAAGCTGTGGTTTGTGATCCGGTATTTCGGGATCAGGGGACTCCAGCAAAAGGTGCGATCCCACATCGAGCTTGCAAAAGAATTCGAGTCATGGATCCGGAAGGACCCACGATTTGAGATGATGGCCCCTGTGACAATGAACCTGGTTTGCTTCCGGTATCATCCTCCCGAAGGCAACTTTACCGAGGAGGAGCTGGAACGAATCAATAAAGGTCTGATGGATGAGCTCAACCGATCGGGAAAGATGTTTATCACCCACACCGAGCTGAAGGGAAGATTCACATTGCGCCTTTGTGTTGGTCAGACCAATACAACTCTAGGGCACGTCCAAAGGGCCTGGGAACAACTTCAGGCCTGTGTGACCCATTTCTGATCCTGTTATGCTCCTGGTTCGCACCTACTTTTAGAAAGGCTTATGAGAGAATTAAGGCGTCAAGAATGAAGAGGGTGAAGCTGCCGCAGCCGATCTCTGGAGGACTGCTGCTATCCTACAAATGTACTGCTGAGTGCCGGCATTGTATGTATGCTTGCTCCCCAAAATGGAAAGGGGATTGGATTACACAGAAGGACCTGGAAGAGGCCCTATCTCAGCTTGGCGGAGCTATAAGACCAAGTCCCTGGGGAGATCAGAAAGTCAGCTTGAACTACGGGCTTCACTTTACCGGAGGAGAGCCCTTTTTGAATTTTGAGCTCTTGCTCAAGGCAGTAGAGATTGCTGATGAACTAAAGATCCCTTCAACCTTCGTTGAGACAAACTGCTACTGGTGCAGCAACGATGAGGTAACGAGGGAGAGATTACATCTCTTGAGACAGACAGGGCTCAAGGGAGTCTTGATCTCGGTGAACCCTTTTTACGCGGAGTATGTGCCTTTTGAGAGAACAAACAGATGCATTCGGATCAGCAAGGAGGTGTTCGGCGAAAATGTCATGGTCTATCAGTTAGAATACTATCATCGATTCAAGCAACTGGGCATCAAGCAAAGGATTTCACTCGAGGATTATCTGGAGCTCACAAGAAGGGAAGATTTGACAGAAAAAGCGGAATTATTTCTGATGGGAAGGGCTGGTTACCAATTAAAGGAGTTTTATCCCCCATATCCTGCACCTATCTTTTTTAATGAGCCCTGCCGTCCAGCCTTCCTGAGGAACTGGCACAACCATTTCGATAATTACGGGAACGTTTTGCCCGGGTATTGTGGTGGAATCTCTTTAGGCCACTGGCAGGATCTGGACAGGCTTATAAGAGAGGGAATAGATTTGGAGGAACACCCACTTCTGGGCTTCTTAGTGGCTGAAGATGTGCAGGGGCTTTACCATTTTGCCAAGGATTTCGGCTACCAGGAATCTGGGGAAGGTTATCTTTCGAAATGCCACCTCTGCCTGCACCTCAGAAAATATCTTCTCTCCAAGAAAGACTTTGAGGAACTCAACCCAAGGGAGTTTTATGTGCATGTGGAGTAGCACAAGGGAACTATCTTTAGGCTGGATTTCCTTTCAATCCAATTACGTCTGCCACTTCCTGCATCCCCTTTATCGTATCTTCAATGAGCTCCTCAATGCTGATTCCCAGCATCTCGGCACCCTTCTCGATGATTGATCGATTCACGCCGGCAGCAAAGGAAGGTGTTTTCCATTTTTTCTTTACAGATTTTACACTCATGTCCATCACGCTTTTCGAAGGCCGAACCAATGCATTAGCCGCAACAAGCCCTGTTAATTCGTCAATAGCATACAGTGTCTTCTCCAGGATGCTCTTTGGCTCCACATCTGAGCATAGTCCCCATCCGTGAGAGACGGCGGCACGGATATATTCCTCCGGCCAGTTATGGTCTTCGAGGATTTCTCTTGTTTTGGTGCAGTGCTGATCGGGAAACCTCTCATAGTCAATGTCATGAATGAGGCCGATAATCCCCCACTTTTCCTCATCTTCACCACGCTTTCTGGCAATATACCGCATAACTCCCTCCACGGTATACGCGTGTTTGCGCAAGCTGTCGCCTTGGTTATACTCATAGAGGATCTTTAATGCCTCCTCGCGAGTTGGTACCCTTTCTCCCATTGTCATTCTCCTTTCCCGCTTCTTTCAGATATCACTTTTTCAGCAATCCCCACATCTCGCCTGCCACAGACATCTATTTTGGAGGTGCCCCTACTTAACTTTTTTCGTAAGTTCTTTGCCGAGCGCAAGGCACTTTTTCTTCGCGTCTTCGTTGATGGGGCGCTCGCCCTCAACCGTGTCGCCGACCTGCTCGAAGAAGCGCCGCGCAAGATACTCGAACGGCTGCTTGACTCTCCCGCCGCCACCGTGCGACAAGAACAGTGCGGCCGGTTTCCCCTTGACAGGCTCACCTGACTGGTCCCACTGATAGATATCGTCAAAGAAGGTCTTGATCGTGCCGGCCAGGTAAGAGAAATAGTCTGGTGTGCCGAGTGCAACTGCGTCGGCGGCCAGGAATTCATCAAGCGTTACGCGCCGTTCGTTTGTGTTAATAAGTTCAACTTCCGCGCCAGCCTCTCGCACGCCCTCTGCAAGTGCTTCCGCAAGGACCTTTGTGTTTCCGAACTGCTGACTGTGGTAAATGACAATGATCTTTCCCATATCCCTTCCTTTCTGAACTGAAACGAAAGATATTGAATCTCGAAATGAGGGTAAAGGTCAAGTAAAAACTCATCCTCAACAAACCCTCTGATACAAGGAGCAGTTATCGGCCTCGGAAATCTGTTTGCAGGTAATCCGAGATGATGATATTGTAACTGTACCTTAAGCTTATCGCGGGAGACAAAGGAATTATCTTGGAGATATCTGTATGTTTAATCCGGAAAGGTATGGTATTCTGAAAAAGGATGTCTAGAGGTATTCGGAGAATCTTTCAGTTTATATATCTGTCCAGTCTCGCATTCTGTCTGGTTGGTGTCCTTGCGGGGGCAGGGTGCTCCAAGAAGGACCTGGTTGAAAGGCCTGTCTCTGAGAAAAGATGGACCTGCGACAAACAGGCAGACGATGCCATGCAGCGGCAGGATTATGAGGCTGGTATCCTTTTCCATCAACGGTTTCTGGAGAAAGAACCTGGGAACGGGCTTGCTTTGTACCACCTTGGATATGCTTACGGCCAGACGGGAAACCACGTGAAGGAGGTCTCCTATTACGAGGAGGCGATTGCCCACGGATTTGGACAAGACACTATCTTCTTTAACTTAGGGATGGCATACGGGGAGTTGAATCAGATAGAAGAGTCTATTCGTGCATTCAAGAAGGCCCTGGATATCAATCCTCACAGTGCTGACAACCACTATGGGCTCGCCATTGCCTATCAAATAAGCGCCGCTGATAAACTGGCGGAAAAGGAGTTCTTGAAGGCCCTCGAGATCGATCAAGCCCACCTGGATGCCAGAATACACCTGAGTTTGCTCTATGCGGATATGGGTGAACTGCAAAAGGCCGGTGAGCAACTTCGAAGAATTCTGGAAATTGACCCAACCCATACAAGGGCCCGCGAATTCCTTGAAAGAATTGAGAAGGAATAAGCAGCCCCTGGGGACTCTCATTGAGGTAAGACAATGGCACTCGTAGCAAAAGATGACGACATCCAGATCGACCAGCTTGCCCTCAGGCCCTTCGATACCAACACCTACATAATAACCTGCCGCCGAACCGGAGATAGTGTGTTAATAGACGCACCAGCAGAAGCTGCTGAAATTCTCAGACGCTTGAAAGCGACTAATCCCAGATACATCCTCATAACCCATAGCCACATGGATCACCTTGGGGCACTCCTCGAGTTAAAGTCGAACCTAGGGGTTCCAGTTGGGGTCCACCCACTGGACGCCAAGAATCTGCCTTCCCCACCAGATATCCTTCTCGGTGACGCCGATACAGTATCCTTTGGAAATATGAAACTGAGGGTGCTTCATACGCCTGGTCACACCCCGGGCAGTTTATGTTTCTTAACAGGTAAGTATTTGCTATCAGGAGACACCATTTTCCCGGGTGGTCCGGGAAAGACCTGGTCGCCAGCCGATCTAAGGCAAATAATCGAATCCATCACCAGCAAGATTTTTATCTTGCCTGAAGGCACTCAAATATATCCCGGCCACGGGAGCTCTACCACATTAAAAAAAGAGAGGGCTGAATTTGCTATCTTTTCTTCCCGACCCCACGATCCTAAGCTGTGTGGAGATGTGCTCTGGCTTTCATCATAGCCAACATCTCCTGTCAGTGCATTGACCTACCAGGATATTTCTACTCGGTGGAAGGCCTCTGCCAGCTGGAAATCCTGTCCCTCAGCCATTATCCTATGTCTCTCCCTCAGCCGTTCTTCCAGCTCTCGTGGCGGAATGAGTCCCACCTGGCTCTTATGGCATCTCAGGGCAGCCAACTTCAGATGAAACGTTTTGGTGATATCGGAGCGGTAATTTATATCCTCTGAGGCCCAGAGCAATATCTCCTTGACCTTATGGGGGTGAAGCCCTTCTTTCATCAAATCGGGGTAAGAGAGACGATCCCTGGCATAGGGGAAGATAGCGTCCAAGGTGACTTGGCCGGTGATTCGATGGTCTCGGTGCCAGATATATCGCCGGTAAGGGTCAGCAGTTGCCATGGTCTCAGGCCTATAAATCCTTATAAGCTGGACGAGCTCCTTGCGGAATTCATGAGTATCCTCCAAACCCTGGTCTGGATGGCGCAGGAATATGACCCCCCTCACCCCCAGCGATTTAGCTGCAGCCATTTGTTCCCCCTCCCGAATCTTGGCCAGTTCCTCCGGCTTCATATTGGTATCATTGGTACCCTTATCCCCATTGGTGCACACCACATATACAACCCCCTTGCCCTCACCAACCCAACGGGCAACCGTTCCGGCAACCCCGTATTCTGCATCATCCGGGTGAGGCGTCACCACCAGTACCTGAGCTGGTTTTGAATTCATTGACTCATCCCTTTAAAGTGTAGCCAAATCCCGATGAGGGTTTACCCTCACCTCCTGCCAGTAGAGATACCACATGAAAACTACCAGGCAAGGCGTGGACAGGGAGAGACCTGGACGGTGAAGAAAATAGCACAGAAGGTGGATTGAGGCAAGCCCTCGAGCCCCACCAGACCCTCACGATTGACAGGGCGAGACTACTGATCTAAGATGAAGAACCGGATGGGGTCCCTGTGCCAGAGATTTATACAGGGGGCATGATCTGTTCGAATCATAGCCAAGGATATTGCCGCTTCAAAATGAGCCATCCCGCCTATATAATCCGAAATTATCGCCCCGGGGATTTGGATAACTTAATCCGGTTGCAGGCTGAGGTCGAGAGACTGACGGAGACATGCCTATGCACTTTACTGCAGGACTTGGTTGAGGGTATTGGTCTGCCAAATCATTTTCCAGAAGACAACCTATTTGTAGTTGAAGCAGCCGGGCATACCGTGGGATATCTGGATGTCAAGCCTGAGCTGAACATTAAGCGGGCTGTTTTCAGCTACCTGGTGCACCCCAAACATCGAAGAGGGAATTTCGCCAAGGGGCTTGTCGAGCGCGCTGTCCACCGGGCCAGCGAGCTAAGGGCAAGGGTAGCCCATGTGAATATTTCACAACAGAGTGCGGCGGATAAGAGGCTGTTCTCTGTAATGGGCTTCAGATTCGTCCGCCGTTTTCTTGAACTAAGGATGGATCTTTCTAAGGCTCATTTTGTGAAGATCAGTCACACTGCCCCTCCGTGCCGCCGCCTGAGACGAGGTGAGGAAGATCAACTGGTGCAAATTCAAAATCGTTCCTTTGCCAATACCTGGGGCTATAGCCCGAACACCATAGAAGAGATAGTTTACCGTACGAGTCTTCCCAATTGCTCCCCGGAGGATGTAGTCCTGGCCTCTGATGGGGGTCAGCCCATTGGGTATTGCTGGACAAGGATAAACCTTGGAGACAA
>CP070704.1:1461121-1509958 GCA_020349945.1 Deltaproteobacteria bacterium
TACTTGCTGTAGGAGGCCTTTGCAATGCCATTAAGATGGTAAACAATGGCGAGATAAACAATGCCTTTGCCCTTGTGAGACCACCAGGTCATCACGCTGAGAGAAACAGGGGCATGGGGTTTTGCATCTTTAATAATGTGGCAGTAGGGGCCATATATGCCCAGAGAGAACTGGGCTTGAAAAGGGTTCTGATCGCTGACTGGGATCTGCACCATGGTAATAGCACGCAACACTGCTTTGAAGATGATCCCTCCGTGCTTTACTTCTCCACCCATCAGTACCCATATTACCCTGGTAGTGGCGGCCTTAACGAGGTAGGAAGCGGTGAGGGAGAAGGCTATACGGTCAATGTTCCCCTGTCACCGGGATACGGGGATGCGGAATATATAGCCATTTATCAGCAGATCCTTCACCCGATAGCCCTGGAATTCAAGCCTGATCTGATGCTTGCCTCTGTAGGATTTGATATTCATAGGGATGACCCCTTGGGGGGTATGTCAGTTACACCTCATGGGTTTGCTGGCCTGACACATGTCCTTATGGAAATTGCCCGCCTCAGCTGTGATGGTAAACTCGTATTAACCCTCGAGGGCGGCTATAATCTGCAAGGCTTACGGGATTCAGTGAAGGCGGTCTTAAAGGAACTAAGAGGGGAGACAACAGCAAAGGACCGAGATTGGTCAGGTAAGGAGGACAAAACGATTCTGGATCCCGTGCTTGATAAGGTAAAGGATATTCACGCCAGGTACTGGAAGATTTGATCTTTATGCTTAGAGGTTTTCCCGGATATACTGTACTGCATTTCTGAAGATGGTAATTCCTTCACCCTCTTCCCTTTCAATCCCCTTACCCATCCTAGCCAACTCCTCCCTCTTCGTAACCCTGTCTGGATGGTTTGTGTAATGATTGTAGGCCTCTGGATGGGGCATTAATCCAAATATCCTGCCTGTTGAGTCGCAGATCCCCGCAATATCATACAGAGATCCATTAGGATTAAAGGGCCATCTGCCTTGAGCAGGATTACCATCCCTATCTGCATACTGGATAACCGCCTGGTTTTTCTCTATGAGTCTATCAATAACCTCTTTTTTGGCATAAAATTTCCCTTCACCATGCCTTACAGGGAGTTCAAGGGTGGAAATCCCCTTGGTAAAAATACATACAGTATCCGCCACTGTCTTGAGTTTGACCCAGGTGTCGACAAAATTTCCTGAGTCGTTGTAGGTCAGGGCGATCTCCCTTGACCGATAATCCCCGTCAAATCCTGGTAAAAGCCCCAGGTTTACAAGGGCCTGGAAACCATTACAGATACCAATAATAAGCTTTCCTTTCCCAATGAACTCCTCAATCTCTTCGCCTATATTGTATCGCAACCTTGCAGCCATGACGACACCAGCCCCATGATCATCTGCCCAACTGAAACCCCCTCCTAATACCAGGATATGGTAATTGTCCAGGCGTACCCTGGCGCCCTCCTCTCCACATAATATCAACTCATTTATGTGTACCCTTTCTGTATCTGCACCAGCCACCTTAAGGGAGAAATCCGTTTCATAATCACAGTTCAGACCATATCCAGTAAGAACCAGGGCCTTGACCATCCTCATATGAGCCCCCCAAATGGTTCCTTCCAGGCATCCTTTAAATCGCCTGTCTTTTCATTTAAAATGATCTTACCATCTATACCTGAGACCTGAAGCATATCAGCATGGCTCACCCTTCCTATACAGGCATAATCCAATCCGCCCATTACATCCTCAAAGGCCCCTTTCTTTTTTGGATCAATGGTAACTATGAACCTCCCTGCCGACTCAGAATAGAGTATCTTTGTGTTAGAAAGCCTTTCCTTCACAGGGACAGACCTTAGATCTATATCCATGCCCAGGTTTCCTCCCATGGCGGACAGTGCGAGATGGACACCCAATCCGCCCCTCCCAACAGCATGGCAGGAGGCAACCAATCTATCCTGGATCGCCTGGTAAAGGGTGCTATAGAGAGGGATTGCCTCTTCTGCTTCAACTTTTGGGACATTGAGCCCTACCCAGTCCATCATTTGATAATACTCACTAGCGCCAAGCTCATCCCCTGTCTTTCCAAGGATATATATAAGGTCACCGGGCACCTTCACGTCCATAGTCAGACATTTCCTTATATCCTCCACCACTGTTGTAGCGGTAAACTGAAGGGTTGGTAGACCGGATATCTTCCGACTTATCCCAGAAGGTCCCTTTACCTCACCATCGGTATACATACTGTCTTTACCTGACAGCAGTGGTATCTCAAAGGCAAGGGTGTAGTCCCTTAATGCCCAGCATGCTCGTGCAAGTTGAGCTGCCTTGTATTTTCCATCTGGGTTTTTGGCAGGATCGTAGATAATGGTTGGCCAGCAGAAATTATCCACACCCCCAATACGGGCCGGATCGCCACCAACAGCAATAAGGCGTCTCACCGCCTCATCAATGGTAACTGCTGTCATGTGATAGGTGTCAATGAGGGAGTAGAATGGATTTATTGCCTGCGTAATGGCAATCCCTTTCAGGGAACCTAAAATCGGTCTTACAACTGCCGCATCGCTTACCATATCGTGGTTTTTCCCCACCAGTGGTTTAATAACGCTCCCACCCTGAACCTCATGGTCATACTGCCTTTGAATCCAGTTTCTGGCGCATATATTTGGCCTCCTTAACATCGATTTAAGAAGCGCGCCCTGCTCTTCTTGTTCATCCCAGACAGGCTCTTTGAGCCCCCTTGCTAAAGGTGGAAGCCATTCAGCATCAAATTCCCACTGGGGGAATGATGACTGAAGAAGATCCATATGCACATAGGCGCATGTTTTTCCATTAAAAGTGAGGTGAAGGTATCCACTATCGTTGTACTGGCCAATAACCGTACTCTCTACTGCATGTTTGGCGGAAAGCTCCAGAAACCTATGAATCCTCTCGGGCCTTACCGCCACAGTCATCCTCTCCTGGGACTCGCTAATCCAGATCTCCCATGGATCTAATCCCTCATATTTAAGGGGTACGTTTTCTAAATTCACATGACAGCCATTACTCCACCTGGCCGATTCCCCTATTGATGAGGAGAGCCCACCGCCGCCGTTGTCCGTAATAAATTCTATAAGCCCCTCATCCCTGGCCTCAAGGAGGAAGTCATGCATCTTTTTCTGGGTATAGGGATCTCCTATCTGGACATGGCCTGCAGGGGTGGTTTCGCTGTAAGTTAGGGAGGCAGCGGTAACTCCATGGATGCCGTCCTTTCCCACCCTGCCTCCACACATGACGATCAAATCCCCGGGATTCGTTTTTTTTAGGTGGGAAGGTTTTCCATTTACTGTGGCTGGCATTATTCCCATGGCAGTTACATAGACGAGACATTTTCCCATGTAGGATTTATCAAAGAGGACTTGTCCAAATGCGGTAGGGATTCCGCTCTTGTTACCACCATCCCTTACCCCTTCAATCACACCATCCAGAAGTCGCCGGGGATGAAGGTGGGGCTTGAGTTCCCCTGCATAGCCCCGGGGACCGACACAGAATCCATAGGTCCCCTGTATTAATTTTGAGCCTTTTCCCGTCCCCAGAGGATCCCTATAAATTCCCACTATCCCTGTAATAGCGCCTCCGTATGCCTCCATGTTTGATGGGCTGTTGTGTGTCTCTCCAGTAATAACGTAATAGTAATTTTCATCAAACCTGCCCACACCCGCGTTATCCCAGAGTACAGAAATAACCCAGTCTTTTTTCTCCTTTATCTCTAATGTCGGCCTTTCAATACATGTCCTAAAAAGGTTATCAACTACCTCTTTATGATTGGTAGCTATATCATGGTATCTAAATAGACCCTTGAAGGTATTGTGGTTACAATGATCGCTCCTTGCCTGTGATATATACTCAAGCTCAACGTCCGTGGGAAGATCAAGTCCAACGGCCTTTCTTCTTAAGCGCACATCCTTTCTTGAGAAATATCCTCGGATAACTGGTATATCACTTTCATGCAGCGCAAGGTTCCTCTGTATCGACAGCCTTTTTAATTCATCATCGCTCCTTATTGGGAATGTTCTCACCTGGGGTAGGTTATTGAGGGAAACCCTGGGGATATTCATGCCTATTCCTTTTTTGTCATCCCATTCCTCTCTCGTATATATCCTCCACTGCTGGATGATGTCGTTAGCCAGTATCTCCCTGGCTATTGTCTCCACATCCTTTCTTTTAAGATCCCCCCTTATCTGGTATATCTTAGATGTGTAAACCGATTCGTTTTTTTTGAACTCTATACCCAAGAGATCCTCTATAGCCTCAACTGCTGTGCTACCTGCTGGATCCCTAACCCCTGGCCTGAGGCCTACCCATATTATCCAGTCGAAATTGTCTGCCAGAGGGAGGAAGGACGATTCCTCCGTAACCGGGTTTGTGAATATCTCAGCCCTAATCCTTTCTAACTGATCACCGTTCAGATCAGCCTCAATGGTTAATACCCTGATCACCTTGGTATCAGTCACATTTAGTCCAAAGTAGGCAGACGCCTTGTGGCTGATACCCATTCCCTCTGCATCAATCAACTCAGGCTTTAGCCTTATCTCCAGTCTCGCCGGCATATCGTCTCTTAGTTTATGATCCTTTTTTTGAGTAGGGCACTGCTCATTTCTGAGGTATCTTTAGAGTCAATAATTTATGTGTTTTACACGACAAGTCAATGAGAATTATGATGGGTAATTGTCATTTCTTCCTCAAAAATATATGATAATTATGATTGTGTAATCTTATTTTTAGGGAGTGACTATATGGAAATCTATCTGATGCAACATGGTCCTGCCCTTCCCAGGAAGAAGGATCCTGATGAGGGCCTGAGCCCTGATGGGGAAGCGAGGATTCATGCAAGTGGAAAGGCCCTCAAAAAGATGGGGGTTGGTTTTGATGTAATCCTTTCAAGCCCCAAGAAAAGATCCAGACAGACGGCTGCCATTGTAGCCGAGGAGGTAGGGTTTGCTCCTGAAAAGATTATAGAGACAGAAAAGGTCAAGGCCATGACCCCTCCAGAAGAGACTATTAAGGCCTTAACTGAATATGCTGGTAATAAAAGGGTCCTGATAGCCGGACACCTCCCATCGGTTGCCGAGGTAGCATCCTTTTTATTAACAGAGGGTTCTAAGGCGATAGTAGGGTTTGAAATGGGTGGTTGTTGCAGGATTGATGTGGAAGATCTCCCTACACACTCAGGCCACCTGAGATGGTATTTAACCCCCGAGCAACTAGAACTAATAGCGTCCCGAACATAAACCGAATATGCAAGCCTGGTGCATCCAGTTGATGAGCTTGAAAAGGAACTAAGGGAACTTACCGATCCTGCTTCTTTGAGGCAATCGTTGCTGCCTAACTCCACATAACAACAGAACTGAACTATCTTCCCCTCTTAATCACCTTTCCTCCAAATTTCTTTCTGATCTCATCCAGAGCTTTGTCCGTCTTTCGTTCCTTTTCACCCTCCTGCATAAATAGAGAGCCCTGAGACTCCCTTTTAGTGCCCTCCAGGTTGGAGACAGCGACTCCCACGAGACGGACTCTTCTCTTTAAGGGGCAATCCAGAAGCAGTTCTGTAGCAGAATCCGATATGATCTTAGTGCTATCTGTGGAGTGCGCAATGGTAAGCCCTTTACTCATTTCGGAGAAATCCTCGAATTTTATCTTCAGGGTGATCGTTCTCCCCTTAAGTTCCTCCTGCCTCAATCTCCAGGACACCTTTTCTGCATGGGAGCCGACCAGGTGCTTTAAATAGGCGAGATCCTCAGTATCGGATTCGAGGGTCTCCTCTGAACTGAGGGACTTGATCTCTCTTTCCAGAACCACCGCAGAGTCATCCCTGCCATGGGCAAGTTCATGTAGTCTTGACCCAAATGCGCCAAACCATCTGATTAATTGCTCTTTGTTGAATCTCTTTAAATCCCCAACCGCTTTGATCCCGTAATGCCTTAGACCTTCTACCGTCCTCTTTCCAACACCGGGGATTCTTTCTATAGGCAATCTGGACAAAAATGTATCCACCTCATCTACTGAGATTATCGTCAAGCCATCCGGCTTGTGCATCTCAGATGCAACCTTGGCCAGAAACTTATTGGGGGCGATACCTATCGAACAGGTCAGGCCTGTCTCTTTGGCTATTCTGGTCTTTATATGCCCGGCTATCTCCTCGGCGTTCCCAAAAAGAGCTTCAGAGCCTGTAATATCAAGATAGGCCTCATCAATAGAAACCGGTTCAACAAGAGGTGTGAAATCCTTCAATATATCCAGAATTTTCTTGGAAACCTCTCCGTAGCGTTCCTTTCTTACCGGAAGAAAAATACCCTGAGGGCACTTTCCCTTCGCCTTGAATATCGGCATGGCAGAACAGACGCCAAACCTTCTGGCCTCATAACTGGCTGTAGAAACCACGCCCCTGTTGCCTGAACCTCCCACAATAACTGGTTTACCCTTCAGATGGGGACTGTCCAGCATCTCAATGGCTGCAAAAAAGGCATCCATATCAATATGAAGGATTGTTCTGGCCGGGATTTTTACCAAGATCAGAGCCTATCATAATGAGAAAATTGCATGGTGAAGGTGGCCCTCCCCTGAGAGGCGGAGCGTAGAGCCGTTGAATAGCCAAACATCTTAGAAAGTGGTGCAATAGCTGCCAATATCTTAACTGTCCCTTTCGTTGTAATCCGCTCAATCCTGCCACCTCTGGTATTCAGATCACCTATTACATCACCTACAAACTCCTCAGGGACGATTACTTCAATCTTCATAATAGGTTCCAGAAGAATAGGCAAGGCAAGCTCACAGGCCTCTTTAAAGGCCATTGATGCGACAATCTTAAAGGAAAGTGGGGTAGACAGCAGCTCTTTTACATGAGCATCCAGAAGAATGCTTTCCACATCAATTACTGGATAACCCATCAAAACCCCACTCTCTGATGCCTCCTCTACACCTTCCTCTATAGAGTTTATAAACTCTTCAGTCATCAAGGGGTTTGAACAGTTGTTGACAAACCTATTTCCTTTTCCCCTCTCCATGGGTGAGACCTCTATTTTAATAGCGGCAAAGTGCATTACACCAGCCCATTCTCTGTCGAAAACTTTCTCAATTGCCGCCTTTTTACTTATGGTCTCTCTGTAGACAACCTGCGGTTTTCCAGTATTTACATCAAGCAAGAATTCCCTTCTTAACCTTTGGGCCAAAATTTCGAGATGAAGCTCACCCATACCGGAAATTATTATCTGGCCAGTATCCTCATCTAAGGTAAACTTGAATGTGGGGTCTTCATCAGCGACTTTTGTGAGAGTATCCAAAAGCCGTTCCTGATCCTTTAACTGCTTCGGCTCCACAGCCATGGACATTACTGGACGATCAAACTCCATCGACTCAAGTAATATAGAATGACCCTTTTCGCAAAGGGTGTCGCCGGTAGTGGTCTCTTTCAAACCCATAACAGCAACAATGTCACCACTGATAGCCTGATCTATTCTCTCTCTCTTGTTTGCATGCATCCTCATAACCCTGGCTACCCTTTCTGTGACATCTTTTGTGCTATTATAGACTATGGAGCCTTGTCTCATGATTCCAGAGTAGACCCTGAGATACGTCATTCTTCTTCCCTGATCCATTACAACCTTAAAGGCCAGAGAAGAGAGGGATTCCTTTACGGTTGCCGACCTGGACTCAGGCTCTTTTGTCCTCGGATTGATACCGGTTACTGGTGGAACGTCAAGTGGTGAGGGCAGATATTCGACTATTCCATCCAAAAGGGGCTGTATCCCTTTATTTCTTAATGCCGCGCCACAGAAGATGGGGACAAGGGTGAGCTTTATGGTGGCCTGCCTAATTGCCCTCTTGATTGACTGAATATCTATCTCTTTTTCAGACAGGTATTCCTCCATTATGCTATCATCAGTATCAGCTAATAGTTCTAGCATTGTCTCTCTCTGTCTGATAGCCTCTTCCACATAATCATTTGGGATGGCTACTTTCTGAAAAGAGGCCCCAAGATCATCCTCATTCCAGACAGTAGCCCTCATCTCCATGAGATCAATTACGCCCTGAAACTCCTCTTCCTGCCCCCACGGTAACTGAAGGACCAATGGGGTGGCACCAAGCCTTTCCCTTATCATTCGCACAGTACCATAAAAATTGGCTCCTGGCCTATCCAGCTTATTGATAAATGCTATCTTTGGAACCCCGTACCTATCTGCCTGATGCCATACTGTCTCCGACTGAGGTTCCACACCGCCCACTGCGCAAAATACCCCTATTGCCCCATCCAAAATCCTCAGGGATCTCTCAACCTCAATAGTAAAATCCACATGTCCTGGCGTATCTATAATGTTTATTGTGTGCCCAAGCCACGTGCAGGTTGTGACAGCAGATGTTATTGTTATACCCCTCTCCTGTTCCTCGGGCATCCAGTCCATGATGGCCTCTCCATCATGAACCTCCCCCATTTTGTAAGACCTACCAGTGTAAAAGAGTACCCTCTCTGTTATGGTAGTCTTCCCAGCGTCTATATGGGCAATGATACCTATATTCCGTGTCTTCTTCAGTTGTTGCATTGACATAGGCAGTAAATCTAAGGTATCTTTGAAACACTGTCAAGTTAGTAAACAAATGGGTAAGCGCTCAGTCCATCGGGGGCAGAATGGCTGCATACCTACAAAATCACAGGAACGAGATAGTGATTACAGCGACCGGCCAGGTCTTGATGGAGATATACGATCTCCTTTTTTCTGCCTTTGGGCCTCAAAACTGGTGGCCAGCAGAGACAGAGCTTGAGATGATGGTTGGTGCTATTCTAGCCCAGAACACCAGCTGGAATAATGTGGAAAAGGCCATCCACAATATAAGAGAAAAAAATCTCTTGTCCATAAGAGGCCTCGGTCAAATACCAGCATCTATCTTGGCTGAATACATCAGACCTGCCGGGTATTATAAGCTTAAGGCCAAGCGTTTGAAAAACCTTATCAAGTTGATTGAGGATAAATACAACGGGGATATAAATAGAATTTTTTGCCTTGACACCGATACTATCCGGAAAGAGCTGTTGTCTGTCCAGGGAATTGGAATGGAAACAGCGGATAGCATTATCTTATATGGAGCTGGGAGGCCTCTGTTTGTGGTTGATACCTATACCTACAGGATCTTGACAAGACATGGTCTCGTTGAAGAAGAGGCAGGATACAATGATTTGCAGCTGTCTTTTATGGATAATCTACCTCATGATACGGATCTTTTTAAAGAGTTTCACGCCTTGCTCGTAAAGACGGGAAAAGGCTTTTGCAGGAAAAAACCTCTGTGTTCTAACTGCCCACTTGAAGACTTCAGGAGACATTATCAAATAAGGTAATCATTTTTTATTAGGGGCTTGCTATTTATGGAGGCAAGACTGGACAGGGAGGCGATCCTGCATCCCTCATCTGGTTGATTCAAGGGCTTTCTTCCTCGTAGGTGTACATAGCTAAATCAGATCGAAAACGGTTCCTTTGATACGGAAAGATATGGTTAAGGCATATATTAAGGCCCTGAGGCTACCATTTCTGGCAGGTTCAATAATACCATTAATTACTGCCTCTGCCTTTGTGTTTCAAAGAGGATCATTTTCTCTTCCTGCTTTTTTCATGGCCCTGATAGGTGTCGGTGCCCTCCACCTGGGTTCGAATCTGCTGAACGACTATTATGATGCATCAGGGAGTGATCCAGTCAACATTAGGCTCACACCATTCAGTGGCGGAAGCAGGGTAATTCAGGAAAATGAGATACAACCAAATACTATCCTTGCTCTCTCTATCCTATCCTTTTTCATCGGGGTTGCATGTGGAATCTGGTTTACCTTCTGGGGTAGGCCCTATGTCTTGTTGCTTGGTCTCTGCGGTCTCTTGGCAGGCTGGGCATACTCCAGTCCGCCCTTTAGACTTATGTCGCGTGGTCTCGGCGAGCCCTTAATATTTCTTGCCTTTGGCCCCCTTATAACCCTGGGTACATACTATGTTATGACTGATAGTCTTTCATGGCCTGCCTTCTTGCTGGGCATTCCTAATGGCTTCCTTATAATGGCCGTAATCTGGATAAACGAATTTCCAGACTATCAGGCAGACCTGGACGCTAACAAAAGAAACTTGGTCATCAGGCTTGGCCTCAGGAGGGCACGCTATTTATATTGTCTGATAATGGTCCTTCCATTTTTGACCATTCTTTTTCTTATCTATTTCATAGGTCTTCCCGCCCTCGTTGTCATATCGCTAGGGGCCATTCCCCTGGCCAGCAAGGCCATTCAAATACTGTGGAGGAGATACCTTTTCTTTCAAGACCTAATCCCAGCACAGGCCTTGACTATTCAAACGCTTATCTCCGTTGGCCTACTCATCTCAGGGGCACTTTTCATGAGCGGAATTATTGGTAAGTAAAATGTCAAAAAGGGGATTAATCTTTACTTCAGCTCTGCTAATCTTTTTCCTGTGTGCATTTTTTGCCCTGTACGGTGCATATTTCTTGATAACCCCTGCAGAGGCCGATAAAAAAGAAGAGATCTTTGTAGTGAAAAAGGGGAGTGGCCTAAAGACAGTCGCTATGGAACTTGAGAGAAAAAGGCTTATCAAAAGCAAGGGTTTATTTATGCTCTGGGCTATCCTAAAAGGAGGTACAAGGGATATAAAGGCAGGTGAATACGGCCTTAGTCAATCAATGGCCCCGATAAGGATATATAATATTCTTGCCTCCGGGGCGGTCAAGACATACCCTTTAACCATCCCTGAAGGTCTTACTGCTGAACAAATCGCTGATATACTGGCCAAAAACAATCTGGTTAGCAAGGGAGAATTCATCTCCCTTGTTGGGGATACGAGCCTTGTAGCCTCTTACCATATTGATGGGCCAAGCTTAGAGGGCTACCTCTATCCTGACACATATGTAATAAGCAGGGATATGGGTGCAAGGGAGTTGATTGACCTTATGGTTAATCGCTTTTGGGAGGTCTTTAATAACCTGATAAGGGGTCAGGGCTCCACCACAGGCGAACTGTTGCCGCTAAGCGACATAGTAACCCTGGCCTCTATAGTGGAAAAGGAAACTGGTCTTGCTGAGGAAAGGCCTGTAATTGCATCAGTTTTTCTCAACCGACTTAAAAAGAGGATGAGGCTTGAAAGTGATCCAACTGTTATCTATGGCCTTAAGGATTTTAATGGAGACCTGAGGAGAAAGGATCTTCGTACAGCCAGTCCCTATAATACCTATATTACCTATGGACTCCCTCCTGGGCCAATCGCCAATCCTGGCAGAGAGGCCCTCATGGCTGTAGTAAACCCGGCAGAAACAGATTACCTTTACTTTGTCTCTAGAAATGATGGGAGCCATCATTTTTCTACCACCTTAAAAGAACATAACAGGGCTGTTGCACGATACCAGAAGAGGAAGGGTTCCATGTCAGATAAACCCCGCTAGATTTTCCAGAGGGCATCCTAACCCTTATGAAAAAGCGGGCAATGTTTTGGGCATTCTCACGGGGTAAAGACGGGAAAGGCAAAATTTTTCTAAGAAAAGGAGGATTAAGATGAGAAAAAGGGATTTAAAAAGATTTTTAACAACCACCTGTTTTCTGGTTCTATCTGGTATTTTTTTGATCTCAGGGTGTTCAGAACCAACCAAGAGCCTGAATCAGGAGATTAATTATCCGCAACTTATTGTTAATCCTGGCACAGTTCGCCTGGGCGTTGCTAAATTAAAGGCAACAAGGATTGTCTTCAGCGGTTCAGGTTTTGAGTCCGGTGATAGTGTGTTCATAAAACTCCTTAATGTGCCGGTTAATGAAAAAAAGGTCGATCTACCAATAGCCTCTGCTGATATAGAAAAAGATGGGACCTTTAATGCTGAGGTAGCAACCTTGACCAAGGTCACGGATTTCCTCAGGGCCAAAATTGGCTCAAACGAAAAGATGGAAAACATCATAATTATAACAGGACCGCCTATGCCTGTTGGTACGTATCGTGCCCGGGCAATGAGCATGCTTTCAGACAGAGAGGCTGAATGCATCCTGAAGGTAAAAGGCCCCTCACTAATAGATAGAATTAAAGACTGGATAGGCGTCAAGCTGGGAAAGATTGTTAAAAAATAGAGGGAATCCTATTTCTCTATTGCTTGCCTACACAACAACATTCCCATGCCGGAGATACCTGCTTGCCCGGGCCGGAGTGAATGTCATTACGGTCGAACATCCCATCTACGGCAATCCCCACGACAAGGAGATTTCTATAACATGAGCGTGAAAATAGCTGTGCTTGTTACTTATTTTCTTGTTGTATTGCTTATCGGCTTCATAGCACGTACACATTGGAGATCTTCACCAGAAAATTACTTTTTAGCTGATAGAAAGCTCGGTACGTGGGTATTGCTGGGAACAATGGTCGCAACAAACTTCTCGGCTTTTACTGTTTTTGGAACTTCGGGAGCTGGATACAGAGATGGGTATGCCTTCTTTCCGATAATGGGTTTTGGCACGGGGTTCATGGCCCTGACATTCTGGATACTCGGTCGAAAAATTTGGCTTGTAGGACGAGCGCACGGCGTTGTGACGCCACCCGAAATGATACGTGCTGTATACGGAAGCCCTCTGCTGTCATTTATTTTTGCGGTTGTTATGATTGTATTTACAGTGCCGTATTTGGCATTACAGCCCATGGCTGCTGGATACGCATTAGAAGAACTAGTAGGAATCCCCTATCTTAACGGGTGTCTTCTAGTAACTGGGGTTATCGTCTTGTATACCCTCAGAGGAGGATTGCGAGCTGTTGCCTGGACGGATCTGTTTCAAGGGGCGCTTATGGCTGTCTTGTTGGCAATCTCATTGATCTTGGTTGCTCAATATCATGGTGGGTTTACCATTGCCAATCAAAAGGTTATGGCGACGAATCCTGAATTGTTCTCACGTCCTGGCGGTTTAGGGAGATATACCCTTGCCATGTGGTTCAGCTATATCATGCTCTGGTTTTTTTGCGACCCCATGTTTCCTCAGTTATTCCAGCGCTTTTTCACCGCTCAAAGTGATAAGACAATTTCCCGAATGATGCTTTTTTATCCATCGGTATGTACGGTTGTTTTTTTTATGCCTGTTGCTGTAGGAGTATTAGGTCACCTGTCTTTTCCACATCTTGTCGGCAAGCAGGCTGACCGAATTTTGCCTATGGTTGTAACCCTGGTTTCCGGAGATATTATGTCTGCTCTAATAATTGCCTGTGGCCTGGCCGCTCTCATGTCTACTATGGATTCTCAGCTCCTCACTCTGAGCTCCATTTTCACGCGGGACATCGTCCCCTTAGTGGCTGGCAAGCATATGAAAGGATACGCAATGGGCAGGGTCTTTGTCATTTTCTTAAGCCTGGCAGGGCTTGCCCTTGCATATAAACCTCCTGCCACAATTCTCCAAATTGCAACACAAACCTTTACTGGGCTTGCTGTCTTGTTTCCGACTGTGATATTTGGGTTATACCTCAAAAGAGTTAAGGCCCTTCCTGCAATATTATCCATCCTTTGTGGGGAAGGAACGATGTTATTGTATTATTTTAAACTGATTCCCACAGGCGCCTTTTTGCCGGTGGTTCCAGTCATGATCGTAACATCGTCTGTCTATCTTTGTATTCATGGGTTTTTATTATGGCGTGAAGGTGCCTTACGTATCAAGATGCCTGTTTGGATGTGGGATCCATATCTTTACTTATTGCTTGGAAATTTTCTACTCGCTTTGGACTTCTGGGCATGGGGTAAATCACATCCGCAGTGGGCCGGAATGCCTTTATGGCTAGGATATTTTGTAATCTTATCTGCCTTACAAACAGTGTTGATGCTAAACCTTGTGTACAAGCGGCAGGGCGATTTCCAATAAAAAATGGGAGAATTCCAATGCCCTCTGGTCTCAGGTCGTCCGCATACTTTTTGACCTCGGCCATTTTCTTGATTCTCTCCTCCACCATACGATCAGCCGCTAAGTGGGTAGAGATCTCGTCATAGTCAGCAATCTCGAAGACCCACTCCATGTTCTACATGTTCTAATAGATGCGATATACCTTTTCCCTGCCTCGTTCGTGATTGACCACACCGACGCCCAACCTATCCGTTTCATAAATGGTCCCACCGGCCTTGCCAATGTAATCGGGTGCATAGCCCACCCCCTTTTGTTCCAGGAGTTCACCGTGGCGCTCCTCTCTGAGTTGGTTATTGGCGGTGCGGCAAATGATCTTGTGTTTACCCGGTCCAAGGCCTCATTGCCAATATTGTGCCCGACAGCCCCCCGGACCTGTAAGCCCGGTTACAGCGCGCTTGCATTGCACGGACCACCTCAAAGGCTGTGTCACAGGCAGTAAAACTAACACAATACCACTAATAAGGTGCCCTATGGAATTATACGAAGGCATCGATTTTCCTTCAAGCAATAAGAGGGGTCCCTTGTGTTAACCAATATAAAAAATACTTGACAAATAAGGCTTTTTTGGCACTAGAATTAGATTAATAAAATTTAGTTAAAGGGATCTAATAAAGGAGGTTATTGTGCCTGGGTCTATTAATAATACCGCTAAAAATCCCCTTACACCAACTATGGAAGATTATCTTGAGGCTATCTTTAACCTCGCCAAGGAGAAGAGGGCTGTCAGGGTAAGGGATATTGCCAGAAGGCTTGGGGTTAAGATGCCTACTGTCACCAATATGCTTAAGGCCCTCAGCGATAAAGGCCTGATTGACTATGAAAGATATGAATACCTTGAGCTCACCGGAAAAGGCTCCGATGTTGGAAGCAAGATAGATCAAAGGCATCAAATCCTGAGGAGATTCTTAACTGATATATTCAAGATAGACTTTGATCAGGCAGATGAGGATGCCTGTAAGATGGAGCATGCTGTTAGCTCCACTACACTTGAAAGATTTGTGGCCTTTATGACATTTATCGAGGATTGTCCTAGGGCTGGAGCGACCTGCCTTGATTATTTTGATGAATACAGGGGGCATAGAGAGCCAGAGGGTAAAGCCAAATGCTCGGAACGGATAATCGCGAATGCCACTCAAAAGAGAGTAGAACCCGATGACCAAAACTAATCCCGGCGGCAACCACAAAAAGGTTGCCATAGTTGGGTTACCTAACACGGGCAAGACTCAGATATTTAACAATCTTACCGGAGAGTATAACGTAGTCGCTAACTATCCGCTCACCACTATTGAAATAAGAAGAACTCATTCCCGGATAAGAAACGAAACCTACGAGGTCATAGATACTCCTGGTCTTCATTCTCTTTACATTGATTCTGAAGATGAGAAAGTGGTGCGGGATTTGATATTTTCGGAAGAACCGGAAGTAATCATTCAATGCATTGACGCAAATCAACTGAAACAATCGCTTACCCTGACAGCCGATCTATTGGAATTGGGAATGCCGATGGTTATATCTCTGAATGCGGTAGATGAAACTTCAAGAAGGGGAATATGGATCGATTCCGTGGGATTATCCCGCCTTTTGGGAGTTCCCGTTGTAGAATCTATTGCCGTGACCGGGCAAGGGACAGGGGAATTAAGGGATGCGCTTATTAAGGCTCAGAGAGGAACATGGGAGATTCAATATGGAGATACCATAGAGAAGAGAATATCGGCTATTGAATCCAGGCTACCCAAGAATCTTCCTTATAAGCGCAAATCAGCTATTCTTTTGCTCATGAATGATCCGTTTATGACCGATTACCTGGAAAAGGCATACGGTAAGGCAGAGATTGCATCTGTGAACAAAGAGGTTAACGAGGGCAAGGGACGATTTAGGGGCAAAATTAGCAGAGTCATAAGCAGGAGGCGGAGCGAGTGGGTGGATGATATTACAGAGAAGGTAGTTCGAAGGCAAAGGATGGCACCCAGAGAATTATCACAGGACTTTGCCCGTTTGAGCCGCCATCCCGTATTCGGAATTCCTATATTGCTTATGATCATCTACGTGATGTACTTGCTCGTTGCTAACGTGGCCAACACAATAGCAAAATGGATGAATGATGTATTATGGGTCCCCATAGAAAATATGATAGCTGGAATCTCCCCAGCAGGATTTTGGCACGATTTCCTGATTGGAGATTACGGGGTTTTATCACTGGGGCTTAGCAACGCACTCATAACGGTTCTACCTATACTGTCGGTATTCTTCGTCATGCTCCACATCCTTGAAGACAGTGGATATATGCCCAATTTAACCGTTTTGACAAAGAGGATTTTCGAAAAGATCGGATTGAGCGGTGCTGCCATAATGCCGGTGGTCCTCGGATTTGGTTGTAAGACCATGGCTACCTTGACAACCAAATCCCTGCATTCAAGAAGAGAGAGGTACATAGCCATATATTTAGTCGCCTTTGCTATACCCTGTGCGCCCCAGATGGGGCTCAATATGAGTATACTTGGCAGGATGGGCATTAATGCATTTATTTTAACCTTCTCCGTCCTGACATTTGTAGAGATTGCAGCAGGACTGGCTTTAAACAAGATTTTGAAAGAGGAGGAAAAGACTGAATTTGTTCAGGAACTGCCCCTCATGCGATTGCCTAACCCAAGAGCCGTACTCATAAAAACTTACTACCGGCTTTACTGGTTTCTTAAGGAAGCTATACCTGTGTTCCTTTATGCAGCGCTCGTCTTATTTGCGATTGATAAGTTGGGAATACTTGATGCAACAAAAAGGGCTTTGAGTCCAGTGATCAAGGGGCTTTTAGGGCTTCCCTTAGAGATGGTCGATGCGCTTATCCTGTGTATGGCCAGGCATGAGGCTGCTGCAGCCTTGATTATAGATCTCGTAGAGAAAGGGAAACTGAATTACGTGCAATGTATAGTTGCTGTAACTATTGCCACGATGTTTGTTCCTTGCCTTGCGAACATCATGGCAATGATCAAAGAACTCGGTGCAAAACGGGCCCTTATTATGGGCGTCATTATCAATATAAGCTCGTTCTTAATAGCTGGGGCTCTTAATTGGGTGCTGACCGTGATATTCCAGTTTTAATAGGGGGGATGAATCGCATGATTAGGAAACAAAGAAGGGAGGAATATCTGGAGACATTGTGGTCTATGAAAGAGGAGGGAAAGGATTCAATCGAGGCCTTAAACAGCGCCATTGGCGAAGATTTCGATGCTAGCATAGTTGATCAATTACTATATGAAGATTTGGTGGAATTAACAAAAGACAGTAGTAAAATCCTCCTTACGAAAAAGGGCGAGGATGAGGCACGACGAGTAATCCGTTCGCACAGGCTTGCCGAAAGGTTAATCTATGATGTTTTAGGTGGTGAGTTTGAGTCAGGCGCCTGTGAATTTGAGCATACCATTGCTACTGAGCTTGTAGACAGTATCTGTACCTTACTTGGTCATCCCAAAGAATGTCCCCACGGAAACCCGATACCTCAAGGTGAATGCTGCAAGCGCTTTGCCAGGACAGCGGAGAGCCCTGTCATCCCCTTGACAGAGTTACAAATAGGACAATCCGGCCGCGTTGCCTATGTCAATTACAAAAACGATCAACAGTTTCATAGGATAGACGCACTTCAGATCAGGCCAGGGGTGGTTATTAAGGTACATCAGAAATACCCTTCTTACGTGATTGAGTGCGAAAACGCTAACATAGCACTGGATAGGGAAGTAGCTTCCAACATATCGATCTGGAAAGAACCCCCACAATTTCAGCATGCTGGTCGAAAAGGCACTGAGCCAGCAAGGGGGTGGGGTTCTAGATTCAGACGCAGAACACGAGGCAGGTATCGAATATTCTGAGGTATCCCCTGACCCTGATCTTTAGGGCATCTTTTTGTTAGGCACGAACGGGCACCTGCATAATGGTTAGCTTCACCTTGTGGGTGACCTGCTTATTATGAATTTTGAGATTACCGGGGTACCTGTATTTTTCTATTGAGTGTTATTACAATATGGAATATTCTCGACATGAATAGAGCCTGTGGCTAATATGAGTTTCAAATTATCCCCAGAATATGCCCTTCTTGGTATTCTCATGCGCGGCCCAAAACACGGCTATGAGGTGCACAGCTATTTTTCATCTGAGATGAGCCAGTTCTGGCATCTCAGTATGAGCCAGGTCTATGCCTTGTTGAAAAGGATGGAAAAAAATGGAATGGTGGTATCAAGGAAGGAATTGCAGGAAAAGAGGCCTGCAAAAAAGATTTTCTCTATTACCCAGGCAGGCAAAGATAGATTCCTTGATTGGGCTTACTCCCCGGTCAAGCACGTGCGTGACCTCCGCATAGAATTTATGGCCAAGCTCTTCTTTATCAAAGAGCTTAAGTTAAAGGGGGTCTCTGGAATTATTGACAAGCAGATAGGTGTCTTGCAAGAAAAACTCGATGTGACAAGGAATTCAAAGGAAAGGACCGCGGACGAGTTTCAAGCAGCCCTCCATTCGTTCAAAATTGCCCAAACCACCTCTGCCCTCGATTGGCTAAACCAATGCAAAATCTATTTTTATGAGAACTGAAGATAAAATAGGCTAAAGATGTTGATAGATCATTTAACAGTCCTTATCAAAGGTGGGGGTGAGATGGCCAGCGGGATCGCCCACCGGTTCAATAGGTGCCATTTCAAGCTATGTATGACCGAGATATCTGAACCCCGAGCGATTAGGAGGGGGGTGTCTTTCTCTGAGGCAATCTATGAAGGTGAAAAGACAGTTGAAGGCCTGACAGCCAAACTTGTATCTTCGCATAAAGGGATCCCAAGGTTCTGGGGCAGTGATGATAAGATACCTATCATTGTAGATCCGGAGACCAAGATTAAGGAGTTCTTAAAGCCAGATGTTCTGGTGGATGCCACTGTTGCAAAGAGGAATCTAGGAACAAAGATAACAGATGCCCCTCTGGTTATGGCCTTGGGACCCGGTTTCTATGCAGGCAGAGATGTTCACCTGGTAGTGGAGACCAACCGCGGCCATAACCTGGGAAGGGTGATATCAGAAGGAGAAGCAGAAAAAAACACGGGTATCCCAGGGGTAATTGCCGGCTTTTCTACTGAAAGAGTACTAAGAGCTCCAACAGATGGGCAACTATGGACCGCAAAGGAGGTCGGTGATTATATTAAGCCGGGCGAGACTATCGCCTTGATTGATGGTCTTCCCGTTAAAGCAAAAATCAAGGGGGTTATTAGGGGACTGTTGAGGAGCGGTTCCGAGGTGTGCAGTGGAATGAAAATAGGAGATATAGATCCGAGGGGCATTAAGGAATACTGCTATACTATCTCCGATAAGGCGAGGGCTGTTGCAGGTGGATTACTGGAAGGGATACTGTCTTATCTCAACCGGCGCGCCCTATAAAATGCCAAGGGAGAAGATTGATATCTACTAAAGCCATCAATAGCCTTAGAGAGGCCCTCGACATCCAACCAAAGGAGCTGGTCAGCCTGGTGGGTGCCGGAGGCAAAACCACGCTTATGTTTGTCCTGGCCCGTGAATTATGCAACAATATAGGGCTGGTAATCACTACTACGACCACGAAGATATTTCCTCCCCCTTCCTCTGACATCCCATCTCTCCTCATATCCCCTGAGGAAAAGGAGATAATTGATTTCATCTATGAAAACGTAGGCAAGGTAGGGCATGTCACTATTGCCTCGGAATCACTGGCGGACTGTGGAAAATTACAGGGGATGAGCCCTTCGCTGGTCTCGAAATTGATCCGACTGACCCCAGTGAACTGTATTATCGTCGAGGCAGACGGGGCGTCGAGGAGACCCTTGAAGGCCCCAAATCCAGCCCTCGAGCCACTAATTCCCCAGCAGACCTCTCTGGTGATACCTGTAGTTGGCATTGACGCATTAGGTTGTAAGTTGTCAGAAGAAAATGTCTTTCGATCGGCCATCGCATCGAAATTGACAGGGCTGCCGCTGGGTGGGATTGTCTCACCAGAAACCATGGTTACCCTGATTCTTCACCCTTCTGGTATAATTACGGGGAGCCCGAATCAGGCCAGAATTATCCCCTTCATCAACAAGGTCGATCTCCATGCCGACCTATCAATTGCAAGGGATTTGGCCTCTAAGATTCTAGATAGAAGTCATCCCCGGATCCATAGAGTTGTCCTAGGCCAGGCCCAATTAAATCCTCCAGTGATAGAGGTTGTCTTTAAGGGGTAATGGCATGGGAGATATCTTTGAGGAGATTGTAAGAATCAGATCTGAAGGAGGGAGTGCTGCACTTGCTACTGTAATAAAAGCAAATGGCTCTACCCCCCGGGGAGAAGGCTCAAAGATGTTAATAAGAGCTGATGGTGCGATCCTCGGCTCGATAGGCGGGGGAAGCCTGGAGGCTAAGGTTTGTCGAGAGGCCATGGATGTAATGAGAGAGGCCAGGCCAAAGGTCCTGCATTTTAATCTGACAGGGGAAGAGGTAGCTGAAGCGGGAATGCTCTGTGGTGGGAATATGGATATCTTTGTTGAACCAATTGTTGCTCAACCCACTGTATACCTCTTTGGAGCAGGACATGTCTCCTTTTCCATCTCCAAGATTGCCAAGATGGTGGGATTTAAGGTAGCTGTGGTTGACAATAGGACGGAGTTTGCTAACACTAACCGATTTCCCGAGGCAGATGAGATACTCGTTGAAGGCCTTTCGGGGATATTCTCGAAACTAAATATCAACAGATTATCCTATATAGTCATAATGACCAGGGGTCATCAATTTGACGAACAGATATTAGAATGGGCAGTGAAGACCGAGGCAGATTATATAGGAATGATAGGAAGTAGAAAAAAGAAAGAGGCGGTATTCTCGCATTTACAATCCAAAGGGGTATCTAAGAAATTACTTGAACGTGTCCACGCCCCCATCGGAATCGATATCAATGCTGAAACACCTGAAGAGATAGCTGTGAGCATCATGGCCGAGATCATAAAGGTTAGAGGGGAAAGAGGGCATAGGGCCAAAACCCGAGAGCTTTAAAGATTCTAAGAACCCTGGGAATAACATAAGTGGAAACCATACCTGGTATATTACTTTCTGCTGGGAGCTCTATACGTTTTGGCTCTGATAAGCTACTCAGCCTGCTTCCGACAGGTGAAACACTGTTAGAAAGAGCACTTAGGGTTCATCTGCAGAGTCAGATCTCTTCTCTTATAGCTGTTGTCTCTCCTAATCTTGGAAAGATCCTCATAGAGAATAACGACATACTTTCATTCTCAGGAATGGTAATCCAAGAAAGGGTTGATACATGGTATGCGTTCTGGTGCAGATGGGGAGGGGGGCGACTGGCTATTAATGAAAAATCCCAGGAAGGAATATCCTCTTCAATCCGCAAAGGCCTGAGCTGCCTTCAGGATGAGGAGAAGGCCGGCGGGCTCCTGATCTCTCTCTCAGATCTTCCTCTTCTCACCCCGCAAACCATCAATTTTTTTATCAAAAAATTCCTGGCGGAAAGGGCAGGGATTCTGCTTCCTGTGTTCAATGGCATTACAGGGCATCCGGTCATTATTGATATAAATCGATTTAAAAAGGATATCAGCAAGATCAAGGGAGATGTCGGCCTCAGGATTCTCATCAAGAAATACCCAAAAATGGTAAAAAAGATACCCTGGAGAGATGATTCAGTTACTTGGGACATTGATAATCCCAAGGATTTAGAAAGGCTACTATGAACTCAACTATGGAAAAACTGATGGAAAGAGGTATAGATCTGGCCGATGATCAGATAGTTACTGATCTCAGAGTGGGCCTCGGTTATACCGCAGTAGAGGTCTCATGCAAAGATGTAGGTCTGGCCTATACCTTTCGCCATGATATCCGCCGAACGTGCGCTGCGGTTAAAGAGGCAGGGAACATAACCGGAAGGACAGCAAAGGAGCTCATTGGATGGATGAGGAGGGGTGACCTTCTTTCCACTGCAATAGGATTAGCTACCCTGAACGCATTGCTCCAGCCTCACCTCCCTGAAAGCCTGGGCAAAGATTTTCTTCCGCTTTTAAAAATAGGCCCCAATGATAGGGTAGGGATGGTGGGATTTTTCGCTCCCCTGATCGAACCTATCCGGCGAAGATGTGGCGAGCTCTTGATATTCGAAAGGGAAATAAATAGGAGAAGGGGACTGTTGGGTCCAGAGGAGATGAGATTTCGCATACCCGATTGTACCATTGTGATCCTATCTGCAACCACCTTGATAAATCAAACACTTGACCAGATCATGAAATATATCGGAGGAGCCAGGGAGGCGGTTTTACTGGGCCCCTCCACACCGCTCCTTCCAGATACCTTCGAAAAGAGCCCCATAACTTATCTAGGGGGTGTTCAGATAGTTGATGGGGGGAAATCCCTTAAGATAGTTAGTGAAGGCGGAGGGACACCAAGGCTTACAAATTCGGGCTCAGTGAAGAAGATAGTAGTTGCCTCAAAAAAATAGATAGGATCTAAACGTCTTGGAGATTCATCCGCTTGCCCTGCTAAATGGAAAATAACCAAGACCCCAATATTGCCTGCGGGGTGCAGGCCGATTGGGGCAAGCCGCTGAGCTCATTCCTGATTTCTTGAATCATGATTAAATTGTCAATTGAGAAGGCGCTTGGAAAGCCCCTGGCCCACGACATAACGAGGATCGTGCCGGGAAAATCAAAAGGGCCTGCCTTTAAGAAGGGGCATGTCCTGAGTGTTGGGGATGTACCTATCTTGAGGGAGATGGGGAACGACTACGTCTACGTTTTTAACCCTGACACAGGCTATATCCATGAGGACGATGCGGCTAAGGTGTTGGCCGAGGCATTTCAAAAGGAATGGTTTACCCTTGAGGGGCCGAGCGAAGGCAGGTTCATTCTCAAGGCCCAGATCCATGGTCTACTCAAGATCGATCTCAGACTCCTAACATCTATAAATCAATCTGAAACGATCATCTGCTCAACGATTCATCAAAATACTATCTGCTCTAGGGGTATGACCGTGGCCGCCACAAGAATTATACCGGTCTGCATAGAGGAATCCAGATTCTGGCCGGTGGTTGAGGAAATCAGAGATAAGGGACCTCTCTTAAGGCTTCTTCCGCTTTCCAGAAAGAATGTTGGGGTGGTTGTTACAGGTGAAGAGCTTTACTCCGGCAGGGTTAAAGACTGTTCCTTAGATATCCTATCACCTAAGGTTCAATCCCTTGGTGGAAAGATCATATCCCACCAAATCTGTCCTGACAAAAAGGAGGCAATATCTCGGGCAATATGTCAAACAGCAGAGAACGGTTGTGATATTATTATCATCACAGGTGGCCTTTCCGTAGATGCAGATGATGTTACCCTTGATGGAATTATCTGCTCCAGTGCCAAATTGGTATCATATGGATCCCCGATCCTTCCAGGGGCCATGTTTGCGCTTGCCTATCTGGGGGATATTCCTGTTCTCGGCATACCAGCTGGACTTTTCTATCACAAGGTAACAGTACTGGATATCTTTCTCGCGAGGGTCATGTCTGGAGATGTGATTACCAGGAAGGATATCGTGGATCTGGGACATGGGGGACTATGCCTCAATTGCCCAGCATGCAGGTATCCAGTGTGCCCCTTTGGAAAGGGGGTGTAATGGGTACCCCAAACGGCCTTCTCATAACTAACGCTAATGTGGACTTACGAGAAAGAGGTAAGGATCTGTGATAAAGCGGAGTAAGCCAAGTTTTTGAACCCAAACAAACTCTATCCCCCGGGAACGAGGCTGGTCTTATGCCTATAATTCATAAAGGGTTTCATCTTTACAAGGCGTTTTAGATGTTTCCCGTGACGATTTCTTTTCCGGGAGGGCAAATGGTTCTTCCTCTAAAATATCTCCCATCTCTTCCTCAATCTTTTCAGGGTCCTCCCCTGCCTCCATCCTCTCTATTGCCTCTTTCATCCCTTTCCCCAGATTTAACCCGGAAATCTCAGAAAGTCTGCGCATTAGATTAGCTGCCTGTTTGGGATCATCTTCATTAAAATTTTGAGTCTCCCTTGCAAGCATACCAACAGCCTTTTCCGTCCTTTCCTCATCAAAAGGGAGGGAATCTTTACTGTCTCCCTCGGGGCCTTGCCTCAGAATAGAAAAGCTCGATAGAAATCGTCTTAATTTCACCTTCCTGCATCTGGGACAGATTGGTTGTTTGCTCGTATTTATTAATTTTGAATAAAAATTAAAAACAGTATTACACCTTTCACAGTAGAATTCATAGACAGGCATCTCTTCTCCTTGATTTCTTCTTTTTTATGCATGTTAACAGCAAGGGCCTATCATGACAAGGGAAATAAAGGCATTAAACGAATGGTAAGCGGTTGATTTTATTGGATGATGATGGCTAAAACGCCTCTGTTTAGTGAGAAGGGTCTTGAGATGAAGCATCGAATTGGTGTAATAGAGTAATATCATCAAAAAAATATTAGGCCAAAATTAGTTCAGGAAATAAAGGCAATCTTCTGTCCCAGAAAAACTGAAGCCTTTAACATCTAAATAAGGATTACGATTATGCAAGACAGACCATTAGTAGGAGTAGTCATGGGAAGCGTCTCTGACAGGGACGTAATGAGTGAATGTATAAAGACCCTCAAAGAAATGGACATAACCTTCGAAATAATCATATCCTCTGCCCACAGGTCTCCTGATAAGATCAGGGACTACGCCATCAGTGCCTCTGGTAGAGGAATCGAGGTTATTATTGCAGGTGCTGGCTGGGCAGCCCACCTGGCAGGGACATTGGCCTCCTATACCACATTGCCGGTCATCGGGGTGCCCATTGACTCATCTCCCCTTAGGGGAGTTGACTCGCTTCTGTCAACGGTCCAGATGCCTGCAGGTGTGCCTGTAGCTACTATGGCAATTGGTAGAGGTGGTGCCCAGAATGCCGCTGTATTTGCTGCCCAGATACTAGCCCTCAAGCATGCTGACATTGCCAAGAGATTGAAAGCCTTCAAAGAGGGCCTGATGAAGGTAAAGGGGGACAATAAACATTGACGCGTATAGTCAAAATTGGCTCAGAAGGATCCTTCAGAAAGGGCCTCGATGAGGCTGCTCGAATCATCTCAGAAGGAGGCATTGTATCCTTTCCCACGGAATCTTTTTACGGTCTAGGAGTTGATGCCACCAATCCCGATGCCATAGGAAGGCTTTTCAGGATAAAAAAAAGAGATCCTGATCTCCCCATCTTGATTTTGATTTCCTCACTGAGGAAACTCCCTAAGTGCGCGGCCTCTATTCCACCAAGGGCCAAAAGGATGGGGGAAAAATTCTGGCCAGGGGGTCTCACCATGGTCTTTCAATCTTCACCTACCTTGCCCCTGGTGTTAACGGGTGGTAAGGGAAAGGTGGCTATCAGGATATCCAGCCATCCCTTGGCCAACGCCCTCTCAAGGGCCGTACATGTTCCAATTACAGGAACCAGTGCCAATATCTCCAGGAGGCCTCCTTGCACAATGGCTGATCAGGTTGTAGAATGTTTAGGTGATGATCTGGATCTAATATTAGATGGTGGCATAACACAAGGAAAATATCCCTCTACTATCCTTGATGTGACAAGTGATCCTCCTATAGTTATCCGGGAAGGCATTATAAGTGTGGAGGAAATTGCGAGGAGTGGTATCTACGAGGAGATAATCAATCCTGTTTAAGATATCTTAAGGCAACCTTCGGACAAGTGAAAAACATCAAAATTATAATTATTACCGGGCTTTCAGGATCAGGAAAAACCACAGCGATAAATGCCCTCGAAGATGCTGGTTTCTTCTGTATAGATAATCTGCCAGTGATCCTGCTGCCAAAATTTTTGGAGCTCAGGGCAGAGACCGGTTCAGAAATAACGAAGCTCGCTCTGGTTATGGATCTCAGGGAGAAAGAGTTTCTCCGAAGATATCACGATATCTTTACCAAACTCAGGGAAGACGGATACCTCTTTGAGATCCTCTTTCTTGAGGCCTCTACAGAGATCCTGCTAAGGAGGTACAGTCAGACCCGAAGAAAACACCCTCTAAGCCGGGATAGGAGCCTTCCTGAAGGGATTCAGGCCGAAAGGGAGGAATTAAAGGAGCTCAAGGAGATTGCAGATCATATAATTGATACATCAAACTATAACGTTCATGAATTGAAGGAGATTATCCTCAGTCATGTGCTGAAGGCACTTCCTGGAAAAGGGATGAAAATCTACATCTTATCCTTCGGTTTCAAATATGGCATTCCCCATGATGCAGATCTCGTTCTTGATGTTAGGTTCCTCCCTAACCCTTATTTTGTTCAAGAATTAAAAAGCCTCGACGGAACGTCCTCAAGGGTCAAAGAATATATGGATAGGTACAAGGGAACCCATATCTTCATGAAAAAATATCTAGACCTCCTTAATTACATCATCCCCCTTTATGAAAAAGAAGGAAAATCATCTTTGACCATTGCTGTAGGGTGTACTGCGGGGAGGCACAGGTCTGTAAGCATTGCCGATAATATCTTTAAAGAACTTAAAAGAACAAAAGATCTTATTGCCTTAACACATCGAGATATTGAATTAGACAGATAGGGAAAGATGTATCTAGGCATTCTAGATTAGGCCGCCTTCTTGAAAAGGCGTGAGGGTTTACTGTCCGGAAAAAATAGGGGGAATAGGGATAAAAGGTGCTTACTGAAGACTCATTTCGTGCTGCTCAAGATGAAAATCGTCCTTTCCATTTATTACAATGCGACGATTGATCCTTTTTTCCAATTCCATAACGGAATATCTTTCCTCCTCCTTGAGAACCTTTTCTATTTCAGGATTTACCAACAGATAGATCGTGCCCTCCTCGCCTGAGACAGACTCTCTTTCCAGGTCCCTGAAGATATCATAGCAGATCGTGGTAGGCGATTTAAGCCGGCCCTTCCCCTCACAGCATGAACAAGGCTCAGTTAAGAAGAGATTTATATCCTCCCTTGTCCTTTTCCTAGTCATCTCAATCAGCCCTAATTCCGATATCTTCAGGATAGTGGTCTTGGCCCTATCTTTCTCAAAGGCCTCTTTTAGGTCCAGGAAGACCCTTTCCCTGTCCGCTTCCCTGTTCATATCTATGAAGTCAATGACAATCAGGCCCCCAATATTTCTTAATCTTATTTGATAGGCAATCTCCTTAACCGCCTCCAGATTTGTCTTTACAATTGTTTCCTCCAGGCTTCTTGTTCCCACATAGCTTCCTGTATTAACGTCTATAGACGTAAGGGCCTCTGTTGATTCGATGACAATATATCCGCCAGATCTTAACCAGATCTTTTTGTCCAAGGCCCTGTTTACCTCCATCTCAATACCATGGGCATCAAATATAGGCTTCCTACCTTCATAGAGTTCAACTGAGTACCTCAGATTTGGGGCAAAGCTCTCTATGAACTCCATTATCGATTGATACCCCTCCCTTGAGTCGATCACGAGTCTGTCAATCTCTCTAGTAAAAAGATCCCGTACAGCCCTTAAAGTAATGGTTAATTCCCTGTGAAGAAGGCTGGGAGCAGAGGATGTTTCTTTTTTCTTTTGGATATTCGTCCACAATTTGGTTAAAAACTCCATCTCGCACTCTAACTTTTCTTTGGGTGCCCTTTCGCTTACAGTCCTCACAATAAAGCCTGTGCTAGGTGGCCTTAACTCTTGCATGGTCTTTTTTAACCTTGTTCTTTCTTTGTCATCTTCTATCCTTCGTGAAATACCTATGTGGTCGACGGTAGGCATAAAAACCAGATGACGTCCTGGAAGGGTTATGTGGGAGGTTAACCTGGCACCCTTTGGACCCAAAGGCTCTTTAGAAACCTGAACCAAGATATCCTGACCTTCTTGCAGGAGACCCTCTATATTAATATCACTGTCTTTTAACCAACGCATCCGCAAAGATGTAACACTTTCTAGGCCATCATCCCCGTCTACATCTTGGAACATAATCTGCTCCCAATAACGAAGATCATTATAGACATCTGTTACGTATAAGAAAGCTGGTTTATCTATGCCTATATCCACAAAGGCTGCCTGCATTCCAGGTAGAACCCGTAACACCCTCGCAAGATAAATATTTCCCAAAAGTTCCTGTCTAGGGCCCCTCTTGACATGGAACTCAACTACCGTTCCGTTCTCTACCAAGGCCACCCTTGTCTCATGTGGTCTTGCATTTATTACCAGTTCATTAGTCATTATCTAGCCACAGGCAAGGACACATTTTGTTTTTAGAATCCTCATCTCCTCCATCTGGCTATCGGGAAGGGCAAATATCTCTCTCATGATCTCGGCAGGTTTCGCTCCCGGGCCTCTTCCGTGTCTTATAACTAACTGAATCTCGTCTTTGGATAGAAGGTTTAACTCTCTTACCTGAGATCGAATATCAACTGTTCTATCACTATTTCTGTGTCTCCTGACTACTGGATAGGTATCTACTCTTAAAAACCTATCCAGACTGGCTGCGCTGAAAGATCCATTTACCTTAATATGAAAATAGCTTTCTTTGGTCCGAGGAGGAGGGGCCTTTGTTGATATCTCCTTCATAAAGAGGACCTTAATACCAGGGGGTAATTCCCTGTTAAGCCGCTCAATTGTTTGACATGTATTTTGGCTATTCTTGACTTGTATATCTACCATCTCAGCCAGGCTCTCTATCCCTACAGGGAGGGCCAAGGCAAAGGATACCCTTGGCATAGGATGATAACCACCGGAATAAACCAAATCCATCCCAGCTCTTCTGAATGCCCTAATAAACAACCTCATAAGCTCTAAGTGACTAAGATACCTTGCCTTTTCAAGTTTCGTAAAATTTAGCCTATACCTTTTGATCCTGTCTTTTGACTCCTTTGATTGACTCATAACTTTTTCTTTAAAGTGATGCCAGCTATCAAATAGAACCGGGGAAATGTTAGGATCGTTACAGACACCGCAACCCAAACAATTCTCTCTTGAATAAGGTGTTCTTTCTCCCTCCATAGCCTTTTTCCATTCCCTATACAAGAATCCCTTCGATACCCCTGAATGGAGATGTTCCCATGGTAGGATCTCATCATGATCCCTCTCTCGAGCAAGGTAAAAATCTGGATCAAGGCGATACTTTCTTAAGGCCTTCTTCCAGACATCCAGATTAAGGTGCTCACTCCAACTGTCAAAACGTGCACCCTGTTGCCATGCCTCGACTAAGACCTTGGTTAACCTCCTATCACCCCTTGAAAAAATTCCCTCGAGCCAGCTTGCCTCTGGTTTGTTCCATTTAACCCCTATTTTATGGCCCTGCAGTCTTTTTCTGATAAGATCGATTCTTCGTTTGCTCTCTTCAAGTTCAAGCTGTGGTATCCATGCAAAAGGTGTATGTGCCTTGGGAACAAAGGAGGCAACACTTACATTTAGTACATGTCCCTTCCTTCTCTTAGGTGCTAATCTAGAAATCTTTTTGCTTAATTCAACTATGGACATAAGATCACTCTCTACCTCATAAGGAAGACCTATCATAAAATAGAGTTTGATCAGGTTCCAGCCCCCCTCATAAATCTCCCTGGCTGTACTCAAGATCTGATCATCCGTCAATCCCTTATTGATAATATCTCTAAGTCTCTGGCTTCCTGCCTCGGGTGCAATAGTAAAACTAGTCTTCCTGACCTTCTTTATCTCTTCCAGTAATAAAGAAATAACCCCATCAATTCTTAAAGACGAGAAACTGATAGCAACGTTTCTATCTGCAAACCTTCTCACCAATTCCTTCAGTAAGGGGACGATACAGGTATAATCACCTGAGCTTAAGGACAGAAGGGATAGATCCTCAAATCCCGTCTCATCTAAACCGGCTTCAGCTGCACGCAATATTTCAAGAGGATCCCGCTCCCTAACCGGCCTATATATCATCCCAGCCTGGCAAAAACGACACCCCCCACTACAACCCCTAGCAATCTCAATCGTGAATCGGTCATGAACCAGCTCGGCAAATGGGACTATCTGCTTTGAGGGAAAAGGGTAGCAATTGAGATCAGGAACTATGGCCTTTTCAACACCTGTATATCCGTCGATCAAGGGCTCCAAACACCGTATAATTCCTTTTCTATCATAATGAACTTTAAAGAAAGAGGGGATATAGACACCTCTAAACTTTGAGAGCTCTTTTAACAACTCAAACCTGCTCCTTCTCCCGTCCAGTTTCCATTCCCTCACAGTTCGGCAGATCGAAAGTGCTACTTCCTCTCCATCACCTATAACCATGGCATCAAATAGTGTGGCTGCGGGCTCTGGATTAAAGCACGCAGGGCCACCTGCGATAATCAATGGATCCATAGACCCCCTCTGTTCGGATAAAAACGGGATGTCGGAAAGATCAAGCATGGACAGAATGTTGGTATAACAGAGTTCATGCTGCAAACTAAAACCGACTATATTAAATTCAGAAAGAGCCCTGCCTGATTCGAGAGAGGTAAGAGGAATGTTTCTGTTTCTAAGCTCAGATTCTAGATCCACCCATGGAGCAAAGACCCTTTCCGCTGAAAGCCAGTCCTGTGAGTTTAAGATATGGTATAAAATCTTGAGCCCCAAATGGGACATGCCGATTTCGTAAACATCAGGAAAGGCCAAAGCAATATAGACCTCTACATTGGAAGGGTCTTTATTGATAGAATTTATCTCTTCCCCCAGATATCTACTTGGGTGTATTATTTTGGAAAACCAAGGTTGTTGGTAAATACGCATAGGTTTTAGAACCTGCTCAACATTCCTTGCCTGCTCCTTTAAGAGTAAGGGCCTTGTTCCATTGAAAGAGGCAAAATGACAGTTATCACTGCCCCTCCACCAGCGAGATTTTGGCCTGAAACCTTACCATCAAGCCCCTCCACAATCCTTTTAACTATAGCCAGACCCAAGCCGGATCCATCCTTCTTAGTTGTTGAAAAAGGTCTAAACATATCCTTAAGTACTTTGCTATCTATACCAGGCCCATTATCCTCCACTCTTATCCTTACTGACTCCATAAACTCGCCTGATCCAGTAAATTCCGTTATTTTATCCGTATTAACACAGATAGATCCGCCATTGGGCATTGCCTCACATGCATTTAGAAAAATATTCCAAAATACCTGCTTGAGCTGTTGTGGATCTGATATAATCTTTAAGGGGCAAAAAAATTTTGTTTCCACAGCTACATGTTGAGACCAGTTTTGGCTGTTTTGAAAGATATAAAGGGTATCCCTAATCAACTGATTAAGGTCAAATTCTTCAATTTCTATCCTTTGGGGCCTAGCAAACTGCAAAAAATCATTCACGAGATGATTCAACCGGGTTACCTCTCTCAACATAATTTCCATTAACCTCTTGTTTATGTGGCTAGCTTTTCTTGATATGCTATCATTTAAAACCTGGAGCGAACCACTTATTGAAGCTAAAGGGTTTCTTATCTCATGAGCGACTCCAGCGGCTAATTCTCCAAGCATGGCCAGATTTTCCATTCTCTTTACCTCTCGCTCCATCTCCCTGATGCGGGTTGTATCTTGAAAGACAAGTATCTGCCCTTTCTTGCCTTCATCTTGTTCTTTTAAAGGGGAAATGCTCAAGAGGAGATCTATTTGCTGGCCGTCACTCCTTTTATAAGCAAGCTGGCTGAACTTATTGGGGTTAGTAGCCATAAGATAGGGCGTTACAAAGGGTGCTATATCAGTAATATCCTTTTGGATAGCATCCTTGGAATCGATATCAAATATCCTCTCTGCTCCTCGATTAAACGCAATGACCTTACCATGCTCGTCTAACGCAACAAGTCCCGAGGAGATGCTCTGAATGATATTTTCCTTAAGGATCTCCAAATCTGCGATATCTTTCTGTTTAACCTTGAGTTCAGCCTTACTCCTACGGATCTGCTCAGATAGAAAGCCACTCAAAAAACCCACCAAGTAAAAGGCGGCTACATTAACAAGAATCCTATAAAAGATTTCACTGCTCTGGTAGTCCTGAAGATAGGGAAAATAGTGACCCATGGGTTTAATCAGTTCGTAGTAACTTAGATCAAGAAATGCACCATATAGGACGCCGGCAAAAGAGGCTATTATCATTCCGCCCCGACGATAAAGGATTATACCTCCTGAGATTACGTTCAATAGGTAAAGGAAAGAGAATATGCTTTCCACGCCACCTGTAGTGTAAATGATGGCCGTTATGAAGATAGTATCGAGAAGAAGCTGAAGATAGGCAAACCTAGAAAAATTTCTTATGTGTTTAAGTGCAACAACATAAAAAAATGTGAGGCAGTAGATTAAGGCAATAAGGAGGTAGTGAGCATTTAGAATCTCGCCAAAATAGGTTTTTGTTTCCCTTACCTGAATAATAATCGCCACGCCTAAGAGAAGGGAAACAAATCCCACCCTCAGAAACATCAATAATTGAAGGCGAGAAAGGGTCTCTTTCTGAGCATGGTCTCGATCCGTTTTGACCATAGTTGCTTCACTCAGCCGCCCATTGCCGCAGCCATCTGGAATATGGGAAGATACAGGGCAACGGCCAGGCCCCCAAGTGATCCGCCTAGAAACAACAATAAGAGTGGCTCAAGCATGGATGTCATGGCTGAAACCGCGGCGTCAACCTCGTCGTCATAAAAATCGGCTATCTTTTCCAGCATAGCATCCAAGGCACCTGTTGATTCTCCAACGGAAATCATTTGGGTTACCATGCCTGGGAAGATATCTGTCTCGGCAAGAGGTTCAGCAACTGTTTGGCCTTCGGCGATACTGCTTCTTGCGTCATAGATAACCTCTTCCACAATAACATTTCCAGATGTCCTGGCTGTTATCTCCAAGGCATCTAAGATAGGGACCCCACTGCTGATCATAGTTCCCAGTGTCCTTGTAAACCTCGCAATAGCCGTCTTCTTAATAAGTTCGCCAAAAATTGGGAGCTTTAGCACGATACTATCTGTATTCCTTCTCCCTGAATGTGTTCTTCTATATCTCCTAAAGATCCAGACAAACACCATCAATCCGAGAAGAATATAATACCAGTTTCCCTTAGTAAAATTGCTCATGTTAACCACGAGCTGGGTCGGTGCTGGCAGTGCCTTTCCAAAACTGGAAAACATATCCTGAAACACAGGGATGACAAAGATCATGATAACAGCAAGGCAAATAACAGCAATACCTATGACAACAAGAGGATAGGTCATAGCACCTTTTATCTGGGATTTTAGCTTTTCTGCCTTTTCAATGTATGTAGCCAGGCGCTGCATAATAGTATCAAGAATACCTCCAACCTCCCCAGCAGCAACCAGGTTGACAAACAAGGCATCAAATACCTTGGGGTGCCTGCCTAAGGCATCAGCCAAGGTTGAACCGCCCTCCACATCCTTGGTTACCTGTTTAAGAATACCCTTAAACGTCCTGTTCTCGGTCTGTTCTGCCAAGATATTTAACCCCTGAACAAGAGGAAGACCAGCATCGATCATTGTAGAGAACTGCCTAGTAAAGATAACAATATCTTTCTTGGTGACCTTAGGCTGCATAAATGAGATATTTCCAAAAATATCCTTAGGCTTCTGCTTGAGCTTGGTAACTTCGATGTTCCGCCTCCTCAGTTGTATCCTTGCTATCCTTTCATCAGAAGCCTCCAATTCCCCCTTTAAGACACGTCCCCTTTTGGTCTTGCCAGCATAAACGTATATGGGCATGATCTTTCCTCCTAACTATTTAGGTAATGTGTGTTGTTCGGAAATAATATTTTAGTTAACTCTCTCAAGTAGTTAGCAAAAATAAGCTTAATTATGTTCAGAAACTATGTCAAGAAATCTCTTTATTTTTTAATCGGCTCCCAAGACCAAGAAAACCTTAAGCAATTTGCGGGCCAATCCGTGCCAAAATATTTTTTGTTTACGAGGGCTTGACATTTATATTTTAATCATTATTTTGTTTATCCATGTTTGGTTCCAAAAGAAAATATAGGGAGGGCGATGATGAAAATCCAACCACTACATGACCGAGTAATTGTAAAGCGAGTTGAGGAAGAAGAAAAGACCAAAGGCGGTATCATAATCCCCGATACGGCAAAAGAGAAACCCATAGAGGGGATCGTTATTGCTGTAGGAAGTGGAAAGAGCGAGGGCGAAGGAAAGAAAAAGGTACCCTTAGATGTGAAGCAAGGTGACAGGGTCCTGTTTTCCAAGTATGCTGGAACCGAGATTACCATAGAGGGTGAAGAACGCCTTATTATGAAAGAAGAGGATATCATTGCTATTATCAAATAGGTATCGTTAATGTTAACATCTTGAGGAGGATTGGACTATGGCAGCAAAGGAAATCAAGTATGATGCCAAGGCCAGGGAGTCAATATCGAAGGGTATCGATACCCTGGCTGAGGCAGTGAAGGTAACCCTTGGCCCAAAGGGCAGGAATGTTATTCTGGAGAAGTCCTGGGGATCACCCACCATTACCAAGGATGGTGTTACGGTGGCCAAGGAGATCGAGCTCGAGGACAAATTTGAAAACATGGGCGCCCAGATGGTCAAAGAGGTTGCCTCCAAGACATCGGATGTTGCCGGCGATGGAACAACAACAGCCACCCTGTTGGCCCAGTCAATCTATCATGAAGGCTCAAAGCTTGTTGCAGCAGGTGCTAACCCTATGGCCCTCAAGAGGGGTATCGAAAAGGCGGTGGATACCGTGGTTGAGGGGCTGAAAAACATGTCCAAACCGACAAAGGAGCAACAGGAAATCTCCCAGGTGGGCACCATCTCCGCCAACAACGATCCCACCATCGGAAACATTATTGCCGAGGCCATGGCCAAGGTTGGCAAAGAGGGGGTTATCACTGTTGAAGAGGCCAAAAGTATGGAGACAACCCTGGAGATTGTTGAGGGAATGCAGTTTGACAGGGGCTATCTTTCCCCTTACTTTGTAACGGATGCGGAAAAGATGGAGGCCACCTTAGAAGAGCCCTATATCCTGTTGCATGAAAAGAAGATCAGCAATATGAAGGATATGGTTCCCCTGCTTGAAAATATCGCCAAGATGGGAAAACCGCTCTTGGTGGTTGCCGAGGATGTAGAGGGTGAGGCCCTGGCCACGCTGGTGGTGAACAAACTGAGGGGCACACTGAGGGTAGCTGCTGTTAAGGCACCGGGCTTTGGGGATCGGCGTAAGGCCATGCTCGAGGATATCGCCATTCTCACCGGAGGTAAGGTCATCTCTGAGGATCTGGGCCTGAAACTGGAAAATGTCAGCCTCAATGACCTCGGCACGGCAAAGACAATCAATATCGACAAAGACAACACCACCATTGTTGATGGCGGTGGAACCAGGGCTGACCTGGAAGGAAGGGTAAAACAGATCAGGACCCAGATAGACGATACAACCTCTGATTACGATAGAGAAAAGCTCCAGGAGAGGCTTGCTAAGTTGATTGGTGGTGTGGCAGTCATCAATGTGGGCGCTGCTACAGAGACAGAGATGAAGGAGAAGAAGGCACGGGTTGAGGATGCCCTCAATGCTACCAGGGCAGCAGTGGAAGAGGGGATTGTCCCTGGAGGAGGCATTGCCCTCATCCGGTGCATGGATGCCTTATCCAAGCTCAAACTGGAAGGAGATGACCAGCTTGGGGTCAATATCGTCAAGAGGGCCCTGGAAGACCCGGTACGGCAGATTGCCAATAATGCTGGCCTTGAGGGATCAGTCGTGGTAGAGAAGGTCAAAGAGCAAAAGGATGCCTTTGGTCTGAACGCCGAAACAGGTCACTATGAAGACCTGGTTAAGGCCGGGATCATTGATCCGACCAAGGTGGTACGCTTTGCCCTTCAGAATGCCGCCTCGGTGGCTGCCCTTATGCTAACCACCGAGGCCCTGGTAGCTGAAAAGCCAAAAAAGGAAAAGAGACCCGCAACACCAGCCATGCCTCCAGAGGATATGTATTAAACACTTCCAATAAAGCTTTAAGCCGGGCAGGGAAAGTACCTGTCCGGCTCTCAATGTTTAGTATCTGATTTGCTCTCCTAGAAAGTGTGAATGAAAAGGTAGACAGGGACGAATTAAGGACCGAAATCGAGCGCGAGAATTTCGAGAGGGCGGCTCTTCTGGCATCGTCACTTGGTGTATCTGAAGAAGAGATTCAGAAACTCTGGCTCAAGGCCTTGTGGCAGATGTCCGCGGTTTACAGGAATGCTCCGGGCACAAAGAGACTTGCTCAAAACTGCGGCTTTTCCAGGAAGGAACTAGGAGAATTTCTGGAAAAACATGCCGAGGAGAAGAGGAAAGAAGGGGACAGCAAGGCCCTTGAACCCTGTTATGATCTGAGCACTGGTAGGTATTTGTCCTTTGAGGAATGGATGGATCGTTTTTTAAAGAATTGGGACAAGCTGACTTTTTCGTGATTTATCACTTATTCTCTCACATTAATCTCGCTAATGCTCCCCCCTTGAATTGTTAAGATACCTTGAATCATTATTCTCACAGAAAAATTGAAGAGTAAATGTACTGGTTGAGGGATGTAAGCCTTGCCGAGCATGGCTTTCCTGAGGAAAGGACTGCTTCGTAAGATCTCTTGACAAAATTTTGGTAAGGTGATGCGGGAATCGGGATAACAGACATATGCACTGTTAGCTGACTACCCAAATAATTTATGCCTCTTGTATTGCAGATAATGCTCGGCGATGAAATTCAATGGCTTTGTCGCCCTTTGAAAATTACCATGGAGGGCCCAGAAAACCCCAGACAATTCAAGTTCTTTGGCTGACTGATGTTCTGCAGCCAGTTTATAGAATTTTCGGCCTTCTTTTTCGTAGTCTACCGGGCTGATCCTTAGCCTTCCTCGAATCTGCGGTCTGACTTCACCTGAGAAGGGATAGCGATAATCACGCTCGGCATAATCAGGAAATATGCCTAGAATAAAAAGACAGATGTCAGCAATCCTTTTATAAAAACCAAGCCTATATTCATCCTCCACCACTTCACAGAAATTCATAAGACTAAAGATGTCCAAGTTATTAAATCGGATTTTTTTCCAGATCCCCTTTTTTACCCTAAATGAAATGGCGTAACTCTCAATTTTGGTAAAGGATGAAAGCATGTCGGCCAGATAGCCCAGAAGTGACTCCTTGGCTAAAAGCTCCACCACATCTTTAGTATCAAATACAGGAATTCTCATCGTACTGGTTTTTTCAACTGTGTAGCTTACCTCTTCCAGATCATTGGCTGTCTTCCTGAGCAGGATTTCAAAGAAAAGGGTTGGCGAAATTTTCAGGAATACCTCGTCATCATCCGTCAGTCTCCTGAACACCTTTTCGTGTCCGATAAATGTATTTCTAAAATCCTTATCCTCCCTGATGATCTGCTTGAGCCTGGGTTTATCTGTGACTTCGGGAGACACAGTTTCTACCAAGAAATCCAGATCTCTGTCAGATAATCTTATTCCTTTTCCATTTAACACAGACATCTCACTTCATTCCATTTCCGAAGTCGCTAATAATGCTCTTTTTTACTTAATAAGGATACTTATCCAGCTGTTGGTTTTACCCTGCCTGTAGGGCCGAAAGTAGAGTTCATGGTCAGAACGCATTTTATTATATAGTAGCTCCGTGAAGTGTCAAGGGGCGTCAGCCGTGTGTTATGAGCCTTTTATAAGCGGCCAGTGAGGTTTTGAAAAGGTGAATTTCAGCCCTCCGCGGGATCGCAGATCATGGCGGTTCATAGGGGCCCAAGAGGACCTGTCAAGCTGTGGTACCCCAGCGTTGGCAGATCCTAGTTATTGATTTCATTCCTTAACTCTTATTATCTGGCCTGATTTGAAATCAGTTCCATTAAGAGGTTCGGCGGAGGAACGACGTGGTTTTATGCTAACAATTTTTATTTCTCCCACTCTTGGACCCGGTACCTGATAGGTTTGTCCTTTAAGTGAGGTGATGGATTCGCCTTCGCCAAACACTTCAAGCACAATCCCTGGCCTGAGTCCGGAATCACCGCCAGCATTGATAATTATCCTTCCCTTACCTGCAGAAACTATTCTACCTGTCCACACTTGACGATTGAGTGAAGGGATAGCACCCATTGCTACCTTCCTGATGATATCCGGCAGGCATTCCTTAAGGACCCTTCTTTCTGTTTGCACATTGGTAGATTTTTCCTTTTCTTCCCTGGTCTCCTCATCCGATAAGGTAATGTTGTCAGTGACCTCTTTACTGAAAAGTATTGTCCCCCTATTCACATCCACTATATCTACATTCATTGATACCGTAAATCTCCGAGCTTTTCTCCTGAACGGCCATATCCCTGTTTTGACCGGATTTGTTTCTATAGGGTTTAAGGTCTCAAAGATAATTGCGTTTATGCCCGTCTCTCTGGCCTCTCTTATTAGTTCTGGATCAATTGGTGATCCTGGCTTAAAGGAAGCGGATTTTTCGGCCTTATTTTGATGGTAAACATTAAAAAACCCGGTCTTTCTTAAAGTTTTCGTTACCCCTGCACTTACTGTATCCAATAATTCATCTGAGGGCATCCCGGTGAGATCAGCAGCAGGCATAACCATAACCCTTTGCTTTGGCGAATCCCTATCTGGCAATGCCCTCCTTGACACCAATGAGGTAGTCGTTCCACAGCCACCAGTAAGCAAAGCAGGAAATAGGACAATTAGGGTGAAGGGGAGAAATAAGGTTTTCCTCATCAAATGATAATCACCTCTCCTTGTGTAATTGAATTCTCAGAATCCGAGGCTATTAGCCTTTAAGATTTTTGAAACCTATATCAACCTTTACTTAGAAAGTCACCCGAAAGGAGTCAAACTCTCCAGTAAAATCTTCTTTGATTTCATGAACCCTCCTTACCTGTGCGGTTGGAGGGCCTTGATGACACCACTCTATCAATTGTTCCACCTTTTCTCTCGGCCCTTCAGCAACGAGTTCAACACTCCCATCAAATCGATTTCTTACCCACCCATACAGACCCAGTCTGGACGCCTCCTCTCTTGTGGATTCTCTAAACCAGACACCCTGGACCCTTCCTTCAATAATGAGATGGGCTCTAATATTGCCTATTGTTGTTTCCTTTTTTGTCCTCTCTCTTTGCTTCATAGACATCGTCCATGCACAAATCGAGAAGCAGACGGCCAGCCTCTCTGCTTCTCTTTTTTAACTTGTCGGCTCCAACCCCGTTACGCCACTCAAGAGAAAAGAGTTCATCCGAGACAATTAACAGTCCTGCCAGTTCTACCGAATGGTAGATAGCCAGGGTTATAAGGGCTGACATTTCCATTTCAACGGCCAGTAGCCCTCTTTTTCCATAAGCCATAACCTTTTTCTCCGTCTCTCGGTAAAGGGCATCTGTTGTCCAAACTGGCCCTTTTTCAAAAGGAAGATTGGCCTTGAGCAATGCATCTTCCAGCCCTTTGTTTAGAAAAGAGCTTGTCTGCGCCCTCTTTTTATTCACAGGATAATGAGCAGAAGTGCCTTCTTCCGATAGAGCACTCGTAGGGATTATCAGGTCGCCTATCAGTAGATATGGCTGCAGTGAACCACACCATCCTAATACCCAGATCCTTCTGGCACCCAATGCTATTAGTTTTTCCATGACAATTACCCCTTGAGGTGCACCCAGGAGAGGTCCTGCTAATGCAAGAGGGAGCCCCTTATCCTTTTTGGCTATGAAGAGTTTAAATGGGTTAAATGTTTCCAAGACTGCCCTCTCAGCATGGCTTAGATCAACCATAAACGCAAGCTCTGATCGAACGGCAACCATAATGGCATTTGGACCAAGAAGAGGTTCCCCCTTTTCCCTTTTTGGCCTGATTACTACACTACTATCGCTAAAAGAGTCTCTTTTGCCCATACGAAGATGGAGTTAATAGTAAGACCAATTTTGGCCAAAATGCAACTGGAAATAGGATAGTTGAGCTATCACCATATGATAATTCAAAAAGACATCCTTTGCTTTTAAATTACTCCATAGATGGATTTCATTCGCTCTGACGTTGATGTAACGTTTCAAGTGGTAGAAATTGGGTAAAATAAACGATTTTGTTGACATAGATAAGAAAAAGCAATAGCATACAAAGGAGGAATTTTTTGAGCATTTTCAAATATGTTTGAGCTGTTAACTGAAAAGCTGACTAGGATATTCAAGCAATTAAAGGGCCGAGGAAGATTAAGCGAAAAGAATATCCAGGAGGCTTTACGAGAGATCCGACTCGCTCTTCTTGAGGCAGACGTAAACTATAAGGTTGTCAAGAACCTCCTTGAACAGATAAGGAAGCGTGCCCTCGGGCAGGAGGTATTGGAAAGCCTTACCCCTGGTCAACAGGTGATTAAGATAGTAAATGAAGAGCTTACAAAGCTGATGGGAGAAGGCAGGAGGGATCTGAACCTTAGTGGGAAAAAACCTCTTAGTATAATGCTTGTCGGTCTCCAGGGTTCCGGGAAAACAACAACTGCTGGTAAATTGGCGAATTACTTAAAAGCAAAGGGATATCGTCCTTACTTGGTGCCAGTGGATATTCGAAGGCCGGCTGCTATCGAGCAACTTTGGAAAATAGGGGAAGAGATCAATATCCCTGTTCATCCTTCAGATAGGGGTGAAAGCGCGGAAGATATCTGTCTTAAGGCCTTTGACAAGGCATTGATGATTGGGTCAGATATTCTGCTTATAGATACAGCCGGCAGGCTCCATATTGACGAACAGCTAATGGAAGAGCTTTCGAGAATTAAGGGTGTAATCTACCCAGATGAGACCCTTCTGGTAGCCGATGCTATGACAGGGCAAGATGCAGTGAATTTGGCTAAGAAATTCGATCAGGATCTTGATATCACAGGGGTTATCTTATCAAAGATGGAGGGGGATGCAAGGGGAGGAGCAGCCCTTTCCATAGTGGCAGTGACAAACAAGCCGATCAAATTTGTCGGCACAGGGGAAAAGCTGGATGCGTTAGAACCCTTCTACCCTGATAGGATGTCTTCGAGGATCCTGGGAATGGGGGATATTCTATCCTTGATTGATAAGGCGCAGGCCGAATTTGATCAAAAGGAGGCCATTGAACTTGCAAGCAAGATCAAGAAGGCTGAATTTGATCTGGAGGATTTTAAAAAGCAGCTTGCATATATCCGCAAGATGGGTTCATTGGAACAGATCCTGGGGATGATACCAGGTATTGGACAGACGATGAAGCTGGGAAGGTTAAAGGCCGATAAAAGGGAACTTGTGAGGTTTGAGGCTATCATTAACTCTATGACGCGAGAAGAGAGAAGAGACTTTCGGATAATAAGTGGCACTCGGCGAAAAAGGATTGCGATGGGAAGCGGAACAAGGGTAGAGGATGTTAATAGGCTTCTCAAGAATTTTGCTCAGACAAAAAATATGCTAAAGAAATTTGGACAAGGGACTTTGAGGGATCTATCTTCATTGGTCAGCTATAGTTAAATAATCCAAGATTATTTCAAATTGCGGGATTGGCAACCTTGACGTATAGTCTAATATAAAGGGGGTGAAGGCTAAAGATATGCCGGTAAGAATAAGATTGACCAGGAAAGGGGCTAAAAAGAGACCTTCTTATCGTATTGTGGCAACCGATTCAGAGGCACCAAGGGATGGTAGGTTTCTTGAGGTATTAGGATACTACGATCCACTGAAGGATCCAGCTCAAGTTCATATTGATGAAGATAAGGCTAATAAGTGGATAGAAAGAGGTGCTAAGCTTTCGGAAACTGTTAGGTCTCTTTTGCGGAAGAAGGCAGGATCCAAAGTTTCTTCCCGGACGAGCTAGATGGTGTTTAACGAGAATTTGAGGTGGGAGAGAATGATCGAAATGAAAGAGTTGATTGAATATATTGCAAAGGTTCTTGTTGATAATCCAGAGGAAGTAAGCGTAACTGAACTTGAGGGAGAACAGACCTCCGTAATTGAACTTAGGGTAGCCAAAGAAGATTTGGGCAAGGTAATTGGCAAACAAGGAAGAACCGCTAGGGCTATGAGGACTATACTAGGTGCGGCCTCGACCAAGATGAAAAAGAGATCTGTCCTGGAAATTTTAGAGTAATTGAGTAAAATAGGTCTTAGAGATCTCATTCTGATAGGACATGTTATCCGTCCGCATGGCTTAACCGGTCTACTAAGGATAGTTTCTTATGCTCAATCAAAAGAAACATTCCTCGAGGCCGGTTCTGTGTTTCTGATTAAAGGGGAAAACGATTTATATGAAAAGAAGGTCGTTTCTATAAGACCCCACCGGTTGTTCTACCTTTTGAAATTGTCGGGTCTAAACTCAATTGATCAGGCAGAAATTTTCAGGGGCGCAGGGGTATTCATAAGAAAAGATTCTTTGGTAAAAAGAGATGAGGATGAGTTTTTCTGGCATGAACTTCTAGGATTGGAAGTATATCTGGTAACTGGCCAATATCTTGGGGTTCTTAAGGAAATCTTTCCTACGGGCAGTAATGACGTTTACGTGGTCGAAAATCAGGGAAAGGAGTTCCTGATCCCTGCAATCCACCAGGTTGTTAAGGAGATAAACATAGCTCAGAAGAGAATGGTTATTTCACCTATGATGGGTTTGTTAGATCTCTCATGAGGTTTGATATTCTTTCAATATTTCCGGAAATGTTTGTCCCCCTCATGAATTATGGAATCATTGGGCAAGCAGTTAAAAGGGGACAGATAAAGATAAGTGTGGTGAATATAAGGGATTTTGGTGAGGGACCGCATTTGATGACCGATGATAGGCCCTTTGGAGGTGGGGATGGCATGATTATGAAGCCAGGGCCAATTTTTCGAGCCCTGGAATCGATTCCTAGGGTAAAGGGGGATAGAAAAGTCATCCTGCTAACTCCTCAGGGTCAACCCTTTAATCAATCAATAGCCCGGAGTTTAACCAAGCTTAAGCAGATTGTTTTAGTGTGTGGGAGGTACGAGGGTGTGGATGAAAGGGTAAGATCCCGGTATGTAGATATGGAACTATCGGTTGGTGATTACATCTTGACCGGAGGTGAACTGGCAGGAATGATTATCGTGGAGGTTGTTAGCCGATTGATCCCAGGTATATTAGGTGGAGCAAGGTCTAATATCGAGGAATCCTTTGAGAATTACTTCCTCGAATATCCCCAATTTACTAGGCCTAGGGTCTTTCAAGGAGAGGGAGTACCATCTGTTCTATTATCGGGTGATCATGAGAGGGTCCGGCTTTGGAGAAGAACCCAATCTATAAAAAGGACATTAGAGAGAAGGCCCGATTTGTTGGAGAAGGCCCATCTCAGCGAAAAGGATAGATCTATACTGGAGGAGTTAAAAAAACAAGGTAAGCTTTCAGCACTGAGTAATTGGGAATCAGGCCCTGATAAAAACGCGAGTCATTGAGGGTTATAATACGATCGTCTCTTGGATAACTCCGACATTTAGAGGGCCGCGGATTAAGACACAAGAATGGGTCCTTAAGAGTGATAACTCAACTATGACAGAGTAAGCATGTCGTTTTATATTGGGCTAGTACATTATCCCGTCTATGACAAGAGAGGAGAGATCATTGTTGCAGCAATAACCAACTTAGATCTCCATGATTTGGCAAGATTGGCAAAGACTTATGGAGCACGGAGACTTTATGTTATCAACCCCCTCAGAGAACAGCAAGATCTGGCCAAAAATATTTGTCGACATTGGGTAAGTGGTTATGGAGCTCACTATAATAAAGATAGGAAAGAGGCAATGTCCTTGATTTCAGTTGTTCCAACTCTAGAGTCATCTATGGCTGAGATTAAAGATAGTGAAGGTGAAATACCGACTTTGATAGCTACTGATGCAGGGAGAGACAAAGGACAAAAAGTTAATTATGACTCGGCAAGAGAGATAGTCGCTTCCAACAAGGCGGTAATGATCTTATTTGGTACAGCTTGGGGGATAGCTAATGAGGTAATCAGAAAGGCAGACTATCTTTTAGAGCCCATTTTTGGTGTATCTAGTTACAATCACCTCTCAGTTAGAACAGCCGCGGCAATAACCTTGGATCGTTTGTTTTCCGAATTTATAAGGCCTTAAAGAAGTAGCTAATTTGGATTAAAGGAGATTAGTGCGATGAACTCGATAGAAATGCTGGAAAAGGAACAGATAAGGGTAGATCTCCCTCCTTTTAGGGCAGGTGATACGGTCAAGGTATACAGTCGTATTAAAGAGGGTGACAAAGAACGTATCCAGGTCTTTGAGGGGGTGGTTATCAGAAAAAGAAAGGGTCATACAGGGGCTACCTTCACCGTCCGCAAGGTTTCATATGGTATTGGGGTGGAGAAGATTTTTCCTCTTCACTCTCCAACAATAGATAAGATAAAGGTAATCTCCAGGGGTAAGGTAAGAAGAGCAAGGCTTTACTATTTGCGCAAACTAAGCGGTAAGGCAGCTAAGCTTAAGGAAAAAAGAGCCTGATCCACGCAAATATGGATAATCATCTTTACGAATTTGAGGCCAGGCGCGCAGGTCATTTTTTGGTGGCTGGTGTAGATGAAGCGGGACGTGGTCCGTTAGCTGGTCCGGTAGTTGCGGCTACCGTGATCCTACCCGAAGGCATTCCATTGGACGGGGTTACGGATTCCAAAAAAATGTCTGAGAGGGCTCGCAAGGAGGCCTTTTCTCTAATCAAAAAATGGGCAATAGATATCTCATTAGCTGTAGTGAGCCCCACAGAGATTGATAGAATTAATATTCTTCAGGCTACTCGAAAGGCTATGAAACAGGCAGTTTTAACACTCGAACCCCAGCCTGATTACCTATTGATTGATGGCATATACCCTATTGATCTTCCCATTCATCAAAGGTGCATTATAAAAGGGGATGAGCTATCTCTGTCTATATCAGCGGCCTCTGTTCTGGCAAAGGTCTACCGCGATAGAATTATGTCAAGCTACCATATATTATATCCGCGGTATGGCTTTTCTTCAAACAAAGGTTACGGAACGCCTGATCACAGAGAGGCGATAATGAAGCATGGTCCTTGCTGTATTCATAGATTCACCTTTAGAGGTGTTCTTAAATGACAAAAGAAAGGATTAGCCTTGGAAGGTTTGGTGAGGATCTGGCAAGGAAAAGATTAAAAGATCTAGGCTATAGGATTTTGAAAACAAACTATAAGTGCCCTATAGGTGAAATCGATTTAGTTGCACGGGATGATGATGTTCTGGTTTTTGTAGAGATAAAGACACGTAAGAATGAGTCCTTGGGTCAGGTTAAAGAAGCGGTTAATAGCAGAAAACAGACTCAGCTGTCAAAGGTGGCCCTAGCCTATATGAAATCCAACAATCTTTGTGGAAGTAAGGCGAGATTTGACGTGGTTGCTGTAGCATTAATTGATGGAAGAAAGGAGATTGAGGTTATAAAAAATGCGTTTGAATTGGCTTACTGATTAATCGGTAGATATTGTCGTTAGCCCTTTCAATGGTCATAAACAATGGTTTCTAAGAGAGGCAAGAATGGGTTAGGTCAAGGAAAAATCTACGTTGTTTCTACCCCCATAGGCAACCTTGAGGATATTACCTTAAGGGCGCTGAGGGTCTTAAAGGAAGTGGGGTTGATTGCAGCTGAAAGCAGAGAGCATACCATGAAGCTGTGTAAACATTATAATATAGGGACACCAATAACCAGCTATAATAGTCATAACCAACACTTCAAGGGACGTGTACTCCTTAAGAGGGTCAAATCAGGGCTTGACATTGCCCTTGTAAGTGATGCAGGAACACCTGGTTTGTCGGATCCTGGCTCCAGATTAATTAGGGAGGCTATAAATGCTAATATAACATTAGTGCCGGTCCCAGGTGTATCAGCTTCCTTGACAGCACTTTCTGTTTCAGGATTGCCTTCAGATAGGTTTATCTTTGTTGGTTTTTTCTCAAATAAGAAAGGGAGGCGCAGAAAGGAACTGGAAGGCCTCAAATTTGAACGGCGGACCATGATTTTTTTTGAATCTCCACATCGATTAATTAAGATGCTTATAGATATTTATGAGATTCTGGGCGACAGGTATATTGTATTGGCCAAAGAGATGACAAAGGTTTTTGAGGAGTTAGAAAGGGGATTAGTCAGCAGGGTATTATCTTCACTCAAGGATGATAAGATTAAGGGTGAATATACTATTATTGTAGAAGGGCTAAATGAAAGAGATAGACGCCTCTGTGTTATTGACAATTGATAACTGGTTAATTACATTTGAAAGCTAATGGAAGAGATAAGATCATTAAAAGTAATCAATGAACTTGGAATGCATGCTCGTGCAGCTGGTCAGATAGTTGGGTTGGCAGGCAAATATAAGTCAAGGTTGTTTTTAACAAAGGATGGTCGAAAGGTAGATGGTACAAGCATTTTGTCGATTCTTTCGCTTGCCTGCCCTAAGGGAGGTGATATTGAGGCGAGAATAGTTGGCAAGGATGCCGAAGAATTCATGGATGAACTGGAAGGACTCTTCAAAGGTGGATTTGGAGAGACCGGAAGAGGGCAATACCGCCCCAAAAAAAAGACAATGAAGGGGGTTGCCGTTTCCCCTGGTATTATTATTGGGAAGGCACATCATTTAGATAGATCGAAGACCAAGATTTTTCCAAAGAAATTAATTAACGGAAGAGAGGTAGACAGAGAAGTTGATCGTTTTAGGCAGGCTGTGGATATGGCAAAGGAACAGATCCAGAAGTTTAAATCCAATATCCCTGAACAGGTAAAAGGATATGCCTTTGTCCTTGATACCCACTCAATGATCCTTGATGACAGTCTGCTTTTCGATTCAACCTTAAAGAGAATCCGAAAGGAAAAGATTAATGCCGAATGGGCGTTAGATAAAGTGGTAAGAAATATCCACCGGCTTTTTAAAAAGGTTGAGGATGAATACATTGGACGTAGAATGGACGATGTGGATAATGTAAGTGAAAGGGTACTAAGAAATTTGGTGGGGGTTCAGGAAGATAGCCTGACAGGGATTAAAGAAGAGGTTGTAGTTGTAGCTCATAGTCTCTCGCCGTGTGATATTGTTGAGATCAATGTAACCAATGTATTGGGCATTTTAACTGATGTTGGTGGTCAAACGTCGCATATGGCCATTATGTCTGAGGCCCTGGAGATACCCGTAGTCGTTGGATTAGAAAGGGCTACAGATATGATTTTGGATGGCGATCTTTTGATCGTGGATGGAAATACAGGCGATGTTATTATTAACCCTGACCCTGATGCCATCGTTTCTTATGAGGATAAGAAAAAACGTTATAATAGTTATAGATCTGCCATAGATAAGGTTAGACATCTGCCTGCGGAGACCTTGGATGGATATAAGATAACGATCAGAGCCAATATTGAGTTTTTAGCGGAGGCTAAGGCAGCAATTGAGCATGGCGCTGAGGGTATAGGGCTTTACAGGACGGAATATCTCTATATGATCAAGAGAGATCTTCCAGATGAACAGACTCTTTTTGAGGACTATAGGCAGATTGCCAGAATCGTAGGCCCTAATCCAGTTATTATAAGGACCCTGGATATTGCAAGTGATAGGATGGCGTCAGACATGCAGGCAAGCAAGGAAGACAATCCTGCTTTAGGTCTGAGGTCTATTCGATTTTGCCTGAATGAGCGAAAGGTATTTAAAACCCAGTTAAGGGCCATCTTAAGGGCCAGTGTATATGGTAATTTCAGGTTGATGTTCCCAATGATATCAGGTTTGGGCCAATTTCTGGAGGCAAAGAGGATCTTAAAAAGTGTTATGCGGTCTCTTGACAGAGATGGAATTGAATATAATAGAGAGATACCTATCGGGATTTTGATCGAGATTCCCTCTGCGACATCAATTGCAGATATTCTTGCAAAGCATGCTGATTTTTTTTCTATAGGAACTAACGACTTGATTCAATACGCATTAGCGATAGACAGAGACAATGAACAGGTTGCCCATCTCTACGAACCCTTTCATCCGGCTGTTTTGAGGATGATACACCAGGTGGTCGAGGCAGGTGATAAGGAGGGAATTGATGTATCCCTGTGTGGCGAAACAGCGGGTGATCCTCTTTCCATTCTGGTACTTCTTTCTTTGGGATTGAAGGAATTTAGCATGAATATTGGCTCCATTCCGTTGATCAAGAAAATGATCAGAATGGTGCCATTAGGAGAGGTGAGGGATGGTTTAAAGGGAATATTGCATTTACCTACCAGTAAGACCATTGAGGATTTTGTCTTAAAAAAGGCAAGGTCCTTATTGCCTGATGTCTTTGAGGAAGATGTTTTTAGGTATAGGGCCACTGGCACTGCCTAAGCAGGTGGTAGATGGAGAAAAAGATTGTTTGTCAGAACAGAAAGGCCAGACACGATTATTTTCTTGATGAGATTTATGAGGCAGGAATTGTCCTCTTTGGACCAGAGGTTAAATCCTTGAGGGAGGGACGTGGCAGTCTGAAGGATAGCTATGCAAGGGTTAAGAATGGGGAGCTCTTTTTGCACAATATGCACATTACGGCGTATCCCTTTGCACACCATCTAGATATTGATCCCGCGAGGACAAGAAAGCTTCTCATGCAGAAGAGAGAGATTAAAAGGCTGATAGGAAAGACAGAGGAAAAGGGATATTCCCTGATCCCCATATCGATATATCTTTTGAGAGGAATAATCAAGGTTGAGCTAGCCCTGGCTAAGGGGAAGAAAAAATATGACAAGAGGTATGTTTTGAAAGAGAGAGAGATGAAAAAGGAGTTAAACCAGCTGAAAAAGAAAAATCACTATTGAACAATTGTATTGTCTTTACTATTGATTTATGGTTTAATAAATGAAGTTCATTGAAAATTGGGGGCGAAACGGCTTCGACGGGGATAAAGAAGCTTAGGTTGCATACCGAGGTTCTGTTTGCTCGTTAAACAGGCAGAAAAAAAGAAACGCAGACGATTATGCGTATGCTTTAGCCGCTTAAAAAGGCTAACGTCC
>CP070704.1:1510058-1531957 GCA_020349945.1 Deltaproteobacteria bacterium
GCAAGAAATACGAGAAAAATAAGAACGGTCAAGAATCTCTTATCGATATCAATCATAGGTACAAATTATCCTCCGCAAACGGCTATTCATAGATGGTCCAAAGAACGGATCGCCAAGGATAGCCCGACCCTTTAGGTGACTGCAAAATGCATGCAAAATGGTTACTTCAGATTAATCATTAAAGATTCCAATTAGTTAGCCCAGAATCAAAGAATAGGTTATCTTAACTTATGGTAATAAATTATCTATTTATGGGAAAAACTATTCCACTTTATTGTTTGTGCCTTAGGTAGAGGGATGGCCAGAGTTGCGGAACATCTCACGAGGGATAATAAGATGCCTTGTTAGCCGGGCATCCTAACAGGGTAGAGTGGAGGTAGGAATAAAGGAAAAGAAGGGGGAAGCGGGACAGGCATAAATAAGTAGGTCAAGTCTGTTCTTGGCTCATGTCAGCTAAGTAAGCATCTGGTGCAGTACCAAATGAAGGGTTTTGTCGGCGTCACGGATAATGATTGGTTTGCATTTCTCTCCCAGCAGCCAGGGATTGAAAAAAGAGGACAGACTTATTTTTCAAAGATCAACGACGCTCCCTGAGCATTCTGATATGACGTTCAGTTCCCATTTTCTCATCACCATCCTTACGCTGGAGCCAGGTCATTTCCCTCTGCCCTTCTTAGGTAGGCTGCTTACATCAAGATACTATCGGGACCTGATTATGGGCCCATTTTTGTTGAATTGCGTTTGAATTCTTCTACAGGCCAACTCTCGGAGAGGCAGTGCATTTCAGTTACTATCAAACAACGTGAACCAAGAGAAGAAGTGAACCAAAAATAACACTTATAATCTTGTGTTCAGTAGCGATTTTCCCTGAAAACCGCAAAACCTGCCAGGCCCATCACCATTGATATCATGCTGTGCCCCTTACTCGCTTCGCTACCTCTGCCCTCCACTGTAAACATGCAAAAAACCCCAGATAACTCAGAAATCCGTTAATTCCTTAGCATATTGAGCGATATCTGAGATATTCGGCAACCTTTGGCAACTACCTGAATTTGCTTTCCAAATGTACCGGTGTTTTAGTTCTCATTGAGATATCCTAAGTCCAATACCGCAGTAATGCGTGAGGCAGCTATTTCGCGGGTCCATGACTGACCCACCCGGTCTGGGGGAATCATCACCTAGTAACCTTTTTGATTACCCTAAGTCCGCTCTGGCGACTCCGTTGGTACTGACGGGGAAGAAATAGAGGGCAGGTAATCGGAAGGCTTTTAAAAGGCCTTCATTGGGCACCATGACTGTGTCCGGGGGAGGCCTTTTGTGCTTGCAGTAGGGAGCCATGCAAAGAGGTCCCCTGAAAATGCCGATGCACAGCCTCCAAGGGGGTTAAATATCTCCGTGGAGGCCCTTGTGATTTAATATGCTGCAAAGCTAACCCATCGTGAGATGGGCAAGAAAGCTTACTAAACGGGATTTTCTGCCTACCCTAACCTGCTGGAGGAAGCCATGAGCAGGGTTTTCTAGAAGATGATAGGGTGGTCCGGAATGTATGAAAAGGAGGTGCAGGATGGAGGAAAAAACCAAGAAAAGTGTGCGGTTTGATCTGAGACGTCGAGAGTTTCTGAAGATGGGGCTTGCAGCCGGGCTAGCTGCAGGAATTCCAATGGGCCTTATCCCGAAGATCGGCAGCCGCACGGCATATGCCCAGATCAGTGAGGCATTGGAAAAAATTCCAGCGGAAACCCGATGGACCATTACCGGTAATGCCCTGACAGGCATGAGTGTTGGCATAATGACGGCACTGTTTGATGCAGTGGGCCAAGAGAAGTACAATGAAATAATCAAACAACTGATGACTGAGGGTGGAGGGGCTTCCAAACAGATCGCTGATAACCTTGGTCTAGCCGGTGTCGATGCCAAATCTACCGCGGAGACATTTAGGACGGTTCTCCTTGTGTCAATGGGGCCCGAGTTTAAATTTCAGATTGTGGAGGCGACAGCGGAAAAGGCAGCGTATAGATGCACCGAGTGCCCTTGGTGGAACAGGGTGAAGGAGTTGGGGACTCCATACGACTTACTTTCTGTTGGAAGCTCTGCCTATACCAATAGCTTTGTCAAGAGCCTGAATCCCAAGGTGACTGTAAGCCGACTCACCGGTATGTGCGTAGGCGACGCATACTGCGAGTATGTCTTCGAGCTTTAGAAGTGAGGGCAGTCAAAGACAAAAGGCAGGGTCAAGAATGGCCCTGTCTTTTTCCATATCACCGTTTGTAATCTCTACCCTCAACTGCACGACGCCAATCACTAATAAATAAGAAACTATGAGCGAGAAATTGAGAATCCTCAGCACAGAATCTAAGGAATTCTTTTCTCAAGATTCACCTTCTAGGAAAAAAATTTCCTTAGGAAGTTAGGGTGACGACGCATTATGGAAGGTACACTAGATATTGTGTATTCCATTGTCTTATGTTGGGTAAATTGTGTTCTCCCGCGTTATTTGGGCAACTCCGTCTCTGCCTGACCGCATACACAGATCAGATCTAATTAATCTTAGGTGACATATGTTCATTTTTTTCTTGACAAGGGGCTATTTTTGCTTCAGAGTGTCATAAAGTGGTACAAAGTGGGATAAATATTCGAGAGATATCATGGCAGACTTCTTTGAGGGCAGATCAAAACACACGCTTGATGAAAAGGGAAGATTGGCCATCCCTGCTCGGTTCAGGGAGATCTTGAAAAACAGGGGTGATTCATCCCTTGTAGTTACCAATCTCAGCACCTGTTTGGTGGCCTTTGCCAGGGATGATTGGCAGAAGATAAAAGAAAAGGCCGTAAGTCTCCCGCTCTTTGATTCTGCGGCCAACACCTATATTCGCTATTTTATCTCCGGTGCCATAGAGTGTCCACTAAAACAGGGTCGGATTTTGATCTCTCCAGATCTGAGGGAATTGGCTGGATTAAAGAGAGAGGTGGTTTTGGTCGGCCATCTGACCAGGTTTGAAATCTGGGATAAGGCCAGATGGGATGAAGAGTTCGAGAAGGTCAAGGAGTCTTTTCCAGGGATAAGTCAATCTCTTACCGATCTTGGGATCTGACAGGGGGAGAAGATGATCATCACTCATCAACCGGTCATGGTTGATGAGGTTATTAGGTATCTGATTACCACTCCTGAGGGGGTATACGTTGATGGGACGGTTGGCACTGGTGGGCATAGCGTGGAGATTTGTAAAAGGATAGCCCCTCAGGGAGAGTTGATTTGCCTGGATATTGATAGAACATCCATACAAGTAGCCGAGGAAAGGCTCTCTTCTTTTGGACAGAGGGTCAGGATATTCAGGGAGAGCTACGTTGATTTAGACAAGGCACTTGAAGGAATCGGGATTGATAAGGTAACCGGCATCTTTTTGGATCTTGGTATGTCATCATATCAACTGGAGTCGTCTGGTAGAGGTTTTAGTTTTATCAAGGATGAGCCCTTGGATATGAGAATGGACCAGGACACGGGTATAACTGCCAGTCAGTTGGTGAACACTATGCCCAGGGAAAGGTTGCAGGCGCTTTTATGGGATTATGCCCAGGAAAGGTGGGCCAAATTGATTGCCCGGGCCATAGGAGAGGAAAGGCGAAAAGGGCCCATACGCTCAAGCCGGCAATTAGCCAGGCTGGTTGAGGCTACTATTCCCCGGAAACATCATCCTCGGAAGAGGCATCCAGCTACCAAGACCTTCCAGGCCCTGAGGATAGCTGTTAACAGGGAGCTGGACAATATAGCTGATTTCTTGGAGAAGGCCCCTGTATTGCTTGTTAAGGGGGGAAGGTTGGTGGTGATATCTTATCATTCACTGGAGGATAGGCTCGTCAAACAGGCTATGCGGCGCTGGGAGAGAGATGACATGCACCCTGAAAGGCTTCCAGTTTTTCCCAGCACCAGACCTCCCCTTATGAGGCCCTTGAGTAAAAAGGGGCTGAGGCCTGGCCAGGCGGAGATGAATATCAACCCAAGATGCAGAAGCGCTATCATGAGGGTAGCGGAGGGGATTTGAGGTGAAGGGAAGAAAAAGGCGACCTATAAGATTATTCCGCTTTGTTGCAGTGATACTTTTTCTCTTTTTATTAGGGGGAATTTTTCATGTCTGGATGAATTTTAAGAGGACCCAGATGGGTTATTCACTGAGCCAGTTAAAAAAGGAGATATTAGAATTTGAGGAACACAACCGAAAGTTGAGGTTGGAGATGGCCTTTTTAAAGTCCCCTGAGCATTTAGAAAAGAGGGCGATTGAGGAATTGGGTTTAATACACCCCTTGCCTCAACAGATAATTTACTTGCCATGAGCGTCAAGCCTAAGAAGTGGATAAGAATCAGGATCTATATAACGGGGATCTGTTTTCTCCTTGTCCTTGGGGTCATTTTTTTAAGGGCATATCAACTTCAGATCCTTAAAGGGGATCAGCTTTCATCTCTGGCCAGGGAAGACTATTCGGGAATACTCACCTTTACTACCCAAAGGGGGACAATTTTCGATAGGAATGGTGAGGTATTGGCCCTGAGTATCGATGTGGGCTCCATATACTGTTATCCAAAAAGGATAACGGATACTGTGAAGACAGCGACCCTTGTTGCCAGGGCCCTTGATATGGGAAAAAGGGATGTACTGAAGAAACTGAAGAGCTCTCGTCCCTTTGTGTGGATTAAAAGGAAGGCAACCCCAGAGGAGATTAAAAGGGTTAGAGAACTTCACCTAACCGGGATAGGGTTTACCGATGAGAGTAGACGCTACTATCCCTGCATGGAAACAGGTGCCCATGTTATAGGATTTGCCAGCCAGGATAACAAAGGGCTTGAGGGCATAGAGTTACAGTATAATCAGTATCTGGAAGGCAAAGAGATAAGGCTTAACGGGATTCGTGATGCCCTCGGCAGGCCCCTTGTTTTCGATGAACCGGAGGTTGAGAAACAGGGTCCATTTAACCTCATTTTAACACTGGATAAGGAGATAAGTTACAAGGCCCGGAAGACCCTCAGGGATGCTGTGGAAAGATCAGGGGCAAGAAGTGGTGTCTGTATGGTAGTGAGGCCCCAGACAGGCGAGATATTGGCTATGGCAGTGGTGCCGGAATTTAACCCGAATATCTTTTGGCAGTTTAAACCCTATGAATGGAGGAATAGGGCAGTTACCGACTGCTTTGAACCCGGATCCACCTTCAAGGCATTTCTTTTGGCCGCCGCCTTGGAGGAGGGCTTAATTACCCCGGAAACAGTTCTTGACTGTGAAGACGGACATTACACTATTGGCAGCTATACCATCAGTGATAGGCGTGCCTTTGGCATGTTAAAGGTCAGTGACATAATCAAATTTTCAAGTAACATAGGAGCTATAAAGATAGGCCAAAGGCTTGGAGCAAGCCGCTCCCACTCTTACATAAGGAGATTTGGTTTTGGTGAGCAGACAGGGATAGATTTTCCGGGTGAAAGGAAGGGAAGTCTAAAACCTATCAAGGATACCAGCCTTGTTGGTCAAAATACTCTCTATTTTGGTCAGGGCATATCGGTTTCTCTTCTTCAACTGGCCATGGCCTTTGGCGCGATAGCCAATGGCGGGCATCTCATGAGACCCTATCTGGTAAAGTCGATCATTGATCAGAGGGATAACACAATCAGGAAATTTTATCCGGTAGTCAGAAGAGATATCATATCATCCGAGACAGCGAAACAGGTAAGGGGCATACTTGAGGGTGTAGTCAGAGAGGGAGGAACTGCTCCTAAGGCTGCGATAAGGGGATATCATGTTGCAGGTAAAACAGGCACAGCGCAAAAGGTCGATCCGGTCAAGAAGGCCTATTCGAATAAGAAATTTATGGCCTTTTTTGCTGGTTTTGCCCCTTCGGATTCGCCTGAGATAGTGATTTTGGTAGCCCTTGATGAACCAAAGGGGGAACCATACGGGGGGATTGTTGCAGCCCCTGTTTTTCGTGATGTTGGTTGTTGGACACTGAACCGCCTTAATGTAGCCCCGTCATTACAACAGAGTATTTCCTATCCTATAGAAAGTCCCATAGAAAGAGACGAGGAACTCGTGGCCCTTAATCCCGATTTGCCCGGTTCAATACCCAATTTAAAGGGGCTTGGAGTAAGGGATGTATTAAGAAGGGCAAGGCGATTGGGGGTGAAGGTGGTTGTCAAGGGAAGCGGGCTGGCTGTAGAACAAAGTCCTGCACCTGGTACACCTTTAAAAAAACAGATAGTGCTCACGGTCACCTTTAGACCACCATGTTGATCGGGTTCATTGGGTTTGTAGAGTTTTTTGGGTTAGAATTGCTTTGGACAGCTACAATTTAGAATTATGAGCTCGGGAATTGTGCTTTATCGGTTACAGGTTTCAGACACGTAACCCGAAACAGGTAACTGAGGCACTTATCAGGTTCAGCTCATTTTTTCCTCGGACAGCGGACAACGATCAATGGACGTCACCATACTATGCGACTTAATCATTTGTTGAAGGGAGTTAGTATCCTGGGGCTCCAGGGAAGGGGAGATATTGAGGTGGAGGGGATAACCTGCGATTCTCGAGCTGTTAAAAAGGGTTACCTATTTGCTGCCCTCAAGGGGAGTAATCAAGACGGGCATGGGTATCTGACTCATGCGGTTCAGAGAGGTGCCCATGCATTAGTGGTAGAGGATGTTGAAGAGGTCTTTGAGGCTGTGACTATTGTCAGGGTAGCAGATACGAGGGTTGCCCTTTCTGAGCTGGCTGCCCGGTTTTACAGTTATCCTGCCAGGGGTATGAGTTTAATAGGTATCACCGGTACGAATGGGAAGACAACAACGAGTTACCTCCTAGAGTCAATATTAAAGGAGGCTACAAGCGAGGTGGGGGTTATTGGGAGTATAAATTATAGGTTTAGAGGAAAGTCGCGTGAGGCATCGCTTACAACACCTGAATCAACTGATTTGATGGGAATTATACGTGAGATGAGGGATGCTGGTGTGGCCGATATCATAGTGGAGGTGTCATCCCATTCTCTTGACCAGGGAAGGACAAGGGGATTGCATTGGTCAAGGGCGTTATTCACAAATTTTTCAAGGGACCATCTGGATTACCATGGAACAATGGAGGAGTATTTTAAGGCAAAATCCCTGCTCTTTCATTCATTGGGAGAGGGCAAAGATAGAGATCAGGCAAAGGCAGTAATCAATATGGATGACCCGAAGGGCAGGGTATTGGAAAAAATAACAAAGGCCCCTGTTGTGGGTTACGGTCTTGGGGGTGACTGCCTCCTGAGTGCTGCGGATATCGAGTCTAACGCACATGGATTACGTTTCACATTGGTCACCCCTTCGGGGGATATACCGGTTACCTCCTCCCTGCTCGGCCAGATAAATGTCTATAACATACTGGGAGCTGCTGCAACTGCCTTTAGCCTCGGTATAGACCTGGAGATTATTGCGAGGGGCATAAAGGGACTTGCCGGTATCCCTGGCAGGCTTCAGCCTGTTAAAAACAAAAGAGGACTGACCGTGTTTGTTGATTATGCCCACAGCCCTGATGCACTGGAAAAGGTGCTTCAAACATCGAGACAGCTTACTAGAGGGCGATTGATTACTGTTTTTGGATGTGGAGGTGACAGGGACAGGGGCAAAAGACCGGATATGGGAAGGGTTGCAGGGAACTATAGTGATCTTGTCATAATTACCTCAGACAACCCGAGGGGAGAGCATCCTGCACAGATTGCCGATGATATTGAGCTCGGTATAAAAGAATCGGGGTTAAAGAGGATTGAACGAGGTCCCCTGTGCCAGGAAAGAGGCTATGGGGTTATTTTGGACAGAAGGCGGGCTATCCAGGCAGCTATCAATATTGCTGGAAAAGAAGACCTTGTCTTGATCGCCGGCAAAGGGCATGAAAATTATCAGATTATTGGAAATAGAAAGAGGCATTTCGATGATCGAGAGGAGGCAGCCCTGGCAGCCAGTTAAAGGGGACTGAATGGGAGCAAAATGGGGGGAGATCACCGTTGAGGAGGTTGTTTCAGCAATAGGCGGGAGCCGGATATCTGGCTCGTCCGGGAAACCCGTGAGAGGTCTTTCAACTGATTCGAGAAGGATGGTCCCTGGTCACCTGTTTCTGGCCCTAAGGGGTGAGAGATACGATGGTCATGATTTTCTGACTGAGGCAGTTCATGCCGGAGCTGATGGCGTCATTGTGCAATCTAACAGGGCTCTACCTAAGGAGCTTACAGCTCACAATCTGGTTGTCATTACCGTCTCGTCCACCCTCAAGGCGTTAGGTGATCTGGCCTTGTGGTGGCGAAAGCAATGGGGAGGCAGGGTAATTGCCATAACCGGAAGCAATGGCAAAAGCACAACAAGGGAGATGGCCGCCTCGATCCTCTCTCTAAAGGCAAGTACCATGAAGAGCCCCGGTAATTTCAATAACCTCATTGGCTTACCGGTGACCGTCTTATCATTAGAGCAGGATCATACAATGGCTGTCTTAGAGATGGGAATGAACAGGCCCGGCGAGATTGCACGGCTCACCCAGATCGCTGTGCCTGATATAGGATTGATAACCAATGTGGCGAGGGCCCATTTAGAGGGATTAGGCGATTTACAGGGGGTGGTGAGGGCCAAAAGCGAGCTGCTGAGAATGATGCCAAGGAAGTCCACAGCGATCCTGAACGGAGATGATGAATTAACAGCACAGTTGGCTTCCGCCTTTCAAGGACCAACAGTTACCTTCGGATTGGGCAGGGGGAATCAGGTGAGGGCTGGAAACATAAGAAAGATGGGTGATTGCACCCAGTCCTTCACTCTCTACATAAATAATGAGAGCGTACAGGCAAGAATAAATGTCCCGGGTGTTCATAATGTCTTCAATGCACTTGGTGGAACGGCTATCGCGTCTTGTTTATCGATATCAAAAGAATTGATTGCCCAGGGTTTAGGGGATTTCACGCCGCTGAAAGGTCGCTTTCAGATCATAGAGCTGAATGGCGGTATCCAGGTTATTGACGATACCTATAATTCCAATCCATCATCTCTAAGGGCTGCACTTCAGACCATTCAGGAGTTGAAGGTGAAGAAGCAGGGTCTGGTGGTAGGGCTTGGAGAAATGATGGAATTGGGTCAGGAGGCCTCAAAATACCATTTTGAGGCAGGCCAACTGATAGCGGATATGGGGCCCAGGTACTTGGTCGTCTTAGGTGAACATGGCCAGCAGATTATCAAAGGTGCACACAAAGGGGGTATGGATATAACACAGACACAGCTTGCAACTACTCATGCTGAGATGAGCGATGCACTGAAGGCGAATGTAAGAGAGGGTGATCTTGTGTTCCTGAAGGGTTCGAGAAAGGTGGCCTTGGATAAGGTAGTTGAGGGTATCAGGGGGTATTTTGGAGTAGGTAAGGGAGAGAGGGATGCTTTATAAGCTGATTTATTATTTCCACACCGATTACTCCTTTCTGAATGTATTTCGGTACATAAGCTTCAGGACTATCTATGCAACCCTGACCGCCCTCGTTATTTCATTGCTTCTTGGGTACTGGATCATTCCAAAGTTGAGGAGGCTCCAGATTGGGCAATATATCAGGGATGATGGGCCCCCAAACCACAAGGAAAAGGTAGGAACCCCAACCATGGGGGGATCATTTCTACTCCTGTCAATCCTCATATCCTCCCTTCTTTGGCTGGAGCCGAGCAATGTATATGTCTGGTTGGTCTTGGTTGTTGCCATCTTATTTGGTGGTATTGGCTTTCTGGATGACTATCTCAAGGTGGTACGAAAGAGCAGTAAGGGGCTCAGGGTATGGAGCAAACTTTCTATGCAGGCCGGAGTTGCCTTGTTCATTGGAATGGTGCTGTACCACTACACCGATTTTGACTCCAGGCTGAGTTTCCCCTTTTTCAAGGGTTTCTTACCCGATCTTGGGGTGGGTTACCTCATCCTGGTTATCTTGGTCGTGGTAGGTGCATCCAATGCAGTTAACCTGACCGACGGATTGGATGGTCTGGCCATAGGACCGATTATTGTCGCCTTCCTGAGCTATCTCGTGTTTTCTTATCTAGCCGGACATATAAAGATTGCCCATTACCTGCAGATTCCCTATGTAAGCGGCGCAGGAGAACTCTCTGTGATTTGTGGGGCTGTGGTGGGGGCAGGCATGGGGTTTTTATGGTACAACGCCTATCCCGCTCAGGTATTTATGGGCGATGCAGGCTCGCTTTCCCTGGGTGCTGCCTTAGGGATGATAGCCGTAATTAGCAAGCATGAAATAACCCTTCTTCTTGTTGGTGGCCTTTTTGTGTTTGAGGCCCTATCAGTAATCTTGCAGGTTGCCTTCTTTAAGATAACTGGCGGGAGGCGAGTATTCAGGATGGCCCCCATACATCATCACTTTGAATTAAAGGGATGGCCGGAGCCAAAGGTGACCGTTCGGTTCTGGATTATAGCAATTGTCCTGGCGCTGCTTTCAGTGAGTACGCTCAAGTTGAGATAATGTCAGTAGTTAAAAAAGAACGAAGAATAGACAACAATCAAGGCACACTGAGGGACATGGATCTATCTGGGAGAAAGGCCCTGGTGGTAGGGCTTGGTGAGAGTGGCCTGGCAGCGGCCAGGTGGCTTGCTCAGCAAGGCTCTCACGTCACTGTTAGTGAAAGACAAGCGGGTTCTGATTTAGATAAAGATGCCCTGGCTGATCTGTTAAGATCAGGCATCAAGCTCGAGCTGGGCGGACACAACGTGAAGACCTTTACGGAGGCGGATTTAATTGTTGTCAGTCCTGGCGTCCCCCTTGATATCGAACCACTTTCCGTGGCCAGGGAAAGGGGGATCTCTATAATAGGGGAGATGGAGCTTGCGAGTAGATATTTGAAAACACCATCTGTAGCGGTAACCGGAACAAATGGTAAGTCAACGGTTGTGCGTTTAATAGGCGATATGTTGCTGAAGGGGGGGAAAAGTGTCTTTGTTGGGGGAAATATCGGCCGTCCCCTCACCCGTTACATAGGAGGAGAACAGAGGGCCGATTATGTGGTGTTAGAGATAAGCAGCTTTCAACTTGATACTACCCAGACCTTTTCCCCTCTTGTGGCCGTGATCCTCAATGTGAGCCCTGACCACCTTGATAGGTATGTCGATTATGACTCTTATGCAAGATCCAAACAAAGGATCTGTGCAAACCAAGGGCCGGGGCAGATCCTTATCTTAAATGATGATGATCCCTTACTGAGCAGGTTGCAACCCAAGAATGGGCCCACTGTATTGAGGTATGGGTTGAGAGACAGACCTGGGCTGTACGCATTTTTGGATCATGGACAAATAAGGGCCAAGACTCCAGGGGAGCAGATGATTACCTTGGATCTGGATAGGTTTACCCTGCCTGGAGACCATAATAAGGCAAATTTGATGGCGGCAGCCGTCGCATCTTTGGCCCTCGAGATATTTCCCTCTGCAATACAGGAGGTGATTGATCGTTTTGAGGGTTTGCCGCATAGGACTGAGCTTGTAGAGACAGTAGGAGGGGTAGCCTTCTATGACGATTCAAAGGCCACGAATATAGATGCGACCATTAAATCTATTGCCAGCTTTTCGAAACCAGTTGTATTGATCGCTGGGGGCAGGCATAAGGGCAGTGATTTTACTCCCCTTGTTGGGGCGGCCTCTGGCAGGGTAAAGGGGGCTGTTTTTCTGGGGGAGGCGGGTTGCCTCCTCGGAGAGGCATTTGGCAACAGAATATCATGGAGTAAGGCAACCAATATGACTGATGCGGTATCTCTGGCATTTGGTAAAGCCCAGAAAGGAGATGTGGTTCTCCTTGCTCCCGCCTGTTCAAGTTTTGACATGTTTCGGGACTTTAAACACAGGGGAGCGGTCTTTAGGGAGGCGGTTAGAAGATTAAAAAATGGTGCCTCATAAGAAACCTGCTTATACCTACGAGCCTGTTATCCTTATCTCTGTTCTGCTGTTGATTGGTATTGGATTGGTTGCGGTTTACAGTGCCAGTTCAATCCTTGCTGCGGAGAGGTTTGGAGATCACTATTACTACCTGAAAAGGCAGATTACCTTTTGTCTTTTTGGCCTCCTGCTCATGATCTTGGCCAGTAATATCAACTACCTTTTCTACAGAAGACTGGCCTACTTTTTCCTGGGCTCGAGTTTGCTTCTGCTGATTTTACTCCTTGTCCCAGGGCTTGGGGTTAAGGTGGGAGGTGCCCAGAGGTGGTTCAGATTTGGCTTTATCTCCATTCAGCCGTCAGAGGTAGCCAAGTTATCCCTGGCCGTTTTCGTGGCCTATAGCATGAGCAAAAACGTTGGGAGCATAGGTACTTTCTCCCACGGGCTTTTTCCTCATTTACTGGTGGCGGCAATCTTTATGACCCTTATTCTTCTCCAGCCGGATCTTGGGACGGCCATAATTATAGGAATGTGGATGTTGATCCTTCTTTTTATAGGTGGGGTGAATCTCGGGCAGCTCTGTGTCCTGTTAGGCCTCATCACCCCTGTTATGTTTTACCTCGTATCCCATAGCGCTTACAGGCTCAATCGATGGTGGGCCTTCTTAAACCCGTGGGAGGATCCTCAAGGATTTGGCTTTCAGATCATCCACTCTTTTCTGGCCTTCGGTTCAGGAGGGCTCCTGGGAGCCGGAGTTGGCAATAGCAAGCAAAAACTCTTTTATCTACCAGAACCTCATACCGATTTTATCCTGGCAATAATAGCTGAGGAAATAGGATTTATAGGGGTGAGTGTTTTAGGAATACTGTTTGCCTTTGTTGTCGTGAGGGGTATCAAGATCGCCTTACATGCCCCGGAGCTTTTTGGAACCTATCTTGCCATGGGGATAAGTTGTATGTTGGCACTCCAGGTAATAGTGAATATGGGCGTGGTAATGGCCCTTTTACCTACGAAGGGTTTGACACTTCCCTTTATAAGTTATGGCGGATCCTCCCTCCTTGTCAGTCTCATAGGTATGGGGATATTGATGAATATATCAAAACGATCCTTGGAGCGGTCAGGAAAATGGAAGTAGTCGCTCATAATGGTTGGTGAAGAAACAGGGAGAGGAGTAAGGATAATCATTGCCGGTGGCGGCACTGGTGGTCATCTGTTCCCAGGCGTAGTAATTGCCAAGGAGCTGAAAAAAAGGCTTGGCGAGATACCTATCCTCTTTGTCGTTGGGAGAAGAAAGATAGAGAGGGAAATCCTTTTAAAAGCTGGATTTGAGACCAGATCAATTGATGTTGAAGGCATACTGGGCAGGGGTTTGTTAACGGGCATAAAGGCCCTTTTCAAGGTACTGATGAGCTCAATTCAGTCGTTTATAATACTGAGAGATTTTAAACCCCATCTGATAGTTGGTGTAGGCGGCTATACATCTGGGCCTGTGTGCCTGGTTGCCTGGCTTCTTCGAATACCTACTGCTATCCATGAGCAGAATTCTTTTCCAGGTCTGACAAACAGGATCTTGGCCCCCTTGGTCAAAAAGGTCTTTATATCCTTTGAGGAAACCAGGAGATATTTCAAAGGGGGAAATCTTTTTTTAAGCGGGAATCCGGTACGCGATGACCTCATGCGCCTCACACCATCTCAGGGAAGGGTTAATCAGAGATTTGTCATACTGGTTATGGGCGGAAGTCAGGGTGCCAGGGCAATAAACAGGGCAGTTGTATCTGCCCTCAAGGAATTGAGGACTGCGGGCCTTGTTCCCTTTGTAATCCATCAGACAGGTAAGGAAGATGTAGGAAAGGTCAGTGATGATTACCATACCCTTGGGCTTGAGGGGGAAGTAAAGGCCTTTATAGAGGATATGGCCTCTGCCTATGTGAGAGCTCATCTGGTTATCTGTCGGGCGGGTGCAACCACTATAGCTGAACTGGCCGCCCTGGGAAAACCATCCATCCTTATACCTTACCCCTATGCAGCTCATAAACACCAGGACATGAATGCCAGTGCCCTGGTGGCAACCGGAGGGGCAGATATGATTCTGGAGAGGGATCTTGACGGTAAGGCCTTGGCCGGGAAGATTAGAAGGTATATGGAAAACAGGGAAGAGCTCAAGAGAATGTCATCTCTTGCCTTGAAGGCCGGGAGACCAAGGGCAGGGCAGGTTATAGTTGAACAGGTGATGGAACTGATAGATAGGAAATGAAGATTTTTGGTAAGGCAAAACATATCCATTTAGTCGGTGTTGGCGGGATTGGAATGAGCGGTATAGCAGAGCTTCTCCTCAATTTAGGCTACCATATTAGCGGATCGGATATCAGGACAACCGAGGTAACTGAGCATCTCTCTGATCTTGGTGGAAGGATATTTCTGGGACATCGGCCTCAAAACATAGATGGGGCAGATGTTGTCGTTTTCTCTTCGGCAGTAAGGGATGATAACCCGGAGATAGCCGAGGCAAGGGAAAGATCAATTCCCGTAATACCAAGGGCCGAGATGCTTGCTGAACTGATGAGGCTCAAATATGGTATTGCCGTAGCAGGCTCGCATGGAAAAACCACGACTACCAGTATGATAGGTTCGATTTTGACCAGCGGTGGTCTTGACCCAACAGTTATTATTGGAGGGAGATTGAATCAGTGGGGAGGCTCTAATGCGAGGTTAGGAAAAAGTGATTTTCTCGTGGCTGAGGCAGATGAGAGTGACGGCTCCTTTCTTGCTCTTTCCCCAAGCATGGCTGTTATCACTAATATAGATTATGAGCATATAGATTTTTATCGTAGCATGGATAATCTCAGGAAGACATTTGTGGATTTTGTCAATAAGGTCCCCTTTTACGGTAGGGCCATTCTTTGTCTTGATGACAAAGAGGTCCAGGGATTAATCCCTAACCTCAAGAAGAGTTATCTGACCTATGGTCTGAATCCTCAATCGGATATTAGGGCCGCTGAGATATCAAAGCAAGGGTTGAACACCAGTTTTGCTGTTACCTTTAAGAATAGGATGGTGGGCAAAATCACCATGTGCACCCCTGGAGACCATAATGTGTTGAATGCCTTGGCAGCTATCGGGGTAGGGTTGGAGCTGGATATTGATTTTGAATACATGACAGAGGGGCTTAAGGATCTTGGAGGGCTGAAAAGGCGTTTTGAGATAAAAGATGAAAGGGGTGGCATAGTGTTCCTGGATGATTATGGTCACCATCCTACAGAGATAGTAGCAACCATAACTGCTGCTAAAGAATGTTGGCCTGGTCGAAGATTGGTGGTTGTTTTTCAACCTCATAGGTACACGAGAACAAGGGATCTGTATGATCAGTTTGTCATCTCCTTTAATCAGGCCGACTTTCTGATCATTACCCCCCTCTATGGGGCAGGCGAAGACCCTATACCAGGCGTAGACAGTAGGTCCCTTTATCAGGGGATAAAAGATCGTGGCCACAGGGCGGTTACTTTTTGCTCCAGTAAAGAGGATAGTATATCTCTTCTTCTCAATGAGATGAGGCCTGGTGATTTGGTTTTAACCCTCGGTGCTGGTGATATACACCTTGTTGGAACAGAGTTATTGAACAGGATAGGCAAATAAGGGTTTGTTACATTGAACTGAGATGGATGCTCATATCAAGAAAAGGATAAAAGAGATTGGAGGTGGGGCAATCCTTTTTGATGTCCCCATGAGTCAATACACCACATTCAGGGTTGGCGGTAATGTGGAGGCGATGTACAGGGCCGGGAATCTGGAGGAATTAAAGGGGATGATTGCCTTTCTCGTAGATGAGGGGATTCCGTATTTGATTCTGGGGGCGGGAAGCAATGTGCTCGTGGGGGATGGGGGATTAGATGGGGTGGCGATTATCCTGGGTGGATCCTTTGCCTCAATTGAGGATACCAATATGGGAGGGCCATGCGTCTTGGCTGGGGCGGGCCTGTCCTTACAGAAACTAGTGGATTTTTGTACACAAAAGGGTCTTGCCGGAGTGGAATTTCTGGTGGGAGTCCCAGGAACCGTGGGTGGAGCAGTGGCCATGAATGCAGGAAGCGGGGACCAGGAGATTCAGGGCGTGGTCAAGGAGATAACGGTTCTGACAGGGGGCGGAATAGTCGAAAGGAGAGATCGCTTGAGTCTTGCATTTAGATACAGGGGGCTTGATTTAAACAGTGGGGAGATCATCCTCAATGCAACCCTGAATCTCAGATTCGATAAACCCGGTTCAATCAGGAAACGGGTCATCTCCAACATTAAGTGGAGGAAAGAGCGATTTCCCCTTGATATGCCATGTGCCGGGTCTATTTTTAAAAACCCTGAGAGCGATTATGCAGGCCGGTTGATCGATGCCGTTGGCTTAAAGGGGAGAACGATAGGAGGGGCGATGATATCACCGAAGCATGCCAATTTCATTGTCAATACAGGCAGGGCATCGGTCTCTGATATAGTGGCACTTATGGATCTGGCAATGGTCAACGTGAGGGAGATATTTAATATCCAATTAATTCCCGAGATAAAGGTAGTTGGTAAAGGATGAAGAGAAGTTCTGTATTAGACCACCAATCGGTGAAGAGGGGTAGGAAAGGGGGTTTTTTCCTCTTTAAGACAAGGGCGGGCCAATTAGGTTTTGGCCTGATCAAGATATTTCTTTTCCTTGTGGGGCTGGGGGGTCTTTCTTTAGCCTTGATCTCTGGATCCCAATTTCTCACTTCCTCGCCCTATTTTAGATTACGTAATATAGTCGTGACCGGGGTTAATGATGATTTAAGGGAAGAGTTGATCAAAATATCAGGCCTTAAGCAAGGGGAAAGTCTCTTCTCCCTTGATCCAGCTATCATTAGGAGAAATATCGAGACTCATCCATGGGTAAGATCCGTTTCCTTAAGGAAGCAGTTTCCCCATACGCTTTATATAAACGCAGAAAATGAAGAGCCTGTGGCAATAGTACTATTGGAGCGCATGCACCTCATGGATAGAGAGGGGGTTATATTTAAAGAGTTTGAAAGGGATGATTCAGTTGATTTTCCCGTAATAACTGGCCTCTCCACAGGTGGCACAAGAAACGGAGCATATCTCAAGGGGGTCGCATCCTTTTTAGATGCCCTCTGCTCAGTGGATCCTCGATTATCGGTAAAAAGTCTATCGGAGATTCATGTGGAAGAAGATGGGGCTCTGACCATCTATTTCAATCAATTACCTTTTAAGGTCTTCTTTGGGAAGGATGGTTTTATCAGAAAGATTCATTCATTAACGGATATTATCAGACATCTCCGGGCCGCTCATCGACTCTATCAGGTCAGGTCAATAGATTTGAATTACCGTGATAGTGCAGTCGTCGCATTCACCGGGGAGGTGGTCTAAGGGTAAAGGGTGACGGGCAACTTTCCACGGAGATTACCAACATAAAGGGGGTTGTTTATAATGGAGCAATTGATTGTAGGCCTCGACATAGGCACGAGTAAGATCTGCGCAGTGGTCGGGGAAGCCAGGCCTGACGGGATAGTTGATATTATAGGAATGGGATCTCATCCATCTATCGGGCTCCGAAAGGGTATGGTGATCAACATTGAAAACACCGTAAATAGCATTAAAGAGGCCGTAGAAGAGGCAGAGACTATGGCCGGCTGTGAGATCAGTTCTGTCTACGCTGGGATCGCCGGAGGCCATATAAAGGGTTTTAACAGTCATGGGATTATAGCCTTAAAGAAGCGGGAGGTAGGCAAGCTAGATATTGAGAGGGTGATTGATGCAGCCAGGGCAGTTGCAATTCCCATGGATAGGGAGGTTATCCATACCCTACCCCAGGAATTCATTGTTGACGATCAGGCTGGTATTAGTGATCCCACAGGGATGTCAGGTGTCCGCCTTGAGGTTAAGATACATATAGTAACTGGAGCGGTTACATCGGCGCAGAATATTATTAAGTGCGCCAACAGGGCAGGTCTTGATGTTTACGATATCGTTCTTGAATCACTTGCCTCCAGTGAGGCGATCCTTACAGATGAGGAAAGGAATCTGGGTGTTGCGTTAATAGATTTTGGAGGCGGGACCACGGATTTAGCGATATTTTCCCAAGGCTCGATAAAACATACATTTGTGTTAACGTTAGGCGGTGACAACCTGACCAATGATATTGCTATTGGAATTAGGACCCCCTTTAAGGAGGCGGAAAAGATAAAGATAAAATATGGATGTGGCCTGACCTCGCTTATTGGTAAGGATGAGAGCATTGAGGTTCCTGGTGTGGGTGGCAGGGATCCAAGGACTATCAGCAGGCAACTGCTGGGAGAGGTTTTAGAGCCCCGGGTGGAAGAGATTTTTAGTCTTATTTGCCAGGAAATGGTCAGGTCTGGTTATGATGATCTGGTCACCTCCGGTGTTGTTGTTACCGGCGGGTCCTCTATGTTGCCAGGCATACCCGAGATCGTGGAGCAGGTTTTCAACATGCCTGCCAGGATTGGTTATCCAAGTAATATCGGGGGACTGAAAGAGATTGTCAACAGCCCTATGTACGCAACAGCAGTAGGTCTCGTCCTCTATGGGGCTAACTCACAGCAGGGAGAAAAGAGATTTAGGATAAGGGATACGCATATCTTTAACCGGATAGTATCCAGGATGAAGAGATGGTTTACGGAAGGAGAATAAATAAGATTATTAAGAAATGGAGGGAGTTATGAGGTACGAACTTATCGAAGACAGCCCAAATGCCAAGATAAAGGTTTTCGGTGTTGGAGGCGCAGGGGGCAATGCAATCAATAACATGATTGCTGCCGGACTCAAAGGAGTGGATTTTATAGCTGCAAATACTGACAGACAGGCCCTTGATCTGAGCTCTGCCCTTGAAAAATTGCAACTGGGGGCCAATCTAACCCACGGATTAGGGGTAGGGGCTGACCCGGAAAAGGGTGCCCTGGCAGCGGAGGAGAGCGTGGAAGCAATAAGGGGTGGTGCCGAACATGCGGATATGATCTTTATTACTGCAGGCATGGGAGGAGGAACAGGGACAGGCGCATCTCCAATAATCGCCAGGGAAGCGAGAAATATCGGGGCCCTGACAGTAGCAGTCGTAACAAAACCCTTTGACTTTGAGGGTGAGAGAAGGATGAAAGCAGCCATGGCCGGTATTGAGAAACTTAAAAAGGACGTTGACACCCTGCTTGTCATTCCGAATGAGCGACTAAGGACATTAGGGAACAAAGATACCCCCTTTTTGGATCTTATGAAAATGGCCGATGATGTGCTTCTGTATGCAGTCAAAGGGATATCGGATCTTATTACGATCCCTGGCTTCATAAACCTTGATTTTGCGGATGTTAAAAGGATCATGGAGCAAATGGGAACAGCCCTCATGGGCACGGGCATAGCTGAGGGAGAAAATAGGGCCATTGAGGCAGCCCGAATGGCCATTAGCAGTCCCCTGTTAGAGGATATCTCAATTGATGAGGCAAAAGGTGTTCTCATCAACATCACTGGTTCTACCAAGATGACTATGGATGAGGTTGTAGAGGGATCGTCCTTTATAAAGAATGAGGTCCACCCTGGTGCAGAGATCATATGGGGTATGGTCTTTGACGATAATATGGATGATGTGATCAGGATAACTGTCATAGCTACCGGTATAGGCGGGAGCAGGGAGAGAAATGTCATTAATCTTAGAGATGTTAGCCCTGAAGAAAGGGAGGAGGATTGGACAGTAAGGCTCAAGGAGGATTTTGATAAGCCAGCATACCAGAGGCGGTTAGCTGAGGAAGATAGAGATAGGGCTCTCAATGAGAAAGGACTAAACCCTGGAAAAAGGGGTATATTGCACAGGGTCTTTCAAAAGGACGATCTTGAATATCCCACGTTTTTGAGGAAGCAAGCGGATTAATGTCCAAAATTACCACTCTCTACAGGAGGAGGCTTTCTAAGGAGAGGGGTACCGTAAAAAAGGACTGGGGCGGCAAGATATCCGTGGCCCTGATCTACCCTAACTATTACCAGGTTGGCATGTCCAACCTTGGCTTTCAGGTGGTCCATGGCATATTGAATGATAATCCTGCGATCATATCAGAGAGGGTATTTCTACCAGAAGAAGAGGAATTATCCATATACAGAAAGACGGGTCAGCTTCTCCTTTCTTTAGAGTCACAGAGACCCCTGCCGACATTTGATCTTCTAGCATTTTCCCTTTCATTTGAAAATGATTACCCAAATATCCTTACCATTCTTGATTTGGGCAGAATTCCCCTCATGGGTAGGGAAAGAGGCGAGGATTATCCCCTCATCATAGCAGGGGGTATAACAACCTTTATGAACCCTGAGCCGTTGGCCAACTTCATAGACTGCTTTCTTCTTGGGGAAGGTGAGGTTATCCTGAAAGAATTCTTTCAGATCTATCTTGATCTTCGACTGTCAGCCGTTAAAAGAGAGGAGGCCTTGAGGGTTTTGGCAGAAAGGGTCGAAGGTGTTTACTGTCCTTCCCTTTATAATGTTGCCTACCATGAAAATGGTTCAATTGCCTCCTTTGAGCCTTCAATCCCCTCCATCCCTTCCAAGGTAAAGGCTGTCAAGCAGGTTCCCTTTAAGGGGCCTTTGCACCGATCACGGATACTTACACCCAATACAGAATTCTCCGACACAATCCTTGTAGAACTCAACCGCGGATGTAGTATTGGGTGCAGGTTTTGCGCTGCTGGCCATGTCTACAGGCCCCCGAGGGTTATAGCGGAAGAGGAAATACTCACCTCTTTGAAAGAGATTGTGACTAGAGACACCAGGGTCGGCCTCATAAGTCCATCAGCTTCTAATTTCCCTTGGATTGAAAGAGTGACCAGCTATATCCTTGACAGTGGTGGTGATTTTACCGTGTCCTCGCTCAGGGCAGATTCACTAACAAAAGGGTTAGTAGAAAATTTAAGGGGGAGCAGCCAGAAAACCCTGACGATTGCCCCAGAGACAGGTAGTGATAGATTAAGGAGGGTTATCAACAAACAATTGACAACACAACAGATTATCGAGGCCATCATACTCATAGCAAGAACAGGCTTTTTTCACCTCAAGCTCTATTTTATGATCGGTCTTCCTACTGAGACGGGGGGGGATATACGGGCAATCGCTGGCCTGGTTAAATCCATACGGCATCATTTAATCAAGGAAAGCAAAGGCAGGAAAAGGATAGGCAGGATCAGAGTGAGCATTAATTGCTTTGTTCCAAAACCGTCTACGCCTTTCCAGTGGTTTCCAATGGACACGGTTAACTCCCTTAAGGAAAAGCAGAGACTATTAAAAAGGGCCCTCTCAGGTGAGGGAGGTATTGGGATCAGCTTTGATGTCCCAAAATGGGCATATATACAGAGCTTACTTTCCATGGGTGACCGACGGGTAGGGCAGATGCTGTTAACCGCACATCGGAATAATGGGGATTGGAGGCAGACCTTTCGATCATCAGATATCAATCCAGATTTTTTTGTCTATAGGGCCAAAGGCCTCAATGACAGACTCCCATGGGATTTTATTGACCACGGTATCCAAAAATCCTTTCTGCAGAAAGAATACAGTCTGGCACTTGCCGCAGAGGAGTCCCCTCGATGCGCCCCTGATAGCTGCACCAGATGCGGCGTCTGTAGTCTGGTGACCTGATTCATGGCGATGTATCTCAAGCCCTCACAGATTCATCACCGGTACTGAACCTGCCCCTATCTAACATACGACATTCGTTTTTCAGTGAATTTCCATGGAGAAATTAAGCCAAAGAAGGGAACCTCTCAAGGTCTTCAGGTAAGATTGGATACACTACTAACTCAGAGGCAGGGCCGCTTGACCCTGCCTCTGAACATGTTTCAGTAAGGAGGGCGCCCCTTATGATCAGTCAGACCGACGCGAGGCGCTTTTTTGGTGGCTGTTCTTGATGGCTGCTGGTTATTGTGCCACATCCATGACCCAGATATCGAAGTTACCCATGCGGTCGGAGTCAAAGGCAATCTTCTTTCC
>CP070704.1:1532057-1583650 GCA_020349945.1 Deltaproteobacteria bacterium
AGGATAACCTCCTGAAATACGAGGATAATACTAGATTTAGCTCCCTCCTTAGGTCTGAACTTAGACAGTTCCCCTCTCTCGTTTCATGAGCTGGTGACACATCAGGTAGAGCGGTTTTCTACAGCCACGTAAGGCAAACCCTTGCGTGGCTTCTTTATCGGCGTTCCTCGGCCTTGCCCATCCTGTTCCAAAATCAGGGCTCCAGATATCTGGCATCGAAATTGCGTAATCGAAGTTAATATCATCTTCAGTGACATTGAGAGCCTGGAGCGGAATTCCGGGGGCTCCTCTGTTTTAGCGAGGTTGGATTGGAACAGGAGGGATATTCATGGAGCAAGCCCTGATTGTTAATCTGGATAGTGTGGCCTTGAGGTTTACGCCTGACGGTAAGGTTGCAGTTGTTGATGCCATTCAGGCAGTGAGCAACTCGGATTCCCCATACTCCATATGGGAGAACTTGAAGGAGGAACACCCCGAAATTCTTATATATTGTGAGGATTACTCTTTTCAAGGAGAGAGTCCTGTTACGGTGATTAATAGTAATGGATGGGAAAGAGTTTGGATGTTATTACCGGATTACTTATCGGATCCAGATGTAATTTGAGTGATGTAACACGAGAGGAATATTTCAGATATTTTGATAGTACATGATCAGGCGGAATTCTTAGAAGTGGCTGAATCAAGGAGGATAATGTGAAGAAGATCTTAATCGTCGATGATGAAAAGAACATTCGGGACATCCTCGCGAAGACGCTTTCTTTTATGGGATATGAGGTAGTTGCCGCCAGCGGCGGTGTTGAAGGATTAAATCTGTTCCTAAAAGGCTCGTTCGATCTTGTCCTGACCGACCTGGAAATGCCTGGTTTGGACGGCTGGACGTTGGCCCTGCGTGTTAAAGGTAAATCCCCCGACACGCCAGTTGTTCTGATCACGGGTTCAGAAAAAGAGGCCGTTATGGAAAAACTAAGCGAGAGTAGCGTTGACTCGGTTGTGTTTAAGCCATTTGTATTGGAGGATATTCAAGAAACAGTCCAGAAGATGTTACCCACCTGACCCCTATGGAGGACGACGGTGGAAAGGGAAATGTATCATGGCAAGGCATTTTCGGATCTCTTTCACAGAAATACGGAAAAGCCAACCTCCGGTCGCGCAATCTGGGACGTCTATTTCGGGCTTATCCCTCGTTGAATAGTGGCTCTCTGGATGAGGGGGTCAAGGGTTCCTGGGAGTCCTGGCATTGTCCCCACCGGAACTGTATGTACACAGATAATACATATGAGCCTAAAATAAGACTATAAAATAACTATCTGAAATAACTATGAAATATTGAACTTTTGCCCTTTCATTACGTCTCAATTTAGACAGACTCCCCGGTCTTTCGGTTAAAGAGCTGATAACAAATGAGGCAAAATGATTTTTTAAGGCCACGCAAGCCGATCCCTTAAGTGGCTATTTTTATTTATTTTTTGGGATCTGACCTTGGTTGCCTAATATCAAGACTTGGAATTTCTGGCACCGAAATTGCCAGATTAATTCTAAAAGGCTTCATCTTATCAAAAGCAAGGACGACAGAGTGTGGAGGTCATCGCCTAACGTAGATCTGGGGGATGTAAAGTTGGTGGAGGTCGCTCCGGATGCAGAGGTGAAGGCAACATTGACTGACGCCTGTGGAGGATGGCCAACGGGTTAGATGACCTAGTAGGCAGATGGTCAAGAAAAACAATAAATGAGCAGTGACTATGGGTTCAGATATTGTCCCAGATGCAGAAGTGGACTGTGTTGGTCTCTATTGCCCGATGCCGATCGCCCAGACAAAGCAGGAGATAGATAAGCTCGAGGTAGGCCAAGTACTGAAAGTTGAGGCCGATGACCCGGCGGCAGAGGAGGATATCAAGCGGTGGGCTAAAAGAACTGGACATGAGATTGTGAAACTTGAAAAGGAAGGTACAGTGCTGACCTTTTACATAAGGAAGATGAAATGAGTGAGCTTGGCAGAGTAATAACCGCCCCTAAGGCCAAAAGGGAGGATGCATAATGAAAGACGAGAGATTCATATTGTACGTCCAAACAAGTGACGTGCCAGAACGGCAGTATTCACCGTTGGTATTGGCGCAAACCGCAAAAAACATGGAGCTCAACCCAACCGTATATTATCTTGGTCAGGCGCTGAGGATATTGGTCCCTGGTGAGGCAGAAAAGGTTAAGTTTGGAACATTCCCCAGCCTTGGAGAGATGATCGATAGGACCCTTGAAATGGGTATTGAGATTCTCGTGTGCGAGGCATCCAAGCAGATGTTAGGTTGGGAAAAGGTAGACCTGAGACCCGGGGTTAAGATAGTTGGCGCTGCCACACTGAACGATCTGGCGCTAGATGCCGCAGCAACAATGTGGTTTTAGGGATGCAAAGGTGAAAAAGATATACTTAGATCATGTATCGTCGAAGCCTATCCATCCAAGGGTATTGGAGTTTGCAAAAGGGTACCTTAAACATGGCTATGGCAATCCATCCTCACTCTATTCTGTGGGGTTAGAGGCGAAACGTATCCTTGAAGATGCCAGGATAAAGCTTGCAGAGTTGATCAACGGGGAGAATGAGAACAGTATCATCTTCACTGCTAGCGCCACGGAAGCCAATAACCTGGCTATCAGGGGAACCGCACTGAGGAATGTAAGCAAGGGAAGGGAGGTAGCGGCAAGTACTATAGAACACATATCAGTATTGAATCCCATGAAAGAACTTCAGAAAAATGGGTTTACACTCAATCTCATTCCAGTGGATTCAATGGGGGTAGTGGATCTTGCAAAGCTTGATGAAGTTCTGACGAAGAATACCACGGTAACCTCCATTATGTATGCAAACAATGAGATTGGGACGATAGAACCCATCAGAGAGATAAGCACAACAGTTCATGACAAGGGTTTGTATCTGCACGTGGATGCTACGGCTGCCGCTGGATATATACCAATAGATGTCAAGGCGGATGGGATTGATCTGCTGACCCTATCCTCCAACGATCTGTATGGTCCGCAGGGTGCCGGGGCACTATACGTAAAACCCGGTATAAAGCTTCAGCCCATACTTCTAGGTGGGGGCCAGGAACGAGGGCTGAGGTCCGGGACGGAGAACCTATTCGCTGTTGCAGGCATGGGCGAAGCAGCTCGGATGGCGAAGGACGAAATGGCACAAGAAGCCCGGCGGCTCAAAGGGATGAGGGATAAATTAATTGAGGAGATAGTAACGATTGAGGGAGCATATTTGACGGGTGATCCTACCCAGCGGCTCCCGCATCATGCAAGTTTCCGGTTTGAGCATATTGAGGGTGAAAGCATACTACTGAACATGGATATGTACAATATACAGGTATCCACCGGCTCAGCATGCTCTTCGAAGACCTTGGAACCATCACACGTACTCTTAGCAATAGGTTTGAAGCATGAAGAAGCTCATGGGTCAATGGTATTGACACTTGGAAGATCAAACAACATGGAGGAGATTCCTACAATAGTTAAGGCGGTAAAGGAGACGGTCGAGAGATTGAGGAAACTCTCTCCGCTTTCTAATAAAGGCGTGATGTAAATGGCTCAGATAGGATACAGCAAAAAGGTAATGGAACATTTCATGAATCCGAGGAATGTAGGCACAATAAAAGACCCTGATGGATACGGCAAGGTGGGAAATCCTGTCTGCGGAGACCTGATGGAGATGTTTATCAAGGTAAAAGACGATGTCATCACCGATATGAAGTTTAAGACCTTCGGCTGCGGTTCGGCAATTGCAACAAGCAGTATGGTTACCGAGCTGGCAAAGGGGATGCATGTGGATGAGGCAATGAAGATAACACGCAATGATGTAGCTTCTGAGCTTGATGGCCTACCCCCACAGAAGATGCACTGCTCTAATCTGGCGGCTGATGCACTGCATGAGGCAATTAAAGACTATAAGGGCAAAAAGAAATCCCCAGAAAGGGGCAGCAAACAGCAAAAGGAGGATACGAGAAAAGACTCAAAGCAATAGAACCGATCGAAACAATGCTCGAGGTTTCGATGGGGCATTTCCCTTTCTATTCGAATTTTGGAGGTTGCGTCCCAGACCGGCGCAGGGGGGGTTTTGTCCTCCTTTCACCCCCCCCTCCTCCCCCCTTGCAAATGACCTGCGGTGACGATCCTAAAAACATGGTACACATCATATCCGAAGCAAGGCCTCAGAGACCCAACACTGAGATATGATTAGTCCTGAATAAATTTACAGTCGATTCCCCTAGATATTGGCCTTTCCTTCCGATAACTACGATATCGACTCAGGTGGCCTTCCAGGCCTTACCTGAGTTGAGGGTGCACAGTCATTCTCTGTAAGAGATAAGGACGGAGTTCGCTGCTTGTCGTATCCATCAGGGTCAACAGACGAGACAAGGTCAGGGCCATTTTTGAGAACAAGACAGATTTAAATCACACCCAATGGCAATGATACCGGCATCTGGGTAACATAGCGAATCCGTCCATGGGACAGTACCTTGCCTCCAGGATCGGAAACCATACAAGGGAACGAGATTATGGAATTATAAGATGATAGCGGTCAGGCTCATCGAGCCGGATGCAGCGTGTAGGGAATGTCGTGAGGACATGAGACTATAGCATCAGGGAAAAGTCCTTCTAGTCCGCTCGAAAATAATACATACAAGTCCAATACTGTACAACAGAATAAGTTGCTGAAATTGACGCATAATACTAAGCTGCACTTTTCGCGTTAGGTCTAAACTTAAACAGTTCTTTTGCCCAAATAATTAGGCTGGTGGTGACAAAAGGGTCAAAATGATTGTTAAAAGCTTCTTAAGGTAAGCCCTTAAGTTACTTCTTGTAGTAGCATTTTTGGAATTTCACCCTCCCCATGTGACGCCAAAACCCGTGATGTCTGGCATTAAAATTGCTCGATTAACCGTAAATACCTTTATCTTATAAGACCAAGGATTAGATAGCGTGGGGGGAAGGATTCTCATAGTGGACCAAGACCCGTTCGGTCGGGACTCTCTTCGAGTCTTACTGGAGAAAAGGGGTCATACGGTGACTGCACTAGAAGATGGTTACCAGATAAGTAATGTGGTTGAAAGCAAAGACTTTGATGTTATCTTCTTAGATAGCTCCACTGGGGGAATAAGGAATAAAGGTTTATTTGCTAAGATCAAAAGAAAATGCCCCAGATCCCATATTATTCTCATGACCTCAAAAAGGGGTAATGGCTTTATCAAAGAGGCCATGGATGCCGGAGTTTATGGATGTATCGATAAGCCCTTTAATCCTGATGAGGTATTGACCATGGTCCGTCACATCATAAACACCTAGAAATCAAATGATCTTGAGTTCCCAGCGTCTTTTTTCGTGAAAAAGGGCATAGAATTAGAGATATAGCTGGGAGCCCGGGATATTAAAAGTATTGGAGCAAGGCGATGAAATGCCCGGGTCAGGACAGGCGTTACTGGAAGCCGGGGGCCATCTTTGAGGCCAAATGCCCCAAATGCGGAAATGAAGTGGAGTTTTTTAAGGATGATACAAGCCGTACATGTAAAAAATGCGGTCAGCGTTTTCTGAACCCCGGTATGGATTTTGGTTGCGCCTCATACTGTCAGTATGCCGAGCAGTGCATCGGGAACCTTCCACCAGAACTCATAGACAGGAGGGAAGACCTACTAAAGAATCGGGTGGCGATTGAGATGAAGCGCTATTTTAAGCAGGATTTTAAACGGATTGGCCATGCAACTCTGGTCGCCAGATATGCTGAGCAGATCGGGAAGGCGGAACGAGGCAATCTGGCAGTGATTTTAACAGCTGCTTATCTGCACAACATCGGCATCAAAGAAGCCGAGGGGAAACATCAGATTACTGCTGCCAGGCATCAGAAGGAGGAAGAGCCATCGGTGGCAAGGGGGATACTGACTAGAGTGGGGGCTGGTGAGGAGTTGATTGAGGAGGTATGCGATATCGTCGGGCATCACCATCATCCGAGGCCAGAAGAGAGTGTCAATTTCAAGGCGGTCCATGATGCGGATAAGTTGGTGAACTTGGAGGAAAAACAGAAGGCTGCCCCAATAGGGCCTGAGAAGTTGGTCACTATCGTTGAGAGATCCTTTATGACCGAGAGCGGTCGGAGTCTTGCAAAGAGTGTTCTTTTGAGGGGAGGGCAGACTGGAGGAAGCCATGGAAGTCAAAAGAAAGATCATACAAATCGATGAAGAGCTCTGCGACGGATGTGGGCACTGCGTGCCCTTGTGCGCCGAAGGAGCCATAGTGATTGTGGATGGAAAGGCCAGACTGATTGCTGAGAAATACTGTGATGGGCTTGGAGCCTGTCTGGGAGAATGCCCAAATGGGGCGCTCACCATAGTGGAACGTGAAGCTGAGGAATTCGATGAGGAGGCTGTGGAAGAATTTCAGCGTTCAAAAGGTCAAGACAAGAGGCCTGAAGAGGCGAGCATGGCCTGCGGATGTCCATCCTCTCAGATAAAATCCTTTGTTCCACCTGCATCTTGCCAGGAGTCCAATGAACCACCCGTTCAAGCGAGTGCTATTTCGGCGCTCTGCCATTGGCCGGTTCAGATCAGATTGGTGCCACCAGGTGCACCGTTTCTGAGAGGAGCAGATCTCTTGGTGGCAGCGGACTGCACACCGGTGGCCTATCCGAGTTTCCACCAGGACTTTCTCAAAGGGAAGGTGGTCATGGTGGGATGTCCGAAATTTGATAACATCCAGGATTATATTCAGAAGTTTGCTGATATCTTTAGTACGGCGGATATCAAGGGCATTACGGTGGTTGTGATGGAGGTGCCGTGCTGCCAAGGCCTGCCTATTATCGTCGAGAAGGGAATGGAGATGGCAGGCAGGAAAATTCCCACGGAAAAAGTGGTGATCAGCGCAAGGGGTGAGGTCCTGGGTAGGGAAAAATTAGCTGCATAACATGGCTCATAAAAGTAGAACGTATGGGCGCTTTATGAGAGTCTATGGCAAGCCGGAGGATTCATACCGACCTGATGAGTTTGATGCTGACCCATTTGCCCGTTGATCTTACGCTTGTTGATGAGAATGATAGGCTGGCGTATTACTCCCAAGGTAAGGAGAGGATTTTTCCCAGAAGTCCCGGCATAATCGGAAGAGAAGTACAAAGATGCGACCCCCCTAAAGGTGTTGATGTTGTTAATAAAATTCTAAATGAGTTTAAGGCTGCAAAGAAGGATATGGCTGAATTCTGGATTCAGGTCGACGGAAAATTAGTCCATATTAGATACCTTGCTTTACGATCTCCGGATGGCTCCTATAAGGGTTGTTTAGAGGTTAGCCAGGATATTACGGAGATTCGACAACTTGTGGGAGAAAGACGTCTGATGGACTGGGAGCACTAGATTCCAAAATGATATTCAGAGGAGGCTGCACACTTCCAGTTAATTCTCTCGCCACCATGCTGTCCACCCTGTCAAGGACGCCTGAAGGCAGCTGGCAATCACCATCCTGACAAGATTGACCCCTTAAATAGCAAAATTATCCATGATGCCGACCGGCTTGCAAATCTAAGGGACGAATAGGATATGGAGGACAAGAAAGAGCTAAGAAACATGGCAGAAAAGATGTATTTATGATAGTAACAGTTCATAGAGGGCATCCGGGCCCACTTTTGGGCTCTGTTGGGCCAATTTCCTCAAGGCCATATCAGTTGTTACAGATGGCGGTGGCCAAATATGAGGGGTATAATCCGACGGATGTGGAGGATGTCGCCTTTCGGAAATAACCCCAATCCTTGAAGATGGTCAACAGGTGCGAAACTCCATGCTTGGAAGACAAGGAGACAGCATGGCAAGAAAATCGAACCAGCCAGAGAAAAAACTCTTGGTGATTGAGGATCTGAGAGTGTCGGTGGAGGAGAAGGAGATTCTTCATCACGTGGATTTAGAGATAAATCCAGGGGAAACCCATGCACTTTTCGGGCCAAATGGCTCTGGCAAGACTACTTTACTTATGGCCGCCATGGGATTTCCCAGTTATCATATCACCGGAGGCAGGATACTTTTTAGGGGTGAGGATATAACCTACCTGCCTCTGGATCAAAGGGCCAATCTGGGTATTGGTCTTTCCTTTCAGAGACCGCCTACAATCAAGGGGGTTAAAATGAGGCAGATGTTAGAGATCTGCGGGAAGGGCGAAAAAGACCCTGAATCCATGGCCCAGAGCCTCGACTTCGAAGAATTCCTAGACCGGGATTTGAATGACGGTTTTTCAGGAGGAGAGATAAAGAGGTCGGAACTACTGCAGCTTATGGCCCAGGATCCCGACTTTTTTCTTCTGGATGAACCGGAGTCTGGGGTTGACCTGGAAAGCATTGCCTTGATCGGAAAGGTTATCGAGGGGTTGCTGCAAAGAGAGACAATAACCCACGAAGGGAAGTCCCGGAAAGAGCTTAAGAGAGAGAGAAGAAAATCTGGTCTGATCATTACCCACACTGGATACATCCTCGACTATCTTGATGCTGATATCGGGCATGTGCTTATGGACGGAGAATTGGCTTGCAGCGGTAATCCTCGCGAGATTTTGAAAACTATCAAGGAACGGGGATATGATGAATGTGTAAGGTGTTGTGTAAACCGATAGAGGCAGGTTGAGGAAAAATTTGAGAGAATAAGCAATAGAATGGGATTAACACAGGAGGATAAAAAGGCTCTGGCAAAAGATGCGAGAGAGAAGGTGGCTACCTTTGGCAGCGATATCGATATGGACGCCTTTACCCCTGAAACAGATGAGCATCCGTATGTAGAAGATATATCCTCATTTTCCCAAACTGAGCGGGAACAGATGCTCAAGGCCGGGGTGGATCTAGGGGCAAAAAACAGGTCTGGCACCTTTGTTCAAAAAAACCTCTCTGTAGTGCATGGCCGTAGCTCACAGGAGGGGATGGAGATCATGGATATAGAGGAGGCCCGGGACAAATATAACTGGCTCTACGATTACTGGTGGAAGGCCGTGCCCGTAGACATGGACAAATATACCGCCCGGGCGGAACTGCACCAGGAACACGGTTATTTTATCAGATCATTACCGGGGGTCAAGTCGATTTATCCTCTTCAGGCCTGTCTTTATTTGGAAGAGGATAACCTGGCCCAGGATGTTCACAATATCATTATTGCGGAGGAGGGATCTGAGCTCCACATTATTACTGGTTGTGCTACCGCACCTCATGTGAGGTCGGGTCTCCATGTGGGAATTTCAGAGTTCTATGTCAAGAAAGGCGCAAAGCTCACCTTTACCATGATCCACAACTGGGCAGGGAAGATGGCGGTACGTCCACGCAGTGCAACCATCGTAGAGCAGGGGGGTCTTTTTCTCTCCAATTACGTCTGTATGCAGCCGGTGGGTACCTTGCAGATGTATCCGGTAACCCATCTGGTGGGTGAAGAATCCACTGCCAGGTACAATTCCATTCTGGTAGCCACCCCAGGATCAGAGATGGACGTTGGTTCCCGCGTCTTTTTGAAGGCTAAGGGCGCTCGGGCTGAGATTATCTCCCGGGCCATCACCACCGGCGGGAAGATTACTGCCAGAGGTCACATAAAAGGAGAAGTTCCGGGAATAAAGGCACATCTGGAGTGTAAAGGGTTAATCTTATCCGATAAGGGCATAATCCACGCTGTTCCTGAACTGGAGGGACACAGGATGGAGGTGGACCTCTCCCATGAGGCGGCAGTGGGGAAAATTGCCCAAGAGGAGGTAGAATACCTCATGGCTAGGGGATTAAGTGAGGAAGAGGCAACTTCTACAATCGTGAGAGGATTTTTACACGTGGAGATAGAAGGCTTGCCCCCGGAACTTAAGGCAGAAATGGATCGGGCAGTGGAGATCAGCGAAAAGAGTTTGTTGTAAGACTTTCATTAAAGAAGCCGCAACCATACGTTTCGGGAAGTGGATATACAATGACTGTTCACTATATTCATCAGCCAACAAAATCAGATAATCGGGCGTATTCATCTACTCAGCGGAATTTGCTGATTGTCTTATCAATTGCCTCTATGGTCATGATCGCGGAAGTAATCGGTGGTCTTCTGGCGAATAGCCTTGCCTTGCTGAGTGATGCAGGACATATGTTAACCGATATATTGGCCTTGGGCTTGACTATGTTTGCCATGAGATTCGCCCAAAAACCGCCTACAGCCTCAAAGACCTTCGGGTTTTATCGATTGGAAATTCTGGCTGCGTTTTTTAACGGTATGTTACTACTCTTCATCTCTTTTTACATATTCTATGAGGCATATAATCGCCTCCTTCATCCAGAGGAAATTAAGGGCTTATTTATGTTGGCCGTTGCCGCCATAGGGCTTTTAGCAAATGGCGTGGGTATAGTAATTTTGAAAAAGTCCGCCCACAAGACTCTGAATGTTAAATCCGCCTTTTACCACATAGTGGGCGATACCATTTCCTCTGGAGGAGTGATTCTAGGAGGTTTATTGATCCTTTATACCGGCTGGTATCCAGCAGACTCCTTAGTTGGTATTTTTATCGGGGTTTTAATCCTTAGAGGAGCCTATAGTCTTGTAAGGGAATCAATCGACATCTTTTTGGAGGCAACCCCTAAAGACATAAACATGGAGAAAATGTTAGACGATCTCCATAAAATCAAGGGGATAAAAGACATACATCACCTGCATCTATGGACCATTTCCTCTGGGATTTATGCCATGAGTGCCCATGTCTTGATCGAAGATCTATTAACCAGCAGGAGCGCTCAGATAATAAAGGAAATTGAAAAACTTCTCCAGGGTAGATACAGCATTGAACATACTACTATCCAATTTGAGAGTGAATCTTGCGGGGATGATTTAGTGAAAGATAATATCTCCCAAGAATGTATTGGTCAAGAAGATGGGTATTGAATTTAGCATTATCTTCTATAGCACCATTGCTGGCTTATCAACCATTTTGGGAATTGCCATGATCCTAGTTAAGGAGAGATGGGTTCTTAAGCATTCCCATTATGTAAATTCCTTTGCTGCCGGGTTACTTTTGGGGATTGCCTTCTTCCATCTCTTTCCCGAATCACTGGAACTTTCTGAAAATGCGTTGCTGTTCGTCTTTATGGGTTTTCTCCTCTTTTATGTGCTGGAAAATGTGATGGTAGTCCATTCAGGATCCGAGATACATTTTAAGGAGAAGCATAATCCCCAGCATACTAAGGGCCTAGTCATGTTTTCGGGTCTTTTTTTCCATTCTTTGGTTGATGGTTTCATCATTGGGGTTGGTTTTGAAATAGATCCAAAACTGGGTCTATTAACCTCGCTAGGAGTTATCTCACATGAGCTTCCGGAGGGTGTTACCACCTTTTCTCTCCTGGTTAGCACCATAAAAAGGAAAACTGCCCTAAGGCTATCCATTGCCGTGGCTGTGGCTACTCCTTTAGGAGCTCTGACCGCCCTTACTTTTATCGGTAATCTGTCAGAAGCGATGGTAGGCTTGCTTTTAGCAATGGCCGGGGGATCTTTTCTCTATATTGGTGCCTCTGATCTAATCCCGGAAACCCATCAAAAAAAGGGATTCGCAAATGCCGGATTTCTGCTTTTGGGCGTTCTGCTTTTATATTCATTATCGAGGACGATAGGAGTTTAGTCCTCCCCTGCAGCCTGTACTCTCCTGCGACCATGAACAGGCCTATTTCGAACCGGTGATTAAGAATTGCTGAAGAAAAGGGGAGGAATCAAAATGAAGAGATTTACGATACCTCAGGCTGTGGAAGCAAGAAAGAAGTGATTGGAAGGGAGAATTACAGTGAAGAGACCATTTGCTCTTTTTCTCACGGCCCTGGTTAGTCTTTTATTCGTAGTAACCACTGCCTCATCGGCAAAACAAGAGGTTTGTATAAAATGCCATCGCGCGGTTACTCGTCTACTGGTCAAGGATTGGCAGAGCAGTAAACACAGCGAGAATGATGTTACCTGTTCTGTTTGTCATGGATCTGAGCACAAGGCTAAAAAAACTGCACACCTGGCCAAGATGCCCACAGAGGCCACCTGTGCCGAGTGTCATGAGGAACAGTTTGATCAATTTTCTAAGGGAAAACACAATCTCGGCTGGACATCAATGAATGCCCTGCCGGTTACCCACATGGAACCTGATGAGTTGATCGAAGGGGGAAAAGGCTGCGGTGGGTGCCACAACATGGGTATAAAGTCAGAGCACCAGAGGAAGGAGTTGCGTGAAAAAGGCTATACCTATAGAACCAATTCCTGTGACGAATGTCATACCCGGCATACCTTCTCTAAAAAAGAGGCGCAGGACCCCAAGGTATGCCAGCAATGCCATATGGGGTTTGACCATCCCCAGTGGGAGATGTACGAAAGCTCCAAACACGGAGAAAGATACGCTATGAAAGAGAAGGGTAGATTACCCGAGGATGCGGCTGCTCCTACCTGCCAGTTCTGTCATCTCCCTGACGGAACCCATACCAATAAAGTGGCCTGGGGGTTCTTGGCGGTACGGCTTCCCCTGCCTGAAGACAGGCAATGGGCCGAGGACCAGACTACCATCCTCAAGGCACTGGGGGTATTAGACCCAGAGGGTAAGCCGACTGCGAGATTGGATATTGTTAAGGCCGCTGATCTGGCCCGGCTGACCGAAGAGGACTGGAAGATCGAGCGCGAAAAGATGATCAAGCAGTGCAAGAAATGCCACTCTGAAAGCTATGCCCGAAAAGAGCTTGAAAGGGGCGATCAGATGGTCAAAAAGGCTGATCGCTTGATGGCAGAAGCCATCAACATTATAGCTGACCTTTACAAGGATGGCATCCTGAAGAAGCCAGAGCATTATACTTACGCCTATCCAGACTTCTTACAGTTTTATCAGACCGGGGGGTCTCACATCGAGCAGGTTCTATTGAAGATGTACTTGAAACACCGGATGAGGACCTATCAGGGAGGGTTTCATGTCAATCCCGATTATGCCTACTGGTATGGATGGGCTGCCATGACCAAGGACCTCGCCGAAATCAGGGAGATGGCCGTGGATTTGAGGTTTAAGGCTCAGTTTCAACAAAAGAGGGATTGAGATTTATTGAAAAGGAGATAGTTTGTGGGTTCTCTGCCTTATGGCGAAGGTAAACAAGAGATAGAAGAGGAGGTGAAAAGATGACTGAGAGGCTACAGGTTTATAAGTGTGAGATTTGCGGGAATATCGTAGAGGTGCTCCACGAGGGCAAAGGGGAGCTGGTATGCTGTGGGCAGCCGATGAAGCTTCTGGTGGAGGGCGCGGTTGATGCGGCTAAGGAGAAACATGTGCCTGTGCTGGAAAAGACCACCGGTGGTATCAGGGTAAGAGTCGGCTCCGCTCCCCATCCTATGGAGGAGAAGCACTATATCGAATGGATAGAGGTTGTTGCGGATGGAAAGGCTTACCGTCAATTTTTGAAGCCAGGAGACGCTCCGGAGGCTACCTTTAATATTGAAGCGGACAAGATAACGGCCCGTGAATACTGTAATATACACGGCTTGTGGAAAGGATAGTGGCCATTCAGAGGAGCCATGACCATTGAAGAGGCACTCAAGACCGCCATCGAATTTGAAGACCAGGTTCGGGATATTTATCATAGTGCCATGGGATGCATCTCTGGCCCTGTGGGAAAGCGCGTCTTCCGTATGCTGGCCAAAGAGGAGCAGGACCACCTGGATTACCTCCAAAGCAAGCTCTATGAGTGGAAGAGAGCCGGCACGATAACAGCAGAAAGACTGGACACCACAATTCCATCTGAAAAGGTCATCAGAGAAGGGATCAGCAAGCTCGGTAGTCACATAGCGGATAAGGCGCAGGGGGGCGAGCTCCAGATGCTAACCAGAGCCTTGGACGTGGAGGTCAAGACCAGTAACTTTTACAAGAACATGGTCAGAGAGCTGCCGCCAGAGGGCCAAGAGCTATTTGCTTACTTTGTGGAGATCGAGGAAGGACATCTGGCCCTCGTGCGCGCTGAGATAGACTACTTGAGCAAGACAGGATATTGGTTCGACTTTAAGGAGTTTGATATGGAGTGAGACTTATGAGCAGGGAAGAACCAATGAAGAACCATAGCGATAACAAGACCAGGCGCATGTTGAACATCCTTATCGGTGGAGAGGCTGGTCAGGGATTGGTGACAGTCGGGCAGATACTTGCCAAGGCCCTTGTGCGGGGTGGTTATTCGATTGTGGTTACCCAGAGTTACCAGTCTCGGATTCGGGGAGGGCACAACACCTTCGCCATCCGAGTGGGGGTTGATGAGGTCATAGCACCCCGTGAGTCGGTAGACCTCTTGGTTGCTCTCGACAGGGATACAGTCACTCTGCATAGCAAGGATCTCTTGCCTGATGGACTTGTCGTGCTTGACGGTGCCTCAGAGATTGATGGTGATTCCCTTCTAAAAGTGCCTTTCAAGGAATTGGCTCAGGAAAGGTTCTCAAACATCGCAGCCCTCGGTGTGGTCAGTTCCCTCCTCGGTTTGGACCAAGGCACGATGGCAGGGACACTGGATGATTTCTTTGGAAAGAAGGATGCAACCTTGGCTGCAGAAAACGATCGTGTCCTTGCTGCAGGCGTTGGGTGGACGACCAGACATGGAACATCCAGCCACAAACTCTCAGCGGTTTCCGACCACCACAAGCGCTTGATGATGAATGGAAACGAGGCCATAGCATTTGGGGCCCTCTCAGCGGGTTTGCGATTATACTCCTTTTATCCCATGACCCCTTCCACCTCCATCGGCCTTGCCCTTGCGGGCCAAGCCAAGAGAATGGGCTTGATCGTTGAACAGGCGGAAGATGAGATTGCAGCCATTAACATGGCTATAGGGGCCTCTTTTGCTGGTGCTCCGAGCATGGTGGCCACATCCGGGGGTGGCTTTGCCCTCATGGTAGAGGGGGTCAGCCTGGCAGCCATGACCGAAACCCCTGTAGTTGTCGTGGTAGCCCAAAGACCAGCGCCAGCAACCGGCCTGCCTACACGGACCGAGCAGGCGGACCTCGAGTTTGTTCTGCATGCTGGCCACGGTGAGTTTCCTCGGGCCATCTTCACTCCCGGAAGTGTGGAAGAGTGCTTCCACCTCACGCGCAAGGCCTTTGAACTGGCAGAGCGATATCAGGGCCCCATGTTTCTCCTAACGGATCAGTTCCTTGCCGATTCCTACAGGGCAGTGAGGCCCTTTGAGCTAGAGGATTTAACACCTGTCCGTGCTGGGAAAGATGTGGCTGAATCACCACCGTATCAGCGATTTGCGATCACCGAATCCGGCATTTCACCCCGTTTGCTTCCAGGCATGGCCGAACATCTTGTCGTAGCTGACAGCGATGAGCACACACAGGATGGCCACATTACCGAAGATCTTTCCATGCGCAGACAGATGGTGGAAAAGCGACTGAGAAAGGGGGAAGGGATTCGGGCCGAGGCCATGCCGCCTGATGTGGTAGGGGATCCGAATCCGGGCCTATTGCTGGTCTCATGGGGATCAAGCAAGGGGGCAGTGCAGGAGGCAGCCTCCCTTATGGAGTCTAAAGGGGAGAGGGTCGCTACGCTTCACTTCTCCCAGGTTTGGCCCCTGGTCCCGGATCAGTTCATGAGCCACCTTGAGTCGGCTCGGCAGGTGGTCTCAGTAGAGGGAAACGCCTCTGGGCAACTGACGCGGTTAATCCGGCGAGAGACGGGATTTGATATCAAAAAGAAGGTGCTTCGATATGATGGTCTGCCAGTGACACCGGAGTCGATCCTTGGGGAATTGAATCGGTGACGGGGCCAGGAGGAGAGGGTGAAAGATGGTAACCATTGATGATTATGGAGACTACGAGACAGCCTGGTGTCCGGGCTGTGGCAACTTCTCTATCCTAAAGGCAGTTAAACAGGCATTAGTGGCCAGCAACCTGAAACCCCATGAGCTATTGTTTGTCTCCGGTATCGGACAGGCTGCTAAGGCGCCCCACTACCTGAATGCCAATGTCTTCAATGGCCTTCATGGTCGATCACTTCCCGTGGCCACCGGCGCCAAGCTCGCCAACCCGAACCTCACTGTCATTGTTGAGAGCGGCGACGGGTGTAACTATGGAGAGGGTGGTAATCACCTTCTGGCGGCCATCCGTCGAAATATCGATGTAACACTTTTAGTTCACAATAACCAGGTATACGGTCTGACCAAGGGCCAGGCCAGCCCTACTTCTGCCGAAGGTTTTGTGACCAAGGCCCAGCCGCAAGGCGTGCCATCAGCGCCTTTCAACCCAATAGCAGTGGCCGTGGCCATGAAAGCTGGTCTGGTGGCTCGTGGATTTGCGGGCATGACCGATCATCTCTCTGAGCTCATTCAACAGGGCATCGCCCATCGCGGCTTTGCCCTGATTGACGTGCTACAGCCGTGTGTCTCCTTTAACAAGGTCAACACCTTTGGCTGGTACAAGGAGCGCTGTAAGACCTTGCCCCCGGGATATGATCCCACGGACTGGGAGGGAGCCATGAAGGTTGCTTTCGAATGGGGAGATAAGATCCCCATCGGTATCGTTTATCGGGGTAACCGACTAGCCTTTGAAGAGCACTTCCCTCCTTTACGTGAAGGGACTCTGGTTGGGCTAGATGTGGATCCCGTGATCCTCAAAAAGATCATGAATGGATACGGATAAGGAAGAAGGAGACCTTTGCGGGCGGATAGCCTCATCGATAATGATGCTAGATTATAAGAAGGTCTTGGAATAGGAGCTATGAGGTAGGGGATGTGTTATGAAAAGGTGGCTCTTTACTCTGTTGATGGTGTTCTTTTCCACCCAGGTGGCAATTGGTGCGAGCGGCCGAATCAGTGAGGATACCAGGGCCTGTATTGAATGTCACAGCTCGCTTCATCCAGGGATTGTAGCCGACTGGAAAGAGAGCCGTATGGCCAAAATCAGCCCGGTTGAGGCCCTGAAAAAGCCAGGGCTTGAAAGGAGGATTTCAGTTGAGAAGGTGGCCGAAAGCCTGGCCGGTTTTGTCGTTGGCTGTGCCGAGTGTCACACCATGGGCGCTGAGAAGCATGGGGACACCTTTGACCATGAGGGTTACCAAGTCCACGTGGTAGTCACCCCGAAAGATTGTGCGACCTGTCATCCCGTTGAGGTGGAGCAATACGGTAAAAATCTTATGTCCCATGCATATGGGAACCTAAAGGAGAACCCTGTCTATCACAATCTGGCAGAGACAACCAATGGGGTTCAGGCCTTTAAACATATGAAGACCGTGTATAAAGGGCCTGATGTCGAGACCGATGCCGGTTCTTGTTATTATTGCCACGGCACAAGGGTAAAGGTTGACGGTGTAAGGATGAGGGATACAGATTTTGGAGATATGGAGTTTCCCATTCTTTCTGGCTGGCCCAATCAAGGTGTGGGGCGTGTCAATCCCGATGAGAGTGAGGGGTCCTGTGCTGCTTGCCACACGCGGCACCAGTTTTCTATCGAAATGGCCAGAAAACCGCATACCTGCTCCGAGTGCCACAAAGGGCCTGATGTCCCGGCGCACAGGGTCTATATGGTCAGCAAACACGGAAACATCTATTCTGCACTGGGCAAGGGGTGGAATTACACGGCAGTCCCTTGGGCCGTCGGGAGGGATTTTACAGCACCTACCTGTGGTACCTGCCATGTCAGCCTTGTGGTCTCAGAAGAAGGTGGTGCGGTAGCAAAACGGAGCCACCAGATGAATGATCGCATCCCTTGGAGGATATTTGGTTTGATTTACGCCCATGCTCATCCTAAATCTCCGGATACCACTATTGTCAAAAACAAGGCTGGATTGCCTCTGCCCACTGAGCTGACTGGAGAGCCCGTGGTAGACTATCTGATCGATGAAAAAGAGCAAGGAAAGAGGCGAAAGACCATGCAAAAGGTTTGTCTTTCCTGTCATAGCCAAGGGTGGGTGGATGGCCAGTTTGGCCGCTTTGAAAGAACCATCAAGACCACCAATGAGATGACCTTGACAGCCACAAAGATCCTCCTTTCCGCCTGGGAGAAAGGGGCAGCCAAGGGGCTTGCCCAGAATGACAGCATCTTCAATGAGGCTATTGAAAAAAAATGGGTGGAGCAGTGGCTCTTCTTCGCCAATTCCACCCGCTATGCCTCTGCAATGGCTGGGGCTGACTATGGTGTTTTTGCCAACGGGCGCTGGTATATGTCAAAGAACATCCAGGAGATGGCTGATTGGCTGGAATTTAAGTTGAAGAGGAATTAGCTTCCCTGGCCACCTCCCTCTCAGCGAAAAGATATCTGCTATTAGTTTTTCTCATAACCTTTTGCTCAGAAGCAACTGTGAGCCTGGCTGATGAAAGACGAAAACGTGGTTCAAATCGTTTAATCCACGAAAAGAGCCCGTATCTCCTCCAACATGCCGAAAACCCGGTGGACTGGTATCCCTGGGCTGAGGAGGCCTTCCAAGCAGCGAAAAAGGAGGATAAGCCAATCTTCCTTTCCATTGGGTATGCGACCTGCCACTGGTGCCATGTGATGGCACACGAGTCCTTTGAGGATGAGGAAGTTGCGCGGCTTCTGAACAGATACTACATCGCCATAAAGGTAGATCGTGAGGAGCGTCCGGATATCGATAGGATCTATATGTCTGTGTGTCAGGCGATGACAGGACGGGGAGGATGGCCCCTTTCCATCTTCATGACACCTGAGGGTAACCCCTTTTTTGCGGGTACGTATTTTCCAAAATCCAGCCGAATGGGCATGCCAGGTTTTATGGATGTCCTCAAGCAGATTGCGGCTATGTGCCAAAATGAGCGGGCGCGTATTATGAGGGTGAGCGAGGAGGTCACACGCGCTATACAGCCGGGGGCACATGCAAGCGCACCGGTTCATGCCCTGGGTTTGGAAACCTTGAGAAAAGGCTACATAGAACTTGAGAGGGCCTTTGATCCGAGCTGGGGCGGCTTCGGTGCTGCACCAAAATTTCCAACAGCTCACCATCTCGCCTTTCTTCTCAGGTGGCACAAGCGGAGCGCCGATTCCATGGCATTGGAGATGGTAGAGAAGACCTTGGACGCCATGAGGAGCGGGGGTATCTTCGACCACATCGGTTTTGGCTTCCACCGCTATTCGGTGGATGAGAGGTGGCTGGTTCCCCACTTTGAAAAGATGCTTTATGATCAGGCCCTGCTTGCCATGGCTTACACAGAGGCGTATCAAGCGACGGGCAAGGCCAAATTCGCCCAGGTCGCCCGTGAGATATTGACATATGTGTTGCGCGATATGACGGCACCTCACGGTGGGTTCTATTCAGCGGAAGATGCCGACAGTGAGGGCAAAGAGGGCCTGTTTTATCTTTGGACGCCCCAGGAGGTTAAGAGGCATTTAGGGGGAGAAGTGGGCGATTTCTTCTGTGGCTTCTTTGATATCAGCGATACTGGCAATTTTGAAGAGGGCCGCAGCATTCCCCATACGCGTGTGTCTCCTGAGATCTTTGCCAAAAAAGAGGGCATGAATCTCTCAGAGCTTGAGACCGCTCTTGAAGGCGCCAGGAGCAAGCTCTTTGGTATCCGCAAAGGCCGGGTTTACCCCCTTAAAGACGACAAGGTCCTGACTTCCTGGAATGGCCTCATGATTGCTGCCTTTGCAAAAGGATACCAGGTCTTTGGCGATCAAGTGTATGCGGACGCGGCCCGAAGGGCTGCCGGCTTCGTCCTGAGAAATCTCAGGACCGCCGAGGGCAGGCTGCTGCGCCGCTACAGGGAAGGGGAAGCAGCCTATCCAGGATATCTGGATGACTACGCCTTCCTGGTCTGGTGCCTAATCGAGTTGTATGAGGCCACCTTTGAGGTTTCCTATCTTGAGGAGGCCACTGCCCTGAACGAGGCGATGATAGATATCTTCTGGGATAGGCAAGGCGGTGGGCTTTATTTTACGGGGAAGGGAAACCAGCCCCTTATTACGAGGAGCAAGGAGATTTACGACGGTGCGCTTCCCTCGGGGAACTCGGTTGCGGCCTTGAACTTTTTACGCCTCGGCCGCATGACCGGCAATATCGCTTTAGAGCGAAGGGCTGAACAATTGCTTCGAGCCTTTTCCAGGCAGGTTGCGGATCAGCCCATGGGTCATACTCAACTATTGGTCGCCCTTGATTTCATGATCGGCCCGAGTCAGGAGATTGTAATTGCCGGGGATCCTTCCCTTGAGATCACGAGGGCTATGATCGAGACTGTCCAGAGGAGCTTTTCGCCGAACAAGGTGTTGCTGTTGCGCGCTCCAGGGCAGAGGTGCAAGAGACTTGTTTCGTTATCCCCTTTTGCGGGGCCTATGGGCTCCATAGACAACAAGCCCACGGTTTATGTGTGCGAGGATTATGCCTGTAAGACACCTATAACAGACCTGGGTGTACTCAAGGCAATCGTTAACCGATAGATCGTTATGATTTTTCCTAATCCTAGGGGGGCCTGAGGTGCTTGCTGTTCATCCCATTATTCAATTTTTGGCCATACTGCTGGCCCTGTATGTATTCTCCCTCGGGCTACAACGCTTTCGCTTCCTTCATCTTCAACAGAAGAGCATTTTTCGTTGGAAGTGGCATGCAGCTCTGGGGAAGATAGCTCTCGGTTTACTGCTGGCTGGTATGCTTGGGGGCATGGCCATGGTGTATGTTTACTGGCATGGGTTCTTCGTAATGGGCATGCACGGCAAGGTGGCGCTTGCGATGGTGCCCTTTATTATTTTTGGAGTTGGGTCCGGTCTGTATATGGACCATAAGAAGAAGAATCGAAAGCTCCTTACCTTTATCCATGGCCTGAACAATCTCGTTGTTTTGGTTCTCGCCCTGACACAGGTCGTGAGCGGATGGGGGATCTACAGGTCATTCGTGCTGGGGGGCTGACTATTTTTCCAGAACTCTCGCGTTGTTTTGCTAGAGTGAAGGATAATCAGAAATCACCACAAGGAGGCTAGTTATGGAGAAACAGGCACTGATTGATATGTTAAACCGGGATCTTGCCGATGAGCATGCAGCCATCATACGCTATCTTGTCCATGGTTATATGGAGGGGGAAGATACACCTTTGGGATCGAGCCTTATTTCCATCTCCAGGGAGGAGATGTGGCATATGCACTGGCTGGGGATGATCATTGGTGAATTGGAGGGGGAGCCTAACTTTACACCAGCTCGGTACCCCTATGATCCAACAAGCCGGACGACGATGCTCAAGTCCTACGTCGAATACGAGGAGAAGTTGATCCCTCACTACACCGGAGAGGCAGATAAAGTGAAGGGCCCCCATGTCAGGCGGGTCCTTCTAAGAGAAGCCTGGGAATCGGCCATCCATGCCAGGAAGTTTCAACGAAGATTGGACAAATTAAATCCAGTAGAGGCAGCAGGTCTTCCGGCAAAGGAAAGTGAGTTGCCCAGGGAATTGTTAGATACATTACAAGCAGAGGTCACGAATAAGTATACCGAGATGCTGCAACATATCAGAACTTCATGGGTGTTCCAGCAAGAAGAGATAATCGGCTGGAAGATCATGGACCAGGCCATGGAAAAGATGAAACAGCTTGCCCACTTTGCTGAGAATATCGCCGAGGATGGTGTTGCCCCAAAATTTAAGCCTGGAAAGATAGATAAAAGTCATGCTGTTGGACTGGCCTTGAGTAGAGCGCTGGAGGATGCCCGGGCGGCTCGCGGGCGGCACTTGAAGTTGAGGGAAGACAATGAAGTCAAGAAGCATTCCGGGTTTGTGATCAACCTAGACCTCACCACCCAACAGGAGGAATACCAAGGAGCTGAACTTGAAGACTGGCGTAAAAATAGGTAAAGCCTTCACGCGGAGTGCTGTGGTCATTTAACTGGAGTCTATCATGCTCGAAGCAAAGATTCTGAACGAATACCGCACCGTTGCCATTGTTGGCCTATCACCAAATCCAAGCAGACCCAGCCACAGGGTAGCCAGCTATCTTGCTGGAAACGGCTACAAAGTGATTCCGGTCAACCCGCGTGCTCAAGAAATATTGGGTAAGCCCAGCTACCCCAACCTGAGTTCTCTGCCCGAACCCGTTGAGGTAGTGGACATATTCCGAAGATCGGAGGAAGTAATGCCTATTGTTGATGAGGCAATTAAAATCGGGGCTAAGGTGGTGTGGATGCAGGAAGGGGTTATTAATGAGGAAGCAGCATCAAAGGCCAGAGACGCCGGGCTGCTGGTGGTCATGAATAAGTGTATGCTCAAAGAGCATCAGCGTCTCGGTAAAAGGCTAGATTAATTTTCCTTTAGCAAAAGGAGGAATTTTCCATGTAGCACTGCAGCTGGGACAAAAGAGGAGGTGTAGCCATGAAGGTAAAAATAGTCTTTTATAGCATGTATGGTCATGTGTATAGGATGGCTGTAGCGGTAGCCGAAGGTGCCGGGGAGGTAGAAGGGGTCGAGGCGGAACTGCTTCAGGTCCCTGAGCTCGTCCCGGATGATGTATTAGAGAAGTCGGGCGCGAAGAGGGCGCGTGAGGCATTCGCGCATATCCCTGTAGCCAAGCCCGATGATTTGGCTGACGCCGATGCTATTATCTTTGGCATACCAACTCGCTTCGGCAACATGTGTGCTCAGATGCGAAATTTCCTCGACCAGACCGGAGGACTATGGCAACAGAATGCCCTCGTCGGCAAAGTAGGCAGTGTCTTCACCTCAACTGCCACTCAGCATGGCGGACAGGAGACAACGATCATTTGCTCGTATATTACCCTACTTCATCATGGCATGGTCATCGTGGGGTTGCCCTACACCGAGACGCGACAGTTCACGCTGGACGAGGTAACTGGTGGAAGTCCCTACGGTGCCAGTACCATTGCCGCTGGCGATGGCAGCCGTATGCCGAGTGAGAACGAACTAGCTATGGCCCGTTTCCAGGGACGACATGTCGCTACTATTGCCAAAAAGATGGCCGGGCAAGATTCAAGAAGGTCAGGCTGAGGATGAGATGGCCCATATTTATAAGAGCGGTCTTGAGCCATCACAATTCTTGGTGGACAACATAGAGCTCTTGCCTAGGGGACGGGCCCTTGATGTTGCTATGGGTGCCGGACCGAATGCGATCTATCTAGCAAAGATGGGTTTTGAGGTGGAGGGAGTGGACATATCACCTCAAGCAGTAAGTACTGCCGTTGAATCGGCACGAAAGTCTGGGGTCAATCTTAGAGCACAAGTGGCTGACCTGGAAGACAACTTTTATATTGAGAAAGGTGTCTATGACGTGATTATCTGCTTCAATTACCTGCAACGATCGCTTATTCCGCAGATGAAGGATGGGCTGTGCAAGGGCGGCATGGTAGTATATGAGACCTTTACTGTTGAACAGGCACAGTTTGGTAAGCCAGAGAACCCAGACTATCTGCTGAAGCCCAATGAGCTCCTTTACATGTTTCGCGATTTCCGGTGTCTTCGGTATCGCGAGGGGATCATAGAAGCTCGAAGGGCTGTTGCTAGTATAATTGCGGAAAAGGTATGAGCAATGGTAACATTCTATAGGCATCCTAAAAGGAGGTGAAACAATGGCAGGACTTTATAAATGCGAGTCTTGTAGAAGGATTGTGAACGTCGTATATGAGGGAAAGGGTGAGCTCATATGTTGCGGGCAGCCAATGAAACCGCTGACTGGGTTTAAATCCGTCGAGGAGGTTCTGGACTTTGCAGTTGAAAAGGAGGAAGAGGCCTACAGGTTTTATACCGAGTGGGTGAAAAAGCTGGATAAATCGCAAGTTCGTGAACATTTTGAGGATTTCGCCAGGGAAGAGTTAACGCATAAGGACAAATTACTTCAGGTAAAACAGGGAAGGACTCTGAGGCCGTCCCCTAAAAAAGTAGCAGATCTTAAGATTGCCGACTATCTTGTACATGTTGCTCCAACACCCCAGATGAATTACCAGCGGGCTCTTATTATAGCGATGCAACGAGAAAAGGCGTCTTTTAACCTGTATAACCATCTTGCAGCAATAGCTGATGATGAAGGCCTGCGCTCCACTTTCCTCGCACTGGCGCAAGAAGAAGCAAAACACAAACTGGGGCTGGAGACAATTTATGACGAGGTGATCCTTAGCGAAAATTGAGTACTTATTAAGGGAGCTCCAGGAAAGGTATTCTTAACCTGCAAGGCAAGACTTATATAACAGAGATCTAAAGATTATGCTGGTAAGAAAGGAAGTGCTATGAAACGTTTTGAATATGAAATCACCCGCCATCCGGCGGACAGGTTCAATCAAGTAGTCTATTTCTGTTCGGAGGCTGGAGAATGCAGTCTGAATGAGGTCCCGGGTGATCAGATAAAAATCCTAGGGGACATTATGAACGGGCGTGGAAAGCAAGGTTGGGAACTTGTACAAATCTCTTTTGGCAAGGATGGTGTGATTGCCTTTTGGAAACGTGAACTCAAGGGCAAGGAGATATAGAACAATACTAAATGGTCCGAGGCAAAAGTTGGGTCAAAACCCCTTGTCTCCGAGGGATAAATTTAGTATTGTGCCCTCGGTGCACCCCACTCACCATTGTGGGGGATGGAGGGGATAGTAGTTGAGTTCCCTTCAATGATGGATGATAAATGAGGAGGTAGCTGATGTTAAGGGAAAAAGTTGAGAGTGCTTTAAATGAAGTGAGGCCTTCCTTGCAGGCAGATGGCGGTAATGTGGAACTTGTCGACGTTACTGATGATGGAGTGGTAAGGGTTAAACTGCAGGGGGCATGTGCCGGATGTCCGATGTCTCAGCTCACCTTGAGCCAGGGGATTGAGCGGCATCTGAAAAGTATCATTCCCGAAGTAAAGAGGGTAGAAGCAGTCTTATAGAAAAATCCCCATTTGAGGAGTAATTCCGCTTATTTGCTCTAGACGGTCAATGCAAGAGTACCGCTATCCCTGCATGGGGGGTGCTGACTGCTGCACTGATAGCAGAGCATCTTCGTCTTTTTTTGGGCGTCCTAGTGGTCAGTAAGGTCACGCTTCCTTAGAATACCGAAGCCCCCTCGCCTCAGGCCTTCCGGTCGAAAGAGCATTTCCAGATGTCTCAAGACAACCAGTGGTCCAGGTCGACGATGCGTTTGCATCGAGCCCTTCTTGTATGGATCGAGGCCGTACGTAAGGCCAATGCTAGCTGGATTAGCCCCACCGGCCATTGGAATTCCGTGCAGATGACGGTCTCATCTAGCGACGGCTGTCTGCTGCGCCAGTATGCATTGGGGGACGGAATTTCGCGGTCGCTGATGCCTGTCAGACGTTGGCCGCTGTATCTAATGGGGGAGTGCTTAGAGGTATAACCAGCCTGAAGCATTAGGAGGAGAAAGATTTGAAATGAATCTTATTTCGTCAAAAGAGCAGAGAGTCGATCTGACAAGGGGAAACCTTTGGGCAAATATCTGGCAACTCTCCTGGCCCATGTTGATCATCATGATCCTTAACTTCTTTGTGGGTTTCACCGATATTTATGTTGCTGGACTCATCAGTCATGAGGTTCAGGCCGCAGTCGGTTTCATTGGACAGCTTTATTTCCTTGTTATCATTATCGCCAATGCCACCAGCGTCGGAACGGTAGCGCTGGTCTCCAGAGCCATAGGTGCAGGGGATTTCCCAAAAGCTATGGAGAGCGCAAAGCAGTCCCTCATCTTTGGTACCATGATCGCCTTAGGGGTGACCATCACTGTCCTTACCTTCTGTCGAGAGATTATAGCCGCTGTCGGGTTCCCGCTGGAGATCAGACAGATTGCAGAAACGTTCTTAAGAATTTATGCCTTCTGCCTTGGACCAAACTACCTATTAATCATCTCAAATGCCGTTTTTCGAGCGAGCGGTGAGGTGCAAAAACCCCTTCTGACCATGTTCGTAGTCAGTGCTGTCAATGTGATTGGGGATTTCGGCCTCGTCTTAGGCATCCCACCCTTGCCAAAGATGGGCTACACCGGCATTGCGCTTGCCACAGCCATTTCGGTAACGATTGGGATGGGTATTAATCTCGTCTCCTTCTCCCTTGATCGCTGGAGGTCCCTCTATACCAGCCCCTGGACCATTTCAGCAGCAGTTCTTAAGAAGATCGCAAGCCTGAGTTGGCCACCCGCTTTGCTGCAGATCGGCTGGAATGCCGGTAGCATCGTCCTTTATAATATTCTTGGAAGGATAGGGGAGGCAGGCATCATCGCTCTTGCATCCATTACGAATGGTCTCAGGATAGAGGCCATCATCTTTCTACCTGCCTTCGCGCTGCATATGGCCGCATCGGTGCTTGTTGGCCAGAACCTGGGAGCTGGAAAAGCTGAAAGGGCGGTAAAGGTAGGATGGGAGATCGCTATGGTAGGAGTGGTCCTTATGAGTTCAATCGCCTCTGTCATATTTATTTGGGCAAAGTATCTTGCTTCTATTATAGCCAAGGAACCAGCCGTCCTCGCAGAGACTACCCGCTATCTTAGAATCAATATGTTGTCCGAGCCCTTCATGGCATTGAGCCTTGTTCTTGGGGGTGGTCTTCAGGGAGCAGGAGACACCAGAGGGTCGATGTGGGTGATCATTATTGGGATGTGGTTGATCAGACTGCCCTTGGCCTTTTTCTTTGCCCTTGTTCTGGGCTATGGAGCAATAGGGGTCTGGATGGCAATGGTTATCTCTATGGCCTTTCAAGGCCTCCTTATGGTCAGGCGTTATCATAAGGGTAGCTGGAAGGAATTGAAGTTGTACTGACATCTTTACAACAGATTCATGAGGCAAAATTATGTTACGACTTTTTAACTCATTAGGAAAAAGAATTGAGACATTTCGGCCGGCAGATGAGAAGGTTGTCAATATCTTCACCTGCGGTCCATCGGTCTATCAGAGGTCTCATATTGGAAATTTCAGAACGTTCTTGTTTGAAGACATCTTGCTTCGATACCTGGAATATTCAGGTTACACTGTCAAGAGAGGGATGAATTTCACGGACATCGAGGACAAGGCAATTAAAGAGGCCAAAAACAGAGGGCAAAGCGTAACCCATCTTACAGAGGAAAATATCAGGAGATTTGTAGAGGAAATGGATCTTCTCAATATAAAGATGCCGGATTACCTTCCCAAGGCCTCCGATGCCATCCATGAAGCCGTTGAGATTATAGACTGCCTCCTCGACCTCAAGGTCGCATACCGGTATCGAGGAAGCGTTTATTTCGATCCGTTAAAATTCCCCGGATTTGGAGAGGTTTATGGAGTTGATATGGCCAAGTGGCCGGCCAAAAAGAGGCGGTTTCATAGGGATACGTATCCAGGAATGCGTTGGAACCTGGGGGATTTTATCCTCTGGCATGGATATGAGAGGGGTGATGCACTTTACTGGGAAACAGGGATTGGAAAGGGCAGGCCTTCTTGGAACATTCAGGATCCAAGTATGATCTACAAGCACTTTAATGGAACTCTCTCGATTTACTGTGGAGGATATGACAACCTTTTTCGTCATCATGACTATACACGGGCGATCCTGGAATCGATACGGCCATATCCCATGGCGAAATATTGGCTCCACTGCCATCATCTTTATGTGGATGGCCAGAAGATGTCAAAGAGCAAAGGCAATATTTGTTACATAGATACACTCCTGGAACAGGGATACACGATCAATGAGATCAGGTTTTTTCTTATATATGGCCACTATCGCCAAAAACTCAATTACTCAAATGAAAACATGCTTTCGGCAGTCGATAAACTGAGAAAATTTACCGAGATGCTCCACAACATCGAAAAGAAGGCAGATCGGAGTGCTTATCTTGGTGGAAGGATTGTCCAGAGACTCAAACAGACTTTCGTGGAGAAAATGAAAAATGACCTTGATGTAAAGGGGGCCTTTGACCGGTTGTACCAAATATTATTGGAGATTAATGTCAAGACGCTGGAGCGCGCGGAAGCTTCTGCAATCATAAATACTCTGCGTGAAATTGATGGGGTCCTTAAGGTCGCCTTTTAGTCTCAGAGCTCTGTCGCTTATGCTTCTGCAAGTCCGGATTACCGCAGGAAAGATGGTTTTCTTCACCTGGACATCCTAAAATATTATCAATTTAGATACACATAATCCCTTTCCTTTCAGGAGAAGATAAAAAAGTATACATCAATATCAATCTTGGCTGTGCTTGACCTGGACCATCTTCTGGAGCTCATAATGGACATAGCTGTCTGGATGACATAGGCCGAGGTCAGTTCTCTCGAACCTATTCGTTTGAGAAAAGCATGGAAGCCTATCCTAAACTGGGGTACAGTCTTGCAGAGCAAATACGAGAGTGGTTTCTCATGTGCATAATCGGACAATCCGGGAACTCCGTAATGATTGAGACTCGGAACAAGTCGTAGATTTTTGAGAGTGTATGCTTTTTGATGCTATTTTCTGAGAGCCGTATAAAATATTAGACATAAAATACAGAAAAGGAGACAGAGGACCAGCATGCGATAGGGCCTGGTAGCTATCTTGGTCAGGTAGATGGCCCGTGTACTGTGCTCTCATTGTATAGATATCATCTGATTTACCTGGGTTAGGGAGCTTCTTCAGGATGCCTTATTTTGGCATCAGTCTTGCTGAAATGTTGGACAAGGCAGTAGTCTAAGGGGGCTGTGCGCATGAGAGAGTGTGCCGGGACAAACAAACTAGTTCAACGACGGTTCGAGCCCGAAAAACGAGCGGATCAGTATTACAGTGTAGAATTTGCGATACGTGGATGCGATTTTGTATATCAATATAAAATCTGGGATATATCATTGAGAGAAAAACGGGTATTTGTAAAGGAAGATTCAAATTTATTGAATTACCTAAAGGTTGGTGATATATTGAATTTGAAATACTACACAACTGATTTATCAAGCCCTATCGAATACCTGAAAACACAGATCAGGAATATCCGGAAGGGAGATAAAGGACGATTTAAAGGGCTCTACTTAGTTGGACTGTCAATCGTAGAAAATCAAAATCCTAATCAGTAGAGTTTCTCATCAACAGTAACGTGTGGTGACCACGATCAGGTGCGAGACTATGCGCTACGCTTATAAGCAAGTACTGGTTTTTATCCGTCTCTTTAAACACAAGAACAAGTGAGGTATTAGGGGTATGGTAGAACTGGCAGGCTCAAGGAAAGATATTTCCATGTATCCTATAGCATCAGAAGAGACTTATAAGGATGGCCAGATTATCTTCGAAGAGGGAAGTTCCGGGGACTGGGTCTATGTGGTTCTGAGTGGTTCAGTAGAGATCTCTAAGACGATTGGGGGAAGGGAGTTTATCATAACGGTGCTTGAGCGGGGTGAGATATTTGGCGAACTCGGTTACCTAGGAGCTGTTAAGCGGATCGCTGCGGCCCGTGCTATTGGTAAGACAACCCTTGGCGTTATCGATCGCACGTTTATGGATCAGGAATTCAACAAACTCTCTGGATATTTCAGGAACATTCTCGTGGCCCTGGTGAAAAGATTCAGAGATCAGATCGATAGGGCTAGCGATTTTACCTCTCGAAGAGAGCCCCGTGTTCAAAAGACCTTATCCCTGACCTTTAAGGACCGTCAGTCCTTTGTTAGCGCTTACACGGGCAATGTTAGCAAGGGGGGGCTGTTCATCAGCACCCAACATCTCCTCAAGGAGGGTGAACGTTTTTTGCTCGAGCTGCAACTTCCAGGCCTTCGCGATCCAATAAGAGTCAAGTGTGAAGTGGCATGGACAAGGGAACAGAGTGATATCGAGAAAAGAGCATCTGGGATGGGGGTAAGGTTTTGTGATATGACCAGAAAGGATATTCAACTTCTGGACCAATACCTCCAACTTTGATTAAGGGTGAAGAATAAGGCCGATAATAAATGTGCTCGCCTTCACCATTGGTCTTTCAATAATCCCTAATCCCTTTGCGGATAACACCGACCTTGGTTCCTCCAGCTCAGTCGATTTCCTAATCTTCTCTAAAACTCTTCCTCTGTGATTATCCCCTTCTCAATGAGCAATTGGGTGACCGTATCCGTTTGTATCATATTGCCCTTAGAAGTTCTTCAAAACCGACCGATTCTCTTTCAGTAAGTTTTTCTGCCATTGAATCTTCCTTGAAATAAGAACACCACCTCTTGATGTGAGAAATGGGGCTTAGATGTTAAGTCATAGCAACCTTAACCAAGGATTAATATTCTTAAGAGAAACTTACACTAAAATATTCTTCTAATCAAGGACTTACAAAGGTTACAGCTGATAAGGGCAGGAATAAAAAAGCCCTTATAGATTTTCACACTATCCATAAGGGCCTCTTCCGGTTTTTTATCTTCTATGAGGCGACTGATTTTGCTTTAACAGGAATCATTAAATGAATTTGGTCAGGGATGAAATCCCTTGTCAGCACGTGGGTTAAGCCGTTCAGAAACTCCTATTTCTCCTTTTCCAGTCGCTCCAGATGAGGTTTCAGGTGGCTATCAATCTCCTTCCTTCCCTCTGGAGTTGGCTCAACCAGTGTGAAGTAGCATTCTCCTTCCCGGTATCCTTTGTAATCAAGTTCATAAACAAAAAGTTCACCGTCCTTGTAGTAAGCGCAGAGGGTTACTAATCGCCTCTCGGGATAATAGACCTTAAACAGAACATACTTGATTGAATGAGAAGTATCGGGATTCTTGGAAACTATAAAATACATTCCGTCACCTCGAACTGCTGTCGCTTCGACCACTTCCCAGGTGTATATCACCCTGGGGTCAATCTCACCTTCGTAGTTATAGGCCCGTGCTGAAGCCGCTAAGGAGAACATCAGAGCCAGTAGAGTAAGCAGTAGAGAAGCAATTGGCATCCATTTCCTGCTGGGCAGCAGACGTGGTTCATTGTGTATTGGCAGCTTTAGAGAAAGCGGTGGCCAGTGTCTTTTTTCTCTGTTTCTCATTTGTTGTGACCTCCTTAAAACGAAAAGAGTAATCCTTGCATTTGAGCTGATTACCAGCAAACTAACAACCGTAGATGTGCGTACAGACGATACATACCCTTAATTTAATACAGTTCTAATTTTGTCAGGGTTGAGCATCTGCCTCGCCTCTTGGGTTTGATTTTCCATTCGAACCAGTCAATATCGTCAAGAGTTTCGGAAATGTCAAATAATATTTTTTCTTGCTGCCTGCCCAGCTACTCCAAATCTATTTCCAGACATTCAACTACCTTACGGTATATTATTCTGTGTAGCGGTAGGTATTCTCCAAGACTTCTTATTTGTGGTTTTGGCGCTCTTCTTAGCAGGGATTGAAGTTACCTTTACAGGGATTATTAGATTAATTTAGTTAGCGCCACATTTCTCCCACGCAAATGAAAAAAGGCCTCCCAGGTGACGTTGTTATTGTCTTCTTTGGGAGAGTCTGAAAAACCTTGACAATCTGTTAGAATACCTGTATAAGAGCCTAAATAAGTTTGGGTTGAAACTTTTTGGGAAGAGAAATTATCGAGACTATTAAAGCTGTAACACCGACTTTAATAGTCTTTTTTTTTGCCAAAGCGTTCACCCTGACTGTGTAGAAATTTTGGAAAGGAGGTGGCCGCCATGGCAGAAGGAACCGTGAAGTGGTTTAACGGCCAAAAGGGCTACGGTTTTATTAGCCAGGATGATGGTCAGGATGTTTTCGTCCACTACACTGCCATCAACGGATCTGGATTCAAAAGCTTGGAGGAAGGCCAGAGAGTCCGATTTGACATCGAGACAAGCCCAAAAGGGCCCCAGGCCAAAAACGTAGAGATACTATAACAAAGTATGCTCTCAAGAAGGCGGCACCTCAAAAAGGTGCCGCCTCTTTATTTTAGATGCAGTTATTAGAGGTATAAGGTCCTCTTCTGGTTCTTGGTTATCTTCTAAGTAGCGATTGAAGTTGCTCTAACAGGAATTATTAAATAAATTTGGTTGGTGTCACATTCCCTGTTCACGCATCTAGAATTGTTACCCAAGATTATTATTCAGGAGGAAGCCAGGAAAGACCATACGCCCTAAAGAATAAGGTGGGACCTCCGAGGGGTTACCCTATTGAAGAACGAGAAATAGAGGGCATTCGATATATGAAACAAACCCGCTAGTGACAAACGAGAAAGGCACCTTGTATTAAACTTTGTCGTACTATCTTCAATTCTGTTCAAAGCTTATTTGCCGTTTGCATGTGCATGGGGTATTACTAACACATAAAGCCTTAAGAATGTCTGGGCATTTAGGTTTTCCCTCATTCATCTTCTGGAAAACAAAAAACTTCAATAGAAGATTCCTATTCCTAGGAGCACTGCTACTGAATCGAAAGTAGTGATAAATGGATTCATTTATTCTCCCCTCTCATCAATCAATTTAAATAAAGCTTATATCTGGCTGCCTGTCAACTATCCCTGTAAACAGGAGGGTATTTAACGGCAAGGGGTAAGTTGTTTTCCGAGCCATGCGTGATATCGCAGCCTGTCATCCTTGACATCCTGTTATGAAGCGTTATTTTTCAAAGATAACCAAGAGGAGATAGGTACTATGGAAAAGATAACGCTGTTGATCCCCAATATATCCTGCGGTCACTGTATCATGACCATTCAAAGAGAGCTGGGGGAGACAGAAGGGGTTTATAAAGTGGAAGGAGATCCCAAGACAAGGGAAATCACCGTGCAATGGGACGCGCCAGCGACGTTGGAAAAGATTAAATCCACCTTGAGGGAGATTAACTATCCAACTGCTGACTAGGCTCCATCCATTCCTCGTCAAAAGAGCTCCAATCTATTGATGAGGAGATAATTCGAAGGAAGATCCGATGTCTGATAGAAGTGTCACCCTGCCAGTGACCGGTATGACCTGTGCCAACTGCGCCCTTAATATCCAGAGAAACCTCAAAAAACTTAAGGGTGTGAAGGAGGCGAATGTGAATTTTGCCACAGAACGTGCCTCTGTTTCCTTTGATCAGGAACAGGTTAAAATAGGGGATTTGGCAGACAAGATCCATGACGCGGGCTACGGTGTTGCCATGGCAACCGTCGAAATCCCCGTAACCGGTATGACGTGCGCCAACTGTGCCATGACCATTGAAAGGGCCTTGAGCAAAAAGGTTCCCGGCGTGCTCAAGGCCTCAGTTAATCTTGCCACAGAGCGCGCCCGGGTGGAATATATCCCGACAATAACAACTATAGAGGATATAATCTCCGCTATAGAAAGGGCAGGTTATGGTGCCATACGACCCGACGAGATCCTCGAGGGCGAAGATGCGGAGCTGGTCGCTCGAAAGGACGAGATAAGGAATCAAACCCGCAAATTTCTCACGGGCATCCTGTTTACCGCACCCCTGTTCTTTCTCAGCATGGGAAGGGACCTGGGTCTTTTTGGGTTATGGTCTCATGCTGCATGGGTCAACTGGCTTTTCCTGACACTGGCGACACCCGTTCAATTTTACACGGGATGGGATTATTATACCGGGGGATGGAAAAGCCTCAAGAATGGCAGTGCCAATATGGACGTCCTGGTGGCTATGGGATCCTCGGTGGCCTATTTTTATTCCCTCGCCGTGCTTCTTTATTCCCCCCTTGGATCGCATGTCTATTTTGAAACCTCTGCTGTCATTATCACCCTCATCAAGTTAGGCAAGATGCTGGAGTCCAGAACAAAGGGAAGAACGGGCGGTGCCATCCGGAAGCTGATGGGACTCCGGCCAAAAACGGCAACCATTCTTCAGGATGGAAAAGAAACGGAAATCCCGCTTTCCCAGGTCAGGGTAGGCGATGTCGTTATTGTCCATCCCGGTGAGACCATACCTGTGGACGGGGCGGTCCTGGAAGGTGAATCGGCCGTGGATGAATCTATGTTGACCGGGGAGTCCATTCCTGTAGATAAGCATCCCGGAGCCGAACTTGCTGGTGGCACTATTAATGGAGAAGGCCGTCTCAAGTTCGAGGCAAAGAGGGTCGGGAAGGATACGGTTCTTGCCCAGATCATCCGTCTGGTTCAGGAGGCTCAGGGGAGCAAGGCCCCCATCCAGGCCCTTGCTGATCGGATTGCAGCCTTCTTTGTCCCTGGCGTAATTGGGATCGCTTTCCTGACCTTCATCCTCTGGTGGACAATCGGAGGGGATTTCGTCCCGGCGATGCTCCGATTGGTAGCGGTTCTTGTGATTGCCTGCCCCTGTGCCCTTGGACTGGCAACACCTACGGCCATCATGGCAGGGACCGGGATTGGTGCGGAAAAGGGCATGCTCTTTAAAAACAGCGAGGCCTTGGAGATGGCTACAAAATTGGGAACGATTGTCCTAGATAAGACCGGGACCATCACCTTGGGCAAACCCGCTGTTGTCAATTTGATTCTGTTGGATCCTCACCTCAGAGACGAGGAAGAATTGCTGAGAATAGCGGCCTCGGTTGAGAGGGGCTCTGAGCATCCCCTGGGACGAGCCATCGTTAAGGAGGCAGAAAGGCGGGGCTTGGATCTGTTTGAGCCGAAGGGTTTCCGAGCCTCCGGGGGACTGGGGGTTTATGCAAGAATCAATGGGCAAAGGGTCTTTGTGGGCAAGCCCGACTGGTCTGAAGAGCTGCAAATGGACGCCTCAGATGCAAAGGAACAGATCCGGACTTTGCAGGGAGAAGGAAAGACCGCGATTGTGATAGTGATCGAAAAAAGGCTCGCGGGTCTCATAGCCCTCGCGGACACCATCAAGATGGAATCCATAAAGGCCATTAACCATCTTCACAAGATGGATCTAAAGGTAGTTATGCTCACCGGGGACAATGCCCAGACTGCACAGGCCATTGCCTCAGAGGTAAATATTGATGAGATGGTAGCAGAGGTCCGGCCAGAGGAAAAGACCCTAAAAATCAAGGAGTTTCAGCAAAATAAGGAAAAGGTGGGAATGGTGGGCGATGGCATTAATGATGCTCCTGCCCTCGCCCAGGCGGATGTAGGTATAGCCATTGGCACGGGAACCGATGTGGCCATAGAGAGCGCCGATGTAATCCTTGCAAGCGGGGAGCTCACCGGGGTGCCGAAGGCGATTCAACTCAGCCGGGCCACTATGAAGACCGTCAAACAGAACCTCTTCTGGGCCTTCTTTTATAATGTGGTGCTCATTCCGGTAGCGGCTGGCGTGTTATATCCTCTGGAATTCCTGCCGGCACTCCTGCGGGAACTGCACCCCATCCTGGCTGCACTGGCAATGGCCATGAGCAGCATCACCGTGGTTTCGAATAGCCTCCTGCTGTACAAGAAAAAAATATCGTGAGCCCCCTATTGACCTTGCTCAAAAAGACGTTCCCTTCTTGACTTTCCCCCTTTTCCCTCTCTCCTTCGTCTTTTCTTCCTTTTCCTCTTCTTCACCAAACTTTTTCAACCCCTCGGCCAGTTCCCTCAACTTTTCGTTAACCAGGTAATTGATTGTCCCCTTGGGATAGGTTCCGTCAGACTGCTTCTCTCCGGACTTTTTATCGGTCAGGATCTCGATCCCTTCATCAATGGTTTTTACAGCATAGATATGGAAGTTGCCTTGTTTCACCGCCTCTACCACGTCTTTCCGCACCATAAGGTCTTTGACATTACTTTCCGGTATCATAACTCCCTGGTGACCGGTTAGCCCTATTTTACGGCAACAGTCGTAGAATCCCTCTATCTTTTGATTGACCCCACCGATGGCCTGTACCTCTCCCTTCTGGTTTACGGAACCGGTAACGGCAATAGACTGTTTAAGGGGGACACCGGAGAGGCTGGAGACGAGGGCATAGATTTCAGTAGAAGAGGCGCTGTCTCCATCCACACCGCTATAAGACTGCTCAAAGGCTATACTGGCGCTCATAGTCAGGGGTTTATCCTGGGCATACTTTTTTCTCAAATATCCGCTTAAGATGAGGACGCCTTTATTGTGGGTACTGCCTGACAGGTCCGCTTCCCTCTCGATATTGATGATGCCTGAACGACCCATAGAGGTGGAGGCGGTAATACGAGAAGGCTTTCCGAACATATAGTCTCCCAAGTTATAGACAGCAAGCCCATTAACCTGGCCAACCACCCCCCCATCTACATCGATCATTAAGGTCCCCCGATCGATCATTTCCTGAATATGCTCCTCAATCATGTTGGATCTATATACCCTGGCCTCAATGGCCTTATCCACATGCCCTTCCTGTATCACTGATTGGTTTTCCTGGCCGGCCCAGTAATCGGCCTCCCGGATGAGGTCTGTTATGGCAGGAAAACTGGTAGAAATCTTTTCCTGCCGGCCTGCCATACGAACCGCATGCTCTATCAATGCAGCCACTGCAGTTCTGTCAAAGGGCTTCAATGAATCGTCGTCTTTTTTCATTTTGATAAACTCTGCAAACTGATGGATGGACTCTTCGTTTTTGTCCATAGAGGTGTCAAAATCTGCCCTCGCCTTAAAGATCTTTTTGACATCCTCGTCATAGGCCAGAAGCAGATGGTACAGGTACTCATCCGCGATGATGACAACTTTAATATCCATCTCAATAGGTTCTGGTTTTAGGCCCGTGGTGGTGAACAGATAAAAGGGGTCATAGGTCTGAATCTCCATTTTTTGTGTCTTTAGGGATCTCTTAAGGGCTGGCCATACACCCGGCTCCATAAGGGCATCGAGCAGATTCAGAACCAAATACCCACCATTGGCCTTAATAAAAGATCCCGCCCTAATCTTGCTGAAATCCGTCCTCCATACCCCGCTTCGATCAACAACTCTTTCAATGCTGCCGAAAAGATTTCGGTAAGTCGGATAGGATTCGATAATAACAGGAGGCCCCTTTTGGTCTCCATTATCCACCAGAAGATTGACCTGATAGGGTTGAAAAGGGTCGCCTTCAGGGAGCATAAAGGGGATCCCTGGAATAGCTTGCTGAGTCGGGCGTATAAAAATTTGTAGATTGTCGGTCATATCCTCAAGCATGTCATCGAAATAGGTATCGATCTCTTTGCTTTTATACTTATCCCTTATGGGTGCAGCCAGTTCTGTGGCCATTTTCGTGAACATCAAGCGGTCCATTTTCTCTACGTCTTCCTGGACCTCTTTTTGAAGACCCCTCAGTTCGAGAAAGATGTGGTCTATTTGCCCCCTTAGCCTTGCCTGCTTTTTTTTCAGTTCCTCAAATTCTTCCTTTGGGAACCTTGCCTTTTCCACCATTGCCTCAACCTGGTCAATATCCACAGGTTTTCCATCAATCAAAGGCACGAGCTCCGGCCGCTTGATCTGTCCCACCTGTACATCCACGAGGGCAAATCCCTCCTCTCTTACTTTCTTATCCAGGCCCTTGAAGAAGTCCTTGCCCTTTTTCTCATATTCCTCCATGATGTCCTTTTTTCGGTTGAGATAATCCTGGCTCTCAAAAAGCTGCGGGATCTGCTTCTTCAGGGTTTCAACAAAATCGCGAACACCTTTCTTGAATTTGCGCCCCATCCCTGCCTTGAGTCGCAGTAAGATGGGTGCCTCGGGGTTCTTGAAGTTATTGACGTAGCAGAGTTCATCTGGCACGGTCCCCTTCTTCTTAGAGATCTCTTCAAGCAATTTTCGAACCATAGACATTCTCCCCGTGCCTGTGATCCCGGTGACAAAGACATTGTATCCTGGTTTATCCATACCCATCCCAAATCGGAAGGCCTCTACGCCTCTCCTTTGGCCGATAATCTCTTTCAGAGGTTCAAGGTCTTCAGTGGTTTCAAATGGCAGGGTGGCTGGATCAAGTCGCCATCTGAGTTTATCAATGGGCAATTCTTTATCTGATTCTTTCAAGGGCATCTCTAAGATCTCCTCATTTTTTCTAAGTCATTTTACATAGCCTTGGTAACGGTCAAGCTCACTCAATATCTCCAGGTGAGGGGTTAAAATTTCCGCCAGGGCTGAGTAGAGGACCGGTGATAATGATTTTAGTGATGAATTACCTTATTTTGATTTTGAATGCACGAGCTCTCTCGGGCTTACATTTAGGCATAACGATATGTAATATACCCTTTGCATAGGTAGCCTTTACATCCTCGATCATGACTCGGCAGGGAAGCTGGAGAGTACGAGAGAAAGAGCCATATTGTCTTTCCATTCTGTGATAATTCTCACTTTCTTCTACGAACTCTTGTTTCATCTCTCCTTTAATGGTCAGGATATCCTCAGCAATGGAGATATCCAGATCTTCTGGATTTATGCCTGGAATCTCGGCATTAACAATGAGATCGTCCTCTGTCTCTGATAGGCCAATAAAGGGAAGATCTCTGACAATTTTTGGGAGGTGAGGCATACCAAAATCGTCCCTTAGCCTGGCAAAGAGACGGTCCATGTCTCTCCTCAATTTATTGATTTCCTGATTCTTCCATATGGTTAGCCCCGGCATGATTCGACCTCCTTATTCTCCGGAAAGTCTCCTACGGATACTGACATTTTAAAAACTACCCCTCCAAGATGCAAGAAATTTCTCTGAACCATTGGATGGAGTTTCTTGAGGCTATTTTCCGTGCAAGGTATTGAAAATGCAAACACCCGCATCCGGCTGAGCTATTCAGTACTGTGGGCCGGAGGTATGTTGTGGATGATTCTGAGGCACCTATGGCACTCCTATGATAATATTCATGAGATTCTAAAACCGTTTTACATACAGTTTGAAAGGGTGATATTGTATCTAACAACTTACTCAGGTTGGGTGATTGAAACAAATTATCCTGGTGAATTAGGTAGTTTTACATGGAGGGTTACAACATGGATCTCAGGGTATTGCTCACAACTTTTGGGATGATATTCCTCGCTGAATTAGGAGACAAGACACAGTTGGCTACCTTTAGCTTTGCCGCTGAAAGCAAATCACGACTTGCTGTATTTATTGGGTCCGCTTGTGCACTGGCGCTGACCTCTTTGTTGGCCGTGGTCCTTGGATCCGAAGTGAGCAAGTTAATTCCAGCAAATTATATTAAAACAGGGGCTGGGACGCTCTTTATTTTGCTGGGCCTATGGATGATAGTATTTCCGGGAAAGTAGGTGGCAAACGGGAAGACCTTTAGGCTTTGGATAGTCAAGGGCATAGGGCTGAAATGAAGAGGCCGCGGAGCAAATCAGAGATATCTTGGAAAGAATTGGGGTGGACCAGGGGCCCTCATGGGTTCATGTTTATATCTGCATTATAGTCTGAGCTTACGCAATTTTACCCAGTCTTCATGTGAAATAATAGCCTTCCTTCTGGTACCATGGATCGCTCGTTGAGCGACATGCTGAGCCGATTTTGGGATCAGGATGCCTGTTAGACTAATATGGTCAAGCTCCGGGAGTATTTTACCATTATAGAGAAGAATTAGGCCATCCAGTAAAGGTGGGCTCAAGTGGGGTTGCAGAAATGTTGCCGCAAGCATATAGAACGTTGTCTGTCCTCCAGCAGAACCTTGAAAAAAATACCTCATTGCAGCTCTCTTTGTATCAACCATATTAACAACAGCAATGCGCAGAGGACGAGACGGCGTAGCTATTTCATCTATTCTGAGTACCTCAAAGTGAATATCTGTTGCCTTGTCTATATATGTTTTGGAGAAGTAGTTCTGAGCCAGGTCTCGACCAAGCCTTTCAAGTGTGTCTTTGACCGAGGTGCTGGACGGCAATATAAGTGGCTCTGCGTCACTGAGAAGATATCGGTCGCTGGGTGAGAATGTATAGAGATCGACGTCTCCGATAATTTGAGCCGAATCTTGGGGAGCTTTGCCAGAATTATTGAAACACCCTACATTCAACCATGTAGTGAGTATTATAAACAAAGTAAATATCAGACGCGACATAGCTTGACCTCCTAAATTTGTCCGACTGGCTCAGGTCATTATAGGATAAAGGCGTTTATGCGTCAATGGAAAGGAATCTCAAGCCCTGAGGCGGGGTCATGCTGATAGGCCATGGTGATTTTTCAAAAAACTTTATAATATATCATGCTCGTATTTAATGATTCTTGCCATACCCTACAATGAAATTTTGATACCCCGTATATCTTCTTCCATTTGACAATCCGCTTCGGGTTTGCAGGAAGAAGGCATAATGAGACACTCACTGGATGAGTAAAGGATGTCTAGGGACATCTCAGTTATTTTTTCAATCTAAGATAAATTGCAAAAAGACAGGAGGTATACCATGGAAGGGAGAAGGATTTCTTATCATGAGTCAGTGCTAAGGGTATACGAACGGATCAAAAGGGACAACATGACGAATGTTTGGGATCGGTATGAGGCTCAGGGTTTGGGTAAGGACCCTGATAAGAGGTGCCCTTTCTGTATGGGAGGTGTGCGGTGTGACCTGTGTTCCAATGGGCCTTGTCGAGCAGATGCGGAAAAGGACAAGAGAGGAGTTTGCGGTATTACGGCCGACGGGATGGCAATGCGTATGATGGTTCTCAGAAATGTTATGGGTACATCTACTTACCATTATCATACGGAGCAAACGGTCAAGACGCTTCGAGCTACAGCAGAGGGTCTGACCTTATTTGAGATCCGAGAGCCTGAAAAATTGAAAGAGTTCGCCGGACGACTTGGTTTACGCACCACAGGATCGGTTAGTAAAGTTGCCCTTCGCCTCTGTGATTTTTCAGAGGAAGATTTCAACAGGAAGGCCAATGAACACAGCCACATCGTTGAGATCCTGGCCCCCAATGAGCGCAAGGAACTATGGAAAAAACTGGATATTTTCCCGGGCGGTATCTATGGTGAAATGATGAGGACCACCAGTTCATGCCTTACCAACGTTGATGGTTATTATGTGAGCCTGGCCCTGAAGGCCATGCGCCTTGCTATTGCCATGGCCTATCAAAGCCAGATCGTCAATGAATACTGTCAGGATATTCTTTATGGTATACCACGACCGCATAAGATGCGTGTAAACTTGGGCGTATTAGATCCTGATTATGTTAATGTACTCCCCAATGGCCATGAGCCGTTCCTGGGATTTGCAATGGTGCAGTTAGCTAGGAAACCGGAATGGCAGGAAAAGGCGAAATCTTTCGGTGCCAGAGGTTTGCGGGTGATCGCTAGTATTGAAACAGGCCAGGAGATGATCCAGAGGTGGGAGGTAGATGATGTATTCTACGGTTTTACCGGGAACTGGATTATGCAAGAAGCGGTATTAGCCAGCGGCTGCGTGGACTTATTCGCGGCAGATATGAATTGTTCGATGCCGGTTGACCCGATATACGCGGAAAGATATAAGTTCAAATTGGTACCAGTGAGTGAACTGGTGGCCTTTGAAGGTATTGCTGACCGCATCGACTATGTGCCTGAAAAGGCTGAGGCACAGGCCGGTCAACTATTGCAGATGGCGATCGATAATTTTAAGGAACGGCGAGCATCCATCGAACCCGTTATGCAGTTACCAGTGAATGAAGCAGTAGTGGGGTTCTCTACTGAAAGTATCCTAGATGCTCTTGGCGGTTCACTTGAGCCTCTTCTGGCTGCCATAAAGGATGGTACTTTGCGCGGTGTCGCAGGACTTGTATCATGCACAACGCTGAGGGATACCGGTCAAGACGTGCATAGCGTGCGTGTGGCCAAGGAACTAATCAAGCGTGATATCTTGGTAATCTCTATGGGCTGCGGTAATGGTGCTATGCAGGTTGCGGGTCTCTGTAGCCTAGAAGCCAAGGGGTTTGCAGGACCGGGGTTGAAAAAGATATGCGAGAGACTTAACATCCCACCTGTGCTCAGCTATGGAACATGTACGGATACTGGACGCATTGCAGATCTACTAGCGACCATCGCGAGTGCGTTAGGCGGTGTACCCATCACGGACCTACCTGTTGCTGCTGTAGCGCCTGAATACATGGAACAAAAGGCCACTATTGATGCGATATTCGCTCTGGCCTTGGGGCTTTATACCTATGTGAATCCTGTGCCGCCGGTTACCGGCGCTCCTAATTTGGTCAAGCTGTTGACTCAAGACTGTAAACAGGTGACTGGTGGAGAGCTGGATGTTGAGAAAGACCCGGTCAAGGCTGCAGAGGGGATTGTAAACCATATTGAAATGAATCGGAAAAAATTAGGCATTTGAGTATGTAGTGTAATGCATAGTCCGTTCCTGTCTCCTCATAATTATAAAAGGGAGCTATCGGGAGCGATGATCTTCCCTTACTTAATCATCTCAAGGGAGGCATTATCCTTGTGTTCAAAAGCCGAGGTCTTTGACCGCGTAAAAAACTCGAAAAGGCCATTGCTAGGCATAAAAAATGATTGCCCCAAGCCGGCTGCATGTTGGCAATCCTTTTGTGTGTGGTTTATTGGAATTAGGGCCCAGTCTTGCTAGTCTCTCCTGGTGGTTGATCCTCACAATGGTAGTCCCTCATTCCTGAGTTTGGAGCAACCATCTGGGAAGATGGGGAGCTTCGCAGAGAGGGCACTCTTCGGAATACCCGGCTGCCTGCCAGGCGGTCATCCCGCCGGTAACCACACTGAGATTAGTGAACCCATGCTGTTTGAGGATGCTTGCCGCCATACTGGAACGGTGGGCAGTATTACAGAGAACGGCTATCGATTTCTTGTTATCCAGTTCCCTGTACCTGGTTCTGACATCTGGAGAGGGAATATGGACTGCCCCTTCGATATGAGCTTTATCCCACTCCATTTGGGAGCGTACATCAAGCACTACCATGTCATCCCTTTGTTCCAGTTTTCTCTTAAGTTCATGAACTGATATATGGAGCAGATGTTCCAGGGGAAGGCCACTGGTCGCCCAGGCGTGGATGCCTCCCTCCGAATAGCCTACCACCTGATCTAGCCCTACCCGGCGAAGTTGTGTTGTTGCTCGCTGAACCTCTTCTTCAGTATTTCCTACCAGAAGCAAGGGTCTATCTGCCGGCAGTACCCACCCGGAAAAAGTGGAAAAATTCATAGAAAGATCTAGATTATATGCTCCAGGAACATGGGCACTGCCAAAGCCAGTATAATCGCGGACGTCGACGACTATATGATTATTATTCATCAGCCTCCAGAATTCCTCCGGAGCTAGAGGTCTCGGTACCGTTAAAGTTCTTACCAGGGCTGGTCCCTTAGTATTAATAGCAGAGCAACGGCTGAAGTGGTCTGGGGCTTCAGGAATCCCGGTCAAAAGAGAATTCTTAAATTCTTCCTTGGTCCTATGCTGGAGGGCAGGATTATAACGTCGTTCATAGCCGATGGTGCTGGTTCGTTTGGCACCCATGGACCGTCCACAAAGGGAGCCTGCTCCGTGAGCCGGGTAGACTTCGCAGAAATCAGGGAGCTTAAGAAGCTTTTGGTGAAGATTATCATATAATGTGGAAGCCAACTCCTCTGCCCTGCCAGGAAAGAGGTCAGGTCTCCCCACATCTCCCACAAAGAGGGTATCCCCACAGAAAACCGCCACTGGTTCCTCACCCCGGGAGTTGTCGATAACTACATAGGAAATGTGTTCCGGAGTATGTCCCCCAGTTCCCAACACCTTAAGCTCCATATCCTCGATTTGAATGACGTCTCCTTCTGCCAGCGGGACATGGTCAAACTGGCAGTCCGCGGCCTTGGGGGCATAGATTTTGGCCCCTGTCAATTCCTTCAAATCTAGATGGCCGGATATGAAGTCCGCGTGGAGATGAGTCTCCATGATATGTGTTATCTTCAGCCCCATAGCCTTGGCTATCCTGATGTAGTCGTTCACATCCCGCTTTGGGTCAATGACCGCGCAGGTCTGATTTCCACCCAGGATATAGGAGCTGTGAGCTAGCCCCTCAACAAAAAATTGCTTTACATACATAGTTCTTCCTCCCTTTGTATACGTATCCCCAAAGCTCGTCTGTCACCCACCCGCACTCTTCAGGATAGCGCGAGCGCTTTGGGAACCGCCCTCCAGGGAGAGTGAGCTGCAACATGAGAGGTAAGGTTTGTTTATCATAGAAAACCTTCTGGATCAGAGCAGCCGAGACAGTTTGTCTATATGTCCTCTCTCCTGTTCAGCCAGACTCCGGAAAACATCCCTCAAAGGCGGCTGCACGGTTTCTGCCATTCTCTGATAGAGGTCGTAGGCCTTGCATTCCTTCTCCAAGGCCAGCTCCAGGACGTCAATCCTTTCCTTGGGTGGCTGTTCTTCAATGGCCAAAAGACTCTGAGGAAAGGAGATGGCCCCTTCCATAAACTCCGATTCCTTGATTCCACCCAAAGGTGGGGCTTGCGCCCAGACCTTTTTCAAGCCCCTGTAAAGGACCTCCATGTGTCTTCCTTCCATCTGGGATAGCTTCTTCAATAGGTCTACTATATGCTTTTCCTTCAACGTTTCAGCAGCCTGATGGTAAAAGGTTCGGCTTGCCCTCTCCATTTTTAGGGCAAAAAGGAGAAGATCCTTGATTTCCTTTGTTTCTTTGAAAAACGCCTCTGCCTCCTTCGGATGGCCCCTTACCGTCTCATGGGGCCAGCTCATGATCCCTCCGCGCATGCTATAGACTTCTTGGAATGCCTGATTACAAAGAAGAATAGCTGCCCCCATGCTTCTCCTTCCCGATCGGCAATACGTAATAATCTTCCTTTCTCTGTCAAGCTCTGAACATCTTCTATCAAGCTCATTTAAGGGGATAAGCCTGGCTCCGGGAAGATGTTCCTCTTCATATTCTGCCTGAGTTCTCACATCCACCAGGAGATATTCTTCCTTTTTGTCTCCTCGGATGATATTCCAAACCTCCTCTGGGCCAATGTCCCTTACTGTATCTGTCGAACAGGTAAATACCCTAGCCATATCCATCGCCTCCTTTATTGAGAAAGGCAGACCGTCTTTACGCTCTTACCTTGTAAATGCCTGCCGAGCGCTAACTTAAAAGATAGTGTGTTATTACGAAATCCCTGATAATTCCGCCCTTCTATCCTTCTGACAGCTCAAAATACGTCTGCGTGTTATTCATCACTAATTCTTTATAATAGCAGAAATAGACCACAAAATTTATGGAAAACCACCCTTTATTGCCTTTGATGAGTTAATCTTTCAAGGTTATTCACAATTCAGTCTGGAGTATTGGTAACGGTGAATCTTCCCCCTATATCGAATGAATATCTTAATCTCAGAACTCCATCAAGCCTTTATGGAATGCAAATCCATTTAGCCAAGCGAGTTTATAGTTTCAGATAATCTGGGCGTTTTTTTTGGGTGCTGAGTTTTCGATAAAGAGAAAAAAGTATTGCCTGCGTCTCTTTTTAATGATTTTATGGGATAATCTCGATGTTTCAACCCAAAATTTGGGCTAAAGCATTTATATAAAAATTTTTACGATCTTGTATTATGAGAATTCACGGCAGTGAGGAAAACCATTTCTAGGAAAATAGCCATATAAAAAATGGGGCCACAAGATGTTTAAAATTCTTGCTATTTATGGCAGCCCCCGCAAAGAGGGAAATACATCCTTGCTACTCAAGAAGGCTACTCAGGGGGCAATTGAAGCAGGCGCTGAGGTGGATGAGGTAGTTCTTCGTGATTTAAAGATATCTCCATGCCTTGAAATTTATGGCTGTAAAGAGACAGGTCGGTGCGTGATACAGGATGATTTTCAGAAAGTTTATGACCAGATTTTATCATGCAATGGTGTAATGCTGGCCTCTCCTGTGTTTTTTTATTCGGTAAGTGCGCATACCAAAATCCTTATGGATCGGTGTCAATCCCTGTGGGCCAAGAAATACTGGGTAGAAAAGACCCCCATTGGGAACCATAAGGCCAAACGCAGGGGACTTTTTATTTCTGCGGGAGCTACCAAGGGAAAGAGACTCTTTGACGGGACCATTCTCAGCATTCGGTATTTTTTTGATGCCCTTGATGTGGAACTCTGGCGGTCCCTTCTATATCGCGGGTTAGATTTTGAGGGGGATGTATTAAAGCATTCGGAATTTCTAGAAGAGGCTTATCAGGCAGGAAAAGAATTGGTTTACTTTCAAGAAAATATTTGAGAACCCTAGGATTGTGAGATTTGTGATCATTATTGCCAGTAATTCGCCTATGAAGATTACTTTGCTGCGATAAACCGCAATTACTCAAAAATCCGTCATTTTCTTCTCATCTTTTAAGATAGAATAGGATAAATTAGGAGGTAGAGAATGGATGAATTGAAGGGAAGCAAGACAGAGGAAAACCTGTTGTTCGCCTTTGCGGGTGAATCGCAGGCCAACCGCAGGTACCTCGCCTTTGCGAAACAGGCTGAGAAAGATGGCTATCCTCAGGTTGCGAAACTTTTCAGGGCAGCCGCCGAGGCAGAAACTGTCCATGCCCATGCACATCTTCGCGCCCTTGGGGGAGTCAAAGGTACTGCCGAAAATCTCAAAGAGGCTATTTCCGGGGAAACCCATGAATTCAAGAAGATGTACCCTCATATGATTGAGGATGCTAAGGAGGAGGGGAATAAGGCGGCAGAGCGATGCCTCACCTACGCCAATGAGGTGGAAAAGGTCCATGCCAGCCTTTACCAGAGGGCCCTAGACAGACTGGGCACTCTAGAAGAAGCAGACTACTATGTTTGCTCTGTGTGTGGCTACACTTGTGAGAACGAGCCACCCGAGAGATGTCCTGTATGCAGTGCCAAATCCAGCGCATTTTTTAAGGTAGAATGAAAGAGACGCCGCTTTGAGGCCTTGGTATAATAAGAAGGCTTGAAAGGTCAGGGCAATGGGGTTACTTCCTTTTCAAGAATGCTATGGTGACCTAAAGGACTAATTGACAGGTTAGAAACAAGTTGTTACTTGTAATAACATCGGTAACCATTCTCAATAAGCCATGCCCTCAGAAGATATTTTTGGGTCCGACAGAAAGTACAGGATGACCCATCAGCGCCAGCTTATTCTAGAGGAAATCCGACGGGTCAATACTCATCCTACGGCGGATGAGCTCTATGAAATGGTACGTAAAAGACTGCCCCGGATAAGCATGGGTACGGTATACCGTAACCTGGAGGTTCTATCCACATCAGGTGTGATACAAAAAATTGGACGTGAGTCCAGCCAAATGCGGTTTGATGGCAATACAAAAAACCATTATCATATCCGCTGTACTCATTGCGGCAAGGTGGAAGACGCTCCGATCGAATCAGCGGAAAACCTCGGGCATGGCATTCGTGATGCAAGCGATTATACTATAATAGGGCACAGACTTGAGTTTATCGGGATATGTCCAGTATGCAGGAAAAAAGGGGATCTTTCTCACAAGAAAGCTTAGGACCTCTTCCTTACCCTCTCTTGATACACCCGTCTGTGAGGTGTTTTGATAGAAGAACTGCGCCTGCTGGCAAGGGGCGTGTTCGTGGTGGATCGAGGGGGAAGGATCCAAGATATTCAGTTGGTTAGGGAGTTGACAGAGGAGCCTCAGCCCCTGCTTGTGGCCAACGATTACAGATTTTTGGGATATGTTTAACCTATGAGTCAGATGAAATAGGGAGGAGAGAATTATGGATACGTACGTCTGTCAGGTTTGTGGTTATGTCTATGATCCGGCTGTGGGAGATCCAGATAATGGAATACCAGCTGGCACCAGGTTTGAAGATCTGCCAGATGACTGGACCTGCCCAGTCTGCGGTGCCTCAAAGGATGATTTCGAAAAAGAAGAGTAAGGGAAGATAAAGAGAGGGCGTTGAGGTGATTTACGGTTTTAATGCAAACGAGGTTTTTCAAATAGCTATCGACATAGAGAAAAATGGCAGGCGGTTTTACGAAAGTGCCATGGAGTTCATTGACAGTCCTGACGTAAAGGCCCTTTTGGCCTCCCTGGCTCAAGAGGAGGTAGAACACCTGAGGAGATTTACGGAGCTGAGGGCTCAGCTGCCGAAGGTAGCTAGCGAGGATACCATCTGGGATCCTGAACATGAGATGAACCAGTATCTCAAAATGATGGCTGATATGAACGTATTCAGATCGGATGTGGATGTGCAAGAGGAATTATCTCGTTTGAAGGGCCTTGAAGATGCGCTGAAACTCGGGATTCAGTTTGAGAAGGATTCAATAATCTTCTTTCTTTCCGTACAAGAGGCTACCGAGGAGAAAAAAGGGCGGAAATTTATCGGTCAACTGGTTGATGAGGAGAAAAAGCACTTAAGAAGGCTTTCTCTGGAGCTGAGGAAACACACGGCATGGAAGAAATAGCCCAACGGCCACTGCTCATCCTATGAGAATTTGATCGGAGAATAGCATGCCACCGGTTGAAATCCTGAAGGATGTTTACTGGGTCGGCGCCATTGACTGGAATATCCGTGACTTCCACGGCTATTCTATCTACCGGGGCACAACCTATAACGCCTTTCTGGTGAGGGATGAAAAGATTACCTTGTTCGATACGGTTAAGCATGGTTTTAAAGCCGAGCTGTTACACCAAATCAGTAGGATAATTGATCCCACCGCAATCGATTACCTTGTCGTAAACCATGTAGAAATGGACCACTCCGGCCTTCTCCCCGAGGTGGTGGATCTGGTGAAACCTGAGCGGATCTTCTGTTCTGAAAAAGGGGAAAAGGGGCTAACTGCACATTTTCGCAGAGAGGACTGGCCTTATGAGGCTGTAAAAACTGGTGACAGCATCGGCCTTGGCAGCAGGACTGTTCAGTTTATTGAGACCAGAATGCTCCACTGGCCAGACAGTATGTTTTCATATATTCCTGAGGATCGCCTACTCATTTCCAGTGACGCCTTTGGGCAGCACTGGGCTACTGCAGAGCGGTTTGATGATGAGGTTGATCTGTCTCTACTTTTAGGCCATGCTGCCAAGTATTATGCCAACATTCTCCTCCCCTATTCCAATCTTGTCCAGAAACTCTTGTCCAAGATCAAGGAAATGGATCTCAAGGTAGACATGATTGCCCCTGACCACGGCGTTATATGGCGTGGGAATCCTGGGAAGATCCTTGAATGCTATGATAAATGGAGTCAGCAGAGGGGCAGGCTCAAGGCGCTCGTTATCTATGATACCATGTGGCATAGCACTGAAATGATGGCAAAGGCCATTGTGGACGGACTGGTTCAAGAGGGTGTCAATGTTCAGCTCTTTGATCTCGCCACCAATCATCGGAGCGATATCATAGCGGAGGTTCTCGATGCAGGCGCACTTGTAATTGGTTCTTCAACCCTTAACAATGGAATGCTTCCACGGATGGCCGACCTCCTTCATTATATGAAGGGGTTGCGGCCTGCCAACAAGATTGGGGCAGCGTTCGGTTCATATGGATGGAGTGGGGAGGCAGTGAAGTTGATCAAGGCCATCATGGAAGAGATGGGATTCAGGGTCATCGATCCCGGGATCAGTGTCCAGTATGTGCCCGCACATGATGACCTGCAAAATTGCGTGGAGCTGGGTCGCAAGGTGGCTAAGGCAGTAAAGAAAGGAGGATAAAGGGCCTTTCTTTCACCAGGCCTTTTGTTAAACAAATATGGAATTCGAGACATGGGGTCCATAGGTAGCTGTAACCGTTCACCGGAAACAACCCCAGTCTTGATAGTAGGTGAAGGGTTGCCAATAGAGCAGGGAGGTATTGCATGGATTTTCCTAGTTTTTCTCTGGATACTTCATTCTTAGAGAAGGCAAGCGGTCCGGAGCCGGGAGTTACCTATGATCTCCTCATCTTGGGCGGAGGACCGGCGGCCATGAGCGCGGCGGTTTATGCTGCCCGAAAGATGATGAACGTCGCTATTATCGCCAAGGACTTCGGAGGTCAGGTGCGAGAAACCTCGGAAGTCGAAAACTGGCTTGGGTTTCAGAGCATAAATGCCAAGGATCTCGCTGACAGTTTTGAGGAGCATGTGAGAAGTTTTGATATACCCGTCAGCCTAGGTAGAGCTATTACTCAGGTCAAGAAAGAGGCAGACACCTTTAAAATCTGGACAGATGATAGTAGCATTTTTTCAGGCCGCACCATGATCCTGGCAACTGGCAAACGCCACCGCCCTCTCAATGTTCCCGGAGAAAAGGAGTTGTTGGGGAGAGGGGTGGCGTACTGCGCCACCTGCGATGCACCGCTCTTCAAGGGGAAAAAGGTGGTAGTGGCCGGCGGCGGTAGTTCGGCCTTTACGACGGCTGTGGACCTGTTGAAGGTGGGGGCACAGGTGACCCTTGTGAACTTCGTGAAAGGCTGGCAAGCGGATGCAGCTCTTCAAGAAAGAGTGAAGCAGACTGACGGGGTGAGCTTACTCGATTACCACCAGGTTGTCAGGATCGAGGGCAAGGACAGGGTAGCTGGTGTTGTTGTGAAGAACCGGCAGAATGAAAAGCAATCGAGGCTGGATGCAGACGGTGTCTTCGTGGAGATTGGGCTTTTACCCAACAGCGAGCCGGTCAAAGGCCTCGTTGAGCTGAACGAGCAAGGCGAGGTGATCGTGGATTGCTCCTGCCGGACCAGTGTTGAAGGCCTCTTCGGTGCCGGTGACGTTACCACCGTCCCGCACAAGCAGATCGTAATTGCCGCTGGCGAGGGGGCAAAGGCCGCATTATCCGCATATAACTACCTTATCAACAAATCTTTACTTTAGAGAGGCGTGTAATGGGAGTGCTGAAAGAAAAGGACAGGCAAAAACTAATAGGTGTCTTCAAGGATATTCAGAAGGATGTAAGGATGGTTATGTTCACCCAGGAGACAGAGTGCCAGCACTGTGAGATGACCAGGATGATGCTTGAGGAAGTCTCTGGCCTTTCAGACAAGCTCTCTCTTGAGGTGCACGACTTTGCAGCTGAGGCTGATCTGGCCAAGAAGTACGGGGTTGACAAGATTCCGGCCATTGTTCTGTTAGGTGATAGGGACTATGGCATACGGTTTTACGGAGTCCCCGCGGGTTATGAATTTAATGTCCTGATACAGGACATTATGGATGTGGGGAAAAGGAATCCTGGATTGAGCAAGGAGGTAATGACTGAACTGGCCAAGGTAGATCAGCCTGTGCACATGCAGGTCTTGATCTCTCCTACCTGACCCTATTGTCCAAGTGCGGTTCGCACTGCCCACAGATTCGCCATGGCCAGCGACCATATCACCGCCGATATGGTGGAGGGCTCAGAATTCTCCTTTCTGGCGGTGAAGTACAATGTCCACGGAGTGCCCCATACCGTGATTAATGAGGAGCATAGTATAGTGGGTGCAGAGTCGGAGATGGAGTTTGCCCGTGGGGTACTCAAGGCTATCGGGAAGTAGTCTTTTAGATCAGCAGTATCATTCAGGGAGCTTCTTACCTCTCAGAATCTCATCAAAACACGAGCGCCATCTGTTCAGTTCTTTCGGCTAACATTGCTTCCTCTGTCGTAAGCACCAAAGAAAACAGATCCCAGGATGGAGGGAATAAAACAGAGTATCCTGTCAAGTATAGTCTGAATTAAGGGCTTTAGCCCTCCTTTCCCGAGACCGTAATGCCGTGTTTTCTCAGCTTTCCATACAGGGTGCTGCGGGTAATGCCCAGTGTCTTTGCAGCCTGGTATTTGTTGCCCTTGGTCTGCTGGAGCACCTGGATGATAAGGTTTCTCTCGGTGTCCTTGAGGGAGGTGGTATCCGCCTCGGCACGGGGAAAGGTGTCCTTGATGTTCTGGGGCAGATCACCTGCTTCGATTACCTCCCCTTTGGCCAGGTTCACCGCATGCTCTATGACGTTCTGGAGCTCCCTGACATTACCCGGCCAGTCAAAGTCAAGGAAGATCTGCATGACCTCCTCGGAGAAACCCCTCACCGCCTTGCTGTTGGAAGTGGCATGGAGTTCAAGGAAGTGTTTG
>CP070704.1:1583750-1622066 GCA_020349945.1 Deltaproteobacteria bacterium
GAGCGTGCCTCTTGGGAGGCTTTACTCCTTTGAAAAAAAGGCCCATACTCTCCGCTGATAAAGGGTTGCTCAGATTGGTCAGGGGCAAAAACCTGCCCCTTCATACATTAGGGCTCGCGTGTTTGTCAAATGGATTTTGGGGAAAGAGTGTAGGCTTTCCGAAAGGCTCGCAAGAAATGTGTGCGGTTGAAGAGGACGGAAACGATTTTTATTCCTCTATAACTTTTATACCTGGAGGAGTGGAAAAAGAAAAGAATCCTGTTCCAAATCGATCTCTTTCTTGCCAGCCTGTGAAGAGGAATCTGGTCAGTCCGCCGACATTGTTATAGATGTCCAGCTGCTGTATAGCAAAATCCCTTTTACGGATGATCATTTCCAAGTGATCAATCTCTTGCCATGGTGGCTCTGGCTTAAGAATGAGATGGTAGGTATTAGTTTTAGGTATTGGTTTAAGGCTGATCTGAAAACTATCTTCTGTATCTTTCAGGCCTTTCAGGATATCACTCAGAAGGCGTAATTCGTGGCCAAACTTTTCAGTGGGGTATTTGTAGACCTCCTTTTTGGTGGGAAGGTACCACCAAAGTATCTGCCCATCTGTAAGGAGTAATTCCTCCTGGGGGGAGCTCTGTTCAAGGCGGAGAAAGTGGGGGGGCTTGAAATAAAGGCTTCCTTTGGCCATATCATGCCTTTCTGCTACTCCTAACATAGCCATTGTCTTACTGATGGCCTCTCTCGTATACTCTGCAGTCAGTCCCTCAGCATTTCCATATCTACCCCTGATGCCTCCAATAACCGTTGGTAGTTTATCATCAGGTAGCGCCTTTGTTAAGGGGATAGGGCCAAGAAGGAGAAGAAAAAGCGGAATTATGAGGCAGTATTTCGAATTCAAAATCGTTCCCTTCTTCTCAAAACCTCCCGAGGCCTGCTCCCATCAGACGGACCAACAATTCCATCTTTCTCCATGGCCTCGATCATCCTGGCAGCCCGGTTATATCCGACCCTGAGTTTCCGCTGGACCATTGAAATTGATGCCTGACCTGATTGCAAAACTAATTCCACTGCGTCCTCATATTTTTCATCCTTATCCCCTTCCATCTCCTCTACATCTTCCCCTGTACTTACATCAGCAACTATAGAAGTGTCATACTCTGGCTTCATCTCCTCTCTTAAAAAGAGGGTCACCCTCTTGACCTCATCTTCTGACACGTATGCTCCATGGATTCTGGTAAGCTTGCCTACACCAGGCGGGAGAAACAACATGTCTCCATCTCCTAAGAGGTGCTCGGCTCCCATGGTGTCGAGGATAGTCCTCGAGTCCACCCTGGATGATACCTGAAAAGAGATCCTGGTAGGAAAGTTGGCCTTGATAATACCTGTGAGAACATCCACTGAGGGCCTCTGGGTGGCAATTATCAGATGGATCCCTGCAGCTCTTGCCATATGCGCCAGTCTTGCTAGAGACTCCTCCACCTCCCTGCTGGAGACCATCATAAGATCCGCCAGCTCATCAATTATGATCACAATATACGGAAGATGCTCCTCTGTTCTCTCACTGAGTTCAGGCCCGACAGAGCCTGCATCCTTTGCAACCTTCCGGTTATAGGCCTCTATGTTCCTTACACCTTTGTCGGACAGAAGGGTGTATCGTCTCTCCATCTCCTCAACAGCCCACCTGAGGGCCCTGGTTGCCTCTTTTGGGTGATTGACTACCGGGTGTAAGAGATGGGGAATGTCCTGGTAAGGTGCAAGCTCTATCCTTTTCGGATCTATCATAACAAAGCGCGTCATTTCTGGAGAGGCCTTGAAAAGGATACTGTTTATCATGGCATTAATGGATACACTTTTCCCTGTTCCTGTAGCACCAGCAACTAAAAGATGTGGCATTTTGGTCAGATCCGTGATCACTGGTTGACCTATTATGTCCACTCCCAGGGCAATCGTGAGCCTGTAAGAGGAATCAAGAAAAGTCTGGCTGGACAGGATCTCCTTTAAGGTAACAAGTCTTCTTCTATTGTTAGGTATCTCTATCCCAATGGCTGATTTTCCCGGTATAGGTGCCACAATCCTGATATTTGATGCCCTCAGGTTGAGTGCAAGATCATCTGCCAAAGAGGCCACTTTGCTGATCTTGACACCAGGTGCCGGCTTGAATTCATACATTGTTATTACCGGACCTGGTATGATCTCAACCACCTCACCCTCGACTCCAAAATCTCTTAGCTTTCCTTCAAGCCGAAGGGCATTCATTCTCAGACTGTCTTTCTCGATCTCAGTGTCCAGTGACTTCGGGATCTCATCCAAAAGATCCAAAGGGGGCAGTTTGAACTTACCGGCCACATTCATAAAGGCAAAAAATTCCTGTTTTGGCTTGGCAAGTCTCTGTGAAGGGGTTTCGGCAATAGTCATTGGCCTCTCTCTTGCCCCTTCAACCTTCTTTATTGTCTTTTTTCTCTGTTTTGCCCTTCTTCTTCGTTCCATGTATTTGAGCTGTCTTTCTTTTATATATGTGGAAAAGGGAGAGAAAAGTGACCAGATTGCTTTAAAGAGGCTACCAAAGGAAAATCGGGTGATAACCATAAAGGAGATAATAAAGATGGTGAGGAAAAGTGCATATGCCCCAAAATAGTTAAATATCTTTTTACCCAGGCCAGCACTATACAGTCCAACCAATCCTCCGCTCATCATTGCGCCATGATAGGGGGCTCCATCAGGAATGTAAAGGCATAGCAGAGCAGAAAAGGATATTACAAGGAGAACGAGGCTTATAGATATCCAGATCACCCCGGAAGGGAACCTTCCCCTGAAAAAAGACAAGGATAAGAGAAGGAGGATGGCTATGAGCCAGAATGATGAAAAACCGAGGAGCAGAAACAGGCCACCGGCCAGGTGGGCTCCAACTGCCCCAAATAGGTTCTTTGACTGGATTATAGTGCCCGCCCTTTCCCAGAAAAGGGGATCTGTGGGATGGTAGGATAAAAGACTTCCCCCAAAGATGAGGGTTATAAGCAAAAAGATTACCCCCCATACCTCCCTTTTTATGGGATACCTGGATGAAGCTTTAGACATTTTATGCCTTTCTCCCTATTCTAAGACCCTGGCTGCACAATACTATGCAAACTCAAGGTTTTTTTATTAGAAGTGCCTTCTTCCTGTCCGTGAACAGTTTTTCCTTGTCGGGATTCCAATCCTACGGAGGCAATTCAGCGTCTTTCAACAGGGGGCAGGTGGCATCCTTTTCTGAGAGAATTGGCTCTTTAATAGGCCACTTAATGGCCAGGCCTGGATCATTCCATCTTATTGTCCGCTCATAATCCGGGTAATAAAAATCAGTGCATTTATAGAAAAATTCCGCCCTATCAGTCAGGACGCAAAAGCCATGCGCAAAATTCGGAGGAATATAAATAGCCTTTTTCTTATTTGCTGATAGGATTGTGCCAAACCATTTCCCAAAGTTTGGCGAAGACCTCCTGATGTCCACACTTACATCGAATATCTTGCCATATAGAACCCTGACCAACTTCCCTTGCGGCCTTTTTATCTGATAATGGAGACCCCTTAATGTCCCCTTTATAGACATGGACTGGTTGTCTTGAACAAACCCAATGTCAATACCCCCACCGGTAAATTTCTCTTGATGGTAGGTCTCCATGAAATATCCCCTATCGTCAGGAAAGAGATCTGCTTCTATTATGATAACCTCTGGAAGAATAGGAGATGGGCTAAAGATCATTGATCACCCCGTAAGGTTCTTTTTCCTCCTGCTCTGTCGTCCAGTATCTCTAAGAGATACTGTCCATAGGGACTTTCTTTCATATTCGTGGCAAGCATCTCTAACTGATCGGCTGAGATGTATCCCAAACGGTAGGCGATCTCTTCAAGGCATGCTATCTTTAATCCCTGCCTCTGTTCAATGGCATGGATGAAATTAATGGCCTGTATCATGGATTCATGTGTACCTGTATCGAGCCACGCAATGCCCCGGCCCAACTTTTCAACCTTCAGTTGATTCTTTCTCAGATAGGTCATGTTGACGTCAGTAATTTCAAGTTCCCCTCTTGGCGATGGCCCAAGTTCAGATGCAATAGAGGAAACCTGATCATCATAGAAATAAAGGCCTGGGACAGCGTAGTTTGATTTAGGGATGTTGGGCTTTTCCTCAATACTGATCGCCTTTCCCATGGAGTCAAACTCTACAACTCCATATCTTTCCGGGTCTCGTACCCAATACCCAAATATGGTAGCACCCTTATCATTGCTTGCTGCCCTTTTCAGGGAGTCAAGAAAACCGTGCCCATAAAAGATGTTGTCTCCCAAGATAAGACAGGAGGGATGACCATCAATAAATTCCTTTCCTATAATAAAGGCCTGAGCCAATCCCTCTGGCCTCGGCTGCACTGCATAGGCGAAAGATAGGCCAATCTGCCGGCCATCACTCAATAACCTCTTGAATTTAGGCATATCCTCTGGAGTAGAGATAATTAACACTTCTCTAATACCTGCAAGCATAAGAACAGATAGAGGGTAGTAAATCATAGGCTTATCACATATGGGAAGAAGCTGTTTGCTTACTGATATAGTTACAGGGTAAAGACGAGAGCCAAACCCACCTGCCAGAATAATGCCTTTAGGAGCCTTCTTAGTCATCTATTTGTTCCTATAATATTTCCGGTATCTTCCTGTTTCTATATCTTCTACCCAATCCATATGGTTAAGATACCACTCAATCGTCTCTATGATTCCCTTCTCAAAGGGGACTGACGGTTCCCACTGAAGATCACTGTTTATCTTAGAGGCATCAATTCCATATCTTCGATCATGCCCGAGCCTATCAGGGACAAATTCTATCAGCTCTCTCCTTGGCTTTCCATCCATTAGTCCGAGTTTTTCATCGAGATAATCACAGATTATTGCAACAATGTCTATATTTCGCTTTTCGCAATTTGACCCAATATTATATTTTTGACCAGGCAGTCCTCTTTCAAGTGTGGCCAGGATGGCCGAACAGTGGTCTCCCACATACAGCCAATCCCTCACATTTTTACCGTCTCCATATACAGGCAGCCTTTTCCCCTTTAGGGCATTGTTAATGATAAGTGGGATAAGCTTTTCAGGGAACTGGTACGGGCCATAGTTATTTGATGAGTTGGTGATAATAGTTGGTATAGAGTACGTTGTGTAATAGGCATATGCAAGGTGATCTGAGGCCGCCTTGCTGGCTGAATAAGGGCTGGATGGATTGTAGGGTGTTGTTTCTGTAAAATAGCCCTTATCATCGAGAGAGCCATATACCTCATCGGTGGAGATATGGAGAAAGCGTTTCTTGCTGATATCTGAGGCAGGATCAAGCCAAAATTTTCTTGCTGCCTCAAGAAGACGAAAGGTCCCAAAGACGTTTGTCTGCAAGAATTCTTCTGGCTTATCTATGCTTCGATCCACATGTGATTCAGCGGCAAAATTTACTACCCACTCGATATCAAATTCTCTAAAGACATCCTCAACGATTTTCTTATCACTGATATCGCCTTTGAGAAATTGATACCGAGATGGTGCATATTCTCTCTCCACATCAGAGAGGTTGGCAAGATTTCCAGCATAGGTAAGCTTATCTACGTTAATAACCGTAGCCTCTGCACAGTTTTGTAAAATATACCTGACAAAATTGCTGCCAATGAAACCACAACCACCTGTGATAAGTATCCTCATCATAGATCCTGTTTGTCAATCTACCTCTATTATCTTATCGAAAATGTCAAAGGCTGCGGAAAGGGCTGGACTATCAGCCGGTAAGGTAACCGTTGGATTGCCGTTCATATCAAAATCGTAAAGGAGATCATCTTGTGGCAGAGTACCTGCCAGAGTCAGGCCGTGTTTAACGATTGCCTCTTGCAAGGAATCAGTAAGCCCATCCCGTGCCTGATTTATTATCAAAAACCTCTTTGCTGCCCTTATCTTCAGCTCATCCACTAGGGTATTAATCCGATGGGCAGCCTCAATGCCCCTTATGGAAGGATCGGAAACAACCAGAAGGACGTCAACATTGTTTGTTGTCAAGCGGCTTATATGTTCCATACCTGCCTCATTATCCATAACCATATATGGATAATGGTCTATCATTTTTTCTAAATACATAGATAAGAGATGGTTAGCAGCACAGTAACATCCTGCCCCTTCTGGCCTGCCCATGGCAATAAGGTCGAAACCATCTCCCTCAACTACTGCCTCTGCCAGCTTCATCTCCATAAACATCTGTTTGGTCATTCCCTGTTTAACTACCCCATCTTTCATCTCCTCCCGAGCTGTGCCCAAACTTGCTCTTATGGAGACACCAAGTACCTCATTAAGGTTGGTGTTTGAATCAGCGTCGACTGCCAGTATAGGAGTTTTACCCTTTTGAACTAAATACCTAATTAGGAATCCGGCAATGGTAGTTTTGCCCGTCCCTCCTTTTCCGGCCATTGCTATTGCATAAGGCATCTCTTGCCCCTTTCTACTGTTCCATACGTATTTCTCTCTAAGCTACCAGCGGCATTTTAAACAATGATCTTGGTGCTGTCAATGAAGGATAGTCATAGAATTGGGGTTTGTATTTTTTCATTATTCTTTGTCTTGACTTTTTTTCCTATTAAGGTAAGTTACTTATCACTCAGCGCGGGTTATCCTTGCTTGGGTTTGGCTCACGGCCAAATTCTAACTATTTACTACCCTTAGAAAATTGAGGAGATTTCATGATAAAAACAACTGATCAGATTAGAAATATAGGTTTGATAGGTCATAGTGGTTGCGGGAAAACATCACTGGCAGAGGCCATTCTTTATAATAGCAAGGCGATAAAACGGTTGGGAAGAGTAGATGATGGTTCCTCCAGCATGGATTTCGAGCCAGAAGAGATTAAAAGAAAGGTAACTCTTGGTACAGCCTTCCATCCTTTTAACTGGAAAAGTGCGAGTTTCAATCTTATAGATACGCCAGGTGAAAATGATTTCCTTTCTGATACTAAGGTATGTCTTCAGGCAGCCGAAGGGACTGTTGTTACTATCGATGCCGTTGACAGTATCAAAGTAGGCACAGAAAAGGTCTGGGCCTTTTCCGAGGAGTATAATCTGCCGCGGCTGATATTTGTTAACAAACTCGACAGGGAACGGTCTGATTTTTATAAGGTTATAGATGAGATTGAAAGGACGTTTTCTATAAAAACAACACCTATATATCTCCCAGTCGGCACAGAAGGTGACTTGACAGGCGTCGTAAATCTAATCAGGTTAAGGGCCCTTATGTATAAAAATGATGGTACCGGCTCCTTTAAAGAGGAGGATATCCCAGATTCAATGGCGGAGATAGTGGATACATGGCGTGAAAAAATATTGGAAAATATTGTCGAGGCCAATGATGATATTATGGAGAAATATCTTGATGGAAAGGAACTCACTGCAAAGGAGATAGAGCAGACCTTTATAGAGGGTGTTAAATCTGGCATTGTGGTGCCTGTTGTCCCCGGATCTGCCACCCTTAATATAGGTGTTGGCCAACTTTTGGACATTATTGCTCAATCAATTCCTTTTCCAGCTGAAAGAGGAACGGTAAAAGGGCATAAACTGGACAGTGAAGAGCTGGTGGAATTTGACGCTGTTGATGAGGCCCCATTTTCAGCTCTTGTCTTCAAGACCTTAGCAGACCCATTTGCAGGGAAACTCAATCTTTTCAAGGTTGTGTCCGGTAAGATAGATTCAGAATCTACGGTATTTAATTCAACAAAAAAGGTGAAAGAAAGGCTAGGCCAGTTATTGTTGATTGAGGGTAGAAAACAAACACCAATTGATATGGCTAGTGCCGGCACTATAGCAGCTGTAGCGAAGCTAAAGGAGACCACGACCGGCGATACCTTTTGCAAGGAGGATAATCCAATCGTGTTTCATCCGGCAGAACCATTGTCACCAACCATTTCCTTCGCTATTGAGGCCAGAGAAAAAGAGAATGAGGACAAGGTCTACTCTTCTCTGGCCAGATTGGTAGAGGAAGACCCTACCCTTAGGGTAGACAGAGATCAATCAACTTCAGAAATTATCCTGTCTGGCACAGGCCAGATTCACCTTGAGAATACCAGGGATAGATTAAAGAGAAAATTCGGGGTCGAAATTAACCTCAAAACTCCTAAGGTTCCTTATAGGGAGACGATCAGAAATGCAAGAGAAAGGATAATCTATAGACATAAAAAACAGAGTGGTGGACGGGGCCAGTTTGCTGAGGTACATTTTGACATCTTCCCCCTCAAAAGAGACGAGGGGTTTGTGTTTGAAGAGGCATTAGTTGGCATGAACGTGCCGAGAAATTTCGTTCCAGCGGTTGAGAAGGGTATAGTAGAGGCTATGAGGAGTGGAGTTTTGGCAGGATATCCGGTTGTAGATATTAAGATTCGGTTTTTTGACGGAAAATCTCATGAGGTTGATTCCTCTGAAATGGCCTTTAAGATAGCAGCTTCCATGTGCTTTAAAAAGGCCGTTCAAGAGGCGACACCTATTCTTTTAGAACCGATTATGAACATGGAAATAACCGTTCCCGAAGAGGTTATGGGAGATGTCATAGGTGATCTTAATGGCAGGAGGGGAAGGGTTTTAGGCATGGACAGGGAAGGCAAAAATCAGATTATAAGGGCTGAAGTACCCTTGGCTGAGGTTCTGAGATATTCCTTTGATCTGACATCCATGACAGGTGGCAGGGGAAGTTTCCAAATGAAACAGTCCCATTATGAAGAGATTCCAGCTCAACTGGCAGAGAAGATCGTATCCGGCTCTAAGGAAGAGGGAAAGTAGAGATGGTTTACAGATGATAAAGGCGGGAGTATTAACTATTAGCGATAAAGGGTTTAGGGGGCAGAGAAGGGACAAATCTGGTCCCCTCGTTGCTGAAATGTTGACCAAGGCTAGTTACCGGGTTGAGAAACAGGGTATTGTCCCTGATGATCATGAAAAGATTGTAGAGTGTTTACTAGAGTGGATCGATAAAGATGGTCTCAGGCTGGTTGTGACAACAGGGGGTACTGGGGTGAGTCCAAGTGATGTAACCCCTGAGGCTATGCTCAAGATAATTACATATCAGATACCTGGTATGGCTGAGGCTATGAGGGCCTCGAGTCTAACCAAGACCCCTCATGCCATGCTTTCCCGAGCGATGGCTGGCGTCAGGGGAAACAGCCTGATTATCAATGTACCGGGAAGCCCTGATGCTGCACAGGAAAACTTGACCGTTATTTTACCTGCTCTAAACCATGCGCTGGCCAAAATTGCCGGTGACACGGACGATTGTGCTCAAGAATAGGGACCCCGGTCTTTTCAGGAGGGTATGCTAAAACAGAGAGGGATACTTAGGAGCTGCTTTTAAAGCTGGGTGTAACGAGAATCTCTACATCTGCAGTAAAGGTCTTACTCGTTATGGTTATAATACAAAATCGGTTTTCTTTTAAAAAAACATTATATTCCTTGGCGATTTGAAGGAACTCAGAAAACGCCAGCCATCCTCAGGCATCTTGTCGGTAAAATAGTTGACGATAAAATCTGCTTCCATCTTTCCAGAGAAGGTAAGAAATCCGAAGGAATACTCAGTTGTTTGAAAGACAAAGGATTTTTTCCTTTTTATCTCCAGTCCCCTTGGAACTGCCACATCCTTAAAATCATAATAAAGAGATATTTCTGTTTCGCCAACCTCTTCAGATAGTTGGGGTTCTTCGCGGGGGACTGCTTTCGTGAATAAGGTTTCTGTGGCACATCCAGTTATAGATAGAGAAATAAGCACAGTGAAGAAGATTTGCATCAACATTCGACTCGATTTTACTTTACTCATCCCAATACTGCGCCCTCCCTTGTTCTTTTATGTTACATAATAGCTAAAGAGAAATCTATTAGATTTTTCACCTATCGGCTTTTCACCTCTGAATAAAGATCTGAGGGGTAATTTCTTCTTGACTCAAGATATCCCCATACCTATACTTCCACCGACCTGAGGGGAAAGATCAAGATGTGAGATACTCACTTATGTTGAGCAGGATTATTGAAGAATCTTGTACAAGAAGGTGGTTCAATAATTCTGCAAATCGCCAATTCTCCTATGAGGCAGATACATGAGGCAGAGGAGTGTAATTCTGTTTTTGCTTGCTTTTTTTGCTCTTTCCTCTCTGGTATTTGCAGCAGAGGATTCTCATCAAGGGACTCATGAGCACGTCAATTTAGGCGAGATTCTCTCTCTGTATAGCACCATACCATTTATTGGGATATTGCTTTCAATTGCCTTATTACCTCTTTTTACCCCGGAATTCTGGCACCATCACTTTGGAAAGGTCTCGGCCTTTTGGGCCACTGCTATAGCTATACCGCTTATCGTTGCCCATAAAGGAGTAGCCCTTCACAGTTTTCTTGATATTTTGATAGCAGACTATATCCCTTTTATTATACTCCTCTGGGGTCTTTTTACCATCTCCGGAGGTATTTTGCTGAGGGGTAGCTTGAGGGGAACGCCTATAGTAAATACCATTATGATTATCATAGGAACCATTTTGGCATCCTGGATGGGAACAACAGGAGCTGCCATGTTACTTATAAGGCCATTTTTAAGGGCTAATAGTTATCGAAAGAATAGGGCGTTCATGGTGGTTTTTTTCATATTTCTGGTAGCAAACATTGGCGGAGCACTAACACCAGTAGGCGATCCCCCACTTTTCTTGGGATTCTTGCATGGTGTTCCCTTTTTCTGGACATTTCACATCTTGCCCCATATGTTAGTAGCTGCCTTGATCTTGCTGGCTATCTATTTTGTTGTTGATACCTATTATTACAGGAGGGAAGTGCATAGCAACGAGATGGATGAAGGAGATAAAAAGCCACTCAGCTTAGTTGGTGGCTACAATTTTATATTTTTAGCGGGGGTCATTGGCTCTGTTATATGGAGCGGATTGGTAAACTGGGGGGAGGTAAATACGTTTGGTGTAGTCAGAAGCATTCAAGAATGGGCGAGGGACGGCTTTATTATCCTCATGGGCATCCTTTCGCTGGTATTTACCGCTTCTCAGATACGGGAAGATAATGAATTTACCTGGTTTCCCATTAAAGAGGTGGCCTATCTATTTGCAGGCATCTTTATAACAATGACCCCATGTCTTCTTCTCCTTCTTGCGGGGAGCAAAGGGGCACTTGGTTTTATTATTGGTACGGTAAAAGAGCCGTTTCACTATTTCTGGGTTACGGGGGTCCTTTCAAGTTTCCTGGATAATGCCCCTACCTATTTGACCTTTTTCACAAGTGCGTTGGGGAACTTTTACCCAAGCACACCTGAGCCAATAGCTGTCTCAAGGTTGATCTCTGAAAATCCTACCTACCTGATGGCTGTTTCTGCTGGAGCGGTTTTCTTTGGGGCTAATACCTACATTGGAAATGCACCCAATTTTATGGTTAGGTCCATTGCTGAAGAGGCGGGGACACCTATGCCGAGCTTCTTTGGGTATATGTTAAAGTACTCGATTGTTTTTCTTGTTCCTGTTTTTATTATCGTGACTATTATATTCTTCTAACATAGGAGTTCAGCTGTCAGCTATAGGCCATCAGTGCCGAATGCTCACCTTGTAACGTCAGGTTCAGGGCCTGATTTTTTGACCTTTTTAAGGACCCTGATATCGGAGATCCGAGTTGACGGATATTGGCCGTTTTTATCTTTCTCAATATATTTCACCATATCCCAGATGGTGGTAAGGGCAATTGAGGTACCTATGAGGGCCTCCATCTCCACTCCAGTCATAGCCTCAGCCTTTACGAGACAGTTGGCCTCGATAAAATCCCTGCCAATAGAGAAATTCAACTCAACTGTATTTAATGGTATCTGATGGCAATGGGGAATCAAGAGATAGGTCTCTTTGGCCGCTCTCATGGCTGCTATTTCAGCAACCAACAGCGGATCTCCTTTTTTAATCTGATTTTCTCTTATCCTTTTAACTGTCTCCGGTGAGAGGGTTATTCGCCCTGAAGCCAGAGCCTCTCTTAAAAGAACCTTCTTTCCAGTAATATCAATCATTCCCATGGTAAAATATAACTCAGCTCTGGGTGACTTTGTTAGCAGGGGGTCTATTCCGGGCAAGGAAATGGTGTTAATCGAGCGGGAGCCATTAATTATCACCGTCTTTAGGCTTAACAGAGGGGATCTTGAAAAATTTAATCCCCTCTTCTTTTAGAGTTTCCTCTTCTTCCGCTGTAGCAGATCCCCTTATATTTCTCTTTTTTGTGACGCCGTAATGCATTTTCAGGGCCTCTTTTGCAAAAGCGGTTCCCACATCGTCAAAATTATTTTTTATATACTCCACTACGTGCTTAGCGAGTTTCTTATAATCGAGCCCAACTTCCTCTGGCTTCTGCTCTACCTGGTTGCTCTTGATAGCTACTGGAGAAAGTACCCTAGTTATATCCGTGTTTTTACAAAAGGGACATGTAATCATTCCCTTGGAATTCTGCTCGTTAAATGATTCAAGGTCTTTGAACCAACCCTCAAAGCTATGCCCGTTAGAACACCTTAGGTCAAATGCAATCATCGTCTAACCAATTAAAACCTTCCTCTTATTCAAGGTCTCTTTCTCTGTCTTCTTCTCTGGTTAGGTAAAGAGGCCTTTATTTTTCTAAGTAAAACATAGCACCCCTGTTATCTGCTGTCAATTATACTAGAGGGCTTTTTGAAGATTTTTAACTGAGACGCCGTATGAGACCAGGATGCCACAGCTTATCAGGACTTTTTCCTTGACACACAAGCCCCTTTGCCCTTATACTCCTCTCACTCAAAAGAGCCTTCTTATCAGTCAATTATCGATCCCCCCGTATATTGCATGTGGACACATTGTATCAAGTTTTGATAGCTCCTGTTGAACGTGAAAAAAATTGGGCCTTGCAATATGGCGACCCAAGGATCATATCCTGAATGATAATTTCCCGCTGAATAGTTGACAGGATGTCCGGATTTTCGATCTCAGCAGTCAAGAGCATCATAGTGGCAGTGATGATTTTTTTGGAGAGTCCAGGAAAGGTAGAGATTTACCCGGGACAGAGCAGGGATGATGCCAGTGGTTTACAGGCGCGAGAGGAGAAAAAAGTATGCGGATTGTAGACCTGCGGTCTGATACCATCACGCGACCGACTCCAGCTATGCGGCGAGCTATGGCTGAGGCAAGGGTTGGAGATGATGTCCTTGGCGAGGACCCAACTGTGAAGCAACTGGAGGAAATGGCCGCTGAACGGTTAGGTAAAGAAGCGGCCTTGTTTGTCGCAAGCGGTACAATGGGCAACCTAGTCAGTCTGTTAGTACATTGTCATCGTGGTGATGAGTTTATTCTGGGCGATCAATCCCATACTTTTTTTTACGAGCAGGGCGGATCCGCTGGCCTTGGCGGCATTCATCCCCGGACAGTGCCCAATCAGCCCGATGGCACACTAGCTCTCCATAATATTGAAGCTGCGATTCGGCCAGACGACATTCACTTCCCTCGAACGCGGCTAATTGCACTGGAGAACACGCACACCCGCTGCGACGGGAGCCCTCTTGATGTTAAGTACATGCGTGCCGTGGGAGAGATAGCACGCCGTTACGAGGTGAAAGTGCACGTAGACGGTGCTCGGCTTTTCAACGCTGCTATTGCTCTGGGGATGGAAGCACGGGATCTGGTTGCTGAAGCCGATTCGGTTAGCTTTTGTCTCAGCAAGGGTTTAGGTGCACCGGTAGGTTCTGTGGTTTGTGGCACCCGCGATTTCATCACGGAGGCACGACGAGTTCGTAAGATGCTAGGTGGTGGCATGCGGCAGGTGGGCATACTGGCTGCTGGCGGGATTGTGGCCCTCACAGAGATGCTTGACCGCCTGGCGGGCGATCATGCGAACGCCCGGAAGTTGGCAGAAGGTCTGGCTGATATAGATGGTCTGTCTATTGATCCCGAGCGCGTGAAGACCAACATCGTGTACCTCAAGGTTACGCGCAGTGACACGGTCTCAGAATTACTATCGGAAAAGCTCAGCAGCGAAGGCGTAAGATTGCTACCTACTGGGCCAAACCAGCTGAGAGCCGTCACCAATTATCATGTGACATCGGATGACATTGACTATGCCTTAGGCGTGTTCCGCAGGGTTTTGAGCTCTATATAGGGTTGGGGGCTAACGGCGCTTGCGGTCCCGGAGAGCGATTTCAACTCAAGGTTCCCAACAGTATCATTGAGTCCAGGATCAAGCGGGTGTCAGGGTGAATTTAAGCTCCATTTGATTGTCGCGGTCCGAGAGGTGGTCTTTTCAGGTAATTTCTCCCATTTTCTTCTAAGAATCGGGCAGTTTTTCACAAATACCTTCAAAAACATCAATTGAAACCATGTAGCAGGAAAATTGGATAGCGGGCAGGTGCGGTAACAAAAACTGATTCTGCTGAATTCTGGCGCGCCTGGTGTACGTGAGGGTGAAAAATAGACGAGAATGTGATTCATGGCAACATTTAAAGAGATTACATTGAGTAAGAATGACTGCCAATGCTAATAATCCTTCCGTATCTTTCAATGGCTTTTCTGGAAGGATTGCGTTGTAAAAAAATAGTGTGATAATCTTTTGAGAGTTAACTGCAAGAACCCAGAAACAAGATGAGCTTTATTAAGAGATGTTTGTTATCCGTTATTTTTAGGAGAGTACCATGAAGTTATTTCCAAGACTTATTTTGATAGTGGCTTTGGGCTGGATTATCAATCCACCAGTATGGGCGGAAGAAGGTATAAAGGAGGCTGTGGTAAAAATCTACACTGTGTATAACAGATATGATTACAATGAACCATGGCAAATGTTGGGGCAGAGACGGCGGAGCGGTTCTGGATGTATTATAAGTGGAAGAAGAATCTTAACAAGTGCGCATGTCGTAGGAGATCAGACATTTATTCAGGTCAGACGAGCAGGAGAGGCAAAGAAATATACAGCAGAAGTAGAAATAGTGGCTCACGAGTGCGATCTTGCTATTCTGAGAGTTAATCATGATTCATTTTTTTCTGGTGTCAGGCCAGTGGAGATTGGAGACTTGGCTGAAGTTAGGGATAACGTTGCTGTTTACGGTTTTCCCAAAGGTGGCGATGAGCTATGTATTACTGAGGGAGTGGTCTCCAGAGTCGAGCACCGTGAATATACCCACAGCAGAGCGTATTTACTAACGTGCCAGATTGATGCTTCAATTAATCCAGGCAGCAGTGGGGGGCCAGTAGTCAAGGATGATAAGCTTGTGGGAGTGGCTTTCCAGTCAGCACAGTCGGGGGAAAATATTGGTTATATGGTTCCAGCCCCGGTCATTAACCATTTCCTGACAGATATAAAAGATGGTAGATATGACGGAACACCAGACCTTGGAATATCCTGGCAAAAAATGGAGAATCCAGACTTGAGATCTAAATTTGGTATGACTGAAAGACAGACCGGAGTGCTGGTAAATAAGATTTATCCCGGCTCCCCTGCAAAGGGAGTATTGAAATCAGAGGATATAGTCCTTTCAATTGACGGCAGAAATGTTGAAAACGATGGGACAATAGAGTTCAGAAAAGGCGAGAGGACGTTCTTTGGATATTTGGCACAAAGGAAATATATCAATGATACAGTTGAATTTGAGATCTTGAGAGGAGATAAGTTAATGGATATTGAGATTAAGTTATCAAGGCCTTTGCATTTTTGGCGATTGGTGCCACATGAACAGTATGATGTGGCACCGACATATTATATTTTAGGCGGGCTGGTATTTGAGCCACTAACAGTAAACTTTTTGAAAACATGGAGAAAGTGGTATCTTAACGCTCCGTTAAATCTGATAAATTACTACATTCACGGGGAACCAACAGATGGCCAGAGAGAGATAGTTGTTCTGGCTAAAGTCCTTGCTGATGAGACTAATGCAGGTTATCACAACTGGAAAAATAGGGTGATTTCTTACGTCAATGGCAGGAAGATCTCTACCATAAGAGATCTGGTAAAGGCCTTTGAAGAACATGAAGGAAGATACCACATCATAGTAGATAAGAAGGGTTATAGAATCGTCCTGGACAAAAATAAGGTTGACGAGAATGGTCCGGGCATCCTGAAGCAATATAAAATTAGTGCCGATAGATCAAGAGATTTGGAACACTGGTAAAAGCTATGCTAAAGCAGAGTTCAGGTCTTCTGAAAGCGTTCCTTGAAAGCCGCCATTCAATGCGGCACGTTACCTGGACCTTTTGAACGTTACTATTTCTTATGATATTTCTGCCTTCTGGGTTGGCCAGTGCGGATAAGATTAGCTGGCATAGGGATCTCAACTCTGATGCTAATCTGTCCCTTGACATACCTATCAGGAATTCAGGCCTGGAGGATGAAAAAGGCATCTCTCTTGTCTGAACTTTCAGAACCGTCCGTGTCTAGTGAAACTCAGAGTATGTGCATCTTGTAGACACTGAAAACACAGGTGTCAATACAAACCTTGACGTAAAGATTTTTTTTCTATAACTTGTTAAAATGTATCCTTCTTAAAGGTTGGCTAGGTGAAAGGAGAGGTTGATGAACGAGGACCTGGATAAAACAATGAAAGGGTTCCCGGGAGAAATTGCTGATGATCAGGGGTACCTGCGGAAGAATGAAAATATCCAACGCCGTAGAGCATTCCTTGATTTCAGGCCCAAAAAAAACATCCTGATTCTTGGGGGTGTGGGAATTCTCCTTTTGATCGTCCTTATCGCTATATTTTCAGGAGGCGGCAAGAAGCTCCCCACAGAGGATCTAAGTGTGATATTGGTAAGAGTTGACCTCCTTGAGAAAAGGCTCACACGCCTTGAGGGTGTAGAGGTTAGAATCGACCTTCTCGAAAAGCAGGAAGAAGAGCTGCGGCAATTTATTATAGAGATGGATAGATCTGGAACGCACCTGAAACAACGGCTGGACAAACTGACAGAAACGTTTGACAGGCTGCAAAAAAGAATGGCCGCAGTTGCTGCGAAGACCGAAGCCTCACGCCCTGTCCAAAGGAAGCCAGTTTCTCCAGCCGTAGGGCGCTATCACGAGGTCCGTTCTGGGGAAAATCTCTATCGAATCGCCCAAAGATATGGTATATCGGTGAAGGAACTATGTCGTCTCAACAACATAACCCCAGACCAAGCCATTCATCCAGGGCAGAAACTTTTAGTAGCCCCGGGCAGCCAGGAGTGAGGAGTTAGCCTCTAACCATTTCTTATAGACTTATGCAGTTGTTTAGAATGATCTTCAATGCAGAGCCTGCCCGACCGCGCATTTACTCACCCAAGGTTAGTTGAGCACCCGTATGGATACTGAATGCCATATAGATGCTCATTAGTCGTGATTTTCAAAACGTGAAATGGTTTTTGAGGATATTAAGGGCTTCAGAGAGGCTCAGTTGCTGCACTGTGGACGATATTAATGAGATATCGCCTGATTAAGGCTTTTGAGAAAACCTGAAACTACAGTCGGTTTTAAGGACATCACAGATAGGCCTGAGTAATATCTAAAGCAGGAGAAAGCTCACAAAAGGCAAGTCCATACCGAGATCCTTTTTCCCTTGACGTTTGATACAGCCATGGAGTAAAGTGCAGCTAATACGGGCCCGGCTTTCTTCGCGGGCCGGTCTTGCTCTGAAGGAACGTTTCCTTTGCGAGAGCGGTGACCTTAAGCCCGGGACCATAATAGAAGCTTTTAGAAAGGAGGTTAGCGGTTTGGCAAAAGGGACAGTAAAGTGGTTTAGTGATAAAAAGGGATACGGCTTCATTGAGCGGGAAGACGGTCAGGACATATTTGTTCACTACTCCTCCATCAACACTCCCGGATTCAAGAGCCTCACTGAGGGTGATCAGGTGAGCTTTGATGTGGAAGAGAGCGACCGGGGACCTGTGGCCAAGAATGTCAGTAAACTTTAGCTCACTACCATACGGTTATAAAGGGCATCTCGTCTTGCCTCGACGAGATGCCCTTTTGTTTGAACAAGTCTGTGAAGGAGGTACTGAAGGCAGTATGGTTTTTTTGAGCCTTATGTCCCGCATGCCATTCACCGAATTATGAGTCTTTTACTAGTACTATTTTTCACAGGGTTAATTCTACAATGTAGTGGTGTAAGACTGCAATTGTTATTCTACACGGCAGGCATGGCTTGCAGGGTTGAAATTCAGGCAAAGATGGCTTCCACAAATTCTCTCGGATTAAATACCTCAAAATCCTCAAGCCCTTCGCCAGTGCATATAAACGAGATAGGAATGCGGAGCTTTTGAGAAATACCAATTACTATACCGCCTTTGGCAGTTCCATCCAATTTGGTTAGGATAATATCCGTTACCCCGAGGGATTGAGCAAATACATGGGCCTGGGCAATTGCATTCTGGCCGGTGGTAGCGTCAAGGATAAGGGTAACTTGATGGGGGGCCTCGGGAAGCTGTTGGCCAGCCACTCTCTGAATCTTCTTCAGTTCTTCCATCAAGTTAGACTTTGTGTGAAGTCTGCCAGCGGTATCAATAAAAACCTTATCCATGTTCCTTGCCTTAGCAGCTGATATAGCATCAAAGACGACTGCCCCGGGATCTGCTCCCCTTTTCTGACTGATTACCTCTGCACCGACCCGGTCTCCCCAGATCTGTAGTTGTTCAATGGCAGCAGCCCTGAAGGTATCTGCCGCCGCCAGCATTACCTTTTGCCCTTGGGCACGAAAGTAGTGAGCCATCTTGGCAATAGTAGTGGTCTTTCCCACCCCATTAACACCGACAAACATGACTACATGTAAGGTTCTGGAGACCTCCTCCGGCAGATTAAGAGGAAAAAGGTCTTGGCTGGCATCCAAAAAGGAAGTCATCTCTTCCTTTAGAATGGTTTTTACCTGTTCTGGTGTGTCGAGTGATTTCTGATCTAGCCTTTGTTTTAACCCCTCAATCAACTGCACTGTTGTCTCTACACCAATGTCAGAACTAAGAAGAATCTCCTCAAGATCATCTAAGAGGGTTGGATCGATTGCCTTCTTTCCGGCTACCACCGTATTGAGCCTGTCCGTTAATGTCCTTCTTGTCTTGGACATCCTATCCCACAGTCTTCTTGCACGAGCCTTGCCATGAGCAGCTTCTGGTCTATCCAAAGGAATCTTTGCCTCCTTCCAAAGCGTCTAGAGTGAGCTAAGGTACCTAAATTTCTCTGTCGGCCGTCATAAAGTAAACAGATCCAACGAGCCCAACGAACACGGGAACATTACCGATAACCTTCCAGATCTACAGAAACAATTTTGGAAACACCACTCTTGTCCATGGTCACACCATATAACCTTTCAGCTACTTCCATGGTCCTTAGATTATGGGTAACCATGACTACTTGGGATGATTTTTCAATCTCCTTTAATAGGTTATTAAAGCGATCTGTATTGGCCTCATCCAATGGAGCGTCTACCTCATCCATTATGATGAATGGACTTGGTTTAATAAGGTAGATGGCAAATAATAATGCCATAGCTGCCAGGGCCTTTTCCCCCCCGGATAAAAGCCCCATATGAACCAACCTCTTTCCTGGAGGCTGCACCTCAATCAACACACCACTTTCCAATGGAAGATTTTCATTAATCAATCTTAAGCGAGCCCTACCACCATTAAATAGGAGAGGAAAGACCTGCCTTAATTTCTCATCTACCCTCCCAAAGGTAGAAAGAAATCTCTCCTTTGAAATCCTGTTGATTCTTTTAATGGCATTATTAAGGGAATCAATGGAGGAAAGGAGGTCCTGCCGCTGCGCAGCTATAAATTCATATCTCTGTTTTACTTTCTCATACTCATTAATAGCCAGAAGATTCACCTCTCCCATTCTCTCCTTAATGAAGACATAATCTTTGAGCTTTTGTTCACACTGAGCCTTTGAAAAATTTTGATCCAAATATCTCTCGTAATCCCTTTGGAGATTGATTCCCGTCTCCTTACTCACCTGGGACAAAATGCTCTTTATCTGGAAATCTATCTCTGCCTCGTTTATCCTTGCCTCGTTGATTTGTTCCCTTATCTGCCTAATCCTTTCTCTTAAAAGGGCAGACCTGTTCTCTTCCTCCCTTAATTTATCCTTCAGAATATGATACTTATGCTCAACCCCTTTGCCCTCTTTTTCAAGCCTTTTCTGTTTTTGATAAATGACCTTTAATCCCTCCTTCAACTCCTTCTCCTTGCTCAAAGAGCTCTCATATTGATCTCTATTTGAATTTATCTGCCCTTCCATCTTCTTGATTCTCATGCCGATTTCACATATGAATTGATCAAGCCTCTCTTTTTCTCGCATGAGACCTCTCTCTTCCTCTTTCTGCTGGTTATATCGGAGTAGGAGCTGAGAGAGATAGTTTTTTGAATCATCAATACCATTCTCCAGCTCTCCAACTTGAGCCTCTTTTTCTGAAACTATGCCCTTAATCTTTTCCGTCTCCTTAAGGCCTCCTGACAGCCTCCCTTCAAGATTAGTTAGATAAGACCGCTTTTCCTCCATCTCCTTATCCAAAGATTCTAACTGGCCTAATATATATCGAGAGTGTTTTATTAGTTGTTCTGATTCCTTTTCCAAAAGGAACATGTCTTTATCCATTCCTTCAATTTGTTGGGAACAGGCCTCCTTATCTGTTTCCAACTGAGCAATGACATTCTCTATTGCATCCAGTCTTGCGTGCAATTCGGCAAGGTCTGATTGCAAGATGGAGATGAGTTTTTCCTTCTCCTTTATCTTATCCCTCAATTCATTTTCCGTCCTCCTTCTCTTCATTAAGCCCATAGGCTCTTTTCCCAATCTCCCGCCGGTTATGACTCCCCTCTTATCCACCAGATCGCCTTCTGGAGTGACGAGTGTTTGTTTACCCCCATTTTTCTTCCAGGCATATATGGCCTGAGAGAGATTATTAACCAATGCCGCAGTACCCAAGAAGGATTCTATTAACGGTCTAAATTTTTCTGGCACAGAAATATGATCTCTTAGAAGCTTAAAGCCATTGAGCTCAATTTCGGAGTCATCAAGGGATTTCTCTTTTTCCTTTTTGAACTCCTCGAGCGGAAGAAAGTAGCAGCGGCCCACACGTTTTGATCGCAAATATTCAACAGCCTCCCTACCATCTTCCTGTCTGGCGACGAGTACATATTGCAATTTTTCTGCTAGGACTGCCTCAACAGCTACCTCAAATTTTTCTTCTGCCTGAATAAAATCCGCCACCACGCCTAAGATCCTACCTTCTTTAGAGGTCTTTAGAACCTGAGCGTTCATAACCTTCTGGACGCCTGATCTAAATCCTTCATAGTTTTCAATAAGGCTCCTGGTTGTCTTTAATTGAGAACGAAGGACATTCAGTTCCAGCTCTGCTACTGTCTTTTCAGATTCTTTTTTTCTCCTGACTTCTTCCAACTCCTTTAGCTTTGCCCTCTCTTCCTGTATATGCTTCTCACTTGAGCTTATCTGGATAGAAGTCTCTTCCCTCCTTTCCTTTTTTTCATCTAACAGAAGGGAAAGGGTTTCGATCTTTTTTGCAATTTCTTTGGACTCCACCTCCAGCCCGCCCTTTCTGATTTCCAATTGTTTGATCATTTCAGAGAGATTCCTTATCTCCCCTTTCAGCCCTGCCTCGTTAGTGGCCAAGTCAGTTAAATGGGATTTTTGCTTCTTCAACTCATCTTTCATTCTATCCAGTGACACTCTTTGGTCCTTGAGAAGAGAATCATAATGGGAGCGGAGGGCTGGGATCTCCTGAATCGACTTTTGTAATTCCTTAATCCTGGAGTTAATCTTTTTGATTTCAGATCTAAATTCCACCAATTTTTGAGCGAATTCCTCTTTCTCTTCATTCAACCTGATATCAGCCTGGCTAAATCTTTCCTGATCAACCGACAAATGCCGTAACGCATCTTCATGCCTTCTGCACTCTTCTCTGAGGGAAAAAACTGAATTTTTAAGACTAGATAAGGACTTTTCTTCCTCTATTAATTCCAAATTGCTAGTTTCAATAACTTTCTCAGATTCAGAGAAAAGTGCCTGCAATCCACTTTCCTCATCTGCAAGATCATCAAGTTTCTTTCCCCTCTTTTCCTTTTCTGTGTGCAACTCACCGTAGTTAGAGGCGTGTAAAAAAAGCTCCAAGCGGTGGATCTCAGAGCTTACCTCTTTGAATCTTTTAGCCTTGCGAGCCTGCCTCTTTAGAGAATTCATCTCCCTTTTTATCTCACCAAGGAGATCTTCCACCCTCCTGAGATTTTCTTCTGTTAAGGATATCTTTCTTAAAGATGCCTCCCTCCTCAGTTTGTACTTAGTAATGCCAGCTGCCTCTTCCAAAAGAAACCTTGTCTCTTCTGGCTTCTGCTCAATTATAGAAGCGATCTCTCCTTGGGCGATGATTGAATATAATCTATTTCCCAATCCAGTGCCCATAAGTAGATCCTGGATATCCTTTAGCCTACATGCTGCGTTGTTGATTAGATATTCGCTTTCACCGGACCTGTAAAGCCTCCTGGTAACAGATATCTCGCTGGCATCATGGAATTCTTTGATATCTTCAAGTGTCAGGGTTACCTCGGTCATACCCAAGGGCTTCAAAGCATCTGCCCCCGAAAAGATCAGGTCCTCCATCTGGCGGGCCCGCAACTGTTTAGGGCTTTGTTCACCCATCACCCACCTTATGGCATCGACTATATTGCTCTTTCCGCAACCATTAGGGCCGACAAATGCACTGATTCCTGGTTGAATCTGGAGGTTCAATTTATCCATAAAGGACTTAAAACCTTGCATATAAAGGCTCTTTAATCTCATCTTCTTTAGTCTCCAAACCTCTTAAGGTAGTATCAATAACAGATAGCAGGATGAGTGTAAAGATAAAAATACTAGATAGTGTATATTTCCTTTTCAGATTTGCAATATATTGTGGACGTAGGATCACTGGCAAAAAATGTTGACAAGGTTTTATTTAAGTATTTAACATAACAATAATTATTCAAATTAATGGTTAGGCTGAAAATATCAGGTAATGAAAGGAAGTATTGTGAAGAAAGTCTCAGTTCTTCTCACGTTTCTGCTTGCTTATTCCTGCATGCTTGCACATTTAGTTCAAGGAAAAGAGGCAGACACATTTTCTATCTCCTTGGTTCAGCAGGCTACTGTCAAAAAGATGGAGGGTAGAGAGGTTACTTATGAGCATTACACGGTAAAAAAGGGAGATTACATCTGGCGACTTCTGCGCCAGAGAGGGTTACTGAAAAGACCAGATCTTGCTGTGCTAATCTCTTTATTGAAAACCATGAATAGATCTTTGACAAATCTTGATCTTATTCATCCGGGACAGACCATATTGATTCCGCTTAATATAACACCACTTAAAGGATATGGAGAAAGGGAAGAGATTTTCCAGGAATCGATAATGGGTATCTCGTCACTGGAAGATGTGAGTTTTGAGCATTATACGGTTAGGCCTGGGGATAGTCTGACGATGATCGCCCGTAACAGATATAAACTACCTGCTGGACATCTTTATGACGAGTATCTGGAGTTAGTACGGAAACTTAACCCCACACTAAAGGACCTGGATCTCATCTATCCAAATCAGGTTATCAAGCTTCCCATTTATTCTCCAGAAATAGTCAGGATGCCTATCAAGGTTGAAAAGATAGAGAGGGATTTAAGAAAGACCAAGATCACCCCAATTGAGGATACTGGTAGGATTTTATCCTTAAGACAAAAGCTCAGGGATATCTTCACTCAAATGGGTGAGGAATGGATTGATACTGGTGAGCAGTTCATTCCCCTGAAGTCTGGTGCCCAGATAAACCTAAAGGCTGAATCTTTCCCCACTCTAAACTTAAGCAATGGTAGGAGGTTGATAATTGACATAAAAGATGAGCTTCCGGAAGACATCTGCCAGTTGATTGAATCGGACTGGGAGGATTATAGGATTGTGCATCTGGCTCCTCAGGATGACCTTACAGCTGTCATGGATAAGATCCTTTCAGCCAGTAACTACTATAAGGTTCTAAGATCTGGGGAGCAATTTAGGATAGGTGGGGATATAGAGATTTCTATTGCCGGTGACTGGGTTATCGTACCATATCGAGGTGGGCCGGGCAGCACCGATACAATAATAGTAATTAGCCTTATTAGTAATCCTTCCGAAAAGACACCAGGAATACTGAGTGCATACCTGAAGAGATTGGGAATACAGGTAATTGAATATCCGGATTTTTCTGCTCATGAGGATATGAAAGAGGAAATACCTATTCAAGAGAAGATAAAAATTGAAAAAGATATGGATTTCCCCTTAGCAACTCTTCTATTAAACCTTGCTGGACAGCCTTTCTCCAGTAAGGTAAAGATTCCCGTATATCAAGGAGAAAGCGCCAAGTTTAATCTGATCATACAGGCCGATTTATTCTTTAACAGGAAGGGCAAAGACTGTATCATAGACTTGACAGGCCTATCGCCTGCTATTCTATCTTTGCTGGGAAAGCACCACTTTCTGGTTCTCTCCCTTGCCAGTGAGAAAGACGTAAACAGGATGACAGAACTGATACTTGATTTCCTTGGGCTCCCATTCGACTCTAAACCGCACCACCTTCTGGCTGCGGCCAGGGATGAGACGAGAAGTATAACACTTAGCATTCCAGGGATCAGTTTTCATGACCAGGAGGGAGAAAGGATTCTTGCAACGGATACGAAGGTGCCGGTAGAGATCGTGTCATTCCTAAATCAAAAGGGGTATAATCTCCTTGAGTTAAGGCAGTTTCAAGATCAAAAACAAAACCAGACGAGAGGTGGGCAATGAAATACGCTATATTCCCGCCTATTTACTTAGCTCCTGATAAGGCATGGCTATCTGTTTCAATGAGGACTACCAAATTATTGGAACAGCCAAATAGCCACGTGATGCATAGAGTGGTCGGCCGGATCACATTCAGCTATTAGATCTTGAAAGACATCCTTGCCTGCCACATAACTGCTCTTCTTTTCTTCTCGCACCTAGGAAAGGTCTGTTCCACAACCTTTACCTTGCCTAATTAAACACCTTGACGATGGTCGCACAGGGCTTTATACAATAGGGCCCGTTTGAAAGACGATTACATGTCGGGGGAGAATTTAATTCTTATAGAATGCTTGGAGGGTAGCATATGGATTTCTCATACAATCAAAAGAGGGAATGGAGCAGTTTTGCCCAGAGATCAGTTGTGATGGGCACGCGAGGTATGGTTGCATCAAGCCAGCACTTGGCGAGCCTTGCCGGCTACAAGGCCCTATCCAAGGGCGGAAGCGCCGTGGATGCCGCCGTAGCTATGGTCAGCACCTTGAGTGTGGTTGAACCTTATTCCGTCGGGATCGGCGGCGACGCCTTTGCCTTTATCTACCTGGCCAGGGAAAACAGGATTGTTGGCATGAATGCGAGCGGCAGGGCTCCATACCATGCAACCAGGGCCTGGTTCCTGGACAAGGGTATAAAGGCCATCCCTGAGCGGGGTATGTTACCGGTCACGGTCCCTGGTGCCTTGCATGGGTGGGCCCAGGCAGCGGAACGCTATGGGAGGTTAAAGCTGGGAGATTTGTTTGAAGACGCCATATACTATGCAGAGAAAGGATTTCCAGTGACCGAGGTTATTGCTGGGGAGTGGAAAGATGCGGAAGAGGTCCTTATCTCTCAGGAAAGCTCCTCTAAAGCCTATCTTATTGATGGCAGGGCCCCTCGGCCAGGCGAGATCTTTCGAAACAAAGAGCTTGCCCGCACCTATAGCAAGATTGCCAGGGAAGGTATCGAAACCTTTTATGAAGGAGAGATCAGTAAGGCCATTGTGGATTTTTCCGAGAGGAATGGCGGCTTTCTTTCTCAAGAAGACTTCAAGACCCATACCACAGCCTGGGTTGAACCAATAGCAACCGATTACCGCGGCCATACCGTCTATGAGCTTCCTCCCAATGGGCAGGGTATTACTGCCCTGGAAATGTTAAATATCCTGGAAGGATATGATATCCCCATTTTCAGGCACAATAGCCCCGAGTACATTCACCTCCTCATAGAGGCAAAAAAGATTGCATTCAGTGATCGGGACTACCTTATAACAGACCCTGAATTTGAAGACATCCCGGTAGATAGACTTCTCTCCAAAGAATATGCAAGGCAGTGCAGAGAGAAAATTAGCCACCATAAGGCCATGGTTCCCGCCATTTCTTCTTCATACCTAAAGGGTTCCGACACCGTGTTTGTTACTGCTGTGGATGAGGAAAGAAATGCGGTTTCCTTTATCAGTAGTATCTATGCACCATTTGGCTCCGGGATGGTCGTGGACGGAACAGGCATTGTTCTGCAAAACCGGGGAAAATCCTTTTCCCTGGATCCAAACCACCCCAACCGCCTAGAGCCTCACAAGCGACCAATGCACACAATCATACCGGGAATGGTCTTTAAAGACGGCAATTTTCTACTGAGCTTTGGGGTCATGGGCGGGGATATGCAACCACAGGGTCACGTGCAGTTTCTCATTAACCTCATTGACTTTAAGATGAACTTACAGGAGGCAGTCGATGCGCCACGAGTAAGGCATATGCAAGGGATGGAGGTGTATCTGGAGGATGGTATTTCCAAGGAAACAGCATTAGGGCTTCAGGAAAAAGGGCATCAAATTGTTCAGGCTTCCCCACCGGTAAATCAGGTCGGTGGTGGTCAGGCTATCTACCTGGACCGTGACCAGGACGCGTTGCTGGGGGCCTCAGACAGGCGGAAGGATGGCTGCGCCATTGGGTATTAACTGCTACAAGGGGACTTTACATGGATACTGATCGAATGCCGGTTTCTAAGTATCGTTGGTTATTAGTTTGTGCATCATTTATCGTCATGATGATTATTAGTATCTATCAGTACTCCTGGTTTTTATTCGCCTACGCCATTCAAAGGGAATTGAATTGGGATCTGGCAACAATCGGATTGACCTTTACTGTCTTTGCATATGCTGCAACCTTCATTCAGCCATTTTCCGGCTACATTGCAGATTCTTACGGACCCCGAAAAGTGGGAATTGCAGGCTCTTTGTTGGTTGGCATCGGCTTCATTTTGGCCTCTTTTGCATCTTCTCCACCGGTGTTCTACCTCTTTTATGGTTTGGGGGGATTGGGCGTAGGGGTTCTTTATGGTATCTCCGCCGCATGCGCTGTTAAGTGGTTTCCTGACAAGAGAGGTTTTGCAACAGGCCTGGTCGTATTTGGGTTCGGTGCAGGCACTGCAATCTTTAACTGGCTCATCCAGCGGTTATTGGATTCCGAGGGACTCAGCACAACATTGTTGTGGCTGGGATTCTTTATGATTATCACATTAACTCCTCTCTCGCTACTTTATACCTACCCAAAGGAAGGATGGTCCTCTTACTTGACCTCCGGTAGGGAGACGGTAAAATTCCCTGGCGATTATAGACCTTCTGAGATGCTGGGTACCTACCAATGGTTTCTGATCTATTTTTCATTTGCCGTCACTGTTTCCATTGTCCTGATGTTTGGTGCCCAAATGAAAATGCTTGCCAGGGAATTTGATATCCCAACAGGATATTTCAGCCTGGTTCTGGTGCTGTTTCCCCTTGGAAATGGATTAAGCAGGGTATTCTCTGGGAGTGTCTCTGATACACTAGGCAGGGAGAAGACCATGGTGGTATTCTACTCCCTGTTAGGTCTCTCGATCATTTCCTTTATACTGTTCGGCCATATTCCCGTGCTTTTTATGCTCATAGTATTCATAGCTGCGTTGCTAGGAGGGGCACCTTTCGCGTTATACCCCGCAACCATTGGAGATTATTACGGTGCAAGATATGCCACTACGAACTATGGAATTACCTACACTGCTAAGGCATGGGCCGGATTGATTTCAGGCTGGTTGAGTGGCTATCTTGTAATGAGGTTTGGCTCCTATAGATTCCCCCTTTTTGTGATAGCCATATGCAGTTTGATGGCAGCTGCGCTCTCAAATCCAAGATTAATGAAGGCACCTACCAAGAAAAGGCCACATCCATTTCCGATGTAACAGGGTGAGATTTCAGATGTTGATTCCATATTGTAGGCATTGCGATTAGCCCGATGGGTAACCGGAATCGTTCCAAATCCTCTTGAAACCAGTGTTGCCGTGTCTACTCTGGCGATCCTCCTCCAGTAACTTTCCCCCATCCTTGTAGCCTTTCTCTCTGTCTGTTTCTGGAAGGAACCTCTTACCGTTACAAAGCTTGCAGCCCTCTTGCTATCCTTCGGCGGCTGCTACCTGGTAGTGTGAGGCTAAAGTCCCCAGCTCCTCCAGATGAACCGCCTGGGGATCATGGGAGGCCTGGCTTCAGCCGTGTGTGCGGCAGTCTATACCTTGCTTGGAGAGTGCGGAATGCACCGCTACGAGCCCTAATCACAGCGACACTAGAGCCCATATCTGCAGGTTTCATGGCCCCCTTTCTTCTGCGAAAAGGCATGGGACATCTACAGATCCTTGGAGGAGCAGTGGTGGTAGGTGCCATCCTGTTATTGCAGGTGCAGCGAGAACAAGACGAAATCGCTCCAGAGCTGATCCCAACACAGAGAAGCCAAGAGTCTGTTCCTAAAAATGAATTGATTTAGAGATACTTTAGTGGTAGCTTGTGCCCAAACAAGGTGCTGATAGCATGTGGGGGTCAACCTTCTATCAAAGGGATGAAAGATGAAGGTATCTACCGTTGAACAGATGAGAAACCTTGACAGAAGGGCTATAAAGGAATTCAAAATCCCGGATACAGTTCTTATGGAAGACGCTGGGGAGGCTGTATACTTTGTAATCCATAATGAGTTTGGAATAAGGGGGAAACGATTTATTGTCTTTTGTGGGATTGGCAATAATGGTGGTGATGGATTCGTTGTTGCAAGAAAGCTTCACTCAAATGGGGGGCTGGTTACGGTATTCCTTCTGGAGGATAGTAAAAAACTAACGGGGTGTGCGAGAGACAATTTTGAAACAATTTCCACTTTTCCCATCCAGATTCAAAGGCTTACCTCTCTGGAGCAGATACCCCCTTATATATCTACCTGTGATGCAATCGTTGATGCCATCTTCGGAACCGGCCTTACAAGGGGTGTAGGTGGGAAATATAGAGAGGTAATTGGATTAATCAACGAGAGCCAGAAAGCTGTATTCAGCGTTGATATCCCCTCTGGAGTAAATGGTGATACTGGCCAGATTATGGGGTGTGCTGTCAAGGCGGACTATACCGTAACATTTGGTCTTCCCAAACTGGGAAATCTGCTTTATCCGGGCTTTGGTCTCTGTGGGAAGCTGTATGTCACCCATATCTCCTTCCCCCCTTCCCTATACGATAATGATAGCATAAAGGTAGAAACAAATGATCCGTTACCAATACCGGAAAGAGGCGAGGATACGCACAAGGGCGGTTACGGAAAGGTCCTCTTTATTGCAGGTTCATCAAATTACCTTGGCGCCCCCTATTTTTCTGCTCTGTCCTTTCTTAAGGCCGGTGGAGGGCTTGCATATCTTGCTTCCCCTCAATCAATAACCAACTTCTTGGCCAGTAAAGGGAGCGAGATCGTCTTTGTGCCACAAGAGGAGACAGATAAAGGAAGCTTATCTATCAACGCCAGGAACCATCTTTTGAGATTTTCAGACGAGGTTGATATGGTTGTCATTGGCCCAGGATTATCGCTTCATGAGGAAACCCAGGAACTGGTAAGGGAGCTCGCACCTGAGATCAAAAAACCTCTTATCATTGATGGTGATGGTATTACCGCTGTTTCCAAGGATATAGATATCATAAAAAAGAGAAAGCAAAGGACAATCCTGACTCCTCATCTTGGTGAGATGTCGCGGATCACAAAGACAGATATAGGAGACATCCAAAAAAACAGGGTGCCTCTCTTGTTCAAAACATGCAAGGAACTCAATGCCATCATAATATTAAAGGGGGCTCATACATTAATAGGTTATCCTGGTGAACGTAGCTTTATTAACATGAGTGGAAATCCCGGGATGGCTAGTGCTGGCAGCGGGGATGTCTTGGTCGGCACCATTGCAGCCATGTTCGGTCTTGGATTCTCAGTTGAAGAGAGCACGCGGATGGGTGTATTTATCCATGGTCTGGCTGGAGACCTTGCAATGAGAGATATAGGGGCTGATGGAATAATAGCTGGAGACATCATGAAGTATCTACCGGAGGCGGTTCGATATTGCAGGGAGCGTTTTGAAGATCTCATTAAGAACAGCTATGAAAGTATCTATTTTGTCTAGGATAAAGATATAAGCGCACGGCTCCCGGATTTCATTGGAATTCATGACAGCACAAGAACACTACAAGCCGGTTATTGTCCTCGATGTGGGAAGCGTCTTGGTGGATATCAACCCTAAGGTCGTGCTTGAGGAGCTTTCGAGAAGAGCTGGAAGAGAAATAGGGCCTCCCCTTCAGCTTGATTTGGACAAGCTTTTATTTCCGTTGTATGCGGGCACGTGGTCGTTGGAGGATATACGCCGAATCGTCAACGGCACTCTCCGTCTCTCCCTTGAGCCAGGAGAATGGCGAGAGCTCTGGTGCCGTATCGTAACCGGAGAGGTATCGGGGATGAGGGAGGCACTCGCTGAACTCAAAAGTGAGTTCCGCCTTGTGGCACTCAGCAATACGGATGAGGTTCACTGGAAGTTTCTTCTTAAAAAATACCCGATCTTTGAGCTTCTTGACGGGTGGGTTGTTTCCTGCGCAGAGGGTATTACAAAGCCTGATCCTGCCATGTACTCAGCGGTAGTGAATCGCTACTGCGACGACAGATTGCCACTTTTCTACACTGATGACACTCCGCACTACGTTGAAGCAGCGCGGAGCCTGGGCTGGGAGGCTGAGGTGTTTACTGACGCGGCACACTTCAAGGAGGAGGTTAGAAAGCGTTGCACGAATTATCTCGAGAGCTCGATGTGATTCCTTTTCCCCGAGAGTTTCGGTTACCTAATCTTATACTTTGTATTATTGCACTTTAGCCATGTGCAAAAATATAGTATAGTGCGTGTAAGCAAGATGAAGGTTCGAACAGGAGATCATAAAATTATGAAAGAAAAAAAGAGGGAGGTTTTTCTAATTTTCTCCGAAAGAAAGGGGGGATTAGGATGAAGGGAAGGGCCATTATCTTGTTCATGATCCTCAGTCTCATCCCACTTTTTTTAGGATGTGCCAAAAGTAGGATTTATCTCATGGATGTGAGATATATCCCGAAGGAGAAGGCATCTCCTACCGAAAAAATGGTGGGTGTTTGCCCGTTTGAGGATACAAGGAAGGAAAAAGAGGAAGAGACCATCGGCCTCAGGCACGGACCCGGTAAAAAGGTGGATGTCATCGAACTTAAAGGGATCAGCCTTTCAGAATCCGTTACCGGGGCTGTGGAGGACTACTTTGCCGAAAGGGGATTCGAGGTCACTGATTGCAAGGGATGGGATAGGAGCGCTGAGGGACTTGAAAGCTTGCCCAAGGATCTCTATCTCGTCGTAGGAGGAAGGATTGATTCCTTTACGCTTGAAGCCCGGTCAGGTATTACGGGCACGGATACCCATTACATGGTGAAGATAGATGCGTTCATCGGTCAGATTGAGAAAAGGAATGTGGTCATCCGCACAGTCGAAAGCGAACCCAAGGCCAGAAAGGTGACATTTGATCCAGACGAGGTCGATGCTCAGCTGGACATCATTTTGACCGAGGTGATCCAGAAGCTCTTTGAGGGCAAATATTGAGTTAGGTTCCGATAAGCGGGCATCTGTTTATGGGGCTGGAATCCGACATCTTGGTCTTTGTTTAGGAGGTCATCTCTGAAGCTTCTGCGTTTTGCTCCTCAGAATGACGTGTCAAAGTAGCATTCGTTTGTTATAAAACTCTGGGAGAATACCCGGCACATTGCTGCCCATGGAGCAGGAGACTGAATGCCCGGGGCAGTAGTGGGTGGCAATGGCCACTGAGGAAACCGGAGGTCAGTCGAATCAGACATTCCGCCCGATACCGATTGTTGAGACCTTGCCTTTCCTCTAATTTCGAGCTTGCGAATGTGTGAGTGAGATTGTCAGATCTGATCCTCGGCAATTTACCTACTTCCACCATTATCGGCTTCGGTAAATACTCCAACGACTGAATCAGTGGCAATCGCTATATCTCGCGATGCCTATGAGGTGTCAATTTCCTTTCTTTATTTAGTACTCGCTAAGTGATTTGGGTTGAAAATTTTATCTATTCTGATACATTTCTAGTTGTAAATTTAGTTTAAGGGGGAGGTAGGTATGGCGAGTGTAAATAAGGTAATGTTAATAGGTAACCTTGGTGGCGATCCGGAGATAAGGTACACACCAAGCGGTGCGGCTGTTGCTAACTTTAACATGGCTACCAAGGAACAGTGGACCAATAAAGAAGGGGAAAAGGAAGAGAGGACTGAATGGCATAGAGTTGTGGCCTGGAGACGGCTAGGAGAAATCTGTGGGGAATATCTCCATAAAGGAAGCCTTGTTTATATAGAGGGGAGATTACAGACGAGGACATGGGAGGACCGGGATGGTAACAAAAGGTATACCACTGAGGTCGTTGCACAGGGGATGCAGATGCTGGATAGGGTAGGAAAATCAGGGGAGGCCGTTTCTGTAGAGGAACGTTTTCCAACTGAGGAGCCAGTAGACACACCTGAAGACGATATACCATTTTAAGGAATCCGCATGCGGCGGACTAATCATCGAGTCTTTCGATTTCCTTCTCATTATCGTCGGTATCAGAGGGTATTTCCTCAGGCTTTTCGGAAGTGGCGTGCTTGAAGTTCTTTATTCCCCTACCAAGACCTCTGCCGATCTCAGGGAGTTTGCCGGCTCCGAAAATTATCAAGATAATAACCAGAATTATGAGCAATTCTGGCATGCCAAGACCGAACATTTATGCACCTCTTTGATTAACGATTACTCCCTTTTTTATAATAACTCTATTTATACAAGTCAATTAATTTCTCACAAGGGATTCGCGCGAATCCTTGAACACCTGCAAGGCTCTTTTTCCCAGCTGCCCAAGATTGAGGACCACGGTTATTCCATGGGACTTGAGGGCATTTATCTTATCCTCAGCCTTTCCCCTACCCCCTGAAATTATGGCCCCAGCATGACCCATCCTTCTTCCTGGTGGGGCTGTCTGCCCAGCAATAAAGGCCATTGCAGGCTTATTAAATTCTTCCTCTATATATTCTGCAGCTTCTTCCTCAGCCGTACCACCTATCTCCCCAATAAGCACCACACCATTTGTTTCCCTATCCTCTTTGAACCACCTTAAATGGTCTATAAAGGAGGTTCCAACAATTTGGTCGCCACCTATACCCACACAGGTAGATTGTCCCAGTCCAGCCCTTGTTAATTGGTCTACAACCTCATAGGTTAGGGTTCCACTCCTGGAAATCACACCGATACCTCCCTGTTTATGAATATGGCCTGGCATTATACCAACCTTTGTCTTCCCTGGGGAAATAATCCCCGGTGTGTTTGGACCGATCAGCACAGCTCCGCGCTTTCTAACAAAATGAGCTGTCTTAATCATATCGAGGGTAGGAATCCCCTCGGTAATGCATACAATGACATCTATGCCTGCATCTGCAGTCTCGAGCATGGCATCAGGGGCGAATGGGGGTGGTACAAAGATGCATGAGGCATTGGCACCATAAATATCCACAGCATCCTTTACCCCGTTTAGAACTGGTATACCCTCAACCTTTCTTCCCCCTTTACCAGGTGTTACACCAGCCACAATATTGGTGCCGTAAGCCAACATTTGTCTTGAGTGGAATGTTCCTTCTCTGCCTGTAATACCCTGGACAACGACCTTTGTATTCTCATCAATCAGGATACTCATGCGATTGTCCTATTTTTCTATGCAGTGATAGCGACTTACCTCACTTGGCTCGCTACCATGCTTGCAGCCTCTTCCATATCCTTAGCCACTGAGAAATCGAGATCTGAATTCTTTAATATCTCTTTGCCCTCCTCCACATTTGTCCCTTCTAACCTGACAATGAGGGGAACCTTTATCTCTACCTCCTTGGCAGCCTTTACCACACCCCTTGCCAGAACGTCGCATCTCATTATTCCACCGAATATATTGATCAGGACTGCCCTAACCCTCCTGTCACTAAGGATGATTTCTAGCCCGTTAGTAACCATTTCCTCACTTGCCCCGCCGCCAACATCTAAGAAATTAGCTGGTTCAGCGCCAGCCAGCTTAATTACATCCATAGTTGCCATTGCTAAACCGGCCCCGTTTACCATGGCGCCAATATTGCCATCCAGTCTAATATAGTTCAGATTATGCTGGGATGCCCTTACCTCCAATTCATCCATTTCATATGGATCAACAAGTTCGGCGATGTCTCTTTGCCTGAACAGGGCGTTATCATCGAAGTTGATCTTCGCATCTAATGCTACTAGTCTGCCTGATTTGGTGATAACCAAGGGATTGATCTCAACCAAGGAACAGTCCTTGGATATAAATAACTTATAGACCTGGCCGGTTATTAATGAAAACCCTTTGAGTATATCTTTGTCCGGCATTGGCTTGATAGCATAGAAGAAATTCCTGGCCTGATAGGGCATAAATCCATGGATGATATCTATGGTTTCAAGTAGGACTAAATCCGGATGCTTAGCAGAGGCCTCCTCAATTTCCATTCCCCCTGCCTGGCTGAATATCATCACGGGACATTCCAGCCTTCGATCAATAACAATACCGAGATAGAACTCTCTATCAATGTCCAGTCCTTCCTCTATTAATAACTGCCGGACCTTTTGACCAGAAGGACCGGTCTGAGGTGTAATCAGAGGATTGGAGAGAACCTCATCAGCTGCTCTCTCCACCTCATGAAGACTGTTCGTCAGTCTTATTCCACCACCCTTTCCCCGTCCGCCAGCGTGAATCTGGGCCTTGACTACCCAGGGAGGACCAGACAGGCTTTTTGCAACATCCACTGCCTGACTTGGTGTACAGGCTAATTTGCCTGAAGGGACGGGTATCTCAAAATTGCGGAAGAGATCCTTTGCCTGAAATTCGTGAATTTTCATGGTCACCTAATCCATTCGCAATAGCCATATTTTATAGCAAATTTTCAAATCGAATCTTATTATCTTTTGCCTTTAAAATGTCAAGGCCAAAGGGTAGGTTTTTATCTGTAAAACTGAAGATTAGGATTCGCATCTGTTATTGTGACAAATTATCTGCGCGGTGGAGCTTTTGGCCACTGGTAGCGTAGGTTTCGAATGATGGCCCATAGATCACCTTGACACTCATAATCCTTCTGCTCCTTCTGATGGTCATCACTGTCGTGGCTTGCCTGAAAAAGATTACGGCTAGAAGGACATCAGGGCAGTTTAGAATGAGGAAGTTCTGTAGGTCCACACGTAGTAATTTGGTCAACGAGATCTTTCGTATGCATATCGTTTGGATTGAGCAAAGGATCGTTCAGATAAGTGCGCTGCCACTACAATCGGTGAAATCTAACCGGGTTGGTGGATCAGCCAAGTGATGTTTGCTGACATGAGCTCCCCGTGAGGGATCAGGGGGTAGGGGGAGGGCCTTGGCCCTTTAGGAAGACAATGGTTGCACCCCAGCTTGAGGGGCCTGGATCCTGTTTGAAGGATAGGACTAAAGGGTGCCTCTTTAAGACAGACTCCACCGTACGACGGAGAGCACCCTTGCCCTTCCCGTGAATGATCTTAACCTCCAATATGCCTTTGTGGAAGCAGACATTGAGGTATTCATCCACAACTTTAGAGGCGTCCTTTGGTGCAAACGTATGGAGATCTATCACACCGTTAATTGGGATATGCACAGGTGAATTATGCATGGAACTTAGCTTCGCTTTGTGCCAATGTACAGTTTGTGGTCACGCATGGTGTATGTCACGAGGCCGGATACCGCACTTCCAGAGGTTAATTTACTCTACCTTTACTTGGGTGGCCTTTCTCCCTGCCTTTTTTAGATGCCTTTTCTCTATAGTATCTATTCTCTTATCAATCAGAGACCTGATTCCCTTTAAACACTCTATCCTGCTCTTGGCTATGTGTTCACGAAACTCAGAACCAGGGCTGATCTTTCCTTCCAGCCAGGAGAAAAAACGACCAAGATAGCAAAAGGCCTCCTCTGTGGCTATCTCCTCTCTCACTCTAGGTTTTTTGTTTTCCATCTTTCTTTCCTCCAAAAATGATATTTAAATGGTTACCATCTATCTTTGCCTTAACATCCTTATAGGTAGCAACATATCTCGGCAAAAGGATGTGTCTCTTGAATCCGCCTATCCTTATAACTATCTCTTCGGGTAGCCTGTTTAATTCTACCTCTTCTTTGGTGAGAAATGGAAGTCTAATCCTTATTAGAAACTGGCCATCCTCGTGATGAAATTCGTAAGACTTCTCGGTAAAAAAATGTTGGGTTGGATCATGCTCACCATATATATTTGCGCCAAGCTTCTTTAGGCTCTCCGCTCCCAGAGGCTCATTCTTGAAAAGGTTTACGGAAAATATGGGAACAGGGCTGAAATATTCCTCTGCCAATTTCAGGTATCTCTTCTGAGACTCCTTCCAGTCATCGAAGTATTTTTCCTCAAGATTAGCTGGTAAGATCCTGTTCATGACGACCGCGTCAACGCACATCTTATAAAGAGAGAAATACAAGAAGATCCTCTGTGTTTCTTTTAGGACCATCTTTTCTGGATTGGTCACAAGCCTTACGGTGGTTACAGCAGGATCGGTGAGGATCTTATCTATGCCCTCAAGTCTGACAAAAAGATCTTTAAGGGCCCTAAAATAATCATCTTCTGGGAGGGGAACCTCGTAAAATCGTCTGGCTAGAGGCCTGATGTAGCTTACTACCCTGCGCTCAATCTTGAATATCTTTCTAATATACCATTCAAGCGTTGTGGGAATACTGATGAACCTCAAAGACTCCCCAGTTGGTGCACAATCGAGAATAATTAGCTCAAAATCGCCTTCCTGCGCATATCGGTTTATATAAAGAAGGGAACTCACCTCTTCCATGCCCGGTAAAATAGCAAGCTCCTCAGCCAATATCTCATCCAGACCTGATGTATTAAATAGGCTGGCTATATATCTATGGACATCTCCCCAGTTGCTCTGTATCTCTTCATTAATATCCAATTCCTGGATCCATAGCCGATCTCCTACCTTAACCGGCATCCCCCTATTTTTGTCCGTCAAGCCCTTATCGAGGGCAAAGACGTCGCTTAGGCTATGTGCAATATCTAGGGACATTATCAAGGTTTTGTGGCCGGCCTCAGCCGCTTTTACACCTGTAGCGCTGGCAATACTGGTCTTTCCCACTCCTCCCTTGCCAGCAAACATTATGATCCTCATGTTCCCTCTTCTTTAAGATACCTTTGGATAAATGAGCATTACGTTTTGGCCTGTCTTTCATAAGATTTTTCTCAGGTAATAACAAACTATGTATTAATCAATTTTTAAGCAGTTTAGGGAGATTTGGTCAAGTGGATTAATTCCCTGTGTCTATACAGGGCGACAGGTGGGGATGTTCAAAATACAGCAGGAGGATGGATATTTCCTGGGATCTATGTGATTAACGCACTGATATTACTAATAAGAGGAAAAGTGGGAGGTGTTTAAGTATCGACATAAAGGGCAAGCGAAAAGCGTAAGGGGCCGGAGGTGTTATAGGGCAGGCCTCTTAATATGGTGTTTTTTCATTTTGCTATACAATGTGCTACGGGCAATGTCGAGTTCCCTGGCGGCCTGCTTCAGGTTCCAGTTTTTTTCTTCAAGGACCTTGTGAATCAAGGACGCCTCTGCTTTGGGAAGAGAAGGCTCAGTTAGCTCCAGGATAATTTGCTCCTGTGCTGCGTGTGTTTTGAAGTGATCTGGCATAGTAATAGGCCCCTTTCAGTCAGTAGAGAGACTCCGAAAACTACTACCCGCCTTATTGATTGTTCCGAACATGCAAGGCGGCCCGACAGCGCTATTGGGGCTGCTTAGTAATTGGCAAGCAATTTAAGTGCCAAATCTACATTCGCTGTTTGGGGGGCATTTAAGAACCCACAAGCCCTTGGGAGCTGAAACGCTCATAGGGAAGGTAAGGGGAGATCTTCATCCCGGTGCGGCATCGAGGTAGGTGTTTAGGGTCAATCAGGCAGGGAGAGTCCTTGGTTAATAGGGCTTTTCTATCCGGTATTTCTTCATCTTGCTGTAGAGGGTGCCGCGGGCAATATCCAGCTCCTTGGCTGCCTGCACCAGGTTCCAGTTTGTCTCCTCCAGGACCTTGCGTATCAGGGTTGACTCTGC
>CP070704.1:1622166-1638574 GCA_020349945.1 Deltaproteobacteria bacterium
ATTTGTGGATAGAGAGGGGAAGTATGTAACCAGTTCCCTGGAGTATGAGACCATTTGGGCGATGGGCGGTATGACGGGCGTCGATGATCTGGATACGATAGCGCGACTCGATTATCTGTGCGATGACATGGGGGTTGACACCATGAGCACGGGGGTGGCCGTTGCTGTTGCCATGGATGGCGGGTATAAGGAGTTTGGGGATAGAGAGGCGGCCATAGACATGGTAGAGGACATTGGCAAGGGCACGGAATTCGGTAAGATCCTTGGAAACGGTCCCGCTGCTATAGGCAAGCATTTCAACCACACCAGGGTTCCCGTGGTCAAGGGCCAGAGCATTGCCGCGTATGATCCGAGGGCCATGCTGGGTCATGGCGTTACGTTTGCCACCTCACCCATGGGTGCTGATCACACGGCGGGAAACGTGGTGGGAGCCTATTTAACACAACAGCTCGATCCGTTGAAAAAGGAAGGGCAGGTTGAGATTTCCAGAAACCTTCAGATCGCCACGGCCGCTGCTGACTGCACGGGACTGTGCTTCATGGCGGTTGTCGCCCTGACCACCCCCGAGGGAGGTGAGGCGTTTCTGAAGGTCATCAATGCCAAATTGGGCACCCAGCTTGGACCGAACGATATCCCTGGCATGGGTATCCGGGTGTTGAAAGCAGAGAGGGAATTCAATAGAAAGGCGGGGTTTACGAATCAGGACGATCGATTGCCCAGGTTTTTCTATGAAGAACCCCTACCCCCTCATAACACAGTCTTTATCATCAGTGACGAGGAGCTAGACAGCACCTTTGATTTCTAACGGGAATCAAGAATGAAGATGAGGGTCAAATTATACGGGACTTTGAGCCAACGTTTCCCGGGTTACCAGCATTCACAGGGTTTTGAGGTTGAGATTCCAGATGGGGCGACGGTCAGAGACCTCCTCGCCCTCCTGGAGATATCAGAATCCCAGAAGGCAGTGGTTGCCATGGAGGGGCGAATACGAAAACCGGATGATAAAATACGGCGCGGAGCCCCTGTGCACGTGTTCCAAGCTATTCACGGCGGATGATACGTCTGTTCCGTATTCTGAATTGATTTCTTGATAATGGGGAGAGGTTCGGATACAATTCCTGCTGACTATGTTACACGGGAAGCGTCCTTCAGGAGGAAGATGAGTTCCTTATGGTTCCCTGAGTGGCGGGAAGGGGATGATTCCCTATCTGCGAAGATCACCTTTTAGCAGCCCCGAGGATACATACGGTGTGTACCGAGAAAGGAGGTGAAACAGAGAAGAAAAGTCAGTGTGTTCCTAAGCCGGTGAGAGGTGAGGTGAGATCTTATGGCAATAAGACTCAGGATCATTTTATAAGTTCTAGAAAGGAGGGATATTATGAAACACAAAGTATTGGCTGGTTCGTTCGTGTTGGTGGCAGTAGCGGTGTTTCTGGTCGGCGTTTCTGCCACCAATTCACTAGCCAAGGATAAAATCCGTATTGGTCAGGCTATCGCACTCTCGGGTCCCCTAGCGGGCGGTGTTGCTATAGCAGGCGGTCGAATCTACGTAATGTGGGTTGAGGAGGTCAATAAAAATGGCGGGATCTATGTGAAGGAATATGGCAAAAAATTGCCTGTGGAGCTCATCAGATATGACGACAAAAGCGATATAGGCACGATGACGAAACTGCTGGAAAAATTGATTTTGGAGGACAAGGTCGACTTCGTCTTCCCCCCCTGGGGCACCGCTTGGCTCTATGCGGCCGCTCCTGTCGCCAACAAGTACGGGTACATTCTGATCGGTGGCCCTGGGGGCGCATTGAAGCTCAAGGAGCTTAGTCTGCCCTACTTCTTCCAGGTCTTGAATTTTTCCGAAACTCAGGCTCCGGCCCTTGCTGACATCTTTAAGGAAGTCGGTGTGAAGTCGGTGGCGATAATCTACCGTGGAGACCTCCACGGCGTGGAGTATGGCGAGGCCATGGTTCCGTATTTCGAGAAGAGGGGAATTGAAGTCAAAATGAAGAAGAGCTACCCTCCGGGAATTAAGGACTTATCGCCGCTATTGAAGGAGGCCAAGTCGCTTGGTGTCGATGCCTTTTGCGCTGCTTCTTATCCTCCTGGAGGCATGCTTCTGACCGGTCAGGCAATTGAGCTGGGCATTAATTTCAACGCCTTCTTCATTACGGTTACGCCCTTTTCCCCCAACCTCTACAGAGATACGTTCGGCAAGGATGTGGTGGAGGGGGTAATGGGCGGCGGTGCGTGGAATGCGAAGACGTCCCCCGGAGCCAAGGAATTCGTTGACAAATTCGTGGCACGCTTTGGCATGGAACCCGACTACTGGGGTGGCCTCTACTATTGGTCATCGCTGCAGCATTTCCAGCAGGCTATCGAGCAGGCGGGAACCCTGGATCAGAAAAAGATACGGGATATCATGGCGAAAAAGAAGTTCAACACGGCGTTGGGACCGTTCTGGTACGATAAGGATCGATACTTTGTAAATCATCCCGGAGAGATAGGTCAGTGGCAAAAGGGCGTGTTTGAGGTCATAGACCCCGGGAAGAAACGTACTGCGCCACCGTTATACCCCAAGCCTGCGTGGCCGAAAAAGTAGGACGGAATTGCGTTAAGTGAGCAAAAAATGGTAAGCAGGCTGTCTCAAAGGGTGCAAAAATAACAATCCTCGCGGGTGGTTACTTCCTCCGAAGGACGTTTACTGCACCTTTAAGGCAGCCTGCTTGTTCGTGATTGTCAAAGGCTAGAAAGCCGTCATTATGATAGTAACAATCCTGGACGTAGTGATTGCCGGTTTATTGATGGGTGGCATCTATGCTCTGGTCGCTGTGGGGCTCAGCCTGCAGTATGGTGTTGCCCGGGTGCTGAATGTAGCTCACGGCGAGTTTATCATGCTCGGTGCTTTCATCACGTGGTCACTATACACCATGGCTGGCATTAACCCGCTGGTTTCTCTGATCATATGCGGTCCTACTGTATTTATCATAGGTTTTGTACTGTATAGAGCTGTGTTTACACGCCTGAGAACCTCGTCAGCATCACCAGCTGCCTTCGAGGGCAACTCCATGTTAGCCTGTTTTGGTCTTCTCTTCATCATTCAAAATGTAGCCATATTAATATGGGGGGCTGACATAAAAGGGTACACTTTTTTAGCTTTTCCGGTCAATTTTTGGGGAGCGGTATTTGCCGCCAATCGCCTGGTAACCCTTGTCTTTGCCCTCGTCATAGGTGCAGTCTTCTATCTCTTTTTGGCCCGCACCCGCCTGGGAAAGGGGATTCGGGCAGCGGCCCAGGACCCGGGGACCGCGGGACTCGTGGGGGTAAACATCAACCAGGTGCTGGCGTTATGCTTCGGCTTTGGTGCCTTGATGGCTGGGTTAGGCGGTACACTGATAAGCATGTCCTATAAGATTCAACCAACGATGGGGCTCGAATATACCATAATCGCCCTCATCGTGATTGTCCTGGGCGGGCTGGGGAGTATCCCTGGCAGTTTTATCGGGGGCTTTATACTGGGTCTTGTTGGCAGCATAGTGACCTATATAGAGCCAGGCTTGGCACTGGTTGCCTACTATGTCATCTTCATACTTCTGCTCCTGGCGAGGCCAACAGGTATTTTGGGGAAATAGGGCAATGCATATTACCACATTGACGTCTAAGAAATTCTTGGTAGCGGTGGCAATTGGTCTCATCATAGTAATCCTATTAGCCACCGTACCCCTCTATTCCCCGGGGTATACTGTTGTATTACTCAGCAGCATCCTTATGTATATCGTCCTGACGGTGAGCTGGGTTATTTTTTCCGGGCCTACCGGTTACATCTCCTTGGCGCCGGCGGCATTCTTCGGGGTCGGCGTATATACCTCAGCCTTACTAGGGTTTGTGTTACCCTTACCGGTTGTTATCGGTATTGGTGGTCTGGTCAGTTTCTGTCTTGCCCTGCTCGTCGGTGCCCTGACACTGAGGCTAAGGGGCATCTATTTTGTTATGTTCACGTTCGGACTCGTTGAGCTCATCTTGAATTTTGTCCTGTGGTGGGAAGTAAATATAACGGGTACGACTGGCCGAGTGGTCCCCACCGTGAATAACACGACTGTTTATTACCTCATGCTCATTACTTTTGGGATATTACTGCTTACCGCCTACCTTATCAGACGCTCCAGATTTGGGTTGGCCTTGCAGAGTATCGGTCAGAACGAGGACGCAGCGGCTCACACAGGCATTAATGTAACTGCTTTGAAAACTATCGCCTTTGCCATCAGCGCTTTTTTCATGGGGGCAGCCGGGGCAATCATGGCGACAAGATGGACGTACATTGACCCAAGGATTGCCTTTAATCCTCTCCTTTCTTTTATGCCAGTTTTGATGGCCATCTTTGGTGGCATGGGACAACTTTATGGCCCTATAATAGGCGCGACTATCTTTACCTACCTGGAAGAATTTTTAATAACCAGGTTCCCCTATTACTATATGCTCATTTTCGGCATTATAATGGTGGTCGCTATATTGTACCTGCCCGATGGACTGGTTGGATTGATACAAAGGTTATGGAAACGAATTTCAGAGAGAAAATATGCCTATACTTGAAGGTAAAGGGGTAACCAAGTATTTTGGAGGGCTCGCTGCCGTATTAAATGTGGACTTTCATGTGGAACAAGGTGAAGCCCTCGGTCTGATTGGTCCCAATGGAGCTGGTAAAACCACCCTGTTTAATCTAATATCGGCTGCTCTTGTTCCCAAATCAGGGACAATAAGATTTAAAGGCCAAGACATTACCGGCTTAAAGCCCTGTAAAATCTGTAGGATGGGAGTGGCAAGGACCTTTCAAATGGTAAAAGTTTTCGCCGATATGCCAGTACTAAACAAAGTCGTACTGGGTTCGAATAATGGGATGTCACCCGGTATGTCAACAACGGAAGCCGTAAGAGAAGCAACACAGTTATTATAGTTTGTGGCGTTAGCAGCAAAGAAAGCGACTCCTGCTAAAGACCTGACCCTGGCTAACCAGAAGCGACTTGAAGTGGCCAGGGCGTTGGCAACCAATCCCGAGCTATTATTGCTTGATGAAATGATGGCGGGGTTAAACCCCGCTGAGTTAGCCCAGGCCATGGAATTGGTAATTAGGATTCGTGATAAGGGGATTACCATTATTATGATCGAGCATGTCATGAAAGCAATTATGAACGTGTGTGAACGGATTATGGTACTCCATCACGGTGAAAAGATTGCCGAAGGAACGCCACAGGAGATTGCCACCAGCAAAACAGTTATCAAGGTATATTTAGGAGAGAAGGCTCATGCTGGAAGTTAGCAACATAGATACTTTTTATGGCAAGATTCAGGCATTATGGGGCGTTTCTTTGAAAATCGATGAGGCGGAAATAGTCGCCTTGGTTGGCGCCAATGGAGCCGGTAAAACGACACTTCTTAATACCATATCTGGTTTGTTGCATCCAGTATCCGGTACTGTAGAGTTCCTTGACAAGAGAATAGATGGGCTAAAATCTCACGCCATTGTGGAACTGGGTATTTCTCATATACCCCAAGGGAGAAAACTTTTCCCCGACATGTCGGTGCGTGAAAACCTGGAGATGGGTGCCTATGCTAAACGTGTGTGGAAACATAGGCAAGAAACCCTTGATAAGGTCTATGAAATTTTCCCCATATTAAAAGAAAGGCAAGGGCAATTAGCCAGAACATTAAGCGGTGGGGAACAGCAAATGGTAGCTATGGGCCGGGGTTTAATGTCAAGGCCGAGGTTGTGCATCATTGATGAGCCGTCGTCTGGTCTAGCACCGCTATTGGTGGACGAAATCTTCCGCATCATACAGGGGCTCCGCGACCAGGGCATTGGCATCTTCCTGATTGAGCAGAATGTCCAACAAACCCTGGAGATAGCTGATCGGGCATACGTGTTAGAAAATGGGCGAGTAACCTTAGCAGGGGAAAGCAAAAAGCTTCTACAGGAAGAACTCATAAGAAAGGCATATTTGGGTCTCTAATGTAGCGCCTGGTCCTAACGGTGCGAGGCAAGATGAACGAATAATTGAAAAGGAGATGACTGAAGGCTATGGCAGACTATGAGGCACTAAGGACAAGGGTACAGGAACTGGCAGAAAGAGTCTGGGATGTGCCAACCATTGAGGCCAGAATCAAGAAACTATCTGCGGAGGGGATCCCCAAGAAGACACGTAACCGGAATGAGATTTTGGCCCACAAGCAGCAAATCCTAGATCGCGTTCAACGGCGGGGCGAGGAATATAATTTTCTTGCCCGTAATTGTCCCAAGGGTACCGCTCTTGCCGTGATGGAAGAATTTGGTCTGGGTAATATGGGGATTATTAAGGCCCTGTCCCCATTTCCTGGCTTCGGTGGGACCGGCTGGATGTGTGGGGGCGTAACCGGCGGTCTGATTGCCCTTGGGCTCTATTTCGGAAGCGATGACATGCTGGATTATGAAAGTACTGGTGCAACTATACTTGCTGCCCGAAAATTTATGCCCCACTTCGAAGAGGAATTAGGTTCTGTGCTATGCCCTAAAATACAGGAAGACGTGATATTTGGACGTTACATGGATCCCGCAGCCAGCGAAGAGAATATGGAGGCCTTCGCGAGGGCAAAGGGTTTTGAAAAGTGTAGTCTAGTTCCGGGGATAGGTGCTAGGCTCGCCACTGAGATTATTATCGAAAGCCTAGAGTGAAGTACTAAGAATCTCAAGTTTCGCACCCCCCGTATAATCAAGAAAGCCAATTACTGCCTTTAGCTCCAACCCGACGGTGAATACGCCTGTACAGATCAAAATGTTTCGCACAGGTATCTTCTTTAGGGTGAAAATGAGGGGAAGGAAAAGCGTTGTTGTGTATGGGCACCCTGGTAAAGGGAGAGCCCAGTGATGGAGGATTCTGATCACGGCATGGATCCCTCTATTCCCATGTACCTTGCCGAAGGAGGGACGAGGAGAAAAATCAATGGATACACGCTCGGAGGAGGGCATGTCAGATAAGCTCATATTGCGAGAACTGAGCCGTTATCAGTTAGGGACCTTTGCAGACATCATTTACAGAAATGCCATCCTCTATCCGGACAGTGAGGCCTTTGTGTGCGGTTCTGAGAGGATAAGTTTTAAAGGATTTAACGAAAGGGTGAATAGCCTCATCCATGGCCTTCAGGCCCTGGGTATCCAAAAGGGAGATGTCATCGGAATCCTGTCATGGAACCGACTGGAATATCCCGAGGTCTTCGGGGCGGCCATGAAGGGAGGTTTTGTGCTTGCCCATTTCAATCCCCGGCTGGAGGCTGAAGAACTTATTCGTGTTATAGATAACTCAGAGGCAAGGGTCCTGTTCCTCGGACCTGAATTCGTTGCCATTATCGATAGTGTCCTTAAACATCTCTCCAAGACAAAATTCACCCTGGCCTTTGGTAATGCGGAAGGGCACATGATAGCCTATTGGGAAGTGCTGGAGAGCCATTCAAAGGAAGAACCCGAACCCAGGGTCAGGGAAGAGGATCCCCTTGTTATCTTCTATACCAGTGGCACCACAGGGACCCCACGAGGGGCTATTTATACTCACAAACGCAAGATGGAAAATACCTGTATTAAGGCGCTGGATATCGGGGTAGAATTTGGCGATCGGCACCTCGTTGTTCTGCCGATGTTTCATGTCGGTGGAGACAGCCACATATGGCCCTTTTTCCTGGTGGGTGGGTGTAATGTCATCATGCCCCGGCCTTCCTTCGATCCGGCGGCCGCATTACAGACCATTGCGAAGGAGCAGATTACGGACGTCCATATTGTCCCGACGCAGCTTGTATCCCTGCTGAACCTCCCCGATATCGAAGGGTATAATCTACACAGCCTCAAGAGAATATGGTATGCGGCATCTCCCATGCCGACGGAAGTCCTAAGGCAAGGCCTTTCGGTTTTTGGGCCGGTATTCATCCAGGGTTACGGGCTAACCGAATCCGGCCCCCACACGACGGTTCTCTCCAAGGCTGCGCACCGCGCTTTTGACGGAGACCCTGAAGAACAGAAGCTGCTCGCATCCTGCGGGCAACCGTGTATCGGGGTACACATGAGAATTGTTGACGAGGAAGATAACGACCTTCCACCCGGGAAGATAGGTGAGATTATTGTGCGAAGCGAGAGGATTATGGTGGAGTACTGGCGTAGACCCGATGAGACAAATGAGACGATTCGGGACGGATGGCTTTATACAGGGGATATGGGGTACTACGACGAGAAAGGCTTCATTTATATCGCGGACAGGAAGAACGACATGATCGTTACGGGAGGCGAAAACGTTTACCCGAAAGAAGTGGAGGATGTTCTCTACCGGCATCCGGCAGTCGCTGAGGCTGCAGTCATCGGTATTCCGGATCCCTATTGGGTAGAAAAAGTGCATGCCTTGGTGGTCCTTAAAGAGAAGGCTCAGGCAGAAGAGGAAGACATCATCAGCTTCTGCAGGAAACACATTGCACATTACAAGTCACCCAAGTCAGTCGAGTTCGTGGAGTCTCTGCCCAAAAATCCTCAGGGGAAAATTCTTAAAAAGGAAATCCGTGCAAAATACTGGGCGCATAAGTAATTGTTAGACAACAGAGTATGCAAACACAAGGATATAGAAGGTATGAGAAAATGGATAAGGAGGCAACATGAGTGGATCTGGCAGAGAAGAAATTATTAGAAGCAATTGCCGTGGCTGCCACGGTGGTTGTGGGGTTCTGGTTCACGTGAGGGATGGTACTATCGTCAAGATTGAAGGCGACCCTGACTTCCCTACCAATCACGGCAGTATGTGTAGTAAGGGTTTGGCCTTTCAACAGCTAGTGTATCATCCGGACCGGGTCACGCACCCTCTCAAGCGGGCGGGTAAAAAGGGGGAGGGCAAGTGGCAACGAATCTCCTGGGATGAGGCCTTTGATACCATTGTCAGCAAACTAAAACAGGTAATAAAGGGCTATGGCCCTGAGTCCATTGTACTGGGACAGGGCACCTCAAGAGAAGGTGAGTCCTTTCTAGCCAGATTTGGCAATCTCCTGGGCACGCCCAATGTCATTGCTGCCGGACATTTCTGCTATCTCTCCAGGGTCGGTGCCTCTCTGGTTACCTGTGGTAACCTGCCGATAGCTGATTACGATGGCAACCCAAAGTGTGTCATGGTATGGGCGAACAACATTCTCTGGGTCAACGCCGATGAGTACACGGGTGAAAACCTGTCTCGGGTAATGGCACAGGGGGTGAAGCTGATTGTAATCGATCCCAGGTTAACTTACTTATCAAGCAGGGCTGATATCTGGCTCCAGCTCAGGCCGGGTACAGATGCTGCGCTAGCGCTGGGTATGGCCAACGTGATCATTAGCGAAGGGCTTTATGACAAGGAATTCGTTGAAAAATATACTCATGGCTGGGACCAATTTGTGGAGAGGGTGAAAGAATATCCTCTCGATAAGGTAGAGGAAACCACCTGGGTGCCAGCGGATAAGATACGGGAAGCGGCCAGGCTTTTCGCCCAGACAAAGCCCGCCACCATACAATGGGGAGTGCCTATTGAGCAAACCATCAACTGTATCGATGCCGACCGTCTTCTCATTGACCTGGTAGCCATCACCGGTAACCTGGATGTACCTGGTGGAGCTGCCTTTTTCTTGCCGCCAAAAGGGAAAACGATTAGTGAATTTACCTATCATAGAGAGCTAGCCCCTGAACAGAAGGCCAAGTACCTGGCCGGCGATGCTCATAAGCTTTGCAAGATGATCGGCCTGTTACCGGAGAAGTATGTTTGGGATGCCATTTTTACCGGCAAGCCTTACCCCATCAAGGCGATTCTTATGCAAGCCTCCAACCCGGTTGTCACCAGGCCGAATGCCAAGGAAGTCCGTAAGGCGCTCAGTCAGGTCGAATTCCTATCGGTGGCTGATTTCTTCCTGACGCCAACCGCTGAGTTGGCGGATATTTTCCTGCCGGCAGCTACCTGGGTTGAGGCGGACTATACCGGTGGATTCTTCTTCCGGCACGGGTACCTGTTCCCCAGAAGGAAAATCGTGCAGATCGGCGAATGCAAGTCTGACTTCGAGATATGGAACGAATTAGGTAGGAGGATGGGGCAGAAAGGCTGGGGTGCTACAGTCGAGGCTGACCTTGATTCTATACTGGAGCCTGGCGGTGTTACCTGGTCCCAGGTAAGGGATAAGCCCTATCTGAGAGGTGAGGTGAGGTATAGAAAGTACGAGGAAAAGGGCTTTTCCACCCCGACGAGGAAGTTTGAGCTCTATTGCACCACCTTTGAAAGATGGGGCTATGACCCGCTGCCGCGGTACATAGAAATACCCGAGAGCCCGGTAAGCAAGCCAGAAATGACAAAGGAGTACCCATATATTCTTATTACCGGACCCAGGTCACCTGTCTTCTTCCATTCCGAGCATCGTATGATTCCCTGGCTCCGTGAGTGTCACCCTGACCCCATCATTGAAATGCACCCTCAGGTAGCTAAAAAACACGGCATCAAGGAAGGCAATTGGGTGTACATCGAGAGTCCAAGGGGAAGAATCAAGCAGCGGGCTAGGATCACCCCGGGGATCGACCCACGGGTAGTATGCATCCAGCATGGCTGGTGGTTCCCGGAGCAGAATGACCCAGGACATGGTTGGGACCAGTCTGGTAGCAATATCCTCACCGATAATGACCCCAGCACCTTCGATGTCTCGATGGGTGCAGCCAACCTGAGGGCCCTGATGTGTAAAATATATCCGGTCAACCAAGAGGAGGCGCACTAATGCTTAAAGAATATAAACGCATGACCGTTGCTGAGAATTGTCATGGTTGCTTCGCCTGTGAAGTGGCCTGTAAGCAGGAGCATAGTCTGCCAGTAGGACCCAGGTGGATAAGGGTCTATCCTGATGTGAGACAAGTAGGTGACCGGTGGCGATTCAATTACTTCGTTACGGAGTGCGGGCGCGCTGCTCCTGCTCCATGCCGGCTCGCCTGCCCGGCTGAGCTGAATGCCTGGCACTATGTAAGCCTTGCTTCACAGGGTAGGTTCAAGGAAGCCCTTGAGGTGGTGAGGGAAGTCACACCTTTTGCCGGGGTCTTGGGTCGAGTGTGCGCTCATCCCTGTGAGACAAACTGCGAGCGAGGGACGCTGGATGAGCCGGTCTCTATCCGCTCTCTAAAGGCCTTCCTAGCTGACTATGAGATGAAAGAGGGCAGGGAGAAGGCGACCCCGGTGAAAAAGACGAAGAATGATAATGTAGCTATCATGGGCTCTGGGCCAGCAGGCTTGTCATGCGCCTATGACCTGGTCAGACAGGGTTACCCGGTTACCGTGTTCGAGGCTAAGTCACAGCCTGGTGGTCTGTTACGCTATGGTATTCCTGAGTTTAGGTTGCCCAGAGAGGTAGTAGATAACGAGATAAGCTACATCGAGGAGCTGGGAGTAGAGATAAAGAAAAATACTCCAGTGGATAATGTGGAGGATATCTTTAATCAAGGGTATAAGGCGATATTCTTAGGCATTGGTTGCCCCACGAGCCTGAAGCCTGGTATCCCCAATGAAGACGCTGAAGGTGTAATCCATGTCCTGGAATTCTTAGAGCAGGTAAATTCTGGAGGAAGTGTCAATCTAGGCGACCGGGTGGCGGTTATTGGCGGTGGTAACGCTGCTGTCGATGCGGCGAGGGTCTGCTTACGTCGTGGGGCCAAAGAAGTTCATCTTGTCTGTTTGGAGAGCCGGGATCTAACCTGTAAAGACAGGATGCTCGCTCAGGCATATGAGATTGAGGAGGCAGAGAAAGAGGGGTTAACTATCCATCCCTCCTTGGGCCCGAGAGTGATTTTGACTAAGGATGGAAAGGTTACCGGCTTAGAGACTATCACGTGCACTTCTGTTCGGGAGGCTGATGGGAGGTTCGCTCCAGAGTATTGTGAAGGTCCAGCCCCTACCCTAGAATCAGATACGATAATAGTTGCCATTGGACAAAAACCGGAAGACGCTGATTTCCAAGAGGTAGATAGAGGCCTGGCAGATACCATCAGGGTAGACAGCTTCGCACTGGGGACGAGTATTAAGGGTGTCTTCGCAGGCGGTGATGTGGTCTCTGGTCCAAGTGATGTTATCGGCGCCATTGCAGCGGGTAAGGAAGCGGCCATTTCTATTGACCGCTACCTCAGCGGTATGGATCTGAAGGAAGACAGGTCAATAGACTTTAGACTTTTGAACGGGGCACCACTAAATAAAGACTCCAAGAAAAGGATCGTGGCTATCCCGGACGAGAAAGTAGCTACCCACGAAGCCAATCGTTGCTTGAATTGCGGCGTTTGTGCAGATGTGCTCGAGAGGGGGCTACAGACGGCTTGTGTCAATGCCTGCCCCAGCCACTGTATCTATTATCGGGATGTCTGGGAGGTTACCCCAAAAGCAGGCCCATACACTATAGCTTAAGATACCAGACTTGATAGGTAGCATTGCTGGGCTGATACAGTTGCAGTATAGGCATCTCAATGAAGCTGGTGACGGGTGCCTTTATCGTGGTATCATCCCGGTCCCTGGCATCAACCATGTCGGCATTAATCTCCAGTGTAGGTATGTCGGCCTGCTTCTAGTGCTGAAGGGCGGCAAGAAAAACGTTCCTGCAATGTTTGAGAGAACTGCATAAGGCCATTATCACACTAATGATTTCCCGGGAAATTGCGCTTTATATTCCTTCTTTGATGAAGTAATAAGGAGTCGAAGATGAATATCGCAAAAAACCTGGAACGATCGGCATTCTACTTTCCTGATCGGCCTGTCGTGAGCGAAGAGTCGTCCGAAACCAGCTATGCTCACTTCAACGAACGAGCAAATCGTGTGGCAACCGCACTCATCAAGATGGGCATTAAGCCTGGCGATCACATCGGGCTTTGCGCACCAAATTCCGGTGATTGGCTTTCCTTCTACTTCGGTGTGCTCAAGGCCGGCGCTGTGGCCGTGGCCCTCTCCAGCCTGCTTAAACGTGATGAATTGTCTCTTTTAATCAACCACTCGAAGCCAAGGATTATTTTCACTTTTGATGAAAAGCTGGATGAATTGGCCGAGTTAAGGCGGGATGAATACCTGGAAAGAATCATCAGCCCGGAAGGGGACATGAATTTTCATCAGCTATTGGAGATGGGGACAGGGAGTTTCAATGCCCTTGACAGGGATCGAACTGATACGGCTGCCATCCTCTATACCGGCGGCACAACGGGCACTCCTAAAGGGGTCATGCTCAGCCATGAGAACATAAACGCCGCCATACACACCGTAGTGTTTAATGAGCGTTCCAACGAAACCGATAGGCCACTATGCTTCCTGCCCTTTAACCATGTCTTCGGACAAATGCACATCATGAATGCAACGATACTGAGTGCCGGTTGCCTGGAGGTAATGCCGACGTTTGACATGGATCGGGTTCTCTATGCTACGGGAGCCGGGAGAGTAACCAAACTCTTCGCGGTGCCGACTATTTATGTCCGTCTATTGGCAATCGAAGGGCTGAAAGAAAAGCTGGGATCGGTGCGATATTGCCTTTCAGCAGCCGCCACCATGGCTGCGGACGCGGTCCGCCAGTGGAAGGATCGAACCGGCCTGGCCATCTACGAAGGCTACGGCATGACCGAGGCAGCTCCGACCGTCACCTATAATCATCGGTACAGACATGTTATCGGTTCCGTGGGAACCGAAGTGCCGGGCGTGGAGGTTCAGATTCGGGATCAGAATGGAGACCAAGTGAAACAAGGTCATGAAGGAGAGATCTGCGTCCGAGGCCCAAATATCATGAAAGGTTATCTTGACGATCCCGAAGGGACACGGGAAGCATTTTGGGAAGGAGAATGGTTCCGTTCCGGCGACGTCGGCCTTTTTGACGATGATGGCTACTTGTATATTGTGGACCGGCTTAAGGATATGATTATTACCGGCGGAGAAAATGTGTATTCCCGTGAGGTTGAAGAGGTCCTTTACACCAGGCCGGAAATCCAAGAATGCGCGGTCATCGGACTCCCCGATCGGGAATGGGGTGAGCGGGTGACGGCCTTTATCTTATTGAGGTCTGGGGAACCCTTTGATAAGGATACATTACATGCCTATATGAAGTCTCGTCTTGCGCCATTCAAGGTTCCCAAAGAGTACGTGACAGTAGACGATTTTCCCAGAAGCCCCGCCGGAAAGATATTAAAGCGAGAACTCAGGAAACAATTTTTAGCGTAGCCATAAGATTGCCGTTCGAAAAGACGAGCATGGCACTGATGAGGAGATCGCGATAGGTGGAAACTGACAGCAAGGTTACATTACGGATTGATAACCTCTCGCTGAGCTTTGGTGGCGTCACAGCTCTGGACCGCGTGAGCGTGGATGTCTGTGATAACGAGATACTGGCTATAATCGGACCTAATGGTGCCGGCAAGACCGCCCTGCTCAACTGCATAAATGGCATCTACAAACCGCAAGAGGGCGAGATCTACTACGATGGGCAAAGAATTACCCGCATGCGCCCGGATAAGCTGGCGAAACTCGGCATTGCGAGAACCTTCCAAAATATCGAGCTCTACACGGGGCTAAGCACTCAAGATAACATCCTGGCTGCCCGACACGTGCTGATGATGCAAAATTTCATCAGCGGTGCGCTTTACTTGGGCTGGGCACTCAAGGAAGAAATCAAGCACCGTCGGACTATCGAGGAGATTATCGACTTTTTAGAAATAGCACTGATGAGAAAGAGAGTCGTTGGTGTCTTGCCGTACGGGATGCAAAAAAGGGTTGAGCTGGGAAGAGCGTTAGCGCTTGAACCGAAAGTACTGCTCCTTGACGAGCCCATGGCAGGGATGAATCTGGAGGAAAAGGAAGATGTCGCCCGCTTCATCCTTGACATATTTGAAGGTCAGGGAGCCACCTATCCTAATACACCCGTTCTGAGGGATGGGATTAGTTGTATCATCCTTGTCGAACATGATATGGGAGTGGTGATGGACATTGCAGACAGGATTGTTGTCCTTGATTTTGGACGCAAGATTGCCGAGGGCACCCCTGCCGAAATCAAGACCAACCCCGAGGTTATAAGTGCTTACTTAGGAGAGGAAAAGGTCAGGGCTAATTATCAACCGACAAAAAACAGCTAAGGCAGATGGAATAAGATGCTTCTGGTGAACAATATTGAAGTTGTGTATATGAATGTGATTCAGGTGCTGCGAGGCGTATCGCTGGAGGTAGGTGAGGGCCAAATCGTTGCCCTGCTCGGGGCGAACGGTGCGGGCAAGACTACCACATTAAAGGCAGTATCAGGGCTGCTGAAGACAGAAGAAGGGGAGGTAACCGACGGCAGCATCGAGTTTGATGGTCAGCGCATAGACCGGTTGGGACCCGAGGATATTGCGGTGTTAGGCATCAGCCAGATTATGGAAGGGCGAAGGGTTCTAGAGCACCTTAGTGTTGAGGAGAATCTATTTGTAGGCGCGTACTGCCGCAAAGACCGGGCTGGAGTTAAGAGGGACATAGAAATGGTCTTTGACTACTTTCCTTATATTAAACATCTTCGTCGCCAAACAAGCGGCTATCTTTCGGGCGGTGAACAGCAGATGTTGGTGATCGGGCGGGCACTTATGGCGCGTCCTAAACTGATGCTTCTGGATGAGCCTTCACTCGGTCTTGCCCCACTCCTGGTGGAAGAAATCTATGAGATTATCCGGGGAATCAATGCCGAGCAAAAGATGGCAATACTCCTTGTGGAGCAAAATGCCAGAGCTGCCCTCGGTATTGCCGGTTATGGTTATGTGATAGAGAATGGCAGGATAGCCCTGGGTGGACCGGCCGAGAAGTTAAGGGATAATGAGGACATTCGGGAATTCTATATGGGATTATCGGCTGTTGGCTCTAAAAAGAGCTATCGCGAGGTGAAGCACTACCGGCGAAGGAAGAGGTGGATCGCGTAGTAAAGGATCCTGGCCCAGAGGACCAAGCTTTGAATTCACCCCTTGAAGGGGGTACTTTACAGCAACCCTGTTGAAATCCGAATATCGAATTCCAAAATTCGAAATCATAATGTTCAAATTTCCAAAACAAAAAAATAGGGTATACTATCAAAGATTCATAGTCTTGTTTCTTATGTTTAGAATTTTGGTCATTCGGTATTGTTTCGGATTTCGTGCTTCGGATTTCGAATTTACCTTGTCAAATTTACGGCAGAGCCATTTGTCTCTGAGCTGGTCCAGAGGGCCAGGTTTCCTATATTAGAATAAAAAGCAATAGGAAAATGACTACCGACATAGAGCAAGTCTATAGAGAAAAGGGTGATACCTGGCCCAAGATACTCAAATACAACTATGAAAAATATGGCGATAGCCGTAGAGCCATGCGTCATAAGCACTATGGTATCTGGCAGCCTTATACCTGGAAGGACT
>CP070704.1:1638674-1654933 GCA_020349945.1 Deltaproteobacteria bacterium
GCTTACAAACGCGCGGATTTGCTATTCTCTGATGTAGACCGCCTAAGGAGTATAGCCGGCCAGGTTGGCCCGCTGCAGGTCATTTATGGAGGTAAGGCGCATCCAAAGGATGAAGGCGGCAAGTCCCTCATTCGGCATGTATTTCAGTCTGCAAATATCCTGAGAGACACCGTCCCCGTTGTCTACCTAAAGGAGTACGACATGACCATTGCAAAGCTTCTTTGCACTGGTGTTGATGTGTGGCTAAATACTCCCCAGAAACCACAGGAGGCCTCGGGCACGAGCGGCATGAAGGCCGCCCTCAACGGCGTGCCAAGCCTGAGCGTGCTGGACGGGTGGTGGATTGAAGGCTGTGTGGAAGGGGTAACCGGTTGGGCCATTGGCGATTCGTGGGAGGCGGAGAGCAGCCCCTCCAAAGAGATTGCTTCCCTCTACGAAAAACTGAAATACCTGATAATTCCCATGTTTTATGGACGGCCGAACCAGTTCGCCCACATCATGCGCTCGGCCATTGCCCTCAATGCCTCGTTTTATACTGCCCAGCGCATGATGTCACAGTACCTGCAGAATGCCTATTTCGCCGCCTGATGGAGCGCAGCCTACAGAAGGAGATGGGAGGGATGGTTGTGAGCCTTGAGCTCAGCCTTGGCAGTACGTATTTGGGGGACCGTTGCTGTAGATTCCGGGTATGGGCACCGCTGGCAAAAAAGGTTGAGGTGCATTTCTCGTCTCCCCAGGATTGGGTTGCTCCCTTGCAAAACACTGAGGGAGGCTACCATCATGGGCTAGTGGAGGGTTTTGAGCCAGGGGCCTTATATTTGTATCAGCTTGACAGCGAGAAGGAGCGACCTGATCCTGCCTCCCGGTTTCAGCCACAAGGGGTTCACGGTCCCTCGCAGGTAGTTGATTCTCATTTCCCATGGGAAGATGACTCCTGGTGTGGCATCCCTATCCGGGATTATGTCATTTACGAATTACACGTGGGCCTCTTCACTCCAGAGGGGACCTTCGAGGCTATCATTCTACATCTCGATGAGCTGAAAGACCTCGGCATCACGGCCATTGAGCTCATGCCTGTTGCGCAGTTTCCCGGAGCCCGAAACTGGGGTTACGATTGCGTCTACCCTTTCGCTGTGCAGAACTCTTATGGCGAACCCGAGGGCCTGAAAAGGCTGATAAATGTCTGCCACCAGAAACAGTTAGTCGTTATCCTCGATGTAGTCTTCAATCACCTTGGGCCCGAGGGTAACTACCTTGCGGATTTTGGCCCCTACTTTACAGATCGCTACAGGACACCCTGGGGTACTGCCATCAACTTCGACGGGCCTTATAGCGATGAGGTTCGCCGACTGTTCATCGAAAACGCCCTCTACTGGATCAGGGAGTTTCACATCGATGCCATTCGAATAGATGCGGTCCATGCCATAATGGATTTTTCGGCTCGGCCATTCTTGGAAGAACTTGCCCTTGTCGTAGATGAGGAAGCAGATAGGCTTAACCGGCGTGTCTATGTTATCGCTGAAAGTGCGCTCAACGACTCGCGGATTATCCGTTCTCGAGAACGTGGAGGATACGACCTCGACGCCCAGTGGAACGATGACTTCCACCATGCACTCCACACCTTGCTGACTGGTGAAAAAGCCGGTTACTATCAGGATTTCGGCAGGCTTGAGCACCTGGTTAAGGGCTTCCGCGAGGGGTTCGTGTATTCGGGAGAATACTCTGCCTATCGTGCACGCCGCCATGGGAACTCCTCCCTGCGCGTCCCGGCGCACCGGTTTGTGGTCTTTGCGCAGAACCACGATCAAGTCGGGAACCGTATCCTTGGAGAGCGTTTGTCGGCGCTAGTGTCCTTTGAGGCCCTGAAGCTTTCGGCTGGTGCCGTGGTGTTTTCACCATATATCCCCCTGATCTTTATGGGCGAGGAATACGGCGAAGAATCGCCCTTTCTCTACTTCGTCAGCCACACCGATCCAGATCTGATAACAGCTGTGCGGGAAGGAAGGAAAGAGGAGTTCCGGGCCTTTCAGTGGAAGGGGGAACCTCCAGACCCTCAGAGTCCGGAGACATTTTATCGGTCCAAACTAAGGTGGGAAAATAGAAGACAAGGCACGCACAAGGTCCTACTTGATTTCTACCGGCTATTGATTCGGCTACGAAAACGCATCCCAGCCCTCGTATATCTCGACAAAGAGAACCTCGAAGTATCAGGAATGGAAGAGGAACGACTACTCCTGTTTCGAAGATGGCATGGAGAAAGCCAGGTATTCTGTGTTATGAACTTCAACAAACACGACCTCACGGCTCGCATCACTCTTCCAACGGGAAGATGGGGGAAGATTATCGATTCTTCTGAGAACAGGTGGATGGGGCCCGGGTCCCTAACCCCCAAATTGTGCGAAAACGGACGGTCAGTAACCATAAGGGCATTGAGCTTTGCATTATATGAAAAGGAGAGATCGGAATGAATCGCCATGTGTGTATCCATTGCCACTTTTACCAGCCGCCTAGGGAAAATCCATGGCTTGAGGAAGTTGAACTCCAGGATTCGGCGTACCCTTACCACGACTGGAATGAGAGGATAACGGCAGAGTGTTATGCGCCGAATACGGCCTCCCGTATCTTGGATGCTGAGAGAAGGATTATAAACATCGTTAACAACTATGCGAAAATCAGCTTTGACTTCGGCCCCACGCTGCTTTCCTGGATGGAAAGACAAGCGCCAGAGGTCTATCAAGCGATCATGGAAGCCGACCGCCTGAGCCAGGATCACTTTTCAGGCCATGGATCCGCCATAGGGCAGGTGTACAATCATATGATTATGCCCCTTGCCAACAGCCGGGACAAGCGCACACAGGTAATATGGGGAATCAGGGACTTCGAACACCGTTTTGGAAGGAAACCGGAGGGAATGTGGCTTGCTGAAACTGCTGTTGATCTTGAGACGCTGGACATACTGGCAGAACAGGGAATAGCCTTTACTATTCTCGCGCCTCATCAAGCCAGGAGGATCAGGAAATTGGGCGAAGCCCCGTGGATTGATGTGAGCGGCAGCAAGGTAGATCCCAAGATGCCCTACCAATGCAAACTCCCCTCTGGAAGGACAATTACGCTTTTTTTCTATGATGGGCCAGTATCCCGGGACGTGGCATTCGGGGATCTGTTGAAGAGCGGCGAGAACCTTGCATCGAGGTTGGTGGCTGTCTTCTCCAAAAGGGAAGAACATCAACTTGCACACATTGCCACAGATGGGGAATCATACGGTCACTACCACCGCTTCGGCGATATGGCCCTGGCTTTTGCCATACACCACATTGAGGCAAATAACTTGGCCACAATCACGAATTATTCGGAATACCTCGAAAAGCACCCTCCCGAATTGGAGGTGGAGATTTTTGAGAATACCTCGTGGAGTTGTGCCCATGGAATCGAAAGGTGGAAGAATGATTGTGGGTGCAACACAGGAACACATCCCAGATGGAGCCAAGCGTGGCGCGCCCCCCTCCGGGAAGCCATGAACTGGCTCCGGGATGCCCTTATAAGAGTATATGAAGAACAAATGGCATCATACGTTCATGATCCATGGGAGATGAGGGAGGACTATATCGGGGTTATTCTCGATAGGTCTAACCAGAATCTAGAGTCTTTCCTCTCTAAGCATATCAACAGGAAACCTTCGAGGGATGAGCGAGTGAAACTCTTAAAGCTTCTTGAGATGCAGCGCCATGCCGTGATCATGTTCACGAGCTGCGCGTGGTTCTTTGACGAGGTTTCCGGTATCGAAACAGTGCAGGTAATGCAGTACGCTTCCAGGGCTTTACAGTTGGCCAAGGAGGTGAGCGGCGAGGATCTGGAACCTGACTACGTTAAGATCCTTGAAAGGGCTTCAAGCAATGTATCGCAGTTCAGAAACGGTGTGGGGGTCTGGCAGGCTTTTGTTAAGCCAGCTACCGTCGATCTTCTCAGGGCCGGGGCTCACTATGCCGTTTCATCACTATTTGAGGAATACCCGGAAACAATACAAATCGCCTGTTATACAGCCAGGAGCGAGATGTATGACCTGAGCGAAGCGGGAATACAACGACTTGCGGTAGGCAAGGCCAGGGTAGGTTCCGACATCACAGGGGAAGAACGTGCGATAGGGTTCGCGGTCCTGCACCTTGGGGATCATAATATCATAGGAGGTATCCGCGAATACATGGGCGATGTACCCTTTTCACTGATGCGAGAGGAAATAAAGAAGGCATTTGGGAAAAGCGATCTTCCTGAGGTTATCCGATTAATGGACAAACACTTTGAAACTCATAACTACTCCTTGTTTCACCTGTTCAAAGACGAGCAGCGAAAAGTCTTAAACCAGATCCTTGACTCTACATTGAAAGAGGTAGAGGCTTCCTTCCGTCAGATTTACGAACGGCATTACCCGGTTATGCAGGTAATGAGAGAGATGCGGATCCCCTTACCGGAGGCCTTTGCGAGCGCCACGGAGCTTATCGTTGGCACGGATATTCGGCAGGAGTTCCAAAAGGAAGAACTTGACTTTGAACGGATTGAGAAGTTGGTTGAAGAGACCAAGAGGTGGTTCTTGGAACTCGAGGGGAAAGATCTTGGTTTTGTCGCGAGCCAGAAGATCAACTCCCTTATGGAACAAATATCAAAAGCACCAGAAAACATCTTCATATTTGATGCGGTAGGGCACATCTTCAGGGTCTTGACCGCTCTCAATCTGCAACTGGACCTGTGGAAGGCCCAAAACATCTACTTCTCACTCGGCAAAGAGCGGTATGGTGAGATGGAGGAGAGGACAGCAAAGGGAGATCAGGCTGCCCAAAGGTGGCTTGAGCACTTTCACAGGCTAGGAGACAGCTTACACGTTAAGAGCTCATGATGCGGACCCCAATTGCAACCTACAGAGTCCAGTTCAGTCCATCCTTTACCTTTGAGGATGCCCAAAATATTGTGCCCTATCTCGCTGAGCTAGGGATTTCAGATGTCTATGCATCCCCCATTTTCAGGGCGAGAGAAGGGAGCACCCACGGATACGATGTGGTTGCCATGAATGAGCTCAATCCAGAGATCGGGGGAATGGAGGGATTTGAGGAGCTAAATGCACTAGTGAGAGACCATGGGATGGGCTGGGTGCAAGATATCATTCCAAACCATATGGCATATACTTATGGGAATCAGATGCTGATGGATGTGTTGGAGAATGGTCGGAGTTCACCGTATTTTGATTTCTTCGATATAGAATGGGATCACCCATATGAGGGTATCAGAGGCAGGCTTCTTGCGCCATTCTTAGGGGAATTCTATGGAGAGGCATTGGAGAACGGAGAGATTCACCTGCAGTATGACCAAAATGGAATAGCAGTCAATTACCATATGTTACGCCTTCCTCTTAAGGTGGAGTCATACGTAAATGTCCTCACCCATGAATTAGATGATCTTGAAAACAGGCTTGGAGAAGATGATCCGGATTTCATAAAGTTCCTCGGCATCCTCTATGTATTGAGGAACCTTCCATCTGGAAAACAGGTACATGCCCTGTACAATCAGATACGGTTTACCAAGAGGATGCTCTGGGAGTTGTACACAAAAAACCGAGAGATCAAAAGATACATGGATGGGAATATCAGGACCTTCTGCGGGCAAAAGGGGAACCCTGAAAGCTTTAATCTTCTCGATAGCCTTCTCTCAGAACAGTTCTTCAGATTATCCTTCTGGAAGGTTGCCACCGAGGAAATTAACTACAGGAGATTTTTCAATATCAATGAACTCATATCCCTGAGAATGGAAGACCGCGATGTCTTCAACCACACCCATTCCTTGATCTTCAGGCTCATTGAAGAGGGAAAGGTGACAGGACTGAGAATCGATCATATTGACGGGCTCTACGATCCAACAGTCTATCTAAGAAAAGTGAGAGAAAAAGCCGGAGACCTATACATAGCAGTTGAAAAAATCCTTGATCTTAAAGAAGAGCTGCCATCTTTCTGGCAAGTGCAGGGAACAACGGGTTATGACTTTTTGAATTATGTAAATGGCGTTTTTTGTAAAAGGCAACATCAAGGCAGCTTTAATCGAATATACTCCCAGTTTACTGGCAACCACACATCCTACAAGGATCTTGTAGCGGACAAGAAAAGGCTCATAATTGGAAAACACATGGCCGCAGATGTAGACAACCTTGCCCTCCTCATGAAGAAAATATCCGGGCGATACAGGCACGGTGGTGATATTACCCTCTATGGCCTCAAGAGGACACTCGTTGAGGTCATGGCGCAATTCCCGGTTTACCGAACATACGTGACCCACGATACCTTTAGCGAGACAGACGAGCTCTACATAAGAGAGGCCATCGGCAAGGCGGCACAAAGTAATCCAGGTCTTTTGAATGAACTTGCCTTTATTGAGAAGTTTCTGCTCCTTCACTTCGATGACTATCTTAGTAATCAAGAGAAAAAGGAGTGGATTAACTTCGTGATGAGATTCCAGCAATTTACAGGGCCGCTTATGGCAAAGGGATTTGAGGATACCATCCTTTACGTCTACAATAGGCTTCTGTCACTCAATGAGGTTGGCGGAAGTCCTGATAAGTTTGGCGTTCCTTTGGATGAATTCCACAACTTCAATAAAAGGAGGGCGAACCTTTGGCCCCATACGCTAAACGCCACCTCAAGCCATGACACCAAGAGAGGTGAGGATGTACGAGCGAGGATAAATGTCCTCTCTGAAATACCTCAGGAATGGAATCGCAATACTCAAACGTGGAGCAAACTGAACAGAGGAAAAAAGAAAAAGGTCAATAGCGTGGCAGTCCCGGAAAGGAACGACGAGTATTTTCTCTATCAAACCCTCGTTGGGGCCTTTCCTTTTGAAGAAAGAGGGTATCCCGCGTTTATTGAGAGAGTAAAAGAATACATCATCAAGGCTGTGAGGGAGGCAAAGGTCCATACTGCGTGGCTCAAGCCCGATACAACCTATGAGGATGCATTCATTGCATTTGTTGAAAAGATCCTAATGCCATCAGAGCAAAATCAATTTCTGGGGAAATTCCTGCCCTTTCAGAAGAAGGTGGCTTATTATGGGATGTTCAACTCGCTCTCTCAGGCACTCATTAAGAGCACCTCACCTGGAGTTCCGGATTTCTATCAGGGTACGGAATTGTGGGACCTTAACCTCGTAGACCCTGATAACCGTCGCCCTGTTGATTATAAAACGAGACGGTCGTTTTTGCAGGATATCAAGCAAAGGGCGGGGCAGGATATCCTACAGCTCATCGATGAGCTACTCTCAAACAAAGAGGACGGGAAGATTAAGCTCTTCGTCATATACCGGGCGCTTCAGGCAAGAAGGGGAAATAGAGCTGTTTTTGAGCAGGGTCATTATATCCCCCTGAAGGTGTCTGGAAGGCTCAAAGACCATATCGTTGCCTTTGCGAGAAACCACGAAGAGAATTGGGCCATCACCATTGCTCCCAGATTCTTCACCTCCCTTGTAGGGGAAGGAGAATCTTCTGTTGGCCGGGATATTTGGGGCGATACTCACGTTCTGCTTCCAGAGGGCACTCCTGCCTTGTGGAGGGATGCAATGAGTTGGCTGGTAATTAAGGGTGAAAAAACCTTGTCTGTAGGCGAAGTGCTCGAGTATTTCCCTGTGGCACTGCTCGTGAGTAAGGAGGAGAGATGAAGAGACGGGGAAGCGGTATCCTCCTTCACATCACATCCCTTCCCTCACCATACGGTATAGGAGATCTGGGGCCAGGGGCTTTTAGGTTTGCGGATTTCCTCGCTGAGGCCAAGCAGAGTTTCTGGCAAATCCTTCCCCTAAATCCTACAGACCCTGCCTACGGAAACTCACCCTACCACAGCATATCTGCCTTTGCGAGTAATCCGTTGCTGATTAGCCCTGAGCTTATGGTAAGGGACGGTCTCCTGACCAAATCAGATGTAGGGACTGTACCCGATTATCCAAAGGGGCGTGTTGACTATCCAGGGGCTATCGCCTTTAAGGAGAGGCTTTTTTATCTGGCCCATGAGCGCTTTAGAAGGGAGAGACAAACGCATGATTATGGAAGGTTCTGCGCGGAAAACACCGCCTGGCTTGATGAGTTTGCGCTCTTTGTGGCCCTTAAGGCCCACTTTCAGGGAAAGGTTTGGACTGAATGGCCTCAGGAGATCCGGGACAGACAACCAGGGGCTCTCGAGGCATTCAAAAATCAGCTTCACGAAGGAATTGAACTGCATAAGTTCCTTCAATACCTATTCTATCAGCAATGGAGCTCACTCAAAAGCTACTGTAATCACCGCGGAATCCAGGTCTTGGGTGATATCCCTATCTACGTTGAGCATGACGGTGTTGATGTGTGGACCAATCCAAAGATGTTCAAGCTGGACAGTGACAAGAGACCCCGTGTCGTCGCTGGTGTTCCTCCTGACTACTTTAGTGAAACTGGACAGCTCTGGGGTAATCCGGTTTACCGGTGGGAGGCCTTGAAAGAGACGGGTTATGGCTGGTGGATTCGAAGACTGCAACATAATCTCAGACTCCTCGATCTGATCAGGGTTGACCACTTTCGTGGGTTGATTGGATACTGGGAGGTTCCGGCAGGCGAAGCAAATGCCATTAACGGAAAATGGGTTGGAGCACCCGGGGAAGACTTACTCAATGAACTGCTCAAGAAATTTCCCTATCTTCCCATAGTTGCCGAGGATCTTGGGGTAATAACACCTGATGTGAGAGAAATCATGCACCGCTTTGAGCTTCCGGGCATGAAGGTGCTTCTCTTTGCCTTTGGTGACGATCTTCCCACGAACCCCTATATCCCTCACAATCTTCCGAGAAACTGCGTCCTTTACACAGGGACTCATGACAACAACACGGTAAAGGGGTGGTTTGAAGGAGAGGCAACCGCGGAAGCTAAGGAGAGGCTTTTTCATTATCTGGGACGAGAAGTGCCGGTGACCAAGATTCACCGGGAATTGATCCGGCTCGCCATGATGTCGGTAGCGAACACGGTAGTAATTCCCATGCAGGATGCCCTGGGCCTAGGTGAGGAAGCTCGGATGAACCGGCCTGCCACCTCAGAAGGCAATTGGGAATGGCGACTTTTAGAGGATCAGGTAACACCGTCCGTGGCGGAAGAACTTCTCGAAATGACGGAGATCTATGGGAGGGCCTAATTTGAAGCTCCCAGCTCAGGTTCCTCCTATAAAAGGTAGCAGCAACTGTGCGTGGAGGCGTATCTGTCAGCAACTCTTTCTTTCTCCCCGCCGGGCCGCTATGGCTCGATCAAATACCGTCAAATACTCTCTAGCAGAACGGTGCCAGGAAAAATCTTGGGCCATGGCCTCACGCATCATGGCCTGCCAGACCTGGCGATTCTGAAAGGCTTCGATGGCTCTGCGGACCGCCAGGATGAGGTCTGCAGACTGAAACGGATAGAACTTGAAACCCGTACCAGGGCCCTGATTCTCATTGGGGTCGATGATTGTATCTTGGAGGCCCCCAGTGCCTCGAACAATAGGGATGGTGCCGTACTTTAGGCTAAACATCTGAGTCAAGCCACAAGGTTCGTAAAGGGAAGGCATGAGGAACATGTCGCAGCCGGCAATGATCTTGTGGGAAAGGACCGGGTCAAAACCGAGCTTAAGTCCAAAACGGCCCGGGTGCGTGGCCTGAAGTTCTGAAAAAAGTCTCTGGTAGCTTATCTCGCCCGCTGCAAGAAGCACGAGACCCAGATGGAAGGCGAAGAGATTATCTGCAGCCTCTGCTAAGAGTCTACAGCCTTTTTGGTCAAACAAGCGGGTGACCATGCCCACTAAAGGCTTCTCCATTAGCTCTACCGGTAGTCCCATCACCTTCAAGAGTTCCTGCTTGCAGAGGGCCTTACCGGAAAGATCTTGCGGCGAGTAGTTGGAGGCAATAGCGCTGTCTGTAGCTGGATTCCATATCTTGTAGTCCACTCCATTCAAGATTCCATGAAGGCGATCCTTCACCGAATACATCAGCCCAGCCATTCCAAATCCGACCTCAGGGATCTGAATCTCTCTTGCATAGGTTGGGCTCACTGTGATCACTTCCTGGGCATATACAATGCCTGCCTTGAGGAGGCTCATCTGGCCAAAGTACTCAAGTCCTTCTATAGTATAATATCTCTCTGGTAGGCCGATATTTCCCACTCGTTCCGGAGGAACCAGGCCCAGGTAGCCAAGGTTATGGATAACGAACACACCAGCGGTTTGAGGCATTAATCCCTCTGCTAAGAGGGGCATAACAAGACCGGTCTGCCAATCGTTTCCTAGAATTACATCAGGCGAAAAGCCCACAGCCTCACAGAGGGCAGGGATGCTTCGGGAAAAAAAGATAAACCTTTCCCGGTTATCAAAATATTCCCCCTGGCTGCTGCCATACAGCTCGGTTCGATCAAAAAACTCGTCTCGCCTGACTAGGTAGGCTGGCACACCCGGGCTTAGCTCTCCCACGAGCACGTCTCCGGTGAGATTCAGTTTATCCAAGCGTACAGGCAGGTCCTTGGCAGCGAGCTCGAAGTTATGGTTCTTTTGCAGTATCTGGCGGTAGGCGGGTAATACTACGGCGACTTCATGACCCATATCTCTGAAAACCAGGGGAAGGCTCCCAGCCACATCGCCCAGGCCACCCGCCTGTGCCAGAGGAGCTGCCTCTGAGGCTGCAACCACTATACGCAGCTTACTCTTGTTCATGATACCTTCACTCTACAGCCCGCATTCGTATTCAGTAATTGATCGCATCCCTTTGTGTTGGCGTTCAGGATAATTCCGCCATTGCCAGGAACCGAGCGGAGCAGCATCCTTCGCGGTGATACCCAGCTTCCTCTTTAGCATTTTGACTCGATTGCAGACGCCACGTCAACCGCCAGTCCAATTCCACCGCATTCCTGAGCACGTCGTTCCTCTCACCATGAGAGCCCTTTTACAGCGCTGTGAGAAAACCCGAGCTCACTGTTCAATTCTAGGACGAGACTCCAGATAAAGTAGCGCACACCCGCAGCCTACCTCGTTGTGCCTTTCAGATGCTTGTCGACGTCTCTTCCTGAACTAGTCCCCGCTTTCCTCTTCCTTGATCTGCTCTTTCTCCGCCTCCTCTTTCTTAACAGGCTCTTTCTTGATTTCTATTCCCACTTTCTTGAGTGCCTTGGTTGTCTCCTGGCGAACCTTATCTACCTTCTCAGAGGTCTCCATTCTGAGTGTTTTTATTGTTCCCTGGAGTTCGCTGATCTGCGCCCTGAGATCTGCCTCACCACCGGTTCGATTGAAGGCGATAAGAGCAAAGATGAGGGCAATGATGGAGACAAGCAAGGCAAAAGTCGCCCTAAAACCTCCTTTGACGATCCTTTTCTCATCACTCATTTCAGCACCTCCCTAGAATAGAAAATAGTTGAAAACTGGCAGCGAAATCACGCCGCCTTTTGGCCTGCACCCTTAGGTCTTCTCGACAGCCAACCTGCAACAATGCCTATGATAAAGGTACCCAAAAACAGTAATGCCCGTGACATGGAGATTGTCCAGGCGAGAAACCGGAATTCGACGACTTGGGTATTTTGGACGACAAAAACGATAACAAGGGCGACGAGAATAAGAAAGATGATGGTTTTAGCCATTTGTGCCTCCTTTCTGGTTTCCTAGCTGCTCATCAGGGCTCGCAGTGGCCTTATGTAAGAAAAGCCCCTTGAGGTTTTTCAGTTTCCCGTAACAGATGAGCCGATCGCCGACATGAATCTTATTTTGAGCCTTGGGAACAGGGATTACCCCCTCATCCCTTTCTATGGAGAGGACCATGAGATCTCTCTCCCTCAGACCCGACTGCCTGAGGCTAAGCCCTGCAATCTTCGAGTCCTGCTCAATGAGGACTGAGGCCACTCCGTATCCCTCGGATTGCTGCAAGATCTCCTCAATGTGAACCTTTTCAAAATGCAGCGTTTTTCTCAAGGTCTCGCGGATCTTACTGGTTAGCTTCCGTGCGAATTCTTGATGCACGGTGATCCGGTAGAGGATAAACAGCGAGGCAGCGACAATAACCAGGTTGAGGGAGGGCCGAAAGATACCCGATGGTCTGAGAGAGACAACGAAGGTGGCAATCACCGTGACGATACCGGCATTTCCCAGGATCATCAGGTAGGTGACAATCTTTCTCCTGCGGGGATGACTGATGACCGCCTCCGCCTCTCTGGTAGTAAACCCGGTTCCGGTGAAGGCCGAAAGGGCTTGGAATCGTGCCTTGGACTTTTCCATACCGGTCATCTCCAAGGCGATTGCCCCGATTCGGACAATTAGGTAAGAAACACAGACAAAGATGATCAAAAGGATGACACTCATGTAACCCTCCACAAATTTACCCAAATTCCCTGTGCTAAAGGCTGATCCATAGGCCCTTGGGCTATTTTACCCGGATCACTGCAAGATGTTACCATAACCACATCAAGCCTCCTTTTGGCTGTCATATGAACCAGGTGGCAGTGGCCTCTTTCAGAGCCACCTTTTTCGCCTAAAGTAAACTAACATCAAGAAACCTATACCAGCCATAACAAACAAGATTACAGGGTAACCCCAATGCCACTCAAGCTCTGGTATATACTTAAAATTCATTCCATAAAGACCTGCTATAAAGGTTAAGGGAATAAATATGGTAGCAATGATCGTTAACACCTTCATCACTTCGTTCATTTTATTGCTTATACTTGAGAGATAGATATCAAGCATTCCAGAGACCATATCCCTGTAAGTCTCGATGGTTTCAACGACCTGAATGGTGTGATCGTAGACATCCCTGAGATATATGCCTGTAGACTCATCAATAAGGGATAATTCTCCCCTTTCCATGTTATTGACTACCTCTCTTAATGGCCAGATTGACCTCCGTAAAAATATCAAGTCTCTCTTTAAGGTGTGAATGGTCTGTAAGGTCTCTGGCGTTGGGTTGGTGACGAGCTCTTCTTCCATACCTTCTATCTTTTCTCCAAGTTTCTCCAGCACGATGAAATAGTGATCAACAATAGTATCTATTAAGGCGTATGCAAGGTAGTCAGCTTTCATCTTTCTAATACGGCCTTTTGCCTTTCTGATTCTGTCTCGTATGGGATCAAACACATCCCCTTCTTTCTCCTGTAAGGAGATAACGAAATTTGGACCGATAAGCAGGCTGACCTGCTCCGCCTTCATCTCATTGTCCTTTTCATCATAGTAAACCATCTTTACTACCACAAAGAGGTAATCCTCGAAATCCTCCAATTTTGGACGTTGTCCGGTATGCAGTATGTCTTCTAAGATGAGAGGATGAATGTTAAAGTGTTCTCCAATTTTTTCGATAACCTCCACCTGGTGAATACCATCTATATTTATCCAGGTGACGGTAGGTTTATCTTTAAAGGCCAAACATTCATCGATCGTTTTCAGTTCCTTTTCCTGAAGCTGTGCCTCATCATAGTCAATGAGGGTAATTTTTGTCCTCTCAACCTTTCTATCCCCGATGTGGACAAGAGTTCCCGGGGGAAGGCCGACCTCTTTTGCACGTTTTCTAAACAATTTTGGCATGCCTTATCACCTCCTGCTCAAAAAGCTCCATAGGTTACCCACTATAAAAAAGCGGCGAAACGTCAACTTTCCTCGGCTCATACTATCTGCGGTATTTTAGTCCTTTATAGATCCACGATTAATGATGTCAAAAAGACTTTGTCCGTCTGTTCGATATCCGGGAATGGTGGTTTATTTTGGTAGGCAATGGAATAACTTACACCGAGTGACACATTTCCATTAACTTTTACTTCGAGGGCAGTTTCCGAGTTTATGAAATACCTATCTGTATCCTCGAATGATACGAGATAGTCCGCATTCTCCTTAAATTTTAGATTTTCTAAAATGTGCCACTCGTAGCTTATCGCAGCTTTTCCTGATATATAGGAATCCGAGCTTTTCTCACCTTCTGTAAATTTATCATAGCAATAAAGAGTAGAGATCATGCCTTTTAAGTGATGTTCTTTGGTTTTGACAAGGTCATAACCAAAACCAGGGCCGGCAGCTACTCGGTAATCATAGCCAGAGAATTTATCCTTTAAGTAACTTGCAGTTAAAAAGCCAAATAATTTTTTATTCAGTGCCCTTTCCCACCTGCCATCCAGGAGCCATTTATTTGCAGTCTCATCACCTCTATCTTCCGCACGGAGTGCGCTACCTCTTAGAAAATATCTGTTTGTTTCTTCCTCTTTTTTAGCGTCCAGTTTACCCGATAGAGTTTCAGCATCTGTGTTGCCGGAGGTTGTCACATAAGAAAGCTCAATACGTGTTTTCCAGGCTGCTTGGTCTGTCCGTTCTTCGGCTTGAACAGCAATTGCTTCAGTTAACACTACACATAAACTTAAACATGCTATTAAAGTTCTTCTTGCAATACCCAGCTTGTCCCTCCGTATCCAATATTTACGCATTTTCCCCTAAGTTGGGATGACGTGGTTCAGTGCGTTTACCTTCCCATCCCCGTAACTCATTGGCAAACCATACCACGCGCTGGGGAAAAGCGATTTCTATTCCCTCTTTTTCCAGGGCCTGCTTTATCTTCCACAGAAGCTCCATCTTAACCCCATACCACTCGGTTGCTGGTGACCAGATCCACACAATAATGTTCACGGCGTTGTCCCCAAGGTTATCGACAAAGGCCTGGGGTTCCGGATTTTTGAGGGCGAGAGGATGTTCCTCGATGAGGTTTTTTATGATCGCGAGTGACTTATCGGCATCGTCGCTGTATCGAATTCCGACAACATATTGAAACCTCCTGGCCACATTTGCAACAAAGTTGGTGATCTTGGAGGTGAAGACGTTTTGGTTGGGCAGCCGGACATATAAGCCATCAAAAGTTCTCAAGGTCGTGGCGATTATACTGATATCCTCGACAATTCCCGTAGTCCCGTCTATATCCACTGAATTTCCAATCTTTACCGGTCGCTCAATCATCAGAAAGATCCCCGAGATCAGGTTTCCTATGATACTCTGGCTGGCAAAGCCTATGGTCAGACCAACGATGCCTCCTGCAACCAGTAAACCTGAAAGTCTTACCCCAAGGATCGGAAGCACCATAAGGAGGGCAATAACGATGATGCTATAGGAGACTACTTTAGCAATAATCTCCAGGTGTTCTTTGGCTATCCTCTCTTTAAGAAATCTTCTGAGATACAGTGATAGCACCTTGGCTATTACCGCAGCGATTATCAAAATAAGTGCTGCTGTTATAAGGTCAAAGACAGTGACGCTATGGTAAAGGACCTTATTGAGGATCATAGACCGAACTCCATTATAAACTTTGGCGCAGTTATAGACATCTTTCGCGCTGCATAAACCTCTAGAGACTTCTTCATTCCTTTTTTAAGGGGTGAATCGATGAAATCAGTTTCTGCCCTATTTCTCGTCTTCAGGTTCATGCTTGCCTTCATGGATACCATGGTATTGCTGTAGTGCAGTTTCATCCCATAGGCATTGAAAACAGCCTTGGTGAGTTCAACCCACTGGGCGTTTGTGTTTGCTATGGTGAGCTCCATGAGCCCTTCTTGGATAGGATTAACAGATGGCATCGTGGAAAATATATCACTCTTCCAATACTTGCATATAATCCCATTCCTGGGGTCGCCATACAGGGTGAACTTCTGCCTCTTCAGGGTGAGAATATCAATGACCTCGGAATCCTTGTCTGGTGATATATAGACCCCGATTTCTATCGGAAACGTGAGGAAGATCTTTTCCGTCCCCTCAGGCTCGATCGCCAGCGTCTTTTCAAATTCTACAAGGAGATATTGGGTTAGTGCCTTGGGTTTATTCAACGGTTCGACAGGGGTGACGAGGATTTTGCCATTAGTGGCGAGAAGCCGCTTCTCCACATGTTCGTCAAGACAGTCTCTTTTGTAGACAAGGCTCCCCCTGTCTTTCTGCACAGAAAGGGAGATTCCTTCCTGTACAATCTTCAATGGAATATCATGATACCCGAACATAAGGCCTACCTTGCTTCCCGTTTTGTGTCATTGGGTCAGAAGAAGACCATCGATAAGCTCAGGACCTAACTACTATTCAATATATCAAAAAGAAAGTCAACAGAACTGGCATTTAGGTCCGCTCTGGAGAAATGCAACCATCTCGAGATATCCCTTGGCATCCTTTTCTTGACGGGGATTTTCTCTTTTAGCCTTCGGTTTTTTGACCTCTAAGATGAGTAACAGATGGGACCTGTCTTAGGAGTGAAAG
>CP070704.1:1655033-1671356 GCA_020349945.1 Deltaproteobacteria bacterium
AAGAAAAACCCAGACTGTGATCACTGTGGCCATGGGAGGAGAAGGGGGTAAGAGGTGAGTATAAAGGTCAACATCCATCAGAATCTGCGGCATCTTACCAATGATCTGAGCACAGTTGAGGTGAGTGGCACAACTGTGGGTGAGTGCCTTAACGATCTGGTTGGGCAATTCCCCGGCCTCAAGAAGTATGTGTTTGATAAGAAAAATCGATTACTCAATTATGTTGATGTCTATGTTAATCTAGAAAGCTCCTTTCCAGAGGAGCTAGCCAAGCCGGTTAAGGATGGGGATGAGCTTGATATAACGCTTATTATTGCCGGGGGTTGAGGCCCTCAAAAAAATCCCACCCGAGTACGCGGATTTTTAGCTGATTCCGAATCGCTATATTTCAATAATCACTAAGTCCCTCGATTCATAAATACGGTAACGTATTTATTCACTCGGGACTAAGTGCTGAGTGAGCATTTATTTGGATATTTCTCGTTTAGATACGTGACTATATTTGCGAATCGAAGCACTAAGCAAGCTTTTATGACATCTCTACATTACAGGTCTGCACGGGAACTTGCAAGACTCATCAAGTCAAAGGGCCTCTCTCCTCTTGAACTGATGGAGGAGACACTGAAAAGAATAGAGACAGTCAACCCTGTGCTCAATGCCTTTGTCTGCACCCGGCCTGAACAGGCCATGGATGAGGCAAGGGCTATAGCAGAGCGTATCGCTTGTGGTAAAGATCCCGGGCCCCTGGCCGGAGTACCCATAGGCGTGAAAGATCTGGAAGACGTAAAAGGAATGGTAACCAGTTTTGGATCAGTTCCCTACAAAAACAATGTTGCCCGGAGCGATTCGATCCAGGTGTCCAGGCTCAAGGCAGCCGGTGCTATTGTTGTGGGAAAAACCAATACCCCTGAATTTGGGTTCACTGGCTTTACAAAGAACCGGTTATATGGTGTGACCAGAAATCCATGGAATACAGAGTGCACACCCGGTGGGTCAAGCGGCGGATCTGCCTCTGCGGTAGTAGGAGGCATGGTTTCTATAGCCACAGGGTCTGATGCGGGTGGTTCCATTCGCATTCCGGCCTCATACTCTGGCTGCTTTGGATTGAAGACATCCTTCGGCAGGATACCAAGGGGTCCATTGCCTGTTTTGCAAATACATCCGATCTGGTGCATGGGACCCCTAACCAGGACTGTGGATGATGCTGCGCTTTATCTGGACTGTGTTGCCGGATACCACCCTTCCGATCCCCAATCCCTTCCCCCTCCAGACCACTCCTTTTTGAAATGCCTTGAGAGTATGCCCACCGGTCTGAGGATAGCCTTTAGCCCTACCCTCGGATATGCCAGGGTGCAAAAGGATGTGATGACAAAGGTAGAAGGTGCAGTAAAATGCTTTGAGGACATGGGTCACAGGGTGGAACTCTGGGATGGATCACTACCAGATGTCGGTGAAACCTGGTCCAGACTCATGAACTGTGAAATCTATGCCCAGGTTCATCAGGACCTGGAGAGCAATCGTCAGGAGATGGGAAGGACGCTGGTGAAATCCCTTGATCATGCACGATCCTTTTCACTGAATGACCATATAGAGGCCCAGAAGGTGACGACCGAACTAAACCGGATCATGTGGGACCTTTTTGAGCATTTTGATCTCCTCCTCACCCCTACCATGCCTACCGAGGCCTTTGCTGCAAAGGGACCGCCCCCGGCTGAGATTGACGGACACCCCATCTCGCTTCTCGGGACTGTAGCCTTTACCTATCCCTTCAATCTGTCCGGTCATCCTGCCGCCTCGGTACCAGCAGGTCTCACCAAAAACGGCCTTCCCGCAGGCCTTCAGATCATCGGTCCCCGCCAAAGAGATGATATAGTGCTCCAGGCCTCCCACGCCTATGAGCAGATGAGACCATGGAACGATCATTGGCCGAATATTGGATAAATCATAGGGGGAGTTCCAATAAGGGACCCAGCTCGTTTGGGACGATTATATCCAGATAATTACCTCTTGAATGTAGATCCAGAGCTGCGTATAATTCCAGGAGTCATCTCCTTTGTTACCTATTGGGTTTTGTTAGCATAACGGAAGGTATACATCCTGGTGTGCTAAGGGGAAAAAATCGTGTCAAAACAGCCCGTCGTAGTGCTTGCATTGATCATTGTCTTCTCGGTACCAACCTTTGCCGCCGATCCCGAGCCAGGATCTGTCTATGATATTCAGTGCGGCTGCTACAATGACCCTGCAAATGCCGCAACGCTGGTGCTTCACCTCCAGGAGCTTGGACTCTCCTGGTACGCCCGCCAGATAGATCTCTGTACCCGCTTTATAGTGGATGTCAATGTTGACTACAGGGGAAGATCCACCTTTATTGTGACATATCCAGAGTTCGCAGACGCCTTCCTGGTAGAGAATTTCTGGGATCTGCCTCACCCGCATCCCGAAGGGATTTCACCTCTCCCGAGCAGAGAGGAGTTCGCCGCCATCATGGCTCCCTATATGCAGAGACAGTATCAGCACGGCTATTATAACCACAAAAGATTGCCCATGGCAGGGCAACGGGCGAGAATGTACACGGGGTGGATCTATGAATCAGCCAGCTACTACGGTCTGGATCCCTTTCTCCTTTTTGCTGTAGGGAATTCTGAAACCTACTTTTATAATATGTTTGGCGATCTAGATCGACTGAAGTACCTACCTCCTGATCCAGCTCAGGGGATGTTCCAGATTCTCAGATCCACCGCTCGTGTCATCTATCGGGACATGAGAAATCGAAACCTGCCCCACGCCCCGGATGAACTGCCCGCGGACCTTAGGACTCATCCGAAGACCCAGATATATTTTGCAGCCCATTACTTACACACCTTGTGTCTGCAGCACTACGGCAACCGATACATGGCACTGCTCGCTTACAACGCGGCATACAATCCCAATTATGATTACCCGCGAAGGGTTATGCACTTCTATCAGCGAGCCATCAGGTACTTTATTCAATCGTCTCAACAATACAGGGAAGAGGCCACCGTAGCAGCTCAATTCACTGGCCCTCGAGGTGATCAAGGTCTATGAAAAGAAAGAATGGCTGCTCGTAACCCATAGAGGCAGGCATCTCCAGAGGTAGGCCTTTTAAGGGCGTAGAATCATATTTGAGAAAACTATTACCCAATGTAAGTAAGATTTATACGTCTGCGGCATATGGCAAAGGAAAAAGAGTTTATTCAAAAAGAGGGCTTTGACTTTACGTTTAACCCAGAGGCTTGCGGAGAGTGCCAGGGAAAATGTTGTAATGGAGCCAGCGGCAATATCTTCGTAAACACCAAAGAGGTAAAGGCTATATCCGAATTCCTGGGAACTGAGATCCCCACATTTATACAGGCTTATCTCATAAAGGTATCGTACAAATTCTCCATAAAGGAGGTAAGGGCAGATGAAGATTACGCCTGTATCTTTTTTGATAGAGAAAAGAAGGGATGTTCTATCTATGCAGTTAGACCTAATCAGTGTAAGACCTTTCCTTTTTGGAGTTACTTTAAGGATAAACCAGAAGAGGTAGCCAGAGAGTGTCCTGGAATATCATTGTGCGAACAATGAACAGGAGGTCCAATGACTGAAATTGTCGTAATAGCGGATGATTTGACAGGTGCTGCTGATACGGGTGTTCAATTTTGCCCCTACTTTACGAACACGATACTGACATCATACGATAATCTTTCACGAAATTTTGATATCCTAACCTCCCAAGCGTTGGCTATTTATACCAATAGCCGCTCCATGAAAGCCGAATCTGCCCAGAAGCGGGTTCGCCTTGTAGCGCAGCAACTACGTGCATTTCAGCCGAAGCAAATTTATAAAAAAGTGGATTCCTGCCTTCGAGGCAATCTGGGGGCTGAGGTTGATGAAATAGTGGATGAGATGGGATTTGAGCTGAGCTTTATAGCCCCCGCCTTTCCTGAAATGGGTCGTGTCACGGTACACAACGTACACCTGGTGCATGACATACCAATTGCCGACACAGAGCTATCCCTAGACCCAGTTAATCCAGTTAGGCAATCCCAACTTTCGGGCATCGTAGCTTCACAGAGCCGATATAAAGTTGGGCACGTGGATATGCAGTTCCTCGAGGGCGATGATGAAGCAATGGGTAGTAAAATTGCTCGTCTGGCCGAGGCCGGAGCACGGCATGTGGTCTTCGATGCGACATGTCAGGCACACCTCGACAAGATTACCCGATTTGCGCTGAGCAGTAATAAAAGGATTCTTCTCGTAGGATCTGCCGGTCTTGCCGGAAGTCTCGGCACCCATTTCCAAAAGGCAGACGTTGAGGCTGAAGATGAGATAAAGGACCTTGGAAAGGGATATCATCTCCTGGTTTGCGGTACAACCTCTGATGTGATGAGGCTTCAAATTGTAACACTAGTCAAGACCTATCTCTATCAGGTGATCTCCCTTATGCCCAGCCTGCTAGCAGATTCGAAGGGGCGGGATAATCTCTCTTTGAAGGCCTCTCTTGCACAGCGTCTCTTGTCAGAAAATAATCTCATTATTAAGATTGGGTCTTCAGAAACAGCCGAAGCCGCCAAAATCTCATCGGCATGGACACCAGAACAGATCGTGCAGGGATTGGGGCTTTTGGTTGCCACGGTTTTAAAAGGGAAGAGGCCTGCGAGCCTTTTTCTCTCAGGAGGAGACACGGCGAGCGCAGTACTCACAGCCATCGGAGCAAAGGGAATCCAGCTGAGAAGGGAAATTGTTCCAGGAGTGCCAAAAGGAACGATCATTGGAGACCTCATGGACGGGCTTCCCGTTGTTACAAAAGCAGGAGCTTTTGGTGGAGATGACACGCTGATCGCAGTGCACGAATATTGGTTGAAAAAGGGTAAGGAGAAATCGGTATGACTGCTGAGAAAAGACCGATCTTGGGGATTTCAATAGGTGACCCAGGGGGCATCGGACCAGAGATTACAGCCAAGGCCCTGGACCATCAGGAAATTTACGAGCTTTGCAGACCGCTTGTAGTCGGCGATGCTCGCATTATGGAGGATGTGCTTCGGTTTACTGCACTGAATCTGAAACTGAATGTGATCGATACACCTATGGATGGCCTCTACCAATACGGCACCATGGATATTTTCCATATGGCCAATATGGACCTGGCCCGTTTACGTTACAAACAGGTTACACCCGAACAGGGGCAGGCATCCTTTGAATATGTGGTCAAGGTAATAGATCTGGCCCTCAGAAGAGAGATCGACGGCACAGTAACAGGCCCCATTAACAAGACTGCACTTAACGCCGCCGGCCATCATTATGCTGGACACACCGAAATATACGCCGATCGATCCAGCACTCGCGATTATGCCATGATGCTTGCAGACGGAAATTTTCGTGTCGTCCACGTATCAACACACGTGAGCCTCAGAGAGGCTTGTGACAGGGTAAAAAAGGACCGGATTATCCGGGTCATAGAGCTGACCTACAATGCACTCAAGAAGCTCGGGATATCGTCTCCTCGGATTGGAGTGGCAGGCCTGAATCCCCATTCTGGAGAAGGCGGTATCTTTGGCAGCGAGGAAGAGAAAGAGATTCACCCAGCGGTTGAACATGCAGTGAAATCAGGCAAAACCGTAGAAGGCCCTATCCCATCCGACACGGTATTCCCAAAGATGAAGGGAGGACAATATGATGCTGTGGTGGTCATGTATCACGATCAAGGCCATATTCCCACTAAGTTGATTGGTTTTCAGTATGATGAGAAATCCCGTATCTGGGGCGCTGTAGCCGGGGTTAATGTCACGCTTGGGCTTCCGATAGTAAGAACGTCAGTAGACCACGGAACAGCATTTGGCAAGGCAGGCGAGGGAAGGGCCAATCCGCAATCGATGATTGAAGCGATCCGCATGGCCGCACTTCTCTCGAGAAAGTCATAATAGGTGCAGGTAAGTTTCATTTTTTGGAACTGAGATGACGGTATTGCCTGCCTCACGTCTTCCACTTGTCTCGGCCTCCGCAACTGGTATGCTCGTAAGTTCCTTTTTCACTCCACAGGTAGATCCGCAATATATCTCTTGGATACCTGGTCTTGGGTCTATCAGGTATTCAGCATATAGGGACTTGAAAGATCTTGAGAATGACTCTATTATAAGGGGATGCAAAAAATTAGGATTTGAGCAATCTCTGTACAATGCGAGATCCTCTCATGTGACGGATGGCGAAGGATGAGATTATTATTTTGCCTTCTGGGCCTGGTCTTTATCGTTGAGGGACTACCCTATCTGGCATTCCCGAAAAAGATGAAGAAGTGGTTAAGACAGATCCAGAAGGTTCCTGATGATCAGTTAAGGATAGTTGGCTTTCTGGCCATGTGTTTTGGCCTTCTGCTGACTTATATCTTTAGGTAGCAATAGATGTACTGTCTGGAAGATTATAACTATCACCTCCCTGCTCAATTAATCGCGCAGGAGCCGGCCTTGAAAAGGGATGAATCCCGTCTTCTGTGCGTAAAAAGGTCTACAGGGCAAATTGCCGACTATTGTTTTTATGATCTACCGTCACTGCTTCGAGAGGGCGATCTATTGGTAGTGAATGATGCCAAGGTGGCGCCAGCCAAATTATATGGTCAAAAGGAAACCGGGGGGCGAGTGGAAATTCTCATTCTTGAGCATCCAGTCAAGCCTCCCAAAAGCGGACAGGACATACGATGGTGTCTGGTGAAGGCATCAAAGAGGCCAACAATAGGAAGCAATATCCTGTTTCCGCACGGCCTCGTAGGCATTGTTACTGGGTTAGGTGCCAACGGGAGGGTTCAGCTCAAATTCGAAGGAAAACAGACCCTCAATTACGTACTAAAAAAAAGGGGTTGCCTTCCCCTGCCTCCTTATATAAAAAGAGAAAACAAAGACAGACGATCAGATACGGACAGGGAAAGGTATCAGACCATATTCTCCCATTTTTCAGGAGCAGTGGCAGCGCCTACGGCTGGTCTTCATTTTACGCACGGTCTGCTTAAGGCCCTTCAATCCGCGGGAGTAGATATAGTTAGTATAACCCTCCTGGTTGGGCATGATACGTTCAGGCCTGTGAGGGTAAAAGACATCAGAGAACATCACCTGGGCAAAGAACCATATTTTGTTGGCCGTGATGCTGCCACCTCTATTGAGAGGGCTAAGGTCGAGGGCAGAAGGATTATCGCTGTTGGAAGTACGGTTGTCAGGACTCTAGAGACCATATGGAAGAAAAAAGGTGAAGTGGTAGCCGATTCTGGAACTACCGATCTGTTGATATATCCAGGATTTGATTTTCAGGTGACTGATGCCCTTATAACAAACTTTCATTTACCCCGTTCTTCTCTGCTTTTCCTGGTAGCAGCCTTTACTGGACTTGATTTGACCATGAAGACTTACCAGTGGGCTGTAGAGAGAAGGTACAGGTTTTACAGTTACGGGGATGCGATGATGATAATTTAAATCAGAGTGCCTCGGGTGAACGAACATGATGGCTAAGATATTGTTGCGTGGTAACATTGAGACCGTAGGCACTTGAGCTCACGTTAGCCATTTAAGACGGGACCAGAACCTTGGAATTTCGGGTTGTTAAACGATGTAAATCAGGTAAGGCCAGGCTTGGGGAGATGGTAACAGAGCATGGCAGGCTTGAAACCCCTGTATTTATGCCTGTTGGAACAGCAGCGGCAATCAAGGGGGTATCACCTGATGAGGCTCGGGATGCAGGGGTGAAAATAATCCTGGCAAATACCTATCACCTGTACCTGAGGCCAGGCCATGAACTGATAGAGAAGCTCGGGCGCCTTCACCGGTTTATGAACTGGTCAGGACCTATACTTACTGATAGTGGAGGATTTCAAACCTTGAGCCTTTCAAAACTCAGGACTATATCAGCGAGCGGGGTTACCTTCCGGTCTCATTTAGATGGTTCAACCCATTTTCTTGGCCCAGAAAAGGTAATGGAAATTCAGAGGGCCCTTGGGGCGGATATTATCATGGCCTTAGATGAATGCGCGCCCTTTGGCGCTGACTACGATTACGTCCTTGCCTCAGTTAAGCTTACTGAACAATGGGCCCGGCAATGTCTTGAGCAAAGGAAAGATAACGGGCAAGCGCTTTTCGGGATTGTTCAGGGTGGAATTTATCCTGAATTGAGAGAGATGAGTGCCAGGGGCCTTGTAAGTATAGGCTTTGACGGCTATTCCCTAGGCGGTTTATCTGTTGGGGAAGATAAGGCTACCAGAGAGAAGGTGATCAGATCCACAAGGGAATTTCTTCCAGAGGAAAAGCCGGTTTATCTTATGGGGGTAGGAACACCGGAGGATATCATTGAGTCAGTGAAAATGGGTGTTGATATGTTTGATTGTGTCATGCCTACCCGTAATGCCAGAAATGGTATGTTATTTACGCATAAGGGAAGGCTGACAATAAAGAATGCAGGGTATGCAGGAGATAATTCACCTATTGAGGAGGGGTGTGAGTGTTACACCTGTTCCAATTATTCGCGGGCCTATTTGAGACACCTCTTTCTCTCAAGGGAAATACTGGCTTATCGGTTGAATACCATTCATAATCTGTATTACTATACCCATCTCATGTCTGGGATAAGGCAGGCCATCAGTGAGGATAGACTGGCCGAATTTATCCATGGTTTTTATGCCCAAAGGATTAACAATCAAGAAAAATGGCAAAGAGAGTCCTTATCAATTCAAAAGAGAAAAGGAGGCAGATAAATGTTTGATTTAGCTTACGCTATGGGTACCGGAGGTGGTGGAGGACAGGGGGGCGGTTTGGGTGCATTTTTACCCCTGATCATTATATTTGCCATCTTTTACTTTCTTTTGATCAGGCCCCAGCAAAGAAAGAGCAAACAGCATAAGCAGGTTCTTGCTTCCCTGAAAAAGGGGGACAGGGTAGTGAGCTCCGGGGGCTTGCATGGCGTTATAACCGGTTTGACTGACGATGTAGTTACCATAGAAGTATCCCCAAAGGTCAGGGTAAAGGTTTCAAGAGGTTACATAGCAGGGATAATCGGAAGGACAGAGAGCCAGGGTTAAGGGGTAAATCATGTCGAAAAAATTAAGATGGCGGGGATTGCTTGTCCTCATTGTGATTGCAATTGCCCTGATCTATCTAACCCCCTCCATCAGTAAGACACTACCTCCCTGGTGGCCTAACCTACTACCTAAGGAGAAGATTCACCTTGGCCTTGATCTCAAAGGTGGAATGCATCTCGTGCTGGAGGTCCAGGCACAGAGGGCCGTGGAGACTCATCTTGAAAGGACGGTTGAGGATATAAAGTATAGCCTCAGGAACGCCAAGATCAGGTATCGGGAATTACAAAGAAGTGGCCCAGATCGGATTGGCCTTACCCTGCTAAGGGACGAGGACAGGAAGGCCGTAGAGGGGATGGTCGCAAACAGCTTTCCGGAACTTGCCGTTGAATCTGGATCATTTGCGGAAAGGGAGCCTAAGTTGGAGTTGGTCCTCTCTCAGAAGGCCCAGCAGCATATCAAGAGGATGGCAGTAGATCAGGCAGTAGAAACTATAACGAACAGGATAGATCAATTTGGCGTGGCAGAACCTGATATCCGGCCCCAAGGCAGGGATAGAATTCTAGTTCAACTTCCTGGGATAAAGGACCCTAAGAGGGCCATTGATATTATTGGAAAGACTGCGCTCCTGGAGTTCAAACTGGTAGACGAGGATAATAGTCTTGAAGAGGCATTAAGGGGAAATATGCCCCCAGGAGATGAGGTCCTTTACCAGATAAAGGGAGAGTCTGGTTCTCAAAAGAAGATTCCCTTTCTTCTGAAAAAGAGGGCTGTTTTAACTGGTGAGTATCTGACCGATGCCAGGGTCCAGATAGGCAGTCAATACAATGAGCCCTATGTCTCGCTTTCATTTGATTCCCGAGGAGCAAGGCTCTTTGAGCGCATTACAGGTGCCAATATAAAGAAGTGGCTGGCTATAGTCCTGGATGATGTTGTAAATAGTGCACCGGTTATACAGGACAGAATTACCGGTGGACGGGCCCAGATAACAGGTAGATTTACCATGGAAGAGGCCAGGGATTTGGCCATTGTGTTGAGGGCAGGTGCCCTGCCAGCACCGGTCAAGATCATTGAGGAGAGAACAGTGGGCCCCTCCCTCGGAAGGGATTCCATTGATAAGGGTCTCAAATCAATGATCATCGGAGGCCTGATTGTCATCCTCTTTATGGTGGTTTACTATAGATTTGCAGGAATCCTGGCCGATTTGGCCCTTTTTTTGAACATCGTCTTCATTGCAGCAGGACTGGCATTGTTTGGTGCCACCCTAACAATGCCCGGTATAGCAGGCGTTATCCTGATTATAGGTATGGCCATAGATGCCAATGTACTTGTATTTGAAAGGATCCGGGAAGAGCTGAGGTTGGGGAAAACCCCACGGGCAGCTGTTGACGGCGGATATAGCAAGGCCCTCGTAACCATACTTGATGCAAATATTACTACCCTGATCGCTGCCTTGGTTCTATTTCAGTTTGGAACAGGTCCGGTGAAGGGATTTGCTGTGACCCTGAGTATAGGTATTGTTGCCAGTCTTTTCACAGCCGTGTTTATCACCAGACTGATCTTTGACTATCTTATTATTGAACGGGGCATGAAGAAGATCAGCATCTAATATGTGACAGAGGCAAGTGTTCAGCAGTTAGTCCGCTCTAGGCCTACCACCAGCAGGAGAGGAAAACGCAACAAACAATAGTTCAGAGATAGGAAAATGCAATTTATAAAGCCGAATATTAATATTGATTTCATCGGGCGACGAAAGGTGGCCCATCTTGTATCTGGCGCTCTGATAGTCCTGACTGTCCTTTTTTTACTATTTCGGGGCGGGCCCAATTATGGTGTTGACTTTGCGGGCGGTATACTTATTCAGATCAGGTTCACTCAGCCAGTGACACCAGATGATATCAGGGAGGCACTAAAACCGGTCGCCCTGGAAGACAGCATTATCCAGGAGTTCGGAGAAAAGGGAAAGTTCGAATATCTGATAAGGCTTAACAGGACCGATGTCGAGCTTAGTGGTCTATCTGGTAAGGTCGAAAAATCCCTAGACGGCATGTTCGGTGAAGACAATGTGGAAGTCAGGAGGGTGGAGATGGTGGGGCCCAAGATCGGGAAAGATTTAAGACAAAAGGCCCTTCTTGCCATCTTCTATGCACTGCTGTTCATGGTCATATATATATCCGGCAGGTTTGAATATAAGTGGACCATGAGTATCATTATGGCAGCCTGCCTTGCCTTTGGGGTTTATATAATCTCGGCCTTGGGGATGAGCATCATCTGGCTTATTGTTGTCGCCCTTCTTATTACTATTGGACTATGCTGGTTCCTGCGATTGGAATATGCCCTCGGTGCCATTATTGCCTTGTTTCATGATGTATGCCTAACACTAGGGGCCTTTGCCCTTACGAACCGGGAGGTGACATTACCCGTTGTAGCTGCCCTCCTGACCATTGTTGGCTACTCCCTGAATGATACAATTGTTGTCTTTGATAGGATCAGGGAAAATTACAGACGCACCCAGAGCCGCAATTTTGCCAAGGTGATAAATCAGAGTATTAATGAGACCCTCAGTCGGACCCTGCTTACCTCCGCAACCACCCTCACTGTTGTTATATGTCTTTTTATCTTAGGTGGTGGTGTGATCCATGATTTTGCCTTTGCCCTCTCAGTTGGCATTGTGGTTGGCACCTATTCCTCTATCTACGTGGCAAGTCCCGTCCTTTTAATCTGGGAGCGCCCGTCATGGGAAGGGGGTGCTGCCAGGATCAAGAGGCGAGGGAAAGGGAGCTAATTGTTTAAAGAGGAAACTCCACGCTGGAAAAAGAAGAGAAGGATACGAGGTATCTTCTTAGGGGCATTTCTTCTCTTCTGTGTACTCCTTTATCTCCTCATTGGTGGCTCCGGTAGCGACTATTTCAAGCTACAATTAAACAGACTGCTCCATCCAGTTCCCGTATTTCACTCCATAATATTCGAACATAATCGGATTAAGACAAGGCTCATCCCAGACCAAACCCTTCAGGCTCATCCCAATGACAGGCTTAAGATAGCAGAGATAGATACATCAGTCCTCTTTAACAGGGGAATAAGACTCTTTGCTGAAGGCTTTGATATTAACGCCCTTCAAGAGGAGATAGTAATAGCAAAACTCCTGCCCGGCGAAGATATCTTTCACTACTATTCCTACACGATAAAGATAAAGCATCGGAATGATTGTATAGGCCAGGTAGGTCTCGTAATCTCTCCTACAGTAGAAGATTGGTTAGAAAAGGCAAACAGGGTAATAGATCCTGAAAAAAGGTTGGATTTCTTAAATATGGCGATCAAAGAAGAGGGCAATGATCCCCAGCTCAAGATCAGATTGGCAGATGAATATCTGGCCCTCAAGAAGTGGAAAGAGGGGGCCCGTATCCTCGAGGGTATAGTCAAAGAAAAACAAGAGTTGAATCTCCTAGAAAAACTGGTGGATGCGTATAAACACCTGCACCAATACGATAAGGTTATCACCACATTAAACAAGATTCTTGTAAAAACACCTGATGATCTGGAGATCAGGCTTCAGCTTGCAGGGCTTCTCGAGAAACAGGGCAGGTTAAAACAGGCCATAGAAGAATATACTATTATTCTTCCAAACTTACCCAAGGATGATAGGGTAGTGTGCATGAAGAATATAGGCTATCTATTATTTAAGAATGGCCAGAAAAAAGAGGCACTGAAATGGTATCTTAAGGCAGCCAAATACGACACAAAAGACCCAGACCTCTACTACAATATAGGATCAATATACGATGAGCTTAAGAGGCATGAGTTGGCCGAAAATTACCTGCGTTTGGCAGTTGACCTAAAAAAGGACGATATTGAAGGAAGGTTAAGGCTCGGACAATCTCTTTTAAAAAAGGGTAAATCAAAAGAGGCCAAAGGCTATGTAGAAGAGATTCTTAAGGTAGACCCTGATCACTTGGAGGCACTCATACTTTCGGCCAATATAGCGGAAAAGGAAGGTGATAAGAAGGCCTTGCAGGGCATTTATACCCAGATCCTCTCTCATGACCCGAAAAATACAACCATCCTTTTTAACCTCGGGGTACTGGAAGCAGAGGGAGGAAATGAGGAAAAGGCTATCTATTACCTTGAGCGATTGGTAAAGATTGATCCGAAAGACACACAGGCCAGGGAAGCCCTCTTTGATATCTATCAGAGACAAAAAAGGGACTCTCCTGCCTTCAATCAGGCAGTGGAGTTAATTAAACTTGCCCCAAGGAAGATCTCCAACTACAGTTACCTATTTAGATACCTTATGGACCGCTCTGAATTTGAACAATTAGCTCAATACATGCTCAAGGGTGTGCAGGCAAATCCAGAAAATTTCCAGCTAAGACAGTACCTAATCCTGGCCTATCTCAATTTGAAGAAAAATGAGTTAGCTGTAAAAGAGATGAAAGAAGCCCTCAAATTGAGGCCAAATGATACCGATCTTCTTCACCAGCTGGCTAAGGTAAGGGAAGAGGAAGGTAATCTTGATCAGGCCTTGCAGGTCTATAAGAAGATCCTTGAGATAACCCCAGAAGACGAAAAGGCAGAAAATGCTTATCTCAGGCTCAGGCTTGAACTATTGCATGAAGGGGAATAAGACATACAAGGCAGGGCTTTGGCCTGCTCGATTATCCGTTCATTCACCTTTATGTGTCTTAAAATTGTCCTCAAACCAGATGGCTGGTCTATGCTCCAAACCTTTCAACCCCTCGGCCTCAAAACATGCTATGGCCAACTGTAACGTATGATAGTCCAATTTGAAGTCATCCCAGCCCAATAAATGCAATCGTTTGTTTATCTGCAAGAGTGTCATATGGAGATTAACTAAAATGGTATTCGCCGGGTCCCTGACAAAGCCGTGAATGATAGCTGGTTCCATCCCCTTGTTTTCCAGTTGTTCCATCAAGATCTGTGTAAGTTGGCTCAAATCGTACACCTGTATTGTTCTGGGTTATGATCAATTTCCATACGGATTAAAGAATGCTAAGAGCAAAAATCATGCAAAACTCTTAAGCAATGATTTGTTGTGGTTTTCTATTAGATTTCCAGCAGTTAGCCTATCCGTGTAAAAAATTAAATTTACAATTAAGTGTGGAGTGATACCTACGCGCTGTGAAAAAACACCATGGTCACATGGCCGTGTGAAGAATGGAACCGGGACATCCTGAGTGCTGTTCCTCATCCCCTTCACTGTTAGGGATGGGCTGAGACCAGATCTCTAAAGAAATGGCGGTCTGCATCAGAGATCTTTACCAGGCAGATGCCCATACCAAAGACAGAATTCTGCTCATCAAACGCATATTGATCCGACCAAATAACCTTGCCGGTAAACTCCATAGTCCGATGATGGGGAGGGCTAACGCGCATGCGAAAAATTTGATTCAGGGGTAACGGCTCCTCACAGCAGATGGACACACCATCAACAGCAATATTTCTTGTTTCTCCTTCTATTGGACCGTAATCAGTTAATACAGTAATGGGCCATCTGACTTGGATTCTGTGGTGTTTGCGTCTTTCGATGGTATTAGACAAAGTTACTCCTCCTGCATCCCGCTAATCACGTAAAAGGGATAAGGAGCCACATTCCCATACACGGAAAATAGGAAAAAGAAGACCCTGTGTCAAACATATTTTCGAAACCCTCACAAGGGAAACCACTAAGGACATATGGACTGAGCCTGGCTTCACACAAATTCGATCAGCACCGCTCATCAGAAAGCTATCTCTACATAGAGGATCCCTGGCTTATGCACGGGTGTTTCTCATGAAAAAGATTACCAAATAGAACCCTTTTTGCTACATGTAACATGTTCACGAAAGAGATGCTCTTTTTCTCTTATATATGGTTCCCTTGCCTCAATAAATAATATATTTAGTGATACAACACTGCGAGCGAAGCTAATTGTCAAACAAGGTTTCAGGTTCCGTCATGGTCTTCTTAGATGAACAGATCTTGGTAAGAGCAAGGGATTTTATCACCGGTAGCCTGTTATCAGACACAGGACAGGATGAACGTCCAGTCTTAGTTGTCTACCATGGTGATGGAGATGGTTGCTGTGCCGCCTATTTCTTGAACAAGTATATAGGCCGCCCGGCAGTCTTCTACTGGGTTGCCACGCCTGATTTTGATTTTGCCAAGGCCGAAAGCTATATTTCTCAGCAGAATCCGCTTCTGTCGATTTTCTTGGATATGCCTGTCTATAATCGACCGGAAATGATAGAAAAGCTCAGTTCACGGGGACATGTCTTTATCTACGACCACCATCACCCGGGGACATGTGATTTCCACTGTGATAAAGACAATGTGCTCTATATTAACCCGGTGGTCCATCAAAATGGCAAGGAATTCCCTACGACCCTCTTTGGATGGGAGCTTTTAAGGGAAAAGACCTGGTTGGAAAAAGAGGTCTTATTTATGGGCCTTTTTACGGAGACATGGCTGGAGCGCGTGCCTCTTTTTGGCGACCTCAGCCCCACCAGTCAAGCTCAGCTCAAAGAAGTTGCCAAGCGGGTCCATGTCAGTTTTTTAATCCAGGATATGAGTACTACCCATTACGCACTCAATTTTCTCCTTAGGGCCAGTGCGGCTCGCTCTCTTGGTGACGAGCAGCTGCAGACGATGAGGGAGTATCATATCTTGGAAGATATCTATGACTTGATACAGAATGAGAAAAACTGGCTGACTATGAGGGTTGAATCCGAAATCAACAGGCTCATGAATCCCAAATTCATCTTAAAGAAAATAGAAAGCAAGATGCGCCTCTGCGGCCTTATGGCATCAGAGTTGAGATGGAGATATCCACATCTCGTGATCGGTATCTGGCAGAGATGGAAGAAAAGGTTTTGCTGTGACTTGAGGAGAGGCAAAGACTGTGGCATAAACCTGGCCGCCCTGATAGAGGCAATCAAGAGCGAAGTGCAACTCATAACAGGGGGAGGTCATCCTGCTGCAGCTGCCTTTACAGCTGAAGGGGATAACTTTTTTGAAGCCCTCGACAGGCTCAGATATCACATAACCGAGCAATAGGTGCCAAGCCAAGACGATAATACCGAAAGGGGATGAAAAGATAATGGAAGTGAGAATAAAAGAACAGAACCTAAGGAGGTTTTGTGAAAATATCTTCATGAAAGTTGGACTATCTCAGGAAGATGCCTTTATCGTTGCCGACTCACTGATCTTCTCTAACGTCAGGGGAATTGACTCCCATGGTGTTGTAAGGCTTCCCTTCTATGTCCAGAGAGTA
>CP070704.1:1671456-1686425 GCA_020349945.1 Deltaproteobacteria bacterium
GTTACGCCACCTCAACAGAGACCTATACCTTACCTTGAAATGAAATAATTCCATAAGGCTTGTGTGACTCTTAATAGCGGTGCTTAAGCTACGTGGCCAGAGAAAGGCAGGGTCAGCAATGGTCCTGCCTTTGTAGCTAGATTCCTTTGCATTACGGCCTTAGCTTGGCTTCAAAAAGTATAGCGTTGTGCTGAAACTGTCGAAAAGGTCCAATCATTGCTTTGTATTAAAATTCACTTATAGTAATGCGAGAACTGGGGGAAACCCTAAGGAATTTGTTGGATTGGCCTGATTCTGCCCGGCGAGGAATCAGGCCAAAAAACATCTCTATGCTGCGTCGTCTTTTCCCTTGACACCCAAGCCTCACTCCTCCTATTTTACCATTACATTGAGAATTTTTTGTTCATGTTGGCATCGTTGCAGGCTTAATAATGTGTCAGCCCAGGTTCCGGGCGTGGCTGCTGGCTGTCGAGTGCAGCGGAAGGGGGTACGATGAAAAACGTTCGCTACTTGTTTATAGCAGTATTGTTCCTGCTGACCATCTCAGGAGGCTCGTATGCTCAAGGGGGGCAGAACGTCCTATTCCAGGCGTCAATGTACAGCGCCTTGGACAAAGGTGTGGCCGAGGGAGAAATCACAGTTAAAGACCTGAAACAGCACGGAGACTTTGGGTTGGGGACTTTCAATGCCGTTGACGGAGAGATGATCGGGCTGGATGGTGAGTTTTACCAGGTAAAAGTGGATGGAGTTGCCTATCGTGTTGATGATTCGATGCAAACCCCGTTTGCCTTGGTGACCTTCTTTGAACCTGACGAGACAGCTTCATTGAACAGGGCCAGCGATTTTGAGCAATTGAGACAACACTTAGACAAATTTCTGCCCACGAAAAATATCTTCTACGCAATCAAAATAGAGGGCGCGTTCAAGTATATTAAGGCAAGAAGTGTCCCCGGGCAAGAAAGGCCCTATCCCCCACTTAGCCAAATATTCAAGAACCAGAGCATATTCGAATTTCGCGATGTGCGAGGCACGCTCGTGGGTTTCCGATGCCCATCCTATGTGAAGGGAATAAATGTACCAGGGTATCACTTCCACTTTATTACTCAAGACAAAAAGGCAGGAGGGCACGTGCTGGAATGCAATCTGCAAAATGCCCTCGCTGAGATCGATTACATTCCTGCATTTTATTTGGCCCTGCCAGAGAGCGGCGACTTTTTCAAGGTGGAATCGTTCCAATAGTCTCCTCAAGGCCCTTATCAAGTTATTAGCGCTTTATCCCGTGCGGTTTTCACTCAGAAGACTTCCTATCACTTAGTGCGGGAGGGCTGGAGAAAAGTGAAGATGCCAGGTTTCGCTTGGGTTTCTTAGATGCCTTCTGTATCTCTCCATTTATTGTAAATCCAGAGATTTTTCCCTATCTTTATCTTAGGTACCAGCTGACGCACCCTGCGTTGCAGGGCGTGTTAAGCCTGGAGTTTCTTATGCATTTCTTAAACACAAAGGAGGCATTGATATGGGAACGTTTTTGATGTTTGGTAAATATTCATATGAGGCATTGAGGGAAATCTCTGCTGAACGAACACAAAAGGCCAGCGATCTAATCAAGAAGTTTGGTGGAGAGGTAACCTCGATGTATGCACTGCTGGGAGAACAAGATTTGCTTTTTGTTGCAAATTTTTCCGGGATAGAACAGGCAATGAAGGCCTCTGTTGCCCTCAGCAAATTGACCGGCATCTCTTTTACCACTTCACCTCCAGTAACAGTGGAAGAGTTCGATAAGATGCTTGCTGAACTGTGACCGAGCTTTTTCATATCGTCCGCCGATTAAGGGTATCCTCAAGCTATTCTCTAGGCAGGCTGGCAAACAGCCCTGCCTTTTTTGTCCCCATTGCTTAGATAATAGATTTGACAATGTAATAATCACCGAGTTATAGGTGATACTCCTTCTCATAATGGCAAATGCGCTTAAGACGATTGCCAAACCTTTTTTGCAGAAGGGAGATGGGAGGAAGGCTAAAACAAATAGGGCAGATAAACCATAAAGGAGGAAGAGCAATGAAAACAAGATTTTTTGCCTGCCTTGTTATACTCTTAGCAATTCTGGTTACACTGCCACCATATCCTGCCCTTGCAGCAAAGGCCATTGTCATAGGATGTCCTCTGTCCACGGGGTTTCCTGATGGCGTGGATGCTGAAAGGGCTCTGAGACTCGCTGTTGAGGAAATCAATGCGGCTGGCGGTGTTAATGTCGCTGGTGAGAACCGTCCATTTAAGCTTGAGGTCATGGATACTCGTGATCTCGAGCCAGGCGTCCCGGTAAGCGAGGCGCTTCTGACGGTGGAAAAGCTTATCTTAGGAAAGGGGGCCGATTTCATCCTTGGTGGTCCCATACGGTCTGAGGCAGCCCTAGCAGCCATGGACCTAATCTTCCGGTATAAAAAGGTATCAATCATATCCGCAGGTGTTCTGACTCCAGCCTACCACAAGCGTGTTGCGGAGAATTACGATAAGTACAAATACTGCTTCAGGATGACTGGTAATGTAGTCACTGAAATAAGGGAGTCGGTCGGCATCCTTGAATCGATAAAGGCCAAGCACGGCTTTAATAAGGTTTTTATCATGGTGCAGGACGTGGCCCATGCCCGCGCTGCCGGTGGTAAGATAAAATCGATGCTTGAGGATAAGGGCTGGAATGTAGTGGGCTTCGAGAAATACCCTACCGGAAGTACGGATTTCTCCATGGGATTACTTAAGGCAAAAGGTGTTGGCACGCAGACCTTATTCTACTGGTTTGACATGCCTGAGATCTCTATTTTAACCAAGCAGTGGTGCGATATGAAGATAGAGGCATTACCTGTTGGCTTCGGGGCTTCCATGGCAGACTCAACCTTTTGGGATGCAACCGGGGGCAAGTGTGCATATTGGGTAAATGTCTGGCCGAGGGCTGGCTGTGTCTCAAGTGAGGCAATACCCCCCGCTACAAAATTCATTAAGGCCTACAAGGGAAAGTACGGGGTAGAGCCCGGAGTGACCTGGGTCTCCCCGGTCTCTTATCAGGCCGTCTATGTATTAGCGGATGCTATCAGTCGAGCGGGCACAATCGAGCCTCATAAGGTGATAGCAGCATTGGAGAATACAGATCTAGAAAGCGTTTGGGGGAGAACGAAGTTTGATCGGCAAAGCCATCAGATCATTTACAGCGATGATCCTCTGAAGGGTGCATTGACTACCTGGGCCCAGTGGTTAGACGGGAAGCGCGTAGTCGTTTTTCCGCCAAAGATAGCCACGACAGCCATTAAACTTCCACCATGGATGAAGTGAATCGCACATAAGAGCCATATTGCATGGGATGGGCGTATTAATCTATGGAACAATAAACAGTATCTATTTCGCCTTAATAGCGATCGGATTTGCCTTGGTTTATGGGATCAGCCGGCAACCTAATTTTGCCCATGGGGCACTCTACATATTGGCTGGCTTTCTAACCTGGACCTTCCTGCTCAAACTGGGCCTCAACTATCCAGCAAGCATTATCCTTTCTCTCATAATCACTGCCGGTATCGGAGCAGCCGTATATCGGTTTCTCCTGATACGCGTAAGAGGAATGGAGGCCTCAGAGATTATCGCCTCATTTGCTATTGGCCTGGCCATAATGGAAGGCCTGCGTTTTTTTGGCTTCCGTGGCAAGACTTACACGCTCCCGGCCTTCCTTGAAGGCACAGTCAGTATAGCTAATGTACCGGTAGATTTTCAGCGACTCATCATGACAGGGATAGGTGTAGTATTAATTGCAGTTCTATGGCTCTTCACACACCATACAAAGCTTGGCCTGGCCTTGAGGGCCATAGCCCAGGATGAACGCGCCGCTTTAATGCTTGGCATAGACTCTGATTTTACGGCGCTTATAGCCTTGGCCTTGGGATCAGCCTTAGCTGGATTAGCCGCCATAGCTATACTGCCCTTGGGCAATATAACAGTAGAGACAGGCTATGATATTCTCATCAATGCGATTGCAGTATGCATCATCGGAGGGCTTGGCAGTTGGGGCGGTGCCGTGCTTGCCTCTTTCATACTGGGCTTTGCCCAAATGCTTACAGTCTTTCTTGTTGGGGCACAGTGGCAGATGGTAGTGGCTTTATTGGCAATCATTATCATTCTTGTAGCAAGGCCCTCAGGGCTCTTGGCAAGGCAAAAGGAACTGGAGGAGAGAGTATAAAGCGGGCCCTGCGGCTAGCGAAGCTCCCTCTCAAACAGACGAGGCACAATGGTAGTAAGAAAATACGAAATCCGAATATCGAAATCCTCAACAAACTCCAATGACCAAAATCCCGATCTTTTAAGCTAAGGACCCTTTCCCCGGAGCAAGGAGGACTTTGGCGTCTTTCGAATTTCGAACATTTGAATTTCGATATTGTTTTGAATTGAGGCCCGCGGCGAGCTCAGCCGAGTCGATTTCGGATTTAGAACTTCAAGGCAGCAGGGTTAGATTTAACTACAAAACTGGAGATAAATTTTAATATTTTGACTTATGAAGACGTATAGACCTAGAGATAGGCGCAAGGAAAGGCTGGATCGAGGATTAAAGGTGAGGACAGAGGGAATCTATGCGCTTTCCTCATGGAAGGAAATCTCTTATCTTCTCGCGCCAAGGCTGATGCTCATTCTGGGATTGCTCGTCATGCCCTTGTTTATGCCGAATCTATATTGGCAGAGGGTTATCTGTATTATGGGCATTCTCGGATTGCTTGCCCTGGCCTTCGACTTCCTGGCTAACTATGTTGGACTTATATGCTTAGGCGGGGCCTTCTTCATCGGGATTGGCGGATATATAGCTGGAATTCTAAACTCAGCATTTGGCTTGCCAATAGTGGTTACTATCCCCGCAGCCACCCTTGGTGGGGCGGTCCTCAGCACAGTGCTTCTTTCCCCTTGTTTCCCTTTACGGGGCATCTATTTCGCTATTATAACCCTGATGTATCCTTTGGCCGTATCGAGGATCATTGAAGCATTGGATATCTTCGGCGGCACTGAAGGCATGCCTGGCCTTGATACGCTGCCAAACATATGGTCTGCCTTATATTCTATCATTCCAGTGCTCCTTTTCTCACTCTTTGCGCTGAGAAGGCTGGTAACTGAAGACCTTGGGCTTGTATTCCGCGGTGTAAAGGATAATGACCAAGCCGTTAAGGCCTCTGGGATAAGTATAACGAGATATAAAGCCTACGGCACATTTATTGCCGCAGCCATTGGATGCTTTGCTGGGGCTTATCTGGTTCATCTTTATGGGTGGGCAGGGATCTCACTGTTTGCCCTCGATTTCTCAATATTGCCTATCGCCGCTAGTGTAATAGGCGGAATGGGTACACTTGTTGGCCCCGTGCTGGGGGCCTTTATTTTAACCCCTCTAACTGAATTGCTCCGCGCATTTGGAACCCTCAGGATAGTCCTTTATTCTCTCTTGCTAGCCGGGTTTATTGTGTTTAAACCCGAGGGGCTGATGACATATGCGCAGAGAAAATACCATCAATTTGAGCACTGGGTAGAGGTATAAGGGTATGGCCGAGGGAGTTTTGCTCCAGGTCAGAAATGTCAGCAAGTCCTTTGGAGGGCTTAGAGCGGTAGATGATGTAAGCCTTGACCTGCATAATGGTGAAATCGTAGGTATCATTGGACCCAATGGCTCAGGGAAAACCACACTAGTCAACCTTATTACAGGTTTTGTGCGGAAAGACACCGGGAGGGTCTTTTTTCAGGGTAGAGATATCACCAACCTGGCTCCTCACAGGATCGCTGACCTCGGACTTGTGCGAACCTTCCAGGTAATGAGACCATACTATAGCTTACCAGCATACAAAAATCTTATCGTGCCCTTGTATGCCCCTCGGGTAAAAAGGACAAAGGCAGGAAAACTTGGCGACAGGGATGCAGTGGCTCTTGACATCTTGGAAGATGTTGGGTTTGAGCGAGATGCCTATGTTCCTTATAAACCCGCTTCAGCTTTGCCAACAGGATATCTGAAGCGCCTTGAGCTTGGCCGGTGCCTTGCCTTAAGGCCCGAGGTAATTATCTGTGATGAAATCTTCTCTGGATTGAGCCCAAGTGAGATTGCTAGTATGGTTCCGATAATTGAAAGGTTGCAGATGGAGGGGATCACCTTAATGATGATAGAGCACCGGTTGAGGGAACTCTTCAGGGTTGCCAACAGGATAGTTGCGATGAATTTTGGCGAAAAAGTCGCTGAAGGTCCTCCTGAGGAGGTTATGGAAAACGAGCAAGTTAAGGAGGCCTACCTCGGCTGGGAGGCGACATAGGCATGTTAAAGGTTAAAAACCTGATGGTTTTTTACGAAAACATGCTGGCGGTAAATAATGTCAGTATGAACTGTGACAAGGGCCAAATTGTAGGGGTTTTCGGGGCCAATAGTGCAGGTAAATCAACCTTAATGTATGCCCTCTCAGGAATAGTGCTTGATATTAAAAAGAAAGAGGACATGAGAGGAGGAGAAAGAATAACGCTTCTTGGCGAAATAACGTTCAATGGGGAAGATGTGCTGCACCTTAAACCGAGCGAAAGGGCCAAGAGAGGGATTGTGCTCTGCCCGGAAAGACGTCGTATCTTCCCTGAAAGCAGCACCTTTGAGAATCTGAAAATAGGCGGCTACTTAGCGACAAGGGTACAGGCAAAAGAGACGCTCGATTATATCTTCAGCCTCTTTCCAGCCCTGGATTCAAGAGAGGCAAAAAGAAGGTCCGGGGGCTTCCTGAGCGGGGGTGAGCAACAGATGCTTGCCATTGGCAGGGCCTTGATGGCTCAGCCGAAGTTACTCCTGCTGGATGAACCCTTACTTGGCCTGAGCCCTGGTTTACAATTAGCCCTTGTTAAGGCCATCGAGGAAATTAGGGATCGAAAAGGAATCTCTCTACTGGTAACTGAGCAATATGCCAGGCCGCTTTTTCCCGTAGTGGATTACGGTTATATACTTGAGAACGGATCCCTAGTCCTGGAGGGAACCAGCCAAGAACTGATAAGCAACCCAGATGTCAAATCCGCCTATTTCGGTATATAGATCTTTTCATCAATTCAGTGTCGTATCCTTTAGCCAGAGGCTTGCCTTTGCCTCTCTTTAGCTAACCGTCTTCGTTCCTCCTCCCTTATCTCACGTCTCAGAAGTTTACCGACCTTAGACTTGGGGAGCATGTCTCTGAATTCTATATATTGGGGAACCTTATAAAGGGCAAGTCTATCCCGGCACCATTTCATCAAATCTGATGAACCGACGCCCCTAACATCTTCTTTGAGCACCACTATAGCCTTAATGCGCTCACCGACTTCAGGGTCAGCCACCCCTACGGTGCATGCGCCGATTACTGCTGGATGATCCTGCAATGCTGCTTCGATCTCTGATGCGGATATTCTGTAGCCCTTGAATTTTATCACGTCTGCGCTTCTATCCACATAGTATATCTGCCCTTCCTCATCCATTCTGACGTAATCCTTCGTTCTGTACCATCTCTTGCCATTGCTTTCCACAAAAGAGGCAGCGGTCTCTTCAGGCTTATTCCAGTAACCCTTCATTTGAAAATCAGAGGTGACAAATAACTCACCTGGCGTGTTTAACTTTACGGGTTCCTGGCTGTCAGGGTGTACGATCTTAACTTGCTTAGAGGGGATCGGAAATCCTAATGCACCAGGCACAGGATCTCTGTCCCATGGGCTAAGTATAGTTAGGCCCTCCTCTGTGCATCCATAGTCCTGGCGCAAAGGCACTCCGCACAGCTCTTTCCAGCGATTAAATACCTCCAGCGGAAGCACATCGCCACCACAGGTACAATAACGCAACGAGCTTAAATCATATAAGCCCAACCGATCATTTTCTAAGATCATGCGGTAAAGCGCAGGTACGCCAACAAATAAGCTTATCTTGTAACTCTGTATCACATCCAATACCGCATCTATCTGTGGGACAGGCATCAGTACCGTAAGATTTCCTCGGTTTAATCCCAGTGCCATAATTGCCTGCTGAGCCATCACGTGGAAAAGCGGATTCACTATAATCAGCCTATCTTCGCCCTCCCTGACATGTCCTTCAGTTGCCCTACAGTACCCATCGATGGCGGAGACCATAGCTGCATGTGTGTTCGGTACCCCCTTAGGGAAGCCCGTTGTCCCGCCTGTATACAGGATGTAAGCAAGATGTTCTCCTGGATTTATCTCCACCTTTGGCGGCTCTGGTGGATATTCTCGGATCAGGTCCTTGAAGAAATAAATCCCTTCATCCTGGCTTACCCGCCCGTGTGGAACCTTGTCAAAGAGGATACCAATGGCTCTCTTCCACCAGGGCAGAATGTCTACTAGGTTTACGACTATGACGGTCCTCAGGGCCGTCTTTGGAAACACCTCCCTAACATAACCAAAATTTGTGTCCTGACAGACTATGGTATCGGCACCGGAGTCATTGATCATGTATTCGATCTCATAGGTGGTGTAAATCGGAGAAACTGGCACTGGTATGGCTCCGATCCTTTGAGCTGCGAGATAGGCAATCAGGAACTGAGGGCAGTTTCGAATGTAAAGCATGATCCTGTCGTTGTCCTTCAATCCTAAATCGTGTAGGGCAGTGCAGAATCTGTCGATCAGCTCTCTGAGCCTATTGTAAGAAAAGATTTCACCTAAATAAATAAGCGCTGGATTTTCAGGCCATTTCTCACACGAGCGTTCAAACCCGCTACCTACAAGCTCATCCATCTCCCGTGCCGTTGCTATTTCTCCAGAGCGGTTATCTTGTGCGGCGTATCTACCTATTGTTTCTCTACTTTAATCTTTTCCATTTTTATGAAGAACATAAGGAGTGAAGGTATGACAAAAATCACGAACATGGAGGATATAGCAAGCCCCCCAAGGATAACACTTCCAAGTCCTCTGTAGATTTCTGAACCAGGTCCCGGTGCAATGACGAGGGGGAGCATACCAAATAAGCTGGTAAAGGTGCTCATATATATCGGCCTCAGCCTTACTCTGGTTGATTCAAGTACTGCCTCACGGTAACCCATGCCGTGATACCTGACATTGTTGAGCGCCTGATAGACAATCAATATTGCATTATTCACAACGACTCCGATAAGTATAACAAAACCCAGCATGGTCAATACATCGAGGGGCTGAGGATGGAGCAATATGTTCAGAAGTTTAAGGCCGATAAATCCTCCTGCTGCTGCAAGGGGAAGGGTAAATAATACCACTAAGGGGTAAATGAAATTACCGAACAGGCCTGACATCAAGAGATAGATGATGACTGCAGCCAGGACGAAATTCCACTGCAGTGCCCCCCTGGTTTGCGTCAGTTTATCGGCCTCACCGCTCAATTTGATAGCCACATCACGGAGCAGTCCCTGGTTTCTCAGAAGAGGTATGAGCTTGTCGTGAATCCTGTCCATTGTTTCTTCAAGGGATATGGTCTTGGGCGGTGTGACCTGCAAGGTAATTGTCCTCTGTCTTTCAAGGTGTCTTATCTCAGTAACACCCGTTGATCTTTCCAGCTTTGCAAGAGAGGAGATGGGTAGAATCTTCCCCTTCGGTGTGGCAACAAGGGCCTTATAGAGCTCCTCGGGTGTGGAAAAATCCTTATCCGATGCCTTCAGAATAAGGTCAATCTTCTTCTCACCCTCCTGCTTGAACTCACCTACCTCCCTACCATCCATAAGAACATCCAGACGGATCCCCAGATCACTGGCGCTCATTTCAGCCGCCCTGAGACGGTCCCTCTCAGGGATGATATTGATCTCGGGGTAGAGAAGCTCGATGGAGGGGACAGGCCTTACCTGGACCCCGGGTATCTCTTCTTGCACCATATCGAACATGGTGGCCGCGACCCCAACGATTGTGTCTAGATCCCGTGCGCTGATATCTACATCGATGGTCCTTCCACCGCCTCGCCTCGTCTGGAATATACCAAGTTGACTTGTCACGCCGAATATTCCCGGGATACTGTTAACTATCTCAGAGAGAAGTGGGACTAGTTCCCCGGCACGCTGCTCATCTATACTCTTAGAACCGGCAAACATAAATCTATCTGAGCCGACATAAAATGCCTCCTTGATGCCCGGTACCCCATTGTGGTCTCCCTTCATGTAGGGATCAAGGGAACGGTATATGCTTTCCCCGATCTCCTTTCTCTCCTCATAGGAAAGTCCGGGAGGGGGAACCATGATGCTGAACACGAAGTTCCTGTTTCCCTGGGGAAGGTACTCCATCTTGGGTGTTAGGAATAGGGCTAACGATATGGAAAGGGCGGTCAATGCCGTGACAGTTGTGATCCTCGTTATCCAATTCTTTGTAGCCAATCGAACCAGGCCCATGATCATATTGGCGAGGAAAGACCCTATTGCAGCGAGCAGACTTCGCTTAGAGGCGTTTTGATTCTTTCGGAGGCCAAACAGCTTATTTGAGAACATTGGGATAACCGATATGGAGACGAAAAGGCTCAATATGATGGCGCAGGTCACGGCTATGGCAATATCCCTGAATAACTGACCCGCATCTTCCTCTATGAAGACAACAGGAAGGAACACTGCCACTGTAGTAAGGGACGAGGCAAGTATTGCCCCCCACACTTCCCTCGTCCCTTCATAGGCGGCCTGAAAGGCGGATTTGCCCGTCTTTCTGTGGCGGTCGATATTTTCCAGGACCACAATAGCGCTGTCCAGGAGCATTCCGACAGCGAATGCAATCCCTGCAAGGGAAATCACATTGAGTGTCCTTCCAAATGAACTTAAGAAGATAAAGCTTCCGATCACACTAATAGGAATAGCCGTGGCAACAACAACAGTAGAGGAAAAACTCCTCAGAAAGATGAGAAGAACCAGAATGGCGAGGGTCCCACCAATAAGGATATTCTGCTGAACCAGCTTGATTGCACCCCTGATATAGGGCCTCTGATCATAAAGCCAGTGCAGGTAGATCTTTTGCGGTTTTAGGTTTTCCAAGTTGAGCCATTGAACGGCCTGCTCAAGCCTGTCGGTCAACTCAAGTATATTTGTACCCGGTTCCGGCTTGACGCCTATCACGATCCCCTCTTTACCGTCGTGGATGATCTCGGCTGTTGGCTTTGCGTAACCAAAGCTTATAGTAGCAATATCAGATAGGTAGATCCGCCTCTGACCGGTTGATTTGACAACCACATCTTCGAGATCCTTGACTGACTGAAACTCGGCCACCGTCCTGATCCTGAAGTCTCTCCTCCCCACGTACATATTTCCCGCCGATATATTCACGTTTTCCGCGCTCAGAACGTTTACCACATCCTCCATTGTCAGGCCATATGCGGCGAGCCTCTTAGGCTCCAGAATGACGTGCATCTCCTTCTCTGTGCCGCCGCCGATAAAGAGATCAGCAACGCCCTCCACCCTCTCAAGATACTGCTTTATCTCGTTTTCAAAGTACGTTATGTACGTATAGATGGAATTCGGATTATCCTCGGCCGTTTTCAGGATCATCCAGACCACGGGAGATGTAGCAGCGCCCGTAGCATTGATCACGGGTTTTTCTACGTTTTGGGGGTACGACTTGACCTCGTTCAGTTTGTTTGAAACTCTCAGGAGGGCATCATCAATGTCACTGCCTAACTTGAATTTGAGCGTGACCGAGCCTATGCTGTTCCATGATGAGCTCTCCATCTCGACAAGATTGGGGATACCCTTGAATACCTTTTCCTGCTCTTCGATGATTTCTCGCTCAATCTCATAAGGCGTAGCACCGGTCCAGACGGTTGTAACGGTAATCTGGGGTATCTCCAGACTTGGGCTCAACTGGTAGGGCATCCTATAGAGTCCGATAAACCCGAAGAGAAGGATTACAATAACACCGACTATAACCTTAACAGGATCATTTATAGAAAACTTAACAGGATCCATTTGTCACTCAACTTCCCTTATGATCGCAACGGGCTGCCCATCCCTGAGCCTCTCATTCCCCTTGATTACAACTATCATCCCCTCCGAAATCCTCTGTGCATTGATACCAGCCCTCATTCCCTGATATCCCACAACTTTAGTCGGTATAATCACCGCTTTTGAGTCAACGACAGCAACAACCACTGTTCCTCCAGACATATCTAAGACAGCGTCTCTTGGCACCAAGAGCGTTTTCAGCTTTTCCCCGGCGGGCAAGGTCACCCTTGCCTCCATTCCCTCCAGCAGCGAAGTGGGGTTGCTAATCCTGATCTTAACCGGGAAGGTCCTTGTCAAGACGTCACCTTTTGGTATGACGGCAACGATTATTCCATCCTTTTCCTTTCCGGCTGCCGTTGTCTTCACAGTCAAGCCTGGTTTCAGATGCCTGGTAATTTCCTCTGGAACCTCCACGATGATATCAACAGCATCATCCCTCGCAATCGTTGCCACGGTCTGCCCTGGTGAGAGCCATTCCCCCCGTGCAACATGCTTTTTTATTATCACGCCGTTAAAAGGTGCCTTGATGACCGTTTTCTTCAGTTCTATTTCAAGGCGCTCAACCTCTGCCTTAAGGGAGGCTAACTTCTTTTCGAGGCCCTTCACCTGGAACCTCTGATCGTCATAGCCCTTTTCTGCGATCATCTTCTTTTTGTAAAGGTTCGCTATTCTTCCCAAATCTTTTCTCGCCCCTTCGAGGTCCGAAAAGATCTCTTCGTACGATGCGACTCTTGCCTGAAGGTTCTTTTCGAGCAAATCCGTATTGACTTTGACCAGCACCTCCCCTGTTTTTATTCGCTGTCCCTCTTCAAATTGTATGATCTCTACCGTTCCGTTCACCTCTGCAGAGACATCTGAGACCTCGGGGTAGTAAACCGTACCGATAAATTCCCCTTCGGGTACGATCGTGCCCGCAGTAACCTTCGATACAACGACATTTGCAGACGGTATCTGTTGTTTCTCTTTATTCTCAGCAGTTGAAAAGGTGGGCAATGCAAATATCAACATAAGGAGGATCAAGCTGATCTTATGAGTTGTCTTTATCATTATTAACCTTCGGCCCCTTTCCCTTTTTTACTGTACTATCATGCCCTGTTTGATCAAACCTTGCAACTTTTTTCTGAACATCAGCCTCCAGTGTGGATCATGAGCTTGTGTAGACATTACAATGAGGGAACGGCCAGCTTGGGTTAGAAGAAACAAGGCGGGCTGAAATAGCCCCGCCCTTCCCTTGTCATGTAACCATTGATTTATTTGTCGCTTTTGATCTTGGCTGGCATCTTATTCGTCCTCGACACACAGCCATCCTTTCCCTATACTCCCTCCCACCAAGTTTAAGTTCCTGCCCATCTACGACAACCGTTTTCTGGAGCTAGTATTGCATACGTGAGTTTCAAGCAACCTAAGCCATTTGTTAATCCGGATCCGGTGATACATCAGGTTCTATCTGATAGGCATCGGCAAGGCGGTTTGTGCCATTGAACACATCCACCACGGCAACGATCTCTGAGATTGCCTCATTATCCAGCCCGAGCCGCTTCACGGCGGCACTATGGGAGTGAATTCAGTAAGTACAGCCGTTGGTGATGGACACTGCCAAGGCGATTATTTCCTTCGTCAATCTATCGAGTTTTCCGGGTTTCATCACTACATTCAACTTCTGCCATGTTGCCTCCAGGTGATCTGGATTAATGGCCAGCGCCTGCCAAAATTTGGGAACACAATCAATTCCTTTTTTTGCCTTAATGTCTTCGTAAATTTCTTTTACCTTGCCAGTTGCCTCCTCCTCGGAGACCGTGCGTAAAAGGGCCATCGAATCACCTCCTTGTCTTCATTCTTCAGTTTACCCGGATACAGGTTGCTGAACCGTACCGGGTCTGGTTACAGGGTTAAACGGCCGGAACTCTACGATAAAAGGCCTTGTGTGTCAAGTGAAAATACATCTCACGATATACGGGATTATCAAGTAATTTCAACACCTTATTCAGATACAAGAAAAGGCAGCAAAAGCACGGTAATATTTATCGAACCAGTGGGTGCCATGGGTCTGTGGGGATAGCCGGTTTGTAGGATTTTATTAAGAGAGTTGTTGCAAAAGGTGTAAACACTGATTATGTTTATACTGACTGCATGAGCACAAGATAATTTTATCTAATCTGCCGGAAAACGGAGAGATAACACGGACGTGAAAAAATATATATATCCAGCGATTATAGTCCCTTTACTGGTGTTTCTCATATCTGGATGTGCCTGGGTTAAAGGTTACGGGAAGATCAGGCTACAATCCGGACCCGGGAAGAAGGTGACCACTCAGGAATTAGAAGACAATTGGCATAATTATACCATTTATTATGCTGGTTATTATGGTGGGCTGTCTATTAAACATCCATCGGCAGTCATGTTTGATCCAAAGAATGACAAGAGGGCCCTGGTGGGCGACAGGTGGACCAAGGTCCAAGATCAGGAAACCTTGTCAAGGCTGATCAGTTCAATCCAAAGCCAAAAGGCCAGGTACTACCCCAGACTCTGGAGGATCTTGGGGCCAGATGACCAATTCTATGGATACCTGTTTTCTGCATGGCGTCAGGTACCTCTAGTCATCAAGGTGCTGGATGACAAAACCATGTTTGTGTATGATTTGCCGATGCCACCCTATCTAGAAGTCCCAGATCTAAAATACCACCTGGTGAGTGGAAAATTCCAGTGAACAGTACGGTAAGTGCTCCGGAAGGGAAGTAGAAACCACCTTAAATCAAAGCGGTAGGGCACGGGAATCCCCCCTCAAAATCAAACTTCCGCCACATGCTTTGGCATATAGTTTGCGTCCAAGTATAATAAATCGCTTTGCTTTTCTGGCAGAATGCCTTATATTATATTGGATCCAATCAGGTCAGATGTAACTATTTGTGCCATCGATCTTGAAAAATGGAATGCCAAAAAAATCAAGGTATCCAACCTATATCCGTGGAATAAGCTTTTGCCTCAAAGAACACGGCCTTGCCTTTACCCTTGTTGAGCTAATGC
>CP070704.1:1686525-1695121 GCA_020349945.1 Deltaproteobacteria bacterium
CTATGTATATCTGGTTGAAAAGTCACCCTGTATTGGTGGCAGGATGGCACAGCTGGATAAGACATTTCCGACAAACGATTGCTCTATGTGTATCATGGGGCCAAAGTTGGTGGAGTGCGGCAGGCATCTGAATATCGAGATTATTACGTATGCTGACATTGAGTCCGTAGAAGGCTCCCCCGGAAATTTCAACGTAAAGATCAGAAAACGCGCACGCAGTATCAACACGGATCTCTGCACTGGCTGCGGAATTTGTGTTGAGAACTGCCCAGTGACAAATCAAGCAGTTACCGCTAACCAACCATAAGGGAATAGATCCCCTGCCAGTTCTGCCCTTTTCATCAGGGGCACAAGCAGAGGAAAGGGCTCAGTCTGCTAACTCTGGAGGGTGTGCAGAAAGGGATATAGGGAAAAGAGAACCGAGGCTTACGATTGATCTGGAGAAATACATGAAAGACATAACAGAGGCGATGTGGAAGGAGATAGATTGAATAATCGAAAGGCACCAGGGAAAGCCGGGAGCACTCATCCCGGTACTTGAGGAATGTCAGAGTGTCTGCGGTTATTTGCCGAGAGACGTGCAGAAGAGGATCTCCAAAGGTCTCAACATCCCTGAAAGCACTATCTATGGCGTTGTAACCTTCTATTCCTTTTTTACCATGGTCCCAAAGGGTAGACATTCGATCAAGGTATGTTTGGGGACAGCATGCTATGTGAGAGGAGGTAAGGCCAATTTAGACTACTTGCAGGAGGGGTTTGACGTTGAGGCCGGAGGTACCACGAAGGATCTGAGATTCTCTTTAGATTCGGTACGCTGCATAGGTGCCTGTGGAATGGCCCCTGCCATGGTCGTAGATGATGATACCTACGCCCAGGTTAACAGGGGAAATATCATGGAAACCCTGGACAGCTATAAATAGGGAAGAATGGGATGCGGAGAATAACGCGAAATCAATTAAATGACATAAGGTCCAGGGGTAAAAAGATACTTGATATTCGCTTAGGTAAGGTGCCTGTAACAGTTGACGGCGAAAAGCATGTGATGATATGCGGCGGCACGGCATCGCATGCCAGCGGCAGTCAGAGGGTACGGGATGCACTGAAAAACGAGATCGAAAACCGAGGCCTCGTACACCGATGTAAGCTCGTAGAGACCGGAAATGATGCCTTTGCCACCCTGGCACCGGCGCTGGTAATCTATCCTGAGGGCATCTACTATGTGCAGCTCACCCCCGAAGATGCAGCAGACATCGTCTCCCAGCACCTCATCGATGGAAAACCTGTAGAACGGCTCTTCTACCGAGACCCTTCCACCGACACCCCCATTCCCCGGATGATGGATATTCCCTACTTTGCTCACCAGACTCTGGTCACCTTACGAAACTATACCCTCATCGACCCAGAGAACATCGACGATGCCATTGCCCGGGATGCCTATCAGGCAGCAGCCAAGGCACTGATCGATATCACATCTGAGGAAATTATCGCTGAGCTCAAGACCTCAGGGCTCAGGGGGCGGGGAGGAGCAGGGTTTCCCACAGGGCTCAAGTGGGAGTTTGCTGCCCAGAGCAAAGGTGACACTAAGTATGTCCTCTGCAATGCAGATGAAGGTGACCCAGGTGCCTTCATGGACAGAAGCGTCCTTGAGGCCGATCCTCATGCGGTATTAGAGGGGATGATCATTGCGGCTAAGGCAATCAGTGCGCATCAGGGATATATCTACTGCAGGGCCGAGTACCCCCTGGCCGTAAAGAGACTGAGCATTGCTATAGAGCAGGCCAGGAGTTATGGCTTGTTGGGCACGGATATCCTTGGGAGCGGTTTTGACTTTGATTTGGAGATCTTCCAGGGCGCCGGGGCATTTGTGTGCGGGGAAGAGACTGCCCTCATGACGTCTATTGAAGGCAAGAGGGGAATGCCCAGGCAAAGGCCGCCTTTTCCAGCCCATGAAGGCCTTTGGAGAAAACCAACGATTTTGAACAATGTTGAAACCCTGGCAAATGTGCCACAGATTATCCTAGATGGCGGGGCATGGTATGCCAAGATGGGTACCGAGGGGAGCACAGGAACCAAGGTGTTTGCCCTCTCAGGAAAGGTGAACAACAGCGGCCTCGTAGAGGTTCCCATGGGAATGCCATTAAAGGACATTATCTACAGCATCGGCGGCGGAATACCAAAGAACAAGCGATTTAAGGCAGTGCAGCTGGGTGGTCCATCAGGCGGATGCATTCCTTCAGAGCTGCTCGATACCATCACCGACTATGAGGCCATAACACGTACAGGAGCCATCATGGGCTCTGGCGGTATGGTTGTCATGGATGAAGATAACTGTATGGTAGACATAGCCCGATTCTTTATGGATTTCCTTAAAGAGGAATCCTGCGGTAAATGCAACCCCTGTCGCGAGGGGATCAAACGAATGCTGGAGATTCTGACGGATATCTGCGAGGGTCAGGGCAAAGAAGGTGATATAGAAATCCTTGAGACATTGGGTACTGTGATACAAGAATTTTCCCTATGCGGTTTGGGACAAACCGCACCCAATCCAGTTCTGTCAACACTGAGGTATTTCAGGCATGAATATGAGGATCATATACTAGAACACCGCTGTAAGGCAGGCGTATGTAAGGCACTTTTCCACTACGAAATTGATGAAGAGGTCTGCAACGGTTGCCACCTATGTGCATTGAGATGCCCTCAGGAGGCAATTACTGGCGAAAAGAAGAAACCACACCTTTTAGACCAGCAGAAGTGTATCAAGTGTGGTATCTGTTACGATGCCTGTAAGTTCGACGCCATTGTCGTTAGATAATCGAGGCCAACAAAAGGTTTATGTCCATGATAAGTTTCAAACTGAACGGTAAAGCAGTCCAGGGGGAGGAAGGACAATCTATCCTTCAGATCGCCGAAGAATATGGGGTTGAAATCCCTACCCTCTGCTATCATAAGGCGCTAGAGCCTGCTGGGATGTGCCGTTTATGTACTGTGGAAGTTCATGATGGGCGTAAGAGCAGTTTTGTCACAGCATGCACCTACCCTATTCAAGAGGGGATTGAGGTCTATACTGACACCGAGGCGGTTCATGGGGGTCGCAAACTCATGGTCGAATTGTTGCTTGCCCGGTGCCCGAATGTGCCGATTATTAAGGAACTGGCAGAGAGGTATGATATCAAAGAGCCACGGTTTAAGAAAGAGGAGGAGGATTGTATTCTCTGCGGACTTTGCACGCGCATATGCGAGAGGATGGGAAATAGCGCTATCGGCATGACGGGAAGAGGTGTGGACACCAAGGTTGATACTCCCTTCCATATTCAGACCGAGGTCTGTATGGCCTGTGGAGCCTGTGCCTCGGTTTGTCCTACTGGTCATATCAAGCTCGAGGATATTACCAAGCACGCCATCACACCTATCTCATCTGAGTTTGATATGGGGCTCAGAGGCCGAAAACCGATCCATGTGGCATATCCCCAGGCCGTGCCAAACACGCCGGCGATCGATCGCTCTGTGTGCGTCCACTTCAGGACCGGCGGATGTAAGATATGTGCCGAATTCTGTAAAGCCAAGGCGATTGACTACACACAAGAAGATGAAACGATCGAACTTACTGTCGGCTCAATCATCCTTGCAAATGGTTTTGAACCATACGACCCTGCCATATATGATACCTATCAGTATGGTCGTTTCCCTAATGTTCTTACCAGCCTGGAATTTGAGCGTATTCTGAGCGCATCAGGTCCGTATGCAGGCCATCTCGTCAGACCGTCTGACGGCAAGGAACCGAAAAAGATTGCCTGGATTCAGTGTGTCGGTTCAAGGAACACCCAGGTAGGAGATAAAGGATATTGCTCGGCTGTGTGCTGTACCTATGCCATAAAACAGGCAATGATAGCCAAGGAACACTCCCCTGAACCATTAGATACGGCTATCTTCTATATCGATATCCGTACCCATGGTAAAGACTTTGAGCGGTACTATAATCGGGCCAAAGACGAAATAGGAATTCGTTTTGTAAAATCGAGGATAAATAACGTATTGCCCGGTGATGAGCCCGGGACCGTCACAATTAGGTATATAGATGCGGCGGGGAGGATGGCCCATGAAGACTTCGACATGGTCGTTTTGTCCGTAGGACTCGATATCCCTCAGGAATCCCTTGATTTGGCTCAAAAACTCGGTGTTGAACTTGACCACTACAATTTCGCGAATACCAGTAGTTTTGATCCGGTTAACACATCGAGACCAGGAGTCTTTGTATGTGGCGTCTTTGAGGCTCCCAAGGATATCCCTGACACCGTTGCACAGGCAAGCGCTGCTGCTGCGTCGGCTACCGATGACCTGGCAGAGGTCAGGGGAACCATGATCAAGACAAAGGAGTATCCGCCTGAACGGGATGTCAGTAATGAACCAATAAGAATCGGCGTCTTTATCTGTCACTGCGGCATAAACATAGGAGGGGTGGCTGACGTCCCGGCAGTTGTGGAATATGTAAAAACTCTTCCACACGTGGATTATGTCGAAGAGAATCTCTTCACCTGTGCGGAGGATACCCAGGCAAAGATGAAACAGGTCATCACAGAGAGGCAGTTAAACCGGGTAGTGGTAGCCTCATGTACCCCGAGAACGCATGAGGTACTATTCAGAGAGACATGCAGGGAAGCTGGCCTCAATCCCTACCTGTTTGAGATGGCCAATATCCGGGACCAGTGCACGTGGGTTCACATGCAAGAGCCAGAGAAGGCTACAGAAAAGGCAAAGGATCTAGTGCGTATGGCCGTGGCAAGGGCAGCCACATTGGAACAGCTGTATGAAGTCGCCCAGCCCATCTGCCAAGAGGCGCTGGTAGTTGGGGGAGGTGTGGCCGGGATGACAGCGGCTCTGGGATTAGCTGGGCAGGGATTCAAGGCCCATCTGATAGAGAGGGAGGGCAGACTGGGCGGCCAGGCCCTTGAATTACATACCACATGGAAGGACGAAAAGATACAACCTTATGTTGAAGACATGGTCAAAAGAGTTACCGAGAATCCTCTGGTTGACGTGCATGTGCATACCGAAGTCAAAGAGGTACATGGCAATGTAGGAAATTTTAGATCCAAACTGATCGATGCCCACGGAAAGCAAACAGAGGTGAGTTACGGTGCAGCCATAATAGCCAACGGGGCAGAGGGCTATGAGCCAGAAGAGTATCTTTACGGAAAAGATCCCAATATCTTGCTGCCTTTGGAGCTTGACAAGGAAATTATGCACAATGCCGAAAGGCTCAAGGCTGTAAATTCGGCGATTTTTATCCAGTGTGTCGGCTCCAGGGAGCAAGGAAGACCTTATTGCAGCAAGGTGTGCTGCACCCATTCAATCCACAGCGCATTGAAGCTTAAGGAACTAAACCCTGATTTGGATATCTACATTCTCTACCGGGATATAAGAACCTACGGACAAAGAGAGGATCTCTATGGGGAAGCACGGTCCAAGGGTGTTCAGTTTATCCGTTATGAGATCGATGATAAACCCGCGGTTGTAAAAAAGGATGGTAGATTCGGGGTGACGGTTAGAGATCAGGTCATTATGAGGCCTGTGGAGATAGATACCGACATCATAATCCTGGCTTCGGCTATTGTACCCCGGGAGGATAATGGTGTATTTTCCAGGCTCTTCAAGGTGCCTGTAAATCAGGATGGCTTTTTCATGGAGGCTCACGCCAAGCTGAGGCCTGTAGATTTTGCCTCTGCAGGGATATTTGTGTGTGGATTGGCCCACGGGCCAAAGGCCATTGATGAGGCCATCTCCCAGGCGCAGGCAACGGTCTCAAGAGTGTGTACCATTCTCTCCCACAAAGAGAGGATGGTGGGCGGAGCTGTTGCTGAGGTGGACCCTGAGCTTTGTGCTATTTGTTTGACCTGCATCAGGGCATGCCCTTTTGCAGTGCCTCAGATCGATTATGAAAAGGCAGCAGCAACGATCGACCCGGGAGCCTGCCAAGGTTGTGGCATTTGCGCCTCCATGTGTCCTAATGACGCAATCCAGGTGAAGCATTATAAAGACAGCCAGATGATTCCTAAATTGACGGCAGTGTACTAAAGGGGAATAACAAATGGAGGATTATGAACCGAGAATAGTGGCCATGCTCTGTAATTACTGTGCTTACAGTGCAGCCGATTTAGCAGGTGTTGGAAGAATCCAGTACCCCACTAATGTCCGCATAGTCTATTATCTGTGTACGGGCAAGGTGGAGATTATCCACATCTTAAAAACATTCGAGGCTGGGGTAGATGCGGTATTTGTCGGCGGGTGAGAGCCTGGTACCTGTCATTTCCTGGAGGGAAATTTGAGGGCCCAGAAAAGGGTTGAATATACCAAGAAGCTATTAGACGAGATCGGATTAGGAAATGAGCGTCTCGAGTTTTTTTATATCGCAGCCTCTGAGGCGCCGTTGTTTGCAGAAACCGTGAGGAAGATGACGGAGCGTGCCAAAAACTTGGGGCCCAATCCGTATAGGATGAGGCTCCAGCAAGAGGGGAGAAAGGATAAGGAGTAGTCCATGATAACAGCAGAAAGAAAGCCTTTCGAGGAGATTAAGGAATATGTAAGAGATTATAAAAATATTATGGTCCTGGGCTGCGGGACCTGCGTAGCAGTGTGCCAGGCAGGGGGTGAAAAAGAGGCGGAAATTTTGGCATCGGAGTTGAGACTGACCTTCGGCAGCCAGGGGAAAAGGGTCGAGGTCAATGAAGAAACCGTAGTGCGGCAGTGCGATGATGAGTTTATGGCGGATCCGGCGTTTCTGGAAAAGGTAAAGGAGGCTGATGTCATCATATCCATAGCCTGTGGGGTGGGAGTCCAACATGCCTGCAACTTTCTCAACAGGGCTATAGAGGGTAAGCCCATACGAGTAGTTCCAGGGTTAAATACTACCTTCATGGGTGCCAATATAGATCTTGGCCTGTGGGAAGAGCGCTGCCTCGGGTGTGGAGATTGTGTCCTGGAACGGACAGGCGGTATCTGCCCTATTACCAGGTGCGCCAAGAGCCTGCTGAACGGTCCCTGCGGTGGCTCCTCTGGTGGAAAATGCGAGCTCAGCACGGATATTGACTGTGCCTGGCATCTCATTATCGAGCGACTCGAGACCTTGGGGGAACTGGAAAGGATCAGACCGGTTGAGATGTATAGAGACTGGAGACCCAGCCACAGTGGTGGCCCAAGGAAGATACTAAGGGAGGACCTAAGGCTATGAAGTCCGGAAGTAATCTGGAAAGGCTTTTAGAGAACGGTGAATTTGTTATTACCGGCGAGTTAGGGCCACCAAAGGGTCCGGATGCAGAAGTGGTGAAAGAGAAGGCAGCCATGCTCAAGGGCAATGTAGATGCAGTCAACATTACCGACAACCAAACCGCCATTGTCAGGATGTCATCGATCGCCACCTCCAAGATATTGATAGACGAAGGACTGGAGCCGACCATGCAGATGGTGGCAAGGGATCGCAACAGGCTCGCCATGATGTCTGATCTCTTTGGTGCATCTGCCTTTGGAATCAAAAATATGCTCTGCCTTTCCGGGGATCACCAACGGTTTGGAAATCACCCAGAGGCCAAGAATGTCTTTGATATAGACTCCATTCAGATGATCCACATGGTTAAAACCATGAGGGACGAACATAAGATCATCTGTGGGGAGGAGATAGAAGGCGATTTCAAGATGTTTATTGGGGCGGCATGTAACCCCTTCGCCGACCCATTTCACTACAGGGTTCACCGACTTGCTAAAAAGGTGGAAGCCGGGGTTGACTTTATACAAACCCAGTGTATCTACGATATGAAGCGCTTCAAGGAATTTATGAAGCAGGTGGTAGATATGGGGTTGCATGAAAGATGTAAGATCCTGGCTGGTGTAACCCCTCTTAAATCCGTAGGTATGGCCCGCTATATGGCAGCCAACGTGAGCGGGATTATCATCCCAGAAGAAATCATAGAACGGTTAAAGGGGGCAGGAAAGGGAAACGTTGCATCTGAGGGGATAGGGATTGCCTGCGAGCAGATAGGGGAGCTCAGGGAGATAGAGGGAATTGCCGGAATCCACCTCATGGCAATTGAATGGGAACATAAGGTACCCGAGATTGTCAAGATGGCAGGGCTGCTCCCAAGACCGACCTTAAGCGGTTAAACAGAAGAAGACAGGCACGAGCTCCTGTTGAATCTGCTCTGCTAAGCTCTAAGCCCCTTTCAAGAACTGGTGTGGAAAGACTGCATGCCCAGTTTAGAGCAAGAACTGAATGCCTAACAAAGCCCAGTCGTTGCTGTCGCCCCAGCGGTACTCCAGACCTATTCGCGCGTTGTGACCTTTGATGAAATAATGGAGGCCCGCCGTGAAATCATCTATCGATGACCTGTTTTCCTCATCTTGAAGGCTATACTTTAGAGTAGCCATATATTTGTCATACAAAAGGCCGCCCTCAATAAACGCTGTATCTCCCTTAAAGCCGGAATTATCCCAATCACAATAGGCACCATTAACCGTGAGGTTGTAGGCTGTGTCTCCGAGATTAAAACTGGACTGGAAGTCAATCACCGTTGCCTCGGAATCCTGCACAACCCCACCGACAACCGTG
>CP070704.1:1695221-1737402 GCA_020349945.1 Deltaproteobacteria bacterium
AAGAGCAAAAGGATGCCTTTGGTCTGAACGCCGAAACAGGTCACTATGAAGACCTGGTTAAGGCCGGGATCATTGATCCGACCAAGGTGGTACGCTTTGCCCTTCAGAATGCCGCCTCGGTGGCTGCCCTTATGTTAACCACCGAGGCCATGGTAGCTGAGAAGCCAAAAGAGGAAGCGCAAATGCCAGCCATGCCTCCTGGAGGTGGATACGGCGGTGGAATGGGTGGGCCGATGTAATTGTCAGGAGCAGTGACTCTGCTTTCAAACGTGAGGCGACCAACTCCTATGTGGTCGCCTTTTTTTGTATTTCAATAAGGAAGATGTAGTGTCTATAGTCAAATCGATGAAATTCCTTTCCCAGTTGGTTGATATTGTATATCCTCCCCGTTGCCATATGTGCAGTCAATTTTTGCCTGCTGATGAAGATCTCCCATCTTCCCATCATTTGTGCAGGAATTGCTTAGCTGCCCTAACTCCTATAACCCATCCGATTTGTACAGTCTGCGGCCTCCCTTTCCATACCTCAAAAGGACAAGATCATCTCTGTGAAAATTGTCTTCGCACAAGGCCTTGGTATGATCTTGCCAGATCCCCTTTTCTTTACTCAGGCCCCCTTATGGAGGCCATACAAAGACTCAAATACAACTCGGAAACCCAGTTGACTCCCTGTCTCGGCGCCTTATTTTCTTCTTCTGCCATAGAATTGATACCTAATCCCAGAGATTTCTTAACAATCCCTGTACCACTCCACAGGCGCAGATTAAGGGAGAGGGGCTTCAACCAGAGCCTCCTCTTGGCGAAAGCACTTTCCTCATATCTTGGAACTCAACTAGACTATCTATGCCTTATCAGAAAAAGGCATACAAGAGCCCAGACAGGTCTGGGGAAAGAAGAAAGGAGAAAGAACGTTAAGGATGCCTTTTCCGTCATATATCCTCACATCATAGAGGGTAGAAAGATAATATTGGTCGATGACGTCTTTACAACAGGCTACACCCTAAACGAATGTGCCAGGACCCTAAAAAAATCAGGGGCTACTGCTGTCATTTGCCTGACACTCGCCAGAACTCTCTTTGATTGAAGAATAAAGCGCCAAAATAAGATAAGCCATTGAACATTCAGAAAAAAGTTGCAATTGATATAATCAGCTGTTATGTTACTTGCAACTCAGGTTCGTGTGGTTGGCAATGGCTGAAGAAGCGGCAGTAAGAAAACCCAGAGTAGCAGAGAATCATATATTAGCTGTTGGTGGGGGAAAAGGGGGCACCGGCAAGAGTCTCATTGCCGTAAGCATAGGCATCTGTTTAGCCAATAGGGGGAATGAAGTCCTGCTGATAGATGCTGATTTAGGAACGGCTAATCTTCATACCTTCTTAGGCTTAGAACCTCCACAAATAGGCCTATCTGATTTTCTTGCTAAGAAAAAAACAGGCATTGATGGGGTCATAATCAAGACAGGGATAAGTAATCTTAAACTGATTTCTGGCGCCAAAGACATAATAGGTATGGCCAATCTAGCCTATGGACAAAAAGTAAGAATACTGAGCAATATCAAGAAGTTGAATTATAGATACATCTTGATAGATCTGGGTCCTGGTACGTCCTTCAATACCCTTGACTTTTTTTTAATCTCCCATTGTGGTATCCTCATAACATCACCAGAGCCTACGTCCATTGAGAATACCTACCGATTTACAAGGAGCCTCCTTTTTCGATATCTGAGAACTATGGTCAGCCAAAAAGTGGTAAGATCCCTCATAGATAAGGGAGTCATGCAGAGGAATGGACACAAATTTTACACAGTTTTTGATCTCCTGCAAGCCATAGAAAGGATAGAACCAGAGCTTGGAGATACGATAGCAAACCATCTCTCAAGCCTTGACATCAAATTAATTGTTAACCAGGCAAGGACAACCAGAGACAGGGCCATAGGTCAAAAGATGGCTATGGCGGCCCGGAAATATTTGGGTATCCCAATCGATTTTTTGGGAAATGTCAGCTATGATAATGATATTAGGAAAGGCTTACTCGAGAGGAAATCCTTAATGGCTTATTTCCCCTATTCTAAAGCATTTGAGGAAATTATTGAGATCAGTCAGAAGATGCTGCCCACGTATCAATTAGGATTAAACTTTTTTACCCATTAGAGGTCCTTGGTCCAAATATCTAGTGCATGATGGAGAGGCTAACTGAACAAAACTATTACAAATTACTCGGCGTTTCGCCGAAGGCCTCTTTTGAGGAAGTTCAATCTGCATATGATCAGGCCGTGGGCATATACTCAACTGATTCCATTGCCACCTATTCACTGCTTACACAAGAGGAAAGGGAGCGAATACTCTCCCGTTTGGTTGATGCATACAAGACTCTGACTAACAGCCGGCTTCGAAGAGAATATAATCATTCTTTGATAGAAAACGGGGAACTCTCTCCTCAAGAAATCGGTTTTCCATCCCTGGAAGACTCCAACGGCGTCAAAGGCAAACTGAGGGAGGTAAGTGTAGAGAGCCTCATTCAAATCGAAGAAAGCTCAGACAAGGAGAACCAACCCTCTGATCCCAATCTGGATCTATTCGAAGAGCAAACCTCTGTAACCGGCAAAAGCATTAAAATGCTTAGGACGGCTAGAGAAATCAGCCTGGAAGAAATATACCGAAGAACAAATATTCCGAAGAAGACACTAGAGGATATTGAGGAAGAAAATTTCGAAGAACTTCCCGCCCTTGTGTACCTAAAAGGATTTTTAAAGGCCTACGCCAAAATGCTAGATGTTAATCAGACCCAGATGGCGGAAGGATATGTGAAGAGGTATCTCGAATGGAAGAATACCTCTTAAAAATAAAAAGCCAAACGGCAATGAAGGAGGCAGTGGAAAGGGTTAAGGGGGCAGGAAAAAAGGTAGTGTTTACTAATGGCTGTTTTGATATCCTTCACCAAGGTCATGTCCGCTATCTTTCTGAAGCAAAGAAGTGTGGTGATTACTTGATAGTTGGCCTAAATAGTGACAGATCTGTCAGGAACATTAAGGGGAAAAATCGGCCCTTGATGTCTGAGGGAGCAAGGGCAGAATTGCTTGCTGCACTCTGTTTTGTCGATGGGGTAGTCATCTTTGATGATGAAGATCCCCTGGCCATAATCAAATATCTTCAGCCTCAGGTCTTGGTCAAAGGGGCAGACTGGGCCCAAGATGATATCATTGGCGCTGAACTAATCCGAAAAGCAGGGGGTGAGGTCAAGACAATACCCCTTGTCCCGGATATTTCCACTTCAGGTATCATTCGCAGGATTGCTGATCTTTGCTCTGTTAGAAACAGCTAAGCAAAAGTATCTCCCTTCTTAAGACAGAGGGTGTCAGTTTGCATATATGCGCCCATAGCTCAGCCGGATAGAGTAACGGACTACGAATCCGTAGGTCGCAGGTTCGAATCCTGCTGGGCGCACCAATAAAGCCGGGGACTTAACCGTTATGGTTAAGTCCTCTTTTCGTGTGTGTTTCCCAAGACCCCGCATGTTTCTCCACATAGGCTTGTATCAGCTCGTTTAAATGTCCTTCTGCTTAACCATGTTGTGACAATCTAGTGGCCTTTTTTCAGCATTCGCAAACACGAGATAAAGCTCACTTACCGCAAGGGGTTAGGTGAACTGTAACATAGTACAGGCTGCCCATACGCTTCGAGCACGCGCGAGCGATACTTGACACGCAACCCTCTTTTCCCTATACTCCTGTTCCTGTCCATAAAAAGAAAGTTGTGAGCGCACTAGGTAGGATCTGCGCCAGTTGGTTGAAAGGCTGGCCTGAGATAGGCAGGTGAAGTTCAGTTCGCCTCAGCCGATTATATCTATGCAGGTAAGCTATACAGGTGAAGTGGAAACAGGAAGGCATGAACTGTAATCCTGCGGATCCCTTCACAGGATCAACCCATATATCCCGAATGAACTGCAAAACTTAACTCTCATGTCTTTCCTGCTCCGGGTGGAGCAGTTTCGGATAATGGAGCGTATCATAATCTTAATCTCATGTTTTCACCTAATACAATTCGGAGTTTCCAATGAAAGAGTTATTTAGCTTGAAGGGTAAAATAGCCATCGTCACAGGTGGCAACGGAGGTATAGGTAAAGGTATTGCGCACGGCTTTGCCGCGGTGGGAGGTAACATTGTCATCGCGGCACGCAACAAAGCTAAGACACATGAAACGGCGCGAGAGATCAAGAGTCAATATGGTGTGCAGGTCCTTGGGGTTCAAGTGGATGTTCGGCATGAGGACCAGATCCAGGCCATGGTGGCGCAGGCGACCGATAGGTTTGGGCAAATCGACATACTGGTCAACAACGCTGGCATCAACATCCGCAATATGCCCCAGGACTACCGATTAGACGAATGGGATGAGATCCTAGACACTAACCTGCGCAGCGCATTCCTGTGTTCCAAGGCGGTTTACCCTGCAATGAAGGAAGCGGGTGGTGGCAAGATCATCAGCATCGGCTCGATGACCTCCATCTTTGGCGGTGCGAAGCTTGCACCGTATGGGACGAGCAAGGGAGGGATAGTGCAACTTACGCGGAGCTTGGCCGTCGCCTGGGCACCGGATAACATTCAGGTAAACGCTATCCTGCCAGGATGGATCAACACCGACCTGACGAGGCAGGCGCGGAAGGAATTGCCTGGCCTGAACGAGCGCGTATTGGCTCGGACACCAGTTGGCCGCTGGGGTGAGCCAAAGGACTTGGCGGGCGCAGCCATCTTCCTGGCCAGCAGCACCTCGAACTTCGTAACAGGTGTAGCCCTACCAGTGGATGGTGGGTTTTCGGTAATGATCTGAGGCAATGCCCTGGCCTGCTTTATTAGAGTAAGACTCGGCAGAACGGAGACCATCAGCTTGTGCCACCAGCCTAAAACTTTCTCAAGGCCTCAATCATGTCTCCTATTATGTCAAGAATCCCTAGATACATTTAGGGTGAGGACCTGGAATGGGCAATTGAGTTTGCTTGGCTGTCACTGGCAAGCAAGTGAACAAATAGTGAACCAGCATGATTTTAGTTGGAGGGATTTTTGAATTGAGAATATTTTTCCTTCAGTATATGTTCTTAGTATATTCATTCTTTACGCCCTGACCTTTTGACTCAAACATAACATTCGGTTTTTGCTTGTGGCCTCATCCTGAAGGGGAGAATGTTAGAGAAAAGCCTGAAAGAATCGATAAAACCGGTGGAAACAGATCTTAAGATAGATAGAGCGCAGATAAATCTACGAGAGGTTCAGAACTTTTTGGCCATGGAGAAGGAGGTCTGGAAGGGGTTACCAATTATAGAACTGTTTCACGTGAAACAATCCTTGTTCAGCTACAGAAGCTGCATTCCCTTAATAAGAATATTATCTTATCCATGGGATCAATAATATCTATAGTCAATCAGAAGGGAGGGGTTGGTAAAACAACAACAGCTGTCAATCTATCTGCCTCTATTGCCACTGCTGAAAAAACATGCCTTTTAGTGGATTGCGATCCTCAGGGAAACGCTACTACCTCTTTGGGAGTAAATCCATCGGGCCTTAAACCAAGCCTTTACGACTTGCTATTAGGGGAATACGTTGGGAACAAAGTCATTCTTGATACCCAAATTCCCATGCTTAAGCTCATCGGTGCCAACCCTGATTTGTTTGGAGCAGAAGTAGAGATGTTTTATAAGAAGAACAAAGAATATCTTCTAAACGGGATCTTATCTAAACTGAGGCATGGATACGACTATATATTCATCGATTGTCCTCCTTCCCTTGGGTTTCTAACCCTTAACTCCTTGGCTGCCGCTGATTTCTTCCTTGTACCGCTTCAATGCGAATATCTTGCCATGGAGGGGTTAACTCAGTTACTCAATACTGTCAGGCTGGTCAAGAAAGGACTTAATCCATCACTTATGATGATGGGTATTTTATTAACAATGTTTGATAGACGCAATAATCTATCGTACCAGGTAGCCGATGAGGTACGTCACCATTTTGGAGGCCGCGTTTTTCAGACGACGATCCCACGTAACGTTAGCCTGAGTGAGGCAACAAGCTATGGGAAACCAATTATTCTCTATGACATTCGATCAAAAGGGGCCCAGAGTTATTTAGAACTTGCAAGGGAAGTAATATTAAAAGGAGGGGATAAAGGTGGCCAAGCGTAAGGCCCTTGGAAGAGGACTGTCTGCGCTATTTCCAGAAACAGTTATCTCAGAAGATGATAGGGGTTTTTTCTATTGTCCGGTTGAATCCATTTCTCCAAATCCCCATCAACCAAGACAGAATTTCAGCGATTCTGAAATGGCGGAATTAGTGGATTCCATAAGAGAGAAGGGGATCGTCCAACCTATATTGGTTAGCCGGACAAAGGAAGGTTTTCAGCTCATAGCAGGAGAGAGGCGCTGGCGTGCAGCTCAAAAGGCAGGGCTCAATAAGATACCTGCATGGATAAGGGATGCATCCCCTGCAGAGGCCCTGGAATTAGCCCTTATTGAGAATGTCCAGCGCAAAGATCTTAATCCTATCGAGGAGGCATCGGCTTACCAGGAGATGATTCAAAATTTTAATCTAACACAAAAAGCACTTTCAAAAAGGATAGGGAAAGATCGCGCGACCATTGCCAACTGCTTAAGATTGTTGAAACTCCCTCCCATCATTCGACAAGACCTTATCGATGGTCAGCTTACTCCAGGCCATGCAAGGGCCTTGCTTACCATAGAATCTCCCTTAGCCCAAAAGGAGATCAGGAATCTTATCATAAAGAAATCGCTCTCTGTTCGCCAGACAGAGGCATTGGTCAAAAAGACCCTAGCTCCAAAAGAGGCAAAAGGCCCAAAAGATGAAACAGACTACTATCTGGAGTCTTTGGTCAAAGATCTTCAAAAGTCCTTGGCCACCAAGGTAGCTATAAAACGTAAGGGCGAAAAAGGCAGGATCATGATAGAGTTTTATTCTGATGAGGATCTATGCCGTTTGGTAGATCGATTACTGTAGCCTCCCTTTTCTGCCATCTTCTTTCATTTCCCTGCATCAATCGCCTGATATTTTCTCTATGAAGTAATGTGATTAACAGAGATATAATCAAGGACATGAGTATCATAAAGATGGAGTGGCCCGTGAGGTACAACCAAATAGGCATGGTCAGGGCGGCCAGTATTGAGCCCAGGGAGATATACCTCCATAGAGAGACCAAGATAACAAAGATAATTCCAGAAAACAAACATGAAAGCGGGGAAATAGCTAAGAAAACCCCCAGACATGTGGCTACCCCCTTTCCCCCCCTAAACCGGTTGTAAACCGAGAATTGGTGCCCTAGCAGGGCCGAGAGACCAACTATGCCCTTGAGCGCCTCCTGTACTTCTGCTGATGGCCCTAAAAGGTAGTGAGCCAAAGTCACGGGAATGAACCCCTTTAAGATATCTACCAGAAGGGTAAAGATCCCCCACTTGAGACCAACCTCACGAGCAACATTTGTGGCTCCAATATTTCCGCTCCCTGCCTTTGTTATGTCCAATCTTACCACCCTTCGACTGATTAAAAGACCAAAAGGGATTGAAGCCAGGAGATATGCTGCTACCAAGAGCGCTATGAAAACCAGCCACATGTCCGTTAATTCCGAGAAAAAGACAGAAAAAACGTTTCTAAATTTGGATCCTCTGTTATATAGTTGTCATGTTATCAAAAGATTGGTAATTTCAGTAGTCCTTCTTCTTGCCACAGGTGGATCATATATGAAAGCATTGTTCATCGCTTGTACTACTTAAAATAAACAGGATTATCAAACGTTGCAATCCAAATCTTTAACCACGGGAGGCCTTCTTTGAGTTTATTAATGGTGATGGACGGCCAGGGGGGCGGAATAGGAAAGGCTATCATAAAAAGGCTGAGGGAAACGTTTGGCGAGGAGGTTGAAATACTTGCCTTGGGAACAAACTCTGTGGCCACCTCACAGATGATGAAGGCGGGTGCTAACCGAGGGGCTACTGGGGAAAATGCCATTATAAAAACAGCCCTCCAGACTGATATTATAATTGGCCCATTGGCTATAATTATGGCCAACTCTATGATGGGAGAAGTAACACCAGGGATGTCCGAGGCTATCTCCTCAAGCAATGCCCTAAAGATATTAATCCCACTGACTCAGGAGAGGGTTGAGATAGTAAGTGTATCTGGTGAGCCCCTCCCTCATCTTATTGATCAAGTCATTGAAATTATAAAAGGAGAGAACAAAGAGGTATAGGGCATCGGCTCGTCTTATTCACTAGAAAAGAGGGCCTGACTTCGGGGAAGGCATGCTATTATTTCAGAAGATATCTCCATTGCTTCCGAGCCTTTCAGGCAGAGAGAGATAGAAATACCCCTCTTCCATTCTTCCCCTTTTAACACATCCGTTTCCATATATCCTGCATTTGATAGATAACTCCTCTATAGCCGCTGTCATTTGATCTGAAGAAAGTATGCCACTTTTGATTAATTTAACTATGGCCCTGATTCTAAAGCGGTCCATACTGGTGAATCGCTGGGAAAGTTGATCTTCATGCCCCCCCTCCTTGACAACCAGCTCCCTGTCGATCAGGTAAATGGGATACCGGCATGATATCCTCAACCATAAATCGTAGTCCTCAGCGGCTGGAAGAGTCTCATCAAAAAGACCAACTTCTTCAAAAAGAGACCTCTTCAATATAACGCTTGATGGGCTGACCAGACAGAGCCTTAATGATTGCTGAAATATATTTCCAGATGGTTTTCTGTGTTTTCTCTTTGGATTGACTCGAGTACCCCTTCTGATCCATATCTCCTCTGTGTGACAGGCTACAGTCTCAGGATTTCGATCAATAAATTCCATTTGAGCGTACAACTTCTGACTAAGCCAGTAGTCATCAGAGTCCAAAAATGCAATCCAAGGCGCTGCTGAGCTATTTATTCCTGTATTTCTGGCTGCCGACACCCCTCTGTTAACCGGCAGCCTTATGTATTTTATTGAGCATCTATATCTTGTGAGAGTCTGCATAGTATCATCAGTTGAGCTATCGTCAACGAGGACTATCTCGAAATCCTTAAAATCCTGCTTGAGAACAGACGCAACTGCCCTTTCCGCTTTCTCAGCCCTGTTAAATGTTGGAATTATGACGCTAACCGCGGCCATTCTCTAAAGCAATTTCCAGATAAAGGCAAGTAGCCCTGCCAAAAGAAGATTGCTTTCGGCAATAGCTTGCAAGGGAGATCCATCCTTCATCCAGCCCTTCTGGTACGCCGTGAGATAAAAAAAGGAAACTACAAAACAAGAGATTAGGGGATAGCCCAGATTTGGAACTATTCCAGTGGCTGTTGATAATAGCACAAATATGCCAAAAAACCCGTTCAGTAAGAGTAAAAGTTTCAATGCGTTTTCCTCTCCCAGGGCAATCGGAACCGTCTCCCTGCCTACTATTAGATCTCCTTGGGTGTTCAGGATATCAAACAGGCCACATCTTACGTAACACATGGAGGAGACGAATAAGAAGGAGATCAAAACACCAGGCCAAAAGGGGTTTGACCAGCCAATAACAGGAAGCAGCGAGCTAATTGTACCCCAGGCCAATGCCTCTGCCATGGTTTTTGACCCAGGAAGGTCTTTTATTTTTGCGTAACGCCCAAGATATCCAAACCTCCATGGTATTATTGGTATGCTATAGACTAAACCAAGCATGGTCAAAGCAAGAAAAACAAAAAACTGGGCTATACCCAAAGAGAGCGAAAGAAGCAACCCTGCGCCTATTCCTACCAGGGAGGTAGTTATGAGAAAGATCTTATGCTGGTTATAGAACAAGGCTATACCAGGATCATTGTATGTACTCGCCTCTTTATCAAGAAATCGATTCAGGACATGCATGCTATAAACATACAACAGGGCAAGAAATGGATGGATGAGATCAGCATCCCCCCTTGATAGTCTAAGGCCTGCATAGGTTAGGGAAAAGGCCCCTGTGGCCACAGGAATATTACTCTTGAGTAAAAACAGAAATACCTTTCTTAGTAAACGTCTCAGAGGATGTTGTCTGACCTTGCCCATGGTTTTCAATCTCTCGGTCACGCTTTTGATCATCCAGTTGGGTGTTGAGGCACCAGCCGAAACCCCAACAGTCTCTGTTGATGAAAACCACGATCTCTTGAGCTCTTTTTCTGTCTCTACATGAAAAGTAGGTCTGCCCGTTGACCTCGATATCTGATACAGCCGTCTTGTATTGCCACTGTTGTATCCACCAACTATTACCATGCTATCTACCTCAGAGGCCAACGACCTGACTTCCCTCTGTCTCTTATATGTTTCATCGCAGATAGTACCAAATACAATGGCGTCCGGATAACGACCTTTTATCGCATCTACTATCTCCCTGTAAGCATCTATGTCCTGTGTCGTTTGGGATACGACTACTAACCTCTTCTCTTCAGGAAGCCTTTCCACATCTTCAAGGGAATTGATAACTACCCCATGACCTCTGCTATAACCCATCAGCCCTATGACCTCAGGATGCCTGGCATCTCCAAAGATAACCGGGAAGTAGCCTTTATTATCGTATTTCTTCATTATTGCATGTACCTTTGCTACGCGTGGGCACGTTGCATCAATTATCTTGAGGTTTGAAGATCTTACCATCTCCATTTCGCTCGGTGTAATACCATGGGCCCTGATAATTATCCTTCCTTTATCATGCTCATCGATCTCCTCCTTGACATCCACACCTTTAGATCGAAGGAGATCTAAGACCTGCTGATTATGGATTAAGGGCCCGTAGGTGAAGAGTTTTCCATCACCCTTGTTGGCCTCAAACAGGGTAATTTCCATTGCCCTCCTGACACCCATGCAGAATCCAGCACTCTTGGCTAATCTAACCTTCACTAGCCAATCTCCTCTCTTATATATCCAAAATATTTATCTAAAATAGCGATCAGCTTTTCTCTTCCATCTATCTTTGAAATAGAACCCTTCAAAAATCTTCTATTCGGAAGTTTTTTTGTATATAAAAGGAGCAAACCCCTCATGACATGTGTTGCCTTATACTCCCCAAGATATTCTATGAGAAGCGAATAATGCTCCATAATTAACCGATACCTATCATTAAGGTCTGGAGTAGTAAAACTCCCCTTTTCCTCCATATCCAAGATCTGTCTGAAAATCCATGGATCAGTCAATGCCGCCCTGCCAATCATAACACCATCGCAGCTTGTCACAGAGCGCATCTTTAAGGCCAAAGAAGGTTCTCTTATATCCCCATTCCCGATAACAGGGATCTTTACGGCCTTCTTTATCCTCGCAATTAATGTCCAGTCAGCTTTTCCAGAAAACCCTTGACTGGCAAAACGTGGATGAATAGAAATAGCATCAGCTCCACTATCTTCAATTATCTTTGCAACCTCAAGGGCGTTCGCCTCTTCTGGTGACCAACCAGCCCTGATCTTTACTGTCAATGGGAGAGAGGTGTTTTGTCGCGCAGCAGAAATAATCTTGGCTGCCTTCTTCGGATCGCGCATCAGAGCCGCTCCTGATCCTGTCTTAACGACCTTCTTTGCTGGACATCCCATATTAATATCAACAATATCCATCCCTTTTTCCCCTACAATCCCGACAGAGTTCGCCATTGTTTCTGGCTCAGGCCCGAATAACTGTGCAGCAACAGGCCTCTCAGTAGGATGACTAACAAAATAAGAGTGGGTTCTTGCCTGCCCGCGGGAAAGACCTACGGCACTAATCATCTCAGTAACAACGAGGCCTGCCCCCATCTTTTTAGCAATAAGGCGAAATGGGAGGTTTGTTTTTCCTGACATGGGGGCCAGAATGAGCCAGTTCTTCAAATGCAATTTACCAATTGTTAACACAAAATCATTTTAAATTAACCTCTTCACCATTACAATCTAATAAAAGGTCCTAGCTCCTTGTTCTTGACTTCACAAGGGCTTTGCACTATTTCTATCAGTTAAGACATACTATAAAGGGACATGATAGGTGGATAGAGAATTAAAGGAGAGGATAGAGATCCTTGAGGGAGATATTACAAAGATAGAGGTAGATGCCGTAGTCAATGCTGCCAACACCTCACTGCTGGGTGGTGGAGGTGTTGATGGCGCGATACACAGGGCAGCTGGTCCGGAACTACTAGCTGAAACGAGGAAGATAGGTGGTTGCCCAACTGGCGAGGCACGCGTAACAAAGGGATATAGATTACCAGCCAAATGGGTTATCCATACAGTCGGTCCGATCTGGTCTGGTGGGAATAGGAATGAGGATGAGTTCCTGGCCAGCTGTTATAAGAACTCCCTTAAGGCAGCTACACAAATCGGTGCTGTTACGGTAGCCTTCCCATCAATAAGCACCGGTGCCTATCGGTTTCCACTGGAAAGGGCAGTAGACATTGCACTAAGGGAAACTAAATCCTTTCTTCAAGCCAATCAATCCATTGACAAGGTTATATTCGTCTGTTTTGGCAGCCAGGCTTATAATAAGTATGAGGAGGTATTGAAGAAGGTCTTTAACTGATGATCAGGTTCGGGGCACAGAAGATAAAGTCTGAAAGATACTAATAACTACCACAAAAGGATACAGGCGAGCATGATTAAATTCGGTGCAGATCTCACTAGTGTGGCAGATACTGAGCCCTTAAAGCAACCTTCCTTAGAACAACCAGGCCTACTAGATTCCTTTAATCGAGCGATATCTATTACTATAAGGCTTCCCAGCGCTGTATCTGAACAGATAATCGACAGGCCCCCGCCCTTTTATTTTTCCGTGTACCATTCGGCAAACAGGAGCCTTGGCGAAATTGCCTTTTGCCCCGCCAATATCCTTCAAAGACATGGGTATAGGGGAACCTTCAACTATTCCTAAAGGGGTGCCCCAGTCTGTGGGATTTGTATCAGAGCTTGCCCTTTTGGGGGTTAGGGCCCTTATTTTATTGCCATACTATAGCTTTTGTACTAAAGATAACCACTCAATAATAGCCCACTTTAAGGCTCAGAAAAAGCAGTGACCAAGAAATACAATAATATCTTAGATGCAATTGGGAACACACCTATAGTCCCCATAAGGAATCTTAACAGAAATGATAACGTTCAGATATTTGCCAAACTCGAGTCTTTCAATCCCGGGGGATCTATTAAAGATAGAATAGCCCTTTCCATGATCGAGCAGGCAGAGAGAAATGGCCACCTGACCAAAGATAAAATGATTCTAGAGGCAACAAGCGGTAATACAGGGATAGGGCTCGCTCTCGTTGCTGCCATCAAAGGTTACCGATTGATTCTCACCATGTCCGACTCTGTTAGCGAGGAAAGGAGGAAGATACTCAAGGCATTTGGGGCAGATCTTAGGCTTACCCCATCCCATCGTGGCACTGATGGTGCTATCGAAGAGGCATATGAGCTGATTAGACAAGAACCAGACAGATACTGGCTGGCAGACCAATTTAACAATGAAAGCAACTGGATGGCCCATTATAATGGAACAGCCGTTGAGGTTTGGCAACAGACTGGTGGAAAGCTGACCATGGTTGTCGCCCCTATGGGTACGACGGGAACGGTAATGGGCCTTTCCAAGAGACTGAAGGAATACAATCCAAAAATAGAGATAGTTGGGGTCGAGCCCTATATGGGACATAGTATCCAGGGAATGAAAAATATGAAGGAATCCTACCGTCCTGAAATATTCGATAAGAATCGCCTTGATCGTATCGTTCATATCGAAGACGAAGAGGCCTTCCAGATGACCAGAAGACTCGCGAAAGAGGAAGGCCTCTTTGTAGGTATGAGCTCAGGTGCTTCCATGGCCGTTGCCCTTAAGCTAGCCCAGGAGATAGGCGAGGGTCTCCTTGTAGCCATATTTCCTGATGGCGGTGAACGATATCTCAGTACGAATCTCTTTATGGACAGAAAAAAGACCGACATCACATTCTATAATACCCTGAGCAGGCAGAAAGATGTATTCATCCCCATAAGGGAAAATAGGGTCTCAATGTATTCCTGCGGACCCACAGTATCAAAACTGATTGATCTTACCGATTGCAGGAGGTACGTAGTTGCTGACTTACTCAGACGCTACCTTGAGTTTAAGGGTTTTGCCGTAACCCATATAATGAACATTACAGATCTGGATGATAAGACAATTCAGGGATCAGAGGCTGCAGGTGAAGACGTAAAGACATTCACCGAAAAATATTACGAGGAATTCCTTAAGGATATGGATGCCCTCAATATCAAAAGGGCAACCCGTTACCTCTTTGCCAGTCATCATGTGCAAGAGATGATAGATATTGCCCAAAAACTCTTGGAAAAAGGTTTTGCCTATGAAAGACTGCGCTCGGTCTATTTCGACATCTCCCGTGTTAACGATTATGGTAAGCTCTCAAGGATTGATTTAAACAAAATCCGCGTCGGTAAAACAGTTGACCTTGACCAATACGAAAAAGACAACCCACGGGATTTTACCCTGCTCAAGAGATCAACATTAAATGAACTGAAGAGGGGAATCTTCTTTTCCACGAGGTGGGGAAACGTTCGACCTAGTTGGCACATCGAATGTGCTGCCATGGCCATGGATTATCTCGGTGAAACCTATGACATCTACACCGGAAGTACAGACCTGGTCTTTCCACACCATGAAAACACTATAGCCATATCAGAAGGCCTTACTGGCAAGCCACTAGCAAACTACTGGGTTCATCACGAGCTGGTAAAACAAGAAAAACTCCCTGAAATGCCCACTGAAAAGTCTATTACCCTCAGAGATGTGCTCAATAAGGGGTATGGGGGAAGAGAGGTTCGATACTGGCTCATCAACATGCACTACAGGAAGGCAATCGATTTTTCATGGTCAAAGCTGGCAATCGCTCAGAATACGGTCTCCCGCTTAGATAGATTCGTCCATAAACTCCGATCCTCCCCGGAGGGCCCAGTCACTTCTCAAATTGATCAATTAGTCTATGATCTTAGGCATAGGTTTGTGAAGGAAATGGATAACGATCTAAACCTTGCACCTGCCCTGGCCGCACTCTTTGAATTTACACATCAAACCAACCGCATAATGAATTCCGAGGGCTTGCACCCGTCTGACCGAAATAAGATCGAAGATGTTCTCTTCAAGATCAACTCAGTGCTTATGGTGATGGACCTGACAGGGCCAGAATCTTCCGAACACATAGAGAAATTAATAAAAGAAAGGGCCTATGCCCGGCAAAAAAACGACTGGGCAAGGGCCGATAAGATAAGAGGCGAGCTGAAAAATCTCGGAGTTGAAGTGACTGACACGAGAGGTGGAACAACGTGGCGAAGGATCTGATACATGCCACAAACCGGAAAATAATATCTTTTGGCGGAGAGAGAGGGATTCGAACCCTCGGTAGAGCTTTCGCCCTACACTCACTTAGCAGGCGAGCGCCTTCAGCCAACTCGGCCATCTCTCCGCAAACCCACGTGGTGAAATCTAGCAGCGTGAGATTTCCTGGCGGAGGGAGTAGGATTCGAACCCACGGTCCCTTACGGGACAACGGTTTTCAAGACCGCCTCCTTCAACCACTCGGACATCCCTCCCTGGATCTTGTATAACACAGTATAAAAAACCGGTCAAAAGTTTTTCCAAACAGCCCAATTTACCTAACACATGACACTAGCCTCCCCCTGATCGGCTTCAAATTTCTATGGAAGAATTACACGTAACGGTGTATGGTAATTATAACTGAGGTTGCTAAAAACCAAATTCACCGTAACACACAAGGTAAACAATTCTTCTCCTGAAATTGTGAAAATACAGGGTCAGGCAATTACTATAAGTATTTGTGCAGTAATCTTTTATCGAACCTGATTACCTGTCGAAAGAGGTAGGAGGTTAGGCATGCAAAAGCCCGTTAAGATCTATACGCTCAGTACCTGTAGTCATTGTAAGGCAACCAAAAAGCTTCTGAACGACTGCCGGGTTCAGTATAAGTTTACAGATGTGGACCTACTTGAGGGGAACGAAAGGGCCGCAATCCTTGAAGACGTGAGAAAATTGAATCCACACTGCTCCTTTCCTACCATTATCATTGGAGACAAGGTCATCGTGGGATATAAAGAACATGAGATAAAGGAGGCCCTTGGACTATGAGCGAGGTGGAAAAACTATATGAGATGCTCAAAAAGGCGCAGGAACCAAAAGGTTACTACTTTAACAGGGACAAACAGAGGGTCTTTGAACTCCTTGAGGCCCTTCTGGTAAATAAAAATCGTTATGGGTACATGTCCTGCCCATGCAGGCTAGCATCAGGAGACCGGGAAAAGGACAAAGACATCGTGTGCCCCTGCGTCTACAGGGCCCCTGACGTGGAAGCGTATGGGAGCTGCTATTGTAATCTTTATGTATCAAGGGCCTGGAACGAGGAGAAAATCCGTCACGTGTATGTTCCTGAGAGGAGACCCCCGGAAAAATCCCCTCATAACCCTCACTGACTCATGGAGGTTACGTAAGTGCCAGGTCTTCACCTATCACTATTATCCCAAAATACTTCCCGAATCCAACCGGCTCCCCCTTATAAATTCCCGAGCTGCCAGCCTCCTTTTCCCAGGCGATTGAATCTCCCTGACAATGACGGACCCTTTCCCGGTTTCTATCTTAAGACCTTTCTCGGTTAAACCCTTTATCCGACCTGGCGCTAAGGCCCTCTGTCTAGCATCAGCGAGGAAACAACCAAACACCTTCAACATTTTTCCGTTCCAGTAGGTAAAGGCCCCTGGCCAGGGATCTAAACCCCTGATTAACCCACAGACACGTTCCCCAGGCAAGGACCAGTTTATCAGGCCCTGATCCCTGGTTAGCTTTGGGGCATAGGTAGCGAGGAAATCATCCTGTTTTTTCTTTTCAATGGCGCCCTCAGACAACCCCTGGAGGGTGTTCATAAGTAATCCAGGTGCCAAGCAAGAAAGCCTATCATGTAACTGACCTGCGGTTTCTCCTTTCAGGATATCCACCTCCTGTTGCATAAGGATTGGCCCAGTATCAAGGCCTTCATCCATACACATAGCTGTCAGCCCTGTCTTTTTCTCATTGTTGATAATAGCCCACTGAATGGGGGCTGAACCCCTGTACTTTGGTAAGAGAGAGGCATGGATGTTTATTCCTCCCCATCTGGCTGAGCTCAGTACCCTACCGGGAATTATCTGCCCAAAGGCAATAACAACGAGAAGGTCAGGTTTCATGGGAACAAGGAGATCTAAAAAACCCTCATCTAACTTTCTTGGCTGAAGGATGGTAAGATTGTTTTCTCTGGCAAGAATCTTTACAGGAGGTGGTGTCAGTTTCTGACCCCTCCCCTTTGGTCTATCCGGCTGAGTAACTACGGAAAGGATATGATATCCCTCATCCATTAAGGCCCTTAATGTGGGAAGGGCGAACTGGGGTGTGCCCAGAAAGACTATCTTTGGCCTTGATGGAAATGAGACACGTGAAGTCTGGTCTCCCATTATTAACCCTTTTTCAATAACTTATCTATCTTTCTTCTATAGAGATTCCTCTTCAGATGGCTAACATGATCAAGTATGAGGGTACCATTAAGGTGGTCAATTTCATGCTGGATACAAATAGCGGTCAAACCTTCGGCATCAATATCAATGGGTTTACCACGCCTATCAAGGCCCCTCACCTTGAGATATTCTTCCCTGGTGATCTTGCCTTGAAAATCAGGTACGCTCAGGCACCCCTCTTCAGATACTACCTTGCCTTCTGCCAGAACAATTGTTGGATTAATCAAAACCGTTAAATCCTTCTCCTTTTCCCTATAGGTTGTATCAAAGATAATAATCCTTTTCGCTACCCCAACCTGATTTGCGGCCAGCCCTATCCCCCATGCTTCATACATCAATTTGCTCATATTGTTGATAAGCCTCTGAAGGCCCCCATCGATACTGACGACCGGCTCTGCCTTCTTCTTCAAAATAGGATCTGGATATGTATGTATATTCATGCCTGATGTGCCCTAACCTGTCTTTGCCCTTACCCGGACAATCTAGCCTCTTCCCTGTTAAAAATCAAGCTACTATAAGGAAGTGCAGGTAAACTACTTGTATCTTGACAACCATTCCCATTGAAACTATCCTGCCAATTAGTTTCAAGACAATACATAAGGATCAAATCACCTTACTAAAGATATCTCAGGAAAAGTTGAAGAGCGGAGATCAGCAACTGCTAAGGGAAGGTGCCCGTGAATTTGGGGTTACGCTTTCAGAAAGACAGTTATACCTCTTTTCCCTTTTCCTGGAGGGGTTATGGTCATGGAACCGGCGAATGAATCTCACGGGCATATTAGAAAAAAGGGAGATGATCATAAGACTTCTTCTGGATTCCCTGGTAGCACTCCTCTATCTTCCCCCAGATGGCACACTACTTGACATAGGTTCAGGAGCTGGTATTCCCGGCTTACCAATCAAGATAGCGAGACCGGAATTTGATGTGCACCTTATCGAATCAAAGGCTAAAAAGGTGAGCTTCTTAAGGTATATAATCAGAAAATTAGGCCTCAATGGTATTGATGCATATAGGGGTCGCGCAGAAAGGAGGGCTGACCTGCCGATGCTACTGCCTTTCTATGATATTGTTACTGCCCGTGCCCTGGCACCCCTAAAAAAAATACTCACCATCTGTTCCGCCTATCTTGAACCAGGCAGCCTTTTGGTAACCTTCAAGGGGTCAAGGGTTGACCAAGAGATTAAAGACAGTGAAGGATTAATGGAGGAATTACGTCTCAGGATTGGTAAGAAAATTCCCTATAGCCTCCCAGAGACAGGGGGAAAGAGATGCCTTCTTATCCTGGAAAAAGGAGCAGATTAGCATGAGGAGACACCAGCATGGCAGTTGTTACCAAACAATTTGAAATAGGAACGAAAGGTTTTAATGATGTCCATGATATCACCTCATTGGTGGCTGATTTTGTAAGAAAACTACCATTCCCTGAAGGATCCGTTGTCATATTTGTTCCTGGGTCCACCGCTGGGGTAACGACTATTGAATTCGAATCAGGTGTTATTGAAGACTTGAAAGATGCCTTTGAAAGACTCATCCCCCAAGCCATAGAATACAGGCATAATCTAAGGTGGGGTGATGGAAACGGCTTTTCTCATGTTAGATCAGCCATATGCAAGACCTCTCTAACCATACCCTTCGTGGCAAATAAGCTAGCTACCGGCACGTGGCAACAGATTGTCCTTGTGGATTTTGACAACAGGAAGAGGCAGAGAAGACTGGTCTTCCAAGCACTTGGCTAAACAACTCTTTTATGAGGATTTCGTTCCAGAGATGTTTTACTCTTTCAAGCAGGAATAGGGGTCTCTTTTAAGAGAGTGGAAGATTTTATCTCAGGCGGTAGGTGATGAGGCCATGCGCAGTATCGTAAGGGGAAACACTAACCTGCACCCTGTCCCCAACTATTACCTTGATCTTGTTCTTCTTCATTCGACCGGAAAGTACACCAGTAACCTTAATTCCTTTGTCACACTCGATCTCCATAGTTCCTCCCCCTAACATCCGTGTGACCAAACCTTCCAAATGTATCAAGTCGTCTCTGCTCAATTTCCCCTCTTTTGGCGCATGCGGTAAGCCTTATTAGAAAAACATTCTTTTATGACACAAAATACCTTTTATGTCAATAGGTTAGCGAAGAATATTTTAGAATTGCGAAAATCAACCCTTTTAGTTTACACTAAAAAAGAGAAAATATCAAGCAAATCAACGGCCTACCTGTGTATTTTGACGAATAAAAGAGATTTGTGTATAAACGCATTAACGAAGAAATGATAGGACTATTATGAAGGAAAAAGCTAAACGAAAGGAGCCATGCGACTCCGTTACAGGCGTAATATTGGCTGGTGGATCAAGCGAACGCTACGGTCAAAACAAGGCCCTTCTTGAGATCGACGGCATGCGACTGATCGAGATGGTGACGGAGAAAATGAAAAATATCTTTAAACGAGTCATCCTGGTCACCAATGAAAAGAAGGACTACGAATATCTTGACATACCAATCGTGGAGGATCTCATCAAAGGATTAGGCCCCATAGGCGGTATATACTCGGGACTTATGAGTATATCCCACCAGGCGGGGTTTTTTGTTGCATGCGATATGCCATTTATTAACAGGCAGTTAGTTCGTTATATGGTGGATATAAAGGATAACCATGCAGCCGTGGTTCCCTCAGTGGCCAATGAAATAGAACCTCTCCATGCTATCTATGCCCAATCCTGTCTGGGGCCTATCAGGGGTCTCATTGACTCTAAACGTTACCAGATCAGGCTTTTTTACGACCAGATATCAGTTAGGTATGTCAATGAAGACGAGATCAGGAGATTTGGTTCCCCGAGCAGGGCCTTTCTCAATATCAACACAACCGAAGAACTTGCTAAGATTCAATCTCTCATGAAGGCCTGAGCTTGAAAAAGGCGGAAATGATTGTATCTACCTACCAACCATTTTTTGCCCCATTTCCTGGATTCTTTTTGAAGGCCCATCTTTCTGACGCAATGGTTATTCTGGATGATGTTCAATTTCCTCAGAGGACAACGTGGATAACCAGAAATCGCTTTAAAAACGACCAGGGAACCTTGTGGATTACAATCCCTGTATGGAGAAAGGGGCTCGGCCTACAAAAAATCAGCGAGGTAACAATGTGCCCTGAAGGGAACTGGAGAAAAAAACACTTAGCCAGCCTAAAGACTTCCTATGCCAATGCCCCCTATTTCAGAGAGCATCTGGATTCTATTTCTGAGATCTTCTCAGAAAAATTTGAGAAACTCATAGATCTCAATATGAGTCTAATCCAGTACCTGAAAAAACATCTTATGATTGACACACCCCTAATCTTGCAATCTGGCTTGGGCATTAAAGGGAAAGGAAATGAACTCCTGATTGCCATATGCCGTAAAATCGGCTCATCTGACTATCTGGCCCAGAGGTGCGCAGAAAAATATCTCGATCAGGAACTATTTTCTCGCGCGGGGATAAGGCTCAGCTTTTTTACCCCTCCCACTCCCGTCTATCCACAGCTCTGGGGCGAATTTATCCATAATCTCTCGGCCTTTGACCTTCTTTTTAACTGCGGCCCAAAAAGTCATGAAATCCTGTGTTTTAAACAAGATCGAAAATAACCTGGAGATAATTTGACAAGATTGGCTATAACCTCTTGCTTGGTTCTAATATCAGGTTTTGACAGGATCTTTTAAAAGGGGTTTTTCCTTCTTCCTTTTTTGTAGTAAGTATTAAATACAAACTTCACTTTTATCATTTACATTTACTGAAGTCTGTTGTCGGTAAACTGGCTGGCGTCTTTTAATTTGTCCGATTAGTGAGATATGCCGCTTTAATAAGATTGTAAGTGGAGCTTAGCACAGCAGAGAATTCTGGGTGCAATCTTTATCATTCGGTGTATGACTATCTGAGCTCCTTTAACATTAACATTTTCTCTATAGCCCTTTGCACAAAGAAGACAGGAGCTCTATGTCTTATCCACCTAAGATATTCTTTATAAGTTACCTTGTTTGTAGCAACATCAAGAAAGTGACCTAAAACATTTTTATCAGAGGCCATGAGTTTAAGGAACAATTTTGGGAATCTGTGCATAAGCTTGGCAAGAATTAATGAGTATTTTAGATTATACTCAAATTGCCTATAGCATTCATCATCATAAATCTTGAGAAAATCCTCCCTCCATCCGTCATTATGTTGTAAGGCATTATGACAAACATCGGCTGCAATTTTTGCTGAAAGAATAGCATACGCTATCCCCTCACCGTGAAAGCTATCGACAAAACCAGCAGCATCTCCAACAAGAATGATTCTATCCGTGACCTTCTTTCTTGGCACTCCACCCATTGGTATCCTGTGAGCATGAAATCTATATTGTCCGTGAAACCCTCTTTGCCTTAAGAAATTGGTCAGTATCCTTTTCGGATTACTTAGCTTATCCGCAATACCAGCAACACCTACACTAAAATATCCTTCATGGGGAAAAACCCAACCATATCCCATATTCGTAATCCCAAGGTGAATTTCAATGCTATTCAGTATATATTTGTCTATGTTCCTGTTATCCGCTGGGATTTCCGTAACTAGTCCTACAGCATACTCACTTTTCTTGATTGCATCACGGATGTAATGAGAGGTAATCCCTTGGGAACCGTCAGCACCAATAACTAATTTAGCGCGAATGTGGACCTTGCTCGTGATTATATCAACATATTCATCTGATATTTGTAAATCCGTGACTTTTTCATTTTCTAAGAATTTCGCTCCAGCCTCTATTGCCTGTTGCACTAAAAAATAGTCAAACTTATAGCGTGTAACCAAGCCTGCTATTCTATGTGGCTTTAGTACCTCTATGCCCTCATTGCCAAATCTCACTCTAGCCCCATAGATATCTCGTTCAATGAGTTCATCATCCACAGGAAAATCTAGATATGACATCGCTCGCTCTGATAATGCTCCTCCACATGCCTTATAACGGGGGAATTGGCTCTTATCTACAAACAGTGTATCTAAATCCGACTTTGTACAATGATAGGCCGCCGTGGCTCCAGCAGGGCCTGCTCCAATTACGACAACATCATAATTACGCATGATTTTTACTATTCTTATTTTATTGCTACCTGAACGCAGATAGTCCTACTAGAATAACTGTAAAGATCAATATTTCAAGAAAAGTTTTAACTCGAATAGAAAATTTTTCATTTCATGTAGTCTTAAACACTCCTGAATGTATAGATATACCCGTGTCAATCTTTGAATAGCCTATTAACTCTATTCAGCTAAGTGAAAAGTATCAGGACATAGGTTACCCAAATGTTGCAAGATATAGGTTACTCGATCAATGGCTTCGTGTATGATAATCACCTTAACAATTCTTTAGCTCTTTGTTTTCTATAGTAATATATGCCCTGCATCAGGATAGGGAGCATTACAAGATTGACTAACATCACAAACCAAGCCTTGCCGGAATGTAGTTTCTGAATAGACTGAATTGTAAGGGAAATTAATACATTGATCTTTCGTTTTTTTCTATTTTTATGCATATCCTATTGGCTCAGCAAGTTTTCGGAAAAGAGGTTGTCATCAAGGGGCCTTCTGAATGCTGGCATCGGACCAAAGCTATATTGGCTTTCTGATAATAGCCAAAGTATCAAGGCATAGATGAGCCGGCGAGTTCATTAATAGTTCGAACCTTATTCAAAAGGCTTACAATAGCATAAAAAGCATTTACGCCTTTATGCATGATTTGGCAGTTTCCCCACCACTCAAAATGATGCTGAATTAAGTGGATAGTACTATATTTTTTATTAGAATGGCCTTTACCATTCAACCAATCCAAGTATCTAAATCTCGTATCATTTTCTTATGAATGAAAGCAAAAAGCTTCACATAGATGGCAGGTACGGGGAAGGAGGTGGTCAGATTCTCAGAACGGCCTTAACCCTGTCTGCTATCCTCAGGGCGCCTGTGCATATTGATCACATCAGGGGTAATAGGGAAAAGCCAGGACTCAGGCCTCAACACCTGATGGCGGTAAATGCGCTGGCAACTATTACTGGGGCCAAGGTTGAAGGTGCGAAACTCGACTCACGTGAACTCCTCTTTGAGCCTGGAGAGATAAGGGGAGGAAAGTACTCCTTTCATATCGGGACTGCTGGTTCAACAGGATTAGTAATACAGGCCCTGATTCCCGTCTTGCTCTTCGGAAAGATCCCCTCTCAAATTGAGATCACGGGGGGTACCCATGTTCCATGGAGTCCACCTTTTCATTACCTTCAGGTCGTGTTTTTGCCTGCCCTTAAAAAGATGGGGGGAGCGGTTTCTTTAGAGATTGATACATGGGGGTGGTATCCCAAGGGAGGTGGCAAGGTTAAGGCCTTGATAAAAGACACGAAAGGCCTCGAGGCAATTCACCTTTCTAACCGAGGCAGGCTACTCAGTCTTCATATACTTTCCGCCATCTCCAACCTCCCTCTGACTATAGGTGAGAGACAGAGAGACCAGGCCTTAAAAAGGATTGAGTATCTAGGAATCCGCCCCAATACCTCGATTGAGAAGGCCCCATCTCCTGGTCAAGGGACATTTCTCTTTTTAGCCGCTCAATTTGAGGGAAGTATAGGGGGTTTTACCTCATTGGGCAAGAAAGGAAAGAGGGCCGAAGAGGTGGCTGATGATGCCTGCAGTCAGTTTATCGAATTCCTGGATTCCAAGGGGGTTATTGATATTCACCTTGCCGACCAGCTCGTTCCCTATATGGCCCTGGCCAAGGGACGCTCAACATTGATAACTGAAAGCATAACTGAACATCTCCTGACAAATATCTGGGTTGTCGAGCAATTTCTCCCGCTCAGGTTCGATATAGAGGAAGAAACCGGAAACATAGGGGTAGATGGTATAGGATTTTAGAGAGAGCAATTATCTATCGGAGAAAAGGGAGTTTTTCTTCTTTTCTATATGCCAGGGCCTGACATGAGGCTATGAGGCTGTTGTTTTCTCCCTCAGTAACCCTTATCTCATACATAGCCGTCTTTCTCGACCGGTAGATCTCCTTGGATTCCGCCCTTAACACCCCTCTTTTTGTTGGGGGCTTATGATAGGTAACTGTTATATTCAGGGCAACAGCCACCGTACCATGGGTGTTACACGATATCTCAAAGGCCTCATCAATTAAGGAAAATATAGCCCCCCCATGGGTCATATCAAAAATATTGGCCATATCATCCCTAAGATCCATCTCCACCAGGGCATATCCGGGCTCTAATCTGAGCAACCTTAAACCCAGTTTCTTGGCATATGGTTCAGTGGCTACCCTTTGCAGAATGCCCTCTTTAACCCTATCATCCATTATCCCGATGCTCTCGATTTCCTTACGTCAGCTGAATCTTTCAATAGCCCCCTCTATTGTTGTCCTAATTTGCTCAAGCCTTTCTTTTGATTGTGCCTCAAATCTGAGTACAAGGGCGGGCTGAGTATTAGAGGCCCTCACCAAGCCCCAACCGTCATCAAAGACAATTCTGACGCCATCCACATCAATTATCTTATATTGTTTGCTGAATTCATCCTTAAGCCTATCCACAAGCTGAAATTTCTTGGAATCAGGGCACTCCACCCTCACTTCAGGTGTGGCATATGAATTTGGAACATCTTCTAAAAGCCCTTCAATTGATTTACCGGTCCTGGAGAGTATCTCCAGCAGCCTGCATGATGCATAGATGGCATCATCATAACCAAAATACCTGTCAGCAAAAAACATATGACCGCTCATCTCTCCTGCCAGAAGGGCCTTGCTCTTCTTCATCTTGTTCTTTATCAGGGAATGCCCTGTCTTCCACATGATGGCATTTCCACCGTGGGCCGCGATATCTCTATACATTCTATCTGAACTCTTAACCTCGGAAATAATCGTTGCGCCGGGATGTTCAACCAGGATATCCCTTGCAAAGATAAGCAAAAGCATATCTCCAAATACAATATTACCCGAGCTGTCTACCACTCCTACCCTGTCTCCGTCTCCATCAACACCAATACCGAGGTCAAGCCTGCACCTCCTCACCTCCTCAATAAGATCCTTCATATTATCCACTACAGTAGGATCTGGATCATGGTTCGGAAATGAGCCATCCATATCACAGTAAAGATCATGAACCTCACAGCCAAAGGATTTCAAGATCTTTACCCCTACAGGCCCTGCTGTTCCATTGCCTGCATCAAAACCTACTTTAATCCCCGGGCTTATTTTGATATCCCCTCTGATCATATCCATATATGGCCCAAGGACTTCATATGAGGAATATGTTCCCCTTCCCCCTACAAAATCCCCTTGTTCAATAAGACGCCTCAACTTCTGAATGTCCTCCCCATAGATAGTATCGAAACCGCTGCATACCTTGAAGCCATTGTAATGAGGTGGATTGTGACTTGCAGTAATCATAATCCCTCCGTCAGCCTTCAGGTGCCGTATAGCAAAGTAAAGCGTTGGGGTGGGACAAATCCCTACATCTACTACATTGCAGCCGGTTGATACAAGACCCTCTGCTACCCCATCTCTTACCTTGGGTGAACTCAACCTACAGTCCCTTCCTAACACAATCCTTCTTTCTCCTAAGTGATTGAAATAGGTACCAAAGCCCTTTCCCAGGATAGTAAATTCATCCTGCTTGATGTCTTCACCTATGATACCCCTTATGTCATATTCCCTATAGATCTCCGGGTTCATATCTATTCCTTTATATCCCCCTTACAGAATCTCATCCTTGCCCTGGGATCTCAGCATCTCCACGAGTTTTCTCACATCCTGAGACCTCCCCTTTTTACTGATCAAAAGGGCATCATCCTCCTCTACAACCACAAGATCCTCCACACCCAGGAGTGCAACCAGTTTTTTGGGGCTATAGACAATGCATTGAGAAGAATCGAGATTGATCAGCTCTCCAATAAAGGCATTGTTATTGCTATCCACAGGCCAGTACTGGGCAGCTGACGGCCAAGATCCCACATCATTCCAACCAAAATCCCCCACCACCATGAGAACACGCCTTGACTTCTCTATAACCCCATAGTCGATGGAGATGGCCTCCATATTTTGATAGGCCTCGGTGATTACTGCTGACTCTTCCTCCCTACCCAGGGATTCCCTCATTTTCGCAAGCCATCTGTAATGGTGAGGGAGGTATTCTGAAATCTCCCTCAGTATGGTCGAAACGCCCGCAATAAAGATACCGCTATTCCAGAAGAAGTTGCCCTGGCTGATAAAAACCCTGGCCGTGTCCAAGTCGGGTTTCTCATGAAAGGATTGAACAGAGTATATCGCATCCCTTTTATCTATTAATTCATCTGTCTCAATATATCCATAACCAGTCTCTGGTTCCCTTGGAGGGATTCCGATGGTCACAAGGTAATTCCCCTGAGAGGCTTGATGGGCACCTGCCATGATGCTCCGATAAAACTTCTTTTCATCCTCAATATAATGATCTGCAGGCAGAATTACCATAACGGCACCTGGATTATCCCTTTCAAGGAAAAGGGCGGAAATTCCAATGGCCGGGGCCGTATTCTTCCCACATGGTTCGATTATCATATGTTCATCTGGTATCTCTGGAACCGTTCTCCTAACCGCATCTACCTGCGCTGCGGTGGTCACTATCCTTATCCTGCTGACAGGGAGAATGGATTTCATAAGCTGGATCGCTTTTTTAAGAAGGACCTCGTCTCCAGTGATATTGAGGAGCTGCTTTGGCCTATTCTTTCTGCTCCTTGGCCAGAATCTGGTTCCACTTCCTCCTGCCATTATGACTGCATAGAGGTAATCATCTATTCCTGATCTTGTCATTTAAAGCGCCCTCATCCACTCCGGCCTCAGGCCCACCTTTCCTTGAAGGGCCATATCTATTAAATCAAGGGTCTGTTCTTTCCCCTCGGGGAGCCTGGCCTTGACCGGCAGATAGTTTGATGCATGGTTGGAGAAGAAAAGACCATTGGTGAGGTCGGTGGAGGCTATCATCTCTCTCAATTCCATGAGCAAACCAAGATTATCAGGGAGTTCAAACCTGCCAGCTGAAATATCATCTGCCAGGGGTGTGCCGGGTATTACCATGAGTGTCAGGGCACCAACGTAGTCAGGATCTATTGCGCTTAAGAGTCTTCCTGTTGCATTGGCATGGATGAGCGACCTCTTCTTGCCGGCAATCCCCAAAAGAACCGTAACGGAAAGCCTTATACCTGCTCCCTTAACCTTTTTACCCATATCTAACGCCCTCTGGGAATCGGCTCCCTTCCTGACAGCCTTCAAGGTCTGATCATCCCCTGTCTCTATACCCATATAGATTATGCCGAGGCCCATTTCCTTCAGTCTTATCAATTCCTCCTCGCCCTTCATCCTTATGCCTTTGGTGTTAGCATACAGGCCAACCCTCCTGACCCATGGGAGATGTTCCCTTATTCTTTCCAAAACCCACATCAAACGGGGATAAGGGATGATCAGGGCATCACCATCCATGATAAACACCCTGTCCTGATTCCGCATGTACCGTGAGGCAAAGAGGATATCGCTCAAGATAATGTCATTGTCCTTGATCCGAAACCTTTTATCCTTGTATGAGCCGCAAAAGGTGCACTTGTTATGGGAACATCCAACAGTGGCCTGAAGGAGGATGCTATTTGCCTCGCTGGGCGGCCGGATACACATCCCCTCATAGTGCATGCCGCTTACCTGGTCGAGCCGATTCATGTAATTTCCCCTCTGTCTATCCCCGTAAACCACAAGTCCCACTATACTATGGCCATTCTATGACCAAAATCAAGTCAAAGTTTGTTCAGAAAAAGGCACTATCCCTCCCCGTGGGAACTATGCCCGCTCCGTTGTCGGTAGTTGAATGTATCCTTATTTTCAAACAGTGAGGCGAGAGGGGTTACCCCTCAAAGGCCCCTGGAATCCGCCCATACAACCGTATAGGGAAAGGGGTGGAGGGTTTTGCCCTTAGGTCCTGCGCCAGCCTTGACTCTCCCACTCACGCAGTGAGTGGATCTCTTCATCCTGATAACCCCTTTGCCGTGATAAGAGTAAATCCCAATCTACCTGATGACCGTCAAATTCCGGACCATCTACACAGGCAAACTTAGTCTCTCCACCAACTGATACCCTGCAGGAACCACACATGCCTGTACCATCTACCATTATCGAATTCAGGTGGACAATCGTCTTAATGCCAAAAGGCCTTGATGCCTCTGAACAAAGCTTCATCATATAGGTACAACCAAGGGCAACAAGAAGATCGATCTTCTCTCCACCATCGATTATGCGCTTGATCTGATCAGGAATCCATCCCTGAGCGGCATATGAACCATCGCCAGTAGTTACCATCAACTGATCGCTAACCCTCCCTAATTCCTCTTCCCAAAACAAGAGATACCTGCTCCTTGCCTCGATAATTGAGATAACCCTGTTGCCTTGCTCCTTCATAGCCCGGGCAATGGGCATCATAGCAGCTATACCATAACAACCACCAACACAGACTACCGTGCCAAATCTGTCAATGTGTGTCGGGATGCCCAAGGGCCCTACAAGATGTGCAATGGAATCACCCACATTTAATGAGGCCAGGCGCTGGGTTGTAGTGCCCACCTCCATGAATACCATGGTGATAGAGCCCCCTTCCCGATCCCAATCCGCAATCGTCAGAGGAACCCTTTCTCCTCTCTCGTCAATGGCAATAATAACGAACTGACCTGGCCTGGCCTTCTTAGCTACATACGGGGCCGAAACCTTTACCAGATGTATATTGGGTACTAAATCTTGCTTGAACAATACCTTGTACAATGTGCACCTCCGAACAAAACCCTTTCTAGATCTTCTCCACCCTAACTGCGCAAACCTTAAACTCGGGTATCTTTGCCACAGGGTCAAGGGCCGGATTGGTCAATTGATTAGTAGGGCTCTCTACAAAGTGAAAATTCATCGTCACAACCTTCAACGGCGTGACCTCTGTCACTTTTGTCCTGGCCATGACCGCCCCCCTCCTTGATACAACCTTCACCATCTCACCATCACTGATGCCTAATCGAGAGGCATCCTTTGGGTTTATCTCCACTACACCCTCGCCTTCCAAGGCGGTTAACCCTCGCACCTTTCGCGTCATGGTGCCAGTGTGAAAGTGGTACCTGCTCCTTTCAGTGGTGAGCAGCAGAGGGTATTCATCATCAGGAAGTTCCGCTGGTGGTCTATACTCTAAAGGTATAAACCGGCCTTTTCCCCTGGTAAACCTCTCCGTATGCAGTATAGGTGTGCCTGGATGGTCCTTGGTGGGACACGGCCAGTGAATCCCACCATCCCCCAACCTCTCATAGGTAATGCCCCCATAGCTTGGGGTTAGCCTGGAGATCTCTTCCATGATCTGATATGGCCCCCCAAAATCAAAACCTTTCCTTCCCATCCTTTGCCCGATCTGACAGGTAATCCACCAATCAGGCTTACAATCGCCAACGGGCTCAAGGGCCTTTCTAACCCTCTGCACCCTCCTGTCCGTATTGGTAAATGTCCCATCCTTCTCGGCAAACGTTGCACTCGCCAGAACCACATCAGCCAGCTGGGCAGTCTCGGACATGAAAATATCCTGAACGACAAAGAAATCAAGTGCCTTCAAAGATTCCCGCGCATGTCGTGCATCAGGATCGCTCAGTATCGGGTTTTCGCCAATAAGGTAGAGGGCCTTTATCTGCTTTCTGTGGGCTGCATCCAGTATCTCAAGCAGGGTAAGCCCGGGTTCACGCGGTAAATACGTACCCCAGGCATCCTCAAATTTCCCCCTTATCTCCTTATCTACCACTCCCTGATACCCGGTAAATACATTAGGCAAGGCCCCCATATCACATGCGCCCTGAACATTGTTCTGGCCCCTTAAGGGGTTCACCCCCGTTGATGGCTTCCCAACATTGCCGGTAAGCATGGCCAGGTCTGCGATAGCTATGACATTATCCGTACCATGAGAATGCTGGGTAATGCCCATCGCGTAAAGGATTGTGGAGGGTTTATCAGTGGCATATACCCTTGCCGCCTCAATTATCTTGTCCTTTGGAACCCCGGTAATCTCTTCTACCCTTTCCAGCTGAAATTTTTTGAGGGAATCCGTAAAGGCATCATAGTTCTCGCACCTCTCTTCAATAAAGTCCCTGTCACAGAGACCCTCATCCACGATAACCCTCATCATTCCCATAAGAAGGGCAACGTCACTGCCGGGGTTTTGCTGCAGCCACAGATCAGCGTGGCTCACCAGTTCTATCTCCCTTGGATTTGCTACAATGAGCCTTGCCCCGTTCTTGGATGCTTGCTTCACCTTCATACCAATTACAGGGTGGGCATAGGTGGTATTGGTGCCTATTGCCAGGATGCATCTGGCATGCCCTATTTCATCTATGCTGTTGGTCATTGCACCAGCCCCAAAAGAGGCGGCCAGCCCGGCCACCGTTGAAGAGTGTCAAAGACGTGCACAGTGGTCAATATTGTTGGTGCCAAGCACTGCCCGTGCAAACTTCTGGGCAACATAGTTTTCCTCATTTGTGCACTTTGCCGAAGAAATGACAGCTACCTCATGAGGATTGTAACTGCCCATCCTCTCAGCAACCAACTCCAGTGCCTCCTCCCAGGTGGCCTCCTCAAGGCCTCCGCCCCTCCGGATATAAGGAACTTTGAGCCTATCCGGGTGGTGGACATATTCAACTACCCCGAACCTGCCTTTCACACATGCCTGCCCTTGATTTACCGTGCCATCTCCTTTCGGGCTAACGCCAATAATCCTATCTCTCTTAATCTGGAGTTCTAACTGACAACCTACCCCGCAATAGGGACAGGTAGACAACACCTGCCTCTCTGCAACGCCATCCCACTTATTAATCCACTCGGTTAATGCCCCTGTGGGGCATACATCAACACATGCCCCACAAAACTGGCACCCGGATTCCTCCAGCGTTGGTGCTTTGCTTCCAATCACCACGGCCCCATTTTGAAAAACAAGCCCAAGAGCACTATTAACCCTTACTTCCTGACATGCCCTTACACACCGGGTACAGGCAATACAAAGGTTATAGTTCCGCTCAAAGAAGGGATCAGTCTTTACATCAGGCAAACCCTTATATTCATAGGCGGGCAGTGAGTCACTTATCCCTACATATGCGGCCACCTCCTGTAACTCGCACTTCGAGTTATTGGGGCAAAATTCACAGCCTGTTATCACCGAGGCCTTGCGTATACTAGCCCTGAATGGATCACATTCCTCCTTTCGATCACAGGCAAGGCAGGCACCTGGGTGTTCGCTCATCATGGCCTCGAGATTCTCCCTGCGTTTTTGCTTAATTTCCGGGGTATTGGTACGAGCAACCATACCCTCGGCAACCTGGGTGGTGCAGGCAGTTGGAAGGCCTTCCATACCATCTATCTTGACCAGACAAAGCTGACAACCCTCAAACTCCCTTAGAGAGTCATCATTCCTTAGCTTGTCTGTGCCTCTGTAGACAACCTGAAAGGGTTTTACCTGCCTTGATGAAGGCAAATGAGGGTGAGAACACAGTGCCGGAATAAAGATGCCAGCACTCAGGGCAGCCTGCAAAACCGTGGTGCCTTTGTCAACTGCAATCCTGGTACCATCAATAGTCACATTCGTCCGTTCCATGGCCTTCACCTAAAGTTATGATCGGGGACTCCTCGTTAACAGATTCTCGCGGCTTTCATAGATCCAGTTGAGGTGGCTATACTACCCTCTGTAGGAATTTTCAAGAAGAAATCTCTTGCTACCATGCCCCTGTATCCAATACCCCTGACGCAATGGCTGCCAGAGGCCTTTATATTTTAGGCTTATAGTCATGTCAAGGCTATCCCCCCTCCCGCTCATAGACAGGCCCCTCAACATAAAGCTTGTGTTTGAGGCCAATAATGTGTATGCTAAACGTAAACAAAGATCCAGGTTATCAAGATCGACATCTGTAGAGGGAAGTAACTATGGCCCAAATTGATGCCTTTTTTAAACTGGTGAACGAGCAAGCAGCTTCAGACCTTCACTTAGCTGCCGGCAAACAACCTATTTTGAGGGTTCGGGGGGAGCTCGAAAGGGTAAAATACAAGACACTGGATAATGATACCCTCAGGGCCATGCTCTATGAAATAACCCCAGAGCACAAGATCAAGATATTTGAGGAGACAGGAGATGTTGACTTTGCCTATGAGATACCTGGCCTAGCTCGTTACAGGGCCAATTTCTTCAAACAGAAAGACGGTGTGGCCGCCGTGTTTAGAGAGATACCTAGTAGAATCATGACCTGTGCAGAGCTTGGCCTTCCGCCAGTTATATCGCGGCTTGCCACACTGCCGAGAGGGCTTGTCCTCGTGACAGGACCAACTGGGTGCGGAAAGTCAACCACCCTTGCAGCCATAGTAGATGAGGCCAACAGGACCAGGAAGGATCATATTATTACGGTTGAAGACCCTATCGAATTTGTCCATGTGAGTCAAAAGGCCGTGATAAATCACCGGGAGGTGGGTATGCATACAAGATCATTTGCTGCAGCCCTGCGAGGTGCCCTTCGCGAGGATCCGGATATCATAATGGTTGGTGAGATGAGGGATCTCGAGACCATCGACCTTGCCATTGAGGCATCCTTAACCGGCCATCTGGTCTTTAGTACCCTCCATACATCCTCTGCTGCCAAGACAATAGACCGGATAATAGAGGTTTTTCCCTCTGACCAGCAACCTCAGATCAGGAGCACCTTGGCTGACGGCATCCGGGCAATCGTGTGTCAGAGTCTGTTCAGAAGGCTAGACAGCGGTATGGATCAGTTGGATCGTGTGGCAGCACTTGAGATTATGGTTGCCACCCCAGCAGTGAGAAACCTGATACGGGAAAGGAAGACCTTTCAGATCCCATCTGCTCTCCAAACTGGGAAGAAATATGGCATGCAATCTCTGGATGATGCCATCATGGATCTCTTGAGCAAAAAAAGGATAAGCCCAGAAGAGGCATATGCAAAATGTAATGACAAGGGTAAATTTCTCCAGTTCCTCAAACGCCCTCCTGCAGACTTTACCGAGGCCTAACTTGAAGGGGGTACAGAAATGAGAAAACAACAGGTAGATCACATCCTGGGGGCTATGTTGGAATCACATGAAGACGTGTCTGACATAAATATAACGGTAGACAAACCAACACAGGTAGAGACCTCAGGTACATTAAGGCCCGTTTCCCTTAAACCTCCTATTGATCGATTGACCCCTTTCCAGGCCGAGATATTTGCCCTTAACCTTCTTAACAGTGACAGGAGACTCATCAAAAACCTCTTAACAGGGGGGTCTTGTGACTTCTCCTATCAGTTGGCTGGAAAGGCGCGCTTCAGGGTCAATGTCTTTTCCCAGAAAGGATGCTATTCTGTGGCGATGAGGCAATTACCATCCAGGGTGCCCACAGTTGAGGAGTTGGAACTTCCACACACATTTTACAAAATGACAGAGGAATTGAACGGAATCATCCTTGTTACCGGCGCCACAGGAACTGGAAAGACCACATCTATCGCGGCCTTTCTCAACGAGATAAATGAAAAACAATCAGTTCATGTGATTACACTGGAAGACCCATTGGAGTTTGTCCATTCCCAGAAAAAGGCCACATTCAACCAGAGGGAGATGGGTGTCGACTTTGATGAATTCGCCTCCGGGCTGAGGTCTGCCCTGCGCCAGGCACCAAAGGTCATTCTGGTGGGCGAAATGAGGGATAGGGAGACAGTGGAGATAGGTCTGTCTGCAGCAGAGACCGGACATCTTGTCTTGAGCACGCTTCATACAGTGGATGCAGGCCAAACCATAAACAGGATTGTAGGCATGTTCGAACAAGAGGAGGAAAGGCAGATTAGATTTCGGCTGGCTGATATGATCAGGTGGGTAGTATGTCAAAGACTGCTCCCTAAGATCGGGGGTGGTCGAGTGGCAGCCTTTGAGATATTAGGCACAAACCTTAGAGTAAAAGACCTTATCATACACGGCGAAACTGAGGATAAGACATTCTATGATATTATAGAGAATGGTCATGCCTTTGGTATGATGACATTTGACCAGTGCATTGCTGAGCATTACAAGAATGGCCTTATCACCAGAGAGACAGCTATGGCCTATGCATCACAGAAGGCAGTGGTAGGAAGGGCAATTGATGCAATAAGGGCGGCCAAGGGGGAAAAGACTACCTCTATCGAGGGTCTGGCCATAGACGAGAGCTATGATGAATCGTTCAAATAAATGAGTGGAGAGACAGGCCTATGGATGTTACCTGTAAATCGTGCGGGGCAAGATTAACCATACCAGATAGAAAGGTGCCGCCCAATCAAGCAGTAAGTCTTACCTGCCCGAGATGTAAGGGTAAAATAAGGGTAAATACAAGGGAACATGATGGAAATCTGATCTCAAGGAAAGAGGAATTTGACAAACCTGGCCTTGAATATGAGGAAGATACGAGCCCTCTGGATCTGTTTGAGGAAGGAGCCAGGTTGGCCCTTGTCTTGGATGGCAATGAAGGAGATATAATGGAGATCAGTTCTGCCCTTGAGGAACTCTCCTATAAGCCTGTCCTACCTTCATCTATAAGTGAGGCAATGGGTAAACTACGTCTCCATCACTTTGACCTGATTCTCCTTTCCGATGGTTTTGATGGACAGGATCTTGAGCGCAGTCCGATAACCCATTATCTCAATCATCTTTCTATAAGCATAAGGAGAAAGGTTTTTCTGGTCCTGTTAAGCAATGAATTCAAGACCATGGATAATATGATGGCCTTTTCAAAAAGCGCCAATCTCGTTGTACACCCTGATGATCTCTCTAACCTGCCCTTAATTCTCAAAAAGGCCATCTCTGATAATGAGAAGTTCTATAAGGTACTTATGGATACCCTCAAAGAGCTGGGGAAAGAGTAAATGATGATTCCCTGATACCCGGCAACACCCTCCTCTGACCTAGATATTGCTCGGAGGCCTGATAGCTCCTGGCTGTCCGGAAATCCTTCGGGACAAACAAAAAAAGATCTCCTCTCCGTGGCCCTCTCCATCCGTGTGACGACAATATGTACGAATACCCTGAGAAATACGGAAACGGGCGTAAGGGCAAAAGGCAGTTGTTAGGTTTGCCTGTACGAGACCCTGTTGACAATGCTGTAGGCAATGGGGATGATAAATAAGGTGAGAAAGGTGGAAAACAGTAAACCAGAGGCGACAGCCACAGCCATAGGGGAACGAAGTTCCGCTCCTTCCGTATGACTCAAGGCCATGGGAAGCATCCCGAGTACGGTGGTGATGGCAGTTACCAGGATCGGCCGGACCCTAACCGTTGCCCCCCTTACAATAGCCTCTTTGAATTCAATCCCTCGCTTCTTTAATCTGTTTATGTAGTCTATCATAACAATAGCATTATTAACCACTATGCCCGTTAGGATCAAAATTCCCATCAGGGAAGGCACGGAAAGGGTCTTTCCAAAGGCAAGGAGACCGAAGACAACCCCTATAAATGCCAGAGGAACTGTAAACATGATTACAAAGGGCGTCAGAAGGGACTCAAACTGTGCTGCCATGATCATGTACACCAGCATAATAGCTATTACTAACGACCATGACAGGGAAGAGAAGGCCTGCTGCATATCCTCATAGCGTCCCCCAAATTTCACAAGATATCCCTCTGGGAGATCTATTTTTGCTACCCTCTCTTTTATATCCTTCACAACACCTCCTATGTCCCTTGCAAAGGTATTTCCCTTTACCGTTACCTTTCTCTCCTGATTCTCCCTGGTTATCTCCACCGGCCCCTTTCCGTACCCGATTTCTGCTATCTGGTAGAGGGGAACCTGGGGGCCCAGGGGAGAAGGGATGTTGATATTGCTTATGTCACGTACTGAGCTTCGGTCAAGATCCTGAAATCTCACCCTGAGATCGTATTCGTCACCTCCTATCCTGTATTTGCCCGCTACTATTCCAGTGAATGCCTCCTTTGCTGTCCCCCCAATCTCTCCAACCGTTAAGCCTAATCGTGCCGCCTTTTCCCTGTCCACCTTTATCTGGATCTCCGGCTTGACAGCCTTGAGGCTCAGCTCAACATCCCGAAATCCAGGAATATCCCTGCAATTTTCCACAATGGACCTGCCAATGTCTTCAAGGACTGAAAGGTCCTTACCAAATATCTTCACCTCTACAGGCGATTCCCCTCCGGCGCCCATCATCATGTCGCCTAAATCCACGAAATTGAATTCGGCATCCTCCACCTCGGGAAGCCCCCTCCGTATTGCATCTGTTATCTCATCCGATAATCTGCCCCTTTCCTCCTTATCAACAAGTTTAGCCAAAATCTGGGCCTCATTCACATCCGCTGTTCCCATACCCCAGGCAAGGTCCATCTTGCTGGTCTCGGTAAGGCCAATAACGAGAGTAGCATACAGGGTCTCCGGCTGATCAAGCATGTTGTCCTCGATCTTCTTGATAACCCTGTTCGTCTCTTCCAGATTGGTTCCCACCGGCATCTTTGCCATCATGGATAGGATGGGTATATCCTGTTTTGGCATAAACTCCATACCCAAACGTGGAATCATAGAGAGACTCCCGGCAAAGAGGACCACGGTAGCTGCCAGGACTGTCTTCCTGTGCCTCAGCGACCAGAGAAGGGATCTCCTGTACATGTTCCTGACACGTTCAAAACTGCCCCTACCAGATGTCGCTCCTGATTCATCCCTCTTTGTTCCCCTCAAGATGTTGGAGGCAATCATCGGTACTATGGTAAGGGAAACGAATAAAGATGCCAGCAGTGCCAGGCATACAGTCACAGCCAACGGGCGCGACAGTTTGCCTGCTATCCCCGAGGTCAAAACCATGGGTAAAAACACGGCCATGGTTGTCAAGGTTGAGGCTGTTATGGCCATTCCAACCTCTGTGGCCCCGGCCTTTGCAGCCTCCTTTCTGTTCTCCCCCAATTCATCTAAATGCCTAAAGGTATTCTCTATTACCACCACGGCATTATCAACGAGCATACCGATCCCCAGGGCAAGACCACCGAGCGTCATTATGTTAAAGGTATAACCCAAACCATAAATACCCATAAAGGTAGCGACTACAGAGAGCGGAATGGCCATGGAGATAATCAAGGTGGGCCTCCAGCTGCCAAGAAAAAAGAGGATAACCAGGATGGCTAGAATACCCCCCTCAATTGCATTGAAATTGGTGCGCTTGACTACCTTCTTGATAATCCGGGAGAAATCTATCACGGCATGAAAGGTAATACCCTGGGGAATCTCTCCCTTCATCTCTTCGAGTGCATTCTTTACCCTGTCGATAACCTTAACGGTATTTGCCCCTGACTGTCTCAGGATCATCATCACCAGGGAATCTTTCTTGTTGGTCCTGGTGTAGTTTCTTATCTCTTTATGCGTATCCTTGACGGTGGCTATATCCTTAATATATATCGGTGTGCCATTGCTCATGCCAACAATGGTATTGGCGATAGGCTCAAGGGACTTGTACTCGCCCATGGCCCTCACCAGATACTCCGTATAACCCCTGGTGACATGCCCTGCTGAGACATTCAGGTTTTCCCTTCTGAGCGTTGCTATGACCTGACCGAGTGAAAGGTTGTAGGCCCTGAGTCTATCCCTATCCACAAATACATTAATCTCCCTTTCCAGCCCCCCGGCGATCCAGCAGCTGGCCACCCCGTCCAATCTCTCAATCCTGCTCTTAACATTATCCTTCAGATACTGGCGAAGCTTGATCGTATCATCCATTCCGGTAACACCATAAAACAGGATAGGGGAGTCTGACATGTTAAACTTCACCACCAGCGGGGTATCTGCATCCTCTGGAAGGAAATCCGTCAACCAGGAGATCTGGGCCCGGACATCCTGCGCGGCAAAATCAAGCAAGGTCCCCCATTCGAATTCTACCATGACTATGGATACACCCTCCTTGGATATTGATCTCACTATCTTCACTCTTTTTACGGTGCTTACAGCCTCTTCTATGGGCTTGGTGATCAGATTTTCAATATCCTCAGAGGCAACACCTTCATAGGTGGTAACAACCGATACAAATGGGTACTCCAGCTCGGGCATCATATCTATACCGATCCTGACAAAGGAAATGATGCCAAAGAGGCACACGATCAGGGTCAGCATAAGAACCGTAATCTTTCTGGTAACGGAAAATTCCGGTATATTCATCTAATCCCTCAGTACCCGTATCCCTGTTTTATCCGCCATTCCATAATGTCCTTCAACGGCCACCTCCTCTCCCTCCTGGAGGCCATCAATCACCTCAATCTCCTCCTCATTGGTGATGCCCACGGTTACCTCCCGTAGAGAAACAATACCCCCATTGACGGTAAATACAAAGGTATCACCCCGCCTCTTTATTACGGACTTCAATGGTATAATGAGCACATCTTTATGTATCTTCGGATATATCTTTGCCCTGGCGAACATCCCGGACTTGAGTTGATGATCCTTATTAGGGATCTCAACCTTAACCTTAAATGCCCTGCTACCAGGATCTACCATCGGATTTATCGTTGAGATCGTGCCTTTGAACGTAACACCCGGATAGGTATCGAGCGTAATCTCTACGGGATTGCCAATGGCCACACTGGCTAAATGGATCTCAGGGAGGCCAACCTCCATCTCAACGTTGTCTATATTCATGATTAAAAAAAGAGGCGTGGGAGGCATAGTCGATACGAATTCCCCCTGATTGATGAACCTCTTCACGATCACCCCGGAAAAGGGGGAGACAATGGTTGTGTCCCTCAGTTTTTGCTCGGCCATTGCCAGATTCTCCTTGGCACTCAAAATCTGGGCCCTGATCAATTCTATCCTGGTCACCGCCATTGAATGGGCTGTATCCATATCGTCATACCGTTGCTGGGAGATCACATTCTTTTTAAAAAGGTTGGCCAGTCTCTCCTTTTCTTTTCTCAGGTTTCGCTCGTTCAACTCCGCCTCTTTGAGCTGGGCCTCAGCTACCCATACTGCAGCCCGGCCCTGCCGTACAGCAATCAGCAGATCTTTTTGATCCATCTGTGCCAAGGTCTGTCCCTTTTTTACCTCATCACCTTCATCCACATGCACTATCTCTATGGTCCCGGAAATCCTCGGTCCAATCTTTGATTCATGGTCGGGAAATATCGTCCCGGTTGCAAAAACAGGAATCGATATATCGCCCCTCTTTACCGTGGTAACCACTACTGCCGGGGGCTGCTCAATTGCCTTGCTAACAGTGGTGCTAGCCTCCTCTTGTGAATTGGGATTCCCACACCCGCAGATCAAGACTGCTAATCCTGTCACTATCCAAACAAGCACTGAATACCGGTAGATCATATATCTCTCCACAGCTGAGCGCTGATTGCCCAGAGCCGAACGCCCATGACCCCAATATTTTATGATAAGTATGCACCCTACTATCTGTCAAGGTATTTAGGGTCACTGCCTTGCCCCTTGACAATATCAAGCCAGTTGCGTAGACTGTAAATTGGTGAACGGTACAGCTTGAAGATTAAGTATCGGTTCCAGGTCCTTGTTCCGAAGCGTCAAATCTTGCCTTGTGCAGTAATGCGGATCATCCGTAGCGCTCTGACCTGCTTAAGCGTGCTGTTCACCACCTTTCCGCACGCCAAAAATTGCAGGAACGAGGCACAGGGAATTCCCCTCCATGATCAACACTCGCCAATCATCCTGGGTGTCAGAGATATTTCCCTCTCCACATCTCTGTCTTCAGAGCGGCAAATGCTCTCGAGGAGGCGACGGAAGGGAGGAAAACAATAACACCATAAAGGAAAAATATATACTGGACAAGTACGAGAAATCCTTGATAAACTTTTAAAAGACATCAAGCCCGTAACCACGGAGATGCTTATCAAACCCGGGGAGGATCATTATGAAAAAAATATCATTTCTAGCGTGTAATCTAGTACTGGCCCTTGTGCTTATATGCCCTCCTTTGAGCCCTGCGCAGGAAATCAAGTCCATCCAGCTTTTGAAACCGCAAATGGACGGTGGTAGGCCACTGATGCAGGTGTTGAAGGATAGGAGCTCTTCACGTGCATTCAGTTCAGAGAAGTTACCCCTGCAGGTGCTCTCAAATATGCTTTGGGCCGCCTTTGGAGTCAATCGGCCGGATTCAGGAAAGCGAACCGCGCCATCTGCAAAGAACCGGCAAGAAATCGACATCTATGTTGCCACCGCCGATGGCCTCTACCTCTATAGTGCGAAGGCGCACACATTGGAGCTGATCCTGGCAAAGGACATCCGTGCCATGACCGGCGTTCAGGAGTTTGTGGGCAAGGCACCGGTGAACCTCATCTATGTGGCTGACTTCACAAGGATGGGTGAGAGACCAGAGACCGAAAAGGTATTCTATTCAGCTGCTAATACGGGTTTCATCAGCCAGAATGTCTACCTCTACTGTGCCTCCGAAGGATTGGCAACAGTGGTGCGCGGGTGGGTTGATCGGCCAGCCCTGGCAAAGGTCATGGGCTTGCGACCTGATCAAAGGATCACCCTTGCACAAACCGTGGGATATCCAAAGAGGTAGCCCTGCTAACAACTCTCAACGCACAATACCTCTTTGAAGGTATCATGAACAAGATCGTTTCAGAACCAAGGTCATCATCTTCAGTCATTACGGGAGCATGAAAACCATGCCCAAGTGGCCCTATCGGTACCAGTTGAGCTTGCAGGATCGGGTCCGCCGTTCGGTGTACGAACTGCTGCGAGATCAGATGGACATGTACCTGATTAGGCAGGCACTCATCGATTCGTACAAGAGCTTTTCGCTGGCCGGTGAACCATATCCCTTCGTGTCAAAGCGGGAGCTGAAGCCCCGGGCTCGGGTAGTGGAAAAGGAATACCTGCTCCATAACCGCTTTCTTCTGCTCTTTTGCGAAGGAACTATTCCCAGCAGTTATAAGAAGTATATTCGGTTCTTCGATACCAACAAGGTCACCAAGGAGACGATAACCGAGCTGGCAAATGTCCAGCTCCACAAGACATACGCCAAGAATCTGCGTTACTTCGACAACCCCGGGTTTGAACATCTGATTCTCGACCTGCTGCCAGTGGACTATGCCCTTCTGATCCAGAAAGATCCCTCGATTAAGAAAAGAAACCGCTATGCGATGACACACTTTCACGTAAAAATTGACTGGCCCATTGACGATGCAACCGAGGAAATGGCCGAGGATCTGCGCTACATCTTTAAGGAGCTCTATGAGAATGGTGAGAAATACGCCCAGAGCCTGCACAATAAGCTCTTTGAAAATTATGGGTTTCACTATGCAATTGGCGGCCGCCGAACCGCCGCAGTTGTAGCGGCCCAGTTCCTCAAAAAGATGGATTTCATCTCCACCATCTATGTTGCCAGCTCACAAGATCGGACCCTCACCCGCATCAGCGAACGCGGGGTGAGCAAATTCGTGCTCATCCGTCTGCCTCTTGGGGAAATTTCCAGGCTCTCGGATGAAAATCGCATGAATTTTGACACCTTCGTGAAACGATTTCTACTCGACACCCAGGATGATTCCGGGGTGGGCATCCTTCAGGTGGTCTACAACAATACCGCCTATTCAAAGCCGCCTGAGGATGGCAAACTGCGAGACCTGCGGCCTGATTACCAGT
>CP070704.1:1737502-1775475 GCA_020349945.1 Deltaproteobacteria bacterium
ACACCTTGGTACTTCTAACGACATAAGCAAAAAGGGGCATAATGAAAGGCCTGTCACCAAATAGTAACAGGCTTTGTGTATAAATGGCGGGGACGACGGGACTCGAACCCGCGACCTCCGGCGTGACAGGCCGGCGTTCTAACCAGAACTGAACTACGTCCCCAAAAAACCTTCGGTTTTACATTTAGCTATTAGCCAATAGCCACTGGCCATTGGTAAATAGCGATAAGCCATTTCTGGTAGGCGGAACAGGGATTGAACCTGTGACCCTCGGCTTGTAAGGCCGATGCTCTCCCGCTGAGCTACCCGCCCATAATTAGTGTGCAGTCACCTCAGATTGAATCTCTTCCTTGGGTAAGGTAAAAGGTTGGAACCTATCCTCCGGGAGAAAGAGTTTCTCGCCTTTTTCTATGATAAGGGCCTCCTTAAGGACCTCGTCCATGTGCTTCACAGGGACCAGCTCAACTCTCTTGAGGACCCTGGCCGGTATCTCCTCAATATCCTTTTTATTTTCTTGAGGAATGAGAACCTTTTCTATTCCACCCCTATGTGCAGCTATTATCTTTTCTTTAAGGCCTCCTATAGGAAGGATCCTGCCCCTGAGGGTTATTTCACCGGTCATGGCCAGGTTTCTTTTGACCGGTTTTCTTAATAGAGCGGAGACAATCGATGTAGCTACAGTAATACCCGCCGATGGCCCATCTTTCGGTGTAGCACCCTCAGGGATATGGACATGTATGTCCGCCTTTTCATAAAAGTCGTCAGAGAGACCAAGCCTTCTTCCCCTTGTGCGAACATAACTCAAGGCAGCCTTAGCTGATTCCTTCATCACATCCCCAAGGGTACCTGTTAAAACCAGGTTCCCCTTTCCTGGCATAATAGTGGCCTCTATCTGGAGCAATTCACCACCTGCACTTGTCCAAGCCAAGCCGGTAGCCAGACCTATCTCATCTTTTTCCTCAGTCTTCCCATAGTCAAATTTGGTGACACCTAGGTATCGATGGAGGGAGTTTGCATTAATCCCCGCCTTTGTAGCCGGGCCTTTTTTAGTCACCTCCTTAGCCACCTTTCTGCACACAGTAGCTATTTCCCTTTCGAGATTTCGAACCCCTGCCTCTCTGGTATAATACCTGATTATGTTTAAAATAGCCTGATCAGAAAAGGAAATATTATCATCAGAAAGGCCATTTTGTTGGGTTTGCTTCTTTATCAGAAACCTCTTAGCAATATGCAACTTCTCAATTTCAGTATAACCAGGGAGCCTTATAATCTCCATTCTATCCTGCAAGGGCGGTGGAATCCCCATGAGATCATTTGCTGTAGTTATGAAGAGAGTCTCCGAAAGATCGTAGTCAAGATCAAGATAGTGGTCATTAAAGGCATTGTTTTGTTCTGGGTCGAGCACTTCTAAAAGCGCAGCCGATGGATCTCCCCTGAAATCGGTACTCATCTTGTCTACCTCATCCAGGCAAAAGACAGGGTTATTTGATTTTGCCCTCTTAAGGTATTGGATGATCTTTCCAGGCATGGCCCCAATATATGTTCTTCTGTGGCCCCTTATCTCGGCTTCATCCCTGACGCCGCCAAGAGAGAGCCTGATGAAATTCCTTCCCATAGCCCTTGCCACAGATTTAGCCAGTGAGGTCTTGCCTACACCTGGCGGACCGACAAAACAGAGGATTGGCCCTTTAATCTTTTTCGTTAAGTTCTGGACAGCTAAATATTCCAGGATCCTCTCTTTAGGTTTCGACAGACCATAATGGTCTTCTTCAAGTATGCGTTCAGCCTCCTGGATATTGAGTTTGTCTTTCGTCTTGTTTAGCCAAGGTAAGGATAGAATCCAATCAATATAGTTGCGTACAACTGTGGCCTCCGCAGATTGAGGGGTCATCATTCTCAATTTCTTAAATTCGTGTCTGACCTTTGCTGCCGCCTCCTTGGGTAGGTTTTTGTTCTTTATTCTTCTCTCCAGATCCTTGAGCTCACTGGCAAAATCATCCTGGGTACCCATTTCTTTCTGTATTGCCCGCATCTGCTCGTTAAGATAATAGTTTTTTTGCGTCTTCTCCATCTGTTTTTTAACCCTCTGCCTCAGACTTTCCTCGAGCTCAAGAATATCGATCTCAGCACTCATTATCTTGAATAGTCTTTCAAGCCTACCGTTTACATCCTCTATCTCCAGCAAGGCTTGTTTTTCCTTTATCTTTGTTATGAGATGGGCGGCTACGGTATTGACTAGTTGAGATGGGTCAATAATGGAAGTAACTGTCTCAACTACCTCGTCACCAATCTTTTGGTTAAGCGTTGCGTAGGACTCAAATGAGGTGTGGATGCTCCTGATAAGGGCCTCAGTCTGCACGTCTGGTTCGTAATGCTCCACAATTTGTTCTATCTCGACCATAAAGAAACCCGATTCAGGCAGATAATTTTTTACCTTGGCCCTGCTCTTTCCTTCTACTAGGCTCTTAACCGTCCCATCGGGCATCTTAAGGAGCTGAAGAACTGTAGCCAGGGTACCATAAGAGTATATATCTCTCAGGCTCGGGTCATCCATTTTGGCATTTTTCTGGGTGGCCAGGAAAATCTCCTTCTCCTGGGACAATGCATATTTCAATGCATTAATAGATTTTTCCCTTCCAACAAATAAGGGAACTACCATGCCAGGGAACAAAACTATATCCCTGAGGGGAAGTAAGGGAACCTGTTTTTTTTCTCGTTTCAAGAGATCTTCTAAGGGGTTCTTCTTAAACATGGCCAATTGTTAAGCATATTCAATCTGGTTTTCATATAATAACAGAGGAGGTTCATCATTACGAATAACTTCCTCCCCTATAACACATTCACTGATACCTGACTTTGAAGGAAGATCATACATAATGTCCAGCATAACTTTTTCAAGAATGGCCCTCAATCCCCTGGCCCCAGATTTGCGATCAAGTGCTTGCTTGGCCACAGCCTTTAATGCATCCTTGGCGAACCTTAATTTGATACCTTCAAATTCAAAGAGTTTTTGATACTGTTTAACAAGGGCATTCTTGGGCTGTGTCAGGATCCTAACTAAGGCGTCAAGGCTCAATTCTCCGAGACAGGCGATTACTGGGAGCCGTCCGATGAACTCTGGTATTAAACCAAACTTAAGCAGATCTTCTGGCTGAACTAAGGACAGGATTTCCTCGAGGTTTAAGTCGCCCTGGCCTCTAATATCAGCCTCAAAACCCACTGTCTTACTCCCGATCCTTGACAGGATTATCTTGTCCAGGCCATTAAAGGTTCCTCCACAGATGAACAGGATGTTCCTGGTATCTACCTTCAAGAAATCCTGTTGGGGGTGTTTTCTGCCTCCTTTTGGAGGTACATTGGCAACCGTACCCTCTAATATTTTTAGGAGGGCCTGCTGAACTCCCTCTCCGGAAACATCCCTGGTTATTGAAGGGCTGTCAGATTTTCTGGCAATTTTGTCTATTTCATCGATATAGACGATCCCTTTCGAGGCCCTATCGATATCATAGTCTGCCATTTGAACAAGACTGAGGATTATGCTCTCAACATCCTCACCTACATAACCAGCTTCAGTCAGTGTGGTAGCATCTGCTATGGTAAACGGTACATTCAATATCCTTGCCAGGGTCTGAGCTAAAAGTGTCTTGCCTGACCCAGTAGGGCCTATCAGAAGTATATTGCTTTTATCAATCTCTACCTCTTCTTTTTCTTTATCAAGGTTTGCACCGATTCTCTTATAGTGGTTATGGACCGCCACGGAAAGGACCTTTTTAGCCCTCTCTTGCTCGATTACATACTGCTCCAAGCTTTTCTTTATCTCTCGAGGTTTGAGCAGGAGATCTTTCTGTTTATTTTTCTCTTCTTGTCCGTATTCCTCTTGGATAATCTCGCTGCAAAGAGAAACACATTCATCGCAGATGTAAACTGAGGGTCCAGCAATCAGTTTTTTAACCTCATCCTGGCTTTTACCACAGAAAGAACAAACAAGTTCGCCTGACGGATTATTTTTCCTGGTCATTTAGTACCACTCCCCTTATTTTTCTCCATATTTATCATTTCCCTTTTTGTAATAACCTTATCTATAATACCATATTCCAAGGCCTCCTGACCGCTCATGAAATGATCTCTTTCCGTATCGCTTCCTACCTTTTCTTTGTCTTTACCCGTGTGCAGGGCAAAAAGCTCATTGATAGCCCTCTTAATCCTCATTATTTCCCTGGCCTGTATATCTATGTCTGTTGCCTGACCTTGCGTTGCTCCCATTGGTTGATGTATCATAATCCTGGAGTGTGGCAAGGCAAACCGCTTTCCTTTAGTACCGGCGGCTAATAAAAGAGCGGCCATGCTGCTAGCCTGTCCAGTGCAAATTGTAGTAACATCAGGCCTTACATATTGCATAGTATCATAGATCGCCAGCCCTGCTGTAATCGAGCCTCCAGGGGAATTAATATAGAGATTTATATCCTTATCTGGATCTTCAGATTCCAGAAACAGAAACTGTGCAATGATAATATTTGCCATATCATCAGTAACCTGTTCACCCATAAAGATAATCCTATCCTTTAAGAGGCGTGAGTAAATATCATATGCCCTTTCACCCCGAGAGGTTTGCTCAATAACTATTGGTATCAACACTTGGCTCTATTTCCTTTCGATCTTTTATGGTCTTTTCAGATATCTCTTCTACCTCAACGATCTTAGCACCTTGAACAAGGTGATTCAAGACCTTTTCAACTAAAAGCTGATCCCTGAATGAATCCATTAGATTGTTTTTTTCATAGTATTGTTGAAGCATAGCGAGATCATTTCCTGTTTGAGCAGCCAGCTTCTGAAAACCCTCACTGACATCGGACTCCTCAACTTTTATATCCTCCATATCAGCTATCTTACCTAATACAAGTTCTTCCTTAACCTTTTGTTCGGCACCTATCCTTAAATCCTTTCTCAATTTTTCTTCTGAAATACCAGCTGATTCGAAGCTGGTTCCACTGCGAAGGGTGCGTTTTCGTATATTAGCTATTGAGCGTTCGATTTCGGTTTCAACCATAATCTGAGGAAGCTCGAAATTTACTGTGGCCGTTATCTTCCCGAGAAGTCGGCTCTTTAATTCCCTATCTATCCTTCTTTCTTCTTCACTGGTAATATCTTTCTTTACCCTCTCCCTCAGATCTTTTAAGGACTTGAAATCATTGCCCAGGCTCCTTGCAAAATCATCATTTAATACAGGAAGATCCCTTTTTTTGATATCCTGAACGTGGATGCGAAAAGTGATATCTTTACCAGCCAATCTCCTGTCGGCAAAATCTTCATTAAAATTTACTACCATATCCTTTCTGTCACCTTTTTTCAAACCCACAATGCCTGATTCAAGTTCAGGATAGAAATTCTTACTTCCCGCGTGGATCATAAAGTCTTTACCGTTTATGCCTTTAAGGGGTTTGTCCTTCCAAAAACCTTGATAATCGACGATTACATAATCCCCTTGTTTTATTCCCCTGTCTTCATCAATGGGAATCAGTTTAGCCCACGCCTCCTTTATTTCCTCAAATCTCTTATTAACATCATCTTCGGAAATATTCAGGAGCTCTTTCTCCACGGAAATTCCCATATAGTCCTTCAGCTCAAAGTCAGGTTTTACCTCCATAATGATAGTATACTTAAAGTTCTTACCAGGTCTTATCGCCTCATCTTCGATAGAGGGTGCTCCCAGGGGAGAAAGCTCGCTCTCTTCTATGACCTTAGAAAGGGACTCCTTTATGAGATCACTCTTCACATCGTCCATGATCTCTTTACCATAGTACTGCTCAACTATCTTTCTTGGGGCCTTACCAGGCCTAAAGCCTCTAATTTCAACCCTTCTTGAAAGTTTCCTGTAGGCTTGATCCAGTTTCTTAGTTACCTCTTCTGCCTCAATCTCAACGTCGAGCCGTCTTTTTACGTGGCTTATTACCTCAATGTTTGTTTGCATGCTCGGTCACCAAGGCCCAGTAAGTAAAGGTCCCGGAATTTCTGGCCCGCCCAGGGCCGCTTTATTCCTCTCCTTCACTTTGTTCAGGACAAATCTACTCATCACTCCGGCATATGTTTTTTCTGGTGCGAGAGAGGGGACTCGAACCCCTATCCGACAATGCGGGCTGGATCCTAAGTCCAGTGCGTCTGCCAGTTCCGCCACTCTCGCACTCACCGTAGACTACAATCTTAACTCATGCGGCTAACCTATACGATTAATTATTCTGCTAGTATGTGTCAAGTGGTAAAAGCGGACAAGGCCTAAAAACCAGGACTACCTATAGGGGATTCTACCCCCTTTTTCAACCTATCTGCTACTCTTATGTTTTCTGTCCTTACGGTATAGATCATTTTGAAGGCAAGACCTAAGAACGTGCCAAACGGGGAAGACTGCGCCAGAGATGACATCTCAATGCCTTTCGTACATTTTCTGAAAAAGGGCGGCATCGTCTGGACACTTCTCCATTCCATAGGTATATCGCCATATGCCTTTTTCGCGTAGCCCTTAAGTCCCCACAACGTAAATAAATGTGCCTCTCTAAAGATAGAGTTATGAATTAGTGCATAAAATTTTTCACACATGCATCCAAGAGAAAGCCTATTGAGTGCGCCCACAAATACCCTCCTTTTTGTTACCCTGCCTGCCTCCTTTAGCGCTGCAAGGGGATCATCAAGAAACTCCAATGTGATAATAAGGGTAGCTAAATCGAATTCATTATCCTCAAAAGGCAAATCCTCCGCTCTGCCAATCTTTAAACAGGCCTTATTACCCAATCTTGACCTTGCGATATCCAGCATATATGGAGAGGCATCAAGGCCAGTTACATCAAATCCTAATCGATAGAAGAGAAGGAGATGATCTCCTGTCCCGCAGCCAATATCCAAAATCCTCTCTCCTTTTCGAGGTCTTAGGAGGCGTAGAATAAGTTCACTGCTTAACCTATCAAGTAAGACCCCTTCAGGGGATTTTTGCCATGTCTCATAAAGCCTGGCTAATTTGAGATCAAATACATGCCCCATGAATCAGCTTCGCCGTTATTGTAAGCCAAGGAAAGGATGGGTTCCCTCACTTTTATAATCTCTTGCTGCCACGTATAATACAATAGATGATACTATTTTGGGCGTAATCCGTAAATCGAATAGTGTGAATAGGCTACAAATATTAACGAGAATGTGAAGGTTAGATTGTGGGTTATTTGACGGTGATACCTATGGGGCTTTGGAAAGAAAAAAGTCAGATGACGAATTGACGGTTATATCGATCTGTTTTCCACTAGATTACTTCAAAAACTGAGGGCTTCCCGAAACCACAAATCTTTCCTTTTCAAGGGCTTTTATAAGCCTTTCTATATTGGTTTTCTCGGGGGTAAAAATTATAGTTGCTGTGTACGTAGCCGTATTAATCTTCACATCCAATACACCTTCAACGCCCCTTAGGATAGAACCTACCCTATCTTGGTTATCCTCTCACTCAGCACATTCCGGAACGTATAACTCAACTATTTTCTCGGTCCCTGAAAGGACCTGCTTGGAGACCTGAGTGGAGGCACAGGACAACAGAAACAAGGTCAAAGGCAACATAAGGGCGAAAATATCTTTTCTTTTCATCATGTCCTGATTTCTGAGATACTATTGTTGAGCTATCTTTCCCTGCTCGAGGATTTGTCCTCAATCCCTATTGACAGATAGTGTCGGGTCCTTTTATGGACAGGTAAGAATCCCCTTTTGGCTGGGAGCAACATAGGCAAAGCCGTTTGTGTATTCTATAATTTAAGATGTCATAAGGCCAATAAAAAAATAAGGATGTTTTCTGTCCATAATTCAAAAGACCCCTTGATCTGGTTCCACAAAATCAAGGGGCCATCTTGGCTACCGGGGTCCATCAGGGCTCGAACCCTTTATTCTGCAAGATTGCAGGCTGCTGGGCCCTTATTTGAGCATCCCCCCAATAATAACCTCAACTGCCTCCTCTTCTTTCAGACCACGAGCCATAAGGGTCTCCAGTTCCTTCTGATTAACTCTTCCAATTGCAGCCTCGTGCGTTACCTGGGCATCCTTATGCAAAACACTGACCAGTGGAACGGCCTTGGCTATTGCCTCACCCTGAACAATCTCCACACAATCCACATGACCCCGAGCATTGGGAGCCGAAGCCCCCAGTTCGCTCACAACTTCGCTCTCTGCCCTCTCACGGACCGCTATCCTGCTCTTGATCAATCCCCTTGCCCCTTCCCCAAATAACCGTACACTCTCCTTAACCCTGATCTTATCATCTCCATGACCGTATACCTTCGCTACCATCTCTATTTTTCCATTTTCATCTGCCTCAGCCTGATAATCTATATCCAGCCTTCCTACCCTACCCTTTATCAACAAGAAGTTGGTCATGATTCGGGCATGCTTTCCTACCTTTATCTTTGCTTGAGGGATAACCTCAATGCCTCCAGTGAGGCCATGATAGTGGACCTCTTCATAGGTAAGTACAGCCCTATCTTCTAAGGTATACGATGCATTCATAACGTGTTGAACCTTTATGGGGTTAGGGAAAACACAATGGGCAAGAATCCTTATCTCTGCCCCTTTCTTAACAAAGGCATTTACCCTGATCTCCTGCCTCCCCTCTTTGGGTAGCACGCCAAAACATAAATGCACCGGATGAGCGATCCTGATACCTTCTTCAACCCCCAAGTCGACATCTACTCCCCTCTCCTTCTGTTTTGCGGTTAAAGTAAGCCCGTCTGTTGACTGAGAGCCCAAGACGTTGTTTTGATTAACTACTAAATGGGCAATCCTTGGATCTTTAAAGATATCTGGGGTTCCACCTGCTTTCTGATATGCCTTCAGCATCATTTGATAATCTTGCATCCCTACCACCTCAATTTCTTATTGAAGACCCATATCCCAGAGCTAAAGACCCCTCATCATCCTTTCACCTGAACTGGGGACATACCAGGCATCTGTTCTCAAAATATTCTACTACCTCCTGGCAAGGCCCTTCCTTAACTAGAGAACCCTCACCTATGAGAGCTGCTCGTTCAGCAATCCTGGCGACATCTGCTCTATGAGTGATCAAAATTACTGTTGAACCCCCGTCTCTGAGGTTACAAACGAATTCAATAATTCTATCTAAAGCCAGAATATCAATGCCCGAGTCCGGCTCATCAAGGATAGCTAATCGCGGTTTCATAGTGAAAATAGCAGCCAATTCGATGCGCTTTCTTTCACCACCGCTTAACGTCTTATCCACCTTCCGTTTCAAATAGTCCTTGGGATCAAGGAGGACATTTTGCAGGGCCCCTTCAACATCTGCCCTGTCTGCCCCCTTCGTGCCTAATAGGAGATAATCCTCAACTGTGATACCTTCGAAACGGGCCTCTTGCTGCCAGGCAAGAGTGATTCCCAACCGTGCCCTTTCCCAGATGGGCAGACTATTGATCACCTTACCGTCAAAGATAATCTTACCCTCATTTGGCCGATAGCCATTGCAACCCATGATGGCATACGCCAAACTACTTTTACCTGCCCCATTGGGTCCGAGGATGCCATAAATCTCCTGGGAGCTCACCTTAAAATCTATCTCCCTCAGGATTATCCTATCGTCTTTTTTTATATTCACATTCTCTATTTTCAGCATGTTGATCCCTCATGTGCTCTCTCCAAAGCCTTAAATAGTCCTGATGAAAAGGGCTATAAAAAAGGTTCAGCCTGGTGTAGGCTGAACCAGTCAATGCACTGTCGTGGTCGGGACGACTGGATTTGAACCAGCGACCCCAGCGTCCCGAACGCTGTGCTCTACCAGACTGAGCCACGTCCCGACTTTATCCGCTCAAACAATCTATGATAGATGCTTCAAAGGGAAAAGTAAAGAAAAATTGGGACAGATTCAAGGGGAACCTAGGATCTCCGCATTGTGGGTCTTATCAAATTTGTAAAATTCTCTAAAATCCTTTGTGTAGCCCCCCAGATAACAACACCCTGATAGATAAAGGCGGAGGTCTCAACGACCTGCCCTTCATGATTTATGGAAAAAGGTTGCGGTTGACAAGGATCTAAAAAAAACCCTAAGGGGACTTCGATCAGGTTCTCAACCTCTCTGTTATTAATGGTAAATGCGTAAGGGAATGGCACCACTCCGACAAAGGGGTGAATGATGAAGCGAGAGCTCATGGTCGGCATATCATCCAGTTGGCCCATGATCTCTATATCCTCTTCTCTGACACCTATTTCCTCAAAGGTTTCCCTTTTGGCTGTGCCTTCCAAACTGGGATCATCCTTATCTACTACGCCACCAGGAAAGGACACCTCGCCTTTATGATATTCTACTGTATCCGTTCGTTTTGTGAAAAGAATCCAGTACTGGCCATCTCTGACAAAGAGGGGCAAAAGCACGGATGCGTGGGTATAATTAGTACCGTTGCCTTTAATCCTTTCCGGCCTTCTCTTGGCCAAAATGGTTTTAAGATCCTCTTTCAGTTGATCCGGGTTCAGCATATTCTGTCCTTTGGGACGATTGTTGACGGGTTCTGGGCTGGGGCGGTGGCCTGCTTGAGCATTAGTTCTGTCCAGTTCGCTGACTCAATCCCCCTAATTTCTGGAGTGATCTCCTCCCTTCATATCTAGAGTTCGTTGGGTTTATTGTGTCCGGTGCTACTCCCTGCCATAGGTTCCCATGTATTCATCGAATTCCTCCTTTGTCGCCTTATCCATGGCCCTTTTCTCGCCTGATATAAAAAGAGGAATTTTATTGCTATAAAGATATTCCACTATCTGCCTGATACCGGCAACTGAAAAAAATGGGATACCTGTCCTCGAGGTAAACTCTCCAATTGGATTCGATCCCTTTTTATTCAGAATAACAGTTCCCTCCTTATCATACACAGCCTTTGTCTGCTCCCTATCTACAGCAATGCCGAGGCCTATTATCTGACAATGAAAACCGTGAGAGATTGATTCCTTATGAATCTTTTCTATAAGCTCATACTTTGTTTCCATAGAGGTTACAACGTCGTCTACAACAAAGATTCTGCAGTCATCAAAAAAGGTATTGTTCACAAAGAGGGCAGCAGATGAAGACCTCTCACCATGTTTTTTGGCCTCTTTCCTGTCATAATCAAAGAGGAGATCACGGCCATGATACTGAAAAAGGGCAGTTGCTGTGGCTGAGGCAATGGCACTTCCTTTGTAGGATGGCCCTACGAGGATATCTATCTTATCTACAAGGGATCTGCTCACGAGCATCTCAGCAAAAAAGGAACCTAACTCAAGGAGTAACCGGCCAGTACTGAATCTACCCAAGTTGACAAAATAGGGTGTTGGCCTGCCATCTTTCAGTACCAGATCCCTATGGAAAAATAAGGCCCCTGTTTCTGCAAGGATTAAACTCAGGCGCTTTTTAAATTCCTCCATGCCTCAATCTTTCCCATATTTTGACTAAAAAATCAATATGGTATTCAACCACTGGAGTGGGCGGATAGCGAAACAATACCCCGGGCAAAGGAGCACTTCTTGACAGATCAAAAAATAGCTGATATAGAAACCCTGAAAATCCTTTTAACAAATGGAGGTTTTACTATGCCTGAGGAAGAGGTTGGTGTGATCGTTAAATTCTTTGCCAAGCCAGGTGTGGCAGCTATAGATATAACAAAGGGAACCATTAAAAGGGGTGATATACTAAAGTATAAGGGCCACACTACTGACTTTACCGAAGAGGTCAAGAGTATGGAGATCGATAACCAACCTGTGGATGAAGCCAAGGTTGGTGATATGATCGGCGTCAAGGTAGGGGAAAGGGTAAGGGAAAAGGATATAGTCTATAAGGTTGTGGACTAAGAGGTGATCGTTTCAAGGGGAAGAATTTAGATCAAAGCCACATCTAACACAAAAATCCTCCCTTGTCTGTTTAAAACCACAGTTATGGCACATGACAAAATCCTGGTCGGGGGATATACCTGACCCTTCGGCAGAGGGTTTAGTCTCGCTTAATTCCCCTGTTTCCTGAATATTAACTAACCCGCCTGCAGCAATAATGGTGTCGGCATATCTCCGGGCATCAGCTAAGGTTAAATCCCTCTTCAATACCACCGGCGCCCTTTTCACATACTTATCTAACGTAGAGTCAGCAACCCCGAGTTTTGCCATATTTTGCCTGAAAATCCCTTGTTCAAGCGTTGTACCATAAAAGACAACCCTGTATTTCTTGGTCATTCTTCCCAGAAATTATGTTTTGATGGATTCAGCGGACTTCATATCCATTTAAGACCAGATCAATTATATGTCAAGACAGAAAGGGAAAGACCCTGTTATTCTTTTCCTTGCATAAAAATCCCATCGTATGATAATAAAAACAGCTTATGCCTTCAGCAGAAAACTGACGACGGTAGCCAAGCATTATATGATAATATCATAGCGAGGAAACTGAGATAACTTGTCTGAACCGCTAAATAAAGGGGAACATATCAAAACCAAAAGGGTTACCTTTGATAGTAATGAATTACTCAGGAGTCTTTATGGAGAAAACAACGCCAATCTCAGAGTGATAGAGAAAAGACTCAACATACGGATTAACATGAGGGGGAATGAGCTCATTTTACAGGGTGTCCTTTCGGATTTAGAGATGGCCCAAAACCTCTTAACCCAGCTCTATGGACTGCTTAAAGAGGGATATCCTGTCTATGAAAGGGATGTTGATTATTCCCTGAGAATCCTGGGCAGTGACCATAAATCAGAGCTTAAGCCAATTTTTCTCGATAGGGTATACATTCCATCAAAGAAAAAGACAATAACCCCCAAAAGCGTAAACCAGAAGAATTACATTGATAGCATCAGAAGGTATGATATTGTAATTGGCATAGGACCAGCTGGTACGGGAAAGACATATCTTGCTATGGCCATGGCCATATCGTCTCTGATGAAGAAGGAGATAGACAGGGTAGTCCTAGCAAGGCCAGCAGTGGAGGCAGGCGAAAAATTAGGTTTTTTGCCAGGAGATCTATACGAAAAGGTGAATCCTTACCTGAGGCCACTCTATGATGCCCTCCACGATATGATGGATTTTGGGAGTGCCTCGCGCCTTATTCAAAGTGGTGTGATAGAAGTAGCCCCTTTGGCCTTTATGAGGGGGAGAACACTCAATGATTCATTTATCATATTAGATGAGGCCCAAAATGCAACACCTGAACAGATGAAGATGTTTCTGACACGCCTTGGGTTTAGCTCCAAAACTGTTATAACCGGGGATATTACCCAGACAGACCTCCCTGAAGGGAAGACCTCAGGTCTTATACAGGCCAGGGATATTTTGGCCCATGTACCAGACATAAAATTTGTTTATTTTGGGAGGGAGGATGTTGTCAGACATCCATTGGTTCAAGAAATTATAGACGCCTATGACAGAGCAGAAAAGTCACATCATGGTCGAGAAAAAGAAAAAGATCGCCCTGATCAAAAATAAGAAAGGTAAAAAGTTAGACAAAGAAATTACCTCCCCCTTGAAAAGATTGGGGACATGGTTCAGGTTGGTTAATTTCAAAATTCAACTATGGATTTATCTCGTCATCTTAACTGGTACTATTTCCCTTCTGCTGTTCCCCAACATATTGAGGGTATCCAAAGAGGAGTACTCTCTTGGTGATGTGGCAAGCAAGGACATCAAGGCCTCTTATGACTTTCTTGTAGAAGATAAGGAATTGACAAAACAGAGGAGAGATGACGCGGTAAAATCCTCTCTTTTTGTCTATGACTTTGACAGGTCAGGGGCAGCTGTTAGCCACAGGATTAAAGAGTCCTTCAACCACGGAAGGAGGGAGCGAGGAGGTATCGTATCAACCGGGTTGCAGCAAACTTTGGAATCTCCCCCTACACCAGAGGAGGCGGAATATACAGAAAAACTGAGGGAATTAAGGGAGAAATTCTTTGAGCTCTCAGGCGTCACTGAAGACCCTGTCCTCTTTGACCAGCTTGTCAGAAACAATTTCACTACCCAGATAGAAAACACTGTATCGGTTGCAGTAAGTCGTATTTTAAAGAAAGGGGTTGTGGGGAATAAGACTGTTTTGATGACCCAGAAGGGAAAGGGCATAGTTCTCAAGGATATAGATACTCAAGAGGAGTTCAAGGTAGATGATCTTGATCGTTTTTATGATCTTGAAGGTGCTCGCCAACATGTGAGCCAGATAATAGAGCAACTCATGGCAAAAGAGGCTGGGCCAGAGGTTGTTGAGCCCACAGTGCGATTTGCTAAATTGGTCATAAGGCCTAACACAACCTTTAATAAAAGGGAAACGGAGCTAAGAAAAGATGAGGCCAAAAAATCCGTAAAACCCTTCTATTTCCAGGTTAAAAAGGGCGAGATGATTGTCAGGGAGGGAGAAAAAATAAACCCAACCCACCTCCTAAAATTGGAGACCTTGGCCAAATTAAAGAGAGACCGCCCTGTACAGGTGGTCATGAGCATGAGCCTCCTGATTGGTATCATGTTGACATTGAGTTATGTTGTTCTTCTCAGGAGGCCTCATGCCTTCAAAGGAGATGATAGGAGCCTCGTGTTCATGAGTTTGAGCCTTTTATTTATGTTCTTTGTTGTGCTCCTGTACAATATAGTGGCTGAAGAGGTAGCCCGGGGATACCATTTTTTCAATATTCAAGCTCTCCTCTTTGCACTACCAATTTCCTTGGGGGCCATATTAATCTCTATTTTTCAGGGATTGAATGTGGCGATTGCCTTTTCATTGATCATCTCTATCCTGGCTTCCATTGTCATAGGGTGGAGGTTGGAGTTTTTTGTTTATTTCCTGATGGGATCTCTTCTGGCTGCCTACGGGGTAAGGAATTGCAGGGAAAGAATGGTATTGATAAAGACAGGACTCTGGGTTGGTCTTCTAAATATCGTTATGGTCTTATCGATCCAGGGCTTATCAATCAGGACGCTATCAGGAAGTCCGTACTCTCCAGCAGGTGCAATCTCCCTTGTTACCTGTTTTTTGGGAGGCGCCCTGGCTGGTGTTATAGCTACTGGTTTCTTACCGTTGATAGAGATGGCCTTTGGTTTCACAACGGACATCAAACTGCTGGAGTTGTCCAGTTTGGATCAACCTATCCTTAAAGAATTGATGGTTAAAGCCCCCGGCACATATCATCATAGTGTTATCGTTAGCAGCATGGTTGAGGCGACAGCTGAAGGCATCAATGCCAGTCCCCTCTTGGCAAAAGTAAGTGCCTATTACCATGACATAGGAAAGATCAAGAAACCACTCTACTTTGTAGAAAATCAGGTTAGAGGTGACAGAAGACATGAGAAACTTGCACCTTCTATGAGTAGTCTTATTTTGATCTCCCATGTCAAGGATGGTGTAGAACTTGCAAAACAGCATAGGCTTGGAAAGGAGATAATAGATATTATCCGGCAACACCAGGGTACAAGTCTCATCTCCTACTTTTATCAAAAGGCCAAGGAGCAAAGCAAAGAAAAGGGGGGTAGATCCTCTCCTGTTAAAGAGGAAGATTTCAGATATCCTGGCCCCAAGCCCCAGACTAAAGAGGCAGGGCTCGTTTTAGTGGCGGATGCAGTGGAGGCTGCATCCAGAACCTTGGTTGATCCTACCCCTGCAAGGATTAAGGGAATGGTTCAAAAGATCATAAACAATGCCTTCTCAGATGGACAGCTTGATGAATGCGAGCTGACATTAAAGGATCTAAACCAGATAGCCAACAGCTTTACGAAGACATTAGGGGGAATCTTTCACAGCCGGATTGAATATCCAGAACCCCTAATAAAAGGAGAAACAGGCAAGAAGAAAGAAAATGGAGATTCAGATAACGTGTCAGCACCACATGAAAGACATAGATGCCGGGAAGATAAGGATGAGGCTAAAGAGGATCTTAAAAGACTTGGGATACTATGACTGTGAACTGAGCCTACTCTTTACAGATGACCAGCATATAGCAGAGCTAAACAGCCGCTTTCTGAAAAGACAAGGACCGACAAATGTCCTTGCCTTTCCAATGAGGGACGATGGTCATACTGGACCTGAGACACCAATGCTGGGAGATATAGTCATATCCTTAGATGCCGCTATGAGGGATGCGAAGAGAGCTGGTGAGGGCCTTGATAGAACTATCGATAGACTCTCAATCCATGGTCTCTTACACCTTTTAGGCTATGACCACGAGAGGTCAGAGGAAGACGCCTGCATGATGGAAGAAGAGACGGAGCGACTATTGACTATGGTAGAAAGATAGAGAGGTTGGCACTTATGGCCTTGGCCCACTCTAGAGCCTTTCAATTAAATGAGGAGTGAACTATCATGGCGCTTTTATCCGTTAATGTTGATCATATTGCAACGATCCGCGAGGCGAGGGGCATAGATGAGCCGGACCCTGTTTTGGCTGCCGGTATAGCTGAGTTAGCTGGTGCTGAAGGTATTATATGTCATTTGAGAAGGGATCGGCGACATATTAAGGATAGGGACCTAAGCCTCCTTAGACAAACGGTCAAGACCAAATTGAATCTGGAAATGGCACCGGTTAAAGAGCTCCTTGATATCGCCCTCAATATCAAACCCGATGTCGTAACACTCGTCCCGGAAAGAAGGGAAGAGTTAACCACTGAAGGGGGCCTTGATGTTGCCCGCAGTAAAGAGGAATATAAGGGAATTACCAGCAGATTAAAGGAGGCTGGCATATCTGTCAGCTTCTTTATTAATCCAGATCCTGACCAGATAAGAGCATCCCTTGATGCGGGAGCAGACATCGTCGAGATAAACACGAGAGAATACAGTGAGGCACGATCAGAATCAGATATCCTGAGACATTTTGAAAAGATTAGTGAGGCGGCACAGTTAGCACGTAAGCTTAAGCTAAGAGTACACGCCGGTCACGGCCTCAACTATGTGAACATAAAGAGATTTTCTTCTATTCCCGAGATAGAGGAATACAGCATTGGCCACAGTATCATTGCCAGGACACTGATCGTGGGAATAGATCGGGCCGTCCGCGAGATGGTTACACTGGTATCTCAACTTTAGGTTACCCTGTCAGAATTTCGCAAAAATAACAATGCGATGATCTATGGTATTGGTGTAGATATTGTAGATATACGGAGGATGGGGAGAGTAATCGATAGGTGGGGAACGAGGTTCATAAACAGGGTATTTACTGCCCGGGAGATTAATTCCTGCTCCAGAGGTCTCAAGTCAGTGTCCTCCCTTGCCCTGCGTTTTGCTGCCAAGGAAGCCTTCTCAAAGGCGATAGGCTTGGGTATGAGAAAGGGTATGAGGTGGCAGGATATAGAGATTGTGCAAAACCCAAATGGTCGGCCGGACCTCAATGTCACTGGAGAGGCCCTGAGTCTCTGCCATAAGGAGGGAATAACAGGGTGGTATGTTACCCTTTCAGATGAGAGTTCCTATGGCATAGCCGTAGTAGTGCTTGAAAAACGTGCCACATCATAATTCCTTGTCGAGTTTGTTGGGTTCATTGAGCTCATGGGTTTTAACCCAAGAAACCCAATAGACTAAATGGCCTTGAGGGTGGAAGAGGTCTCGCTAAAGTATCTGACAACTTCAGTTGAAAAAACTGTCTGGTTAGGCGAGCAACTGGGAATCCAATTAACTGATGGCGATATCATTGCGCTCATAGGCGATTTGGGTGGTGGTAAGACGTGGTTCACCAAAGGAGTGGCCATTGGCCTTGAGATTGGCCCTGATTATGTAGTCAGTCCCACATTTACCCTTGTTAATGAATACAGGGGTAGGCACCAGCTTTTTCATATAGACCTCTATAGGCTTAAAAACAAGGCTGAGATCATGGCCTTAGATCTGGAGGGATACCTCTCAGGGGAAGGAATAGTTGTTTTAGAGTGGGCTGACCGTTGGCCAGGGGAGCTTCCGGAGGAGACTATTCAGGTAGAGTTAAGAATGGTAGATGAGCATAGCAGGGAGCTTACCTTTTCTGGCTCTCATCTCAGGGCTCGGCAAATTATTGGGACGCTCAGAGACAAAGTAGGTCTTTCTCTAAAGAGATTACGATAGAAAGGTTGAAATGGAGTGGGGTTTATGCCTTGGAAAAGGTTATCTATTCTGGTGGCGAGCTTCAGTATGGTTGTTAGTGTTGGCTGTGGAAGAAGCCCGAAGCAAGGTCAAAGGTACAGAGACTGGAGCTCAGAAAAAAGATAGAGAATCCACAACTCTTAAATGAGTTCACTGACTATGGCGTTAATAGTCCAAAAGTATGGCGGTACCTCTGTAGGGTCTATTGAAAAGATAAAAAAAGTTGCCGAGAGGGTAATCGAAACGTGTGAAAGAGGAAATAGGCTTGTGGTGGTTCTCTCTGCAATGGCCGGACAGACAGATGCCTTGATGAGGCTATCTAAAGAGATAACAGAGACCCCGGACCCGAGGGAATTAGATGTTTTGCTGGCTACAGGTGAGCAGATGAGTGTGTCTTTATTTGCGATGGCAGTCAAGTCGATGGGATACGATTGTCGATCCCTTCTGGGCTTCCAGGCAGCTATACATACAGACCAGATCTATGGTAAGGCAAGGATCAAGAAGATTGATACGGATCACATATTAAAGGAGTTAGATGAAAACAGAATTGTAGCTGTAGCTGGCTTCCAGGGAATTGATGAAAGGAGAAACATCACCACCTTGGGAAGAGGAGGCTCAGATACTACTGCTGTTGCCCTCACAGCTGCTCTAAAGGCCACTGTATGCGAGATCTTTACCGATGTTGAGGGTATCTTCTCAGCTGATCCAAACATCTGTACCCATGCCAGAAAACTTGACAGGATATCCTATGAAGAGATGTTAGAGCTGGCCAGCTTAGGGGCCAGAGTCCTGGATATAAGATCAGTTGAATTTGCAAAAAGGTTTAATGTGCCCATTCATGTTAGATCGTCTTTTACAAGGGATGAGGGAACCATGGTAGTAGCAGAAAAGAAAGAGATGGAAAGGGTACTGGTCTCTGGTGTTGTCTCTGACAAAAATGAGGCCAGAATTACGGTAGTCAAGGTGCCTGACAGGCCTGGAATCGCATTCAAGATATTTGATCCTGTTTTCAAGGCCGGGATAGTGGTGGACATGATTGTCCAGAATCCCAGTGCCGAGGGCCTTACCGATCTGTCATTTACCGTGACTAAGACACAGTTTCAGGAGACCTTAACACTGGTTCGAGGGGTTGCTCAAGAGATAGGGGCAGAAAACGTGCTGGGAGATCAGGATATTGCCAAGGTGTCTATTGTTGGGCTGGGCATGAGAAATCATGCTGGAGTTGCCTCTAAGATGTTTGAGACCCTGGCACGGGAGAATATTAATATAACTATGATCAGCACCTCTGAGATAAAGATTTCCTGCATTATAGAGGAAAAATATACCGAGCTTGCCGTAAGGGCCCTGCATGAGGCCTTTGGTCTGGGTAATGAAAAGGAAAAGGATTAGCAGACAGCAAACAGGCCTCTCCATCCTCATTCTGATCCTCCTGCTGGGATGGGGAATAAACTACCTCTTTTTCCTCCAAGCGGATTGTGGCTTTATCGGAAGGGGAAATGATATCTTTATCTTGGTCACGGGGGAAGTAAGAAACCCCGGGGTGTATGGATTTAACCGAGAACCTTCTTTAAGGGAATTGATATCGAGTGCTGGTGGCCTGAAGGCAAAACTGCTTGATTCCGAAGGGGATCGATATCCCCATCTCGCCCGAGGGGTGAGGGTTCAAATCAGCGCAGAGAAAGGGTATATGGAGGTCTTAACTGGATCCATGCCCGCAACGTATAAAGTCACCCTTAAAATCCCCATATCTATAAACACCGCGAGTCAGGAAGAACTGGATGCTATACCTGATATAGGGCCTTGTCTTGCTGAAGAAATCATTCATTATCGGTCCCTTTACGGCCCATTCAAAACAGCAGAGGGAATAAGGGATGTACCAGGTATAGGGGAACTCCGCTACTTAAAGATAAGGCCCTATATTGGAACTTAGAAAATCAGGGGAGTGATCATGGCATTTAAAAAGGGCATTCCTGAATGGTTGATTGGCCTCATCCTCACCCTTGTATTCCTGATGATGCTCCTGACGGGCTTTGGTGACTTTACAGATGTTATAGAGAAAAAGACATTTGACCTGCGCTCCAGGCTGAGTGCCTCTGGAGAGAGAAATCCAGATATTGAAGTAGTGGCTATAGACGATGATGATTTAGCTGAAATCGGGCGCTTCCCCTGGCCACGGAATATTCTTGCCAAGGCAATAAATAACCTTGCAATGGCCGGTGCCAAGGTTATTGCCTTGGGTATCATGTTTAACGAGCCAGAGGAGAGTGCCGGCCTCAAAACGATTAGAGAACTGAAGAAGCTGTATATTGATCTGGATTTTAAGGGCGCATCTGCCGAGACATTTTATGCTCTATTGGATAAGGCAGAGTCCGGTCTGGATAGTGACGGGAGATTGGCTGAGGCCTTTAAGAAGGCCGGTAACGTAGTGCTCCCCATATACTTCGATACAAGGAGCGCGGGGGGGGACGAGGAGGTTCCCCCTTACCTATACAAAAACTCCTATAAGGTTATCCATGGTCTAGAAGATGCATTGGCCACCGGCTACATCAGGTGGCTTTCGAGGTTACAGCCACTCCTTCCCTTATTTGCAGATTCAGTTGCAGGTATTGGTCATATAAACCTTTTTCCGGATAGTGATGGATGCATCAGGAGTCAACCCCATGTTATTGGGTATATAGACAACACATTCGTTCCGTCGTTTCCTGTTGCGATTGTAAAGGCCTTCAAAGGGTTAGATGACAGTCACATCAGGCTTGTTTTGGGAGAGGGAATCGATATAAAGGTCAATCCATCCAAGACAGTCAGAATCCCAGCCACAGATGTTAATATGTCAACCCTCATTAAATGGAATGAGGGGCCCGGTGTTGCATTTCACGCAACACCATTCAGGCAGATTCTCGAGAAGGAGTTTCAAACAAGCCTCTTCAGGGACAAGATAGTTATCGTTGGACCTACTGCCCCAGGGATTGGGGGCCGCTTTGTGACACCTATTTCTAGTACATTACCGGGCGTGGAGATAATAGCCAATTCCGTGTCCAATATCTTAAGGGAGAGATTCCTTGTGCGGCCTCCATGGATAACAGTTATTGAGCTTGGCATAATCCTCCTTTTCGGACTTTATATATCATTTTTCCTGCCCAGGCTAAAGGCCAGTACCGGAGCCATCACCACTTTAGTCCTCTTTCTTTGTTACGGAACAGCAGGGGCGACGCTGTTTTTTCGTTCCAATATATGGCTCAAGATTACGCCGCAACTAGTTCTCTTGATCCTGGGCTATATCTTAGTTGTGAGCAGACATTTCTTCATAACCGAGAGGACAAAGGAAAAGGTGGAGGCGGATTCTGTTGAAACGAACAAGTCCCTTGGTCTGTCTTTCCAGCAACAAGGATTGCTGGATCTTGCCTTTGAAAAATTTCGAAAATGCCCCATAGATGAGCCAGGGGTCAAGGATCTTTTCTACAATCTTGGGCTCGATTATGAGAGAAAGAGGCAGTTTAGTAAGGCATTAGTAGCATATAATATGCTTATCGAAGATGGCAGCAATTTTAAGGACCTGAGTGAAAGAATACCTAAACTGAAAGCTGTCGAATCCGGCATGATCTTTGGTGCCGGTGGCGCCCATCCTGGTGACATAGGGGTATCGGTAAAAGACCTGGATACCAAGCCAACACTTGGCAGATATGAGGTTTCCGGTGAAGTAGGTCGTGGTGCAATGGGGATTGTGTATAAGGGGATCGATCCCACGATCCACAGGATCGTTGCTATAAAGACCTTGCGACTATCCGATTTTGAAGAAGAGGGAGGTGAGATAAAGGAACGCTTCTTCAGGGAAGCAGAGTCAGCTGGGCTGTTGAACCATCCTAACATTGTATCTATATACGATGCTGGCGAAGAGCAGGATTTGGCCTATATAGCCATGGAATACCTGGATGGAGAAAATTTGGTGCAATTCAGCCGTAAGGGGAACCTACTCCCTTTGAGGGACGTGCTTAATATTATAGCCTATGTAGCCGATGCCTTAGATTATGCCCACAGCAAAGAGGTTGTTCACAGGGACATAAAACCGGCCAACATTATGGTGCTCAAAGATACAGGGGGTATAAAGGTTACGGATTTTGGTACCGCCAGGATCACTTCCTCATCCAAGACAAAGGCCGGTGTTATTCTGGGCACCCCTGCTTATATGTCTCCTGAACAGGTGAGCGGGAAAAAGGTTGATGGACGCTCGGATGTATTCTCGTTGGGGGTAGTTCTTTATGAGATGCTGAGTGGCCAAAAGCCTTTTGAGGCTGAAGATATAACATCACTTATGGACCGGATTACCAAAGAGAAACACCAATCAGTGAGGGAGATTAATCCAAAGATTCCACCTGTTGTTGAAAAGATAGTAGATAAGGCCCTGGCCAAGGGCGTTAGTAAACGTTACCAGAGGGCGGATTTGATGGCGGAACATCTCAGAAAGGTAATAGAACGGATAGATCAATTACAAAAGAATAGGGCCTCTAAACAGTAACTTCTGCCCATTCATCTTTGGTAGAACGATGCCAGATTATGTATATACTTGGTATAGATACCTCCTGCGATGATACCTGTACGGCAATATTAGAGGATGGAAAGAGATTATTATCCAATATTGTTAACTCTCAGGTCATTGTCCACCACAGATACGGGGGGGTAGTCCCGGAGCTTGCCTCAAGGGAACATATCAGGAATATCGTTCCTGTTGTCAGGGAGTCCCTCAGAAAGGCCCACCTCAATAATAGAGATATTGATGCAATAGCGGTTACTATGGGACCAGGTCTTGTTGGTGCCCTGTTAGTTGGCATTTATTTCGCCAAGGCCTTCAGCTATGCCAACAATATCCCCCTCATAGGAATCAATCACTTGGAGGGGCATATTCTCTCTATCTTCTTGGAAAAGAGGTCCCCCCCCTTTCCCTTTGTGGCCTTAACTGTTTCAGGTGGCCATACAAATATCTATCATGTCCACGATTTCGGGGACTATACGGTGTTGGGCCAGACCTTGGACGATGCGGCTGGAGAGGCATTCGATAAGATCGCAAAACTTCTGTACTTAGGTTATCCGGGCGGCCCGGAGATAGAAAAACTGGCTGCCACGGGCCGGCCTGAGGCCATTGAGTTTCCGAGGGCCTACCTATCCAAGGACTCTCTTGACTTCAGCTTTAGTGGTCTCAAGACTGCCGTCGCCCTTTATTTTAGGAAATGGCGCAATCAGAAAACAAGGGAACACAAAATCAAGATAGCAGATATCGCCGCATCCTTTCAGGCCGCAGTGGTTGATATCCTCATCGATAAGGTGATTGCCGCTACGGATCAGGTTGGTGTAAAGTCAGTTGTGCTTGCGGGAGGAGTGGCCAGAAACAACTATTTACGCTGTAAGTTACAAAAAGCGATGAGTAAAAAAGGAATTGATCTCTATACCCCTCGTCTGGAATTCTGCACAGATAACGGGGCCATGATAGCTGTCGCCGGTTATCATAGGATAATCAGGGGCGAAAGGGATGATCTGACCTTAGATGCGAAGTCGAGATTTCCTTTAGATCAAATTCAGACACCTCATTGATAGGTTCCTGCCTATTCCGGTATCAGGCTGCTTGTTGTTCTTCCCCGCCACAGGTGAACCAAGCACATAAAGCCACGCAGGGAGTCATGAGACAATGGCCAGAGATGCCATGTGAGCGCCAATTTCGCTATATATATCTGAGCTCATCAGGCTTACAGGCCATCCCCATGAGCTAGCCTTAGGCATGGCCTTGGGCATATTCACCGGTATGCTGCCAGGTATCCCCTTTCAGACAATCGTTCCTTAGCCTTTAAGGCACGTAAGACAACAGCAGCCGCTGGAACCATATATCTTGTTTACACATATTGTTATGTGATAGGATCATTTATCGTGGGATGTGATCATGCCACAAAGGCTCTGGCGCCAGTGGCGTGGTAGTTTCGACCTTTCCCTTGGGAGGTATTCTGCTGGGTCTTATATTTGCGATACCTTCATATGTTATGTTCCTCTATTTTTTTAGGAACCTTATCTCATGGCGCACATCAAGAAGGCTCAGCAAGGTCTAAACGTCTCGAGGACCTTGTTATTTAAATCAGGGCTTAGACCCAGAAAAAGACTGGGACAACACTTTCTGGAGGATCCTGGTACAGTTAACAAAATCATCGCCCACGCAAGATTTACTGAAAACGATGTGGTTGTAGAAATTGGATCAGGTTTAGGGGCCTTAACGATCCCTATTCTTCCCCACGTGTGTCATGTGGTGGCTATAGAGAAGGATCCATTGTTGATAGATGTATTAAAAGAAAGGATGTTGCTGAAGGATAAGGAAAAGATCACCTTTATTTCCGGGGATGTCCTGAGATTTGATATCAAAGAGATCCATGATACCTATGAAAAGAAGATCAAGGTATTGGGTAATCTTCCCTATAACATCTCATCTCCATTCCTGGAAAAGCTTATAGTGAACCGAGATTACATTAAAACTGCAATCCTCATGTTTCAATACGAATTGGCGCAACGGTTGATTGCTGGGCCAAAGCAAAAAGCATACGGGGCCCTGAGCGTTATCAGTCAATACTATGCCCGTATATCTCCCCTCATCAAGGTTAACAGGGATGCCTTTTACCCGAAACCAAAGGTGGATTCAATGGTTTTGGAGATTGATTTTGAGAAACCATACCCGCTTCAGGCAGAAAACGAGGAATCTTTTCATAGGATCGTCAAGGCGGCATTTAGTTGCCGGAGGAAGACAATCCTGAACTCCCTTGAAAGGGGCATGGTTTCTGTATCCAGGGAAATGATTGCACATGCCCTTGAAAAATGCCTCATTTACCCAAAGAGAAGGGCTGAGACCCTCACTATAGATGAATACCTACATTTGAGCTCTGTCTTAACACCAGATAAGACAAACCCTTGACACCCCATAAGGTCAATGCTATGTACCTTTTGAGCAGGTGGATGGGATCAAGAAGGTATATAGAGGAGATAAATCACGTTGACCTGTTCAAAAGGGTGGTTATCTCAGACGTCCTCTTTGATAAGGACAGGATCTTTGCGAGGTCAGTCTTGGGCTGGACGCTTGCACCATAAAAGATGAACATAAGACCCCTTAGAAAATCATGGAACTCATAGAAAAGATAGCATTGATGCGGGAATTGTCCGAGAAATGGAGAGGCGATGGAGATATCATCTCACTTGTACCAACCATGGGATTTCTCCACGAGGGCCATATGGAGCTGCTGAGGGTTGGCAGGGAAAAGGGGGATAGAGTGATAATGAGTATCTTCGTTAATCCAACCCAGTTTGGTCCCCAGGAAGACTACAGTAGGTATCCCAGGGATACTGAGGGAGACCTCCGTAAGGCCCGCTCTGCCGGAGTCGACGCTGTGTTCATGCCAACTGTGGAAGAGATGTACCCTGAGGGTTTCCAGAGCACTGTTAGGGTAGAAGGGATCACGAGGTACCTTTGCGGAGGATCAAGGCCCGGACACTTTGCCGGAGTAACCACTGTGGTCGCCAAGCTCTTTAATATCACCAAACCACACCTGGCCATCTTTGGCGAAAAGGACTATCAACAGTTAGGTGTTATCAAACAGATGGTCAGGGATTTAAACATGGACATTGAGATTATTGGGGTTCCGACAGTCCGACAAAGAGATGGCCTTGCGGTGAGTAGCAGGACGAGTTATTTGAGCTCAGAGGAGAGGTCGTCAGCATTGAGCCTGAAGAAGGGCTTGGATTTAGCCAGGGCCATGGTAGCGGAAGGTGAAAAGGAGCCTGCCAAGATCATAAATGCCGTAAGGCAGCTGATCCTCAGTCACCCATTTACAGAGATTGACTATATAACCATCTGTGATCCAGAAAAACTTACCGACATCGAGATAATCGACAGACCGTGCCTTGTCGCATTGGCAGTGAAAGTGGGAAAGGCAAGGTTGATAGATAATGTTATGGTGAGGGAAAATTGAAAGGCCTCAGGACGAGCCTAAAAAATTACTTTCTTACCGGTCTGCTGGTGATTTTACCAGTCTTCGTAACGGTGTACATTGTCCTGTTTTTGATCAGAGGTATGGATGCGATACTGAGGTTTATCCCTGCTAGATACCTGCCGGAAACCTATCTTCACTATATACCGGGGCTTGGACTCATCTTGGCAATTATTCTTATTTCTGCTGTCGGGGTTTTAACCAGGAATTTTGCCGGCAGGAGGGTAGTGCAGTTCTGGGAAGATATGGTTGACAGGATTCCCTTGGTGAGAATTATCTATTCAGGGGTAAAGCAGCTCCTGGAGGCCTTTTTTGTGCAGAAAACCGGTGCCTTCAGAAGGGTAGCACTGCTCGAATATCCCAGGCGCGGGGTCTACGTTATTGGCTTTATAACAGGGGAAAGCAGGGGGGAGGTACAGAGAAAAACCAACAAGACTATGATAAATGTCTTTGTCCCGACAACGCCTAATCCTACGAGTGGATTCTATGTGCTTATGCCGGAAGATGAACTGGTAGTCCTCGATATGACTGTTGAAGATGCATTCAAACTGATCATTTCTGGTGGCATTTTTACTCCAACTGAGGGCAGCAAGATTGCCAAAAGATAAGGCTGTCAGTCTGCCGCAGGCGGACCTTTTATCACTATAAAAACCTTTTTGATTGTGGTATATGCCTGTAATCTGATTTGTGGTCCTAAGAATTAGTATTATTTAAGCAAGAGAGGAATCTACGATGAATACCGATTTCCTATTTACATCTGAATCTGTAACCGAGGGACATCCTGACAAGATAGCTGATCAGATCTCTGACGCCGTACTCGATGAGATTATAGCCCTTGACAAAGAGGCAAGGGTGGCCTGCGAGACATTGGTTACCACAGGTATGGCAGTTATTGCAGGGGAGATAACGACCAGTTGTTATGTGGAGATGCCGGATATTGCCAGACAGACCATAAAGGAGATAGGATACAACGACTCATCCATGGGCTTTGACTGGGAGACATGTGCGGTTATCACAAGTATTGACAGACAGTCCTCTGACATCGCGCAGGGAGTTAATGGTACTGGACTGTTCAAGGAAAAGGGAGCCGGTGATCAGGGGCTCATGTTCGGGTATGCCTGCACTGACACCCCTGTTTTTATGCCGATGCCCATTTATCTTGCCCACAATCTTACGCAGCGGCTTGCCCACGTGCGGAAGTCTGGAAAGCTACCATGGCTGAGGCCAGATGGAAAGTCTCAGGTAACAGTTCGGTATATGGATTTTAAACCTGCTACTGTTCGCACCGCTGTTATAGCGGCCCAGCACTGCCCTGATGTTGATTACGATACCCTCAGGGAGGCTATTATTGAAGAGGTGATAAAGAAGGTTATCCCCCCTGAAATGATTGATAAAAACACAGAGTTTTTTATCAATACCACGGGTAGATTTGTTACTGGCGGTCCCCTGGGAGACTGCGGCATGACCGGAAGGAAGATTATCATGGATGCCTACGGCGGGTTTGGCCACCATGGTGGCGGTGCATTTTCCGGCAAGGATCCAACCAAGGTGGACAGGAGCGCCTCCTATATGTGTCGCTACCTTGCCAAGAATATAGTTGCTGCGGACTTGGCTAAACGATGTGAAATCCAGGTGGCCTATACCATAGGCAGGGCGGAACCAGTTAGCTTTATGGTTGATACATACGAAACTGGAGTTGTGCCCAGCCCGGAGATGACAAAGATGCTGGAAAGGGAGTTTGATATGAGGCCCACTGCCTTGATTGAGCAACTGGACCTTTTACGACCTGTATACAAGGAGACCGCCTGCTATGGGCACTTTGGTCGGGAATTGGAGGGGTTTACCTGGGAGAAGACAGATCTGGTTGAAAGACTGAAAAAGGCTCTCTAGATCCCTGGTAATACAGTCATAGCCACCGCTCCAGAAAAGCTGGTTTGATCCTCTCCCTGAACTTGTACCAGAGATATGGGCATCATCCGATGTGCCCAGCTCCGAAGGACCGATGGTTTGGCCTGATTTTTCCCTGTCAAAAAATCAGGCCAAAAAATGTATGTGCGTGTTCTCTGAGATCTCGGGCGATGCCCGGGAGAGCGGGTGAGACGGACTCTTGCAAGGCTTTAACCATCCTGTTAGAGGGGGATGGTGTATCGTATTAACCGAATTGAGGAAGGAAAAAATGGATTATGACATCAAGGACATCGGTCTAGCAGATCAAGGTCAGCTCAGAATAGAGTGGGCGAACAAAAGCATGCCCGTCCTGGATTCAGTCAAGGAGAGGTTCTCTGGAGAAAAGCCCCTGGCGGGCCTGAGGATTTCCGCCTGTCTGCATATAACAACGGAGACCGCAGTCCTGGCGAGGACGCTCAAGGCAGGTGGCGCCTCTGTAGCCCTGTGCGCATCCAATCCCCTTTCAACCCAGGATGATGTTGCCGCCTCGCTGGTGGCCAAGGATGCGATCCCGGTCTTTGCCATAAAAGGGGAGGATACGGAGACCTACTACAGCCATATACTGTCGGCACTGAAAAACATGCCAAACCTCACCATGGATGATGGCGCTGATCTGGTCAGCTCCCTTCACTTTATCGCCTTAAACAGATGGGATGATGTTTCTCAGGGTATAAGGGAGTGGGGCCTTTCCCTCAGTGAAGAGGAAAGGAATACCCTTATTGATTGTGTGATGGGAGGGACAGAGGAGACAACCACCGGTGTCATTCGCCTTCGCTCGATGGAGAGGGACAATGTCCTTCAATTTCCAGTTATCTCCGTAAACGATGCCAACACAAAACACCTCTTTGATAACCGATACGGTACAGGCCAGAGCACGGTTGATGGAATCATCAGGGCAACAAATAGGCTACTGGCGGGGAGCACCTTTGTTGTATGTGGCTATGGGTGGTGCGGGCGCGGGGTGGCCGCGAGGGCAAAAGGCCATGGAGCCAAGGTAGTTATCTGTGAAGTCGATCCACTCAAGGCCTTAGAGGCGGTCATGGATGGGTTTGAGGTAATGCCTATAGCCAATGCTGCGAAAATAGGCGACTTTTTCTGTACCCTTACCGGCGATATACATGCAATCAGGAAGGGGCACTTCCTTGATATGAAAGATGGTGCCATTATCTCCAATTCAGGACATTTCAATGTGGAACTTGACCTTCCCGGACTGGAGGAGGTATCTACATCCAAGAGGAAAATGAGGGAATTTGTCGGGGAATACACCCTCCTCAATGGAAACAGGGTCTATCTTCTGGGTGAGGGGAGATTGATAAACCTGGCTGCAGCAGAGGGACATCCCTCAAGTGTTATGGATATGAGCTTTGCAAACCAGGCCTTATCTATGGAGTACCTATCAAAGGAACATAAGAATCTTGAGAAAAAGGTCTATCCTGTCCCTCTTGCTATCGACCGGGAAATTGCCAGATTAAAGCTCGCCTCCATGGGTGTTGAAATTGATAGTCTCACCCCTGAACAGGAACAGTATCTGTCCTCGTGGGAAATGGGGACCTAATCCAGGCCTTCCCAAGGCTGGAGGACAACCCCAAGCCTTCATTGATGAGCACTGTTACAAGAACTTCTCACTAGCCAAATTATAGCCTTAGCAAACACGGGCCATATTGGGGTTGCAGTTTTGGGCAATGTATGGTTTCCATAATCTATCCATATGCAACCCACAGATTTCGCCGAACACAGGAGGCACGCATTATGAAAAAATCGGTTCTGGTCACCAACAAGCTCTTTGAAGAAGTACTAAACCCTTTGCTGAACAGATTTGAGGTTGAGGTGTTTCAGCAAGACGAGCCCATGCCCAGAGACCTCTTCAAGGAAAGGGTCGAGGATAAGACGGGCCTCATCGCCATGTCGGTGGATAGAGTCGACCAGGAGATCTTTGACATCGCACAATCCCTCACCGTTGTGTCAACCGTATCGGTCGGCGTGGACCACATAGATATCGAGACAGCCACCAAAAGGGGTATCATGATAGCCAACACCCCTGGGGTATTGACAGAGACAACTGCAGATCTGGCCTTTGCCCTTATGATGACTGTGGCGCGGCGGATAGGGGAGGCCGAAAGATACACAAGATCCGGCAAATGGAAGATCCCGATTTACAGAAGGCTCCTGGGCACTGACGTTTATCGCAAAACGCTGGGGATAATAGGATTCGGCAGAATAGGAAGGGCTGTAGCAAGACGAGCTGGCGGCTTTGGGATGAAGGTCCTTTACTATGATATAGCAAGGGCAGACAAGGCAGTGGAATCCGATTTGAACGCACACTTGATGCCCTTAGATGAGCTTCTTGCAACAGCAGACTTTGTGTCACTGCATGTGCCCCTGGACAAATCCACAGAAAAATTGATCGACCAGAGGAGGCTGGCGTTGATGAAGCGCAGTGCCTTCTTAATAAACACCTCCCGGGGCAAGGTCATAGATGAGATTGACCTTATAAAGGCGCTCAAACACAAAGAGATAGCCGGTGCAGGGTTGGATGTGTTTGAAAGGGAACCATGCCTACCGCGTGAGCTTATTGAGATGGAAAACGTTGTTCTGACACCCCACATAGGAAGCGCATCATATGAAACCCGGAAAAAAATGGCGGAGTTGGCTGTGGAAAACTGCTTTCTCGGCCTTGAGGGGAGAAGGCCGCGCTATCTTTTGAATCCTGAGGTATGGAAAGAAAAAGGTGATAAGATCTCGTAAGAAACAGGTATCTTGGGGGTACTGACGATGAGGAAAAATAGGCTGAGAGAATTGATTAAGAACGGCTTGCCAAGCATTGGAACCCGTGTTCTCAGTCCATGGCCTGGCATAGTGGAGATTATTGGTCACACCGGTGAGGTTGACTACGTTGAGTTTTTGGGACAATATGCATCATGGGACTTACACGACCTTGACAATTTCGCGAGGGCAGCTGAATTGTTTCCCCTGTCATCAATGATGAAGGTGGATCAGGAGCCAAGGGGCTTTATTGCTCAGAGGGCCCTCGGGTCAGGCATCCAGAATATACTATTCACGGATGTCAGAACCGTGGAAGATGCTCAAGAATGCGTCCGTATTGTAAAACCAGAGACACCTGAATTAAAGGGCATTCACGGCTGTCACATGCGAAGAGACGTGGGATATGTATTAGAGGCGGGTTCAGCAGAATATGCAAAGGCAATGGATGATGCAGTAATAGCCATAATGATAGAGAAAAGGGGAGCTGTCGATAGACTTGAGGAAATCCTTTCGGTTCAGGGCATAGACATGGTTCAATTTGGCCCAGCAGACTATGCCCTGAGCATTGGTCTGCCAGGACAGTGGTCTCACCCAACCGTAAAGGACGCCCATCTCAAGGCTATCAAGAAGGCACTAGAAAAGGGGATACGCCCAAGGGTGGAGCTAACCGGGAAGGAAGACCAAAGACAGATTGGGGAATACATCGATCTTGGCGTGCGTGACTTCAGTCTTCCGAGCGATGTGGTGATTGTGTATGAGTGGTTGAAAGAAAACGCGGGAACCTTAAGAAAGACTCTGTCGAAAATTTAAACAGGGCTCAATGTAGGTCTGGGCTCTTGTCTGACCACCTCCTGGGTCGGATGGTATAGTGAACCCATGCGCACTCTTCTGCTGGCCACACCGAGGAGGTAAAAAGGGATAAAAAAAGCTTGACTTATCCTTGTGATATTATAGGCTCAAGGCATTGATACAAGATATGAAATCTCGCCGTTCTTTCTTATTCTATCCTAGGTACTTGTTGTTGGTGTTCACACAACGGGGTCCCCGTTGCAGTAATACTGACGTAGGCAATCATGGTTTTAACACCAATGCCATTCGGCTAGGCCTCGCTGTGGTCCCTCAGTTGAGTTAGAAATCACCTATCGAAATATCGGTACCTGGCGATTGAATTGCTCTCGGAGGGGAGTTGTCCGCAGACATTCAGCCTCTGCACTCTCCGACGCTATGTGATTCACGACTTCTTCGGAAATGTCCAGGGGATAGCTTTTCCGTATCGAGAGCAAACTCTTCACTCCTTTCAAACCATCCGTTTGGAAGCGAGAATTTTGCTCGCAGAGCTGCTTTCGACTATGAGCACCCTGGTCGGAAGCTTGAGAGCCTTTGCTCAGTAAATCAAAAAGCCCCCACAGAGACAAGCAATGCAGCGGGGGTTTATCTACGGTATTGGTGCTCGTTTGGGCGCCTTCCTTGGCCGTTCAGGAGATAAAGCACATTTTCAAGGGAAGGCTTAGGAGGAAAAATGACAGGAGGTATTTATGGGCCAGGCAAAACACGGGGATATGGTAAAGGTACACTACACCGGAAGACTGGAAAACGGTGAGATATTTGCCAACTCAAGAGATGGCGAGCCGCTTGAATTTACACTTGGAAGTGAAAAGGTTATCCCAGGTTTTGAAAAGGGTATTATCGGTATGGAGGTGGGGGAGACAAAAACCGTTACCGTTCCACCAGAGGAGGCATATGGACAAAGACACGAAGAATTGGTAGTGGATGTAAAGAAAAGTGAGTTTCCTGAAGATCTTACCCTTGCTATTGGAGGGCAGCTTCAGATTCGGCGGAGAGAGGGGGATCCTATCAGGGTCACTGTTGCAGACATGGATGATGATACTGTCACCCTTGATGCAAACCACCCTTTAGCCGGATACACATTGACCTTTAATATCCTCTTGGTTGCAGTTGAGTAATATTTTCCGCTCCTTGGTCGGTTTCGCTTTGAAGGAACGGTTCCTTTTCAGGGTGGTAGACCACGCCTTGACAGAGTCCCCACTGGCTAAACTCGTCCTTAAAGCCCAGAAAAGGCAGGAGCACATGGAATAATATAAATGAGCCGGACACGGAAAGTGACGGCCAGCGAAAGGGAGTCGAAACCATGGAAGTTGGCAAAATTGACGATCTTCTTGGGATGTATGAGGAGGACGGAAGCGTGAAATGCAGATATTGCATGAAAGAGGAAGATTGGGAAGACCTCAAGCAAGAAAATATTATCACTTCAGAGGATATCGAGAATGGCGAAGAGTTGTTCTACTGTGATTACTGCGAGCAAAGGCTGTGAGAGAGGGAAAGGAGCGATGCAGCATAAAAGTAGCATTAAAACCTTAATCGGTGCCCATACTCTCGTGAGTACTCCACTGGTATATCTCCCCATCCATGTAATTGTAACAGAGATGGATGAAGATGCCGTCACCTTGGACACTAACCACCCATAAGCTGGAAACACGTTGGTTTTGGATGGTGAGGGAGCGTGCCTTTAATTATGATGAGCTTAGATTGAGGAGGGGGTCAGAATGAATATCTATGTAGGTAATTTGTCGTTCGAGGTGACCGAAGAAGACCTAAAGCGGGCTTTTGAGGACTTCGGACAGGTCGTGTCCGTTAATATCATTAAAGACAGATATAGTGGCGAGTCAAGGGGGTTCGGATTTGTGGAGATGCCTGCTAAAGCAGAAGCCCAGTCCGCTATCAATGGCCTGAGCGGCAAAGAGTTGAAGGGACGGACTCTTACCGTTAGTGAGGCTCGCCCTCGTTCGGAAGCCCGTCGAGGCGGTGGAAGACGAGGTGGATGGCGGCGCTCCTATTAGGCTGCGCTCGAGGATAATTTCAAATTCATCCACCGGGCCAATAAAGGTGAGGGCATGTATCAAGTCCTTTCCATGTGTCCAGAACAACGAGAACGTGAGGAGGAGGAATCATGGTAAGGCCTATGGTCATATCCGTATTAGCCGTTGATTCCGTAACAAAAACCCCCATTGTGATCCTGAAAGAGGTTGACGGGGAAAGAACGCTACCCATATGGATAGGGTTTCTTGAGGCCAATGCTATTGCCAGTGAACTGGAGGGCATCAGATCCTCCAGACCAATGACCCATGATCTACTCAAAAATATCATGGGATTGGTAGATGTCAAGGTGAGTAAAGTGGAAATTTGCGACCTGAAAAACAATACCTATTATGCCTCAATCCATATCACTCATGGTGGTAGGGAGATCTCCATAGATGCCAGACCAAGCGATGCGTTAGCCCTGTCTTTGAGGGTTAATGCCCCTATTTTTGCGGCAGAAGAGGTTATTCAAAAATCCAAACAGATAGATTTGAAGGTGAAACCAGAAGATGAATCGGACCGGGGAAGGAAGTGGCAGGAGATCTTGGAAAGACTGAATCCAGAAGACTTTGGAAAATACAGGACGTAAACCCGTGCTTGATCACAGGGTTAAGGTTCTCTAACCAAATCCCCCTGCCCCTGGCAGGGTGGGCTCCAGAGATCAGAGATATGACTCGATCGGATGCCTTGCTCGGCCAAGGTGGTGTTCGGGATACATCAGATGCAGAGGGAGTGCTATGTAGTAAGTTTACCCGTGGTTTTCAGGTCTCTGAAACCACAGCGGCATTGATGGGCATTTCTTTTTATCATTTGGAAAGGAGAAATTTGAATGCAGAAAAAACGTGGTAGATGGTCTTGGGCGCTCGTGACAATCATGAGTTTGGCATGGATTGCCTTGCCAGCATTGGCAGCAGAAAAGCAGACTTCTGAGGGTAAGGTTGCGGTGGTTAACGGATCAGTGATCACCCAGGAGGATTTTGATAGGGAGATGACCCTTGTCCTGCAACGACTTGCCAGTATGGGAAGGTCTTTCGACGATTCCCAGGTGCTGGCAATCAAAAAGGAGGTCCTTGAAGGTCTTATCGCCGCTGAGTTACTTTATCAGGAAAGCCAAAAGAAGGGAATCAAAGTTGAGGAGGCGGCAGTCAATGAACAGTTGGAGACACTCAGAAAACGATTCCCCAGTGAAGACGAATTCAAGGGGGCATTGATCAAGATGAATCTCTCTGAGGCCGAGGTAAAATCTCAGATTAAAAGGGGGCTGACCATTGAACAATTGATCACTGAGCAATTTGTTGAAAAACTGGCGGTTTCCAGCAAGGAGGTCAAGGATTACTATGATAGCCACCCAGATTCCTTCAAGCAACCTGAACAGGTGCAAGCCAGCCACATTCTGATCAAGGTTGATCCCGATGCGGAAGAATCTCAGAGAGCTGTAGCACGAAAGAAGATCGAAGAGATCCAGCAGAAACTACGGGAAGGCGAGGATTTCGCGGGCCTTGCCAGAGCGTTCTCCGAAGGTCCCAGTAGCGCCAAGGGTGGGGACCTGGGCTACTTCAGCCGGGGACAAATGGTGAAGCCTTTTGAGGAGGCGGCCTTTGCCTTGAGACCGGGTGAAGTGAGTGATCCGGTCGAGACCAGGTTCGGATACCACCTGATTAAAGTCATGGACAAGAAACCGGAAACCACCATTCCTTATGAGGATATCAAAGAGAGGGTTGAGCAATATCTCAAGGATACCAAGGCCCGGCAAGAAGTGGACCTCTATGTCAAGAAACTGAAAGAAAATGCACAGGTGGAGAGATTTCTGGCGGAGGCCCCGAAATAAATTTGATTGGGGGTCATGATTGGGGGTCAAATCTTTATTTTTGACAAATTTCCGCTTCTCTTGTATTACATTACAGGGCACGGTTCTCTTTTTCGTCTCAGCTCTCTTTTCGCTTTGACCTTTCCTTCTCTTCTGCTTGGTAAAGGATAGCATCCTCGCCTTTACCTGCCCTTCTTTTATAAGGTTTTCCCTCAAAGTGCCCTTAGGGTGGTAGTTGAGAGAGTTAACAATTCTCCGCAGTGTGCACCTGCATCCATGAGTAGGTAATTTGACAGTCTCACCCCTGCACTTGAAGAATACCTGTTCTCATGGGAGATGGTGGCCTAATCTATCTAGAGTACTCCCCACAAGCTTCAGTTCCCTTGCATATCTAAATGCTTGACACCGTTTGGGGTGAAGAATATATATTTACAGTAATATCAATGCCTGGGTGGCGGAATTGGTAGACGCAAGGGACTTAAAATCCCTCGGTCCTGAGTGGCTGTGCGGGTTCGATTCCCGCCCCAGGCACTCATCAAGGGTCTTAGCCATTATCGGTTAATTACCCTCTGAGTACCGAAACCCGTGATAGGCCTTGTACGAAGCTCAAGATAGTTGGTGACCGGGCAGATGAGTGCCAAGACGATCTCCCTGAAGAAGGTATTCGAGATCTCCAGAAAAAGGTCCCAAAAAGAGGCCCTCTTAAAGGAAGAGCATATAAACAGGCGATGGAAAGCCTAAAAATAACGGTTTAAAAGATTGTGATATAAAGCAAGATAGGAGCATGAGAAAGGAGGTCAGCACTATGGAAGCAAGTAAAGATGCCTATAAGAGGGAATATAGACATATTACTGTCAGGACCACTGACGGATCTACCTTAATAGGAAGGGTAAATATAGGTATCAAAGAGAGGGTATCTGACCTTTTTACGAAGACAGCGAGCCCATTTATTGTATTGTCAGATGTAGAACACGAAGACATTACCGGAAAGGTACTCTTTGTTAACAAAGTCAATATCGTGTGGGTTGAACCACAGGATCGATGAATACCAGGCCGACATTTCTCATGCAGAGAGGCCGGTTTGATTCTAAATTAAGGGGTTATCTTGTCATGAAAAAGTCCATCAAGATTATCTCCATTATAATCACATGCCTTTTGGCATTCCCCGCCGTATTATTAGCTGGGCAGTTCAAGGTCACCAAGGTCTATGATGGTGACACCATAATGGCTGAAGGACATGATATTGTCATCTATGTCATGTTGGCTGGAATTGATGCACCTGAGATTGCCTCACGAAGACACCAGCTGCAGCAGCCTTACGGACAAGAGGCAAGGCAATACCTGGAAAGCCTGATCCTCAACGAGATTATTGATATTAAGGGTTATGGCATTGGCGCTTATCCCTATAATCATCTCATTGGAGAAGTCTATCTCAAGGATAAAAATGTTAATATAGAGATGCTTAAGAAGGGATTAGCCGAGGTATGGCTAGAAAGGCCCCCAAGTGGACTTGATATAGTTCCCTACCTTGAAGCTGAAAGGGAAGCGAGGGAAGCCGGGCTGGGAATGTGGTCACTGGGATCAGGATATATGAGCCCACGGGACTGGCGGAAGATTTACGGCCAGAAATAGTTAGCGACCGGTTAGACTATGAGCCCTTGTTTTCCCCCTGAAGGCTTTTCTCCGGCCCTTACCTCTGTTTTGAGACCTTACCTTTGGTTGCTCGATGCCCCTTTCCTTAAGCCACTCCATAGCCTCATGATGCACATCCCTTAAGGCAGGGCGAACCACTATCGCCTTGTACATCTCCACCTCTGCCAACTCATCGCTCAGGCCCAGACAGTGGGATAATCTACCTGCCTGCATTGGATGTGCTGCCACATGGGCCTTGAAGGCCTTCACATCTTTCCGCCGAAGGATGCGGTTGAGGGTTCGGTGAAAGCTGGCGTAACCCTGTTCTATCTCAAGCTCATCCATACCATTCAATACCAAGGTTTCCTTCACATACTATAGGCTAATGAATCCGCATTCAAATCTTTATTCTCGTCAACAGGGCACCGCGAGTAAGAAGGGGACGCTGGCTCTCAACTGGGTGGCACTTCTTAAAGAAACCAGGCATCAATCATCAGCGTGGCTGGGCCTCGTGAACAACAAGCGATCCGGGCCGCCGCGACTTGCCAGGTAGAGGTCAATGCGGCCATCACCGCTGAAGTCCGCAGCCTCAATATCCAAGCCATTGCCGGTTACCCCATCAGGAAAAACACCTTTGGTGGATTCCTCGAAGGCACCTTGGCCGTTATTCACGTATACCCGGTATGGGGCATTGAATCGCCTGCCACTGATGTCATCCAGGTTGGCTGTGATGATATCGGGATCCCCGTCCTCATCAATGTCCACGAAGTCGCCGTCAAAGGAGTTATCCCGATCCTCGGGCAGGCGCTGCGCGGTCTCATCTGTGAAAAAGCCACGTCCATCATTGATCAACAGCCGATTCCGGGGGACTGCCTCTGCCACAAA
>CP070704.1:1775575-1805142 GCA_020349945.1 Deltaproteobacteria bacterium
GTTTTTGAAGTGGAAATATGGCTTAGAAGAGATGCCCGATCACGTTAAGCCAAAGACACTGGAGGATGTAAAAAAGGAGGATGAGTTAATTGCCCAGGCAAAGGCGAAGGCTGACCCGACGAGATAACAGCGTAATAGGTACAGCAGTTTTCTTATATTTTCCTGGGTAAAGCTCGGCTCCAAAGAGGGACTTCCTATACCTGATTCTTGTGCTACCTTAAGAGCTGGGCGGTAATCCTTCATCTCGCCAAGATTGCCCCCCTTATAGCTCCTCAATCATCTTCATGTTTAGGGGGATGAGACCTTATTCGACCATTTTTCAGAAAATCCCCATTCTCACCGTCTCTCAAAAAATTATCAGGCTTAAAAGAAGAAGGGCATTCTTGACTTTATCTATATCTTTGGATAACAATAAAGCATTATGTGTTGAGCCAGATAGTATGGTTGTTGGAAAGGGAAAAATGAGGGTATCCAGCCAGGTAAAGATAGGGAACTTGACGGTTGGTGGGAATGGACCGTTATTCTTGATCTCCGGTCCATGTGTGATAGAGAATAAAGAAGTAACTCTTGAGGTGGCGAGATTTTTGAAGGGATTAGCACAAAGGGTCGAAATTCCGGTAATATTCAAGAGCTCTTACGATAAGGCTAATCGGACATCAATTGACTCCTTTAGGGGTCCGGGCTTGAATGAGGGGTTGGAGATTCTTAAGGAGGTAAAGACTGCTATTGGTTTGCCGGTTCTTTCAGATATACATCGGGTGAGTGAGGTTGAGAGGGCGGCGGAGATTTTGGATATGATTCAGATCCCTGCGTTTCTATCCCGCCAGACAGATCTGATCACAGCAGCAGCCAGGACTAATTTACCAATAAATATAAAAAAGGGGCAATTTCTGTCTCCATGGGATATGGAGCAGGTTGTGTTAAAGGCTGTATCAATGGGTAACAATAGGCTTTTACTGACAGAAAGGGGGACATCATTTGGTTACAATAACCTGATCGTGGACATGAGATCTATATGTGTTATGAAGGGTTTTGGATATCCGGTTGTATTTGACGCAACCCATGGTGTACAATTGCCTGGAGGCCGTGGTAAGTCTTCCAGTGGGCAGAGGGAATTTGTTGCTCCTCTCGCAAGGGCTGCTATAGGTGCTGGCGCTGACGGAATTTTTCTGGAGATCCATCCAGATCCCGATTCAGCCCTTTCAGATGGTGCAAATTCTCTTCCATTTGAGCAGGTTGAATCCCTTGTGGTTATGCTTAAGAAAATTCACCGGGTAGCTGGAAGAAAAGAAGAGGGTGTAGCTGGTAAATGATTGTCTTGAGTTAAAGGTACTTGAGGTATTATCCTTTGCTTGCAGGTTAGCTCTTGGTATAATTCATGAAAAAAATTCCCATAATAGTGTGGCCGATAGTGGGGATCTTAGTTGTTTTGATGGTAGTTGCCTTTTACCTCTTTAAGGTACCCCATGTGGTTATGGTTTCCTCAAAGACACCCAGTTTGATACCCGGGGAGGTCCTTAAAATTTGTGATATCAGATATAGCCAGGATAATAAAGATGGGGAAGGAAAATGGGAACTTAAGGCCAAAGAGGGCCATTTTTTTGACAAAAGCCAGACTGTGGCCCTAAAAGATGTTTTATTAAGATTAGACTCCTTTGAAGGTGAAGGGACCTCTTTTACTATAATGGGAAACGAAGGTGATTATCTTAAGGAAAGTGGACAGATTATTCTGAGAGGGGATGTGATGGGCAGGTCTACTAACGGATACCAGATAGAAACAAGTCTTTTGATCTACAGACAGAGAGATCAATCTGTGGAAACTGACAAGCCTATTAGGGTCACTGGTCCTTTCTTTCAAGTTAGGGGAGATGGCCTCTATATTGATCTAAAAGAGAAGACAGTTACCGTAAAGAGAGACGTCTGTACAACGGTTACTAATGGGGGTTTTTATAGATGAGGAGTGTACTGTCCATTTTTTCTTTGAGCGTTTTCCTCGCTTTTCTACTACTTCCTGAAATCAATTCCTTTTCTCAAGTAGACCAGGCATCCAAAGAGATCCCCTCAGAAGGCCCTATTGTTATTCACTCAAATAGCCTGGAGATTGATCAGCAAAAAAGGTTGGTTACATTTGAAGGGAAGGTGAGGGCCAGAAGAGACGATATGGTAGTAGATTGCCAGAAGATGCTCGTGTACTATCTTGAAAACCCCACCAAAAAAGAATCTAACATGGAGGCCGGGAGGATAGATAAAATTATTGCCTTAGGGAATGTTACTATTAATCGCTCTGATGGCCTAATAGCCCGTGCAGGCAAGGCAGTTTTCTATCAGAATGAGGAGAAGGCCGTGCTTACAGAAAACCCTGTTGTTCAACAGGGTCCGGATTTTGTAGAGGGGCACCGAATAATCCTATTTTTGGGTGAAAACCGAAGTATAATTGAGGGGAGTGAAACAAAAAGGGTCAAGGCAACCATATTCCCTAAGGAGGAGAAAGAGAAGTAATGAAAGAGGAGGACAACAGGGCTTCCTTAAAGGTAGAGGATCTTGTGAAATTCTATGGGAGGAGGGCGGTTGTAAACCGAGTAAATTTAGCGGTTAGCAGAGGACAGATTGTAGGACTCCTTGGACCGAATGGGGCCGGCAAGACCACTACTTTCTATATGATAGTCGGCTTGATTAGGGCGAGGGAAGGTCATATATTTTTGGATGGGCAAGATATTACCCATGAACCAATGTATGTAAGGGCCCGTCAGGGGATTAATTATCTCTCTCAGGAACCATCGGTGTTCAGAAAACTTACCGTTGAACAAAACCTCTTGGCCATTATGGAGATTATCAATATCCCGGTTCAGGAAAGACAGACATTTCTTCAGTCCCTTTTATCCGAGCTGAACATAGGTCATTTGGCAAAACAAAAGGCCTATTCTCTCTCTGGGGGTGAGAGGAGAAGACTGGAGATTACAAGATCCTTGATCACTAATCCCAAATTTATTTTACTTGATGAGCCATTTGCAGGCATCGATCCTATGGCTATTAACGATATTAAGCAAATTGTTAAAGGGCTTAAGGAAAGGGGTCTGGGAATATTGATATCAGACCATAATGTCAGAGAAACATTGGATGTTTGTGATCTTGCTTACATTATCAATGAGGGAGAGATCATCGAGTCCGGTACACCTGAAAAGATTGCCGCAAGCGAGGTAGTAAGGTCAGTTTATCTAGGAGAAGGTTTTTATTTGTAGACATTGATTCCGTAAGTACTATGGCACTTGAACTTAAACAATCACTCAGGATGAGCCAGCGTCTAATAATGACGCCCCAGCTTCAGCAGGCAATCAAATTTTTGCAACTGTCCAGGTTGGAACTCTGTCAGACAATAAATCACGAGATTGAGGTCAATCCATTACTGGAGGAGGTGCCAGCAGCAGATGAGATGGAGGAAAGATTGCCTGAAGAGGAAAAGAAAGGGGAATCTATCGAGGAAGAGCCCCTCTCAGAGGTAACAGTTAAAGAGACAATAAGAGAAGATTTCGATTGGGAGGCCTACATCTCAGAATATAATACAGCATGGGCAAGCCCGGCACATGAAGATACAGAAGATAGACCATCCTTTGAGAATTTGATTTCTTCCAAAACGAATCTTTACTCCCATCTTATGTGGCAATTAGAGGTTAGCGATCTTGATAAAGTACAAAGGGAGATCGGGGGATACATTATTGGTAATATAGACCCCGATGGGTACCTTAGGGCCTCTATTGATAATATCATGCACTCTACCAATAGATCAAAAGGGGAGATACTAAACGTACTGGATATCATCCACGAGTTTGACCCTGTAGGTGTCGGGGCTAGAGATACCAAGGAATGCCTCTTGATCCAGTTGCGTTTTCAGGGTCTGGGGGGGAGTATTGCCGAAAAAATCTTGACCGATCATATGAAGGAATTGGAGAAAAAAAGATACAATCAGATTGCTAAAGCCTTAGGTGTTTCATCGGAGGAGGTTTTAAATGCTGTTTCTATTATAGCCTCTTTAGAGCCTAAACCAGGTCGTTTCTATAATGATGAGGAGACTATCTATATAATCCCTGATGTTTATGTTTACAAAATAGGGGATGAGTTCATCATTGTTTTGAATGAGGATGGTCTTCCGAAATTAAGAATCAATGCCTTTTATAAAGAGATACTCGTCAAGAAGGATGACCAAACCAAGGCTACGAGGGAATACATTCGGGAAAAACTAAATAGTGCCTCCTGGCTCATAAAGAGCATTCATCAGAGGCAGAGAACGATCTATAAGGTCACAGAGAGCATTATTAAGTTCCAAGAGGACTTCTTTGGGTTTGGACCAGCACACCTGAGACCAATGGTCTTGAGAGATGTAGCTGAAGATATTCAGATGCATGAATCTACTGTAAGCAGGGTTATGAATAACAAATATATGTACACCCTTTTTGGTATTTTTGAGCTCAGTTATTTTTTGAATAGCGGTATCCAATCTGTCGATGGAGTGGATAAGGTGGCGTCTTTGAGTGTTAAGGAGAGCCTTAAGCAGATAATCAGGAGTGAAGATAAATCCAAACCATTTAGCGACCAAAAGATAGCTGATATTTTAAGACGATCCAATATAGATATAGCCCGGAGGACCGTAGCCAAATATAGGGAGGTACTTGGAATCCTCCCATCTAATCAGAGGAAAAACCCTTTCAGCTAAGTTCGCTAGATTTACTCATTGCCTTTGAAATGGTTATGATTGGTGTTTGACTTTCAGATATTTTTTTGCTAACCGTATCCGCTTCAGGCGGGTGGGGTGGTCTAATTCCTTCATTGTTACGGGGCGGGGTAAGATACCCAACTTCTTTGGGAGAGACAAGATGGAGATATCTGTTACTTTTAGGCATATGGAACCATCAACAGAATTAAAATCCTATGTAGAAGAGAAGGCTTATAAGGTAAAAAGGTACATTGATTCTCCTGTTGAGGCCCATATTGTTCTGAGAGTAGAAAAATTCAGACACATTGCTGACATGACTTTGTCTATTGATGGAAACAGGATTAAGGCTGTAGAGCAGACTGGTGATATGTATTCATCTATTGATCAAATGATGGACAAGATAGAGGAACAGCTCAGGCGGTTACTATCTCGAAAAAGGGAATATAAACTGGAGAATTTTAAAGGTGGGGATCTCTTAAATGGTGAGATAGAGGCGCAAGATAAGTTGACTGAATCAGAGCCTAACATAATAAAGACAGAAAGAGTGGATATAAAGCCTATGGATATAAATGAGGCGGCGATGCAATTAGACCTATCAAAAAGAAATTTTCTTGTGTTTACCAATTCTAAATCTAAAAATATTAATGTTATCTACAAACGAAAGGATGGGGATCTAGGTCTTATTGAAGCTTCTACTAAATAGCTAAGTCAAGGTAAAGGAATGAAACTTTCGGAGATATTCAAACCACAGTTTATTATCAGTGAACTGAAGGCTCATGATAAAAAGGGGGTTTTGGAAGAACTCTTACAGATTATAACTGAGCAAGAGACGTCCTTGAATAAAGGGACTTTACTTCAGGTTCTTTTGGAGAGAGAGAGACTGGGAAGCACTGGTATAGGTGATGGGATTGCCTTACCTCATGGAAAATTAAAGGGACTGGATAAACTCTTAGTCTCTTTTGGTAGAAGTCTTGATGGCCTGGGCTTTGATGCCATAGATGAAAAACCCGCGTATCTTTTCTTTCTTTTGCTTGCCCCTGAGAATTCAGCTGGTATGCACCTGAAATCCCTGGCCAAGATATCGAGGATGTTAAAGGATGGTAATTTTAGGCAGCGGTTGATGGGTGCAAAATCAAGGGAAGACATCTACAATATTATAATAGACAAGGATGAGGAGTTTTAACTTCTTTCATGATCGGTTTGCTTATAATAAGTCACGGTCAGTTAGCAAAAGAGCTCCTTGAGGCAGCCGAGTCTATTGCAGGCCCTGTTGATGCAGTGGAGTGCATTTCTATTGATGCCATGAAAGACTCCAAGGAACTGGGAGATACGATCAAAAAACATATAGACACTTTGGATCAGGGACACGGTGTGCTTGTTCTGACTGATATGTTTGGGGGAACACCCTCAAATCTGGCCCTGTCTTTTCTTCAAAAGAACACAGTTGAGATTGTAACAGGCATAAATTTACCCATGGTAATAGCCATTGCCCAGAATAGGAAGGGGCATAGCCTTGCAGAGATAGCAGATATGGCAAAGACCGCGGGAAAAAGAAGCATCTCTCTGGCGAGCGAGTTACTTACACCAAAGAAAAAGCAACGAGAAGGTTTGTAGAAGCCAGCAATCTAATCTCTAGCTTTACATAATCAGGGTGGAGCCATGACAGTAAAGGTGGGAATTAATGGTTTTGGTCGTATAGGCAGGATGGTTTTCCGTGCGGCATACACAAGGGATGATGTTGAATTTTTAGCCCTAAATGACCTTACTGATCCTCATACCCTTGCTCACCTTCTTAAGTATGACTCAGTGCACGGAGTACTCAAGGCTGATATTACAGTAGAGGAGAACAGTATTACAGTTAATGGAAGGAAGATAAGAGTTATCTCGGAAAAGGATCCTGGGAAACTTCCCTGGAGGGATCTCGACGTCGATGTTGTTCTCGAGTGTACAGGGCTTTTTAGAAACAGGCCCCATGCCTCTAAGCATTTAGATGCTGGGGCAAAAAAGGTGATCATTTCGGCTCCAGCAACCGATCCTGATATAACCTTGGTTGTCGGGGTCAATCATACACAGTACGATCCAAGGGCTCACCATATCATCTCAAATGCATCATGTACAACAAATAGCCTGGCCCCAATCTGTAAGGTTTTGTTGGACAGGTTTGGGATTGAAAAAGGTCTTATGACGACGATACATTCCTACACCACTGATCAGAGGCTTCTCGATTTTCCTCACAGGGATCTTAGAAGGGCCAGGGCGGCAGCTCTTTCTATGGTTCCTACAACCACAGGGGCGGCAAAGGCAATTTCCCTGGTTATTCCTGAACTGGCCGGTAAGATGAATGGGATGGCCCTGAGGGTTCCTACCCCCAATGTCTCTTTAACCGATCTCGTGGTCCAACTCAGCAGACCAGCTTCCGCTCAGGAGGTAAACAAGGCCCTTGAAGAGGCCTCCAAGGGGAGTATGAAAGGTATTATCGAATATTCTGTTGAGCCCCTTGTTTCCTCTGATTTCAATGGGATCACAGCCTCCACTGTTGTGGATGCCCTGTCAACAATGTCCATAGGCGAGGATATGGTAAAGGTACTTGCGTGGTATGATAATGAGTTCGGGTATGCAAATAGGCTCGTAGACCTTGCTGTATATATTGCCAAAGGCTTAGCATAACAGGGCCATGAAAGGAAGAAAGCCTTTACTGGCAGCTAACTGGAAGATGAATCTTTCCCGAGATGAGACAGGGGATCTCCTTAAAAGGGTTAAAAGGGCTGAAATAGACTTTAGTAAGGTTGACGTGATTGTTGCACCTCCCTTTACCAACCTGCAGCTGGCAAATGAACTATTGGCTGGGACGGATATCCTCGTTGCAGGTCAGAATATGCACTGGGAGGCAAGAGGGGCCTTTACGGGTGAGATTTCCCCTCTGATGCTTAAGGAGGTAGGTTGCAGCCATGTAATCTTGGGGCATTCAGAAAGACGAACACTCTTTTTTGAAACCAATGAGATAATTAATAGAAAGATAGATGCGGCAATCGAGGCAGGATTGATGCCCATTGTGTGTATTGGAGAGACATTAAAGGAGAGAGAGGAAAAAGAGACATTTAATACTATTAGGTCCCAGTTACATGGATCACTTAGGATGAGGTGCCATAAGAGAAGCCTGCCTGAAACCGTGACTCTGGCCTACGAACCTGTTTGGTCTATAGGAACAGGTAAAACGGCCACTCCTGAACAGGCACAGGATGTGCACCTTTTTGTGCGAAGGTGGCTGAGGGAAAATTTTGACCATGATTCAGGGGAGGCTATTAGGATACTCTATGGTGGAAGTGTCAGGCCGGACAACATTAAAGAGCTGATGTTGCAGCCAGATATTGATGGCGCATTGATTGGAGGGGCAAGCCTGAGGGCTGATTCATTCCTCTCCATCATCAGATATTATGAGGACTGATGTGCCCTCCTCCATTCTTTTTCTGGCCTAAGAACCTTTAAGGAGTCCAAGGCATAAGATTTGGCGGGAGGAGCATTAATAGACTAACTCCTTGTAGTTATAAGCACTTAGAATCCCTCCCTGTCCAGCTTAAGCAGATAATACTGAAATTTCCTCAGATACGAGAAAATGGTATGATTTATGCAAAAATGAAACCTTAGAGATAAATATTTGACTTATAGAATAAATTATGTTAAATTAAATTAATTTTGTTGATTTTTACTTAAAAAAATTAGGTTTTTTGACGTTTATCGGTCAAAGAACAACCCTAGGGATCGAGCTTTTATATGTACCTTGACTATTGGGGACTAAAAAGGTTTCCCTTTGATAACGTTGCTGATCCCTCGTTTTTTTACCTCTCCGAATCCCACGAAGAGGCCTTGAGCCGCCTCCTTTATGCCTCGAAGATGATGAAAGGGGCAGCTATGTTGACGGGGGATATCGGTTGTGGAAAGACCCTGATTGGCAAGGTGTATATGAAGAAGTTGATGGAAGGTGGATCTACGGTTAGCCTTTTAACGAACCCACCTTTAGGGCAGGTGGAGTTTCTACAGGAAATACTCTATCAACTCGACGCTAGAGACCTCCCAGATTCCAAGACTAAGCTATTGCAGATCCTCAATAAAAAGATGATTCAAAATATGGAGCAGAATGAGGAGACCGTAATTATTATAGATGAGGCGCAGGTCTTAAATGAGGAAACCTTTGAGGAGGCGAGGCTCCTTTTAAATTTTCAGAGTAACGACCGGTTCTTACTGACTCTAGTTTTAATCGGGCAGAGTGAGTTGAAGGTTAAAATTAGGCAGATGAAACAATTTGATCAAAGAATAGCTATACGCTATCACCTTAACCCCTTTCCTTTTTTGGATACTACGAAGTACATCATGTTTAGGGAAAAAAAGGCAGGGTTTGCAAACAATGTGTTTACCACCCCTGCCATAAAGAAGATCTATGAATACAGCGAAGGTGTACCAAGAAGAATAAACTCGGTATGTGATTTGTGTCTCCTCATTGCATTTACCAAAAAGAGAAAGTTCATTGATTCGGGTATAATAGAAAGCGTCATAGACGAGTTAGAGTAAGGATGATTCGTTTTTCTGAAATAGTCGAAAATGGCCAAAAGCCGGATTTAAAAAAGAAGATCAAGAAGGAACAAGGGGCCAATCTTAGAAGCACGGGTATCTTGAATGAGGATAAAGAGGAGAAGAAGATAGCTATTAATGAGGCCAGGGCCTACTGCAAAAAACTCTTTACCCTTGCAGACAAGGTTCAATTATGGGTTCAAAAGGATGAGACCATAGATATCCATTCGATCATACCTGTCTTAAGGTCTATCATCGAGAATGACCTTATTGATTCCTTGTATTACTATCTCGGATTTGAGGGTGATAAAGAAGGCAAGTTAGCAGCCCACTCTATTGACGTAACTATCTTTTCTCTTAAGATTGGCATTGGAATGGGCTATGATAACAAAAGACTATTGGCTCTGGCAATGATTGCCTTCTTGCATGATGTTGGCATGTATAAGATCCCTCAGAACATTCTGAATAAAAAGGGAAAATTGAGCAAGCAAGAGTTTAAGGAGATCCAAAGACATCCGGAAATAAGCGCAGATATACTTTCTGGGTTGGGTGATAAGCACGGATGGCTGGCTGAGGTGGCTCTGCAGGTCCATGAAAGGGCTGATGGCTCTGGCTATCCAAGGGGGCTAAGGGAGGAGGGAATTCATGATTATGCCTATATAATTGGTCTGGTAGATATATATTCAGCTATGATAAAAGATAGGCCCTATAGAGACAGGATTGAAAAGAATAGGGCCGTGAGGGATGTGATTTCCTCGTGTAAGGCAAAGTTTCCAGTTAAGATAATAAAGGTGTTTTTGAATCAGATATCTTTCTTTCCCCTGAACAGCTATGTAAAGCTCAATGACCGTTCGGTTGGTAGGGTAATCAACACCAATCCAAATTTTCTCTTAAAGCCTGTCGTAGAGGTGCTTTACGACAGTCTCGGTAACAGGTTAGCAGAAGAGAGGGTTGTTGATCTATCTGAGCAGGCACTTCTGTATGTAACAGGGAGTATCGATGAAAAGGATATTATTTGAGTATTTTTTTCTCCTTTTCTTTATCCTAATACTTCCAAATGGTTGCACCAAAACTATTCAGGGTACCCCTGTTAAGAACCTTCCTCACCTGACCATGCCCCAAGAACTACCCCCTATGTCCCTAACTATGAAGGATAAACTGGCAAGGTTGAGTAAGACAACAGAAAATGCTGTTTTCACAGAAAAGAGGGGTTATCCGGAGTATAAGATAGGTCCCTTAGATATCTTGGAGATTACTGCCAGGATAGGTAGCGACCATAAAACAGATACCGTAAAAGTCAGGTCAAATGGAATGATCTCCTATTCCTTTGTGGACGATTTGCCTGTTGAAGGCCTTACAGTTCGGGAAGTTGACGAGAAGTTGACCGAGATGATGTCGCGTTTTATCAGAAATCCAAGGATCGATATTGTAGTCAAAGAGTTTAATAGTAAAAGTGCCTTAGTTTTGGGAGAGACAGGCTTTTTAAGGTATGCCTATTATAAGGCTGAGAGCGGAAGAATTTTTCTTAAGGGTAAGACAACACTTCTTGATCTTTTGGTTATGACAGGCGGATATACCAAAGACGCAGATATAAAAAAGGTTAAGCTTATCAGGGGAGACAAAATTTACTATGTAAACCTCTATGATCTCATCTATAGGGGGGAGGTAGAGCAGAACGTAATTATAGATGACGGGGATGCTATTGATGTGCCGGAGCTTCCAAAATACGGTGAGAGGGTATATGTACTAGGGGAGGTAAATAGGCAGGGTATCTATTCTCTAAAGGATGCCCCTGATCTTCTGGCAGCGCTCTCTTTTGCTGGAAGTTACACCGGGACAGCCGTTGAGGAAAATACGATTATCATAAGGGGTTATCAACCTGGCAAAGAACCCCTCATTCTGACAGCGGACTTAAATGCCGTCCTTAAAAAAGGTGACATAGGGCAAAATATACCCCTTATGGACGGAGATATTGTTTATATGCCTCGTAGTAGGGTAGGTGATATCAACGAGTTTATCATCAACACTGTTCCTCTGCTTGAGTATCTCCTCTATCCTGGTAGATATAGGGATTACTATGGAAGCTATGAGCAGCTCAGGTTTAAGGATTAGGTTTTTGAGATGGCCCAGTACGATATAAATTTGCGGGAATACTGGAGGATTATTAGGAAGAGAAAGGCGTTTGTCATCTTGGTCACGGCTATCTTGACCATCTTCAGCGCCGGCCTGGCCATAATTCGAGCTCCTTCACCCGTTTATGAGGCCACCTCCACCATTAAGTTTGAGAAATCGGTTTCGCCTCTAGGGTTATATGCCAAAGTTTTTTCCTGGGGACCTGGTAGCGACATCGAGACGCAGATGGCAGTTATAAAAAGCTACCCAGTATTTAAAAAGGTGGCATTAGCTATGGGCCTCACTGGTAAAGCAGAAGATTCTGATACAAGACTTGGTCAGGTAATTACCAATTTGCAGTCCCAAGTAAAGGTCACTCAGGAAGGATATAGTAATATAGTGAACATTACAGTAACAGCTACCAGTCCTGAGTTTGCTGCTGCTTTAGCCAATCAGGTTGCCCTGGCCTATAAACAGGACCATGCCCAAGAGATTAATCAGAGGACTGCTGAGGCAATTAAGTTCATCAAGGGACAGCTGGGGGTTGTAGGGGAGCGACTAGGGAAATCAGAAGAGGAACTCAAACGATTCAGGGAGGATCATAACATAGTCGCTCTCACCACCCAGAGCTCTAATCTTTTGTCAAGAGCTAACTCCGTGGAGACAAGATTGGCCGAAATTATGGAGGCAAAAAGGGAACTTGAGGATGTTATGAATAGAATAAAAGAAGCTCCCAGCAATCCTTTGAGCTCTACGAAGAGCTTCTCCTCTGAAAAGGCCTCAGCCCTCTATCAAAAGCTCAACTCCAGGCTCATTGATCTGATGATAAAAAGGGATGCACTTCTGGTACAATTTACGTCCTCTCATCCGCAACTGGTTGAGGTAAATAAGCAAATTTTAAAAATCACCCAAAAAATGATAACCGAGTTAGAGTCTCAACTAAACGTCCAGGCCGAGAAGGGGGAAAACCTCAGCGAACAGAGTGACATAATTAAACAAGAGATTCAATCCCTTCCCACCAAAGGCTTGGAACTCTCCAGGTTAGAGAGGGAGGTAGACCGGGCTAATCAGGTCTATAGTTTGCTTGAATCGAAATATCAGGAGGCCTTGATCCAGGATGCTGAAAAACCAGAGGAAGTTGCCATAGTGCGGCCAGCCTTTGAACCATCTGAGCCTATTAATCCTCCTGATATAGCCTCTTCAGCTATTCTTGGCGCTATGATCGGTCTTATTCTCGGACTGGTATTCGCCTTTATTGTAGAGACCTTTGACACATCCCTTGGAGCAATTGAAGATGTAGAGGAAACTCTTGGTCTGCCGGTTTTGGGTCTGATCCCCCATATAGAGCCAAAGGATATTCAGCCAAGTCTCAAGGATAAGTATAAACAAGACATTGCAGATGATACACTGATAAGAGAGGCACGTTTGATCCCTAACTTTGGCCCTCAATCTATCTTAGCTGAGAGTTTCAGGTCTCTGAGAACGAACATTCAGACAAGTCTTCTGGAGAAGAATATCAAGAGCATTGTCGTGACAAGCGCCAGTCCACTGGAAGGGAAAACCTCTGTGGCTGCTAATCTGGCCATAAGTATGGCCCAGGGAGGCTTAAGGAGCCTTCTAGTGGATGCTGATTTACGGAAACCCACTATTCACACGATACTCGGACTTGATACATCGCCAGGTGTAACTGAATACCTCTTGAGCAATTATGATCTTTCAGAGACGGTCAGGACGGTAACTGACGTTATGATGGGTGAGATGAATATGGATAGGATAATGCTGACCCCAGGTATCGATAATCTTCATATTATGACCTGTGGCACTGTTCCGCTCAATCCGGCTGAATTGATGCAATCGGATAAGTTTAAGAGTTTTATGGAAGAAGTTCATAATCAGTATGACGTAATCTTGATGGATACTCCACCCCTGATTTCTGCAGCAGATGCCTCTATTCTGGCCATGAATGCTGATGGTGTATTGCTTGTATACATGGCTGGTAAGGTTGCCAGGGGCATATTGAAAAGGGCCAAGGCCCAGTTGGAACAGGTAAAGGCGAATATTATCGGGGTTGTTTTAAACGGTGTAAAGGCAGAGATAAGTTTAGATTATGATAAATACTATCGATATTACTATTATGGACAAGAGGTCAAAAAAAGGAAAAGAAACCGGAAGAAAGGCGGTTTATAGAGCCAACTAAAATGTTTAATCCTCGTTCTTTAGGAGTTTGTACAGAGATAATAGAAAATCTTCAATGAATAATTCTTCAGGGCAATCTACCCTTCAGTTAATTGGTCCTCTCCTCATAATTCTCATCCTTATCCTTACCCTTTTCTTTTTTATGCCAAGAATGTCTGCCGGAAGGACCATAGCGATTGCTGCCGGTATGATCCTTTCTATGGTCAGCTTTGCAAGCTCCCAGGCTGCGCTTTATATTCTTATATTTTCCATGCTACTGGGGCCGGAGATAATTGTTGGTCCGACGGTGGGTGCCTCCCTTGGTAGGGGAGTAACCTTGAGACTAGATGACTTTATTTTGGTAATAATTGGCTTTAGCTGGCTCGCCAGAATGGCGCTCTATAAGGAGCTGGGATTATTTTTGAAAACCCCGCTGAACAAACCAATCGCCTTTTATATAATCGCCTCTCTCATCTCAACACTCATAGGTGCCATGATGGGGAGGGTGGATCTAAAGACAGGCTTCTTATTTGTTCTCAAATATTTTGAATATATGGTTATCTACTTTATGGTAATCAACCATTTGCATGACAAAAAACAGATCCGTTATTTTTTATGGGCCTTGCTTTTTACCTGTGTCGTTGTCTCTTTTTTTGGTATAGCCCAGATACCTGGAGGGGGCAGGGTATCGGCACCATTTGAAGGAGAGATAGGGGAACCGAATACCTTTGGTGGTTATCTTGTTTTTATGATGGCCATAACAATAGGGCTCTTTCTGACTACCGAGTCAATGCGGGATAGGCTTATCTATGGAGGTATTTCTGTCATCGCCTTTATCCCCTTTCTGTTCACTCAATCCAGGTCCTCTTATCTCGCCTTTTTTCCCATGCTCGCGGCTTTTGTCTGGTTTTCTGAGAAGAGAAAATTGATTATACTATGCCTTCTATTTACGGCAGTCTTCCTTCCCCTGGTAGCTCCTCAGAAGGTAAGAGATAGAATCACCTTTACCTGGACCCAGAGCCCTCACCCAAGCCAGGTTCAAATAGGTGGTATTCGATTAGATACCTCTACTTCGGCACGACTAAGATCATGGCAACGCGCCTTAAAAGCTACTGTTAGGCACTCAATTGTTGGCTGTGGGATAACAGGATACGAGTTTGTAGATGCCCAATATCCAAGGGTATTAGTTGAAACTGGTATTGTGGGGATGATCAGTTTTATCTTATTGATTTGGGCCATCTTTAAGCAAGGGAATATGGCCTTTAGAGGAACCACCGATATTTTCCATAAAGGATTATCTATGGGGTTTTTGGCAGGTTTTATCGGATTATTAGTGCATGCTATTGGGGCGAATAGCTTTATTATTATTAGGATAATGGAGCCCTTCTGGTTTGTATTAGGTATGGTAGCAATGATACCGCAGCTGGAGTTAGAATCGTCTGTTCAAGAGCATAGCGCATAGCCCAATGTTCGGCTCTGTGGGTTGGGGCACGCAACGCTACGAATCAGATGTAGATTTCTTGATCATTCGCTATCGCGAGGATAGGTGCCTTCACAAACTCGGTGTAAAGATTGCGGATTATGAATTTGGCATGAAAGTTGCTGTCTGTAGAAACCTTGGGATGTACTTTGACTTGTTAGGAATGAAACTGAGGTGCTCTCCGCGCCTCTGTTGGGAATCAGGTCCTCGAAAATACCCCTCAACCCTTATTGTTTACACCTCACAACTGAGAGCCTTACTCCTATGATTGAAAGGCAGCGATGGTCGGTAAAAAACCAAATAATGTCGAAGCGAACAATACTAACAATTTGCCTCAACCTGAACCTCTTTCAAGAAGGGTTGTAAGGGGTGGGATATGGGTTTTTGCCCTGAGGATTACCAATCGAGGTTTAGGATTTATCAGAACAATAATTCTTGCAAGGTTACTCGCTCCTCACGATTTTGGCGTATTGGGCATAGCCATGCTGGCCATAGCCACACTTGAAACCTTTTCTCAGACAGGCTTTCATGCGGCATTAATTCAAAAAAAAGAGAACGTTGAATCATACCTGGATACAGCCTGGATAGTTTCCGTTATCCGAGGGATTGTTCTCTTTTTAATCCTTTTTTTCTCTGCTCCAGTAATCGCCAAATTCTTCAATTGTCCTCAGGCCACGTTGATAATAAAAGTCATTGCTGTATCTACGCTTCTTTCAGGATTCCGAAATATTGGCATTTTATTTTTCCAAAAGGAACTGGAGTTTAACAAACAATTCCTTTATGAACTTTCGGCAACTTTAGTCGATTTGACGGTTGCTGTTACCTTGGCCTTCATATTGCGAAATGTTTGGGCTTTAGTTTGGGGAGGGCTCGCAGCCAACTTCGTTCGACTTTTTATGTCCTATATGCTTCATTCTTACCGCCCTCGAATCAGGTTTGAAAAAGAAAAATTTCAGGAACTTTTCGGCTTTGGTAGGTGGGTCTTGGGCTCAAGCATATTGGTGTTTCTAATTACTCAAGGAGACGATATTTTTGTAGGTAAAATGCTCGGAGTAACGGCATTAGGTCTTTACCAGATGGCTTATCTTATATCCAATTTACCTGCCACCGAAATAACCCATGTCATTTCCCAGGTCACTTTCCCAGCCTATTCCAAATTGCAAGATGACTTGCCGAAATTAAGAGACGCATATCTTAAGGTATTACAACTTACGGCATTTATTTCGATCCCACTAGCAGGAGGGATTTTTATTCTCGCTCCTGAGTTCACACAAATATTTTTAGGGAACAAATGGATGCCGATGGTGCCGGCAATCCAAGTATTGGTTTTGGCAGGTTTGATAAGGTCTATAGCTGCTACAACCGGACCAATTTTCCATGGGGTAGGCAAGCCAAGAATTGATACTGTCTGGCAAGTAATTAGATTGATTGTTCTGATCGCCTTAATTTTCCCTTTTACTGTGCGCTGGAATATATTAGGTGCTTCTGCTGCCGTGCTATTCAGCATTTTAGCATCCAGCCTTGGATTCAGTTTTAGGGTTATACGAATTACAAAATGTGGCATCAAGAATTTTGGAAAGATGATAATTTTGCCCCTACTCAATGCAATGGTTATGGTATCAATCATATTGATTGCGAAAGGCAGCATTCAGCCAATTGGATTTTGGGAATTCTTCTTACTTGTTGGGGTAGGGCTCATAAGTTACTTTCTAATAACAAGCTTATTTGACAGATTTTTAAACTATGGAATACAAAAGCTTATAAAACAAGATTTGGCCTTCCGATGAGAAAAACTATATTGTGCCTTGGCTGAAGAAAGCAACAATTTGATCTTTCGCCTACAAAGTACCCTCAACTGGATGATATTTTTTCAAAGGATTGAAGTTAAGTGTTGAACAATAATGAAAAAGGAAACTTCTTACAAAAAGCTGTTCCATATTTCAGCACCGAGTATGACTCCAAGGAACGCTTTTGCAGTTATTGGCATCAAATTAATGAAGTTGTTTCTCTAAATCCAAAGAAAGTACTCGAAATTGGAATAGGAAATAGATTTGTAACGAAATACTTACAAGCAAAAAAGATAAATATTACCACCATAGATGTTGCCCGTAGTTTACAGCCTGATATAGTTGGTTCTGTTTTGGCGATACCGTTCTATGATGAATCATTTGATGTTGTTGCATGCTATCAACTTTTAGAGCATTTGCCATATAGGAATTTCCAGAAAGCGCTAAGAGAAATATTTCGTGTTTCACAAAGACATGTTACTTTATCGCTTCCAGACGTTACCACAGTATATAGATTCAATATTGAGCTGCCAAGAATTAGGCCCATCAAGAAACTTATTTCACATCCCTTTCCGAGGTCATCTGTTCATAATTTCGATGGGGAACATTACTGGCTAATAGGAAAAACTAGTTATCCCTTGAAAAAAATAATAAACGATATCAATGAGGCAGGCTTTCAAATACTAAAAACGTACAGGGTGTTCGAATGGTATTATCATAGGTTTTTCATTTTAAGAAAATATTAGGCCATTCTTTTGATAGTTGCATAATTATGCATGTTCAATAATTTTTCTAAAGGGAGGTGTATAGGGACATCCAATCTATTTTATGCTGTCTTCAGCAATGATGGAAAAATCATATTAGGTGTGTAGGCATAATGAATATCCTGATTTTATCATCTGCATTGATCGGTTTCTCTACCAAAACAAGAGGTGGCCCTACAATTTGGAGTGAAAATTTTATCAAATTTTTCAGAAATAAAGGCCACCAAGTTTTTGGGCTGTCAATTGGCCGCTTTCAAAGCGATCGTAAAATAGAACCATACTTAAAAGAAAGACTTTATGATTGTGGCAACCCTTTTAACAGGTTGTGGGTATTGGAGTCACTTGTATTTGTGAAAATGGCCGAATCTTTTTTTTCAGCACGCAAGGCGGTCAGAATATGCAAAACCCATAAAATCGATGTTATAATCGGAACAGGAGTACATGAGTGCGCAGGTCTTTATCTTGTAGGCCCTCCTGCCCCATTGATAATCTCTATAAGAGGCGATTACACTAAAGAAATTCCTCTTTGGCTATCGGGCGATCCACATTTCCAACGCCACCAAAAAATGTATGAAGTTATGGAGTTTATGGCACTTAAATCCTCATCGTGTGTTACCCTTGTATCCCATTGGCTAAAAAATCGTCTATCCTCGTGTTTACTGCCTAAGAAGCAGTTTGTTATTCCAAACCCCCTGCGTATGTATACAAAACCATGGGGTGATTCGGCAAAACCTTTAAGGATTCCCCATGACAAAAGAATTATCATTACAATCTCTTCATTCCATAATCAGCATAGATTAGAAGGGCTAAAAATTTTTGCCAAGGCAGCCCATATTATCAATCGGAATGATCCTCGTGTGCATTTCTTGGTATTAGGAGGTAGTCAAAGCCAGAGATATTTTAACCATGTGAAAGAGCTTACTTCCGGTTTATCCATCACATTCGCAGAGTACCGTGAAGATATCATTGATATATTGAGAAAAGGAGATCTTTATTTGCATTGTTCTGTTTTAGAGACATTTTCTAATGCCATTATTGAAGCCATGTCTGTTGGTCTGCCTATCGTTGCCACGAAAGTAGGAGGAATTCCAGAAATTATCTCTGACCGTGTCGATGGGATGTTGACCGATCTTGACCCAGAAACAGTTGCTGCGACAGTTCTTAAAGTCTTGAGGGGCCGAAAATTAGCAAGCACATTAGGCAAAGCGGCGAGGAGAAAAGTAATGGAGAAATATACCTGGGAAGTGATAGGACCTCAATGGGAGGATATATTAAGAGAGGTTACACAAAAGTAAGGTGAAGCTCTTATCTCTCACAGATATTTATCCCAGTAAAGATACGCCTTTTTCTGGAGTGTTCATCCGTAGTTTGAATAAGGCCCTTTCTGGCCATTTAGAAGTTACAGTTGTTCACCCATGCCCGTGGCCAAAATCATTCTCCATGCATTCTTCAAATGCTTCTTCATACTATGAACGACAAGGAAGTATTCAGGTGTATCGTCCTCCAATGTTTGTTCCTGCACGAGGTGACCGCATTTTTATGCGTGGCTTCTTCTTTTTTTTAAGTACACTGAAACTACTACTTATAACAAAGAAATATACAGATTTTGACCTTGTTCACGCGCATATGGCTGTTCCTGCAGGATTTGCTGGAGTTATTTTATCCAGAATATTCCGAAAGCCTATTGTTATTACCTGCCACGGCTCTGATCTTAACGTCTATCCCCACATTCCTGTTTTGAAACAGATGGTTAACTACTCACTGAAAAGAAGTGATGCTATTGTAACTGTTAGCAACAATCTGAAAGCAAAAGCCAAGGCATTAGGAATAAGTGATAATAAGATCAAAGTAATCAAAAATGGAGTAGATCATAAGATCTTCAGAACAGTAGACAAATGTACGGCCAAGAAACAGTTAGGCCTTGAAAAAGAAAGGCATATAATTCTTTATATAGGGCACCTAACAAAAGAAAAAGGATTAGCATATCTCTTACGCTCTATGGCTTCTTTACTTAAAATAAAGAGAAATGTTTATCTTTTTATTATTGGTGAAGGTAAAGAAAAAAGACGTTTGTCAAATATGATTAGCACTTTGGGAATAGAAAAAAGGGTCTTCCTCATCGGCCCACGGCCGAATAGTGAAATACCGATATGGTTGGGAGCTTCCGATCTTTTGTGTTTGCCAAGTTTCAGAGAAGGTTTACCTTGTGTAATTTTGGAAGCCCTTGCATGCGGGAGACCAGTGGTAGCTAGCGATATTGGAGGTATTCCCGAAGTTCTAGGTGGCGATGAAACTTTGGGAATTATGATTTCCCCAAAAGACGATAGAGCATTAGCGAGGGCATTAACTAAGGCGCTTAACGCTCAATGGAACGCTCAGCACATCTCTTCAAAAATGCAAGAATGGTCCTGGGAAAACACTGCGCAACAATACTTAGCAGTTTTTGAAAGCCTATTCAGCGTGAAAGAAAAATAAAAGAATTTTGACAGAAATACGGCATCATCGAAAAATGATAGCGGAGGCGACTCGATTATTGAAAATATTTTATGTTTATTATCATTCGTATGATGATATGCCCATGCATGTTAGTGACGTCATAGAGGAACTTGTGGAACAGAAAGATAATGTCCATCTGTTTACCTCCATAAGACCATCCTTCCTAAAAGATTGCACGTGGCGAAATCGTGTACAGATAACAAATATTCCCGTCTTCAACATCAGATTCTTAAATCGGTTATGCTATTCTTTTTTATTAGCGATGTTTCTTCCTTTTTGGTGTTTGAAAAAAAGGCCGGATGTCATTTATGAGCGAATCTCATTTTCAACAGTACTTACCGTTATAATAGCGCGATTTTTGGCCATTCCATTGATTTCTGAGGTCAATGGTATAACTGCCGAGGAGCTTAAATGGAGCAGCAAATCGCTGTGGAGGATCAAAGTAACCAAAGTATGTGAATCCTTTTCATTGAAACACAGCAGTCTAGTAATTGCGGTCACCGAAAATATAAAAGAGTGGCTAATTAGGGCTTATAAAATTCACCCAAATAAGGTCGAAGTGGTTACCAATGGTACAAACATTCGTCGCTTTTATCCTAGAGATGTCAAAGAGGCCAGAACGCATTTTGATCTACCGACAAAAGATAAATTTTATGTAGGTTATCTTGGAACACTAACCCCATGGTGCGGAGTTGAGTTACTGATAGAATGTGCTGTCAGAGTCCTGGAAAAATTTCCACAAGTCGATTTTATAATAGGCGGAGGGCAAGAGCCCTATATGAGCGACTTCAAATTTCAGGTTCGGCAGAAGGGGCTTCAAGATCATTTTAGATTCTATGGCAACGTCCCCTGGGCTAGGGCTGGATTATTCACTAACACCTTTGATATAGCAATTGTATCCAGTGTCTACCATTTTTCTCGCGGCCTCTCTCCATTGAAACTTTATTCGTATCTCGCATGCAATAAACCGGTCATTGGAAGTGATAGAGGAGAAGTAGGAGAGGTTTTAAGACGCTACAATGTAGGTCTTACCTTTACGTCAGGGGACGCTGAGTCATTAGGACATAAAATTATTGAGCTTTTGACTAACCCTAAAATTAGAAATGAAATGGGGGAAAAGGCCCGGCAGGTTGTTATCGAGAACTACTCGTGGACCGTTAAGGTCAGCCAGCTAAAAAGAATAATACATCGAAATATCAGCCACAACGTTTGAATATGATCTTTTCAAGAGGAGATGGCATATGAAGATTTTTGTAACGTTTGCTGGTGATCTCACAGGACAATTGACAACGCCCGGTGGGGTTGTTCACGTGATAGAGGTGTGCAGAAACATCCATATACTTGGCCATGAAGTTACTCTATTTGTCCCAAATTATGGATCCTACCCAGAAAACGTTCCATTTAGGATTGTTTACGTTCCTATCTTGCAAAAGCGCTATCTCGAAACTATTTCTTTTGCCATTAATCTTCTATTATGGCTCGTTATTTACATTATGAAAGAAGGATGCGATCTCATCTACGAAAATGATGTTACATACTCTCTCGGCGGTATATTATGTTCCAAGATTTTGTTTAAGAAACATTTCATGAATGTACACGGCTTCAGCCCTGATGAAATGGAAATGGGGGGTCACTCATGGCTAAGGGTCAAAATCGTTGAGCTTTCTCAAAGGGTCAACTACGGGCTAAGCGATGGGCTGTTTTGTGTTACGCCCTACATTGTAGAGAAAGTACACCGACATTACAAGGTGCCTAAAAGCAAAATGGTATTCATATTCAATGGTGTCAACGAGGAGCTGTGTCGTCCTCTGAACCGAAAGGAGGTCTTTGATACACTTAAGCTGTCTCGTGAAAAATGCTACGTTGGCTTTATTGGTTACTTATACCCTTGGTCTGGCTTAGAAACTTTAATCGATGCAGCATCTCGGGTTGTCCAAGTAATAACGAATATGAATTTTGTTATTGTAGGGCATGGAACTTGGGGGGCACATTTAAAGCAAATTACCCTCAAGCACAGAGTCCAGGATTATTTCATTTTTACCGATTATCAACCTTGGCGGATGATTCCACTTTATTGCAACGCCTTTGATGTTGGGGTCACGCCTTATGTCGGTCAAAAGGGAGTCGGAAGGTATCGTTCCTCAATGAAAACTCTGGAATATTTGGCTTCTGGAACTCCTGTAATTATAACTCATGCAGAGGGTGTCAGTGACATCGTTGAAAAGTCCGGTTGCGGAATTGTTATTCCTCCAGATGATCCAGATGCTTTCGCAGACGCCATAATTGAAATGATCAGGGATTCAAAAAGAAGAAAAAAAATGGGAGAGATAGGTAGACAGCTAGTCCTCGACAATTATACATGGAAGCATACAGCCAAACACATGATGGATTTCGTAAATAAGAAAATGAAAAAATCTTTATGACTAATAGAGCAAAGTACTATGTGTGGCATTTGCGGATTTACAGTCGATAATAAGATCGGGATCAGAGATTGGAACGAAGTCCTTGGTAAGATGAAAAATATCTTGGCCCACCGTGGCCCAGACACTCAGGGACAAGTCTATGAAGATACAAACAAGCGGATTGTAGGATTGGGTCACCGGCGTCTCTCTATAATCGATCTTTCTGAAAAAGCAAATCAACCCCTGGGAAATGAGGATGATTCAGTAATTGTTATTCTTAACGGGGAGATTTACAACTATCAACAATTAACCAAAGAATTGGTAGCAGGAGGACATATATTCCGGTCTCAGAGTGATACTGAAGTGATTGTTCATCTGTATGAGGACTTGGAAGACGGATGCTTAAACAAGTTGGACGGTATGTTCGCCTTTGTTCTATGGGATAAAAAAAGAGGCCGGCTATTACTGGCACGAGATCCAATAGGCATCAAACCCCTTTTTTATGTTTTTAAAGAAGGGAACTTTTATTTTGCTTCAGAGATTAAGGCGCTACTACTTCTCGATGAAGTCTCTAGGCAGATAGATCTCAAGGCGCTGGATTATTATTTGACTTACGGCTATATCCCTGGTTCAAGAACCATCTTTAGAGATATTAGCAAATTGCCTCCTGCATCTTACCTCACTTTTGAAAACCGCCAGACAAATATCACCCCCTATTGGTCCATTCAATATCTACCCAAGAACGACCTCCCGGAAGATGCGTTGACAGAAGCCCTTTTCAATACATGTGCTAAAGCTGTCAAAAGGCATCTGGTCAGTGATGTTCCATTGGGCGCCTTCTTGAGCGGTGGTGTTGACTCAAGCATCATCGTGGCCTTGATGAGCATGGTGGGGGAAAAGCCATTTGATACGTTTTCGCTTGGGTATGCCTCAGGTGGAAAAGATGAATTGGATTACGCTGCTTCAGTGGCTGATCATTTTGCGACCACTCACCACGAGTTTAAAGTTGATCCGGAAATGACCCAGATACTTCCAGAACTTCTGTGGCATCTGGACGAGCCTTTCTTTGATAATTCTATTATACCTACCTATTATATCTCTAAGTTGGCCCGTGAAAAGGTTAAGGTTGTCCTGTCGGGTGACGGTGGAGACGAAATTTTTGGGGGATATGGGTGGACTAGGCGGCACCAATATAGCGTGGCTTATGGAATGCTTCCTGGCTTCATTCGTAAACCACTGGCTAAACTGTGTTCAGGGGTGGGCCCTGAAGACGATTATAGAACCAATCTGACAACAAAGGCTCGGCGTTTTCTGGGTGATTTGAATGCTGATGTGGAAAGCGGTTTCCTCCGTCGGACTTCGGTCTCTTACTCATTCGAGCAACGGCTCTTCACACAGGCGTTGAAAGATGAACTGCGGGAATTCGATGCAGGCGATTATCAGAGGAAGCTCTTCTCAGATGCACAGGTATTGGATGCCCGTGAGAAAATGCTTTATGTAGATACCATAGCCTTTCTGCCCGATGACTGCCTTTTTAAGGTAGATCGTATGAGTATGGCCCATGGTCTAGAAGTGAGGGTACCCTTTCTGGATAAGGATCTAGTGGAGTTTTCCGCAAGAATTCCCTTTGAGTATAAGATAAGAGGTCTTAATACAAAGTATATTTTAAAAAAGACATTCGCTCCTTATTTACCAAAGAATATTTTACGACAAAGGAAACAGGGATTTACTATACCTATTTCAGCATGGTTGCGAGCAGAACTGGGGGATTTAGCAACTAGGATTTTGTTAAGTAACTCTCTTGAAAAGAGGGGCTTGTTTGAGAGGAAACGTCTAAAGTGGATGCTCGAAGAACATAGGATTGGAAGGCAAGAATTGGGACATCGAATATGGAGCTTAGTTGTATTTGAGGTATGGGCCAGACTTTATTTGGATGAAAAGATCAAATCAGCCCCTCAAGTTTCGCTGCAAGAGATGATCGAGTAATGTCTAACTTCCAAATAAATGTAGCCAAAAAAGACATCCTGGTTGTGAACAAAAACAGACAGTTTGTCCTCCACAGGAATGATGTCGGGATTCCGTCAGGTAGAAAAATAGAAGTAATTGAGACCGAATCGAGGCAACTTGAAGGCTATCCTGAGATTTCAGTGATTATTCCCACCGCTGATGGTTGCCGAGACGGCTTATTCCCCGCCTTGTTAAAGCAGCTTTCCGAACAAACCTTTCAAAACTTTGAAACAATAATTATTAAAGGTGACTCAAGACAAGGAAGGGCTATAAATACGGGTGCTGACATTGCCAGGGGTCGGTATCTCCTAACCCTCGATGACGATACCAGCTTGGCTTCCAAAGATGCCTTTGAAAAACTGGCCGCAGTTATAGAAAACAATGTGACCATAGGCATGGCTGGCGGTATGAATGTTATACTACCAGATGCATCTTGGTTTGTTAGGCGAGCAATGCAGGAAATCCCACGGCGCTCTACCCCTCCGGTAGAAAAAATCACCGATTCTGATCTAGCTGAGCATCCGCTGTTGATTATAAGGAGAGAAATTTTTGTAAGAACGGGTGGGGAGAATGAACTCATACCAAGGGGATTGGATCCCTATCTTAGGCAAGAGTTTAGAAAGGCGGGGTATCGGGTCGTTGTGGTTCCAGGAGCCAATTATTCCCATCTTCCGCCAAAAACCTTGTTCAAGCTAATCATTCAGTTTTATGGCAATGGCAAACAGGCAGCCTTTTGCAACAAATTCTATCCCCAATGGGTGTTTGAAACGCCAGAGGCCCATGTGAAGGACTTTGTGGAAAGAAGACCCTATTTATATAGGGTGGCACGGTATGGGGTGAATATGGTGAAGAAGTCCTTCAAGGGACACTGGATCTATTTCACAGTATCCTTTGCGTATGCCATAGGGTATATGTGGGGCTACATGCGCTATAGGGATGAGACCCAGGTATGAGAATCCTATTTATAGCGGATGTACCTCTAGAGAATCCCACCAGCGGATCGGAACAGGTATTGTACCAGCAGGCAACTGGGTTGGCACGGGAAGGCATGGAAGTCTACGCCATAACACGCCAGGCAGCCCTCCCTTCATGGATTATCAGAGATGTGACCGGCGTTCGAGAGGGCTCTTATTGTGCATCCGCGCAGGATATGATCCATTCGTTTTTTTCTCTGTGGAAATATCCATTTAAGTTTTATGGCCGTTTCATAGAAGGCGCTCACTTTCAGGTAGCAGTGTGTCACCAGCCTTTCAACTGCTTCTCACTCCTGATGATGAGAAAGCTCCAACACATGCCCCTGCTCTATGTATTTCACTCACCAAGCCATGAGGAATATCTACTATCACATAGAAATAAGAGCGTTTTGAGAAATCTTCTGCATGTGAAGACTCGCCGTATGATAGAAAGAGTTTGCCTTAAAAGGGCTGTGAAGATTATGGTCTTGAGCCGGTATATGGAGGAGAAGGTACGCGATATACATGGAATAACTGCTAATCGGATCGTGGTCAACCCAGGCGGTGTGGAATTGAATCGTTTCAAGCCATCTCAAAATCGGGAAGCCCTAAAGAACAGATTGGGTTTTCCAGAGGGCAAGATCCACCTTCTTACTATCAGGAATCTAGAAGCAAGGATGGGTATTGAGAATCTATTAAGAAGTATCCACATCCTGAAAAAGGGCCAGGCTGGCATTCATCTGGTTCTGGGTGGCGAGGGAATTGAGAGGCAAAACCTTGAGAAAATGATTAAGGACCTTGGTCTTCGTGAAGAGGTCAGTATGACGGGATTCATCCCCTCCCGCATATTGCCTGAGTATTATGGTGCCGCTGATTTTTTTATCTTACCAACCCGGCACCTTGAGGGTTTTGGGCTTGTGACCCCTGAATCCATGGCTTGCGGTACTCCCGTTCTGGGTACACCAGTGGGAGGAACAAAGGAGATCTTATCCCATTTTGATCCTGAGTTTCTTTTCTCTGATACCTCGGCTGAGGCTATGGCAAAGGGGATTCAGAAGGCTATTGAAAGGCATTTTGCGTGGAAAAAAGAATATGATGATTTAAGAGTTCGATGCAGGGAATATGCGGCGACCAATTATTCATGGGGGCGTCACCTTGCTCAACTAAAATCGATCCTTGAGGAGATCATATCAGGTAGATGCGGACCCATGAATGTATAGATTAGCTGTTTGTACGGAATGGGCATAGGGGGCTGTGAATAAAATCGTTCATATCATCACTCGCCTGGACAGGGGAGGATCTGCACAAAACACGTTGCTAACCTGCCTGGCATTGTCTGAGAGATATGAAATCATACTGGTCCATGGTCTTTCCCTTGAATCTCAGATGACAGATTGGGAGGAGCAGTCGGTTGATAGTGGAATTAAGGAGGCTGAGAAAAGAGGCGTAAAGGTCATTGGCATTCCCTCTTTAGTACGAAGCATAGATCCTGGACAGGATGTTCGGGCCCTTTTTTCTCTACGGAGACTGATGATTAAGGAAAAGCCCGCCATCGTTCACACCCATACCTCTAAGGCAGGAATCCTGGGCCGCTGGGCTGCCAAAATGGCCGGGGTACCCATGATAGTACATACCCCTCATGGACATGTCTTCTATGGCCACTTCGGTCCTCTGGGTTCCAGATTCTTTCTTTTGGTAGAGAGATTAATGGCGTCTATCACTGATCGTATAATCGCCCTTACTGAAGCGGAAAAACGGGACTATATCGGATTTTCTGTCTCTAATCCAGACAGGATTGTAACGATTCACAGTGGGGTGGAGATAGATCGATACACCAAAGCAGAGGTCAAGATTGAGGATAAGAAGAGATCCGTGGGCCTAAAACCTAAAGGGCTAGTGGTCGGTACAGTTGGTTGGTTGCTTCCGATCAAAGGACCGATGCACCTACTCAATGCCATGGCAGACGTTTGGCAGAGCCATCCTGAGATAAGATTAGTCTTTGTGGGGAAGGGTGAGCTAGAAGAGGAGTTAAGGGCAGAGGCCTTTCGAATGGAGGTATCTGAAAGGGTTACATTTCTAGGATGGCGCGATGATATTCCTGAGATCATGCAGATCCTGGATATTTTTGTTCTTCCCTCGTTAAACGAAGGAATGGGCAGGGCATTGGTAGAGGCTATGGCGGCTGGAAAGCCTATTGTTGCAAGCAGGGTAGGTGGTATCCTGGACCTGGTTAAACATGGACAGAATGGACTTCTTGTTGAGCCTGGTGATGTTAGTGCCCTATCTCTTGCCATTAGAAAACTGTTAGTAGATAAGAAGCTACGGGATGAAATGGGGAAGCGGGGCAGAATTATGGCCCAGAATTACAGTGTTGAAAAGATGGTCAGAAAGATTGATGCCCTCTACTCATCCCTTTATCAGGCAAGGATATCGGCATAAGTAATAGTAACTGCTCTGTCTTTATGGCAAAAAGCAGCTACCTTATCTCTTCTTATCCTTACCCTCCTCTTAAACCTTGATGTGAGCCTGGCTCGTGATTATCAACAAATAGCAGGCCTGTTTGAACTTCGCACAACCTTCAGCGATGGGCCTATGATCTGGAGTTCCTGGTGCAACTGGCCAAGAAAAGAAGCTTCAGCGCCCTCTTTATCAATGACCATGACAGGATGGTTATCCAGTAAGGCCTCCCTCCTTTTAGAAATATATCTAAAAAGAGGATCGAATTAAATTCAATTAACGAAAGGGGTGTGGAATACTACCTGAATTCAATCGGGGAAATAGAGAAAAAGCGTCCTGGTATGATCACAATCCCTGGTTCGAAACCGCCTCCTTTTTATTACTGGGCAGGCCCCTATTTTAAGAAGAACCTCACCGCCCATAACCATGAAAGACGGATTCTGAGAATTGGACTGGTAAAGGCTGAAGATTATCGGGATCTCCCAATAATTCACAATAGTTTTTCAACCACATGGGCATGGAAGGCTTGTTTCCAATCCTATTTTTGTTATCTATTAGTAATTAAACATGTTCTTTGGATTATTTATTTTCTATTTGCCTTTTTTTCTGATTCAGCATAAATTGCGGCGAATAACAAAAGACAGGATTCCTTCAGTAAGATTTTGAAATCTTAGAAAGGAGGGTAAACAGATGAAGGAAGATAGCTTGGTACAGCTATTCGTAAGAAATTTGATTATGGCCATGCCCTGGGGCATAATTTTCTTGGTAGTTTTCCTTATTGCCTCTATTGGCATTAAGCAACAAATCAAGGAAGGCGTACAGTTTGCAACACGAATGGGTATTTATGAGACAACCAATTATGCCTTGCAGTATCCTGTGCTCACCCGTATTAAGCAGAATGTTAAGGAGAGTGTTGAATTTACGGCGGAGACAGCAAGAAACGAATTAAAGGCCCTTCTTAATGATCCTCAGGTGAAAGAAGACTTGAAAGAGATCTTTGAATACTGCCCCGAAAGGTACAGGAAGTAGAGGATTAGTTTCCCGAATAGCTCTTATCCTAATTGTCCCAAAAAGTTGTTCCAAGAGTAATTATTGTTAGCAGGGGATGGAATTATGGTTGTTGCTGCTCATCAACCCCAGTATCTTCCGTGGCTTGGATATTTTCATAAGATCGACAGGGCAGATATCTTTGTGCTGCTTGATACTGTGCAGTTTAAAAAAAACGAGTGGCAGAACAGGAACAAGATAAAGGCGGCCCAGGGCTGGCCGTGGTTGACCGTTCCAGTCCTATATAGATATCCGCAGTTGATAAATGAGGTCACGATAAATAACAGGGTGAAGTGGCAGCATAAACAAAGACAGGCAATTCTATCAAATTATAAAAAGGCACCGTACTATGAAAAGTTGGAGGAATTTTTTGAGGATATTTTCTCTTCATCCTGGCAATTTATCTGTCAACTGAATATAGAGATAGTTAAGAGGCTTGTTAAGATACTCCGAATAGATACCTCCCTCTGTGTGGCCTCTGAGCTGGGAGAGTTTCCTCAAGACCCGGATGAAAGGCTTATTGCCATAACCAAACACTTTGGGTCAGATACCTATCTGGCAGGAGCCGGCGGAAGGGGATATATGGATTTGGATAAATACAGTCAGAGCGGAA
>CP070704.1:1805242-1825811 GCA_020349945.1 Deltaproteobacteria bacterium
CAATTGTAATCATCCCCACCCCGCTCAGCTCACCTTTTTCCCCTTTTTCTTGCAAAACTACAGCATGCCCCTTGAAAACTGTTAGTGATTAAGACTTCCTCTAAGAAGCAATAGGGAGAGGAGGGATAGCCATTTACTTGAATCGCAATTAATCAATTTGAACGTAGAATGCCAGATCTCGAAAACAGTTAGAAACACTCGGCTTGCATGTGGGCTGCAACAGGGTAAAACGGTGGCCAGTATCGAATTGCTAAAGGCCTTGAATACTCAAGATATCATTGTGATATCATAAGAAATTGGGTTGTACAGGTAGTGGCAAGGTATCCCAAGTCTGAAGGTGTGGATGTATCGGAGTCCCTACCTGCTTAGGATGCCTTGATTTTTCTTGACTTTCTGCGTCCAAGAGCGCTAGGTAACGCTTTTTACTCTTTATCTTCCATTCAGGAGGCTCCCCATGGAGATACCGCTCAAAATGGGCCTATCACGCTCCTGACAGGATGTTGAATGTTCTGTTGGGAGCTAAAAGATCACATCTAATGGAAAGACAAACTAGGAATCCACGCGTTAAAGTTTTCGAAATGACTAGCAAAGAAGGGGGTAGAAAATGCTTTTTATGACTATATACAGTTGGGAACCAGAGCAAAGGGATGAAGTTATTAAGAGACGGGCGCAAGGGCCAGCTCTTCCTGAAGGCCTAAAAGCTATTGGGGAATGGGTTCAAGTCGGTGGTCATCGATCATTCAGACTTATTGACATACCGGACGCCAAACTTGCCCTTGCAGCCTCTCTCCCTTGGAGTGACATAGGGAAATTGGAGATATTTCCAGTAATGGATACAGAAGAAGTTATAAAGCTAGCTACTCAAGGCAAGCAATAAAGTCTTCACCTGTAACTATGCCAAATGCGAAGAGCAGGGTCATCATGGCCCTGCTCTTCTTACTCCAACATACCCACAATGGTAACAGAATTTGACGGGATGAGGTCGTGGCAAGTGATCAAAGGTTTTGACAAGTCAGATTTTCGTGAGGTACTCTCAATATGTCGAAACTTGCCGTCAAGTTGAGTTGCTAAGATATTCAAGACCCTCTTAACACCTTTGGTTTTTCTGGTCTCGTTAGTTGCATAGACATACTTTAGTCACAAAAAGAGGAGAATTATGACAGAAATTGCTAAAGAAGCACAGGAAAGGTACGGTTACACAGATGACCAAGTAAAGCAACTGAAGGAAAATCAGATTAGGCTGATTAACAAGATCAGTAAATTGACCAATTACAGATTGGTTGCTGAAGTAGTCGAATCTGAGAATTGTGGATGGAATGCAAAAGTGGGTGACAAGATTGTCCTAAGTGGGCCGGGATGGATTTTGCCAGCAGAATGTACCAATAAAGAAAACACTTGTCTCTTTGCGGTGTCAGAACTGGTTCCTTTTTCCTTTATGTTATATGACCGTGTTTGCAGCGGCCATAACCCAGAAGATATGATATTCAAACGAGTTAGATGTAAAGACCCGGGAGTTGAACATTGCGGATGGGGCCAAATTGTAATGGAGATTCGGGCTGAATTGGCTAAATAAGTATCGATACTGCTCTCCAAAAGGAGGGTGCCATTACCCTCTGCTATCTTCAACAAATCTGTTAATTCCAAATTGCAGATTACTCCAACTTACATGAGAATTAGTGGCCTTTCTAAACATGTGATACCCATTCCAAGTTTGGACTAACCACGGATTCCATGTATCTGCTATTTATCTGCAATTTACAACCCTTCAGAAATGCTTTGATATGATCTTCATACCTTCACCTCTGTGGGCCACTGGCCTTGCGTTTGGGCCTGCCTTTTCTCTCTAACCAAGGTGAAGAATAAAAGATGGATCAAATAGTTCGGACTCAATTCTAATCATCCTCTATTTCAATCACAAATATCAGCTTACCTTTTTCCCATTTCGCTTGCAAAACTACACTTGCAAAACTACAGGTAGCCCAGAGAGATGCTCCAAAAGAAGAAAAGCACTTGCGCATTACGCGTAAGTGCTTGATTTCACATGGTAGTCCCAACGGGAATCGAACCCGTGTCTCCGGCGTGAGAGGCCGATATCCTAGACCGCTAGACGATGGGACCAAAAATGATTCAGCTGTGCTTAACAGGCCACGGTTTAAAGGCTGGCTGGGGGACGAGGACTTGAACCTCGGTCTGCAGGGCCAGAACCTGCCGTCCTGCCACTGAACGATCCCCCATTTCCACTTGAAATAGTTTTCTCTTTCCTCCCTGTAATGTCAAGTAAAATATCGTCGGCCCTCCGGGCCTCTTACAGATAACCAACAACCAGATCCCCGACCTCCTTTGTGCCGTACCCCATCTTTCCTGCTTCCAGGCTCTTTACGTCATCTTTTACGGCCTTTTTTATGGCATCAAGGAGATGCCTGGCTGCCTGTTTCTCTCCTAAATAGTCCACCATCATCTGGGCAGCGGATATGGCCGCCAGAGGGTTGATCTTATTGAGGCCGGCGTATTTTGGGGCAGAGCCTCCTATGGGCTCAAACATGGCTGTCCCATGAGGGTTGATATTCCCACCTGCGGCAATACCGAGACCCCCCTGAATCATAGCGCCAAGATCGGTGATGATATCCCCAAAGATATTGTTGGTTACAATGACATCGAACTGTTCAGGGTTTTTAACCATCCACATGCAAATGGCATCTACATGTTGATAATTAATAGCAACATCTGGAAACTCCTTATGGACTTCATGAAAGACCCTGTTCCAGAGATCAAATTCATAGGCCAGGACATTGGTTTTACCGCACAGCGTCAGATGGTTATCCTTGTTTCTGTTCCGGCAGTACTCGAAGGCATACCGGATGCAGCGCTCCACACCTTTTCTTGTGCTCACGGATTCCTGGATAGCTACCTCCTCAGGACTACCCTTCTTAAGGAAACCACCGCCACCTGCATAGAGCCCCTCAGTGTTTTCCCGCACAACAACAAAATCAATGTCCTCGGGCCCCTTGTCTTTGAGGGGTGTATATACTCCTGGAAAGAGCACAACTGGCCTGAGGTTGATATATAGATCCAGCTCGAAGCGAATCCTTAAGAGGATCTCCCGTTCCAGGATGCCTGGCCCTACATCAGGGTGGCCTATGGCCCCCAGATAAAGGGCATCCATCTCTTTCAGCTCAGATAAGGTTGCATTGGAGAGGAGCTCCCCTGTCTTCAAATATCTTTCACCACCAAGATCATAGCAGGTAAGACGAAACCTCGGGCCCCCTTTACGGGAGATGCCTTCTAATGCCTTTATCCCTTCACCTATCACTTCCGGGCCTGTTCCATCTCCCGGGATAACAGCAATGTTGTATTCTCTTGACAAGTGTCTATACCTCTTTTCTTCTTTCGGGTCTGAGGGAGCGGACAGTCGCACCTGCCCTCCACATTTCAGACAGCCTTATTTCACCCAGCTCTTTCTGGAGCCTCTCTCGGTAATCTGGGGCCATGTTGGCCTCGAGCACGATCCGTGTCTCTTCGCCTGATACCACGCTCTTGTACAGTTCTTCAAATAACGGGGTAACGGCATCCCTGAACCTGTGCCTCCAGTCAAGGGCCCCCCTCTGTGCGGTAGTGCTGCAATTTGCGTACATCCAATCCATACCATTTTCAGCCACCAGGCGAATGAGGCTCTGAGTCAGTTCCTCTACTGTTTCGTTAAAGGCCTCGCTGGGGCTATGACCATGCTTGCGGAGTATGGCATACTGGGCCTCCATGACACCTGCCAGGCAACCCATAAGGACCCCTCTCTCGCCGGTCAAATCGCTATACACCTCTTTTTCAAACGTAGTCGGGAAGAGGTACCCGGAGCCAATAGCAATCCCCACGGCCAGTGTCCTCTCTTTTGCCCTTCCGGTGAAATCACGAAAGATCGCATAGCTTGCGTTTATCCCCTTTCCTTCAAGGAAATTAGATCTTACCGTAGTGCCGGAGCCCTTGGGTGCTACCAGGATCACGTCCACGTTATCCGGGGGGATAACTTTCGTCTGATCCTTATAAACAATGGAAAAACCGTGAGAAAAGTAGAGCGCGTCCCCCTCTTTGAGATGCCCCTTGAGCTTTGGCCATGCAGCCATCTGTCCTGCATCGGAAATGAGCATCTGAATAATCGTTCCTTGTTCTGCGGCATCCTCCAGTGAAAAGAGGGTTTCCCCTGGTTTAAAGCCATCATTGATCGCCTTGTCCCAAAATATCTTCTCCTCTTTTCTTTGACCGACGATAACCTTTATACCGTTATCCCTCATATTCAGGGACTGTGCAGGTCCTTGAACGCCATATCCAAGAACTGCCACTGTTTCATTCGCCAAGATTTCCCTTGCCTTTTCGAGTGGAAATTCTTCCGAAGTGACCACATCCTCTATAACTCCTCCAAAATCAATCCTCGCCATGATTAGCCTCCTTTCAAAATTTTATTCGCACTTGTTATTTCTTTTCCCGCGCCATGGCAATAGAGCCAGTCCTGGCAATCTCCTTGACCCCCACCATTTTGAGAAGCTCTAAAAGGGCCCCCAATTTCTCCGCTGTGCCCGTTACCTCAATTGTGTAATGGGTGGGACTGACATCAACTACCTTGCACCTGAAGATATCTACAAGCCTCAAGATTTCGGCCCTGTTCCCCGGCTCGGCTTTTACCTTCACGAGAGCCATCTCACGTTCCACAAAATCCGTCTCGGTCAGATCCTGAACCTTGATGATATTCACCAATTTGTTGAGCTGCTTATTGATTTGCTCCATAATTGATTCGTCACCTCTGGTGGTTATGGTGATCCTGGTAACAAGGCGATCCATCGTCGGAGCCGCGCAAATGCTCTCTATATTGAAACCGCGACCGCTAAACAGGCCGGCAATGCGAGAAAGTACACCAGGTATATTTTCAACCATCAAAGAAATAGTGTGTTTTTCCTGTGTCATTGTCTTTTCACTCCTCAATTTACGAGCAGCATATCCGTGATTGGTGCCCCTGCCGGTACCATCGGATATACGTCCTCTTCCCGTTCTACCAAGAAGTCCATAACAACCAGGTTTGGCGTGCCCAAGCCTTCCTTAAGCACAGGCTCAACCTCTTCTGGCCTTGTAGCCCTCATGCCAACTCCGCCATAGGACTCGGCCAATTTCACAAAATCGGGTGCCTGCTCGATGTCAGTAGATGCATACCTCCTGTCATAGAACAGCTCCTGCCATTGTCGAACCATACCGAGATATCGGTTGTTTAAAATAACTATCTTAACCGGCAGCTTATACTGCATGGCGGTGGCCAGCTCCTGGATGTTCATTTGGATGCTGCCGTCCCCGGCTATGTCTACTACCACTTTGTCAGGACAGGCGACCTGCGCACCGATTGCTGCCGGAAAACCAAAACCCATACAACCCAATCCGCCCGAGGTGATGAAACAGTTTGGTTGATCAAAGTGATAATATTGGGCTGCCCACATCTGATTCTGTCCGACCTCAGTGGTGATAATGGCCTTCCCCTCTGTGAGTTCATAGAGTTTCTGGACGACATACTGGGGTTTTATGGTATCTTTTTGATCATAGGACAGGCGAATGGTGTTCTTCCATTCTTCTATCTGGTCAAGCCAGGCCTTGCTGCTTTTGCTGTCTATGGTGAATGCCTCCTTGTCAAGGAGCCTATTAAGCTCAGCAAGTGACAGCTTGCAATCCCCAACTATGGGGACTGTTACCGGGATATTCTTGCGTATAGAGGTCGGATCAATATCAATATGAATAATCTTGGCATGGGGGGCAAAGGTACCAAGCTTACCGGTTACCCTGTCATCGAAACGAACGCCAATTCCGATTAAGAGATCACACGATTGAACGGACATATTTGCCCGGTATGTACCGTGCATCCCCAGCATCCCAAGCCACAGCTCGTCACTTGCAGGAAAGGCACCCAGGCCCATGAGAGAGGCCGTAACAGGGGCCTTTAACCTTCTGGCAAACGTGGCGAGTTCCCTGGATGCACCTGATAAAATTACGCCCCCGCCAGCAAATATAGCTGGTTTCTTGGCCTCTTTAATAAGCGTCAAAGCCCACTTTAGCTGCTTCATATTTGGCTTATATCTGGGATTATAAGAGTTTAAAGACGGCCTTGGTAAGGGCTTATAGTCTGTTGTAGTCTGGCTGATGTCTTTCGGGATATCCACAAGCACTGGGCCAGGGCGCCCGGATCGGGCAATGTAAAACGCCTCCTTCACCGTCCTGGCCAGATCATCTATGCTTCTCACGAGATAGTTATGCTTGGTGCATGGCCGGGTGATTCCGACAATATCGACCTCTTGGAAGGCATCGTTCCCTATAAGGTGAGTGGGTACCTGGGCAGTAAAGACGACCAGTGGGATGGAATCCATATACGCGGATGCAATACCTGATACAGTATTGGTGGCACCTGGGCCAGAAGTTACCAGGCATACCCCGACATCCTTTTTTGCACGTGCATAACCATCTGCAGCGTGCACAGCCCCCTGCTCGTGCCTGACCATAATATGCCTGATATCGCTTCTGGCCAGCGTATCATAGAGCTCAATAGCAGCACCGCCGGTTATACCAAATACGGTATCAACTCCTTCCTCTTTCAAGACCTCCATTACGATTTGAGCCCCGGTTAATTTCACGTTTACTACCTCCTCTCTTCAGGTTGTTATATTTCATGTTAAATCCTTGCTATATCGCTTGTTCAGCCAATCCCTTCTTCTTGACATATTCCACCAGGCCCCCTGCCTCCACTATGTCTCTCATAAAATCAGGGATCGGTCTGGCAAGAAACTCCTCCCCTGTATCCAAATTCACTATTTCACCGGTTGCCAGGTTAATAGATACCCGATTGCCTTCCTCAACAGAGGCAGATGCCTCTTTGCATTCCAGTATCGGAAGACCTACATTGAAGGCGTTCCGGTAAAATATCCTGGCAAAACTTTTTGCAATAATCCCACTAATCCCTGCTGATTTTATGGCCAACGGTGCATGTTCCCTTGAGGAACCACAACCAAAATTTTCCCCTGCTACAATAACATCTCCAGGCCTAATCGTATGGATAAAATCAGGCCTCAGGTCAGCAAAGCAATTTCTGGCAAGCTCGTCTTTATCCCACACATTGAGAAACCGTGCCGGGATAATGAGATCCGTGTCCACGTTATCACCAAATTTCCATACCTTTCCCTGAAGTTTCATTTAAAGCTCCTCCGGTCCACCAATACGCCCCAAAACAGCCGAGGCAGCTGCTATCGCTGGATTTGCAAGATATACCTCGCTCTTTGGATGCCCCATTCGACCGATAAAGTTTCTATTAGTTGTAGAGAGGGCCTTTTCTCCCTCGGCTAGAACGCCCAGGTGACCACCCAGACACGGCCCACAGCAGGGGGGCCCAATAACCGCGCCTGCCTCAATCAAGGTCTGGATAATCCCCTCTCCAATAGCCTCTCTATGTACCAACTGAGAGCCAGGTATGACTATAAGCCTGGTTCCCCTGGCTACTGTCCTGGCCTTCAAAATCGTGACCGCTTCCCGCAGGTCATCCAGTCGGCCGTTGGTACATGATCCAATGAAGACCTGATCTATTGCTATATTCCCGACCTGCGATAGGGGCCGGACATTGGCCGGGGAATGAGGGAAGGCTATCTGAGGTTCAATCTTATCTACCTCTATCCTGATTACCTTTTCATAGTCCGCACCAGGATCACTAGTGCAGACAAAAGGACTTCTGCTTGATCTTTGAGCAACATAGGCCATGGTAATTTCATCTGGCACTATAATGCCGTTTTTTGCACCTGCTTCAACAGCCATATTGGCCATGGTAAGCCTTTGATCCATGGAAAGTCCTCTGATAACGGTTCCCGAAAATTCCAAAGACCGGTAGTTGGCACCGTCAACTCCCACCATGCCCAAGGTATGGAGTATCAGATCTTTCCCCTCTACCCAGGGAAGCAAATTACCCTCGTAGTCGAGTTTGATTGTTGGTGGTACCCTGAGCCAGGTTTTACCGGTGGCCATGATTACACCAAGATCGGTGCTCCCGACACCAGAGGAAAAGGCCCCCAGTGCTCCGTAGGTGCAGGTGTGGCTGTCTGCACCAATAACCAGATCCCCTGGTATAACCAACCCTTTTTCAGGCAGTATGACATGTTCTATACCCGATTGGCCAACCTCGTAGTAGTGTACGATTTGATGTTGAGCCGAAAATTCTCGCATTACCTTTGCCTGCTCGGCAGAGTCAATGTCCTTGTTGGGAACGAAATGGTCGGGAATAAGGGCAATTTTGTAGGGATCAAATACCTTGCGAGCTTCTATCTCCTTAAAAACCTTTATGGCCAAAGGTGCTGTGATATCATTGGCCAGGGCCATGTCTACCTTGACCTCTATGAGGTCACCGGGTGAGACACGCTCAAGATTCGCATGTCGTGCCAATATCTTTTCAGTTATGGTCATGGGCATCTTTCATATTCTCCTCTAACTCACTTCCTAATTTTGACGCGATCGCCTTCGTTTGAGATGTTCCAATCGGTTCAGTCCATTGATATACGCCTTGGCACTTGCTATTATGATATCTGGATCAGCCCCCTTACCGATGGTCTGCACGCCTTCCTCCTCCAAGCGCACTGTTACCCCACCCTGGGCATCTGTTCCGCCTGTAAGGGAATCAATAGAGAAGCGAAGCAGTCTGGATTTTGTTCCGGTCAACCGTGCAATGGTATTGTAGGTAGCATCAATGGGCCCCACGCCAAACTCTGCCTTCTGTTCCACCTTTTTCCCTTTAATCTCCAATTGTACTGTAGCTGCAGGAACCGTTGTTGTCCCACTAATCACATTGAGATACTTGAGCTTATAGATATCCGGAACCCTCAGCAGCTCTTCGGCCACAAGGACCTCTAGATCCTCGTCTGCTATCTCCTTCTTTTTGTCTGCAAGGTCCTTGAATTTCTTAAAGAGCTGGTCAATTTCGCTCTCAGACAAATCATAACCAAGCTCGCTGAGGCGATCCCTAAATGCATGTCGGCCAGAATGTTTTCCCATAACCAATCGACTGGTCTCAAGGCCAATGGTAGCAGGTTCCATTATCTCATATGTTGTCTTATGCTTTAATACCCCGTCTTGATGAATGCCGGCCTCATGGGCAAATGCATTTGCTCCAACAATGGCCTTATTAGGCTGCACAGAAATCCCGGTAATCATGGCCAGTAAATGGCTTGAGGGATAGATCTCTTTTGTGTTTATAGTAGTGAAATAGGGGAGATAATTCCTCCTCGTGTGGAGGGTCATGACGATCTCCTCAAGAGAGGTATTACCTGCCCGTTCCCCGATGCCGTTTACGGTGACCTCAACCTGGCGTGCTCCAGCATTAATGCCAGCTAAGCTATTGGCTGTGGCAAGGCCCAGATCATTATGACAATGAAGGCTAAGAATTGCCTTACCAATGTTTGGTGTGTGTGCTTTTACATAGGCAACAAGCTCTGCAAACTCACGGGGAATAGCATAACCCACTGTGTCCGGGAGATTCACTGTTGTGGCCCCGGCTGAGATAGCTGCCTCAAACACCCTGCAGAGAAAGTCGCGATCAGTTCGGGAGCCGTCTTCTGCTGAAAATTCTACGTTGTCCGTGAATTGTTTGGAATATTTGACGGCCTCAAGTGTCTTGTTAATGACCTGATTTCTATCCATTCGTAATTTGTGCTTGAGGTGGATATCTGAGGTGGCAATAAAGACGTGGATGCGTGGGTTTGCTGCCTCCTTTATTGCACCCCAAGCGGCGTCAATATCATGCTTAGAGGTTCGGGCAAGGGCGGCTACCTCAATACCCCTGATCTTTTTAGCGATCATCTGAACCGCCTCGAAATCGCCTTCCGAAGCAGAAGGAAACCCTGCTTCGAGGACGTCTACCCTCAGTTTTTCCAGCTGTGAGGCGAGATACATCTTCTCATCAGTGTTCATGCTGTAGCCCGGAGACTGCTCCCCGTCCCTTAGGGTGGTATCAAAGATAATAATCTTATCTGTCATGGAAAGACTCCTTTCATTTCATGCTTGTATCTTTATTATTGAGTTTGAATCTCGGCAGCAGGAAACTAGGTAAGTGCCCGCCGCAGGGCCTTCTTTGCAGAACTCCCTGCGGCTTTTCTCACCTCTTCTAAATCGATTTGAAACATCGTCTATTCTCCTCTGGAACCCTAAAATCGATCTTTACCCTGTTAGGATGCCCTGTGCAGAAGCACGGGGATGCTATCCAAAACAGTATTCCCTTTTTTCACACGGGGCATAATACGCTGTGTGAAATCTAACAGGGTTTACTTAACTTGAAATAGATGCTGTCCACCAGGGCCTGCCAACTGGCCTCAATAATATTCTCTGAAACGCCCACGGTATTCCAAATATCTTTGCCGTCCCTTGATTCAATTAAAACCCTCACTCTTGCTGCGGTTCCGCCACTTCCCTCCAAAACCCTCACCTTAAAGTCGACCAACCTCATCTCCTTTATTTTAGGATAAAATTTGCTCAATGCCTTACGAAGCGCATTATCTATGGCATTCACAGGTCCGTTTCCTTCAGCGGCCGTAATCTCCTCCTCCTCCCCTACGCATATCTTAATGGTCGCCTGAGATATTGACTGACCATCCCTGTTTTTCTCATTGATAACTCTCAAAGACACTAAGGAGAACGGTTCTCTAAATTGACCCGTGGTCTTCTTCATCAGAAGTTCAAGTGAACCTTCAGCAGCTTCAAATTGATATCCCTGATCTTCCATTCGCTTAATCTCTTTGACTATCTTCTGACTGTCGTAACCGTTTCCTCCTAAAGCAAGACCCATCTCCTTGGCCTTGTATTTTATGTTACCTTTACCTGAGAGATCTGAAACAAGCACCCGGCGCTTATTTCCGACAGCCCCGGGATCGATATGCTCGTAGGCGATGGGCTTTTTCAAGATTGCACTTACATGTATTCCACCCTTGTGAGCAAAGGCGCTTGACCCAACAAAAGACCTTTCATTTAATGGTGGTATGTTTGCTATATCACTGACATATCTGGAGACCTCGGTCAGATGTCTTATTTTGGATTCGTTGAGGCATTTTCTGCCTATTTTTAATTGTAGATTAGCTATTACCGAGATCAGATCCGCATTTCCACAGCGCTCTCCATAGCCATTTATCGTTCCCTGAACCATCTTGGCACCTGCTTCAACAGCGGCCACTGAATTGGCTACGGCCAATCCACAATCATTGTGTGCATGCACGCCGAGAGGGATATCTGGAAAGGATTTGCTAATCACCTCTACTATCTCGCTTAAATCACTTACCATGGTGCCCCCATTGGTGTCGCAGAGCACAATAACATCCGCCTCACCTGAGATTGCAGCTTGAATAGTTTTCAAGGTATACTGGGGGTTGGCCTTATAACCGTCGAAGAAATGCTCGGCATCAAAAATAACCTCTTTGCCTCTTGATTTAAGGTGCTTGACCGAATCAAAGATCATGGCCAGGTTTTCCTCCAACGGAACACCCAATATCTCAGTTACATGAAGGTCCCAGCTTTTCCCAAATATGGTAACTGTCCGGGTTTCTGCCTGTAGTAACGCTTCCAAATTAGGATCCTTTTCTGGCAGTACATTTGCTCTTCTGGTACTGCCAAACGCCGTCAAACCAGCTGTTTTAAGTCCTGCCTCCTTTGCCATCTGAAAGAAGCGCATATCTTTCGGATTTGAGCCAGGCCAGCCACCTTCTATATAGTGAATACCAAGTTCAGCCAGCTTTTGAGCAATACGCAGCTTTTCCTCAGCAGAGAAACTGATTTGTTCCCCTTGGGTGCCATCTCTTAAGGTAGTATCATAGATCAACACCTGCTCTTTCATAATATTACTGCTCCCTTTCTAAACCAAAAAACCCGTTATCAGGCGGGCCTGATAACGGGTTTTGCAACTCCTTTCGAAAATATTATGCCATCATCAGGCCCGGTAGTTTTAAAACTACCAAGAGTATAAGGAGTAGGGAGGGTATAGCTATCCCCACTCCGCTGATAATGACGATAATATTTCTGTAACTAAAGCTCATTCCTCGTGTTCACTCACCTTCTTAGCTTACCTAGGGTGTTTAAAATATTAGAGCCCATATGTCAAGCCTTTTTTTAGCATTTTCTGTTTTTTCTTGACAATAAGGGAAAATTAGTTTAAAAAGGCATGGTTAATCCAGAATAAAGAAGAAACCATGAAGAGAATATCACTGAGCAATCGATCCGGGTGGGGCTTTTATTTCTATTTTGACAGAGGAGGTCTGCCCATGGGTTGATAGCTTCTCATCTTGTATGTTTTGAGCCGTGGGCAGATCAAGGGCCCACGGCTTTTTTATTTTCATGCCCCGTGTTTGCTTTTAGGTACTGAAACGAATGAACATCATTCTTATCGGATATCGCTGTAGCGGTAAAACAGCTGTTGGCAAGATCCTGGCCCGAAGATTGGGAAGAGATTTTTTGGACACCGATAGATTACTTGAGGAGGAAACCGGAAGTTCTATCCAGGGCTTGATTCTTTCAAAAGGGTGGGGCCATTTCAGAGAGACGGAAAAGTCGGTAATAGGAAAGGCCACCAAGAATGACAATCTGGTAATTGCCACAGGGGGCGGTGTTGTTATGGATCAGGAGAACGTGAATATCTTAAAGAGGAATGGCTGGATAGTCTGGCTCAAGGCACATGCCGCTGTCATCAAAGAGAGGATGAGGAAAGAGCAGAAATCAGGCATAATCAGGCCGTCCCTGACCGGTTCTGATCCCCTTGAGGAAGTTGAAGACGTCTTGAATCTTAGGACGGCCTTTTATGAAAAGGCAGGGGACCTCGGAGTAGATACCTCAACCCATTCCCCACAGGAGGTGGCAGATTTAATCTTGAAAAGCCTACCCCTAAGACTAAACAGAAAGGATGAATAGATATGGCTGGAAACTCGTTTGGAGAGGTATTTAGAGTAACCACGTTTGGTGAATCCCATGGAGAGGCGGTGGGTGTGGTTATTGATGGCTGTCCTTCCAAAATTAGTCTGTCCCCGGAAGACTTTATGAAGGAGATGGCGCGACGCAGGCCTGGAAGAGGCTCCTTGGTCACGCCCCGCAGCGAGGAGGACCAGGTGGAGATCCTATCCGGTGTGTTTGAGGGCCTGACTACCGGAGCTCCCATTGCCCTTTTCATCAGAAACCGAGACGTGGACAGCAGCCCATACGAGATCCTTCGGAAGCTCTTCCGGCCAGGACATGCCGATTATACCTACTTTAGAAAATACGGCCACACCGATTTCAGGGGCGGGGGAAGATCATCTGCCAGGGAGACGGCAACCAGGGTTGCCGCTGGAGTAGTGGCCGCGAAGATATTGGAAGCTATAGGGGTAAAGGTGGTGGCCTTTACCCTTGAGCTGGGCGGTATTCGGGCCACGGAGGTCAACCTGGACTCTGTTGAGGAAAGCCCCCTTTATTGCCCTGACCCGATTGCATCGGAACGAATGGAGCAGGCCATGTCCAGGGTCAGAAAAGAGGGCGATTCCCTAGGAGGCATAGTGGAGGTTCGTGTCACCGGATGCCCTACAGGGCTTGGTGAACCGGTCTTTGACAAGCTGGATGCAGATCTTGCCAAGGCGGTGATGTCGGTTGGGGCGGTGAAAGGCGTAGAGATCGGTGCCGGGTTTGAGGCTGCAAGGCTTAGGGGTTCTGAAAACAACGACCCCATTACACCGGATGGTTTCAAGACAAATCGTGCCGGAGGAATCCTGGGAGGTATGTCCAATGGAGATGAGATCATCCTCCGGGCAGCCGTAAAGCCTGTCCCTTCAATCGGTCTCGAGCAGAATACCGTTGATAGGAAGGGTCATCCTGCCAGACTGAAGCTCACCGGTAGGTTTGACACCTCAGCTGTCCCCCGCATTGTCCCGGTGCTTGAGGCCATGGTCAGAATCGTCCTGGCTGATCACTATCTGAGATCAAGGACCATGAGGTAGGTTATTCAGGAAAATGGAAAATCTTAAACTTACGTCATTAAAGGGTGGGGATAATAGACGGACAGTCATTACCGTAGACAATGTGAAGATCGGTGAGGGTTTTGTGGTGATTGCCGGTCCCTGCAGCGTGGAGAGTGAGGAGCAAACAATAGAAACCGCCCGAAAGGTAAAGGAGGCAGGCGCCCATATGCTGAGAGGTGGTGCCTTCAAACCAAGAAGTTCACCATATGCCTTCCAGGGGCTTGGTCTCAAGGGATTGAAAATACTTGAAAAAGCAAAGAGAGAGACCGGACTTCCGGTGGTGACCGAGGTTACAGATCCTCGAGATGTGTCATGGGTATGTGAATATGCTGACGTTATACAAATCGGTACCAGAAACATGCAAAACTTCTCTCTCCTGAGGGAGGTTGGAAAGGTTGACAAGCCTGTGCTTCTGAAGAGAGGTATGTATTCAACTCTTGAGGAATGGCTCAATTGTGCGGAATATGTGCTCACAGGCGGAAACCTCAACGTGATTCTCTGTGAGAGAGGAATAAGGACATTTGAGACCTACACCAGGAACACCTTGGATCTAAGCATTGTACCCTCAGTTAAAGAGCTCTCTCACCTTCCCATCATTGTTGATCCCTCTCATGGAACTGGAAGGTTAAGCGTCATTGAACCTATGAGCCTTGCTGCTATGGCGGCCGGTGCAGATGGCATTATAATTGAAGTACACTGCAATCCACGTGAGGCCTTAAGCGATAAGCATCAGGCCATGCCGCCGGATATGTTTGCAGGCCTGATGAGGAAGTTACAGGTGCTCCGTTCCTATATGAAGGAAATAAATCAGTGTAAGAAAGTCAAGACCCTGGAGTAGATAGCGTGAAGGTCCTCGAGATTCACGGCAGTACAGGCGATTCAACCATACTGGTCGGAGGGAGCCTCCGAGATCTTGGTACGTATATCTCTGCGGAAGAGGTGGTGATTATCACAGATATCAATGTCAGACGCTCTTACCTGAAAGATTTCCCGCCCTATGAGGTCATAGAGATCGGCGCTGGTGAAGAGATAAAAAATCTGGATACTGTCCAGGCCATATACGGAAGGCTTGTAGAGCTTGAGGCTGGCCGTTCATCCTTTATTGTCGGGATCGGCGGAGGTATCGCCTGCGATATTACCGGTTTTGTTGCATCAACCTACCTACGCGGAGTGAGGTTTGGGTTTGTTTCCTCAACGCTGCTATCACAGGTTGATGCCAGTGTCGGTGGGAAGAACAGTGTGAATTTCCGCGGGTATAAAAATATAGTGGGGGTTTTCAATCAGCCCGAATTTGTTATCTGTGACATGAATCTCCTGAGGACCCTGCCGGAAAGAGAAATCGCATGCGGTTTCGCGGAGGTTGTAAAGCATGCCGCCATAGGGGATCGCGATCTGTTTTCCTATCTTGAACAACATTATGAAAAAGCGCTTGAGCTTGATCTCGAGGTGATAGAGAGGCTTGTATATGATTCGTTGGTCATCAAGTCGTCAATTGTAAACAGGGACGAAAGGGAAAAGGGGGAGCGCAGGAAGCTCAATTTCGGGCATACATTCGGACATGCGATTGAAAAGACCACAGGTATCCCTCATGGAGAGGCTGTCAGCGCAGGAATGGTGGTTGCCTCCGCGCTTTCTGCAAAAAGAGGGTACCTATCGGTGGAAGGTACGAAGAGAATCGAGGGACTTCTCAAGAAGCTGAAACTCCCGACCAGACTTCGACTTAATGGGGGAGAGGTGGTGGATGCCTTGAGAAAGGATAAAAAGAGGGCAGGGGACAGCATACATTTTGTGCTTCTTCACGACATAGGAAGTGCGGTGATAGAAGAGATATCAATTGAGGAACTGGAGGCTGTGGTACATGATTTGTGCTAGCATTGCCCAGCGTGCATTTGAGCAAGGGGGTGACATATGAACCTGAAAAAGATCAGAGAAAACGTTGAGCTCCTTGATTTCAAGATCCTGAAACTTCTCAACGACAGGATGGAACTGGCCCTTATGGCCAAGAGGTTTAAGTCCCAGATCGAAGACAAAGAAAGAGAGAAGGAGCTGCTTGAAAAGATCAGAAGGAACTCGACACGGCTGATCAATGGCGAGTTTATAGAGAGAATCTATATTGAGATCATTGAGCAGAGCAAGAACCTTCAGCGGAAGGATTACAACCTTATTGCATTCCAGGGTGAACACGGTGCATATGGCGAGGTTGCATCAAGGGAGTGGAACAGTGATCTCATTCCTATACCATGCAGCGAATCCGCAGAGGTACTTGAGGGGGTTGAAACCGGCCTCTATGGCTACGGGGTTGTGCCTGTGGAAAACACACTTGGCGGTGTTGTCGGTCAGGTGAATGAACTCCTTATCAATACCGACCTCAATGTGGTGGGAGCAGTAGAGCTTCCCATACATCTGTGTCTTCTTACACTGCCAGGGACTGACCACAGGGAGATCCGTGCCGTATACTCTGACTCCCAGGCCCTGGCACAATGCCGTCATTTTCTTGCGAGGAATAAACTTGAGCCTGTTCAGTACTACGATACTGCAGGTGCGGCGAAAATGCTGGCAGAAAGAGCACCAAAAGCGTCTGCCGCAATTGCGAGCAAGCTTTCTGCAGAGCTTTACAACCTTGAGGTTATAAAAGAGGACATAGAGGATCTTGATAGAAACATGACAAGGTTCCTGGTGCTCTCTAAGGAAGGGAACACGGAAGAGGGCGATAAATGTTCCATAATCTTCTCCACAGAGCACAAGGCCGGCACCCTTTTCAGGGTACTCGAGGTGTTTGCAAGGCAAGATATTAATCTGACAAGGATAGAGTCGATTCCACATGAGCCGGGGAACTATGCCTTCTTCATGGATTTTATGGGGTCAGAAAGAGATGATAAGGTTGTAAGGGCACTTGAAGAAGTTGAAAAGATTACCAGCACCCTGAGGTTGATGGGCTGTTACAAGGAGAAGAAGGTAGTATGAGGGAATGCCAAGGGGTGAAAGGAGGTTTCGCCATGAGGGGAAGGGCTGGATATAAAAAGCCGAAAATCTATCTGAGGAGGGGAAAAAATGATCGGTAAAGAAATCAGGTTGGAGAGAATCATCGATCGCAATACAGGGAAGACTGTCATAGTTCCCATGGATCACGGGGTCAGTACAGGTCCTATCCTGGGCATAACCAACATGAAGGACGCCATGTCTCAGGTGGCTGACGGAGGTGCCAACGCCGTGGTGGTGCATAAGGGGGTCGTTGCCCGGGGGCACCGAAAAAGCGGACCGGATATGGGCTTGATCGTCCATTTATCGGGTAGTACATCCCTTTCGCCGGAGCCAAATGCGAAGACCCTTGTCTGCACCGTGGAAGAGGCGATCAAAATTGGTGCTGATGGCGTCTCAGTACATGTCAATATCGGCGACGGGCATGAGAAGGAAATGCTTACTGATTTGGGAAATGTGGCACATACAGCGTCAGACTGGGGTATGCCCCTTCTGGCCATGGTATATCCCAGGGGCGAAAAGATCAAAGATGAATACGACGTTGGGGCAGTTAAACATGCCGCCAGGCTGGGGGCAGAGCTGGGGGCAGATGTAGTCAAGGTCTCGTATACTGGAAGTCCGGAGTCATTTAGAGAGGTGGTGGAAGGATCTCACATCCCGGTTGTGATTGCGGGTGGCCCAAAGATGGGATCGGATCGGGCAATCCTGGAAATGGTCAAAGGGGCCATGGAGGCTGGCGCTGCAGGTGTTTCCATCGGACGCAATGTGTTCCAGCATCCGAACCCCACGAAGATTGTGACTGCCCTGTGTATGGTCGTTCACAAAAATGCAACGGTCGAAAGGGCACTGAACTTTCTCAATAGCAATGAGGGGGGAGCACGTGAGACGTCGCGATAAAAGGCAGGGGGACACCCAAGCACTTGAAGGCTATACAGAAGAGATCCATCGGATAGATAAGGAGATCCTCTCGCTTCTGTCCAGAAGACAGGAGCTCGCCGCCTCGATCGGAGAGCTCAAGAGGGTGCTCGGAATTGATATATTTAATCCTGCTAGGGAAAAGGAGCTGTTAAGACGCCTGGTATCGAGTAGGCAGAAAAACGTAACCCCCGAGTCTGTCAGGCATATATTTTCCGAGATCATCTCTGCGGAACGCTCAGTCCAGCAGCCTCTTACCGTAGCATTCCTAGGCCCTGAAGCCACGTTTTCGCACCAGGCGGCTATATCTCTCTTTGGACGTTCCGCCTCGTTCCTCACCGCTGAGACAATTAAGAAGGTCTTTGACCTGGTGGAAAAAGGGATTTGCCAACGGGGGGTTGTACCCATTGAGAACTCCTATGAAGGCTCAGTAGGGAGTACCATGGATCTTCTTTATCAATATGAAGTGAAGATAAGCGCTGAGCTATACCTCCGAATAAGACATCATCTCTTGAGCAGGGAAGATACTATCAGTAAGATAAAGTGCCTCTATTCCCATCCCATGGCCACAGCCCAGTGCCATTCATGGATCAAGGGCAATCTGCAGAACGTTAATGTCAGGGAAACGGAGAGCACGTCCCTTGCGAGCAAGCTTGCTGCTGATGAGCCATATGCGGCAGCCGTTGGTAGCCGGCTGTCTGCCCATCACTTCGGCCTGAAGATCCTGAAAGAGGATATCGAAGATAACCCACAAAATATTACCCGGTTTCTGGCAATCGGAAAAAGCGCTGCCAGACCTACAGGAAAGGACAAGACATCAATCCTACTCTCTCTCAGGCATGAACCTGGAGTTCTCCATAACGTGCTGGGGCCATTTGCACGAAGGAATATCAATATGACCCGGATAGAATCAAGGCCCATGAAGACAAGAAATTGGGAGTACCTCTTTTTTGTGGATTTTGAAGGGCATGAGGAGGATAGCAATGTGCGTGAAGCGGTTAGGGAAATGGAGGGACGCTGTGCCTTTATAAAACGGCTCGGCTCCTTTCCCGCAGGAGGTGAGTTATGGGATTAACCCGGCCTACAGTTGGGATTGTCGGTGGCACGGGCAGGATGGGTTCATGGCTTGCAGACCTTTTTGAGGGGTATGGGCTGAGGGTGTTATGTGCCGGTCGTAAAACGGAACTTACTCCCTCCGCTATGGTCCGAAAGAGCGATGTGGTAGTCATTTCGGTGCCTATTGCCCATACGGTAAAGATCATACGGGAGTTAGGCCCTGTGGTTCGGGAAGACGGGCTCCTCATGGATCTCACATCCATAAAAAAGGAGCCCATGGAGGCAATGCTCAAATATTCCCGGGCAGAGGTGGTGGGTGCCCATCCACTGTTTGGCCCTGAAGAGGGGCACGTAGCAGGGCAGAGGATGGCTATCTGTCCGGGCAGGGGGGAGAGAGGACTGAAATGGCTTACTGGGATTCTGGAGCAGGTAGGGATAAAGGTTGTGGTCATGGATCCAGAAGAACACGATCGTATGATGGGGCTCATCCAGGGGGTCAGTCACTTTTCCACATTGGCCTTGGGCATTTGTATCAGCCAGTCAGGATTCAGTTATGATGATGTTTCGAATTGCTCTACCCAGAACTTCAGGCGCAGACTTGATCGGATGAGGGCTATTGTAGAGCAACCGTCAGAGCTGTTTGAGTCAATCCTCATGGATAACCCTGGGGCAGGAGAATTCATTGAGCAGTACCAGGATGCCGTGGAGAGGATGAGGGAGATTACCTGTGAGGGAGATACAGGGGCCTTGAGGGGACTTTTCAGGTCTCTCAAGGCCTTTTTTACGGTTAACCAGAAAGGTAAGGTTATTTCATCATGAGAGAGGTGTGGGTTAAGGCCGATCCATGGAAAAAGGAACTGGTAACAGCGGCCCTGGAATCCGGGGCAGATGCCGTGCTGGTCACTGGAGATAAGGTCGCCAAGGTCAGGGAGCTGGGATTGATAAGAACCGTGTCCGATGAAGGAGACCTGAAGTGGGGCGAGGATGTCGTGTGTGTGGATATCCAGTCGGCTGAGGATGAGGAAGAGATCGTCAAACTGAGCTGCCACAAGAAGGTGGTGGTAAAGACCACGGACTGGAGTATCATTCCCCTTGAGAATCTAGTTGCCAGGACCGGTAATATCTTCGTGGAAGTCGATGATCTGGAGGGGGCCAGAACTGCTGCGGGTATTCTGGAAAAGGGAGTGGATGGCATTATAATCAACCACAGGAATCCGGTCAGGGTCAGAGAGATAATCAATGAGATCAAATCAGAGAAGCAGGTACTTAAGCTAGAAAAGCTCATGGTCAATGCCCTGAGGCCTTTGGGGATGGGGGATCGGGTCTGCGTTGATACCTGCACTATGATGGGGGTTGGGGAAGGGATCCTTGTGGGCAATAGCAGTCAGGGCCTTTTTCTGATCCATGCCGAGAGCATTGAAAACCCATACGTGGCGCCCAGGCCTTTCCGGGTCAATGCCGGTCCAGTCCATGCCTATGTCCTTGTGCCTGGAGGTAAGACCAGGTATCTTTCAGAACTCGAGGCAGGGGACGAGGTCGTCAGGGTAAACTCAACGGGCCATGTTACGGCACTGGTGGTGGGAAGGGTGAAGATTGAACGGAGG
>CP070704.1:1825911-1842310 GCA_020349945.1 Deltaproteobacteria bacterium
TCGCAGCCTGCCATGCGGATCTCTCTTTCCATGTAAAACATCGCCGCCCTGAGATTTTGCTGCATGGCCGCTACCTGTTCCTGGGCAACGTATGATTTCTGCTGGGAGTAATAGGTAGAAACGATGGCGGCCATAACAACCCCGACAACAACCATGGCCACCAGAAGCTCGGCCAAGGTAAAGGCTTTTCTGTTATGTAGTATATCCACCATATGTCATGCACCCTTGAGTCAGTAATTCGGCATCCAGCTCGAAAATCTGAGGATTGCTATGCCGGACAAAATAGCCCTTAGCGTATCAATTTATCGGGAAAAGTGGGGTTTGTCAATTTGCTTTTATTAAGAAATAGGGCCCTGATGCCAAAACGATGGATGTTCGTCACGTAAGGGGTGCAGTAAAATTGACTGTCAAGCGTAAAAGGATTTTATGGCCCAGATCTTCTTTTGTCCTGTTTCCAGCCTCCCAAAGAGGAATCGGATTCCATATCAGGGGTCAGTCTTGGTGGATATCTCCTCAACGAGTCCCCTGTTAGTATCCTCTTCGTTCTAACTGAGAAACCCTGGTAAAGGTCTCTTCTCAAGTGCATGCAAATCGATCAGGGATACGTGGCCAGGATTGTAGATTTCGGAATGAGGGCGAAACTTTTCGCGGCTGGTCTAAGGCAGAGATTAATAGCAGAACTGTGAAATCTCGGCTGAATCAAAGGAAACACAAGATGGAGGCCTTACTGTCATTGTTCATCCAGCCCCTTGTTGTGCAATTTTTCCTCCTATAGGCGGTGCGAAGCAATATGAACTCCAGGGTCGGACTGTGCATAGTGATCCCCATCGGGACTCTTTGAAAAAGCCACCCGATTTTTCCCTTGCGCTTTAGCAGCGTACATAGCCTTATCCACTCTTCTTATAAACGCTAAGAATTCCTCCTCAGGCTGATGCTGAGCGACTCCAATGCTTACGGTCTTATGCACCTTTTCTTCAAATGTGGGGGGAAATGGTTCTGCTTCAAATCTCTTTCTCATCCTTTCAGCAACGGTTACAGCTTCCTCACCGTTGGTTTCGGGTAAGATCACCGTAAACTCCTCGCCTCCATACCGATAGGCTGAATCCGTTTGCCGCAAGGACTCCTGTATGACCTCCCCCAATTTGGCCAGAACTCCATTCCCCTCCAGGTGTCCGTATGTATCGTTATAGTGTTTAAAATTGTCAATATCCAACAGCAAGAGAGACAAAGGGCGGTTATAGCGAGTAGCACGCTCGATCTCCGTCCTCAATTGGTCATAGAAATGCCTCGAATTATAGAGCTGGGTAAGGTCGTCCGTAATGCTTAGTCCCCTATACCTTTCCTCGCTCTCCCGCAGAGCCTCCTCCGCTCGCTTGAGCTCGGTGATATTTTTTGAAACCACGGTCACGGCTGTTGTTCTTCCATTCAGTTCTCTAACAGGACTTAACGTTCGGAGGAAGTATCCACCGTCTCTTTGGCTTCTGTATTCATACCAAAGTGATTTGCCGGTTTCGAATACCTCTTGTACCTTCCCTGCAAACTCCTTTGTTTCCTTCTCGGAATGGAACTCGCTGTATGCCCTGCCTATGACCTCATCTATGAGCAAGCCGAACCTTAAGAGATGTTTTTCGTTCATGAACAGATACCTGCAACTCCCGTCTACCAGGTATATGGAATCTTCGGGAGACTCCACCAGGGAGCGATATTTCTCCTCGCTTTCTGCCAATGCCTCCTCAGCCCGCTTACGATCGGTCATGTCAATGGCAATTCCCCTTAACCCTACTGGCTTGTTGCCGCGGATAATGGGGCTGGAGTATATGAGAACAGGAAATGTGCTGCCGTCTTTCCTCAACAGTGTGTATTCATGACCTTCGCATTTTTCCCCGCTCAGTATTTTCCGAATATCGCGCATAATTCTCCCTCTGTCTTCTGGAATAAATAGTTGAACGGCGTTCAAGCCCTTATCAATATCCTGTCGGGCATAACCAGAAGACTCAAACCCATAACAATTAGCGAAGGTGAACTTGCCTCTTTCATCGATTTCGAAAACAGTTTGCGGTAATAGATCGGCTAACTCTCTGTATTTGCCCTCGCTCTCTCTCAGCGCTTCCTCTGCCCTCTTGCGCTCAAGAGATTCCCTTTCTAAGTCCCTAACCCTTTGCTCTAAATCTTCATAGGTTGGTTTTTTTCCCAATGTGACATGCTCCCATTGACCACAAAATAAAAAAGCCCTCGAGCACGTGGCCCAAAGGCATCTTTCAAGCTGACCCTCGGCAACCCGGCCATCATAGCCTTTCGGCTGTAGACCCGTGGTTTTGCGCCGCCGCCTTTAGGCGGGTTTGCCCTTTCGCTGTCTTCCTCTTTTTTATGTCAGTTTAGGATACCTTTGTCCGTTTGTCAAGAGCAAAATGTACCACCTCCCTCTTAATGTAACACATCTTCATAGGTCATGAGGCTTGATCGTTCCTGTCTACCTGCTTCGGGCTCAAGACTATGGAGAGGATAGGCACTTGAGAAAGGTTAAAGCTGAAACAGATAGCTCTTCTTGTTTCATTCGATAGACGCACAAGATGCTGAAGCAGGTTTCCTTGCTCGAAACGTCACTACTCCTTGCCATATAGTGAAATCCTAAGAATCTAATGATTCCGTCCAGTAAAGGCGCACCTTGAAAGGTCGGTAGATTCACTGAGCATTCAGCAAATCCGTGAAACGCTTCTAGGATCTAAGAATAAAAATTGTATAGGTAACAATCCGGGCTCAAAATTTTTCCAGAAAATATAAAAGAAAAAATGTGCATTAAAAATTTTTTGTTTAATGAGAAATTAAAGGTTAGAATCAAATAAGCAAAAAATTATGTTCGATAATAAAAATAAGTCATCATTGAACAACTCAATGTCGGATAACTTTTACAAAAATGGGGAGTATCGCCGTCCACAAAAATGGTTATTAAGCCTACGCGCAGATTTATATTTAAACCAGATTTTACACCTCGTGCACATCAGTTCTGATTGTCATATTCTTGAAGTTGGCTGCGACAGTGGTCAGCTTACAGAACTCTTAAAAAAAAGAACTCATTCAGTAGTTGGCATCGATATCAACCCCATACCTGTTAACAACTCAGGCAAAGATTACCTCCGAGTGATGGACGCACAGGAATTGAGTTTTCCCGATCGTTCTTTTAACCTGGTTGTTTCCGCTCATACAATCGAGCATCTACCTAATGTTCTAAAGGCCCTCTGTGAGTTTGAACGAGTACTTCGTCCCGGAGGTTTTTTGATCCTGATTTATCCCTGGGAACCTATTCGTGGTTACACGCTATTGCCCGAGGCATTGTTGTATTATAGATCCATAAAAAAATGTCGTCAGATCCATCTTCATAATTTCACACCTAGAAAGATTGACCGTTTACTTACTGGGTCATCTTTGGTTCAAAGAAATTGGAGAATATTTTTCGTTCCTCATCCCAATTTTATATCGGTTCTGCATAAAGCGTAAAACTTTCTCAGTAATCGGCTGCCAGCGGTTCAACCCGACCCAAAACAGCGGGCAGCTTTTTGTATGTGAGGGAACTTCTACAATGAAACACGGCGGATTCAATCGTGATTGTGGCTGATTTGAGACGCCAATAAACAAGAGTGGGGGCTCGAAAAACCGTTAGATTCAGAAGGCAGAACCAGAATGACTGTGCAAACAAATGATCAGGCTGGTGCAATTTTATATATATTAACATGTCTTGGAATACCCTTGAGGGAGGTATTGTCAACAAATTCAGAGGAGACCATTCCGGGTATCTTACTTAAAGTCCCGTCGGTGGTAAGGATCTGGTCCGGAGCGGCATAGGAACACAACCTTCTGGCAAGGTTGACCGGGGTGCCAATAACAGTGTAATCGTAGCGTTTTTTTGAACCAACGCTCCCGATGAATACCTCCCCCGTATTAATACCAATCCCAATCCCCAAGTTCTCAAAATAAGAAGAAGTTCCTGAAAATTTCTTCCTTAGTTCCTGAAAAGATGTTGCCATCTCAATGGCCGTCTTTACACCATTTTCAGTGGAATTTTTCAAGGCGATGGGGGCCCCGAAGAAGGCCATCACCTCATCACCAACAAACTTGTCAATACTGCCTTCATTATCAAACACCGTCTTTGTCATAGCAGTATAGAACTCATCCAGAAAATGAATAATATCCTCCATCTTAAGTGCCGACACCATACTGCTAAATCCTCGTATATCCGCAAATAAAATAGTCATTTCCAACTTTTCTCTCGTTTTGTTCGGTTGGTCCCAGTCGCCTATCTTCTTAATCAACTCTTTGGCAACCTGAGGCGAATGCAACTGTTCGAACATTGTTTCCATCTGGATAAGAAAATTGGTGCGATCAGCGACCATACGCTCCAGGTCCTCACGGTGGGCACGATTAGCAATCTCGAGCTCTCGCCGGCGCAGTGCGTTGGCCACATTAATAATGACATCGTTGCGCTCAATCGGCTTCGTGATGTAGCCGTAAACGCCCATCTGCAAGGCCGCCTCTGCGACCAAAGGATCGTCTACCGCAGTCACCATGATAGCCGCCGTGTCTTGGTACTTGGCTAATACCTCCCGGATGAAGTCCATCCCTAACTCCCCGGGCATGAGGATATCGCAAAGGACAAGCTCAAAATCTTGTCGCTCCAAGCACTCACGGGCCTCCGCTGCGTTGGCGGCCACGGAACAGACATAACCTTTCTGCTCAAGGATCCGCCCGAGCAAAGTTCGGATCTGCTCCTCATCATCCACGATCAAGATCTTTTTCATCGTCTTGCCCAAGGGGTCGCTGCCTCTCAATGGCGCTGGCTTATAGTTACAATGGCTCATGTTTTTCCGTCCAGTACCCTTCGGACGGTCTTTGCTATGTCTCTCTTCAGGATCGGTTTCCCAATGAATGCCCGAATGTCCGTGGCCTTGGCCTTTGCCTCCGTAATCTTCTCACTGTATCCGGAGCATAGGATAACGGGAATATCGGGCCGAATGCGCATGAGTTCCTCAGCAAGCTCTCCTCCCCCCATATGGGGCATGGTCATGTCGGTGATGACCAGGTCGAATTTATCAGGTTGGGCGCGGAATAACTCCAGGCCCTCGATGCTGCTGGTTCTGGTGACTACCCGGTACCCTAGGCGCTCCAGGATCTGTTTGCCTACATCCACTATGGCCTGCTCATCATCCACGAAAAGGATACGCTCGTTTCCAGTTGGAATGGGTTCTCCGACCCCTGCTTCCGCCTCCACTTGTCCCTCAATGAGGGGAAAATAGACATGAAAGGTGGAGCCCTTTCCCGGCTCACTATAGACCGAGATCGTGCCACCATAACTCTTAACAATGCCATGAACGACCGCGAGTCCCATGCCAGTTCCTTCACCTCGCTCTTTTGTGGTAAAAAAAGGGTCAAATATGCGTTCTATGATCGGAGGATCAATACCGTGGCCTGTGTCGCTCACGGTCAATTGAAGATATCGCCCAGGGCTGACCTGCGGATGTCGAGATGTAAAGTCAGGACCGAGCTCCACATTGGCCAGATTGACCTCCACTATGCCCCCTCTCTCACCCATGGCATGAGCCGCATTGGTGCACAGATTCATCAGGACCTGATGGATCTGTGTAGGATCAGCTAGAACTGTGCCAAGATCGGTTCCAATATTCTGCTGGATCTCTATGGAGGAGGGCAGCGAGGCTCGAAGTAACTTGAGAGCCTCCTTGACGATGGGGGTGATCTCGAGCGGTTTACGCTCTTGTTCAGTCTGGCGGCTGAAGGTTAGAATTTGCTTCACCAGATCTCTGGCACGACGGCCTGCCTTCAGCACCTCCCGTAAATTGGTTTCCAGCGTAGTCCCTTTCTCTACATCGTCCAGGGATATTTGCGTATAGCCGATTACAGCAGAAAGGATATTATTGAAGTCATGGGCAATGCCTCCTGCCAAGGTGCCGATGGCCTCTATTTTCTGGGCATGCCGCAGTTGGCCTTCGAGTCTCTCCTTTTCCTCTTCTGCGTGCTTTCGAGCCGTGATGTCCATAATGGTGCAATCAAAATAAGGGCCCTTTTTATTCTGATCGTACACGACTCTGGCCTTAACCGACGCCCAAAAAGAGGTTCCGTCTTTCTTTCTTAAAGGTAGTTCGACTCCATCAACCTTCGCTTGGGTCAAGAGATTGTCGGAAAAAACCTTTCTATCCTTGGGATTCATGTAAAGATCAGCCACGCTCACTTTCTTGAGTTCTTCCTCTGACTGCAGGCCGAACATCTTGAGCAAGGTGGGATTTGCCATCAGAAATTTTCCTTTTGGGCCGGGTGTACTCCTATAGACCGCAATCGGCACGTTCTGGACGAGGGAGCGGTAGCGTTCCTCGCTTTCCCGCAGTGCCTCCTCGGCACGCTTGCGCTCCTCTACTTCTTGCCTCAGTTCCTCATTTGCCTTTACCAATTGTGCAGTTCGGTCTTCGACTCTCCTTTCCAGCTCGCGATTGGCAACATCGACTTTTTCTCTCTCAGCTTCCAGCAGACGCGCTTGCATAAAGTCCTTGCGTGAGTATAGCTCGATAGAGTAGCAGGCAAACATTCCGATCACATTCCCGGAAAGAAAGAAAAAGTTATTGTTGGCCAGGACATGGATTGGAGTTTCGCTCAACCAAACAGCCGCAACCTCGTATGCAATCACGATCATCAACCCGACAAGGGTCGCCCAGACAAACCTCAGCTTGAAAAATGTATATCCGTATATAAATACGAGAAGCAGACCGGCGTAGTATAAGTAGTTGGCCGGATATTCGGCTATCAAGATCATGGCAATGATACCAAGTCCCGACAGTAATACCACAGAGGCGATGGATAACTGCATGTATCTTTTGAAATGACCTGAATAAGAGAACAGGAACACCCCAAGGATAAAGGGGCAAATAATAGCATACCGGATCAACCATAGCTTTTGCCTTACCACTGAGAGTATCCAGGCATCCAGAATTCCGAAAATTCCATAGAAAACCATCCCAAGCACCAGTGCTATCCGGACATGTCTCAAAGATTTTTGAAAATATTCCTCCTGGAAAGCTTCTTCAATCTTTCCCGGAAACGATAGTGTCAGCAAATTTACCTTGGAACCAGCCAGTGTTGTTGAAGGAGCTGCCATCCACTAACACCCCCTAAAGATTAAAAATTGTTCTGGCGCTTGTCATTTATTGCCGGACAATTTCTTTATGACCACTAACGTCATATCGTCTAACTGTTCTTCTTGAAAGGCCTTCACCTCTTCAATTATCTTATCAAGGAGCTTTCCGACAGGTAGATCAGCGTATTGATTAAGTGCCTGCTCGAGACGTATCTGCCCGTACATTTCCCCATTCTCATTTCTAGCCTCGGTAATCCCATCAGTGAATAGCAGGGCAATATCACCAATATTCATTTTTACCTCTCTATCCTTTAGACAGTCCCCAATATTGTCGGAAATCCCCAGCCAAGTTCCTTGTGTGGGAATCACTTCAGTCTTATTCAGTGCATATCGATAAATGAGAGCATCCTGGTGTTTTCCGGCTATGGTCATGTGAGCTTCATCAAGATGGATAGCCATCATCGTCATGTAATAGTCAGAACCCAGCCTTGAGACATTTTCTCTAATCACCTTGTTCACAGAATTGAGTACTTCAGATGGCCTGCAATCCGAACCACTGTTTACCATTGACATGATACTCGTCTGAGCCATCATCATAATCAACCCTGAATCAACCCCATGGCCTGATACATCACCGATGGCAATCCATTTATCTCCCTGAGGGGTTTCTATAATATCGTAGTAATCCCCGCCCACTTCCTTGGCAGGAACCATGGTTGCGGTAATATCAAAGCCTTTCATTTTTTCCCTGTGAGGCAAAAGAGCTGTTTGGATGCGTTTAGCAAGTTCCATCTCGCTCCAGAGAGCATCCCTCGCCTTCTTCAATTCCATGAGAAGATAAAACTCTTGTTTAACAAGCTTATGTTTCACATGGTTTATGAAGACTGCAATGATCGCGGTAGACCACAAAAAAAACAGATTGTTGATTAGAATTGAAGGAACATAGTCATGACCTGCAAGGACATTCAGCAAGATATACATACCAATCGTTATAGTACTATTTATGATTGAATGGACTGCACTCCATGGCATCCACAGGTTGACCCCCACTATCACCAGATTCAGGCCTGCATAATACCTGGAATCAAAACCACCGAGGTTAACAGTCATTATTACGATCATCCCCCCCACGATGACGGAAACAAAATAGGCATGCAGATAGGATAATCTGCTCGGTTTGGTTTGACGAATCAGGACATACTGCATGATTAATATTGATGTGGATACGAGTCGATAAATGCCAAATCCCTGTAAAAGCTCTTTAGGCATTGTGAAATAATCGAGTATAAAAAACACAGGAACCAGTAGAAAGGCTAAGGTGGTCAAGGTCCTTAACCACTCATGAATAATGCCACTCAGGTATTCTTCAAAATCAGTGGCTTCAAAGTTGAATGGTTTCTTGTCAATATCCACGCTACTTTTCGCCCTCCTAACACTCGAGTCTTTAGCATCGGCATATGACGCCATTTTGATTCCCCTCCATCCATATCTCCCGCTGCGTCCGTGAAGTGGGAGACCTAAAGGAATTCATTATCACCATTGCCATAGTAAAACCACGAATATCCTGAAGTCCCTTATCCTGCCTTTTTAACGTGAAGGAACATTTGGCATCCGGTGTCTTCAAAAGAAATGGATTTTTCCGCTGGTTGAGCATCTCTTAACAAGTCCATAAACTCTTCCTCTGTTCTATGGTATATAACCCAGTCATTCCAATATTCCATATAGACCCTGCTGGGATTCAATACATGGAAATTACCGATTAACATCTCTCCGCCCGCCTTCAAGAGCCGATAGAACCTTCCAATTAAAGCAGCTGCAACCGGGGGAGTGAGATAGTCAAACAGACCCGTGGAATATATAAAGTCAAATTGTCCCCACCTCTCGGTGAGCTGGCGAGTGGCAAGCATGGTGCGCACCGAGCCATTCAAGAAGTCTACTTCTATCTTAGCACCTAATCGTTTTTCCACCTGACCCACCAGAGTAGCGGCTTCATGAAGGGCAGCCCGATCTTGATCAAGTAAGATAAAATGATATTTCTCACAATCTTCAGGCAAGACAACAACATCCTCTATCTCAACAGCGGCCCCCGAGGCGACTGATAAGACCTTGAGCCTCTCCCGTGGCAAAGTGGGGTTGTTGCCTTGAAAATTGGTAAGTGTTTGTGTAATAAGTTTTCTTCTGTTTCGAACAGCATGGGCACCCGGTTGCTCCGACGGATGTTTGTGCATAAGCTTAGAGAAAGTAGATTCACCTTCATAATCATTCGAATATATCATCCTCATCATCTCTGAGTCTCCCGCGTATCCTCTCGGCTTTAGATTGGTTCGTTTCATTAATGGAGAACACATGATGATGTTCCATAGCTGCTTTCTGAAATAAAAGCCGTGACACTCATGCTCTTCCTTACTAAAATCCGCGACTAAGTGCTCTAATTCATTGAGTTTATCATCAAGAAAGCGCATAAACTTCCTGCCTTCTGTATTAATGATCGCTTCCTGAACGAAATGTTGAATCTCTCTTGGTTCCGTGCTGTACTCCGCATCCATTTTATCAAAAAAGCTCTTATAGACGTTGAGATCGTATGTAAGATTAGCCGTATAGCCCTTGAAGGATTGTCTTATCTTCTCCTTATGGGCCAGAACCAGTGGCAGGTTAACAAAGGCCTTTTGTAGCTTTACTGTTCTGCCATCAGACAGTAGGCTTTGAAGGTCATAAACATCCTCAAGAAAAATCAACCGGCCATCATAGCCATCAATATTAGGTTCTGAAATAAGTTGGCAGGGGCCCAGATCAAAATCTTCTCCATTGAGATGGATAACCAATCTGCTGAATTTTCTCCCATCTGTAAAAGGGTTAACATTTGATGATCGAATCAAAAGAGAGTATTTGGAATTATATCTTGCATCAATGGGTATTTTCTTTCTTCCCCTTACCAGATGAGCACTTATCTTCAAACCTTCCTGGGCCATTAAACCTATAATCCCTTAATTTCTATTCTCCGATCTTTTGTCTGAAATATTTCTAAGGCAGAAAAGATGAGATCCTGCCATTTCAAGGATTTTTGATAAACAACTTTAATTTGATTCTTACCTCTTTTAGCCCTTTCAAGGATTTTGATAACCGGAGTAATTGTTGATGAATTCATGTAAGTCAATTTCCTGAAGTCTAATATGATCTTCTTATTGCGATCGCTGCCTTTCCCAACCACATCAACAAGAATTGGCGTGATGAATCGAGCTGGTTCACGCTCGATGCTTATCCCACTCCACTTAACCTTAAAGGAAGTCCCATTTTCCACTACTTCTATAGCTAATAGATTGCTGGTAAATACCTCTGCTTTTCCCATCATCACCTCCAGAATTCCCCTTCAACATTTGAAACGGCCGATACATTCAAGATGTTATCCTCGCCCACAAAGAAATCAAGAATGGCTCCACCTTCATAGGCGATCCTCACAAGGCCTAGCCCACTTTCCTCATCATGGAGAGGCCTTTTTGAGACCTCTTTTAACCTTTCTATATAGGCCTCAAAGGGGTCCTGATGTCCTCTAATCCACTGAATTGCCCTATCTAATCTCCTCAAATGGTAATGGGCAGTTTCATCAACTGGATTAATAACCTCCACTGTAATGACACTCTGTCCAATATGCAGAATAACAATCATCTTATTTTCCGGCGATTTAAAGACGCCATATTTGACACCGTTCTCAATGAGTTCGCTGATTACCATGGTAAGAGCATCCACAGTATCATGGGGAAGCATATGGGATTTTAGGAATTCATCACTTTCATTTCTCACCCTTTCAATCTCATCCCAGCTTGGGCTCACCGTTAACCTAATAGATCTCTTCATAGGTTTCTGCTCTCTTATGATATCAGTTCCAGGGCCTTTGAACTTAGGATCATCGAACTTTCTGCGCTCTTCGCCAGAACGTCTATCCTCGCCGCTTCTCCGATTTTTCTTACGAAAAGCACTCATAAGCCTTCCTTTCATGAATTTTGTTTTGTCATTAAAACCTTCGGTTACTAGACATCGTCCCTATCCTGAAAACTACTGATCCTTGTAAAATTCAGGATAGAGCCTCTTCGAACACTCGGGACAAATACTGTGACTGAATTCAGTTTCGGAATGGCCAGCGATGTATTTCTCGATGGGCGTCCATGAACCGTCAGCCTCGCGTATCTTCTTGCAGTCGGCACAAACGGGCAAAAGAGAACCCAACGTGTTTATCATGCTCTTTTCAATCGTTCGGATGCGTCTACTCAGCATCTGCAGCAGCTCAATGGCCAAGCCTGGGTATTCCGCAATCCCCTGGCGGAGGTTTAATTGATCTAAGCATAGGACCTGGGTCTCCTGTTTGGCGACCACACTGGCCGATCGAACCAGACCATCGATCAGCGCCATCTCGCCAAAGTAGCTTTGGGGACCGAAGGTTTGCAAACGTCTTTCGTTCTTGCTGCCCGAACCTTTTATGATCTCTACCTCGCCGCTAACGATAATGAAGAGTCGCCTGTCATGGTCGCCCTCTCTAATAATCACATCTCCTTCGTGGAAGAGATGATACTGGGCCCATTGAGCAACCCGGAGCAAGTCCTCCTTTTTCATTAAAGAAAAAATTGAAACCTTAGAAAGTAATTCCGCACTATTCATTGCTCATAGTTCCCCTGAACTCGACAGGCGCAACAGTTGTCTTGATCAGTGGCTGCAAAGAGCACCTAACATCTATTTGATCACCTCCCGTGTCCACCCCGTTATTTTCATCTCTAACGCCATCATACATATCCGTTAGGACTCACTACGCAATCCAGCATTGAACTCTCTACCGCCTGTCAGTACATCCTGATTGGAAGGAAAAAACAGATACGCGAAACGCTCGGTAAAAGTGGAGCACTTTACCTATACTGCTGTGTTCTGATTGCGTGTTTCACTTCATGCAACTCTTATGCCACCATGAGTTTCAACATAAATCATACAATCTCAATGGGTTGTCACTATTGGGAACGTTTCCTCATCCCTGGGAAGATTCGGTAGAATCGTGAAAGAATTGACAGGAGTTGCTCAGAGGATGTTTGTACCTCATGAACTTGGTAGTGGAATGGGGGTAGCTTGGGGAATGGCAGTGATGTCTTGGGTTGGATATGTGTTCAATATCCAACAGTAGTTTTCAGGAGGCAGGAATGATGTATATGAGGTCAGGGCCTATGCTCATGGACTTTTGGAAACAAGTATGGTGTATACAAGGGGGATAAGGTTTCATTTCCTGACCGCTGTTAGGCACAGAGAACAAAAAAGAAAGAGAGGGAAGAAACTCACTCCCTCTCTTCTTTGAGCTACCTGAACACTATCTATTGGACAGGATCACGTGTGTTTGCGCTACGCTAACCTGCCTATGCTCGCCAGTTCATCGGCTACATCTCCGAGGTCCAACGCTTCCAGCTTGGCCCTTGTTGGCCAGCCGGTTTTCTTGTCCCAACCTCTGGCCTCGTAGAAATTATCAACGATCTTGTTGAACATGGCGCTGTCCAATTTGCTCCCATCAGACTTCTCCGGGTACTCGAAAATCCATTCCGCGGTTGAGTCCATCTCCCTGTTCCTGTTGTAGTTTCTCACGTGGAGGGCCCTATCCAGATTGCGAACCCTCTCACCAGCCTTTACCAGATCAGCTGTGGACATATTGAGCCCGGTAAGCGGAACGAACATCTTCGTCTCGGCGTCCAGATCTCCATAGTAGTCCCTGGCCGCTTTGAGTTCCTCCTTTGACATAAATCCGCTCAGAAGCCGTGGGAAGCACCAATCGCAAACCAGCAACGAGTCCTTCAGGTTAGCGCGATTGCCGAGATATGCAGCTGCCCTGGTCTTCTCCTTTATATGACCAAAGCCCGGCTCAATAACCTCTCCTGTCCCGAACGCCCGTGCAAAGGTAGCCTTTACCTTGCTGAACTCCGTATCCGGGGAACCAGCTCCATGGTGTGGCGGGAACCAGTACTCAGCCCACGAGGATTGATGATGGGACTGCAGGGGATCCCTTGAATCCGTAATCCAGTGACACATGGTATAGATCCATATCGGGCTCGGCTGGGACTCGGCCGCTCTTCCAAGCCGGTGACTCGCAAATCCCCACATGGGTTCTTGCCAGTGAGCATGTTTCTTGAGTATATCCGGCAGATCCAGTCTTTCACAGGCCCTCACCAGACTGTCAGCGAGGATATCACCAATGCCCTTGCGATAAGCTATCTTATACAGCAAATCACGCCAGAATTCCGGGTTATCCGGCTCCAGCTTATGCCCGTTAAGCTCCGTTATGCCGTTGTCCACACATGCCGATATCCAGCAGTAATTATTGACATAATTCCACCCTGACATGCCCAGACCTTCGCCTATAACCTGGAGCTCTGAACCGATCTCCTCGCCAAATGCCTTTGTTGGCCTCGTAAATATATCCCCCGTATATTGTTCTTTGATATACTTCGTCGGATACTCTGTTCTTTCCCAGCCCCAGGAATACATGGGATCCACACAGTGCTTCATCATGTTTCTCGTACCGCTGCCAACCTCTAATTTTGTCGGATCATCCTTCCGCATCATCGTACAACACTGCACCGGGCATGCATGGGTACATGATACCGTATCCGGCCCGGGAGGCGTCCCAATTACAGCCCATGTTGGCCCTGCCTTGATAAGATCCGCTACCTCTGTGCATGCACTGATGAATTCATCTGGATCAGCTACCTTAACTCCCCCTGTTCCTCGTATGGCTATCGCCTTGAGCTTCTTTGCACCCATCACAGCCCCAAAACCGGCATTTCCGGATGCATTGGACAGCCTGTGCTGAATCGTTGCGTATACAACACGGTTCTCTCCTGCTGGTCCAATACAGAGCACCTGGGTCTGATCTCCCTGTTCAGCCTTAATCCTTGTCTGAGTGGAAAATGCGCCCAATCCCCAGAGCTTTTCCGCATCCCTGATCTCGGCCTTCCCATCATGTATCCAAAGATACACAGGCTTTTCAGAGTTGCCCTTAATAACCACACCATCGAATCCGGCGTATTTCAATTCAGGAGCCCACAGTCCGCCTGTACCCGAATAGGTAAACCATTCGAGTGGATATGCTCGTGGGCTCACAGCACATACTATTCCTCTACCTGAAGTTGGTGCTAAGGTGCCGGCAAACGGTCCGGTCATGAACATCAGCGGGTTTTCCGGATCATATGCCTTGACACCAGGCTTCAGTTCCTCCCATGCGATACGGGTGGCAATCCCTTTTCCGCCGATATATTTTGGAACATATCGTGCTGTATCCTCGGTCCTGACCCTTCCGTTTGTCAGGTCAACCCTCAGGATCTTGCCAGCCCAACCATTCATGTTCGCCATCTTAACCCCTCCTTTCCTCAAATCTTAAAGCCTTTCGAGGACATAGCTCCACACATATGGGTCCTGCCGCTCTGCCCCTGCACAAATCACACTTAAAGGCCACCTCTTTACCTTTTACCGTCTTAAACCATATAGGGGCTTCGGGCAAGGGACACGCCGCTGCGCACTTTCCGCATCCTCCGCATTCATCCTGGTTGATGTACCTGGCTCCGGTTTCCTTGTCAATACACAGGGCTTGGTCCTTTTTTGGACAGGCAAAGTAACAGCTCGGTGAGTCACACTGAGAGCAAACTAGTCCCGAGAAGACTAAATCCAGATCGTTCGCGGCCACGTGTATTCTGGATAGATATGAACTGCATGCCCCATCATGATACGCTGAACATGCAACCTCACATATCTTACATCCACGACATAGATCTGGATCATGAACCACCATCCCGCATTTTGCTATTTCCTTGACCACCTGAACTTCTGCCAATGCTTCCTTAGACAGACCAGCACCGACAGCAGCCCCACCGGTAATAACAGCAAAATCCCTGACAAACTCTCTTCTTGTTACCTTCTTCTGTTCCGACATTTGCTTCCCTCCTTTCGTAAGATTTTATCTCTCCCGTATCTTACCTTTGCACACCCATACGCATCACCTCCTTTGGCTACGGAATCCTTTTTCATCTAATCCCTTACTTATATCGCGACGATTCTTTCTCGTCTAATCCATTCGGTGACAAATGGAACTCTCAGGAGAGGGCCACCGCAGCTTTCATGTCAGGATTTGAATGGAATATGAGCAGGGACAACCGAAAATGATCAGTTAGGCCCTTGGTTCTTCACACAGACTTGGCACTAGTTTCGTTTTACCCTGAAACGCGAAAGCCTCCAAGGAAACATGAGGATCCCCTTGGAGGCTTCATATCGGTAGTTTGTGTTGAGTTGCTCTCAAGATTCCTCCTGAGGGCTTAGGTTAGGAAAGGTACATAGCAAGAATCTTGGAAATGATTATGCCATACAATACCAAAAAGTCAACAAAAAGCAATACGAAATTTTTAACCAGAGCTCATTAGATCGTGCACAGTCAGGCAGCATCCGAAAACGCCCGGATGAAAAGGCACTATACCATATGTTGGGGACCAAATGAGAAAGGCAGGGCAATCTAATGACCCTGCCTTTATCTGATCATGGAGCTTAAAAGCTGCTGTTAAGGGTCACATAAGCGTAGTTGCCCATTACCTTCATCTCACGGTAAGGTATAGGTCTCTGTGGAATCGGCGTAACAGAAGGCTCCAGCGGCCATGGGCGTAACACGTTTCCCAGTGTACGAACCGCCCCCCTTGATTCCTGCGTAGCGACCGGTTCCCTTGACGTAAGTATATGTCCCCTTAAACAGGGAGATTTTCCCGCCCTCAGTTGCTGTCGTGGTCCCTTCAACTTTAGCAACTGTTGTAGACCCGTCCTCCCAGGTGCTCGTGACATACCCCCAATGTGGCCCGCTCCCGTTGACGTAATCAAACATGACTTGGACCGAGTAGGCCCCAGGTTCGTCCTTCTCAGGAAACGTCAGTCCGTTGGCCTGCGCTACACCAACAACGTGGCCCGGCACATCCCCGACCTTCGCAACCTCTGCTTTGAAGTACTGAAAAACGGTGCGGATTTTCTGTTGTACCTTTTCACCTGCCACCGCACTATCAATAGCGGTGGTGGCAAAAGCTAAGCTGAGCACAGCTATTAATGCTATTATTTTGGTCTTAGACATTGTTTCCCTCCTTTTTTGACCGGATTTGTAATTCCAGTTGTTTCTTCAGGGCTGGATAATGAATGCCTCCAAAGGGATGTGAGAACCCCTTGGAGGCTGCATATCGGCATTTTCAGGGGACCCATTCTCACTTCTCCCTCCTC
>CP070704.1:1842410-1851254 GCA_020349945.1 Deltaproteobacteria bacterium
GGTCCCAGCATGAAAGATAAGGGTTAGGTCTGCATATAATCCCTTTTTTAAATAGATTCTATGGATATAATTCTTTCCAGTAGCAAGAACTAACCGTTCTAAAGATATATAACCTGGATCAATGTTAATCCTCCTCCGGTCGTCAACCAGATGCTCACTCTCGATTCTATTGGTCATTAACTTTATATCTGCAATAGAATCTGGAGGAATAAGCTTTGAAAAAGATATAAACCGCCTATATAGAGGCCATCCCATCTCTTCTGCATAGTATCTTGTCCTTTTAAAAAAGAGTTTTTCGCTTATCCACTCAACAGGTCCAAAATATCCCTCCATCTGTTTAATAACCTTCCCTATTAGTTCCTCTTCTGGAGAGAAGAGGCTACTTATCAGCTTTACCTTTCTTGCTTCCTTAGGGGTGCTCATCTTCTAAGGTCTCATCCGCACCTAGTCTAATACTGGGCAGGCTGTTCTCGCTTGAGTGGCGAATGCTCAATTTTCTCAAGAAAGATGAGAGGCAATTAACGCTTTGAGATCATCTCTGTTGACAGTTGATGTTCCTACCTCACCAACGACTATACCTGCTGCCAGATTAGAGAGATAGGCCGCTGATTTCAAATCAAGTCCTGCAGCTATACCGAGCGTAAGGGTGGCAATGACGGTATCCCCGGCGCCAGTAACATCGTATACCTTTCTGGCCATCACCTTTATATGCGTTGCTGTGCCGTCGCCTTCAAAAAGAGTCATGCCATCCTCTCCCCTGGTAATCAATAGAGCACAGCATCTGGAGGAATACAACAACTTTTCGCCAACTCTCCTAAGGCTCTCCTCATCTAATATGTCCATGCCAGCGACCTCTTGAGCCTCATTGTGGTTAGGGGTGATGATAGTTACACCTTGATAAAGTGGGAAGTTCTTGACATTGGGATCGATAGCTAAAGGGACACCTCTGGTTGACATCAAATCTTTAACTCCTCCCATAAGTTCCCCGGTCACCACGCCTTTTCCATAGTCAGAGACAATTACTCCAGCAAGGCTATCCTTCTGATCCTGAATGAGATTTAGGATGGTATTGGTTGTCTCTGGTTTTAAAGAATCCCTGCTCTCTCTGTCGTACCTGACAACCTGCTGGGCATGGGCTATGATCCTTGTCTTGAGGGTTGTGGGCCTCTTATGTTCTACAACAATACCTCCAGTGTTAACATCTAGGTTGTTTAACAGTGAAAATATCCGCCTGCCTATATAATCATCCCCAACAACTCCACATACCAAGACCTTGCCCCCTAAGGAAACTATGTTATTGACCACATTTGTTGCGCCGCCTAACATCGTGGTCTCATGGTCAACATCGACCACGGGTACAGGTGCTTCAGGTGAAATTCTCGATACCTTTCCCCATATAAATTGATCCAACACAATATCGCCAACGACAAGAATCCTTGTCTTCCGAAAATTATCAACAGCCTTATTCAAAGATTTAGGATCAATACCTTTCATATATCCATGTTCCTCTATTGTTAAATCATGGAGAGATGGTGATCATAGTCTGCCTATGTGATCTATCTTACATATGACCACTAAATTAATGTTCTCCATGAAGCAATCTCTTAGGGCATTATATACCATATAGTTATTTCCGGATAAAGGGAAAACGAGGTAAAAAATAGCACCAGAAAGTGCTAGAAGACGGAGTCCAATTTTGATTGACTGCCTATGAACTCTTCCATATACTCACTAAAAATTCAGCTATTTAAGATATGGCCTAGTATAGGGAAGATGCTATGAAAATCTCAATCTGCATTATATGTTGTAATGAGGAAAGCAACATTAGAAGGTGCCTTGAGAGCTCAAAATGGGCAGACGAGATAATAGTCGTTGACTCAATGAGCCAGGATAAAACAGTGGAAATTGCCAGAGAACATAAGGATAAGGTATATTAAAGGATATGGCCCGATCGAAACGAATTGCAAGTCACGCAAGACAACAAATCCCGACATGGGAGGGATGAAACAGGGTCTCCTATCAACGTATGTAGGGGGCCAAACGAAAAATCGCATTCGGGCTGAAACCTGAACGCTTACTTACTCTTCATTGTTGACGGAGCTTTGTTGAGCTGCTATATGAACAACGATTACGGGTGAGGCTAAAAGGTATTATGCTCTCAAACTTTCTGCTCTATCTGATTTTCCGGTTCTTCCTAGCGCTAATTTATTTCCTGCCATTCAGGCTAAATGCTGTGTTTGGCAGGCTTATTGGAAGGGTCTATTACCTTATCGATAGGCGTCGGCGGAGTATTATCAAGGTTAATATTTCCGTAGTCTTTGGAAGGGAGCTGAACAGTAAGAAAAGAAAGACTCTTGCCCGGGAGAGCTGCGAACATCTTGCCATGCATATTTTGGACTTTTTGAAACTACACAAAATAGCCAACCCTCAGAACTATCATAGATTCATCGAGATTAAAGGATTGTCAAATCTAATGAAACCCATAGAAAAGGGCAAGGGTGCAATTGTAGTTATGGGACATTTCGGTAATGTCCTCCTCGTTAGATATCTATGTTACCTAAATCTTCCAACAAGGGCTGCTATCATTAGGGAGTTAGATAACCCCTACCTCGAGCGTTTTGTTGAGTCCATTTTTAAGGCACATGATGGGATCATGGTTCGTCCTGATGGGGCAATAAAAAGGATGCAGCAGTTGCTCCTGCAGAATGCTATTATACTAACCCTTGCCGATCAGAAGGCAGGTGGCAACTCGAGGGTTGGTAGGCACGGGATTGTAGTTGACTTTTTTGGCATCCCTTCCCAGACACATGTAACGGCCCCGCTTCTTGCAAGACGTACAGGGGCCAGCATAATACCTTTATTTCTTATAAGGAAGGGGCCAGGCAGGTACATGGTAGAGATAAATGAACCTCTGAAGCAGATTCGTACTGCTGACCAAACAAGTGATCTAAACAGGAATACACGGAGCTTAAATCAAATCTTCGAAGACTATATCAGGAGGTATCCTCACCATTGGTTTTGGTTGCACAGGAGATGGAAGGATATACCTGGCCTGGAAGATCTTTATGATACCCACAATCCCCTTGAATTGATACAGAATTTCAAGCGTAATCAAAGCAGAGAGTGGCCTGAAGGAGAAAGGCCCTTGGTGGGTACACCATGTGGGCAGAGCCTAAGGTAATAGAATTGGCAGAAAAGGCGGATACAGGGTGCTCAGAAAAAAGTCAAGTACTTAACGTAGTAGTACTAGAGGTACAGGTTCTTACTGAGGGAGAAATTTGCTTTTAGCACCCAAGCCACATTTCCCTATGCTCAGATAACCCAAAAGGGGATTTTATCGTTTTTCATGAAGAAACAACCCTGGATACCCCGTGCGGAAGCGCGGGGAGGAAGGGGTTATCTTTGTTTAGGAATTTAGTATAATCCCAGATTATGTGCTAACCAGTTAGTTTTCTAAACAAAAATGCCTCCATATATAGTAATAGAAGGGTACACAAAAAACCTTCAAACACCATATAGGAGGCACTCAAAAAGTGAAAAAGAATATATCTCAAAAAGGTGATACTTACAATCGACAAATAAAGGCCAAAGAAGCATTCACAGGCAGAAACCTCACGCGATTGGGTGGCAGCGGCCTGATAAGGCGATTCTTCAAGCGGCATAGGATCAAGGAGGAGTTCGAAGAGAGGGTGACAGTCGAAGCTCGTAGGAAGAGCAAATACACAATTGGTGATATGCTCATCAGCTGTCTGTATGGCATGTGGTTGGGCTACCCAAGGCCAGGGCACATGGAGGTCCTTTCGACTGACAAGGTATTTCAGAAGGTAGCGGGACTCTTCGCCTTCCCGGTGCAATCGACCATCAGCCGTTTTCTCAACTCTCTGAGGGTTGCCGTCTCTCGAGAGATCGCATCGTTCAACTTTGACCTCCTCATGAAGCTCAGAGAAGATTTCAAGGGATGGAAGACGATCACCCTCGACCTGGATTCCCACGTCACCCCTGTCTACGGAAATCAGCAGAGGGCTGGTGTTGGCTACAACCCCAAGAAAAAGGGCAGAAAGAGCTACCATCCCCTCTTCTGTTTCGTCGGTGAGACGAGGGACTATATAGGAGGTGTTCTGAGGATGGGTGCTCGTCTCAATCTTATCAAAATCGCGCCAATTGTTCTTGCCGCGAAAAGGTACAACTAAGTTAACCAATAAAAAGATCGACCGATCCCTCTTGCACTGCGGGAGTGAAGCGCTGAGCTGAGGGTTAATGCGCAATTATTTAGTATGGGGGTTTAGCTGTTAAGATTCGCGGGCCTTTGTTGGGTTAGAACTATTTTTTTAATCGTAAGCATCGATTCGGTTATGATGATAAGCCACTCCAGCAAACAGAGCTTTCAGACATACTATCTGGAGTAGAAGCAGTTTCCCAATTTGGGCATACCTTTATTTTCGTTACTTGAAAACGTTTCCCAAATTTACAACAAATCGGTTATCCCTAAAGGAAGGGCACGCTATGATGTCATCGTTTGCAAAGCGCCAAAAGGAAGAAAAACCAATGGTCTCAGTTATATTGCCGACCTATAATGAAGCCGGTAATATCAAGATCACCATCTCTTTGCTCTCAGAAATGCTCAATGATGAACGCATCAAAGGTGAGATAATTGTGGTTGATGACGATTCGCCTGATGGAACAGCAGATATAGTTCGAAACCTAGCGACCGAATATGACGTCAGAGTGCACCTTCGCAAAGATCAAAGAGGTCTTGCTACGGCAGTGTTGAAAGGTATCGAGTTGGCAAAAGGTGAAATATGTGTGGTGATGGATGCCGATCTGAGCCACCCTGTTTCGAAAATCCCAGACATGATAAGCCCCATCATTCAAGGGGATTGCGAGGCAGCTGTCGGATGTAGATGGGTGCCCGGAGGTGGATGTATAAATTGGCCACTAACTAGAAAAATCGTAAGCAAAGGAGCTGGGCTCCTTGCAAGAGGGCTAACTAGGCTTTCAGATCCCACAAGCGGGTTTATGGCTGTCAGAAACGACGTTCTTGATGGTATTGAATTTTATCCAGTAGGTTGGAAAATAGTTCTTGAAATTCTTGTTAAGACAAATTGCCGCTTTATAGAAGTACCCATCATGTTCAGTGATCGACACGAAGGCGAGAGTAAACTAAATCTTAGGGTTCTAATTGATTATCTGCGCCACTTATGGAAGCTTTACTGCTTTAAATATATTAAGTGTTTTCAGTTCATAAAATTCTGCTTGGTTGGTATTTCAGGATTTCTTATAGACACTCTCGTTCTCGTGAGTCTTGTAGAGCTAATGTACATCGACCCACGTGTTGCGGCTATCTTCGGTTTCTTAGCTGCAGTCAGCTATAATTATATTTTAAATCGATTATGGACATTTCATCTTCCGAGTATTGCGAAACCCTACTATAGCTATGCCTCCTTCGTCTTAATATGCCTTTTAGGGCTCATGATTCGAATTGGGGTAATGCATTTGTTAATTGAATACGCTGGAATGGGCACAGATCTTTGGTATGTTTTTGCCAGTTTTCTAGGGATAGTTGCGGGTACGATTTTTAATTTCATCGGAAGTAAATATGTTGCATTTTCGGAAAATTTGTTTCGTAACGAGAGAAGGCTGTAACACTGAATTAGTCTCTTTATGGCAACAAGTTTTCATCCCAGATTATGCACTAACCAGTTAGTTTTCTAAAGAAAAATGCCTCCATATATAGTAATAGAAGGGTACGCAAAAAACCTTCAAACACCATATAGGAGGCACTCAAAAAGTGAAAAAGAATGTATCTCAAAAAGGCGATACTTACAATCGACAAATAAAGGCCTTACTGATATGCTCATCAGCTATCTGTATGGCATGTGGTTGGGCTAACTAAGGCCAGGGCACATGGAGGTCCTTTCGACTGACAAGGTATTTCAGAAGGTAGCGGGACTCTTCACCTTCCTGGTGCAATCGACCATCAGCCGTTTTCCCAGCTCTCTGAGGGTTGCCGTCTCTCGAGGGATCGCATCGTTCAACCTTGACCTCCTCATGAAGTTCAGAGACGATTTCAGGAGATGGAAGACGATCACCCTCGACCTGGATTCCTACGTCACCCCTGTCTAGGGAAATCACCAGAGGGCTGGTGTTGGCTACAACCCCAAGAAAAAGGGCAAAAAGGGCACCCATCCCCTCTTCGGTTTCGTCGGTGAGACGAGGGACTATATAGTTAGTCTCGCACACCTATGGAGAAAACTGTAGCTGGTTCGAGCTTCTGATGCTCGCCTACAACCCCATGAACTTCTTTAAGGAAGATGTGCTGCATCAGGGAAAGGTAAAGCAGACGATTCAGACCATACGGGAAAGACTGTTCCTGATCCCTGACAGATTCGTAGATACCTCTCGGCGACGGGTGCTCAAACTGGAAACTACCGGGCGTATAAGCAGGAATATATGGAGGCCCTCGCCTGACGATAATATGCTGCATGAGCATCAAACGAATGAGCCATGCAGTCCACGACACAAGATATCACCTTGTGTGGGCACCCATCAGAACAGTTGGAGACAAACTGACGAGTGAAACGATAAAGAACTATATACGGTATCATAGGCATAAAGAAAAAAGTCCTAAACAGTTAGTTCGATTTTTAATGAGTACGACATTTACCAGGAAATATGGCACTTATCATTTCGGATCATCCTTAGAACTCACGGATCACCAGTTGAATCGGCTCGTTAAGGTCTTTGAGACTCCGACTCATGCTGTTGACTCGGTTCTCGGTGGCAGAACCTCGGTTGCCGCGGCCCAGCTTGAGGGGATAGGAGCGGTCGTCGTTAAACACTATACCCGTGGCGGTCTTATCAGACACCTGGTCAGACGGAGATACCTCAGATGGGGAAAAACGCGGTCTCAGTCTGAATATGAGGTATTGCAGACGGTAAGGAACCTTGGTATCAGCGCACCCGAGCCCATCGCCTATGCCTCAACCGAGGGTCTTTTTTTTTACAGAGCCTGGCTTGTTACCAGAGAGATCAAACAACCGTCGACACTTGCGGAACTAAGTTGCGCGAATCAAGAGCGTACTCAAATTTTAATGGCAAAAGTTATTTATGAAGTGTCGAAGCTTGTTAAAAATTATATATACCATGCCGATTTACATCCGGGCAATGTGCTGGTAAATAGCAGTGACAGGGTCTTTATCCTCGATTTCGATAAGGCCTGTCTTTCTCGAAAAAATAGGAATAAGCTGCGAGACCAATACATTAGTCGTTGGCGGCGCGCGGTAGTCAAACATCGGTTGCCAAAAATGCTTTCTCAAATGATGGAAGCGGGACTCCGGAAGGATTGGGATGATATGGAAATAAAGGTGAAGGAAGCTTCGCATTAACAGCACTTTATGAAATTACTGTAAATGCAAACGGTTAGATACATATTCCTGTGAGTGAATTGGTGACCCTAAATCTTCCAGAACTCGCCCTATTATTGGTTTCCATGGATAACTTACATTTATTCTGATAGTGGACATTCCTTCAACATATTTGATACTCGCCCCCTGTTCTATTAATGGGTCTATCCCAATTTCCCAAAAGGCTTCAGTGCTTGAAATGACTAAGTTTTGTTGATTTCCAAACGGTTGAACAGGAACGGTTATCGCCAAAGCACGTAAACTGTCAACGAAATCTGGCACAACCGTTCCTGTTCAGCGGTAACAGAGTGGGAGCTTGATGCCCGTGATCACGATTCTGTCCAAATCCCCACATTGCAAACCAAGGGCAATTCCAATGTCTGATTCAATTTACACCCTTTTTGGTTTTGGAAAATCCCAATATTTCTTATATGACCAAATCAGCCCAATATATGTTAATAAAGCGCTAATAGTTGTAACGCCAAGTTGGTAACAATAATCTGCATTCTCATGCCCAATTATACCTCTAGCAGTGAATTGTAACAGAAAGATTGGAAATATTATTGACCACAATATAGTTTTTTCTCTCTTAATCACATATAAAGCAACTAACAGAGTGTTGCCATAAAGTAATGTATTAAAATGCGCTTTACTACTCATTGGAGAGAATAAGGCCATTAAGACAAATATACCCGCAGTTTCCAAAAGAATGGGGAATTCAACCTCACTAAGTTTATTAAACACCTTTTTTCTCAATATGATTAAGGGCCATAGCAGGACTACTCCAAATATTACATATTTGACTATTGTGACTGTGCCATCATCTAATTGACCAATGTTATTTATACATTGAGTAGCTTTTCCTGAAAACATTCTATATACTAACACACCAAGAGATTGATTTAAGTAATTAACACCAAAACCAGGGGCAAGAGAAACCCCGTCAAATCCAGGATCGCCAAGTTCAGCTAACAATGGGTGATAAAACACAATTTTCGAAAACCAGTCAAAAAAATAACTGAATCTACCGTTGAAGAATAAAACATCCGGCAAAAAAGAAAGTATAGCTGCCACAATTGTCGTGACACACACTACCTTCCATTTCCTCTTCACAGCAAAATAAGGCAAGAAAAGAAGAGGTGTACATTTTATTGATATCCCAGCTGCCAAAAGACTGCTCCCCAAAATTTCTTTATTTCTAAATATACAGAAAAGCCCGGAGAGACAGAAAAAGAATACTAATAAGTCAAATTGCTGGTTCTCAAAAACAGATAGAATATATTTTGCAGTAATGCAGCATCCGCCCAGGACTATCCAGTTCCTTTCTGCGTTAGGGGTCAAGCTAAATCTGTCAGTTTGGAAAATTAGGTGCCTTATCATAAGAATGCAGGAAACTAAGCATGACCAGGTGATTAAATACCACAATATTTTCGCCGCTGGA
>CP070704.1:1851354-1863762 GCA_020349945.1 Deltaproteobacteria bacterium
CGACCTTCGAGAACCATAATCAGGGAAGGAGATGTCCTGTTAATTCATGGCAATGTAGATAGGCTGATGAGGATGAAGGACACGTTAGGATTGGGCATCCAGGCCCGTGTTACCATGGAGGATCAACAATTTAGTTCTGATGAGGTGAAGCTGATCGAGGTTCTCATTCCACCCCGGTCAACTCTGGTGAGACGCACACTACAAGGCGCCGGTTTTCTTGGCCGTTATCGATCTGCGGTGCTTGCCGTGCAGAGGCGTGGCAAGATCTTACGAGATCGGTTGACCGATATCCATCTGGATGCTGGGGATACCTTGCTGTTGCAGGTAAGTAAAACGGTCTTATCCCGCCTCATGAAGGCCAGCGATGTGATCGTAACCAATGAGCTGACTGAGCTTTATCTCCGTAAGGATCGAGCGGCTATTGCACTGTTTGTGTTCATCGCAGTGCTTACCTTAACCGCTTTGAAGGTGGTTCCCATATTAGTTGCTGCTTTGCTAGGGGGCGTTGGAATGGTGCTGGGTCGGTGTCTCACCATCGAGGAGGCCTATGAAGCCATTGATTGGAAGGTAGTGTTTCTTCTGGGCGGTATCATTCCCCTGGGCCTGGGTCTGGAACAGAGCGGAGCTGCTCGCTGGCTGGCATATACACTATTGGCACCCTTTGCTGACCTTGGACCTCTCGGCATCCTGGCAATGCTCTATTTGCTCACCGCGGTACTAACAGAGGTTATGTCAAACAATGCCTCAGCTGTGATTCTTGCGCCTATCGCACTTTCCCTTGCAGCAACAATGAATGTCAATCCTCGACCATTTCTGGTTGCCATTACCTTTGCAGCCTCAACGAGCTTTGCTACGCCCGTAGGCTACCAGACGAATACGATGGTTTACGCACCAGGCGGTTACAGTTTCACTGACTATACACGAGTGGGTGGACCGCTCAACCTGTTATTCTGGGCAGTGGCGGTCCTTCTCATACCCATGCTCTGGCCGTTCTAAGTGGTTACTCGCTTTTTCAGGGAAATCTTTATGCTGTCTGAGATGGCCTCATATAGCCAACTCAAGCCTAATCGGCAGGACAGCATTTAGATTAATTGGCCCGGAGAATGATTGCCAGAACAAAGCGACTGTAAGGACGAGGTTATGCAGAATATTCCCTGGACGGAAACAGTTTTTATACTGACATCAATATTGACATTGCTCGCCTATCACATTTACCTCGTGTATATGGTACGAACTAGGCCATTGAAGACCTCAATTGGCCTGAGCAACCGTTTGCGCAGGGGATGGGTTGAAACCGTTATAGAAGAAAAGCGAGATGTATTGGCAGTTCAAACGCTACGGAATTGGGTTATGGCCGCCAGCTTCCTCGCCTCAACCGCCATTCTGCTGGCCATTGGGATACTCAACGTGGCATTCAGATCGGAGAAGTTGTCGCCAATCGCTCAAGTGGTGAACCTCCTTGGTAGTCAGAGTGAAACGTTGTGGTTCGTTAAACTGCTCTTGTTGACTATTGACTTCTTTTTCGCCTTCTTTAACTTTTCCTTGGCAATACGTTACTATAACCATGCTGGCTTCATGATCAATGTTCCGGGTGACCGCGACTCTCTTGTATCCCCTGAATACATCGCGAAGGTCCTTCACCGTGGAACGCTCCATTACACAATTGGGATGCGAGGGTACTATCTGGCGATTCCGTTTGCGCTCTGGTTATTCGGGCCGACGTGGCTTCTCATTGGCACAATCATACTCGTGGCAGTGCTGCGCAAGCTCGACCAAGCTCCTTCAGCGTAGCAGAGTCTTGATCACGTGCAACTACCTGCTTACGGCCCAAGCGTAAACGATAAGCTCAAGGCCGAGGGAAAACTAAAGAAGAAAGAGGTTATGGATCAGTGCCATGCTTGTCACAAACAAAAAGCAGGGCCAATCAAGTGCACCAAGCGCCACAAAAAATAGAGGAAAGCCTACGGATGAACAGTGACAGAAGCCAGGAGGGGTTGTACAGGCACGGTCCCTGGTTCTGCTGCGTCTCCAGAGGAGCAATGGGCCGGTGGGGAGTGGTTCGTTTGTCCAATTTGGGACATCTAATTTATCCTAAAGAGGTCCATGGGAGGGGTAACCACATGCTGTTGATCCTATAATAAGAGGATTGCTATGAGCCCTCTGAAAGACTCGATGTTTCCCCTGTCCGCCAGGATCCAGCGGTCGAGGCGTTTTTCGGCTGACGAGCACAAGACTACAAATGCAAACAAGCTGTAATCGAAAGGACAAACCAGATGAAGGAAAGGGACTATTACCAGATGAAGGCCCAGGAGGTCCTGGACGCTTTGGGCACGAGTGAGAAGGGACTTCCTCGAGCTGAAGCTAAAAAACGGCTGCACAAATACGGGAAAAACGAACTGAGGGCCAAAATAAGAGTCCCCCTATGGTTGCTGTTTTTATCGCAATTCAAAGAGCTTCTCATCCTGATACTGATTCTCGGAGGGCTCATATCCTACTTCATCGGCAACTATCGAGACGGTTCGATTATTTTTATCATTGTTTTTGTCAATGCGATAATCGGTTTTCTTCATGAACATAAAGCAGGCAAGATTGTCGATAAGTTAAAGAGTCTGATCAGGTCTCCGGCCAAGGCCATACGAGATGGAGAGTTGATGGAAATTCCGCAGGAAAACCTGGTTCCCGGAGACATTGTACACATAGAGGCAGGGGATAAGCTGCCCGCGGATGTTAGGCTCATTGAGGTCAGCGGTCTCAAGACCAACGATTTCGCCCTGACCGGGGAGTCAGTGCCCCAGGAAAAGCAGCATGACGCGATAACAGAAGAGGTTTCCCTTGCTGACAGGGATAACATGGCATACGCTGGCACGACAGTGGCAACCGGAAGTGCGGCCGGTGTGGTCGTGGCTACCGGTATGGATTCGGAAACGGGGAAAATTGCGAGTATGACGGAACAAGCAGGCGAAATAAAAACCCCGCTCCAAAAAGAGCTACGACGCCTGGCGAACCAACTGTCCATCGCAGTGGCCGTCATCAGTGCCGGGCTTTTTGTATTAGGGATAATCCAGGACTATTCCCTATACATGAGCCTGGTGTACGCGCTCGGTGTTGCGATGGCCATGGTGCCACAAGCACTCCCTGCGCAGGTAACGGTTGCTCTTTCCACGGGAAGCAATCAATTAGCCGATAGAAACGCAGTGGTGAAGAGCCTGCCCTCGGTAGAAACACTGGGCTCCACCACAGTAATCTGCACCGACAAAACGGGAACCTTGACAAAAAACGAGATGACTGTCCAATCCCTGTGGTTCAACGGAAAAACATATGAGGTTACCGGAATCGGGTATGAGCCCGAAGGCGATCTTCTGAACGAGGATGGAAAACCCTTGAGCAAGGAACACATTGAGGAGATAGAAGTGATCATGGACGCAGCGACCATGTCGTCAAACGCAGAAATACACGAACCCGACGAGGAACATGCCTCCTGGCACCCCATCGGCGACCCTACTGAGGCGGCGCTGATAGCGCTGTCAACGAAGCTTGGTACCCGTTCCCGCAAGGAAGATGAGGAGAACCCCGAGCTCCAGGAGTTCTCCTTCGATTCCGATGTGATGAGAATGAGCTCGGTGAGACAGTTCGGGAATGACGTGAGGCTCGCGGTGAAGGGTTCCACGAACAGCGTCCTCTCCATCAGCGCTTATATTTACAAAGATGGAGAGCATGTCCCCATAACCGAGAAAGATAAGGAAAAGATCGAAGCAATAAACGAGGAGTACTCCAGGGGCGGCATGCGCGTTCTGGCGATTGCACATCGACTGCTGGATTCCAAGAAAGGTGAATACGAGAGGGAAGATGTGGAGAGGGACGTCATCTTTTTGGGCCTGATGGCGATGATAGACCCCCCGAAGGAGGGAGTAAGAGAGGCGATCGAAGATGCCCATAAGGCGCACATCCGGGTGTTTATCCTCACGGGAGACCATCCAGAAACCGCCCAGGCAGTAAGTCGAGAGATCGGCCTGCCCGAGGCGGGCAAGGCGACGCCGGTAATTACAGGAACGCAACTCAAGGAGATGCGGGAAAAAAAACTAAAAAAGGTATTACAAAAAAATCAGTCCATCATATTTGCCCGCGTCGACCCCGAAGACAAGCTGCAGATCGTGAAGGTTTTGGAGGAGCAGGGTGAGATCGTCGCGGTTACCGGAGACGGCGTGAACGATGCGCCCGCCCTCAGGAGGGCACATATCGGCGTTGCCATGGGGCAGAGGGGGAACGACGTTGCGAAGGAAGCGTCGAGACTAGTCTTGCTGGATGATAATTTTTCTACGCTGGTTCACGCGATACGAGGCGGAAGAGGGATCTACAATAACCTGAAGAAGACAGTGTTCGCTTCTCTGACCACCAACGTGGGAGAACTGGCATTGGTTTTACTAGGCCTGATGGGAGCAGCCCTGTGGAATTATCCCATACCGATACTGGCCGGTCAGATACTGGCAATCGATTTACTGGGGGAAATCGGGCCACTCACGCTTCTCACGTTCGATCCTCCGGACAAAGACGTGATGACCAGGCTCCCGAGGAAACCCGAGGAACACATGCTGAACATATTCGCCGGTACGGAGATTACGCTCTTGGGAATACTGATAGGGGGCTTTGCCTTCCTCAATTTTGTCTTATTTATGGGCCGAGAGGGAATAACCCTGACGGTCAATAGCGTGGGCACCATGGATTATTGCAAGGCTACTGCATTGAGTTATGCCACCATTGTGTTTTCCCAATTTTTCAATATCCTCCAGAGGAGATCCGAACGCATCTCCTTGTTCAATCGCAATTTTTTTTCAAACAGGATATTGCTTTTCTCTATTGTGATTTCCATCGGGTTGGTGTCACTGGCAATCTACGGACCCTATATCAGCGACTTTCTGAGCTTTGGTCCCATTACATTGACCGACTGGCTGTTTATCCTCGGTGCAGCGGTCATCTTTTTGGGGATATTTGAGGCGCTCAAGTTCTTCAAGCGGACCAGGCGAAGGCATTTTGTGTATCGTAGAGGCGGGAGTGAGCTATGACCCTGACATCGATCTCGCGAGAAAATTCATCCCTGGCTGATTAAGCCTTTCGTTTGTTTGTAGAAAGAGCAGATTAATGCTATTAAATAACCGAGACAAGTTCGGTTGAGAAAACTAGCCGGAACCCGGACGGATTGGGATTGAAAGAGCAGAGAAAAATTCATTAAGACAGACCGATGGGGAAACACCTGGTAGCTATTTTTTTATCTTTCATTCTAATGCCCTGGTCCGCTTTAGCGGTGGCAAAACAAGTGGAACTGGTCGGAGCAGGGGCAACCTTCCCCTACCCGCTCTACTCAAAGATGTTTTATTCCTATTGGAAGACGACAGGCATAAAGGTAAACTATCAACCAATCGGCTCGGGAGGCGGAATCAGGCAGCTCACTAACCTGACCGTCGACTTTGGTGGTTCAGATGCCTTTATGAGCGACGAGGCGCTTGCCAAAGCTCAAGCAAAAATCCTTCACATACCCATCTGCTTGGGGGCGGTTGTTCTCACCTACAACCTTCCAGGGAATCCTGAAATCAAATGTACGCCGAACGTAGTTGCTGACATCTTCCTGGGTAAGATCAGGCGTTGGAATGACAAGAGGATTGAGGAAATCAATCCAGGCATAAAGTTTCCTAAGATCGATATCATGGTCATCCACAGATCAGATGGAAGTGGCACCACCTTCGTATTTACAGACTATCTGGCCAAGGTCAGCAAAGAGTGGGATGGGAAGGTAGGCAGCGGCAAAGCCGTTAACTGGCCCGTTGGCCTTGGGGCAAAGGGAAACACAGGGGTGACAGGGCTGATCAAACATCTGCCAGGTACCGTAGGGTATACCGAGCTTGGATATGCTCTACTCAACAGGATGCCTGCGGCCCTTCTCATGAACAAGCACGGAAGATTCATCACGCCAAGCACTGCATCTGTGACCCGCGCAGCTGCAGTCCCTTTGCCTAATGACACACGGCTCACCATTACTAATGCCGATGCACCTGACGGGTATCCCCTTGGCGGCTTCACATGGGTACTCGTTTACAGAGAACAGGCTTATAAGAAAAGGTCTATGGAAAAGGCCACAGAACTGGTGAAGTTACTCTGGTGGATGACCCACGAGGCTCAAAGATACACCGAGCCTTTGCATTACGGACAGCTTCCTGAGCAAGCAAGAGAGAAAGCTGAAAAGATCATCAAATCGATCATCTACGATGGCGAACCTATTCTCCAGTAAGCCGAAGGTGTTATCACGAACTCGCGGCCTGTGGGCAGAGGCTGCTTTTCAAAAAACCCTCTCCATCTCGGCCTTAGCAATCTTGGTCCTGCTCACGGCAATCTTTCTGAGCCTGCTTATTCACTCTTCCCCCTCGCTCAAGGCCTTTGGCCTTACTTTCTTCTTCAGCCAGACCTGGGATCCAGTTTCAAGCAGGTTTGGAGCGCTTGTATTTTTCGTAGGAACACTGCTGACATCTTTCCTCGCATTGCTCATCTGCCTCCCTTTCTCCCTTGCTATCTCCATATTCATAGGCGAATACTTTAGAGAAGGAATCCTTTCCTCCATACTCAAACAAGTAACTGAGTTACTCGCTGGTATTCCTTCTGTTATCTATGGCTTTTGGGGACTGTTTGTGCTGGTGCCGATAGTGAGGGATCTTGAGATCAAACTCGGCATTCTCCCTCACGGGGTGGGAATCCTCGCCGCATCACTAATCCTTTCGGTGATGGTTATTCCCTATGCCGCTTCAATTAGCAGAGAGGTTATCGCCCTTGTGCCTTCCGACATAAAAGAGGCAGGATATTCCCTCGGTGCAACAAGGCAGGAGGTTGTAACGAAGATAATTCTGCCGTATGCAGGGTCAGGGATTATGGCCGGCACGCTCCTTGCGCTGGGCAGGGCCCTCGGAGAAACCATGGCTGTGACCATGGTGATTGGCAATTCGAACATCTTGCCTCACAGTATCTTCAGCCCGGGAAATACTATGGCCAGCGTAATTGCCAATGAGTTCACTGAAGCCACAGGCAGGCTTTACCTGTCATCCCTCATAGAGATAGGTCTGCTCCTCTTTCTCGTTGCTCTGACCATCAATTTTATCGGAAGATATATCATCAAAAAGGTAAGCATCAGGGCCTAAATGAACCGAGAAAAGACAAGGATGCGGGTCATAAAGGATTGGGTGTTTGTGGCAGTGGTGGTAACCCTCTCCTTCTTGGCAATAGTCCCTCTTGTTCTCATACTCTCCTACATCGTGAAAAATGGCCTCTCATCTTTAACCTGGGAATTCCTGGTGGAGCTTCCAAGGCCTGTTGGAGAGAAAGGGGGAGGCGTAGCAAACGCCATCGTAGGCTCCTTCCTCCTGGTCATCATTGCCAGCCTGCCCGCTATCCCCCTGGGTGTTAGCGCAGGGATATATCTCTCGGAACGTGAAGGAGGGAGGCTCTCTTTTCTCACAAGGCTCGCTGTGGAGGTCCTTCACGGTACACCTTCAATCGTCATAGGGATCATCGCATACCTCTGGTTGGTGATCAGGATGGGTAGGTTCTCTGCATTATCCGGAGGGATTGCCCTAGGGATCATGATGCTCCCCGTTATTGTCAGGACAACAGAGGAAACACTTAAGCTCATCCCCGATTCCCTGAAGGAGGCCTCTCTGGCATTGGGGGTTCCATACCACCGAACAATCCTCAAGGTTATCCTGCCGGCAGGCTTGGGCGGTATTATGACCGGTGTACTGATCAGTGTGGCAAGAATCGCTGGAGAAACAGCTCCACTGCTCTTCACCGCCTTTGGAAACCCCTTTATGACCTGGAATATCATCAAGCCGGTAAATGCCCTGCCCCTGGTGATTTACAACTACGCAACAAGCCCCTATCCGGAATGGCATGCAATCGCCTGGGGTGCCTCCTGCGTCCTTGTGGGTTTGGTTTTAGCCTTGAACTTAACAGCACGTATCATTGCAAGGAGATGGGAAGTAAAGTTCTAAGGACAGAGAACCTTTCCGCCTATTTCAGGGACAACCGTGTGGTGAACAGGGTAAGCCTCTCTATCCCTGAGAACATGGTGACAACCATTATGGGGCCGTCTGGATGTGGAAAGACAACCCTTATCAGATGTTTCAACCGCATTCATGAGCTGATACCAGGTGCGAGGGTCGAAGGAAGGGTGTTTTTGAGAGATGAGGACGTATACGCCACAGACCCGATGATCATCAGAAGGCGAATAGGGATGGTTTTTCAAAGGCCGAATCCTTTTCCTACCATGTCCATATATGACAATGTAATTGCCGGATATAGGCTCAATGGCATTAAACTCGGCCACGGTGAACGTGACGCGATGGTCGAAGAGTCCCTGAAGAAGGCCGCGCTCTGGGATGAGGTTAAGGACCACCTGAATAGAAAGGGAACGTTCCTATCGGGAGGACAACAGCAAAGGCTGTGCATCGCTCGCGCACTCGCGATGAACCCTGATATCTTGCTTCTTGATGAACCTACCTCCGCCCTCGACCCCAAGGCAACGGCCCGTGTAGAACAGCTCGTGGAAGAACTCAAGAAAACGGTCACCCTCATCCTGGTTACCCACAATGTCGCTCAGGCAGGAAGGGTCTCTGACTTTACCGCCTTTCTCTATTTAGGAGAGCTGATAGAGTACGGTCCGACAGAGCAATTGCACACTGCACCGAAAGATACAAGGACTGAGGAGTTTTTAACCGGGAAGTTTGGATAAGGGGAAGTCTATGCTCAAAGCAAGGTTAGATGAGCTCAAAGAAAAACTGATATTCAGTGGCTCCTTAGTGGAGGCCATGATAGAGAAAACCATACGAGGACTCATCCAGGGCGAAAAGCGAGTCCTCCTGCAGGTCATAGAGCAGGATGAGCCAAAGGAAAATAAGCTAGAGGTTGGGATAGAGGAAATCTGCATCCACTTGACTGCGCGCTATCAACCCCAGGCACGGGATCTGAGAACTATCATGATGGTTTCTAAAATAAACAACGACTTGGAGCGGATGGCTGATGAGGCGGTTAACATGGCGGAAGCCGCCTTGTTCTTGATACAAAGGCCAGAAGTCAAGCCCTTAATCGATATCCCGAGGATGGCACAAGAGACTGAAGAGATGATGAGGGACAGCCTGAATTCATTTGTGAACGAGGATACCAAACTGGCCAAAAGCGTCTGTGAACGCGATGACATCGTTGATGGACTGAGGGATCAAATCCTGAGAGAACTCGTTACCTTCATGGCATCAGATCCCAGCACAATCGAACGGTCTATTCACCTTATCAGGATATCCCGGAGCTTAGAACGCATTGCCGATCTTTCAACAAATATCTGCGAGGATGTTATATACATGGTAGAAGCCAGGACAATAAAACACCGGAGATTTAAAAAGTAGGACTCAGGGGATACTCAGGTTCTCATGACAAGACACCGTCCCGTTCTTTCTTGAGACCCTGCTAAAGTTTCCGGTTCTCCTCAAGGCAGTGAGCAGGGCGTCGAACTATGCTTAGGTAACAACACAGCTGGAGACAAAGGGCCTATAAGCTAGGGAAAAATAAGACCCAAATGTTAACCGATTAACACCCATTTTGGTGACTCGATGGCATTTGCCGTTAAGGAGGCTCTAAGCGAAAAGGAAGTCCAGTCCGGTCTCCAGGCAGTCGTCAAGGATGGGCTGGCCAGTCAGGCTATGGTCACGTTTACTGGCGGGGCCTTCCTCGTGGCCTTTGCCTTAAAGCTAGGCGCGTCCAACCTGGTGATTGGGCTCCTCGCTGCTGTTCCCCCTTTAATGCAGCTGCTCCAGATCCCTTCCATCTATCTCGTTGAAAAAGTGCGGAACAGGCGAGCCATTTCCCTGTATGCATCAGGTTTAAGCAGGATAATGTGGCTCTTAATAGCCATACTGGCAGTCCTGTTGCCTCCCAAGGCAGGATTGGCAATCCTCATCGGAGCGCTAGCAATCCACGCAGCCCTTGGTGCGGTCTCGGCATGCAGTTGGGGTTCCTGGATGCGGGACCTCGTGCCACAAGATAGGCTGGGCTCCTTCTTTTCCAAGCGAATGAGGCTAGCAACCGCGTTGGGTATTGCGCTCTATCTTGCCGCGGGATTCTATATTGATCTCGTGAAAAAGCGATTTCCGGACCTTGAGCTGTACGGCTATTCAACACTGTTCTTGCTGGGGTTTCTTGCAGGCATGGTTGGCGTTTACTTCATATCAACCATCCCAGAGCCCCGGATGGCAGCACGAGAGGGGAAGTCGGGTTTTTTTGAGCTGATCTTGGTCCCCTTTGAGGATTTGAATTTTAGAAGGCTTATCACATTTTTGGGTTCCTGGAATTTTGCCATCAACCTGGCCGCGCCTTTTTTTACCGTATACATGCTCAAGAGACTACAGATGGATATATCGTTCATTATTGCCTTAACAGTTTTAAGCCAGATCACGAACCTCACATTTTTAAGGATCTGGGGAAGGTTCTCAGACCGCTTCAGCAACAAATCCGTGCTTGCGCTCTGCAGTCCTTTGTTCCTTGCCTGTATACTCGCCTGGACGTTTACCACCATGCCGGAAAAGCACCTGGGAACTATCCCCCTGCTCATAGCCATCCACATCTTTATGGGAATCTCAATAGCGGGAGTAACACTTGCCTCGGGGAACATTGCATTAAAATCGGCACCAAAAGAGCAGGCAACCGCATATCTAGCCGCAAATGGCATTATCAATTCGCTGGCGGCGGGGATTGCACCTATTTTAGGCGGTAAGTTTGCTGACTTTTTTGCCACGCGCGAACTTGCCTTAACACTGAACTGGAGATCTCCGGTGAGAGAGCTTGCCTTTAATACAATAAGCTTTCAGCACTGGGATTTCTTCTTTTTCCTGGCGTTTCTCATCGGGCTTTATTCCATCCACAGACTCGGTAAGATAAGGGAGATCGGGGAGGTTGAAGAGAAGATTCTCTTCCACGAGCTTACATCGGAGATAAGAAGACCATTGAGGAACCTTTCGACTGTTGGCGGGCTTAGGCAAATGATTCATTTTCCGCTTTCACTCCTAAGACAGGTCCCATCTGTTACTCATCTTAGAGGTCAAAAAACCGAAGGCTAAAAGAGAAAATCCCCGTCAAGAAAAGGATGCCAAGGGATATCTCGAGATGGTTGCAGTTCTCTAGAGCGGACCTAAATGCCAGCTCTGTTGACTTTGTTTTTGATATATTGGATAGTAGTGAGGTCCTGAGCCTATCGATGGTCTTCCTTCGCCCTCAGGCATCCAGTTTATCGGCTTATGAGTCTCAATGCAGAATGCAGATGCAAACGAGTTCAACTCCAGAGGGGCCATAAGAATATGGAGCACAGACCCCATGACACAAAACGTGAAGCAAGGTAGGACTTATGTTGGGCTGTCACGATATTCCATTGAAGATTGTACAGGAAGGGATCTCCCTTTCTGTGCAGAAAGACAATGGGGGCCTTGTTTACAAGAGAGACTGCCTTGAGGAACATGTGGAGAAGCGGCTTCTCGCCACTAAGGGCAAAATCCTCGTCAACCCTGTCGAACCGTTGAATAAACCCAAGGCACTAACCCAATATCTCCTTGTAGAATTTGAAAAGACGCTGGCGATCGAGCCTGCGGGGACAGAAAAGATCTTCCTCACGTTTCCGATAGAAATCGCGGTCTATATATCACCAGACAAGGATTTCGAGGTCATTGATATTCTCACCCTGACGAGGCAGAAGTTCACCCTCTATGGCGACCCCAGGAATGGGATTATATGCAAGTATTGGAAGAGTGATGTATTTTCCACGATGCCATCTGTAAATCCTATCCGAGAAGGGCTCATGGAGCTCACCGTAGCAAACACAAACGCCCAGTGGGTTGAACTCACCAAGGCTGTTTTCAATGCCTATGGGATGAAAGTCTACTACAGCAATATCATGGTATGTATGAAGGCAAGCATGAGCCTGAAGACGAGAAATAGGGCAGAAACTGATTTCCTAGATTCACCCCTTAAAAAGGGAATGAAGAAGTCTCTAGAGGTTTATGCAGCGCGAAAGATGTCTATAACTGCGCCAAAGTTCATAATGGAGTTCGGTCTATGATCCTCAATAAGGTCCTTTACCATAGCGTCACTGTCTTTGACCTTATAACCGCAGCACTTATTCTGATAATCGCTGCGGTAATAGCCAAGGTGCTATCACTGTATCTCAGAAGATTTCTTAAAGAGAGGATAGTCAAAGAACACCTGGAGATTATTGCTAAGGTAGTCTCCTATAGCATCATCGTTATTGCCGTGCTTATGGTGCTTCCGATCCTTGGGGTAAGACTTTCAGGGTTACTGGTTGTAGGGGGCATCGTCGGTCTGGCCATAGGCTTT
>CP070704.1:1863862-1904243 GCA_020349945.1 Deltaproteobacteria bacterium
AAAGGAATTCCATATATTGTCCTGCCTGGGGACGGCGCTGATCAAAACAACTACTCACCTGGACAAACCAGAACCAGGCTGGAGGCCTTGGTCGAGATGTTGGGGTAAAGTGTGGCTGCAGGAATTTACGCTGGCATTGATATTGGGTCCTTATCCTCGGAGGCCCTTCTCCTTGGACAGGATGGGGTTTTGGCATACTCCATTATGAGCACCGGGGCTAACCCCCGGAGGGCTGCCCGGAAGTGCCTGGAGGAGGCCTTGGCCAAGGCGGTCTTGGATGAGAAGGCGATTTCCGCGGTGGTAGCCACGGGGTATGGGAGGATTAGGGTGCCCTTTGCGGACAGGGAGGTGACTGAGATTACATGTCACGCCCGCGGCGCCCATTTCCTTTTTCCACGGACGAGAACTGTTATTGACATCGGTGGTCAGGATAGTAAGGTCATTACCCTGGATGAGCAGGGACGAGTTTCTGACTTTGTGATGAACGATAAGTGTGCCGCAGGGACTGGAAGGTTTTTAGAGGTGATGGCCGCTGCCCTGGAAACAGAGCTGACAGATATGGGCAGGCGGTCTCTCCACGCAAAAAGGGGCGTATCCATCAGCAGTATGTGCACTGTCTTTGCTGAGTCGGAGGTGATTTCCTTAATCGCCGAGGGATATGGGGAAGGGGAGATTGTCAGGGGGCTCCATGAGGCTATCTGCCGGCGAATCTTCAGCATGACCAGGAGATTGAGGGTGAGGGAGGAGATTACCTTGAGCGGTGGTGTGGCAAAGAACCAGGGCATATCAGAGACCCTCAAGGCGCTTTTTGGGATGCGGATCAATGTTCCCGAAGAACCTCAAATAGTGGGGGCTCTGGGTGCTGCACTCTATGCCAGGGACATGGAGTTCAAGGAAGGTTGAGTTGGCATACCCCTCAAGTTTAGACATCCAGGGGAAGGAGTGATCTTTTAAGGTATCCATGGCCACGCCTTGAGGTCCACTTCAACTTCTTTCGTGTATAGAAAAACAGGGCAAGGTTCAGCAGCCAGATGAAAAGCCGGATTTTTCCCAATGAAAAGCCGAGCCTTCTAACAATGGCGCTCATAGAGTAAAATTCCAGCCATGCCTTTCTCACCTTATTTTCCAACACCTTAGCGGTCACCCTGGCAGGGAGGAAAACCAGGCTGGCCATATTGTAGTCGGCCCAGTTTTTACTGGCCAGGCGTCCCTCTTTCTTGAACTGATCGTATACCATGGTGCCCGGTAACGGTGTGAGAAAGTTGAAGCAGGCAAAGTCCAGTCTGGCCCATTTTGCCATCTGGACGGTCTTCTCAAGCCCTTGCTCGTCGTCCTCATCAAACCCAAGCACAAAGGATCCCCAGATCAGAATCCCATAGCTCTTGATAATCTCGATGTCTCTGGAGAACTGTTCAGGATCATTGAAGCGTTTATGTGCCCCTTTCAGGCTTTCTTTACAAAAAGACTCGAACCCGATGGCCAATCCAATGCATCCGCTCCTTGCTGCCAATTCCAACATTTCAGGATCGTGGGCAATCGAGATGGTGCACTGACTCCCCCACCGAATCCCGAGAGGGATCAGGGCCTCAAGAAGTTTACGGCTTCGTCCACGATGGCCAAAGACATTGTCATCGATTATAAAAATATTTCGGGAGGCAAGGGACTCGATCTCACGAATCACCTCATGGATAGGGCGAAATCGGTAGGTTTTTCCGTTGAACTGTGTCACGGAACAGAAGCTACAGTTATGGGGACAGCCCCGGGTTGTCTGAACTGTGTTGATGGTCACGTAATCATCATGCCGGAGAAGGTCCCTCCTCGGCACGGGCAGCCCCTCCAGGCAGACCAGCTGTTCGTTCTGGTATATTCTTTCCACTCGCCCATGGGAAAAGTCACTCATCAAGCGCTGCCAAGCTCCCTCCGCCTCCCCAATCACGACAGCGTCGCAATGATTCAGCGCTTCTTCAGGGAGATTCGATGCATGGATGCCGCCCATGATCACCGGTATTCCTCGTCGATGAAAGGCATCGGCGATCTCATAGGCCCTGGGAGCGGCGTTGGTATAAGCCGTGATCCCCACCAGGTCCACATCCTTTTCGAAATCAATAGGCTTGACACACTCATCCGTGATCGACACTTCAACATCCATAGGTGTGTAAGCTGCAACCATGCAGAGATTGAGAGGGGGAGAGTATGCCCTTGCCTTCCACGAAAGCAGGCCCTTTTGAAGGAAGGGAACATTTGCGGCATTCGTTGGGTTGTTTGGATTGATCAATTCGATCCTCATCCGTTACCCCTGGTTTAATTTTGGCATGGTTGGGCTTCTAGAACTATATTCTTTTTTTCCTTCGGGTAAAGGAGAATTTTGAGAGATTACAAAGAACTTGTCTGACTGGGCCCTCCGAATGGTTGTATCTTGACAGATTTTTTGATATTACATTAGGTGAAAAGGGAGAAGTCATCCTTTTGTGTCAATAAAGGGGGGCGGTATGCTCATTACCAAAGGGATGAAGAAAGACGCATGGAGTAAGATCATTGATATAGTTGCCCAGATAGCAGATAAAAGGCCCGTGATGAGATTTCTCGTCAAAAAGGCCGAGGATAAGCTCTGGAAGGACATTGTTGAAGAGGAAAATGATAGTATTAGACCAGCCCAGGAGCTGAAGCATGCATTTGTCAGGAACCTTCTTGAAACAACAGAAAAACATCTTATAAGGGGTATCCTCAGTAAAGATGTCTTTCACAGAATGGTCAAGGTCTTCGCCAGAAATGTATTCGTTAAAGATATCTCTGAAAGGGACATCCTTAAAGGGGATAGAAAAGATGAGGTTTATCCCAGTTTTCTGGTTTTGAGCCCTACCCAATTATGCAATCTACGTTGTCCCGGCTGTTACGCAAGCAGTGCAGGTAATACCAGATCTTCCCTACCTTACAGCATTGTAAACAGGATCATTAAGGAAAAGGTGGATCTCTGGCATTCACGTTTTACAGTGATTTCTGGAGGGGAACCTTTTTTGTGGAAAATGGAGGGTAAGGGGATTATTGACCTTGCCAGGGAGCATGACGATAACTTTTTTATGGTCTACACTAACGGCACCCCTATCAGCCAGGATTTGGCGTGGCAAATGGCAGATGTGGGTAACATAACACCGGCTGTATCAGTGGAGGGGTTTGAGGAAAAGACCGATCTGAGGCGCGGGAAAGGGGTATTTAAGAGGATCATGGAGGCCTTTCAATACCTGAGGGAGGCGGGTGTTCCCTTTGGCATATCCGTTCAGGCTGACAGGGATAACTGGGATGAGGTAACGAGCAAGGAATTCTTGAGCTTTTATTTCGATGAGCAGGGGACCTTTTATGGCTTGCTCTTTCAATATATGCCTATTGGCCGAAGCTATACCCTTGAGCAGATGGTTACTCCAGAGCAGCGGTTAGAGATGTTTAAAAGGAATGTCTGGGCTGTAAAGGAAGGGGGGTATAACTATATTGACTTCTGGAATCAAGGCGTGATGACAGATGGATGTCTGGCAGCTGGAAGAATGGGGGGATATTTCTATATCGATTGGAATGGCAATGTCATGCCGTGTGTTTTCATACCATATCACCAGGATAACATCCTTCAGGTATATGAGAGGGGTGGAACCCTTAACGATGTCCTTTACTCTTCCTATTTCAAGGAGATAAGGAAATGGCAGTCTGGCTATGCCTATGGTAAGCCGGCATTAGAAAAGGATAACCTTATTCTCCCGTGCCCTATAAGGGATCATCATGAGGCCATTAACGCTATCTTGCATAACCACTATCGGATCAAGCCGTCTGATGAGGCTGCCAAAGAGGCCATTGAAGACAAGACCTATCACGAAGGCTTAATCGGATACGACCAGCTTTTGAAGGAACTCATTGATCCTGTGTGGCAAACTGAGTATAAGAACACGGTGTGATGGAGTACTACTATTTTGTTGCCTATCCGCAGTGGCCGCTAACTCTTATACTATTTGTGAAGCCTGCAAACGCCTGTTTTGGCAAGACTCAGGCCGTTGTTAGTCCGATGTTATTTCTTGTTGTGGCCTAGTATCATGTCCCAAGAGTAAATTATAAAAATCAATCAGACTTTATTATCGTTTTCCAGGTTTTAGGATGACAAATTCTAAGCACGAAATCCGAAATCCGAAACAATATCGAAATTCAAATCTCAAATGTTTAAAACATGTTTTCAATTTTGGTCATTTGGAATTGGAATTTGCCCTTCGACTTTGCTCAGGGTGGTGAGCTGGCCGAACCATTTCGAGTTTCGCTATTCGAATTTCGGATTTAAAGGTAGTTTTTTGAGAGACAAAGCCATTGGCTAAATTATGTAACTTATCTCTGGGACGTAACACTAGTTTCTGCTTTAAATTGATGACTCTAAAAGAGAATGCCTTGATAACGTTTGTTCAAAAAATGTCACCCTAGAAGAGATAATAAACGCATGTCAATCAATGTTAAACCTTTAACCACTTGTAAGGACTATATTGTACCGTCTTGACCTCTTTTGTATCCAAGCTTATAAGAATAAAAATGTCCAATCAATCCCCTTCCATCTTCTTTGCCTCATCTATAAGCATAATTGGGATATCATCCCTGATCTCATATAGGAGCTTACAATTATCACATATGAGGCCATCCTGTGCCTTATTCAGGTAGATTTCTCCCTTACACTTTGGGCATACCAAGATGTCGAGCAATTCCTTGCTGATGGCCATACCAATCCCTCCTGAAGTTTAAAGTGATCTAAAGTGCCTAAAATTTAAAGTGGGCTAAAGTTTGAGCGCAATAGAGGTGAAAATAGCCCGTAGCTCACTACATCCCTCTTTTAACTTTCTAACTTTAGGCAATTTAGGCGCTTATAACTTCTTTTACGGCCTCGAAGGCCGTATCCAATGTTTTGATTACTAAACCTACCTAAGCTCTTTATCATATTGTTTCTAATCTAGTGCTTTGGCCTGCGACGAGCTCGGCCGAATCGATTTAGAATTTAGGGTTGTCCCGTTTGTCCCTCCAAGCAACACGTCATGGCTAATGTCGGGAAGAAATGGAAAATGCACTCCCCTGTCTTAAGATCCATTTTACTGCCCCTAATAGGTCCTCTGCCACAAAGGCGGGCTTTATCGGTTTATGGGGCACGATGTACTCCAGATCTCCCTTACCATAGCCGGTTAATACCAGGATACCTGGTAGCTCTGCATTATGGGCGAATTCTATATCAAGCCAGCGGTCCCCTATTACATATGACCTCGCCATATCTATACCAAATTCAGATCTGGCCCTCTCTATAAGGCCTGTACCTGGTTTTCTGCAACTGCACTTCATTCTATATTCAGGCAAGACCGCGTGTGGATGGTGAGGGCAGAAGTAGATCCCATCAACGTACGCATTATCCCTTGCTAATTCCCTCTTCATTAAATTGTTCGTCTCTTCTACCAGTTCTATGGGGAAGTAGTCTCTGGCTACACCTGACTGATTAGAAGTTACAACCACGATGTGGTTATTCCTGTTTAAAAGGGATATGGCCTTCGCTACACCAGGCAAAAGGATAAAGCGGCTAATATGATTTATATAACCACGTTGCTCATTGATTGTTCCATCCCTATCAATAAATGCCGCCGGCCTCACCCTATAACCTCTCGCTTTAGGTCTTCCATGTCCTCCCAGACCTCTTCCGGTTCAATGGATAACATGCATTTATGATCCTGAGGACATGTTTCTTTCAAGCACGGGCTGCAATCAATGCTGTGCCTATAACTATCCTGACATTTCTACTAACCGGACCAGTTGTAATGTGATTAGTGGGACCAAAAATAGCCACTAAAGCGATATTAAAAGCCGCAGCTACATGCACGAGCCCACTGTCATTAGTTAAGAACAGGTTACATCTCTTGATCAATGCCATAGCCTGACCCAAAGTAGTTTTTCCACAGAGATTAACCGGGTTCATATGCATATCATTGGATACCCTGTCACCTATCTCTCTCTCGGAAAGAGAGTCGAATAGGACTACCTTTGAATTCCACCTCTGGGAAGCCCAATCCCCGATCTTAGCAAATCTCTCCACTGGCCATCGCTTGGCTGATCCATATGGAGCTCCTGGGTTGATTCCTACGACAAGCTGACTATCCTCTATGCCCAGTAAAGATAGCATCAAAGAGGTTGATTTGACATCCTCATCTCTAACGTATAAGACCGGCTTCCTCTCCTCAACACGCCAGCCCATCGCCTCTATAAGACCCAGAAAATATTCCACTTGATGAACTGAGAGAATATCGTCATCTGTCATGACCTTATGAGTCAGAAGGAATCCCCTCTCGTCTGTAGCGTAACCGACTATATATCTAGCACCTCCCATATAGGCTAAGAAAGCGGCTTCAAAGGCATTTTGAAAGAGAACTTCTAGATCAAAGCGTTCACTCCTCAGCTAAGATATAATCCTTGTTAATTCCTTAAATGAGCAAAAGAAACCCTTACCCTTGTCAAGTTTTATTGTTCTGTCTACGGCATGATGATTCTCTAAGAGGGGAATCACCCAGGGATTTGCTAAGATGGTGACTTGAGCATGGGGGAAGGCCTTTCTAAGTGGCGCCAGGGAAGGTATCATCATCACTGTATCACCTACCCAGTTGCTAGACCTCACCAAAATCTTTTTGATCCGCTTAGTTGAAATGTTATGCGTGGATCTAACTCTCATTTTTTTTCTTATAAGATCTAAGAATTCGCTCTCTTAAGATATCAAAAAAGGTATCGCTATCCGATATGAACCCTACTCTTATGGTTAGGAAAGCAATATCCAAATCATCACCAATTTTTCGATCAATCCTGACCCAGTCTTTCTCTGTGGTCAATAAGAAGTCGACATCTGATCTTCGCTTCCAGGACACAAGCTCTTTAATCTCGTCCTTGCTAAAAGAGTGATGATCAGAAAAGCTGTAAAATTGGATGATATGAGCCCCAAGGCCTGTTATCATTTCTAAAAAATCATCAGGGTAAGCCAGCCCTGCAAAGGCCACCACATTTTTGCCTGACAGAATGCCCGGTGGATGTGCTTTACCAACAAGGGGGAATATAATCTGATCAGGAAAATGTCCAGATCGAAAAATCGGTTTCCTGGGAAAATTCTTTTTTAAGAAATCTACCAGGCCATCTGGCGGATGCTCGTCTGTGCATTTGGTAATAACAATAAGATCTGCTCTCTCTATTTGCTTATAAGGCTCCCTCAGAGGACCGAAGGGCAGCAAAGACCCGTTTCCAAACTGCCTTTTGGCATCTAAAAGGAGAACATTCAAATCCCTCTTCAGTGATAAATGCTGATACCCATCATCCAAGAGCAGGAGTTCTACACCAAATCGTCGTAAGGCCAGACTACCTATGCGGTGCCTGTTCTTGGATATTAATACTGGAACAGAGGATAATTTTCGAGCCAACAGAAATGGCTCGTCTCCTGCATCATCGACAGATGCTAAAACCGTTTTACCATCAGAAACAACAAGGGCGTCATGGCTTCCTTTCCCCTTGTAACCCCTCGAAAGGATAGCTGCTTTAAATCCATTTTCACCTGCCCATTCCGCAAGAAGTGCGACGAATGGTGTTTTCCCTGTGCCCCCTGTGGTTATATTTCCTATGCTAACAACGAAAGCTGGAAGCGACTTAGCCCCCAAAAGGCCAAGCCTATAAGCAATGAGTCTGAGCTGTATTGCAAGGCCATAAAGAAAGGAAATGATTCTCAGAAAGAAAGTGATAGCCTTCCTTCCCTTCCTTTGGTGAATAATTGACCAGTTAATCGACCTCATGATGTAATTTCTGTGTTTTTTGGTCTAAAGGCCTATAAACTCAATGAACTCAACAAAAGTAATAAACTCTATTGCCCTTGAAGGTAAGGCTTAAGAATTTCCCTCACCCTATCAAGGGCTCCCTGATTTTGCGCTACGAATTCCTGAGCCCTTTTTCCTATCTTCTCTCTCTCGCTTTCGTTACCTAAGAGTTCTAACATAACATGAGGTAATTCTGATTCATCAGTAACCATCTTACACCCGCCACCTTTGATCATCAATCGACACATTGTGGCAAAATTGTGAATATGGGGGCCAAGGAGGAAAGGTATGCCAAAAGATGAGGGCTCTAAGAGATTATGACCTCCTATTGGAGTCAGGCTTCCCCCCGCAAAGGCAACATCAGCTAGCCCGTAAACCTGGCCTAACTCGCCAAGTGTATTGCGAATGAAGACATTTTGTTCGTGGTCTTCTGCTGGCAATTCACTTTTCCTGACAGCCCTGAATCCAAGGTCTTTTGCAAGATAGCACCCCATCAAACCTATGGGCCTCTCTCGGGCAGATTATAAGCGAGAGATCAGGAAACGATTTGAGGAGTTGACCAAATCCGCTCAATATGATCATCTCTTCAGGATGATGGGTGCTTACTGGTAACCATATGCGTCCATCTTTCCGATTTAAGACCCGAAGCTGTCTTAACAGAAAGGCAAATCTCCCTGGACGGACATCTATTTCTTAAGGCCTCAAGCAAGGGAATGGCAGATAGTAGTTCACCTGCTGAGAGGGCGTGAACCCATAACCTATCACCACTTGGGCCTCCAAGATCTGGAAGGTTCAGCACCAGTCCTTCCTTAAGGCGAACCTTCTTTTTTACAATATAAACAGGAAGGGAAAGGATAAGGACAATGGTGGCTAACACATGGCAGAGGATAAGCATTTTGCAGGTTGCCGGTTTGCCTCGCCCGTCACTCGTTTCCGATCCACGGCCTCCGATTAACGAGCAATGATTCGCATCATTCTTAAACCCTCACAGGTAACTCGATTATAAACTTCGTGCCCTTTGGCTTATTATCCTCAACCCTTATGAAACCATTATGATCGCTGATTATTCTGCTAACAATAGCAAGGCCCAATCCTGTACCAAACTTCTTCGTAGAAAAATATGGTTCAAAAAGATGCTCTTTATCCTCATCAGATATACCAGTACCGGTATCGGCAACCTCAATCCTGACAATCCTCAATACCTTGTCATAGAAAAGTCTGACACTAATCTTTCCCTTGCTCGGTATGGCAGCAACAGCATTATCTAAAAGATTAATCATCACCCTTTTTATCTGTTCTTTATCGAGCTTAAATATCGGAATATCATCTTTGTCGATAAACTTAAATGTTATGTTCTTGTGGACATCCTTATACAATAAAATTGCATCCTGAATTATCTGTTTTATATTATCCGGCATCGGATTAGAATCTGGCATGCGGGCAAAGTTAGAAAATTCGTCCACTAATACCTTCAACTCTTCGACGTTGTCTATTATTAACCGCGTACATTCGTCAAAAACAGCGCCATCTCCTCTCGCTAAACTTTTACCATACTTTCGCCTCAGCCTCTGTGCTGAAAGCTGAATTGGGGTCAAGGGGTTCTTTACCTCATGAGCGATACGTCTGGCTACCTCTCTCCATGCAGCCATTCTCTGTGCCTTTTCTAATTCGGTCAGATCCTCAAATACCGCAACTAATCCAAGATAGTTATCTTGATCATCCCTCAGGACATTCAACGAAACCAGCAGTCTTAAGGAACGCCCCCGTATTGAGATTTTTATCTCTTTTTGGATAAATCCCTTGTTAAAAAGATTTTTGTCTGCCACAAATCCCCTGATAATTGACCGATATTTAGGGCCTAAAACATCCCTGTAATTCTTCCCTATTATTTCCTTAGCGGAAATATCAAGCATCTTCTCTGCAGACTTATTTATTGTCGAAATCACCCCTTGAGAATCTGCAGAGATAACGCCTGCAGCCACACTTTCTAAAACAGTCTCCATATAGAGCCTTCGCTGATCTGACTCCTTATTACTCTTGATCAAATCCCTGGTAACTAAATCAAGTTCCCTTTTCCCTTCCTTAAGATCCTTTGTCATCTTGTTGAACGAATCTACAAGAACGCCTATCTCATCCTTTGATTCGAGATCAATACGAAAGCTGTAATCACCAGATGCAATCCTATTAGTAGCTATGGCCAGTTCCTCTATTGGAACTGTAATCCCTTTTGACAGATAGAAACCGAACCAGACGGCCGAAAAGATGACTAAAAGTGTAACAATGGACAGGGTAATCAAATGGCTTAGTTTTATTGGTCTCTTGAGCATCTTTAGTTGTCTATAGCCTTGCAGGCCTTTGGTAATAGTCTCCAGCCTATTCAAAACTACTCCTGGGATAAATTTGGCAACAACAATAGCTCCTACCTGGGCCTTTGTCTCGGTCCGAGAAAATATGGGTACAATACCCCTGACTAAATCTCCATGTGAGGATGTTTGAGTATCCGTTATATCAGTCGAAGCTTCGAAACCCTTGCGTAGTACTTCCATGCTCAGATCTTTAAACGGTTTTAAATCGACCCTGCTGTCATAAGAGACGGCCCTTGGAAGCAACTTTGATGAAAAGACCTGAATAGCGGCAAGTTTATATTCCTTCCTTTTTTCCTCTATGAATGCCTGCAATTCATCCGTCTTGGATACCAGCATATACCCTTCATGGGTGATTACAGAACTTAAGGTATTGCCAAAGGCAAGGCCCTCGTCTACTATTCTTTTATAGTAGTCCTGACCCACCTCTAAAGACTTTTGAAGAGACTGTTCAACCTGAAGATTAAACCAATGTTCAATAGAGAGAGAAATAAATTGCACAGAAACAAAAAAGATGATTATAGTTGGCAAGAGAGAAAGGATGACAAAGGCAAAGACGAGTTTAGCTCTAAGACCGGAGCCCATGACTCTCTTTTTTCTCTCAAAGACCAGCTTGACCAGATTTCTCATGGTCAAATAGAGGAGAAGAAGCAGTAAAATTACATTGATATTTATTAATGCAAAGATCAAGATGCTGTCGGCGATCGGTAACTCAAGACCAAGATCCAGAATCTTGGTTCCCAGGTAGGTGAATAAGACAATAGTGGGTATTATAATGCATATAATTAATATTTCTCGTCTACGCCTCTTTAGGTCTTCATTTTTAACGTCTAAATGTTTTTCCATCGGTCTTAATACCTAAAAATCACCGAATACCAGTCTGTCTCGAAATCCCATAAGGATAGAAAAAAGAAAATATAGTTTAAATAAAAAGGCAATTCAATCTTGTCAAGCTCTGCCTTCATTCGTAACTGATAGTGGAGTCCTCTTTTAAGCTTATCAAGTCTGGCCACCTTTAAGGCAACTAGGTCCGCCATTAATTCTCTGGCCTCATCAAAATCCTTAGTTTTTACCTTCTTTTTATCCTGTTCTGGCAAAGAAAGGTTAAATTCATTTTTCAAGCTGTTATACTCTATGGTATGCGTTACCTTAATATCTGCTATCTTACGGTCAAACCATGCATTCCTGACCTCATATAACTTGACGATATACGTAAACTTGGTTGAAATCCCGTTCAAGATGGCCCTGTTCATCTCCTCAGTAAAACAACCTCTTACATTAAAGTAGGCAAGTAGATGATCACGGGTATTAGTGACAATTATATCTGATAAACGGGCCTCGCTTTTTGCCAAGGAAACTGTAGGAGAGATGCAGAAAAGAAGAAAGATAGCTAAAGCACAATAAGAACCCTTTTTTAGCATAATAATACAAAAACAAAATTCTATTCTGATACTTTGAAAGGAGAAAGGAGGGTTGCTCCTTGCCAGGTTTCATAAAGGCTGGCTGCCCTCTCTCCTAGATGAATATAGATCACATATTTTGAAGGATTTTTACAAGCTATCCTATAGCAATATTGTTGGTATCATAGAAAAAAGGAAGGATGATTGCAAGACCTAATAGGAGAGAGATGTCTACCAAACTCTAGAATGATACAGGATTTTCATGCAGAAACTAAATCAAGGGCACCGAAGGATGGTGTCTTGACCTTTATCTTCCCACACTGTTCTTTACTCTTAAATCGTAACACATCCCAGTAGTCCCCTTGTGCCATAAATTTCCTAAGCAGCTTTTGATTCAAAGAATGCCCTGATCTTTCCACCACAAAATGTCCAATTACTATCGGGCCGAGGATGGCTAAATCACCTATGAAATCAAGGATCTTATGCCTTACAAACTCGTCCCTATATCTTAAACCATCCTCATTGAGAACCCTAAATTCATCCATAACAATAGCATTATCCAGTGATCCGCCCTTTGCCAATCCATTATTCTTCAGTGTCTGAACGTCCCTCAGAAAACCAAATGTCCGTGCCTTGCTAATCTCATGGATGAAAGTAGATCGTGAAAAGGGTATCTCATAGACCTGATCGTTTATTAACGGATGATCAAAGTCAATTTTATATGTTATCTTCAACTCATCTGAGGGATAAAGGTAAACAGATCGATTGCCATCCACGACCTTGAGGGGCCTTTTTACAAGGACAAACCTCTTATTATTATTTTGTATGGTCACTCCGGCATTTCTGAGGAGAAAAACAAAAGGGGCAGAACTTCCATCCATAATAGGAACTTCTTCGCCGTCAATCTGCACTAAAGCGTTATCTATACCCATACCAAAAAAGGCAGCCATAAGATGCTCTATTGTGGAGATACTATATCCATTAAAACCAATAGTAGTAGCCATATTCGTCGCAATTACATTATCAAAGGAGGCCTTGACGCTACCATTAGGTGATATATCAACGCGTTCAAAGGTTATACCACTGTTCGGTAATGAAGGTTTTATGGTGAATTTCACCTTTTTGCCAGAGTGAAGGCCTATTCCTGTACAACTTATCTCCTGTGCCACTGTCCGCTGTCTTAAATCCATATTACCTTCCTGGATAATAAATTCATAGGAACACGATAAATTCTTTAGAAAGACATATATCGTGACAGCAAATAATATGCCATCGACTAAAAAGCTTTTCAAAAAGGGTAATTCAAATACGTAACTAGTTGTAATTAATAAGGATTATTAAAATTAAAGACAACCTCAGGATCTGTTTCCTTATCTCACTAATGTGTTAAATCTAACACATCTCTTGTGTCTGGTTAATACAATCTTAAATGCTTTTTTGCTTGTATTCGGACAAGATTTAAATCTAATATTGAGATTATGTTTCAGGTTTACCGCTGTGTTTCAGCACTAATAATCTTCCTTATAATTGGTGGCTGCTATCCCTTGGTCAAAAAAGAGGTCAAGGAGCCAGCCGAGGCCCTTAAAAGGGTAAGGTATTTTTGGCCAAAATTCTATGACGACATGGACAAAGACTCCCTTGAACTGGCGATAGAAAGGGATCTTGAATACCTGAACCGGCTGGAGGACCATAGAGTCTTCACCTATGGGCCTGATAAATTTACCGTTGAACATATCCGGGACTCTTTAAGAACCTTTTCACAAATTATTAAGCAAAATTCCGATATTAAGAAATTCAATCGAGAGTTACGAAAGAAATTTTTCTTATACAAGGCAGCTGGCTGGCGTGGAGATAAAAAGGCCCTTTTTACTGGATACTTTGAGCCAATCATCAATGGAAATCTTGAGCCTGATTCTATACATCTATATCCGATCTACAAAAGACCAGATGACCTACTCAGGATTGATTTGGGACTCTTCCGCCCTAAATTCCATGGGGAGTACATTACGGCCAGAGTAGATGGTCAGAGGCTTATTCCCTACTATACAAGGAGGGATATAGCAGAGGGAAAGGTTTTAGAAGGGCAAGGGTTGGAGATCGCCTGGTTAAAGGATCCCCTGGACATAGCCATATTACAGATTCAGGGTTCAGGTATCATAAAACTACCAAGTGGAGACACGATCAGGGTTGGCTATAGTGCCTCAAATGGACATCCCTATAAGAGTATTGGGAGGTATATGATAGATAAGGGATACATTACGGCCGATGATTTATCCCTTCAGACCATCAGGTCTTATCTTGACGACTACCCGGATATCAAAGAGGAGATATTGAATTATAATCCATCTTACGTCTTTTTTCGATCACTTGAGAACGGACCATTTGGCAATATTGGTGTTCCTTTGACACCTGGACGGTCTCTGGCCCTTGATGATAGGTTGTTTCCAAAAGGCGCCTTGGTGTTCATTTGCTGCCAAAAACCTACTATTGAAAAAGATGGCAAAATAGCTGAATGGACCCCTTTTTGCCGGTTTCTCTTGAATCAGGATACTGGAGGGGCTATAAAGGGCGCAGGGCGGGCAGACATCTTTTGGGGCAGCGACCCCTATGCAGAAGTAGCTGCGGGTCACCTTAAGCATGAAGGAGAGCTTTATTTTTTAGTGAAAAAACCGGATTTCTAACAAAACTTTTTATCTAGCCCTGACAAACCTAACCCAAAAGGTTTTTCTGAAACTAAAACGCTACACAGCAAATCTAGAAAAATCAGCTACCTGAAGAAAAAACCGATGAAGCCCCGTTAACATTCCAAGTCGGTTTTCCCTGATCCTCTTATCTTCTGTCATGACCATTACTTGAGAGAAGAATTCATTAATAGGCCCACTTAGTATAGCCATCAAATTCAAGGCCTCAAGGTAATTTTCTCTGTCTATCTCCTTCTTTGTCTTATCTTTTACTGATTGGAATGTCTTCCATAAATTTTCTTCGCTCTTATTCTCAAAGTAATCAGGATTCACCCTCTTAGCGCCCTCAAAGCCTCTTACTATGTTCATGATCCGTTTTGAGGCTATAGCTAAGCCCTCAAAATCTTTAGAAAGGTCTCGAAACCTCCTGAGTGCTGCAATTCTTTCCTCTATCTGATTCAAGAAATGAAAATCGCCTGTAATCACCGAATCGATCAAATCCTGAGGGATACCTTCAGATAACAACATATTCCTAAAGCGCTCCTCTATAAAATTGATAACTTTATCTACAACCTCTTTTACGTGAAATGAAATGCTCTCATTCAGGATGGACCCTGATTTACTGACAAAATCCGGCAGGGAAATAGTAATTTTCTTATCCCTAATAACCCTGATAATACCCAGAGCCTTTCGCCTGAGGGCATAGGGATCCGCCGTTCCGGTAGGCTCGAGGCCCATTGCAAAACACCCCACAATAGTATCCATCCTATCAGCTAGGCCCACAATCGACCCAATAAGAGTATGGGGAAGCCTGCTATCTGCCTGAGCAGGTAGATAATGATCTGAGATAGCAAGACAGACATCTTCCGGATGTCCATCAAGCCTCGCATATATCTCACCCATTGTACCCTGGAGGGATGGGAACTCGGTGACCATCTCAGTTACCAGATCACATTTACACAGCTGTGCTGCAAGCCTGACTTCATTTAGCTCCTCTGGCGCTATCTGTCTTGCTAGGTATTCGGCCAATTTGGTAAAACGTTGTATCTTGGCAAAAGAGGTCCCTAACTCTGCCTGATAGATAACTGTTTTCAAATCCTCAAGTCTATCCTCAAGGGGCCTTTTCCTGTCCTCTTTGAAAAAGAAATCTGCATCAGCCAATCTAGCCAGTAGGACTCTTTCGTGCCCTTTTCGAACAACAGATTCATCCCTTGCAATCGTATCGTTCACAGCAACAAAATTCGGCATTAACCGTCCCTCTTGGTCACGAATGGAAAAATATCTCTGGTGCTCTTTCATGGCTGTTATGAGCACGGCATCAGGGAGATTAAGGAACACCTCATCAAAGCCACCGCAAACAGCAGATGGGAACTCCACCATATTAGCTACTGTGGACAACAATTCGGGGTCTCTCACGGCTCTTCCTGATACTGCCTTAGCTGCGGTAATGACAGCTTTCTCAACTTCCCCTTCCCTCTCTCTTTGATCAACGATCACATAACTCTCCCTCATTTTTCGTAGATAATCTTGAAAATCATCTATTTCCATGATCTGAGGTGCCATGAACCTGTGGCCTCTGGTCTTGTGACCGCTCCTGGCACCAGCCACCTCAAAAGTGATAATCTCACCATTAAAGAGTGCTAGTACCCAGTGGATGGGTCGAACAAAAGAAAACGCTTCACTTCCCCAGCGCATTGACTTGGGCCAAGGAATATTCGCAATCAACTCGGGTAAAATCTCTGATAGAAGATCTATTGTACGTCTTCCGGGCATTCTACGTTTAACATAGGCGTAGTCTCCTTTTGGTGTTTCTAGTACCTGTAGCTCATTAACAGATACCCCCTGCCGTTTAGCGAAACCAAAAGCCGCGTTTGTGGGATTTCCTTGTTCATCAAAGGCAATTTTTTTCGGAGGCCCTGTCATCTCCTGGACTGTATCCTCCTGTTTATCGGCAAGTGCCCTACCAACCAAAACCAGTCTCCTCGGAGTTCCATAAGTACGAAGACCTCCTTCTATCTGGATTCGGTTATCTCTTAGATACAACTCTGCCAGTCGTCTGAGCTCTTTTAACCCGTTTCCAAGATAGTTTGAGGGGATCTCTTCCGTGCCTATTTCCAAAAGCAGTTCACCAGCCATGTCAGTATCGCTTCTTATTGCTCATCTATTACCACTCAATAGAGGGTAGCCCATTTCCTCCCTTTGGGCCAGATAATTTTTGCCAACCAGCCGAGCCAGATTTCTGATGCGATCAACGTATTTTGTCCTTTCCGTAACGCTGATGGCGCCTCTCGCTTCAAGGATATTAAAGATGTGGGAACATTTGAGGCAGTAATCATATGCCGGCAGGACAATCCCCTTTTCGCTTATTCTTAGGGATTCTTGCTCACACATATCAAACATCTTTAGAAGTAACTCTACATCTGCGATTTCAAAACAATAGACAGAGTTTTCCCATTCCCCCTTTTTATGGACATCTCCGTAAGTAATCTTTTCGTTCCATAACAGATCATAAACACTCTCTTTCTCCTGTAAATACATGGCTATCCTTTCCAGGCCGTAGGTTATTTCCACAGAGATCGGGTCCAACCTGATGCTGCCTGCCTGCTGAAAATAGGTAAACTGGGTAATTTCCATGCCATCCAGCCACACCTCCCACCCAAGGCCTGATGCGCCAAGGGTTGGCGATTCCCAGTCATCCTCTACAAAGCGGATATCGTGATCCAGGGGATCGATCCCCAGGACCTTTAAACTTTCCAGATAAATCTCCTGAATATCAATGGGGGAAGGTTTTATGATCACCTGATACTGGTAATAGTGCCCCAGACGGTTAGGATTCTCTCCGTATCTGCCGTCAGTGGGACGCCTGGAAGGCTCTACATAAGCAACAGACCAGGGCTCAGGACCTAAAGCCCTGAGAAGTGTAGCCGGGTGAAAGGTCCCTGCCCCAACCTCCAGATCATAAGGCTGCTGGATCAGACATCCTCTGCCTGCCCAGAACCTTTCCAAAGCAACAATCAATTCCTGAAATGTCATAGAGACTCCCAATTAAAGTGCTCATAGAATACCGAAAAGTTCAGCGAAAAATACCACTTGCCCTAAAAGATGTCAACAAAGGAGCCACCCCTAAAAATCTTTATACCCAAAAGGACAGATTTTCAGCGGACCGGATTTAGAGAGGCCATGGCTGAAGATATTTAGCAGATTTTAACCTTTTTCCTAGACAATGTTCGATATGTGCCATCAAGACCCCTTTAAGCTCTCTTATCGTATCCTCCCTAAATCCTAAGGCACTAGATAATGAGAGGTCAGGGGACTGAATCTGCTCAAGAACAGAAACAGTATTGGGATCCATTCCGGGTGTTAAAGCAGATTCCTTGTCACACCCCATACATACTATTGAACCACTTGGGGGATGGAATAACGCCCTTCCCTCTCCCTTATACGGTCTGCCACAAACACTGCATTTCGATACATTAATGCCAAATCCGCCTATCTTCATTGCCCGTGCCTGGAAGATCATCGTTGTTTCTTCGATATTTTCCTTATTTGAGATAGAACCCAACGCAGATCTGAGCAACTGAAACATGTCAGAACTTGACACATTGAATGGAAAAAGGATCCCTGTTATCTCAACCATATAGCTGGCCCTGGATAACAGACCGTAATCTGATCGTATTCCAGGAAAGCCGTCAATTAACTCGCATGAGTCCAGCCAAACCAGATCACTACTCCTTCTCCCCCTAAATTCAATATCCACCAAGGAAAAAATAGTAAGGGAGTTAACAAATCGTTTGGAGCTCTTGCGGGCCCCTTTGGCCACACCCTTTAGGTTACCGTAATGAGAGGAAAAAAAGGTGACAAAAAGGTCAGACTCACCGAAATCTTTGGTCCCTAAGATAATTGCCTCTGACTTCTTCTGCTCCAAAATTCCGATATCCAGCTTACGATTAAAAGGCCCTACTCATTTTAAACCAGGGTCTCTGTTCATTTATTAGTATATGTTCACCTTTCAGCGGTCAGCTTTCAGCAAAAAACAAATCTTTAGAAGGCCTACCTATTTTGTCCATACAGTTCCTTAACCTTTGCCCTGTGTGGAGAACCATTCTTAAGAAGAGGAAAATCCGTGACAAATTCCACATACTTAGGTTTCTTAAACCGAGCTATGCGTTCGCCGACAAAATGGATAAGCTCCTGAGGCTCAAGACTCTGTCCTTCTTTCAACTGGCAGACTGCCTTTATCCCCTCTTTCCACTTAGGATCAGGAACGCCGAAAACAACTGTTCTCTCAATTGCCGGATGCTGAAGGATCACCTTTTCCACCTCCGCCGGATAGACATTTTCCCCTCCTGGCTTTATAAGCTCTTTTTCTGATTTACGCCCAGCATACCAGAGGAAACCGTCTTCATCAAAACGGCCCATATCTCCCGTATGGTGCCAGCCTTCCCTGAATGTGTACTCTGTTTCCTCAGATAGATTCCAGTAACCCCTAAAAACCATTGGACCTCGAACAACAATCTCACCCGCCTGACCAGTTTCTACCTCTCTATCACCCTCATCAACAAGCCGTACATCCGCAAGAGGCAAAGGCCTCCCAACAGAACCCGGTCTTTCACTGTAGGGTGAAATAGTTACCAGGGCGGAAACCTCTGTTTGACCATAGACTGCAAAAAATTCTCCCCCCGTTACCCTTTGATACCTTTCTATAGTCTCAGGACTGTCAAGGCCAGCCACCATTCTTAAAGAGCTGATATCCTTCCCGGTCTTTTCTTGTTGATCGAGGATTGAGGCCAGTATTGGGGCAAAATCAATTAGCATGGTAGTCCTCTTCTCCTGAATAAGATCTACGGCCTGCTTTGCATCAAATTTATTCACATTTATGTTCATGGCCCCAGCATGAAATGCGGTCATGGCGGTAAAAATGCCCCCAACATGGAAGAGTGGGAGCAGGTTTAGGTGAATATCCTCTTCAGTTACCTGAAATGCATAAACAAACTGGGTGGTTGCGGAAAGTAGATTGCCATGGGTTAAAAGGACACCCCTGGGTTTACCAGCTATTGCGGCAGTATGGATTATGACAACGCCATCATCTGTAGATACGTCAGCTACTTTAAAATCAGCCTGATTGTCAAGCAACTGACTGAAACCCTCAAAAGAACCTCCCTCTCCACCCAGGTCATAATATCTCTCAACAGATTTCAGTGTCTCTTTTAGCCCGTTAATCAATTCCTGGAACTCGGGATCAGCAAACACCAATCTTGGCGCCCCATCCTTTAGATTATTCTCTACCTCATCCCTGGACAAACGACAGTTTATAGGGAGGACAATCAGCCCCAAGGCAGAAGCTGCCCCATAAAGAAGAAAATATTCGAGACTATTCTTCCCAACTACTCCAATCCTATCCCCTTTCCTTAAACCTACATCTTGTAAACCTTTGGCCAGATGGTCCACCACACCCTTGAGCTCACTAAATGTTAACATCCTACTATCTGATACCTCTAACCAGGCTGGTCTTTTTTTAAAACACCTAGAGTTTCGGTTTATAACGTCATAGACGGTGAAATCGTACAAACCCATATCTTCTCCCTTAAAGGGCAGTAATGATAATTCTCAATAACGACCTGATATGATCTTAGGCATGAGGTTCTCTTGACATTGGCGCAAAAAGTAATCATCTGTCATCCCTGCGATAAAATCCCGGACAATCATAGCAGGAGGATTATTCTCCCGATATTCGGAGGACATCCCATCCAAAAATTCTCTAAAAATAACTGAACTATCATGACCAGCTTTCAGGTCTTCATAGTATTTTTCAAAAAGCAACTCAAACATCAACTTTAACCTGTTCGTTTGATCTTTTGCCTTGGGGTTGGTATATACGAATTCTTGGTTAAAATCCTTAAGCCTCTTTAAGGCACCTGCCACCTCAGGGCTAAAGGAGACATGAGATTTCTTTAAGCTCTCAGCGATCAGGTCCTCAACCAAGGTATACACAATAGTTCCATTTGTTTCCCCCAATCTACTTCGGCACTCTACTGGTATTTCATTCCTTTTTATCAAACCGAGCCTTATTGCATCCTCTATATCTCTACCTATGTAGCTAATGGTGTCCGCCATCCTCACGACACACCCCTCTATAGTCATAGGCCAGATAGGGAATTCAGGATTCTTTGTTAGCTCCTTTATTTCCTCTTCTAATCGAGTAAAATCCTTATTTTTGTCAGGATATAAGGCAGAACTATGCACCTCACCATTATGGGAAAGGATGCCATCCAAAACCTGAAGGGATAGGTTCCAACCAGCTCCCTTTCTTTCTATTACATCGAGAAACCTCACGCCTTGTACATTGTGCAAAAAGTTACCCAGCCCGTACTGCCTTGATAAATCTGAGAGAAATGTCTCACCATCGTGCCCAAACGGCGCGTGACCGATATCATGACCGAGGGCAATGGCCTCAATAAGATCCTCATTGAGCCCGAGTAGGCGGCCTATAGTCCGGCCAATCTTAGAAACTAATTGTACATGAAGAACGCGATGGGTAATGTGATCATTTTTGATAAGGTAGAATACCTGGGTCTTGTCAATGTATCTGGAATAGGCTAATGAATGGAGAATCCTATCGGCATCGATAGAAAAATTCTCCCTGTGACCGTTCACAATCTCTGCCTCATTTCTTCGTCTGACAGCCTGAATACTCAGGGTGGCACAAGGCGAAAGCCTGTCTTTTTCTAAAAGATGAAGGTGTTGTTTAATATCTTTTAAAATCCTACCCTTATTCATCTATATGAAAGCCTCTTAGTTCACTGATGGTCAAGGTATCTATTGGATTCTAATAGAAATTAATGTGGTGGGTCAATATAAATCAGTGAACTTATCAGCCCTACTAGGCAGCTTGCTCAATTTAGCAATATATTGTTGCCTTTCCAAAGAGAAATCTACTATATTTTGTGAAGGGATCTTTCACCCGTTACATAAGCCCTTTAAGAATGCCAACACCTATTAGCAAAGACGTTTAATGGGGCAGGAAGGACATTGTAAGACCAATCTTAGGGTTTCCTTGAGAGGGCATACTTTTGTATATCTTAAGAGATGCAAGAAGTAATTTTGTTTAACGATCTCTCACTCGGTGGACTTCTGATTGAACTTACATCCCACTGAAAAAAAGGCCTTGTTAGCTATCCTCGAGCATCGAATGATTAACAGCCGAGACACTGTCGTTGTAGCTGTATCTGGAGGAGCGGATTCTGTTTGCCTTTTGAAAGTGCTTTTCCAAGTTCGAGGGTATTTGAAGATTGACTTAATTGTTGCTCATTTCGACCATGGATTAAGGCCGCAGGAAGATGAAATAGAAACCGAATTTGTCGCCAATTTAGCGGGAAGTTTAAATCTCACACTCGCCTCTGATAAGGCCAACAGGATAACTAAAGTACACGGAACCTCCATTGAGGAAAAGGCTAGGGAGATGAGATATCAATTTTTGGAAAGGGTATTAGATGAGTATCATGCCCAGAAGGTGGCCACTGGTCACAATATGAACGACCAGGCCGAAACGGTTCTTATGCATCTTTTAAGAGGAGCTGGACCAACGGGTTTATCTGGAATACCTCCAATTCGACAGGAGCGTTTTATAAGGCCTCTCATTAATATAACAAGTGATGAAATCCGTAGCTATCTAAAACAAAAAGATATGCCTTTTATGATGGATAGCTCGAATCTTGAAAAAAGGTACCTAAGAAACAGGATACGCTTGGAGTTAATACCATTTCTTCTCAACTACCAACCACGCCTCATCCAACATTTAGGCGAACTTGCATCTCTTTGTAGGCAGGAAAATCAATTTATGGAAGAAGAAGCAAAAAGGGGATTGCAAATGGTGGCTCTGGATTCCTCTGAGCATTCTTTAGACCTTTCCCTGCCTCCCTTTAAAGATCTCTCACCCCCTCTTCAGTATCGCATTATCAGACAGGCAATAAGAAGAATAAAGGGAAACCTCAGGAGAATAGATGCCGGACATATCAAGACAATCATAGATCTTGCCAATACTATGAGACCCCAGGGCAAAACAGATCTTCCTGAAAATCTTATAGTGAAGAAGATATATGAGAGGCTTAGCTTTTCTTTAGGAACTCAATCTGAAACTGTCGATTTTTCCTACGATATAAAGGATAGTGGGGGATTTCACGTTCCTGAAATCAATCAAACACTCTCATTAGAGGAAATCTCCAGGAAGGATTTTCTCCTGTATTCTGCTTCACTTGATGAGGCATTCCTTGACCTTGACATGCTCCAATGGCCTCTAAGGTTAAGAAATTTCAGGCCAGGAGACAGATTTATGCCACTTGGCCTTGATGGTTTTAAGAAGGTGAAAGATGTCTTTATTGATAATAAGGTTCCATCTGAACAAAGGAAAAAAATCGCCATTCTTCAAAGCGGTAACAATATAGTCTGGCTCTGCGGCATAAGAATTGATAATAGGTACAGGATTAAGGAGAAAACCAAGAGAATTTTAAGATGTAAAATTGAATAAAATGTGCTATACTCAAGCCTTTGGTAAGGCTTCCTTTTATTCAAGGTATCATCGATAATCTATGTAAGGGAGAAGATAGTTGAACACATTTTCCAAAAATTTGACTCTTTGGCTGGTTATCAGCCTGATGATGATCTTGCTATTTCAAATCTTTAAAAAGGAAACAAAGCAGACTGGACAGCTAAGCTATAGCGAATTCCTGAATATGGTTGAACGCGGAGAGGTTAGCCAAGTAACCATTCAAGGGGATAAAATTTCTGGTGTCGCAAATCATGGACAGTCCTTTAGAACGTTTGCGCCGAAGGATCTTGAACTGATAAAAATCTTGCGCAATAAAGGGATAGAAATAACTGCCAAACCGGATGAATCATCTCCATGGTATATGACAATCCTTGTATCCTGGTTTCCCATGCTTCTTTTGATCGCCGTTTGGATCTTCTTTATGCGCCAAATGCAGGTAGGAGGCGGAAAGGCGCTCTCTTTTGGTAAAAGTAGGGCAAGGCTGGTAACTGACCAAAAAGATAAAGTAACCTTTGATGATGTAGCCGGGATAGAAGAGGCAAAGGAAGAGCTTCAGGAGATCATAGAGTTTCTCAGAGACCCAAAGAAATTCACCCGCCTGGGCGGCAGAATCCCCAAAGGTGTGCTTCTAGTCGGAGCTCCTGGGACAGGCAAGACTTTACTTGCCAGGGCTATCGCAGGAGAGGCAGGGGTACCTTTTTTGAGCATCAGTGGCTCTGATTTTGTGGAGATGTTTGTAGGTGTCGGTGCTTCAAGGGTGAGGGATCTCTTTGTCCAGGGAAAAAAGAATGCCCCTTGCATTATCTTTTTAGATGAGATCGATGCTGTGGGTCGACACAGGGGAGCTGGATTAGGAGGAGGTCACGACGAACGAGAACAAACACTCAATCAGCTCCTAGTAGAAATGGATGGATTCGAATCAAATGAAGGTGTCATCCTTATTTCAGCGACCAACAGGCCTGACGTTCTTGATCCTGCCTTATTGAGACCAGGAAGGTTTGACAGGCAGGTGGTTGTCCCGGTGCCTGATATCAAGGGACGAGAGGACATACTCAAAGTCCATACCAGAAAAACGAGGCTGGCAGATGATATTGATCTTTCGGTGATTGCCAGAGGAACACCAGGTTTTACCGGCGCAGACCTTGAAAATATGACCAATGAGGCAGCCCTGCTTGCAGCCAGGAGGAATAAAAACAAAATAGATATGTCAGACTTGGAAGATGCAAAAGACAAGGTGCTCATGGGTACAGAAAGGAAGAGCATGATTATAAGCGATGAAGAGAAACGGACTACTGCCTACCATGAGGCAGGGCATACTTTGGTAGCAAAACTTACACCCGATACTGACCCGATACATAAAGTGACCATAATCCCCAGAGGTAGGGCCCTTGGCCTGACGCAGCAGCTCCCTTTAGACGATAAACATACCTACACAAAGGAATACCTTCTGAATAATATTTGCGTCCTGATGGGAGGGAGAATAGCCGAGGTGATCGCCTTAAATACCCAGACGACTGGTGCAAGCAATGATATAGAGAGGGCCACTGAAATAGCAAGAAAGATGATCTGTGAATATGGCATGAGCGAGGAACTTGGCCCTTTGACCTTCGGGAAGAAAGAGGAAGAAATATTCTTAGGCCGTGAGATTGCCCAACACAGGGACTATAGTGAGGAGACAGCCCAAAAAATTGACCAAGAGGTCAACAGTCTAATAAGTGAGAACTACCAAAAAACTCATAGGCTTATAAAAGATAACCTTGGTACCCTCAACAAGTTGGCCAATGCCCTTTTGGAAAGGGAGACCTTGGATGGCCATCAGATTGACGAAATAATGGGCAATAAGAAAAGGAAAAGACAACCAAGAAGAACGAGAGGAAAAAGGAAAGTTGTTTCCTCAGGTAAAAAAACCTAATACCTTAAAATGGTTGGACTATAATCTTAATCTTGATTCTAAAACCCTTATCATGGGTATTCTGAACGTGACCCCTGACTCTTTTTTTGATGGGGGTCTCCATTTCCGAAAAGATGATGCTGTAAGGCACGGTTTGAGGATGGCCAACGAGGGTGCTGATATTATTGATGTCGGAGGTCAATCAACAAGGCCCTTTTCAGATCCTATTCCTCTTGACGAAGAGCTAAGGAGAGTAATACCTGTCATCGAGACCCTCTCACAAAAAATAGACATCCCAGTAAGCATAGACACCTACAAGGGCAAAGTAGCCGGGCAGGCCTTAGAGGCTGGCGCCAAAATGGTCAACGACATAAGTGCATTGAGATTTGATCCTGCAATAGGTCCACTAATTGCAGAGGCGGGCGTACCCGTTGTTTTGATGCATATGAAGGGAACACCGAAGGATATGCAGACAAAGCCAACCTATAAAGATCTTTTTGGGGAGATAACAGGGTTCTTAAGCCAGGCAGTGGAACAGGCTGTTAACATTGGTATAAAAAGAGACCTTATCATCATTGACCCTGGCATCGGTTTTGGTAAATCTTTTGATGATAATCTTAAAATAATAAAAGAGTTACATAGGTTTTTATCTCTTGGACAACCAATTCTGGTGGGTACCTCCAATAAGTCCTTTATAGGCCACGTGCTTGACCTCTCAGCGGAATCCCGGGAAACCGGTACCATGGCCACTATTGCAGCTGCAGTAATGAATGGAGCAAATATCATCAGGGCCCATAATGTTAAGGCTGCCAAGGAAACGGTAACCATGATCAATGCCATAAAATCTGGCACTTCTAAGCCTAGACCCTGAATAAGCCTTTCCCTTCTTCCTGATACAAGCATCTCAGCAAAGGAGAAAAGGGGATCACTCTGCTTGGCCTCCTGATGAGATTATTTTCTAACAACTACTCACCGTTTGTAATAAAGGGGGATATATCATGCTGTTATGTATCGATGTAGGCAATACGAATATTGTTCTTGGTGTTTTTCAAGATGATACAATGCTTAATCACTGGCGCGTAAGGACAGAAAAGGATATGACCGGGGATGAATTGGCTATATTAATCAACAATCTATTTGCACCAGCCCAATTAGAAATTAGCAGTATACGCAATGTAATTATCTCCTGTGTTGTCCCACCTCTTCTTAGTGCGTTCAGAGAGTTTTGCCTCCTGTATTGTAATCATGAACCAATGATCGTGGGTCCAGGTCTAAAGACAGGAATCTCTATTAGATATGATAATCCAAGAGAGGTTGGCGCTGATAGGATAGTCAATGCAGTAGCTGCATACCAGAAATACAAAACAGGGCTAATTGTGGTGGATTTCGGTACGGCTACAACCTTTGATTATATATCCCCCGAAGGTTTTTATGAAGGCGGGGCGATAGCACCCGGGATAATTATCTCTGCTGAGGCCCTTTTTCAGAAGGCCTCCAAATTACCTCGGGTTGAGATATTTGTCAAACCGAAAACAGTAATAGGTAAGGAAACTATAAGCAGTATCAATGCAGGTCTCATTTACGGCTATGCTGCCATGGTTGATGGAATAGTAAATCGGATAAAAAAAGAGAGAAGATCTGATCTCACTGTTATTGGGACCGGAGGTCTGGCTCCACTCATAAAGTCAGAGGCCCGAAGTATCGACTATATAGAAGAATTCTTGACCCTGGAAGGACTAAAAATAATATTTGCCCTAAACTCCCAAGGATAGGCGTATTTGCCAATTTTCAAAGCCAAATAGACATCTATTGAGATCCCTCGTTCATTAATACACGTTTAAGCCTTTCTCCCGCCCAAGGTCATCAAAAAATAATCCTCTCACTACAGCTTTTAAGCAACCGGCAAGCTAAAGGCAAAAAGATGCATCCAGGTTCACATGAGAATAGAGGTTGTGAAAAAGCAAAAAATGGGGTAAAGAACCTTCAGCAAAAAAGGGTTAGAATAGTCTATACAAAGATACTCTAATCTTAAAATGAATAGGGATCGGGGCGTTAAGAATTGTAAAGAATTGTCTAACCACGCACGAACTTAGAAGATAACCCTAAGCTAAGGGCATCAAGGTTTATAAGGCTCAAGAGAGGGTTTTAATTTTATGACCGTTACCTGTACTCTTGATAATCTCCCTGAAGATATTAAGAACCCTGTAGTCACTATAGGAAACTTTGATGGAGTTCACTGGGCCCATCAGGCGATTTTTAAAAAGGTCATAGAGAGGGCCAAGGATCTAAATGGAGCATCCGTGGTTATTACCTTCGAGCCACATCCCATAAAGGTAATGTCTCCCAACAAGGCAAAACCACTTATAACCCTTTTAGAACAAAAAAGAGAGCTGGTACTTAATCAAGGGATCGATATATTTCTCCTCATAAGATTTACGTTAGAATTTGCTGCTATTTCCGCCAGCGATTTTGTCAAAGGCATCTTGGTAGATAAATTAGGCATTAAAGAGATAGTAGTCGGTTACGATTATACCTTTGGGAATAACAGAGAAGGCAATATCAACCTATTGAAGGAAATGGGTCAACAGTTTAACTTTAAGGTCCACGAGGTAGGCCCTATTTATCTAGGAAAAAGTTTGGTTTCCAGCACGTCAATTCGTAACCTTATTATGGAGGGGAAGGTATCTGAGGCAAGACAATTGCTTGGAAGAGATTACCAGATCAGGGGGGAGGTCATTAAAGGTAGAAATAGGGGTGGGGCTCTATTAGGCTACCCTACAGCTAATGTAAGGGTGGAGGATGAGCTTATACCAAAGCAAGGTGTATATGTTGTTACAGTGGACGTAGGTGGCAAGATTTATCAAGGATTGACTAATATAGGCTACAATCCGACATTTAAGGGTAAAACCCTGTCGGTTGAGGCCCATATTTTTGATTTCTCTGCTGATATATTAAAGCAAAAGATCAGGATAAATTTCCTTTCCCGCTTCCGGGATGAGATAACCTTTGCCAGCATTAAAGATCTTTCTCAACAGATCAGTCGAGATGTTAGACAGGCAAGAGAATTTTTCCAAAAGAAAAATAAGTTATGAACTGGAAATTCTGGTTAGGCCTCTTAGTCAGCATTGCGTTTTTGTATATTGCATTCCACAATGTGGACCTCGAGCTCCTTTTTCTCTCCATGAAATCAATCAATCTTCCCCTTGTTATTCCGGTTGTCTTATTAACGGTCCTCTTCTATCTAATCAAGGCCTTAAGATGGTTTCACCTTTTGGAGCCCATAAAAAAGACAGGTCTATCCAGCCTATTCTCTTCCACAGTTATAGGGTTTGCCGCCAACTTCGTCCTTCCAGCTCGGTTGGGAGAGTTCATAAGGGCCAACTACATTGGACGCATGGAAAAGATAAGCAGGAGCTCGTCATTAGCAACCATTGTAACTGAGAGACTCTTTGATGTTTTCACCATTCTCCTGATATTGTTATTCTTTATCCTAGTTACCGATTTCCCTTCCAAATGGGAATCGCTAGGAAGGGCCCTAAAAACAGGAGGATTTCTCTTTGTCATGATCTTCATAGTATCAATCCTCCTTCTGATAGGCCTCAAGGAAAAGACCCGGACGTTCCTCAATATCGCTGAGAAGATAGTCTTCTTTTTGCCAAAAAAAATAAAACAAAAGGTTGTTCATGTCCTTCAAGATTTCAGCAATGGGCTTGTGCTTGTTAAAGGCCCTGCACAGCTTCTCGCCGTAATATCTTACTCCCTTACCCTCTGGTGTCTTTCCATATTTCAGATATATATCCTCGGCCTTTCCATGGGCCTGCTTTCTTAGCCCCCTTTTTTATCCTGATACTAGTCTGCTTTAGTGTCACAATACCTTCGGCCCCTGGCTATATCGGGACATTTCACCTGGCATGTCAATATGGACTAATTTTCTATGGTTTCAGCAAGGAAAGGGCCCTTTCAATGGCTATAGTCCTTCATGCTGCGGGATTCATTCCAACTATTATTTTAGGCTTAATACTATTTTTGCTTCAACATATCTCCTTACGTAACTTTACCAGTGCATAGAGGCCATCCTAACATCCATCTCATTGTCCAAATACTTTCCACTATGTATAAATGGTCTTATTATCAATCTGTCTCTGTCTTTTGAGCCTTTCTCGCAAGCGATTCATAGCCCTTTCTATCTCCTTAAGAACATCCTGAACTTTCTGCCTGACTGGCTCTTCCATTAATCTCCATTCTTTTTTTATATCTCTAGCAAACTTTTCTATTCTCTTCCTGAATTGGCCTAATCTTTCTTCCAGCCTATCCAGGTTTTTGCTATACTGATTGAGTTTTTCCGTTGAAAGCCCTCCCCTCTCGGCCATGTTCTTCTTGAGGGCCTGATCCAGCTTTCTGAGCTCAGCCACTATCTTTTCAAGGCCCTGCACGATGGATTTCCCTGCCTGTTTCTGAATAGATCCTCCTTCCTCTTTGAGCGCCTTTTGAAGTCTTTCCAGTTCCGCCTCGGCCAGCCTGATACTACTCTCTATAATTTCATGGATAGTGCTCAAGGCTTCTTCAATGCTTCCGCCAACATACATCTTAGAGGGTTTTTCATTGCTAGCCAAAACCAGACCAAAGGGAAATAAAAGAAAAAGGCTGATACAGAAGATACAAAGTCCCTTTATCAAATTATCACCTCCTACCATCTGAAATTTGACATTCTTCTAATCTCTTGTAAAAACCTCTGCAACAGGTGGAGTTCGTCATCCATATTATCCATTAAAGCAGAGATTGGACAGGCTGTTAATTGTTGTCTTGATCTGGTTCTTTTCATCAAAAAATAGGAATGCTTGTTTCTGATTCAGACATGCACTTTATTCTTGGCGCTTTTCTAAGTTTTTACCTATCCTGCGGGCAATTTCCAAACATGCTGCAATTCTGGTTGCCCTCACTATCTTTAAACCCTTAATTTCCATAAGTTCACCCAGGGTCTTCCCCATTATGCCAATGAGTGAGTGATATCTATCAAAAACTTCTTTAGCAATCTGCTCGGCGCTTCTTCCAGCACTTCCAGAGCCCAATATTATGGCCAAGAGCTCAGCTTCAGTACAATGCCTTGGTCCTAAACGTCTAAATTTACCGCCAGGATGGCGCCATTCAACCTTTTTACCTTCTTTTGTAATAGCAGTCTTAACCTTGGTTTCACCCATTTCTTCTCCTGAGTTTATTATCGAATCTGCTTTGACATAAGGATTCAAAAGTAATGATATATTTCTAAGAGAGCATACCAGAGAGAATCACAAGATTAAAAGAAATTAGTACCATACCCATGGGATATCCCCTTTTTGGTGAAGAAGAACTGAGAAGGCACGCGTTGACATTTTCATTTTAATCTCATAGCATAAACCGAAAAACCGTGCTAAAAAACACTTTCGCTTGTTATTTGGCTAAGAGGGGAAAAATCAAGAGTTAATGACTGATCACAGCAAGAAGGCGAATTCTTCTGGTCTCTCTTTCACGTGGTGGGCCTTGTTGCCTGTCATTATGATCATACTTTGCCTGCCATGCAGTCTTGTCATCGCAAAAGAGCGGGTAAGAAAGCCCGCAGTAGCAGGTCATTTCTACCCAAAGGGGCAGGAAGATCTAAGAAAAACAGTTGACGATTTTATTTTGAATGTCAAACAGAAGCACATAGCAGGCGAGATCTTAGGCCTTATGTCCCCGCATGCTGGATATGTTTACTCAGCTCAGGTAGCTGCATATTGTTACAGGCAAATCCAGGATAAAGGTTACGATACGGTAATAATCATTGGCCCAAGCCATCATGTTTATCTCAGAGGGGCTTCAGTGGGTAACTGGGATGCCTATGCTACTCCTCTGGGAAAGGTTGCTGTAAATAAGCAAATAGTTACTGCCCTTTTAAGCGCAGGGGAACCCTTTCATTTTGTCGAGCAAGCGCACATCAGGGAACACTCTGTAGAGACACAGATCCCCTTTCTACAAAGGGTCTTAAAGGATTTCGATATTGTCCCCATTGTAATGGGCATGACATCCCTCAGAGATTGTGAAAAAATAGGTAAGGCCCTTTCAAAGACAGCAGGAAAAAGAAATGTCCTCTTTGTGGCCTCATCTGACATGTCCCACTATCCAGACTATGTGAATGCAAACAAGGTTGACAGGAAGACCCTTTCCTTAATAGCGAAATTTGACCCGGAGCCGGTATTTGACGCTGCGACTGAAATTCTCAAACAAGGAATACCAAATCTCTCCACTATCCTCTGTGGATTAAGTCCAGTGGTAACAGTAATGATGACGGTTAAACAATGCGGAGGAAATGCGGTAAAGATACTTCATTATGCAAATAGCGGGGATGTGGCTATTCATGGCTACCAAGAGAAGCGGAGAGTAGTTGGATATGGTGCTGTGGCCCTTTATAGGAAATAGAAGAGAGGTAAACAGGTATGAACCCAATTGCCCAAGAACTAAATGAGACTATCCAAAAAGGCAATCCCAATATCTATGATATGCTATCAAGTAAAGGGAAAAATCTTTACTTCCCTAAAGGGATACTCTCTCAAGGCGCTGAGGCCAAGGAAAAGGCATCTAAATTTAACGCTACCATAGGCATTGCAACGCAAAACGGTGTGCCCATGCATCTCCCCTCTGTCATGTCCTATATACCCTTACCTCCTGACCAATCATTGAGTTATGCGCCATCCTTTGGTTTACTTAATCTGCGCAAGACCTGGCAGCAGCATATGGTGAGGAAAAATCCCTCCTTGGCAGGAAAACCGATAAGCCTGCCGATTGTCACAAATGCCATAACCCATGGCCTCTCTGTTACTGCTGAAATCTGGATTGACGAAAACGATGTTATCATTCTGCCGGATAAGATCTGGGGAAACTACAACCTGATATTTGCAGTTCTGCATGGAGCAAAGATCAGACAGTATCCCCTTTTTTCATCACAGGGGGGTTTCAATCTGAGTTCCTTTGAAGATACGCTTCAGCAAGAGGCCCTCAATAAAGAGAAAATAGTCGTTCTTTTAAACTTCCCCAATAATCCTACAGGATATACCCCAGTAAAGAAAGAGGGCAAGAGGATTGTGGAGATTTTAATCCGTTTAGCAGAAAACGGTAAGAATGTCCTGGCGCTCATGGATGATGCATATTTTGGACTCTTTTACGATGCTAATTCAATGAAAGAATCGCTTTTTGCTTTACTTGCTGAGGCCCACCCGAGGATAATGGCAGTAAAACTGGATGCTGCAACAAAAGAGAACTATGTTTGGGGCCTGAGAGTAGGATTTATCACCTATGGAACCTTATTGAAAGGCAATCCCAGAGGTACCTATGATGCCTTAGAAAAAAAGACAGCTGGCGCTGTCAGGGGCACTATATCAAACAGCCCTCACCTGAGCCAATCCATTATCCTTGGCTCCCTCAATTCTCAAAACTATCAAATAGAAAAGGAGGAAAAATTCAGGATAATGCTCAATAGGGCAAGCCGAGTTAAGGAGGTGTTGGCCAACAGTAAATATGAGGAGACCTGGGATGTATATCCCTTCAACTCAGGCTATTTTATGTGCCTGAGGCTTAAAACGGTGGATGCTGAAAAACTGAGGCTCCATCTCTTAAACAGATATGGCGTGGGAGTAATTTCACTGGGTAAAACAGATATTAGAGTAGCCTTCTCCTGCGTGGAGGAAGAGGATATTCCCGAGCTTTTTGATATAATCTTTCAAGGGGCTAAAGACCTTGAAAAAGGGCGCGCATCTACACAAAGCTGAAGACTGGTCTTGCCTGATCACCAGGTGAATATTTATCGCCTGGAAAAACCCTAAAGCCAAGTTTTACTTCCTTATCTATTAAATCCATCGATGCCCTCGCCGGGTCAATATCACTGAGGTTACCCATTATCCAAGGGCCTTCATCGAGTTTGACAAGGACGATAATATAGGGCACTTCATTCTGCCTGCCCTCTGGTGCAACATTTACCACAGTAAAGGTTACGATTTTACCTCTCTTGCCCAACTCAACGATGTCCAGATCTGTTCCTCCGCACTCCTGACACGTCATCTTTGGTGGCACCGTTATGTTACCACAGTCCTTACATTTCAATCCTATTAATTTCCCCTTAGTAAGGGCATTAGCATAATCCTTAAACGTAAGTTTATATTCCACTTTTTCCTCCTTTACTGTGTCAAAAAGAAGACCTTGCTATCTATGGCTGGATAAAGCAATCAGTGTGAACATGCCCTGCTCGGCAGTAACTGTCTAAACCTGGTTTACCAACCTTTTTGCATAATCAGGGTGCAAAGAACACCATCTCCTCCTAGGGTATCTGTCAGGCCGATCTTAGCTCCCTCAACCTGCCTTTCCCCGCACTCAGCTCTGAGTTGATGATATATTTCGGTTACCTGAGATGCACCGGTTGCACCAATTGGATGCCCTTTTGCCTTTAACCCACCGGAGACATTTATGGGGATTTTACCGCCAATCTTTGTTTCACCCTTTTCCCATGCCTCCCCTGATTTGCCGAATTCAAAAAAGCCCAGGCTTTCAGCAGCAATCAAACTTGCTATCGAAAAACAGTCATGAAGCTCGCATACATCAATATCGCCAGGACCAATACCCGCCATATCATAGGCCTGCTTAGCAGATTCTTCTCTGGCCCTAAGCCTGGGAAGGTAATCCTTTTGGGCGCTCAGCTTACCCGATGATGCCTGACCGATACCAGTAATATATACCGGTTTATCAGTAATCTCTTTTGCCCTTTCTTCAGATACCAGCACAACGGCAGCTGCCCCGTCTGAAAACGGACAACAATCAAGTAACTGTAACGGCGATGAGACCATAAAGCCATTTAAGACATCATCTACGGTTATCTCCTTGCGGAACTGTGCCTTTGGATTAAACATTCCATAGTAGTGAGATTGAACGGACACCAGGGCCATCTGTTCCTTGAGCTTCTCAAGGCGAACCCCGTATCTCTCTGCATAAAGATGGGCCAGCATGGCAAATATTGCAGGAAAGGTTAATCCAGCCGGATATTCATAATGACTGTCCGTAAACATCGCAAATGTCCTCGTAGCCATGGAAGTTCCCATGCTTGCAGCCCTCTCAACACCTCCAGCAAGAACAACATCATAGTAGCCTGAGGCAACCCAGATGAATGCATCTCTGATAGCCAACGATGAGGAGGCGCACGCACCTTCGAATCGAGTGGCCGGGATATGAAAGGCCCCAATATCATTGGCTGCGTACGACTGTAACATGGCCTGTCCTTCTGAAAAATCACCGAGGCCGTTGCCAAGATAAAGGGCCTGGATATCCTTGGGCCTCAAATTGGCCTCAATGATGGCATCCATGGCTGCCTCTGAAAAGAGCTCTATAGAGGTTTTCTCAGTGGCAAAGGTAAATGGCGTATGTCCTGTTCCTACTATAGCTACCTTTCTCAATTTTCATCTCCTCCCCTTCAAAAAGATTTTTCGGCGAAACATATCAAATAAACCATTACATGGCAAGCCTTATCCAACAAATGGAATCTTTTTCTCTGTACAGGATAAAATTTTCATTGAGTGATCTTACAATCCTGGTGAAAATATGTTAAATATCCCAAAGAATGATATCTAGTTGGATAGCTGCATAGATGGAAATATCAACCTTTGTTGAACAAATAAGAAAATCAGAGGATCTTGGGCCCCAGGTTGTCTACCATCGCTATCTTCCCCCTGAAGGCCCGACATACGATGAAAGCAACATCTTCTCTCCAGACATCTTACAGCTCCTGAGAAAATCTGGGATTGAAAGGCTCTATACTCACCAGATCGAGGCCATTAAGAAATTACAGGGGGGCAAAGACACTCTAATATCCACACCCACTGCGAGCGGTAAGAGCCTTGTCTATAATCTTCCTGTCATTGAACAGATTTTAAGAAAACCGACAGCAAGGGCCCTTTACATCTTTCCTCTGAAGGCCTTAGAGCAAGATCAGCTGAAAAATCTCTATGATTTTATTTCGGGGGTACAGGAAGGCCGGATCAGTGCAACCATCTATGATGGAGATACATCGACCGGGGATCGACAGAGGATTAGAAACAGGATTCCAAATGTCATTCTGACCAACCCTGATATGCTCCACAGAGGTATACTTGCCTACCACGAGAGATGGGCTGAATTTTTTTCTAATCTGGCCTTTGTTATTATCGATGAGGTCCACACCTATCGGGGAATCTTTGGCTCACATCTTGCCCAGATATTGAGAAGATTAAAAAGAATCTGCCTTCTCTATCAAGCAAAACCACAATTTATCCTCTCCTCAGCCACTATCCATAATCCCCATGATCTTGGGAAAAACCTAATAGACAAAGAAGTGGAGGTGATTTCCCAGAGCGGCGCCCCTAAATCTGGACAGAATTTCTTATTTCTCAATCCCTTATCCAGCACCAACTTTTTAGCTACTCAACTGTTTATCCAGTGCCTTAACTCCGGTCTGAGAACCATTGCATTTACACAGTCCAGAAAGGTTACTGAACTCATCAGTATGTGGGTCAAGCAGCTGGCCCCCTATTTAAAGGATAAGGTCAGTTCATACAGGGCTGGCTTCTTGCCTGAAGAACGTCGCTATATTGAAAATAAACTGGGAAGCGGACAACTGCTCGGTGTTATATCCACAAGTGCTCTTGAGATGGGTATCGATATAGGCTACCTAGATGTATGTTTATTAGTTGGGTACCCTGGCACCATAATCAATACCTGGCAGAGAGGTGGAAGGGTAGGCCGTTCTGGACGGGACTCACTTGTGGCCCTGATCGCCAATCAGGATGCCCTGGATCAGTATTTCATGCAGCATCCAGCACACTTTTTTGAGCAATCATTTGAGGCCGCCGTAATTGACCCGGACAATTCCCATATCATACGGGCGCACTTACCGTGCGCAGCAGCCGAGGATCCTCTCACCTTAAATGATGGCCAATTCTGGCATAATAATCTAGAGGACCATCTTGATTTCCTGGAATCTGTTGGGGAGCTTAGTCGGACAAGTGAAGGTAGCCAAAGATGGTTTGCGACCAAAAAAAGGCCTCATCTGGCGGTAGATATACGCTCAGTTGGGGAAACATACACCATATTTGACCATGGAACGGGGGAGGCTATAGGTACTATTGATGGTATAAGGGCCTTCAAAGAGTGCCACCCAGGTGCAATATACCTCCACAGGGCCAGTCCATATCTCGTTGAACAACTAATGATCGATAAAAAGGATATTATTGTCCGGCGTACAGAGCTTAAATATTTTACGCAGATAAGATCAGAAAAGGAAACCGAGATTATTAAGATCAACCGAAGTCAACCAAAAGGACAGTTTGTTGTCAAGCTTGGCGAACTGAAGGTGACAGAAAAGATAACAGGGTATGAGAAAAGGAGGGTGCCTGGCCAGGAATTGATTGGTGTCTTTCCGCTTGACCTTCCACCCCAGACATTTGAAACAGTGGGGCTATGGGTCGAGATAGAGGCTATCATAAAAACAATGGTGAAGGATAAAGGTCATCACTTTATGGGGGGTATTCATGCCATAGAGCATGCAGCCATTAGCCTTTTCCCCCTCTTTGCGCTGTGTGATAGAAATGATATTGGTGGAATATCATACAACTTTCATCCCCAGGTAGGGAAGGCGGCTATATTTATCTACGACGGATATCCAGGGGGAGTGGGGTTAGCACAGAGGGGTTTTGATATAATCCTGAAACTGTTAGGCCAGACCTTGGATCTGATTAAAAGGTGCCCATGTGAACAAGGCTGCCCTTCATGCATATATTCCCCAAAATGTGGTTCAGGCAATAAGCCATTAGACAAAAGGGGAGCCATAATGATTTTAGAGGCCCTGACAGGTCTTATATCCTTGGCTGATATTCCTTCTATTGAGGCAAAGCCTCAGCCCCTTGCCTACCCGGTAAATAGAGATAGGGCATCTGAAAAGGGTAATGAAAAGAGAATTCTTTATTTTGATCTAGAGACCCAGAAGTCGGCACGAGAAGTAGGTGGTTGGCAGAACATACACCTGATGATGCTATCAGTCGCTGTATTATTCGATAGCCTGGGAGATCGTTTTTATGTCTTTACAGAAGATCAGATAGATAGATTATTTGAACAGCTTGCAAGGGCGGATCTGGTGATCGGCTTTAACCTGAAGCGATTCGATTATGCAGTGCTGGAACCCTATACCTGTCAAAATCTAAATGAAATACCGACATTTGATATACTTGAGGATATCTATAATAGGCTTGGGTACAGGTTGGGCCTCGACCACCTAGTCAGGGAAACACTCAATAACGAAAAATCCGCAGATGGTCTGCAGGCCCTGGAATGGTTCAAGGCAGGCGAGATAGAAAAATTAACCGAATATTGCAAACAGGACGTACTATTAACAAGAGATCTTTTCCTTCACGGCCTAGAAAAGGGATATCTTGTATACCGGAACAAAAAGGAAAATGAAAGGGTGAGACTGCTGGTTGACTGGGATCTCCCTGAATTAATTAATAAGATTAACCCCAGCAGAGGTAACTCATTCGATTCTTAGTCCGTCTAACGAGAATCATCTTAGGGAGGGATTAATATTATGTTTGGCTTAGGCACAACGGAACTGCTGATTATCGGTCTAATAGTTTTGTTCATCTTTGGGGCCAAGAGATTACCAGAGATTGGTAAAGGACTGGGAGGTGCTATAAAGGAATTCAGGAAGGTGAAAAAGGACATAAGCCTGAATGATAAAGAGGAAGGGACAAAGGAAAACGAAGAAGAGAAAAAATCTCTGGAAAGTAAATTGGTCGAAAAGGTAATCGAAGATGTTCCAGTTGTAAAAAAAGGCCTGGCAGTTAAGAAAAAGGCAGAGAAGATAAAGAAGATTATAGAATAGGAGATTTCCTATTTAGAGGATCCATCATCTCCTTAAGGATCTTGCCATTTGATGCTTGGATAGCTGGAGAATCCAAATGCTAGTCTTTTCCCCTAGAATCTGTCAAACCCCACCTGCCCTTCTACCATCAAGCATCCGGCGGCATATCCCTTAGCCCCTGCATCGATAATCATTGTATTGAAGTAACTTCGATTCTTTCGGGTATCCTCCCGAAGGTCAAAAGAGAAGCCAGCAGGCACAAGACCTTCTGCTATGCTACCAGTATTGGAAACGCGGATTTCTCTGACATTTAAAAAGTCCCCTTCTCTTCTTCTACTACAAACACCTCTTTAAGCATTGGTCTGTAGAATCACCCCGCAACCATTGCTCCAGAACCATTATCGATCCAATAACTGATCTAGTCTGCACAAAGATAATACATATGCGTCTTAAATTAGACTACAAAGTAACCTATTGAAATAAAAGCTTAATATTACGTTTATTTCATTTGCAGGGTCCAAAATTAGACATCTGTAGGCTCTCTCGGTTAATGAGCTGGTCACAAAAAGGTCAGATTAAGTTTTTAAGGCCACCTAGGGTAAGCCCTTAAGCGGCTTTTGTATCAAGGCTTTGGTGATCTGACCGCTCTGGTCTGGTATCAAAACCAGGATATCTGGCATTAAAATTGCTTTTTATATACAGAATACCCACTCCTCGGTTTTTGCGGTTGCGCAGATCCCCTAGACAATGCCAAGAGATTGGAGGGTTTTCTGCATTCACCTTTTGCTGCCTCGCCACTTCATCTTATATAGCGCCCGCTTCCGGAGGATAGTTGCTACGATGCCGGCAAGATTGAAGCCGCCTATGGAGGTAGGAATCCTGCAGATACACATGCATAAGGGCCCAGGGGGCGAAGCCCGCCATAATTAGGGTAAAGACTGTTAAGGCTAGATAGGTTTAAGTCCCCTCTTTTTCCGTATGGCTTTTCCAGACATTAACAAAATCTCTTATCAAAAGAGGGCGAGATGGTTATGTCAGAAAAGTAGCGGAAGGTAAATATCCCCAAGGTTGGTGAGGATGAATCTATCTTTATTCTGTGTATCCAAAACAAGGGAGCGGAGCCGCCCATTTAGAATTTGCTGGGCTCTAGCGGGTTCTTGGGGGCTTAGAGCCAAGAAGAGTCAACTTATACCCTCCACGCTATTTCAAAAAATGTTACACAGGAGCGCGGGCTAGCTGGTGATCCTCTCCAGCTACCTATCTCTATCAAGAAGCGCATTCTTGTAACCGTGTTGGAGGAACAGAAAATGGCAACCAGAGCGCAAACTGACAACAGGGTGTCGGATTAGGAGAAGGCCGGAGTGAGAGCTACCCTACCCATAAACGGCATGTGGCATTATTTACAGCCCAAACAAACTGAGAAACAAATCATGGAAAGCAAGACCTTACTCCAGACAGTCGTTGATGGAATTTCAGAGCCCCTGATCATGCTAGACCAAAGCTCATCAATCAAGATGCTCAACAGAGCTGCTAAGGATTATTACCAGGTTAAAACTCAAGACACCATCATCGACAAGCCCTGCCACCAAGCATTCAAGGGAAGACCAGATCCATGTAAAGGATGTACTATTCCCTCGGCAATTTTGGACAGTAAGGCTGTAACATTCGAACGAAAGGGTTTCTTTGACTCCGCCAGGATCGAAAGGGTCGTAATCTATCCCTTGAAGGAAAAACACAACGGACTGGAGGGCGCCATTGTCCGCATAGGTGACGTCACAGATGCAAGGTTCATGGAGAGGCAGCTCCTCCAAAACGAAAAGCTCGCCTCTCTTGGTCTTCTGGTGTCAGGTATTGCCCATGAGATTAATAATCCCAACAACCTGATTAGCTTTAACATCCCCATTTTGAGGGATTATCTCAAGAAGTTGATACCCTTTGTTGAGGATTATGTCAAATACCACCGGGGTTTTGAGCTATTCGGCATGTCTTACCCTGAATTGCGCGAAGATATCTTTAAGCTCTTAGATAACGTCGAACACGGATCCAGTCGGATCAACTTCATTGTCTCTGATTTAAGGGAATTTTCCAGAAAGAAAGATAAAAGGGAGCATGTTTGGCTTGACATTAGGCAGGGCATTCAGAAGGTGGTTGGTATTTGCCGAGGCAAGATAGAAAAGATGGTTAAATCCTTTGAGTTACATATTCCCGAAAGCCTGCCCCCCATCCTTGCTGATCTCGAAAGCCTTGAGCAGATCCTTGTCAACGTCCTAATTAATGCCGCCCAAGCTGCAGACAAAGAGGATTCCTGGGTAAGGCTGAGTGCGAAACTGGGCAATACATGGCGAGATCACTTGATTATTGAGGTAAGCGACAATGGCTGCGGCATGGATGAGGAAACCAGGGGGAAGATATTTGATCCCTTCTTTACCACCAAGGGGCCTGAGGATGGAACAGGTCTCGGGCTGTATGTCTGCCATAACCTGATTGAGGAGTTAGGGGGGCGCATTGAAGTAGAAAGTGAGCCGAGGCAAGGCAGTTCTTTTCGTATAATACTGCCCCATAAAGGCCACGATCGCGCATAGAGTCACGGGATTCCTGTAGCACGCAACCGAAAGTTCGAATATAGGCTATTCAAATGCCTAACCGTATAATTGTCATTGATGACGAGCAAGATTTCCTGGATAGCGTCAAGAGGGGATTGTTTATGTCTGGTTTCAGAAATGTCCAGATGGAGATTGATCCCAGGAAGGCAGCAGGGCGATTTGAGCACGGAGAGGCCT
>CP070704.1:1904343-1916559 GCA_020349945.1 Deltaproteobacteria bacterium
CATAATGACCGCCAGGGAAAAGGGATTATATACCGCTGGTTTTATTGGGGGAGATGGTGGTGATATGGTTACCTTGGTAGATCTAGCCCTGGTAGTTGAAAGTCACAGGACTCCGAGGATTCAAGAAGCCCATATCTTGGCTGGACACCTGATCTGTGAGCTGGTTGATTACATCCTTTTCCAAAAAGATTCTTCTGTATAGCGTCAAGGCCTTAATAGGGGGTGAGCAAGCTCATGAATCAGAAAATGGACAAATTAGAACCAATATCCTTGGGAGATGTACGAACCTATCCCCTCAAAAAAAGAACGAGCAAGATCTCGGTAATGGATTTCGGATCGAGCTGGATAGCAGGTGGTAAGATGAGGCTTTGGTTCGAAGCACTACCAAATATTCTCGCAGGAAGCGATCTGAGGAGGCTTGTTAATAGACTAACAAAAGCCGTAAAGGAAAGAAGGACCATTATATTAGCTATAGGGGCCCATGCGATCAAGGTTGGGTTGAGTCCTGTAATCTTGGATTTGATGGAAAGGGGAATAATTACAGGGTTAGCCATGAACGGCGCCGGCATTGTACATGATTTGGAGGTGGCCATGATTGGCGCCACGTCAGAGGATGTAGACAACGAACTTCCCCAAGGCAGATTTGGAATGGCTAAGGAGACGGGAGAGTTTCTCAACATGGCCATACGAGATGGGGCCAAGAAAGGGAATGGATTAGGGTATTCGGTTGGGAGGGATGTTCTCAAGGCATCCTTTCCTTACAATAGGTTTAGCTTGTTAGCTGGAGCCGCGAGATTGGATATTCCCCTTACAGTGCACGTAGCTATAGGCACGGATATTATACATTTTCATCCAAGTGTAGACGGATCTGCAATAGGAAAAACTTCCCATCTTGATTTTCGAATCTTTGCCACATTGGTCTCACGGCTTGAAGGCGGTGTATATATCAATCTTGGTTCAGCGGTTGTCTTGCCTGAGGTATTTTTAAAGGCCCTTACCCTTGTCAGAAACCTGGGGTTCAATGTGGGGAGATTTACAACAGTCGACATGGATTTCATAAGACATTATAGGCCTATGAGTAACGTCGTTAAGAGGCCGACCGTAGATGGTGGTGAGGGATTTTCCCTCACTGGGCACAATGAGTTAATGTTTCCCCTGCTTGCAGCGGCCCTGATTGAGAATTTAGGGGGGTAATAAGATCTTTCGTAGAGAATGAGCATGATAGAAGAGGCGTTCAGGGTTGGATTCGGTTATGATGTTCACAGGCTCGTTGAAGGCAGGCCTCTGGTCTTAGGAGGTGTCAAGATTCCATATGGAAAAGGCCTGTTAGGTTATTCTGACGCGGATGTGCTCACACATGCCATCATTGATGCGATCCTTGGGGCCCTTGGTAAGGGTGATATCGGCCACCATTTTCCGGATTCTGACCCGGCTTACAAGGGAGCAGATAGCCTTTTTCTTCTAAAAAAGGTGGTGAAAATTCTTCATGATGAAAGATTCAAGGTGAACAACCTTGATGCCACTCTAGTTGCCCAAAAACCGAAATTAGCAACATACCTGAACGATATGGAAGGGAGGTTATCGGGTATTTTGCAGGTTGACCCCGGGGTGGTAAACGTAAAGGCATCCACCTCAGAGGGGCTAGGTTTCTGCGGTAGGGAGGAAGGGCTAGCTGCCTATGCGGTAGTAACTCTCAAGCGCACATGAGGGAGAAATAAAGGCGATAGATGCCACTCAGGTTATATAATTCAGCAAGTCGGAAAAAAGAAACCCTCAAGCCAATAAAAGATGGCAAGGTTGGTATCTATGTGTGCGGGGTTACGGTCTATGATTTGTGCCACATAGGACATGCCCGCTCTGCTATTGTTTTTGATGTCTTGGTTAAATATCTGAGGGCCAGGGGCTTTAAGGTTACCTATGTGAGAAATTTTACCGATGTGGATGATAAGATCATTGAGCGATCAAAAAAGACGGGGGAGGATACCATCACCCTTGCAGAACGGTACATAAAGGCATTCCACGAAGATATGTTTGCCTTAGGTGTCCATGATGCTGATGTAGAGCCAAGGGCTACAGAGCATATTGATGATATTATTGATATGATTCGGCGCTTGGTTGAAAAAGGGGTTGCTTATGTAGTTGACACTACTGTCTACTTTTCTGTTGAAAAGTTTGATAGTTATGGTCAGCTTTCAGGGCGGCGACTGGAGGAGATGGTTGCTGGTGCACGGATTGATATTGATGAGAAAAAGAAACACCCTATGGACTTTGTCCTCTGGAAGGGGACAAAACCAGGGGAGCCCAAGTGGCAGAGTCCCTGGGGTGAGGGAAGACCAGGATGGCATATAGAGTGCTCTGCCATGAGCTGCAGGTATTTAGGGGAGAATTTTGACATACATGGTGGCGGCCGTGATCTGATATTTCCGCACCACGAAAACGAAAGGGCCCAGGCAATGGCGGCCAACGGGGTCAATTTTGTAAATTACTGGATACATAACGGTTTTTTGACCGTGGAATCGGAAAAGATGTCCAAATCCCTGGGTAATTTTATTACCATAAAGGATGCGCTTCAGTTATATCATCCCCAGGAATTAAGGCTCTTTTTGCTTTCCAAGCACTATAGGAGCCCATTGGATTTTTCCCGGTCAGCCTTACTCGAGACCAGATCAGGGCTTATCAGGATCTACAGGACTCTTCAAAGACTGGAGGAGATGATCGGTCCCTATAAAGGCAATTCAAAAGAAAGAACCACTCCATCTTTGTCTCAATCAGATGGAGACAGGCTCAAGAGCAACTTTGTACGGGTTATGGATGATGATCTTAATACAGCGGGAGGATTAGGATTAATCTTTGATAGGGTAAGGGATATCAATAGGCTTTTGGATTCATCCTCACAAGGGGAGGATACTAAATCTCAACTGGTTAAGGAGAGACGGGATCTTCTTTCCTGTAGTAAGGTCTTGGGTCTGCTTGAGGTGGAGCCATCAAAGTTTTTTCAGCAGATAACAAAGACCCCCCCTGAAATAGACACCGATGAGATTGAGAGAATGATTCAGGAGAGGCGTAAGGCGAGAAATGAAAAAGATTGGACCAAGGCCGATGCCATCAGGGAGGAGCTGTCCAAAAGGGGGATCATTCTTGAAGACGGACCAAGGGGCACAAAATGGAGGCTTAAGGCTGAGGGGTCCACGAAATCCTTGAAAAAGGAGGTGAGTTAGCATCTAACATTGCAAAGGTCTTCAGCTTTTCAGCTTATCTCTCCATTTGAAACCAAAGGTGATCAACAACATGCCATTGATGCCCTCAGCAAAGGGGTTGAACAAGGGCTCAGACATCAGGTATTACTTGGTGTAACGGGCTCTGGAAAGACCTTCACCATAGCCAATGTCGTGGCAAGAGTCCAAAAACCCACCCTTGTTATTGCCCCTAACAAGACCTTGGCCGCCCAGCTTTATGGAGAGTTCAAAAACCTTTTCCCAAACAATGGGGTTGAATATTTTGTAAGTTACTACGACTACTATCAACCCGAAGCGTATGTCCCTCAAACCGATACCTATATCCAGAAAGATGCCTCCATCAATGAGCAGATCGACAAGATGAGACATTCGGCAACCAGATCTCTTCTGGACAGGGATGATGTTCTCATCGTAGCCAGCGTATCATGCATCTACGGGCTTGGCTCCCCTGAGGCCTATCATGGTATGCTCCTGTACCTGGAGAAAGGGGATGATATAAGCAGGGAAGATGTCCTCAGAAAGTTGGTGGAAATTCACTATGAAAGGAGTGACCTAGACTTTCATCGCTCATCTTTCAGGGTCAGGGGTGATGTGGTGGATATCTATCCAGCATACGAGGAGTACTCCTCTATCAGGCTCACATTTCTTGGTGATTGTGTTGAAGATATTCAGGAGATTGATCCCCTTACGGGTCGCGTTATGCAAGGTCTGAGCCGGGTGACTATCTACCCAGCCAGTCATTATGTGACCACATTACCTAAGAGGCAAGGGGCGATCCAGAACATTAGAGAAGAGCTGGCTGAGAGGATTGCATATTTCAAGAGGGAAAAGAAGTGGATTGAGGCCCAAAGAATCCAGGAGAGGACCCTGTATGATTTAGAAATGATGGAGGAGATGGGTTATTGCCATGGAATAGAGAACTATTCCAGACATCTAACAGGCAGGAGAGCAGGTGAGCCACCGCCAACACTGCTTGACTATTTTCCTGATAATTCCCTTATTATTTTAGATGAAAGCCATATTACGGCTCCCCAACTCATGGGTATGTACAGGGGTGATAGATCAAGGAAAGAGACATTGGTTGAATTTGGTTTTCGCCTTCCCTCTGCCCTTGACAACAGGCCACTCAAGTTCGAGGAATTTGAATCCCGGGTCAGTCAGATCATCCATGTTTCCGCCACCCCGGGCCCATACGAACTGAACAAGGCAACCCACGTAATCGAGCAGATTATTAGACCCACAGGCCTGATAGACCCGGAGATCTCAGTCAGACCAGCGCGCAGCCAGGTAGATGATCTCTTAACTGCAATCAGGAGTGTCATAAATGATGGTCAGCGTATTCTGGTCACCACGCTCACCAAGGCCATGGCCGAAGACCTCACCGAGTATTATGCCGAGTTGGGGATTAATGTCAGGTACCTCCACTCTGACATAACTACCATTGAAAGGACGGAGATTATCAGAGACCTGAGGCTTGGTATCTTTGATGTCCTTATAGGGGTCAATCTTTTGAGGGAGGGTTTAGATCTGCCAGAGGTCTCGCTGGTGGCCATTTTGGATGCAGACAAAGAGGGCTTTTTGAGGTCTGAGAGGTCTCTTGTCCAGACCTGCGGGCGGGCTGCCAGAAATGTGGATGGTAAGATCATCTTTTATGCTGATGAGGTGACGCCTTCCATGAAAAAGGCGATAGATGAAACCAACAGAAGGCGAAGTTTACAGCAGAGATATAATAAAGCGCACGGGATTACCCCACAATCAATTAAGAAGGAGATTTCTGATATCCTTGGTTCTGTTTACGAAGCAGATTATGTGACCATTCCCACTGTTTCAGAACCAGAGGAGGAATATATTCCCCTTGATACTTTACTGAAGGCTATAAAATCGCTCAAGAAAGAGATGCTTACTGCAGCCAGAAGGTTGGATTTTGAGGAGGCAGCCCGGTTACGGGATCGGATTTCTGGTTTGGAAAAAAGGGAGTTGGTTTATAGAGATTCATCCCGTGTTTAGACCCACTATTTTCTCCAGTGTCCATAGATCCTTACCTTGGTCGTATCTAATCAGATAGATCTTCTCATCATTGGCCAATACCTTGAAATAGTTATGATTGATCCCATACCATCGATCGATAATTTTCTCTACCTGTAGGTTTCGCCCTCGCACAGTAAAATGAGTAGGCCGCTCATTTGCCTTATACCCCGAATAGCAGCTAACCTGGATAACCTTTAGGCGTGAATCAATCTTCATATAAGTCCTTTTCGTCCACGGTTTTCCTAGTGTTTAAAAGCAGCACTGTACCTCAAGATCTTTTTCTTAAACACCCTGATCAAGGTACTATTTTTCACTAGGGTTATCTATGGTGTTCAACTTTCTGGATATATTGTCCTTTATCCAGTGTGGATCCCACCACTCTATTGGGTTGACAAAAACACCATGAACCAAAAAGCTGAAATGGAGGTGATCGCCGGTTGCCAGACCTGTTTGACCGGTAGCGCCAAGTGCATCTCCCTTGGCGATGAGCTGACCAACATTCACATCAATCCTGCTTAAATGACCATACATGGTATAAAGGCCCTGCCCGTGATCCAGTACTACCGTTAGGCCGTAAATTCCTAGATCTTGGGCAAAGATAACCCTGCCCGTATTGCCAGCCTGGACAGGAGATGTGGCCAGTGATGCCAGATCAACACCCACGTGTACTCCCCTATCTATTGCCTTATCTTTGTAATAGTAGGTTCTCTGGTCACCGAAAGTGGCCATTGTCGCGGCATTTTTCATTCTTATCCACGGACCATCCCACAATTTTTCCTCGGTTGGCGATTGACAGAGATCTCTTAATACAGCATGGTTTTCCTCTCTCAATCTTTTATTAATCAGCAGATATTTCTCAATCGTAGTTTTTTCTGGCCCAAATAGATCGGCAGTAAAACGGGAGACTACCTGTTCTAGGAATTGATCAGATATCCGGATCGTATCGCTGCGGAACTGTTTTCCCCTAATATAATAAGAAAAAATCTTTTTCGTTTCATTATCAGCCCCATCTTTGGCCCAAAGGTACAATGGAGTGTCCTTCTGAGAATTGTAGGGAAGGGCAAAATAGCAGATATATAGCCCTGTTTGAGGATCTCTCGACAAAGGTACACCAGGAAAAAGAAGATCATTCACCAAAACACCACTCTCATGGGTGTCGAGTGAGGGCCTGTAAAGGATCAGGCCCGAACCCCCGATACTAATGTTATGGCCTCTACTGGCAGCTGTTATTGAGGGGGGAATTGTGTCTACTATCATCTTATGCTCTAATAATAAGAGATTTCCATCCCCACCTCTTCTCTTGGAGAAATCAAGGATCTCGATGACAAGATTGGCCTGCCCCTGTACCATATTTAATTTTTTCGGATCTACGGTAAATCCCTCCTCATATGTACGGATTCCCCTTTTGTTGAAAAGTCCCTCATATGGAAAATCCTTTTTTAGTATAGGAAAAACAAGCCCATCCTGATTTACAATCACCTTGATGTTTCTCAGCCCCATTTTGAGGTCAGAGGCTGTTAGAGTGAAGTTAATGCCCTCACTCAAATACTCTGGCAATGGTTCTAAATGAGCCTGCGGTTTTTCGCCCTCAAAGATAATCATGAAGAGCCAGACAAGAAGCACAAAAATAAGAGCAGTTAATAACAGGCCAAACTTAAATCTCGATTTTATCAAGCTGAAAGTTCTCATCGTTCGATTTTTAGTCCTTGACTTTTCCTTTTGTATATTTAACCGTACTTTGTTCAGATATATCTGAGATCGGTCTATCTTTGGTCATGGGAGTCTTTTTGTCAATATTTTTTTCAGATGCATAAGATGGCTAGGAAGATTTATGTTGGTGTCATCGGTGCAGGGGATTGTTCACGGGAAGCCTATAATATGGCCTGTGATGTGGGTTATCTTGTTGGACAGAATGACTGGATTCTTGTCTGTGGAGGCCTGGGCGGGGTTATGGAAGGGGCAGCAAAAGGGTGCTACAAAGCAGGTGGGATGACCGCCGGTATACTGCCAGGAGAAGCAAGGGATTCAGCTAATGCTTTTATACACCTGGCTATACCCACAGGTCTCGGTGAAGGCAGGAATCTGCTGGTAGTCAGGGCCTCGGATGTGGTCATAGCAATTGCAGGCGGGTATGGAACTCTATCAGAGATTGGCCTGGCCCTCAAGATAGGTAAGCCCCTAGTTGGCCTCAAAACTTGGCCTGGTATTGATGGGATTGATTATGTCGAAACACCTCAAGAGGCAGTCGATATAGCAGCAAGGCACCTATCAAGGTTAAGATGACAACGCCTTACAAGACTCCGATGCACCGAGACATGAAGGCATAAAAGATGTAAAGGTAATAAATATGTCTCTTTTCAGCTTATTATATCGATCAGTTATTCCTCTGTGTGAAGTTTTTAGACCCCTGTGTATGATCGCCCGCTTTTTACACATGATGCAATGCCCTCTTTGAAACCTAAGGGAGTTTACCTTGACCGACCTGGCAATTTCCCTTATACTTTCCTCCCTAAATGATACCCTTGTGTATTTGTTGAGAATTTGGTAGTTTTGAGACCATTATTCTGGGGAGATGATATGATTGTGGCCTTATATGCCGTAGCAATCTTGTGGATAGCCGTCGGCACCCTTTTAGTTGTTTATACTGAAGGAACAGTGGGGGTTCTGAAAAAACTCCTTCTTATAGAAAGAGTGAGGATTTTGGCTATCTTACCCATTGTTTTCGGGATAATTCTGATAGCAGGTGCCTTTGCTTATACAGGGATATTCTGGTTGTGTCTCGTATTGGGCCTGCTTGCCTTAATCAAGGGGGTATACTTGCTTATGGGACCATTATCACAGATTAAAGGTCTCATTGACTGGTGGTTCACTCGAGCCAGTGGCAGTATCATCCGTTTATGTGGGTTAGTAGTTTTTCTCTTAGGTATTGCTATAATATCTAACCTGCAATAAGGACGCACTTTCGGTTCTTCATTAAAACCTATGTTATATTGGCAGTGGGCATTGCATGAAATGACCTGCTGAATCCCTTCTTATGTATCTTCTCGCTGATATGATTTCTTATACTGAGGATTGTTTGCTGAAAACTGTAGTGCTTTCGATAATATTCGATAATAATAGTATTATTAATTAGTGACTCTTAACGGGGAAGTAAAGCTGAAGGATAGGGGAAAATGAAGATTCTATTGACTGGTGCGAGCGGACGCCTTGGCAGCGAGTGTGAGCAGGTCTTGAAAAGAGACTATGAAGTCATTGCCCCAGATAAAGAAGAATTTGATATTACTAGTTGGGACAAGGTCATAACCAGCATTAGTCAATTATCGCCCGATATCATTCTTAATTGTGCTGCCTTTACCAAGGTAGATGAGTGCGAGACAGAAAGAAAGGTAGCTGAGAGAATTAATGTGGAAGGCCCCAGGAACTTGGCGCAGGGCGCCGCCAGGTATGATAAGGTTATTGTTCATATATCCTCTGATTTTGTATTTAATGGCCGAAAGAGAATTCCACAACCCTATTTTGAGGATGACCCGATGGATCCCCTCTCTTTTTATGGTTTGACAAAGATGGAGAGTGAAATGGCTGTGAAGCAAAATGCTCCAAACTATATTATTGTCAGGGTAGGCTGGCTTTACGGTATGAGGGGAGATAATTTTCCAAAGAAGTTGCTCACATTGGCTCTCAAAGACAAGGGGGAGTCTATATCTGTTGTTAATGATCAGTTTGGTTCTCCTACCTGGTCTTACAGGGTGGCCCGGCAGATCAAGTTACTAATAGACAGTGGAAAAGAAGGGATTTACCATGCCACATCAGAAGGTTACTGCAGTAGATATGAGTGGGCACGGTACTTCTTGGAGAAAATGGAAATCAAGACCTCCCTTGTTCCCTGTACAACCAAGGACTATCCTACGCCCGCGATGAGGCCAGCCAATTCTATCCTTGAGAACAGACAATTAAAGAGAGAGGGGCTTAACATCATGCCCACCTGGCAAAAGGATCTTGACGCTTTCATTGATGAATATGGTGAGAAATTACTGAGGGGGGAAGGCGTCTAGATATTCGAGCTCGCGTATCTGCTGTTAAGAACTATTCCTTGGATCCCTTCCGGCACTTTTTGAGATCAGCGATAGAGCTTTCGAGAAATCCTCCTCGTTGTCGTATGTCTTTCGGAATCAGGAAGACGACGGAGGTCATCATAGCTTATATCTTTTATGCGAGACAAACACTCCTGTAAGGCGTCTATCTCTGAATCACCACGGCCCCAATACTCTTCATCACAGGCTCCTAGCGAGGTTTTAGGAATAGCCATGAATTTTGCTGCGTGTTCTCCAGCGATAACTTGGTACACATCGATATAGAGACGTCTCTTCTGTTTCCTGCGGACTAGTTCGTATTTTTTTACACTCGCTAACACTTCATCGTCGTTAATATCAAACATGATTAAGCCCTTTTACTAAAAGGTTGGGGTTGTTGGTTTCCCTTCTTGTTGCAGGCATGTTCTTATCACCGACACGAGAATTTTATCATAAAAATGCAACTTATTCAAAAAAGTTTGATACATACTACCTTACTTGCAATCCACAGGCACATCATAGCTGAACTCAGGAATATACGGTTCAAGATACCCTTAAAAAACGGGGTAGAGGCGCTAAAAAGCAAGAAAAAGCATCCAATTATAGAATCGGTTTTTTCCTGATGAACAAGAGTGAATTTAGCAATAGATTGAGTGAGTTAGGGTATATCGAAGATGCCAGGGAGTCCAGAAAAAGTCAACAAAAAACAGCAAAGATACGGGATTTATGCGCAGTGAAAACGTAAAAACAATTGCCTAGTCCCTGCAAAATATATTAGAGGTAATGACTATCTCAAGACAGAAAGGAGCTGATAATACCTTGGACCAGGTCATAGGAGAGATACAAAAGAACGCCTTAGAGAAGATAGTGGCAAGCTTGGGGGAGTATAGGGGGAAGCAAAGAATAGATTTTAGGACTTACTTTCAACCCGATACAAGCCCGGATAATTGGGTGCCTACCAAAAAGGGCATTAACCTTGATATAGATAGTTGGGGGGAATTTAAGGACTTGGTTGAGCGAATTGACCAGGCCATCAAATCGGGGTCCTAAAAGGAGGGGGCTATATTTCGCTACCCCCGTTCTTTCTTTTATTACCCGTAAACATCTCCATGATGGTCACATCCCCAGATATGCGGACTTTATCTCGCTATCTGCTAAAAGTTGCTCCCTTGCTCCCTCAAGATGAATCCTGCCGTTTTTGAGAACATAGCCTCGGTCGCAGATACCAAGCGCTCTGAGTACATCCTGCTCCACCAGGAGGATGGAGACCCCTTGCTTTCGGATCTCCCCTAACTTTTCATACACACCGTCGGTTATGATCGGGGCGAGCCCCAGTGAGGGTTCATCCAGCATGAGGAGCCGGGGTTTTAACATCAGGCCCCTGCCGATGGCCATCATCTGCTGTTCTCCACCAGACAGGGTTCCGGCCATCTGCCTTCGGCGTTCCTCGAGGACCGGGAAGATGGAATATACCCATTCCTTGGTCCTCTTCCTCTGCTTTTTGGCCTCCGGAAGATAGGAGCCCATGTCCAGGTTCTCCTCAACGGATAGCTGAGGAAAGACGCGTCTTCCCTCAGGAACATGAGCGATACCGGCCTTGGCCACCTCAAAGGTTGGGAGATGGTCAATCCTTTCCTCCATGAACACGATACTTCCACCGTCCGGGTTGAGCAGGCCCGAAATCGTCTTGAGGATGGTTGACTTTCCGGCACCATTTGACCCCAAAAGGGCCAAACACTCCCCCTTGTCCATGTGGAAGCTGATTCCGTGCAAAACCCTCACCGACCCATATGAGACATCAACCTTATCTATTCGCAGCATCACCAAAACTCTTCCCCAGGTAGGCCTCAATGACCTTCTGGTCATTGACAACCTCTTCTGGTATCCCCTCGGTTATCTTTGACCCCTGCGCCATGACCACTATGGAATCGCAAATCGACAATATCGCCTTCATGTTATGCTCAACAACCACAATGGTGACCCCCTGCTCACGAATCTTTTTGATAAGCGAGATGGCAACCTCGCACTCCGCAGGGTTTAACCCGGCCATAGACTCATCCATGAGAAGCACTTCCGGCCCTGTGGCAAGCGCCCTTGCAAACTCCAGTCTCCGCTGGTCGATGGTGGTCAGCTCCTTTGCCAGGGTATCCGCCCTTAACGAGAGCCCCATAAATTCAAGAATCCCCCTCGCCTTGTCCTGGGCCTCCTCTACATCGGCGTTACGGCTGAAGGCACCCGTCATGACGTTCCGCAATACCGTCATCTCACGAAAGGGCTGGACGATCTGGAATGTGCGGCAAATCCCCATGTGACAGATCTCATAGGGCTTGAGCCCTATCAGATTCCTCCCCTTGAACCAGACCTCCCCCGCGTCCGGGGAATAGACCCCGGTTATAAGATTGAACATGGTGGTCTTGCCCGCGCCATTTGGCCCGATAAGCCCGAGGATCTGCCCCTCTTCCACGCAGAGGCTGAAGTGATCAATCGCACACAAGCCGCCGAAATTCTTGATCAGATCTCTTACCTCCAGGATCATGGCCTCACACCTATTTTTTCTTTTTTTCCAGGCAGTATGGCCTCCACCCACCAGTAGGCCTTGGCAAAAACAGTGGCCAACCCCTCTGGTTTAGCAAGGACCATTGCCATGAGAAGGCTGCCGTAGATTATGAGTTGCAGTCCTGCCAGCCCTGCCCCAAACGTAGCAGATGTATACTCGGTTAAGATCCGGAGGATAAATGCCCCTATGATTGGTCCCCACATCGTACCCACACCTCCCACAATGGCGAACAGTGCGAGTTCAATGGAAAGGGAGAGTCCAAAGACTGAGTCGGGATCGATAAAACAGGCATACTGCGCGTAGAATGTTCCGGTTAAAGCGGTGA
>CP070704.1:1916659-1950643 GCA_020349945.1 Deltaproteobacteria bacterium
CACTTCTCTCCTGCCCTCTCTCTATTACCTCGACATGGGCAGGATTGGTTGGCCCGTCATCAAGGGTGATGCCCTCTTTTAATCTTTGAACTGAATCATCTGATAGAGGGCCTTCAATAGTTACCTTGTATGTCCTGGGAATATGGTATCGGGGATGCATGAGACGGTAGGCGAGTTCCCCGTCATTGGTGAGGATTAACAGGCCCTGACTGTCAAAATCCAGGCGCCCAACCGGAAACACCCGCTCTTTGACATCCTTTATCAGGTCCCGGATGATAGGTCTCCCTTCAGGGTCTCGCAGGGTGCTGACATAGCCGAAGGGTTTATGTAACATCACATAGATCTTCCTGGGGGGATCAGGTATGGCCTGACCGTCAACGGTGATGGAATCCACGCCCCAGATTGCCTTTGAGCCAAGGCTTGTTTCCACCCGGCCGTTTACCGTTACCAGACCTGAGGAGATAAGTTCCTCGGCACGCCTTCTGGAGGCAATACCAGCCATGGAGATAATCTTGTTGAGCCGCTCCTTTCTCCTATTGCCCAACTTCCTCATCGCCGAGCTCTTCCATCTCCTTTAAGGTGGGAAGCGATGAAAGGTCCTTTAGATCGAAGAACTCAAGAAACTTTCCTGTTGTGCCGTAGATTATTGGCCTGCCCGGTAGGGACTTTCGGCCGAGAATCCTGATGAGTCCCTTTTTGAGCAACATCCTCAGTATTCCTCCCACATCCACGCCCCGCAGCCGCTCAATCTCCTGCCGGATGATGGGTTGCCTGTAAGCAATGATGGCCAATGTCTCGAGTGCTGCCCTGGTTAATCTGGACGGAGTTGTGCTGAGCATTTTGGAGATATACGGCCTAAACCGGGGAAGGGTGCGAAACTGATAGCCCTTGGCTACCTCCCTGATGAGAAAGCTCCTTTTCATCCCTTCATAATCCTTTTTGAGATCCTCAAGCACATCCTTTATCTCTTTGAGATCTTCCTCCGGCAGAAGGGCATGGATCTGGCGAGGGGTGAGAGGTTCACTCGCCGCAAAAAGAAGGGACTCTACGATGAGCTTAAGGGAATTGTCCATTGGTTAACTGTTACTGGTTGTTCGTTACTTGTCTTAAACCAAAAGCGGTCAACGGATTGGGGACGTGTTCAACGCCTCAAGTTTAATATCACTACCCACCTTTTCCTGAAAAACAGCAATAGAGCCATTCTTTACCAGCTCAAGCAGGGCCAAAAAGGTGGCAATGAGCTCTAACACGGAGGAATCTCCGGAAAAGAGGTCTGTAAAGTATGCATTCCTTTTGCCCCTCAATTGCCTCATTATCTCGACCATCTTTTTCTTAACAGACCAGGCCTGAGCCCGGAATTTAATAACTACACCGGGATATCTCCTTTTTATGACCTTCCGAAAGGCATCCATCAAATCATAGAGGTTAACCCTTTCTGCACTGATATCCTCTTCGAACCCCTGTCTTCCATTTATCTCACTACCCCTCTTGAACACATCCCTGTAGAGAATGTCCCTTGACGCCAAGTGGCTTGCCGCTTCTTGGAGCAGCAGATATTCCCTGAGGGGCCTCAGAATTTCCTCCTTCAGCTCTTCTATCTCCTCCAGATCCTGCACTTGCCTTGGAAGGAGCATCTTTGATTTGAGGTGCATCAAGGTAGACGCCATTACCAAAAATTCACCGGCAACATTAATATCCAGTGCCCTCATCAGATCCAGGTATTGAAGATACTGATCGGTAATGGTGGCTATGGGTATATCTGAGATATCTATCTCATTGATCTTTACCAGGTGCAGGAGTAAATCAAGCGGGCCCTGAAATATCTCAAGTTTTGTCTCAAAGGTCATGACTAGATCTTAACAACCTCTCTCACCTCTTCCATGGTCTCTTGGGCAATCTTACGTGCCTTTTTATTACCCTCATGAATAATATCTTCTATAAGCTGGGGGTTGCCCTCCAGCTCCTTCCTCTTCTCTCTTAACGGTTCCAGGGCCTTATTGAGGTTCGATGCCATGATCTGCTTACACTCCACGCACCCTATGGTCGCCCTACGACACGCCTCGTCGATCTCCTTTACCTTTTCCTTATCCGTATATAACTCATGAAAGGTAAAGACATTACAGAAATCCGGCCTGCCGGGATCAGATCTCCTGGCCCTCTGGGGATCGGTAATCATGCCAGCTACCGTTTTGCTTACTACCTCTTGTGGGTCAGAGATAAATATGGCATTGTTGTAGCTGTTACTCATCTTTCTCCTGTCAGTACCGAGTATCTTGGCCTCTGGCGCCAGCAGGGTCTCCGGCAAGGGAAAAATATTTGAATAGAAGTGATTGAAACGCCGGGCTATCTCCCGTGTCAACTCAACATGAGCGCTCTGATCCTCTCCTACGGGCACCCCGTTTGCCTTATACATCAGGATGTCAGCAGCCTGGAGAACCGGATAGCCCAAAAAGCCGTAGGTATAAAGGTCCCTCTGGGCCATTTCCTTGAGCTGCTCCTTATAGGTCGGGTTTCTCTCCAGCCATGGAAGCGGTGTAAACATAGAAAGAATCAGATGAAGCTCCGCATGTTCCTTTATGCTCGACTGAACAAAGATCACCGATTCCTCCGGGCTGAGACCAACTGCGACCCAGTCAATCAGTATATCCTTGATAGTCTCTTTGATAATCTCCGGATGTTCGTATTCACTTGTTAGGGCATGCCAGTCGGCGATAAAATAGAAGCATTGGTAATCCCTTTGAAGGGAGCGCCAGTTATTCAGTGCCCCATGGATGTGTCCAAGATGTAGCTTCCCGGTTGGCCTCATGCCGCTCACGATTCTCTTTTTCTCCATTCTTCAGTCCTCCAGATGTGCATGTTTGATCAATTGTTAAGCAGGCTCCCGAATCTGTCCTTTACAAATTCAATCTCATCGTCCCTGGTGCTCACATCACCCTCCAGCTTGGCCTCCAGGATGCCCTCAAGTATCTCCTTAAAAAAGGGGCCAGGCTTATAACCCATAGCAATGAGATCCTTGCCCTTTAAAAGGACCTCCGTTCCTCTCAGCTTGGTAAAAAAGGTTGATATGGATCTCTTTATCTTTTCGCTCCTGGTCTTGGCCATGCCATAAAGCAAGGTCTCAGTGGGAAGTGCTGAGAGAATCCTGTAAAGAGAGTACCTTTTCTTATCCTTCAGATTATAAAGTTCTTCTAAGACGCGTCTTGCCTCCTTGCGAGTGGAAATCATACCTACCATCTCTTTTTCGTCGACCTGCAGCCTGCCAACTAAGTTCTCGAAGGCATCATCGCTCAAACAAGAGGTTAAACCGAGAAAGTACACCTTCCATGGCTCATAGGCAATACCCAGGTAAAGGAGATCAAACCATACCAGGATCCCCTTTATTTCCTTCAGGATACTTCTTACCTCCTCGGTAAGCCTCAGCTCGGGAGAGATAAACTTCAGAAGACCGTATCCATCCATTCGCCCTATTGGCCCCATGGGATCTTCTTCCTTTAAAATCATCTGTAGTTCGACGAAAAGCCTTTGGCCAGAGAGATTTTCAAAACAGCGCAAACTGACGGCATTTTGAATCAGGGTCTCCGTGAGTCTGCCTATTCTGAAGCCGAACCGCTGTTCAAATCTTATGGCCCTCAAGATCCTCGTGGGATCTTCAACAAAACTGAGGCTATGAATGACCCTTAAAGTACGCTCTTTCATATCCCTCATGGCCCCAAAATAATCTATAAGGCTGCCATAATGCCCCTTATTAACCTGAACGGCCAGGGTATTGATGGTAAAATCCCTTCTAAAGAGATCCCTCCTCAAGGAACTCAGCTTCACCTCAGGCAGCGCAGCAGGTGATTCGTAGTGCTCCATCCTGGCAGTTGCAACATCTATCTTAAAGCCATCAGGCATTGTGAGGACAGCTGTCCCAAACTTAGGATAGCTCCTCATCTCGGCGCCAAGATGAGAGGCAGCGGTCTTAGCAAACCTGATGCCATCCCCCTCGATAACGATGTCCACGTCAAGATTTTCCCTTTTTAGGATAACGTCCCTTACGAGACCACCCACCAGATAGGCATTATAATCAAGCCTGTCGGCTATCCCTCCCAAATCCTTTAATAACTTTACTATCTTATCGGGTAACCGTTCCTTGAGTAAATTTCCGATGTTCTTCTTCCGAATGAACCTCGGAACCTCCCCCTCTGAATCATAAACAAACTCGGGTGTAGATGACCTCTCTATCAATATATTTAAAAGGTCTGTCCTTGTGATAACTCCAATCAGCTGGCTATCTCTTAGTACCGGTAGGATTCCGACCTTGTTACTGATAATCAAGTCCTGTATCTCCTTCAAGGTGGCCTCAGGTCCTACGTGGTAGAATTCCACATTCATGTACTCCTTTATGGGCCTTATCTCAAGGCCCAGGGAAATGGCCCTATCCGCCACCTGCCTGGAGGTATATCCCTTCAGCTTCCCCTCTTCATCAACAATCATCAAGAAGTTGATATTGTAGCGGGCTAAGGTATCATGTGCCTCTCTGATGGTGGCCTCAGGTGATATATGGATGACCGGAGAGCTCATCATATCCTTGGCCAATCTCTCAAAATCTATCCGCCTCAAAAGCATGTTGTGAAGATCTTCCTCTGCCTGGATCAGGGTTCTTTCGGTGATTGTAGCTGAGGCAGCCTGCGGATGCCCTCCACCGCCAAATTCAAAGGCAATCTCAGCAACATTTACCTCCGGAATCCTGCTCCTGGCCACCAGATAGACCCTATTTTCCATCTGGGCGAGGCCAAAGATGACATTGAGATTCTCCATCTCCATAAACTTTTGAACCAGTACGGCAAAGTCACCGATATACCTGTCACTTTTGGCCTTGGCTATGACTACCTCCACACCATTGATATTGTTTCTGGTAGCCGAGGCCATCAGGTCATTCAAGAGCCACACCTGCTCAGCGGTCAGCTCTCTGGTTAACATATCGGAGATTGTATTGAGGGATGCCCCCTGCTCTAATAACCAGGCAGCAGCCTCATAATCTTCTGCCTTTGTAGAGGAAAAGGTAAAAGAGCCAGTATCCTCATAGATACCGAGTGACATCAGGGTTGCCTCATCAGGGGTAACCGTAATCCCCCTTTCCCTTAGTATCTCCGTCATTGTGGATATGCCTGCCCCCCGTTCCTGGATAACCTCGAAATCACCCTTGATGTCATCATTAGACGGGGGGTGATGATCATATATGTGTATCTCCACATCATCCATGCCCAGGAGTTCCTTAAATTTGCCAATCCGCCTTTTCTGCCGTGTGTCAACCAGGATAAGCCTCCTAATGTTCTTTAGATCAACATCCTTGATACGAACGAAATCAAAGAGATAAGAACTGGTGTGCAGAAAAAAATTCCTCAAGTTTTTTTCCTGGGCACCGGGAAACACAATTATGGCCTCAGGATAAAGCCTTTTGGCAGCCAGCATAGATGCCAGGGAATCAAAGTCGGCATTCACATGCGTGGTAATTACCTCAAGGTGAGTGGCCTGTTTTTTCATTACCTTACCTGATGCCTCCGACGCCACCTGTATGGTTCCTCAAATGGTGGCCTTGGGGATTGCTGAGCAGCCCGTAAAATCCTCCCCGCAAGCTCAGGAAATCCATTATCCCCGTAATAGGATACGTTCTCATATGCTAATTCGGCCCTGATCAGATGGACAGATAAAAGTTCTCCATCGACAAATACATGTGCTAGAAGACGGCCATACTTATCACTTTGAAAGGGGAGGTATTCAACAATCCTGGCCTTTCTTACAATATCCATGGTCATTGCTGCTGCCTTTCGGCCATAGGGCTGATCCTCAAATATCCCGTGTTCTCTGTGGATAATCTCCGGTGCGTCTATGCCTAAGATCCTTATGGGAAGGTCTTTGTAAAAAAAGGTATCCCCATCATCTGCGCGGATGGCCGACTTGTCCATCTTGATTGGGACAGCAGCTTCCTTATTCGCCCTTTCAGCCCATTGGCCTGAATGCCAGTGTCTGAAAGAAAGTAAAAGAATAAATAAGGCGATAAGGCCAGCAGCTACGATATATCTTCTGGAGTAAATCAATGACCTATCCGCCTGTAACGCCTTTCCAAATCTATCGCTTTTCCTTGTCCCCATAGTATCTTATGCATTTCAATGAAAATCAAATAATTTATGAAACACAGGGACCACAGATAAGTTTATATTGACATTTACCCAGCAATTTTTAAACTGATCGGGTGAACGTTCCCTAAGCTACTATCCACGAACATAGGGGGGATCTTAGATGACGGACTATTCACGGGCATCAGAGGCCAGGGTTGAGATCCCTAAAGGCGCCGGACTAGTTACCTTTCCTGCAAGAGAGCATGCACCCCTGATTGAATGGGAATATCCAGAATTCCAATCGCTCTGTCCTGTCTCGGAAAGGCATGATCAAGGCGTTGTGACCATACGGTACAAACCCAGAGAAAAAATCCTGGAAAGCAAATCAGTCAGGGATTACCTAATGATGTGGAGAAACAAGAGAAACTGGCAGGAATATATCACTGAGGAAATTGCTGACCTGCTCTATAAAACCTGTGAGCCTGACTGGCTGACAGTGACGATCAGTTGGGCTGCAAGGGGAGGAATATCGGCTAAAACTACATCCAAAAGGGGAAATGTGCCTTCTTGACTTTGATATCGGCCCTGTTTATATTACAAGTTGTAATTTTACCAAGAATAAAAGGAGATTAGCTTACCATAGAGATGTCAAATAAGGATTACTATAAGACACTTGGGGTAAATAAATCTGCCAGCACTAATGATATCAAAAAGGCTTACAGGAAGCTGGCGATGAAGTACCACCCTGACAGGAACAAGGAGAACAAGGCCGCTGAGGAGAAATTTAAGGAGGTAAGTGAGGCCTATGCTGTATTGAGCGACCCAGAGAAGAAAAAACAGTATGATATGTTTGGGGCCGAGGGCTTCCAGCAGAGATACAGCCAAGAGGATATCTTCAGGAGCTTTGATTTTAGCGATATATTCAGGGAATTTGGCTTTGGCGATATCGGCGGCTCGAAGAGAGGGACAGGTTCAGGCATCTTCAGCCACATCTTCTCTGGGGCAAGCAAGGGCCCCAGATATAGGGCAAAGGTCGATCCCTTTAGCTCTTTTTTTACTGGCTATGGCGATCAGACTGGGGCCTTGAAGGGCCAGGATCTAATCTATGAACTGCCCCTACACCTGGAGGATGTTGTCAAGGCCCAGGAAAAGACGATCTCTTATAACTTAGGTGGGGTACATCAACAGATAAAGGTTAAGGTTCCTGCTGGGATAGCCGATGGCAAGAAATTAAGGCTCGCTGGCAAGGGTCAGCCAGGACCAGCAGGAGGACCCCCAGGAGATCTCTATATTAGGATAAAGGTCTTGGATCACCCCATCTTCCAGAGGGAAGGGAATGATCTCTACATGAATAGAGAGATAAAATTCTCCGAGGCCGCATTGGGGGCCAAGATTGAGGTGCCAACCATTGACGGCAAGAGGATGAGCCTTACGATACCAGCCGGGACCCAGAGTGGCTCAAAGATGAGATTGAAAGGGTATGGCATGCCCAGCATGGATGGCCGGGGTAGAGGAGATGCATATGTAAAGATACGTATTGCCATACCGAAGAGGGTAAACAACAGACAGAGGGCTATAATAGAAGAGCTCAAAGATCTGGATCTGTAAAATTCCAACAGTCAGTATTCCTGTGGCAACTCAGTAAGCTGGGCTAATGAGAACACAGGACCATCCTTGCATACATATTTCTCGCCGATGTTGCACCTGCCGCAGGTGCCTATCCCGCACTTCATCCTCATCTCTAGAGATATGATGACCTGCTCGGGTTTAAATCCCAGCCTCTCAAGTACTGGCTGTGTGAACTTGATCATAATAGGCGGGCCGCAGACAAGGGCGTAGGAATTCTCACCGGTTGTGATCTTTTGCTCCGTGATGGCGGGCACAAAGCCTACATTGTATGGCCAGTGCGGATCATCGGTCGCATCAACCGTGATATGGACGTTTACGTCATCCCTCTTTTCCCATTGTTCAAGTTCTTTTCTGTAGAGAAGCAGACCCGGGGATCGTGCCCCATATACAACGGTAATATCCTTAAATCTATCTCTCTCTTCTGGATGGAGCATGTAGACGATTCCCGCCCTCAAGGTGGTAAATGCAAATCCTCCACCGATTACTACCACGCTCTTCCCCTCCATCTTGTCCCAGGGATACCAGTTACCCAATGGTCCCCTGATACCGATGGTATCACCTTCCTTCATATGATGGAGGTATCTGGTTACCACCCCGGTCCTGTTAACCGTAAACAAGAGATATCCCTCCTCTGTTGGGGAAGAGGCTATACCGAGTGGTATCTCACCCTTGCCTGCTACAGAGATCTGGCAGAACTGTCCGGGGATAGAATGAAACCCTTGCTCATCCCCTTTATTGATGAAGGCTACCTTAAAGGTCTTTAAGTTCCTATCCTCTGTTTCCGTAATGATCTGCTGAATCCTTGCCGGAAAAGGCAGATATGGATTATCTGACAACCGAAGCTCCTCATTATGATTCTTCATTGTTGCTTACTATCTTCCGAATCATTCATAAGCCTGAAGACCTCTCGTATATCGATGTTTACTGGACAGTGGTTAACGCACCTTCCGCAACCAACACAGGCAACGCCATTCTTATATTTGTCTACATAGTATTTCAACTTATGCATGAATCGCTGCCTGACCCTCTGCACCTTTTGAGCCCTCGGGTTATGCCCGGAGGCGTGCAGGGTAAAAAGTGGAAACATACAACTATCCCAGTTTCTAATCCTATCCCCTTGCCTCTTTGTAACCTCATCCTGTATATCAAAACACCAGCACGTAGGGCATAGAAAGGTGCACGCACCACAGTTTATACAGGCAAAGGCAACATCATCCCAGAAAGGGGCATCAAACAGGTCATTAACATTCTTTTTCCCTAGTTTATCTGTGGGTACATGACTGCCTATCTTCTTCTCAGCTCTTGTCTTGAGCTCATCCGCCTTCTTCTTTAACCCACTGTCCGCATCCTTATCCACTCCTCCTACCTGTAAGAGTTTCTCACCTTTTTCTGTAAGGGTCCTTGCGAGAAGGCATTCTCCGAGATCATAAAGCAAAACATCCAGGCCCTCTTTATTGAAAGGTCCACAATTGACAGATGTACAAAAACAGGTGCTACACGGTTCATTACATCCAAGGCCAAGGAGTGTGACTGACTCCAGACGCTTGATCCACCATGGATCTCTAAATTCCGGGTTGTCAAAGTTTACATGTACCAATCTTAAGGCCTTGGCATCGCATGGCCTTATACCAAAAACCACTTTCGGTGGGTAGCCCTTTGGAGCCTCTTTTACGATATGGGCATCTTTGCTTTTCTCATCAAGGGTGAACTCAAACATCCTCTCTGATTGAGGAAGGACGAATGATTTTGGTGAAAGGCGTGTATTGGTGAACCTGAGGTCTACCTTTTCCCCATCCTTCAAGGGCTTAAGCCTATAAAAACCATCTTCCCTAACGGGCACAAATACCTCAAAGGTCTTTTTCAAGGCCTTTAAGACATTGGGTAATTGCCCTTTTTTAATTATCTTATCACCCATCGGACGCCTTATCTGATAAATTCGTCATAATCGTCCGGTCTGTAGGTATCAAGAGGCGGCCTTTCTTCTGTGCTCAATCCGGCCTCACAGTCATAGAGGTCGAGGACATCCTTATTCAATTTTCTGGTAAAGAACCTGACCTTGATGTCCACTGGACAGGCCTGCTCGCATGCTCCACAGTCCGTGCACCGACCTGCACAGTGGTACGCCCTCAGGATATGAAAGGTCATGGTATCAGTAGGGTCAATACTCTTTCCCACCCACTGGGGATCTGATTCATCCACAAAACAGGCAGGACAGTAACACAGAGGGCATGCATTGCGGCAGGCATAGCAGCGAGTGCAGCCCTTAATAAGATTTGAAAAGAACTCCCACCTTTCCTCTGACCCCATTGCCTCTAAAGCTTTTACGTCATCGTACGGGTCAGGGTCCTTCCTTTCTTCTACCAAATCCCCTGCTAAGGCGTCATAGATTACCGGGTTTCGGTGCATGCACCGTATGCAGTTATCCTGGAGATAATCTCCCTTTTTTAAGGTATGCTCAAAGCCATCTCCCCTTACGGTAAGATCCCCATCGGATTCAGTGATCTCCCTTACCTCTTTACCGTCCAAAAGGGAGATTATCTTTCCTCTGTCAACCATTCCCTCACAGGGGACCCCTATTATGTAAAGCTGTTCCCTTTTTATCTGATTTTCTACTATATGTACGGCAATGTTCCTTGAGTCACAGCCCTTGGCTATTATCCCTATTTTCTCCTCTCTCTTAGGCAGATAACTGGCGAGATTAATAAAGCAGAAACTATCCCAGTACAATTGGTCTGTTCTTTCTGCATCCTTTATCAAGACAGGCTCTCTCATCATCGGCAGAGTCCCCTTCCTAAAGCCAATAACCACATCCACCGTCTTTTCCTCTAGGATCTTTTTGGCTATCTCACTGATCTTATCACTGTGCCCCATTATCAAACCACCTGGGCCCTTCCCTTAGCAAGCCTCCTTATTGGGCCAACTTCTCTAACCTTTTCAACTACCTCTGTTGCTACCTCTGCGAACTTTCCAGCCTCTGATGATGATATCCACGAGAACTGCAATCTCCCCGGTTCAATCCCTATATGCTCTAAGAGGTTGTTTAAGAGCGCGAATTTCCGTCTTGCATAATAATTACCCTCCAGGTAATGACACTCTCCTGGGTGTCACCCCGAAACCCAGACCCCATCAGAGCCACGCATAAAGGCCGATAGAATAAACTTTGGATTGACCCGTGCGGAGCATGGCACCCTGATAGGCCTTATGTACGGGGGATACTGAATCCTGTTGATTCCCGCCAGATCAGCGGCAGCATAACTACACCAACTACAGAGAAAGGCTGTAATCTTTGGTTCCCAATCATTCATGGTATTGCCCCTCAATAGTGTCTATTGTGCTTTTTGTGTTTATTGAGTTTGTTTTCCATCTTAGGCACTTACTTGACTAATCATGGCCATAATCTGGCCCTCATCAAACCCATTGAGGTGTATGGCACCCGATCTGCAGGAGGCAACACAGAGACCGCAACCCTTGCAAAGCACCGGGTTGATCTCCGCCTTTCCTGTCTCCTCATTGAATCCAGGGGCCTTATACGGACAGACCGCTACACAGACACCGCAGCTACTGCAGTAGAGTGGATTGACAAGCGCAACCATTCCACCACTACGAATGGCCTTCTGGGCGAGCAGTGTAACGGCCCGCGATGCGGCTGCCTGGGCCTGGGCAATTGACTCATCAATGGACTTTGGGGAATGGGCCAGGCCACAAAAAAACACACCATCTGTTGCAAAATCAACCGGCCTGAGTTTTACATGGGCCTCAACAAAGAACCCATCCTCATTCACCGGTATCTTGAAGAGCTGGGAAAGGGGGTCTTCCTCTGGGCGTATTATTGCAGATGCAAGGGTCAAGAGGTCAGGCCTGATCTTTATCTCTCGCCTTAGTGTACAATCGGTAAACCTGACACTGAGCTGCCCATTGATCTTGTCCACCTTTAACCCCTTTTCATTATCGAACCTAATAAAGATTACTCCCCTCTCCCGTGCCTCCCGGTAAAGATCCTCCCTCATCCCATAGGTCCTTATATCCCGGTACAGGACAAAGACATCCATCTCCGGATTCATCTCCTTGAGGTGCAGGGCGCTGGCCACTGAGTGGGTACAGCACACCCGGGAGCAATACGGACGCTCTGATATCCGGGAGCCCACACACTGGATAAAGACACAGGCCCTGGCCTCCCGAAGCCGAGGGTCCTTCTCCGTAAAGAGCCGATCGAGCTCAAGGGATGTTACCACCCGTGGGTCTTTGCCGTAGAGATACTCATCCGGCTTCAGTTCCTCTGCCCCGGTTGCAATAATCGTCACCCCGTGGCTGAGCTTTTTCTCCTCTTGGCCGTCAATGGAGATGGTGGTGGTGAAGTTTCCCACAAACCCCTCTACCTCTTTGATCTCGGAGGTGAGAAAGGTCTCAATCCGCTCATCTGCACCGATTTCCCGAATGAGCCTCCGGGTGTGCCCCTGTATATCCTCTCCCTTCCAGGTCTTATAGAGGTTGAGGGCGTTTCCCCCGAGACCCTCTGCCTTGTCAATGAGGTAGGCTTTGTAGCCCTGTGCTGCCAGGTTCTGGGCAGCGGCCATGCCTGCGATGCCCCCACCGATCACCAGGGCCGCCTGGGTGATTGCAAGCTCGGTCTCTTGCAGGGGCTCAAGCAGGGCCACTTTCTCAGCTGCCATCCTCACGAGATCCTTGGCCTTCTCGGTCGCCGCCTCAGGATTGTCAGCGTGGACCCAGGAGCACTGATTCCGGATGTTGGCCATCTCAAAGAGGTACTTGTTGATGCCCGCGTTTCTCACGGTCTGCTGAAACAGGGGCTCATGGGTCTGGGGACTGCAGGAGGCAACAACGACTCTATTGAGCTTGTGCTCTTCAATTGCCTTGGTAATGGTCTCTTGGGAGTCCTGGGAGCAGCTGAAGAGATTCTCATCCACATACTCCACAAAGGGGAGGCCCTTTGCGTAGCGGGCAACCCCTGCGACATCCACCACCCCTGCGATATTGGTGCCGCAGTTACACACAAAGACCCCAATGCGGGGTCGCTCACCCCTGATCTGCACGTCTGGTATCTCAGGGGGAAGCTCCCTTTTCTTTGACAGGCTGAAGCGGGCTGCTGAGAGCAGGGCGCCCGCTTTGGCAGCGGCGGCACTCCCATCGGTGACCGAGGAGGGGATATCTTTGGGCGAGTGGTAGGCCCCGGAGATGAAGATGCCGGGCCTTGAGGTCTGAACGGGAAAAAAGCCTTTGGTTTCCGGAAAATTATGGGGGTCAAGATCGATACCCATTCTTTTGGCAAGATCTCCCAATGCCTGTGGTACGGAAAAACCTGCAGACAGGACTACCATATCAAACTCTTCTTCAGCCCTTCTTCCTTCTTCATCCATATACCGCATCAGAAGATTTCCAGAACCATTTCTCTCGATGATGCCTGTAATCTTTGATTTAATGAAACGCACCCCTTCCCTGTCTTTGGCCCGGTTATAATATCGTTCAAAATCTTTACCGGAGGTCCTCACATCAATATAGAATATGGCTGCGTCAAGGGATCCCTTCATATGGTCTTTGGCAACCATGGCCTGTTTAATGGCATGGGTGCAACAGACCGCCGAACAATAAGGTTTGGCCCCAGCATGAACATCCCGGGAGCCGACACACTGGAGCCACGCAATCTTCTGAGGCTTTTTCCGATCAGAGGGCCTAATCAGCTCTCCCCCGTAAGGACCGGAGGCGGCAAGGATGCGTTCAAATTCGAGACTGGTCACAATGTTGGGCGATCCCTTGTATCCATAGGTATCATGGAGAGCAGGATCAAATGTCTCAAAGCCAGGTGCGAGGATAAGTGAGCCGGCATTGAGGGTGAGCTCCTTTTCCCTTTCCCCAAAGTTGATTGCACCACTGGGACAGAACTTCTCACAGGCCTTGCACTTGCCCTTCTGGAAGTAAATACAATACCGGGCATCAATGGCATATTTCAGGGGAACAGCCTGGGGATAGTGCACGTATATCGCCCTTCTCTTATTAAGTGCCTCGTTGTACTCATCGTCAACCTTTCTCGGGCACTTTTCTGCGCACAACCCGCAGGCAATACACTTAGTGATATCCACGTACCGGGGAGATTGGAGAACGGTGACCTCAAAGTCTCCCTCCTTTCCCTCTACAGTCTTTACCTCTGAAAGGGTAAGCAACTCAATGTTGATGTGCCGGCCGACCTCGACCAGTTTGGGTGAGATAATTCACATGGCACAGTCATTGGTGGGGAACGTCTTATCCAGCTGGGACATCACACCACCAATGGAAGGGGAGCTTTCCACAAGGTAGACATAGTAGCCAGAATCAGCAAGATCCAGAGCGGCCTGCATTCCGGTAATACCGCCCCCTACCACTATCACTGATCCAATACTGCCATTCTTCATTTCTCTTCCATATGAAAAGTTGTAATTTCCGGCTATCTCCCTATCTATACCAGGCAGAAGCCCGCACATAGCAGGACTTTTCGCGCGGCTACTTTATAGTTTTAGCCCTCAGCTTTGTCAATGAGATTTTCTGGGCCATCCTGCTTTCATATCTTCAAGAATGAGAGGAAAAAAATCCAAACCAGATTGGACACGTGTAAGGATAGATGGTATGAGGCACTACGATGAGTAGAGCTTGTCCTGGCCGGAAAAGAGGAAATCTCTTGGTTACATCTTTAAGATAGAATAGTACTGACCATGCCGGTCGATCTTGTTTCCGACCGCTGTTCCACAAAACCGGCAGCGGTATTCATATTTGTCCCCCTCGGGTAAAACCAGGAGGAGGGATTTGATAACTGGTACAGCCTTCCCACATGTGGAGCAGTACAGCTCCGTGGCCTCGAATTCCTGATAGCTTGATTGGTCCTGCCTCTTCTCCTTTAAAGGGGAATATCTGAATGGCCCTGGAATATCCATAAACGATTTCCTTTTCTATTCTCCTATGGTAATAATACTCGATTTTATAAAGGTATGAAAAAAATGCAAGTGACAAATGGTAATTGCTAGTTCTGCTTCGGATGGGCAAGAACCAAGGAGCATCACTTGAAAGGAGGAAGATATGAAGGTAAAGCACATTGACCACATAGGGATTGCAGTAAGGAGCATCGAGGAAGCGGGGAAATTCTATACTGACGTCCTGGGATTAAAACTTCAGAAGGTAGAGACCGTTGCGGAACAAAAGGTAAAGACCGGCTTTTTTCCGATTACCGATAGCGAGCTGGAACTGCTTGAATCCACAGCACCGGATGGTCCTGTAGCAAAATTCGTTGAGGCAAGAGGCGAAGGGGTGCAGCATATTGCGTTCAGGGTAGAAAATATTGATGATGCCTTACGGGAATTGAAGCAAAGGGGGGTCCGGTTGATTGATCAGGAACCCCGCAAAGGTGCTGGTGGGTCCAGGATCGCCTTTATCCACCCCAAAGAGACCCACGGCGTGCTAGTGGAGCTCTGTGAGAAGTAGAGCCGCATTTTCCCCGCATATCCTTCTTATGTCATCCTTTGAGAGACCTGCCTGTTTCATCTCTTTGAAATAGCGACCTGGATTAAGGAGGGGAAAATCGCTTCCAAACACTACCTTGTCCGGGCCAAGGATTTTCATTGCCATAGAGTAAACATCTTTATCATAAAGATATGGTGATGCAGCGGTATCGAACCATGTGTTTTTTAACAGCCCTTTGATGTCTCCTTTCATCAAATAGTAAAAGAAGAGCCCACCTCCCCAGTGGGCAAGGATAATCTTATTGTCCGGAAAATGTTGTAAAAAACCGTATATCTCCCTTAATGTCATCCTTGTCTTACCAGGGTAATGATGGCCAACGGATTCATTGGTGTGGAGGAGAATGGGCACATCACATTTTTGCGCTATCTCAGCTATAGGCTCAAAGGCCTGAAGGGCATCATGTGTTATATTTGATGTATAGAATGCCAGTTCCCCGATCCCTGAAAGGCCTGATTCAAGGCACCTTTCAGCCTCTCTTTCAGCACCTTGAGCCAAGGGGAAAAAGGTGCTAAACCCTATCAGCCTGTCTTTATATCTTTCAACTACATCAATGACATAGTCATTGTTTCTTCTGAAATAATCCTCGTTCTGCCATGGGAAGCCAAATACAACCGATTTGTCCACCCCTTCATCATCCATATTCCTGATAAGCTCCTCCGCCCCGCAAAGCTTCGATCCGGGAACACTATAAAGGAGCTTAAAGGCAGGTTCATGGTCAAAGAAATACTCCCTCTTGCCTCTGACCTCGGGTGGAAAGATGTGGGTATGATAGTCTATGATCATCCCGCTGCTCGCTATTCGTTGCTCGTCACCTGTTCCCTCTGTTACTTATCAGAATAGAGATTTGAGCCAAAGAGTATCCAGAAACGGGTGACGAGGAAAAAGTTATTACATCATCTGATATGGATCAACATCAACTATCAATTTCACCCCACCTGAACTCAGGATCTGCGCAGAGCGCTTGTTTAGCTCTTTCAATAATCGGTTGAGGTGTCCAGGCCTGCGGGACTTGATAAGGATCTGCTGCCGGTATTTTCCCTTTAGCTTTGCCACTGGGGCCTCGACAGGGCCAAGAACCTCTATATCCTTTTTACCCCTTGACTGGTCTCTTAAAATGTCACTGATCCTCATTCCTATCTGCCGGGCTATCTTCTCTGTCTTGGCCCTGCTGTTTCCGAGGAGCCGCAAATTGGCCATTGAGGAAAATGGGGGATAGTTGAGCTGTCGCCTGAGCCTTGTCTCATGTGAAAAAAATCTTTGATAATCGTGATCTCGTGCGGCGATGATTGCATAGTGAGAGGGATTGAATGTCTGGATGATGACCCTTCCAGGTGATCCTCCCCTTCCAGTCCTGCCTGCTACCTGAGAGAGCAGCTGAAAAGTGGTCTCCCCGGCCCGGAAATCAGGGCAATTTAGAGACAGATCGGCTGAGATCACCCCAACAAGGGTTACTTGGGGAAAGTCATGGCCCTTGGTAACCATCTGTGTCCCAACAAGGATATCTGTTTCATAGTCTAGGAATCGCTTCAAGACCTGTTGCACCTCACCCTTATGTCTCATAGTATCTCTGTCCATTCTCTCAACCCTTGCATCCGGAAATATCTCCCTTAATGTCTCCACCACCCTCTCTGTACCAAATCCATATGGTTTTAACTTTTCCCTGTTACACAGCGGACATCTATTGGGGGGTTGAATCCTAAAGCCACAGTAATGACAGAGCAGATTGTTTCCGTATTTGTGATATGTGAGGCTTACCGCACAATTTGGGCACCTGATAGCCTCCCCGCAAAACCTGCACAGAAAGAGGGCACTGAATCCCCTCCTGTTCAAGAATAGGATAGTCTGTTTTCCTTGAGCCAGATTTTCTCCGATTTCCTTCCTTAATGGGGGACTAATTATGCTATCATCTGCCATACGCGGACCGCCCTCAAAACCGGTCATATCTATAATGGCTATATCCGGTGGTTGCCTCTTGAGGATCCTCTCTGGCATGGCGAGAAGGCCATATCTATCACTCATGGCATTCTGATAAGACTGTATGGACGGGGTCCCAGAACCAAGCACAACGAGGGCATTGGCCAGTTTTGCCCTGACGATGGCAGAATCCCTGGCCTGGTAGCAAAATTTCTCCTCCTGCTTATAGGAAGGATCGTGCTCCTCGTCAATAATAATGAGTCCAAGCCTGGAAAAGGGGGCAAAGAGGGCCGATCTGGCACCTATGACTACATCGGCCTCACCCTTCGCTATCCTGACCCATTGATCATATCTTTCTCCCATGGAAAGGGCGCTGTGAAGGATAGCCACCCTATCTCCAAGGCGGGCCTTGAAAAGAGATGCTAGCGAAACAGTCAGGGCGATCTCCGGCACCATTATGATGGATTGCCGTCCAAGCTCTTTAGCAACCGCGACAGCATGGTAATAGACCTCTGTTTTGCCGCTCCCAGTTACACCATGCAAGAGATAGGTAAAAAAGGAGCCTGCTTTGAGTCTCCCGGTTATCTTCCCTAAGACCTCTCTCTGTTTTGGATTGAGAGGTGGTGGTTCTGGGGAAATAAAGAGGGTTTCACCTGCTATATCCCTCACGACTCTCCTGAGAGATCTTTTCAGCAATCCCTTCTTAACCCATTTGTCCACGAGGTAGGCCCCATTATTAAAAATATCCTTTATCTCACGCAAGGAGATCTCTCTCCTTTTGATAATCATCTCCAAGAATTCAGGCTCATTTCTTGGTGCCCTCTTAGGCTCAAAAAGCGATCTGTCGATAGGAGCTCCTTTCTTTGCCGTGATGAAAACCCTTTTTAAAAGGCCAACCCTATCTAGCCACCCTCTCGGGGGCATCTCTGTACCAGCAGGGATATTTACATTTAAGCCTGTTGGGAGGGCTGTTTTAATCACCAGGCCGATTGGATAGAGATAGTAGCTGGAGAGCCATTCAAAGAATTCAACCATATTCGGAGGGAAAAGTGGGTACGGGTCAATGACATCGATTATATCCTTTAAACCCGTTCTATCTTCGGCTGGGATAAACCTCAGGACATACCCGGTTACCTTCCGCCCTGAGAAAGAGATAAGGACCCTTTTGCCCACTCCCACCTTGTTCGTTAGATCACCTGTTGCCGTATAGGTGAATGTTGCCCTGACCGGAACGGTCACGGCAACCTGAACATATAGCTTTTTAGCAGCCTCAGCCATCGGCGATTTAAACCTTTAGAGTCTAAAAACGCATTGCCGGATGCATTCAAATTTCCACCAAAGGACTTCGGATTTTCGGTTCCGGCTTGTAGTGTTTACTAGCCTGCTAGTGAAATTCCTGACTCTTGTTGCAGAAGATTAAAGAAATAAGGTTGTCAAACGCGAAATTCGAATATCTCAATCCGGAACAAAATCAAATTTCACATTCCATACTATTCTGAATGCAGCAAGGGGCAAGTTAAAACTCGCAGTATGTTCCTTTGGATCTTTATTTTAGGTCATTCGAGATTGTTTCGAATTTCGTACTGCGGGCCTCTGATTTTTGGTTCTGGCTCGTCCGGGCTAACCCCACTCACCCCGAATTGGGCCCTGATTAGGGGTATATCAAAAAGTGATACATCAAGAGGCGGGTTTACTGTAATGTCCTTAATGGTATATTCCTCTACAATGGCCTCGTTTGATGAATAGACGATCTTGTAGGGATACCAGGTCCGCTCCGTGATCCTCCTGTAATCGGAAAAACGGAACATGACATTGCCATATTGTAGAAGCAGGGGAAAGAATAGGTGCTTGTCAACAAGAAGCCTGGGATTCCACTCTTCTTTGTCCCCAATGAGGTATGCTATTCTTCCCTCAAACCTTGTGAGGGATACTTTTTCCAGGTTAACACCGGTGAGTATAAGTCTTTCCAACAGCCGCTCCGGCCTCTGGGCCAACAGAAAAAAACGATAGAGGATATCCTGGGTCTCCCCATCATAGTCAATACTGCTGTCGATAATTCTCAAGGTTCTCGCGCTATTATGGATTATGATGCGTTTACCAGGTTGCCCCACCACCTCTGACCTGAATAGGTAAGGAGACTTCAGGTAGACGATCTCCCCAAAGACCTTTTCCATTTCCCCACTTAGGTCCACAAGTTTGGTATACTGGATTATCTTTAATGTCTCGATATGAGCGAATCTATGGGTCATCAATTCAATAATCTGGGTCGAGGGAAGTATATAAGATAGTCCAGTTGATGGTAAGCTGACTATACCAATTAAAGATATATAAATCAGGAACTTTGATATTTTTGCCATGTTTGCTCCATTTGGGTGACTAACTCACTAAACCTCTTCCTGTCCTTTTTGCCTAATATTGAGGCAGGGGGAGATTCGATCATGATGGGATTGATAAACCTTCCCCTTTTAATCACACTAAATTCAAGATGGGGTCCGCTCGACAGTCCAGATGAACCCACGTAACCGATCACATCCCCTTGCCTAACCCTTAGACCTTTCTTAAGACCTTTTGCAAACCCCCTAAGATGCCCATAGCCGGTCTCATATATACGATTGTGCCTTATCCTTACGTAGCGTCCATATCCCCCATTCCATCCCAGAAAGGTTACTCGGCCATCTCCTAAGGATTCCACTGGTGTTCCAGTTGGCGCAGCATAGTCAACGCCGTAGTGGGGCCTATAGATCTTCAGAATTGGATGAAACCTCCTTGCAGTGAAATAAGTGCTGATCCTCCTATATCTCAGGGGGGACTTCAGAAAGGCCTTCCTGAGGCTTTCCCCCTTCCTGTCGTAATAGCCTGATCTCCCTTTAGAATCAGTAAAATAAAAGGATTCATGAACCCTGTTCTGATTGACAAACCTGACTGCAAGCACCTTGCCGTGGCCCATGCATTTCCCCCTCCTGTAATAGGTGTTAAGAACTACCTGAAAACTATCCCCAGGCCTGGTATCGACCAAAAAGTCTATATCCCATGAAAAGATATCAGCAATCTCCATGATAATACCCGGGGGTATGCCTCTTTCAACTGCGGATTCGTAAAAGGAATCGGAAACCTCTCCATCAATTACGGTTGGGACAGCTATCTTCGAGGGACACACAAGGCTGGGAAGGAAATCGTGACCATCCCTGATAATATGGAGGGTCTTGTCTGCTGATAGATAAAGGGAAATCTTTTCAACCCTTTCGCCCTTTTTATCGAGCCAGATATCGATTATCTGGCCTGGTCTTGCCCTAGATGGCTTGAAAAATGGCCTAATTGCCTCGTCTATACGCATGATATCCAGAGGTGAGACAGCGTATCCAGCCAAAATATCGTACAATGTCTTACCCTTACTAAAACGCTCTCTTATCCTCTCATGCTTCAAAGACCAGTCCTGCCTTGACTCAAAGTAATCATTGTAGTGAGCCGAGGGAGATGCACTTAATTTATCCGCGGGTAGTGTACCATCGCCTGATCTGAAAAGAATCAGCAAGCATACCTCGATCAATACAAGGGTAACAGAAAGGAGAAAAATCCTATTCCATTTAACGGCAAACACGGATCTATGAATCCTCTGGTTCAATCTTCTTTGTCTCGAAGCCTTTCTTCATAAGCTCAATAATTTAATAAAAATAGTTGACATTTTATTTTCTTTAGGTTATTAAATATAAAAATTATAGTATAAATATATTTAATTGTAAATAACTTCACCCTAGAAAGGATCACTGATGGCCGACTATATATTCTGCCTGAGAAAGAAGAGTAATCCTCGAATAGATGTTAGAATATGCCGGGAGAAATGTCCCTCTAAGAACGAGTGCGCAGAGTTCTTGGGATATCAAAAGAGATCCAGCAATCAATCCCCGATCTTAGATTCCAGATCAATCATATCACCCCTTTTGAATCCCATGGCATCAAAAAATTGAATCCCGCCACCTTGCAAACCCATAACCTGTCAACCTTTTAGACCTCTATCAATTCATAATTGCGGGTCCCTAGACCAATCTTTTGGGCATAGTCGAGTTGAAATCCCCAATCTATGTCAGGATAAAGGCCTCTGAATTTGTCCTCGCCTGACCTGGTATTTATGGTAAGGGACGAACCCTGTAATACAGTTTGTTGGTTAACCATATCGGCTGATGCCTGATCAATGGCTACTGGGTCAATGGAGGCCATAATGCCAATATCAGGTACTATTGAGGCATCAGTATATCTGTTGCAGTCGCACAATGGTGATATCTGGGTCAAGAAGTTAATGAAGAATGCCTTTCCCTCCTTTTCCTTCAGGACTCCGAATGCATATTCTACCATCTTTCTCTGAAAATTAGCTATGTCCCTGCTCCATTGAACCTTGATTGCTGAATGGGGGCAAATAATAATGCATTCACCACAGCCAATGCACCTTTCAAGATCGATAATCGCGCTTTGTTCCCTCATGGAGATGGCCCCCTGGCCACAGTGCGGTACACAGTCACCACAGCCAATGCATTTCTTCTTATGTATCTTAGGTGAAAGATCGGAGTGCTGCCTAAGCTTGCCATGTCTGGAGGCGCAGCCCATACCTATATTCTTAATTGCTCCACCAAAACCTGTGAGCTCGTGCCCCTTGAAATGGGCGACACTTATCAATACATCTGCCTCTGCTATGTCTTTGCCGATATCTACCAGCTTAAAATTTTTCTGATCTATCCTTACCTGAGCAGAAGATGAACCTCTCAAGCCGTCCGCAATAATAATAGGGGCATTAACCACGGCATAGGCAAAGCCATTTTCTATGGCAGTTACTATATGAGAGACGCTGTTACTTCTTGACCCCCGATAGAGGGTATTGGTATCGGTTAGGAAGGGTAAACCATCTAATTCCTTTACTCTCTCTGCTATCCGGCGAATAAAGATGGGCCTGATAAAGCCGGTATTACCTTTTTCTCCAAAATGAAGCTTGATAGCCACCAGATTGCGCGACCCTACCTTTTTATCTATACCCACCTCATGTAAGAGTCGGGGCAGTTTCACCAGTATATTCTCTTTTGCAGTGGCCCTGAAATCGGAAAAAAATACCTTACTTGCTGTCATGATCTCTCCTTCGCCTCCGTACTGGCCTCCTATTCATAGGCAAGAGCGGAAATAGCGAGGCCAAGCAAAAACAGGAGTGATTTTCTATTGACAAACAGGGACAACTTTGTTTAATTCAGTCGTAATCTTACATACGATAGATAACAGTAGCCAAGGAGCCCGTTCATTAATATGAAGAAGTTACTCTGTATCCTGCTAGGCTCTTCCATGTTTTTTACTACCTTTTTGCAGGTATCTGCCTCGGCACAGGAGCCTAAGAATATCCTCTCCATTGAGGCCTATGACATGCTTAATACTGTTCCTGATACATATCTGATTGATGTCAGAACAAGGGCAGAATATCAATTGATAGGTCATCCGCCAATGGCCTACCTCTTCCCTTACTCTCTTTGGACCAACAAACTTGGGAAAAAAGAAGAGGGCTGGATATATCAGTACAATAATAAAAATAAATCCTTTGTGGAAGAGATAAGCAAGAAGTTTCAAAAAACAAACAATCTCCTTATACTATGTAGGGACGGCACCAGGAGCATCTTAGCAGCCAGGGAGCTTATAAAGAACGGCTTTAAAAACGTTTACAACGTAGACGATGGTTTTGAGGGCGCACCTTTTCCCTACTTTCAAGATGAGAACAGGCATAAGTTTTACCGGCAACTAGCTAAGAGAAACAAGATCCCTGCTTACGATCACCGCCGTTTTTATGGCTGGCAGTGGTGGGGCCTTCCCTGGACCTATGATATAGATAGTAAATATATCTACCCTCCTGATAAGATCCCAATAGAGGAAAAGAAAAAGTAGTAGCCTTAAATGAGGGGCCTAATAAAGGCCAGGGCTATAATTGTCTTACTATCAACTATCTCATGGTTCCTGATCATTCCTAACACGCCTTCAAGGGTCAAAATCTCCAGGGATGATATCTCATTGTCGTTGATCTTTTTTTCCATCTTCTTCAGATCTCTGCCTACATAGAGATGCACAAGCTCATTAGAGTATCCAATAGCAGGGGCATAGGTATAGAGCCATTTGATAACTTTTGCCTCAAAGCCTGTCTCCTCTAACAACTCCCTTTTGATACATCCCTCAGGGTCCTCACCCTTATCGATCTTACCTGCAGGAATCTCAAGCGTTTCCCTTTTTAAGGCATACCTGTATTGCCTTACCATAATGATCTCATTATCTGAAATAAAGGGGACAATCGCCGCAGCCTGTGGATGATCAATACAAATCCTCTTGCTTATGCTCCCATCCTTTAAGCTCACCTCATCCAGATATACAGTCAAATTCCTTGTGCCCAAGCTTGCCAGGCTTTGTACCTTTTGTTCCATTGAACAATTCCTTTCTTCGTCCTAACTACCCAGATCATCTTCCTTTAAAATCAAGTCCATATTAGGATCATGATGATTGACCATTGCATCGACATCCCGGGTCATGACATTTAAGGTTCTCTCCATTCCCTTCACATACCTATCGAATTCATCACCCTCAGCTTCCTTGGCAATGATGTATGGTTCTGATGCATAGATAATGATCTTTGAGAATGGTTTTGGGATTATCATCTTATCCCATGCCCTTGCAAACATCCATACCTTGTCAGCAGACCAGGTCATAGGCAAAAGATGGACACCTGACTTCTGGGCGATTCTGACAAGTCCTGGTTTCGCCCTCAAGGGCGGGCCCTGTGGACCATCAGCAACAGTGCCAACAACCCTCCCCCCGGTATGTAAAAAACTAACCATCTGTTCAGAGCCTTCCTTTCCACCCCTCGTTGATGAACCCCTGGCTGGAATAACACCTACTTTCTTGGCAAAATCGGCGAGCAAATCCCCGTCCTTACTTGCAGAGAAGAGAACCATGGGGTGAACAAAGCCATATTTAAAAAGCAAGTAGATGGCGCATCTATGCCAGGTAGTTATAACAACCTTCTTATCTCCAAGGAGAGTTTCATCTATGTATTGCTTATTGATATACCGAACCCTACAGGTAAAGGTGATTAGCCTTAAAACAAATATTGCCAGAAAGGAGAGAAGGCTTATCACATGTCTGTTTGTGATCCTCACTCCCATATCTTATACCTCATATATCACCTTAGCTCCTACCAAAGCCTCAATCTCTTCGATGAGATCTTCCTTGGGCATTATGCTATACCGGTTATGGGCTACTACCGTTACCTTTCTGTTTCTATCAAGACCGATCCTAAAGCTTAGCCGGCATTCCCCGGGATATCGAAAGATAAGATCCCTTAACTTCATCAGGCTGGAGCGAGTAAGTCCCTCCTGTGAAATAGGTATGAGTATAGACCTAATTGACTTTTGTTTTATTGTCTCCAAGGCAACTATCTCCTGGGCCCTAATCTTTACGACGTTATCTCCAGCCTCGGCCTCTCCTGTTATTAAGAGGGGTCTGTCATCATTTAACAGGGGTGCACAGTTAGCAAAGACATCTGGAAACACTACAACCTCGGTGAAGCCTCTTTTGTCCTCCACATTAATCACTGCCATCTTTTCCCCTCTTCTCGTCCTCTTTATCCGCATGCTGTTAACAAGCCCAGCCAACCTAACAACTGATCTATCTTTAATGGTAACAAGATCTTGTGTTGTTACAGTTGCAAACCGGTTTATCACATCTGCAAATCTGTCTAGGGGATGCCCAGTGATATAAAATCCCAGGGATTCCTTTTCCCTCCGTAACTTTTCATCATCTGGCCATTCTTCAATATCCTTGAGCTCAACCGGCGTGTCTTTTTCCTTGGATGGGAAAAGGTCAAACATATTCAGCTGATTTGGGTCTTCACTCATCCCGCCAAAGGTGAGATAACCATTCAGGGATGCAAAAAGTCTGGATCTAAACACACCAGTAAAATCAAAGGCACCACACTGGATCAGACCTTCCAACACCCTTTTGTTCACCTTCGATTTATCCACCCTTCTGCAAAAATCCTCAAGCGACTCAAAAGGCCCCCTCCCTTCCCTTTCATCAACAATCGCCTCTACAGCCTTAACACCCACATTCTTTACTGCAGCTAGACCAAAGCGGATACCTTCCCCAACAACAGCAAAATTTACCTGACTCTCGTTGATATCCGGAGGAAGTATACGTATATCCATTTCCTTGCACTCAGCAATGTTTTTTATGGTCCTGTCTTGACTTCCCATATCCTCTGTCAGTAAGGCAGCCATGAACTGCACTGGATAATGGGCTTTGAGATAGGCGGTCCAATAAGCTATCGTAGCATAGGCCACCGAATGGGATTTATTAAAACCATACCCACCGAATTTCTCGATCAACTCATAAACATGTCTCGCCTTGCTAATATTTGATCTGTTCTGGGTTGTGCCTGCCAAAAAACGTTCCTTTTGCCTTGTCATTTCATCGGACTTCTTCTTGCTAATCGCCTTCCGCAACAGGTCTGCCTCTGAAAGGCTATAGTTGGCCATCACTTGGGCGATTCGCATAACCTGCTCCTGATAGACAATAACCCCGTATGTCTCTGTCAGGATCTCCTCCAATTCAGGCAGTGGGAAGGTTATTTTTATCTCGCCATGTTTCCTTTTTATAAAATCATCAACCATATTGCTGCCCAAGGGACCCGGTCGATAAAGGGCAACTGATGCGACGATATCCTCAAAAACTCCTGGTTTCAGGTTCCTCAGGAGCTCTTTCATACCAGCGCTCTCAAGTTGGAATACACCTGTAGTCTTACCCTCACTGATTAATCTAAAGGTTTTTTCATCCCCTGTTTCTATCTCATCTAAGGTGATAATGTTGCCAGTTGTCTCTTTTATAAGGTCCAGTGTATCCTGGATAACAGTCAGGGTCTTAAGCCCCAGAAAATCAAATTTGATCAGCCCGAGCTGGGCTACCTGATCCATCGTAAACTGGGTCATGACCTCTCCCTTTGGTCCTCTGAACAAGGGCAGATATTCAACCAGGGGTCTATCAGATATGACTATACCAGAGGCATGGGTGGAGGCATGTCTGGCTAAACCCTCTAAGGATCTGCTAATCCTTAAAAGCCTTCTCTCATCATCCGTTCCCTCTTCCATGGTCTTGAGCTGCGGCTCTGCCTCTATGGCCTCATCCAACGTAATATTAATCCCCTCTGGAATGAGTTTGGCAATTCTATCAGCCTCTGCATAAGGCTTATTAAGCGAGCGGCCTACATCTCTTATAACAGCCCGAGCCTTCATGGTACCAAAGGTTATTATCTGGGAGACGTTTTCCCTCCCGTACTTTCTGCTGACATAATCAATGACCCTGTCCCTATTCTTAATGCAAAAATCTATGTCAATATCGGGCATGCTTATCCTACCCGGGTTTAGGAAGCGCTCAAATAAGAGGCCATATCTGATTGGATCAATATCGGTAATTTTGAGTGCATAAGCCGTAAGGGAGCCAGCAGCCGATCCCCTACCAGGACCAACAGGGATACCTGAGTTCCTTGCATAATCTATGAAGTCTGCGACAATCAAGAAATAACCCGCAAAACCCATTTCCCTAATCGTTTTAAGCTCATAGGTCAAGCGATCCTCATATTGCTTCCTTAACTCAATGGATAATGATCCCTCAAGGGCCTCCTTGCGAACCAACCTCTTCTCCAGGCCTTCTCTGGCCTCTTTCTCTAATTCTTCCTCCAGGCTAAGATTCCCTGCCACCTGAAAAACGGGGTACTTATACTGGCCAAATTTCATCTCATAGTGACACCTCTCTGCTATGTTACGGGTATTGTCCAGGGCCTCAGGAAACCCATCCAGATCAAGGGCCATTTCCGCCCCGGATTTAAAATAAAACTCGTCAGTAGAAAATCTGAGCCTATTGGGATCATCAACACTCTTACCTGTTTGGATGCACAAGAGAATATCATGGGCTTCCGCCTCCTCCTTATCTAAGTAATGACAGTCATTAGTGGCAACCAGGGGAAGAGAAAGCTCCTGCGCCAATTCCTTTAAGGACCCGTTGACATCGATCTGTTCAGGCATTTTATTGGCCATTACCTCTAAATAAAACCGGTCATGGTCGAATATCGATGCCAGTTCACGCGCGTGCTTTTTGGCATCTTCCACCCTCCCAATCCTCAGAAAATAGGAAACATGGCCCTTGAGACATGCTGATAGCGCAATTAATCCTGCATTGTGTGCTCTTAAGGTCTCCATATCGATCCTGGGATGATAATAGAAGCCCTCCAGATTACCCACTGTGACGAGCCTGCTCAGATTCCTGTAACCTCTCTCATCCATGACAAGAAGAACCACGTGGTATGCATTTGGCTGACCATCAGGTGACGGTGACCTATCTTTCCTGCTGCCGGGCGCTATGTATGCCTCGCAACCGATTATTGGTTTAATCCCGGCCTTCAGGGCCTGTGAATAAAACTCCACTGCCCCAAACATGTTCCCATGATCAGTTATTGCCACCGCATCCATGTCCAGACCGGCGGCCTTTTTGAACAATCTATCTATCCTGATGGCCCCATCAAGCAAGCTGAATTCAGTGTGAACGTGCAGGTGAGCCGAAAAGGAGTGACCCTCTTTTATGGATTTATTTTTGGGTTCTGTTGACATATATGTTTGACGAATTTTGGTAAATTAGATAAATTGAATTTTAGTTAGCGGCAATCAGCGGCCAGTATAAAAAACAAAAACGAAAATTGCCAGATTATAAGCGGGATATTTTTGGCCTATAATATGGTAAAGAAAAGATAGCTTCAAGCTTTTTTAGACCAAAGAAAACCTTCCGATTTTCTAAGCATTACTCATTTAAGACAAAGCCCGGTCGAGACAAGTTTTACGGATCTTAGTTTTAAGTGCCATATTCTTTTTGAAAAATTGGATTTGCTAATGAAAGAGCAAGCAAGAAGGAGCGAAAAGGAGGCAGTCATCCTTGTTATTGTCTATGAACATATAGTCAGGGATATACTGGCCAGGATATTGACAGCTAAAGGTTATAAGGTGGTTACCTCTTCAATCGGTTTTGACGGAATAAGAAAATTTGAAAAGGGAAAGGGAAAGTTTGACCTGGTTATGATTGATATCCGCCTGCCCAGTATAAGTGGTTTGGGCGTAGCAAAAAAGATCAAGAAAATCAGTCAGAAGACCCCTATTATGCTCATTAGACGATGGGATAAAGAACTGGATACAAAGGAGCTAAAAGATAGTGGTGTAGACTTCCTTATTAGCAAACCCTTTCACATGGATAAGACATTACATCTTGTGGAAAACGCGATGAAGTTGGAGGTAGGGTGACGTAATGGACTTTAAGATAAGCCCTCTGGCCACCAGGATGAGACCTGAAAGGATCGAAGAGATGGTAGGCCAGGATCATATCCTTGGGCCATCAAAGGTATTAAGAAGATCGCTTGAGACAGGTAACCTATTTTCCATAATATTCTGGGGACCACCAGGTTCAGGCAAAACAACCATTGCAAAATTGATAGCAAAGTACAGTAATTGCCCTTTTGAATCATTCTCAGCAGTGCTCTCTGGCGTCAGGGAGTTAAGAGAGGTAATTGCCTCGGCAAAAAAGACCTATAAATATGAGCTAAAACCCACCATCCTCTTTGTGGATGAGATTCATCGCTTCAATAAGGCGCAACAGGATGCATTTCTCCCTCATGTCGAAACTGGTCTGATCATTCTCATTGGAGCTACCACTCAGAATCCCTCATTTGAAGTCATCCCACCTCTGCTTTCAAGAACCAGGGTCATGACCATAAAGCCATTAGGCGGCAAAGACATGGCCATAATTTTGAACAGGGCCCTTAAGGATAAGAACAGGGGGCTCGGAGATCTCAATATTGAGATCAAAGAAGATGCCTTGCAATACATCATAAACGTCTCCCACGGTGATGCCCGGACAGCCCTTAATAATTTGGAGTCCGCCAGTTACTTTGCTCAACCGGACAGGAATAATAAGAAGATATTAGACATGGCTACTGTTGCGCTCGCCCTGAATAAAAAACCCCTCATATATGACAAAAATGGGGAGGAACATTACAACCTTATATCAGCCCTTCATAAAAGCATGAGAGGAAGTGACCCTCAGGCCTCCATCTACTGGCTCTATAGGATGCTGGAGGCCGGTGAGGATCCACTCTTTATAGGCAGACGACTTATCCGATTTGCATCTGAGGATATTGGTCTGGCCAATCCCAAGGCCCTTGAGATAGCCCTAACCGCCTATCAGGCCTGGGAAAAGGTGGGCCCGCCAGAGGCCGAGCTCTCCCTTGCCCAGGCCGTGGTTTATTTAGCTACCGCGCCAAAGAGCAATTCCCTGTATGTAGCAGAAAAATCAGTAAAAAAGCAGATTGGGGAATCGGGCCCTCAGCCTGTACCCCTGCACCTAAGGAATGCCCCAACAAGACTGATGAGGGAGATGGGTTATGGCAAAGGCTATATTTACCCTCATGATTACCCAGATAGCCGGACAAGACAGGAGTATCTCCCTGAAAAAATTAGGGGAAGGATATTTTATCGGCCTAGCGATAGGGGATTTGAAAAAGAGATAAAAAAGAGGATGATAGAAAAAAAGAAGCCAGGGGATTCGTAGCCTTGGGTATGAGCCACAGCTCGCTATGAAACAGATATGCCCAGTTCATTAAATTCCAAATGATTAAATGCCAAATCTTCCTGTTTTGAACCTTGACATTGGATACTCCATTAAGACTGCCTGCATACAGTATCAAGAAGTTATCACATGAAATACCTCTTCAGACCGGTGAACGGTTACTATCATGTCTGAGCCCTCTTATGTTCAATTATACAAGGAAGGTCAACTCGTAAAAAGGGTGGAGCATGCTACGAGGCTGTTGAGAGAATGTCGTCTTTGTCCCAGACAGTGTGCAGTTAACCGTTTGAACAACGAAAAAGGGTTTTGCAAAACTGGGAGAAGGGCAAGGGTTGCAAGCTATCATGCCCATTTTGGAGAGGAGGCACCCCTGGTTGGCAGATTCGGTTCAGGGACCATCTTTTTCAGTTTTTGCAATCTCCGCTGCTCTTTCTGTCAGAACTATGAGATAAGCCATCTGGGCGAGGGAGTGGAAATGGAGGCGAAGGATTTGGCAGGAGTAATGAGAGAGCTGGCAAGCAGGGGTTGTCATAACATAAACCTGGTTACCCCTACCCATGCTGTACCTCAGATACTAGAGGCCCTTTTACTGGCTGTAGAGAATGGTCTCAATATTCCTATAGTCTATAATAGTGGCGGTTATGAGAGGCTAAAGACCCTTGAGCTCCTGAGAGGAATCATTGATATCTATATGCCTGATTTTAAGTTCTGGGATCAAAAATGGGCAGAGAGATACTGCCAAGCACCAGATTATAGAGAAATGGCAGCTCGGGCCCTGAAAGAGATGCATGCCCAGGTGGGTGATTTAAGGATAGATAAGCATGGTATAGCTGAGAGCGGATTGCTCGTGAGGCATCTTGTAATGCCTCATGGGGTTTCCGGCACCAAGGAGGTGATGGAATTTATATCCAAAGAGATATCAGCTCATACGTATGTAAATGTTATGGACCAATATAGGCCATGCGGTACTGTATATCAAGATGAATATATTGATCACAGAATCTCAGCAAAGGAATACTCAGAGGCCCTGGAATCCGCTAAAGATGCCGGCCTAACGCGATTAGATCAAAGACAAGGTTTTAGATTGTTATTTCGTATTTGATGAACATACCGGGCAGAATTTTTTCGCCCGGATCTAACCTCAGCCCGCAGCTAGAAAGGGCATGTGGGTAAAGACCACTGCTCAGCCCCTTACCCTCCGGTGGATCCCGAATCAACCATACCCCCTAAACTAGCATCATGTTTTTGATGCTGAGCCACGCAAGAACCTCTATAGCCTTCCGCAAAAACCAGAAAGAGATGAATAAACAGTGAATACTTTTGTGTAACCGTTGATCTCATATGAACAAAAAATTAAACGCTTCATACTAAAGGTGATCTCTTAGACTATGAGATCACTAATTAGGTAAACCCAAAAATAGGGCAGAATCAATATCCGGAAAGGCTGTATTTTTATTCATTTCAAATGGATAGGGCTCCCCTGTAAACATACTTGTCCGAAGGATATTGATAGATGCGGTATTCTTACCGTTTTGGAACGATTCTTGCTTCAGGGAAACCTGGCGCTCGAAAGATCTCCATCAAGGGCTGCAAACGCAATGAAACTTCATAAAACCAACCAGGGCTTTATAACTGAGTTTTTTGTCGCCAGGGCAGACCGGGGATACACAAACAACATTATGTATAGAAACCAACAGAGAGGCACTATTTTTGCGCCATTACCAGGAGATACCTATCGTCGCAAGATTTTGGCGGCTGAGGTCAAATGCCGTAATCTCGGCATTGACTGAAGGGAGTTGAATACAATGATACCAAAACTGATGCATATCAAAGATAAGTTAACTAAAGGCCTCAAGATAAACAATAATCAAGGGTTTACCCTCATAGAAACGGCTATTGCCATTTGCATCTTATCGGTAGGCCTTCTGGCTGTGGCTTCCATGCAGGTCGCATGCATGAACGGCAACGCCTTTGCAGGCGATGTAACAGAGGCCACGACCTTGGCAGCGGATCACTTGGAAAAATTGATAGCCCTCCCCTACACACATTCTGATTTGGCCGCCGGGAACCATACCGCTCCAAATCCTCCTGCTGGTTTCTCGATTGCCTGGAGTGTTACGGATAACTCCCCGCTTAATGATACTAAGACCATAGACCTCACTATTGCCTGGCAGGCTCACGGGCCGCAGAAGAATATCTCAATGAGGCGAATAGTGCCAAGGATACTGTGACATGGAGGAGAAAGAGATGACATTATCCTTTAAACACCTGGGGGATGAGGAGGGATCGGTTATAGTTGTTGCCCTTCTTATACTTGTGATCCTCATCCTCATCGGAATATCGGCCACAAAGACCACAGAGATTGAGATTCAAATTGCTGGAAACCAAAAGTTCCACGACATCGCCTTTTATCATGCGGATAGTGGCGCTTACTCGACCCCAAAGCTCATCTCTGCCTGTCTTGATAATGGAGCTGAGCAAGACGCAGCTGAGATTACCTATCTTGGAAGCAGCGGCACCTTTTACAGGGAAATTATGGGTTTCGATGATTATGATTCTGACAGGGATGTACGATTCACCCTCGGCGGCTTCAATGTGGATGTGGATGTTAACCGGATCGGTCAGGAAACCTTACCCGGCGCAGGGGCTGAATTCGGAAGTGGTGCAGAAGGGATTGGCGTGGGTTCGGCTGGAGGGGTAGCCATTCTTTATGATGTGGACTCTCTCGGACAGGGACCCGGCTCTTCCCAATCCAACGTGGCCGTGGTTTACCGAAAAATTATCGGCGTCGCAGGTGGTCTATGAAAACGAATAGATCGAACATAATGCTCATTTTATTTGTTGCCTTCCTTCTCTTTTTTACACACGAGGGCCTCGCAGCCGAGCCTACAATGGCCGATTACACATCCTACCCTGTTTTTCAGTTGAATACCGTGGAGCCCAATATCTTGATCATCCTGGACAACTCAGCCAGCATGAACGATCAGGCATACATCGGCGACTATGTTGATAGTACCGAGTACTACGGCTACTTTGAGCCCTATAAAAGATACAGTTACGCAAGTAATGTCTTCGTCAGGGACACCGGTGGCGCCTGGGATGGAAACTTTCTCAACTGGCTGACCATGCGTCGGATCGATGTTGCCCGGAAGGTGCTCATGGGCGGTTTGGCCACCTCGAGGCAGGGCACGGGAAATCAGACGAATATCGGTGAGGCCCCTCCAAGTGGTCATGACTTTACAAAGGTTTATCAGGATCAGGACCACAATGTGACCGCATTCTTCAACTCCGGTCTAAAGGGTTACCTTGTAGACGGCGGTAATTTCTATGTGGACGGCAATACCTATGTCATACGGGTTGACAAGAACATGAATGCCTACCCTGATGAGGCCTATAACTTCGTGGACGGCAATATCGCAGGGGTCCTCCAGAAGATTGCCGACAAGGCCAGGTGGGGAAATGAGTTCTTTAACTATGGCACCGGTAGTGGCGAGAGTGGTGGATATATCGCCAGCACAATCGGCACCAACATGGTATCCCTGATTACTGATCTTCAAAACACCGCCTGCAATACCTGGACCCCCCTGGCAGAGGCCTATTATGTGGCCATGCAGTACTTTAAGCAGCAAGAGGTCCAAGATGGCCTGGATTATCCCAACAATGTGATCCCGGATGACAACGTAGGTGATGACCCCTACCATAATGGCATTCAGTTTGTCCACTGTGCAAAGAGCTTTGTCATCCTGCTAACTGATGGCGCTTCCACCATGGATATGAGGGTCCCTGACTTTCTCAAGGACTATGATGGGGATGGTCATGATCCCGGGACTTACGCTGACTCTGGATCAGACTATCTGGATGATATCGCCCTGTATGCCCGCACCAATGACCTGCGGGGTGATCTGGCCGGTGATCAGAACCTGATCCTCTATACCATCTATGCATTTGGAGACGAACCAGCTGCTGAGGCCCTGTTAAAAGATGCGGCAAAGAATGGTGGTTTTGTCGACAGAAACGGCAATAACTCCCCTGATCTTACGGAGGAGTGGGATGCCGACAGTGATGGTGATCCAGATACCTATTACCGGGCGGATAACGGGTATCAACTGGAGGCCAAGGTCCTCAAGGCCATCAATGAGATCCTTGCCAGGGCTGCCTCAGGCAC
>CP070704.1:1950743-1986518 GCA_020349945.1 Deltaproteobacteria bacterium
CAGGCTGCCTCTTTTCCACTGTCTTCAGGAAATAGGCGACGTAAGCTAAAAGCTCAATAAAACAGTCGACGATTCGCACCGCTAACTCCTCCCCACAACCATGAGCTCAACTTTCAGATCCTCCGGAGCCGTATCCCAGTATAGTGCAATATTGTGGCCCTGTTGAACCTGTGCCCATTGGTCACCGTGATGGTCAATCTGGCAGTAAATTGCGCGGGCTCTGCGAGGCAGCTCCTCGGGCGGGGCGGAGAGATGCTCCATTTTTATCCCCGGAAGCGCCCGGGCGATCAGTATGGGCAGTGATTCCCTTGAGCTTAACTTAGAAATGGTCGCCAAGGACTGCACCACGGATTGAGGATCTGTCTCTGTTTCAAAAACCAGATAAAACCGGTTTCCACCTTCGAATATGGCCGGCGGTAGTTCCGCGGCATAATAGGTTCCGTCAAAGAGCAGCTGGAAGACATATTCCGGTCCCGCCGTTATCTCGTCAAGCAGTTGCGTTATCATTGCACCGGCCCCTGCAAAACAACCCCAGAGGTTGCGGTGATCGTAATCCAAAACGCCTTGGCTTCCGTCTGCCAGTTCCCCCATGACGGTGATTTGCCCTGAAAAGGCGGAAAGCTCTCCAATCATCTGTCTTAAGAGTCCGTATACGTGCCAGGGATGTGTGTGGTCGGAAGCTAGCACGTGCTCAAGGAAGGGGATGTATCGATTCAGTGATCTGAGCGCCAACAGATATACCGTATCCCTCGCCCCGAATTCGGCAGTATGAATCCCACGGTCGCGCTTGTAGGATTCCAGCTGGCGGCCGCGGGATGCGGTCTGGTCTTTGATGTCCACAATCAGCCTCAAAAGGGACTCTGAACTCTTAATGGTAAGGGCCGGCGGAATGAATTTTTCGGAAAGCACAACGTGCTCGCCCATTCTGTCGAGCTGCGCAACTGGTATGAGATGATACTCCCCAAGCTGATCTTTTTCAGTCTCCCAGAAGACCTTCAGGACATGATGAAGGCGTTGCACCTTAGCGGGGGGACCGTTGTGATGCAAATCCTGAACCTCTTCCGGGTCAACCGATGTGACAAAACGCGTATTCACTTCAGTAAGATTTGAGAGCTGAGAAAGGACGGTTACATTTTCGCCGGTTTCGTTCCATTTCTTGAGCCCCAGGTATACACCAAGAGGCTGGCCGCCTTCCGCCCAAGCGTCCTCAAAGGAGCGGGCCTCGATGATTGCATTGCCCGGTAGGTCGACATAGGTCATATCCGGGAAAATGAAGTTGCCCCTCAACAGATTAAAGGTCCGGTTATCCAGTGCGGCTGTCTGAACTTCCAAGTCTCCGATGCCCCACGGATAGGGACCAAGATATCTGTATAGGGGTGTCAGAAGGGATTGAACGTGCAAATCCGCCAGCTGCAAGTGCTGGGGTTGCAAAAAAAGGCCCTGATGCCAAAACAGTGCTCGCTCCATAATAAGATACCTTTTAGCTTATAGGATTTGTTCAGGTCCCAGTTTAAGGTCAATCACCAGGATATCCAGTTTTTTCCTTTTGGTGCGTCTGATAATCCCCTTTTTCTCAGTAACGACCGGAATTTCATATAACCGAACGATTCTATCTCTTTCAATGAGATAATAGCCGGCTGCGACTGCCACGTATTTAGCCCCTTGTGCCCGGTCCAGATTGAAGGTGGTATCTTGCCCGGGTTGCACAATCAATCTCTTTGCCCCGGCCACGGTGGCGTCGAAAAGGCCGCACTCCAGGAGTTGATACAGGCCGTCCTCATCACCGGCGAGTTGATTGAGCGTGTTGGGGTCTTTGAGCTGATAGACACACACCAAGAGGGTATGGGGTTTTCCTTCACTGAGGTTCAATTGAGGATCGGCTTTCACGTGGATTTTGATTGCTTCCTCCTCATAACCCAATTCAGGTGGTGGAAGCTGTTTGGGCGCGCACGACCAAACCAAAAAAACCGATAACAAAAAACTCAAAGTGACAATTAACCTTCTCAATGGCCCACCTCCTTACTGTAGGAATAGTTTTTGGCAATTATTTTCGAACTCCCTCAAGAGCTCCTCCATGAAGCGTCCGGATTCGAACCAGTCTTTAAATGCCTTGAATCTATCGGCGTATAGGTCAAACGATTCGGCCTTGCGCAGGCGGCCAAGCTTGAAACCACTGCCCTGAGAGGCGGCAATCCGTTCGGGGTCTAGTTCGACCATGATTTCCTTTACTTTTTTCTCCGCTGCCACCTTGAATGCCTGTTGAGCCGTCAGAAACGCCTTGCTAATTTGGCCGAGGTAGCTTTCGAGGGATCTCGTGTGATCTTCTCCTTCAAGATGAAAACCGATCATTTGCCGTATGGTCTGCACCCCTTCGCCCTGGCCCAGAAATGTCGCATTAATGACCCCCACTAGCTGATTCAGCATATCAAAAATTGTATTCAACGAATCGGCCAGTCGCTGCAAAAGCTCGGCAGAGGATAGATCGGCCTGGGTGACCTTTTTGCCCAGAAGGAACGAGAAAATCGGGATCAAGACCTCTTGATCAACATTAACCTCCTCAGCAGTACAGACGTCAGTTGCTTCAAATTTGCTCGTTAGTTCGTCTAACAATTTGATCTTTTCATCCTTCGAAACTCCGTTGAGCGAGCTTTCGAGGAATTCTTCGATGAGATTCTCGGCCCGCAGCTTGTCTGTGTGGTATATTTGCCGAATTTGGTTTGCCAGCACATCCAGATTATGTTGCTCAGTCATTGTCTTGTTGCTCGTTTCTTTTTTTTGTTGGGTCAAAGATCACCGTCTCAGGTATATCATCGTCTTTTTCTTTGCCGCTTGCCGGCTTCTCCTCAACTGGCGTCTCGCCGGGTACATTAGAAATGCTTTGCTTTGTCAGTTTTGAATTGTCTGCTTCAGCCGGTCGCTTTTGTTCAGAACTGATGCGCGGAGCCGAAGGCTCTTTCGATGAGATGATAACAGTTTCCGGAATATCGCTGTCCCTGGATTCTGCAGGAGATGACGTTTCTCCCTTGGGAGTACCGTGGGCAAAAATAACGGTTTCCGGTATATCCTCATCAGGTTCTGGAGCGGCGGTTGGCGTCTCAGGCGGTTGAGACGTTCCCGGTTTTACCACAATGGCTTCAGGCACACGATCCTCTTCGACCTCAGAAGGAGGGAGTTTTTCCCTGAAATCATCGGCCGAGAGTATAACCGTCTCCTTGACTACGATATCTTCCGGAAGATCAGCTCCCACTTGAAGGATTTTTTGCTCTTCCATCGGCAGGTCGGCTGAAATCTCCTCTGCTCCCGAGGGAACCGATTGAATAGTGCTTTGCCATTTTTTGGCGATATTTAAGAGAATCTCGTGAATGGCCTGATTGTCACCAATTGGGTATGTGCTGACTCCAGCACTTGTAGGCATGAATAGGGCATTTTTCACATCAGTTTTAAGTTGCTCGTATTCTTGCCAGAATTCGGTCTGTGAAAAGACGGATAGCTCGCTTATGCCGCCCTGGATTAGCAGAAGTCCCAAATCGAGAGACCTTCTCCAGAGAGTCGCCCAACTGGCATCAAGCGTCTTTTGATCTGGGTTCCAGAATATGTTTTCGGGAGAGGAAATAGCTAAATCGTGTATCCTTGAGGCTAATTCCGAGTCACAATCGTTCTCAGCTGCGAGACCTTCAAGAACTTTCGCGATTTCCGCATAAATTTTGGCGAAATCCTGTCTGGAGTTTGCGAGCAGCCCGCAGAACCAAGTGGATCCGAGGAATTGGAGGCCATACGATGGAGGCGACTTACGCGGAAAAAGCGCTTGAGCGGAATCACCCCCGATGCCCATAAGATTCAATTTAAAGTTCCACAGAGCTGGCAGCATGCCGCTACGTTTAGCCGTTGTGACCCAGATCTTATCCATCGATAAACTCAAATCCGGGTATTTGAATATATCGAGCCCAGAAAACACAATTTGAGCCATCTCTCCCAGCAGAGATAGCTTCAAATACAGCACTTCAAGGAAAAACTGCTCCTGTTTATCAAATAGAAATAGAGGCTTCTGTGAATTCATTTGTTCGAAATCTCGCAAGAGTTTTACTCTCTCCTGCTGGCTTTTACCCTGAAGCTGAGCAGCTGCCTCATTCACACTAGCCCCTGACAGCAGGGGCAGAAAATCAAGAACGTGCATCGATGGAGCGTCAAGGACCACCATAAAAAAGGGGTAGAAGGAAATGGGCACGATCCGTGTAGTTGATAGATGCTGTGTTTCATAGCATTCCTGAAAGTCAGCACATCCAATACAAGGAATGCTTGCATGGTGAGTTCCTTCGCCAGTCAGTTGGCCGAATCCACTTATCAGATCCTTCTGGTCCTTCAAAATGGCCGGATCAGAGTCATCTAGAGAATACACATAAAAATCGGATTCGCCCAGAGTATCGAGACAATTAGGACAAAATAGGTAGCGTTTGAGAGAGGTGGAATAGGGCTGGAGGCCCACACCAAGCAGTAGATCTTCGTCCTGGCAAATTTGAAGTGAAAACCCGCACTTAGGGCATGATGGCTCAAAAAACACTTGTCGATGTGCACAATAGAATAAGGATTGCCAGGGCAGAAGTTTGCCGTTAACGTCGACTTGATCCTTTAGAATAACAATCGAATCATCTTGATACGAGGTGGTCAAAAATGAAAATAAAGTCTGCCACGCTTGATCAACGTCCCGGTTGTTGGTCGGCCATATCCCATCCCTTGTTAAATGATAGTCATCTTTTTGGATCAAAAGGAATACACTTTTGATTCGCGAACCTGCATCGCTTAGAATGGATGCCTCAAGGATTAACACAAGCGGGTCCGCTTCCCTCATTACCAAAAACGGAAAACGAGTCTTTTCGTGAACAGAGTCGTCCCCCTTGCTCATCGCGAGTTTCAAACCGAATCTGGCATCGGCGGACTCCAAATAAGGAATCAAAGCGGGTTTTTCAGCAGGAGAATTCACATTAGAACCTCCGTTTCAATTGCGAAGTTGCTCATGGTGGCAAATTTTCCGCTTAATATTTCTGGCAATCTTGACTGGCCTGCCTACGCCCTTTTTTAATGGCTTTTGCAAGATGATAACAAATTTTTTGAGAAAAAGAATTCAACTTTTGAATTTTTAAGAACTAGCGGAAATTTATTAAACTATCACCTACTTGTCAAGGCGCTTATTTCTGGTGTGTTACCCTATTGGAAATGTCCCTTCTGGTATAAGAGATCAAATATCTAAATTGATCTCATAGGACACACCTCTGTAAGGTATTGGACGGTTATCAAACATCAAAAAAAGGAGGTGTATCCCATGAGACTGAAAGATTATGCACGAAATCACAAAAGACGTAAAGAGTATGTTCAACAGCCTGGTTTATTGCTCGTTGGAGTCGAGGTGAGCAAATCCAAACACGGTGCCTGCATTGGCACACAAGCAGGCGTTATCTGCAGGAAGTTTTCGTTTATCCACTGCCGAGAGGGGTTCAGATTGTTTGAGAGCGCCCTCCGGAAGAAGATGTTCAGGCATAACCGCAAAAGGGTGCTCATCGCCATGGAACCATCGGGTATGTACTGGTACGCCCTCTTCGAGAGGCTCAAAGGCTGCGGCTATGGCTTGTGCCTGGTGAACTGCAAGGCTGTCAGAAATAACTGAAAGACAATGCATGATAACATCAGCAAAACAGATGAGAAAGATGCCCACAGCATCTTTGATCTCTGCAGCAAGGAAAGTTCTTTCTCCCCGTAGAACGTGATCCCGAACTGAGGGCTGCCTACTGCATGATGCAACGACATATGGCCATGAAGAAGCGGGTGAGCAGGATGAGAAACCAACTGCGCGCAGCCATCCACCTGGCGTTCCCCGAGCTCAATCCCCTGATCAAGGATCTCACCCAGCCAACCTCCCTGCGGTTCCTTCAGGCCAATCCAACCCCCAGATCCATCGCCCGAAACGGCCTCAGGCGCTTCCTGGAGAAGTGGCGACCCAGAAGGCGGTACGGACAATGGCGGCCCGAGAAGTTTCAACAGATCTACGAGCTGGCTAGGACAACTGTTGGCCTCAGAGAGCCGTATCGCATCGATGAGTTTGAGATCAAGGCCCTGGCCTATGATCTCCGATGCCTTGGAGAAAGAAGACATGTGGCTCACGAAGGCTATCGAACTACTCGAGCACCGTCCCGACTACCAGGTGCTCCGGAGGTTACCACGGATCGGCACGCCCACTGCCGCTGCGATCCTGACCGGCATCGAGGACATAACTAAATACAGAAATGGCAAGCAGCTCGTCAAACTCGCGGGATTAGATCTCAAAGTGTTCGAGAGCGGCGCAACTATGCGAAAGCGACCCAAAATCTCCCATGTCGGCAGCGCCTATCTCAGACACTGGCTCTACCACTACGCCAAGAGGCTCGTGGCTCATGATCTCCATTTTAAAGACTGCCATCAACGGCGAAAGGAACGCTCCCCCGGCAAGGGGGCAGGGCAGCGAGCACTCGTTGCTGTATCAGATAAGATTATCCGCATCGTATATCGTGTATTGGCTGATAATGAGAGGTACAACCCAAAGAGGGATCAGGTGGTTCCTGCCGATACCTGAAAAACGACAATTAGTGGCCTCGGAGACAGGGGATATGATGGGAATATCAAAACCTGATTCATGAGGTTATCTGTCTGGTTTTGATAGCTGTGGAAATGAATGACGGAAAAGCTAGTGAGGGGTTACAATAATACTCCAGCCTATCAGTCTAGGGTAAATCTCGATGCAGACGAATATTAATATCTGGACTTATCGAGTCCTAACTGATATCTGAGGTTTGTGTGGGTCTCAACTCGTTGCACATTTCAGACGCAATTCATCACATGCTTCGATTATTGAAGTAAGTATTGTAAGGCCAGCTTGAGGCTATTTTAAGCGTCCCTAATGTCTAAAGGGGGTGTGAACACGGCTTTATCAAAACCCACCGCAGTTTCGGTTCCTGCCGCAACGGCGCATAAAGTCAGAGAACCCTTGCTCAAACGTCCCCTGGATATCATACTTTCCACCTTCATGCTCATTCTATCCCTGCCAGTTTCTCTACTCATTGCCTTGGCCATCAAGATGGAGGATGAAGGTCCTATCTTGTATCGTCAAGAGCGCTGGGGGCGAGGAGGCAAACACTTCAAGGCATATAAGTTTCGCACCATGGTGGCAGACTCGGACATGGAGTTTGGGATTATGCAGGCGAGAGAAGGCGACCCACGGATCACTAGGGTAGGCCGCATCCTCCGTGCCATGGGTCTGGATGAGCTTCCCCAGCTTCTCAATATCCTTCGGGGACATATGAGCTTTGTGGGACCAAGATCCCTTGCCATCGGTGAGATTGTTCATGACGAACGAGGCCGCGTGGTAAGGTATGAGGATATCCCCGGGTTTTGGGATCGGCTCTGTGTACGACCGGGTCTGACTGGCCTGGCCACTATCTATATCCCCAAGGATATCACCCCGCGCCGCAAGTTCCGCTATGATCTCCTCTATATCCGCAAACAATCCCTCTGGCTGGACCTCCGTCTGATTGTTCTCTCCTTCTGGGTCAGCTTCCGGGGCAGGTGGGAGACTCGGAGCAAGAAGGTGTGAGTTGGAAGCGAGGGTTTGACAATACAGAGGGTATTCTATATATACAAGGGCATATAAATACCCCTGAGAACCTGATATGCTCAGGTATGGCAAAAGAGTGGGCTCAAGAGACTTGTGATTTTTGATATGACGAAGGATGTAGCTATCATTGGTGGATCGGCCGCTGGATTTTTCACAGCTTACCTCCTGGCTCAAAAGGGTTTACGGGTCCGCTTATTTGAGGCATCGGACTCCGTGGCCCCTTGTCCCCGGACCCTCATTGTCACAAGCTCCCTATCCGATCTCATAGGGCCCTTGTGCACTGGCACGGTGACCAATGAGATTCACCACTACGAGCTCTTTGCTGATGGAAGGGTTGCAAGAATTTCACTCGGGAGGCCTGACCTGGTTATTGAACGGTCGAGGCTTATTCAGAAGCTGGCAACGCAGGCGGAAGTAAATGGGGCAAAGGTACTGACCTCCCACTGTTTCCAAGGTCTAAAACCTAACGGGAAAGGCCTACGGTTTGCCGTATCACGCAATGGTGAAAGAGCCCCTATAGAGGAGTCTGCCAATATCCTTGTGGGAGCTGATGGGGCCTTCAGCAAGGTTGCCCAGAGCGCAGGTTGGCCGAGGCAATCTACTGTGCCCCTGTTTCAGGCCATCGTGGAATTACCGAAGGATATGGCCTCGGATACAACGAGGGTCTGGTTTGCCCCGGAGCATACATCTTATTTTTACTGGCTCATACCCCACTCGCCCACACACGGGGTGCTCGGCCTAATCAGCGGGGAAGAACGCGAGGGACGAAGATCCCTCAAACGGTTCGTTGAAAGAAAGGGGTTAGTGCCCACTCAATTACAGAGTGCCCGAATCCCCGTATATACCCGTTGGCTGCCCATTCACCGGAAGATCCAGGAGGGCCATGTCTACCTTGTAGGCGATGCTGCCGCCCATGTGAAGGCATCGACTTTAGGAGGCATTCTCACCGGATTTCGAGGCGCTCTAGGGGTTGCCGAGGCGATCCTCAACGGCGGATCGAGCCGTGAGTTCATGGGTTTACGTCGTGAACTGAATCGCCACCAGCTAATCCGGCGGGCGCTCGATCGCTTTACGCGGACTGACTATGCCACGCTCCTGGACCTGTTGAATCCGCCGACCCAGCGCCTATTGGGTATGTTCACCCGCGATGAAACCAAAAAGCTTCTCTTTCATGTCCTCTTCAGACAGCCTCGCCTCTTGTTCTTCTGCCTCCGATCCCTCAGCACTGGCAGATAATTCTATTAGCTGAGCCGCCTTTGATGCCCGCCATAAGTAAAGGAGGATGTGTGGCTGTCTTTCAATTTCCCGGTTTTTGTTTTTGATTGACTGCCATTACCATCTTCACTTATAATTCCCGTCGGCCTTAGAGAGGATATGGGAAAAGCAAGGGGACTGAATAGCACGGTGAAGGGAGATAAGTTCATATAAGCGGGGAGAGATCGCGGCCATGCTATCTGAAAACAGAGACCAGGAAAGCCATGTATAAAGAATGGTTGCGATCATTTCTCAGAGGACGTTTTTTTAAAGGAGAGGTGGAGGTGGACCTAAAAAGCAGCGGGGAAAAGGAGGCAAGGCGAAGCTCCAGGGAAAAAGGGCCTCTCACAATCATGATCTTTACGGATGTAGGCAAGGTCAGGAGGTTTATGATATCCCCCCGCCTGATACTATTCGCCTCCCTGTTCTTGCTCTTCTACATCGTGGCCACCATCTATGTTACCAATAAATACTTTGATGCCCGGAGAATACATAACGTGCAGGCAGATCAAATAACCAAGCTCAGCAGAAGGCTTATGAAGACAACTGAGAGCCTCCAGAGATCGAAACACCATATTGCGCTCCTGGAAGACTATATGAGCGATGCCGAAGCGCAGGATCAGGAGCCAGAGTCCGCAGGTAGCTATACTGAATTACCCTTACCCACAATCGTGGATATTGAGGACGTGAATATAAGAAGAGATGGGGCCACACTGTATGTCACCTTCAGGATTGTAAACAGGCAGGAAAATGAGGAACCTTTAGTTGGATATATCTTTGTGCTTGCCAGCCCAAAGGATTCAGATCCATCTGAAGTTTGGGTCTACCCCAGATCATCCCTCAAAGATGGACTCCCGGTAAACTACACAAGGGGGCATCGCTTTTTTATCGAGCGCTTCATGTCGATCGAGAGCAAACTGAGAATAGGCGGATCAGTCGATATGCCGCTCATCTTGCAGATACTCGTATACAATAGAGATGGTACATTGATCCTCGAGAAGCTTGTTGAGGTATAGAATGGAGCTTGGGGATCTGAGATCTACTGCCAGGGTCGATCTCTTCTTTGATGTCCCCTTTGTCCGGCAGTTCTAAAATCTTTTGAGAGGGTAGTGTTACCCTTGTGGAAATGCAGGGGATCTTTACGGTGAAACGTGTGGTCTAGTGGATCTTCTGTGCTCCAGGCGCATAGATTTTAAGCCTCTTTTACCTCACTCCTCTCAATAAAGTCCAGATTACCTCCCCACGGTGGAAGGTCAGGATTTCCTTGAATTTCTATGCTGAGCCTATAGCGGTTTTCAAGATCAGCTAATTCCGCCCTTTTTTTATTTAAGAGATAGTTGGCCACTGTGCTTGGTAGTACCCCGGTAACCCTGTCTATATTTCCTCTTGATGCACCCAGCCATATCTGGCGCAGGAAATAGACTGATGTAGCCTCAACAGACCTAACCATCCCCCTTCCCTGACAGGATTCGCAGATCTGGTAACTCTTTGATTCTATCGATGGCCTCAGTCTCTGTCTGGAAAGCTCCATTAAGCCAAATTTAGATATATAGGAGATGCTCATCTTTGCCCTATCCCTTTTGATCTCCTCCTTTACCCGTTTTACCAATTCTCGTTCATGCTTGGGGTCTTTCATGTCAATGAAGTCTATTACGACCAAGCCACCTATGTCCCTGAGCCTTAACTGCTTGGCTATCTCCTTGGCTGCCTCCAGATTGGTTTTATAGGATGTAGTCTCTAAACCTTTGGCCCTTGTGGATCTTCCGCTGTTTACATCAATTGCGATCAGGGCCTCAGTAGAGTCAATAACAATTGAACCCCCACTTCTTAAAGGAACCCTATTACTGTAAATCTGTTCGATCTGTTTCTCAATTCCATATTCGGAAAATATCGGTTTTTTCTCCTTGTAAAGCCTTACCCTTCTTTGATGTCTGGGAGAGATAATTCGCATAAAGTCCTTTATCTCTGACCAGGTTTCCCTGTCATCAACCAGGACCTCGTCTACCTCGGCCGTAAAATAATCCCTCACAGCCCTCAGGCCAAGATCTTGCTCCGTAAATATAATGGATGGGGATGGTTGTTCCTTAGCCCTTCTTTTGATATCCTGCCACATTCTCAAGAGATGATTCAAATCCCGGGCTAGTACCCGCTTTTTCTGCCCCAGGGCTGCGGTCCTTACGATATAGCCCACACCTTCCGGAAGTTTTAGCTGATTCATATCAGATTTCAGCCTTTGCCGTTCCTCTTCATCCTCTATCTTCTGGGAGATACCATCCGTAGTTTTACCTGGGGTCAGGACAAGGTAGCGGCCTGCAAGTGATATGTAGGTGGTAAGAGCGGCCCCTTTTCTTCCCACCATCTCTTTGGTTACCTGAACGAGGAGTTCCCTGCCTTTTTTAAGCACATCTTCTACAAGAATGGGTTTTTTTGACCCGGGAATGATCCGCTGAGATTCATAATACTCAGGATGTGTTTCACCTATTGGCAAGAAACCATTTCTCTCTGCCCCATAATTTATAAAGCAGGCCTGCAAGCTGGGCTCAATCCTGGTTACGACACCTTTATAGATATTTCCCTTTGTCTCTTCTCTTGTTGACGTCTCAATGTAGAACTCATCCAGGTCACCGTCTTTCAGTATGGCAACCCGGTATTCTTCAGGTTCCACTGCATTTATAAGCATCTTGAGTGACATTTAGGGTCTACCGTGCGTCTTAAAGTGTTGATAGGCTTGGTACATAAATGTTCTTAGGGCAGCCTCCCTGCCAGGTTGAAGGGAGCCATCGCATGAGATATCAATGTAGGGAATATTAAGCTTGGCCATTAAGGGCTTGGCAATGGAGGCGGTGAGATTGCTCGGCATGCAGGTAAAGGGAAATATGTTCACGATGCCGTTGTATCCTCGGTGGGCAAGTTCTATGGCTGATGAAATACTAAGACAGGCCTCGGTTCCAACCTCAAATGAGAAGGTATTGTTCCCTTTTAACACCTTTTCCAGGTGGCCTATCTTGTGATCTTCCTCAATATCGATATATTTCCGTACCCTCTGATACACCTTTCTCTGTTGCATGTATTGGTAGAAGAGGGTGATGCTGTATTTCAGATATCTAAAAAGGGATTCCTTTATCCCCTTGAACTGAAATCTCTTGAGGTTTAATCTGAGGGCACTCTTGGCCAGTCTTACCTGCTCATAGGTCGTGTAGTTTATCCACTCCCCAATGGAGGCATTAATTGCCTCGGCACCGTATCTTTCAAGTGTTCTAATGGTATCCTGGTTAGATTTGACGTGTGTCCTCACATAGATTTCCCCAACCACACCTATGAGGGGCCTTTTGGGAATACGAGGGTCGATAATCTCCCTTGCCTCCTTCACAATTTCGATTAAATCTCCAAGAATAGGAGAGAGATCGTTTTCAGATGAATGTTGAGCGAAGGATTCGGTCAACCGCTCCGTTGCATCATTGATACAGGTATCTGCCATTCCTTCAGCTTTCTCATATGGTCTAATCCTCCAAAGCAACCTGTCAAGTATATCACCAACCACAATGGAGAGATAGCCTGCCTTCCTGAAGTCCCACATTTTTTCTCGAGGGATCAATCCATCGAGGGAATAGGCATCATCTGAATTGAGTGCGGCGATCTTCACCTTGTCCAAACCAGGCATGGAATCGAGGATTATCCTGTGGTATTTGTTATACATACCAAACCTGCACGGACCATTCGCCTCAGGCATGAAATACATATAGTTTTCAGGATCAAATCTATCCCCGAGCCTCTCTCTTTCTTTTTTCATGAATAAGAGAATGTCACCGAGGGTTACCACACAGGGGAAACACTCCTTACCAGAGGTGAATCTTTTCCCAAGATCGAGACCCTCATAGGTCTCCATGACTTCAGAATTGACTCCAAAGCTATGAAAGACCCCGGCCAAGAGATGACTGCTGAACCGGTTCATCTCCGGTATCAAGAATCTCTTTCCCTGAACGTTAAATCGCCCGACCCGCTCTGACATGACCCTGAAGGTGTCCAACTGGGTAACCTTTTCCATTTTTCAAGACCCCGTTGCAGTGACTTCTGTGATTTGCGGCTGTATAGATTCCATTTTTTGAACAGATTGTATGACGTTCTTGAATGCCTGGAGCCTTGTCATGACCCCTGCCACAGCGGTGTGTTCGTCCAATTCCAGGATGAGATAGGGCTTGTGTCCCATGATGTATTTGTAAAAGTGCTCGTTAAAGGAATCCGGGCCACAGCTGAAGTTGGTCAGATGCAGGCCAAAGAAGTTCGGTGTTAGCTTTATGAGCTTGGCAGCCTGTAATACCTGGTAGCCGTAAGCCCAATACATGTTCGGAAAGTCGGATAGGTCGATATCCCTGATATCAATAAAGTCCATGGGAAGGGCTGTCATGCCTATTTTGGACAGATTCTGCCCAAGCCTCAGATTGAGCTTTTCATCGAAGAGGTTGTAGGGTCTGCCGGTGACGAAAATCAAGGGCTGCTTACCTCCCAAGGAGGATGTGATCTCAGCGCCACGACTGTATAACTCATTTTCAAAGTCCTGCTGCCTGCCACGTGCGACATCTATTGCTTCCCTGATTTTACCCAGGCTTTGCCTCAATGCCTTGCCGATATGTTTATGCAGTTCTACGCTTAAGAGATCTGGGCTATATTTGAGGTGGACAGTGGGATTTAAGATCTCACTGTCCTTGAGTCCCAATGCCGTCTTGAGCATATATTGATTTCCCTGAACCATGGGGCAATAAAAATTATTCTTGTTTTCAACCTGAGAGGGTACGTCAATTATGTTGGGCAGAAACAGGTATTGTGTGTTCCCGAGGAGATCTATGACATGCCCATGTGAGACCTTGACCGGAAAGCAGGTCTCGGTGGTCATTGACTCTATCCCCAACTTTGAGATCCGGTCATTGGTTTTTGGTGTGAGCACAACCCGATACCCGAGTGCATCAAAGAAACTTGCCCAGAAGAGGGCGAGCTGATGAGTGTATAATGCCCTCTGCATCCCAACAGTCGGCCTTCCATCAATCTCAAAGACCACTCTGGTGTCCTCTTCGGCGCCCCTCTTCAAGTCCCCCAGGTCGTAATAGAGGCCTTTGAGATGTCTTTCCCAGATAGTATCCCTGAGTTTAAAGTAATCCTCTTTTTTCTCGCCGTATTGGCCTCTTATTTCATACCTGCCACACTCTCCTCCCCATATGCTCTTTCTTCCACTGAAGTTATATATCTTCAGCTTACATTCATTATGGCACTGTGGATCCGCATGGCATATTGCCTCTTTGTACTCCAGGGTATCATGAATTGATTCCTCTATACCCCTGAAGGAGGACACCTCCTTGTTTTCCTTTTTCATTTTTTCCTGTACACTGATTGCAGCCCCGAAGCCACCCAGCACCTCTCTGTGTTTGGGTACCACAATACCTTTTCCCAGTACCGCCTCAAAGGCGGCCACTATCGCCTTGTTAAGAGAAGGGCCACCCAGAAACATAATTCTTTCGCCTACCTTCTTGTTTCCCACAACCCTGTTCAGGTAGTTATAGACAATAGCATAGCAAAGGCCGGCGATAAGATCTTTTTTGCCTCCACCTTTTTGCGCATAGGTTACCAGATCAGATTCCATAAATACAGTGCATCGTTCGGTCAATTTAATGGGGCTTTTCGAGGAGAGGGCTATCCTCTGGAATTCCTCAACAATGTTTATGCTATTCTTATTTGCCAGCTCGTGTAGAAAGCTCCCTGTTCCAGCTGCGCATACCTTGTTCATGTCAAAGTCAAGGGGATGGGTATTGGAGATAGAGATGTACTTGCTGTCCTGTCCCCCTATTTCAAACACAGTGTCTATTAAAGGGTCGATTTCAATAGCGCCCCGCGCGTGAGCAGTGATCTCATCGATAATCAGATCCGCATTCAGGAAATCACCTACCACCATTCTGCCTGAACCGGTGGTTGCCACGCCTTTGATGTCAATCAGGCCCCCGCATCTCTCCCTTAATATCCTCAAAAGACTTTGTGTTACCTCTATGGGTTTGCCCATTGTCTGGCGGTATTCCTTGTCAATGATTCCCCTCTTTTCGCTGATAAGGGCGTATTTGGTAGTTGTTGAACCTACATCGATCCCCAGGAATACCGGGATCTTTTTTCTGCGTTTTGGCAGGAGTTTTAGCTCATTGTCTTCCGGAAAATCCGTCTTGATCAGCTCCAGTCTCGGAGCTGCCACAAATGAAAATGCGCCCTTTTCCGTCATGGATCTCAGTTCATCCAGGTCAGGCCTATTGGCAATATCTAATTCCCTGGCCTGAAGGGCAACGCCCAAGGCACCAACAGAGGCGGAGTGTCTGGGGACGATCAGTTCACGAAAGTGGTCTCTAAATGCCCTCACCTGCAGCTCGTTCATGGTTAACCCACCGATAAAGAGCATGGGTTTTGGCAGGGCCCGGTTAGAGACAATGGTGCTTAGGTAGTTGGATGCATTTCCTTCATGGAGGCCGGCAATGATATCCTCGAGTTTTTCACCCTTATTCTGGAGATGTATCATATCTGACTTGGTAAACACGGTACATCGACAGGCCACCCTGGCGGGGTTTTTACTCTTCAGGCCTAAGGTAATAAAATCCTCCAGGATCCTGGAGATATGCGCCTCTGAGGTATCGAAGTCCTTACCATAGATAGAGGACGCCAATCTTTCTGCCTGTTGGTCAATAAAGGATCCTGTACCAGAGGCACAGGGGCCATTGGTGTTGAAGTCGGTAAGTTCCCACGTGCCCCCATTATGACTGAGGATATACAGGGCAGTATCCTGTCCGCCCATGCTGATAACAGTCCTCACATCTGGTCGCAGGGATACAGCGCCAAGGATTTGGGCAATTGATTCAAACTCATAGAATCCGTGGATCCTGTCACTTATGATTCTTCCGTGATTTCCAGTAAAGGAAAGGGCCCTTATGTTCGCAAGACCGAAACGGCTGTAAAGCTCATGAACGACCTCAAACACAGTGGTCTCCACCCCACCAAAATGTCTCTTGTACGGGTACTCAAAGATCAACTCTCCCTTGTTGTTGATTACAACGGCGTTTACGCTTACCGAGCCAGCGTCGATACCAATGTAATAACGTTCCATACCCGATCCCTTTTCTGCCTTTAAAAGCTCCCTCTGTCTCATGCGATCATTCCCGGACTCTTACTCCGATGTGAATAAATCCGAAATCCGAAACAAATTCAAAAGTCTAATCACCAAAACGCCTTCTTGCTTTCTGATGCTTTAATTCTAAGATCTACATACGTTCTTATCATATTGTTTGTAATTTTGTGCTTTGGTCATTTGTACTTGTTTAGTGCTTCGGATTTCGAATTTAGGATTTTCCCGTTTGTCGATCCGAGCAACACGTCATGGCTCAGGTCAGCAAGAACTCAAGAGTAACTCCCTATTTACGTATCAAATTCAATGCGCCTCCCCCCAATTCTTGCCCCAGTTTATATCCACATTCAAAGGGATATGCAAGGGATAAACGCCCTCCATCTCCTCCTTTACCAATCTGGCAGCACTATCCAGCTCCTCTTGAGGGACCTCAAAAACCAACTCGTCATGGACCTGGAGGAGCATCTTTGTCCGTAACCTTTCCTTCTTCAGTCTCTCGGCAATATGTATCATGGCTATCTTTATCAGGTCAGCGGCTGTTCCCTGTATGGGCGTATTGATAGCGGCTCTTTCTGCCTCGTTCTTGAGGTTTCCATTATCGCTGTCTATATTCGGTAGATACCTCCTTCTCTTGAGAAGGGTGGTCACGTATCCATTGTGCCGTGCATGGGATAGTATCCTCTCTTTAAAATTCTTGACCCCCTTATATCGTTCATAATAGTTGTCAAGGTAAAGTTGTGCCACCTTCTTGGTTATCCCAAGCTCCTTGGCCAGCCTTATTGGCCCCATTCCATAGATGATCCCAAAATTGATCATCTTGGCCATCCGGCGCATCTCCGGGGTGACCATCCTTGAGTCCACTCCGAATACCTCTGCTGCTGTCCTGGCATGGATATCCTCTCCGTTCTCAAAGGCTTGAACAAGCACGGGATCCTCCGAATAATGGGCGAACACCCGTAGCTCAATCTGTGAGTAATCAGCACAGAGGAGCACATGACCATCATCTGCTATAAAGCCCTTTCTGATCTCCCTTCCTTCATCGGTCCTGATAGGGATGTTCTGGAGATTCGGATTGCTGCTGCTTAAGCGGCCCGTTGCAGTCACTGTCTGATTGTAGGAGGTGTGGATCCTTCCGGTCTCGGGGTACACCATCTCCACCAGGGCATCCAGATAGGTGGATTTGAGCTTGCTGATGGTCCTGAACCTCAGAAGAAGATTCGGGACCTCATGCTGAACTGCAAGCTCGGTGAGTACCTCGACGTCTGTCGAGTACCCGGTCTTCTTCCTCGTCTTTTTCTTCCAGGGAAGCTTTAACTTTTCAAAGAGGATGTAACCCAGTTGCTGAGGGGAGTTTATATTGAATTCTTCTCCTGCCAGATGGAAGATCCCCCGTTCGATGGAGGAAAGCTCATCGGCAAATGCCTCTGACATGGATTTAAAGAAGTCCACATCTACCTTTATCCCGGTCATCTCCATATCCATTAAAACCGGGATGAGCCGCATCTCCAGATCCTGAAACAGGGTAAAATTATCGGTACTCTTCAGCTTTTCTTCCAGAATGGATTTCAGCAGGAGCGTGATCTCTGCATCCTCGCAGGAATATTCCTTGGCCTTATTGAGATCAACAGAGGCAAAAGTCTTGTCCTTATCATGGCCGGTTACCTCATCATAGCTGAGCATTTTGTAGCTTAGATAGTGCTGTGCCAGGTAGTCCAGATTGTGCTGGCGCAGGGTAGGATCAATCACATATGAGGCGACCATGGTATCGAAAGATAATCCTTTTAGGTCGATATGGTATCTGGCCAGGACCTCTGCATCGTATTTGATATTCTGACCGACCTTTTTTACCCTATCATCGCATAAGATATCCTTGAGAAGGCCTAAGGCATCATCAGTATCTATCTGGGGAACCACGCCCCCATAGGTATGCCCTAAGGGTAGATAGTATGCAATCCCTGGCTCGAGACAGAATGATATGCCTACCAGTTTTGCCACAAGATAGTCTTTGCTGGTGGTCTCCGTATCAAGGCAAACCATCCCTTTCTTTCTTATAGTTTCAATAAGGGATTTCAGCTCTTCTCTGTTCAGGATTAATCGATAGTCTTTCTTGCTCAGTTCAGCATGCTCGGAGAACTTATCTATGAGCGACTTAAATTCAAGTTCCCGAAATATCTCGGCCAGTCTCTCTTTTCTGGGTGATTGGAGCCTCAGATCATCAAGGGTAATGTCCATTGGAACGGAGTTATTGATAGTGACCAGTTTTTTGCTCAAAAGGGTCTGTTCCTTTGACTGCTCAAGCTTTTCTTTGAGTGAGTCCTTGGCTATCCTATCCGTATTTTCAAAGAGGTTCTCTATTGAATGAAACTGTTGGATCAGCTTAATGGCGGTCTTTTCTCCAACACCGGGAACACCCGAGATATTGTCTGTCGAGTCTCCTGAAAGGGCCATTACCTCAATTATCTGCTCAGGCTCAATCCCATAATCCTGCCTTATCTTTTGATAATCAACCACCCTATCGTTCATCGGGTCCCACATAACCGTATGTTCCGATATGCATTGTCTAAAATCCTTGTCACTGCTCACAATAACCACATCAAGGCCCTGATTGCTGGCCAATCCTGCAATGGTTCCAATAATATCGTCTGCCTCATATCCTTCCTGTTCCAAGGTCTTGAGGTTTAGTCCAGCGACCACCTCCTTAATATGAGGAATCTGTACTGCCAGATCCTCTGGCATAGGGGGTCTGGTGGCCTTGTAATCTTGAGATATCTCATGCCTGAAGGTCGGCCCCTTCGCATCGAAGGCTACTGCCACGTAATCAGGCGATTTCTCATCCACCAGTTTCATAAGCATCTTGGTGAAGCCGAATATGGCATTGGTGGGAAGGCCTTTGGAGTTGGAGAGGTTTCTTATTGCATGGTAGGCCCTGTGGATGTATGAACTTCCGTCTACCAGGTAGACCGTCTTATTGGGGACTTTCATCTTTGTTTTTTATAAAAATATGGCCTTACCATTAATATCAGCTCAATTTTTGTAATTTAGTGAAGAAGGAATAAGAAATCAACATACTTTTTGGTCGTGTCATTGGATAGTGGTGCGTTGAACATAACCAAAAACCAAGTATTACTGCAGCATGAGACAAATTTAGATCTCCCTATGCACCTATTTGCAACAGATTGTTTTCTTCCCTTGCTAAAATATCTGATGCTTCCCCTGTAAGATAGTGGTATTAAAGAAAATCGGATAACGGCTCGCAAACCCCAGCGCTCTTAGATAAAGCAGGTTCCCGATTGACTGGCAGGTCCTAGAGAAGACCCCCCCTTGCCCTTAGTTAGGGGAGACTTCTTATTGTGGAAGTGGACAAATCTCCTGATCCATGAGACATAAGCCCGTTCCGTTCAGATCCAAAAGTTTTGCTTGACCATTTTTCCCTTCGGATTGTATATTAACTAAGTAATTGAAAAGATTGCACATACCAAGACAAGGCAATGCCTTTGAGGATACCAAGATATATAGTGTGGAAACGCAAAGTCTAAGTTCTCAAATTCTAGTCTTTATGATTTCCAATTTTCTTTCAGCAATGCCTACAGCGTTTGTTCGAAAACACAGGAAAATGATATGCCTATCCCCCTTTCCATAGTCTGTTCTGAGCTTGGACAAGGAATTCTTCAAGGAGGTGATGATGGGCTTTAAAAGTTCAAGGCCTCGTAAGCCCCCAGCCGGCAAGTTAAACAAGGAAGAAATGGATCGGATTGTGGCACAAGCCCGTAAGGCCCGGGAGGACCGCCTGAAAGGTTACCGCGAGCAGTCCTTGAGAATCCATCCCTGGGTATGTGCCCGCTGTGGCCGAGAGGTTACCCATAAGAATCTGCGGATACTTACCGTCCACCACAAAGACCACAACCACGAAAACAATCCGCCGGACGGGAGTAACTGGGAGAACCTCTGCATCTATTGCCATGATAATGAACATAGGCGATATCTGGATCATATGGAAGGAGAAGGTGATAGGATCGTTGACGAAGAAATCTCGCCTGCTACACATAAGCCCTTTGCTGGACTTGCGGACATGATGAGGGATAAGGATAAATAACCGAATGGGAGCCATACAAGCGAAAACGAGCGCGTCAAAAAAATATAGATATCATCTATATCGAAAACCTATGCTTTTATGGGCGGGCTACTTTCCATAATAAGTATTTGGGCTTTTGAGATTACTTGCATCAGGTTTTTGGCCTAACCTTAAATCAGATCTTACCGGTAATCCTCTGGTGAGATTTATTATTTCCCTAGATTTGTCTGACCAAAAGAGATGATCCCGAGATACATCATTGCCTGGATAGGCCTAGCCATTATTGGGATTATAAATGGAGTTATCCGAGAGGTTGGATATGGGAAATTCCTGGGCGAACTGCTTGCTCATCAGGTCTCATCGGTGACGGGAATTATCTTGTTTGGTCTTTTTACATGGTGCTTGAGTCTTCGATGGAGAATGCAATCATCTGGCCAGGCATTCACCATAGGAATCATATGGCTCGCCCTCACGATTGCATTTGAGTTCTTGTTCGGGCACTATGTGATGAAGCACCCGTGGCCCAGGCTCCTTCACGATTACAATATTCTGGAAGGCAGACTCTGGCTCTTGGTCTTAGTTTGGATCCCGATAGCGCCTTATGTTGTCTACAAATTGAGGTCATAACAACGGCACGAGGCCTGGCCGGCAAGAGCCGCGGCTTTTGCTTGGCGCTGATGTTGCGTGGTAGATTTGCGACTCGTAAGTATGATTAGAATACCAAAAGGCATTCTCTCGGTAGTTTTGCTTGTTTGTTTTTTCATGCCCCTTTCAAGGTGTCAGACGTACGATCTCAAGGCGCCAGGGATAGTTGAAGAGCAGCGCGGGAGCATGCTGCCAGATGAACCCGATGAAAGGTATTTAAGGTCCTCTGAAAAACCCGCATACCTTTATTTTATCCCTTCACAAAATTTTGATGTCAGGAGCTGGGGAAGTTGGCTAAGACTAGGTATGTTTACGTGGCCAATTCCGCTCTTAATCCTTAGCATGGTAACTCGGGCTTTCTGGGCACGACGGGTTATCAATGCCGTTGAACTGGCAGCGGGCGGATTTTCACTTTATATGCTTTGGTTAGTGGTTTTCTTGGGGGAGACTCTGTTTTGGGGATACATTACTATTTCTGTTCTGATTATGTATCTTCTTGCAACCTCCTGGGAGCTGCTGGTTGCCATAATCGAGACATTTAGACATTCAGAATCAGACACGCCGCTGAAAAGGGACGCTCGCCTTGCTCGCGCCCCTTAGGCGTAGTCATAATCAAGTATTATGATAAAAATCGTCTCCGCTGATAGGAAAGAACTGATTGAGAACGCAAGAGATCTTTTCCTAGAATATGCCGCTTCCTTACTATTTGATCTTAGTTTTCAGGATTTTGACAAAGAGATGGCTGGTTTCCCAGATGAGTATTCTCCCCCACATGGTCGTATACTGTTGGCTTTTTACAATGAGGACTTGGCGGGATGCGTAGGTTTAAGGGATCTTGGTAGCGGAATATGTGAGATGAAGAGGCTATATGTAAAACCAGCTTTCCGCGGATTGAAGATTGGTAGAGCCCTTGCTGAGGCTATTATCAAAGCGGGAAGGGACATAGGATACTCTCGCATGAGATTGGATACAGTTCCCTCTATGAAGGAAGCTATTAATTTATACCTGTTATTGGGGTTTCAGCACATAAAGCCTTATCGATATAATCCCGTCAAAGGTGCATCATATATGGAGCTTGCTCTTGATTAGTAAAGGGGACGTTGTTTCTGAATGAACTTGACAATCACGGGCGGAGGGTTTAATGATTGTGCATGCCTAGACAGCCGCGACTCGATGCCCCTGGCACCCTGCACCATGTCATAGGCCGGGGGATTGAACGGGTCAAGATCTTCAGCAACAAGGCGGACCGGGAGGATTTCCTCAACCGTGTTGAACAGCTCTGTAGGGGAGGGGCCCTGATTGTATATGCCTGGGCGCTTATGCCCAATCATTTCCACGTGTTGGTGAGGACGGGCAGACAGCCCCTCTCTAAGAGCATGAGGCGCCTTCTGACAGGATATGTCATCAACTTCAATTTGAGACACAAGCGCCATGGGCATCTATTTCAGAATAGATACAAATCGATTGTTTGTGAGGAGGACCCTTATCTGTTGGAGCTCACCCGGTACATCCACCTCAATCCGTTGCGGGCGGGCATGGTCAAGGACATGAGTGCCCTTGGCCGATATCCCTGGACGGGCCATTCGGTGCTTGTGGGCAAGGTCAAACGGGTTTGGCAGGATACCGTCACGGTGCTCTCCTACTTTGGCACTCGGAGCAAAGAGGCCATGTTGCACTATGAGTCGTTTGTCCGAGATGGTATATCCCAGGGCAGGAGGCCGGATTTGGTAGGAGGGGGTCTGATCCGGACTTTGGGCGGATGGGCTCAGGTCCTCTCCATGAGAAGGAAGGGCATCAGGGTCGCTTCGGATGATCGGATCCTGGGAAGCGGTGAGTTTGTAGGGAACCTCATATCCGAGGTCGATAAACGGGAAAAGGAGACCCTGAGGCTATCCAGTAAGCTTACTGATTTGGCAACGCTGGGAAGAAAAATCGCCAAAGATCAAGGGCTCTTAGAATCGGATTTGAGGTCTGGAAGCAGAAACAGGAGGGTATCGAGGATACGGAGATTATACTGTCAGTTGGCGGTGAGGAAGATGGGGTATCCGGCAGCGGAGGTGGCGCGGTATGTAGGCGTGAGCACTTCGGCAGTGGCTCGTGCTGCCAGTTCAGAGGATCTGCCTGAGATTGACACGTATCTGTAAGTTCACTCAGAAACAACGTCCCCTTTCTCTTTCTCATGTAATTTGAGATTGACACACATCCGCCCTTTTCCTATCATTCCCTCCACGAAAAGGGGTTTCCTATCACTTAAGATTCAGGAGGTATAGTCGTGTTCTATAATTTTCCACAGGACTTCAAGGAGATAGAGCCAGAAAGAGGATTCCTTGCTCGCGTGGTTTGCGGGGGAAACATAATGTTCTCACATGTTACGTTAGGACCCCATACCCTAGCTTCGCTTCACACTCACCCCCAAGAGCAGATGGGGATCATCTTGGAAGGGGAATTCGAGATGACTATCGGGGAAGAGACCAAGATGCTCAAAAAGGGGGATATGTACCAAGTTCCTCCCAACACTACCCATGGAGGCACAACCCACAAGAAACCAGCACTGATCCTGGACGTGTTCAGTCCTCCTCGAGAGCAGTATAAGTAAGGTGTCAAGGGAACCTCAAGAGCTATTTAACCCGGAATGGTGAAAGGGGATTTTACTATGGCCCAATATGAGATCTACGCCCTCAAGTATGCCGGTCCATTTACAAGCTCCGGCGCGTTCCTGATGTGGCTTAAGGAATGGGAAAGGGTCGAGAAGAGAAATTATTATATCTGGTGCCTTAAAGGGAAGGGAGGACCGGTGGTTGTAGATGCAGGGGTTGCGCCTGAGCTTGCCAGAGAGAGAAACCTTCATGGATATGTAAACCCGGTGGAGGTCCTTTCCCGAATTGATGTAAAGGCCGATGAAGTTCAACACGTTGTAATCACCCACATCCATTGGGATCATGCAAGCGGTGTAAGCCTCTTCCCAAATGCCACCTTTTACATCCAAGATGAAGAGTATCGTTTCTGGTTGAAGGATGCGATCGCGACACGCCCTCCTTTCATGCATGTTTCAGATGAGACATCCAAGGCTTATCTGGCATCCCTCGAAGGTACGGATCGGCTTGTTTTACTCAACGGCGATCAGAAGGTCCTCCCGGGCATTGAATGTCTCCTTGCCCCAGGACATACCGTGGCCCTCCAGGCTGTGGCTGTGGATACAGCAAAGGGTGCGGCCATCCTCGGTTCTGACTGCGCCCATATTTTTCGCAACTACCGAGAGGATTGGCCGAGTGCCCTCATCGTTGATCTGGTGGGATGGATGAGAACCTATGAGAAGCTTCGGAGCAGGGCCTCTTCAATTGATCTGATCTTCCCTGGCCATGACCCAATTATGTCGACACAGTATCGTAAGGTGGCAAAAGACATTACCAGGCTTGTGTAAAAGTCCTCCTATCAATCCATTCGGCATTAATCCCAGGCTTTGCCCTGCTGCAGTCTCTGCTTAGATACCCTTGAGCGTGGCAAGCTGAGCCAGGGCATCATAATTGTAATCGGCTGCCGTGCTGACATAGAATGTTTCAGGTAGGTCCACTGGAGGTTCTCCTTTGACGGACTTAGCCAGCTCGAAGGCCCTCTCCACACTCTCCTCATCTCCCGCAAGGGAGAGGTGCACAGAACCTTCAGAGCCCCCGACGCCGCCAGAGCCTATGGGATATGCCCTAACGCCTGCCAAGATGGCGAAGGCCTGAACTTCGGTTATAACCTTGGCTAGAGGCAGCGGGATGAGTTTGACCGGGAGCCCGGTGCTGTATTTGAAGTGGTAAAGGCCTGTGTGTTTGGAGGCCTCGATGACCGAGGGGATCAGCTTCTCTAGGCTTACGGGGATTATGAGATGGCAACCTCGTGGAGTAACTATGGGCCAAGCCACACCAATGCTCCCGGCCTTGACCGAAGAGACGTAGATGCCGGCATTACCGTCGTTGTCTACCGCATTGGCCCCTTTAATGAAGACATCGTCAGAGGTGAAATTCAGTATCTCAACGTTCGAGTCAGCGCCTTCCACCACTTTCCCCTGCCTTATGACGTGCCAGGTGCAGGGGGGTGGGCCCGAGTTGGCATTGGTAATGCCGTTGCAGACCATGCCTACGGTCTGGCCAGCCTTGGGCTTTACCGAGATGCCAAAGAGCTCCTCGGTAACAAAGGCATTGGTGATACCCCTACTGATAATGATCATCCCGTTTTTCCAGGCATTCTGCACCTCCGGCAGCTTTACTGTGGCCTTAGCCAGGAGCCTCCTAGACTCGGCTGGGTTCAGTACCACCAACGCTGAGACCTTTTTCTGGCCTGTGTTCTGCTGAGGAATCTCTACTTCGTAAAACATAGCTACCTCCTCAATATGATAGAATTTGATTGTTGAGGCAGGAGTATAGGGAAAAGATGGCTAGGTGTCAATTTTAAGTTACACCGTAAATTACAACCAATTCGGTGGACGGCCGCACCTTTAATCTTGACATTTCGCAATGCAAAAGACAATTTGTCAGGAATAAGGCTTTGAGCCAAAGACTTCACCATCAAGGCCTGTCCGAATTCCTTATGAGGAAGGCATCTCAGATTACCCTCTCGTGGGCTGCGGAAGAGACCGCGTTTCGGCGGATTATCTCAGATCAGGTCTTGCGCTATCCACGGCTCGAGATTCAAGATCTCTACAAACTCATCTATCAAGCGGCCATGGGAGGGGAGCACGCGAGGCAGGATATGGCTGGGGCTCGCAAGTGGCTTGAGCGTGAATTGAATAACCTCGGTGAGGGGCCGGAAGAACCAATAGTGGACAGAATATCCCCAGACGGTCGGATCGTTCGCGTTAATCTGAGACCTTACATTGCTGCTGGAGGGGATCCGTCTGCGCTATCTGCCGCGTTCATTCGGACCGCCAGTGAGTACCAGGGCACATGGGCGCACCTGCGGCGGTATTGGTCGTATGCGGAGCGGATGGGTTCGGCGGAAGAACTGCCGTTCGCCCGGACCGCGCTGGAAGGCTTTTTTGCCAAGATGGAGGGAGAGCGATTTCCCACAGTGCATCATTCTCTGGCATACAAAGCTGCTTATCACCCGGCTTACCGGGTGATCGTCCATGAGTTCCTGGTTTGACAATGATGGACACTCCTCCCGCCTGCTAACCGAGGCGGGTGAGCTTGGTCATTAGCTGGCAAGATCGGAATTTCAGGGGGTTTGCTCTATGGAAGTTTTTCTTCGGTGGTTTTTCGGGCTTGGGATTTTTGCATTAGGCATCGGTTGGCTATTCACATCTATTTTTCTGAAGGTCGTACGCAGGTTTGTTAGCTCCAAAGCCGCCGAGCGCAGGGAGACGAAGAGATATGACGAGATTATGACCCCACTAGACGTTCCTTCCTGGCTCGTTGGGCTTATCGAACGTACCTTTTTCACTATCCTCGTGGCGTTCAACATGTCCGCCACCTCAGTGGCAATGGTTGGGTGGGTGACAGTAAAGATGCTCTACAATTGGAATATCCTCTTGAGGGAAAGAGAAGATATCACGATTCGCTCCTTGGCATTCTCCGCCCTGCTTGGAAATGTCGTCTCTATGCTCTTTGCCTTGATTGGCGGATTGATCTGCCGAGGAAGCATCTGATATTGGCCCACTGGTGCAAGCTAATTAGACGCTGTGGGTTGTGCCGCCGCAGTACACCTGATGCGGTGAGAGGAGGCATACCATGCTGAGATGGAGGAACCTTGTGGCAGTTTTGTGTATTGTACTGTCTCTGGTTGCCACAGGCGTTGAGGCTCAAAGGTTTGACCAGCAACCTGTGCCTTTGGGCATTGCGATGGAGACCTATGCATATGCGTATCCGGTGAAGTTTATGAAACTGAATATCCAGGGCAAGGACGTGCTCATGGCGTATATGGATGTCCTGCCCACTGGTAAGGCAAACGGAAAGGTTGTTGTGCTTATGCATGGGAAGAATTTTTTTGGAAATTACTGGAGGAAAACGGTCCGGTTCCTGAGCGAGAATGGATTCCGGGTAGTTGTCCCTGACCAGATTGGCTTCGGGAAGTCCACCAAGGCAGATATCCAGTATAGTTTTCATCTTCTGGCTCAGAATACCAAGAGATTACTGGATTTGCTCGATGTTGAAGAGGCGGCCATTGTCGGACATTCAATGGGGGGCATGCTTGCCACCCGTTTTGCCCTGATGTATCCCTCGACCACGACACGGCTTGTGCTGGAAAATCCGATTGGGCTTGAGGACTGGCGGATAAAGGTGCCATTTGTTCCTATCGAAGGTGCCTATCAATCGATCCTGAAATATACACAAGAGGGCATTCGCAACTACCACAAGACGTATTATGTGAAATGGAAAGACGAATATGACGAGTATGTGCAGGTTCACTATCGCTGGACCCTAAGTGGCGAGTACCCGAGACTGGCATGGGCTTCTGCTCTGACCTTTGAGATGATATATACGCAGCCCGTGGTGTACGAGTTTCCCGCTGTCAGGACTCCTACCTTATTGGTGATTGGACAGGAAGACAGAACCACTCTCGGTCGCGGCAGTGTTACCCCGGAGGTACTGGCTACATTGGGGCAGTATCCTGAGCTGGGCAAAAAAGCCGCTGCTGCCATTCCCGATGCCAAACTGGTCGAAATGGAAAATGTGGGCCATATTCCCCACCTAGAGGCACCGGAACAATTCCATCGTGAACTATTGCTGTTCCTGAAATGAATTACCTGGACAGAGGATCAGGTCTCAGCGTTAGACCGAAACCTCGATTTAGAGGAACTGTTGATGGGTCAAGGTAAAACGAAGAGAAAGTCACGAAAAAAGGATCTCATCTATGTTCCACTGTTAGCTGGCGAATGTCCTACCATGCATAAGGCTGCCCTTGGTACCATAGAGAATCTTGTGGACTTTAAACAGGCCAGCAGTTACCTTGAAACCATACATGAAGGCTCGCCCAAGATCTTGGTGACAACCCAGATCGATTGGTCATGGACACGAATCTTGGAGCACTTTGTGGGAGTCATAACGAATCAGGGAACTCGCGTGTCGCGAGCAGCAGAGGTGCTTGGGATAATGGATAGACCGGGAGCGCTGGGCACCAAGAAGGCAACGGAAGTACTCCATTCAGGAACTCGAGCGCAAATTGTATGCGATGGAAATGAGGCACTGGTATATCTTGTTCAAGAGAGGCCAAGGTAAGGCAAAGTGATGCCGACTGCATACCTGCCACATCTCAATGCACTCGTTAAGAAAAATCTCGGCTGACGCAATGAACTGCGAGAGGGAATTAAACCATTTTTTGGAGACCATGATGGATGAAATGAAGATTGGGAAAATCATTGTCATCTTAGTACATGCCTTTGGAGGGTGGGTGCTGTGCGGGGCGATTGTTGGGATCGGAAGGGGGGTTACGTCTTTAGAGAGCACCCTCATCATTCATGCAATTGGCGCCCCTGTGATCTTTGCAATAATATCCCTCATTTACTTCAGGAAGTTCAATTATACTGCTCCGCTACAAACTGCACTTGTGTTTGTTTCTTTTGTAATCCTCATGGATTTCTTTGTTGTCGCTCTTCTGATTGAAAAGAGTTTCGAGATGTTTGGAAGTATTCTGGGAACATGGATTCCCTTTGCCCTGATTTTTCTATCAACCTATCTCGTGGGTTTATGTGCAAGGAGACGGAGTTGAAACGCAGCTTCGCCTGACATCTGAGCTCCGACTATGAAGCGCCACGCTCATACAGGCAGCCTAATTTGAGTATGCCAAATTCACTCAAACTAGCCATCTTTCTGTTTATATGCTTTCTCCCCGGTATAATAGGCTCACAATTCAGCCCAGGACAATGGTATACAGCCCTTAGCAAGCCCAGCTGGACTCCTCCTGGGTGGATATTTGCGCCCGTATGGACAATTCTCTATTTCATGATTGGAATATCAGGCTATTGGGCGTGGAATAACAGCGATTCAAGGAATAGAAAAGCAGCCTTTTGTGTCTTTGCCCTTCAGTTGGCTCTTAATGCTACTTGGTCATGGGTATTCTTCGGTCTTCATAACATATCTGTTTCCGTTATCAATATTCTGGCCCTATGGGTCCTCATCTTAATGAACATGGTTTTCTTTTACCGCCTCAGCGCGGTTGCAGGATATCTACTGATTCCATACCTTGTCTGGGTAGGCTATGCCGCAATTTTAAACTGGTCTATCTGGAGATTAAACGCCTAACCAGACATGCATAGTTATAGCCATCTCATTTGGATCGTCTGTGGTGCCCTGGCAGGATTCGGTTCCTCTTTCATTTTCGGAGACATACGTATCTTGCCGTTGGATGTATATTACCTCATCTACTTCGGGGTGATTATTGGTTTCTTCGCTCTCTATATAAAGGAGACCCGACTGGATCTGAAGAAATGGTTTTCCAGAAGACTGGCGTGGGGAATCCTGCTTGGATTAGTCTTTGGAGCTGTGATGGTAAAAAATGTCTTGGCAAGGCCGGAGACTGAAAGGTTGGCAGGCCCCTATCTGGTTTGGGTGATGTTCTGGAGGGGGCTGGTTTATGGAGGCATTGATGGCATGCTCCTGTCAGCCTTTCCATGGGTTGTTACCTGGCGAGCCTTTAATGTGGAGAAAAAACCGCTGGGCAAGAAAATAGGGTTCGGCCTTCTGGCATGGATTCTAATCATTGTGATGACCACAGCCTATCATGCGGGCTACTCGGATTTCAGGTCGGAGAAGGTGATCCAGGCCAATATCGGGAATACCATAATGTCCGTGCCGACCCTGGTGTCGGCAAATCCAATTGGTTCGCCAATAGCCCATGCGGCGCTGCATATTACAGCTGTTGTCCATTGCCCTAAAACCAAGCTCTTCTTGCCCCCTCACCGGGAATGAAATAACTCAGGTCACAAGAGGCTGTTGAAATCTATTTTAACATCTTCTCCGGCAGCCACAGAGAAAGCTCTGGGAAAAACATCGTCAATATCAATGCGACGATGGTCAGCCAGAGATAGGGCAGGATGGATTTGTAGATGTCCCCCATGGTGATATCATCGGGAGCCACACTTTTCATATAGAAGCATGATGGACCAAAGGGTGGCGACAAATACGAGATATGCATGTTCATGCAAAAGACCACGCCAAACCAGATATTGCTAAAACCCAGATCTAAAACAATGGGCACAAACAAGGGCCCGGTTAGTAACAGTATCCCGACCCAATCCAGAAACATGCCCAGGAAGATGAGGATAAGCTGCATTACAATAATGACACCCCAGCGACCAAAGGGAAGGGCGGTCACGGCATTCTTTACGAATTGGTCGCCACCTGCCAGCGTATAAACGCCTATAATCGCCTGGGCACCATAAAACAGCCAGACAAGCATGCACGTAACCTTGAGTGTGTCGAATGATGCAGTCTTTAGGCTTTTCCAGGTCAACTTACGGTTGATGGCCGCGCTTATCAAAGCCCCCAAACAGCCGACCCCGGCTGCTTCTGAGGGGGTCGCCACACCCATATAGATAGAACCTAAAACCCCGAGGCCAAGAACACCCGGCATAATCAAGCCCTTGAGCATCACCAGCCTCTTCTTTAGCGAGATCTCCCTTTCCTCCGGCGGTGCCGCAGGAGCAAGCTCGGGGTTGATCCATGTGATCACGACGATATAGCCGACAAACAGGGCAGCAAGGATTAAACCCGGGATGATCCCTGCAATGAACAGGTCACCAACCGAGCATCCGGCCGTCATTGCATAGATAATAAAGACAACGCTGGGCGGAATAAGGGTTGCCATGCCACCGCCAGCGCAAATGCTCCCCAATGCAATACGCTTATCGTATCCCCTCTCGATCATAGCCGGAAGGGCGATCAGGCCAAAGGTGACGATCTCGGCCCCGACGATGCCCACCATGGCTGCCATAAGCACGCAGGAAATGATCGTCCCGATAGCCATTCCCCCCCTTATGCTGCCTGACCAGATGTGGACCGCCTGAAACAATTGCTCTGCAACGCCGGCAGTTTGTAAAACAGCGGCCATAAAGACGAATAAGGGAACGGCAACGAACGCATAGTTCAACATCAGACTGTAGATCCTCGACACAACCATGAGCATGACCAGGGGCTTGAACAAGATAAAGGTGAAGATAACGGCAGTTGCCCCCATGGTCCACGCAAGGGGAAGCCCCGCCATTAACAGGATTATGAAGGTGACTATGATCAGCAGGGTTATGAGTTCAACGCTCATGCTTACCTTCCCCTCATTGCGAGGTATAGGTCACGAATGAGGTTGGCGGTGCCTTGAACAAGGATCAGAAACACCCCAAGGGCCAGTGCGATCTTGATGGGATAGACGGGTGGATTCCAAGGGGAACCGGATTTTTCTGCTAATTGGATTGACTCCCATGCATATTTGCTGGTGGCCCAGAGCATCATCACCATGTAGAGGGCGAAAAACAAAAATGTGAGGACATCGAGGATCGCCTGTTGCCTGGGCGTGAACTTTTCGTAAATAAAATCGATCTTCACATGTCTTTTTTCCAGAAGGGTCCAGGCCCCTCCCATGACGTAGAGGATGGCACAAAGGAAGATCATGGTCTCACTTGCCCATATGGTAGGGCGGTGGAAGACGTGTCTCATGATGATTTCGTAGACTACAACAAAGATGACAACAATGGTGAGCCATGAGGTGGCCTTGCCAGACCAGGTGGAAATCCAGTCGATAACGGACAATAACCTCTTCATCGCCCTGCCTCCATTACCTGACTACCTGATCCTTCCGAGCTCTTTCAACCATTCCAGATGGGAGTCGATGACCTTTCTGCACAGGGGGCTCTTTTGGGCCCACTCCTCCCAGACCGCATTACGAACGAATTCGCGCAGTCTTTCGACCTCCTTTTTTTCCCAGGCAATCGGGGTGGTGCCTGAGGCTATCATTTCTCGAATGGCACGACGATCATCAATGGCGAGCCTTGCTACGGTATCCCAGTTCCATTCCCTGACAGCGGTTTTGAGGATTTCCTTGATGTCATCGGGAAGCCTTTCCCACTCCTTTGTGTTCACCGTGAAATCGCTGGCGGGCATGGAGCGATATTCTGGATAGATGAAATACTTGGCAGCCTGATCAAAGCCCAGTCTGTGGTTCATGGAAGGGGTTCCCCAGTCCGTACCGTCAATCACGCCCTTATCAAGGGCTGAAAAGACCTCGCCCCCTGGTAGGATCACCACACCTGCCCCCAATTTCCTCAGCATGTCGGCTGTCATGCCATGTGGTGATCTGAACTTGTGGCCCTTGTAATCATCCATACCCCTGATCGGGAATTTTGAGGGAAAGGATTCATGCCCCCACATGACAATACCTATCGGCGTGACACCAAATGGCTTGTAAAGCTCAGTAAGAAGTTCCAGGCCGCCTCGATATATGAACCAGGCCTCAAGTTCCCAGGGATCTTGATAGGCGTAGATTAGATCGCTAATGATCCCTAGGGCGGGTTCTTTTCCCATAAAATAGGAGGCACCGGTGTGCATGGCCTGAAGTATATTGTTCTTCACCGCGTCGAGACATTCGAAGGTGGGAACCACGGCCCCGGCAGGGTAGGGCGTGATCTCGAGTCGCCCATTTGTCAATACCTTGACCCTCCTGCAGAAGTGCTCGAAGGTCTTGTAGGTCAGCTCACCTGCACTAAAGAGTGTCTGGGCCTTCCACGTGATGGGTTTTTCTGCCGAGGCGGGAAAGACCCAAAATACGAAGGCACCAATCAAGACAAACATAGTCATGGTCATGATTTTGCGTTTCATTGGGGGACCTCCTCGTTTGATTGTAGGTTGGAACGGTTAATCATCCCACAGATGTGAGGGGTATCAAATATGGGCTCTTTCCACCAGCCGGCGACCTACGCATTTCTTCCTGATGGAATTGAATAAGGATCGTTTCAGGCTGATTGTCAAGCAGTTTCTCCATGGCCATCCCCATGTATTTGCCTTGCGTGCAGAGAAACGTTGGAACCTCGATGTCCTCAATCCATGCAATAGAGATCGGACCGAATGAGCGATGTACTGAGGGACACGGTGCTTACGGAGGCCTACAGTTTATATTTGATAATTGAGTAGGGCAATAATAAAATCATACACCCAAATAGGGTGAAAAAGTTCAGAGAGCAAACAAGACTGTGGCCCTTGACACCAAACCGACTTTTTCCTAACCTACATCAGGTCATTGGTTGCTTCAGGGGAGAAGGGAATGTAGTTCGATGTAATTGAGCTAATCAGTTTGGGGCTAATGATGCGGCAGGGAGGCGGGGCAGTGACATTACAACGAGGAAATATACATAAGAAATTTACCTTTCCGGAGCCTGACAAGTTATTCGCACAGCAGTTTTCGGTGAGGAAGCTTTTGAGATGTATGGCATTCTTCGGACCGGCGGCCATAGTAGCTTCCGTTTCCGTGGGAGCGGGGGAAACAGTGCTGGCAGTGCGTACAGGAGCATGGTCAGGCTATGGGCTCTTGTGGCTGGTGCTACTGGCCTGTTTGACCAAGAACCTATTCTTGGAGTATGGCATTGGTCGGTACACCGTGATTACAGGTGAGTTCTTGGGCGATGCGTGGGCCCGCATGCCCGGGCCCAGAGGATGGTTTCTCTGGTTCATCCTGATTATAGGTTGGATGATGGCTCCCTTCTTCGTGTCGGCCATTGCCGGGGCTTGTGGGGGCCTCATGGCTACGATTTTCTGTTTCGGCGACCCCAGATTATGGGGCACGCTCTTTGCGCTGGGTGCCATCGGCCTTGGCATCGGCGCCAGCTTCACCAGACTGGAGCAACAACAAGTCATCATCTGCGGGGTGTTAGTTCTGGGTACGTTGATCGGTGGACTCATAAGCTCCCCCTCCCTCCTGGAGTTACTGAAGGGAGCCTTCTCCTTCGGCTTTGTTCCGCCTTACCCCGACTGGGTGCAGGCTGACCCCAACTTCGTGGCGCGCTCCAAGCCATTAGAGCTCGCCACCGTGTTCGGATACATTGGTGGGAGCATGAGCCTATACGTAGTCTATGCGCACTGGGCGGCACTCCATGGATGGGGGATGAGCAGCTCACCGCACATAGAGGAGATAAGGGATTTTGCACGATCTGAGGGTCCGATTTACCTTTCCGATGAAAAGGCGGAAGTGCACAAGGCCAATATACACCTCACGCCGATCCGCTGGGATATTGGACTGGGAGCCTTCGTCCTCTTCTTTGTCAGCTGCGCCTTTCTGATTGCGGGTGCGGCCGTACTTCATCCTCGCCAATTGCTCCCCGGGGGTTTCGTCTTGCTATCGCATCAGAAGGCAATATGGGAACAACTCAGCCCTTTTATGGTTCCAGTATATTACGTCACTGTCCTAGCTGCCCTGTGGGGCACTCTTTATGCTATCCCGGAACTCTACGCCAGGATCACTCACGAGTTCCTGGGCGCCCTCTTTGCTGCAGTCCGGCGAACGGCTTACCAAAGGGTCTTCCTGTGTGTAGGTAGTTACATCGGGGCCGTATCTGTATTCGTGATGTGGAGTGGGATGAAACCGGTCACAATGATGGATATTGCTGCCATGATCTCCACCAATATAGGGATCATGCTGGTCTGTTATGGAGCTCTGTGGTTAAACGGATCACTGCCCAGAGCCTACCGCATGGGGAAATCGGCATTGGTGGGAGTAATCATTGCTGCCGCCATCCTGACTCTTGTTTCTGCGGTATCGGTAACTCAGATGTGGGCCAAGTACATCGGGCATTGACTGTCTACATAGTAAAGAATTGCGAGATGCGCGTGGAGGAACTATATTGTTGTGATGTGATTGATGGGACGAGGATGAGGAGGTCATGATGACACACAGAGAGAGGATACTGATGGCCATGCGAGGTGAAATGCCCGATATACTGCCCTATGTTCCCCGTATTGACCTCTGGTACAATGCCAATTCAGCGGCTGGCACCCTACCGGAGAGACATACAGGCAGAACGCAGGATGAGATTTCCCGCGCAGAGGGATGGGCCTTGCACAAGATTGTGCCGGAATATCTGAAATTGCGCAGGCCTGAGGATAGCCTGCACCGAGGCCTCGGAATCTTCTCTGTAAAGGAGCTTGTTTTTAGATGTCAGTTCCCTTCCGATATAGAGATCAAGGTCGAGCGCGAAGGGGACTCTACCCGTGTGGAATATCATACGCCCGTTGGCATGGTCAGTACGAATACCGTGTATACCGAGGAAATGAGAAGATCAGGGGCCTCCATTACGTGGGTCGATGAACACGCCATCAAAAGGCGCGAGGATTACGGAGTTGTCCGGTATATCTTTGAAAACCTGGAGCTGGTGCCGGGTTTTGATGATTTCATCCAATGGAAGAAGGATATTGGCGAGGATGGGGTTGCTGTTACTGCTGGTTGCGGGTTAGGGACAGCTTCCCCTATGCATCACATTCAAAAAGACCTTCTCGATGCCACGCAATTTTATTACCACTATCATGACTACCAAAAAGAGATGCGAGCGCTGGCTGAGGTTATGGAAGATTACTACAAGAAGGCGCTCAAGATTTGTGCGGATTCCCCTGCAGAGGCAGTCTTGTGGGGCGGTAATTTTGATGAGATGATTACCTATCCTACCTACTTTGAAAAGGAGATATTGCCATGGATCAGGAAGGCCTCTGATACGCTGAGCGCCAAGGGGAAGATTCTCACATGCCACTGTGACGGGGAGAATCGTGGACTGATGGATTTGCTCAGGGACTCCGGCATGCATGTGGCAGAGGCTGTAACACCGTATCCCATGACCAAGGTAAAGATCGAGGAATATTACGAGAGATGGACCCACACACTGACGATTTTTGGGGGCATCCCTGAGAGTTTGCTGCTGGAAGAGAGCACAACAGATGAGGATTTTGAGGCATACTTGGATCACCTGTTCAAGGTGGTGGCACCTGGTAAAAGGCTGATTCTCGGTATTGGCGATACCACCCCAGCCCACGCGGTCTTTGACCGCCTGATTCGGGTCGGGGAGCGTGT
>CP070704.1:1986618-2064801 GCA_020349945.1 Deltaproteobacteria bacterium
TCCATTTGAGGGATTCATATTTGGCGAAAGCCAGCAGTCTGTGCCCTCTATAACTGGCTTTACTCCGTATTGAATTAGTCCAACGCCTAAAGGGTGATATTGCAGCAAGAAATAGACCAATTATCCGATAAAGACTTGTATCTAGTTTTCTTTCTCGCCCATTTCTTTCAATGGATAGTATCTTGCCCATGATGCTCTGGGAATTTACACGTTCTGGAGGTCCAAAACTAGCATCTCCTTTAATTAGCATGGTGACAGTGTCATCCTTTGTATATTTATTAAGAACGCGATGTACTATAAGACTGTCGTCAGCAGTTGAGTAAAGTACTACATCACCTATTTTAATGGACGAATTTTCGACTGGACCTACCGTTATAATATCTCCGTCCTGAATAAAGGGGTGCATGCTTCGGCCTTTGGCTTGAAAACGAACTGATTTGCCGTCTTCAAGGAGAGCTCTGCTTAAGCCCAATAAATCGGCATCTCTAAAATGCGCAATCTTTCTCACTGATCTATTATGTATTCCTTATAAAATCGACAATTCTCATACCTGGCTCAAAACTGAGTTCATAGCATGGGATCTTCTTTACTATATGATGACACAAACTCATCGTATACTCCATTCCTTCTTTATCCCAGAATGGAGGAAAACAGCGTGTTAAAAACATTGAAAGTGCCTCGGCCCCGTTCTTGGGAATGACCGAGTTTTTTTCTCCGTGACGCAAGAAGAATACCTTGCAGATCGGCAGTCCCTTTGGTGAAAACTCCTCAAAATCACCATGCCATGGAGTCCCATATATCCAGAACTCTCCGTCTCTCTCCCTTACGATAATCCTGTCATCATTGAGGACTGTGCCATGGTTTTCAAACCACAATCTCGCCATTGTTGATTTACCATGAGTCGAATTACCCAAAAAGAGATATCCACAGCCCCTATCATCAATCCCGCAGGCGTGCAGCATTACTCCTCTGTTGAGGGATAGCAGGATTATCATCAAAATCTGATTCAAAGGGTATCCTAATGGATCTGGAAGGAGGCTCTGATTGGACCCATTATCTCTAATATAGATGTCACCGGATTTGAAATCAGATGCTAAGAATACGACTCTGTCAGGGAGTGAGTCTGATTCAAAGGAAGAATCCTGCAAGACATATTTTCCCCCCGTGCTGTAAAGGGACCAGGTAGAGTTTGAATCAAAAATCTTTTCTCCCTCGCTCATTTCAGGAATACAGCCGTAATAAACGCGAAACCTTATTTCACCACCATTACCCATGTAGAAATTATTGCTTTCGTTTTCTTCTCCAAATTCACACTGATCTTGATCGACTAGAAAAGACAAACTGATACCAGCTACACCGATCGTAAATTTCTTTAGTCCCCCTTCATTTATCACAACGGAATTATCCTCTTTTTGTTGGCGCTATGAACCAAACGTTGTCTTGCAAGCCACAAAATGGCAACCTCGTGGTGCTTTCCCCATAGTATCGCCTGGGGCGCGCTTACAACCTTGTAAAACCGCCTCCTCAATTACCACTTTGACCTCATTTACTTGTGGTTTTTTATAGCATTTCCGGTTTTTTTCTTTTGTGTCCATTTTTTTCTCCCTTTTTTAAGGCTTCTTTGTATTAAATGCCTCCGCCCGAAGGTGGGCTATCTGGCAGAGATATTCTACGGGGGCTTCTGGATTACCATTCTCCAACGATGCCCAGCCCGGGCATTGATCACATAGAGATATTAATTCACACTGACCGCATAAATAATCTCCCTTAGATTTTAAAGTTAAAAACTCAGGAATAGATTGATACCATCCCTCTTTGAAGGAGCCACAACGTAGGTCATACTGCTGAAACCGTGTCATTTCACAGGCGCTCAGTTGCCCATAGGGATCCATATGGAATGTTGAAACGCCTGCACCACAGGTGAAAAGACCATCGGCGTGGAAAGAACCTGTAAACTTTTCACAATACTCTCGCCATTCTTTAACTCTTTTCTCATCAGCTAGATCCAACTTTACCACCTCCTCAGGTGATAGCCTGAACTTGCAGGGCGTCTTAGAGCCGTCGAGCCTGGGGTTAAGTGTGGGGTCAAAACGGAACTTCACTCCTAATTCCTCAGCATATTCTCTAATTTGGAAAAGCTCATTATGGTTTAAGGTCATCATCATTGTCTTCAATCCTAAAGGGATTTTACGCTCCAAAAGTAAATCGATGCCTCTTTTACAGCGCTTAAACGAGCCTGGAATACGGGTTACGCTTTCATACGTATCTTTAGTGGCACCATATAGAGTAATCTCCACCGAAAAAGGCTGCCATTCAGCCAGATAATCGGCAACCTCTTGTGTAATGAGTGTCCCATTCGTAAACAGGGTGATGAGTAGGCCTTTCTTCTTCACATAGGTATAGATTTCCAGAAAGTCTTTCCGCAGCAGAGGTTCCCCTCCAGTTATGAGAAGCCACAGGCATCCAGCCTCTGCAATCTGGTCAAAGATATTGAATATCTCTTCAGTCATCAGCTCATTCTCAATTGCCTCTTGATCATTCAGCGGCAAGTTGCAATAGCAATGAGCACAGTGTAGGTTACAGCGAAAGGTAAGCTCAAATGACCCCTTAATAGGAATTCTTTGTGCCAAAACCTCTTTATTTAACCGCTCGCCAAATTGAGCGTAGCTGATGTTGGGTATAGGAGGGCATTCCATAAGCCTAACCTTCAATTATGGCTTTTATTCCCTGTAATTGCTGGAGATGCTCTACGAGATCCTTTTCAGCTTCCTCGGATGTTACCTCAAACTCCTCAACTATCCTTTCTCTTATTTCCCTGACACTTATTTTTCCGTCAATCAGTTCCCAGATGCGCGCAGCGGTCTCATTAAGGGTGTAGATGCTTTCCAGATCACCAACATTTTGCCTGATAGGAACTAAGATTAACTCATCCGCTATCTTTCTGGATACAATAGAGTCAGTTTTTTTGTAAACCCTCTCAAGAAAATCCATTGAGTACAGACCCCTTCTTTGCAAATCTTGCCCCCACTAAGCACTATGGACTGGTACTATATTAGTGAGGAGACTATTTATCAACGACACCCGAACCAGGCAGACCTTTTTTATTAATGACATCTGTTAAATACTATCGTCACATCCGCCAATTTGGTAAATTGTTCGGCAGCAACTTTTCTTATTTGAGGGTCCAAAAAATGCCTATATAATAAGGCCTAGTTTTTATATCCTCTGCTGACTTAGATTACGTTGCTCACATAAAAGGAATTTACCCTCGTATGGCTTCATAAAGGAAAGACAGGGAGCCGAACAATCAATGCTGTTATTTTATGAGGAAGAAAGCGACTCACTTTGATCTCGGGGAGTAATCTTGGCCGTTTTGCCCTTCATGTTACTATAGGTTGATCCCAGCTAGCCAAGCATGTTCTTCTCCCACGGAGCCTCATATTTTCAGATTCATATCTAAGTGATAAAGCTTCGTTTTCCGACATTGAATTGTAGGGGAAAGAAGCTTGAGTGTCAATGAAAAACCTCGCAAGCTACGGTGTTTAGATACATCGGAAGAGTGGTGATCGTTTTGCATAGGATCGTGACCACAATTGTGCGCGAACTGGCAAGCTATAGCAATACATGGTTAACATAAAAGTAAAATTTGTGGAAGGTTTGCTTGGATGACTTCTATTGAACAGAAAATATTGGCCTGTTCAGCGGAGTTGAATCCTGACCCCTATCAACAGCAAAGAATGCGCCACCTCATGTCCCTTGTTAAGGATCAGGATCTTTTGATCAAAAAGGCTATCAAGGAAGGCTTATCCGGCCTGCTCTATAAGAGCCTCATGAAATCAGGAGCGCTGAAGACCCTTGGCCACGAGCAAAGACAAAGACTTGAAGACCTTTATTACCAGACTGTACTCCTCAACCTAAAACTCATCCATGACTTAAAGGAGGTCCTGCATCTGCTCAATCAAAAAAAGATCCAGGTGGTGCTCCTGCAGGGGGTTGCTCTCATGGAACATATCTATGAAGATATTGGCCTGAGACCAATGACGGACATCGATCTCTGGGTATTACAAAAGGATTACCCTGGTCTAATAACTATCCTGAGCAGCCAGGGCTATCGGAGAGATCCCATCTATCCCAATGCCTTCAAAAAAGGCTCAACCACCTTTGATCTTCACACCCACATTCTGTGGGCTGATCGCATTGAGGCCCGCAAGTTGCTCCTCACCAAAAGTCAAGAACATATTTATCATAATACCCGGATTGTAAACTTTGAGGGCCGGGAGGTCTTATGTCTGAGCCGATACGACCAGGTCTTGTACTTGAGTCTGCATGCACTGAAACATGATGTGAATAGATTGATCTGGCTGGTGGATATCAAGGGCTTACTCACCGATTGGAGAAGATCTGATTGGGAAGCGCTCCTGAATCGCGGGAGAGAGCTTGGTCAGGAAAAGACCATTTCCTATATTTTTTTCCTCCTCTTTCACCTGTTTGATTTTCGCCTGCCTCTGGAAGTCGACCAGCTTCTAGAAAGGAAGAGACTCCATTTCCTGGAAAAAAGGGCTCTGAGAGACAGGATAAAAAGGGATGCCCTTCCCATCTGGGCGTCTCTTCTTCTCTTTTCCTCTGGAAAGGGATTGCAGAAGCGTTTTTCCTTCATCCTTGAAACCCTGTTTCCAAGGCCGGAAATATTGAGACAGATATTCGTAAGTTCTGCTGACCACAACGTTTGGCGGCTTTACTGGAAGAGGCTCGTGCAGCTGTTCGGGATGATCAAAACGTCTTTGAAGGGAAAGGCAGGGGACTAAGCGTTTAACGGGGTCAAATCTTTATTATTGACAATTCATTACCTTTTTGATAATAAAAAAGCATGGCGAGGGCTTTGAGAATACAATTTGAAGGAGCAGTCTATCACATAACCTCCCGCGGTAACGAAAAAAGGGAGATATTCAAAGATGATGCTGACAGGCTCAGGTTTCTCGAGATCTTGGAACACTCTCTGAATACCTATCAGGTCTTGCTTTACTGTTACCTACTGATGGAAAATCACTACCACCTTTTGGTTGAGACACCTCAGGGCAATATAAGTGAATTTATGAGACATTTTAACATCACCTACACCTCCTATTACAATAGAACACACGACAGGGTTGGCCATCTCTATCAGGGGAGGTATAAAAGCATACTGGTAGATAAAGAGAGTTATCTCACCATCCTGTCCAGATACATACATCTAAATCCGATAAGGGTGAGGGAGGTAGTAGATTGGCCTGTGAGAGAAAAAGAGAAGTACCTTAAAAGATATCCCTGGAGTAGCCTTTTAGGATATATAGATGAGGACAAGAGATTAGCTTTCGTAGATTACAGCTTAATCCTTGCGGAATATGGGGGTGACACGGTGAAGGGGAGGATGAATTATTGGAGGGAGGTCTGCAGGGATCTTGCGAGTGGGTTAGAAATAAAGGAAAAGGTTGTGGGCCAAAGTGTCTTGGGAGATGATGGGTTTGTGAAATGGGTGAAGAAACAGTTTGCAAAGGGGGAGGGGAATAGAAGGGAGATACCCTCTTTGAGGGGAATCTTGAGATACAGATCAAAGGATGAGATCCTCAAGGTAATCTCGGATGAAACCGGAAAACAGGACGGGGGTATCCTTAAAAGAAAAGGGCCCTTGAGACAATTGGCGATGGAGCTCTTGTACAAATATGGCGGACTGAAGGGTGGGGAAATAGGAGAGATAATGGGGCTGGATTACAGCACGGTAAGCCAAGGGAGGAAGAGGCTGAGAGAGAGGCTGAAGAAGGATAAGGAGTTACAAGGACTTATGGGGAGAATAGAGCGAAAATTGTCCAAAGCAAAGGTTTGACGGCAATCCCTTAACAACGACCTATGAGCGACGATCTGAAAATTCTGATAGTAGCCAGTGATCCTCATATACGAGAGACCGTAAGGGACCTGCTGAGGCCGAAGGGCTTTCAGGTCCATATAGCTGCAGATGGAACCGAGGCCTTACGATGCTGTGAGCAGGACCCCCTTGACCTGGTACTTACCACACTCACCATGCCCCGTATGGGTGGAAGGGAGCTGTTGAGCCGGGTCAAGGAGCGATTCCCTGAGGTCTTTGTTGTGCTGTTGACCGGGGATAGTGCTACAGGGCTTGCCCTTAGGGAGGCAGACCACCAGGGTGCCTTTGATGGTATCCTAAAGCCCTTTGATCAGCAGGGGCTCTTTGCCCTTATCGACCGGGTAGCCCAACAGAAGCGGTTCTGGGCAAAGAATATCTACCCCCTCGGAGATCGCCGGAAGACCTACCGGTTTGAAAATATCATCGGAAAGACACCCCAGATGCTTGAGATCTTTCACCGGATTCAGGATGTTGCCAGTGCAGATATCCCCGTGCTCATAACCGGGGAGAGTGGCACCGGCAAGGAACTGGTCGCCAATGCCATCCACTATACGAGCTCCAGAAAAACCGGTCCCTACATTAAACTCAACTGTGCCTCGCTTTCCGATGGGCTTATTGAAAGTGAGCTCTTTGGCCATGAAAAAGGCGCCTTTACCACCGCCATTGCACAGAAGAAGGGCAGATTTGAGCTGGCGCATGGGGGAAGCCTATTTCTCGATGAGATTGGTGAGATGCCCCTTCAGATGCAGGCAAAACTCCTGCGGGTCCTCGATGATGGGAATTTTGAGCGGGTCGGTGGCACCAAGACCCTCCACGGTGATGTCCGGACCATCTGTGCCACCAACAAGGATATTGACGAGGAGGTGAAGGGAAAAAGGATCCGCGAAGACCTCTTCTATCGCATCAATGCAGCATCCATCCACCTGCCACCCCTGAGAGACAGGGCAGATGACATTGTCCTGCTGACCAACTACTTTGCCTACCTGTATGCCCAGAAAAACAACAGGACCGTCAAGGGCCTGTCAAAGGCCAGCTATAGAGTCTTGATGGCCTACAGCTGGCCTGGAAACGTCAGGGAGCTGTCACATGTTGTTGAGCAGGCAGTGGTGTTTTGCAAGGCGGAGAAAATCACCCCGGAGTGCCTGCCGGAGTATATCAAGAAACCCTCTCAGCCACGGGAGTTCAGCCTCCGTCTCTACTCCAGATCCCTGCCCCTTGCAGAGTCAACCCTGATACGCAAGGTCCTGGAGGAGACAAACTGGAACCTGGTGCAGGCAGCCAAGGAGCTGGATATTGCCCGCGGCACCCTCTACAGCAAGATGAAGAAATACCGGATAGAAAAGCCCTACTAACCAAGGACTCTCCCTGCCTGATTGACCCTAAACACCTACCTCGATGCCGCACCGGGATGAAGATCTCCCCTTACCTTCCCTATGAGCGTTTCAGCTCCACTGCACAAGGGGCACGGTTGTCACTAAGATATCAATGAAAGGGTAAAGATAGTCATGTTCCCTAGCACATGGATGGTAATGGGAGTTATCAGACTTCGTTCCACCTCATAGGCCACTGCAAAGACAATCCCTCCAGCAACTTGGGTGATAGGGACTCCATGATTGATGGGGTGGATCAGTACAAAGATCAGGGTGCTTAAAACGAGGGCCACTACCACACCCCATCGCCGAAAGAAGCCATAAAGGATTCCCCGAAAAAAGACCTCTTCAGCTATGGGCCCCACTATCCCACCAATAACGAAAAAAAGGGCAATTTCACTGTGCCTTGTGGGCAGGTGGGCTTGTATAAGTGTCAGGGGGTTAACTCCAGCAGCAAACAATACAACAAAGCCAAAAAAGGCGGCCATTCCAAAACCTGCCGACCAGATCATCCCCTTTTTGAGCCCGAAAAATAGCTTGGATCGAGCCAAGCCTATGGACGATAGGCCCTTTCCCCAGATGAGAACAGTCAAGATAAGAAGGATTATTTCAAGCAGACGCACTACACCCAAACTAACCATCGGCCGGTACAGGCCATGTGGAATCACAACTTTCGTGGCGGCTTCAACGGAAAGGATTGTTGCAAGGGATATGATCAGGGTCTTTACTTCGATCTTGTTTGCTTCCATCCAAGGGTCCTCAAGGCCTTATAGGCATACCACTGATTGTACCAGTCAGTGGATGTTTCAGTCCTTTTTAGAATCTCCTTGACAGCCCTCCTGTCTCCCCTCTGGCCTAAGGCGTAAAAGGCCATGCAAACCACATTGAGGTGGGGGTCATCCAGAAAGGCCAATAGATCGTTGTACGTTTCAGGTCGCCGGCTAATACCCAAAGTCCTTGTCATCCAGTACCGCTCAGGGATATGAGGGCTTCCCAGCATACTTTGATAGGCCTGAAAATCACCTAGCTCCATACCTCTCTGCTGTATGATCTTCAAGGCCGCGACCCTCTTCTGCCAGCGCTCGGATCCCAAGGCCTCAGCCACATCCTTCACCTCGATCTCTCCCACCCTGCCCTGATGAAAGAGAACCAGCAAGGCAATGCCAATGAAAAAACAAAGGATTGAGGCAATCACCGAGGAGGTCCTCACATCCAGAAAAAAACGAGATACAAAACGGAACAGGCCATAAAGGATCAGATATAGGCTGATGGGGAATCCTATCAAGAGGGAAACGAAGGTGAACCGACGGAAAAAGGCATGCATATCACTCTTTAAAGAGAAGTCTTCCAGAACAGTTTCTGGACTGGAGAAGAAATCCTTTGGCGTGGTTCGGAGAATCGTTCTCCCCCTATTCTCGAAGACCAGATTATTGCCCTCTTGCCCTACCTTTAGGTCGACCTCGGCGTCTTCTGCCACGTGAAGATAGTCGTGATTGAGGAATTCTCTTTGCATAGAGCGTACCAGAGACTCTGTCTGGATGTTTTCAAGATTACATGTCCTGAGGATCTTCTGATCCAAAGACTTGAAGACCTCTGCGGGGTAAAGGGTATAGTGATAGTAAAAATCATTGATCCTTGTTCCTAAGGGATTGGATAAGAGCAGATTGTCTCTAAAATCCAGAAACAGCTGACGGTCCATTTGAGATGTCCATAAGAGCCCCAGCAGGAGGATGGGAATAAAGTGCGCCATCCCCTTTAACCAAGTCCCCTGGCTGGATCGTGCAGGCATCCATCTCAAAGTGGTCACAAAGATCATAGGGGGTATGACAAGAAAATAGGAGCTAACCATAGGGCAAAGGCCGCGGCGGTTTGCTCCTGCGAGACATCCCACCCACAGCAAGAAAAATACGAGCAGAAGGTATTTGTTTCGAAAAAGAAGGCGATCCCAGACCCAGGCCGCAGCTAGCGAGGAGAGGGAGAGACCAGCGCCTATACTCAGGGTAAAAAAAAGGCCCCCGAAAAACGCAGGGCCAAATTCTTGGAGGCTATATAAGGTCAGCTGGTTAGGTATCGTGAGATAACCAGCGTCTTTTATGGTCATAAGGGTACGGTAAAGGTGGCCGTTGGATAGATAAACCTGTATGGTGCCTAAAACCTGGGCCACTAGCAGACCCAGGAGAAGTACACTGGTTGTGTAAGAGCATCTATTCATTTAGAGACCCTTGCATAATCTAGTCGCCGTATCTACTACTCAGGCAGAATTTCACAGGGTAAAGGTAGCCAACGCCCCGGATCATCGGGATGGAGATCATGTAACCTTTTTCTCAGGTCGTCGCTTGAAAAAAGATATCCATGCCCGACAGAAGATGCCTGGTTATGCAAAGGTGTTATTGTAAGCCTGATGATCGGGCGCTGGCCAAGGAGGGAAGGGGACCAGAAAGGATCATTAAAAAAGATTTTAATGCTTGAATGCCCTCTGGCCTGTAAATACCATGGTCACTTGAGGTCTAGCCTCATTACACGCCTCGATTGATTCAAAGTCTCTCAGGGAGCCTCCTGGCTGGACAATGGCACTGATCCCCTCCTTTATAGCCACATCTACACCATCCCTAAAAGGGAAAAATGCATCTGATACCATTGTTGAACCTATTAGTCCACCGTGGGCGTCAGAGGTAGCTTTATCTATCTCTTCTTTTAATGCAGCATCTTTCTTGCCTCGATCTATCTCGGCTTCAAGTTGCTTATAAGAGATACCGTATTTTCTGAAACATACGGCATCCGCATATTTGGTATAGGCCTTATAAATAGCTATTTCTGCTACTCCTACCCTATCCTGCTCTCCTGTTCCGATACCAACAGTCACTCCATCCTTAACATAGATGACTGAGTTTGATGTTATGCCCTGTTCTACTTGCCAGCCAAAGAGCATATCGGCATATTCGTCTCTTGTAGGCTTCCTGGAGATTTGGTATAATCTCCCTTCATAGTGGGCAGATGCCATCTTAAAATCGTCTGGCGATTCTATCCGGTTTAGGGGTGATTGCTGGAGAATTATTCCGCCGTCGATAAGGCTTTTGAAGTCAACGAAGCGTTTTTGTCTGTATTCGGCTAATCTATCAATCCTGCCAATCTTGATAATCCTGAGATTTGGGCTTTTTTTCAGAATAGATATAGTCTCATCTTCAAAGTCAGGTGCAGTGACTACCTCGAGATAATTAGCGTTGATTAACCGGGCTGTGTCTTTATCAATGGGCCTATTAAAAACTGCACAACCGCCGAAGGCTGCTATTCTATCTGCCACGTTTGCCTTTTGATAGGCATCGGCAATGGTTGAGCCATAGGCTACACCACAGGGGTTATTATGCTTAACAATGACTACGGCCGGCCTTAAGGAAAGGTATTTCAATATATTCAAGGCGCTGTCGATGTCCGTTAGATTGATTTTACCCGGATGTTTTCCGCTTTGGATCAATTGTTCTTCACTTATTGCTGAGACCAGGCCTTTTCCTGGTTCGATAAAATGACACTCACCTAAGGTGAGGTTTCCGTCTATCAGCTCATAAAGGGCTGCTTCTTGGCCCGGGTTTTCTCCATACCTGAGGCCTTTCTCAATTAGCTCCCCTGAACTCTCATCAGGGATCTTCCAAGATCTTTTCCTGTATACCAGCTTTTGATCTCCAAAATGGATGGTGATCTGAGGTGGGAGATGATCATCCATCACCGTCCTATAAATCTTCTTCAGGTCTTCAGACATCTCTTATTCCCTTTCTGGTTTTAATGGTTTTGTTTATTTTTCAATCGACTCCCGTAATCTTGGATTCGCCATTCCTCAAACCTCCTTATAGTGGCTATACATTGCCTTGAATCAATAAAACTAGTTAAAGGATACATGCCGTCTCCGGTGGAACTACCTGCGATTATATCGTTTGGCTTTATGCTTTTCTATGTAGGCGTATGCATTGTGGTTGTGAATGGATTCAAAGTTTTCTGACTCAACTGCAAACCAGGTTATATTTGGATCACGCTCAAGTTTACTGGCTATATCCCTTACAATATCCTCAACGAATTTAGGATTTTGATATGCCTTCTCAGTTACATATTTCTCGTCCTCTCTTTTTAGGACAGAGTAAACATCGCTGGAGGCAGAGCCCTCCACCAGTTTTATAAGGTCCTCTATCCATATAAATTTTTTGAATCTAACCTGTAATCTAACCTCTCCTCTCTGGTTATGAGCACTGAAACTGCTTATCTCTTTTGAGCATGGGCACAGGGTGTTGATGGGTACATTTATCACAACGACCAGATCTTTCCCTTTATTTAAGCTGCCTTTAAAGGTGCACTGATATTCCATCAGCCCCTTGCTATGGCTAACAGGGGAAGTCTTCATTATAAAATACGGAAAGGATATTTCTATGTGTGCACTTTCGGCATTGAGCCGTTCTTTCATGGTCGAAAGGATGTCTGAGAAGTTATGAATAGAGATCCGTCTATCATGTTCATTTAGAATCTCAACAAGCCGGCTCATATGGGTGCCTTTATAGTTCCGGGGAAGGTTAACGTACATGTTAATCACGGCTACAGTCTGCTGCGTTTTTGTTTGTTTATCGAGGACCGTTATTGGGTAGCGGATGTCCTTCACCCCGACCTTGTCTACATCAATATTGCGATCATCCTGTTGATTTTGAATATCCAGATCTATCATTGTCTTAGCTCTTTTTGTGTTTGTTAAAATAGATATTATCTAATCTTTCCAAAGTCAATAAAAAGTACGGTGAACAGAGAGATAGTGGATCTCCTGTTCATAATTTTCTTGATTTTTCTAAGGGAAAATAGGATATTGGACTCACCTTATTCGGGGCGTGGCGCAGTCTGGAAGCGCACCTGCTTTGGGAGCAGGGAGTCGGAGGTTCAAATCCTCTCGCCCCGACCAGGATTACTTTTAGTTACCAGGAGGAAAAAGGTTTAGAGGTAGATTGCTTGGAAGGGCATTAATATGGAACAGGTACTCCTTTTGAATATTACTTACGAACCTCTTAGGGTCATCAACTGGAAGAGGGCAATTACTATGCTCACCCTGGGTAAGGTGGAGGTGGTTGAAGAGTATAACAGGGAAATCCATTCGGTATCTTTTTCCATTAAACTGCCTGCCGTTGTCCGGCTTTTAAGATTTGTAAGAAGGCCAAAGACACCCGTTAAATTTAGCAGACAGAATATCTATATTCGGGATAATTACAGATGTCAGTACTGTGGCGGGCTATTCCCACCGACTGAGCTTACTTGGGATCACGTTTTGCCTAGGGCAAGGGGGGGTAAAACAGAGTGGGAAAACATCGTCACCTGTTGTATTGAGTGCAATAGAAAGAAGGGGGGGAGAATTCCCTCGGAGGTCTCAATGACCTTGATCAGGAAACCGGAGAAGCCAGAATGGCTGCCTGTTCTAACGATCACATTAGGGTTCAGGCATATGCCCCAGTCATGGAGGGATTATATTTACTGGAATGTGGAACTGGAGGACTGAGCGTGCAAGTCTAGAGAGGTCAAGGATCAGCCATTGGTTGACCGCTTACTCGGATATGAGGCAGGCCCAATTGATTGAGGTAAATGTTCTGGACAGACGGTGGTCATCATCCACCATAGTAAAGATTAAATCAGTAAAGACCTTTCTGGCAATGGTCTGAATCAGCTCTGGGGGAATAAGCTTGTCTTCTCTTCCATGAAAGATATAAACAGGAAGTGTGAATTTTTCCGCTAGATGTGGGGTAAATTCTGGGAGGTTAAGGGCTGGGGCAAGGAGGATGAGCTTTTTTATCCTATCCTGATTCTGGAACGCATATAAGGCAGCCATCAACCCGCCCAAGGAAGAGCCTATCATAATTATTCCTCTCTTGTGTGTGAGGATCTGGTTCAGTTTTGACATCCTGGTTGACACATTGCCCACAAAGTCCGGGATAATCATCTCAGGAAAGAGGCCTCTAAAAAAGATACCTTTTGTTCCCCGGCTGCTGCTTTCTTGCCCGTGAATAAAGATTGTTGGGTTTTTTATTTTTTTCTCCATGACCCTTTCTTGGCCTCTAGGTCAAGGATCTTCTTTTCCAGTTCAGCTATTCTTCTTTCAATTTCCTGAATCCTCTTGAGCCTTTCTGCTTTGCTCATCTTTTTAGTGATCTTTTCTTGAACCTTTTCTGGACCTTTCTCTTTGACTATTCTATGAACACTTGAGAGACCTACCCCAAATTCTTTGGCTATCTTTCTCATAGGGAGTCCCCGTGAATGGGCTTCTATAACCTTCTGCCTTATTGTTTGATCAATCTTTTTTCTGGCCATTTTTATCTCCTTTCAAGGTTTAGGTTTTTGAGTCTTTAGATAGTTTAATGAGTGGCCTATCTCTGAGTCTTGTTACCTCGGTAATATCCAGAGACTCAAAAATAGGATATACGCTTATCCTATCTCCCTCGTTGATAGCGTGATTGAAAGGAACTGATTCACCATTAACAAGAACAAGATCAACCTCCTCAGGTGGCACTCCCAGGAGGCAAATCGCCTCTTTGATGGTAGTTGGATTTTCTAGGGATAGGCTGAAAGTTATTTTTCTTTTTTCATGAGGCAAATAATCATTCAGTTCCTCATAGAGGCGAAAATATGCATTACAGCTCATGAGAGTGAACTTTCCCTTTAAATATTAGTTAACCCTGGTAGGTGACGGTTAGTAGTTTTAGGCTAGATGTCGCAGGTAACCTATTCGATCTTAACAAATATGTTGTTATTTTGCTAAAGAAACACATAGTCTCACCGGGAAATCACCATTTTTAAGATAACATATTTTCCTGTTCTTTTGCTACTCATTTTTTACACAATGTCCATTGGAGCAACTCAAGAAACCTATTTTCAGGTCTTCGAGAGAGGACGGTCACCAACCAGATAATTTTCAGGGGACAAAGCCCCAAGGGTTATTGAGGCAATGAGAAACGTTCCCCAACATCTGTCTGTACCAGAAGACATATTATTGATCAGCTCAACCGACGGTGCAAGGATGATCATCCCCGTGGAGGAAGAAGGGGTATACAGGAACTGGTTCTTCTTAAGAAAGAAAAGGGGGTGATAATAAAAAGGGTGGCAATCGAAGCCCTGTTTGTTTCCATGATAGGAGGCTAAGAGATCATGGCTCGATAATTACCTTGATTGAATCCCGGGCCTTTTCAACGAGGCAGAATCCCTCCCTTGCCTTGGCGAGTGGAAAACGATGGGTTATCATATCCTTTACAACAATATTTTTTGACCTGATCAACTCCATTGCCTCACTTATGTCTGAAGGAGAGCCGGCATAGGATGTGGTAATTGTTATCCCGTCATGCCAGATATCATATAAGGGCAGGTCGATATGGATACCAGGCTCTGTGGGGGCGAAGATAAGGACAGTCCCTCCTCTATCAACGGTTTTCCAGGCCATACGAACTGCCTCTATGACCCCAGCAGCAACTACCACCATGTCTGCCAGACGTCCATTATTAACACCTTTAAGACGTTCGGGAATGTTACCATGGGCCAGAATAGCCGCTGATGCCCCGAATCGCTGGGCAAATACCAGCCGCTTTTTATGTATGTCAGTTACCACTACAGAGCTTGCACCCAAGGCCCTTGCCAGTTTAAGATGGAGTAATCCCGCAGTGCCTCCCCCTATTATAAAGACTGTTTGGCCTGGCTTAAGATGAGCAGTTTTTTGACCCCTCAGAACACAGGCCAAGGGCTCAATAAACGTTCCCTCTTCATATGAGATTTCATCGGGTAGAAGGAATACCCCCCGCTCAGCATTGATTCTTGGCACCCTGATGAATTCAGCGAATCCTCCAGGATCAAAGTTGGTTTCTCTTAAGGTAGCACATACTGTATGGTGACCCTTTAGGCAATAATGGCACGTGTTGCAGGGAATATGATGGGATACAAAGACCCGATCACCGACGTTAAATCTGTTAACATGTTCCCCCACCTTAACTATCTGCCCTGTCATCTCATGACCGAGCACAAGAGGGGCCTTTTTTGCTCTATACCATTCGAGGACATCACTACCACATATCCCACATGCACGCATTTGGACCAATAGCTCATCTGCTCCTATCTTGGGTACAGGGATTTCCTCCAGCCTTATATCCCTGTTATTATAATACATCGCGCATTTCAAGGTTTAGATCCCTTCTTCAGTTCCTCGAAAAGTTCTTGAGCCTCTTTTGGTGTTGAATTCCTATGAATAATGGCGTTTAGTGCCCTCATCATAGGGACTGGATGTGGGTTTTGCCAGACATTCCTCCCCAGATTAACCCCTATTGCCCCCTTTTGAATGCCATCATAAACAAATTCAAATACCTCGAACTCTGTCTCACATCTCGGGCCACCTGCAATAACTATGGGAACAGGACAACCTTCCACTACCTTTTCAAAATCCTTGGCGCAGTAATAGGTTTTTGCAATCCTTGCCCCCAATTCAGCAGCAATTCGACAGCTCAAGCCAAGATACCTGGCTTCCCTTTTTTCCAGTTCCTTGCCTACAGCGGTTACGGCCATAACAGGAATACCAAAATTTTCACACTGATCAACAAGCCAGGCAAGGTTGGTCAACGTCTGCTTTTCATAATCAGAACCCACAAAGATAGAGACACCAACAGCGGCAGCATTGAGCCTGATGATCTCCTCTATTGATGTAGTGATGGTCTCATTGGCTAGGTCAGATCCGATTATACTGGTACCGCCAGAAACCCTCAGGATAATCGGAGTTTGGCTGTTAGGTGGGACACACGAGCGTAATATACCCCTCGTAACAAAGAGACCATCGGCATAGGGAAGAAGTTCTCTTATTGTCTCTGATGGTTTTTCCAAACAACTGGTAGGCCCCTGGAAATAGCCGTGATCTATAGGCAAAAACTGGCAGCGACCATCTTCCTTGATTAATCTGGAAAGCCTGTTTTCAATACCCCAATCCATGCAGTCCTCCTTTCAAAAATTAAGGGCCTTTAAGTAGCCCTTATCCCGCTTAATCTCCTTTATTGAAAATATGTCCCTGTAAGTCTAGTCGTCTCTTTTTCCCTGAATAAAGTCTTCTGTGAGTCTGAATGCCTCATCATCTGTATACTGTTTCGGAGGATGCTTCATGAAATATGCAGATGGAGAGCATAAGACCCCGCCTTTACCTCTGTCGAGTGCAAGTTTGCAACATCGTATTGCATCAATAACCACTCCACCAGAATTTGGAGAGTCTTCTACTGAGAGCCGCAGCTCAATGTTCATAGGGACATCGCCGAAAAGTTTGCCTTCCATTCTGATAAAACAGATCTTATTATCTTTTTGCCATGCAACCCAATCGCTTGGGCCTATGTGGATATTCTCTTTTTCCAATCGCTTTTCAACCAGTTGAGATTGTACTGATTCAGTCTTGGACTCTTTTTTGGATATCAGCCTGCTTTTATTGAGCATATTCAGAAAATCGGTGTTCCCCCCTGTATTCAGCTGGTAGGTCCTTTCAAGTTTGACTCCTCTTGCCTTAAAGAGGTTTGCTAAAACCCTATGTACTATAGTTGCACCGAGCTGAGATTTTATATCGTCGCCTATAACGGGTATTCCTTCTTTTTCAAATCTTGTACCCCATTCCGGATTACTGGCGATAAATACAGGCATGTTGTTTATGAATCCTATTCCGGCATTAAGAGCGCATTCGGCATAAAATTTGGCGGCCTTTTCTGATCCCACTGGAACGTAATTTAAGAGCATATGAGCCCCACTATCCTTCAATAATTGAATACAGTCTTCTTTGGACGGCTCTTTTTTATCAGATAGAACGAGGGCATATTTTTCCTCATAGTCTCGCATATGCTCGGAAAAACCATCCAGTACAGCACCCATTTCCACCTTGACACCTCTCTTGGGCACATCCTTGCAAAATACCGTGGTGCAGTTTGGCAATTCAAATATGGCCTCGGAGACATCTTTGCTGACCTTTCTCTTATCTATGTCAAAGGCAGCTACTATTTCGATATCATAGGGTTTGTAAGGACCAATCTCCCAGTGCATCAACCCGATAGCATCTTTGCTATCCTTGTTTTTATAATACTCTATACCTTGAAGCAATGAACTTGCACAGTTACCAATACCGACGATAGCAATCTTAATCTTATCCATGGGAAACCTCCTTGATCACCTTGACCTGTTTGAGAAGACAATAGGGCAGCGTAGAAGTTTGAGTTCTGGAATTCTTCTTTAAGAACTCATCTTTTGCTATTACCTCGGCGTGGTCTATCCCTTGCTAAAGGGTTCCTTGATAGTGCAAGTAGATAATCAAGTTTCATGTAGCGTTTCTTTTCTAAAAGAAAGATTTGACGCCCTCTTTTAACAAAAACGGACATTATTTGCAAGGATTTTATACCTTAAGCGATTGTAGGAGGGGATTCGTCTTGCTATTTGACATTATGGGGTGAAGAACCTAAATTGAGCTCAATTGTGCGTATCCATGAGGCGATATATGGATGTTGGAATTGTTTTTATATATTTTTTAGGTCTGGTTTTTATCGGCAGCAGGTCCTTCAGGATTGTGAAAGGGATAAACAGTTTTTTTGTTGCAGACAGGGGCGCCTCTTTCCTTTTTATTGCTGGATCCCTTTTCGCCACTATAATTGGGGGATCTTCCACCATTGGAATGGCAGGTTTAGGGTACAGTCATGGTTTAGTAGGTTCCTGGTGGCTCCTGGTAGGAGCTATTGGACTTTTTTTTCTGGGCCTTTTCTTGGCAGAAAAGGTGAGGGGGTACTCTCTGTATACGTTACCGGAAATTCTTGAGGTCCAGTACGGTCCTGAAGCAAAACTCTTTGCCTCAGGGTTGATAGTCATTGCCTGGATGGGTATCATTGCAGGCCAGATAGTAGCTGCAGGAAAGATTCTGGAGGCCATTTTGAATGTACCACCATCCATTTTAATGATTATTACCACATCTGTGTTTATCATTTATACTCTGTTAGGGGGCCAACATTCAGTAGTTCGCACGGATACAATCCAGAGCCTGATCATTGTTATCGCAATTCTCGTCTCGATTCCCCTTTGTCTTGGCAAGGTAGGGGGGGTTTTTTTGATGAGAGAGGCACTTGGACATGACTACTTTTCCTTTCCAGTAAGCCAGCATTTTACATGGAAAACGTTGGCTACATATCTATTTTTAGTTGGGTCGACCTATGTTGTAGGCCCCGATATCTACTCGAGGCTCTTCTGTGCTAAGGACAAAAAGGTCGCCAAGGATGCTACGATGACTGTAGCCCTGACATTAATACCGTTTGCCTTTGCTATCGTTATGATAGGTATGTCGGCCAGGGTATTATTTCCTCAGATTAATCCTGAGGCCTCCTTTCCGACAATGATCAAGCATCTGTTCCCGATAGGATTAAGTGGGCTCGTTATTGCAGCGCTCCTTTCTGCGATGATGTCGTCTGCAGATACATGCCTTTTGACAACCAGTACGATACTATCAGTTGATATAGTGAAGGCATTTTTGGGACCGGCTATACCGGAGAGAAGACTGCTTTTGCTTTCCCGTTTCTTTATCGTAGTGATAGGTATCTTTTCTCTATTTCTTGCAGTAAGGCTGAGGGGAGTTATCCCATCTCTCCTTCTTGGCTATACTGTTTACACCTCCGGACTCGTTTTTCCTGTTCTTCTCGGTTTTTACGGGCATAGACTTAGGCTGAACAAGGAGGGTGCGATCTCAGCAATGGTGACAGGAGGGGGATTGGCATTGATTGGGAAGCTTATGGAATTGAGTGATTTTGGGCTATTCGGCTTTTTTCTATCTGGCATTATCCTGATACTAGGAAGCCGATTTATAGTATTTGTAAGAAATATGACATAAGGTGAGTCTATCTATCATGAACAGGAAACAGATGTCTCTGCCCTTGCTGTCTATCATCGATATCCTTACCTTTATTTCCTGCCTTAACAGAGGAGTCTCCCTTAAAGAGATATCGCTGGAATAGAGTATTAAAGACCGTCCACAACCCCTCCTGTCTGTCATCCTTCAAGAACCTGCTCAATCCGTTGATCTTGGCATCCATGTCATCTATGAGATGAAGGGCAAAGGCCTCAAGGAACTTTGGCCTTTTTGGAGATCCAAGGTCAAATTCACCATGGTGACTCAGGATAAGGTGCTTAAGGCGAAGGGCAAGTTCAGAGGGGAAATCTTTCAGGGTTCTCAATTTTTCCTCCACCATCAAGACGCCTAAGACAATATGTCCCAAGAGTCTTCCCTTATCTGAGTAATCTATGTTCACCTTAAAGTTAAGCTCATCGATCTTGCCTATGTCGTGAAGTATGGCCCCGGATAGGAGAAGATCACCATCTAGGTCAGGATAGTGCTCGGTCACCAGTACTGCCATCTGAGACACTGAGAGGGTATGCTCCAGGAGTCCACCACGATAGCTATGATGGAAAGTTTTTGCTGCTGGTGCCTTCTTAAATTGTAAGATAAATTCATGATCGGCCATAAAGGATTCGATTAAGGTTCTCAGATGCCTGTTTTCTATTCGGTAAGTCAGGTCTTTGAGCTCAGAGAACATTTCTGGTACGTCCTTGGGTGTAGACTCCTGAAAAATGGCGGGATCAACAGGGGATTTATTCTGTACTAGTTCATGTATCTGTATCTGGATCTGGTTCCTGTAGGTACTTGCCTGCCCAGTTATGGTAACGATATCACCTTCTTTAAACTGAGTAGATATCTCTTCTGCCCTATCCCAGACCCTGGCCTCAACTGCCCCCGTTCTATCAGCCAAGGTAAGGGTGAGAAATGTGTTTCCCTGTCTGGTTTGAGAAACTGTCTTGCTTGTAACCAGATAATCTCCTTCAACCCTAACAGTTTCCTGGATATCTTTAATCCAGATATGCGGTGTTTGCCTAGCTTTTTGCTCGATATCCATGTGAGCCTATATTTTTCTTTATGAGATGCACCCCGCTGACAGGTCCACCCTATGAGAGTGCGTCACGCTAGAAAACAAGGACGACATTCAAACTATTACCTGCTTTTTCGCAGCTCGTGTAATGCCCCACGTGAAATCTAACAGGTTTACCTGAATTTCTTAGCAGAGAAATGTATGCATGTCCAAGAAGCCTTTCCCCTCCCTCATCCTTACCCTTATGCCCAAGCGATGAATACTTGACACATGCTGAGTCAATAGAAGGGGTATGCATGCTTCTTGCAATCTAGGGAACCTAACGCTCAGGTTCCGTGTTCAGTTCTTTTCCTATGGAATATGCCTTGCCTAGAAATTCACCAACTCCGTAGTAGGCACGATATTCTGGTGCATATAGGAACGGTTTCACCTTTTCAATAGCAGGAAGCCCATTTTCCCCAAGTACAGCTTCTTCGGCCTTGATATCCAAGATTTCACCGATAAATTGCGTGTGTAATCCTATTTCAAAGGTATGGAGGAGTTTGCATTCCAAAACAAAGCTAAACTCTTCGACATAAGGGGCATTCACAAGTTCGCTCTTAACTGGGGTAAGCCCGGTAGCAGAGAACTTATCCTTGTTTTTCCCTGAAACCATACCGAAATAATCAACTTCCTTGATATGATCTTGAGAAGGAATGCTGATTGTAAAAGCTCTGTGCTCAATAATGTTACTATACGTATAAGTAGCGTTCCTGAGAGAGACCGAGACACAGGGAGGACGAGAGCAGCAAATCCCTGCCCAGGCAGCGGTCATTACGTTTGGTCTTCCAGCCTTGTCATATGTTCCCACAACAAAGACCGGGGTCGGGTAAACCATCGGCTTTGCGCCTATTGACTTTTTCATGTCTTCCTCCTGCGGTTTTGATCAATGATGCGAGGCTTCGCCGTATTTTTTAGATCCTTTACAGGATTCACCAATGGCTGAAAGCCGTCGATCCAGCACTCTACCTTGTCTCCTTCACTAATGGGGACAGCTCCCGGTGTCCCGGTAGAAATGACGTCCCCTGGCAGCATGGTCATGATCCTGGAGTGGAAGGAGACCAGAAGGTCTGGTGGAAAAGTCATATTAGCCACGACGTTACGAGCATGTACCTGTCCATTAATAACGGTGGCCACATTCAGCCCCATAACGTCCTCGATTTCATCGGGTGTCAACAGCAGTGAACCGAAGCTGAAGAATGTGTCAAAGCTCTTGGACATGGTCAAGTAACGGGGATTTTTGCGGAGAATGTCCTCCGCCGTCATGTCGAGGATTGTGGTGAACCCCGCCACCACGCTTAGCCAGTCTTTCCGTTCTACGTCCTTGCATTTTCTTCCGATGATGACACCAAGTTCGCCTTCGGCCGTTGTGCTTTTCGACTGCAGGGGAATCTCAATATAGTCCCCGTGGCCAATTATGGTGGTGTCCGGCTTCATGAAACTGGCAGGCTCAATAGTGGGTGCCTTCTCTGAGAGATCCGATGCATGTTCCTGATAGTTCAACCCGATCCCCCAGATTTTTCGCGGTTTGCGGTACAGGGGAGCAAATTCTACCTGATCATACATAATCGCCTGGTCCTTTAGTGTGCCCAGTTCTTCCTGACCTCCTGAACGGTACCATCCATTTAGCTCTTCAAGTTTCCCCGACTGGATCAGTTTCAGCATCTCTAATGGCCAGGTTTGGTTACATTGCCGATTGATGCTTTCCATTGGCACAAAACCGAATGAAGTGTCCACCCACACTCTCTCAGTATCTCTGTCTTTGATTGTGGCCAATTTCATACTGTATCTCGTTTACTATCATACCTTAAGTGGCGTTTATAAGCGAGCCTTCCCTGCATTGGTGCTTTCAGTAAATCAAGTACGGTTGTGGTGCTTAATGAATCCAGGGGAGATTTGCCAAGTCGACGTTGCCGCCCGAAAGGATAACCCCAATTCGCTTTCCCGAGAGCCCTGTGCGTTTGGTCAATAATGCCCCCAATGGGACTGCGGCTGAAGGTTCTACGATTATTTTCATTCTCTCCCAAATGTAGCACATCGCTTTAACTATTGCCTCCTCACTCACAGTAAAAATGTCCTTGACGTATCTTCTTATAATGGGAAATGTAAGGTCGCCAAGGGATGTGCGGAGTCCGTCTGCTATAGTATCGGGGTTATTTGCAGGAATAAGCCTGCCGAGGTGAAAAGAACGATATGCATCGTCGGCCCTTTGAGGCTCTGCAGCAATGATAAGAGTCTGTGGTGATATTGTAGAAACGGCTATTGCAGTTCCACTCAGCAAACCTCCTCCACCCACCGGGGCCATCACTATATCAAGGCCTGGAATCTCCTCGCAGAGCTCTAGTGCAGCAGTTCCCTGCCCTGAAATTACTCGATAGTCATTGTACGGATGGATGAAAGCAGCACCGGTGACATCGAGAACCTTACGCAGACCTTGCTCACGAGCCTCGAGCGTCGGTTTGCACACCATGATCTCCGCCCCGTAGTGAGCCACTGCATCCCTTTTTACATGAGGAGCATTTTCCGGCATTACTACATACGCCTTAATCCCTCGCCAGCGGGCAGCAAGAGCCAGAGCAGCCGCATGATTCCCAGATGAGTGCGTGGCTACCCCCCGAGAGGCTTCTTTGACCCCGAGGGCGAACACCGCATTGGCTGCCCCTCGGATTTTAAAGGCACCTGCCTTTTGGAAGTTCTCACACTTAAAGAATAGCTCCATTTTACACATTTGATTAAGACTGCTACAGGTGAGAACAGGAGTAAGGTGAACAAAAGGCTTAATCCGCTCAGAGGCCTCTCTGATCTCCTTTATCGTTGGTTCATTCATCATTCGACCCTATTTCTAGGGCAGATTCTCACCTCTTGACGCTAGTTTCTGTCAATAACGAATATTCTCTTGGTCTTCGATCCCCGAATACGTCATTTCTTGGTGTAACCATTTTGTCTCTTGCCATAGTAATATCAATATCTTTGAGTCCAACCTCTTCTTTTATCTGGGAGGCTTGGACAACTACGTCACCCTCTGGATTTGCAATTGTTGAAAGACCTGTAAATGAGAGATTCCCCTCAGTTCCAATCCTATTTGCGGTAACAACGTAAACACGATTGATAAGCGCATGGATTGGAACTGCCCTCTGGGCAAATCCTGGTAATACGAGATTTGAAGGATGACAGATGATTTCTGCACCTCTGAGAGCCAATATCCTCCATACTTCTGGAAATATCCAGTCAAAGCAAACAAGCATACCTATCTTGCATAATCCTATATTGAAAACTGGTAGGCCTAAGTTGCCTGGCTTAAAATAGTCCTTTTCATTCATAAATAGATGGAGCTTACGATATGTGCCAATATAACCTTGAGGGCCTACAAGTATGGCCGAGTTATACAAGACTTGCTTATCTCTTTCATTAAATCCAGATACAATGTAAAAGTCGAACTGTTCGCACTTAGATTTCAAATACTGCACAAAAACACTATCTTCTACCTCTTCCGATGTCTCCCATGCCTGTTCGTAAGAATGAAAGTTATAGCCAGAATTACATAATTCCGGTAATACCAAGATGTCTGCAATTTCACAATGACGAATTAACCTCTCAATTTTCTGAATCGTTGCCTGGACATCACCCAATACAGGTGCAAGTTGAATAAAACTGATCTTCAATATTTCCCCCTGCTATGGTTCACTATCTTTTAAATACTAGGCAATGGAGGACTTTATTATAAGTTCTCGTCAGTGATTGTTTCATTTCCCTTTTAACAACTTCAATCACAGACATTTCTACCAAGAACCTCCTCCACAGGTCTGAAAATGTTTTGGCAGAGTTTAGACCATACTGGTGTTTGCGGATTTTATATCGTCTCAGCCACAAACACAGTTATATAACCTTGTTTTATGAGATTTTGCAACCTTGAGTCCATGCATCGCTTCCAATCTCTGTGACATAATGCCTATTTTAACGTCTCAGGTTTTTCGCAGTATCATAATATAGCAGGATCGTTCCCCAGAGATTCCTTCTAAAGCTATAAATCCTCGGAGCAGCGGCAATCAGGTGTGCATGGTTCTCGAGGGATCCTCGAGCAGCTGAAGCCGCTCTCAAGGAGGTCAAAAGGGATTTTGAATACCTGGAGTGAATCGTTCTTCTGGTATGGAGGTATGTGCTAAGGAGACTTGATTGGGCTTTTGCCCGCTTCTCTTTGGGTAATTCTTATCAGGGCCTCTTTGGCCTCGTTCTTACACGGCCTGTTGCTCTGTTTCTCCCTTGATTCTGGCCAGACACTGAATCGCCCTTTTCTGAACGGCAATATCTGAATCATCGAGGAGACCGAGGTACAATTTTTCACCCCTACCACCCATGATCTTGTAATATACCCCCAAGGCTTCTTCTCTGAGAAGAGGGTTTTCATGATTCAGATAGGTCTGCAGGGTTTTTGCAAGGGGTTGAATCCACTCATCACACTTTATTTTTTTTGGATTGTGTGGTTTCGGCGAGATCGCCAGCGGACCTTGCGCTTTATGGACAGGAATTCTTCATTGAAAATATATGAGCTGTTGAAGATGCCCCTTTCTCGGAGAGCCCGGCTGAACCGTCCCTTATCGCTTTTTTCGTGGGTTTCGAAAAAAATCGGTTCGCCCATGAGGTCCACGAAATTTCTGAATTCCGTCTGAGTCATACTATGTTTAAGGGTTAAGCTAATCAGATCTTCCCGCTCGAGGAATAATGAAAGACCTTCGGGCTTATGGGAGTGGAAAGTGGGCGTGGATGCCAGAGCTTTGAAGGGATATGAATAGAATATGATGCGCAACTGACATATGCCCTTATGCAAGATATTGTTTTTGACTCCTGAGAGCGAAGGAATACTTGTCAACAGCACGTGAAACTGCAAGCACACCATCCAGATGATCGCATTCATGTTGCAGTAGCTCTGAAAGATTACCTTCCAAGATCATCGCCTGTTCTCTCCAGTCGATGTCTCTATAGTGTATCCTGCACGTTTTGTGTCTTTGAACTTTTACGAGTAGGTCGGGAAAACTCATGCAGTCGTCCCAAAGCTGGACCATCTCTGAACCTTTTTGGTCAATCCTGGGATTGATAAAGACAACCGGCCTGTCAATATGCATATAGATCAGTCTTTTCTTTACATCGATTTGAGGGGCTGCAACTGCCCGACCTACTCCATGTTTGGACCGGAAGTCCATCAGGGTATCATGCAGATCTTGAACCAGGTTCTGAAGCGAATCCAGCTCATCTTTGTCAACAGAGATTGATGTTTCATACAACTTGGGATTTCCGAGAAGGAGAATTTGTTTTACCGTCATTTTACCTCCTTATGCCAAACATCCCTGGGTTATTAAGAATGAGGTGTCCTCGAGGCACAGTATTATCTCTGCACTATTTTATAGCCTTTTCTAATAGCTCCAATATGCTTTCAGTTCCAACCAGATGGCCGGCACCAACGATTACGAGAACATTGTCATTTTGCTTCATCAGATCCGTAATTTGCGATGCCCATTTTCTGTTTCTCTGGACAATAAAGCGGTCATACATATCAGGGTGCTCTTTGAAGCCTATTTTTATAATTGAATCGAGCTTATCAACATCACCTGTTTTCCAGGAGTCCGCCATTTCGGAGGCCATTGTCTCTACAACCTCAAGCTCTTTTAGCGTCTGCCTCAGAAACGACTCTTGCTCGGTTTTACCCATTTTCGTGAAAAGCCCCAGCTGATATTCAGGGGTTTCCAAAAAGATTATTTCTTTTCCATCCTTATTAGCCTTATTTAAAAAGTACGTATCTACGCCGTAACGTGAATGGAACCCTAACCTTTGGAGCTCCATAGAGGTTAGTATTAGGGCACAAAGCCATGGCTTGAAACGATCAAATTCGGAAAGCGACAGACCAACTGCATTAACCTTCTTCTTAAGTAATCCATAGGTTTGCTCAGAGACGTTCTGCTTTAGCGTTTGAGCATCTGGATAAAGGCCAAGGCTTATCACCGTAGCTTGAAACCCCGGGTCATTTATACGATCTAAGTCAGTTTCCAGTACAATTTTTTTACAATCACTGTAGGCCTCCTCAATTTCCTTATCTAAGGGAAAGGCGTCGCTTTTTAGGACGTGGAGGGATCCTAGCAGATAGATGGTATTTTCTCCTGTTTCGATGCACCAAAGGAAATTGTTCTTTCTCTTAACTTGAAGGCTCTCTTGCGCACAGGTTATATTAACAAATGTCCAGTAGCAGGCCAATAATAGGAAGATAAACAGCCATTGACGCCTATTCCGGCTAAAAGTCCACTTTATAACCATAGTGACTCCTTTCTAACATAACGTAGAACCTAACACCAAACCTGGTTTCCCTCTTTTTACCGCGATCTCTTATGGCTTTTTGTTTTTCCCCGTTGGTGGGCAGTTTTGGGTGCGGGCACCTTTTTTCCCGAAGGATGCGGCGATTCTTGGTTGCGGTGCCTCCATGTATAAACCAGTAAATAGACGCCGGTCAGGAAAAACGGAATGCTCAGATACTGCCCCATCGTTAAGGACGAGTCGGAGGTCAGGGCCTGATATTCCTTGACAAATTCCACGAGAAACCGGCAGAGGAAATAAGACACGAGGAAAACACCAGCTAAAAGTGCTGGCGGCCGTTTCTTGCCGAGCTTGCGGTCCAGCAGAATCAATCCAGCAAGGATAGCCAGGCCGAAGGAGGCCTCGTAGAGCTGGCTCGGGTGCCGACAATACGTCCCTTCGTCCCGAAAGCGCACGAAGTGTACGCACCAAGGCAGGTCTGTAATGCGACCCACGATCTCACTGTTTATGAAGTTGCCAATCCGCATAAAGGTCGCAATAAGGGCAGAGACAAAGGCGTTGCTGTCTAGAACGATATGCCATGGGATCTTCTTGATGTGAGCGTAGAGAAAGATCGCGATGAGCATACCGACAGCAGCCCCGTGGCTCGACAGCCCTCCTCTCCAAATCCTTACGATCGAAACCGGGTCGGCGATAAAATATGCGGGCTCATAGAAGAAGCAGTGTCCCAGTCTTGCACCGACAATCCCTAAGATCCCGATATAGTAAGGGAAAATGATGATCACAGCTTGGTCATAGCCGGCCTTGCGCATCTGCCACTGCCAGAGGTAATATCCTATCACCAGTGCGGAAGCGAAAAGGAGGCCATAATAGCGAATCTGCAGTGGCCCCACAGCCAGTATCGCTGGATCAGTATCCCAGACAAATCCTTCCATCGCGTCTTGCTGCTCCTCGATATCCTCGGCTAGGGTGGCAACATACCATCCAACACGTCCTTAAGAAAGGTCAGCACGTTTTGTTGTTTTGAGCTGGTGCTCGAAGCAGTGGATATATACCGTCTCCTGGCATGATACTTTCTGATATTAGGCGAAGAGTCAGGATATACCATCGTCAGGGTTGTTCTCATCTGCCTGGCTTATATCGTATCCGCTGCAAAGACATAGGAGGCTGATCAGATATTTATCATTAAATGAGGGCATTTGCAAAAAGGATTGAAGGAAAGGGAGGGCAGAAAAATTGCAGTCTAGACTGTGGGGTCCATTATAATATGCTGCAACCAAGGCCCATTTTTAGAACCGGCCTGTATCCCTTGGGGATCCTTTTGGTGGGATTTCTTTTCCAGTTATAACCTGGATTCAGGCCTTTCCCTTCGGTGCAGAGAATTTTAATGAGGAGTACATTCTTGAGCAACTCCGAGCTTTAAATCAGTCAGAGTCCCGGGGATGGCTTCTCTGGAACACGGGGAACGCTTATGATGTTGCCTGGAAGACCTTGGCCCTGTGGAACAAGAGGATGTTGAAATGAACAAGGGCCAGAGGGTAACGGATATTCATCTGCAATGTACTGAGCACTTTTGCTCTTTGCAGCAATTGAGAGACTATCCGGAAACACGATAGTAGATGCTGGAGGCAGTTGCCCAAACCAGCACCATCACTGTCACAATCACACAGATACCTGCAAGGATCTTGTGAAAAAGACTTTCCCTCTTTCTCTCCTGATACCCGAGAAAGAAGCCAAGAACCACGCCGGCACAGATTCCCCCTCCGTGGCCCCAGTTGTTGACACCTGGCATCAAAAGGCCGAAGAGAAGGAGCCCAAATGCCCAGCCGCCAATCTGTCTAAAGATGGCCTGTCCATACGTTCCTCCCCGGCTCTTACCATAGTAGAGGGTGGCACCAATCAGGGCGCATATTGCGGCGGAGGCACCTATGGTGAAGCTTACGCCTGCCAGGTAAGAGACTAGAAAACCAAGCACGCCACCCAGGGTGTAAAGGATAATCATTCTATTAATCCCGTATTCGAGAAGGGCAAGGGGAGCTATGTGTCTAAAGGCGACCATATTGAACAAGATGTGGAAAATCCCACCATGAAGGTAATTGGCGGAGACAATGGTCCACCAACGATCCAAACGGTCAATGGGAATAGTTCCCGTCGCCCCCAGAAGGAGAAGGCTTTTATTTGAGGGAGACAAGACGGAGAAGGGGTTTAGTGAAAAACTGGATGCTAAAGGATTAAGCAGGAGAGAGAGCACATACATGCCGAGGTTGACATAGATTATGGTTCTAATGAGTTGGTCAGTACCCAGGAATGCCCGGGTCAATGCATTATTCTTCCACCATGATCCAGGACGAGCTATACCGCAGTGCGGGCAACGAGATTCATCCGCGCTGATCAGTTTCCTGCAGTTCGGGCAAAGGATTGAGCTTCTCTGGTTACTTGGCATGACTCAACCTGTGCAGAGGGAACAGGAGCTTTGTCTTGATTGTCTGATACCATTGCATTTCAGCTTTGTAAAGGAATACCTTCCAACAGGTGGTACTGCAACGAAAGCCGGCGCTCATATCAGCAAGATTAGGATGCTGTTCTTTCAATTGCATATAAAAAAGTATCCCAATATAGACTGTTGCGCCTTGCACGGGCAGGCCTATTGGGTGTACAAGACTGCAAAGCTTGTACATTGGCCTCCTAAGCTGGGTAACTGCGTCCAGGCCAGTGCTGCCAGTTACGCCTGACTGCATGGAGTGGGTTAATTCAGGATCAACCACAGCCAGACGGGGCAGCATCAATGGACTGCGCATACTTACCTTGACATGATGTTCAGGTGAGCCCAATACCGCGTTGCGCGTGACCTCAGCACCTGTGTCGGCCGTGGCTGGAATGGCGATGTAGGGTGCAGCACTGTGTGTCAGTTGTGGGCTCCGCGGGCACCTCTCGGCAGCTCGCGGTGCAACCTCCTGTATTGTGCCCGGGACAAAAATGATGCGTGTAGCAGTGGCAAATTCATATCGCATGACCCCCTCTAACTTCTTAATCCCAACCCTGCTCATCGGGGAATACATTGGTGTATTTGATACTGCTGCGTGGCTTGGCCATCATGCCGGCCACGGCATCTCGCCATTTCTGATAGTGCGCTGTTTCTCTATGTCGGGCCGGGTCATCAGGCGTGCGATACACCTCGACAAGTACAAAGCGAGCTTGGTCATCTTGTTGTTGGATGACATCGAAGCGGGCGACGCCAGGCTCCTGCTTGCTGTTGTGGGCGTTCTCCAAAGTGGCGGCCTTAAAGGTTTCAATGTGCTCAGGCTTCACATGCACGAAAACATGGACAATAAACATAGTATCCTCCTTATCTTGGAAGAGAAGATCTCAATAGATCATTTTATCAACCTTGGGAACACAACTCAAATAGAATGCATACAGGGTTTTGCTCTCGTAGGTCCACACGCCAGGGCCTTCGCCACTGAGCCCTTTTAAGGCCGTATCTTGTGATAATCCTGATACCATGCGCTCGGATATTGGATTTTCAATGGTCCGGCCATAAGCTTTGGTTACTCCAGCCGCCTATATGAGTCGCCTGCCGACTTGACCCTTTACTGGGGCCGGAGAAAACCGAACCTGCGGTTTAATGGGGAGAATGAGGAATAGGGGATGGTTGAGATGGTGAGGTACTGTGCCAGTTTACTGCTGGACCCCAACTCATCATACATTGCGGGTTCAGAAGAGACTCTGGGATTGGAACGGTTTTTGGGCGCACAAACTCCTCCCTCCGTGTAATTTATCCCTTCAGAAAGGCCTTATAAATGCCTAACGAGTCGGCATTAGATTAACCCTTCGGTTCTTGGCCTGTCCTTCAGGTGCGGTGTTAGGTGCCAGTGGTTCTGAGGAGCCGAGCCCCACAGAGCTAAGCCGATCCCGTGCTATGCCTTGATTGACCAGATACTCTATTACGGAGTGTGCGCGTTTCTTGGAGAGAATCTGGCTATCCGCTGCAGAAACCCGGTTGTCTGTATGACCCTGAATCTCCATTTTTAGGTTGGGATTTGTCTTCAAGACAGCCCCAACTTCGTCTAAGATTGGGTAGTCGCTGGCTTTTATATCCCACTTACCCGTATCAAAATAGATTTCTCCAAGCACCCAGCACCCCTTTTCGTCAACCTTTGCGCCCTTAGGCGTCCCCAGGCATTCGTCCTTGAAGTCGGGAACCCCGTCACGATCAACATCAAACCCTGACAGCTTACCATCATCGTGCACCTCTTGACAGCACACAAAATGGGTACTGGGTCCCATATCGACCTCTACAGGACAACCCTTGGCATCCACTTTGGCAGTCATGGGAGTATCCGGGCATTGATCCAGATAGTCATCCACACCGTCCCCGTCCGTATCCGGTGGGCAGCCCAGGTCACCCACCTTTACACCCTGAGGGGTATCCGGGCATACATCCAGATCATCAGGCACACCGTCACCATCGCTGTCGACCTTATGCGCATACTCACCGGCTTCTGTTCCATGGTTCAGATCAGCGGCATAAGACCTCGCCATCTGTTTTTGGATGGCAAAACTGAAAAGCAAAACACTGATGCTTACCAAAAATAGAGCCTTTAGGTAACACCTTCTCATGATATCACCTCCGTGCTATTCATTATATTTTCTAAAAATGCGTCTGTGACGGTACTATGGATTAAAGAATAACTTCCAAAGTCCCCCATTTAATCATGGCTATGGCCCTGCAAAACACCTCTGAACAACAGATACATGCCCAAGCTAAGCAAAGCAGAGTCACGAAAGAGGTACCATGTGGTTGCTGGATTCCCGGCCATATTGGTGCTGAAACAGCCGCAGTGGATATCCAGTCCCCGTGCTATGTTAAATACCAGGGCACCAAGAAACGCAGCCAGAAGAAGGTTGCCCAGAATAATGGATCCGGAAAACAACAGGCCAGAAACAAGGAGAAGACCCAAGACGAGTTCCAACCATGGCAAGGTAATGGCTGAGAGGTTGATGACTTCATTCGGAAGGATTTGATAATTGTGCACTATCTGGGCGAAAGCAGCGGGGTGCAGGATTTTATCCACGCTAGCCAGGATAAAAATTATCCCCAAAAGCAGGCGGCCGCAAAAGAAGACCGGTTTATTCAGGAGAAACAGCTTATCCTTTTTGGCATTGTTTTTTTTGATAGTGGACACAATCTCCTTCCCATCATTTAGCTTGTTGTTTTCTCTCCCTCTATGGGCAGATGGTCCTGCTGCCAAAGCATCCAGCCATTAACCAGCACCCGGACATTCCTATAGCCTTTTTCAAACAACAGGAGGGCCAGATCCTCGCTCAAACTACAGCTTTCTTCATCACAATAGGTAATGATCAAAGTCTCCGAGGAGATATCTGCCATCACCTCTGAAAAACGCTCTTCAACCTTTTCCCATGGCAAACTACGAGCCCCCTCGATGTGGGCCAGTTCATAGAGTTCCTGAGAGCGGGCATCCAGGAAGATCGCCGACTGAGTAAAGAAATATTCTTCAGCTTCCTCAAGAGATATCATCATGCCCTCCCCGAAATCTGGGGTCAATTGCGTTCTTCCAGACCAATCACCCATAAGGGGCAATCTGTTGGGACGGAACTGATTGAAGGCAAGTGCAGTGATCAGGGCAATCGAGAGGATCGCAACGCTTTGCCACATAGCTTGGAACCATTTTTGGTTACTTTTTAATGACATATTTCAGAGTGATTTTCCATCTGGGTTTTCTCTGTTTATGGGTTATTGCCACATTTCTACTTCTAGTTCCGGTACAATTATCACCTCCATTTTACGCTCCATTTATCTATTCTTAAACCCCTCCACCGGATCTCCAAGGGTGTCAAGGTGGCACTTGAGTCGATTTTGCTGTCCCTTGGCAATTTTGTTATATACTGCACGTTTAAGGAATGTAAGCGCCTCAGCCTCGTTCTGGTCAATGATGATTTCCTCCAGTTTCATCAGCTCTTTCTCATCAAAGGCGATTGCGGTTTTCTTCAGCTCTAACATTTTCCCTCCCCATCCCCTGATGCGGTTATGGCGATCTTTCTGTGATACAGAGTGATTGGTTTGCAATCTGGATAAAGGTGTCTCTGCTAGGGTTTATCCTTGAAATATCTTCAAGTACTAGGAGACTGGTTTCCTATGAATTACATTGTCATAATAGCTCCTGCCTATTTCCAAAACCAGTTCCGCCCCCTGCAAGGAGCTTCTTTCCATGCTAGTTTGCGGTATGCTCCTAATCCCATGGTTTGTTATTAAAGCCAATGCAATAGATATCTTAAGCAATAGTATATACCTGCAAGAATGAACACTATGGCGGTTATTTTTCTTGCCCATAGTTCAAAGGTAGCGATCTTGTGATAAGCCTTGCCCACCAGCTGGCTCGATAACGCCAGCAAAAAGGCAAAACCCAAAACAGGTACGGCTGATCCAATACCATAGACAGACGGCATTATGATTCTTGAGCCATGGCTCATGGCAAGGGAAAAGAGGCTTCCAAAAAAAAGGGCCGCAGAAACAGGGCAGAAGGAAAGTGCAAAAACGATCCCCAAGAGTCCAGCACCCCAGATGCCAGTTTTTTGTGCACGAACCTGCAAGGTCTCCCCAAAAGGCCCGATACCTCCCGCAGTAATCTTAATGATATCGAGCAAAATAATCCCAATGATAATAAGTACAGGTCCGAGAAGAATATTCATGTATTTCTGAAGAAAATTTGCCACAATCGGTATCGACTGTGCACTTGATACCAGCGATGCCCCTAACACAACATACGTAATCATCCTGCCACACATATACAGGAGCCCGGACGATAATACATATCCTACCCTGTCCACCCTCCTGCCGATATACGTAATAGCGGCTATATTCGTTGCAAGCGGGCACGGGCTTATTGAGGTCAGGATTCCAAACCAGAGGGCCATTCCCATGCCGATGGTAAATGAACTCATGATTCTTTTCCTTCCAAATATACTTTGACCTCTTTTTGGACATATCTCTTGAGTGCCTCATCGTTACGGACGAGTTCCCAGACCCGTAGCAGGTTTTTCCATCGTTCCTGCTTGCCCTGTTTTAGATCAGAAACAATCACTGATCTTGTATACAGACGGTAATCTCTGATAAAGTGATTATTTTTCGGTTCTTCTACATTTATTACCTTCATTTCTACAGCCCCATTTTTCATCTCCTCCCCGAATTCCTCCTTGACGGCTTGCTTTGTTAGTTGCTCAATTCGCTTACATGTGAAACAGCGCACGTTTCCATGAAAGTAGAAGACGATGACCTTATGGTCTTTCTTATAGGGTGTCTGATTGTCTTTTACCTTTTTTTCCGAGTTGTGTTTATCAGCATTAATCTTTAATGATGGTTCTGCGCTCCAAGAGCACTCCTGCGTCAGCATCACAAGCGAAATGATAGCCATACACACTATTCCTATGGCCAATCTATGGTGCTTCATGTAATCCATATTTGCTGTTCTCCTTTCCATCCGGTGCACGACAATCTTTTGACATTCCACCCCTCGTGTCGCTATAAAGTCATTTTGTAAGCCAGGCCTTGATCTCTTCCTTGTTCGGAATCCTGCCGACGCTCTTGATCTCGCCGTCAACAATCACAGCCGGCGTCCCAAATGCCCCGGACCTGGCAATCTCCATGATATCGGAGACTTTGTGTACCTTGGCATCTACACCTGCCTCGGCAACCGCCTCCTTGACATTCTTTTCCGTCTTTTGACACCTGGGACACCCTGGACCCAATACCTTAATTTCCATTTTTTCCTCCTTTGGCCTCTACTCCCTGTATCATAGGATATTTCCCTTAGAAGAATCTTTTTCTAAATTTGAATGCCACATTTACAAGGCTTATAAGAACGGGAACTTCTATAAGTGGGCCGATAACCGTTGCAAATGCTTGATTGGATGCTATACCAAATATCGCCACAGCTACGGCTATTGCTAATTCAAAATCGTTGCTTGCCGCAGTAAAAGAGACGGCTGTAGTCTGTGGATAATTCGCACCCATGTTCTTTGCTATTAAGAAAGTTGCAAACCACATGAGGAGGAAATAGATGGCAAGTGGTATCGCTACCCTCACCACATGCATAGGCAATTCTATAATGTATTCACCTTTTAGGGAGAACATAACAATGATGGTAAATAACAATGCAATGAGTGTAATAGGGCTTATCTTAGGTGCAAACACATTTTCATACCATTCTTTACCTTTTGACTTTATTAAAGTGAACCGTGTGGTTATGCCAGCGATGAACGGTATCCCCAAGTAAATGAAGACAGTTTTAGCAGCCTCCATTATCGAGACATTGATATTCAATCCTTCAACAAGCCCGAGCCAATTAAGCAAGAAGGTTATAAAGATGTAGATGTAGACCGCATAAAATAAGACCTGAAAAACAGCATTAAAACCAACTAAACCCACTGCCAGCTCTCTATCCCCCTCAGCAAGTTCATTCCATACAATGACCATTGCAATGCAGCGGGCAAGCCCAACTAAGATAACGCCTATCATATATTCTGGATAACTACGGAGAAATATTATTGCCAGGATAAACATAAGAATTGGCCCAATTATCCAGTTCAGGAGCAATGAGAGGGCAAGAAGTTTTTTGTTATGGAATACTTTCCCTATCTCTTCGTATCTTACTTTGGCTAAGGGGGGATACATCATTAATATTAAGCCAATAGCAATAGGAATAGAGGTTGTACCCACCTGAAGGCCTGCAATAAGCTTAGTTATGGCTGGGGAAACATACCCCATCCCTACTCCTATACCCATTGCTATAAATATCCACAGCGTTAAGAACTTATCCAATACCGAAAGCTTTCTCTCTTTCGTATCCGTCATTTTTGCACTGCCCCCTTCATACATTCGCCCGCGATTTTCATAGAACGTCTTTCAGAGTTAAGACATTTGTGAACCGAAGCACGCGTGCTTCGGCCGGACTGTGTTAATCAGGCTCGCTGGCACCAGTCAGAATCTTTTTCAACTCCTCAACCGTTGGGACTTTCCCCGATGTCACGATCTCACCATCCACGATCACCGCTGGCGTTATCCTGACGCCAAGCCTTGCATATTCTTTCACATCATAGACATGCGAAATGTCAGCAGCGAGGCCCAGTTCAGAACAGGCATTGATCACATTCTTTTCTGTTGTCTGACATCTTGGGCAGCCAGGTCCTGCAACTCGTATCTTCATAGCCTTTACCTCCTTAAAAAATGAAGTTTCCAAAGAACCAACCTACCAGTGTGCCAAGAATAACGATAGTGCACACATAGACAACTGCTTTTTTGATTCCGAAGACCCTTGCTATGGCCAACCAGTTGGGCAAGCTTAGACCGGGCCCGGTGAGAAGAAGGGTAAGTGCCGGTCCTTTACCCATTCCCAGTTTCAAGAGCGTATCCACAAATGGTGCCTCGGTCATGGTGGCAAAGTAGCTTATTGCCCCAATCATAGTGGCAAGGAATGAGGCAGAAATTCTGTTTCCCCCAAGCCAGCCTTTTATCCATTCTTCAGGTAAGATTTTTCCTATCACCCCTACGATAAAGACGCCGATCAAAAGTAAGGGGAAGATGATCCTGACAAACCACCAGGTCTCCCTTAACCAGTCTCTTATTTTCTCCTTTGATAGCATTTTGGCCACGTAAATCACCGTGACTGCGGTTAGGATACCCCAAACCAAGACCTTGTAACCGTAAGGCCCGCTTGTTACCAGATAATTGGGTAAGAGGAGAGAGAGCAGTATGAGCAGTAAGAGGATTAAATCCCGCTTGGCAATGATACTGGTCTTTTCCGGTTTCCTTTGTGGCAGGGTTGACTCCTCCTTCTTCGTTCGGAAGGCAAGGGTCATGACGCTACCCACAATGAAAGCCATGAGAAGAGCGGCGACTATTCGCGAGGTAACCATACTGCCACCGAGAATACTTCCTGTGTACGTGAGGGCAAGGATATTTGCCGCTGGCGCAACCCAGAGGATAATAAAGGCTACCCCGATTCCTGCACCGCTAAAATAGAGCCCGCTTGCAACCGGGATGACCGTGCAGGAGCAGGCGGCCAGAAAAAAGCTTGATATACCTGCCAGGGAAAATGATTTAATCTTCCCTGCCTTCTCACCCAGGTGGTCAACAATAGCCTCACGCCTGATAAATGTGACAATCCCGCCCGCGAGAAGGAATGCCGGGATGAGACAGGTCAGAACATGGAGGGCAATATAGTCTTTTAGTGCGACAAACCCTGCCGTGAGAACATCTTCAATCACCATTCATTCTCCTTTTTAAAAGGTACAATCCTAACATGTAACAGTTAGAGATAATGGCTATATCGCCATATTCTCATAGGGCGATATAAACCCTACCTCTTGCAGATTTCCTCTCTTTGAATAGCGGGGAGTTTCTTTACTATCTCAGACATCTCAGGTTCATCCTCCAGCCAGTGCCTGAGGTTTCCTAAGAGGCTTGCCACATAGGGACTGTTGCTTCCGTCTGTGAGATGATAGTTGGCCCATAAACCATCTTTTTGAGAATCAACAAGCCCGGCATTCTCCAGGATTTTCAGGTGCTTGGATACAGAAGGCTGGGCTATCTGCAAGGCCTCCCGAATCTCACAGACACACATCCGCTTATGCTGAAGCATCTTGACAATCTTCACCCGGTTAGGATCGGAAAGGGCCTTCATGACCTTCACAAAATCCTTCACGATAAACTCCATCTATATTCCTTTTTGGGAATATAATCCCCGGCTTTATTCATGTCAAGGATTTTTTTGAGAGGGTTTTTTGAGATTCAGATTTTCTTAAAGGAGGTTCTGCTTGTGGTGAGAGAGGGAGTCTTGCAGGACAAAATATCTGTGGCTTGCTGCGGCATCATGGAAATCCTTCTACATCTTAAGCTCGTTCTATCTCAAAAGCGCGTAGCAGCTTAGGGAAAGATCTACTATGGGCCTCTTCCCCTTTCCGTATAATAGATATCAACTGTTATTGTCTCGGCTCTCCATTCATCCATATTTTGACTGCTCAGTAATCTCGGGATCTACAGGAGATTCAGAATCTCCAGTGGCTGCTCAATCAGTGCCTTCGCCCCGCTCTCTTGCAGCTCCTCTGCCGGGCGGAAACCCCAGAGCACCCCAACCGGGAACATGCCAGCCGCAGCCGCGGTCTTCATGTCCACGGCGCTGTCGCCGAGGTAGAGGATCTCTGCTGGAGAAACTCTGAGGCGCTCAGCCACCTCCAGTGCACCAGCCGGATCCGGCTTCCTCTTGACTGCATTGCGCTGGCCGAGGACTACGTCAAAGGTCCACTTAGGTAGAAGATCAGCCACGCATCGTTTTGTAAACTCATGCTGCTTGTTGGACAAAACTGCTATCTTAAGCCCGCGTTCAGTCAGTGCATCCAGCATTTCCGTAATGCCCTTGTAGGCCCTTGTCTTCACATTCCAGTTCCGACCGTAGTCCTCGTTGAAGGCCTTAAGGCAGGCGCGGATGGTTTTATCATTTCGTTGCTCTTTGGGCAGTGCACGGGCGATGAGCATGACAGTCCCGTCGCCGATGAAATAGCGGTATTCATCCAAGGTATGTGTGGGGAAGCCCCTTCTCGTCATAACACGATTAACAGAGTCACGCAGGTCTTCCAGCGTGTCAAGCAACGTCCCGTCGAGGTCAAAAATTATGGCTTTGTAGGTTATGGCCGTCCTCTTCTCCATCTCATTTCCCGCGTTTAGAGGTTGCAAATAGCAGGGGCATGGTTTTCGGTACCGAGAGTATAGGGGAAAAAGAGCTGCGGGTCAATAATGAGAGAAAGTTTCAAGTTGCTGGCAATTATTAAATGTAGTAGGAGTTTATAAAAACGAGCGATTGGAATAGGGGAGGGCGGTAAAAAAACGAGCATGGAAGAGCAGCCAGATACAGACAGAAGCCAGGACACGGTATCCAGCATGATCGACTTTCTTGCTGCCAAGAGGGCTTATCCCATGTTTAGCAGAAAAGGGAACATTTTTTTCAGGAAACCTGCTAACACGCTCCTGTCTGATGAAAAGGCAAAGGAGATTATAGATCAACTGAAACTAAAAACAGGTGAGGACTGCAGGAGAATAAGAGAGATCGTAAAGGAGCGATTGGATCAAGAAAGGACAAATAGGCCTATTCGGGAATGGATCAAGGAAGAAAGACCACGAGAGATGCTTCACAGGTACGGCCCATCGAGACTTTCCCTATCAAAGCTTCTGGCAATAATTCTAAGAACTGGAAGAGAGGGCATGAGTGCAGAGGAATTAGGGAGATCTATTCTGAATAGATTCAAGACATTGAGGGGTATAGACAGTAGTCCCTTATCAGAGCTTTGCTCCATCCAGGGTGTGGGAGAGGCAAAGGCAGCACAGATAAAAGCGGCATTGGAGTTGGGGAAGAGACTTTATAGAGAGAGGGCGGAAAGGAAGAGAAAGATAAGCAGTGCTGTAGATGTCATCACGTATGTATCTGAATATTATGCCCCATATTTGAGGGATTCCACCAAGGAATTTTTCAATATTATCTTATTGGATTCCAGGAATAAACCCATTGATAACATAGAGATTAGCAAGGGAAGCATAACAGCAAGTGTGGTGGATCCAAAGGAAATTATCAGGGAGGCAACCATGAAGTCAGCGTCTGCCATTATCTTGATTCATAACCATCCTTCCGGCGAGCCAGACCCCTCACAGGATGATATCCACATAACAGACCAGATAGTTCGGGCCTGCAATCTTGTAGGGATAAAGGTCCTGGACCACGTCATCATAGGGAAAGATACCGATGATTATGTAAGCCTCCTGGAGAAAGGGCTGATACGATAGAGAACTCCCGCTTATGGATATCCATGCGAGATCATTTAACATTTGAGCAATACTGCGCCTTTGATTGCACCAGGAATATGGTTGTTACTGCCGGCCCTGGCTCAGGAAAAACAAGGGTCTTAACCGAACGGTTCTGCCATATAATCCTCACCAATGACGATGTCGGCATAGGAGAGATTTTGGCCCTGACCTTCACAGAAAAGGCAGCCGAGGAGATGAAGGCCCGGATCTATACAGAGCTTTCCCGTATAGTGAATGAGCTGAGGCGAAGAGAAGGTAACGACAGCGCAATCATCGGGAGGTTAAAGGAGGCCTTGGATAATTTTTCAAAAAACAGGATCGGCACCATCCACTCTTTTTGCGCCTATCTTTTACGTCAGTATCCTGTTGAGGCAGCTATTGATCCGGGATTCATAATTATCCAGGGATTAACCCAAAGAGAGATGATCTTGAAGGCCATTAGATCAGCAATCTCTACACTATCTCAGGAGAACCGCGATGACCTGACCAAACTCATACGGGCCTTTGGGAATGGGGGATATCTCCTTGAGGCAATAAGGAATGTTATAGAACACCCTATAACCTTTAAGAGGATCCTGACAACAAGGGATCATCTATGTAACAAAAAGGACTGGAAGGGTCAGGTATTTAAAGAGTACTGTTGCTATATAAAGGATTACCTCCTGATCCCTTACTACAAAGGGCTAAAGCAGATGAAAGATGGGAAAGGGCAATTTGACCATGTAATGGGCCTTTTGAGTGACTGGTACAAGAAAAAGAACTACTGCCCAGATGACTTTGGTATCCCGTCTCTTTTTGCCCAATTAAGGGGCCTTTCCCGGCAAAGGCCGGCCAAAGGCCCAAGGCTGATGGTAAGGCTGGGTACCAGAGAGATCTCCTATCTTGATATACTAGATACATTTTATCCGGATCTGTTTACCCTTCTTAACCCTGACCACATCTTTGAACAGGGGCTGAATATATTCTTGGAGCTGGCCGAGGTAGCTTTGCAGTGTTACCAACGAGAGAAGCGGGTGGTCAATGCCCTTGATTTTGCAGACCTAGAGGCAAAGACCCTTGAATTCCTGAAGACCCTCTTTTTTTCTGAGAGCCCATTCCTCATGAAAAGGATTCAAGAGAGATTCAAATATATCATGGTTGATGAATTTCAAGATACCAATCGAAACCAATGGGAGATTATATGCCTCCTCGTCTCGGGTAGAGATACAAAGGGCAGTCCTGTTTTGAGAAAGGACAAACTTTTCGTTGTTGGTGACAAAAGGCAGGCCATATATAGGTTCAGGGGAGCAGATGTAACAGTCTTTGATGCCGTTACAGAGGAGATAAAGAGATCAAATGTGTCTAATAAAGAACCCTTTTTCTGGCACAATGATCGGATAATTAAAGGGATGCTCTATAAAGACCAGGGTCTGGATAAAGAAGTCCATGAGCACACTGCCCTTTTTGACGGCATGCCACGGCAGGAAAGGGAGAAGATACTGAGAGGTGATATACACCTGAGTTCAAATTTTAGATCTGACTCAGAGCTCATAAGGTTCTTTAACGCTACCTTTAAACATATCTTCAGTAACAAGGGTATCGCTGCCCTTAAGGCATACGAGTGCGAGCACTTACCCATCAAAAAGGCACGATCTTCGGATAAGAAAGAAGAAGAAGGATCGGTTGTCTTTTACCTTATCCCCAATCAAGGGGGGGGTTCCGGAAAGACGGAGCGATACAACAAGGCAGAGAGGGAGGCCTCTCTTATTGCAGATATTATTAACAGGATGATGGGCAAGCAGGGAAAAGAGGTGCCCGAATATCAACGTTATCAGTCCATAAGGGAAAGAATAGAGAAGGGGCAACCAGCAATCGGTCTCCTTTTCTTTGCCTACACCCATGTAAAGACATTCGAGGCGATATTCCGGGAGGCCGGACTGCCTTTTGTTGTTAATAAGGGGAAGGGATTTTATAGGTGCGAAGAGGTTATGGAGATGGTCCAGTTGTTAGTCTATTTGGTAGATAAAAGACAAAGGGTTTCCCTATTAGCTGCCCTAAGAGGATCAATCTTTGCCTTAACCGATCCAGAGATATTTGATTTCTTTACGGGTGAGATGCCCCTTTATGACACATTTCTCAGCTCCCCTCAGGGATACCTGAGGAGGATTGGAAATCAACTCCATACCTGGCACTTACTGGCAGGCCACCTGCCAATACCTGAGTTGATAAGAACTATTGTAAGAGATAGAGGATTGATGGCTTCGCTATCCGCCCATCCGAATAGAATCCAACGAATGGCCAATATGGAAAAGTTGATAGAGATAGCCAGGCGGTTTGAGTCAGAGGGAAATGGATCTTTACCGGATTTCGTTTCCTATTGCCTGAGAATGGCTGAAGAAGAAGATGATGAAGGAGAGGCTACAGGAGAGCTGCCAAATGGGGTTCCCATCCATCTCATGACCATACATGCTGCCAAGGGCCTTGAATTTCCCATGGTAATAATTCCTCAATTGGATAGGCCTGTCCCTAAAGAACCAAAACCGGGAAAGCCCTTAAGGCTTTACCCAGCTGATCATTCAAGACCAGACGTGTGGAATGATAAGGAAGGTCTTCTCCCTATCTTTGGTGTTGAATTTCCTTTTGCAGATTTTAGGAGGGTCCTCAGCCCCCTGTCTTTTATCCTTAAGAGGAGGGATACCTTAGAAGATGTTGCTGAGAATCGGAGGGTCTTTTACGTTGGCTGCACGAGAACCATGCATCATCTTATCCTGACTGGTCATATGGAAGTAGGAAAGGGTAGGGATAGTGACAGTTCCCTTACCTCCCTTGACTACAGAGAAGGCGCCCCCATTATGCACCTCCTGGATGATATATGGGCAATCAGCACCAGATTCAGGGAGGATATGATAGGGAGATATCCACGAAAGGATGAGTTCCCTTTGGTTGTATGGACTCACCCAGCCCCGAAAGCATTTGCTGGGGTAAATTACGGTGAGCAGAAACTGTCCGTACATCATTTTGGAACCATGGATGATAGGATAAAACGACTCGATTTTACTCAGCCATTGGCCACTCCTTCCTATTATCAGCTAAGCCCAACAGGCCTCGCTATGTTCAAGCGATGCCCTCTGAAATTTTACTACAGATATTGGTTACGCGTACCTGAGGAGCCCCTTTTCCCAATGGGAAGTGACTATATAGAGGATCTATTGGAAGATAGGGGCGAAGGTGAGGCGATTGAGCCAAGGGTCATTGGCACTATTGTGCACAGCTATCTCGAAAGACACCTATTTGGATCTGATCTTGATCAGGATTTATTAGAGGCCCTGTTTGCGACACTTTTAGGTCAGAAGAGGGAGACAATGCTTCTCGACAGATCAGTGCTTGAAAGGATGAAGACCAGGGTGAGGGAATTAGTTTTAACTGCCATTACAGATGAAGCCGTTTCAGGGCTCCTCACTGGGGTCATCCAATATTCTGAACTCCCCTTTGTTTTAAATAATGATGGATACACCTTGAGGGGAAGAATAGACAAACTCTTTAAAGATAAGAGGGATGATGAGTGGGCTATCATAGACTGGAAGACAGGGGAGGTGCAGGATAAAGACCCTGTCATCTTTGCCAGGGAAAATCATCTTGACTTACAGTTAGCCTGCTATAGGCTTGTTGTAGAAAAACTGGAAAATACAAGAGTCAAGGGGATGTATCTGTATTTTATCTCTTTGGGAAGGCTTGTTGAGATAGACTATAGAGGCGACCCAGGTAAGGAGATCGGTGATCTCATAAGGTTCATTGAGACGTATAAGGCGGATCCTGACACGGTTGGGAAAAGCATGAAGGAGACAAAAAGGGCAGGGGGGGAATGTTGCAGGTGCAATTATTCTAAAATTGAGGTCTGTTAAGCTCTTTCCCTAACGGGAGTTACACCCAGGCCAAGAAGACACGAACTTCACGGGCAGGCTCCAGTTGTGAGAGCGATGCTATAATTTCTAGGCTATAGATAGGAAAACGGTCTTCATTCCCTCTGATTGATACTGAGGCTGCTAACTGCAGCATCATTCTGCCTTAAAGAGTCAGACATTGTGACCCTCGGCGACAGCCACTTCGTCCTGATTTCTAATAGTCCAATCGTACTCGCATATCCAGCCCTTCCTGGTTTTCTTTTTGCTCGTCACCTCTGTTTCCATCCTTATGCCTTCACCTGGGTAAACAGGGGCCAAAAACCTCATGTTGGTGGTGCCGATGTAGGCGATAATGTCGGCCAAGAAGCCAGCTTGTATGAGCAGTCCATAGGCAATGTTGAGAGTGCACAACCCAGGTACTAGTTGGGTCTTCCAATTGTTAGCCTGAGCAGCCTTCTCGCTGAGAAACTGTGGAGCGATGTCTCCGCCGAGAAGGGCAGACAATTCGACATCGGTTTTTGTTATTATGCGCGTTTTGGTGGTCAATTTGTCACCGATTTCCATCTTTTGTACGGGCATTCTCCAACTGTCTTCAATATAGTGCTTTGGCATTTTCTCCTCCTTCCCTTGGCTAACTGGATATCTGAATCTGAATAGCATACTTTTCCCTGAAAGCAAAATCTTCACCTACAAGTCTGTGTTGAATAGGTTGAGTTCACTGGCAGAGTCTATATGAAATGCCCAGCTGGGTTGGCACAAATCTAATCCTCAGGGCGGGGATGTGAGAATTTCGGCAATCAGGAAACCATTCTTGACAAACCCTAAGAAAAATATGTTAATTCAATCCCAAAAGCAGACAGGATGGAGAGGAGGTAAATCGTGAAGATAGTCGCAGTGGGTGACGCTATGATCCCAGCCCGGTTCATCGCCAGTGCCTGCAAACTCATGAAGGATTTCCAGCCCGATGTGGCGACGCTTAGCTGGCTGGGGGAGCAAGATAAGGTTACATTGCAGGAGGAACGGATCAAGGTGGAGAAAGGGGGGCCTGATGCCGTTCCTACGCCAGAGGGACTCATGGAGGTTGTTCCGGGTGTAGAGATGCTGTTTGTTCATTACTGCCCGGTCTCTCAAAGGGTTCTGGATGCCGCTGGCCCGGGCCTGAGGGTAGTGGGCACGTGCCGTGCCGGTTGTGAACATCTGGACGTTGCTGCGGCAACAGAGCGGGGAATTGTCGTGTTCAATGTGCGGGGTCGAAACGCGGGGGCCGTCTCTGATTTTGCTGTAGGCCTGATGTTGGCAGAATGCCGTAACATGGCTCGCTCCCATCTCGGAATTGCACGGGGGGCCTGGCGCAAGGACTTCATAAATAGTTCCCATATCCCAGAGCTGGAGGGAAAGACCGTTGGCCTTGTAGGATTTGGTTGGGTGGGAAAACTGGTCTGCAAAAAACTCTCCGGTTTTGAGGTCAAGGTGCTTGTCTGCGACCCATACGTTTCGCAGGACATTGTGATAGGTTCCGGTGCCAGACCCGCTGATCTCGTAACCCTGATGCGGGAGTCCGATTTCGTATCCGTGCATGCGCGACTTACGCCGGAGAACAGAGGTATGATAGGTGCAAGGGAGTTATCGGTTATGAAGCCTACAGCATATTTCATAAACACGGCCCGGGCAGGCCTTGTGGATGAAGGGGCATTGCTTGAGGTCCTTGAAAAAAAGGCGATAGCAGGGGCAGCACTGGATGTCTTTCACCATGAACCGATTCCTGCGGATCACCCACTGGTGAGGCTTGATAACGTGACCCTGACCTCCCACCTTGCCGGGACAACCAGCGAGGCGCTCAGCCGGTCGCCCATGCTCCTGGTGGAAGATATCTTAAGATATCTCAGGGGCCAAAGAGCCGAGTTCATTGTCAACCCGGAGGTTCTGCATAAAGGTGAGGGATGATAGGGGGAGCTGTAGCCAGTGCCGTGGGTCTTGTGTTGTTTCGTCTATAAATCAGGCCTTTCCGGTAGAACCGAAGAGTTGAAGTTTCGCACAGACCACAACCTGCATGGCCTCAGTTGCACCTCGCATCAGCCCTATCAAATCCCGTGAGTCAGCCAGATGATCTTTGAGCGCACCCAGATAGGCTTCACGCAGTTCCGTGTTGACATTTAACTTGCACACGCCTAGTTCGACTGCGCGGCTCACCATGCGTTCCGGCAGACCTGAGGCACCGTGGAGGACAATGGGGACGGAAACGGCCTTCCGTATGGCACAGAGGCGATCAAAGTCCAGTCGTGGCTCACTACTGTAGCGTCCGTGGATATTGCCGATACAAACCGCCAGGGCATCAGTCCCTGTTCGGGCGACAAAGTCAGTTGCCTGGTCAGGGTCAGTGAGTTTTGCCTCATATTCTTCAACCGCCAGGCCATCCTCCTGACCTGCAAGCCGGCCTAACTCCGCCTCGACAGTACCCCCGTGCTCGTGGGTCAGGGCAACCATTTCACAGGTAAAGGCAACATTATCAGCATAGGAAAGGTGTGAACCATCTGCCATAACAGAGGCGAGCCCGGCAGCAAGGGCTGCCCGAATGTCATCCGAAGAGGTACTGTGGTCCAGGTGAACCGCCATGGGGACGCACGCTTCCCGAGCAGCAGCAAGGCAAAGCGCAACAAGGGGTATTCCTCCGTGCCTAAACGCACTGGGATGGATTTGAAGTATGGCAGGACTGCGCTCTTCCTGGGCTGCGGCAACTACGGCTCGGACACCCTCAAGATTATAAACATTAAATGCACCCAGTGCATAACCCTTTTCCCTGGCTGCCTCCATAAGCGCGATCATTGTGCTAAGCATAGGATTGCTCCTGCATTCCTGGGTTCAGCGCCTTCATAGGGACATTCAGATGAAAAAGACAGATGGGAAACAGGTCCCGAATCCGAGGCTATTTGAAAACACGGCTCCTTTATAATTTCCCTATTTCCTGGAAACTGGTGCGATCTCCTTCGGAACAAGCACGATTTCAATCCGCCGATTCTTAGCCCGTCCCTCTTCTGTCTCATTGGAGTCAACAGGCTGGTATTCGCCGTAGCCTGTGGCGGAGAGTAAGCTGGGATTGATGCCAGTTTTTTCCTGCAAATATCTGGCAACATTAGTAGCCCGGGCCGCCGAGAGTTCCCAATTGGTGGGGTACTTCTTTCTGAGCTCAGCTCCGATGGGAACATTGTCCGTGTGCCCCTCTATGTTGATAGCCCTGTCCTCCACGTTCAACAAAATGCTCCCTACTCGCTCCAATACTTCAAAGCCCTGGGGCTTAATGGTGGTTTTTCCGGAGTCAAAGAGGATTTCGTCTAGCATATTCACCTTCAGTTTTCCCCTCAATTGCGTGATTGTAATCTCGCCCTTCTCTATCTCGGATTTCATATCCTCGAGTAAATTTTCGTATGTGCCCCTCATCTGTTCCATCTCTTCTTCCCTCTGGCGTTCCAAGGTCTCAGTCTCAGACTGTAAGGACTCAATCTGATCCTGGAAATTGTCTACATTCTGGCTCAGATCCTTATTTTCCTCTTTCAAGAGGCTGTTTTCCTTCTTCAGGTCAGCAACATGAGCCCTGAGGTCTACGATGTTTTTGCTCAGGGTATCTGATTTGGCCTCTAGAATGTTCTCCAGTTCAAGATTTTCCTCTTTCAGTCGGGCGATCTCCTTCTCGAGGGAAAGGTTTTTGAGCTGCAACTGGGTTCTCGCTTCCTCCAGATCATCCCTTGCCCCCTGGAGGTCGATTACTTGTTTATCGAGGGCCTCTTTTTCTCCCTCTAACTTGTCATGTTCGGACCTTAGTGCCAGCAATTCCTCCGAGACCTTTTCGCCCTCCTGAACCTTCAGTAAATAATCCTTTTTGCTGACGCAACTGCCCGTAACGATTAAGCTCAGAGTTAATGAGATAATACAGATAACGTGCCTCTTACAATTCATTGTTCCCTCCTTTTGACTTCCTTATCTGTTATTTTGTCAAGATACGTATCGGCCCACATCGATCGACTGAGGTCCAGGGAAATCCGACTCGAGCCAGGTTAGCCTACCAAAATCAAGGCTAGAATACAAATTTTTCTGACAACAGAGGTAAAACAGTACTTCACTATAAAATAGCAACAGAATTTGCAAGCATCTTTTGAAGCCCTGCAGGTTTCTGGCACGCTCAGTCGCGAGATAAATCGCCAAGATGTTGTGCGTTCCTGGAGTTCTGCAAATGTATAGCCTGCATGTACTATTCAAGGCCTCAAGCCTTTTAAGGCCAATTCGATAGCCAGACCGCTCAATGAAAATGATAAAACAGCCGGTATGAGAGGTGACTACTCAGTTAAAATAAATGATTTCTATTGTTCAAATGTTAGCTGATAGGCAAAGGAGGCATTTATGTTAAGAAATTGAACCTGTATATCTTCAGGAAATGGTGGAAAGGGGGTTGCCGATCTTATAGAGTCAAGGGCATACGTGTCAAGGATTCCGTGCCCGGAGGAGCGGGCTATGTCACAACTAATGAGGTTACCATCTCTATCCAATCTGAAGACTATGAGAAGACTGCCCTGAATAAGGTTCTCTCGGGCAGATAATGGATACATCCAATGGCTCAGTATCCTATCCTTGAGCAGCTTTGTATATGGATGATAGGTAGGATCCCTGGTATCCAAGGAGATTGTTGCCTCTTTGTTTTCCACAGGGGGTTCAGTAGGAATTTGACTGGTAGCAGGTTGGTTTTCTTCGCTATCCTTCATAATCTCTTTGACGGGAGGACGCATCAAATATACCCTATAGGCGTGCTTACCCCTGAACCATGGTAGAGGCAAGATACCCTGAAAGGCCATAATGGTACTTGCGTGGATTATAACTGATAAAAGAAATGCAATAAGGATAATCTGCTTTCCCTGTGGCCCTGCGTAATAGCTATTTACGTTTCTTGATTCTCTTTGGCCCATTGACCCATAGTCCCTCATTCTTCTTAAACCACCAATCGCTGCTATCTGTCTTGATAATTTCATGAGCCAGCTTTTTGGCAATATCCGTAGTAAGGCGCTTAATCGAGTATCTCATCCATTCGGCAGCGGATTGGTTTCCCAGATCCTGTTGTCTTTTAAGCTCCAAGATAAAATCAAGCTGGTCAGCATCCTGAGATAACCTTGCCTCGAGGGTTTCCCTGGAATTAAATTCATGGATTAGGGATACAATTTCTTCACCACTAGGAAGTTTTCGGGCTAGATCTCTGACTGCCTTATCCTCATTCACAATAACGTACCGCTTGTTTACATAGTTGTGATCGCCCGTTCTGGCCTCATGAAAATCGTGAAAGAGGCTCATTAAGACAACCTTTTGTGTGTCTGCTTTCTGCTCATTTTTTCCGAGCAGGTAGGCTATAACAGCAACCCTGAAGGAATGCTCAGCTACTGATTCACCACCGGTGCCCAAGAATTCGTAACCAGACCTCGGGACCCTCTTTAATATGCCTACCTCGAAAAGAAAATTCACGATATCTCTCATGAGAAGTGCTCTGCCAACGTCAGATGTCAGTGGCTCCGCCCCCACGCTTTATGGTGCTGTATCTTTGTCAACTCTATCTCCCCCCAGGTTACCATTGCCTTGCCTATGATCACCACGCCGCCTTTGATATGCTGAGACTCTCTGATTGGCTCAATTGTCGCTTTGAGCTTAGATATATCGGTGATCTTGTTTCCAAGTGCTGTGGCTGCGGCGTCTGCAATCGATGCTGATTGGGCGATAATACAGACCGCATCAGCACTTCCAAGACTGAGAGAATGACCTACAGTAGCTGAGGAGGTACAGATACCTGCCGGCATCTCTTCAGGGTGTATAATAAGACCGAGTTTATTGCTTAGCTGGGAGTTTCCCGCAAATATGGAAACTGTGACAGGCTTTTTGGTTTTGGCGAAGATATCTCCCCCATTTTCAACAATAACTTCCTCGGTATATTTTAAGAGATCACTGCCCACAAATTGAGCTATTGTACCTGCTACGGCTGCCATTGGGCCCACGCCAAACATTCTGGTAACCGAAATCATCTCCCTTACTATCTCAGGGGCAACAGGATCTTCAGGATAAGGCAGAAGGGTTGACAAAAAATGGGGTTTTGACCTTATATAGTCCTCCAATTGCCTCCGGTAGTTATGTACGCTATCCCTGGTGTGATTACTGAGATCCATGGAGGAACTGACCAGTAGATCAGTTTGCTTGATCAAAACCCTGAATGAGATCAAATCCTTGTGCTGCACCTGTTTTCTGTATACATGTTCCTTATACACAGGCAAAAACAATCCTCTCCCTTGAGGTTTTTCCGTATTTATTGATATTACAAAATCCCTATTCAAGCTGGTAGTTAGGTGCCTCTTTGGTGATAATCACATCATGTACATGTCCTTCCCTGAGGCCTGCAGCCGTGATCCTTAAAAATCTTGCCCTAGCTTGCAACTCCCTTATATCGCGGGCCCCGACATAACCCATGCCTGCCTTGAGACCTCCTATAAGCTGGTAGATAGTATCTGCTAAAGGGCCGCGATGAGGAACCCTTCCAACAATACCCTCTGGCACCAATTTGGATTCGATCGTTTCCTGAAAATAGCGATCCCTGCTACCCTCCCTCATAGCCTCTATAGAGCCCATACCCCTGTATACCTTATACGTTCTCCCTTGGAAGAGCTCAGTCTCCCCTGGGCTCTCTTCGGTGCCGGCAAGGAGATTTCCAATCATAACCGATGATGCACCGCCAGCTAGCGCCTTGGTAATATCACCGGAAAATTTTATACCACCATCTGCTATAATTGGAATATTTGCCCTGGCTGCCTCCCGAGCACATTCCATAATAGCGGTCATTTGTGGTATACCAACCCCTGCAATTACCCTGCTTGTGCATATAGAGCCTGGCCCTATACCAACCTTTATTGCATCAACACCGGCCTCAATGAGGGCAGTGGCACCCTCTGCTGTACCTACATTACCGGCTACCAATTCTAATTTTGGGAAATCTCTTTTGGTCTCCTTTATGGCGTCTATTACACCCGCAGAGTGTCCGTGGGCAGAATCAATAACAATAACATCTACATTCGCTGCCATAAGCCTATCAGTCCTCTCTTCCCTATCTGGCCCAACACCAACTGCGGCACCAACCCGTAATCTGCCGAGATGATCCTTGCATGAATCAGGGTATTTCTTTATCTTTTCAATATCCTTTATCGTGATGAGCCCCTTTAGCTTCCTCTCATCGTCAACAACGAGCAATTTCTCTATTCTTCTCTTATGTAAGATGGCCTTTGATTCCTCCAGGGTTATCCCAACAGGTACTGTCGCCAGGTTATCCTTGGTCATTACATCACCAACCTTCCTATCCAGATTTGTCTCAAACCTTAAATCCCTGTTGGTTATAATCCCTACTAGATTACCCTTTTTCACAACAGGTACCCCTGAGATGCTGTACTTTTTCATAATATTTAGAACCTCAAAGATCTTCTGTTCCGGGTTAATAGTAATGGGATCTAGAATCATGCCACTTTCTGATTTCTTGACCTTCTCAACCTCCAAGGCCTGCCTTTCTATAGTCATATTCTTATGTATGAATCCCAATCCGCCCTGTCTGGCCAATGCTATCGCAGTTTCCGATTCAGTGACGGTATCCATTGCTGCACTGACAACGGGTATGTTAAGGGAAATGTTTCTAGAAAGCACCGTTTTAACGTCCACATCTTTTGGCAGGACGGTGGATTCCTGTGGAACCAAGAGCAGGTCGTTAAAGGTAAGCCCTTCCTTTATTGATTGATCATCCATTGTTTTCTCCTTCCATATAATCTATCAAGCTACCCTCCAATAAATCGGAATAACTTACAGTTATCTCATCCTTCCCAAAATAGTCCATAATTTTCATTATCATCAGCGTGCCAGCCAAGATAATATCTTCCCTTCCCATTTCAAGGCCCTTAAGATTCAGCCTTTTTTCTGTAGACATCCCCTTCATTTTTTCAAAGAGAAGCCCAACATCCTTTCTCCTCATTACAAGACCGTTTATTTTTGTTTCATCAAAGTCATCCTCTGCTATACCGTGTACAATTTTAGCTAACGTAACTGTAGATCCCCCTGTTCCCACGAGGGAAAATGTTTCTTTCGCTCTTTGTTTCAAGGGATTAAGCCTTGCTGTGAGGGAATCCTCAATATGATGGATAAGTTGGCATATCTCATTGTGGCTTGGGGGATCGGTAGCTAGATAATCTTCTGTTAAGATAACTACCCCGAGCTCTATTGAGATGGATTTTCTTTCCCTATTGTTGGTCCAGATAAATTCCGTGCTCCCCCCACCGATATCAAAAATAACTAAAGGCGCTCCCCTGTGATTCAATGAATAGAAAACGCCTTTACAAGTCAGTTCAGCTTCCTGTTGGCCGGAGAGGATCTCTACGTGATGACCTAACCTCTCAGCAATCAGGGTAATAAAACTACTTCTATTGAGAGCCTCTCTGACCACTCCTGTTGCTAAGATAATGGGAGAAGAAACACCACATTGGCTGGCAATGGCAAGAAAATCCTTAAGTACGGCAATGCTCCTGGCCATTGCCCCTGGCTTGATTGTGCCAATTTCTTTCCTGTTGTAATCCCCACCCAGTCGTGTGATGACTCGCCTTCTCAAGACTGGCCTTAAGGGACTACCTGATTCACCTTTTTCAGCAATCAACATCCTTATAGAATTGCTTCCGATCTCTATGGATGCAATGGGGTCCATATGGAAAAACCCTTACCCCGATAAATCCTAAACAGTGCCTTTACCGCTCAGGTTTGGTCTCTGGCATTTAAAACCTCTTAAACAGATTATCCATCTCTCTTTTTAGATTATCTGGCACCAGATAAAGATCCTTATCGGATAAAATGGCAAATGAGGCCTCTGCTCTGGCAAGGATATTCTTATCCTCATCTTGAATCAATCCCCTTGCCTTGCACAAATACCTGTTTTGCCCCTCTATCATCGTACCCTTAACAGTCAACAATCTATACAGGGGAACTGGCCTGACGTACTTAATCCTCATACTTCTTGTAACGAAAAAGGTTCTCCTGAAATATATCACAGCCCACGACATCACCTCATCTAAAAGGGTCGATACGATACCTCCGTGGGCCATATTTTCCCATCCCTCATAATTCTTCTCAAGGGTTATATCTGAACAGACATATCCTCCCCGTCTGTAAAAACGTAGATTGAGCCCTATTGGGTTTGCAGTTCCACAGGCAAAACAGTTGTAGCCTTCCAGTTTTGGAATATCCTCCATAATTTCATCCACCTTAAGAGCTCTTTAGCTTTCCCGCAATAGTGTGCCGGACCATATCCTGATTTCACTCATGACCAATCTCCACCCCCCTTATCAGTCTGAGGATACTATCATGGTCGGTCAATCCGTTCAATCTCATGTTCAGCACGGCTGTTCTTACTGCCAGAGGACCACCGTAATATGGACAGCCTCCCAAGAAATCAGGAAACTTCTTCACGATTTGGAGGGCCTTCAATTCCTGTCTCAGCAAGGAAATTTATGTAAGGGATGTTGTCATTTTTTATTCCTGTCTGCAAGGATATTTTGTTGACATGGCACAAGATTTTTTGTAATAAACACCGCTTAAAAAAGATCAACAAGAGTTTAGAGGTACTGGCCTTATTGAGATCATTTAATATAGTTTGCCCGTTCTGCGAAGACATCTATCCCGTTCCAGATAACGTCGATAAGATTTACAGATGTCAATGCGGGGCAGTATATAAAATAGCCTGGCGGTCCGATATGGAAGATGCTGTGAACCAGTTAGTAAGGTTCTTTGTGAAAGACGAGAGCTCTTTAAAAAGTAGATCAGAGGATAATGTATTATGCCATGCAGTTATCTATGAGGATATAGGGAATTTGATAAGAATGAAGATGGAATATGAAGCACTTAAATATATTCGCCCGGCCCAAAGCTTTGACCAGGATTATCCTCAAAAGGTTGGTCTTGTCTGGTTAGGTAATTATAAGGGAAAACATCTCCGCTTTTCATAGTTTCAACCTTTACCCCGTTAGGAAAGTCTGCCTCACCATAACATCTCATAGCATATGTCACGGGTTCAGTTCTATCTTTGACGTTTATTTCTCCGCTTTAAAGACTCATTGGGCCCTTTGCAACCGTTCCGGCAAGTTGTTCCCTTGTGGCGGAATGCACATATGAACCCAGATAGACTTCGCAGTGAACATATACTGGGTAGCCTTCTATTCAATACGCCATATTATTTAAGGGCGGATTTTCCCTGAGCTTAACTGTACCCAGGGCGCGATAAACTTTCTCACCTGGTCTTACCAGGATGTAGCGAGGTTCAATAAGAAGAAGTTACTGGATATCAAAAAACCGTGAATCCTAGATGGTGCTCAGGGTGAAGAATTTTCGCTTAATCTTCTCAGGATGTCCCAGAAGGCGCCTCGATAGCCGTTTTTGATAGCCTCCATTAATAGGGAATTGTCGTTATAGTTATAGTTCTGAGCCGCTTGTTCTTTGCTAACAAAGAAAAAGCGGCTGTCGCCTTTAATTACCTCCCCAATATATGATTCAATATCATCACCAAGTTCATCGGATACATAGAATATGGGCCTTAACATATTGTCATCAAGTGTCCCCTGAAGAAAGGGGTTCTGCCTGGTTACCCCCTGTTTTTTGACCATTTTCCCCAATGGAGTATCTGGGTATAGCCGAACACCGAGGCTTATGCCTACCCTGGGAGGCTCAAGACTTTTCATTAATTCAAGGGTTTCCTTGATCGTCTGGCGCGTCTCACCAGGTCCGCCGAATAACAGGTCGAGCATAAAGGAGAAGCCGTGGCGATGACATAATCGAGTCAGCCTGCTGATATCAGTTACCCGGTGCAGATGGCCCAGCCGCTGAAGCTGGCCGTCGTTACCGGAATCGACTGTAAAATCTATACCTGCGCATCCTGCCCTCCGCATGAGATCTGCAAGCTCTTCGGAAAAGGGCACGGGTACGCAATAAGCATACCATTGAATCTTATCACCTAGGTGCTGCTCGATGATAGCCCGACAAATAGCCTTGGCATGCTCTTCTGGTACATTAAATTCGCTGTCGGCAGTGTGGAAATAAGTTATGCCCTTTTTGAGGAGCCCTTTAAGCTCCATAGCAACGTCTCTGGGATCCCTTAATCGAATCATGCGACCTTTGGCTACACGGTCAGCGCAATAAATGCACTGCCGATCGCAGCCCCGCTTTGCCTCGAAGCCTACCATTGCCCCCTTCTTGAAATAAAGGGCATTATCTACCAGGTCGCGCTGGGCAAGGCTCATTTTATGAAGGTCAAAATACTGAGCCGGGTTAGATTTGTAGTTATCCTTATCTTTATATGATAAGCCTGGAATAGACCCATAGTCTGTTTCTTCCTGAAGGGCCTTGGCTAACATACAGAGCGCAAGCTCGCCGTCGCCACAAATGCCAAAGTCTGCATTGCAGTATTGCATTACTTGGACGGGGAATATAGAGAATCCCACGCCGCCCAGAACTATGGGACAGCGAGAGAAATTCTTTATTCTGTTTATGATTTCCTGGCTTTTCTGCAGACAGAAGTCTTGACTGGCGAGATAGGAGTCATCTACATTACGCAAGCTGATACCAATAAACAGGTAGTCATCGTCCACAGCATGCTCGATCCCTTTATCCGCCTCATGAGAAAATCCTAGGTCTAAGAGCCTTACCTCAAATCCGGCCTGGTGGAGCCTACTGTGCAGATAATCAAGACCTACTGGTGCGACAGGCGGTTTCATCAGATTCGGATTCACCATTAGAATTTTCCGGCTCATGCCGCTGACGCTACCCTCTCCCCCTGAGCTAGCCCATACTCATATCGGCTCCCCTGATACCTGGAGGAATTAGACCTCAATAACAGCTGTCTCGATGATGTTTTCATGTTCCCTGAGCGCCTGGAGGGCCTTGGGCGGTACCGGATTGTCCACGGTAACCAGGCAGATGGCCGTGCCTTTGTCGCGAACCCGGCTCAGGTGCATGTCGGCAATGTTGACCTGAAAACTACCCAGGGTTGAGCCAATAAAGCCAATCACCCCGGGGCGGTCGAAATTGGTTATGAGCAACATACGTCCCTCCAGAGGCGCCTCCATGCGGTATTCGTCGATCTGTACAATCCGGCATTGTGGCTCAGGAAACACCGTGCCAGCCACGTGAAATTCGCCCTTGTCAGTAACCGCGCTGAGGGTAATAAGTCCCGTATACCCCCTGACCTCGGAGGTGGTGGCCACATCCAGTTCAATGCCTCGGCTGGACATAATTACCGGTGCATTCACCATATTAACCTCCTCTGCCAGGACCCATTCCAGAAATCCCTTCTGGGCGGCATTGGTCACCGGTGCCAGTTCCAGATCCCGAAGATCACCCCCATAGGCAACCCGAAGACGCTTCACGTTGCCCTGGAAATATTGGGAAAGGAAGCGGCCCAATCGCTCGGCTAGGAGCATATATGGCCGTATCCGTTCAATAATCTGGGGGCTTATGGATGGCATATTCACCGCATTCTTGATCACCCCATTGAGGAGGTAGTCCACCATCTGCTCGGCAATGGCCGTGGCTACATTGATCTGCGCCTGCTCACTGGAGGCAGCCAGATGGGGGGTCGCGATGATCTGGGGTAGGGCAAGCAATGGATTGTCGACCGGTGGTTCTTTAGAGAAGACATCAAGGGCAGCCCCTGCCACTATCCCCTGTTTGATGGCGTCATACAGGGCAGCCTCATCAATAATCCCACCCCTGGCGCAGTTGATGATTCGCATCCCCGGCTTCATCTTTCTAAAGGCAGGCTCGTCCAGCAGGTCTCTGGTCTCCTTTGTTAGAGGGGTATGCAGGCTAATGAAGTCGGATTCTCGAAAGAGTTCATCCAAAGAGGCGAGCTCCACCCCGAGCTTGGCAGCAACATCTGTAGAGATGTAAGGATCGTAGGCCAGCACCCTCATCTTCATGTCTGAGGCCCGATTGGCAACAATGGAGCCTATCCTTCCCAGGCCAACGATACCCAGTGTATGATTGTAGAGCTCGGTTCCCATGAACTTCTTCTTTTCCCATTTGTAGGCCCGCATGGATTGATCCGCCTGGGCGATATGTCTAGCGAGTGCCAGCATGAGGGCCAAGGTGTGTTCAGCAGCAGCCATGGCGTTGGCCCCTGGGGTATTCATTACCAGGATGCCTTGCTGGGTGGCTGCTTCAATGTCGATATTGTCTACACCTATACCTGCGCGCCCGATTACCCGGAGGCACGATGCCCGTTCCAGAACCTCCCGGTTGATCTGGCTGCGGCTGCGAAGAACAACGCCCTCAAAACCCTCAATCCGTTCCAGGAGATCCGGGGCCTCCAGGTGCTCGTGAACCTCCACTTCGATCCCCTCGGCCTTCTCGAAAATCTTCACTCCCTGCTCATGAAGTCCATCGCAGACAAGAATCCGCATGGAGGTCACCTCCTTACGCCAGCAATGGCATCGAATTGGTAAAATTCCATTTTTAGCCAAGGCAGTATAGAGCAAAGGAGCTTGTGTGTCAAGCGGGACACCTTCACAAGATATGGTATCTTGCCGTGGTTTGGTTATTGGCAGGCTTGGGGCGAGATAAACTCGAGCTTTTCCCCATCAAATAATCCTTTGTCACTCAGCTTTATCTTAGGAATAACGAGCAAGGCCATGAAGGATAGAGTCATAAAAGGTGCATGCAATGTTGAGCCAAAGGATTTGGCCATATTGTCTATATCGGTATATTTCTGTGCAACATCGGAATAATTCTCGTTGCTCATGATCCCCGCTATGGGCAGAGCGAGAAGTGCTTGCTTGTCCTCGGATACTGCGCTTATGCCTCCTTTCCTGTCAACGCTCAGATTGACCGCCCTGCATATGTCTTCATCAGCAACTCCAACAGCTATGATATTGTGTGAGTCATGGGCCACGCTGGAGGCAATAGCCCCCTTTTTCAGGCCGAAATTTTTGACAAAGCCGATTGCTACTGGCGCGTCTTTGTAGCGGTTTACTACCGCCATTTTGAGAATATCTCCTTCAACATCGGATACAACATATCCATCGAGCACCTTTGGAGTTACAACTAGTCTGTTCGTGATTAATTGACCGTCTATGGCTTCGATCACATTGAGGTCGGCCTTCTTGTGCGGAAGGGCAAAATCTGCAACCTTCTTCTTGCCCACCGTAAAATTATTTACTATCCTAGGTGCCCTGTTAGGTATCAGGGATCTGCCTTCTTCTGCCACGATTTCTCCGTTGATATACGTTTTTAACACCCTAAAATCATGGATACTATCTAGTAGGAGAAAATCAGCATAATCTCCAACACGCAAGAGCCCCACATCCAATCTGTAATGCAGAACAGGATTCACACATGCAACCCTCAGGACCTTCATTATATCAATGCCGTGATTCAGCGCCCTCTTTACCAGATCATTCATGTGTCCTTTTACGAGATCATCTGGATGTCTATCATCACTGCAGAACATGCAGCTTTCGTGATGCTCATCTACAATAGGAATCAGTTCGTCAAGGTTCTTGGCGGCTGAGCCCTCTCTAATCTGGACCTTTACTCCCAGCCTGATCTTTTCCAGTGCCTCCTCCTTAGTGAAACACTCGTGGTCGGTGGAGATCCCTGCATTTACATACTTCTCCAGGGGTTTACCCCTCAGCCCTGGGGCATGGCCATCTATTACCTTCGAATATTTTTTCGCAATGCCGATCTTTCTACTAATAACACCCTCACCATTCAGCACCTGGGGGAAGTTCATGACCTCCCCTAGGTATTTTATGTCCTCCAGTCTTAAGAGCTCTTCTACCTGCTCTGGACCTATAGATGCACCATTGGTCTCGAAGTTGGATGCTGGTACACAGGAAGGAGCGCCGAAGTAGAACTTCAGGGGCACTATCCCTGAATCTTCTATCATATATTGTACTCCATCCACCCCTAAAACGTTGGCTATCTCATGAGGATCAGAGACAGCGGCTACTGTTCCATGAATTACCGCAACCCTGGCGAACTCCGAGGGTGTCAGCGTCGAGCTCTCTATATGGATGTGGGAGTCAACAAGACCAGGTATAATATAGTTACTGTATTCACTATCTTCCCGGAGGATACCGACTATTCTATCCTTGGAAATCTTCAGTGTTCCGGGATATATCTCGGAGTTTAAGACATCGACAATGTTACCTGAAACTGCTTTTCCGTTTCCCTTCATGTCAGTCCAGCTCGCGTGGCCTGAAGCCCGCTGAATGAGCGCGCACCGATACTGGTGGATGTTTGGTATTGGATGAAGAAGTGAGAATCTTGAGGACCGCCCCTTTATCGAGCACTAAGAGGAGTTTCTTATAATTCAGAGAGAGTCCAGGCCCACTGATTAATAAAGGGTTTACAGTTCCTCATGATATTTAAATGACACATTTATCCTGGCCCTGTAGCCTGTGACCTTACCATCCTCAATTGTCAATGCCAGCCTTGTAATCTCGCAATTCTTAAATCCTTGAGGCTCTTTGAAGCTGTTTCAATTGCGTTTTTTGCAGCATCTTCCGTTACCCCTTTTACATTCTCAATCTTTGGAAATGTCCTTTGTTTTAATGACCCTCCCGCTCACTAAGTGGAGGAGCACTCCGCAATTGCTGAAGCATATTCCACGCGCTGAAGCTGTTGTTACAGGCTGGTTGTACTCTTGTTGCTTGAACGATTCAACAATTTGGTGACACGAGCTTATATGTCTTTTATAACATTCACTAGAATTTCTGTTGCCTTTTCTAGATATTTTCTCGTGATGGTCAAGGGCGGCATAAAACGCAAGACATTTCCATAGCGGCCACAAGGGACCATTATTATGCCTCGATTAAGCATTCCGAATATCACCTTGCCCATTGAATCACCGTCAAGCGGTTCTTTAGTCTCTTTGTCTTTAACCAGTTCAATGCCGATCATCAGACCTCTGCCACGGACATCCCCGATATACGGAGACTCTTTAGAGCCCTTTAGAAGTCTACCCTTTGTCTCTTCACCCACCTGACCAGCCCTTCTTATTAGGTCGGAGTCATTCTCGGTTAGTATATCAATATTGGTCATGCAGGCTGCAGCGGAAAGGGCGTTGCCTGCAAAGGTGTTGGGCTGTGAACTATCCGGAATTTTATCAGCCAGATGATCTCTAAAGGTTACGCCAGCCATTGGCAAATCACCACCCATGCCCTTACCCCACGTTAGCATGTCAGGCACCACACCGCTATGCTCAATGGACCACATTTTTCCAGTACGCCCCGTCCCTGCCTGAACTTCATCTGCAATGAACAAGGCCCCATGTTTCTCGCAGGCCTCCTTCAATATCCTCAAGAATTCCGGTGGCGGAGCCAGATAACCGCCTTCTCCTTGTTGTGGCTCAACGATGAGGGCGGCCACATCATCAGCGGCGGTATAAGGGGTATTGAGCACATAGTCAACATATTTACCGCACTGCACCCCGCAGCTTGGATACTCCATATTGAAACAACAGCGATAGCAATAGGCGTATGGTAGGTGTATGACCCCCGTCATGAAAGGTCCATACCCCTGCCGGTATTGATCCCCCGTGGTCAGGGACCCGGAACCGCACCACACACCATGGTAAGCACCATGGAAAGCAACAATTTGGGATCTACCGGTCATGCGGCGGGCAAATTTTATGGCTGTTTCCAGCGCGCTGCTTCCGCCCTGGGTAAAGTAACTGACACAATGACCACCTAGTCCCTCGGGCATAATACTGGATACCTTTTCGGCAAGTTCGATACGACGGGTATTGGTTATATCGATGGCGTGCATTAACTTTCCCAGTTGCTCCTCTATGGCCTTAACCACCCTTGGATGTCGGCGCCCTACGGCATTCACGGCCACCCCAGCCGTTATATCAATATAGAGGTTGCCGTCGGGATCTTTAACCGTGGCGCCCTTACCCTGATCAAAAACGCACGGAAATCTCCCGGCGCCTCGAGCCATTGATTCATATTTGAGAGAGTCTCCAAGTGCCTTTTGTGTTTTGGGACCAGGGACCTTATCCGTTACCATCTTTGGTGCGTCTGGATACGATAACTTCGCCAGTTCCTCTTCTGAAATCATAGTTCTCCCTCCTGTCTTACGTATGGTTTAAGTTTGTATTGGCTGTCTATTCAAAGACATCATCTTTGACCTAGAATTCATACACACTGTCTATCTCATCCTCCGGAACATCAAACACATTTCCGGACGGCGGCAGTGGTTCCTCTAAAAAGAATTTCGGTAAGCGGTCATCCTTCCTGGTAAAGCCAACCGCATCATTGAACTTCTTTTCTGCCTGCAACACGGACGTACCCAGCTTGGTTAAATAATCCTCATCGAGAGGTTTGCCCTGTATTGCTGATACAGATGATACAAGGTGCCCCTGTAACTCAGGAATGTCAAGGGCAGGAAGGGAAGCAAAAAGACAGAGGCCAAGACTGTCTATGGCGGCAAAATAGGTTTGTAGAAACCTTGAGACAGGCCCCTGACCAGTTGGAGCGGTGGGATTGTATTCCGGATTTGCTGGACTTGGAAGGGCATTACCACAGGTATGGTCAGCCCCCATGGTGGAGGTTGCATAAGTTGTTCCCGTGCCTTTCAGCCCCCGCGGATCATAAGCAGCCAAACATTGACCCTTGACATGGGGAATCCTACCTACCCCCAGCCTCTCTCCCGTGAACTTGCATCCATTTCCAATCATCACTCCCCTGTCTGTCTGTTTCCCAATCTCTTTCACAAGACTCAGGGCGCCTTCTCCATCTCCCCATGCCAACAATCCTGCATCCATGGTAACTGCTATTGCTCCCCCAGTATCCATCGTGTCTACCCCGACATCATTGCAGAGGCGGTTCATATGCGCAATGATGTCAATGTCATCAATCATACAGTTGGAACCCATCAATCCGATCGTCTCAAACTCAAGGCCCGAAACGATCATTTCCCCCTCTTCGTCTGTAAAGATGTTAGAGCAATTGAGAATACAGCCGCTCATGCACCGATGTTCCGATTTAGCATCAGGTCGCTTTTTCATCAGCTCGGCTATATACTCACCTGAGATCTTTTCAGCCCCCTCAAACCTGCCTAAAGAGTAGTTTTTCGTCGCCAAACATCCTAGGGCGTCGCCAATTATATTCACGAGCGAAGCCGTTCCTAACTCCTTCATCAGGCCCGTCAATGGATGTACAAATATGCCTTTTGAGAGTGCTGCAGCCGACTCTTTGAGCTTGGCCCTATCCTTTATTTCTACAGCAGCAGCTCTTTGGTCATCGATAACCACCGCTTTGAGATTCTTAGAGCCCATCGCTGCGCCCAATCCCCCCCTTGAGGCCATCCTTATGTGAAAATCAGGTGTCGTAACCGCCACAGAAGATGCTCTCAGCTTCATTTCGCCAGCTGGCCCGATGGAGATAATTGCGATATTATCCCCAAATTCCCCCTTTAGTTCTCTGATCAGCCTATAGTTGCCGAGTCCTTTCGAGTTGGCGGCAGGAAGAAACGTCACCCCGTTTCTGTCTATTTTCAATGAGGTGAGCTCTTTTGCCATGCCTTCCACAACCACAGCCTGTATCCCAAGTCTCGCAAGTTTTTGGGCAGCAGTGCCTCCAGAATTTGCCTCTTTAATACTGTTAGTCAAAGGGCTCTTCGCGCCAACAGACAATCTCCCGTTATTTGGGACGGAGGTGCCGGCAAGGATTCCCGCAGCAAAAATCAATTTGTTCTCCGGCCCGAGGGGATCGGCCGCTGGAGGAACTTCCTCGCTTATTATCTGCGAGGTCAACCCCCTCCCTCCCAAATTCGCATAATGGGAAGAGATATCCTCCAACTTGTATTGAAGGCTCTCCATGTCAACTCTTAGTATTTTCTTCATCGTCTTTCTCCTTTCGCAGAATATCTTGCCTTTGCCAAGGCCCTTTTGTATCGGATTTACAATCCTCTTTGATGACTGATCACAGTGTGTGCTTCCAATCAAAACATCTTCCCAGGAAGCCACAGAGCTATCTTAGGGAATATCATAGCAATTACGAGAACGAGCAGCTGCATTGCCACAAATGGAGGTACTGATTGCCAGATGTCCCGCGTGGTTACTTCTGGTGGAGCAACACCCTTCAGTAAGATTAGGGCCCAGCCAAATGGAGGTGTCAGGTAAGCGACCTGCATGTTCAGGATAAAGACGATAGAAAACCATATAGCGTCGAAACCCAGAAGGATGGCAATGGGCACAAAGATTGGAGCGCATATGGTAATCACGGCATAATCATCCATGAACATGCCAAATAAAAGGAGTATGATCTGCATCGTCGCAAGTATGACCCAGCGATTAACGGGGACTTTTTCTACTATCTCCATGACCATGCCCTGAGCCCCCGCACTGGTATATACGACACCGAAAAGTGTGGCTGCGACCAGGATCCACAAGGCCATACCGCTAATCTTCATGGTCTCAAGGCATGAATCGATGACTACCCTCCAGGTCAGCCTACCATAAAGAATACAGATCAGAAAGCTGCCAAAGGCTCCCACACCGGCAGCCTCTGTAGGCGTGGCAATCCCAAAGAAGATTGACCCCAACACCGTAACAATCAAAAAAGAAGGAAAGATGATATCCTTGAGTGAGGTCCACCTAAGCCTCCAGGTGGGCTTCTCAGCCGTCCCAGGTGCCAGATGCGGCTGAAGATAACTTCTTATCAGTATGTACAGCATGTAAAGAAACGCGCATAAAAACCCGGGAACAGCACCTGCAAAGAAGAGCTTCCCTACTGAGACCCGTGCGATATAGGCAAAAACGATCATGATGATGCTGGGTGGGATAATACATCCCAGAACGCCTCCGGCCATTACGCTCCCCAATGCGAGGGATTTATCGTAAGATCTTTCAAGCATGGCAGGTACTGCGATAAGCCCCATGGTCAGGATACCGGGTCCGAATCCTCCACACATAGCGAGCGCAACACAAACTCCAACTGAGACGATTGCCAGGCCGCCCCTCAGGCCTGAAAGCCAGTAATTGAGTGCACGAAAGAGACGGTCGGATATACCTGAATGTACAAGGAAGTTCCCCATGAGAAGGAACAGGGGAATGGTAATAAGGCTGGGGTCCGTTATCTCCCTGTAGGTGGTGGTGGCAACGACGAATAAGTCCTTGGCACCCCCTAATAAAAAAGAGATGATTACGCTGATGCATCCGAGCGCAAAGGCAACGGGCACGCCTATGGCTAAAAGGAAAAGAAGACCGCCAAATAAAAGAACCGTTACCAACTCAATACTCATGAGATCCTCGTGCTCCAGTGTGCAAATGCGAATTGTTAGAAGACCGCCAGCTGGTCAATAAGGCCTACAAAAAGGTCATTCAGTCTTCTTTGTTCTTTCGAAAAAGAACGACGATCCCTTGAAGTAGGAACAGAAAGGCGCCTATGGGTATGAGTAACTTGAAGGGGTATAAGGGGATGCTAAATGCTCCGCTAGCCCTTTCTCTGGCCATCAGTGCATTCCAACCCATCCAGCCTCCCTGCCAGATCAACACGCCCAGGAATGAAATCAAGGCCGCTAATGCAAATAGCCTTGCCACCGATCTGATCTTGGGAGGAAAGTGGTCATGAAGTATCTCGATCCTGATATGCAGCCTTCTTGACATGGTATAGGCACCCGCCACGAGTATGAAAAGACCAAAAATCTGTCTGTTAAGGGGCCATGCCCAGACGGTCGGGTAGTTAAAAGCATACCTTGCAACAACCTCGGCTGTGGTGATGCACATCATAATAAAAACCAGAATACTTGCGGGTTTGCTTATCTTCGCAGTGATAGCATCAACCAGATTGAAAAGAACCCCAGTTCCTTTAGCCATCTTTATCTGAACTCCTTTCCTCGATGATCCTCCCACCTCTTAGATGTGTCAGGAGGGGGTAAAATTCACCCCCTCCCGGTCAAATCCTCGAAGATGTATAAATAACCTCATGTTTGTCTGGTTACTTTATCCCTCTCCATTCCTTAATCAATTGAATTGCCTTTGCGCATGCTGCATCCTTATGGGCTAGCTCATCCCATAGCGTATAAGCTGCCTCGGCATGTTTGTCTATACAATCCTGATCCAGCCAGACCTCGATGACTTTGCCCCCTTTTACCATATCCCTGACTATTTTCATCTCCTTGTCATAGGCATCAATGGTAATTTTCCAGTAATCCTCAGCAGCACCCCTGAGAGCTTCCTTAAGATCAGCAGGCAGGGAATTCCACGTTTTCATGTTTACTAATATATGCCCAACGGCGGTGTCATTACCCTCACCCCGGATCCAGTATGGGGCTACCTCATGCCATTTTAGACCGGTTATGCAGCTCACATCCCACTGAGAGGCATCAAGGCTGCCTAGCTTTAATCCCATATAGGTGTCTTCTGGAGCCACGGAAGTCGTCCCACGAGCACCCACCATGTTGTGCCATTTGGTCCAGATCCCTTCATCCCTTATTTTCACTCCCTTCAGATCCTCGCAGGTTCTGATGGGCTTTGTCGCGACCACAAAGGGAACCAAGCCATAGGTGTGAATCTCAAGCCAGTGGAGACCGTGTTTGCCGTATTCCTCAAGGAGTATATCCGCGAATCCCCTTTCAAAAAAGAATTTGCGAATTATTTCCGCAGCCTCCGGATAGGATCGTGCTTCAGGAACCTTGAACCCATAGGGTATGCCAAACTCGATCTCGCCAACAGGGACTATTCCTCCCCAAAATGTGCCGGCGGCGTGCAGCATATCCAAGGTACCTCTCTGGGTGGCCTCAAACAGCTGTTCAAATGTAACTATCTCTGGCGCGGCAAAAACTGCAATCTTCAGTCGACCATTGCTTCTTTTGTCCGCGGCGGCAGCAAAATCCTTTAATAGTTCCATGGATAGGTCTCCACGAGGATAAGCGGATTGTATCTTCAATCGGAACACCTCTGGATCGGCTGCAGATGTTGTACTAACGATCAATAAAGAAACAGCTACTATAGCAGCCAGTATTACTGGTCCTAATAGAAATAATTTTTGCCTTTCCATGTTCCTCCCTCCTTTCTTAAGACGTTAGTCTCAAACTTTCTGCTATCCTCTCATATGTCACCTCCTTCCATATTATTAGCTCAAGGGGCTTAAGGCCAAGGCCATTTCCTTAACCCTTTAGCATAAAGTTTGGTCCAGATTATATTCTGAACCTAGATTGACCAAAGAACTTCATCACATTGCTTTATAAAGGAAAGAGCAGTTGATTGCAATACCCTTAATAAGAAAAGACGGCTTTTCCAAAGTTCGAGAGGTGTGAAATATGGGTCCAGGCCATCTGTTGCTGCTTTGTAAGTAAGTTTGCCTTGGTAAACGTTAACCGCCGTTCCTAATGATTCATTTTCTTGTATCGCCTGCACAGAACAAGTTCTACCAGCCTTAAGACATATGGTACATTGGATTAGTGAGTGCTAACGTCGAAGCACGCCCTACACAGCATGTCTTCTTGTAGCTATTGGATAGTTGTCGCATAGGGAAGATATGCTGTTCTTGTGTGAGGTCAACGTCCACAAACTATTTCTCCTTATTTATGTGGCCTCCACTATTGCACAGATGCCTTGTCCACCCCCGCCACAAATGGTCACCAATCCATACCAAGACCCGCGCCTTCTCATCTCATGGAGTAACGTTACCAATCTCATGGCACCAGTAGCAGCGATGGGGTGACCAAGAGAGATGCCAGAACCGTTTACATTGATCTTTTTGTCAAAATCTTCCTGCCTGATCCCTATCATCCTGGCATCGGCCAACGCCTGCACAGCAAATGCCTCTTGCATCTCAATGAGGTCCATTTGATCTATCGTGACCCCAGCCTTCTTCAGGGCCTTGTCCACAGAGGCAGGTACTGCAGGATAGGTGAGTGCTGGGTCAGTGCCTGCGATAGAGCAGGATCTGAAATAACCCATCGGTTTAAGGCCCAGTTCGCTGGCCTTCGTCTCGGTCATTAATACAACCACAGCTGCACCATCGTTCTCAGTAGATGAATTGCCAGCAGTACACACGCCATCAGGGTACACAGGGGATAATTTGGCAAGTTTTTCTAAGGTCGTATCTCGCCGGGGTGTTTCATCGGTATCAAAGATCAATAGCTCCCCTTTCCTTTGTGGGATCGGAACCGGAACAATTTCTTGGCTGAATTTTCCAGAGTCTATGGCAGCAATAGAATTCTGGTGGCTTCGCAGCGCCCATTCATCAGCTTCCTGGCGTGAGATATGTTCTTTTTTGGCTGCTGTTTCAGCCCAGCTCATCATGGAGTTGAGTTCACCAAACCTCTCGGTGGGCTGAGACATAACCCTCGCACGCTGTATCCTGTCGTAAAGCGGTATTCCCCACATAGAAAGGGCGCCATGCCCCTTTGGCATAAAACCCCATTTTTCATCGACTGTTCCTCCCAATCCCCACTTGATATGGCCCGGAATATATAGTTCTGCCTGGCTCATGCTATCCATTCCACCGGCAGCGATAATATCTGCGTTGCCAGTTTGAATTTTCATGACACCGAAGAAAACAGCGTCTAAGCCGGAACAACAGCGACGGTCCAGTGTTACACCTGGGACTTCAGGAGGCCATCCAGCTTCAAGAAGGGCCATGCGGGCACCATTTGCGCACTCACCATTTTGGTAAGACTGGCCCATAATCACATCATCTACCCACGAGGGGTCAATTTCAGCCCTTTTGACTGCTTCATTCAGAACCAGGCTGGTGAATTTGTATACCGGAATATCCCGCAGAGAGCCACCATACCTCCCGATAGGTGTGCGTACCCCACTAACAATAACAACGTTTTTCATCTCAGTTTCCCTTGCTTCAGGTTAGTCGTTTACTTTTACTTGTGAGTGTCCCCGCCTTGCTTATCTTGACATTCAGAGTCCACTTATGCAATACTCCGGCCTTTGCTATAAACCATCAGCTAAGATGCTGGTCAAGGTCCCCACAAGAGTACCTCCTTAAGATGGGGTAGGGTAACCCCGAATATCAGGAGCAAGGATTCCGCCGAAGACTTTAGGAGATTACCATATGCCCCTGTGGGAATTCAAATACCATGTTGTGTAGTGTGTGAGGTTCGAGTGAGGATTTTGAAAGGAGCAGAGAATGAGCGAGAAGGGTATTGAGGTGATCCGAACTACTACGTGGTCAGCTGGGCCTGGTTGCCACGGAGGTTGTGGCGTGCTGGCCTATGTTAAAGATGGGAGGCTCGTAAAGATCGAAGGTGATCCGGAGCATCCTTGGAATCAAGGACGCCTGTGCTCTAGATGCCTGGCAATCACCCAGTACCTCTATCATCCCGACCGTCTCAGGCACCCACTAAAAAGGGTAGGCAAGAGAGGGGAGGGGAAATGGCAACGCATCTCCTGGCATGAGGCCTTTGACCTCATTGAGAAAAAGATGAAGGGTATTCGAGAGGTATATGGTGCGGAGAGTATGATATTTCTTCAGGGCACGGGCAGAGACATCGGCGGATGGATCTCAATGCTGGCCTATGCTTACGGGAGTCCGAACTGGGTCTTCGGGCTCAGCGGGCTAGCCTGCTACACTCCAAGATTGATGGTGATGTGGATCACCCAGGGAGACCACTGCGTAGCAGACGCTTCCCAGTGGTTGCCACAGCGGTATGATGATCCAGATTATCAGATCCCAAGGTGCATCATGGTGTGGGGTCAGAGCCTCCCCGCCTCGTGCCCTGATGGGTTCTTTGGGCACTGGATTGTTGACCTGATGAAAAGGGGCTCAGAGCTTGTAGTTATTGATCCCAGATGCACCTGGCTAGCCTCCCGGGCCAAAATATGGCTACAAATTAGGCCGGGGACTGATGCTGCACTGGCACTATGCTTTCTCAACATTATCATCAATGAGGGGCTCTATGACGAGGAATTTGTCAAGAAATGGACAAATGCACCGTTTCTGGTCAGGGTAGATGATAGCAAGAAAAAGCTTCTCAGGGAGAGCGACCTGAGAGGCAATGGAGGGCAGGACAATTTCGTGGTTTGGGATATGACGACCAATCAGCCTAGAATCTGGAGATCCGCCCTGGCAGAATATGCCTCTCCAGATGTAAATCCAACATGTGAGGGCACCTATAAGATTACGCTAGCCAATGGAGAGGTTGCCAGATGCAAGACAGTGTGGACGGCCTTAAAGGAGAGTGTGAGTGAATATTCACCAGAGAAGGTCGCTGAAATCACGTGGGCACGGCCGGAAAAAATCGTGGAGGCAGCCCGCTTTTATGCCAAAAGCAGGCCAGCGTCATTACACTGGGGCTTGCCTATAGATACCATCCCGAGCACTACCCCTACGGCACAAGCCATCGCCCATCTGTGGTGTTTGACCGGCAACCTGGATGTACCCGGCGGCAATGTGATCGCTCGCTATCCACTTGATGTCGTTACCTATCCCTTTCACTCGGGAGCGGGGATGTTGAGCCTGCCCCCTGAAGTTCATGAGAAAAGGATTGGCACGTGGAAATACGGACCACTTAAGGACTTCCGTGCCTGGGCCCATCCAGATACCGTCCTGGAGCAAATCTTCACTGAGGATCCCTACCCGATTAAGGGCATGTGGATCCAAACTGCTAACCCGATTGCCTGCACTGGACTGGAACCCAGGAAGTGGGACGAGGCACTGAAGAAGCTGGACTTTGTTGCTGTCATTGACTTGTTCATGACGCCAACAGCCATGCTTGCTGATGTAGTACTCCCGGCGGCCACCTTCTTGGAAAAGAACAGTCTCAAGGCATGGTGGGTACCGCTTCAGGCTATTAATAAGGTGCTCACTGTAAGGGAGTGCAAGACAGACATTGAGATAAATTTTGAACTGGCGAAGCGGTTCAACCCCGAGTTTCCTTGGAAGAGCATTGAGGAGATGTACGACCATATTCTTAAGCCATCGGGCATGACCTACAAGGAGCTCGGCAAGAAGGGCTGGGTTCTTCCCCCAAAAGGGCATCCCACTGCACCTTACCGCAGGTATGAAAAAGGACTGCTGCGCCCTGACAAAAAGCCGGGCTTTTTGACGCCCTCGGGCAAGATTGAACTTTATTCTTCTTGGCTCGAGCATTGGAAACTCGAACCCCTCCCATATTACGAGGAGCCCCCATTCAGCCCAATCAGTACTCCTGACCTTTATAAGGAATATCCTCTGATTATGACGACTGGTCGGAGGTCGTCGGCCTACTTCCATTCAGAACATAGGATGATCCCATGGCTAAGGGAGATAGAGCCTGATCCGATAATTGAGATCCATCCTGAAACAGCCGAGCAACTTGGCATTAAAGATGGTGACCTGGTATGGGTGGAAAACTGGCTTGGCAAATGCCGACGCAAGGCTAGGGTCACCCCTGTAGTACATCCGGAGATAGTCATGGTAACGCACGGTTGGTGGCTACCGGAAAAACCAGGCCCGGAACCTTCCTTATTTGGCGTCTGGGAGGTGAACGTAAATCAGCTCATCCCGATGGGGCATACAGGTAAGTCGGGGTATGGATGCCCCCTGAAGAGTATCCTCTGCAAGGTTTATAAGACAGGAGGCGAATAAGTGAATGACTACGCTTTGCTAGTTGATTATGAATACTGCACCGGCTGTCATGCCTGTGAAGTTGCCTGCAAACAGGAGCACCGCATACCTGCTAAGAAGCCAGGTGGGATTAAGATTATCGAATTAATCGAAGAACTTCCTGGGAGAAAGCTAGACATCACTTACTTCCCGCTCTTAACGCGTTTCTGCCTTTTCTGTGCCCCTCGGGTTAAGAGGGGCCTTTTGCCTGCTTGCGTAAAGCACTGCATGGCACAATGCCTGAAATTTGGGCGTGCGGAGGAATTGGCCAAGAAAACTCCCCGGAAACGAAGGGCAGTTCTCTGGGCACGATGAGATACCCTCAATCTACAATAACGCCTGAGCCCTCAGGGCAAAAGGGACAATTGCGGCGATGAGAATCTAATTAAGGTTTGGTGCTAAAGCACCAAGGGCTTCAGTCGGATTGAGAGCGTTGAGTATGTTTTCTTTTCAGAAAAATTCCCTTTTGTTGGCCCGTAGATTAGACATGATAGCAGCAATGGCCATTGTTGCCATGATGTCTCTTACCTGCGCTGACGTGATCTTGCGCATGTTTCGCAAACCCATCCCTGGAACATATGAGATTGTCTCCTTTTTAGGGGCGGTAGCTGTATCCTTTGCCATGGCTCATACAACGGCAGAGAGGGGTCATGTAGCCGTCAGCCTTATTGTGCAGCTCTTTCCTAAAAGGTTGCAGGGCATTATTGAGGGTGTAATCTCAATCTTTGGAATCATACTGTTTGGCCTCATTGCCTGGCAGAGTGTCTTGTATGGTATGGACTGTCAAAGGTCAGGGGAGGTTTCTTTGACCTTGCAGCTACCTTTTTATCCAGTGATATACGGGCTGGCCGTGGGTGCAGTGGTTGTCTGTCTGGTTCTTTTGGCGAATCTCCTAGAGGCTATAGGTAAGGTGAAAGATACATGAGTCTGACTGCAATCGGTACAATTGGCCTTATCATCTTGGTAATCCTTCTTTTCTCCAAGATGCCCGTTGGCTTTGTCATGGCATTTCTTGGGTTTCTTGGCTTCAGTTATGTGGTCTCCACCAATGCAGGCCTTAGTTTATTGGCCAAGGATGTATTTGAAACATTCTCTTCCTATAGCTTAACGGTTATTCCGCTCTTTATTTTTATGGGTCAGATTGCGTTTCATTCTGGAATCAGCAGAAGGTTATATGACTCCGTTTATGTATTTATGGGACACTACAGGGGTGGACTGGCCATAGCCACAGTGGGGGCTTGTGCAGGATTCTCTGCCATATCAGGATCAACAAATGCAACCGCAGCGACCATGGCAAGTGTTACCCTCCCGGAGATGAGACGCTACAAATACGATATGAGTTTGGCTACAGGGACGGTTGCTGCAGGGGGGAGCCTGGGTATACTCATACCTCCGAGTGTTATATTTATTGTTTACGGTATCATGACAGAGCAATCCATTGGCAAGCTCTTTGCCGCTGGTATCTTTCCAGGTATACTCCTTGCCCTTTTATTTATGCTTACCATCTATGCAAGGGTACGACTGAATCCAGGGCTTGCCCCTCCTGGGCCAAAAACAACCCTAAGACAGAAGGCCAAATCCTTTACAGGGGTTTTAGAGGCCCTGGTTATTTTTGCCTTTGTTATGGGGGGGCTCTTTTTCGGGATATTTACACCCACAGAGGCAGCGGCTGTGGGTGCATTTCTTACCTTGGTTCTTGCCATTTTAAGGGGGCAGTTAAGCTGGGAGGGATTCGTTAAATCCCTTTTGGATACAACAAGAATCAGCTGCATGGTCATGGTCATAGTCACCGGGGCGGTTATCTTTGGCCATTTCTTGGCTATCACGAGGATCCCGTATGATGTGGCAAATTGGGCTTGTGCACTCCCGCTGCCGAACTATGCCGTCATGGGGATAATCATTCTTGTATATCTCTTTGGCGGATGTTTCATGGATGCCCTGGCCATGATTATGCTCACAATTCCCATCTTTTATCCTGTGGCTACGACGCTCGGTTTTGACCCCATATGGTTTGGTGTGGCTATTGTTCTGGTAACGGAAATGGGTGTGATCACACCGCCGGTAGGGGTAAATGTGTATGTGGTTCATGGTATTGCCAGGGATGTTCCCCTTGAGGTAATCTTTAAGGGGGTTGCCCCTTTTGTCTTGGCCCTTTTGGCGTGTGTGGCTATCCTATTAAAGTTTCCCCAGATTGTGCTGTTTTTACCCGGCCTGATGAGATAGCGATAAGGTGTTTGGCTGAAGGTTTATTTCCGGGAAGGTAGAGAAAGGGGCACCGGGAGACTACGGTGCCCCTTTTAACATAAAATCTAGATCTGGCTCTGTAATCAATATACCTTGCTATATTCTGCAATCAGCTCTCTGAGGAGTTCAACAGCCTTCTTCCCAGGAAGACCCTGCTCTATCATCTTTGATTGATAGTCAATGATGATTGGACTGATGGACTGGTTCCATTTTTTCTCCTCCGCCGGTGGGAGCTTATGGATCTTCCTGCCAAGCTCGGTCACAAATTTCCTGCCCTCTCTGTCGATATCCTGCCAGACCTTGGCGTGCACATCAACCCACTCCCTGCCAACGTCATCAAAGACCTTTTTAATATCAGGGGGAAGGGATTCGTATTTTTCCCTGTTCATAACCACAAACATCGCTGTGGTGTAGCCAAGGGCCTGGGTCTCAATCACATAATCTATAACTTCACCCTGCTTCCACCCCTTCAGAACCTCGATTGGACAGAATGTACCTTCAACTACCCCCTTTTGCAGGGCCTCATAAGCAGCATTTTGAGGCATGGCAACAGGGGCGGCTCCCAGATACTTGGCAAGCTTTGAGCTGAGGCCAGTGCATCTAATCTTCATGCCCCTTATATCATCCAGGGAGTTAACATCCTTTTTGGCAGCGAGTATTCCTGGTCCATGGGCATGAATCACAAGCACCTTTACGTCCTTCAGTTCACTGGGATTCATTGTCTTGAAAAATTCATAGGCTACTTTGGTTGCAACCCGGCCGTTTGGATAACCTAGTGGTAGGTCCACTGCCTCCATCAGGGGAAACCTGCCCCTTGTATAGGCAAAACATGACTGGCCAATGTCGGAAATTCCTTTAACTACCCCATCATAGCAGACTCTAGGTTTGGTTAAGGTCCCTCCAGGAAAGTAAGAGATCTGAACCCGCCCATTGGTCCTCCTCTCGATCTCTTTTGCCATATTAGCGCCGGCAATCGCATGGCCATGGGTGGGCGGGAAAAAGTTACTGTAGGTAAGATTGATGGTTTCTGCCTTAGCAGATGGCACAGGGGCAATCGTTAGGGCGAGCAGAAAACAAGATGCACACAACACGGTCAGCAAACCTTTCTTTCTCATTATTCCCTCCACTATCGTTTAATGGAAACAGATTCGTATAACCGAGATCGCTATGACCTTCCTCTATCACCACCCCCTCTTCCGATATTCCGCTATAGGCTTAGAAACCATATTGATAGCCACCTGTCAACGAAAAATGTTTCCCTCAAAGTCCTTGCCTTTTTGTAGCCAGCCCTCGCCGTTATTTTCCCGTTTTTGCCTTCTTTGCCTTTGCAATCAGATCCACGAGGCTCTCAAGCTTCGGCTTTGGGGGGATACATATTCGGTCCAGCTCTTCCTTTGAGTAATGGTCTGCCAGAAGCTTATTGATATCCATCTGCATCTGCCAGCAACCTGCTATCCACCCGCAGGGGAGCAGGTTATTCTCGAAGCGGCAGAACCTAAGACTGATCTGGCCGCCCATCCGGGGGCACCGAATTGTCTTGTCGTCGTGCTGTTCGATTAAACTGTTTTACCTTCCTTAATAAGGCGGGCGCACTTGCAGGGCTGAAGGGACAAAACCTGCGAGTGCGCCCTGGAGTAGGAATCCTATCATAACCTCCTTTGGCTGAGAATGCCTCAGGGGTTTAAACCTTGGGCAGTGAAGCCAGTGCCTCCTTTACCTTTTCCTCAGGATATTCATAATCCTGCATCTTCCCTGAGAGGTACTCATCATATGCACCCAGATCAAAGTGCCCATGCCCACTGTGAGCTATCAGGATTGTTTTTGATTCACCTGATTCCTTGCACTTGAGGGCTTCATCAATAGCTACCTTGAGATCATGGCACGGCTCTGGGGCAGTAATAATACCCTCGGTGCGGGCAAATTTTACCCCAGCCTCGAAGACTGGAATCTGGTACTCAGCCCTGGCTTCAACCAAGCCCAGTTTGTAGAGGTGGCATATGATGGGTGCCATTCCGTGGTAACGCAGTCCTCCAGCATGGATTGGGGATGGAATAAAGGTGTGACCCAGGGTGTACATCTTGAGTATAGGGGCAAGGCCAGCAATATCCCCGAAGTCCCAGGTATAGGGACCCTTGGTCAGGCTGGGAGCAGCTTGAGGCTCAACGCAAATGATGCGCATGTCTGGCTTCTTCCCGCTAATCTTATCCCTGATCCAGGGCAGGAATTGCCCGGCGAAGTTTGAGCCACCACCAATGCAACCCACAATAATATCCGGGTAGGCATCTGCCATCTCCATTTGCTTCCTAGTTTCCTCACCAATGATGGTCTGGTGAAGCAGGACATGGTTGGCGACACTGCCTATGGAGTACTTGGTGTCATCGTTGGCGAAGGCATCCTCACATGCTTCGCTGATGGCGATCCCCAGACTTCCAGGATGTTGCGGATCCTCAGTTAAAAGGCCGCGTCCGACATCGGTGTCCTGGCTGGGGCTGGGTACAACCTTAGCCCCCCAGGTCTCCATCAAGATGCGACGATATGGTTTCTGGTTGTAGCTTACTCTAACCATATAGACCTTACATTCCAGATCGAAGAACACGCAGCCCATAGCCAAGGCGCTGCCCCACTGCCCGGCACCGGTCTCGGTGGCCATGCGCTTGAACCCCTCCTTTTTGGCATAATAAGCTTGGGCAATTGCAGTGTTAGGCTTGTGACTGCCCGCCTGGCTTGTCCCCTCATATTTATAGAAGATCTTTGCCGGCGTATCCAGGGCCTTCTCTAACCGATACGCCCGATGCAAAACTGTCGGTCTGTACGTGCGGTAAGCAGCCTGCACCTCCTCCGGGATTTCAATGTAGCGCTCGGTACTGAACTCCTGCTTGTTAATAGCATCGGGGAAGAGCGGAGGAGGCAGGGGCATATCCATGGGGCAAGGCTCCTTGGTGCCCGGATGGACAATGGGTGGCAGCGGCTCAGGTAAATCGGGCAGAATGTTATACCAATGAGTTGGCATGTCCTTTTGGTCAAGAAAATACATTGCTTTTTCCATTTTTCTCTCTCCTTTTGGTGTCTTATCTAACTCTCTTCTTCACTGAGTTCGATCTTTGTTACATCCATTTTTATCCCACTCATTATTCTTGGTTTGAAGGTTAGTTTCTGGTTCGTTTTGGCCCCACGGGGGGCCATCGCCGTGACACAGGAGACATAAGCTCACCTCCTCACATGAGAAATCGTTATATGGTTTGAAACACTAAGCACAATAATAAGAAAGCCGTGACCCTTGCGGGGTCACGGCTTAAGATAAGACAAGCTGATGAAAGCGCACTACCCCGCGTGGAGGAAGTACCACCACCACCAGTTGTTATTTGTACGGATCTTTCTCATTGCTGCCCTTTTCTAAAAAGTTCACCTAGCATACACATTTGAAACATATTGTCAAGAAAAAACTTAGTCTTTTATTCTCTGGGCGGGATTATTTTTTGATATTTATTTTCTCCTAAAACAGGTCTGGAACAGAGGATTTGACCGCATAAAGACAACCCTCCTGTCAGCAGATTAATGCCAATAAATTGCCGTCCAGGATCTACCTCTGCTCATTCTCTTCCCGTAGTCATAGCATAAATGTCTGAGGCGAATTCTTGAACAAGGATATTTGAAACTCAAGGAAATGGTGGGGCAAAACTAGCGCTGAATGAACCTAGTCTCGGATCAAATCCGGCAAGATCCCCTCAAGCACTTTTTTGAGCTCCTGGGATTTATCCGTCCTGCTCACCACGATACGGCTTAGGGAGTCGATCCTTTCCTGAACCAGCAATTCATCTGATCTAAACTGCTTGAATATGTCCAGTTTGGTTTTGGCCAGTGTGTCGGAAAACCCTCTCATCTCATTCTCCGTAGCACTATCGATCTGCGCTCCAAGAGAGGCTTTCAATTCGTTCGCTTTTTTGCCCACAAACCGATTCAATTGCATGGCAAAAAGTCGGTCGATGTCGGAGGAGACGGACAATTGGGGATTGTCCCTGGTTCCCTTAGCACCCATGCCGAAGCTCAGGGAGGGGGAGGTCTTGATAACCTCCTTCAGGATGTTCACCATGAGATTTTCCGCCTCCGCTGCCATGAAGTCCAGCTTGAGATCTTTCACCTTGGCCTCCGACCTAAAATCGATGAGCTCTCCCTTCAATGCAAGATCTGCCTTGAGATCCAGAAACCCCCTGCTGATATTAGATATCGAAAGGGGATTCTCCGCAAAGGAGACCCCCTTCAACGGATAACCCTTTACGTCTAGGGAAAAGGTGTCCACGGGTTTCTCGCCGGTATGATCCAAGATCCCATTGAGCGCCAGCCGTGGGTGTTTCCCATGAATGGCGACTTGCGCGGGTTTTCCGTAGGAGGCAGGATCGGAGGTGACCCCTTGGATGGTCCCCCTGAGGGACCATTGTTCCTGCTCGATCGAAACCCGCGCTTCCCTCAAAAGGAAATCGGGGCCTTTTTTGATGCTGCGAAATATGATATCGCGGCCCTGAGCCCGTATCCTCGTCTGCACTGGTTTATCCTTGTCCATTTTGGGCATGAAGGTTCTCATCTTGTCCGCATTGTTCCAGACGAGGCCGAGGACCTTGGCATAAAAGGGGCCGAGAAAGGCCTCCGCCAAACTGAGCCTTTTAAACTCCTCAATACCTAAATCCTTGAGGATGGCCCGAAGATCCTGTTCTTTCAGCGCAATCATTTCGTCCCTGACCGATTTTTCCAGGGTTGCCAGATCCGTTTTGAAGGTTGACCTGGTGGCCTCGATCTCTTTTCTCAAGGCCTTAAGGGTATCGATGGCCTCCTGGAGTTTCCTCAGATCGCTTTGTAATTTCGGCAAATCGGCAGGGCCCTTGATTCGGGTCTTGTTCAGGGAGTCGAGGCTTTTCTGGACCTTGGTCATGATCTCATTGGCCTTCGCCTTCGCGTCCAGACCCTTTAGTTCTGATTCCCATCTGGACTTCATCTCAGAAGCGTCTTTGGTGAGCTGCTTTGCCCTCCTAACCGATCCCAGGTGGTTGATATCGGCCAACTCTTTCAGATCGAATCTTTCCTTGAACACCTCGAGATTGGGTAGTTTCGGAAATGGGAACTCGGTGGGCTTGCCCTCCTTTGCCCCTGCCTTGACCCTCTTCTTCAGGCGCCGAGGGAGTTCGCCCGACGTCTTCCTTTCGGTGTTAATCTTCACGTTCTCCATTACCATCTCGTCGATGACGATCCTCTTGGAAAGGAGGGGAGCAAGGGAGACCGAAATCCCAATATCCCCCACTTCAGCCATGTTCCTCCATGGGTTGTCGGCATTGGCCACGGCCAACCCTCGGATCCTAACGCCCGGGCTCAAAAACCCGATATCCAGATCCTCAATCTCGACCTTCGCCCCGTTGAGGAGACTCGCTCTTTCCTCCACGATGGACTCGACGATGCCGTCTAAGAAGAAGGCAACGAAGGCCATGGTGATGAGAATGAACACCAAGAGAGGAGTAATAAATTTCCAACGCATCTCTGCCCCTATCCGGTGATGCTCCTGAAGTTTTGGTAGTATCGATAAAAACGGCTCATTCTAACCGCCTTGACGATTCTCCACTGTTGAAATTTGGCCGCCAGATCCGATCGGTACCTCTCAACGCCGTATTTCGTTAACCGAAATATCGGATACGTGAAGCTCAGTGAGATGACGACGCTTCCCATGACAATGGTATTGTTGAATCGGGTAAAGGGGACTATTGCGGCGTTGTACGCCTCGATCCAGAGTGTCCTTAATGTGGTGGATGTGAGGATTCCGTAGCCAATCCAGTCTGAGAGGGGATCCAGGGCATACCCAATCAAATCGAAGCCGAACATGGATAGAAAGGCTGCCGTGAGGTTTACCTTGATGAGCAGGATGAGGATGACGACAATGATATTGTGAAGGCTGAACGTGGGCGTTAACCCGATGATCATGCCCAACATGACTCCGCCCGCGATTTGCTTAGGGGTTGCCTCGGCATTGAGGATTCGGAAGA
>CP070704.1:2064901-2092775 GCA_020349945.1 Deltaproteobacteria bacterium
CGAGATTGCAGGTGAAAAGCCAGAGGAGGTTCCATTCAAGCTCCCCATGAGGATTAAACGCTTTGACTTTCTGGGCAGGTTAATAAATAGGGGGTTCTTCGGCTCGGTCAGCCGGAGCAAGCTGGTGCTGGACACGAAGCTCTGCAAGAAGTGCAAGATCTGCATAGAAGGATGCCCGACAAAGGCCATGCACATGGAGGAGTTTCCGGGAATCAGTCAGGATAAATGCATCAGATGTCTGTGCTGCCTGGAACTTTGCCCTGAGTCCGCCTGGAAGACGGGAGGCCTCATGGGACGATTTCAGGAAAGCCGTATCTAAGTTCGGGATGATTGAGGGTTACGCAGCATCACTGTCTAAAAATAGATGATATTAATTCTCGCCACATGCGAGATCATGGGAGATGGTCTCCCCAAGAGAACCGAAAGGGCGCTGAGGGTTCCATTGCAGAGCTTGAGTTGAATGCGCTGGTGAAAATAGTGAAGGGATCTGCCCGGCCGTGACCCCGAGAGGGGTTTCTCCAGGGAGAACCGATTCGAGAAATGCTTTCAAGACCTGAAAGTTGAACAGCCAACACCTAACCAGAGGGTCTTTTGTTCAGCGAGTGATTCCCGGTCTGAGTTCTTGCCGAGATGAACAGCGCCTCTCGTCCACATCTTATTCCGGGTTTCATCTTCCCATCATAGGTTCTCGCAGTTCGCTCCCTCTAAATGCAGGGATTAAGCGCTTACTCACGGCTCTCTGGAGCGACCAAGAGTCTCTCACCTGGGTAGATGACTTGGTTTGGGGTTATCCTGTTGAGGCGACAGAGCTCATCTACCGAGGTGCCATATTGTTGGGCGATCCGATAGAGGGATTCCCCGGGGCGGACCTCGTGGTAGCGGCCTTTGGCAAGGGGAAATGGTTTCCTTTTGACAGTTATTGAGGCCCCGGTTTTCGCAGGAGGCGAGGCCTTTCTTGGGAGCAACCCGTCAACCTTCTGGGTCAGCTTATCCAGTCGAGCGGTCAGAGACCTGCCGGATTTTTCCGCTTCTGCGATAGATTGTTGCAGCTCTTTTTCCTGCTGTTCGATAAAGACGATTTTATCCTTCATCCCCTCAAGGCGTGATATTCTCTCCTCAAGCTGGTTGAGTCTGACCTGGACAGAGGCCAGATCCTCTGGGGGGATTTCATTGCCTCCTCTGGAAAACAGAGCGATGAGGATGATCAGAAGCAGGATACCTGCACCCCCAAGAGCCAGGATCTTTCTTTGGGATGTGAGAGCAATGGATGTCCTGCGCCGTCGGACAGGCTCATCCTTCCGTGTGTAGCCCAGGCCATCAGCGATCTCTTCCCCGAACTCCTTCATTTCATTGTCTAGGTTATCGTCCATGTGTTTCTCCTTTCAGTGGGCTGACCGTTAAAAGGGTAGCCCCAATTAATAATAGACAAAACCGTCCAGCACTTCAAGATTTGGATTGGGATTTTTTTGCACCCATTATTTTGCGGTCGCTTATATCTTTTAGACATCGGGCCCCTCCTTTGGGGGCCTTCGGCCACCTCGCCAGGTTATTTAACCAAGCGCATGAGCTCATCTCTTAAGATCGCGGCGATTGGTGCTTACCGAATATGGCCTCCAGGATTGCAGATTCTATTTCTGGACTCGGTGTCCACCTGTAGTGATCATCATAACGCCTTTTGGCAAACCTGTGGCGGGCATCTATGACCTGCCCGGGGTGTTGCTCTATATGCGCAGGCGGTGCCATCTCGGCAGCCAGACCCGCCTGTTTTTCCCTTTCAGCAGCATCGATCCGGCCCTGGGAATCGAAGGGTAGATAGGAGTATTGGACGAGATTGATCTCTACCGGCTTTCGGTTTGCCGTTTCCAGAACGACCAAGGCGTATCGTACGCGCTTGCCAGCATATTGGGGAAGCCGTTCTCCAGGATCCCGTCTGCGCAGGCGCTCGAATTTCGCCAGTGAAAGACGCCGCAAGGAGTCATCATCATTGATAAGAAAGATTCGGAGGCCCAACCCCATGGTCCTGAGTATTTGTTCCCAGATTGGTGAGATTTAATTGGAGAACCAATACCTCATGGAAAAGCTTATCAAACCTTGGAGGCTCAGGTCAAATTTTTATTAACCCACTGGGCCTATGAACTATTGCTTACCAGGTTCTGTGGCCGATTCGGTGACAGGGTCGATAGGAGCCAAAAAATATGAATCTGTTGTGGAAGTGTGATATAAAGGCTCCGTTTTCTTGGTTTGTATGATATAGCGGATCCAAACTTATTGAGAGGGGTAGACTCATTATGAAGGGTGGAGATATTCTGATCGAGTGTTTGAAGGCGCAAGGGGTACGCTGCATTTTCGGCATGCCGGGAACCCAAAATATGCAGATATATGATTCTCTCCTCCGTTGCGGAGCAGGTGTCATCGATCACTACCTTGTACGTCATGAATACGCTGCCACACAGATGGCAGATGGTTACGCGCGATCCACTGGAGAGGTGGGCGTTGCATTGACAGTCCCCGGGCCGGGCGCGAGCAACGCGTCAACCGGAATCCTGGAGGCATTCACAGATTGCGTGCCAGTGCTGCTGATTACCGGACAAAGTGATTCAAAATTTTACACAAAGGATCCAAGTAAGATGTTTCACGGCTTAGATCAGATGGGTTTCTTCAGGTCCATTACGAAGTATTGTGCGATTGCGCAAAAAGTCGAGGACATCCCCACCGTCGTCGAAAATGCATTCCGTTCGATGCGGACAGGCCGTCCTGGTCCCGCGGTACTGGAATTCCCCGTGGATGTCCTCACTGGCGAGTCTGATCTTATCATTCCACCGCGTGTTCATCGGCCAGCGCGCGTATTGCCGGACGCCGCTGATCTTCGATCCGCGGCGGAAACACTGAAACGGGCAGAGATGCCGATTTTATTTGTTGGCTCTGCTGTTATTCACTCTGATGCTCGCGAGGAGTTGCATCAGCTTGCCGAGAAACTCAACGCCCCGGTTGTTGTGACGCGATGCGCCAAGGGTGCTCTGCGGGAAGATCACCCCCTGGCGTTGCAGAACAGCAATGGCTTTTTGGCACGTCAGGCAATAGAGCTCGCGGATTGCACACTCGCAATTGGGCCCCGTTTTACGTCGCTCGATACGAGGAATTGGAGTCTTGAACTCCCCCGGCCCCTGGTTCAGATCGATGAGGATGCAGCGGAAATAGGACGCGAATATCCCTGCGACATCGGCGTGGTTGGCGATCTCAAACTGACGTTACAGGTATTCATTGAGGAGGTGGATGAGGCAGAGGGGACATGGAAGCCTTTGTTGGACCGCCTCCGAGAAAGGTTTGCTACCCAGCCCAGAGTGCCCCTGTTGCCGGAAATCCGCGAAGTGCTCCCAGCTGATGGAATCCTCTCGGTCGATGTCCACGCAATTGGCTATGCCTCATTTGCTGAGTTTCCTGTTGATAAACCGCGGACCTTCCTCTATCCGTGCATTGGCGTTGCGTTGGGTTACGCGTTTCCCGCTGCACTGGGCGCAAAGATTGCCCATCCGGATAAGCCGGTTGTATGCTTTAGCGGGGACGGTGGATTTATGATGGGGGCCTCTGAGATGGCCACAGCGATGATGTATGGCATTAATGTCGTGGCGGTCATTGTAAATGATAGTGCTTTGAGTTCGATCAAGGGATCACAGTGGAAGTACTGTGAGGGGCGCACCGTTGATACGGATTTGGTCAACCCAGATTTTGTCCAGTTTGCCAAGTCCTTCGGTGCCTATGCTGTCCGAGTCGAAGAATTGTCCGATTTCAAGTCCGCTTTACAGGACGCGCTTGCCGCCGATCGTCCAGCCCTCATCGAGGTGCCAATGCAAGATCGACAGAAAGAGCTTATTGGCTTAATCGGTTGGTTGCAGTCCGAGCCGCTGCGCAAGGCACGAAATACGAAATAGACACCTGACTCAATTCACTCTTATTTCCTTCCTGCAATATGGAGATTTGGATTAGCCCAACCGATGATCAGCCCACTATCAGTCGAGGCCAGCGCTGGCTTACCGGTGTTCAAAGGCCAGGACGGAAGAAGGCTCACCGAAACTGGTTTCCAATTCGTTCCGTCCTTGCTTCGCTGTATCTTTATGAAACCCTCATGGCCTTTCTCTTTCCAGGCCAGATATAATTGTCCTCCGTATGCGCACAGCGCGGGCCTGGCGTCAGTTGTTTCCTGTAAGGTTACCTGGTTCTCGAAACTAATACCGTCTTTACTGCTCTTCACGTTGAGCTTATAGGTATCCTTACCATTCCACGCAATAAAAAGCAGGGAACCAAAACTCGCCAATGCAGGTCCTGACTCTGCTCTTGCCGCCAATTTGGTTTCATTTTCCCAGACTATTCCATCGGCGCTTGACATAATCTTCAGGTATGAGCCCTCCCTGGGTTTGGTTCTCCAGGCGAGATAAACTCGATTCTTAAATACGGCCAATGCCGGCGCCGACGTAGAGGAGAACTTGAGCGTAATCTTCTTTGACCATGTGTCTCCGCCATCAAGAGACTGCATAACATTTAATCTGTGCTCTGGCTCCTTTCCTGTCCAGGCCAGGAAGAATCTGTTATAGAAAAAGGTCAATGCGGGCCCTCGATGTGATACTTCACCATCAACGGATTTTGTATTGAATTGAGGAAGCATGTTATGGAAAGGAGAGGAGTAATGTCGCAACTGTTCATATCTCAGCCTCAGTCCAGAAGACCCAGTCTTGGGATCACCTGTTTCAGTCCAGCACATGATGACTGGCCTGCTTGTCTCTTCACCCCGTTCATCAATATATCCTCCATAAGCAACAGCAGGGCCAAAGGGACTCGTTGGGTTGACAGTGGCAAGAATATCAAGTCCAAGCATTTTTCCAAACAATCTTGCTATGGAAAGCGACCACGCATACAGAACGCATATAAGAACCTTAGGGAGCTTCCAGGCAATGCACACCTTATGAGCAGTGCAGTGATAACCCTTACCGACCCACTTAGCCATCCATATAAGCACGTGACAAAAAAATTTACACGGTTGCCAACCACACGATTTATAGTACCATTCCTCCGCCCATTCATCGCACCTCCAGTATCCATTATCACGCTTCTCCGAACATTTCTCAATCTCCGTCCCTGCATATGCCATGCATGGTAAAATTGCCATAACTCACTCCCGTCTATGAAAAATTGGTCGTTACCTGATCCTACATTTGCCTGAAACCGTACGCCCGCCACCTGAAGACATCATTCTGTAATCGTACCATTATCAGATTTTGGAGGCTGCGGTCAAATCAGATGTAAGATGTCTCGGATTGAATAACGACATGGGCTAATGTAGGGTTCTCCCAAGGTCATCCGAATCATCTTTTCCGTCAATTACTCGGAATTTTCTTCGGAGTCTCCTCAGTCTGCTCTGATAATAGTAGCGGCGGAGTCCAGAGACAAGGGAGAAATAGTATCGGAGATAAACAAATCCAAACAGCATTCCTCCCAGGTGTGCGAGGTGGGCAATATTGTCGGAGGAACCGGACAGGGATGCATAAAGTTCAATTGCTCCAAAAATCAGGACAAAATGCTTGGCCTTGATGGGGAATAAGAAGTATAGATAAATCAGCCGGTTAGGAAAGAGAAGTCCATAGGCCAGGAGTATTCCGTAAATCAAGCCGGATGCCCCAATGGTGGGGACAGCCAGATGAGGAGAAACTATAGCGGTGCATATACCCGCACCAATACCAGTAATCAGGGCATATTTTAGAAAAAACCTGGTGCCCCAGTTCCTCTCCAGCTCACAGCCGAACATCCAGAGCGCAAACATATTGAATAAAAGGTGAAAGATTCCCCCATGCAGGAAGGCATAGGTAAAGAGCTGCCAGATGAAGAACTTTCTCCAGACCAGGACGGGGACCAGGCCAAAGATCAGATTTATCTCCGAGCGGCCCGTAATGGTTTGAGAGATCAGCTGGTACAGGAAAACTACTGCGCAGCTGATGATGATAATCTTCACTGCCCGGGTTAGAGGGCCTCCGAAGCTAACCCGGGGCCTCTGATAATAATAGTTCATACCTGCAAATTAGCACAGGTCTCTCTTGATGAAAAGGCTAAATCGGCGAGGCCATGGCCTGATCCCGGAGGCCAGTGGAGGCCATTACCATTGAATAGCAGAATGGTGAGATTTCGGGGACTTAAGGAATCTCATGTGATGATAAGCACTTGAGAGAGGAACGGGTACAGGGTTTGAAAATCCCTACCCAAGAAGGAGAGAAGCAATCCGAAGATCCCGTGACCTTCTTAATAGAGAGAGGTATAGTCATAGCAGAGGTATAGACCGGACTTTTGTGGTGCCTCGCCTCCCCGGATATACCTTGGACGGATACGTCTCATCCCACACTGGTATCGAAATAGCTCGATATTGCCTTGTTAAGGAACTCACGGTCGTCTTTCGTTATCTTGATAAATCGAATTCCCATCCCTCGGTTTACGATCCTCTCATCAGGGACGTTGATGTTGGACCAGATAACCTCCGCGTTGACCGTCAGGGCGTCATGACTGGGAGCATCGATGGTCAGACGAAATCTCTCACTCAGGGGAAGAGGCTTATGGCAGCAGATAAATGCACCACCGATACTGATATTTCTTATTTGTGCCTCTAGCGTTCCCTGAGAGGTCTTCATCTTGACAGGCCACATAATATCGGCTCTCTGATGTTGGCGCCTCTCCTTCTTAACGGTCCCGGTCAACTCCGCTGGAGCACGATCCTTCTGGCCGGAGATCAAACGTTTCTTGAAATAGGAGCTGATAAAGGCGATGAGCATTACGGTGAAGATAAAGATTGCTCCACCAAAGCTCAGCCTTACTATGATATCCGTCATATTCATCTGAGCCTTACCCCACGCTATCCACTCCGTCATCAGGTTTCTAGTCTGCGCGAGATCACAGCACAACCACTGAAGTCCAGACCCTTGCGCCCCTGTTACCTCCTCCAGTGATAGTGATAAGGCGGCAAGAATTCCTTTTCTGGTGAAGGCAGTATAGGATGAGGTCGCCAGTGTGTCAAGGGGAGGGGCTTACACTGCGGCTATCGCATTGATCTCGATCAGTGCATCCGGATTGACAAATCCTTTAACTTCTACCAGGGTGCTTGTTGGATAAGGTTCCTTGAAATACCTGAGTCGAACTTCATGGATAGCCCTCAGGGCACTCACCTCTTTCACAAACACAGTCACCTGAATAACGTCATCCAATGATCCCCCCATCTTTTTCAATGCGGTTTCAACATTCTTAATGCATTGCTCAGTTTGGGTCTTGACGTTGCCTTTTCCGATGAGTTCCCCATGCTCGTTGAAGGCGATTTGACCTGAGATCCATATAAGCCTCCTGACTTGGGATAGGTCGACTGATATGGCATTGCTGAACGCCACTTTCATACCCATAGCCCCGCCAAATGGCATGCTTTCCTTTTGCATAGCTTCGCCTACTCATGTCTTCTGTAATTTCAAGTTTCACGGCCGCCAACCCTAGCAAATTTTGGAGGCCGAGGTCAAGCCAGGTGTGACTGAAAAATGTGCATGTTAGTCTCCGGCGCTGGCTGCGAGGTTATGTGATACATCGCGAGATTAGTGGGGACTGCCCAGGGGCGTGCTTTTTCAAGCATCCCCCCGGGCTTCGTTATCTATGCGGGTGAAGGCGCGTGTATCTAACATACCGGCGATACGGCGATCTCAAACTCATCGGTGAGCTTTATGAGACAGGTGTGGGGCTGGCTACCGTAGCTGTGCCGCGCGAACATCATGGTCCAGCCTATGAGGTAGCTAGATATCTTAAGCGCATCCTGAGTCCCGGCCAGACCTTCGGGTTAGAGTCCTATGGCAAAGAACTTGTGTAACACGAAGTTCGTGAAGAAAAATCCATAAAACCCTATAGCAAAGCAGGTGACTACTACCTCAATTTTCGAAAATCTGTACTCCTTGGGCAGAAGGGTGTAGTTAACTCCCAACAGCCCAATTACGTACAATACACCGCTTAGGTTGGCGAAGGCCCCAGCAAGGAGCACCATTATTAATGGCTTTGTTCCTGCAGCGATCATGCCTAACCACACGGCTGTGAACACTGCAAGTATCCCGTAGTATAAGGGCCTGACATCTCCCTTGCATCTCTTATAGAGGCCTGGAAAGCTGTTCCATATAATGTTTGTAAGTTCTCTCAGCAGGCTATCTATTAATCCTGTTCCATCGGGCCAGAACACGAAGAATAAGGCGATTAATACCACCCACCACGCTGCCCCCAACACGCCACTCATATACTTGGCAAGTACCGCTGCAAACCCGAATCCAGGTTCAATTGCCGCTTCGACAGGTACAAACTTGTAGTATAGAATGCACGGAAACCACATGGTTAAGATGCCAAAGAGGAAGAATACGATCCATAACTCCATGTGAAGGTATTTGTACCATTTTTTCGCCCTCCGGATATTTTCTGGGCTTATCTTCGGCATAAAGCCCTTTACCAGAAAGGCCACCTTCTTGCCACCTACGAGGGTTGGGATGAAACCTATCTTCTTTGCCATACCCCACTCAGCATCCCTGTAGTAATTAGAGATAAGCAGCCCTGAATAAGAGGTTAACCCTGCATATCCAGCAACAGCGGCCATTGCAAGCCAATCAGCCCCCTCGGGTATATAGCCGAAGGTGAAGAACCCCTTGAAACCGGCCCACCATATTTCAGCCGGAACATAGAGCAATGCCAGTATGAACAACAGGGGTACTATGAGGACGAAGTTAAGCCAGAAGAACATGCGGGCAAGTGTAGTCAGGACCTTGCCCCCTATAAGCAGCGGCAGGGTGCAGATAATTATACCCACCACAGACAACAGCGACCAGAGTAGTCGCTGCTCAGGTCCAGGAGGACCCCCAATGATCATTGCAGCTAAGGTTGATCCAACCAGGGCCATATAGTATGGCCACATCAACTGAACTGTCCGAAACACTGTCCATAAAACGGTCCATACCTTATTACCAACCCACAATCTATTTATCCCGAGCTGTACGGGCTCCCCTGTGAGAATAGTGTACTTTGAGGAGCTTATGGATGTAACTGTCTGAAGCAAAATCGATACGAAGGCAATCCAGAGGATCAAAGGGCCATGTTTAACGACTAGGTAGGGGCCAGATATGACTTCCCCGGTTCCGATGCCTAAGCCCAGGGCAACCATGCCTGGACCAAAAAGGAATTTGATGTAATCCCTCCAGCGCGTGAGTTTGAAGGGTTCTGGAATATCTGCCTCGCCGGTATATTCTTTATCTGTCCACATTTTTACCTCCTCCCCAAGGTTTTATAAAGTCTGTCCTCGGTTCTTGCTAGCCTGCTTTCGCGGGCAATCTTCCACATCCTGTTGAGCACTATGGATCCAGATGATTGATCGAGCGACCATTCCCTTGCAAATTCCCCGCTCCAGATATCGGAGGCCTCTTTTCTCACCATCTCCTTAACCTTGTCATAAAAGCGCTCTGCCCTGGTGAATTGACCATACTGGCTTGTCCTAGAATGGTCTGCCATCTGTTCCACCATGCCTCGTTCAGCCATCGCCTTTGCTACCTCTGATAGTTCACCAGAGGCATAAAGTTCAAGGATCGCGGCCTCAGGTGATGCCCCGTATTCTTCAGTAACCACATCAAAATAGGCCCGCATTGCAGCGGACATTATCGGACCCCATGAATGTTCACTGAGCAGGTCCAACAAGGTCTCTTCTTCAAAGGAGGATTTAATGGCGACACCGCCCGGTAAGCCAAGAGCTCCTATCCCTTTGGCGATTGCCTGCGCATACTCCCACGCCTTGCCTGAAACATCTTGTGCCACGCCCAACAGAGCAGGGTAACCCTTGTTCTTTTCATGGAGGTCCAGTATTCCCCATCCTATCATTCTTGGTGCGACCATGACCAAATCAGTATTAGAAGGAGGCTTGATGGAGCCATAGGTAATATTGTATCCGCTGGCAAAATCGAGTATAAAATGCTCTTTCCTCTTAATTTCAGGTTCAATCTTTCCGTAATACACATCTGGCGCAATTTCATCAGGAAGAAGCATAAGGGCCACATCTGACCTTCTCGCTGCCTCATCAATGTCGTAGACATCAAAATCGTCCTTGGTCGCTCGATCCCATGAGGTATCTCTAATGTTTCCCACGATAACGTTGACGCCATTGTCCCTTAACACGAGCCCCTGAGCTTGTCCCTGATTTCCATATCCAATAACGCTGACCGTTTTGTCTTTCAGTAAAAGGATATCGGCGTCGAGAATAAACTCCCCATTTTTCATTTTCTATTTGTCTCCTTAAACCAGTAATCCGTCATGATATATTTCCTTTTTGCGGGAAGGAAGTATAGGAGAAAAAGGCCTGTATGTCAAAAGAAAAGGCGTTGGCTGATAGACGGGCTTCAGAGGAGCTTGGGTGTCATACTGGTCTGCAAAATTTGCCTGCCAGCTGTGATTTTGGTAGGCTAGGGCAACGTGACTCTGACCTCACCCTGCCTGTGGTTACCATAAAACAGGGCCAAATGTGGGGATTTAGCCAGTAGTATTGGCAATTGCAGCCTAATCTTGACTAAAATAAGGAGGTTCAGCTATGGAGGTTGTCTGGATAGACCCAGATCGGTGCACTCTCTGCGGCCTCTGTATCCCGATATGCGTCAGGCGTATTCTCGAGGAGCGAGAGGGGGCCGTAGCAGTCACCGATCCGACCCAGTGCATCCTCTGCGGGCACTGCAAGGCTATATGTCCAGAAGATGCGCCCCGGCTTTCCTCACTCAACGCCAAGGAGTTCAGCCCTATTCCCCGTCGAGAAGATCTTCCGCAAGCAGAGCAACTCATGGCTTTGTTCCGCTCCCGTAGGAGCATCAGGATTTTTCAGAACAGAGAGGTGGAAAAGGAGAAGCTCGAGAAAATTATCCAGGCCGCGCGTTTTGCCCCGACAGGAGGAAACCGCCAGCCGCTCCACTATGTGGTGCTCAATTCAGCAGATAGGATTGAAGAGATCCGGACAATGGCTATCAAGACCCTCGTCGGCCAGGCCAAAAAAATTGAAAGCGCCATCCAGGGAATGCGGGCAGGAGATGAGCCCGTTCCCCTAACATATCAGCTCCGGCAGTTGTATCCCCCCATCTGGCGGCAGATGGCAGACCTTGATAAGCAGGGGATAGATAGGCTTTTCTACCATGCCCCGGCCCTGATTATCTGTCATCTCAACCCGCTTGAATCGGTAACGCCGGATATGGATCCGGGGCTTTCGGCCATGCAGATGATCCTCATGGCAGAGGCTCTTGAGCTCGGAACCTGTCTCTGTGGATTCTTGGTCTTCGCCCTGGAGGAATCTCCCGAGCTTCGGAAGGCCCTGCAAATCCCCAAAGACCATAGAGCGCCACTTTCCTTCATGGTAGGTTATCCTGATGTGATCTTCCATAGGCTGGTTTCACGCAAACCCGCAAGGGTCCGCTGGCTCTAAGAAACGATCTCTAGGGCTCATGGGCGGTCATGATCAGGACACTGCATCCAAGTGGGTCAATTGTCCAATGCACCCTTGATCCCTTCTATCCCATCGGCCGAAGAGGCGCTTGGTCTTCGGGTCCAGCTCTACTTCCTCTTCCATCGCGCCCGCAGGGCGGCAATGAAGGGCGAGGACCAGAGAATGATGCTGACTGCCCCGAGGATGGCGCTAACCGGACGCTGGAAGAAGACGGTCAGATCCCAATTGCTCTTGATCATGGACACCATGAAGCTGTCCTCCAGCAGCCGGCCCAGGACTAAGCCAAGAACGGCCGGGGCGACCGGGATATCATTAGCCTCCATGAAGAAGGCCAGGATTCCGGTGCATAACATGATGCCCACGTCAAAGGTGGTGTTATTGATGGCGAAAGAGCCGACAATACAAAACATCAGGATGGCTGGCATGAGTATGTTGCGGGGGACACGGAGCATCTGGGTGCCGGCCTTGATGGCGAGAAAGCCAAAGGGAATAAGCAAGATGTTAGCCAGGATAAAGGCTACGTATAGGGCGTAAAGGATCTCCGGGGTCTGCTGGAAGATCATCGGGCCGGGACGCAGGCCCTTCATGAACAGCACCCCGATGACAATGGCGGTGATGGAGTCACCGGGGATACCGAAGACCAGGGCTGGAACCCAGGCCCCCCCGAGGCCGGCATTGTGAGCCGTTCCTGCGTCAACGACGCCCTCGATGTGGCCGATGCCAAACTTCTCCGGCTCCTTGGAGAATCTCTTGCTCACGGCGTAGGCAATCCAGGCAGCAATATCTGCTCCGGCTCCAGGCACGATTCCGACAAAAGTGCCGACAACGCCGGCCCGGCCGACGTTAAGCTTGTATCTTCTCAAGACCTTGCCGATGCCGGCGAACATCTTCTGGGTATTGGCCGAGATGCCGTTGAAGGAAAGATCGCCAGAGGAGACATTCCGCATCACCTCAGAGACCCCGAACATGCCGATCATGGCCGGGATGAAGTTGAACCCGTTCAAGAAGTTGGTGATGCCGAAGGTGAAGCGGGGGAAGCCCAGGGTGATGTCTACTCCGACCGTGGTCATGAACAACCCGATCAGAAGTGAGACCAGGCCCTTGATCAGGGATCCCCTGGTCACCAGAACAGCGCAGCTAAGCCCGATGCAGGCCAGCCAGAAGTACTCGAAGCAGGTGAACTTCATGGCGACTTCGGCTAGCATGGGGGCCAGCAAGATCAGGATAATCGCTCCGATGAGGCCACCGATGGCGGCCACTGTCACGTTTACGCCCAAGACGAAGCCCGCCTTGCCCTGCTGAGTCAGGGCGTAGGAATCGGCTACCAAGGCGGCAGAGGAGGGCGTGCCTGGAATTCGAACCAGGGCGGCGGGAATGTCCCCGGCAAAGATGGCCATGGCCGTCATGGTCACGATGGCCGCGAGTGCCGGGACTGGGTCCATGAAAAAGGTGATCGGAACCAGCAAGGCCGTTGCCATCGTCGCGGTCAGGCCGGGAATAGCCCCGACGAACAAACCGTAGACCGCCGCCGTTGCGATAACAAAAAAAACGTATGGCTGCGCTATCAGCGAAATGGCCGTGTAGAAATGCTCAAGCATCATTACCAACCCCATAAGCCCCAGGGCAGGGGGACCAGCAGTATTTTTGCAAACAGCACGTAAATGGCCAGGGTCACCCCGCATGCCATCACGAGGCTCCAGGGCGTAGACACGCGCAGCCACTTCATCAGGCCAAAGAGAAGAACGAAGGACGTGATCTGGAAGCCGAGGAACTCCGAGAGGTAGATATAGAAAATGATCGCTCCCAAGGCCAGCACGATGTTGATAAGCCCGCTACCGGTGATTCCGCTGCTGTCGAACTTTAAGATCCTTTCACCACTCCGAACTCCCTGGACCACCAGGGTGATGCCGGCAATGATGAACAACACTGCGAGGACGTTGGGGAAGAGCGAGGGACCAGGGTACCCTTTCTCCAGAGCAGGGAAGGTCTGGGTGTAGACTAGCACCGCGATGGCGAAAATGATCAGCCCCAGTCCAATGGCCGTGTTGCTGACTCGCATGGCTTTTCCTTTCCTTCCGGGGTAGTCTACTTGATGATTCCGGCTGTCTTCATGATCTGGCCGTTGGTCTCGTCAGCTTCGGCCATGGCCTTGGCGAAGGACTTGGAGTCCATCCAGCGGATGCCGTAGCCGCGGTTCTTCATGAACTTCTTGAAGTCCTCGCTGTCGACGATCTTCTTGATGGCCTTCTCCAGGATGTCCACGATCTGGGGCGGCGTTCCGTTGGGCACGACCACGCCGCGCCAGGCTCCACAAGACCAGTTGACGCCGATGTCCTTGAGGGTCGACACGTCAGGGAACAGGGGATCCCGCTTGTCGGCCATGAGGGCCAGGGGCCTGATCCTGCCGGCCTCGATCAGGGTGGCCGCCTCAGGCAAAGAGCAGGTGCTCATGTCGATGCCGCCGGCCATCAAGTCCTGCAGTGCCGGGGCAGCGCCTTTGCTGGGGATCCACTTGACCGCTGTCGGCGGCATACCGATCGCTCTGAGCCAGCCGGCCATGGCAAGGTGCCAGATGCCGCCCTGGCCCGTGCCTGATGCCGTGAAGTTACCCGGGGTTTCCCGCACGGACCTCTCTAGATCCTTATAGGTTTTCCAGGCTGCGTCGCTTCGGACATTGATGCCGGCTGGGTCGGAGTTGACCATGCACACCGCAGTCATGTCCCTGTAGGTTACCTTGGTTAGGCCCATCCAGTGCATCATGGTGATCTCCACCGTTGCCAGGCCGACAGTGTAACCATCCGGCTTGGCCGTTGCCATGGCTGTGTGGCCTATGGCGCCGCTCCCGCCGGTCCGGTTGACCACGTTAACCGGTACCCGGAGCTGGGTCTTAAGCAGGGTGGCGAGAATTCTGGACACGGCATCCGTGCCGCCGCCGGCTCCCCACGGGCAGATCATGGTTATGGGCCGTTTGGGATAGTCGACCGCAGAGGCACTCCCTAGGCCGAATCCTACAAGCATCGCCGTGGCCGCAGCCAAGGTGATTAAGTTCTTTCTCTGCACAACAATCTCTTTCAACACCATATGTTTTCCTCCTCTCATGAAAAAAGCACGTTTTTCGTATAAGGCTTGGAGTGAGTACGTCTCAGTGTAAGATTCCAGACCCCTGTGAAAAGGTTTTTTACGCAGGCAAACCTTACCCGGGGTGAAATCAGATGCAGTCGGATACTATCACAGGCTGCTGACTATTCCAAATTATAAATAAGGCCATATGGTTGAAAACTCAAAAAGGCCCATGGATTTTCCCTTGGAGGGGTCATCAAAGGCATAAAGCAGCTCAAGCGTATGGCATAAGAAGGTGAATCTTTATCAAAACAGTCTATCTAAGTCAATCAAATAAGGTTGGGCTTCTTATGCTGTATTGACATTTAAGATATTTATTATTAAGCTTCTGGAATTTAAATTTCTAGAGAATTAACTGTTAAAGAGAGGTCGTGGCGATGGCACGATGGGATAGGGAAAAGGGTATATTAGTCCATGAACCTGGTAAATTCTGGAGGTATGAGCTGAGAGATCTTGGTGAACCCAATCTGTATAGAGACATTTTCCCCTATACGGAGGTTCCCCGTATAGATTTCGATCATAAGATATTACCTATATCACCAGCAGACAGGATGTTTATCACCGATACTACCTTCAGGGATGGTCAGCAATCACGCCCACCTTATACCAGTAAACAGATCCTGGATCTATACGATCTGCTGCATAAATTGGGAGGACATAAGGGGATTATCAGGCAATGTGAATTTTTCCTCTACGGTGCTAAGGACAAGGAGGCAATAGGGCTCTGTAAAGAGAGGGGATATAGATACCCTGAGATCACTGGCTGGATCCGGGCCAAGGCTGAGGACCTCAAGCTTTTGAAGGATATGGGCCTCACAGAGACGGGAATTTTGACATCCGTTTCTGATTATCATGTCTTTTATAAGCTTGGAAAGACCAGAAAAAAGGTTATTGAGGAGTATCTGGGAATAGTAAAGAGCGCCCTGAATATGGGGATTGTTCCAAGGTGTCATTTTGAGGATATCACAAGGGCAGATATCTATGGTTTTGTTGTTCCATATGCCTCTGAGCTCATGCGCCTCAGGGAAGAGAGCAGGATTGATATTAAGATCAGATTGTGTGACACCCTTGGCTTTGGTGTAACATACCCTGGTGCAGCTTTACCCAGGAGCGTACCGAAGCTGGTAAGGGCCTTGATAGAGGAGGCAGGGGTACCTGGGGAGCTCTTGGAGTGGCATGGTCACAACGATTTTCACAAGGCATTGATTAATGCTACGACCGCCTGGCTCTATGGCTGCCAGAGTGCTAACGGAACCCTCCTCGGTTTTGGAGAGAGAACAGGAAATACCCCTGTTGAGGGCCTGATCATGGAATATATAAATCTTAGGGGTAATACGGATGGGATTGATACGACCATTATTACCGACATAGCCAACTACCTGGAAAAGGAAATGAGTTTCCATGTTCCTGAACATTACCCCTTTGTAGGCGGGGATTTCAATGCTACAAGGGCAGGCATACATGTAGACGGTTTAATTAAAAACGAGGAGGTGTATAATATATTTGATACTCAGAAGATCCTTAAGAGGCCATCAACTGTCTCTATTACGGATAAATCAGGTACAGCCGGCATTGTCCACTGGATCTACAATAACTGCGATATACCGAAGAGCCTCGAAATCCTAAAGAGGCACCCCGGTGTCCTCAAGATAAACAAAAAGATCCAGGAGGAATACGACAGTGGTAGGGTAACGGTGATTTCCAACAAAGAGATGAGACATTACTGTCAGAAATATATCCCGGAATTGTTTATGTCCAGGTTTGATATACTGAAAAATAGGGCCTCTGATATGGTAGCCCATCTCCTGGAAGATTTAATCGAAAACGAGGATATCTCCTCGATGGATCCAGCTAAACAGGAGCCGGTTATGGAGAAGGTCTTGGATGACAATCCATTTATACAATTCATGTATATAACCGATACCAATGGTAGAAAGGTCACCAGGAATATCTGTAGTATTGTTGATAAGGCTAAGTTTGAGAGATTTCAATTGAACGATGATTTTTCCAATAGAAACTGGTTCATAGGTCCAATGAAGGATGGTAACATTCATGTGACTGATTTTTACACATCTATAATTACAGGTGCCCTGTGCATCACAGTTTCAGGACCAATACGGGATCAAAATGATGAGATAGCTGGGATTTTTGGAATAGACATCAAATTTGAGGATCTGGCAAAGATGGAGGAGGATGAAAATGAGGACCAAACCAGGTAAGGCTATTTTTGCCCTTTGTTTTATCTTAATCCTATGCCTGGGCACATCTTGCATCTCCTTAGGCCTGGCCCAAGAGGAGAAGGAAAAGGAAGATATAAGACCGGAAAGGGGAATTTCAGTGGCCTTTGAATACCCAGAGGTCATCATTAACAGGGGAGATGATGTTTCGGTAGACCTCATTGTTAAAAACAAGGGGAAACGGGATGAGAATGTTTACTTGAGGATTACTTCTGCTTTCCCCGAGTGGGATACCAAGATCAAAACATACAATTTTTCTATTAGCTCCGTCCATGTCCCCGATGGAGAGGATAAACATGTTACCTTTTATGCCGAGCCAGAAAAGGATATCAAGCCAGGGACCTATGAGTTCAAGGTGGATGCAAGAACAGAGGATGGGCAATTGAAGGTATCCCATCAGCTAACGATTACCGTACAGGAAAAAGAGAAAGAGAAAGGAGAGATAGAGCTTACCACATCCTATCCTGTTTTGAGGGGGCCAAGCGATGCAAGGTTCGAGTTTTCCCTTGATGTGGCCAACAAAACCGATAAGGAAGATACCTTTAATGTAACTGCCAAGGGACCAAAAGACTGGCAAATCAATTTCAAGCCCCCTTATGAGGATAAATATATCTCGAGCCTGAGGCTCAAGGATGATGAGAGCAGAAGCTTAAACGTTGAGGTAACCCCTGATCGCCTCTCCAAGGCAGGAGAATATCTCATTCCAGTCCTCATAAGTGCGGGTGAGTCAAGGGCAGAGGCACAATTGAAGGTAATCATAACAGGCACCTATAAGCTGGAGGTTGGTACTGCCACGGAACTTTTGTCTCTTGAAACGGAAAAGGGGAAACCCGGCAATATTTCCATGTATGTAAAAAACAGTGGTTCAGCGATAATCCACGATATCGAGTTCTTATCAATAAAACCAGAGAATTGGAAGGTGGAATTCAGGCCTGAAAAGATAGAGGCCTTGGAACCAGGTAGCTTAAAGCAGGTTGAGGTGAGTATAGTCCCGGCTCAAGAGGCGCTTGTCGGTGACTATGCAGTTGGTTTGAACATTGGTGGAGAGAAAAGTTCGGATGACCTTGAATTGAGGGTAACCGTAAAGGCCTCTGCAGCCTGGAGCTGGATAGGGATTGGGATAATCGTCCTTGTTATTGTTGGCCTCTTTGGCCTGTTTGTTTCTTTTGGAAGGAGGTAATATGGATCAAAGGGCGATTGTTGAAACCCATGGATTGAGCAAAAGGTATGGCGACCAGCTGGCAGTTAACGACCTGACCGTCAGCATGAGGGAGAGAGAGATATTCGGTTTTCTGGGACCAAATGGTTCAGGCAAGACAACCACCTTGTTGATGCTGCTTGGGCTTACTGAGCCTACAAGTGGGTGGGCAAGGGTTGCAGACTGTGACCCTGTGAAGGAGGCTATCAAGGTCAAAAAGGTTGTTGGCTATATTCCGGAGAATATCGGCTTCTATGATGATATGGATGCCATAGAGAACCTTAAATTTATAGCAAGGCTCAACAATATACCTGATTCCATTAGCTCAATCAAGATAGAGGAGGCCTTGGAGAGCGTTGGGCTCAAAGAGGAGGCGGGAAAAAAGGTGGGCGCTTACTCCAGGGGCATGAGGCAACGCTTGGGAATTGCCGAGATTCACATAAAGGAACCAAGCATTGCATTCTTGGATGAACCTACCTTAGGGCTTGACCCTGAAGGGACCAATCGGATCATCGAGTATATCCAATCATTAAGCAGGGAAAAAAATATGACAATTCTTTTGTCCTCCCATGATCTAAAACAGGTGCAGAAAATCTCGGATAGGATAGGGATAATGATTAAGGGACGAATGATCGCTGTGGGACCCATTGAAGAACTGGCAAAGGAAAAACTGGGGGTGGATGATAAGGAGATCTCCTTAGACGATGTATATATGAAATATTTTCAGGAGGTCTCGGCATGACGGGTATCGGTGCTATTTTCAGAAAGGAGCTTGCAGATCACTTCAGCAGCTATCGGTTCGTTATTCTTTTTGCCCTGATTGCCATGGTCAGTTTGATAACGACCTACATGGTGGGCATTGGTCTCAGCGAGGAACTTAGTGGTATTGCCAAACCAAAGTTTGTCTTTCTGATGCTTTTTACCTCGACAGGCCCTCTGTTTTCCCTGGTGCAGTTTGTGGCCTTTTTTGGGCCTCTTATAGGGCTCATACTCGGTTTCGACTCCATAAATAGGGAGAGGTCTACCGGGACATTAAGCAAATTGGCCTCTCAGCCTATCTACAGGGATTCCATTATTAATGGTAAATTCTTATCAGGTGTGGTTACCATTGCTATTATGTTGATATCTATTCTTCTTGTGGTATCAGGCCTGGGGCTTACACTGATCGGCGTCGTGCCAGGTGTCGAGGAGGTTTGGAGGATCTTTATTTATCTGATTATCAGCATCTTCTACATATCCTTCTGGTTAGGTATTAGTATACTCTTTTCAATTCTCTTCAGGGGTATTGCCACATCTGCACTTGCTACCTTGGCCATCTGGATCTTTTTCTCATTTTTTGTTTCCATGGGCGCAACTGTTGTTGCAAACGCCATGGTGCCACTTGATCAAGCTACCACGGAAGACCCTGAAATGGTAATGAGGCATGTAAGACTTCAACGGGCCGTCTCTCTCCTTTCCCCAATGCAACTCTACAATGATTCCACTGCTATAATAATTGATCCCATGAGGAAAACAACAGGATCACTTGTGCTTATGGGGGCTGTTGAAAGGCTCCTTTCAGAGAGATTCAGGCGGCCATTGGCCCTTTCCCAGAGCATTTATGTTGTACTTCCCCATCTTATTACCCTCATAGCCGTTACCTTTATCTGCTTTGGGCTCTCTTACTACGTATTCATGAGACAGGAGATCAGACCCATCTAGTCTTACTTGTAAAGAACTTCAGCCTGAGTAATACCACCCATTCCCCAACACGAGAAAACCTCCCCTTGGCCGAGGGGAGGTTTTATCCTATAATTCAGCGAGGATCAGGAGGGGTTTACCTGATGGCAATCGGCCGAATATTCGAACCGGTGGCCCCCCTGAACTTGTTCGGTACAGTGACAAAGAGGAACTCATATGCGTTATCTTGTGCGAGTCCCTCCAGGTTCAACAGCTCGAGGATATGAACCCCATGGTGGAACATGATCATGTGGCCAGGATGCGGGTTGGTTCCGACAGGTCCTACCCCGCCTGGGACTGGCTGAGTCTCATATGCCACGGTGTCGGTCCCGCCGACCATCATACCGTTGTCCAGAAGCCACTTGCATGCCTTCCAGCCAGGTCCTGGTCCAATGGTGGCCTTTTTCTTGTCCGGCCAGTACTGACCAGCACCGGTCCTGATCAGGACTGCATCCCCCTTCTTGATCTTGGTGCCCTGCTTTTTCAGGGTGCCCTGTACGTCGGCGACGGTGATCTCGTAACCGGGCTTCAGGCACTTTACCCCCTTGTAACCGGCCACATCCAGGAGGATCCCTCTGCAAAAGACAGGGGGCACGGTCTCGATCCCGGTCTTCACGAAACCCCAGTCTCCCAGGATCTTCTTCTGAGAGAAACCGTTGTAGCCAGCCCAAGCTTGCCCGAAGACCACATGGCACAGACCATCCATGTGTGTGCCGGTGTGCTGGCAGTGGATGGTCGCCTCACTGGCAAAGCAGATATTGGCATCGTTATTGCTCATCAACCAGCCCTGGTCCCCCTGATTCCATTCACCGAACGGTGAGCGGAAGGTGATCAGTTCGTAGGGTGGATGGCCGGGCCAGTTCGGGCTATTTCGGTCAACCAACTGGCCTAGGTCGTAGACCTTGCCCCCCTTGACGAGCTTTGCCGCCTGAAGAACCATAGCAGGATCTTGCCAGTTCAATCGACCGACCTCGTCGTCCGGCCCGAACTCGAACTCGGCTGGAATCAGTGTTCCGACCCACTTCTCATAGCCGGGCCCATACCTTTTCGTTGTCTCTTTCTTGTCCGCATATGCCAGATTAGTGAGGAAAGCTAATGCGACCAAGCAGATAAGAACAGTCGACAATCTTTTTTTCGTTGCCATCTCCTCTTCTCCTTTCATTGCGATGTTCCCTTCTCCAAACACTTACCATTCGCCTTGTCTTTTGAAGACCTTGTATCGTTTGAATTTAATCACCCCCTTTCCTTTATCTTTTATAATGATCGTCGAAAAACTGGATCCGAACTTACCTTTTCTGATTTTACAGCCTTGTGTTTGTCAAAAAAATGAGGGGCCTAGATACCTAAGAGTTTTTCCCTTAAATCCCGGTTTTCGTAAAGCTCCTTGGCACCTCCGGCATAAACAATATGTCCTCTGTCCAGAACGTAGCTCCTATCGGAGACCTCCAGGGCCAATGTTGAATACTGCTCTACCAGGAGGATGCTCATGCCGCTCTCCTTGAGTTCCTTGATGATCTTCATAACTTCCATGACCATAAAGGGTGCAAGTCCCTCAGAGGGTTCATCGAGCAGGATGAGTTCCGGATTTCCCATCAGGGTTCGTGCAATGGCTAGCATCTGCTGCTCTCCGCCGCTTAGATACTCTCCGGAATGTCTTTCCAGCCCCTTGAGCTGCGGAAAGTGCCCGTAGATTGCCTCTAGGTCCCAGTGGCCCCCTCCTCCTTCTTTTCTGCCCACCTCGAGGTTCCGGCGTACTGACAGGTTTGGAAAGATTCGTCGGCTGTCGGCGACAAAGCCGATCCCCCTTTTGGCGATTTCGTATGGGGGTTCGTGGGTGATATCCTCACCTTTGAAGATTATGGAGCCCGATTTAGCCGGGGTCAGCCCCATAATGCTGCGGACCAAAGTCGTCTTTCCTGCGCCATTACGGCCAAGCAAACATACGGTTTCCCCTTCATTGATCTGAAGTGACATGTCAAATAGGATATGGGCCTCTCCATAAAAGGTGTTCACCTTTTCCACTGTCAGCATTACCTCAATCCCCCTAAATATGCATCTTGCACTTCGTCGTTCTGTTTGATCTCTTCTGGGGTTCCTTCGGCCAAGAGCCTCCCCTGGTACATCACTGCAATACGCTCTGAGATGGACATTACTGCATCCATGTCGTGTTCTACCAGGATCATGCTTACCCTCTGAGAAAGATCTCTGATAAATTCAAGGATTCGTGGTCGCTCATCAGCTCCCAGGCCGCTCATCGGCTCATCCAGAAGCAACAAGCTCGGCTCTAGCGTCAATGACAGGGCGAGCTCCAAAAGGCGCCGCTCCCCGTAAGGGAGAAATTTAACCGTTTCGTTCTCCTTGCCGGCAAGGCCGATGACGCGAATGATCTCGTATGTTCGTTCCTTCACGGCGGGAAGACGGTTTACATGAGAGAAGAGTTCTTTTCCATGTCCTTGATGGGCCTGAATGCCAATCCAGATGTTCTCTTCAACGCTCAACTCGTCATACAGATTAAGGACTTGGAAGGATCTCGAAATCCCCTTACTGACGATCTTGTGGATGGGAAGATTGGTGATATCTTCTCCACCAAAAGAAATTTTTCCGGAGTCGGGTTTGAGGATTCCGGTGATGAGATTGAAGAGTGTTGTCTTCCCTGCTCCATTGGGCCCGATGATCGAGGTGATACAATTAGCTTCTACAACTAAGTTTATGTGATCCACTGCGGTCAATCCACCAAAGCTCTTGGTCAAATTCTCGGTTTGCAAAATGGCCATAGTCCCACCTTACTTTAGCACAGCGCGTCCCTTCTTCTGAGTGAGGATGCCAAGGATACCATTGGGTATAAAAAGGATGATAATGACGAAGACAGAGCCATAAAGCAGGAGCCAGCTTTCCCAGAAGCTGCTGAGCAGGTCGCGGAAGATAATGAAGATGCTGGCACCCAGGATGGAGCCGTAGAAATTTACCATGCCCCCCCCGAGCAGGGTCATCATCACGACATCGCCCGATTTAGTCCATTCAAGGACTTCTGGAAAGGCAGCATTTTGTAACAGCACATGAAGGCAGCCTGCCAGACTTGCAAATAACCCCGATAGAGTGAAGGAGGCCCACTTATATGCGGTGGTATTGTATCCAACGTACTTGGTTCTTACCTCATTTTCGCGAATGGCCTGTAGCACGCGTCCGAAGGGTGAATGGACTATTCTCCAGATCACCAACATGGAAACCGCAAAGATGGCCAAGACAAAGTAGTAATAATTGAGGCCACTTGACAGATCAATGGAGAATAGGCTGGGAATGCCCACGCTCATCCGATCCACACCCGATAGACCGGTCTCTCCCCCGGTCACCTCATCCCAGCGGAAGGCAACAAAGAAGAACATTTGGCTGAAGGCAATGGTCAATAGGGCAAAATAAATCCCCCGTTTTCTGGCAATCAACAAACCGACGCCAGCCGTAAACAGGGTACCCACCAGGACCCCCAAGATGAGAGGGATCCAGACTCCTTGGATAAGATGTTTAAAGGTAATTCCCAGGGCATACGCACCGATGCCGAAGTAAGCCCCATGACCAAATGAGGGGAGGCCTGTATACCCCAGCAATATATTGAAACCCATGGCAAATAGGCACCAGATGAGCACCTCAGTCCCCATGGAGATGAATTCCCCTATATACGGGATAAAGGGAAAGATCGCGAAAAACCCCGCGATCCAAAACATGGGGCTCCCTAAGATCTTTCTGCACCACTGCCAAACCACGGAATTCATGTTAGACCTCCAGGATGCTCTTCTCACCCATTAAACCTCTCGGTCTCCACAGGAGAATCAGCGCCATCAAGACGTATGGAATGATGTCTGTGAATCGGCCCGGGTAGAGGCTGGTTGATATGCCGAAGATCAAACCACCAATAATGCTTCCCCAGAAGCTGCCTATACCGCCCAGCACGACGATGACAAAGGCAGGCATCAATACATACGTGCCCATCACCGGCCGTATACTATGGATGGGGGCAGCAATCACCCCAGCAACACCTGCCAATGCCGCACCGAGTCCAAACACCAAGGTGCGCATCTTGGGGAGATTCTTCCCCAGGGCCATGACCATTTCGCTGTCATGGGCACCGGCCTTGATGATGGCTCCATAGGGGGTTCTCTCCAGAAAAATCCATACCAGCAGGATAACCAGGGCAGAAAGTCCTGCCAGGAAGAGACGGTATTTGGAGTAGTACATTATTCCCAGATTCACGACACCCGCGATAAAGTCGGGTGCAGTGACAGAATGACCCGGCTTTCCCCAAACCATCCGAATCACTTCTTCCAAGGCCATGGCGATCCCGAACGTGAGCAAGAGGCCAAAAAGGGGATTCTTTCCATAGACTCTTCGAACGGCCAGACGCTCGATCAATATCCCCATGACTCCCACGAAGAAACAGGAGATTGGGAGAGCGATCCAGAATCCCACGTACTTCATCAGGCTGAAGGAAAAGTAGGCGCCGAAGGCAAAGAGGAGTCCGTGGGAAAAATTGATCACCTGCATGACACCAAGAATGAGGGTGAATCCAAGGGCAACAACCGCATAAATCAGGCCATTGACAATACCATTAGTGAGGTAGCATAAAAAAAGCTCCATAATCTCCCTCGCTGTTTTCAGCAGAGACAGCGGCGGGCCCTAACAGTCCGATGCTGCCCCTGCCTTGAGCATCACTCTGGATAGGGCTCTAGCTTTACCGGATTTTCCGCCTTGGTTCTGGCCGTTTTTTCTCCGGGTACCCACTTGACGATCTCGCACAAATCGGCTCGATCCCGAATCTCCGAGGGTTTCTTCGACCTGACCACGTAATAGGTACAGATGAATTGGTGGTCCCAGTCGCGGATGGTAATCGGGCCATGCCGTAACGACTCGCTTTCCGGGATCACATGCCCTTCCAGGGCCTTGATGACCGCGGCCACATTTTCCGTCCCGGCCCTTTGGATTGCCCGGCCGAGTTCCCGCGTTGCCAAATAACCGTTCGCCGTGTCCTGAGTTGGAACGGGAATAGCCACACCGAGCCACCGTTTCTTATACTTCTGGACAAATTCCCTTACGTCGGGCTTATCGATATCATAGTACCATTCTGTCCCATGAATTCCGACGTTCTTTTTTGGCCCTGCGGCCCAGGCATCTTCATAGTCATACAGGGTGTGGACCACGGTCATGTCTTTGTGGATCCCGAATTCGTAGATCTGTTCCATGAGCGCTGCTCTGTCCACGCCACCAACGGTTATGACCAGGGCATCGGGCTTGGTGGCTCTCGCCTTGATCAAAAACGCGCTGAAATCCCGTGTTCCCAGCGGGACCTTTGACTCGCCGACATCAACCCCGTTGTGTGCCTTCAGGACGTTCCGTGCCCATCTCGTGCCTGACCATCCCCAGGAGTAGTCGTGGGTGAGGAAGTACCACCTGTTTCCAACTGTTTCGAGGATGTATGGGCCCAGTGCGCGAAGCGCCATGGCCATGTTGGGAGGGACACGAAAGACGCAGCGATGGGCGTATTTTCCCGTCACCGTGTCGGAGTTTTGATTGGTGGCAAAGAAAATCACCCCGTACCTCTGGGCGACCTCTCCCACAGCAATGGCCACCGAACTGCTCACCCCGCCCATCAGGTACTTCACCTTGTCCACCTCGATCAATCGCCTTGCCTTGCGAGCTGCCACCTGGGGGTTTGTCTCCGAATCTTCCGCAACCAACTGTAGGTTTTTACCCAGCACCCCTCCGGCTTGATTCAACTCCTCCACGGCCATTTGCATTCCTCTCCGTTCAAGGGCTCCGTGGTCTGCATAATTACCGCTTGCCGGGCTTACCACACCTATTTTAATAACCTCCTCGGCAGGTGAAGACTGGCTCCACAGCAGGCCTGACAACAGGACAATAGACAAGATTGTAACTAGTTTTTTCATGATTCTCCTCCTTTTCAAAAAATACTCATTTGGATACCTAAACCATTTACCTTCTCACTAATTCAATCCCTCGCCTCTCTTTCCGGGAATGACCCTGCAACAGACCTCCCGTTCTCCGGCACATCGGATCAGTGTGCTGTCCAGCCCCCATCGATCAACAGGATATGTCCGGTCACCAAATCGGATGCATCGGATGCAAGATAGATGACGCCCCCAACCACATCCTGGGGTTTCCCCACGCGACCCAGGGGAATGTTTTCCAAAACATATTCATGAAAGCCCTCTTTCTCGAACATGGGCTTGGTGAACGGAGTTTCGACAAACGTGGGCGCAATGGCGTTCACATGAATGTTGTACTTCGCCCATTCGATGGCCAAGACCTTTGTGAGAAGGTTGACCCCTGCTTTGCTCGAGCAATAGGCAGTTCTCTGGGGAAGCCCTACGCTCCCTGTCTGGGAAGAGATGTTGATAATCTTCCCCCTTTTCTGCCGGATCATCACTTTTCCAACTGCCTGACAGCAGAAGAAAAGGCCTTTAAGATTCACGTTCATAACCTTATCCCACGCTTCCTCAGTTACCTCCTCGGCCCACTGTGGTATATTGATGCCCGCACTGCTAACCAGGATATCAAGATGACCGTATGTTGCAAGTGATTTTTCTACCATTTTATTTATATCTGAGAGCTTCGTAACATTCATCTGCTGAACCAAAGCTCGACGACTCAGCTGCTGGATTTGGGTTCCGACCTTTTCCAATTCTGACAAAAGGATATCGCAGACCACCAGATCGGCCCCGTATTTAGCTAACGCCAAAGCAAGGTGATGGCCTATGCCCCGTGCTGCGCCAGTAACGACGGCCACTTTTCCTGAGAGATCGAATTCAGGAAAGGGGACTCTTCCCAAAATGTTTACCTCCTATAGTTCGTCCAAACCCAGCTCTTTTTGTTTTTCAGGGGTGGGGATTCCATCCTCAGTCCATTTCCGATACCCATAGTAGTCACTTAAAAGTCTCCCCATGGGCGGAAGTTGATTGGTGAGATCCTCACCTGTCCGATCCAAGGTCATGAACCGATAGGGTAGAAAATCATCCTTCCGACTCACTCCGAGCCGGGTGTTATACATCCTCTTTACATTGAATATCCTCTCGCCCACTTTCATATATTCAGGAATATCGATCCCCCAGTCTGTGATCATGTTCAGCCAGTCCACGTGGTTGGTTACAGTGACAGCTTTTCCCACCTGAGAAAATCGGCAGATGATCAGCGCATCCATCACGCACATCAGATCCTGGAGTTTGGCGGTAAATTCCGCTTTTCCCTCAATCCGGTACGGATCCTGGGCTTCCGGAATTCCAATCTCGGGCATGTAAAGGGAGAGCTCATAAGGGTGACTCCAGCTGGCATTATGGCAAGCTCCCCTGGCCGCCGTTCCGTAAGACAGGGCTTGGCTAAAAAATCTTCTTGGGTCATGGGCCGAAGGCTCAAGCCCTTTTACATGGATCGCAAATTCGATGGCATTCCTTCCAAGGCACTCGGCCATTCGTTTGGATCCCTCGGTCATCAAGCTTCCAATTCCTTCGCCCTTTCCCATCTTATGGACCATCTCCACAAGGGCTTTTCCACTACCCCATCCTAGTTCAATTCCATCGGTATCCTTCTTGGTAAGGACCCCTTTCTCATAGGCTTCCATCGCAAAGGCTATGATGCCGCCCACAGATATGGTGTCCATCCCATACCGGTTGCAGAGCTCATTGGCCTTTGCAACGGCCACTAGGTCATCCACCAAACAGAGCCCACCCAGGGTCCCGATGCTTTCATATTCCGGTCCTTCACAATCCATGGGCGCATAGGGGCCTTCTGTCACTTTAATATGTCTTCCGCAGGCAATGGGGCAATGCATGCAAGCCTTTCTTCCTGTAAGGATCGTATCGTGCATGGCCACGCCGGAGATCTTGCTGGCTCCAGCCCAACGACCCTCCCTCCAGTTCTTGATCGGAAAATTTCCTATCTTTTCGTAGTTGTCGATTCCACCGGAAGTCCCGTATTTGCCGAAGGTCTCCGTCGCTTTTCGGACATGGGCAAGCCTTGCCCTTACAGCCTCCTGTAAAAGATCCGGTTTTGCCAGGGGAAGGTCTTTGGTCCCATAGGCCACCA
>CP070704.1:2092875-2173589 GCA_020349945.1 Deltaproteobacteria bacterium
AGCAAGAATCTCAGCAGGTTTCCATCTTCATCAATTCGGAAGGCCTTACTGTAGAGATCACCAATATCAACGATTGTTCTTGCTGATGGGAAGAGAGAATAAATCCCCTTTGCGTGGCAGGATATGTCTGTTCTAACAGCATCGGCAAAGCCCACCGTTTTCGCACCAGACCCAGTAGCAACAATAAAGCCAATATCCTTCGGCGACAATTCTGTCCTGGCAAGCAGCTCATCCTTCAGATTGTTACCAGTGAGCTCGTAATCCCCTCTGGACGGAGTAATAGAGGACCACAGCACCTTTCGATCATCAATGATTACCCCTTTTGAAAAGGCGGAGCCAATATCAATCCCCACCGCATATACATTCATTCTTTTTCACGCTACGGATTGCTTCTAGATGGTAGCATACCAGGTTTGGGGGTCATCATCCCTTATGTTTCTTGAATCGGGGCAAATAAGTTGGGCTTATCGGCATCCCTCTGGGAACACTTGATCAGAAGTTTGCTCAGATTAAGCATCACCTCAAAAGGCTGGATATCAGTTAGGCTGTTCACCCACTCAGCCTTCTCCCGAGCGATTTTGTTAACATCCTCGCCAGCACCTATCCTTTCCATTATCTCTGTATGGTAACGCTCGGTTGCCTTGAGTGCCTTTTCCAAGTGCTGTCCCACATTCCCTTCAATAACGCAATTATGGCTCAGGGCTCCGCACTGAGCAGGCAGCGCAGCCAGTTTTCGGATTGTATTGCAGTATTTTTCAAGGGATTGGAAGTAGTTGGGCCAGAAAACGTCCTTTTCCGGAACATAGAACCCAGTAGCATCTCCTATAACCAGTGTACACTCTTTTTCCTCAAACAATGCCATATGGCAGGGGGAATGACCAGGCGTATAGTAAACCGTCCATACAATCCCGTTCCCCAGGTCTATTGTATCCCCTTCCTCAACCGCCCAATCAACCTGAAAATTATATTCTTCCGGAGCAGGAGGCAATACCTCGATTTCTCCTTTTGCCTTCATTATCTCGCCAATGCCGCGGTCAACGTAAAGGAACGGCTTGAGCATTTCCTCCGTGCAGAGGGCTTCTGCCGCGGCCGGACTGGCCACCAGTTTAACGTGAGGCCAGAGATGCTTCAAATAAGGCAGTGCACCGATATGGTCAGGATGGCTATGGGTGAGGGCAATGTATTTTATCCTTTTCTGATCAATGTCCAACTTTTCTATCTGTTGTATCATAATCTTTGTAGTGGGTCCGGTACCCCCTTCGATGATCATCCCATCCTCCCCTATTGATAAATACGCCGGAAAGTCATGGGTGCCAATCTGATAAAAATTTGGTGTAATGGTAATAGGTTTATAGTTTTTGTCAGTCATTTACTTTGCCTCCTCGTCTATGTAGTCGCCGCATTTTGCTTGTTTCAATGGATTCAGCACTAAGAATGAAATCGCGCTGCCTCAGGTGAAGACCGACTCAGTAGCTAAAGTTGAGTCAATTAGCAGATTACCGGTATTTTGTCAAGGGAAAGGGGGCCACAGGATATGCGGTTTTGGAGTTAGACTATGCTGTCATAGTCTGTGAATGCTCCCAAAGGTGGAGTGGTAGGCGTGTTCAATGATGGAGGCCTTTGGGCTTGACTGCTCCTTTGGCTGGGTTTTAACGAACCTGTCCGTCAATCCTACGGCAGCTTTTGCAGGAGACATAAGTCTCAATCGGATAATCAGGATCCTTGTAGAGGTAATCCTCAGAGATGGGACCTGGGAATTTGAGCAATCTAATTGAATACGGACTGGTGGAGCATTGGCCTTGGGTGGGAGGTCTTGCGTCTCTGTGCTTGACTTTTCCTGCCATTTGACCTAGTTTGACTTTCGCAAATAACGGCGCGAATTATTGTAGGCTTACCATGAGTCTATAATAAGAACATGAGGGGCCGTGTCGGAGCTACGATAATAAGTTTCATAATTAAATCCAAGAAAGGAGGTGCAAAATGGGAATTCAATTGATTCTATGGATTATTCCCACCATCGTGAGTATTTTGTTAGGGATTTTTTGGGCCTTTGTTATCCTGCCTAAGCAGATCGAGGGGGACTCAGAAGACGTCGAAGGTTAGACTTCTGTAAAGCAAAAAGGTTAGGAGGTTAAAAATGCAAGCAGGAACATGGATATTTCTTGGGATTTATCTGGCAGGTGTTATGGTTATCGCGTATTTCGGCTCCAAGAGAACAAAAACCATGGAGGACTACTTCCTGGCGTCCAGGAGGCTGGGACCAGTTGTTTTGGGGTTTTCCTTTTTGGCCACATGGCTCCATATCACGTTTGTGATGGGGGCTCCAACGCTGTCTTTCCTAGCGGGATACGGGGCATGGACCATAGTCCCTTTGAACATAATCATATCTATAGTCCTCTGCTTCTGGATATTGGCTTTGCCTCTGCGCAGGATGAGCGGGAAGTTGGACGCTACAACTCTCCCAGAGTTCTTCAAAAAGAGGTTTGAGTCAGGGAGAATGAGTGTGGTCTCTAGTATTATTATTATCATCTCTTTATTCACTTACCTTGGTGCCATCTATGTGGGGGCAGCAACTGCCTGTGAAGCCCTTCTGGGTATCCCCTATATCTGGGGACTTGTAGTGGTGACTTTTCTTGTGGTAATTTACACCAGCCTCGGAGGGTTCTTTGGGGTCTGCTGGACCGATTTTGCCCAGGGGATAATAGTTTTCATTTGCCTCGTGGTGGTTTTCGTCTTTTCCTTCGCTAAAATCGGCGGCTTTGGGGGACTTCACGAAAGCCTCTTAGCTCAGAATCCCAGACTCGTGCAGTGGCCCCTTGAAGGAGGCTTTGAAGGAATCTTTTCCATTCCCTTCAGCCTGATCTTGGCATTCGGATTTTTGTCCGCCTTCTCTTCATGGGCTGAAACCCCTGCTGTGATAAGGTTTTTCGCCTTGAGATCGCTTAGAGATATGAAGAAGATGATCCTGGTAGTCCTCTTCTTTGTAGCTGTCTTTTTGATTACAGACGTGTTTATCGGTATGGTGGGCAGGACTATGTTCAACCTTGAGACTGTCGGAAACCCAGACCTTATACTTCCTCTGACTATGAAAGAGGTTGCGCCGATGTGGCTTGCTAGTTTCTTCCTAGTTGCCCTTGTCGCTTCCGGTATGGGTGCCATAGATTCCTATCTTCTCGTCTTAACCTCAAGCCTCACAAAGGACATATACCAAGGAGCCATTAACCCGAAAGTCTCCTCCAAAACGATGCTTACTTTGAGCCGGATTGTGACCATAGTCATCGGTGTAGGTATATTTTTGGTAGTTATGAAAAGACCCACCACCCTTCTCAGTTTTCTCGCTGCTTCTATGGGAATGCTGCTGTCAAGCCTGGTAGTTCCTCTGCTCTTCGGTCTATACTGGAAGAGATCGACAGACCTCGCAGGGGTTACCGCTATGATCGTGGGATTTGTCTCTTTCCTGCTGTTTTCCACCTTTGTCTTTGGATGGGGAACTATAGAATGTACCATGTCCGCAGGACCTGCTACGGCGATTAATATCTTGGTCTTCTTGGCCGTAAGCCTTTTCACAAAGGCCCCATCTCAGGAACTGCTGGACAAGGCATTCCTGAAGAGTAAACCCTTGGAGGCAGCAAGCGCTTAAGAAATTGTGATTAAAGGGGGATAAAGGACCGGCTTCATCTAACAAGATGGGCCGGTTCATTTTTTTAGACCATAAAATTTCTTATTTGAGGGAGGCAAGATATGGGAAAAGAGAGAAGAAAACCAATAGCCCCATATATGGCGGTGGGGTTATCTACTGTTGTCTACGGGATAAGCAAAAGAGCAGATATAAAACGTAATCTCGCTACCATCGAGGACGCTATTCACGGAGCCATGTCAGTTGTGGGTATAAATATGCCTGTCAAGATCATCGCCCTTTCAGAGGGTGCCATGACAGGATTTACAGATGAATGTTTCGATATGCCCCACAGTGTGGCAGCTAGAGATCTGTTTATAGAAGTCCCAGGTGAAGAGACGGACTTTTTGGGGAGGCTCGCCAAACATTACGAGACATTCATAATAGGTCAATCTAAAGCCAGGTGGCCCGAGGTCATCAAAGATAGGTTTTTCAACACTATGTTCATCATTGATCCTAAAGGTAAGGTAGTCCATAAAGCCGCCAAGAATATGATCTGGTGTCGGGAGCATTCTTGCACCCCCCATGACGTCTACGACCTCTGGATAGAGAAGTTCGGCGAGACTTTGGAGGCATTTTATCCCGTCCTAAAAACCGAAGACATAGGCAGCATCGGCACTATATGCTGTAGTGATGGTGAATACCCGGAAGCTGTAAGGGCTCTCGCTTTCAATGGAGCCGAAGTGGTCTACCGCCCCAGCGAAGCTGTACCAATGACTACCAGTAGTTACCCGGGCGGCGGTGGCTGGATGATCCAAAACCGGGGCCATGCCCAGTTCAATTCGGTCTACATGATCTGCCCCAACGTCGGGCCGGTATACATACACCCCGGAATGAAACACCCCTTTGACATCAGCGGAGGGAACTCTCATATCGTAGACTATCTTGGGAATGTTATATCCTATAGTGCTTCTGGTTACAACTCCGTAGTAGCTGCTATAATCGACATTGAAGCGCTTAGAAACTTCAGAACTATGAACCTAAATAGCAACTGGATAAAGGATATGCGTATGGAACTTTTCAGGAAGATGTACGAAAAACCACTGCACCCAAAGAACCTATGGATAGACAAAGAACCTATGGGTAATGAAGAGGTTGACAAGGTTTACAGAGGTAACATAGAAAAACTCATAGAAAGGGGTACATATACACCGCCGGCGAACGATTTTGAAGGATGTAAGTATATCCCTGCTGCTCTCGATCCGGCTGACGAGGAATGGGAAAATGTCAAACATCTCTGGGATGGATGGGAGGATGAAGAATAAAGAAGACCATCTATTTTGCGGGTTCAATTTCTCACCATTGACAGCAGAATAGTTATAGGCTCTCAAGGCATGCGGAAAAGCGGAGGGCTTTATGGGCAAGGTCGATCAAAGATATTGAGAAAGTCATATTAGCCCAACGTTTGAAAAAGGCCTCTCTTCCAGATTTTCCTTCTGGATTCGAGATTAATCATAAGAATTCCCTTAGCTGGAGGAAAATATAGGTGAAGTGGCCTTGTATGTTAAGGGAAAAGGGACGAAAAGGTATGCGGTTTTGGAGTTAGACTATGCTGTCATAGTCTGTGAATGCAGCCAAAGGTATAGTGGTAGGTGTGTTCAATGATGGGGCCTTTGGGCGCGACTGCTCCTTTGGCTGGACTTTGACGAACTTGTCGCCCAATCATATAGCTGCTACTGAAATCAGGAGGCATAGGTCTCAGTCAGATAATCAGGCTCTTGGATAAAGAACTTGGTCTCCCTGATGATATTATATATCGCCATCCCTTCCCGGGCCCCGACCTGCCAGTAAGGATTCTTGGCGAGGTGACCCCAAGACGTCTGTCCATTCTGCGAGAGGCGGATCATATCCTGATAAGGGAGGCCAAGAAGGGCAATCGTTACCAAAGACTCCCGCAGTCTTTCGCAATCCTCTTACCCGTGAAAAGTGTCGGCGTCATGGGGGATAAGCGGACCTACGAACATATTGTGGTCATCAGGGCCGTAAACAGTCTTGATGCCATGACTGCGGATTGGGCAAGGCTGCCTCATTCTCTTTTGGCTAGGATCTCAAACCGCATCATAAATGAGATAAAGGGCGTTAATAGGGTAGTCTATGATATCAGCTCTAAACCGCCAAGCACTATCGAATGGGAGTAAGACCACCCTATGATTGCTATTATTGACTATAGGGCCGGAAATCTCGCCAGTATTGCTTGGGCCATAGAGCATGTTGGATTTGAATGCCGGATTACCCATGATGTAGAGGAGATACTAGGGGCTGATAGGGTTATCTTCCCAGGGGTTGGATCTGCAGGACAGGCCATGCGGGATCTACGAAGACTGGGGCTTGACCAGGCCATATATGATCTCTATGAATCCGGTAAGCCGTTCTTGGGCATCTGTCTGGGGACCCAGATAATCCTAGAAGAGAGTGAGGAAAACCAGACCACCTGTCTCGGATTGCTCCCCGGCACTGTAAAACATTTTCCTACGCCGCTCCTCTCAGATGAAGGCAAAAATCTCAAGGTGCCGCACATGGGCTGGAACCAGGTAAAGCTCCAAAGGCTGCATCCAGTTTTCAAGGGTCTTGCCCCGGAAAGTGAGTTTTATTTCGTTCACAGCTATTATCCAGCGCCGGCGGATAGACAGGCCATCATCGGCACAACTGATCATGGAATAACATTTACCAGTGTACTGGGCGAAAAAAATCTCATTGCTGTCCAATTTCATCCGGAAAAGAGCGGACCTCCCGGCTTGAGCATCCTCAAAAACTTCTGCCTGTGGAATGGAGAGGATGAGGGGCAAGCCCTCTAGCCGCAGCAAAAATCCGCTCCCTGTTTACAGGCTGAACCTGTTTTACGATCCACTCACGAACTCTTTCCCCCGCAGGCATTGACTGTTTATAGCTCATGAAATCAAGTTGCACATCCAGGGCATCTGCGACCATAGTTGCCAGAAGAGGCCAGATCTCACCAATATCACCGACAATGGGGAGACTGCCGGGAATCCTTGCAAATCCTGACATCTCCATGCGGAAAGGGATACGCATAAGCTTGGTCTTAGGGAGGCCTCTGTGGACCGCATCGGTGACCATTTTCGACCTGCGTTCCTGCGCCCATGCCTTCTCCAGATTGGGGTCTAGGTCAATACGTACGATCTTCTTGTCAGCAAGGTAATAGGTCCATCCCCCTCCCCAGTCAGCCCATACCCCATGGCCAGTGAATAATTCAAAGGGTCCATCGTGGACTTCCTGCGAAAGGGCGAGGGCAGATTCAATAATCACGTCTCCGCTATCAAGAAGTGCTGCAATTCGCCGACAGCGCTCTGATATAGATAGAGAATCCCCGATAGCGAGTCCCACCTCGCCGCCCCCCACCAGCTGGGGTACGGTAACCAGTACGGGAATCTTGAGTTCAGCGCCAGCTCCAATCATAGTAAGGCGATCAGCGCCATAACCAACCATCTGTTCGAAAGGTAGGCCGCAACGCTTTGCGAGAGCAAGAACGTCGCGGGCAAGCCTTTCGGTCCGCAGCCCTGTAGGGTATGCAATGTTTCCGGCAACCTTGATGATAATGTCTCCTTTGGCCTGGCGCATCCTTTGATACAGGGCCATGTCGATGGGAATTTCGCGCCGAAATTCCTCAAGCCTTGCCTTGGAAAGGATACTGACCTCAAAAAATCCGTCCGAAGGGAGTTTCTCCCGTTCAAATCCGAAGGCCCCTCCATCGAACCTCTTCACCCTTTCCAGCGTGCCAGCCATCTCGTGATTGATAACAGCAGAACTGGTAGAAACACCATCGATAATTCCCTTGTGGATGAGTTCTGCGATAAGGGTAGTCACGCCCTCATGCAGATTCGGGCCGCTGCCCACCACGGCTACCACCTTGCCTCCCTTTTCCTTGGCCTTAACGACCACCTCTGTAGCTTGCTTCAGCCTCGCTTTGGCTTTTGGAGGCAAGCTGTTGTACATATCTCCAATGGCCTTTCGATCAATAACCATGAGTTCACCTCCTCTAGCGCAAACATCCAGATCCTTGCAGAACCAAACCTCTGGTCAGTCCTGCTATCACCTTTGCATGTTTTTCCGCAGCGTTCTGGTTCCTTATGACGGCTTGCCTCGCTCGAGCAGCGTAGCTTTTCAAGGCATCTGGATGTCTAAGGAACCAGATTGCCTTTTCCGCCAACATTTCAGGGCTCGAGATGGGTATCCCCCCGCCACCCTCCTCTAACAGCGCCTTTGCGTCAAGAAAATCTTCCATGGAGGGCCCGTAAAAGACCGCCTTCCCCCAGACTGCTGGTTCCAGGGGATTCTGCCCACCCAGCGGCACGAGGCTTGCTCCACAAAACACGATGGTTCCAACACTGTAAAGCTTGAATAGTACCCCAAAGGCGTTGATGATGACAACTGGCTCCCTACGTCTTGCCCCCTTGCTGTCAAGCTCACTCCAAAGCTGATACCTAAAGCCACGCCTTTCAACCAGGGATCCAATCTCTGCTGTTCGCTCAATATGCCTGGGTGCAATGATCAAAACCGTGTCGGGAAATTCCCTTGCGATCTTTTCATAGGCACCTAACACCGCCGCCTCCTCACCTCCACGTGTGCTGCCGGCAATGAAGACCTGCTGCGAGGCTTTAAGATTCAAGATCTGCCGCATTTCTCTTTCTATAGCAGGGTCTGCAAGGCTTGCGAGCAAATCATATTTGGCATTGCCGTTTATCTCGATTTTCTTCGGATCAGCTCCGAGCGCCCTAATACGAGCCCCATCTACTTCCAATATCATGCTGAAGGCATCAACATTTCTCAAGACCTCACGAAAAAAGCGCCGGAACCTGAGATAACCCCCGATCGATCTTACGGAGATCCGGCCATTAACCAGAGCGGTTTTGATGCCCATCCGCCGAGCCTCAGCAAGCCATGCAGGCCAGATTTCAGTCTCCAGAAAAACGAGTACGTCCGGCCGCGCACGGGAAAGTGCCTTGCGTACTGAACCAATAAAATCGATTGGCGCATATACGACGGGAATATCGTCCCCGAAGGTCTCCGTTGCAAGTTGGCGGCCGTGTTTGGTGGTCGCTGAAACGATGACAGAGCAGCTTGGCTGGATCTGCCTGAGAGCTATAATGATAGGGACAGCTACCTTGACCTCCCCCAGGGAAACCGCATGAATCCAGACGCGGGGTGACCCTGAGAGGGTCCGTGCGAGTTTTGGGGGTATAAAACCCAGGCGCTCTCTCAGATTCTCACCGTAGCGTCCGCTCAGGCGAGTATAGATCCAAAAGGGCGGAAAACAAGACAGGAACAGGCTGCTCGTCAGAAGAGTGTATGCCCCGTAAAGAATGTTCATGGCCTCATCCTTATGTCGGTGTGCACCCAGTCTATTGGGCTACGCTCCTTAGGGCTATTCTATGACCGTGAAATTTCAAGGGAAACTATCATAAATCCCTATTCAAGGCAAGGGACTCTTAGAATTGGTCCCTCATTTTCATTCTTTCTTACCTGCCCCTTGTCCATCTCATTGTGTAAAATCCATCAAAAAGTGGAGAAAAAGTTCTTACTTTTGAGTAATTCTTTACCTGCAACTGCAGTTATCTTTCGAGTTGGCATGGGGTAACGACTTGAAATTTATTCCGAAAATGTGACCCTTGCTTCAACTGGCACGCCTCTTGCTGCAAGTGTCTCTAAAGTTAGACTTGTATGACGAAATATTCTTCCCTGCTTACCTTAGTTCGTATGAGATAAAGAGAACATGTGCTGATTATTATCCTGTTTCAATAAGAAAATTAGGGCTTCACATTCCAGCCTTACTTGATCTATGATACCAATCTTGTAATGGATCACATTCTGCCTCCAAGTGAACAGAGGGGGCATGCAGGCCGTTAGAGTCCTCGGAGAATGTGGTAAAAATACCACAGAGGAGAGGAATACCTGCAGAGAGATCCTGCAATCTGGCTGCACCGATAGGTTAAGGGTTTCTATTATGCATTACCAAAACAGGGAAAAAGTTCGGCTCCTCGTAGAAAAAGGGGTAGACATACCCAACCCCCTAACAATTGACATTGGAGAAGAAGTGGATATAGACAGGATTTCTGGTGACGGTGTGGTTATCTATGCCGGATGTAAAATCTATGGCAAGAAAACCCTCATTATGTCCGGATCACGATTGGGCTATGAAGATCCCGTGACCATCGAGGATTGCCAAATAGGAAGGAATGTGGAGCTTAGGGGGGGGTTTTTCCGTAACTCTGTATTTCTTCAAGAGGCCAATATGGGTTATGGCGCCCAGGTAAGGGATGCATGTATTTTAGAAGAGGAGGCTAACGGTGCTCATGTAGTCGGGCTCAAGCATACTATCCTTTTCCCGTTTGTTACCTTAGGTAGCCTTATCAATTTTTGTGATTGCCTTATGGCAGGTGGCACAAGCCGCAGGAATCACAGCGAGGTGGGGAGCTCTTATATCCACTTTAACTATACCCCCAACCAGGATAAAGCAACCGCTTCGCTCATCGGTGATGTGCCAAGAGGGGTAATGCTTGATCAGAGCCCCATTTTCTTAGGAGGCCAGGGCGGACTGGTTGGACCTGCCCGATTGGGCTATGGAACGGTCATAGCCGCTGGGGTCATTTATCGGGGGGATTTTCCTGAAGGCGGTAAGCTCTTGACTGATGGAGGCGTGAAAAAGGAGGATTCAGTCTTTTATCCAGGGATCTACTGGAATATTGCAAGAAGGACATTAAACAACATAAATTATACTGCAAATCTGATAGCCCTGAGGCAGTGGTATCTGGGAGTCCGCTTCCAATTCTTCCAAGAGGATTTCATGAGCCAAAAATTGTACGAGGGGGCTTTAGAGAAATTGGAGATGGCCATTGATGAGAGAATAAATCGGCTCAAGGCCCTGGCCCACAAGATGCCCCAATCTGTCGAACTCTACCAAAAGATTGTGAAAGGAAAAGACCCCCAGGAGTTACTGAGGCAAAAAAGGGAACTGTTTGATAAATGGCAAGAAATAGAGGATATTCTTTATTCTTTTCGAGAAAAGACGGATGAGGCATCCGAGGGGGATGCCTTTTTGGAAGCAGTGGCTCAGGTCAGAGAGGAAAAGGGTAACGATTACGTTACAGTGGTTCAGGGCTTAGATAAGAAATGGAACGCCAAGGGAACCAAATGGCTACAAGGTATTGTGGATGATCTAAATAAAAGGGTTTTGGAGAAGCTGCCTTCTTTTGAGAATACATGGCAAGGCAAGGAATGCCATATGGTATGATACCTTGAGAAAAATCACATCTGAAAGGAGTGAACGGTATGGGAAAGTTGTTTGGTACAGATGGGGTCAGAGGTGTGGCCAATGAATACCCCATGTCTGCAGAGATGGCCTTAAACATTGGCAGGGCAACCGCGTGTCTGTTTAAGCGGAAGGGCCATATCCCCAGGATCATTATCGGAAAAGACACCCGTATCTCCGGATACATGCTTGAAAATGCCCTGGTTTCAGGGATCTGCTCAATGGGAGTCAATGCCCTTCTGGTAGGACCCTTGCCGACACCAGGGATTGCCTTTGCAACCAATAGCATGAGGGCCGATGCCGGTATTGTGATATCTGCCTCTCACAATCCCTTTCAGGACAATGGCATCAAGATCTTCTCCAGCGAGGGCTTCAAGCTCCCGGATGAAAAGGAGCTCGAAATAGAACAACTGATATTCTCCAACAACATGCATACCTTGCATCCATCCCCCAGTGAACTGGGGAAGGCATATCGGATAGAGGATACCCGAGGTCGCTACATCGTGTTTGTAAAGAATACCTTTCCCAAGGAATACACCCTGGAAGGCACCACGGTTGTCCTGGACTGTGCCCATGGGGCTACCTATCGGGTTGCACCTGAAACCTTCTTTGAGCTCGGGGCTGATGTCACCTCTCTGTTTGATGAGCCGAATGGAGAGAATATCAATGCAAGCTGTGGATCTCAGCACCCGGAGACCCTGGCAGAAGAGGTAGTCAAAAGGAAGGCAGATGTTGGATTTGCCTTTGATGGAGATGGTGATCGTTGTATCGCTGTTGATGAGAAGGGAGCGCTCCTCACCGGTGATCAACTTATGGCCATCTGCGCCAGGGAGATGAAAGAAGAGGGCAAACTCAACAATAACCTGCTCGTCTGTACGGTTATGAGTAACATCGGGCTTGGTATTGCGCTAAAAGAGCTCGGCATCGAACACATAACAACCAAGGTCGGTGATCGGTATGTCTTGGAGGAGATGCAGGCAAAGGGGGCCTCGATTGGTGGCGAGGATTCAGGGCATCTGATCTTCCTAGAGCATCACACCACAGGTGATGGGATTATTACCGCCTTGCAGGTCCTGGCTGCCATGAAAAAGAGGCAAAGGCCCCTATCCGAGCTGGCACAAGTTATGACAGTCTTTCCCCAAAAGCTCATAAACGTGGAGGTAAAGACAAAGCCTGAGCTATCCACTGTTCCCGAGATCCGTGAGGTTATCAGAGATGTAGAAGAACAACTCGGAGATAAGGGGAGAGTCTTGGTTCGGTACTCAGGGACGCAGCCCATGTGCCGCGTCATGGTAGAGGGACCCACGCGCAAAGATACCGAGCGCTACTGCAGACAGATTGCCAATGTACTCCGGGAAAAACTCAGTTGAGAGAACCGCATTGAGGAGGGACCGCCATGCCGTTTAAGGTACTTGTGACCAGAGATTTTGATCATATGAGCGAGGTTGCTGCCAGCATCGTGGTTCAGGACATAAAAAATACCCTTAATAAGAGGGATAACTACATCCTCGGTCTGGCCACCGGCAAAACGCCTACTGGCCTGTATAAACATCTTGCCAAGGCAGCTAATGCAGGGGAATTTGACTGCTCTCAAATCCGGAGCTTTAATCTCGATGAATACATCGGGCTGCCCGGAGAAAATGCCCAGCAGCGTGCCCTCCATCCCGAAAGCTACAGCTTCTTTATGGTGCAGGAGCTCTTTGGACTCCTTGAAAAAAAATTCAACGAAGTGACGGTGCCCTGGGGCACGCTCGTTGACCAGGACAGGCTTTTGGCTGAGCTGAAGGCCAACCCCGGTGATTGGGATGAGCAGGGTGCAGATAAAGGAAGGGCTATTGTAATCAAAGCCAGTGCCCAATCCGAATATCTCAGGTGGATTCGGAGAGGGATATTGGATGCCTACCGGGAAAAAATTGAGCGAACTGGGGGAATTGATCTCCAGGTTGTGGGGGTTGGTGGACGTGGTCATGTAGCCTTCCACGAGTCGGGTATCCCTTTTGAGGGAAACAAGATGCTTCTGGTTAAACTCGATGACAATACCGTGGCAAATGCGGTAAAAGACGGACACTTTCCAAGCAAACGGCAGAGCCCGTGGTATGCTGTCTCGATGGGGGCTCAGCTTGTCTATAGCGCGAAAACCGTGCTTCTCTTGGCCAGTGGAGACCGCAAGGTAGACCCCATAGTGGAATCCCTTTTACATGATCCCACACCGTTAGTGCCCATATCCTATGGGCAAATATTTTCTAGGCGGGGCGGCAATATGATTTATGTGATCGATAGGGCCGCTGCCGAAAAGGTTTTGGAAAACGCCGACAGGATAAACCAACGTGGTATTGGTATTGAGAATATGAGTAACTAGGCAGCCTTTAGACTATTGCTTTTTGTCACAACCCGACATACTCGATAGCCAATCTCTCCCACCTTTATGCGGTGCCCCAGGGGCAGCTTGCTGATGCAATCACGGCAAAATAGAATGAGATCAAAGAGGTCGTATAGATAAATGTCTTTGTCAGAAAGATTAAGGATCTTTTTTAAAAGATGGTTGCGGCGCCCCAGAATCTATCTTGGCAAGAGCCTCAAGAGTGTACCGCCTGGTTCCCTTATTCTCTTTCCGGTTCAAGGCGCTCAGCTTAACTGTGGCTTGACGGGTATTGTGACCTTTAAAAAGAAAGAGCCTGTCACACCCAAAATCCCCATACGCCAGATAGAATCAATGATTTCTCACCTCAATGGATATACCTATAAAAAGATAAGAGGGGTACATAGAAACTTCATTGATAAGTATCTCGGCGGTGACGCCTTTATCACAGAGTTACAAGATATTGTCCAGGATCTTAAGATTACTTCATCTCTTTACAAGATCCTTAAGGATACCTCTACCCGGAAAAGGCTTGAGGACGCCTCCTTTACCTTAGAAAGGATAATTAGCGAGCAAGAAAATGAATACCATCAAAGGTTGTCCCTCCTCTCCCTTGAGGAAAAGGAGGTCATCATAAAGAGAATAAGCTTGTTAAAGGATGTGAGCTGGTCCTTACAACAAGAGACATTAGTGAACGTAGAAAAGATAGAGCAGTTATCCAGCTCTGCCCGTAAAGATATTCCTCTATTGGCCTTTAACCAAATCAAAAATATCAATACCACCCTTAATAACCTGGATCGATTGGAGGTAAGAGGGAGAGACTCAGCGGGTATTTCCATTATTATTATCGTGGAGAAAAAGGACTATCTTCAGTTTGAGAGAGTGCTAAAAGGAAGGCTGTTGCTACAGGAGTTTTCTGCCCGTCAGAGGGAAGAGATCCTTGTAAACAGGGGTATCACCGTTCGCAGGGATGAGAACACTGTTTCCATCATCTTTGCCTACAAGATTGCCGCCCAGATTGGACATCTGGGTGACAATGTAAAATTCTTAAGGGAACAGGTACGTGATGATAATATATTTCAATCTTTGATTACCTTTCCCAGTTTGTATCAGACCGCAATTGCTCACACGCGCTGGGCCTCTGTCGGGGAAATCAGCGAACCAAACTGTCACCCGGTTGATAATGTCATTACCCACAATGATAGAAATCGTGGATCGTACGACAGTAAGGGAATTATACACGTTTGCCTGAACGGGGATATCGATAACTATCTTAGCTTGAAGGAAGAGTTCGAAAAGGAGACAAAGAAATCCATCCCCCCCCAGATGACCACTGACACCAAGATCATACCCCTTCACATACAAAGATATTATGATAGTGGCTACCCTCTTGAGGAGTCATTCAGGTTAGCTGTTAATGATTTTAGGGGCTCTCACGCCATAGCTATGCACACCGACATTGCCCCGGGGAAGATCTTCCTGGCCCAGAGGGGTAGCGGACAGACACTGTTTATCGGTTTGGCCAAAGAACATTATATCACTGCCTCGGAAATCTACGGCCTTGTGGAAGAGACCTCTCGATATATAAAGATGGAGGGTGAAAAGACTGCTGCTGGACCACAGGGTAAAACCCAGGGGCAAATATTTATCTTAGACCAGAACTCGAGTGGTGGACTTGCCGGGGTCCAGGCAATGTATTATGACGGAAGGACCATCCACCTTTCTGAAGACACTATAAAACAGACTGAAATCACATCAAGGGATATTGATCGCCAAGATTTTCCCCACTATTTCCTGAAAGAGGTCTCTGAATCTCCTGGATCAGTGGAAAAAACTCTTCAAAACAGGTGGAGGGTAGTTCAAAAACATGGAAAAAGACATCCAGTGATAATCTTAGATGATACGGTTATCCCTCATGCCTTAGCAGAGGCCTTCAGCCGAAACAGGATAAGGGGAATCTCGTTTATAGGCCAGGGGACTGCCGGGGTTGCTGCCTATGGTTGCGCGGAACTACTCAGGTATTACCTTGCCGACAGTGGCATCCGAATCGCTCCTCTCAGGGCCTCAGAGTTTAGCGGGGGCCTTTTAAGAACTGACCTTAAAGATACCTTGATTATCGCCATAACCCAGTCCGGCACTACCACAGATACAAACACTGCTATAGATATGGCACGACAACATGGTGCCTATACCCTGGCCATTGTGAACAGGCGGGATTCAGATATCACCTTTAAGGTAGATGGTGTCTTATACACCAGCACTGGAAGGGACATTGAGATGTCTGTGGCCTCCACCAAGGCCTATTATTCCCAGATTGCAGCCGGCGGCATCCTCGGCCTTAAATTGGCACAATTAACAGAAACAAGGAACGATGATTTTATCCTTGGCGAGCTCGAAAGGCTTATGCGAATCCCCTCCATAATGAAAAAGGTTCTGGCAAAGCAAGGGGAGATCGCCAGATCCGCTTATAGATTTGCACCTACAAAAAAATACTGGGCGGTCGTTGGTAGTGGCTACAACAAGATATCCGCAGACGAGATCAGAATAAAATTGAGTGAGCTCTGCTATAAGACCATTTCTTCAGATGTAGTTGAGGATAAAAAGCATATTGACCTGTCTTCGGAACCCCTCATCCTTATTTGCGCAGCCGGAAACAGGAGTAATGTTATAAATGATATCATCAAGGATACAGCTATATTTAAGGCCCATCAGGCCACTACCATCGTGATCGCCACTGAGGGTGAGGAAAGGTTTAAACCCTATGCTGACTCATTACTTTATGTACCGGAGATAGAGGAGCGTTTCTCCCCTATTTTAACAACACTGGCAGGTCATCTCTGGGGTTATCATGCGGCCAAGGCGATAGATAAGGAATCTCGCCTTCTTTTCGATTTCAGGGAGGAGATTGGTAAATATATCTCGGCATCTTTTCAAAACGGCCTGGATATATACCAGACAATACTTGATAAGACCTTTCAAGAGAAAACCGCCAGATTTTCCGTAGATTTCAAAAAAAACCTGGAGGACAGACGATATACCACAGCAATGGAAGTCAAAACAGCATCTGATCTGACCCTTCTCCTAAAATATCTCTCCGGGCGGCTTTCCATGTCCGACTTCGAGCTTGACTTTGGACTCAGCGGCACTGCCCCCAATATGTTTGATGTCTTTTTTCGCTGTATAGGAGAGGCCATAAATGACTTGGCCAGGCCGATAGATGCAATAAGGCACCAGGCAAAAACCGTTACGGTGGGAACAAGCAGGATATGGGAGCCGATCGAGGGATTACTGTTTGAGACCCTAACGAAAAACGGATTTGATGTAAGCAATCTTACCAATAAGAATGTTATTGTGTTGAAAAACCTTCAGGAGGTTATCTCTGAGGTAAGAGGTGAGACCCTTTATAGAATCAGCGCCCTCACGTATACCGGAGAGCCAGTTGAAGATTCGAAGATAGGGCTGGTGAGGAAACAAGGAAGTTCTTCCAAACTTATCTCGCGAGCCGAGACCGATAACAGGCTCAAGGGAACCAAGAAGATCATTGTAAAGGCCGGAAATGTCTTTATTGGAAAAGGAAAGATCGATAATAGAAGCATCCTTGTCATTCCCATAATGAAAAAAGGTCCGCACATCGATCACCTCTTGCTTCTCAATGTTGGTTTTAGGAGAGAAATAGATCTGTTAAAAAAGGCGAGGGCCCTGGGCGACAAGTTTACCCACATCAAGAATATTGTTGAAGAGACGGATTTATCCTGGCAAGATGAGTATCTCAACCTGCTTGGTGTTGAGGAGCTTTTTGGCAATTCCGCAGAAAAGATAGCTGAATGTATCATATCTTCCTGTTTCACCAGCACATTGTAAGGCAATTGTCGCTACTGCCTTTTTCCCAAGAGAAAATCACGGTAGGTTAGGGATAAAAAATGGGAAATTATTCAACGGAGAGAAACTGTTTATGTCTTCCAATATAGAGGCTATCCACCAATTTATCCTCTCCCAAATCACAGGGGTTGAAACCCATTCCCTGGACTTTCTATTCTCATCGAAAAGGCCACCTTACCTGGACAGTGCATCACTATATAGAAGGTTCGAGAAAGAATGGGAAACCGTAAAACCGTTGCTACAGGATAAGGACCGCTTACAGGATCTGGTAGACATTATCTTTCCAGAGAGCTCCTATGACCTGAAGCTAGTTCAAAAATTGCATGCTATTTTCCTCAACTCTTCCCTCACTCACCCTTCTATCTTTTTGGATATGTGTATCGCAAGAATCTTGACGGAAACTTCAGAAGAATACAGTGAGCAGGTCTCTCCACAGTTAGTCCTAGAATTGCTGAACATTTACAAGCTGAGGACACCGGAATTCTTGACCATAATCGAACCGATCCTGGGGATCATCGCAGACCAGAACAAGATCTTTAGTCATGTAATCAAGACTCATGCCTGCGAGGTTCTAATCAACAACTATGAAAGTGAGGTACTCTTTATCTTTATCTCATGTATCGGGGACCTAAAAGAGGGGGAAAAACAGATCCTTTTTCAGAGCCTAACCGCCTTTCAAAAGATCTATCGAAAATTCCTTGAGTTACATGTGGGAATCCATGAAAAAGATCTGATCAGCATGAGGTGGTTTGGTGTCTCCTACGATCAGCTAAGGAAAAGGGGCGAGTGGAGAGACAGCTTTTCCAATCTGGTCAGGCGCTTTATTGAGCATCTCAAAAAGAGAAATAAGAAGGAGGCAATCCAGATAGGGCGCTTTCTTGTCCTCCGCTTTAACAACGAAGATATCTTGAGGGTTATTCACTATGAAATCAGCAGAGATCCCGATCTTTCCTTTGAGAGGCCTCTGGCCCGGTTTATCTATCGTCAAATCTATAGGATCATGCAGGAATTTCGTAAAAGCTACATATCTCAAAAGGTGGATACACAACTCACCCAGGCAATTTCTGAATCAGAAGCCCAGGCTATTGATGCCATGCGCATGATTACCGTGGGTAGGGTGCCAGCGCTTGTCGTTTTAAAGGGACTGGGCAAAGGCCCTCGGCCAGCGAAGGCCTATACCATTTCCCCTGAATTCATGGAAAAACTGGATTTATTTAACCTGAAGGCCCTCTTTGAGCTTTATCCTATTCCTCCGATTTCACAGCAGGCTTTTAATCTCGTTGCCAACATCGCCGATAACCTGGAATTGAACCGCGATGAGTTCTTCCTTTTTATAGCGTATATGGAAAAGTTGCTGATCTTTTTACAGGAATTAGACGAAATGGGCATCAAGGTGGAGAAGGGCTCTGCCTATGGGCTTATAAAAAATCCCTACCAGCTGAGCTCCTTAACCCTAATCAGGGAAGGCGCTTACTTTGCCTCAACCGGGCTGTGGCATCAGAATACAACTCCTCCCAGCATCATCCGGTGTATCAGCCCCAATGCCATCCCGAACTGCCTGGGAGTCAGGGATCGCCACATCTTTTCGTGCATATCTATGTTGACTGGGGGCTTTAGAGGAAGCCCCTTTGATTTGGACAGCACCAATAGATACAATTGGGATGAAGAGCCTGAAGCATGTTTATTCCGACCTGGATATTCTCAGATTACCATTCCCCAGTCAGTCCTAGAGCGGTGGGAAAAGACTCAAAATATTCAAAGGGATATGCTTGTAGAGTTGATCCACAATAAACAATGGAGTTAAGCAGAGACTAAGGCTGATCTCGGAATCAGGCCTTGCCAGTAACCTTTGCTCGTGGCTTAATGTGTCATTTTTCGAGTATTGTGCCGGTTAGAAGAAGGGAGAGTGAATCGCCGAAAATCCATGGGCCTAATCAACCAGATCAAAATGTGCCAGAACACATAAGAGCTTGACATAAGTTAAATTCTCTATTATTTATGACGTATATTTAAAACAAAAGTAATACAAGGGCGTATTACAAAAGACAAAGAAGTCCACAGCATCTCAGCTGGCCGAGAGCAGTGGGCTTTTTTGTTCAAGATTTTTATTAGCTCCTCAGATTGCATGCTATCTGACAGCGCAGAGTAAGTCCTTATTTATTATCACCAGCATTACTGGGAGCTTAACGAGTGAGTTTAGAAAGGAGCAAAGATGAAAGAACAACTTAACCCCTTTAGCATTGCTCAGAAGCAATTGGATGATGCCGCCGAAAAGCTTGGCCTGGACAAGGCCACCCATGAACTGCTCCGTTGGCCTATGCAAGAATTGAAGGTCACAATTCCCGTTAAGATGGATGACGGTTCAAATAGGATCTTTCATGCCTTTCGTATCCAGTACAACACGGCCCGTGGCCCTGCCAAGGGAGGCATCCGCTGGCATCCAGATGAGACTATCGACACAGTGCGTGCCCTTGCGGCATGGATGACCTGGAAAACCTCCGTGGTTGACATCCCTCTAGGGGGAGGCAAAGGGGGAATTATTTGTAACCCCAAGGAGCTTTCCGAGGCCGAAAAGGAGCGACTTGCTCGCGCCTACATGCGGGCTATCGCCAGGTCTCTCGGCGTCACCAAGGATATCCCTGCCCCTGATGTTTATACCACCCCGCAAATTATGGCATGGATGATGGATGAATATGAAACAATCATGGGCGAAAAACACCCGGGTGTGATCACAGGAAAGCCCATAGCCTTGGGTGGATCTCAGGGGCGCGGCGATGCCACGGCGAGAGGCGGGATCTATGTGACTCAGGAAGCAGCTACAGCTTACGGTATTGATCTCAAGGGCCAGCCTATGGCTATTCAGGGTTTTGGCAATGCTGGTCAGTATGCAGCCCGGCTTGGTGAACATATTCTCGGTCTTAAGCTGGTGGCTGCCTCCGACTCCAAGGCAGGCATATACAACGCCAACGGCATAGATGTGGAGGCACTCATTGAACATAAGCTTATGAATGGCAGAGTTAATGGTTTTCCCGGGGCAGAGGAGATAAGTAATGAGAAACTCCTCGAACTCGAGGTCGCCGTCCTTTTCCCTGCTGCGCTGGAAAATGTAATCACAGAAGAAAACGCTCCAAGGTTACGCTGCAAGATCCTCTGTGAGCTTGCCAACGGCCCTACGACACCGGAAGCCGATAAGATCTTTTATGATAAGGGAATAATTGTATTGCCCGATTTCCTCGCCAATGCCGGAGGGGTCACCGTTTCTTATCTGGAGCAGGTCCAGAATACCTATAATCTTTACTGGGAAATAGAGGAAATTCACTGGAGACTAAAACAAAAAATGACCCGCGCCTTCAAAAGCGTTTACGAAATGAGCCAAAACAACAAGGTCAATATGCGTCAGGCCGCCTATTTGGTGTCCGTAGCGAGGGTAGCCGAGGCCTGTAAGCTTCGTGGCTGGGTTTAGCATGGGAGAGCCAGCTTCTTTGATGAAAACGATATATCGAAAATGGAACCAAAGGCAATAAACAGCGGAATAGCAGCCCTCGACCAAGTCCTTAAAGGCCTTCGTCTGGGCGATAATGTTGTGTGGCAGGTTGACAGCCTAGACGACTATTCATACTTTGCAGAGCCTTTTGCAGACCAGGCAATACGCTACAGCGATACGTGTGTTTATCTAAGATTTGCGCCTCACCCCCCGATTGTCGGACATCGTCGTGGTCTTGTCATCAAGGCGGTAGATCCGAGCCTCGGATTCGACTCCTTTACCGCCGAGGTACACAGGGTGATTGAGCAATGGGCGAAGAAGAAATTCTTTATAGTCGATAACTTGTCAGCCCTTGTTGAGGAGTGGGCAACAGATGAGCTGCTGGCGAATTTTTTCCAGGTGACGTGTCCGTTTCTCCGCGAGCTGGATACAGTCGCCTACTTCGCTTTGACGCGTGGTCAGCATGCCCACAGTGCTGTAGCCAGAGTCCGCGATACTACACAGGTGCTTATCGACGTTTACCGTATAAAGGGCATCATGTATATTCATCCATTGAAGGTTTGGGACCGCTACTCTCCACAAATGTTCCTGCCCCATGTGGTTACTGAAGGCAGGTGGCAGCCGGTTTTCCAAAGTGGCGAAGCGGCGGCAGTGTCTGCGATCGCTCGTAAACGTCCGCTCCACGCCATGGAGAGCTCAATTGCCCCGTGGGACAGTGTCTACCATAAGCTGATTCAATATCGAGACGCCGGTAAAGACACTCAGCAGATCACCCCTGAGATCCAGGCCCTTAAACAAGAGTTTTCGCGGATGTTGATCGGCAATCATCCCGAGTTTAACAGACTGGCGGATTCCTATTTCACTCTGGAAGACCTGTACAACATTAGGGACCGTATGATCGGGTCTGGAAGGATCGGGGGCAAGGCGGCTGGGATGCTGCTGGCTAGGCGCATTCTCTTGAAGGAAGATAGCCAAATAGATTTCTCGCAAATACTGGAAGACCACGACTCGTTCTACATTGGGTCAGATACGTTCTTCACTTTCCTTGTGGATAACAACCTGTTCAGGCTCCGCCTGAAGCTATCAAGGGACTCCCAGCTCTCGCGTGAAGAATTTCAAGACGTGGAACAGAGCTTCCTAACCGGAAGGTTCTCTCCAGAAATAATGGAGCAGTTCCGCAACATGCTGGACTACTTTGGCCAGGCACCCATTATTGTAAGATCCAGTAGCTTGCTGGAAGATAGCTTTGGGAACTCATTTGCTGGCAAATATCGAAGCGAATTTTGCGCCAACCAGGGCAGTCCTGACGAGAGATTAGAGGTTTTTTTGCGTGCAATAAAATTGGTCTATGCAAGCACGTTGAGTCCTGATGCCCTTTCCTATCGACGCAGGCGAGGGCTGGGCGAAAGTGACGAACAGATGGCTATCCTGGTTCAACGTGTGTCAGGAATTCCTTACAGACATTATTTTTTCCCGAGCCTTGCAGGCGTGGCATTCTCACGAAACCTCTATGCGTGGACCAGTCGCATTGACCCCAATAAAGGCCTCATACGCCTCGTATTCGGATTAGGGACTCGCGCAGTAAACCGGGTAGGTGGCGATTACCCAAGAATGATTGCTCTTAGCCATCCGGAACTCAGGCCTGAGGTTGGCATGGAAATAGCGAAGTACTCTCAGCATGAGGTGGATCTTCTTAACCTAGAGGCGAATGAATTCGCTACCCTGCCTATCAATGAAGTCGTTTCCGAAGACGAATACCCTAATATCCACTTGCTGGCATCCGTTATGAAGGACGGTTACCTGTCCGACCTCTACAAAGGGGTCAAACTTTACCCAACAGAGAAAATCCTGCTCACATTCAACAAGTTCATGAGGAGCACAAATTTCGTCAAAATTACAGCAGAGATGCTGGAGACGCTGGACAAGGCTTACGGCCACCCAGTAGATACGGAATTTACTGCATCCGCAGACCTAGAAGGGCATGTCAAAATCAATTTACTGCAATGTAGGCCTTTATGGCTGCCGGGCCTATCAGGCCCTCTCAAGGTTCCTGATAACATTCCCCAGGACCGCACCCTCTTTAGGGCCACGAGGGTTATCAGTGGCGGGGTCGTGAGCAGAATCAAACATATTATTTACATAGACCCGCGACGTTATGCCCAAATCAACTCAATGGAACTCAAAAGGTCAGTAGGCCGTGTAGTAGGACGCCTCAACGCACATCCGCGCCTTGCAGCGGATAAATTTTTGATGATGGGCCCGGGCAGGTGGGGTAGCGGTAACATTGACCTAGGTGTCAATGTAAGTTATGCAGATATTGATAACACGGCGGTTCTCGTTGAAATTGCCCGCGAAGATTCTGGTCACGTACCCGAGCTATCCTACGGGACGCACTTTTTTCAGGATCTGGTCGAGAACCAGATGATCTACCTGCCGATTTATCCCGATGACCCCGACACCAGATTCAATAGCCTGTTTTTTGAGCGCTCTGCAAATATCTTGGCTGATCTTTTGCCAGAAAGTGGCCAGTTTGAAAATGCCGTACGTGTCATCGATGTCCCCCAAGTGGCTAACGGCGCCTATGCGAGAGTTGTGGCCGATCCTCAAAGCCACAGTGCTATCTGTTTCTTGGGATGAGTTTAGGCGTCGTAATCGCATCTTCTCCGAGTGATCGGCCGCAATTGGACGCTGAGAAACAAGAGGATCCTTTACTCAGAGGGCCCTTAAAAGGCTACCACTTACCCAACATTATGATCCTCGCATTTCAACGCTTTGGGGGCGCAGTTGTGAACGAGGAAACTCCATGGGCACTTTCTGGCTGTACTCCAGTTTTCTATTTCCTGTCAGCAGGGCCAGAAGCAAACCAGATTCACGGCAGCGTCCCCCATTTACACATCTTTCTCGGGTTCTTTCAAAAAAGTAGAGGGGCGCAAGACAATTAAAGACGTTGGCATCAACACTATGCCTGCTCCCTTCTAGATCTCCCCTGCCCGAATAATGATCTCTATTGTAATTAATCTTCTTTTTCAGCCGCAGAATTTCCTTGATCAAGGCTAAATCAGGACATCCATCAAATCGCGGGCAGGAAATACAGTGCTCATAGAATTTGAGCGGCGTTTCACAATCGAACTCCGCAGCAAGAACTGCTTTCGGTTTTCTGGTGCTCATGGTAATCTCCTTCCTATTCCTTGCTCTACAGAGTGATCGCTCGTTTCATTTGCAGCCGGCCTAAAGATTGCTAAGATTTAAACCAGCGGGCCCCCATAAGCCACTCAGTTGTCTTATCTTCAAGGGCCTTGTAACCAAAGGTGACACAGGCCACTTTGCAGCATCCACAGCCTATACACTTATCCGTGTCCACAGAGATGAGGCCTTTTTCCTCTCCGATAGCATCCACTGCGCAAACCCTGAGCGCGTAGCAATCCTTGCAGTCATGTCTGCAAATACTATTGATCATCCTAATCTCCTTTCTCTCAATGCACTAGCCCAAGATCTTCTCAATCTCTTCCTGGTCTGATTCCATAACATAGGGAATGCCTGACACCTCGGCCGCATCCCTTGTTAGGGCAACTAGGTCGTTCCGGTCAATATGGTGGAGAGCGAATTTCCTGGCGCCAGCCATGAGTTGCTGTAAACCTTGCCGTAGCCGATCAATGTATGAGTACACACCAATGGCCCCGGCCGGAAGCCTCGCGAAGTCCTTTCCAAAGCGCTCCCTTAACTGGGCACCCACAGCAAAAAGCTTGACATAGCCGTCAGCAATGTCTTCGCCTCCCCGTTTGTTCTTTTCAGCCATCAGTCTCCCATGGCTCTTCCCCACCATAGCCGCTGTCATGATGGCCCGTCCCAGACAGATTCCCTTTACATAAGGGGCCCCCAAGGCAACGGCCTTAAATATATGATCCTCTAAGGAAAGGCCCCCGGCTATGGCAAGAGGAGGAATGAAAGCCTCTTTGGCCTTGAGTCGTTCACAGATCTGGTAAGTCAGGCATTCAAGCTGGACCGTTGGTATGCCCCACTCATTCATCATGCGCCAGGGACTCATGCCTGTGCCGCCCCCGGATCCGTCAATAGTCAGCAGGTCTATCTTTGCCTCTGATGAATATTTTAACGCGCGGGCCAGGTCAGCAGGCCGGTAAGCACCAGTCTTCAGGGTCACATACTTCGCTCCTAAACTGCGCAGATGATCTACGGATTTATGAAAGGATTCCTCATCCACCATGCCCAGCCTTGAGTGTCTTTCGAATTCAGAGATCCCTCCAGCCTCAAAGGCAGTCTGGACAGCAGGCTCTGTGGGATCAGGGAGCACAATATAGCCACGTTTTTTAAGCTCCAGAGCCCTCTCTAGGCTGGGCAGCTTTACCTCCCCGCCGATATCCTTGGCCCCTTGTCCCCACTTGAGCTCAATGATCTCCACGCCCAGCTTCTCGATCACGTACTCCGGGACCCCAAGCTTGGTATCCTCAACATTGGCTTGAATAATGACCCCGCCTTTTCCATCGTACCACCTTTTAAAGGTCTCAATCCGACGCTCCATTTCCGGCGATTTAAAGATCTTGCCGTTTTCGAATTCGGCATCGGGGTCCATGCCGCAAATGTTTTCCCCTGCTACAACAATCACCCCCGAGATTGCCGCACCTGCGGCGATATCCTCCCAGTTGATCCGGGCAATTTCGGTAGATCCGAGTGCTCCGGTAAAGGTTGGAAAATCGAGCTTGATGCCCCCATCAGCCCCTAAATTTATGCTACAGTCGACTGCTGGAAATGTGGCAACGTCTGAGTCGGCCTCGATACCAACTGCCCCCACACACGTTCCCTGAATATTAAAGTGAGAAAAATCAACGGGATAATCCTTTTCAGCCCCTGCAGTAATCTTGCCGAAGGGCTGAGGATAGATCATCTCACGTCCTTTTAGGGCAGAGCGCCCCACCTCACAGGGTCCCTCACACCCATCCAGGCACGTCACGCAGATACCCGAGACTGGAGCCGGCTCTACACGGGTCGTTGTCACGGTTGCAGCACTACGATTTGGTTTACTAAACGACATAGGTAAATCCTCCCTTTATTGATCCCCATCACTTAAAAGGACAAAAAATAAAAATCCACACTCTACACTCACGTAGATTGTGGACCTCTTTGTCTCCTTAAGTAATACGGCTCTGTATTACCGTTATTTAAGATTCAGTATCATTTATAATAACAACCGCCCCTTTTGTCAAGTGCTTTTTTATGCCTTTCACCACGACTAAATGTCCTGGGAGATAATAATCGCCTCAGCGATCTCCCGCATGGATTTTCGGCTATCCATGCTCTTTTTTTGTAACCACCGGAAGGCCTTATCAGCCGGCAAATTCTTTTTAACCATCAATAACTCTTTTGCTCTCTCGATCTTTTTTCTTGATTCTAATTCCTCTTCGATAACCCTCGTTCGGACTAGAAGTTCTGTGTTTCCAATGGCTATGGCAGCCTGATTCGCCACTGTCTTTATGAGGTTGATTTCTGTTTCTGAAAATTTATGGGGCTCGATCGTAAAACAATCGAGCACCCCGATAACCCTGTCATCTTTCACACGCAAGGGGACACCCACCATCGAAACCAGGCCCAATTTTTTTGCCATTTCCTTTTCCTTGAATCTGGGCTCCCTTAATACATCCTCGAGGACAAGTGTGCGGTTATGAGTGGCAATAAATCCAACCACGCCTTCATTCATATTTAAAAATCTGTCCTTGAAGTAATCAGGGTTCATAGACTGAGTTGCCTTAAGTCGCATTTTTTTTCCGTCTTTAGTCTCCTCCACCAGCCAAAGGGAGCAGATCTCTACCCCGGTCACCTTTGCTGTGACCATCACTATTAGCTTGAGAATATCTTCCAGATACAGGTCGGAAGTGATGGCCTGGCTAATATCCATAAGGCCCTTTATATACCTATCGTAGGTTTCCAGCTTAATTTTGTCCATAGATAACCCGGTCGAAGCCTGTTACAAAAACCTCATTATTTGACTAAATTCCCTCATTCCTTGCCAATAATGTATTTAATGCCGGGGGCGCCCCTTAAGGCCATTACCCTTTTAAACCTTCGTACCATGCTATCTTAAATAATGATCAAGCTTTAAATCTACAACATTTATACTAGAAATGCCACCCGTTTTCACCAAATACCCCTCGCCCCCACCTCGTTTCTTGACCAAACAAGTCAGCCATTGACGAAAAATATATTCTTTGATAGTTTTCCTTTACTCCAATAATATGCGTTAACCCAGGCCAAAAGGGACAACATGATCCGAATACCAATACCTTGCTTCTCATAAACACGGGTGGGGTTTTTATTAGCACATAGGTTTAATCGAATGATATGGAGAGTAACGAATCAGGAAAAATAATCAACGAACGGCGAAAACATGGCTGGAAAAACAACAAGTTTTCACACTGAGCGATACATAAGAGAACAGACATCTGCAATCCTCGAAAGGGTTAAGAGGTTTGACAACAAACTGTATCTCGAATTTGGAGGTAAGCTCCTTTATGACTATCATGCTTCGAGGGTTTTACCCGGATATGATCCAAATGTCAAAATGCGGCTTCTACAGAAATTAAGAGACAAGGCAGATATCCTGCTATGCATCTATGCTGGCGATATTGAAAGAAAAAAAATAAGGGCAGACTTTGGCATTACCTATGATTCTGACACCCTCAAACTGATCGACGATTTAAGGGGGTGGGGAATCGAGGTGCTGGGTGTGATCATTAACCGTTTTGATAACCAGCCAGCCGCCACATTGTTCAAAAATAGATTGGAAAGAAGGAATATGAAGGTCTATACCCATCGTTTCACAAAAGGGTATCCCACAGACGTAGAATTGATTGTAAGCGGTGAAGGATATGGGGCTAATGAGTATATTGAAACGGAAAAATCGCTGGTCATTGTCACAGGTCCCGGCCCCGGCAGTGGGAAGCTGGCTACGTGCCTCTCTCAATTGTACCATGACTACAAGAAAGGGATTAAGTCCGGATATGCTAAATTTGAGACTTTTCCTGTCTGGAATTTACCACTTAAACATCCGGTTAATGTAGCCTATGAGGCAGCAACCGCTGATATCAAAGATTTCAACCTCATCGATCCTTTTCACCTGGAATCCTACAATCAGAGAGCGGTAAACTATAACCGTGATGTCGAAATATTCCCTGTTCTCAAAAGAATACTGGAGAAAATAACTGGTGGCGAATCATTTTACAGATCTCCAACAGATATGGGAGTGAATCGAGTTGGTTTTGCTATAACTGATGATGATGTCGCAGGTGAGGCAGCCAAGCAGGAAATTATCAGGCGCTATTTTCGATACCAGTGTGAATATGTGATGGGTTTTGCGGATAAGGAAACCGTCCAGAGGGTAGAGCTTTTTATCAAGGATTTTAATCTCCAACCAGAGTACAGGAGTGTTGTTGAACCGGCGCGTCAGGCCGCCAGGGAGGCACAGGAGGCAAATAAAGGCAATGAAGGCATTTATTGTGGGGCAGCCATAGCATTGAGCGACGGCACCATAGTTACCGGCAATAACTCTCCTCTCATGCATGCGGCATCAAGCCTTATTCTGCACGCCATAAAGCACTTGGCAGAAATTCCCCATAAGATAAAGTTGCTGCCTTCCCACATAACGGATTCTGTCAAGAACCTCAAGACGCAAATCCTGAATGAGAAAACGGTCAGCCTGGACCTGGAAGAGACTCTGATTGCGCTCGGTATCAGTGCGACGACAAATTCTGCTGCTCAATTGGCCATTGAGAAATTAAAAGAGCTTCAGGGCTGTGAGGTACACATGACCCACATCCCCACACCAGGCGATGAAGCAGGTCTGAGGCGTCTGGGCGTTAACCTGACCAGCGATCCAAATTTTTCCACAAGAGACCTCTTCATCTCCTGAATTAACTGTCTGCCAGCAACCACTATAATACAGCCTCAAATGGGTATCAGACTGAACCCTGCCACCCAAAATATTCAATTCTCAGCAATATGTCGTGGCTTGCCAAAGAAAGATATGCCATATTTGGAGAAGAAGTCCACAAATGACCTTATAGAGTTAAAGAGGCATATTTTGTTATTCGCGGAGAGATTCTGAGCAAAGCCCATAAATATCTACCAGTTAAGAGTCTTGGCTCTAGGAGGAAACTGCTTGATAAATTTTCATCTTCGGACTATTTTCCGAGATAGTGAGATTTTCTCAGAATTGAATCCTTCAATCTTGTTTAAGGGGAGAGACAATGCCCAAACGTACCGATATCCATAAGGTTATGATTATCGGTTCTGGCCCTATTATCATTGGCCAGGCCTGTGAGTTTGATTACTCCGGTACCCAGGCCTGCAAGGCCCTTCGTTCACTCGGTTATGAGATCGTTTTGGTCAATTCCAACCCAGCAACCATCATGACCGATCCTGGTATGGCCGATGCTACCTACATCGAGCCACTCAATGTAGAGACCATGGAGAAGATTATCATAAAGGAGCGGCCAGACGCGCTCTTACCCAACCTCGGGGGTCAATCAGGGCTTAATCTCTCCTCAGAGTTGGCCAGAAGGGGGGTCCTTGAAAAATATGGCGTAACGATCATCGGCGTCGCAGTAGACGCCATCGAACGCGGCGAGGACCGCATTGAGTTCAAGACCACCATGGAGAGGTTGGGCATAGAGATGCCCAAAAGTGCGCCGGCCTTTAGCGTTGAAGAGGCAGAAAAAATTGCTCAAGGCCTTGGCTACCCAGTGGTCATCAGGCCTGCCTATACCATGGGCGGCACAGGCGGTGGCCTGGTTTACAACGTTGAAGAGCTCAGAACCGTGGCAAGCCGTGGCCTCTCTGCCAGTCTCATCGGCCAGATCCTGGTGGAGGAATCCGTTCTCGGTTGGGAGGAGCTGGAGCTTGAGGTGGTGCGCGATCAAAAGAACCAGATGATCACCGTTTGCTTTATAGAGAACGTTGATGCAATGGGAGTCCACACTGGCGATTCCTACTGCACAGCACCCATGCTTACCATAGCCCCTGAATTGCAGGTGAGGATGCAAGACTACTCGTATAAGATTGTAGAGGCAATCCAGGTGATAGGGGGCACCAACATCCAGTTTGCCCACGATCCAGACTCAGGCCGTCTTGTTGTCATTGAGATTAACCCACGGACCTCACGTTCTTCAGCCCTTGCATCCAAGGCTACGGGTTTCCCAATCGCCCGCATCTCCACCTTGTTAGCAGCTGGCATGACACTGGATGAGATGCCCTATTGGCGCGGTGGAACCCTGGATAAATATACGCCTTCGGGGGATTACGTTGTAGTGAAGTTTGCCAGGTGGGGCTTTGAGAAATTTGAGGGCGCAGAAGACAGGCTCGGTACCCAGATGAGAGCTGTTGGCGAGGTTATGAGCATCGGAAAAACATATAAAGAGGCCCTCCAGAAGGCAATCCGTTCGCTTGAGAATAACCGCTATGGGCTCGGATTTGCCAAGGATTTTCATGAAAGACCCCTTGAGAAACTCATGGATCTGTTGACTGAAGCCTCAAGCGAGCGGCAATTCATCATGTATGAAGCGCTCAGGAAGGGCGCGCCTGTACGTGAACTCCACAACAAAACCTATATAAAACCCTGGTTTATCCAGCAGATGAAAGAACTCGTTGAACTTGAGGAAAAGATCCTCGCCTTCAAGGGAAAGGGGCTTCCCGATGATCTGTTAACCCAGGCCAAGAGGGACGGGTTTGCGGACCGCTACCTGGCACAGATCCTTGATATCCCAGAAAGGGATATCAGGAACAAGCGCACCTCTCTTGGTGTAGTGGAGGGATGGGAACCCGTGCCGGTCAGTGGTGTGGAAAATGCAGCATACTATTTCTCAACATACAATGCACCAGACAAGGTTCAAAGAGAAGGTGGTCGGCAGATTATGATTTTAGGCGGCGGCCCTAACAGGATTGGCCAGGGGATAGAATTTGACTACACATGCGTTCATGCGGCCTTTGCCTTACGTGACCTCGGTTTCAAATCAATCATGGTTAATTGTAATCCCGAAACGGTCTCAACCGACTACGATACATCTGACCGACTGTATTTTGAGCCCCTAACAGTCGAGGATGTATTGAGCATATACGAAAAAGAACAACCAGAGGGGGTGATTGTCCAGTTTGGAGGGCAGACACCGCTCAACATCGCGAATGAGCTGGCAGCGGCTGGTGTCAGGATAATCGGGACATCGCCGAAGAGTATTGACCTGGCAGAGGACAGAGATCATTTCAGAATGATGATGGCCAAACTTGGCATTCCTGAGCCAGAGTCCGGAATGGCCAGCACCCTGGAGGAGGCACTGGCTATTGCAGAAAAGATCGGATATCCCCTCATGGTTAGGCCATCTTATGTGCTTGGCGGAAGAGGGATGGAGGTTGTCTATGATGAGGAGATGCTCAGGCATTATGTGGCAGCCGCTGTTGATGTTACACCTGAAAGACCTATTCTCATTGATAAGTTTCTGGAAAACGCTATTGAGGCAGAGGCTGATGCCTTGGCGGATGGCAGACAGGCCTTCGTGCCTTCTATTATGGAACATATAGAACTCGCCGGTGTACATTCGGGGGACTCAGCCTGCATCATTCCGCCTATCAGCATCCCGGCCAAGCACATGAATACCATCAACGAGTATACCAAAAAGATAGCAGTAGAGCTCAATGTAGTTGGCCTATTAAACATTCAATATGCCATTGCCCACGATACTGTTTACGTCCTTGAGGCAAACCCCCGCGCATCGAGAACTGTTCCGCTTGTCTCCAAGGTCTGCAATGTATCCATGGCCCGACTGGCAACCGAAATCATGCTCGGCAGGGCGATTGCTGATCTTAACCTTAAGCAGAGAGCTATTCCCCACTTCGGCGTTAAGGAGGCGGTCTTTCCCTTTAACATGTTCCCTGAGGTTGATCCTCTCTTAGGCCCTGAAATGCGGTCGACCGGGGAGGTGCTCGGGCTTGCCAAAAGCCCTGGGCTAGCATTCTTTAAGGCTGAAGAGGCCACTCAACAGCGACTTCCTACTGAAGGAGTTGTTTTGATTACTGTATTAGAAAAAGATAGATCCGCCATTCCAGAAATTGCCAAACAATTCAAGAAGCTTGGCTTTAAGATTAAGGCCACTGACGGCACCCATAAATTCCTGGCCGAACACGGGATCGAATCGGAACATATACTAAAATTACACGAGGGGAGACCAAACATTGTAGATGCCATAAAAAACCGCGAGATCCACTTGGTTATCAACACGCCAAGTGGTAAATTAAGCAAGTACGACGATTCATATATCCGCAAGTCTGCCGTCAAGTACAAGGTCCCGTATATCACCACCCCTGCAGCAGCCTTGGCCGCTGTCAGGGGTATTGATGCTTACCGGAGCGATCATGGGCATGTCAAATCGCTTCAAAGCTACCATCGGGATATCGATAGTTCCCAAGGAGGAAAAACCAGTGAAATCAATAGGTGATAATTGCGGTGTATTCGGCATTGTAAAGGATACAGACTGTGCTGAGGATATCTACAGAGGCCTTGACTTCCTTCAACACAGAGGCCAGCAGTTCTGTGGCATTGCTACGTATGATGGAAAAAGAATATACCTGATTACCCATTATGGTCAGGTAGGGAATACCTTTATCCCTCGTGAGTTAGAGACCTTTAAAGGTAACATAGGAATAGGGCACGTAAGCCTTAAGGAAAGACAGCCCATGATGTGGCAGGGGGCCGTTGGTGAGATAGCGGTTGCCTTTAGCGGTAATATCATAAATAACGATGCCCTCCTAACAGAGATGAAGGATAAGGGAGAGGCATTTTATCATGGCCTGGATATTGAAATCGTCTCCAAGCTCATTATGAAGGAAAAGGATATAGTCTCTGGAATTTCTGCACTGGCTGAAAAGATAAGAGGTTCCTACTCGCTTGTTGTCCTGGCTCAAGATGGGATATACGTTGCCAGAGATGTCTATGGATTTAGGCCTCTCATCCTGGGAGAGGGGCCAGGAATCTATCTTGTTAGCTCTGAGTCGAGAGCTGCCCAGAATATGGGGATAGATCGCCTTAGAGACGTGAGGCCAGGGGAGATTGTTCTTATCACTCAAAAGGGATTCGAGACCAAGAAACAATTAAGAAGTCCCAGAAGAGCCCACTGTGCCTTTGAATGGGCTTACGCAGCAAGCATGGATAGCAAGATTGACGGACTCTATGTTCAAGAGGCCAGAAACAACTTAGGAATGAGTTTGGCCCGGAGAGATATTGAAGAAGGCGACATTCAGGCCGATCTCGTGGCACCGGTACCACTGTCAGGTATCGGACATGCCCTAGGGTATCACATGACATCCGGATTACCCTATCAAGAGGTCTTTCTCTATAACAGATATGCTGATCGAAGCTATACCCAGCTAACCCAGGAAGATCGGGATAGGATGGCCAAGAAGAAGCTCTCCGTCCTGAAATACGCGATTAAGGATAAGAGGATTGTCCTTTGTGATGACTCCATTGTCAGGGGTACCCAGATCAGAGAGAAGGTCAGAGAATTGAAGAATGCTGGGGCCAAAGAGGTTCATGTGCGCAGTGCCTGTCCGCCATTGATGTATCCCTGTGATTTTGGCATATCAACCAGGACTTATGAAGAGCTTTTAGCTAGAAAATATATCCCCACCGGTAATATCACCACGTCGGATGAACTCAAGGCCCTGGAGAGCTGGGTTTCTGAAAAGATCGGCGCCGATTCTGTACGCTATAACAGCCTGGAAGCGTTTGTTGAGGCATTGAAGATCCCCAGGGAGAGCTTATGCCTAAAATGCTTTGATGGAAAGTCACCAATGGAATTGCCAGAGTAAGAAGGAAAAGGATCTGAAGCAATGAAAATAGCCTTAGCCCAAATTAACCCAACCATCGGGGACTTCGCCCTCAACACGGACAAGATTATGGCCGCAGCAGAAACGGCTAAAGGTCTATCCTGTGATCTCATTGTTTTTTCAGAATTGGTTATCTCAGGTTATCCGCCTCGAGATCTTCTGGAAAAGGGCGAGTTCATCGAGGCTAACCTGATGCATCTACAGAGGCTGATCAACTCTGTAAAGGGGATTGGTGTGATATGCGGGTTTGTGGATAGAAATCCAGGCAAAGAGGGCAACCCTCTGTACAATTCGGCTGTGCTCTTTGATAATGGAAAGATTCTCCATCAGGCGCACAAGAGACTTCTTCCCACTTATGACGTTTTCGATGAGAGGAGGTATTTTGAGCCCGGAACAGAATACTCGGCTTTTCTTTATAAAGGCTGGCGAATAGGGCTTAGCATCTGTGAGGACATCTGGAATGACAAAGCCTTCTTTTCAAGACGGCTCTACCCGGTTGATCCGGCAGAGAGGATGATCAAGGAAGGGGCGAACCTCCTCATCAATATCGCGGCATCCCCCTACCATGTGGGCAAGAGAGAATTTAAGTGGGATATGCTCAGGGATATAGCCAAGAAGTACAAGGTTCCCCTCATCTACGTCAATCAAGTTGGAGGCAATGACAGTGTGCTTTTTGATGGCATCAGCCTCGCCTTTGATTCAGAAGCGAGGATGGCCGCGAGGGCCCGAGACTTTGAAGAGGACACGGTTGTTTTCGATACTCACGGCCAAAAAGGTGATCTCCATCTAGTTTCCCGGACTGATACCGAGTCGCTCCTCAATGCGCTGATAATGGGTACCAGGGATTATGTTCGCAAATGCGGGTTTTCCAAGGCAGTTGTGGGAGTAAGCGGCGGCATTGATTCAGCTCTTACCGCCTGTATTGCTGTCCGCGCCCTTGGAAAAGAAAACGTTACAGCAATCTTTATGCCTTCCCAGTATACCCATAAGGAGAATTTTGAAGATACCCAAGAGCTGGCAGCGAATTTGGGGATCAAGCTTTTTCAGCTGCCCATTGAAGGGATATTCAATAACTTTCTTCAAGAGCTATCTCCCCTCTTTAAAGACGTGGCAACGGAAGTGACAGGGCAGAATATCCAGGCAAGGATCCGGCAAATCATCCTCATGGCCCTTAGCAACAAGTTTGGTTACCTGCTTTTTTCTACCGGCAATAAATCAGAGCTGGCGGTAGGTTATTGTACCCTGTACGGCGACATGGGCGGTGGGCTGGCCGTTATCTCTGACGTCCCAAAGACCATGGTCTACCGAATCGCCCATCTGATCAATAAGAAAAAAGAGGTGATTCCCGAAAGAATTATTCAAAAATCCCCATCGGCTGAGCTCAAGCCTGGCCAATTGGACAACGATGACTTGCCCCCATATGAGGTCTTAGACGATATACTGAAGGCATATATCGAAGACAATAAGGCAGCAGAGGAGATTATAGGAATGGGCTTTGAGCCATCGATCGTCAAGGATATCGTCAGGCGGGTTGATCGTAACGAATATAAGAGACATCAGGCCCCTCCAGGGTTAAAGGTTACCACAAAGTCCTTTAGTTACGGCAGAAGGTACCCCATAGCACAAAGGTATCTACCAATACCAGCATGACATAGTGATCCTTTGCCCCTCTTCCAACACCCTGTCATCTTTTACACAAACTCTTGTTTCGTAGTCAAGGAAGACCTCCTTGCCATAAATGGGGCGCAGCGGGGCTATGATTTGGAATTATCATGCCTCCTATCTGAAGGCATACATATTCACATTATAGCATCAGGTGGTGCAGGTAATATTGACCGTGTTTATGCTGTGCTTCCAAAGGGTAAGGCAGATGCAGCCCTTATCGCCTCTATCGTCAACTATGAGGCCTATACTACCAAACAAATCAAGAAGGAACTGCACGCCGTGCGGTGAAGGTAAGGCCGACGCGGTAAGCAGGATGAATGTATCAAAATTAGGACACCGGAAAGGGCCAGAAAGGCCATCGGATAAAAGAGCTTTACCAGAAAGACGCTATTGTGTTAGGTATATATGCAGCTATGACATGGGGATCGACATCCTTACCGCTCAACTGGTAAGGGCGACTGAGAGACCTTAAAAAGGCTTTATTTAACGTGGAGGGACGTATGCTTTGGAAGACAAAAGAAGATGTCCTTAAGATAGTGAAAGAGAGGAATGTCAGCTTTATCCAGTTCTGGTTTACGGATGTTTTAGGGATTTTGAAGAGCTTTGCGATCACCCCATCCGAACTGGAAGAAGGATTGGAAGAGGGAATGGGCTTCGATGGCTCTTCTATCGAGGGGTTCGCCAGGATTGAGGAGAGCGATATGATAGCTATGCCCGATCCAAGCTCCTTTCAGTTTCTTCCCTGGAGGCCCCAGGATAGGCCGGTGGCAAGGATGGTTTGCGATATCCTTCGGCCTGACGGAACCCATTACGAAGGCGACTCGAGATATGTGCTAAAGAGAATGACAGGAAAGCTAGCCGAAAGAGGATATAAGGCCTACATGGGACCTGAGCTTGAGTTTTTCTGTTTTGAGAGTCAGGATGGCCCGAAACTTATCGATAAAGGTGGATATTTTGATAACAGACCCCTGGATCAAGGCAGTGACTTGAGAAGAGAAATCATCTTTGCCCTCCAGGATATGGGCATCCGGGTAGAGTACAGCCACCATGAGGTCGCCCCCAGTCAGCACGAAATCGACCTCAGATTTGATGAGGCTCTGGCCATGGCTGACAAGACCATGACCTACAGAATAACTGTCAAGGAGACAGCCCTGAGAAAGGGCTACTATGCCACTTTCATGCCGAAGCCCATCTTTGGTCAGAATGGGAACGGTATGCATGTGCACCAGTCTCTATTTAAGGGCGATACAAATGCCTTTTACGATTCCCAAGACGAACACCATCTATCGCACAAGGCGAAGTCCTACATTGCTGGTATTATGAGGCATGCGAGAGCAATTGCCGCGGTAACCAACCAGTGGGTGAACTCTTACAAAAGGTTGGTCCCCGGCTATGAGGCCCCTGTCTACATTTCCTGGGCCAGGCGCAACCGCTCTGCCATGATCCGAGTGCCCATGTATAAACCTGGCAAGGAGCAGGCCACCAGGATTGAATTCAGGTCTCCTGATCCAGCCTGCAATCCGTATCTGGCATTCGCAGTTATGCTGGCAGCTGGGTTAGAGGGGATCGAGGGGAACTATCCGCTCCCAGAGCCGGTAGAGGAAGATATCTATGAGATGGATGAAGTAGCGAGGGAACGGGCTGGGATTGAGTCTTTACCAGGAAATCTATTTGAGGCGATTCAGGAGGTGGAAAACAGTGAGCTGGTACGCGAGACCCTGGGTGATCACATCTTTAATAAGTTCATAGCCAATAAAAAGATCGAATGGGATAGGTATCGCACCCATGTGAGCCAGTACGAGATAGAAAAATACCTGCCAATACTGTAAGGAGAAAAACATGAAAGATGAAGGCATAACAGGGATTGGCGATGCCCTTTTTGGTTTTCAGGCGGCACTCAAGGAGGGTGGATCGAGCCTTCAGGAATATATGGAAAAATATTACTATCGAAAGTGGATGGGCGATACCCTCCTTGCTGCCATATCCATAAGGGCCACTTTTGTTACAGCCATGCACCAATTCCTGACTGATGAGGGTCTCTGCAATATCGAAAGGGTACAACTGAGCCCGGTTACGGACCCACTAGCCCATGATGTAGAACATGTTCCATCTATATCCTATAAAGGCCTTCACTATGTCCTGACGCACAGCATGATCTATTCCAAGTTTCTGGCCTGCCATCACCCGAAGATAAAGGGTATATTCGTTGACTCTCCTAATATCAGGCTCGAGGTTGAGAGCCCTGATAGAATCCAGAGGGGAAAGTATATCATCGACTTCAGCCAGATGGATATAGAGGTAAGGAGAAATCGGGGAATTGATCTTGAGTCCTATCTCCACAAGCCAGATCAGATAAAAGAGATCCTCAGGGAGGATATGGACAGCGCCAAAGAATTCTTTGAGAGGATGCTAATCCACAGCATGGCCAAGGTAGTGGAAAAGAATGAAGATGAGTTAAAGGAGCTCAGAGTTACCATAGAAATCCCAAAGCAGCCATTTCCTACCTTCGCCTACGATCGCTCGAAAAAAGAGTATGGGCCCAAAGCCTATGAAACAGGGATAGGAAAGGAGACTGCATCACAGTTTTTCTGGATTACCGGCATCCCAAGGGAAAACTATGACCTTATATACCCCTACCTGAAACCCGACGGAAAGATAACATTGGGTGAGGTGACCTCTGACATGGTATATAATTACGACATCTGCGCCAAAGGTATTAATCGAGACACCGGTAAGCAGTCTGAGGCTAGGGAGCTTCTTTCCGGGGCCATAAGAGAATGGCTCTATGAACCAATCGTAGAAAGGCTCCTGGATAATAAGGTCATCCCCGTCAGGCCTATCATAGCAGATGGGAATATCGAAAACATCAATCAGCTCGATGGATACGGACCATTTCTATTAGCAGCGAGCATGAAAGATGATACAGGAAGATCAACCTTCCCGGATACCTATGGCGGGGGTATAGGGATAGAGCGGACACTGTATACGCTCTGTCGCGGACCAAAGGTGGAAAAAATCGACGATGTTACCTTTTTTGGGAAAAACCCAGACAGCCACCAGATATATCTGTTTTAATCTTCAAGCTCTACCTTGAGTTCTCTGGTCATTAGATCTTTAACCGCCTTCCTGGGGTCCTTCCCTTTGTAGATAATATTGTAAACCTCTGTGCTAATAGGCATCTCTATACCCATTCTTTTTGCCAAATTATAGGCGGATAGAGATGTCTTTATCCCCTCGGCAACCACGTGCATGCCAGAAATAATCTCTTGAATAGGAACGCCTTCAGCAATCTTTAATCCTACCATCCTGTTTCTGCTGAGATCACCTGTACATGTTAAAATGAGGTCACCTATCCCTGCCAGTCCTGCAAAGGTTAATGGTTTTGCACCCATACAGACCCCGAGTCTGGTTATTTCAGCCAAGCCCCTCGTTATTAAGGCAGCCCTTGCATTATAGCCAAAACCAAGGCCATCCGATGCACCTGCGGCAATGGCGATGACATTTTTCAATGCCCCACCAAGCTCCACACCTATCACATCTTGGGTTGTATAGACCCTGAAGTAATCAGCAGAAAAGAGCTTTTGCAAATATTTAGCCAGTTTTTTATTTCTGGATGCAAGAGTTACCGCTGTTGGGTGTTTGTAACAGACCTCTCGAGCAAAACTCGGGCCAGAAAGACATGCAAAGCTGTCAGCCCAACTCCCAGGTAATACTGATTTAATTACCTGAGACATGGTCATAAGGGTTTCATTCTCTATACCTTTTGTCCCGACTACGAGGGGGGTTGAAGGAGAAAGAAAAGGAGACAGCTTCGTTGAGATATCCCTGAAAACATGGGAAGGAACAACGATCAATAAAAGGTCTTTTTCGCTGCTCACCTCCTCAAATGACTGAACAGGCCTTATTCCATTGGAAAGTTTTATTCCTGGTAAGAACGCCTCATTTACCCTTTTTCCCTTAATCTGATGGCATACCTCTTCTTCCCTAATCCATAAATCAACATCGAACCCCTTAAGGGCCATATGGTTAGCCATCGCAGTGCCCCAGCTTCCTCCTCCCACAACACCGATCCTCACCATTTTTTCCACCTCTACGTTTCCATCAGCCTGGCTACTGCCAAAACCTTCTCAGGGGGATGCAGGTCTATCAGCTTAACCCCCTGGGTATGGCGCCCTATGACCCGGATATCGGCCGATCTAATCCTAATGATTTTCCCCTCTCCTGATAGAATCATCAATTCGTCATTCTCTGCCACCTGATTAGCGCTTACTACAGGGCCATTTCTTTCTGATGTCTTTATTGAAAAGACACCTTTGCCACCTCTTTGTTGCGCCCTGTATTCTTTCGTATCTGTCCTCTTGCCATAGCCATTTTCTGTAATGGTGAGTATGCTTGCGCCCTCGTTTAAGATCTCTATGCTCACCACCTGATCCTTATCTGCAAGACGAATCCCCGTATTTCCTGCGGCCACTCGACCCATCGGCCTCAGGCCCTTTTCGCTGAACCGTATTGCCTTCCCCCTTTTTGTACTTAAAAAGATATCCTGCTCTCCATTGGTTACCCTTACTCCTATTAACTCATCTCCTTCGTTTGTCTTTAAAGCAGCAATACCTGTTAATCGAGGCCTACTATAGGCAGCAAGCTTTGTCTTTTTTACCAAACCATTTTTGGTTGCCATAACAACAAACTTTCCATCCTCAAAGCCCTTTATTGACAAGATAGTGGCTATATACTCTTCTGGCTGAAGATTTAACAAATTTACGATAGCTGTCCCTTTGGCAATTCTTCCTGCTTCAGGTATCTCGTGTACCTTTCTCCAGTAGAGACGCCCCGTATTCATAAAGAAAAGAAGATAATCATGGGTTGAGGCAATAAACATAGATACCACAAAATCCTCTTCTCTGGTCTTTGTTCCAGACACACCCTTCCCACCCCTTCGTTGAGCTCGATAAAGGCTAATTGGGCTTCTTTTTATATAACCCGCATGACTCACTGTGATAACCATATCCTCATCTACGATCAAATCCTCGATATCTATATCCTGAACATCTCTGATAATCTCGGTTCGCCGCTCATCGCCATATCTCTCCTGAATACCTCTCGTTTCCTTCTTGATAATATCCAAAACAAGTGCATCATTGCTTAGAATGGCCTTAAATCTCTCAATATCCTTGATAGTGCTCTTATATTCATCGCTTACCTTATCTCTTTCCAGACCGGTCAGTCTCTGCAACCTCATTTCTAAAATTGCCTCGGCCTGGGTATCTGAAAGCTGAAATACCTCCACAAGCTTCGCCTTAGCATCCGAAGGGGTCACCGAGGAGCGAATCAGTTCAACAACCCTATCGAGGTGTTCCAATGCCACCTTCAGTCCCTCCAAAATATGCGCCTTGGCTTCAGCCCTCTTTAGCTCGAAGGATGTCCGACGAACGACGATTTCCTTTCTGTGGTTGATAAAGTGCTGGATTATCTCCTTAAGCTTTAAGATCTCCGGTCTTCCGTTTACAATAGCCAGCATAATAATCCCAAACGATGTCTCCATTTGTGTGAATTTATAGAGACGATTGAGGATCACCGAGGCCTTTGCACCCCTTTTAATATCGATTGCTATCCTTAGCCCATCACGGTCTGACTCATCTCGTATATCGCTGATTCCATCTATCTTTTTATCTTTAACTAACTCTCCCATACTCTTGAGCAGGCTTGCCTTGTTGACCTGGTATGGTATTTCGGTAATGACGATCCGCTCTTTATTGTCTCCTGCCCTCTCCACAAATGCTCGAGCCCGGGTCTTTATGATTCCTCTCCCGCATGAATAGGCCTCCTGAATCCCCTGCTCTCCATAGATAAAACCCGCTGTCGGAAAATCTGGACCAGGCAAATCCACCATGAGTTCCTTTAGGGTTATATCTGGGTTATCTATGGTACGGATGATAGCATCGGCCACTTCATGAAGATTATGTGGTGGTATGTTAGTAGCCATACCTACTGCTATACCCGATGAGCCACTGATGAGTAGGTTTGGTATATTTGTGGGGAGGATAACAGGTTCCAACAAGGAACCATCATAATTGGATACGAAGTCAACTGTTTCTTTCTCCACATCTGCCAAAAATTCTTCGGCTATCTGATGCATCCTTATCTCCGTATACCTCATAGCCGCTGGGGGATCACCGTCTACTGAACCAAAGTTGCCTTGCCCATCGATTAAAGGATACCTCATGGAGAAAGGTTGGGCCATCCTTACAATAGTATCATAAACGGCTGCATCACCATGAGGATGATATTTTCCAATGACGTCACCCACCACCCTGGCAGATTTCTTGTATGGTCTGTTATGATAATTTTTTAACTGTTCCATAGCAAAAAGGGCTCTCCTGTGAACGGGTTTAAGTCCATCGCGTATATCTGGCAATGCCCTGCCAACAATAACACTCATGGCATATTCCAGATAAGATCTTCTCATCTCTTCTTCTATGGTAACAGTATTTACATCTGTTCCCTGTAAAGCAGTCATCTTGTCTCCTTATAGGTTTAATGAAAAGTGAAACGTGAAAAAGTCCATTAAATTAGGGTTAAGGGATTGCAAAGGGGGGGCCTAAAGTATGTAGATAATATTATACACCTTGGAAGCAAGAAAATCGTTTTATATCTGAGAGGTTTTGAACAGAGACCAAGGTTATCTAAATATCTAATTCCTGTACCTCCAAGGCATTATTCTGAATAAATGCCCTTCGGGGTTCAACCTTATCACCCATAAGCAGGGTAAAGATCTCGTCGGCTGCTATAGCATCTTCAACGGTCACCCTTACCAAACTCCTTCTTTTTGGATCCATCGTCGTCTGCCATAACTGTTCCGGATTCATCTCACCCAAACCCTTGTATCTCTGGACCACGATCCCCTTCTTTGCCTTATCCACCAAATATTCAACAAGCTTTTCCTTTGTTTCTATCTTTGTCTGGTTTTTCTCGTCACCGACTAAAAAGAAGGGGCCCTGCAAGTCCTTCAGTTCTTGATTGAGGCTTAACAGCTTTTGAAATTCGGGCGAGGTTAAGAGCTCCCAATTAAACTTAAAAAAGGATCCATTATCCCTTTGATCTCGTAACAGTAATTCATACCTATTATGCTCTTCATCAAAGACTATTTCTTCGGTAGTAAAGGCCTCTCTCTCTAGTTCTTGAGATAGGGAAACAACCAGATCTTTGTCTTTGTGGTGGTTTTTATGAATATTTTTTTGACATACGAGGTTTAAGAGCCTACTGTTATAACCTCTTTTTGTGAGGACCTTAGTTTTATCCAGGTAATCAACTAGTGTCTGTAGCAATAAACGGAGCCTCTTGCCTGAAACCCTTTTGCGCCCATTTATCCGAACTATTTCCTTTTCCGAAATTCTGTCTATGAGATAGGAATTGTAACTATCTTCATTATGGAAAAACAGCTCCGTTTTTCCATCTTTCATTCTATAAAGAGGGGGTTTTGCCACATATAAATGGCCTTCCTCCACAAGATCCGGCATCTGTCTGTAAAAAAAGGTTAACAGAAGGGTCCTTATGTGAGATCCATCAACATCAGCATCTGTCATAATAATCACTTTGTTATAGCGAAGTTTTGAAAGATCATATTCCTCTTGGCCTATGCCTGACCCCAAGGCCGAGATTACGGTTTTTATTTCAGTGCTTGATAACATCTTATCAAACCGAGCCTTTTCGATGTTTAGTATCTTTCCTTTCAAGGGTAAAATCGCCTGAAACCTCCTGTCCCTTCCTTGTTTTGCGGATCCACCAGCTGAATCTCCTTCTACCAAAAACAGCTCAGACCTTTCAGGCTCCCTTTCTTGGCAGTCAGCAAGCTTTCCTGGCAAAAAATTATCAGAGAGAAGTCCTTTCCTCCTGGTCAACTCCCTGGCTTTCTGTGCAGCCTCTCTTGCTGTTGCCGCCTCGATAGCTTTGTTTAAAATGTTTCTTATTAAAGATGGGTTTTCCTCAAATATACTGGTGAGTTTTTCGTTCACCAAGTTTTCAACCAACCCCTTTACTTCGCTGTTTCCAAGCCTACTCTTGGTTTGACCCTCGAACTGTGCGTCTCTTAACTTAACACTTACCACCCCGGTAAGCCCTTCCCGTGCATCATCACCGGTAAGCTTTATGTTCTTATTTTGATGGCTCCCTTGGAGATAAGAGTTTATACTTCTTGTCAAGGCCGCCTTAAAGCCGCTCAGATGGCTACCACCGTCTCTCGTGTTGATATTATTGGCGAAAGAAAATACCTTTTGGATATAAGAATGGCTGTACTGGAATGCTATTTCAATACTAACCCCGTTTCTCTCCCCGCATATGTAAATAGGCTTAGGATGTATAACATCCTGGTTTTGATTTAAATACTCTACAAAGGATACTATACCTCCTTTATAAAAAAACTCCTTGTCCCTCTCTGTCCTATCATCGTGAATCGTTATCCTTAACCCTGTATTCAGAAAAGCCAACTCCCTCATCCTCTGGCAAATGATATCAAAACTAAAATCGATACTATCAAATATCTTCTGGTCAGGCCTGAAATGGATGCTGGTCCCCCTCTTTCTTGTCTTTCCCATTGTCTCTAAAGGGGTAACAGTTACACCCCTTTCATATCTCTGATAATAAACAGCGTTATTTAAATAAACCTCCACCTCGAGATATTCGGAAAGTGCATTTACCACTGAAACACCGACACCATGTAGACCTCCAGAGACCTTATAACTTTTGTTATCAAATTTACCGCCCGCATGGAGTTTAGTCATCACAACCTCAAGGGCTGGCAAATGCTCGTATTTATGCATACCTACCGGTATTCCCCTTCCGTTGTCTCTTACGATAATACTGTTATCGCTGACTATCCTGATATCTATCTTATCACAGTAACCTGCCAATGCCTCGTCTACACTATTATCCACAACCTCATATAACAGATGGTGAAGCCCTTCTGTAGATGTGTTTCCAACGTACATAGCCGGTCTTTTCCTGACGGCCGTCAAATCTTTCAAAACCTTTATACTCGAGGCAGCGTATTTAGTTGTCATGGCTAAATCCTCATTGGCATGATTAAACCCAAAAAGCCATTATCTTGATCTCCTGTAATCAGACATGGGCTTGTCTGATCTTTGATGGTTAACTTGATGATATCACTGTCCATGGATTGAAGGGCATCTATAAAATATTTTGGATTGAAACCCATCTCGATTGGTTTTCCCTCATATTTAACCTCTACCTTCTCTTCCACATTACCCAAGTCAGGGTTTACAGAGGTCATTTCGAGGTAATCTACCCCTATATTCACCTTTACCCCTTGATATTGATCACTCCGAATTATCATCATCCTCCTCATAGCCTCTAATAAAGATCTTCTACTGATAGTGATGATATTTTCCGTGTCTTCTTTTGCAGGGATCACGTTTCGGTAGTCAGGAAATTTCGTATCTAGTAATCTTATTATAATCAAGGCCGTCTCTTGTCTTGCCACAAGGTTGTTTTGTTTTAATCCAAAAAGGATGTCCCCATTTTCCAAGGAAAGTCTATTCAACTCTACCATCCCTTTTTTTGGAATCATAACACCGTGTTTCATCTCTATCTTTTGGATACCGGGAACTTTCTTATCAATTAATGAGAGTCTATGGCCATCTGTGGCGACCATTCTCAAGAGATCCTCTCCGTCTTTTTCGATTTTTTCCATAAAAACACCCGATAGCTTAAAACCTGCCTCCTCCATAGTTATCGAGTAGATTGTTTTATTAATCATCTCTGTCAGTATTTTGCTATCTATTTTTATCATCACCGCATCCTCCGGCTCTGTCAAAACAGGAAATTCATCGGCAGGAAGGCAGGATAGGTGATAGTGCGCATTACTATCGGATATATAAACCCAGTTGTTTTCCTTTTCTGATATATAGATTTTCTTACTATTTGTCTCTCTTGTAATATCAAGGAGTCTTTTACCGGAGATTGTTATGCTACCAGGCTTTATGATTTCGGCTGGGTAGCTATTCTGAAAACCAATTTCTAGGTCCGTCGCTGATATTTCCAGCCCGTCTTCCCTGGTGTTCAGTAGCACGGTTGACAGTATAGGCATATGACTCCTTTTTTCCAATATTCCTTGAACGCGGGAGACTCCTTTCAGGAGGATATCTCTGTCAATTTTTATTTCCATTTTTACCCCGGTTTATTAATATTATTAGTACCTACTCTCTAATAATAAAACCCATAATAAAGAAGGTCTTTCTTGTTGAAAACCCGCCTAAGGTAGCAACAAAACGATGTTTTTTTTATTTAATATCTTGGTATTAGTGACGAATATTGTATCTTATCCCCTATCTTATAGTCTAAAGGATGTCAGGATCTACTGTTTATTGTTTCTTTTAGTGCAATTCCCAACAACCTTTCGTGTTTATAAAACTAATCTAGAGCACTTAAGTACGCGGCCTGCCTGGGTTGTTTATTACCTCTTATCTGTTTGCCTTTCTGATGCCAAGTTGATCTTGTGCAATGATAAGCTTGCAGATATTATGTGATCCTTCTACCATGGCATAGGGTGGGGCATCGCGGTAGTAACGCGCCACTTGATACTCAGTAGAATAACCATAGGCCCCAAGGATGCTCATAGCGTATCTAGAGCATTTGTAAGCTATTTCGCCGGCCAGGTACTTAGCCTGGGCAACTTCCATATTATTTCCTAAATTCCCTTGGTCTTTCTGCCATGCTGCCTTATAACATGACAGTCTGGCAGCCTCAATCTCGGCCACCATCTGTGCAATCATGTCCTGATTCATCTGGAAGGCCCCGATTGGCTGTCCGAATTGCTGCCGCTCCATGGCGTATTTAGTTACCACGTCCAGACAGGCCTGTGCGAGACCAACACCTCCAGCCGCGCAAGAAAGACGGGAATTGCCAAGAGAGCTGAAAAGAATCTTCACGCCATCTCCTGGCTTGCCTAGAATGTTTTCTTTAGGGACTTTGGTATTATCGAGTATAATTTCGCCAGTTGGCGTAGCATGTGTACCCGTCTTATCTAAGTCTGTTGTGGTGATACCATTAAAGTTCTTAGGCTCTATCACAAAGGCTGAAAGCCCCTTGCTCCCCTTGGAACGGTCAGTGTAAGCGTAGTAAATGACCGCATCAGCGACACTGGCATTAGAAATCCACGTCTTGGTGCCGTTGAGGAGCCAATAACCTTCCTTGTCCTCAGCCGTTGAGTTAAGTGATAGAACATCAGATCCAGCGTTAGGCTCTGTCATCGCGAACGCTCCCACATACTCAGCACTCACCAGCTTGGGGATATATTTCCTCTTTAATTCGTGGCTACCATAGCGATAAATGGTGAAGGCATTCCCTGTTGTCTGCATGTTGATCTGAACCCTTAGTGCACTGGAGCCACGGGCTATTTCCTCAGTTAAGATAATAGCTGCCAGCCAACCCATATCGTTTCCTCCGTATTCCTCAGGGATGACCGTGCCGAAGAAGCCCAGGTCAGCCATAGGTTTAATGGCCTCTTCATAAGGGAAATGGTGATCTTTTTCCCATTCATCCGCAAATGGAGCGATTTTCTCGTCTACAAAAGCACGCACGGTGTCCCTTAGCATCTGGAGTTCCTCGGACCACTCAAAATCCATATTTCTGTCCTCCTCAATCAGGGGCTAAGTTCACGAAAACTGTAAAGATTATGATATCGGTTAAAGATACGATTAGCAAAATCTTTATCATGAAGTATAGAACATCAGGCGCTTATTTACAACAGATTTATTAAGTGAGGCTAACCCAAAATAGCTTCTATTTACCAATACAGAATGTGCTAAAGATGTCGCTCAGGACCTCTTCACTGCCCTTGTTTCCTGTTATTTCCTCTAAGGCATCCTTTGCCCAACAGAGATCTGCTGCTACTGTTTCCATTGGAAAGCCATTTATAAGATTTGTAGAGGCGTTTTCCAAAAATTTAGCCGCCTTAGTTAATGCCATTTTATGTCTTAGATTAGGAATAATAGATGCTGGAGATATCTGTCTTTTATTATCCAGGATCTTGCTGAAAATCGCCTTATTAAGGTTTTTGAACCCTTCTCCTGTAAGGGCTGAGACGTTAACCCTTGGAAGGTCTCTGAAGGTGGAGTTGATGGTTTTCTCGCTTAGTTTTGCCGGAAGGTCGATCTTGTTTATGATCAGTATGGTAGTTTCTTGATCAACTTTACTTAAGAGCTTTAGATCGTGCTCATTTAATCGTCTACTCCGGTCAATAACCAAAAGGGTTAAATCAGCTACGGTAAGCTGACTTTTTGCCAAATCTACCCCTTTTTTCTCAACCTTCCCTTTGACCTTTCGTATACCAGCTGTATCTATCAACCTTAGTGGAAGCCCCTCGATATTGACTGTATATTCAAGGATATCTCGAGTTGTGCCAGGGATAGGTGTGACAATAGCCCTCTCTTCCTGTAGAAGCCTGTTTAGTATGCTTGATTTGCCAACATTAACTCGGCCGGCTATCACTGCAGCAACCCCCTCATGCCATACCTTTCTTTGGCTGTAAGCAGCTAGTAATTCCTTGATTGGCTTTAATGTGCTTTTGTTTATTTGACGTGCTATGTGCGATCCCTTTATTGTAGTAGATTCTTCATCAGGAAAATCTATGGAGGCGTCCACTTTGGCAAGGATTTTAATAAGTGCCTGTCTGATCTCTTCAATTCGTGTCCCGAGCGCTCCAGCCAGCTGGCTGGCTGCCAAGCGTACCGACATATCACTTTTGGCATTGATTAGGTCCACGATTGCTTCAGCCTGGGTTAAATCAATCCTACCATTCAGGAAGGCCCTAAGCTTGAATTCCCCAGGTTTCGCTAGTCTGGCGCCCGCTTGAAGGATTATTTGAAGTATATTTGATAGGATTGTGTAGCCGCTGTGGGAATTAATCTCAACCACATCTTCCCTGGTATAAGAGAAGGGGGCATGCATTATAGATAGGAGAACTTCATCCAGGGGAAGTTTCGATTTTGGATCGATAATATGGCCTAGACAAAGACGAAAGCTATCAAATGATTTGATGGACCGCTTTGGTCTAAAAACTTTTCGTGCAATATTTTCGGCATTATTTCCACTGATCTTAAGTATTCCTATGCCACCTACCCCTATTGGTGTGGCTATAGCAGCAATGGTCTCCTCTTCATAATCCATGATAGAAAAAGAAGCTTGCAACTAACCATTCTGTTCTTCATCAACCTTGTTCTTATTTGGAATAATAAAAACCTTCTTAAATGGGCCCTCACCCTTGCTTTTTGTTGAAACCTGGTGATCTCCTTTGAGTGCAAGATGGACTATCCTTCTGTCCCGTGGGCTTATTAAATCTGTAGTGACCGTCCTTTTTGTCTTTTTAGCTTTTTCACCCATTCTCAGTGCCAGGGCCTTTAAGGATTCCTCCCTTCTTTTCCGGTAATTCTCGGAGTCAACAATCACCCTTACCTTTTTTTCAGATGTCTTATTCACTGCCTTATTGACAATAAATTCTAAGGCCTCCAAGGTCTTACCCTGATGGCCGATTAGGATCCCAGTGTTATTCCCTTCGATATTTAAGATAATATCATCAGCTTTTTTCTCCGCAGATATCCTTGTATCCGCAGATATCAATGAAAGTATCTTTTGGAGGGTTTCTTGGGCAACTACCATACTACTATCCTTTTTGGGTGTTACCCTGATTTTAGCCTTCTTATTTCCAACTATACCAAAGATTCCAGCAGCTCTACTCTCTAAGACCTCTATATCAAGCTCCTCCTCACTTACGTGAAAATGTTTGCACGCCTTTTCAATAGCCTCTTGTGTTGTTTTGGCTTCTATTTCTATGGATGCCATAAGATCTCCTCCTAAAGTTAACGTGATTGCTTGTTAATCCTGTATTGTTGAGCGATCGATAATATATTATTTACCAGCCAATAGAGTACCAAGCCGGAGGGAAAATTAATAAACAGGACCGTAAATACAAGTGGAAGAATCATCATCATTTTAGCCTGAGCCGGGTCCCCTGTAGTTGGTGTCATTTTCTGCTGGATAAACATGGATGCACCCATGATGAGAGTTAGCACCGGTATCCCGTAAGGGGGGGCCATAAAAGGAATTTGGAAAGGGAAGGAGAAGAGCCTGTCAGGTGAAGAGAGATCTTTAATCCACAGAAGAAAGGGGGCATGCCTGAGCTCTATTGAATTCGGTAAAACTCGAAAAAGGGCAAAAAAAACAGGGATCTGGATTATGATAGGCAAACAACCTCCCATGGGATTGATCTTGTAAGTTTTATAGAGGCTCATCAGTTGCCTGTTCATCTCTTGCTTATTTCCTTTATATTTTTCTCGTATCTTGGCCATCATAGGCTGAAGCTTTCTCATTTCCTTCATAGATTGATAGCTCTTGTGGGTAAGGGGCCAAAAAAGTATCTTGATGAGGATGGTAAGCAAGATAATTGAAACGCCATAGTTAGATACGTATTTATTGAAAAAGCGGAGGGTAACCAATAGGGGTTTGGCAATAATATCAAACCATCCAAAGTTGATAGCCTTTTCGAGCTTTCTGTTTAAGGTCTTTAAAATATAGAGATCTCTGGGGCCGAGATAAAGGGTAAAGTTCTCTGTTGTCTCTTCGGTCTGCCCGAGGTTGAGCGATGGAGTTATATAAGATATCTTGATCTCACCGTCAGGGAGGACTGCGCTTTTTGCGGTTGCGTTCTTGTGTTTTTCATTGATTAGTGCGATCATAAAATACGGTTCTTCATAAGCAACCCAGGATATCTGGCCAGAAAATAGCCCATCTTTCAGCTGTTTGACCTTAACCTCTTTTAGTTTGTTGCCAAGAAGAAGGGCCATACCCTCGAATGCTCCATACCTCTTTTTGGTCTCTAAAGGGAAACGGGCTAGATTTAGCGAAAGATGATCATCAATTATGTATTCAGATGCATTGTTTATGATTACTGATAGGTCAATCTTGTAGCTATCGGCATAGAAAAGAAACCTTGTCTTTATCCCTATTCCCTGAGGTGATCTGTACTCATAAATCAAGTCCCTTGGCTCATCACCTTTTCTCATAGCAATATCTTGGTCGTTTACCTTATAGGTAGCCCAGGCAATATTGGGTATCTTTTGCCCTGAGAATCCAAGACCAAAGCCATATCCATTTCTATTTGTAACGTGAATTAATTCTTTTAAAGGGGAGTCTTTTTCAGGTGTGGACCGGTATTTTTTTAACTTAAAGCTCTTAATCAGCGGACTAGAACCAGAAAGGATAGCTGTATAGAGCTCGGTCTCGACTTTGATATCTTGGGAATCTCTTCCTGCCTCTAACACAACGTCCCGCTTTGGGCCCGGGGGCATTGTTGTATCTTTTAACAAGGGTTGGTCTTGTTCTTTTTTGGGTGTTGCCTGTTTGTTAATTGGTGTGTCTGTTGGCTTTGGGCCATATAGAATGGACCAAACTAGGAACACAAGAAATGATAAACCTAAGGCCAACAAGGTTCTTTTATCCATAAGTAAATCCCTACCTCAAAACAAATCAAATTATAATAGATAATGTTAAAATTATCAACCTGTGCCATTTTTTAATAGAGCGCAGAACGGCAAAAACTTTTCGCTCGAAACCATCAGTTTCATTTAGCGTGTTTAAAGAGATGAGATTTTTGCATAACCTGCCTCGGCGGGATAAGTTGTGGGAAAGACATCAAATGTTTATTTGAGAGGATCATAGCCGCCGACGTGAAAGGGGTGGCATTTAAGAAGCCTCATTACAGTGAGGGACCCTCCTTTTAGTATGCCATATCTATTAATGGCAAGGAAGGCATAGGTAGAACATGTGGGTACAAAACGACAGGAGGGTGGCAGCAATGGCGACACTATTATTTGATAGAGTCTAATGAGGGCCAGCATACAGGATCGGGGTTTAAGAGAAAAGTTCGTCATGTTTTAGTATTAAATCTCCCAGCTCCTCATTTACCTTCAAAAAGGAAGGCTTATCACCGTGTTTTAAGGCAACAATCATAATATCGTATCCTTTTGGAATCTGTTGCTTGTTTTGCCTGAAGAATTCCCTTATCATTCGCTTAATCCGATTTCTTTTTACGGAATCCCCAACCCTTTTACTGACATTTATGCCTAATCTGGTAATATCCCTCCTGTTTTGTTTCAGGATGACAGCGAAATTTTTCGTATAGAACCTTTTTCCATGGAGGTTTAGATTAATGAACTCTGTCCTTTTTAGTATTCTTTCCTCTTTTTTAAAGCCCAATAGCCCCACCGTAAAGGCCTATCGCTCGAAATGGGATGAGGCAGCAATCGTTCTAAGGTACTGCCCGATATGATATTTTATACACACAATCTTTTCCGACCTTTTGCCCTCCTTCGTTTTAGCACATTTCTACCACCTACGGTACTCATTCTGGCCCGAAACCCGTGCACGCGCGATCTTTTTATATTGCTTGGCTGGAATGTTCTTTTCATATGTCGGATCTTTCCTTCAACCAAAAAGTTGATTATTTTTAATCATAGCACAGTTAAGTTGTCAAGATAAAAGAAGCATGCGGTAGCTAGTCCGAGATTCCTCATAGTGCCTGTAAAAGAGAAGGAACAGGTATTTTATGTTTGATAAATCTTTGAAAAGTAATTAATCTAAATTATTCTTGAAAACAAAGATCTTGTAAAAGGAGACGTCCATGTTATTAGACCCTTTGCTTGGTTTGTTCTCCAATGACCTCGCCATTGACTTGGGTACGGCCAATACACTGGTTTACGTTAAGGGCAAGGGGATCGTCTTGAATGAGCCTTCTGTGGTGGCGTTGAAGAAAGTGGGGCACAGGGGAAACAAGATACTGGCCGTAGGAAAAGAGGCAAAGACCATGCTGGGCAGAACGCCAGGGAATATTGTGGCAATCAGGCCCATGAAGGATGGGGTCATTGCTGACTTTGATATTACCGAGACCATGCTCAGATATTTTATCAGAAGGGTCCACAATAGAAGGTCCCTTGTCAGGCCCCGGGTCATCATATCTGTTCCCTTGGGGATAACTCAGGTGGAGAAGAGGGCAGTGCGGGAGTCTGCAGAGTCCGCCGGTGCCAGGGAGGTTTTCTTGATTGAGGAACCTATGGCTGCGGCTATCGGTGCGGATTTACCCATCACTGAACCCACGAGCAATATCGTCGTTGATATAGGGGGAGGCACCACAGAGGTGGCCGTCATTTCCCTGGCAGGCATTGTCTATTCACGCTCCGTACGGGTGGCTGGTGATAAGATGGATGAGGCCATCTTACAGTACATCAAGAGGAAGTATAATCTCCTGATTGGCCTTCAGACAGCGGAGCTCATCAAGGTCACGGTTGGCAGTGCATACCCTATGGATGAGCCGGAGTGTATAGAGGTCAAGGGCAGGGATCTTGTCACCGGCATACCAAAGATACTGACCATCGATTCAGAGGAGGTCAGGAATGCCATATCCGAGCAGGTAGAGACCATTGTTGAGACCGTGAGGATTGCCCTGGAGCAGACCCCACCTGAGCTATCAGCTGATGTGGTGGATAAGGGCATTGTCTTAGCTGGAGGCGGGGCCCTTCTTAAGAACCTCGATGTCTTGCTCAGAGAGGAGACACGCCTGCCGATCACTATCACAGATGACCCACTGAGCACTGTTGCTGTAGGGGCAGGAAAGGTCTTGGATAATCTGTCGGTTTTAAAGGAGATTATGGTAAATTAGCCATCCTCAGCACCTCTGTAAGTCCGAGCTATACCTAAAGGCCATCTTACAACCCAGGCTTTACAAGTTTCCCTGGAAGCGGGATAAGTCAGCGAAATCTGCTTCACAGCGGAAGAAGGAGCGGCCGAGTTCATAGAAAGAGAATTCCATGAGCCTATGATCGGCCTCGATAATTTCTACGGGGCCAGAGGTTGGGACAAGAAAACCGGCTGGCCAACAAGGGCCAAGCTGGAAGCGTTGGGCCTCGGAGATGTAGCCGATGAACTGGCGAGCATAGGCAGATTAGCGTAGCGCAAACACACGTGATCCTGTCCAATAGATAGTGTTCAGGTAGCTCAAAGAAGAGAGGGGGGTGAATGTCTTTCTTCTTTTCTATGTGCCTAACAGCGGTTAGGAAATTAAACCTTTCCAGGGTCCGGGCCTGTCTTTCCGCTCCCGCATCATCATTGAGAGGTTTCATCGCCCAGTCGTTTTTACTCGATACCTCTCTATGGTTTTCTCGTCCAAATCAACGCCGAGGCCCGGTCCCTCAGGCACATGAACATAGCCATCCCCATCAATCTCCATCTTTTGCTTGGCGACATCCCATCTTAACGGGGTCTCCTCCACACAGTATTCGAAAATGAATGCCGTCTTCCTTGAGGCAAGCCAGTGGAGGCCAGCCGCCAGGTTGATACCCGTCGTATAGAAGTGATTGACTACCCGTAAGCCATGATCCTCTGCCATATCAGCAATTCTCGCAGCCTCTGTGAATCCATTCCTTGCAATGTCAATCTGCGCTATATGAATACCACCCCTTTCAATCAAATCCCTCCATGCAAATCTCCCAGATTCTCCCTCACCAGCAGCAATAGGTATCCTGGATACGCTGGTTAGCTTCCTATAGCCTTCTAGGTTATCCTGATCAAGTGGTTCTTCGAGCCAGAGGATCTTGTAATCCTCAAACTGCTTCGCACGATGTATGGCGGTCATAGTATCCCAGCAACAGCCGGCATCGATTAGCACATCGTTCTCATCACCAACACCACGCCGAGCTCCCTCTACCAACTCCAGGTCCATTTTTTCGCTCTGCCCCATGGGTGCCCAGCCGAATTTTATAGCGGTGAAACCCTTGTTTACCCATTTCTTACCGATCTCGCAGGTCTCGTCACCATCTTTACCAAACAGGATACTTGCATAAGCTCGGATCTTCTTGTGGAAGACGCCGCCCAACAACTGGTAAATGGGCTGGTTGTAATATTTTCCAGCTATGTCCCAGAGGGCTATATCGATGCCGCCCATAGCCTGAACAACGAGCCCACGACGGCCATAATAGAAAGTAGATTGATATAGCTTCTCGTTTATTACCCTGATATCCAGTGGATTCATCCCTATGAGCAGACGCCCGAGCCCAGAGGCAATGGAATGGCTGAAAGGTGCTTCAATGGCAGCCTTTGCAACACGAGGACATGAGTCTATCTCACCGATTCCCACAATGCCTTCATCGGTGTGAATCTTGATGATCAGCGCGTCCTGTGCAGATGATGCCTTATCAAGAACCTCGGATTCTGCTAAACGGAGCTCAATCGCCTCTACCTTCGTGATTTTCATTTAGCCACCTCCTGACCCTTTAATTTGGCCATACGTGTCTTGGACATCCTTCTGCTATGTAAGGGAGAGAGGGTATTTACCAAACTCCCGTATTGCCTTAACCATCTCCACATAGTTTTCGGCTTTAACCGCGTTATGGATAGAATTACTGGAAGCACAGATATATCCTCCGCCTTTTCCTGCCTTTCTTATGGCATCTTTCACCCCTTCGCGAACCTCCTCTGTAGTTCCCCAGCTCAGCAAGGCGCCGCAATCAACGCCTCCTATCAAGCAGACCTTGTCACCGTACTTTTCTTTTGCCTCGCCAAGGTCCATACCCGCTGTGGGGTCTATGGGATGTATTGCGTCAATCCCGGTTTCCACGAGGAGATCAAAGATAGGCCAGATGTTTCCATCGGTATGTTTGAAACAGGGCACACCTCTGCTGTGGCAATATTCGACGATTTGTTTAAGGCCGGGTGTCAGAAACCTCTCAGTGAATCTTGGAGATACCATGGGGCCTTTGGTGATGGCATAGTCTCCGGTAACCCATATGATGTCAACACCAAGATCAAGGCAGTTCTTGACATACCTCATGTGGTAGCCACGCGCAATTGCATTCAGTTGGTCTACAAAATCAGGCCTTTTTATCATATCCATGTAGAGGTTAACTTCCCCACGGATAGAGTCCTTAACTGTGTTAAAAGGGTCCATCACAGTGGCAATAACTGCTCTCCTGCCCTTGTACATCTTCACTGCCTGCTCTATTTCTGTGTATCTGTACGGTAGATCAGGGTCAGGGGTGACTAAGGCATTAAGGTCTTTTTCTGATTTAACAGCTGGCTCCCAGGGCACGGGATTGTGGGGAGTTGCTGGTGTGAACCGTCTCAGTGCCCCCCACTCATCGCGGGCAATGTGCTTAGCCTTGTCGACCATTTCATATTTTTTGCCTTTCATATCAAAGTAGCAGATAGCATCCAGATCCATATAGTCGCAGAAATCGGCATAGGATAAGCCGCGCTTTATGCCATTTATAACATCTGGCTCGATATCTATCTCAAGAGTGGGGATCCTATCAGGTTCCTGACGGTTAACTGCTTTCAGTATTCTTTCAAGGCCCGTGAGCTTTTCCATTCTGCCCCTCCTTCTAAGATTTTCCCACGAGAGCTGCCGCCACTTTAACAGCCGCTGGTGCATCAGCAGCATAACCATCAGCCCCAACCTTATCTGCCCAGTCTTGTGTTACCGGTGCACCGCCGACCATTATCTTAATCTTGTCTCTCAGCCCGGCAGCCTTTAAGGTATCGATCGTCTCAGCTGCTCGTGCCATGGTCATGGTCAGCAGAGATGAAAGCCCAAGAACATTGAAGTCACCTTTTTCAACCGCAGAGCGGAATTCCTCTGGAGGTATATCGACACCCAGATCCGTAACCTCCCACCCATTTCCTTTCAACATCATCACAACAATGTTTTTCCCGATGTCGTGCACATCGTCCTTCACCGTTCCAATCAAAAATTTGCCAATACGAGGTGCATCTTCTTTGCCCAATATGGGATCTATGAGCTCCAATGCCCTCGTCATGGCATCACCCGCCATTACCAACTCAGGTAGAAAATATTCACCGGTTTCGAATAGCTCTCCCACCTTTTGGATACCGGGGACAAGGGCATTATCCAAGATTTCCTTGGCTGGAACATTCTCATCCAGTGCTACTTTCGTAAGCCCCAGAACTGTATCGCCATCTCCTTCTACTATAGCTTTTCTTATCTCATCAAGACTTGCCATAACTCCCCTTGCTTGAAGCGATTGTTCCTGTATTATCGATGAGGTCGGCTTTTTGGTGATTGCAATATAGGAGAAATGGACCTCTCTGTCAAGGATCAGGCCAGGGTAGAGCGTTCGTGCTTTACACATTCATTTTCCTGAATCCTGCAAGACTGACTAATCTTAAACAGACTGGGGGCATTTCCCCTTTACATTTACCGCACTAGACCCAGTTCTCTGCCTTAGGCACGATCTCCGTCCCTCACCTGGGAAAGAACCTTTGGGCAGAAATGCGCTTCATCACGCTTTCCAGGATCATGACCATCTCAATAGGCACACCCTCCGTGTCCTTGTCCTCATGATAAGAACTTCCCTTGTAGGCGGATTCGTTGTTAAAAATGGCAGGGAAATATGATACTATATGCTATATACGGATAGGATAGGATTTGAAAACTACAAGAGGAAAGCATGGCCCAAGCGCTGATCAAGAGGTATGATGAACTCCATAGCCACAAGAATCTTTAGATAACCTGAAGGATGCCTGATGTCATCGAGAAGAGATAACCTGACCATACTAAAGAGAGCGGTAAGAGATAAGATAAGGCTCATACAGGTAACTGGAATTACCGGTTCTCCCGTGGCCTACCTATTATCTCAAATCCTTGGCGAGATAGAGCATCCCTGTTTGATAATGCTCCCGAACTCCGATGAGGCAGGGAAATTTTGCACAGACCTAAATTTTTTTCTCCCTCATCACAATAATAAAAGAGTATTCCTTTTCCCTTCATATGACATCTCTCCACTGACAGGACTGAGCCCGCCAAAAGAGTTGGTAACCCAGAGGATAGAGGTGCTTTACGCTCTTTCAACCTCGAATGATCCAGTTGTTGTTACCTCATTAGATGCCCTCATTATGCGTCTCTTGCCGAAAGAGATGCTCCTTAACTCGGTCGACTACATTGCTGTTAATGAGGAGATTGACAGGGATGACATGATAAAAAAATTACTGACTCTTGGTTATTTCCGGACCTCATTGGTAGAGGAAAGAGGCGATTTTGCCGTACGAGGTGGCGTTATTGATCTGTACCCGCCTTTATATGATTCGGCTATTCGGGTTGAATTCTGGGGGGACGTGGTGGAGTCCATAAGACTTTTTGATCCAGTCAATCAGAGATCACAGGCTGATGTAAATGAGCTAACTATTCTTCCTGCCAATGAAATCATTCTGAGCCCCTCCAACATTAAAAGGGCCCGGTCAATGGGGAGACTTCCAACAGGTTTGAAAATAGGAGGGAGTTTTCCGGGACAGGAGGCATGGCTACAACATTTTTATCCACATCTCGATAGCATCTTTGGTTATCTTCCCGAAGAAGGCCGTATATGCATTGCTAGATCAGACGATTTTGCAGATAGAGCCAGATCTGTCATGGAGAAGCTTACTGAGGAGGCAGGAAGATTTCAGGATGAGGCCTCGGAGAAGGGCAAACCTTTTCCTCAAACTGACGGGCTTTTTCTCGGCATGAAGGAATTAGAAGAGGCCCTCGATAGATATCCAACGATTGATTTTTTCGATCTTAACGTCAGCAACGGCGTCAGAAAGGCAGAACCTGTAGTAGATTTAAGGGAGTCATTGGGGCCAGGTATGGAATATGACTCCAGGGAGATCAGTTATTCAAAGGTCTCACTTGCGCCTTTGGCTGCTAAGGTTAAGAAATGGATTGAGGAGGGAAATCAGATTATCCTCATCTGCAGGACAGAACAGCAGGCAAGCCGGCTAAAAGAAATCTTGCTCAATTATCAACTTATGGCCCAAGGCATAGCGGCTGATTGGTCACAGATAAGAGGAAAAAAAGGGCTATACATCTGTTTAGGATACCTTTCTCAAGGATTTAGATTTCTAGATTCAGGCCTGATCATCATTACAGAAGATCAGATTTTCGGAGAAAAGAAGGGCAGAGAAGGAAGAACCAAAAGGGATAGGGTGCAAGCAATACCATGGACAGGGTTCAGTCAATTGCAGGAAGGTGATTTAGTCGTCCATCAGGATCACGGTATTGGCCGCTATGGCGGACTTTCAAAGATGGAGATTGGTGGAAGGGTAAGAGATTTTGTGATTATTGAGTATGCTAACAATGATCGCCTTTACATCCCGGCAGATAGGATAAACATTATTCAGAAATATATTGGTTTAGATGATAAGAGTCCCCAGCTAGACAGGCTTGGCGGCAGATCCTGGATGCTCACGAAAAAGAGGGCAAAGAGGTCAATAGAGGAGATAGCCAAAGACCTTGTTAAACTCTATGCGATGAGAAAGCTCCTCAAGGGTTTTGCCTTTTCAAGAGTGGATAATTATTACAGGGAGTTTGAGGCAACCTTTGATTATGAGGAGACTCCAGACCAGATTAGGGCTATTGATGACGTACTAACGGACATGGAGTCAGAGAGGCCAATGGACCGGCTTATCTGCGGTGATGTAGGCTTTGGTAAGACAGAAGTAGCTATAAGGGCTTCTTTTAAGGCTGTTATGGACGGCAAACAGGTAGCTATGCTTGTCCCAACAACTGTTTTAGCTGAGCAGCATTACCAGACATTCCTGAGACGCTTTAATTCTTACCCTGTCAGGATTGCTGTGCTGAGTCGCTTTATTCCAAACTCCATGCAAAAAAGGATAGTAGGTGATCTGCGTTTTGGTAAGATTGATATTATCATTGGAACCCATAGAATCTTGTCTGATGACGTTATATTTAAAGATCTGGGACTCCTGATAATTGATGAGGAACAGCGCTTTGGCGTCAGGGACAAGGAGAGATTAAAAAAATATCGGCATTTCGTTGATGTCCTTGCCATGACAGCTACACCAATTCCGAGGACCCTGCATATGTCCTTGATGGGGGTCAGGGATCTAAGTATCATTCAAACCCCACCTGCTGACAGGCTCTCTATTCAGACATATGTTGCCAGATTTGACGGAGATGCTATATCACACGCTATTGAAAGGGAATTAGATAGAGGTGGGCAGATCTTTTTTGTTCACAATCGGGTTCAGACCATTGAGATAATGGCGGATAGGTTGAGAAGACTTGTTCCCAGGGCCAGGATCGACATTGCCCATGGCCAGATGAGGGAGAGGGATCTTGAACGGGCGATGATTAGGTTCTTGGCCAAGGAGACAGATGTCCTTGCATGTACCACTATAATAGACTCAGGGCTGGATATACCTTCCGCCAATACTATAATCATTAATAAGGTTGATCACTTTGGCCTAGCTGAGATCTATCAGCTGAGGGGCAGAGTTGGCAGGTCCGATGTGAAGGCCTACGCCTATCTCCTGATTTCAGATGGATCTACCATGACGGATGATGCCCAGAAGAGATTAAGAGTTTTGATGGATTTTTCTCAATTAGGCTCAGGAGTGAACATTGCCTTGAGTGATTTGAGGATAAGAGGAGGTGGAAACATACTTGGTTTCTCTCAATCAGGCCATATAAAGGCTATTGGTTATGAGCTCTACCTAAGATTGATTGAGCAGACAATGGCAGAGCTAAAGGGAGAGGTGTGGACAGAAGAGATATCCCCTGAGATAAATACTGATTTACCAGTTTTTATTCCCCACAGCTACATTGAGGAGAGTGACGTCAGGCTTGATATATACAGACGTTTATCTACCATTAAGGGGGAGTCAGAATTAAAAGAGATGGTAAAGGAAATTGAAGATAGGTTTGGCCCTCTTCCAAAAGAGGTCCTAAACCTTATCGCAGTTATCAAGATTAAGATAGGCCTCAGGAGAATTGGCTCAACGGGGTTAGACGTTAAAGATGGCTATATGATATTCTCCTTCACTAAGGATACCCATCTATCGCCACCCAGATTGGTTGATCTAGTGACCGATCATCCAGAAAATTTCTGTTTCTTATCCGATCAAAGACTCAAGGTTATTGGCAGAAAAAAGGATCCCTTTGCTACCCTTAAAGATGCTGGGGAGATGATAGCCCAATTTGAGCAGTATGCAATAAAGGAGTGATAATGAAACAGGGGGTAACGACAGTAAAGTTGCCCCTGCAATTCCCGTAATAATATTGTAATTTAAAGAAGTTAGACCATTTTTTAAATAACTTTTGAAAGGATACATACCATTACGATGAGATATTATATTTTTTCATTTCTTTATCTGATTTTTCTTTTCACGTGGCCAGCATGTTCCTCTAAGATGGGATCAAGTGAAGCTATTGTTATCACAGTAGGAGATCGATCAGTCACAGTAGGAGATATACAGCGAATCGTAAAGATTACCTCGCTGGAGAATGGAATTCCTAAGAAGGTAATATGGTCATCTATCGATAGTCTTGTAGGTAAGATTGTAGATGACTCTCTTATATGTGAATATGGGAAAGATAAGGGGATTACCTTGAGTGAGATTGAATTGGAAAGGGCTATACAAGATATTGTCAAGGATTATCCAGAAAGTAGCTTTGAGGAAACACTTCTCAACAGTTGTATAGACTACGATGAATGGAAGGAGAGATTAAGGGAACAACTTTTAATTAAAAAGATCGTTAGGGAGCAGACTAAGTCCCTGGGCCCTGTTTCCTATGATGCTATTAAGTCCTACTATCAGGAGAGGGAGGAGGATTTCTGGCATCCTCCAAGGGCGAGATTTATCCAGACCGTTCATAAAACGAAACGAGACGCTGAGGCTGTGCTGGCTCGTCTTAGTGAGGGAGAAGACATGGCCGAGTTAGTAAGAGAGCAATCTGTTTACCCTGAACCCCAGGGAGATTTTGATAGGGGCTGGGCCACCAAGGATATGCTCCCTCCCTCGTTGTCTGATATGGTATTTTCGATCCCGGTTGGCGAAGTAAGCAATATTATTGAAACACCATATGGCTTTCATATTATAAAAGTGCTAAAAAGAGAGCCAAGAGGGAGAAAAGAGCTTTTGGAGGTAATGGGTCAAATAGAAAAGAGGCTCCTTAGTGAAGCAATGGAAAGACATTATACAGTATGGCTTGAACAATTGAAGAATACGTATCCTGTTACCGTTAACCACACTTTGTTGGATAAAGTGAGGACTAATAATAAAGACAGTTAGAAGTCGGATATGTGTTAATATGGTAGGTAATAGGCTTACATTAATGCTCCCTTTTATGCTATTTTGCATGTTTCTTATTGTGAGTCCTGATCATCCCCGGGCCAAGATAGCCAACAGAATTGTAGCTATTGTCAATAGCGATATAATTACCCTACATGAGCTCAATACCTCAATTAAAAGGTTAACCGGGTTGAGTGCCAAGGAGCTACGACTGAGAGGTGAGACTAGTTTCTATGAAGTACGCAGGGCTGTTTTGGATAGCCTGATCAACGAGAAGATAACAAAACAACAGATAATCAAGTCAGGAATAAAGGTAGCAAAAAAGGATGTAGATGAGGCAATAGAGAAGGTAAAAAGGGAAAATAAGCTGACACAGGAGGAGTTACTATATAGCCTGAAGCAGGAAGGTATCACCCTAACGGAGTATAGAGAGAAGATGGAAAGAGAGATTCAACGTTTTCAGTTGGTAAATCATGAGGTGAAATCAAGGATAGTAATAACAGAAGAAGAGATGAGAAACTACTATCAGGAACATGCTAGAGAATACACAGAGACCCATGAGGTTAGGCTTGCCAGGATTTTCTTAAAGGTCAGAAACCCAGGTGATAGAGAAGAGACTGCTCAAGCAAGAAACTTGGGAATAGAGATATTGGGGTGGCTCAAAGAGGGTCGTGATTTTTCCAAGATGGCCAGGAAATATTCTCAGGGGCCTGCTGCTTCAGAGGGAGGCGATCTGGGGTGGGTGAAAGTCAGTGAACTTGCGCCCAGGTTACGAGAAAAGGTAGCTGAACTCTCTGCCGGAGAACATACTGATTTAGATCTTGCTCCATCTGGATTCCAGATAATTAAGCTCATAGAAGAGAAAAGAGGGGAGATAAAGCCTTTTGAAAAGGTCAGGGATGTAATCTACTCCAGATTATTTGGGGAGAAGGTTGAGAAACGATACGCTACGTGGCTAAAAAGGCTCAGGGATGAATCTTTTATCAAGGTTATATTCTAGTGTTTGCACAGCACGCTCAACTTGTTCAATCCACCACAGGCGAACCATAAAGGCGGCTTGATACAAGTTGATTTGAATTTTAAGATCCTTCTCTACAAAGAGGGTTAACGTGGATAGGCCCTATAATAATAAAAAGACCGATGACATCCCGGAAGATATTGGCCTGGGTTGTCTTTTAAGAAGGTCCAGGGAAGAGCGCCATATCGACTTGGATGAGGCCGTCAGGGCGACGCGGATAAGGCGGCAAAATCTCGAGGCATTGGAAAATGAGGAATGGAGTAAACTGCCTTCCGAGGCTTTTGTTAAGGGCTTCCTCAGATCCTACGCTGGATTTTTGGGACTGGATAAAGAGCTGGTGCTGAATTATTATCAGAAGATCTCCCCTTTTCAAAAATATAGACCGCACGTGTTGAAGGAAATAAGTGTACAGTCCAGAAATTGGCGCCTGATCATCATTATTCCTGTTTTGGCACTAGGGCTTATTGGCTCTGTTATTTATCTAAAGGGGAAGAATATTTCAATTGTTGGGAAGATCTTTCAGTATCTGGAGACGCAGAGCGTTGTAGAAAAAAGGGAAGATGTCGCAGAAAAGGAAGGTAATAAATCGCAAGACATTGGCATGCAGGAAGGCGTTTTTTCAGAGGATCAAGAGGTGAGGGAGGAGGAAACTGCGTTAATATGGGAACCAGGTGAGGATATCAAGGTCCTTGAGGAGCCAGCTACTCCAAGAGAGGCGATAGATGAGAAATCTCTGTCGCCAAGATTTGTCCTTACGGCAAATGTCAGTAGCCGGACCTGGATTGCCATATATATCGATGATGAACCGGTTAAGGAGTACCTTTTCCAGCCAGGGGACACAATTAAGTGGACGGCAAATAAGGGCTTTGACATTCTGGTCGGTAATGCGGATGGAATTGAATTTCTCCTGAATGGAAAGGAGGTTGGCCATCTGGGGCCCGAAGGAAAGGTGGTAAGATTGAAGCTTCCAGAAGGGATATGAGGAACGTATACGATATTTTTCAGGAAAGAGGCTTTATTGAACAGGTAACGGATGAAAATATGGTCAGGGAGGTCTTGGCCAAATCAATTACCTGCTATATCGGCTTTGACCCGACGGCAAAAAGCCTCCATATTGGGAGCTTGCTTCCCATTATGTCGCTTGCACACATGCAGAGGGGAGGTCATAGGCCAATAGTTGTGATCGGGGGTGGAACAGCTCTTGTGGGCGATCCTAGTGGTAAGGATGAGATCAGACCTGTTATGACGAAGGAGGAGATTGACAGCAATGCTAAAGGTATCAAGAGACAATTGTCTCAGTTTATCGATTTCACTAATGGGAAGGCTGTTATGCTCAATAACGCCGACTGGCTGGTCTCTTTAAAATACATAGACTTTTTAAGAGATATAGGTAGACATTTCAGTGTAAACCGGATGCTGGCGGCCGAAAGCTATCGCCAGAGACTGGGGAGTGGTCTCAGCTTTTTGGGATTCAATTATATGCTCCTTCAGGCTTATGATTTCTGGTATCTTTCTAAAAGCTGGAACTGTGTCCTGCAGATGGGAGGAAACGATCAGTGGGGGAATATCTTAGCTGGTGCTGACCTGACTAGAAGGATTGAGGGGAAGATTATCCATGGTCTGACCTTTCCCTTGATAACCACTGCTGATGGCTCCAAGATGGGCAAAACAAACAGAGGCGCCGTATGGCTTGATCATGAATTGACATCCCCTTACGAGTACTACCAATATTGGGTAAACATAGATGATCGGGATGTGAAGAGGTTTCTTTCGTTTTTTACCTTCCTTCCCATGCATGAGATTGAAGAGCTTTCGCGGTTAACGGGGGAGGATTTACGAAAGGCCAAGGAGGTCTTGGCCTATGAGGCCACAAAGATATGTCATGGTCAAGACGCGGCAGATAGGGCCAAAAGCTCTGCCAGACAGCTGTTCAGCCAAAAGGTTGTTAAAGACATTGAAGCAATTCCTACCTACGTTATGACAAGTGATGATTTAGGTAAGGGCATTGAGGCCTATATTCTTTTCAAGGAAACAGGGCTATGTAAGACGAGGGGTGAAGCAAGGAGGTTAATATCCCAGTGGGGTGCCTATATAAATGGAAAGAGGGTCCCATCCTTTATAACAGTAGTTGGAACAGATGATATCCAGAATAATATCATCTTGCTAAGAGCAGGAAAGAAGAACTACCTCAAGGTTTATATTCAAGATCCATAGGTTGATTAATCTATTCCCTGTCGCTATATCCGAATGTAGAGGCCCTGCCTTACATCCCACTATTGTTGCAGTCCAACACCCCACTTCTCCAAAGGTGGTCCCCTGGCATTCCATGTGAATGGCAGAAATTTCGTGTCATTAAATGGCTTATGATATCCCCCTTAAGTGGATAGAAGTTCCGATAAGGAAATGCCACAAGAGGTAGGTGAAGGTGAAAAAGAAAAAGGATAAAAGAGATCAAGGAGAGAGAAAAGACTCTAGCACGGATGTCCGTTATGATCTCCTGCCTATTCCGAGAAAGAAAGAAGGATCCTTAGTTGCCTACGACCCGCTGCAGATGTATTTATGGGAAATGAGCAGGTACAGGCTTCTCACCAAAGAGGAAGAGATAGAACTTGCTATTAGATACAGGGAAAAAAATGATCAGGAGGCTGCACACAGGCTTATTCTATCTAATCTAAGATTAGTGGTAAAAATCGCCATGGATTTTCATAGGTATTGGATGAAGAATCTTATGGATTTGATCCAAGAGGGAAATGTTGGGTTAATGCAGGCGGTAAAGAAATTTGATCCATATAAGGGTATAAAGTTTTCATATTATGCCTCGTTTTGGATAAAGGCATATATACTGAAGTTTATCATGGAGAATTGGAAGTTGGTTAAGATCGGGACTACCCAGGCCCAAAGAAAGCTCTTCTTCAACCTTGCTAAGGAGAAAGACAGGTTGCTATCTCTGGGTTATGATCCTGAGCCCAGACTCCTTGCAGAACGTTTAGATGTAAAAAAGGATGAAGTTATCGAAATGGGGCAGCGGTTAGGTGGGTGGGAGGTTTCCATTGATGCCCCGGTTAAAGAAGATGCTAAGCAAGATTATGGCTCTTTTCTGCCGTCTCCAGAAATAGATGTGGATGAGCAAATATCTTCTAAGGAGAGAAAGGAGTTACTTCGGGAGAAATTGGATGAATACAGGAATACTCTTTCTCAGAAACAGAGGGATATATTTGATAACAGGATATTGGCTGAACACCCATTGACACTTCAGGAACTTGGGGATAGATATAACATATCAAGGGAAAGAGTTCGACAGATTCAGGAAAAGATCCTTAAAAAAACCAAGGAATGGTTGATGGCAAAGATACCCAATTTCGAGGAAAATTTCTCTGACCTTTTAAATGAATAAAGGACTTAGAAGGATATCTATGTGGTCTTTATATTTTCTCATTGTGCTTGCCCTGTCTTGCATGGGGGGAGAAAAAAAATTTTCCTCAGATCAAGGCCCTACTCTGTCAGGAGAGATTAACAGCAAAAGAGATCTCATACAGTTTGCCTATCAAAATTATGCCCTTGCCTGTATAGCTATAGCAGATGGCAACTACGAGGAGGCGGAGATCTATCTAAAAGAGGCCCTGAAGAATGACAAAAACTCTCCCTATTTACTTATGAAATTGTCTCAAGTATTGGTTGAGAATGGTAAGATGGAGGAGGCCTTAGTTTTTGCCCAAAAAGCAGTTGACCTAACACCTGATAACCTTAAGGCACGGGAGTTCCTGGCAAAAATTTATTCTCGGCTCAGGAAATTTGACTTGGCTATATCCCAGTACAGGGAGATCCTTACAGAGGATCCAGGAAACAAAAATGTACGGCTCAATTTGACAACACTTTTTATCAGGTTGAAAAGGTATGATCCTGCCTTGGATGAGGTATCGATTCTAATAAAGAATGATCCTGAGCTGATAATAGCTCATTATTATAAAGGAAGGATAAATCTGGAGCTTAAGGAATATGACAGTGCAAAGGAGTCATTTCTAAAGGCCCTTGAAATAGATTCAAAATTCGTTCCCGCACTTATGGATTTGGCAGCTTTGTATAACACGACAGATGAAGTTGACAGGGCAATAGAAACCTATAAAAATATATTGCTCTTTTACCCTACCAATACAGTAGCCAGGGAAAGGCTTATTGACCTTTACTATAAGACCGGTCAAGAGAAGTTGGCAGAAGATAATATGGAGGAGATGAAAAGGATATTCAGCCCCGGAGATTTAGAAAGAAAAAGACTTGGCCTGATATACCTCAGGTATGGAAAATTGAATAAGTCCATAGAAGAACTTAAGTCGATAGTATCCGCGTGGCCAGATGATCAGGAGGCTCGATATTATCTGGGGACCGCCCTGGAAGGGAATGAAGATTTAGCTGAGGCCTATGAGAACTTTGATCTCCTTGATCCTGCCAGCAGTTATTTTATAAATGCCAGGATGCATATGGCATACATATTGGAGAGGCAGGAAAATCCTGATAAGGCCATAAATCTGCTGAAAGAAACCATCGATCATAAGAGGGATAATCCTCGACTATATTTGATGCTGACCTCATTTTATGAAATTAAGGAGGAATATCTCAATGCTGTGGATATCTTGAAGGAAGGACTAAAATACAATGAAAAAAATACAGAGCTTTTATACAGACTCGGTGTTGTATTGGATAAATTAAAGAGAAATGAAGAATGCCTTGAACGGATGGAGATGGTAATAAAGATAAATCCTAAGCATGCCGATGCCCTTAATTACATTGGTTATACCTATGCTGATAAGGGTATTTACCTTGACAGGGCACTGGAGTTAGTTGAGAGGGCTATAAAGTACAAACCCGATAGCGGTTATATAATTGATAGTCTGGGATGGATCTATTTTCAAAAAGGGCAGTACGATAGGGCCTTGGAAGAGCTAAAAAAGGCTGTTGCATTGTGCCCTGAAGATCCTACCATTAATGAACATTTAGGAGATGTATATGTCAAGAGAAGTGACTATGGGGAGGCCCTCAAGATCTACAAAAGGGCTCTTTCTTTAAAGAATGCGGATGAGGAGAGATTGAAGGGAAAGATCAAGGATGTTATGGAGCATCTGAAAGGTAATGTGCCTTGACAGCTTATAGAACATGGAACAGTCTTTTATCATATCTGTGCGTTTTTCTCTTAACCCTGCTTTTCGGATGTGCACCCCTTTTACGGCTTCCACCGAGTAAACCCTTTTCCAAAGAACAGACCGCACGGCTGATTACCCACCTCAAAGACCAAGGGGAAAAGATATGGAGCTTCCAAGGGGTTGGAAGACTAAGGTTTCAAGAGGGGGGAGAACAATCGGAGTCAAATCTGTTTGTCGTTGGTTGTAGACCTTTCAAGGTCAGGCTCGAGATCGCTCACCCCTGGGGAAGACCGATTTCTCACATCGTCGTTGATGAAAGGGATATTTCAGTACTATCCCTTATTGACAACAAGTTTTTCAGGGGCCCCTCAAGCCCTTTCAATATAGAGAGGCTTTCCCCCTTTGGGCTTGACCTGGAATCAACCTGGAAGATACTTTCTGGTGGAGTACCAATACTGCCTCACTGCAGGGCAGTTAGTCTGAAGCCGCATGAGATTATTCTTTACAATAAGCGGGGTGAGGTTGTGGAGATAATCTCTTTTTTCCCTGGCCCCCTGCTACCGCGGTCTGTGTCTTTTCCAGAGAAATCGATTACCGTAAGATTATCGGAATTCAAGGAGAGGGATGTGGGGCCTAACCCCTTGAGGATAAAAATAGAAAAGGGAGCTGAGGGCCAGTTAGTAGAGATAAGATACAAGGATTTAAGATTAAACAGAGCAGTCCCGGAAGGGATTTTCCAATTGAATCCGCCACCAGGTTTTGAAATCATCCAGCTAGACTATCAGGAAAAGTAAGCGCTCAGCAGTCACTCCGCCGCAGGCGTATTACCAGCAAATAGTTAAAATCTAAAGTGAGCTAAGGCTGATGGTTGAGCAGCCAACACAAAAAACCCAATGAACACAACAAACCCAATACTATTTGTTGCTGATAGCATGCTCGGCAAGTTAGCCAGATACTTAAGGATTATGGGTTATGATACCTTTTACCAGTCAAGCTATTCAGGTCGAAGATTATCCGAGCTCGTTATGGAGGGAAGGACCCTCCTGACAAGAAATCATGCGATAGTCAGATCGTATTCTAATGCTATCTTCATAGAGGCTGATCTGGTTAAGGATCAACTAAAGGCAGTTGACAGCGCCGTAGGACTTACACGGGATCAGAGAAGCTGGTTCAGCAGGTGCCTCATATGCAATTCACCCCTATCAAAGGCCAAGGCAGAGGTTGCCAGGGAGCATGTCCCCGATTTTGTCTTCCTTAATTACCACGGAAAGATCCTCTCTTGCCCATCCTGTAAACGATTTTACTGGCCAGGTACTCACAGGGAAAGGACGTTAGAGAGATTGAAGGACTGGGGATTCTAAATCGATGTTTAACAACATTATCTATCTGATCATAGTAGTAGTACTATTTCAGCTCAATTATCCTGCAGAGGGCCTATTCAGGTCACCTGTAATACCCCTTTTTATGCTCTTCTTACTCTGGCTCAATTTTACAATTTACTGTAACTATCGCTTTTCCAGGCTCTTGGGTCTCTATAAGGACAGGCCAGTAACTGTGGCTCAAGGCCGGGCAAGTTTAGCCTATCAATCGCTGGTCACGAGACTCTCCATTCTATCGATACTGATCTTTGCCTTATCTGTTTACCTGTTAAACCTAAAATACTGGCTTCTCAAGATTCCGGGATTTGCTATGTTTTCTATTCTTCCCGGTATTGCGGCGATCCTTATCTTTTTTGCCTTTCTGGCCACCATCTGGTATTATGGCTATCCCGTCTATTGTGCCTTCTTCAATTGTTCTATAAAAAGGTGGACATATGTAGGGTCAAACATAAGGCTAAACCTTCCCATCCTTTTTCCCTGGGCAGTCCTCACTGTCTGCTATGACCTAATCTCGTTCCTTGCATGGCCACCCCTTAAAGGTATCTTTGACCGTGAGATCGGACAATTTATATTTCTTGCCTTTTTTCTCATCCTCCTTGTCGTATTCCTGCCTCCCTTTGTCAAGTATTGGTGGGGTTGTTCACCTCTTCCCCAGACAGAGAAGAAAGAGAATATAACAAGTTTCTTACGGAAGTCGAGCTTTAGATATAGAGACATATTAAGGTGGCCGATATTAGAGGGGCGGATGATGACCGCTGGTATTATGGGTCTGCTGCCAAGGTTTCGATACATCCTGGTCACAGATTCTCTGTTAAACTACCTTTCAGAGGAAGAGCTCAAGGCAGTTATGGCCCATGAAATGGGCCACATAAGATATAGGCACATCCCCTTTTACATCCTTTTTCTTCTGGGCTATATGGCCATTTCATTTGGCCTTTTTGATGTCTTCTTCTATGCAATGGCAATGCATCCCAGTCTGTTTGGCTTATTAAGCAGTCAAAAGGAACTCCAGGCAGGGATCTTTTATTGGCTGCTCTCACTGCCCATCATCTTGAGCATCATCCTTTACTTCAGGTATGTTATGGGTTTTTTTATGAGGAACTTTGAGAGGCAGGCCGATCTCTATTCGGCTAAACTGATTGGTAAACCTGAACCTACCATCATGTCACTTGAAAAGATTGCCAGCTTTAGTGGTCAAGGCCGTCATCATCCATCCTGGCATCATTTTAGCATTGCCGAGAGGGTTATGTTTTTGTGGAGATCCAGGCAGGATCCTCAATTGATTAAGCGCCACTCAAGACGTTTAGCCCTCTTTCTGATTGTCTTTTTGGTCCTCATCACCTCTTTGGGATATACGCTTAACTTTGGCCCCATGAAGACCAGTCTTGAAAACATATTTCTGACCCATATCCTGAATCGGCAGCTCACTGAATCCCCAGAGAATGTTGAGATCTATAGGGGTCTTGCCTCTATCTATCACGGGAGAGAGAACCTGGCCAGGGCTCAATGGGCATATGAAAATATCCTCAAACTCAATCCTGATGATGGCCTGGCACTCAATAACCTTGCGTGGATTTTAGCCACAGCCAAGGATGCATCACTCCTTGATTACCCAAGGGCTCTTGCCTTGGCCAAACGGGCGGTTGGGATAGAAAGATCAGCGACCTTTCTTGATACCCTGGCTGAGGCCTACTATGTGAATGGATTCTACGAGCAGGCAGTGCAGACCATAAAAGAGGCCCTGGAAAATGCATCTGAAGAAAACAGGCAGTATCTTGCCAGTCAGTTGAAGCGATTTGAGGAAAGGCAAGGCCTTCCAGGAAGATAAACATAAGAAAAGTGCCTACAGTGAGCTAAGGTGCCTAAAGTACTTACTTACGCCAGTATGCAGGGGCAAGCAAGATGATAACGGTGTATATCTCAAGGCGGCCCAGAAGCATACAGAAGGTGAGGACCCATTTACCCAGATCAGGAACGGACAGGTAATTTCTTACTGGCCCAACCAAGCCTAATCCTGGGCCAACATTTCCTATGGTGGCGGCTACAGAGGCAAAGGATGTAACAGCATCCAGGCCGATTGAGGACATAATGATGACAGCTACAATAAAAAGGGTCAGATAGAGGATAAAAAACCCGCCTATGCTATTCAATACCTCTGCCGGAACAGGCTTACCACCAAGCTTTATAGACCTTACCGCATGGGGATGTATCAACCTGAAAATCTCCTGATAGCCATGTTTGACAAGTAATATGATCCTCATGACCTTTATCGCCCCGCCAGTAGATCCTGCCATGGCCCCGATAAACATACATAACAGAAGAATGATCTGGGATAGACCTGGCCACTGGGCATAATTGCCGGTTACGAAACCGGTTGTTGTCATTATGGATGTAACCTGAAATGCGGCATGCCTGAATGCATGGCCTATAGAATGATAGACTGTTCCATGGACATTAAAGGTAACCAGAAGGATGAGGATAGCCAGGATAGAGAGAAAGACGCGGCACTCCGGATCCCTGCCAAATACCTTAAAATCCCCCTTCAGAAATCTGAAATGGAGGGAAAAGTTTACCCCGGCTAGGATCATAAAAATGGTAATAACGCCCTCAAAATAGGCACTGTTATACTGGGCAATGCTTGCACTCTGTGTGCTGAATCCTCCGGTGGGCATGGTAGAAAAGGCATGGCAGATGGAATCAAACAGGGGCATCCCACCGAGAGACAGAAGGCCTATCTCAAGTAGGGTGATAAGGAGATAGACCTTCCATAGGGTCTTAGCTGTCTCTGAGATGCGAGGTTGTAGTTTGTCCACGACTGGACTTGGGATCTCGGCCTTATAAAGTTGCATGCCCCCCACGCCTAAAAAGGGGAGAATAGCAATAGAGAGCACTATGATCCCCATCCCTCCCATCCACTGGGTCAGGCTTCTCCAGAACAGTATTCCCCGAGGCAGCGATTCAATGTTGGCAAGAACAGAGGCTCCAGTGGTGGTAAAGCCGGATATAGATTCGAAATATGCATCGGTGATAGTGCCAATTGAACCGGAAAATAAAAAGGGCAGTGAGCCGAAAAAGCCAGCACTTAACCAGCCAAAGGTAACAATGGCCATAGCCTCCCTTTGGCTTAGAGGGGAGTAGTCGGTTATTTTGATAAGAAGAAAAAGGGCAATACCGCTCCCCGAGGTGATAAGGAGGGAATACAGTACAGGGAGAAAGCTTCCGTCAGAATACACCAGGGAGACTATGAGGGGTGTGATCATGGAAAGGCCAAGGAAGAAATTGAGGATCCCGATCAGCCGGAATATCTGCTTAAAACGCATTAAAAGTATTCCAGTTTAACGGTAAACAATTTTTCGAGCTTTGGTATAGCTCCTTTGAGCGCGAATATTATCAGATGATCATGGGGTTTGATCATGTTGTGGCCTCTTGGGATAATAATCTCCTCTCCCCTGACAATTGCGCCAACAATGGCCTCTTTGGGAAATTTTACCTTGGATAAGGGGATATTTACAATGTCAGAAGTCTCCAATGCCTCGACCTCTATGACCTCTGCGCCTTCTCCTTTCAGGGGTGCCTCGGATATCACCTTTCCCTTCCGGATGTACTGGAGAATTGTTCTAATTGCAGAAAGCCTTGGGCTTACAACCGTGTCAATCCCTATTGCAGAGACAAGGGGGATGTAGCCTAATTTTCCTATCCTGGTAACCGTCTTTTTTGCCCCAAGTGCCTTACCAAGCAACGAGATAAGGACATTACTTTCCTCGTCCCCGGTGAGTACAACCATAATATCAACATCGGCCACATTCTCTTCCATGAGGAACTCACGGTCTGTTCCATCACCATTTAACACAACCACCTTTTCAAGCTTTTCGGCCAGCTCCAGGCATCTCTGGCCATCTTTTTCGATTATCTTGGTATTAATATTCGTGGTCTCAAGAGACGTTGCCAGGTCAAGGCCAGTTTCACCGCCACCGACGATGATAACACGACTTAGTCCTTCTTCTCTGAGATTCAAAAGACGGAAGATATGGGGGGTTTCCTCCCTGCGGGCAACACAGTATATCAAATCATTCGGCTGGATTGTATCCTGCCCGCCTGGTATCATAACCTTTTCTCCCCTCACAATAACGCCAACAAGGATTGCATGCTGATAATCATTAAGGGAGGAGAGCGTTCGTCCGAGTACTGGAGAGTTATCCTCTATGGTTATACCGATTAGCTTGATTCTGCCATCAACGAAATCTATGACCTCACAGGCCCATGGCACCTCCATGAGCCTGAGCATAGAAGCAACCATCTCTGACTTAGGATTAATGATTAGGTCAATATTTAAGAAATCCTGCCTGAAGATCTCCTTGTGTTTCATATATTCCGGATTCTTTATCCGTGCTATCTTGGTAATGTAATCCGTTAGATGCTGGGCGTAAAAACACGCAATCAGGTTTGCCTCATCACTATCAGTGGCTGCCACGATTATGTCACTTTCCTTGATACCTGCCTCTTGTAATACTGAGGGACTGGTTCCTGAGCCCAAAATAGCTTGAACATCTATAACACTTTGAATTTGTCTGACCTTATTTTGATCCATTTCAATCACAACCACGTCATGATTTTCCTCGGATAGTCTCTGGGCAATAGTAAAACCTACCTCACCAGCACCGACAATAATGATTTTCATTTACTGTTCCCTTCACCCCTAAGTCGTGCCATAGATCCCTGCTCTTGGATCAAGACTAACCTGAGTTTTAAAAAAGCCCGAATCAAAAGTCAATATATAATAAGCTTCCTCCTCTAAGGCCCTCTGCCTGTATCCCCCAAGCATAGCAAACAGGAGCATGACAGGTCTCAAAGATTGCATCAAAGTGGGAGCCATCAGCTATCACGGCTCCCACTGCCCTTGGATATTTGATAGAAAATGGGAAACAATGACCTCTTGACCGTATCTAAGAGAGGAGGACCTCCTCCAAGGAGGCACAAGGAGCTGGGAGAGAACACATAACTAAAACAATCTCTTTTGAATGATATCTTCTTTTGCTCTCGGAGTGAAGCCAAAATGTCTGTAGGCAAGTTTGGTAGCCACTCTTCCCTTTGGCGTCCGATTTATGTAACCGCTTTGTATCAAGAATGGCTCGTAAACCTCTTCCAGTGTATCCTTTTCTTCACACAGGGCAGCTGACAGTGTATCAACCCCGATGGGACCACCGTCAAATTTCTCTATTATTGTCAACATGATTTGTCGATCCATCTTGTCCAGACCCTTATCATCCACCTCCAGTATATCCAGTGCCTTTGCTGCAACTGAATGCGTAATTACCCCTTCAGCCTCAATCTGCGCGTAATCCCTTACCCTTTTGAGTAACCTATTGGCTATCCTCGGTGTTCCCCTCGAGCGCTTAGCGATCTCGAGGGCACCTTCTTTATCAAGCTGGATACCAAGGAGGGTCGCTGACCTGGAAACTATCTGCTGCAAATCCTCCGGCCTGTAAAATTCCAACCGTAAAACAACACCAAACCTGTCTCTTAAAGGGGGTGTAAGCAAGCCCGTTCTCGTGGTAGCACCAATCAAGGTGAAGGGCGGAAGGCCGAGTTTGACAGTCCTGGCTGATGGCCCTTGGCCGATAATAATATCCAGTTTGAAATCCTCCAAGGCAGGGTAGAGCATTTCCTCCACCACATGATTCAACCGGTGGATTTCATCAACAAACAAAACATCCTTGGGCTCCAGTGATGTTAATATGGCTGCCAGATCACCAGGCCTATCTAACACGGGTCCCGAGGTAGTTTTTATGTTGACACCGAGTTCATTGGCAATTACGTGAGCCAGGGTAGTCTTTCCAAGGCCAGGGCTGCTATGAAAGAGCACATGATCTAAGGCTTCAGAGCGCGCTTTAGCTGCCTCTACGAAGATCCCGAGATTTCTCTTGATATCATCTTGCCCAATGAACATATCCAATCTCGATGGTCTGAGACTGAGTTCAAGCGGTCTATCATCTGCTTTGGGTTTTGGGTCGGTAACTCTTTCTTCCATAATTATGTAGTCTGTTTATCGATCCTTTTCGTCTTTTTCTTGAAGGCGATTCCCCCCTGCCAGATTCCGCAGGGCCTCCTTCAGCAATGTCTCGAGATTTATCTCGCTCTCTCCCCGTAAGGCATGCTCTATAGCTTTCTTTGCGGACCTACTCGGGTAGCCAAGATTAATTAGGGCTGACAGTGCATCATCGAAGTCCTCTTTATGCCTTATTTCTGCCTTCTCCGTTGGCCGCACCCCCATGCCTTCTGATAGGTCAGATACCTTTTCGTTTAGTTCCAGGGTTATCCTCTGAGACGTCTTTCTGCCAACACCGGGGACAGCGGCGATCCTTTCGGAATCAGCCCTCACAATAGCACTCAGGAGATCCCCAAGTTCAATACCAGAAAGGATATTCAGGGCCACCTTGGGGCCGATACCGGACACGGAGATGAGCAGTAAAAAGAGCTTTTTTTCTATCTCCGTTTGGAAGCCAAAAAGCTGAAGCACGTCTTCCCGAACGTGTGTGTACACATGCAGGCTTACCTTTTCCATCTCATCCGGGAGTTGATAGAATGTGGACAAGGGAATAAAAATTTGATACCCAACACCAGCTGTATCTATTATGACTGACTGAGGAGTTTTACTAAATAGTATGCCAGTTATATGTGCTATCATACATCAAGGGTATCTTCAAGCCTGACCCAATTATGGTGGCATATTGCAATGGCTAATGCATCTGCTGTATCTAAGGAGAGCTGGATATCGAGATTAAGGATAAGCTTGACCATGGCCCTCACCTGGTCCTTTGATGCCCTCCCGTAGCCGACCACCGATTGCTTAATTTGCAAGGGGGTATACTCAAAGACCTTGAGGCCACACTGAATGGCTGCCACCAGGGCGGCTCCCCTCACATGACCTATCTTTAGGGCACTTTTAACGTTTTTGGCAAAGAAGATGTCCTCTATGGACATTTCATCCGGATGATGGGCCTGGATGATCTCAACAAGTGATCCGAAGATCCTGTGGACCCTCTCACTGAATGGACAAGGGTGAGGAAAGGAAATTTTACCTCCCCCACCATAAATCAGCCTCTTGTCTTCCTTTCTTACAAGGCCGTAGCCTGTAACTAAAGAGCCGGGGTCAACCCCGAGGACAAGCATCAGCCGATAGCCTCCATTACCTCCTCAGGAATATCAAAATTGGCATACACGCGGTTAACATCATCGTTATCCTCGAGGAGTTCCATGAGGGTTAACATCTGTTGAGCATTTTTGCCATCAAGATTAACGGTTGTCCTGGGGATCATGGTTATTTCTGCCAACACATAATTGAGTCCTGCATTCTGCATGGTAGTTTTCACGTGCTCGAAAGAGGAAGGTTGAGCTATTACCTCGAAGTCTTTTTCACCTTCTGTGATGTCCTCAGCCCCAGCCTCCAAGGCTACCTCAAACAGCTTTTCCTCGTCTACCTGATCTTTTCGAAAGACAAAGAGGCCCTTCTGAGAAAACATCCAGGCCACACAACCTACTTCTCCTAGGCTACCTCCGTACTTTTCAAATAGGTGTCTTACATCCGCCACAACCCTATTTTTATTATCAGTAAAGCCCTCCACCAAGACAGCTACGCCTCCTGGGCCATATCCTTCATAGGTGACCTCTTCATAGTTAGAACCCTCTAACTCACCCATTCCTTTCTTAATAGCTCGGTCAATGTTATCCTTGGGCATGTTTTCTGCCTTAGCTGCAGCTATGGCTGTCCTCAACCTTGCGTTGGATTCTGGATCTTTTCCGCCCAGTCGTGCAGCAACGGTAATCTCCTTGATGAGCTTGGTAAAGATCTTTCCCCGCCTGGCATCAACGACCCCTTTTTTATGTCTTATGGAGTGCCATTTTGAGTGTCCGGACATGTATTGCTCTCCTATCAACTGATTTTTTTTGGATGGCCTTATATCTGCCTTGTCTCCTAATAGCCAAACCCTCTAGGTTGCTTACCATAATTGTCTCTTTTTTGTAAAGCCAATTTAGGCTATAAGTGACCAGGGAGGCTAGTGCAGTTTTGCAAGAATCACGAAATCCATGTCGCGTTTTTTATTTGCTCATTTCGATTTCCCGTTTCTCCCTATCCGGAATTTTAGTTTGAGAAGTCATTTGAAGAGTGGTAAAAAGAAGGACCGATCCAACAACATCCTCTGATTTTCAGGGTAGGCGAAGATGAAAAAAAGATCGAGATTGCTTAAACAGGCCAGAGAAGTATTACAGATTGAGGCCCAGGGGATCCTCGATTTAATTGAAAGGATAGGGCCGGAGTTTGAGCAAGCCGTGGAGATGATTCTCGATAGCAAAGGAAGGGTAATCCTCGCCGGCATTGGTAAATCAGGCATGGTTGGCAGAAAGATTACAGCGACCCTTAACAGTACCGGCACCCCTTCGCTCTTCCTACACCCAGCGGAGGCACTTCATGGTGATCTGGGCGTAGTTACGGCTGATGATATTGTTATAGCTATCTCTAACAGTGGCTATACAAAGGAGTTAGTGGATATTTTGCCCTCTCTGAAAAGTCTTGGTGCAAAGATCATCGCCTTTAGCGGGGATTCAGAGTCGCCATTGGCCAGAGAAAGTCATGTTTTCATAGATGTAGGGGTAGAAAGAGAGGCATGCCCCTTAGGTCTTGCACCTACAACCAGCACCACTGCTGCGCTGGCAATGGGTGACGCCTTGGCTGTTGTTCTTATAAACCGCAGGCGCTTTAACAGAAAGGACTTTAAGAGGTTTCATCCAGGTGGTAGCTTGGGGGACAGGCTTTCATCAAAGATCAAGGATGTCATGTTGACAGGGGACCAGATACCTTTAGTTCATAAGGATCAAACCGTAGAGGAGGCCATTTTTGAGATGGATCGGAAGAGATTAGGTGCATCCCTTGTGGTTGGTGATGGCCATATTTTACGGGGTATTGTCACAGACGGTGATATCAGACGGTCTCTCTTGAAACGGAGAGACATCATGAGGTTAAAGGTAGAGAAAATAATGTCCAAATCCCCAAAGATGATTGATGAGGACAAAAAGGTAGCCGAGGCGGCAGCCCTAATGGAACATAATGCCATTACCGTGCTACCCATTGTTGATAAGGAAAAAAGGGTGAGGGGTATCGTTCATCTACACGGACTGTTAGGAGGGAAGGAATTCAGATTACATGGAAGCCGAAAAATTACCTAAGGGATTGATAGTTGATCTCATTACCCCCCTTGATGATACGGGAGGTATCGATACTGAAGGTCTGGATTCTCTTTTAGACAAGGTCCTGCCTTACGCCGAGGCGATACTCCTGGCAGGTCCTCAGATGGGGGAGGGCAGGGGTCTTGGCCTGGAGTCAAAGATAAACCTGCTTGAAAAGGCTACTTCCATCATTCAGGGTAAGGCCCCGATCTTCTTCTGGATGAGTGAGGATTCGGTAGAGGGCACGAAAAAGGTCATTGTTCGCCTTGAAGATGTCCTGGTTTCATCTCGTTATAAAGGTATGTTTTTTTGGCTTGACTCCCCACTTCTTTATCACAGCAACAGGGGCCTCTATGACCACTATGGGGACCTTGCCTTGAATACCAGGTATCCCTTTGTCCTCTATAATGACCCGCTGCTGATTAAAGGCTCAAAAAGGCCTTTAAAGAGAAGTAACATCCGCACAAAGATCCTCAAGGATTTAAGTGCCATAGGGGTGATTAGGGGACTAATTTTCAGGGGTTCACTGACCCGGGTAAATAATTACCAAAAGGCCGTCAGCACCAGGCTGGATTTCAGGATCTATGATGGCGACGAGGCAGGCTTCTTGGAACACCCCAGCCTGAGCGGGGTACTTTCCATAGGGGCAAATATAGCGCCAAGAATCTGGAGCACGGTAACCAGGGCCTCGCTGGGGATGCTAGACGAGGACACGGAGGAGCGTGGTTATCTGAGCGGGATCTGGGAAATGGGTAAACTGCTTAAAGATATGATGCAGATTTACAAGCGGAGCCCTGTGTGGATGATTAAACAAGCCCTCTTTCATCTCAAGATTATCGGATCCCCTGGCTGCACACCCGTAACCGAGCCTCCTTATGAAAAAGATAACCCCCTTGCCGAGTTCATCTCTCAGCATAACATAGGGTAATAACCCGCAAACCATCTCATTCCAGACTGCCATATTGCCGCTGAATCGGAATTAAGGGGAATAGTGAAAGGCAATCAGCTCATAGTTCATCGCCCAATAAATCCTCAAGGTTCTTTCCTGCTGTTGCCAGTAAGCCTCAGAGAGGCTCAGACATTTGGCCTTTGCTCCATGCCCCGGCCGCTCGTCGGTGAGCTACGATTTATTAGGTAGGAGCTCAATCAGTAATTTCCTTTTTGTCAAGCAGATCTCTGTATTCCACCTGGTAGATATAAAGCATCACTGTTGCAAACCCTAGAATCAGCGGGCCATAGAGAATACCGGCCACCCCAAAATAGCTTATCCCGCCGATGATCGCCAGGAAGATATAGAAAGGAGACATTCTGGCTTGGCCCCTCATCAAGAAAGGTCGCAGAAAATTATCCATTGTGCTCACCAGAAAAATGGACCATAGGGCGAGAAAAATGGCTGATTTCCACCTTCCAAGGAGCAGCAAATAGCCAACTGCTGGAATCCAGACAATAGATGTCCCCACTATAGGAATGAGCGAGGAGAATCCCATGAGGGTCCCCCAGAAAAGCGCAGGAATGCCCACAATGGCGAGACCTATTCCCCCTGCCACACCCTGACACACGGCCGTCAGAAAATTTCCCAGCAAGGCCGAGCGGGCGACCACCCTGATCTTATCGAGAATACGGTTTTCCTGATCCTCCCGGAGCGGGGAAAGGCCCTTGATCCCCCTCAGCATATCCTCCCCATCCCTCACCAGGTAAAAGGCGAGAAAGATCATTACGAAGAAATGGAAGACTGTGCTCGCTATATCTCTCATCAGGCCCGCACCGCGACTCAAGAGAAACTGTCCGATAGTTTTACTCAATTGCAGGAGGTGGGCTTGAAGATCTATCTCAGTAGACTGAGAAATCTCCAAATGCTTGCGGATCCAGGCTGTGTAGGCCATGATTTTCGGATGCTCCAGGATCTTTTGAATATTTCCGGCGCTGATCCATTCATCGATTCGGTTGATCGATTCGACACCTTGGTTTACGAGTGCCGAGATGAAAAAAAACACAGGAATAATGATCAGGAAGGTGATCGCCACAACGACCGTCAATGCAGCAGCGTTTCTTCTTCCCCGATAGAGTTGGACCAACCACACTTGAAGTGGATGGAACAGTGATGCCAGGATAATAGCGAGGATGATCGTGTGAAGAAACGGCCGGAGGATCAAAAAGGCCAGATAGAGGGAGAAAAACAGGACCACCAAAAGAAAGGGGCGGTACCTCTTATAAGGTGGGGGTATTTCTCCAGGTATGTGGCTCTTGTCGTTCATCGCCTCATGTTCCACGAGACTGGAATTTCGGGTCCGGGGATATTACCAATATCAGCCTTTTCTGCATATCTTATCAGATTTAACACCGAATGGCGAGCATCCGAGTCCTACATTTGCAGATAAATCCCCTACCAATCCCTCATGCCCTGGACTCTAACCCCATCTGGCGGTATAGCCTTCTGGGTGCAGGGGATAAATGGCGAGAATTTTTAGAGAACTAAGCCCTCATGGATTCTGATTATTTGAAACGCAAATAATCAGAGCGGAGCATCAGGAAAAACTGGCTATTGCATCTTGAACTAATCACCTAGAGGATTAACGTCCATAATAATCCTGTATGACTTCGCGTAA
>CP070704.1:2173689-2213913 GCA_020349945.1 Deltaproteobacteria bacterium
TTGCCGACCGTTATCTGGATGAGCTCTCCGGCGGGCAGCAGCAGCGGGTGGGTGTAGCCCGGGCCCTGGCAGCAGATCCCGATTATCTCCTCATGGATGAACCCTTTGGTGCATTAGATGCCCTGACGCGCGATACCCTCCAGCATGAGTTGTTATCCCTGAAGGAACGTCTGAAAAAGACAATTATTTTTGTTACTCATGACATCTTTGAGGCGATCACCTTGGGCGACCGGATAGCTATTCTCCACAAGGGGAAACTCGAGCAGGTAGGCAGCAAGGAGGAGGTTTTGAACTGCCCGGAAAGCGAGTTTGTCATTGAGTTATTTTCTAAGCCCGCTAAACAACTGGCTGCATTCAAGGACATGATCTGATGGCTGCTGAAGCTTTTATCGATTTTGTATTGTATAGGTTACCGCAACTGTGGCTCCGGACGGGCGAGCACCTGGTGCTAACCGGTGTTTCTACCGGCGCAGCCATAATATTAGGCGTTCCAATAGGCATTTTGGCCTCTCGGTTTGCGCAGCTGCGTGGCCCTCTGCTGGGAACGATAGGAATCCTGCAGACGATCCCGAGCCTCGCAATGTTGGCCATCCTCCTGGCACTCACTGGAAAGATTGGGGCCCTGCCCGCCATTATCGCCCTGGCATTGTATGCCCTACTTCCTATTGTGAGAAATACGCTTACGGGTATTCAAGGGGTCTCTCCCGCAGCACTGGAGGCTGCCCGCGGCATAGGTATGACAGACCGTCAACAGCTATGGAAGGTCAAGATCCCCCTGGCCCTACCAGTTATCGTGGCCGGCATCAGGACCGCCGCAGTCACAGGGGTGGGCATTGCGACCCTGTCGGCGTTTATCGGTGCGGGAGGGCTAGGGCAATTTATTAACCGGGGATTGGCCCTTTCCAACACTAACCTCATCCTTCTCGGAGCCATTCCTGCCGCCCTACTTGCTCTGGTTGTGGACCTCTCGATCGCAGCCATGGGGTGGGGCCTAGAACCCCGCAGGCACCGCCATTTACCTCAACGTCTGCGGATACTACTTCAAGGTTTAACGCTCTTGCTTCCTTTTTTCATAGGGGTTGCTGGAGTCATTGCCTACATCTCTGGAGCCGCAATGAGGCCTGTATCTAGCCCCACCTCAACAATAGCGGGCCAGGGCCGTGCAGCAAACGTGGTAATCGCATCGAAGAACTTTACCGAGCAACTCATCTTGGGTGAATTAATGGTTCAACTTATCGGGGAACGGACAGAGCTGACCGTCGAGCGGCGCTTTAACCTCGGGGGTACAATGATCTGTCACGGCGCCATTGTGAACGGAGAAATCGACATCTATGCCGAGTATACGGGAACTGGGCTGACCACGATCTTAAGGCGGGAGGTTGTTTCTGATCCCGACGAGGTGTTCGATCTAGTAGCGCGGGAGTACCGAAATCGCTTCGACATAGAGTGGCTCCAGTCCTTTGGTTTTAATAACACCTATGCCATTACGGTAAGGGAAAGGGATGCCCAAATGCACGGATGGGGGAAGATCTCTGATCTCAAGGCATCCGCTCCAAATCTGCGGGCTGGTTTCACCTCCGAATTCATGGAACGACCTGACGGGTACCCTGGTCTCCGAAAGGCATACGGGTTGAGTTTTGGCGAAGTTAGGGATCTTGATCCCGCGCTGATGTACGAGGCACTCGCCAAGGAGGAGGTAGATGTTATTTGTGCGTTTGCTACGGACGGCCGTATTGCTGCTTATAAGCTAAAACTGCTCTTGGATAACCGAGATTTTTTCCCGCCTTACCAGGCTGCACCCATTGTGCGAAAAGAAGTCCTCAAATCTCATCCTGAAATTAGACAAGCGCTGGCTCCGCTTTCAGGGCTTCTTAATGATGCCACCATGCAAGGATTGAACTATAAGGTAGATGGCAAAAAACGCTCACCCCGAGACGTTGCCCGTGAGTTCCTGAAATCCCATAACCTGTTAAATGAGGATTAATTACCTATGTGCAGGATCGGAGTCGGCTCGGGGGGAGATGCCACGAAGTGGTTAGGAGAACTCTGATAGAAGGATTGTGCGTCCGGGGCCAGACGCTGAAGGTACGTACAAAGATGAAGGGTTTACCCTGCGGAGGGTGCATTATACTAAAGGCAGATCCATTGGCCAACAGTCTCCACAGCACGGTGACTCCCAAAATGCTCGGTGAAGATGCGGAAGTAGTAAAGTTCTTCCTTGCTCCGAATTATTGGGTACTCGTCTTGAGCCTGGGCCAGCTCGCCATCGGTGATTATATCTTCAACGTAGGCTGGAAGTAGCCTCGCGGAACCGGACCCCTGCGAGAACTCCTCCTTGAGGCGCCAGGCCACACTTCTGGGCAGGAGGGACTCAAATGCCTTTCTGAAGATCCACTTTTCGATCTTCTGATCACCTTCTGGTTTCTGTTTGTATTCGGATGGGATGGCCAATGAATAATTCAGTAGTTCCCCGGATATGAGAGGCGCCACTACCCGAACACCATGGCACTGGTTCATGCGATCCAGCCGTAGAGCGGCGTTGTTATGCAATAACCCGAGACATTCCCTCTGCCGCATAAATAGTTCTTCAGGTAGAAAATTCTTAAGGTACGTGTACCCGCAGAATATCTCATCACCCCCCTCACCGGAGAGCAGTACCTGGACTCCGTGCTCCTTGGCATATTGAGAGATGAGGAAGTTCGACACTGCACTCCTGACTAGGGGAGGATCGAAGGATTCCAGATAATAGATAACCTCAGGTAAGACCTTCAAGATCTGCTCGAGTTCCACTGTCAGTTCCCGGTGGTCTGTGTTAAGATAGGTGGCCATGGCCCGAGCGTTTTGAATGTCACTGCTTTCCCCCACTCCTAAGGCAAAGGTCTTCAATTTGGCGTCTCCTCCGAACTTCTCTTTGCATGCCTCGCCAGCCAAATACGTGATTACGCTGCTATCGAGCCCCCCACTGAGGAGGCTGCCTGTTGGGATACGGAAGTCTACCCGATTTCGTACACTTCGCCGGACCATGGAGGAGATGTCCTTCACCATTCGATCCACATTCGAATGGAGCTCTGTAGGCGGGGCCTTGGGCAATTCCGAAAACCGGGTCAACCTCCCGCGCCTGTCCATAAAATAGCCTGCAGGGAATTCATGGACATCCTCGGTGACTTCGAGAATGCTTTTGAGTTCAGAGGCGAGGTATAGGGTCTGGCCCTTCCACCCATAATAGAGGGTCTTGATACCCAGGAGGTCTCTGGCCGCAAAGAGTTCATCCCCATCACACAGTGCAAAGGCAAAAATCGCGTCATTTAGATACCGGAACAAACCCGTGCCGGCACGTAGATAGAGATGAAGGAGCAGCCGTTCCTCCTTGAAAGGGCCGTGTGAGATCCCATGCATTTCTCCCAGTTCGTTCCGATTCCCGATCTGGCCGTCATAGCAGATCCTGAGATTGGCGTCTAACGGGCTTGACACGGGAAGCTCTATCCTTCCGTTTGTCGGAACGTCGTCTGCCTGGAGGTAGTTTTGGGCAAAGATCATGCGGTCAGTCTTGCAGATGCCCGCGACAAAAGGACCACGATGCCTGATCTTATTGAACGCAGCCTCCACTTCGCTACGATCTGGCTTTCCATATGCGACTACAAATCCAGCCATATAGCTCTCTCACCACCTGGCTACTTTCGAATCTCAAAAACCCCGACCAGGCTGTGGCCTACTCCCGTGCCAGGCTGGAGGGTCATCTCCAGCCTCCGAAGCGAATAGCCCAGATGTGGTTCAATGAAATTGGCGCGGACGTCACCCCATTTGACCCATCCCACGCCCTCAATCACCTTTCGCATGATGTGCATGGCTTCCTTGAGAGGATCCGGATAAAATGGTTGAACCTGTGGGTCCGTACGCAGTTTTGCCGCTTCGGAGTCGTACTCGCTGAGTAAGGAGATAGTATAATTGACCAGGGCATTGCAGGACATGAAGAACATTTCGAAGAAGTTGTTAAGGTGATCAAAGCCCGGCCGCGGCACGTGGTCTATCAGAAGGCGCTCAAGATCAGTGCGCAGGTAACTCTCAAAAAGGGAGTTTACTGCCAGGCGTAGATTCGGGCAGTTTTTATTGTACTCACCGGTCTCCATGTGCCTGCCGATCAAGATGGAGCGGTCAAAAATGGTAATGGGCTTGATCTCCGCTCCAGATTCCTTTGACGCCTGGTCCATGATCTTCATCATTTCATCTCTGGTCATGAGCCTCAAAGGAAATGACGAGACATCTACCTGACCTCGCTCATGCTCCGGATAAATATAGGAAATGCGATAGTCCATGAAGTATTCCTGATCTGCCGGGTGATGCCATAGATCCTGCCACTCATAGGAGTATCGGCCGAGCCAGTCTCCTACCATGAGTGCCCGCTCTGGTGCATGTGTGCAAAGGTCAGCAATAATCTTTACGACCTGGTCGTCGTGAAAGTGGGAGAATGTGCCATAAGAGGTGAAATAGATATCAAAGGGCTCCTCTTTTTTCACTGAAGCAGGCAGACCCCTAGACACATCATCATGTATGAATCGAACTTTCTGATTGGCGCTGTGATAGGCCTCCGCCTGTTTCAGCAAATCCTCGTTGATGTCCAGCCCCACGTATTCCCTGAGCATATCAGATGTGATGGCAGCTATGATGTACTCGTATATGTCAGGATCCTTGGTTGTAACCCCCATCAAAAGGTCATAGCCATCACCGCTTCCACAGCCCAGATCCAAGATACGGACGCGCTTAAGTAGCCTTCTTTTCTCATCCATCAAATCGGTTAGGGCAGGACGGAGAAAAATTCCTGTTAGCTGATCTTCCCATAGTCTTCTCACGTTATCGTATTTTCCCAAGAGCCCAGTGGCCCTATCATATTTTCCCGTATAAGCTGCCTGTGAATAGGCCTTTTTTTCCGCCATCATCCCAATCCTCGTCGTTTTCGGTAACTTGTATTTGTCGTGAATACTGTGTTTATCAACCGGAAGACATATTCTTCAATACATCGATGGCCTGGAAGGCATCTTTGCAATAGGCATCGGCCCCAATCTGTTTGGCAAACCCTTCAGATGTAGGCGCACCACCGACAAGGACCTTTATGTCCTCTCGAAGCCCCGCCTTCTGGAGTTCCTCGATAACCTCTCCCATGACCCGCATGGTAGTGGTCAGAAGGGCTGAGAGCCCCAAGAAGGAGGCCTGGTACTCACTGACAGCTTTGACAATCCGCTCAGTTGGCACATCAGCCCCCAAGTCAATGACCTCATAGCCAGCACCTTTCAGCATGATAGATACAATGTTCTTGCCGATGTCGTGAAGGTCTCCAGCCACGGTTGCGATAACGAACTTGCCCCTGCTTTCCACGCCGGCCTTTGTCAGATGGGGACTCAGGATGTCCATAGCGGCGCCGACACACTCTGCCGAAGCAAGCATATCAGGGATGAGATATTCTTCCCGCTGGAATTTTCCTCCCACCACTTCCATCCCCTTGGAAAGGCCTTCTATGACGATAGGCCTGGGGTCCAGGCCTCGCTCAAGCGCTTCCCTCAAGAGTTCAGTAACAGCCGGTTGCCCATCTAAACCCTCGTCGAAACCCTCATCTTCAGCCTCGATCCTGCCCTGCACCACATTGAATGCAATCTTCTCTATGAGCTCTTGCTCGTGCATAGCTTGCTCCCCGCTCTCAAATCGTTATAACGAATTTCTTCTCCCTCGGTAGCCTCCCTGAGTCCTGGCAACAGTCCCGGGATCTCATCAAAAATGCGATCCACAATTACTTGATCCAGATGCGGTGGCCTCTCGCTCTCTAATCGGTTCATATGATCCAGCGCCTTCTCTAAAACCCTGTCTTCTAAACCCTTGGCCTCAAACCTATACGGACTGGAGACCTCTCCGGCACGCATGGCCTTTCGAATATGACGGGCGTAGAGCCGGTAACTGGAAGCCATGACCCTCTTCACTGTCACCAGCATCTCCTCCACCACAGAAGGGCCTACTTTTGGCTCCCGCAGACACTGTTTGATCTTGCCGATCTGCTCATTGTCAAGCACCGCCTGGACCGGGCAGAAGCTGTTGGTCCGATCCAACAGGCCGAAGGCATAATGTATGTACTGAGCACCGCTCATGGCCATGTACAGATGCGTGAAGAGCTTCTCAAAAGTAGCCTGCATGCCCGGAACCTTTGCGTCACCCACTCCTGCCGTTGAATAACAGGGAATCTTATAGAAACGGGCTAGCTGTACGCAGTCTATATTGTACTGGTTGAATTCAGGACACCCGTATAGGTCGTGAAGGTCATCCAATCGCGCTCTTACAGGCACGCTCCCATAAAGCACCGGCGCACCTTCTCTGATCAATTGCGTAAGGGTGATGCCGGCCAATATCTCTGCATTGATCTGAGCCACCATACCCGCTTCTTGAATAGGGGCAGAGGAGCCACCCTGCGGGGATGAGGAAATAACCAAAGGCAGACCTGCTTCCACGATGGCGAACACCTTCTCGGCCGTATCATCTACCATCTGAAGAGGGCTTTTGAAAACACAGGCTATGAAGGAGATAATCGGACTTCCTCTGAGGCCCTCAGGCCCTCCTGCGATAAGTTCTGCCATTCGCACCACGTCGTTCAGATTCTCCAACTTGGTGAGTCCAGCCTGTACGTGCTTGGTTGTGTTATTCAGACTTGCAAAGAACTTGTTCACGTCGTGATTCTCAGGGGTGATCCCCGGGTCTTGTATGTTTAAAGGCCGGATAAAGAAATCCAGATGCTCCAATTTGTCGCACAGTCTGGCCGCACGGCTGAGTAGGCCTGTATTGCCCCGGAGTTCTGTAAAACGAGGAACTCTCACCGTAAGGCTGCCGTCATGAACACTGACAAAGTCGTCCATCTCCGTTTCAATCCAAATATTGGCTTCGGACCCCGAGCCAAAGTAGACTCGGGGCACTTCTGCATCGAGCAGTAGCTGGTTTTCCCGCCTCCTCGCCCCAAGCACAAAGCGAGAGGGGGCCCGAGCTACCGCCTCCTTTATAAGGCCGGAGGGGAAACGTACACGCCAACACCCTGAATGCTTCTCCTTTTCTTCCCAAACCGTGGCCCCATGAGCCTTGAAAAGGCTCGCTGCACGCTCGTTGTAACACCAGATACCCGGCTCGGCCAAAATGCGCAGTGATGCCTCATCGAGCCATTCCACCTGGTCCGGACTTAATCGTTCGTACGGTTTGACCACAACACCTTCCCTGAATGTCTCTGTCACCCGATCCTCCATGCATTCATCCTCTGCCCATTGCCAGTCGCTGTGGTTATCGGTTTTCAGCGATTCGTTCTATTCTCCGGCCAGAACAAGGCACTGATTCACCCTTACAGGAAAAACTAACCACCTCGAAAGGCGCGGATGTAGCCCCGACAATGCCGGTCCTTTCCCAACAGGACATAGGCTGTCTTCACCGCATCCATTAACTCCTTATCCAGCGGGTCCATGATGGTCGCATCGAGACCAGTGAAAATGGCCATCTGAAGGAAAGCCGTATTCAGCCTAGCCCGTGCAGGCAGGCCATATGAGATGTTGGAAAGCCCCACTATAGTCTTGGCCATGGGCAATGTCTCCTTTACCTTCATCAAGGTGTAGAGCGTCACCAGTCCCTGGTTTACATCTGTACTGATGGGCAAAACCAGCGGATCAAAGAACACAGACTCGAGAAGAACCCCATACTTTTCACAGACCCTAGCTATGTTTTTGCAAGCCCTGATGCGGTCTTCCACGCTCGAGGGGACGCCTGTTTCATCCATGGAGAGTGCTACCAAAGGGACATTATAGCTCTTTGCAAGGGGCACTACTTTTTCTAGGCTACTTTTCTCGGCTTTCGTTGAGTTGATGAGAGTGGGCCTTCCGTTGCGTGCATCGAGAGCTGCCTCCAGAACCGCTGGATCCGCGCTGTCGATGCAAAGGGCTGTGTCTACTTCCCGTTGAATCGTCTGAACTGCCCATTGCATTGCCCTGATCTCATCCTCCTGGGATCCCACTCCAGTTCCCACATTTATATCGATATAATCAGCGCCTGCGGTAGCCTGTCTCTTCGTTAATTCCAGCAGTGCTTCCTTATCTCTTTGCCTTATTATGACCCTGACTTTCGGGATGGTTGCATTTATCTTTTCTCCAATAATGATCATCGAGCACCCCTCCTAACTCACTCCATGATGAAGGATCTTAGCCCCGGTATCTCACTCTTTATCCGTTCCCTGATCTCCCGCGGAATGTAGGGCTGGGGTTCACTTTCGAGAATTTCCCGTGCCTTTTCAGTGGCACGCGTTCTAGCATCCTTTCCACCGGCAGCATACCATTTGGCCCGGTCCTCCCGGTCACTCAAATGTGGATGGTATTGTTCAGAGCGCATGTGGCGGCGTGTGTGGCGTGTAGAGACAAAATTCCCGCCTGGCCCCGTCTCCTTGAGTAATTCAAAGGCGAGAGTCTCATCATTTACCCGGATACCCTTAACAGCGCGCATGACCATGCCTATAATTTCATTATCGATTACCAGCTTGTCATAAGAGGCGGTCATACAGAACTCCAGAAATCCAGCGGCATCATGGACGAGATTCCCTCCGGCCAGTGCAACCATTACATTCGTGATAGCAGATTCATATCCAGCCTGAGCATCATTGACCTTGGAGTCGGACATACCGGCTGTGGAATAGAGCGGAAGATTGTAGAATTGGGCCATCTGAGCTGAGGCAGCGTTCATCAGTCCCATCTCCACCGCACCTGAAAGATATTTCATGTCGCGGAGATCAGAGATGGATGAGATACATCCGTATAGTACCGGAGTGCCAGGGCTAACGAGCTGTGTAAGCATAACTCCAGTTAGCGTATCAACGTTCTGCACAACGAGATTACCCGCTAGGGTGACAGGAGCTGTGGCGCCACAGAGGGGCTCTGCTGGTACAACGACGGGAATTCGATGCCGTGCAACCTCCATGGCAAGCTGACTGTAGCTTTCATCCAGTTTGAATGGGCTGATACTGCACGTAACCATAGAGATGAAAGGACGCTCCCTCAACTTATCCGGCGATCCCGCTATAATTTCCGCCATTTTGATGACATTTCTTACCCCTTCTATGGTGTAGACCCCACCCATTACATGCTTCCGAGTCCGGTTGAGGGCTGCACCGAAGCGATTTACATCCACATCTTCCGCGGGAAGTTCATTAGGGTACACATTGAGCATATAAAAATGGATATTATCCAAGGCATCTACGAGGCGAGCCATGTTCATAACATCTGCAAGCTGTGCGCGTCGGGAATCCTGGCTCCCTGGATCCTGGACATTCAAGGCAGTGCCCCCTGTTCCCATATAAACCGCCTTTCCCCCAATCTTGCAATCAAGGTCCCCGCTTTCAGGCCGACCACAGAGGTTGACCACAGAAGGCGCCTTGTTAACCAAGTGCTCGACTAGATCACGGTTGATCTTGACTACTCTGCTGACCTCATCTACCTCTGCACTCGCATCGCGAAAGAGCTTCCTGGCTTCGGGGAGGTTCACTTCCACTCCCACCTCAGCAAGCACTTTTAGGCTCGCCAGGTGGATCTTTCGAACCTCCTCATCGGTCAGAGGCCTATACCGGCCCCCGAGTAACCCCCTTCCTACAGTCATCTTCACACCTCAGGCCGATTAGCACAAAATACAAGGCAATTTACCACTAAGTATCGCAAACCCCCTACGCTCTCCTGGCCTCACAAATCCTCTTTGGACACTCCAGACAGGGGTTGAAAGGTTTCGTTCCTATATCGCTATATACACCAAAAACACCCGAGACCGACTTGCGCGGCATCATGAGACAGGAGTCGAGTAACTCAATGCCAGTCGCAGGTGAGTCAAACAATTTGAAAAGTGCCTTCTGTTCTGTAATTGGCCAATCGCAGTAGCCTGGGCTGAACCGGTAGGTTACCCCCTTACCTTCTGATTCATATTTGGTCATCATCCATTGATGAAACTTTTCGACCATACCCTCTACTGCCACTGACCCCAGGGAATCCAAAATATAAGCATCTGAGAGACGATTTTGGCCCATAAGCCGCGCGATTTCCCTTTCAATACCACTGCCAATAGTTGCTACAAAACATATGATCTTCTCGCAATCCTTCATCGCCTTGGAAAGGTTTTGGCCTTTAAGGGCCTCGCTTCCCCCGAGATTAATCACCTCCCTATTGATTGACTCGATCCTCTTAGTTTCATAGTGCAGGTGAGGGACCATAAGTTGCTCTAACCTGGTTCCGAGCTCCTTTACTTTCAGGGCAACGGATCCAGAGATTACATGAGATCTTCTCGCGCCTAAAAGCCTCGCCAGAGTTGAGTTCTCGAGACTCGGTTTGATTGCCGCGATAGACATATTGGTCATTCTGGACAGATTGTCTCTCTTAAAAATCGTTACACTCGCACAGAATTAATAAAAAACATTTCACCTGAAATTACATAATCAGAGCTCTTTTCTCAGGGCTTTTCTCCCCAGTTTCATCTTGACGTACCATAACCACTTGAAAGCAGATCAAGATTGTTTGTCACCGAAAGCTTGGATCGGGCTCGGCTATTCGACCTCTAGATCTTGGACGTCTAACATCTGAGTGAGCATATTGAGTCCGTCCACGATCTTCCCTATTTCCTTCTGAGGAAGCCTTTTGAGACCGTCTACAATCTTCCGTTGGATGGGAGGAGGTGCGTGTTCAGCGAGCGCATTGCCTGCCTCTGTCAACTCGATGGTAATCATCCGACGATCAGGACAGTTCCTCACCCGCCGAACAAGCTTCTTCTGCTCCAGACGATCGATAATGCCAGTAACCGTGCTGGATTTGACCATGACATGCTTCGCAATCTGGGAAAGGCTAAGGGGGCCATTCTCATAGAGTGCAAGGAGGCAGTTAAGTTGGGGCGCGCTCACTTGATATTTTTTGTTCAGCTCCTTGGTGTACAGCTCTCCGGCCTGCATGAGCCTGCGGATCAGATAGATGATCTCCCTGATACGATCCTGCGGGGCCTCCGAAGCCACCCCTTGAGGGTGCATGTAGTCGTTTAACATCTTTGCCTGCCTTTTTTTGAAAAGATTTGGATTAAAATATTTTCAGCTGATATTTTTTTAGCACGAAGAAAACCGATAGTCAACACGATTTTCCTGGTAGCAAAAAATGGCAGTGAATTCCCTGGGAATTCTAAGTCAAAGGGGGATATAAGCCGCTCTCATATGGCCGGGAGGAATGGATCTCCGTAAAGAATTCGTAAGTACTAGGATTGGACAAGGTGACTCTCAGAGGTGCCAATCGAACATGAATAAGTATCTATTTGAAGACCGTTTACCTGAATAAACCAGCTTAGATATTGAAAATGCTGAAGCCATAGCAAGCGGGATTACCCGCCGCAATTGGGATTGAGGCAGCGCCCTGTTTGACTCTCAGAGCCCTTTGCACTATATTGTTCTGAGGCAATCTTACCATTTTACGCAACCGAACTGTTAAGGATATGGTACAAATTGTGGGCTGGAGGAAAGAGCTTCCTCAATGACCATTAGGCTTACCAGGCGTGCATGGATTCGTACCATCATCTATTCTAGCTTGGCCATTACTGGTGGTGCGGGATACATCTCCTCCAAAAGGCTGGAGAAGGTCTCTCTGGACATCCCTTTGCCTGGGTTACCAGAAAGGCTTGATGGACTCAAAATTCTGGTTATGGCCGACTTCCACGCCGGAGCCTTTACTACGAGGGAGGATATACTGCAAGCCATTAGCATCGGTAACGAGGAAAGTCCCGACCTCATAACCCTTTTGGGCGACTATGTGGACGGTGCCTACAGTCATAGTCGTAAGAACGTGGAGAAAGGCTCTTATGTCTTTGATGCCTTGCACAAATTAAGGGCCCCACTTGGAATTTATGCAGTTCTGGGGAATCATGATCACTGGACAGATCCTGGTCTGGTGCGAAACAAACTGTCAAGGCTTCCAGTCGTGATTCTGAACAATCAGGGCATCAGTTTGGAAAATGGTCTGGCAGTAGCTGGGGTTGACGACTTCTGGGAAGGGCCGTCAGATCCCTTCAAGGCCACGAGAAACCTGAGCCCTGAATCCGTGATAATCATGCTCTCCCATAATCCAGATGTTAACCTTCAGCTTAAGGGAGACGAACGAGTACGGCTGGTACTGTCTGGGCATACTCACGGAGGCCAGATCAGGATACCATTCATCAACTGGGCGCCATGGATCCCCTGCTCCCCAAAATATAGGGCGCCATCCGGGCTCATCAGAGAAACAAAACGCCGTTGCACCTTTATAACCAAAGGGGTGGGAACCTTCTTCGTTCCGGTCAGGCTAGCCTGTCCCCCGGACATAGGAATATTACGCTTGAGAAAGGCATAAGATAGCCTTCTCCTCTCCTGACCCAGGGGGCTACCAATTAACAGAGGGCCTTGAGCAGCTTGAAAAACTGAAAGGCTTAACAAGGGAATTAGCAAAAAAGCAGAGAGAAAAGGGGTCAAGAAAAGAGGAAAGGTCTTCAGGGGATTAATGGAAACTCAAGGAGATCCAACCGATGCTATGTAGTCTTTAATAAGCTGTTTGTCCTCTGGATCCATATCAACAAACTCAGTTCCCATCCCCGGTGGCAGCTTTGCGGTGCTCATATCTTGGGATCTTATCCAGACAACCTTAGATTTGGTGCGGATTACTTGATTGCTCTTTGGCAGACTGAATTCTAAATCCAGAAGGGTACCGAGTGGTAAGGTCTTTGTTGTTTTAATAAATAACCCCCCACTACCAATATTGCCGACATTACCAATGGAGGCCCTAAAAAAATCACCTACCTCCTCAAAAGAGATCCTAATCTTTATCCTTGCCCTTTCATCAGCGCGCCTGGAAGAAGGAGCAAAATTTTGAGTTGTTTTTCTCAACCTCCTGACAAGAGCGCAAATTATCGCCCTAAAGTCTGAGGATATCTGATTAAATTCCCGATCCAAAAAATCCTTATCCAATAACTCCAGGACTGTGTTCTCAAGTGCAATAGCGGTAGCCGATCTGGGGGCAGGATCAAGATAACTCATCTCACCAAATATATCTCCAGGACCAAGTGTCTCCACAACAATCTTTTTACCCTGCACTACCTTGCTGATCTCTATCTTTCCAGACGTCACAACATACACAGCGACTCCGTGACTTCCTTCCTTAAGTATAACCTTCCCTGCCTTATAGGTCTCTTTTCCGCTCGTTAACAACAATTTGACTCTCCCTCCTTATTTATTGCCAGCTGCCTTAATTCACGGATTACCTTCCTGACCTGATCCCTGGTATCATTAAGACTGGCCTGGTTATCTATAATGTAATCCGAGAGGGATCTTTTCTCCTCAATAGCAATCTGGGCATTTAGTCTTCTTTCCGCCTCTTCTTTTCCGAGACAGCCTCTTTTTATTGCCCTCCTGATCTGTACAGCCCTCGGAACATACGCCAGAATAACCTTATCAAACATTTTACCCAAACCCAACTCAAATAAAAGCGGAAAATCCACGATGACAATAGAAAACGGGTCTTTCCTTTTAATGGCCTTAATGAGGGCGTCTCTTTCCTCAAAGATCCTGGGATGGGTAAAGCGTTCCAGCGCTTTTCGACTCTTATCATCAGAAAAGACAATTTCTGCAAGGGCAGAGCGATTCAGTGTTCCATCAGAAGATAGGATTTCAGGACCAAAATAGTCTACTATATCCCTCCAAGCAGGCTTATCAGGCTCCACTACAAGGCGGGCAAGGTAGTCAAAATCAATCACGTGTGCCCCCTCATCCTTGAACATCCTTGCCACAGTACTTTTCCCGCTCCCCATACCACCTGTTAGTGCTACTATTACCATAATGTCAGCAATTACCCATTACTCAGTGTCTACCGTGATCTAAGCGGCCCCGAATTGTCATCAATCCTAAACCCCTGAATCCCTGGACCTTCACATCAGTTCTTTTTCAATAAGACATATAATGCACCTGCCCCTCCATCACAGGGCCGGGCAGTTACAAAGGCCAGGACTATTTTCTTCAAAATTCCCCTTCTAAACCAAACTGGAAGCTCCCTCTTGATAGCTGGTTGATGGTCCACCGAGCCCAGTCCCCTACCATGAACAATAAGCACACACCTCAGGCCCTTTTGATGGCTCTGGATTATAAAGTCATTGACAACAACTTCTGCCTCTTTCTTTGTCAAGCCGTGCAGATCAATATACTCTTGGATAGAAAATTCACCTCTTTTAAGTCTTTTCATGATCTTTGGGCCTACCCCAGAAACCGCCCCCTCCATGTACTCATCGCTGAAAGAGATATCCCAGGCCTCTGATTCTTTAACCAGGCATGAAAGATATGCCCTTACCTTCTCGCTATGACCAGAGAATCGATCAGGCGCCTTCTCTTTCTTGACCGGGGACCCAATAATCTTATCCTTATTGTCCCTTAAGGGGATGACATCCTTCATGGCATCTTGAAAGAGATCTTCCTCGCTGCGTTCTGTTGTATCCTCGGGTAAAGAAGGCGATGAAACGGGTTCCGGCCTTCTTCCAGAATCGTGAAGCCCTTTCGCTAACTCCTGGAATGGCTTATGAGAGAATATCTTGCTTTCCTCTACGCCATCCTTTACGCGATCAATTCGATCCCTTTTTCTCTTTGCACCCATGGCAATACCATTGACTTTCCGTTTATTTTTGAATAAATATAATAGATTTAAGATTATCCGATGAGTTTCGAGATCGCCTCTGCGATCGTTTTATTTATAGCAAAATCGAAACGATTTTAAAAGCAAGAACCAGTGGCAAGGATGGATGGCCATAATCTGGCCTTGGATATAGCAAAAAAGGAATTAAGCACGCGGAATCCGCTCCATCTTTGCCGGTTAAGTGGCGCTTTATGTACAGAAGAAGGTGGATCAACAATTATCAGGCTTCGGTTCTTGAATCGGACGATTACTATCAGGTGGCCGGATTTGCTATGTTATCAAGATTCACATGAAGAGATTCCGGTAAAAGAACAAATCTTAATCCTCCACTACCTGAATGGTTCTCAGGGAGGAGATTTAACGGGGGAGTTGATTGCCTACCAGGATATGCCTTCTGCAAGATTCTATTTAGACGCCTTCAATAGAAGGGTCAAATATCCGATGATCGAAACCTTTGGTGACCAGCCTGATCAGTTACCCTTATTAGCCAAGGAACTCTTCGGGGCAGATGCATCATCTGTTGGAGATATCTCTGTTGTGATAGAGGCCTTTCCCAAGATACCTGTTACCCTTGTAATCTGGAAAGGAGATGAGGAGTTTTCCTCTGATGGAACAATCCTTTTTGATAGCTCAATTAAGGATATACTCTCTGCTGATGATATTTCCGAGCTTACCAGCAGGATTGTTTATCGTCTTATTGCAACGGCCAAGTAGTGTCAATTGTCAGTTAACGGAGATCCAAGAATCAATGTACACTAAGACATGATGAGTGGATTTCTTCTCCAAATCCACCAGAGGTGAATCTTTCTCAGGCAAGACCGCGTGTTCAGAAATAAGTATCTGGCGGCCTAGAAAAAGAGGATAAGGGACGATTATGAAAATCGCTATTAGCGGCAAAGGGGGTGTGGGCAAGACAACATTTGCTGCGTTCCTGATAAAATCCCTGCAAGTGAGTGGAAAATCGGTCCTGGCCATTGATGCTGATCCTGACGCAAATCTTGCTCAGGCCTTGGGCGCGAAAAACGCCTCCGAGATAACGCCTATCTCTGAAATGAAGTCCCTCATTGAGGAGAGGACCCAGGCAAGGATTGGGACTATGGGGGCCCTGTTCAAGATGAACCCCAGGGTAAGTGACTTACCAGAAAAACTCTCTGTAGACCTTGATGGTATCAGGTTGATGGTTTTAGGAGGGGTAAAGGCAGCAGAAGGTGGCTGTATCTGTCCTCAAAGTGTTCTTTTGAAGGTTCTGGTCACCCATCTGATCCTTGTCAGAAACGAGGTTGTGGTCTTGGATATGGAGGCCGGCCTTGAACACCTAGGCAGGGGGACAGCACGGGCTGTTGATAAGATGATTGTAGTGGTTGAACCAGGAACCAGGAGCATAGAAACTGCTCGCCAGATAAAAAGACTGTCCGATGGGCTGGGAATCAAAAACCTACTCATTGTCGGAAACAAGATTAGGTCCGAAAAGGATAAGGATTTTTTGCTTAAAAATATGAAGAATTTTAACTTCCTCGGTTTCCTGCCCTTTAGCGAAAATATTATCGAGGCGGATTTAGATGGCAGACCACCCTATGAGAAGGACCCTGGAGGTCTGAAAATCGTTTCTCAAATGATGCAGGAATATCTTGAATGAAGGCCAAAGGAGTACAGCGAACACCGACAACCGACAACAGTCAAAGGACAACATCTGGATTCAAAGAAGGCTTAGAAAGGGATTCCACTGTGGAAGAGAGGGTTCACAATTTTAATGCAGGTCCCGCGGCACTGCCATTGCCGGTTTTAAAGGAGGTCAAGGAGAATTTTCTTGATCTCCACGGCTCAGGCATGTCAATAACTGAGATAAGTCATCGCTCGAGTCTGTTTGAGGAGATTATCAATGATGCCTTTGACATGACAAGGCGATTGCTCCAACTAAGCGACGACTACCATGTACTCTTTATTCAGGGGGGCGCAAGCCTGCAGTTCTGCATGGTTCCTATGAACCTTTGCCTTCCTGGCAGGCCAGTGGACTATATAAATACTGGCATCTGGTCCACAAGGGCCATTAAGGAGGCCCAGATTCAAGGAAAAGATGTTCGGATCATTGCCACATCAGAGGACGGGGGTTTTACCTATCTTCCCACTGATTACACAGTGGACAGGCAAGCGTCTTATGTGCATTTTACCTCTAACAACACCATCATGGGGACCCAGTGGCGACAATTTCCCGATGGAGAGGGTGTCCCTCTGATCTCAGATATGTCTTCTGACTTTATGAGCCGTCCTGTTGATGTAAAACCATTTGGACTGATATACGCAGGTGCCCAGAAAAATCTCGGCCCGGCAGGGGTAGCCATGGTAATAATCAGGGAGGATATGCTAAGAAGGGTTCCAGATAACCTGCCAACCATGCTCAAGTACACAACCGCCAGAGATAACAGATCCCTCTTTAATACCCCTCCAACATTCGCCATCTACGTCATAGGCCTGGTGCTTAGATGGCTGGAGGAGACCATAGGGGGATTGAAAGAAATGGAGAGGATAAATGAGGAAAAGGCCTCATTGGTATATGAGGTTATAGATAAGAGCGAGGTCTATCAGGGTGTAGCAGAACGCAGGAGCCGTTCCATGATGAATGTTACCTTCCGCCTGCCAGATGACGAATTGGAACAAAGGTTTCTCGCTGAGGCCATAGAAAATGGATTCCATGGGCTTAAAGGGCACCGCGCTATAGGCGGCTGTAGGGCCTCTCTTTACAACGCCGTTACTATAGAGAGTGTAAAAAGTCTTACTGCATTTATGAGGGAATTCGAGGAAAGATCCATCTGACAATGATGAGAAGCAAAATAGCAGAACTCCTAGAATCAACTCATTTTGGAACAGAAGTTACTGTCATGGGTTGGGTAAGGACTAAGAGAGATTCAAAAGGAGGCTTCTCCTTTCTTGAGATAAATGATGGCTCAACCATAAAAAATATTCAGGTAATAGCTGAAGACAAATTGGCTAATTACACCAAAGAGATCTTAAGGTTGACAATTGGCTGCTCGGTTATTGTTAAAGGAATCTTGGTTGAATCACCAGGCAAGGGGCAAAAGGTTGAGGTTCAGGCTACAGATGTAAAGACAATTGGATGGGCTGATCCCGATACCTATCCATTACAGAAGAAGAGGCACTCCTTTGAATATCTCAGGACAATAGCCCATTTAAGGCCAAGGACAAATACCTTTGGGGCAGTGGCCAGGATCAGAAATGCTATGAGCTATGGCATCCACACCTTCTTTCAGGACAGGGGCTTTATATACCTTCATTCACCGATCATCACAGGTAGCAACTGTGAGGGTGCTGGTGATATGTTCACGGTTACTACCCTTGATCTGCAAGGCCTTAAACATAAGGATGGTATGGTCGATTTTCGAGAAGATTTTTTTGCTAAACCTGCCAGCTTGACGGTGAGCGGGCAGTTAGAAGCAGAGGTGTATGCCCTTGCCTTGGGCAACGTGTATACCTTTGGCCCAACTTTCAGGGCAGAAAACTCCAACACTTATAGACACTTAGCAGAGTTCTGGATGGTAGAGCCTGAGATGGCATTCTGCGATCTCAAGGAAGCCGTAGACCTGGCAGAGGAATTCGTTAAAAGTATCCTTACCTCTACCCTGACAAACTGTAAAGATGACCTGGACTTCTTCAATCGTTTTGTTGATAAAGACCTTATATCAACGGTCGAGCATATTATTAGGAGCACCTTTGAGCGTCTTACCTATACAGAGGCAATAGAGATACTATCTCAGGTCAGGGAACGCTTTGAGTTTCCCGTAGAGTGGGGAAAAGACATCCAGTCAGAACACGAGCGGTATTTGTGTGAAGTTGTATTCAAGAGGCCAGTGGTGGTAACTGATTACCCAAAAGAAATAAAACCCTTCTACATGAAGGTAAATAAAGATGGTAGGACAGTAAAGGCCATGGATATTCTTCTCCCAGGGGTCGGCGAAATTATTGGAGGCAGTCAAAGGGAGGATGATTACGAAACCTTGCTCAACCGGATAAAAGAGATGAACCTGGACCCAGGTGATTACTGGTGGTACCTGGACCTCAGAAGGTATGGTACAGTAATACACTCTGGTTTTGGCCTTGGCTTTGAGCGCCTCATCCAGTTTGTGACCGGGCTCTCCAATATCAGGGATGCAATTCCCTTTCCCAGAACACCTAAAAATCTTGAGTTTTAAGTGCTGGCTACTGGTTTTGGACAGCAAAGGAGAGACAGAAACGAGCAATGAGCAACCAGTAACCAGAGACAAGGCCATGGACTTACCCTTTCAGCCGCCAAGGATCTACACGGTCAGTACCCTCACAGCCGAGATAAGATCTCTCCTTGAGCAGGGATTTGATTTTATTTGGGTAGAAGGGGAAATCTCAAACTTCGCCTCCCCTTCCTCTGGACACTACTACATGAGCCTCAAGGACGAAAATGCCCAGATCAAGGCGGTTATGTTCAAGATGCAGGCACATTATCTTAAATTCATACCAGAGGATGGCATGAAGGTAATTGTCAGGGGCAGAATAGGTGTATATGAGCCAAGGGGAGAATATCAGATTATTCTGGATTACTTAGAACCTCTGGGTGTGGGTGCCCTCGCCGCTGCATTTGAACAGGTCAAAAAGAAACTATCCCTCGAAGGGGTGTTTGATAAGGAAAGGAAAAGGCCTATCCCCTTTCTGCCAAAAAGGATTGCCGTAATCACCTCACCGACAGGAGCAGCAGTAAGAGACTTTCTGAGGATCTCCTATCGAAGAATGCCTAACCTGGATGTTACCATAGTACCGGTCAGGGTCCAGGGAGATGGGGCAATGGGTGATATTGTAGAGGCCCTTGACATGGTAAACAGGGAGTTAGATGTTGATGTTATCGTCCTGACAAGGGGTGGCGGTTCATTGGAAGACCTGTGGCCCTTTAATCAGGAGGAGGTAGCATATGCAATAAGGCATTCACGCATTCCTGTTGTCTCTGGAGTTGGTCACGATGTGGATCTGACAATATCTGATCTGGCTGCAGATCTCAGGGCACCCACCCCGTCAGGTGCCGCTGAACTGCTTGTCCCGGAAAAGGAAACCCTTGGAAGAAACCTTAGAGACCTCTCATCCAGGCTTGAGATAGGCCTGCACGGCATTATGAATAGAATCCGTGATAGGGCAAAAAATCTCTCCTCTCGGATAAGGGATCCGAGGCGGAATCTTGCCGATACCTGGCTCAGGCTTGACGAAATCTACAACCGCTTACTCAAGACGGGAGAGATCTGCATAACCGACCATCTAAAACGCCTCAAGGCCGTCAATGAATCGCTCATGTCAAATAGCCCCTCACGAAATATAACTATGCTTTCTCAGGAGTTGGCGTTTCACAACCGCTCTCTTATCCAGGGCCTTACCCTCTATCTGGATAGAAAAAAGGTGGATATCCGCTCCATGAAGGACAGGCTCGATTCACTAAGTCCGCTCTCTATCTTAAAAAGAGGTTACAGTATCGCCAGAAAATTGCCTGAGATGGATATCATCAAGGACTCCACGCAGGTAAAAACTGGCGATGAGATCAACACTGTTCTTGCCAGAGGTACTATCGACTCCCTGGTAAAAAAGACCGATTCGGGAGAGTGACATTCCCTCAATGAGAAAAAGAACTCCCTTGCTTCTATTATTCTTCTTCTTCCTATGTCCTGTTGGGGCCTCCCCTTCATCTGCACCTGATATTACCATAACACCGTTCAAAATCGGGCAGGGCGAGGTAGGCCTCTTAACCATACGGAAAAACGGGGAGGCCAAGCCTAAGGTAATCTGGATGGGGAAAAACACGGCCTTGATCGAGGATAAGAAAAATGGAATTTGGTGGGGCTTTATCGGGGCGGATTTGACCACAAGACCAGGAAGGTATACACTTCACGTCAGGCTTGCCAGTGACCATGATCAGTATTCAAAAACAATCAGAATACTTTCAAAGGATCATGGTATCAGGCACGTGACAGTTCCAAGAGAAATGGTTGAACTTGATGCCCCCACCCTAAAAAGGGTAATGCAGGAATCCAGAAAGGTGAGGGGTATCCTTACAAGGTCTGATGAATATCCACTGTGGAGTGGAAGGTGGATACTGCCAGTAGCTGGCAGGGTTGTATGCCCTTTCGGTTGCAGGAGCATCATTAATGGCGTCGAAAGATCCCCACATTCAGGTGTTGATCTTAAGGCAGCGGAAGGTACCCCAGTCATGGCCACCAACAAGGGAACAGTAGCCCTGGTGGCAAATCACTTCTTTAGCGGCCTGAGCGTCATTATTGATCACGGGGGAGGTATTCAAAGTATGTACTTTCATCTCAGTAAGGCCCTCGTGCGGATTGGTGAGCTCGTCGAAAAAGGGGCTAACCTTGGACTATCTGGTTCCACAGGTAGGGCAACCGGACCCCATCTCCACTTTGGTATCAGCCTTAACGGGAGAATGGTGAACCCCATAAACCTCATTCAGATAAGCAGGAGATTTTAGGGATAATGAAAGAAAAGAGATTTGAAGATGCAATGAGAGAGTTGGAGGATATTGTAAAACGCCTGGAGAGCGGAGATCTGCCCCTGGAAGAATCACTCAAGATCTTTGAGGAGGGGGTAGCTTTATCAAGGTACTGCTTTAACAAATTGGAAGAGGCAGAAAAAAGGGTCTCCATCCTCGTTAAAGCCGAAGGTGGGATTAAAAGAGAGCCATTTGAGGCAGAAGAGGCTGAAGATGTCAAAAAGGACTGAAAATTACCTTGAGAAAAGAAAAATCCTCGTAGACAAGGCATTAGAAAAATTTATGCCAAAACCATCCAATCTGGCAGGCGATGTTATCCGGGCAATGCATTACACCCTATTTGCTGGGGGAAAGAGGATCAGGCCGGTTCTATGCATAGCTGGTGCGGAGGCAGTCGGGGGATCTGCCGATGGCGTCTTGCCCGTTGCCTGTGCACTCGAGCTCATTCATTCCTACTCCCTGATTCACGACGATCTTCCTGCCCTGGATAATGATGATTTCAGAAGAGGTAAACCCACAAACCATAAGGTCTTCGGGGAGGCCGTAGCCCTCCTGGCAGGGGACGGCCTGCTAACCCTGGCATTCACTCTGATGGCCCGCTACGGATTGGAAAAAAGGGTTGACAAAGAGGCGCTCCTGAGGGTGATTGACCTGATTGCCTCAGCCGCCGGGTACAAAGGTATGGTAGGTGGACAGGTGGCAGATATCAGTTATGAAGGCAAGGATCCGGATCCTAGTGTGGTGGAGTATATCCATACCCACAAAACCGGGGCCCTGATAGCTGCCTCTGTTACAGCGGGAACAATTCTGGCAGGTGGCAATGAGGAGGAGATACAATCTATTAGCAGATATGGACAGCACGTAGGGCTGGCCTTTCAGATTGCCGATGATATCCTCAATATAGAAGGGAACAGGGATGTTATAGGCAAGGGAATAGGCGGTGATAAGCAGAGGGGAAAGACTACCTATCCGTCTGTCTTTGGAATCACTAAGTCAAAAGACATCCAAAACGAATTAGTTGACCGTGCAATAGAGGCCCTTAATAGATTCGATAAAAGAGCTGAACCATTGAGGGACCTGGCCCGATACATTATTAGGAGGAGGTCTTAGGGACTGGCTGATTATGGAACCGGAGCATAAGAAAACCCGATCAACAAGGGGCTTCCTTGATCACATCAACAGCCCCGCCGATTTGAAGGCCTTAAAGGTTGCCGATTTAGAAATACTCGCCGGCGAGATACGGAAGCTTATTATAGAAACGGTTTCACGGAATGGCGGGCATCTAGCCCCCAACCTGGGGGTAGTGGAGTTATCCATTGCACTGCACTATGTGTTTGACGCACCAAGGGATAAGATTATCTGGGACGTTGGTCACCAGGCATATGCCCATAAGATCATTACAGGCAGGAGGGACAAATTCCATACATTGAGAAAATATAAGGGTATAGGTGGATTTCCCAGGACAGACGAAAGCCCTTACGATCCCTTTAACACCGGCCATTCAGGGACCTCTATATCGGCCGGTCTGGGCATCACAACAGCCAGATCTATTAAGGGAGACAAAAATAAGGTCATTGCAGTTATCGGTGATGGATCCATGACCGCTGGTATGGCCTTTGAGGCCCTTAATCAGACAGGTCATACTGATAGAGATCTGATTGTTGTCCTGAACGATAATGAGATGTCGATCGCCAAAAGCGTTGGCGCCCTCTCCTCTTATATCAGCCGAAAGATATCGGGACCCCGGTTTGTTAATCTAAAAAAGAGGCTGGAGAATTTTTTTCTCTCCATACCAGGTGTGGGAGAAAATATCTTTTCCATATTAAAGAGGAGTGAGGATTCCCTGGTTGGCCTCCTTACACCAGGCATGCTTTTCGAGGCCCTGGAATTTAGATATATAGGCCCGATAAAGGGACATGATCTCAGTCTTCTCATCAGGACATTGAAGGATGTGGCCCAACTAAGGGGCCCGGTTCTTGTACACGTGTTGACAACAAAAGGGAAAGGTTACGCACCAGCAGAGAAAAATCCCACATATTTTCACGGTATTGGTTCTTTTGACATAGCTACCGGTACAGTCAAGAAATCAGCCGAAGAGCCCCCATCCTACACAGAGGTATTTGGCCGCACCATGGTTGAACTTGGAGCCACGGACAAGAGGCTATTTGCCATTACAGCAGCCATGCCTGAAGGAACAGGGCTTACTGAGTTTGCCAGGGCCTATCCAGATCGCTTCATAGATGTGGGAATCGCCGAGCAGCATGCTGTAACCTTTGCCGCAGGTCTGGCGACAGAGGGCCTCAGACCAGTGGTTGCCATCTACTCCACCTTTCTGCAGCGTTCCTTTGACCAGATAATCCATGATGTCTGTCTGCCTAATCTGCCGGTCATCTTTGCCCTCGACAGGGGTGGCATAGTAGGTGAAGATGGACCGACACACCACGGTATCTTTGACCTCTCTTACCTCAGGATCATCCCAAACATGACCATCATGGCCCCAAAGGACGAAAATGAATTGAGACATATGCTCTTCACCGCCCTTGCCTTGCATGGCCCGGTTGCTATTCGCTATCCGAGAGAGAAAGGCGTCGGTGTTCCAATAGACAAGGGGTACAAGAAAATCCCCATAGGCAAGGTTGAAGAGCTGGTTGACGGAAAAGATCTTCTGATCTTGGCCATCGGGAGCAGGGTTCATCCATGCCTTGAGGCCGCTCTGGAGCTGGAAAAGGAGGGAAATTCAGTAAAGGTTGTTAATTGCCGATTTGTAAAGCCATTAGACCCCCGAATACCCGAGATGGCCTCAAGCATTGGAAGAGTTCTGATAGTTGAAGAGAATACGCTCCAGGGTGGGTTTGGAAGTGCAATTCTGGAGTCCTTTAACGATCATGGATTGTCACATGCGAAAATAAAACGCCTTGGAATCGCTGATAAATTCGTAGAGCACGGCCCCCTAAACCTCTTGAGAGAAAGATACAGGATCGACAGAAAAAAGATCATAGGAGAGGCCAGAAGCCTATGTGGCTACCATGACCCAGGTAAAGAAAAGGCTTGATCAGCTCCTGGTTGAAAAGGGATTACTGGTGAGTCGGCAACGGGCACGAGGAATAGTAATGGCCGGGCTGGTCAGGGTCGATGGGAAAATGGTGGACAAGCCAGGGCACCTTGTGAACCCTTCAGCTTCCATTGATCTCCTTGGTCCTGATCACCCGTATGTGAGCAGGGGTGGAATAAAACTGGAGGCAGCATTAAGAGAGTTCGCCATAGATGTGAGGGGGCTAACCATCCTGGATGTAGGGGCATCCACTGGGGGGTTTACCGACTGCCTTCTTCAACATGGTGCCAGAAAGGTAGTTGCTCTTGATGTTGGATATGGACAGCTGGCATGGCCACTGAGAAAAGATCCAAGGGTTGTGGTGTTGGAAAGGACCAATATCAGGCACTTATCAGGTTTAGAAATAGAGGATACCATTGACGGCGCAGTGATTGATACATCATTTATCTCATTGAGGATAGTCGTCCCGGCAACACTAAGGCTCGTAAAAAGAGGAGGTTTCATCCTTGCCCTTATCAAGCCACAGTTTGAGGCCGGGAAAGGTATGGTGGGAAAAGGCGGAGTCCTTCGAGATAATGCCCTGCAAAGAAGAATTATTACGGATCTTATCGCCTTCTTTTCCCAATCAGATCTCGCTATCTGCGGGACATCGGACTCCCCAATCAGGGGTCCCAAGGGGAACAGGGAGGTTTTTGTATATCTTAAATATCCCAACAAGGAAAAGGATAATTAGCAACCAGGTCAAATGCCAATCCCTCGGGTAGCTGCTCTAGAAGAGCCGATGTTGAAGAAACACGAGCCGGTTATTCAAGATAAGCTCCCTTATCCGCACTGGTAGCGTGCTTTGCAAAATGGGCCAGCCATCCATGGGTGACCTTTGGTTCAGGTCGCTTCCACTGTTCCCTCCTTCCGGCCATCTCCTCTTCACTGATGTCAACATGTATCCTTCGGGCAGGGATGTCGATGTCGATCACATCGCCATCCCGAATCAAGGCTATCGGTCCCCCATCCATGGCCTCAGGAGATAGGTGTCCAATGCAGGGGCCCCCAGAGGTTCCGGAAAACCGCCCGTCTGTCACCAGGGCCACGGACTTGTCCAGCCCCATCTCCACGATGAGATATGTAGCCATGACCATCTCCCGCATCCCCGGCCCTCCCCTGGGGCCCTCGTACCGGATAACCAGCACCTCTCCCTCCTTGAACTTCCCAGCTAAAAGGGCCTCAATGCAATCCTCCTCTTGCTCGAAGACCCGGGCAGGACCCCGGTGCTTGTACATCTCAGGCAGAACCGCTGTCTGTTTGACCACCGCAATCCCCAGGTTTCCCTTCAAGATTGCAAAGCCCCCTTCTTTCTCCCTGGGGCGATGGAGGGGCCTAATGACCTCCGAGTCCTTTATCTCCGCCTCCCTCAAATTCTTGGCCAAGCTCTGACCGCTCGCTGTCATCGCACTGGTGTCAAGTAATTCCTCCATTGACTTCATGACAGCCTGGAGCCCACCGGCACGGCTGAAGTCCTCCATGTTGTATTGAGCATCAGAGGGCTTTATTTCCATGATTGCTGGCGTTTCCCTGCTGATGCGGTCAAAGTCCTCCAGGCTAAAAGGATATCCCAGCTCGTGTGCAATGGCGGGAAAGTGGAGGGCCAGATTCGTCGAACCACTGGTAGCACAGGAGACCTTGACCATGTTTTGAAAAGCTGCCTTTGTCATGATGTCCCTGGCATTCAGGCCGCTTTCCAGATGCGCCATGACCTTTCTTCCGGCCTTTTCTGCAAGTCGTTCCAGCGCGGCATCTGTGGCGCAAAAACCTGAATTTCCTGGCAGGGAAAGTCCAATGGCCTCCGCAGCGATGCACATGGTGTTGGCCGTTCCCATAATACAGCACGCTCCAGGCCCCGGACATGCGGAGGATTCAACAAGATTCAGCTCCTCCCTTGAGATCTTGCCTTGCTTGTACATGACAAAGTACTTGCCCATTGAAGAGATGTCCAATCGATCTCCTTTGTAGTGCCCAACTGGCATCCAACCTCCGGTTACCAATACCGTCGGGAGGTTGCAGCGCGCTGCAGCCATGATAAGTCCAGGGATTATCTTATCACAGGTCCCGATCGTCACGAGGGCATCGTAACTGGCATGCTCGCTCATCATCTCCACGGAGGCGGCTATCAGGTCTCGGCTGGGAAGCAGGTACTTGAAACCTACGTTTCCCGCTCCTTGCCCGTCGCAAGGGGCCATGACATTAAAGATTGTCGCCATCCCCCCTGCTTCCTGGATTCCCCTTTTAACCGCCTGCCCTAACCTGTTTAAATGGTATGATCCCGGCAGGATCTCATTCCAGGTATTGGCAATAGCCACAAGGGGCTTTTCTAGATCCTCATCGTCAAATCCCATCGATTTCATCAATGCCCTGCGAATGTAATATTGGGGCACGTCAGGGGTTAATCCCTTACTGCGTAACCCGCTTTTCATCTTTTCCTCCTTCCCTGCTAAAACTAAAAATAGACATGGTTTTTAGCACGCCAATTGCACAGCCTTATTCAGATATAAGCCTGGTTCCTCCCACTCGTCTCATAACTTCAGGCTGTCAAGGTCAGGCCAATCCTTTCAAGATATCTCCCTGTTTCACTGCAAAGGCAGCTATCGCCTCCATTACCCAAACCGGAATCAGGGGGCCTCTACTAAAACCTCCTTCTCCGCTATCACCTCTTTCAACCTCGTGGCATCCCCCACCACCTTTCCGATTATATTGACCGCGCTTGCTGGTATGATCTTCCCGGGTTTGCTCATGGGAGTCTGACCGAAAAAGATACAGAAGGCCTTTCCAGGGGGCCAGTAGCCTAAGTCCCCCTCTTCCACCTCTTCCCTTGCACTCTCATCCAGTTCTGCGTTCACAGGAATGGTGAAGTAGAACTCATCCCCCCAGGCATTCAGTGGGGATCTTATGGGCAGGGCATCAGCCACTTTCTTTGCAGTCGGGGTCTCGTTTAGTTCTGCCTCCATAGAGAGCGATCCAATGGTGATCTTTATTCTCATGGTCATATCCTCCTTCAGGATCATTATCTATTCTGTGAAAAATAGAAAGTCAAATCCTTTTGACTACAAATTTGCCTTAGCTCATGGTTGTTTCAGCAGACGGCGCTCAAGAGGCATCGCTTACGCTCTACCCATCGGCCGTTTTGACAGTGGTCCATAATTTTCCCTTGACAATAAACTGAGATGCCTAGAATGTAACAAAAAACACTGGCCGCAGGTAGGAGGAGAATCATGGATGTGCATTTGAGGGATAAGGTAGCTGTCATCACGGGCAGCGCAAGGGGCATTGGCCTAGCCATAGCGAAAACCTTCGGTCGTGCAGGCGCCAAAATCGCCATCTGCGACCTCGAGGAATCGGATGTCGCAAATACCTTGGACTGCCTAAAAAAGGAAGGGTTGAGCGCTTATGGTGAGCCCGTTGACGTATCAAAGCGATCCGACATTTTCCCATTTGCCGACAACGTGGAAAAACGCTTTGGTGGCATCGATATCTGGGTGAGTAACGCGGGCGCTTTCGTCCCTCATAAGATCATCGATACCACTGAAGAGCAATGGCACAGGATCATGGATGTCAATGTGAAGTCGGTCTACTATGGTGGCCTTATCGCAGCCGATAAATTAAGGAGGCGTGGGGGCGGCGTTCTGATAAATGCAGCCTCCTTTGCATCCTTAATACCATCCCTTGGCTCAGGTGCCTACGCAGCCTCCAAAGCAGCAGTCTATAGTATGACAAAGAGCCTCGCCGCGGAACTTGCGCCTTTTAATATCCGTGTCATCGGCTATATCCCGGGTGTCATTGAAACAGGGATGACGGCCCCAACAATCAAATCAAAAAAGGCATTGCTGGAGAGTCAAATTGCCATGAGACGAATCGGTGAATGTGAAGAGGTGGCAAATGCTGTGCTCTTCATGGCCTCTGACAAGGCATCATATATCACTGGAACATTTATAGAGGTATCAGGTGGTAAGCTTTGTGTACAAAATCCTAAGGATGCGTGGTCATAAGACCAACGGCCTTATCTTAAAGAAGCAAGAGCCCTCAAAAGGCTTGACAGTGGGTTGAAACTAAAATAAAAGGCGGGCCTTGACAAAGACCGCTTGGTTTAGGGGATTGGGATTTTGGTAATTGGAGTGCTAGAGCAATGTAACAAGTGAGGAGGTACTCGAGATGGTAAGTAAAAAGGAACCGTGGAAATCGGAAAATTGGTTTGTGAGCCCGTGGAACTTCATAGAGGAGGTGACTCGGGATTTCCGTCCTCCCAAGCAGGTGAAGATTCACGATATCACGCTGCGGGATGGTGAGCAGCAGGCTGGCATTGTATTCAGAAAGGACGATAAGATACGCATTGCAGAAAAGCTGGCGCAGACAGGTGTTCACCGGATCGAGGCCGGTATGCCGGCAGTGTCGCCCCAGGATGAGGCTGCTATAAAAGAGATGGTGAAGCGCAACTTAGGTCCTGAGATATTCTGCTTCTGCCGCTGTATGGTGGATGACGTGAAAAGGGCAGTGGATTGTGGCGCAGATGGCATTGTCATAGAGATTCCTGCCTCCCAACATTTAGTTGAGCACGGTTATGGGTGGCCCATGCAAAAGGCCATGGACCTTCCCATCAAGGCAACTCAATTTGCCAGGGAACAGGGGTTGTATACGGTTTTCTTTACTATCGACGCCACCAGATCAGATATGGACTGGTATCTGAACCTTATCGAGAAGGTTGCCAGTGAGGGCCACATGGATGCACTGGCCTTGGTTGATACCTTTGGCGTCCTATCACCCCAGGGCGCCTTTTATTACACGCAGACGGTCAAGAAGAGGGTGAATAAGCCCCTGGAGATCCACTTTCACAACACCTTTGGCATGGCCACGGCTAACACGATAATGTCTGTACTTGCCGGTGGTAACGTGATTCACTCTACCGTTACTGGGATCGGTGAGGGACCGGGTAGTTGTCCTATGGAGGAGACCGTGGTGGCACTTTTAGTCCTGTATGGGATAGATGTGGGCATCAAGTACGATAAACTCACCGAGCTTTCTAAGCTGATTGCAGGGCTTTCCAGTACAGCAGCCAACCGACCCTTTGTGGGTGATATGGTCTACGATATAGAATCTGGAATTCCCGCCAGCTGGTACAAGAGGCTTTACAAGCAATACCCGACAGATCTATTCCCTGTTAGACCTAAATTTGTGGGCCATAGAGAACCTCATGTAGTGATGGGCAAGAAGAGTGGGCTGGATTCTGTTGCCATATGGGCAGAGAAGTTGGGCATCGAGCTTACTGAGGCAGAAACTGAAGAGGTTCTGAGCCAGGTTAAACAAAGGTCATACGATCTTAAGCGATTGTTGACTGAGGATGAGTTTCGGGAAATCGCTCAAGGAGCGAAGGCTAGTGGCGTTGCGCCATTCCAGGAGAACTCAGGGTAAAGGAGTAGCAGAGACTATTAGCTGTTGGATAAAGCATATATAACTATAACACTAAGTGGAGGGTAGCCGAAAATGGAACGGACAAAAGACGCAAAGATGTTAACCGAAAAGGCATACAAGCTGGCCTACGAATATGAGGGAACCTATAGGGGATGCGGGCAGTGTGTGGTGGCTGCACTGCAGGATACCTTTAATGTGAGGAATGACGATATCTTCAAGGCAACTACCGGCATCGCAGGGTCAGCCGGAATGTTATGTGATACCGGTTGTGGGGCTTATATAGCCGGAGTAGTCTTCATAGGCTCTCTGTTAGGAAGGGAGAGGGATAACTTTGCTGATGCTGAAGGCGTCCGATTCAAGACTCACGAACTGGTGAGAAAGCTCCACGATAAGTTCATTGCCGAATACGGTACATCCATATGCCGGGACATTCATATGAAGCTCTTTGGGCGTTACTACTACATGCCAGACCAGGATGAGTTCACCAAGTTTGACAATGATGGAGGACATACGACGGTATGCACTGAGGTGGCAGGCAAGGCTGCCAGGTGGGTGGCTGAGATCGTGATAGAGGAGAACCTATTACCAGGGCGATAAGCACGTAAGAGGCTGGCAGAATGGGAAAAAGCTTGATAACGGGTGGCCACGGTTTTATTGGGTACTATTTGGCCAAGCTCCTGCTGGATGAGGGTGAGCAGGTAGTGCTGTTTGATGTGGCACCAGAGTCAAGGCTCACCAAGGGCATCAGGGATAGTGTAAAGATTGTTCATGGAGACCTGGGGGACTGGGCACAGGTTCTCGATGTAGTGAAGGATGACGAGATTGACTGCATATACCATGCAGGGGCACTGCTCCCCCCTGTTACGGAGCAATATCCCGCAGCGGCTTATGCAGTGAACATTACCGGCACCTTCAACGTATTGGAGGCCGCCCGGCTCTTTGATGTAGAGAGCGTTATGTACCTCAGTACACTGGCGACGTTTGGTCGAGATGTCCCTCCCGTCGTACCTAACGATGCCTCGCAGCGGCCGCCCAACATGTACGGCGTGACCAAGGTATGTAGTGAACGCCTTGGGGAGTACTACCACGCCAGGTTTGGGGTCAACTTCCGCGGGATTAGATTTCCCCCAATAATTGGTATGGGACGCTTCGATAAAGCGCAAAGCGCTTACAACTACCTGGCTATTCAAGAATCCGCAATGGGGCGGCCTTACACCATCTATGTAGACAGGTCAACCACGATAGCCCTGCTATACGTCAAAGATGCAGTGCTTGGCCTAGTTGCCTTGAACAAGGCTGAGGAGGGGAAGCTAACAAGGCGGGTGTATAACCTATACGGGTTTTCAGCTACAGCACAGGAGCTGGTTGATACGGTGAGAAGATATATACCCGACGCCAAGATAGACTTTAAACCAGACCAGACAATGATTAGAGCGGTGGAAAACCTGCCTCAGAAGTTGGATGATACCTTGGCCCGACGGGATTGGGGTTGGTCTCCCCGTTACAGCCTTGATAGTGCAGTCGAGGACTTCATCAAGGAGGTCCGGGCCAACAGGGCCATCTCCGAGTAAAGGCCCAACAAAGTTATGGCTCTTTCAGTGTACCCTTAGAGAAGTGCAGGAAAAAATGAAAGACAGGAGGGTAATCGTGCTTCTGGTGTGTTGTCTGGTCTGCACAGGCCTTCTGATGGTTACACCTTCAGAGGCACGCACCCTGATTTTAGGACATGGGGCTGTCCCTGAGGTTGCAATATTCGGGCTCCCCTTCCTCTTCTCAATGCCACAGCAGGCCTGCCAGATCCTAGATGGACCGATTGGAGACAAGCTCACTGCCCTGTCTGAAAATCAGTGCTTAAAGGTCCTGGCCCGGTGGGACAACGGGATTCGACATATTACGAACAACGTGCGGCCCATCAACGAAGCTGCAGACCTGCATGGTATTAAGCTGCGAACCCCAAAGGATCCGATGACGATCGACATATCCAACATCCTCGGCGCAAATCCCACGCCCATCGCATTTGGCGAGCTTTATCTGGCCTTGCGTCAAAGAATTGTTGATGGCAAGAAAAACCCTCTGGTAAACATCTGGTCTTCTAAGCTGTACGAGGTACAGAAATACCTATCCCTTTCCGGGCACAAGTATGAAATCACGCCTTTTATCATATCCCTGAAAACCTAACAAAATTTCTGACCCCAAGATCCAAAGGTCAGGCAGGAATCCATGCTCCTCGAAAAGCTCATGGCCGAGGGGATAGATGTTACGAGACAGTCAGAGGTTGAAGGTGTCTTCTCGCGCCTTGTGAAGGATCTAGGTTCCCCCTCTATCCTCTTCAACAATGCCGGTGTCACTCAAACCAAACGGATCACGGAGATCACAGAGGCCGATATTGTATAATCGATTCCAATAGGGAGGATAGGCGAGCCAATAGACGTTGCGCGTGCATGCCTGTTCTTTGCCAGTTCCCTATCCGAGTACGTTACAGGCTAGGTGATGGATGCGAACGGAGGCACGCACATCGACTGATTGGTGCTCACCACAGAGGCCACTGGGAATTATTATTATTCAATGCTGGGAGATACCGGCATTGAAAAAATTCAATCCCCTGCGCGGAAGGAAAGAACCTGTGCGAGCAACGAGCGCTGCTGTCTGGCGTGGGGTGTTCTTGATCCGCCTGCGGCGGACTGATGGTTTTTGTTTGTCGGTATCTCCCGACAAACAAAGAAGATCTCTGTGCTCTCCGTGTCTCTGTGGTGAATATTCAATAAATTTAATCAAAAATTATCCCTACCACCTCTTGAATTAAAAACGATAATGATTACTATTTACTCAAACAACATTTGGTACACGCCAGAGAGGAGGTGTCAGATATGACAAGAATGCTACAGTTAGTACCAAGGAGAGAAAGTTTTCTGTCTTTAATTCCAGAGTTGGATCTATTTGACCGGTTCTTCAATGACCTTTCGCTTCCAAGCTTTTTCGGTGAGGAGAAGCTCTTGGTGCCAGCCTTTGATATATCTGAAACGGAAAAAGAATATGTCATTACTGGCGAGATTCCGGGAATGGATGTGAAGGACCTTGACGTAACCCTTTTAGATGGTGTCCTTACCGTCAAAGGGGAAAAGAACCAGAAAAAGGAAGACAAGGACGAAAATTACCATCGAGTTGAGAGATCTTACGGCTCGTTCCAGCGAAACTTCCGGATTCCCGAGAAAGTTGAGACAGATAAATTGGATGCAACGTACAAAGATGGTATCCTGAAACTCACCCTTCCAAAGGCTGAGGTAAATGAGGTCAAAAAGATAGAGGTCAAGGAAAAGAAGACAGGAAGAAAGGTGAAAGCCAAGAAGGCTTAAGGCCTGACTATAAAAGGGCATTGTTCAGCGGTAGTATAACCCATGACAATGCCCTTTTTTTATGCTCTCCTGCTCTATTCATACCGAGTGTTGCAACACATATCTTACAAGGGCCTGCTCTGTCTCTTTACCCAACCTTATCATCGACTGGTCTCACCTACCTACTCCTGAGGATTATCTAAAAGTCCTCGCCACCATATCATGGATACGGTATAAACTTGACATACAGGCCCACATCTTCCTATATTTGCCCCACTGGAAAGGGAGTTTTCATCATTAAGCCGGAATTTCCGATTACAAAACCGCAAACGCGTACTTGTTCGAAATAAGATCGTTCCTATCGAAGAAGGTGGCCGCCTCATTCCAAATGGTGCGATCGTATGGATCAGCTCTTCAAGTGGGCTAGGTTGCCCAGATGCCATGTTGCGCGCAATCGGCGAAAACTATGATGCCACCCGTGAACCCAAAGATCTCACCACCATCCATCCTATTGCTCCCGGCAAACGGACTTACAGACTTAGAAAATGGACAGGATTGCTTATTTGAAAGGAGTTTCTGAAATGGAAAGGATTTCTCAGAAGTCTGATCGAAAAGGGGAGCTGGCCCTTATAACTGGATCGAGAAGGGGAATTGGCCTGGGTATCGCTTTGGCTCTATCTGAAGCTGGCTTCAATATAGTTCTGAACGGTGTATCCCAACCCCAAGCTGCTGAGGAGGCCGTTGAAAGGATACGGAAAAAAGGATGCCTCTGTGAATACATTCAGGCCGATATCTCGCAAAAGGGTGACAGGGAAAGACTGGTTTCCGAGGTCAAGGAGGACTTTGGCAGGCTGGATATCCTCGTTAACAATGCCGGCGTGGTTCCACAGCCGAGAGAAGATATCCTCATTGCACCAGAACAAAGCTTTGATCTTGCGATCAACGTCAACCTGAAGGGGCCTTATTTCTTGACCCGAGATATCGCCAATTGGATGATCGATCAGAAAAAAGGTGACCCCCGCAGAAACCAAAAGATTATTAATATATCCTCCATAAATGCATTCACAGCCTCTCCCTCGAGGGCAGAATACTGTATGTCGAAGGCCGGCCTTTCAATGATGACAGCCCTCTTCGCAATCAGACTTGCAGAATTCGGGATAGGAGTCTATGAGATAAGGCCAGGCATTACCAAAACGGACATGACCAAGCCCGTCAAAGAAAAGTACGATCGGCTTATCTCTGACGGTGTGATACCAATAAAGAGATGGGGAACTCCTGAGGATATGGGCAAAGCGGTCTTTGCGATCGCAACGGATTGTTTTCCCTTTTCTACTGGAGAAGTCATACATATCGACGGGGGGTTCCGCTTAAGAACGCTTTAGTGTTTGTCCGTTGCATGTGGTCAGTGGTCCGTTTTTGAGGCCCTCTATCACAACGGACAACTAACAACTTGCAGTGGGCGTTTCCGCTCAAAGTAGGGGCTCGCGATGAAAAAATCTGAAATCAGAATTGATGAGATCTCGATGCCACTGTATTCGTTAAATACCTTGATCATCGGCAGTGGGGCAGCGTCTTTAAATGCTGCTGTCAATTTGGTGCACAATGGGCAAAAGGACATCGCCATCGTGACAGATAAATGGGGTGGAGGTACGTCTGCTAATACCGGCGCTGATAAGCAGACCTATTACAAGCTTTCACTTTCGGGTGATTTGCCGGACTCACCCCGCGAGATGGCAAATGATCTGTACAAGGGCGGTTGCATGCACGGTGACATTGCCCTATGTGAAGCACAGAATTCCCCCCAGGCATTTCTACATCTGGTCAGTCTTGGAGTCCCTTTCCCCTACGATCGGTACGGCGCCTTTGTCGGTTATAAAACAGATCACGACCCGCGCGCAAGGGCGACCTCTGCGGGCCCATTAACAGCGCAGCTTATTTTTCAAGCGCTGGCCAAAGATGTAAAGAGCAAGGGAATCAGAGTTTTCGACCATCATGAAATCATAGCACTTTTAACTAACAAACAAGGGCAAGAGACCCATGTGATTGGCGCTATTGCGCTTGACCTCGAGGATTCAGATCGCGTGAATCTTGGATTTGTCGTTTTTAACGCCCTGAACGTGGTTCTTGGAACAGGCGGACCCGCGGGTATTTACAAGACCTCGGTTTATCCTGAAAGTCAACTCGGTTCAAGTGGGCTCGCTTATGAGATTGGCGCTGTCGGAAATAATCTGACAGAGTCGCAATACGGACTTGCCTCGATTAAATACCGGTGGAATCTTTCCGGGACATATCAACAGGCCATTCCAAGATATATATCAACGAATCAAAACGGCAATGATGAGCAGGAGTTCTTGAACAACTATTTTCCAGATATGGGTAAACTGACAACAGCCATTTTCCTGAAGGGCTATCAGTGGCCGTTTGACCCAAACAAGGTTCACCATTACGGTTCCTCCCTCATCGATATCTTGGTCTATCAGGAAAGGGTCAAAAAGGGCAGGAGGGTCTTCCTCGATTACCAGAAGAACCCCAGTGGATGTGGAATCCTAGAGGACTTCTCCTTTGATCTGTTGGATAGGGAGGCGTATGTGTATCTTGAAAAATCAGGGGCATTGTTCGGCACGCCGATTCAAAGATTAGCAAAGATGAACCAGCCGGCAATTGATGTCTACAGAGGCCACGATATCGATATAGAAAAAGAGTATCTGGAGATCGCCGTCTGTGCCCAGCATAATAACGGTGGTCTCAAGGGAAATCTCTGGTGGGAATCGAACATCAAACATCTCTTCCCGGTAGGAGAGGTCAATGGGTCGCACGGCGTCTATCGGGCTGGTGGCTCTGCTCTGAACTCAGGGCAGGTTGGCAGCATGAGGGCAGCATTATACATTTCGAAGAGATGCACGGAAGGGCCGATGGATGAAAAGCGGTTTCTTGCTGCTGCTGCTGGACAGATAAAAAGGAGATTCGATTTTTCTCGGGAGATCATCGGTCCACCGGGCGGGAATGCGGGCTTTCTAACAACCGCAAGAGACCAAATTCAGGAGAGAATGTCTGCCCATGGCGCCCATATTCGTAGTTATGAGGAGATCAGGCAGGCAACCGCTGAGGCATGGGACCTGTACTCAAAACTGAAAAAAGAAATCAAGATTCCATCACATAGGGACCTATCATCAGCCTTCAAGAATCTTGATCTCTGCCTCACCCATGCCCTGTATCTGGAAGCAATCAGTGAATACCTGGAAAAGGGCGGTAAGAGCCGCGGTTCATATCTTGTAGTCGATCCCAAAGGGGAAAAACCAAATGAAAAACTCAGCGATCACTGGAAATTCTCTTTAAATGAACAAGGCGCTTTTGTACAGAGAAAGATATTGGAAATCTCCTTAGATTCCAATCTTGAGGTCAAGAAAAAATGGGTCGATGTCAGGCCCATTCCAGATGAAGATACCTGGTTTGAAAATGTCTGGAATAGATACATGAGGGATGAGATTATTCAATAGGAGGTAAGGGGTTCTTATCATTCTTAATTCTTGCACGGGGAAAAGAGGGCATCAGAAAACCCTTGACATTGGCTTTTGAGACTGACATATATCCTGATACAAGCCCGATTACTCTGCGAGGCTTGCTGAAAAAGCGAAAGGGGGTGATGTGAGGGGTGATATAAGTGGTTCGGCTAGGTCGTAGCTATTTGCATCGGTTAGTTGTATGGGCCTAAGAATAGCCCAAAAAGGGGAACAGACACATGAAAAAAGGAGGGTACTATGGACAAGGGCAAAGGAAGGAGAGAATTTTTTAAGGACCTGGCCAAGTATGGCGGTGCTGGCTTGGCTGCCGTTGGACTGCTCAGCTTGCACAAGCCCAGAGAAGCAGGTGCCGTGGCAGACCTGGACAGGCAAGCACACTCGGAGCTGTGGAAGTTTCGGGACGCCTGGATGGACCAGGTCGATGAATTCATCGCTAACTCCCCTCTTCCGAAAGGGTACTTTTCAAAGGAACCCGAGGAGTTCGTCAACAATATGAAGCCTGTTAAGTGGTCTCATCATCACCCAAACTGGTACACGGGCAATGGGAACAAGGCGTTAGTGAGTATCACCGAGGCGACCCCGCTCCACAAAGACATCAAGGGCGATATCAAGCGCAGCATTGATAAACTCGGGGGCCTTGGGAAGAGCCTGAAAAAGACGGATAAAATCCTTATCAAGCCCAACTCGAACACGGGTGATGAATGGCCTCGAGGAGGGACGGACTACCGCTTTCTGGATGCCCTGATCCAGATTCTACATGATGAGGGTTACGGAAATGTGTCGGTCGGGGATAGCTGTGGCCCCTGGGGACCTACTGAGCGGGTTTTCCCGATGCTTAGGTTTGATGAAGTGTGCAAGAAGAACGGTGTGGAACTGCTCGATTTTGACAAAACCAAGTGGATGCATGTTACCAACGCGAACGCGGAATATCTCGGAAAATTCGGAGGTGGCGATGGGACCGTTGGATATCCCGAGCCCCTTCGCAATTTTGACAAGATCATCTATACCCCTGTCATGAAGACCCACGTTACGGCCGGTTTCACCATGGGTCTGAAGCTATCGGTAGGAATACTCCACCGTGAGGACAGGGGAAACCAGCTCCACAACCTCAACCATATCTTCAACAAGCAGGCTGTCGGTGAGATCAATATCCCCATCAAGCCGGATCTCGTCATTATGGACGGTCGGCGGTCGCTTATCGCCGGCGGGCCTTCCCACGGTGAGGAGATCGCTCCCGGCTTCATCGTCGCCTCAGGATGCCAGGTGGCCAATGATGTGGTCGGCGTTGAGATTCTGCAGGAATGGTATCCGGCGTCACCGAACATGATCGGGATGTACGTCTGGAATAATCCCCTGATCTCGCAAGCTGTGAAGGTAGGCTGTGGTTACGCACGCGGTCCGGAAGACATCAAGCGGGTTTTGTAACAGCAGCCAAGTAGAAAGAGCTAGAGCCCCAGTCACCCCCGAGAGAGGGTGAATGGGGCTCCTTTATGGGCTCTGCCTGAGTGTCTGTGTGCGGGGACAGTCAAGTCTGTTTAGTATAAATTCAGCATAAAAAGAGTGGGATGCCGTGCAAGGGTGTGCAAAGGGCGTCCCCAGATTAACTCACAGAAAAGGAGGCACATGTAATGAGAAGATGGCCGTGTTGGGTATTGGGGCTTGCAATCTTATGCAGTGCGGTTATCGTATTTACCTGCTTCTCCCCTTGCGGACCACGTAACTCGGTCGGCACACTGGTGACTGGAACCATTGCCGTGGCCAACGCTGAAGAAAGCGCCAAAGGGGCCACCATAAGCGAATTCAGGGTCCAGCCGCGCCACAAGGCGGTCCGATTAACCTGGAAGGCATGTATTGCCGGAGAAGACCAGCTGACCTTTGAAGTCCAGCGCAGCATGGTCACAGCGGAAGGGGCATACACATTGGTGACCTCGATAAAGGGTGAGCCTGGAACGAAGACATATCGGTATATCGATAAGACCGTTCCAGCGGAGGAGAATTATTTCTATAAGATCGTGATCCCTGAGACAAAAGAGGCCTTTGGTCCCCTGCAAGCGAGACCGCCGTTTTCTTTACCCTCCACGTGAAGCGATAACTACCCCCGCACATACCATGACTATCCAATTGGCACGTATGCATCCTCATTGTAATCCTGGCCATGGGAAGGCGCCGGAATTTTTGGAAACCTGAGAAAAAGCGGCGCCAGTGCGCGAGAAATAATCAAACCTGGTGGGCTGTGGTACACGGAGATCGGCGAGTTCAACCAGGTGGTGGTGAAAGGTGCCTAGTCGTTTTCGGCGAAAGTCACTGCGTTGAATGGGCAGACGTTAAAGCACAATTCGCAGCCGATACACCTGTCCGAATGAGTGACCACTTTTTCGTCACCCTTGCTCAAGGCATCATAAAAACAGGACCGCACGCAGTTCCAGCAGCCGGTACATTTCTCTTCATTGATAACCGCATGGATCCCTTTCACCTGAAACAGGTCATTATAGGAAGCCGTCGCCTTTTTCGAAGCCATGCCGTAAATGGCCTGTAGATCAGGATAGCCGTGCTGGTCCAAAAAATCTTCGATGCCTTTAATGACCTTGTTAAGCCACTCATACCCCTTGAGCATCAAGACCGACCCGATCTGCATTATCCTGGCGCCGCACATGATAAATTCCACAGCGTCGTGCCAGTCGAAGATACCGTTTGAGCCTGCGATGGGCATACGCAGCTTGGAGTAGATCTCATGAACCCAACGCAACGTAACATACTTGATCCATGGTCCGCCCACCCCGGCAGGACCGTTGATGTAAGGGGTGCCTGTCTCGATGTTAACCGCAAAACCGGTAAATCGGTTGTTCACTGTAACAGCAGCCGCCCCGGCGTCCTTCACACTCCGCGCGACTTCAGTCAAGTTAGAGGCTTCGGGAGTTAGCTTGACCATCACCGGGATCTTGACCGCATCCACTACTCGCTCCACAACTTCTGCTGCTATCTCCGGGACCTGACCGATCAACACCCCGGTCCTGGCCTCCTTCATCTGTGTCGGATGGGGGCAGCCGAAGTTGAGCTCGATCATCATGATGCCGCAGTCTTCGGCCATCTTGGCAATAGCCGCCCAGGTCTCTAAAGACCCGGCGCCCACGCTTGCGATGATGTGAGCATCGTTCTTCTCTGCATAGGCCTGGGCCTCTTTCAGGTAGGGTTCCCACTCCTGATATGTGGTGCTTGAGTAACCGGACCGGCTGTAAAAGACATAGTTTCTTGGAACCTTTCCCCTGATGATCTGACCATGCTCATTCAGGATGGCATACTTGGAATGCCCGGTCAGCGTTGCCATTATGGGCATATCGGTCAGTGTCTTAACGACGGCCCCAGCTGCGCCGGCGTCGATGCATTTTTTCAGCCTTTCCGCGCTGTTCGTTGGCTCAATCGAGGCCACAACAACCGGGTTCTTGAATTTGAGCCCACAAAACTCTACCCCTAAATCAGCCATCAGCCTCTTCCTCCATTAATTCCCTTCAGGTGCGTACATCTCCATGCCTTACTGGTCGGTTCCAGCTACGAACTTGAAACAGGCCACGAAATGCAAGGTGCCTCAGTGGCCGCAGGCTTTCCCTCCGTAGCTGCTAGC
>CP070704.1:2214013-2255092 GCA_020349945.1 Deltaproteobacteria bacterium
ATCGATAATGGCTTTGGTGCAGGCTATCAGGCCAACCTGATCAATAAGATTGCCGTAGGGAAGGCCCGAAAAGGCCCTGTTGAGGAGCCGGTTGGAAGAAAGAGAAAACTGTCCTTGGCCAAGGTTTAGCGGTTGTTAACGTGTCAGTTACCCTCTTCACGTGCTCTGATCAGGGGTAATAATGCCTTTCCTCTGGAGGGCCTCCGCCACATCCGAGAGTTTCAATTCCTTTAGCCTGTTGAGGGTAGGAGTCCCTGTTTGATCCCAACCACTTAGCTTGTAATACTCAGCTTTGGCCCGCTCCAGATCATCACGATGATACTGCCTTCCAGCAGCATCCTTGTTCGTGAAGCAGATATCGCGGAGGACATCATCATCGCTGGTTCGCCCCTCTCTCGCCTGAATGGCCCTCTCGAGGGTGCAGAGCATGTCTCCTGCCTCATATGATTCCCCTTCGCTCATCTCAACGCCGGTGACTGCTGTGAACAGCTTGCTTTCCAACGAGGAGTCACCCACGTGATCCCCGCTGTTGGGGTTATAGAGGAAAGGAAAGGCTACGTCGCAGACGATATAGCTGTCCTTCAAAATGGTACGCTCGAAGAAGCGCTTTGCCACACGAGGCGCCCAATCCCACTTGAGCCCCTTGCCATCAGGTGTAAAGAACTCGGCCGCCTTCTCTGAACCGTATGCGTATTTCATGGTTGGTTTTATGACAGGGATTAACTCCTCGGCCTCGGCAAAGTTGGGCGGATAGCCCAGTGATGTTGCAGCGCCCCATAGCTGAGACATAAAGTTGTGGGATACCATTGCATCCCGATTGTCCAAGACCCACATAAGCGCCAATGGAGATATGGCATACCCATCAGGAAAACCGCCGTAGTAAAGCCAATGCTCTCGATAGCCCCCAAATTTCCCTGCCCGCGGATATAAAACCCACATCAATTTCTCTGGCTTACCGCCCAGTTTTGTAGCTGCCCTCTGACATCCCTCGGCCAAGAGGTCACCGAATCCCTCACGATATGCGATCTTCCTGAGAAGCTCAGAAATGAACTCACGTTCACCTATCTTATCCAGTGGAAGTCCCGTATCTTTATTGCTGAGCACCCCCTCCTCATAACACGCAGTCAGCCAGGGGTTAATTCCATGAATGTCATAGGCGTTGATTCCGTAATAGTCTGCCATGCGCCCGGCTTCCCAGGTGAGCTTGCTATAACCCTTCTCAGGGTCCTTCATAATGGACTCAAGGTACATGTTCGATTGCGTACATTGGGCCACCCCGCTTGTTATATCCGGCCCCCGGACGCGTGTTCGGCATCCGATGGGGCATGCATAACATGCATCGGGAAGGCGCTCGTAACCGGAATTGGGGTCTGAACACAGATTCCAGAGCTCGCCGGGGGCTCCCGTCAGCTGACCGCGGCCCTGGCCACCCCAAATGTTATACGTGAAGCCGGGCTCATTAGGCTCCAGAGGAGAGCCAGGCTTGGATGGGCGTGAAAAGAGGGAGCGGATATGACGTGCTACCTCCATCAACTCCTTTGGTCTTGCAACCCGAACTGAGCCCGTTCCCCGGACCACTATGGCCTTCAGGTTTTTGGAGCCCATGACACCTCCGTATCCCCCTTGACCCGAGGCGTCTCCCGAATCCGTAATGATGATGCCCAGGCGACTCTTTGTCTCGCCTGCCTTCCCAATGGTCATGACCCTGGCCTCCTTGCCGTGGACCTTCCAGAGCATCTCCTGGGTGGTAAACGGGTCTAACCCCCAAAGCTTCGAGGCATCTCTGATCTCTGTTTTCCCGTCCTGAATCCAGATATAAACTGGCTTGCTTGCCTGACCATACACCACCACTGCATCAAAACCCGCCCATTTCAGCTCCGGAGCCCAATGCCCGCCACAGCCCGAGCGGCAATAGGCCTCAACCGGCGCAGTCTGGGCGGCCTTGCCGACAACCATGAAGCGGCCTGAAGTGGGGGCCATTGTCCCTTGCAGTGGGCCAGTGGCAAATATCAAGCGGTTGTCAGGATCGAAGGCACCTGCATCCGGTGGGACTTCTTCCCAGTATATGCGCGAGGCAACTCCCCTGCCACCGATATAGGTGGGGACGTAATCAGAGGTGGGAATATTTTCAAATTTCCTCTCTGTCAGGTTAACTCTCAGTATCTTACCTGCCCATCCATTCATCTCAACTATCCCTCCTTAATTATTGGGTACCCGGTCCTGACCCCATCATCCGACCACTTAAATTCCAGTGCCCCATACGGGCAAAACTTCACGCATTGAGGATCGCCAAAGCAAAGATGACACTTGATGGCGACGCCGCGCTCCACATCAAAGCGGGGTCGAGGCGGAGTGAATACGCTGCCACAGGCTCCAATGCAATCTTTGGCCCCTATGCACTCCTCCTCGTCTACGATTCGTGCGTTTGTTCCAGATTTTTTGTCAATTTTGATGGCCTCTACCGGGCAGGCCTGAAGGCATAAGGGCTCCACGCACTGAAAGCAGGTGTTGGCCTCGTAATCCCCCTTTAGATAATCCTTCTCGAGTATGACCCGCGCCAGAGCTGAAGAGGAGCGCCCGCTGGAATTATAAGTACTGCATACAGCTTCGCATGTGCGGCAACCTGAGCAGAGTTTCTTATCCACGAGCACGACGCCTTTGGCTAACGCCAACTGTTCTCCTTCGGCAAAGGCGACTAGCTCCAGCATATCCCTTACCCCTGAGCTGCCTGCCAGGAAAGCGAATCCGGCCACTCCAGCCTTTAGGAACTGGCGTCGGCTTATGCACGGGGTCTTCCTGACCACCTGCTCCTGACTATCCCTTCTGTCCAGTGATCGATCTTTCTCATTAGCCATGTATTACATCCCCTTCTGTGTTAATATGAGGCCTTTGAATTTCTCATAGAATACTTCTTCTATCCTGTCAACCCTGATCATTCATAATTAAGCCCTTTTTAGTTATCCTCTGCCCTTTGGCCTTATCTGGAATCCCTTCGTATGTCCCAGTCTTTCTCCCTTTAAACCTACCTTGTGAAGGAAGACATGGTCTAGAATAGTTAGAAGCCTGAGGTTGCGGTTCTTGACACGCATACGTTCTTCTTATATACAGTGTGTAACTCGCGTCCTGGTATGCCAGGACACGTTTTCCAGAACTGAGAAGGAATAAAATACAAGGAGGTGTGTAATGATCTATGAGCTTCGAACCTATCAGTTGAAAGTTGGTGGCGTGCCGGAGTATTTGGAGATGGCGAAGACTAAACTCTTGCCTATCCTCGCTGAGTATGGGCTTAGGCCTATAGGGTTTTGGTATACAGAGATCGGAACCTTAAACGAGGTGGTTCATCTCTGGCCGTATACGGATCTGAACGACAGACAGCAAAAGTGGGCAAAATGGGTAAAGGATCCGAGGCGGGCTGAGATTATGGGTAAGCTGAGCCAACTGATCCTAAGCCAGAGCAACAAGATCCTCACGCCTACAGAGTTTTCCGAGCTCACATAGCTATTCACGTCACATGACTGTCGGCCCTATCTATGCCTCTCACATTCGTCGGATGCCCCGGCCTAGTGGAAGGGACATAGAAAAGAGAGCCACCAAGAGGCGGCTCTCTTTCAGACAGGCCGCGTTCTGGGCAGCCTCAATTGACAATCTTCAGTATGCATGGGGCTACCAGTTTCTCCCGTGCGTATACCATTCGGCACACCGCTCGTCACTTGCCAGGGGCCTTGTACCTCTCCTCCCAGTTTTTCACCCCTCCATGCTCAGAGGGCCAGCGATTCTCTTCGGGTACCACCTTGAATTCCATCGTCACACTGGCGATACTCTCACCTTTTACCACAATCTGATCTAGATCAGCCACGCCCAAGCCGTGCTTGGCTGCCATCGTAATGTGGCCGATATTTTTGGGATTGAAGCCCATGATGGCCGTGCAGACTGAATCCACTGCGACCGGGTCAGCCCCCGCAATAATCAAATCCGTCTCTACCGGATCTCCACTCAATGGACCATTGCCTTCCATGCCCCAGATCCCGTCTACGACCGTGTAGCCGATCTTAAAGATTGAGGCGACATCGGTAATCCATTCCGGGATCTTTTGGTGCGGTGCCCCGTATTTGAAGAATCCATACACGCGGCCCGACATCAATCCTACTGCCACATTCTTAAGGCTAGCGGTTATGCCGGTCATGGAATGGGTCTTCAGGGCCGGCACACTGATAATGCACGTAGCCTCCGTTGCCACTTTAGGCACAGCATACTCAGGGTTGGCCAGGCCCCTGGACTTGACCCATGTGTAGGGCTCGTCAGTAAAGTCTAATAACTCTACCTTGACCCCCTCCTTTGCCAAGTCCTCGACCATGGCAAGATAGCCGCCCTGCATATATCCTGCCCAGCCATCGCCCGCCGCCGGACCTTCACCGATGATGATTCTCTTGGCTCCAGATTCCTTGGCCATAACGGCCAAGGCCCTAACGATGCGGGGATCGGTCTGACAAGCCTGAAAGTCATCCTCGCTCGTCTTTCCGTGATAAAGAAGGAAGAATATGGAGGCCACCAGATTGGGTTTGATCAAGACCACATCCCCGGGTTTTACAGGCCATCCACCTGCGATCTCCACGGCATTGCGAACCAGTGCCTCAATTTCCCTTTCGCTCTCCTTTGACCATTCAGCGCGAAAATAATCAATATTGCGGGTCTTGTTCACCCCCTGAGAGAAGGTGCGCTCCCAGTTCATCCTCCAGGTTTCTGCAACCAATTCCTTTTCTTGAGCTTTCAAGATGGCCACTACTGGCTTTCCATCCGCTGTCGCACTCAGGGATCCCGGCCCAAAAAAGCCGCTCAGTAGTGCAGAGAATAGAAACCCAGCAGCAATCCAGATACCGATTCTTTTGCCCATTTCAATGTTCTCCTCATTTCCTTAATTGCTGTTAATAAGCACCCAGGCTTTGATGAGGGCGAGTGTAGTTGAATGGGGAGCTGCCTGTCAAGGGGGAAATTCGGTCAGCTCCGAACGGTCACCAGGCAAAGGCCTTACACAAAGGAGTTGACACCCCCAAAGGTATCGAATTAAATTTTTGACTGGTAGATGTCTATTATTCTCGATGGACTGGAATCTGGCAGCTGGCCATGAGGATTATTGGTCCTTAAACGCAGATGGAGGTGAAATAGGTTTGTTCAATTGCCTCGATGGCTCCGGTCCTTCACCCAGTTTCTACAATGGCTTTAGTAGAAAGGGTGGAGTTTTCTTAGTTTCTCGGCGAATGCGGAATAATTCGTGTTTATCAAAGTCTCGAGACTGAACAAAAAGAGGAAGGAGGTCTTACTATGTCTTCAAAGCGATTTTTCGCTCCCTCTTTCACTGTAGCTTTTTACCTTTTCTTGGCGCTCGGTTCCTTGACAATCGCAGGGGGAGAGCAAGGAGAATCAACCCCTGAAGCTGCCAAATTGAGCATTTTCGGCTATGAAGGAGTCCTTCATGAAATGGATGTGGCTGCTGCTATCAGGGAGATTAAGGAGCTGGGCATAGGCCAACCCCCGTTTTTGAGGGATTTGGATGCAGGTGAGGGCTACGGGATCAATTTCTGCTTAGGCGGGGTTTTACAGAGAGGGAAAGATAAGGTATGGGTATTCAAGCTCAAGTTTGAATCCGCGGACCAGGCGCTCTCTAGCATCGATCTGAAGATGCAACGGTCACCGCATAGGGCCCGGCCCCCTCTCACGATCGAAGATCCGAAGAACTGCAGAAACGCTTACTTCGGGCTCTTCTTCGATGGGACCTACTGGTCCGGTTTCAGGAGGGAAAAGGATGTCCTAGCCCTCTTGAAGGGTGCAGTTTCGCAAGAGGATTTCTTTCACATCATGGAGCGGGTGATCCCGGTTACAGACCTCAGCACTGCGGCCGGACCTGAGCCTATCAGAATTGGCCTCATCGGGACCTTTAGTGGCCCCCTGGAGATCCAGGGGATTGATATGAGAGATGGCGCCCTGCTTGCCCTGAGTGAGGCCCGTCAGATGAAAGAGATGAGAGGCCGGTCTTTTGAGCTGATCATGGCTGATGACAAACGTAACCCTGACGAAGCGGTCAGGCAGGCCCAGAGGCTCATTAAATTGGAGAACCTCTGGGCCATACTGGGCCCGGTCAACAGCGCCTGCGCGCTGGCTCTGGTTCCTGTTGTGTCCGAGGCCGGGATTCCCATGATCACCCTGGCCACTCAGCCAGAAGTAACTCGCCCCCTACGAAGATATGTCTTCAGGGGAAACATGTCTGATGATGATTTAGGCAAGCTCATCGCCGACTACACCAAGATCATTCTCGGGGGCGATAGGATTGCGCTCCTCTACGAAGATACGCCTTACGGGAAGGCGGGTATGGAGGTTGTGAGACAGAGGCTCAGGAGGGTTGGAGTTGAGCCTATGGCAACAGAGAGTTATGTCTCAGGAGACATGGATTTCGGTGCCCAGATGGCCACATTCAAGGAGGCAGGGGCAAGGAACATTATCGTGTATGGTACGATGATGGATGCACAGACCATTATGCAGTCGGTCAGGAACAGTGGACTTGGAGCAAGGGTCATTGCCTCCTCAGGCTGGGCATCGACTCATCTTCTGTCCATGGTCAGCAATGGATTGGATGGCGTGGTCGTTGCTGGTTACGCTCATTTGGGGGAGTTGGATGCTGATATGTTTCCGGCATGGCTGCCCTTCTACAAGGCCTTCAGGGGGAAATACGGGCGCAACCCTGACGTGATTGCTGGCTATGCCTATTCCAACATGATGTGCCTTCTGAAGGCGATGGAAAGGGTTCAATTCGATGCCGCGAAGATCGTAGAAGGATTGGAGGCAACGGAAAACTTCCAGACCGTTTTCAACCACTTCATTACTTATCATGACGAAAATCATGATGGTATGAGATACATCAACTTCTCCACTTACCGGGAAGGCAGGGTCGAGCTGGCCACCAAGGATAAGTCCCTGGATGCGACCAAGATGCGGGAAAAGGGACCGTGTATAGAGGTGGCAGGGTATCGAGGTGAACTCTCGCCTATGCCGCCAAATACGGCTGCATACTTTGTCATCCACATGGGTTTCGGATATCCACGGTTTATGAAAGAGACGAGGGCGATGGGGATGTACGGAGGATTCAGGTCCGATTATGAATTCTATGGGATGAAATACGCCTATTCGGGCACCCTGTTCAAGGGAAAAGACAAGGTTGTGGTGGTGAAAATGGCATTTAGGTCGCCTGAGCGGGCGATAGCTGTCCTTGATCTGGAGGCCACCAAGCAGGCCTTGGGGGATAAGACTACGATCAAAAAGAGACCGGAGGAGATGAGAAATACGGAGGCCGGTATCTCGTATGCCGAAGGGCTGTGGTCGGGTTATCAGCGAAAAGGCCCAACCATCGTGTTCGCCAAAGGGGAAGCCCCCTTAGAGGATTTGAAGGCGGTCCTGGAGGCCACCCTGCGAGCTCGGAGGTAGACCTGAGGCACTGACCTTCAAGCTGATCTTCAGGTCTGAGCAGAAGGCGATAGAGACCTTAGCCTTTAAGGTGAAAATCTCACAGCAACATGAGATAGAAAGGATATCTGGAGGCAGAAAAGATCTTGACAGGGAAGGCCCGTATGATATAGTCATTTTGGCTATCCTGCAATTTGGGTAAGAAAGGAGGTGATGGAAAGCTCTAAGGGTAGTCATGTGAATGGAGGCCAGAAGGTCCCCTGAGGGAGGACCTAAAAAAGGAGGTGAGATCAATGAAAAAGTTGTTAATCGTATTGACGGCTTTAGGCGTTGCGGCCGTATTTGCTTCGGTAGCAACAGCGGAAAAGAGCGTCGTCTCCATTGTGAAGTGCAAAAATAAGGCAGACCTGAAGCTGTTAGCCGAAGACTTCCACTTCAATGATGATGTCTCTCATGAGCAGACCACAGAGTACCACGAAAGGACTGGGGATTATCCACACGTCATCTTTTCTGAGGCAAGCGAGGAGGTGTGGTACAAATACGTGAAGGAGGCAGTCGAGCTGATTGGCGGCCTGCCCGTGAAACCCGGCGACACAGTTTTGATCAAGCCCAACTTTGTTCTGAGCGCCTATCCTATGATATGGATGGGATTCGGGGACGACAATAGCTTGCAGGGTGCCTTTGCAGATCCTCGCGCCGCTTTAGCAGTAGCGAAGATTGCTGCTGAAAAGGGGGCAGGCAGGATCATTATCGCGGAATGCCCGGCTCTCGGGGATTTTTGGGCAACTGCTCGAAATTACAGCCTGGAATGGGTACAAAAGAGATATCACGATAATGGAATAAAGTATGAGCTTATGGATCTGTGCGATAATTGGGAGATGATGCCCGGACTGGGACTGGCCTCGAAAGAATACCCTATCCCCAAGATCTTGAAGGAAGTGGATTGCTTTGTGCCCATCTGTGCCTTCAAGACCCACGAGTACGCGGGCGTGACTCTGGCCCTCAAGAACATCGGCATCGGCATCCCCTCTGCCAGGGTGATCGGCATGTGCAAGTTCGGCCTGCCCCACCAAAATGTTGCCGAGGTGAATGCCGATGTGAATTACATCTCCCAGAGGCTATGTCCGAATCAGGTGCATATTGTCGATGCGGTGTATGCCGGAACCTGGGTCCCCGCTGCACCTTACTTCCCCGCTGGCATGATCATAGCAGGCAAAGATGCCGTGGCGGTTGATGCTGTTGGCACTGCGGTCATGAACCACAATCCCAGAAACATCGGCACAACCCGCCTGGCCGCTAAGCATGGCCTGGGGAAGATGGAATACGACGAGATCGAGGTCGTAGGCGTTCCTCTCGAGGAAGCTATTATCCAGGACTTCCCTCGCCATCCTTACAAGGCGCGTCTGTGGCCGTGGACGCCAACTATGTATGGAAAGGTCAGCAACTGGGATCAGTACTATCGACATGACCTTTACGGGGTACCCAATTATCCGCGGTGGTAAACAGGTAAACCTGTAACTCCAAGGGAGGGGGCATTATTTGACCCCCTCCTTTTTTCTGATGGGGCTTTCGCTCTATCAAGATACAGTGCCAGGATGCATAGGAGAAAAAAAAGATGATAGGAACTCAATACTCTGTGTTTCAACAAAGGTCTATCGTGGGAAGGGAGGATCAGATGGCAGGTAATAGGCGACTGAAGAAGGGTGCGCTCTTTTGCGGGATGTTCCTGCTGGTCTTGATGGTTGTGGGATGGGGAACGGGTATGTGTAGGGCAGACAAGGCCGTACTCAAGGTGATCACCGATCCCGAGGGGGCAAAGGTGACTGTTGACACGGGAGAGGAAGGGATTACGCCTTGCACCCTGGAGGTGCCCGAGGGAAAGAGGCGCTTAAAGATCAAGAAACGGGCGTACGTCGCCGCACGTGTTGAGGTGGAGGTCTCATCGGCGGAGCCAACCGAGGTCGAAGTAAAACTGACGCCGCTTCCGACGACCATGCGAGATAGCAACCATCTATACTGCAATAACCGCCTTCTTCCTTGTGTTGCTTACCTCTTCTTACTATCTCCTAAGCCCTAGTGTTACCATATGGCTTGAAGATTCATTCAAGATCCTTTCTTTCCGGAGAAGGGCCTGGGGGGCAATGCTGCTGGGGCATGAGCTGGTGCTCTTCGAATATGGACTTCGTCAGGTGTAGGGAAGGGGCGACAGGCACGTAATGATTGAAAGGAACAATAATACGATGGATGAAGAGGCCGCAAGATCGAAAAAGAAGAACGTGGTTTTTCAGCTCAAGAAGTTGGATTCCCTGTTCGTGGCATTCTCAGGGGGAGTGGATAGCACTTTTCTGTTGGCCTTGGCCCATGAAAGCTTGGGAGAAAAAGTGGTTGCGGTCACGGCAAGCTCGATCATACACCCGGCCTGGGAAAGGGAAGATGCCACCAAATTTGTCCGAGAAAAAGGCATTCGTCACATTGTTTTTAACTCAGGGGAAATGAGCCTCCCGGAGTTTGTATCCAATGGAGCTGATCGTTGTTACCACTGCAAACGACACCTGCTTCAGAGTCTTTTTAAAATCGCAAGGGAGAATGGCAGCAAAAATGTGGCCCACGGCGCCAATGTGGATGACCTGAAGGATTACCGTCCGGGATTCAGGGCCGCCGATGAGGCGGGCGTGATGGCTCCTTTAGTTGATGCACAGCTGAGTAAAGAGGAGATTCGTTTTCTGTCTAAAGAAATGGGCCTTTCAACGTGGGACGAGCCGGCTATGGCCTGTCTTGCCAGTAGGATCCCATACGGAAGCCCCATTACGGAGGAAAAATTACGGATGGTTGAAGAAGCAGAGGCATTTCTTTTGGAACAGGGGTTTAAGGACGTCAGGGTCCGGCATCACGGGTCTGTGGCCAGGATAGAGGTGGGCAGCGCACAACAGGGTGACATCATGGGTGAGGGGCTCAGAAAGGCCATTGTTGATAAATTGCGTGAGGTGGGTTTCGACCATATTGCCGTGGATCTGGAGGGTTACATATCAGGGAAAATGAACCGAGCCCTGGGGAGAAACCGGTGAAGATCCCCATCAGGGGCAGACGGCAATATATGAAGGGAGCTACAGAGTTTATGGAAGACACAGCACAGAACCGTGGAATTATCTCAAACAAATCCGGATCGAACCTGATAACCTTTGACCTGGAACAATATCCCATGGTAGACTCGAGCCACCTCATGAGCTAACCAAGGGCAGGAGAGATGGATATCAAATACCTAAGGAACCTATTGGAGCAGGTGCAAAGCGGCCGGATGGATCTGGAGGCTGCCATGGATGAGCTCAAAAAGCTGCCTTTCCAAGATCTGGGCTATGCCAAGATCGACAACCACCGCCCCATCCGGAAAGGTGTCCCCGAGGTGATCTTTTGCCAGGGAAAGAGCATTGAGCAGATCCAGGGCATTGTCAAGGCCATGTCCCAAAATCACTCCAACATCCTTGCTACCCGCGCCAGCCGTGAGGTATTTGAGGGGGTCCAAAAGGTGGCAGGACAATGTCAGTACCACGAGAAGGCCCGAATTGTGGTGATCAGGCCCCAGGTGGTTGAAAAGGTGGGGAATATAGCTGTGGTGAGCGCTGGTACCTCTGACATTCCTGTTGCCGAAGAGGCCGCTGTTACTGCGGAGGCACTCGGAAATCGGGTGACCAGGATCTACGATGTTGGGGTGGCTGGAATTCACCGGCTTTTGGATGCCAGGGAGGATCTCTTTCAAGCCAATGTGGCCGTGGTTGTTGCTGGTATGGAAGGGGCCCTGGCCAGCGTGGTAGGAGGGCTGGTGGCCTGTCCGGTAATAGGGGTTCCCACCAGTGTCGGGTATGGTGCCAGCTTCGGAGGTATAGCCGCACTGCTCACCATGCTCAATAGCTGTGCCTCCGGTGTATCGGTCGTGAATATCGATAATGGCTTTGGTGCAGGCTATCAGGCCAACCTGATCAATAAGATTGCCGTAGGGAAGGCCCGAAAAGGCCCTGTTGAGGAGCCGGTTGGAAGAAAGAGAAAACTGTCCTTGGCCAAGGTTTAGCGGTTGTTAACATCTCAGTTGTGAGGGAAGCATGAAGGTTGCCTATTTTGACTGTTTTGCAGGGGCGAGCGGGGACATGATCCTGGGATCGCTTATAGATGCCGGTCTGGATGTCGAGGAGCTCAAGAAGGAGTTGGGGAAGCTTTACCTCACCCATTATGATCTCGGAGCAAAGAAGGTTATCAAGAAGGGAATCGGCGGCACTCAGGCAGTAGTGACTGTGGATGAAGACCACCACGGACACCATCATCACCATTTGAGTCATATCGAGGAAATCATAGACAAAAGTGCGTTGGAGAGATCGGTAAAGCAGAAAGGCGTACAGATCTTCAGGCGATTGGCTGAAGCTGAGGCTAAGGTTCACCGCACCACCATCGAGCATATCCATTTCCATGAAGTGGGTGCGATGGATGCCATTATCGATGTGATGGGTGCGGTGGCTGGGTTAGTCGCCCTGGGCATTGAAAGGGTTGATTGCTCGCCCCTTCATGTGGGAACTGGGACAGTTGAGTGCTCCCATGGCACACTACCCGTGCCTGCCCCGGCCACTGTAGAACTCATCAAGGGAAAACCTATTTATTCTACCGGGGTTAAGGGAGAGCTCCTTACACCCACGGGTGCAGCGATTCTGACAACTGTTTCCTCCAATTTTGGTCCCATGCCGGCCATGACTTTGGAAAAGATCGGATATGGGGCGGGAACATCGGAGCCGGCCATCCCCAATCTGCTCAGAGTGGTCATCGGGGAAGCTCGGGATGAATTAGAAGGCTATCACATGGAACGGGTAGCTGTGGTTGAGATCAATACCGATGAGATGAATCCCCAGGGGTGCGACAATCTTGTCCAGAAGATCCTGGACATGGGTGCCGTGGATGTGTTTCTAGCCCCGGTTCAAATCAAGAAAAACCGGACCGGAACCTTGCTCACGGTCATTTGTCTGCCCGAGATGGTGGGGAAATTCTCTGATTTTCTTTTAAGGGAGGCGGCTACAAAGGGATTGAGATGGCGGATGGATAATCGAATCAAGGCTCAGGCAACAAAAAAGGTGGCCTAAACCAGATGTGTCACATTTCACAGGCTAATCTGATTTTAATGAATTACGTTTTTCGCAGACAAACTCATTCAGCTGACCTGTCTCCAGATCGAGATGGACTATAGTATGTCTGAAAATCTTCCCCCTCTTCAGGATGATTTTGAGGACCTCCATGGCCTGGAGAGCCGCGAACATGGAAGGCGTTAGAGCGGGAACCCCGAGAATGGCTTCCGGGCTCTTCGCATCATTTCCCTTTACCTCCCCATCTCCATAGAGACATTTAAGTCCCTCATCATCGGGAAAGATAGTCATCATCCAACCCTCGAAGCCGGCCAATGCGCCGTGGACCAGGGGAACCCCTAATTGCTTGGTTGTGCTTTCGAGCACAAGTCGGTCTGGGATATTGTCCAGGGCGTCTACAACAACGTCCGAACCGACCAATATTTCCGGTGCATTTAAGGGGTCAAGCCCCGTCTGATAGGGCGTTACTTTTATCCCCGGATTAATCGAAGCGACAACGTCAACCGCCACTTTGGATTTTGGCCTCCCTAGTGACTTTCTACTGCACAAGGCCTGGCGATTGAGATTGGTTTCATCAAAAAGGTCAGGGTCTACCACAATCAGGTGCCCGATACCGACCCTTGCGAGCAACAAAATAACCTGCCCGCCCAGGCCCCCTGCACCAACCACAGTGACCCTAGACTCTGCCAGCCTGAGTTGTTCCTGGACCGATATGAGCTCCCTGTTGCGGATATAGCGGTAGGGATTGATCCCAAGCCTCAGGGCCTCTGTGTAGACCTCATGAACAGTGCGCCTAGATTCACCTCCTATTTTGAAGGCCTGATCATCATCCAGAACAAGTACCTCGCGTCCGGCTTGATCCGTGATGATTTTTGATCTAGTTTGTATCAGCTGATGAAGCTCTGTTTGTGTCATTTGACTCATCTTGACTTCCCCCTGTCCTCTATTTGTTCTCCAGGTATGCACGCCCTGGATTTTCCAAGGAGGGTAAAATAACTCCTTCCGTACAATTATGTTTTGATCGCTACAAGGCAATTTACCTGAAAATCAGGGGGACGTCAAAGTCAGGTTTAACTCTTCGAAAGCTTTGCATTTCTTCTTCTCCCCACCAAGGGCAGGGGAGGCATGAAAAAACTATTTGAGCAGGGCACTCAAAACAGGGTATAATACGGACCCCGAGATGCATAGAAGTATTCATATTGGCGTGCTTTATTTGTCAATTGGGAGGTAGGGGAGATAAGGAAGGAATGAAAGTAAGATTAAATTTGTTTGCTTCTCTTGCACGCTATATGCCCAATAAAGCCAAAGGGAATTCTTGGACTGTGGAGATCAGTGAAGGAACCAGGGTCAGGGAACTTTTGGAACAATGTAAGATTCCCAAAGATACCGTCAAGCTGGTATTCTTGAATGGGGTTCATGCCAATGGCGATGAAATCCTGAATGATGGGGATAGGGTTGGTGTTTTTCCTCCTATTGGTGGGGGATAATTTAACGATATCAGAGAGGATCAGCCCGCTGCAGAGCATTTTCTTTAGAGTCAGCCACGACCTGGAAAAGGATGTGCGCGCCTGTCAATGTAACTTCTGAAAGTTTGTCCAGATCGCATTTTTTGCATCCCTTCTGGCAGGTTTGCATGCTGACCAGAAATAATCTGGTCGTCCCCTAAAGAGATCTGAGAAATCCCCCTTACCGTAGGATGATGATTTAGCGAGAAAAGTAGATATGATATAGGATAGCATAATTTCTGTCAGACAGATTTTGAATATTTCGTTGAGGTCTTTCTTAGAGAGAAAGGAGAGAAATCGATTTCTTTTGATACCGAAATAGATAAAGGAGAAATAGAGTACCAGAAGCGGAGGGCTAGGAAACTTAGACAATCTGCATGGTGGCAAAAGAAGGTATCCAAAGGGACTTGCTATTACTGCGGAAGACAGGTTAATCCAGGGGAATTAACCATGGATCATATTGTTCCCCTTATTAGAGGTGGGAAAAGCAGTAAGGGTAATCTCGTGCCTGCCTGCAAGGATTGTAATAATAAAAAGAGGTATCTTTTGCCTATTGAATGGGATGAATATGTGAAAGGATTGGGTGTGAGGAGATCTTGAATTTTGATTTTTCAGAGAGCATTCCCACAGTAAGGGCAGAAGGCAAAATCGGGATCTATGTGTCTTCTACAGTGGGGGCACCTTCTTTCGCTTACTTTTTGCACAACATTTACCCTATCGGTATGTTTATCAAGGACCGTCTTGCACTTCTCACAGATTAAGAATGGAGCCCCTTTCTTGACAGGAAAGAGGGGGATAAAGAATAGGCTCAAATAATGATCCACCCTTTTTTGAAAGACCTGGAAATGACCACAAGCCGGGCAAGATCTGGCTTGCTTGTCAACAAGGATGGTTTTAGGTTGAATGCCTCCAATAAAGAAAAACATCAATGCCCTCTTTCTCTATTTCCCGGAAATAACAAGTTTCGATAACTGCAATTCTTGAAGCCAGGGTATTATAATCTTCCTATTCTTTCTGATTCTACCAAAGGAGTGAGATAAACGCGCACTTACCAATATTCTTATCATTCCTTAACCCTCTTTTATACCCAAATACCCAACCTTAAGAATAGTAGATTGTTGTCTTCATTCCTTTCCCAGCACGGGCTACCGGCGGATTATTTTGGAAGCACCGCCGAAGTTTGTCCGGAAAGGGCGGGCAGCTGTCCTCGGGAAACAGGCACGCCCCCACTATGAGGCAGCAGTTGAAAATTGCGCAGGCACGGTTGCGGCTGCTTATGAACTCGAGGAGGCGGCGAACAGGCTGTTTTTGTTCCTGATTGTTCTCCTCCTCATCAAACAAAGTTGAGCAAGACAGTTATTACACTTGAAGTAAAGAGCGAACCCATGCACGCTTTACCCAGAGAGCACAGCCGCCTTCTGTTTCACTCAGCTGTTTATGGTTTTGGCGAATTGTCTTCAGAAATTCAGATTGTAATGCCTCTTTTAGTGAAGAATCTCTTAGATTTGTGTCAGAATATGGGGCAAAAGGACAAGGTTCGACATTACCCTCCGCACTGATGTGTACAAATCCCCGTCCAGCGGACAGGCAGCCGCCAATTTCCTCTTCATCTCCTGGAACGGCAATAAACAGAGCTGGAAATCGCGAACGAAGCGAATTCCGTAGGGTTAAGAGACTGGCTCTTTGCTCATCAGTAAGAAGCCAGTTTTCGGTACCCTCTGAGACTGGCGTATACTCGACAAAAAAGAATAGTTTACACCCGAGACCAATTAAGTTCTCCACGAATTGCTCGTTAGTTATGGTAGCAAAGTTTGACCTTGTTACCGTCAAAGAGACGCTCCAAAAAATGCCTTGGCCCTTGAGGTTTCTGACTATCCTTTGCAGTCCTTCGTATACTCCTTTACCTCTGCGCTCATCGGTATCTGCCTCGTAGCCCTCCAGGCTGATTACCGGTACGACATTTTTTTGTCCTTTTAGTTTCATAAGGATTTCTTCATTGATCAGCAAACCGTTAGTAAATAAGAGGAAAATAATTTCGGGAAAACCCTTAGTAATGTCCAAAATTTCCTGGCGAACCAAGGGCTCGCCTCCAGCAATCACCAGGAAGTAAATTCCAAGCTCTCTTGCTTCGGCAACAATACTCCTTAATTTGTCCTGAGCCATCTCATCCTTGGGCGATTGGCGTAAAGCCTGGTGGTAACAGCCTCTGCAGCGAAGGTTACACCTGTTTGTGATACTGAAAATCATAATTGGCGGTATATGGATCCCTTGCTTCTCCCAATTCGACCTTACACGAGCCGCTTTCTTCTGCCACCTTACCGTTTTAAAGAAAAAATAGGCCTGTGATGGATTCGTAAGGGCTACTCGCAGGGCATCTTTAAAGAAAATATTTAAAGATTCATTAAGAACTTTGCGAAAGCCGCTAGCCTTCTTATCTTCCTCTGTGCGCATTAATGCTGACCAAGTCTTGCTTGTCATTGTTAGATTTCCTCCCTCTATGCTCCTTTCCTCGGTGCGGGCTCCCGAAGGCACGAGCCAGAACGGCCCGATTACCAGGGGCACCAGTTTGATAATCCAAGGAGTTACACAGTTGATTCGGTTAGCCTCCTTGAAGGTGACAGCCCCCTTCTACGATATAATGCGGTGCACCGTAGCAAGGCCCCATTTGGAGAAAATGATGACGGCCAGGGCAGTGAAGGCCTCGCGATCCCCCGCTATCAGCGGGAGCTTTATGCCGGCGAGAACCGCAATGATGAGCAGCAGAGCTAGGGCACCAAGTGCACCCACGAGGATAGCAATCGGGTGTGTCCAGTATGATTTTGTGTTGGGCAACCTGACACTGGTACTCAACCTGATAAGAAACCCCATCACGGCCAGGGCAATGAAGGCGGCACGGTCTCCCGAAATAAATGGAACTTCCTTGCCAGTGAGGTGGGCAAACACGAGCAACACCGCCAAGACCCCTAGTGCGCCTGCGACAATATACACCCCATTTATCAAAAGAGGACTCATGTAGACGATACAACTCCCCTTCTTTATGTTCACGGTATGATTCTCCTTTCCCATCCCTGTGCTCATAGCACATTGCTGACACTGAGTACAATAAGAACGTATCAGGCGTATCAGTTGAGCTATAGTGCGATCATGTTACCGTTCAACCCTCGCCTTTACCATATGACAACTTGCGGATGAGGTTCAGCCCAAAGAGGATGAGCAGGATAGGGAAAACCGGCGGGTTACACAAAGATGTCGAGTCGATATAATATAGCGTGTTAGGCGAGAGGGAAGAAGAGAGATAAAATATTCAGTGGAGGCCACGAGCAGGTTTGAAACCTTGGATAATCAGTGAAACGAGTATGCGCTAATCTTACGGATAAAGATTTAATGATGAAGCATATAAGATCAAGATGCCTCGTGAAATTATACCTAATAAGGCCCAAATAAATGATAAGCATTCTTATAGTACAGGAATGTCTCTTGGGGCCTAAGGTTTTCACTTTGATGATGGATGGGGATTTATTTTTGAAGAGCAACCTGGTAAAGAGATAAAAAGTCCCTTCTCCCTGCTTTTCGAGCTGAAAAAAGGGTTATTGTTCGAGAACCTGCACAAAAGGGAGATATGAGCAGATAATTTACCGAGAATTACGCTGGATTGCTGGATGAATTGTTAAATTACTCTTTCTTCTGATGTTTCGCTCTGCAGCACCAATCCCTTTTTAATGCAAGAATTGCCAGCAAGGCTCCTAAGACCGTTAAAGCGATGGGAGCCCATGAGACATGCCACCACGCAAAAACAATGACTAGGACTGCAAAAAGAAGCCTACAATAACAGGCTACCATTTTATCCTCCATATGAGTTGTTAAAGGTGGTTAATCATAATCCAAGACATACTTATTTAATGTCAAGATATTTTTTCATTAAATCAATTATTCAATTTATACTGTTTGAGAAATAGCGAAAAGTGGAAATCTCGATCTGCTAACAGAAGAGAGGAAATGGTTTGCTAAGCTTGTGTTGGAACATCAGTTTGCACCTTTGATCTATAGTGCGTTGAACCAAAAAAAGCAGCGGATTTCGAACAATCTTTATCAGCCCTCTAATGTTATGATCCAGGGTTACTCTGCGGCTATTTCAAAGATAACCGTTCCCCCACCTGTAACCTCGCACGGGTCAAGGCACTGGAGATAGGCCCTGTCCTTTTTTGCTCCTGAAAGTCCCAGGGTCTGCGGTGGAATCCCTCTGGATAGGGCAACGTAGTATGGCATAAGGGAGGCTAGCGAGTGCATACATGCTGCAGAGCTGTTCTTTGTATCAAGGATGTAGCCTTCTCGTAAAAGTATTGAGTCTCCGAGACGGTAGACAGGGCATGTTCCTTTTATCTCCATAACCCTAACGATTAGATCCATGGAAAACACTCCGATAAAGATTTACCTCGTTTGAATGGGTCTTCCAGAAGCCGGATCATAAGTAACCACATTGTCACTTGAACCAAATACGGGCTATGTGAAATTCTAATAGGGACTACCTTGACATGATTGGCTCACTAAAAGCAAGATAAAATAGGTGAGATTCCGATGACGGATATCGAGGCAAAGTACGTGGGTGGCATGGTTGGGAGCGCTCTCGGCGATGCGATTGGTGAGTTCGCATTCCACTATCCTAACAGAGAGGGTCTTCGTGCCCAGCTAGACCGAATGAGGGAATTTCGCTACACAGACGATACCGCCATGTCCATTGGCCTTGCCGAATCTATTCTAAAGAAGGGCTGTCTTGATCAACAAGACCTGGGAGAAACATTCAGATTCAACTTCCAGAAGGAGCCCTGGCGAGGCTATGCCTCAGGACCGCCAACAATATTCTCCATGGTAAAACGGCTAGGTATGACCTATGCTGAGGCAGCCAGGAGTCTATTTGGAGGTGCTGGCTCCTTTGGCAATGGCGCTGCCATGAGGATTGTTCCTGTAGGGCTCTTTTTTCACAACTCGCCTGATCTGTATGAAAAGGCATGTATTTCTGCCTCTGTCACGCATGCGCATCCCTTGGGTAAGGACGGTGCAGCAGCCCAGGCAAGAGCAGTCTCTCTTGCATTGAAACTTGACCCAAAGGATGCGTTTCCGCGCAAGATATTTATGGATAGGTTACTTGATTTTGCCAGGACCCGTGAGATGAAGCAGAAAATCTACCTTGTTCAAGAATTAATCAAGGCCCAAGCCCCTCCGTCGTTTGCAGTTGAGCAACTTGGTTGTACAGTAGCCGTTCATGAATCTCTACCTTTCGCTCTTTACTGCTTTCTACGCCATCTCAAATCGTTTGAGGATTGTCTTTATTGTGCCGTTTTACATGGAGGAGACCGTGACACCCTTGGTGCCATGGTAGGTGCTGTCTCAGGCGTTTATTTAGGTATTGAGTCTATTCCTGAATCCTGGAGGCAGAAACTCGAGAATCGAGCATACATTGAGGATCTGGCATTAGGGCTATCAGAGATAAAACCTCGGGTGAGCTTCATCTGATCTTTGAAACCACATCCTGCATCAAAACATGGAATGTAGTGCTGATATGGGCTATATCCACGCCGAATATCTGAAATCTCACACCCATATCCTTCAGTTTATTGGACTGCTCCACCGTCGGGGGATTGACGGCAGAGAGGACAGGCAACCCCTTCTTGTTTGCCCCTTGTACGATAGCGTCAAAGGCCTTAACGAGCTTTGGATGAGTGTAGTCATACAAGAGGCTAAGGCCGCAAGAGAGTGCATAGTCAGTTGGTCCGAAAGAGAGGGCATCGATTCCATCCACGGAAAGGATGTCATCCAAGTTTGACAAGAACTCCTTATCCTCCAGGAGCGGAATGACCATAGCCTCTTCATTGCTCTTTCTTATAAACTCCTCCCAATCGAAATCCCCGCATCGATATCTGGCGGACCTCACGGTTGGATCTGCACCGCGTACGCCTCTGAGAGGAAACCGGGCATATTTGACCGCCTTTTCAGCATCTTCCTTAGTGGCCACATGGGGAATGACCACACCCTGTGCGCCAGCCTCGAGGGCATTGCGAATGTAGTGCTCCCTGTTTTCCTTGACCCTGACTATGGGCACGATATCACTGGCTTCTGCAGCCCTGATGAGGTTCTCCAGGGTCATATCGCTCCCAATCGGGGTATGTTCTGTGTCGAGAAAAACGAAATCAAAACCGGTGTAGCCCAATATTTCAACGAGTATTGGACTTCGGCTCATCACTGCCAGTCCGCAGACTACCCTTCCCTCTGAAAGGGCCCTTCTCAGTGGATTTTTTCTCACAGTAACTTCTCCTCTCTACGGTTTTTAGTAGGATCTCACGGTATTTCGTAGCCTTCCGACGCCCTCGACTTGCACCTCAACCACATCCCCTGGGTTCATCGGTCCAATTCCCTTTGGTGTTCCTGTGATAACAACATCGCCCGGGTAGAGCGTCATACATTGGGAAAGATAGTTGAGGATGTGCTGAACACTAAAGACACTGTTCCTCGTGTTGTCATGCTGCATCAGCTTGCCATTTAAGTATGTCTTAACCTCCAGGTTGTTTGGATCAAGATTGGTGGCCAGATAGGGCCCAAAGGCACTAAATGTATCGAATCCCTTGGCGAGGATGAGATCTGCAATGTTTTTCATCACAATGGCCCTTTCTGTCACGTCGTTGAAGCACGAATATCCGAGGATGTGATCCAAGGTCTCATCTTCGGGCACATCCTTCATTTTGTCCTTGATCACAACCGCCAGCTCGCCCTCGTAGTCAACACGTTGGGCTCCTCGGGGAAGGATAATCGCATCTTCATGTCCAATGAGGGATGAAGGGGGTTTTAGGAAAAAATGTGGCCTTTCTGGAAGCCTTGCCCCGATCTCCTCTATATGTCCTCGGTAGTTCAATCCAATGCAGACAATCTTCGTAGGGATCACGGGTGGGAGCAGCTTCACATTGGCCAACCTATAATGGACTGCGGTCTCCTTATAGGTATTAAAAAGGGAGCCATCAAGAACAACTACCTCGTTTTCCTTTACCACCCCAAAAGACACACCATCTTTGTATTCAAAACGTGCAAACTTCATCTCGACCTCCTCTATTTCATCAGTCCGTTAGCCATGCTGGGAGTTCTTCCAGCTTTTTTCCCACAAACTTACAGGTGTAAGGACATGTCTCGCAGGTGCCTTTAAATCCCTTTAAGAGTGGCTCCCCTTTGATTGATTCGACGATAGAGATTGCGTTTCTGACGTTCGCCTCCTCCCCTTTAATCACCAAGGTTACTGCACCGGCTGATTCACCGACGCCACCAGATGCAACGTGTTTTGCCTCCACATCGGCCAGTATCTTGAGTGCCTCTATCTCCGTAACGACAATTCCATTTGGAATGCAGAATATGCCGAAGTCGGCCCCAATTGTATAATCAAGTGTCTTGGCGCCTGCCCAGGCTGATGCCTCTTTGACCGATGCTACCATCTTCTCCAGACCTACGGGGAAGATATACTTCAGCCCCTGTGAGGTGGCAGTACCATACGTCGCCCCCATTGTTCCGCCGTCAAAACCAGATGAGACGACACCGACATTTCCTTCATGGTCTATTGCATTTGCCCCCTTGATGAGTGCGGTTTCTATATGAAAGTCCTGTAGGACTTCAGGAAGGGTTTTTGAGGACCTCTCCCCCTTGTAGAGGATGATGGGGAAGGGAGTTCGCTTATCAGCATCAGTCACGCAGAGGAGCCTGTGGGTGTTGGTGCCTGCAGCAAATTTTTGAGGCTCAAGGTCTCTCATCCCAAGAAGCTCTTGAGCTATATAGCCGTTTGTTGTCCCACCGTTGAGGATGATGTAGGCCTTCTCTTTTGCAATCTTGATCTCTTCCATCTGAACGACAGCCTTAGCGATGAGTCTCCTCGACTCTACCGGTATTAGGGTGAATGCTGCTTTCATCTAAGCACCTCCTGTTTCATTTTGTGGACAGGGAAAAGCAACTTGTTCGATATTATTTCTTTTGTTTTTCTTCCTGCTCTTTCTCCCAGTCACTATAGGGCACAATTTTATGCGGCCATTCTAAAATCTTATAATGAGGCGGGAGGGGAGGGTTGGGTCTTAGCATATGTCCAACGGGAAATGAATGACCACTGGCAAAGGATTTTTCCATTCCTAAAATCCATTCATCAAAGAAATCAGTATTTAATGCAGTAAATAATTCGGTATCAGTAAATAACCCGATCCTTCTACCACCATGGCAAGGGAAGACTATAAATAAATCTCTATTTTTATAGGCCTGCACCACTCCGGTGCCGCAAATGCCACATATGTTATAATAGGTTATCTCTTTGGGTTTCCCTGTGCTCCACATTGCTCCATCAAAAACCTTGTTACTCATCCCAGGCAGAATAGCAAATCCAATTACATCAGGTTCGACATTTAGGTCCTGCAATGGACCCAATAAAATAGCCCGCACAGTAAATGGTTCGATTCTAGGCAAACCTTCTTGCGACCTCATAGCAGCTTCCGCGGTTTCAAAATGAACTCCGCCCATGTGTTCTCCAGTGGCAATGTAACCCGTCCACTCCTCAAAACCGAGGACGCCAGGAGCAAATGGACAGGTAAGCGCCCCTCTTTTTATTAGATAATTCTTTCTGATCTGAGATCTTTCAAATCTTGAATATGACACAAACTGGCAAAAGGTACCGCCGAAGTCCGGCTCTTCCCCAATGCCTTCTGGTATGTCGCCTTCATTTTTGTAAATCTTTATGCCTACCGGCAATGTGGGAATTCTTAAGTGACTTTCAATCCTTCGTGCCCTTTCAATATTGTCTGCCGTACCTCTTGGTTTTTCAAAATCATACATGATCCGAGGCCTCCTTATTTAGTAATCCTTACCTAAGATTAATTACGACTAATTCCAATAACTCTTGCGCAAGAAAGAGACCCTGCCAGACCCTGAGCTAGGCCTTAGCAATGAGTTCCATACCCTTACCGAAGGCCTTGATATTCTCCTCTAATAGCTTTCCCGGGAAGCGTTCCTTAAGAATAGGCATCATTGTTTCTTTAGTAATTGGCAAAACATTTGCCCCTACCAGTGAGCCCAGCAGTATTATATTTGTGTATATGGGATTTCCCATTTTCAATGCCTCTTCAGTGGCGTTAACAAATTTCGTTTTGGATGATAACTTGGTGATTGCCCGTTTAACCTTATCCAGGTCGGGATACGTCGCGCCGCCAGAGGGATATATCGGTCTTGGGTTTACGATAACAACGACATGAGGGTTGCCAAATTCGCCCAAGGCTCGAAGTGTTTCAACTGGTTCCATACCAAGGATCACATCAGCTTTTCCGTCAAGTGTTACCGAGCTATACAGGGTCTTCTTTGAGATTTTTATATGGCTTGTAACGGATCCACCGCGCTGGCTCACACCGAAGGTATCCGCGACGCTTACCATGAAGCCCTCATTTAGGAGAGCTGCCCCAACAAATGCGGACAGTAGTACGTTGCCCTGACCGCCAACACCGGATATGATAAGGTTAAACGGTTCCTTTCGTAATCTCCTTCTACTCATCAGATCGCCTCTTCCCTAATAATCGCACTGGAGGGACATATATCCGCACACAGTCCGCATCCCACGCAAAGGGCCTCGTCTATCGCAGCCTTACTGATTTCCCTATCTACCATCAGCCCAGGACATCCTAATATCCTGGTGCAGAGATTGTCACAGCCACACGTATCGCCCAGACACCTTTCCTTATCGACGTGCATCCTATATTTATTCGTAATCTTTCTTCTGGCCTTTACCAACTGGCACATGTGTCGCATTATTATCACCCTGGTACCGCCGTCTTTCTTGATCATGCTCAGCAGGGCCTTGGTAGTATCCTCAAGGTCGAAGGGGTCACAGACTCTAACATCTGCACCCATCGCCCGGCAGACGGCCTCCATGTCTACCACTTTTGCCGGGTCCCCTGTAGCAAGCAGCCCGGTACCGGGATGGGGTTGGAAACCGGTCATAGCGGTGGCACTGTTATCAAGGATGAGAAGGATAAAGCTAGAATTGTTGTAGACGCCATTGACCAGTGCCGGCAGAACGGCATGGTAAAAAGTTGAATCACCGGTCATGGCGATTACAGGCTGGTCAAAGCCGAATTGTCTTAAGTTCCCCAGTCCATTCGCCACACCGGCCCCTGATCCCATGGCGTGCATTGTCCTTGACTGGAAGAAGCCAGGGGCAGTGAAACCCATGGCGTAACAGCCGATGTCACCGCACACAAAACCTTTACGCCCGTCCAGCTGAAGGGCCTTTTTCACCGCCCAAAACGTAGCCCGATGAGGGCAGCCAGCGCACATGTTAATGGGACGATCAGGTACAATTTGAATTGCCTTCTTAGCCTCTTCATCGTAGGTGAGGTCTCGTGCTTGGTAGGTAGTGCCCAGGATATCCACCAATGCGTCAATGACCAGGTTTGTGCTCTGTTCGTTATAGGGCGCTAAATGTCCGGACCGTTTGCCATAAAAGGTGAGGTCGCACGTAGCTGGGAGCAAACTGGCGGCCAATTCCATAACGTTTCGTTCCACAAAGGGATCGATCTCCTCAACGAATAGAACCGTCTTTGTGGTACTCAGATGTTTGGCTACGAGTTTCTCTGGAAGGGGCCAGGTGGTACCCAGTTTTAAGATTCCCACCCGTTCACCAGCCTTCAATTCATCCACGGCCTCAGTGCAGTAAGATGTGCAGGCGCCACAGGTTATAATCAGTAGCTCTGGATGCTCCGGCCCCATGTATTGATTGAAGGTGGACCTCTCAAAGATTTCTCGCGCCTTCTCCAGTTTTTCGTGTAATGGTTTGTGAAAAATGGGAAATGGCCCTGATGTAAATTTGCTCTTTTTGGGGTTATACATATCCCATAGATCGGGGAAAAAGGCCTTTTTTTCCTTCTTTTCGGGCAGCTCACCAAGCATCACATTACTTTTGGTGTAAGAGATACGGGTTACCCCCCGAACAAAGGTTACGAGGTTTACCGCCTCAGAAACCTCGTAGGCCCATTTTATCATTTCCTTGGCCTCTTGGGCGCTGCTTGGCTCCAAGAGGGGATTGTCCAGCCATTTGGTTATAGTCCTCGAGTCCTCTTCATTGTTGCTCGTCATACCACCCGGGTCATCAGAGATAAAGACCACCATTCCAGCATCTCCTACGCCGGTCATATTGGCATTGACTAAGAAGTCGGCGGCAACATTTGCGCCATTCTGTTTCATTGCACAAAATGAACGTATGCCGGCAAAAGATGCACCGCCAGCTACCTCCATAGCCACTTTCTCATTTACAGACCACTCTGCATGGATTTTCATCTGTTTGGCGACACCTGCTATGGTAGTGAGGACCTCTGATGAGGGACTTCCGGGATAGGCGGCCGCAACCCCTATGCCGGCCTCGATCGCACCTCGGGCTACAGCTTCATTACCCATCAAAAGCACAGTAGCTCCGGGCTTATTCATCGCTATGCTTGCCATTGTTCTACCCCTTCCGCGTGTTTTGGGAGATTTTAATTTATTAGCCTTCTGAGAGTTTATCAGCAATACCCTCAGAAAGACCACCCACGTATAGGAGATCCTTTTTGTCGCCGGTTTTGTCGGTAATATTCTTAAATGCCGTTTTCTTCCTCTTGAGCGCGACCGTTTTTAGGTGAGCGAGTCTTTGCCCAGGCAGGGCCTGGGTTTCGAGGATTCCCTTTGCTTTGGCCAACTTCACAAGATCAGAACCTGTTTTTGTGCGGACAATGACAGTATTCCACCCTGGAAATCTGGATCCTGCAGAGCCAAGGGAGATGTCTGAAAACTCCGCTGTCATATCCCAGCAATACTGACAGGCCAGATTAATGTATGGTCTAATGTCGTCGAGGGACACTGATTTTGTGTCAGATTTCGTATACACATCGAAGGTATAGTGTGGGGTGTGTGGAATATCGAATTTAACCGCCTGTGACGGATCACAAAGCCCCTTGAGATAAGGGTGAAAAATATCTGGACGCAGTGCCCAGCCACAAAACAGGCCCAAGGTCAATTTGATATTGTCAGGATTTGCCCTGTTCTTAGCCGGGTCGCTTTTTATCTTGCCCAGCGCCTCGACTTGACAGCCCAAGCCAACAATTGCCACTTTTTCGGTGTTCTCTTTGGGAATACTTCTATAGGCTTCGAGTGCGAAGCTGGCCTCGTAACTCGAGCCAGCGCACTCAAGCAGTTCCGCTCTGGTTCGAGCCAGATAACCGCGTGCAATTTTTTCTTCATCCATCTTCGTGCAGACTGCAACGTCGATCATTTCCTCTTCCAGTGCCAGGGCAAGCAGCGTTGTTACCGTTCCACCGTCTTGCCCCTTTTCCTTAATCTCCGCGTCTTTGGATTTGACCATATGTATATCTAAAGCGTGGCCAACTTCCCCGTCATCGTAAGGAACCCCAAAGATCTTCTCACTTACTGCGTTCATGTCCGTATGAGTCCTTGGACAGTGCTGGTAGCAATGGCCGTCTGCAATAGTGCACTTATCCAGCACCACGATCCTTCCCTCATAGGCAACAATATAGGGACAGGCGGTAACACATGCTCCGCATCCAGTGCAGAGCCCTTGATCTATGACTTCTTCGAATAGTTCTCGTGCCCCTTTTCTGTAATTCGACATACGTCTGTCCCTTTCCGCAATCCTCTTAGAATTCTCCAAGTGATTCAATGGGGATGTGATGCCCCGGGGTTAAATTTGGTACTATGTATGTATGATGTGGAGGCTGTTGTCAATAAAAAGAATTGCTATTCTTAAGCTCAGGATGGATCTGCTAGGAACTGGCTGATTTGGCTGGATGCGGTAACTTGGGTGCTGTTTAAATCTTAGGATTCATTTCATGCAATTCTTTAATAAGGGCTGGAACAATCTCATTAACATCGCCGATAATACCGTAATCAGCAAAATTAAAGATATCTGCCTTTGGATTGATGTTTATGGCTACGATAAGCTCACTATGTATCATTCCGGCAGAGTGCTGTATTGCCCCTGAAACTCCACAGCCAATATAGAGCCTGGGTCTGATTGCTTTACCCGTCTGGCCAACCTGATAGTCCTTGGAAATCCAGCCCGCATCTACCGGGAGGCTTGTTGCCCCTACTTTGGCTCTCAGTAGATCAGCGAGTTCCTTTAGCATTTCAAATCCCTTCACATCACCAAGGCCCATGCCTCCAACTACGACCTTATCTGCCTCTTCTAGAGATGTCCCGTCCGGGGCTGACCTGACAGTTTCGAGGACCGTAACCCTAATATCCTCCTCCTTTAGATTGAGGTCCACGCAAATCAGCTTCCCTTTCCTTTTCCTATCCTGAGCCTTTAATTCCATGACACCTGGCCTAACTGTTGCCATCTGGGGTCTGCGGAAAGGGCAGATGAAATCTGCCATGAGATTCCTGCCAAAGAAAGGCTTGGCTGCCACAATCAGTCTCATCTCTTTATCAATATGGAGTTCAGTGCAGTCCGCTGTACATCCTGTTTCCAACCTTGCTGATATCCTCGGTGCCAAATCTCTTCCTATGCACGTTGCTCCAATCAGCAGTATCTCCGGTTTTTCCCTCAAAACCTGTTCCACAATAATATCCGCGTAAACCTCGGTCCGGTAATCCCTAGCAATAGGATCATCTGCTATGATAACCCTGTCAGCTCCATAATAGATTAGCTCTTCTGGTATTCCTGACACACCTTCACCCACAAGGATAGCTGTGACATCCACGTCGAGTTGATCTGCCAGGGTACGCCCCTTTCCCAATAGTTCGAGGGAGACCCTGACCGGATTTCCATTTCTCTGCTCGATAAATACCCATAATCCTTTATATTCTTTCAATTCGTCGGGTGACATATACACCTCAAAGCAGGCCTTTTTGCTTCAATATCTGAATCAGCTCCTTGGCGGCCTCATCTGGTTCCCCTTCCAATATGGTAACCTCCCCCCTTTTTACCTTTTTCCTGTAAACCTTTCTGGATCGAGTTGGGGAGCCCTTTAGCCCAAGGTGTTCTGTATGACATCCGATATCTGCTCCCGCCCATACCTGTACCTTTTTATCCCTGTATGCCTCTATGATACTGTCCATAGCAGGGATTCTTGGTCGATTGATTTCTCTCTCAACCGTTATTAGAGCAGGAAGACAGGTCTCCAAGATTCTAAAGCCATCTTCAAGCTTTTGTTTTATCTTAACGGCACTCCTATTCACTGTAATCTCTATTGCACAGGTTAGTTGCGGCAGATTCAGTAATTCTGCAAGCTGGGGACCTACCTGGGCCGTCATGCCATCCGATGACTCTTTACCACAAAGGATGAGGTCAAACCGGGCTATTTTTTCCAAGGCGAGGCCTAAGGTATAAGAGGTGGATAAGGTATCGGCCCCGGCAAAAAGGCTATCACTTAGCAGTATTCCCCTATCAATCCCCATGCTCAATGCCTCTCTAAGTGCCTCCTCAGCCTGAGGAGGGCCCATTGAAAGCGCAGTAATAAGACCTCCATGTTTTTCTCTCAGGTCAAGCGCAGCTTCAAGGGCATTCTTATCATTAGGGTTTAGAATGCCCGGGACACCCTCTCTGATAAGGGAACCTGTCTGAGGGTCCCAACCTATGTCGGTTGTTTCCGGCACCTGTTTGATGCAGACCACCATATCCATGTTTCTTCTCTTTAGATTCGTTGCCTTTCGCCGCTTTTGTTTCAACGGGGCTGGACCAATCTCCTCCAGGCAATATCTACAGATCTAGGTGGAGGTGGCCAAAATTTCAGGGTTTAGCAGTGAGTTTGCAGATTCCTAGGGCCTTCGATGAATAAACCCTGAAATTTTGGCCGTTGCAAACCTGGGTGGAATCTTTGTTGAGATATTGCCTCTCGGAAACAGCCCCAGCCCCTATTTGGGCTGAACGTTTACTTAGATTCCTTTTGAACGGGCCAAGGCTGAACCAACGATTGTCTTTTGAATCTCGGTACTCCCGGCGGTAACACCTGCATGGGCGATAGTCCTATAGAGCCTTTCTATCTTATAGTCCCTGCAGTATCCATATGAGCCGTGTATCTGCAAGGCCTTTCTAGCAACTTCCTGAATAGTGGGGACGACAAAGAGCTTAAGCGCAGCCGAATCTACCTCTATATCACCGCCCTCATCCTGCTTGGCTGCTACCCTGTAGGTCCACCACCTGCAGGCCTCTATTGAGGCATGCAGGTCTGCCAACATCCACTGAAATCCCTGCATAGCGGTCAGTGCTCTTCCCCGGACCATCCTCTCCTTTGCATATCGTAGGGACTCGTCAAGGCACGCCTGCCCCATGCCGACCATAAATGCCATCTGCTGAACTCTCTCTCCAGCAATCCACCTGAGCAGTATATAAAAACCCTTACCCTTTTCGCCCAGGATATCTTCCTTTGGTGCCCTCACGTCTTTGAGAAAGACATCTACGAGGCCTTGACCAGCAAGACCCATCAGTGCCCAGGGCTTAGACCAGGTATAACCCTCAGAGCCCTTGTCCACCATAAACGCCGTAATCCTTTCGGTTTCGTCCTTTGCATAGAAAACTCCGTATCCCTTCTTATGCCCATGGGTGACGAATCTCTTTGTCCCATTTAATACATAATGATCACCATCTGGGGTAGCAGTCGTCGTGATCGCAGTGGGATCTGATCCAGTCCCTGGCTCAGTAAATGCCATGGCGGGATAATTCGTTCCATCGCAGAGGGGAGGGAGGAATCTCTTCCGTAGGTCCTCTGAACCCCAATGATAGATGGTCTCTGCAACACTATTGCAAAAGGCCATGAGAAAGGCGGCTGCGGACCCCGTTTTTGCGAGCTCTTCGAGAATCAAGACAACGTTAACTGTGGTTGATCCAATGCCGCCGTATTCCTTTGGGACCATCATGCCCAGCATTCTTGCCTTGGCAAACTTTTGCAGGAGATCATCTGGAAGGGCATCTTCTTTCTCTACCGTGGCGACAGTAGGTTCAATTTCCTGCTCGGCAAAATCCCGAGCCGCCTTGACCATCATCTTGCTTTCACCTGATAGGGTAAAATCCATTCCTACCTCCTTTCTTTGACTGGGTTGCCAAAAGTAGCCCGATCACAGCTCCAAAACATAGCGCCTTTGCGGCACTATAATCCTACGATTACCAGACTAACGACATTCATCTGTGGAAACCCGCCTAGGTTATGGGTAAGGCCGACTTTAGGATCCCTGATTTGCCTTTCGCCGGCCCTTCCTTGAAGTTGCTGATACATCTCATATAGCATCCTCAGTCCGGAGGCCGCGATGGGATGACCAAAGCATTTCAGGCCGCCGTCTGGCTGTGAGGGTATCCTGCCTTCTATTGTAAAAAAGCCATCTTCAATATCATTTCTCGCCTTTCCCCTGGGTGATATCCCTAAATCCTCGTAAGTAACGAGCTCGGTAATGGAAAAGCAATCATGCACTTCCATCATGCTTATCTCTTCCCTTGGATTTTTTATGCCCGCCTCTTCGTAGGCCCTGACAGCTGTTCTGCCTGTAGCCTCAACATAGGTACCATCCCATTTGGTGTAGCCCAATTCCTCTCCGGAACTGATCGCGATCTGAAGTGCCTTTATGAGTACGGGATCAGGTCTGAAATCTTTGGCCATATCAGCCCTGCACACAATAGCCGCTGCTGCCCCATCGCTCACACCACAGCAGTCAAAAAGACCAAGAGGGGAGGCAATTATAGGGGCCTTCAATACGTCTTCTTCTGTTATAATCCTTTGGAGGTGCGCCTTTGGGTTTTTCGCACCGTTCCTATGACTGTTGACCGATATCTTGGCCAGGACTCTCTTGCCTTCCTCGATTGTCATACCGTACTTGGAGAAATACCTGTTAGCCATCATTGCGAATACACCAGGGGCGCTTATACTCGGGAAAATTACCCTGTTTTTTGTGCCATAGCTCATGTTAATCTCTGGAAGCCCACCGTATCCTGTATCTTTGAGCTTTTCTGCTCCAAGGGCCAAGGCAATATCATAGGCACCAGAGGCAACCCCATAAACTGCACCCCGTAATGCCTCAGAACCGCTGGCACAAAGGTTCTCAACCCTGGTCACTGGTATAAATGGTAGCTTCAAGGTCCTGCTCAACGGTAGAGCTGACTTCCCAACATTGAATTCATCATAACAAGAGCCATACCAGGCAGCCTGAATATCCTTTTTCTCTATCCCTGCATCCCCAAGGGCCTCAGTAAATGCCTCAACGATCAGATCCTCAGACCCCTTGTCCCAATGTTCCCCAAATTTGGTGCAGCCCATTCCTATGATAGCTACTTTATCATTTATGCCCTGCCCCATCTTTATCCCCTTAGCTGATTATAGGTTAGAATCTGAGAGGTACTGTCTTCCAAAAATAGCCAACAATACCACCTTTTTCATCAACGTATCTTCTCCTAAAGCTCATCTCAACGGGCATACCGATCTCCATTGATTCAAGATCACAATCCGTAACATCAAACCAGTACCTGCCACCTCCATCAAAATCAATAACCGCATATATCCCCGGCGGATCGGGTGTAAAGGCCAGGAGATCGGCAGTAAAGCTAAAGACCTCCCCTTTCTTATCAGAAAACCTGTAGGGCTGCATCTCATCAATTGCCCCGCAATCAGGATTAACGCATACCCTTTGCGCAGGATATTGTGGTGTTCCGCATTTTTTGCACCGGGTTCCGCACAGGCCTAATATCTCTCTCCTGTCTCTCCATATCAAAGACAGGGCAGTGTAAGCTATGGCTTCACCCCTGATTCCTCCTTCTGGTGAAATAAGATTCCTAAACGCAAGATATTTCTCATAACTCGTAAGTTGCCTTTTTGACTCTAAATACCTTTTAATGCCTTTCTTTTGACCCTTTACCTTCTCTATCTCTTCTGTCACTTGGAATAAGACGGCGTCACTCCCATTACCAAACCCGGCTACAATCACCTTGTCTCCAGGTTTTGATGCTTCAAGTGCCGAGATCAATATCATTAAGGGGTATGCTGTGCCAGTATTTCCCATAACACCCATCAGGTGATCCTGAATCTGATCTGATTCAAACCCCATTCTTTTGCATAGTGACGCATGGTCCCTGGGGTACATTCCAGGGAAGATCACCTTAGCTATATCCTTTGGGTAGAGATTACACTTAGAAAGAAGCCCTGAGATGGCCTCTGGTATAAATTTTCTATAGCCCTCCTCCCTTCCAAATCTATCCTCCCAGGACCTGTCAGTCTTGTCACCCTCTGTCCTCCAATGATCAGGAAAATCATAGGATACACTGTAGGAGCCTTCGCAGCTTGCAATTACCCCTTCCTTTCCTAACAACAGGGATGCCGCACCATCGCTAAAACTAAGTTCTTGAGAACTGCCGGGTTTACCTACCCTGACATCTGATGCACATAAGAGGATACTATTGGCTGAGCCAGCGCCAATACAATCAATTGCGGCAATCAATGCAGATGTACCCGCACTGGTGGAGTCGGTAAAATCCGCCGTTCTGATCTGGCTCTTCAGGTCTAAGGTGGTTCCTATTATATCAGCACACCTTCTTTCCTTGAATGGTGATGTGGTTGTAGCAAGGTAGAGACCATCCAGGTAATCCCTGTCATGTCCCTCCAAACAGTTCATGGCAGCGGCAACGGCCATGGTTATACTGTCTTCATCAAAGTTCGCTACACACTTTTCTCCCTTCATATAGGTAGCCTGATGGAGCCAGCCCATGCCCTTGAAGATAATGTCCCTATTTATCCTTTTTAAAGGCAGATAACCACCGTAAGAGACAATACCTTTCATCTTAATTGACCTCCTTTCTTATTACCAATTTAGGTATGGTTCTCATATTTCTCTCTTTGCGTAACATATGCTATTTTATATAGATATAGCCTGTTCCTGTCATGCCATAAGTATTTTGAACAACTACACTCTCAAACTGCCGCACCTGCAACGGATTAAGCCATGAAATGGTCTTTTTTCCTGATGCCTTAAGTAATAGGCCGAAAAGGATGGTTGGATAAGGGAAATGAATGTAAAACAGAGAGAACTACTCGCTACAATTCTCAATGGGTCCGCCCTTGATAAATATTAAAGGGTCTCCTTAAGGCATTTTGAAGACATAGCTAAGCTGACCATTTGGAAGGGTATCCACCTCCGTTCTTAACTCCATCCCCACATTCAGGTCTTCATAGGGTATATCCTTTGATATCTTACCAAAGACCTTATATTCACCATAATCCAGGAGGGCAATAGTATAAGGAAGGTCATCCTCAAATCCGGCCGGCCCATAGTTTAATTGACTAAAGCTTAGCAGTCTTCCGGTACCGGAAATCTCGAACCATTCCGTATCACTACGAAGGCACCTGAAACAATCCGATCTCGGAGGAAAGTAGATAGCCCCGCACTCCTTACATCTGGTACCCATGACCTTGCCCTCCTCGAGATAGCCTATGAAATCATTCGCCCTGGTGATAGCCGTAAAGCTTATTCTACCGAATCTTTTAAATCTATCATCCGCCTCCTTTTTAGCCACTCCCTCACCTCCCCAATATGGTCACATTTCCATAGAGACCGACACCACCAATATTGTGGACTAAACCAATCTCCGGATTTTTAACCTGCATCTCCCCACCCTCTCTCCTCAGTTGCAGTACTATTGTCCTAATCTGTGAACCTCCTGTTGCCCCAATGGGATGTCCTTTAGATAAAAGGCCACCGTCTATGTTAACAGGGATACTTCCCTCTCTATAAGTCTCCTTAGATGTGATCAGATCCCTTCCTTCACCAGGCTTAGCAAACCCTAAGTCCTCATATGCCATCAGCTCGGCAATAGTGAAGCAATCGTGTACCTCGGCCACATCGATATCTCTTGGGGTAACCCCGGCCATTTCATATGCCTGTTTTCCTGCCTCAATACCCACGCTCAATCCAGTCAAAAGGTCCCTGCCTGCCATATTAACCGCCTCAGAGGCTGCCCCGAGGCCGAGTATCCAGACAGGCTTATCACACATGGCCTTGGCATTTTCCTCATTTGCTACGATGATACAGGAACTACCGTCTGCGTTCGCACAGCAATCTCCAACCCTTAAAGGTTTAGCGACGGTAACAGACATAGTGCTTTCAGGATCAGTGAACATATCAAGGGTTACAGGCCTTCTATAGACGGCCTTCTGATTCATCTGACCATAAGTAGCTGCCTTAACCCGTATTCTAGCCAGATCTTCCTGTGTTGTTCCATAGCGAGCCATATGGGCTCGAGCATACATAGCATAATAGGCTGGCATCATAGTGCCAAAAGGGGATTCCCACTGAATATCAGCCCCTCTTCCCATCCTCTCCTGGGACTCGCTGGATGAGATTTCTGACATCTTCTGGAAGCCGATAATGGCAATAATATCATGTAGGCCTGATTTAATCATGGAATAGGCCATCCTTAAGGCAGTACTGCTTGAAGAACAGATGGATTCAACACAAAATGTAGGCTGAGGGATAAGGCCAAGATATTCAGCAATCACCCCGGCGGGAGATCTTTGCTTATCGTATTCAGGGGCAGATGCGATTATAGAGGCATCAACATCTTTTATCTGTATCCTTGCATCCTCCATGGCCTCCTTAAACCCTTCAAAGGCAAGTTCCCTGATCGAGCCTGGGTATCCCCTTACAAAATTGCTCTGCCCAACACCAATAATTCCAACCCTTCCCACAATTATTCCTTTCCTTTAACCTTATCTAGTTCTCCTTTTTGTGATTGTTGGGCGCCCCTGGAGCCCCGCATCCGGTAGGTGAAATCCTGAAGCTCTGGTCACGTCGCTGTTGGCGCATCTGTGAAGGGGGTCACATGAAGGAAATTTACACAGTCCCATGAAGACATCACTGATGAACGCTTACAAAGAGAAATTTCATCCTCCAGCCTTAAATCTTAGCGGATTTTCTGTAGCCAGCAAGAAATACAAGCTGAGGGCCATAACGGTCTGACCGTGGTTTATCTCTCCACTGCGGATCATCTCCGGAATCCTTTGAAGCTCTACTAGATATACCTCTATATCCTCTGCCAGATCAATGCTAGGTTCAGCTATCCTTTTTACTCCCCTTGCCAGATAAGTCAGCCCAACATTATTCAGGACTGCAGGCTGTGGATAGATCCTTGTTAGAAGAGAAAGATCCCCTGCACTATATCCAGTCTCTTCTAAGAGTTCTCTCCTGGCAGTTTTTTCTGGGCTGAGATCAGCCTTATCTATTAATCCGCCGGGTAATTCCAAAAAGATGCGGGCACAACCGTGCCTGTATTGTCTGATCATGACGATTTGATCATCAGGCGTAATAGGTATAATCTGAACCCAATTTGGAAGATCAATAACATAAAAATTGTGCTCCTGGCCTGTCCTTGGAGAACGACAGCGATTTATCCTAATACAAAAAAGGCCCATATCAGGCCCCTTAGTTGATTCGATTATCGGCCATGGATTTATCATGGGGGTTACCTTCTTAATCAGCTCCCATATCAGATCAAGGCGAGCGACTAGCCGCAGAAAGTCTTTAGGGCATTAATGTGCTCTTTTAAACCATTTTTTGCAAATTGACAAGCTCTGAGTATTGATGATATAGAAAAAATCACGTATCAGCAAGGAGACTGCCATGGAATCAGACAGGGCACAGAGGCTTGTCCTGTGGTTTGATGAGATCACTATAGATGATGTGCCCCTGGTGGGAGGCAAGAATGCATCCCTGGGGGAGATGTACCAACACCTTTCCTCCAAGGGTGTCAATATCCCCTGGGGATTTGCCATCACCGCCTATGCCTACCGGTATCTCATTCAGGAGGCTCACATAGAGGAGGCCATCAGGGATGCCTTAGAGGGCCTCAACACCCATGACATGGAAAACCTGCGGGAGCGGGGAGAGCAGGTCAGGTCTCTCATCAGGCACACGGAGTTTCCCCCTGAGCTCACCGAGGCCATAGTGGATAGTTACCAACGAATGGAGCAGCACTATGGTCAAGGGGTTGATGTAGCGGTGAGATCCTCTGCAACAGCAGAGGATCTGCCTGATGCATCCTTTGCAGGCCAGCAGGAGACCTTCCTCAATATCACAGGCGAGGATCCCCTGATTGATGCCTGCAAGCGCTGTTTTGCCAGCCTCTTTACCAACCGCGCCATCTCATACCGCCACGATAAGGGCTTTGGACAGACTGATGTGTATCTCTCCATTGCGGTTCAAAAGATGGTCAGGGCTGATCAGGCCAGTGCCGGGGTGATCTTCTCTATTGATACCGAGACAGGCTTCAGGGATGTGGTCTTTATCACGGCCTCCTATGGGCTCGGGGAAAACGTGGTAAAGGGTGCAATCAACCCGGATGAATACTATGTCTTTAAGCCAACCCTGCGGCAGGGAAAACGGCCTATCGTGGAAAAACGACTGGGCGGAAAGCACCTCAAGATGATCTATACCGATGACCTCCAGCAGCCCACCAAGGACATTGAAACCACAGAAGAGGAGAGACATCGCTTTACCCTTGAAGATGATGATATCCTCACCCTCGCACGGTGGGCCTGTATTATCGAGGATCACTACCAGAAGCCTATGGACATTGAGTGGGCCAAGGATGGCTCCCACGGGCAGCTCTTTGTCGTGCAGGCACGGCCAGAGACCGTGCACTCCCAGCACGCAGACAACACCATAGAGACCTATGTGATGAAGCAGACAGGCACGGTCCTGCTCACTGGCCAGGCAGTAGGCAGTAAGATCGGCCAGGGGCGTGCCCATATCATAGAGGACAGCTCCCATATCGGTGAGTTTCAGCAAGGTGAGGTGCTGGTGACCACCATGACCGATCCTGACTGGGAACCCATCATGAAGATCGCCGCTGCCATTGTCACCAACAAGGGAGGCCGCACCTGCCATGCGGCCATCATCTCCCGGGAACTCGGCATCCCCTGTATCATTGGAACAGAGCATGCCACCAAGACACTTACCACCGGACAACCCATTACGGTTTCCTGTGCCCAGGGGGATATCGGCAATGTCTATGAGGGGCTGTTGAACTTTGAGGTTGAACGGCTTGACCTTGATCAGATCCCCCGGACCAGGACAAAGATCATGATGAACGTGGGGATCCCGGAGAACGCCTTCAAGGAGGCCCAGATCCCCAACGATGGGGTCGGGCTTGCACGGGAGGAATTCATCATCAACTCCCACATCGGTATCCATCCCCTTGCCCTCATCAACTATGAGGAGCTCAAGAGGAGCAGTGAGCCTGAAACCCGCCAGATCGTTCAAAAGATCGATGAGCTCACAGCTGCCTATGAGGGGAGCAAGGAGGAGTTCTTTATCGACAGGCTTGCCATGGGTATTGGCAGGATCGGGGCAGCCTTCTACCCCCATGATGTCATTGTTCGGCTCTCGGATTTCAAGACCAATGAATACGCCAACCTCATTGGCGGACACCTCTATGAACCGGTAGAGAGCAACCCCATGATAGGCTGGAGGGGGGCCTCCCGGTACTATGATGAGAAATTCAGGCAGGCATTTGGCCTCGAGTGCAAGGCATTGCTCAGGGCCAGGGATGAGATGGGCCTGACCAACATCAAGGTCATGGTGCCATTTTGCAGGACACCTGAGGAGGGAGAGAAGGTCATTAAGGCCATGGCTGACTTTGGGCTGGTGCGAGGGGAAAATAGCCTCGAGTTCTATGTGATGTGCGAGATCCCCAGCAATGTCATCTCTGCAGACAGGTTTGCCGATATCTTTGACGGGTTCTCCATCGGCTCAAATGACCTCACCCAGTTAACCCTCGGCCTTGACAGGGACAGTGACCTGGTCGCCCACATCTTTGATGAGAGAAATGATGCAGTCAAGGCCATGGTACGAGAGGTGATTGCGGTTGCACGACGGAGGGGAAGGAAGATCGGCATCTGTGGTCAGGCACCCAGTGATTTTCCGGAGTTTGCCACCTTCCTGGTGGAATGTGGCATTGACTCAATCAGCCTGATACCTGACACCGTGGTCAAGACACGGCTTGCCGTTGCCAAGAAGGAGCAGGAGATGGGGGTAAAGGTCTAAAAAGGGCCAAATGATTTTATGATTATTATATGATATGCTCAAAATGAAACACGAGGATAAAACTAAAAAAGGGCAACCCATAAATGAATTGATGGAACTGCGCCAAAGGATTACCCAATTAGAGCAAGAACGCAAACGAGCCGAGGATACACTTAGAAAAAGCGAGGAGAAACTAAAGAATATATTGCACGGCTCACCTATTCCAACATTTGTCATTGATAACAATCATAGGGTTACTTACTGGAATAGGGCATTGGAGGTATACAGTGGGATCAAGGCAAAGGACATAGTTGGCAGTGACCGGCAGTGGAAGGCCTTCTACAATGAAAAGAGGCCGTGCATGGCTGATTTGCTGGTAGATGGCAAGACAGAAGATATTCCCCAATGGTATCCAGGAAAGTATAGGGCCTCTGATCTGATAGAGGGGGCACATGAGGGCATAGATTATTTTCCCCAGCTGAGCCACGAAGGGAAATGGCTCTATTTTACAGCAGCCCCACTGAGGGATTCGGGTGGAAGATTCATTGGGGCCGTAGAAACACTTCAAGATATAACAGAGACAAAAAAGTCCGAGGAACAGATAAGGGTGTTATCGAGACAGAACATAGAGATCCAGGAAAGGGAGAGGGAGTCTTTATCAAGGGAGATTCATGATAACATTGGTCAGCTATTAGTCTCATTAAAGATGGGTCTTTCCATGACGTATAAAAAGATACCGAAAGAACTCTCTACCATAAAGGACCAATTGGGTGAGCTTTCATATCTTGTGAACAGAGCGATAAAGGAAATCAGGGAACTCTCCCATGCGCTCCATCCACCTTTGATTGAAGATCTGGGGCTTATACCCGCTCTGGAGGGGCTTTGTCAAGACTTTAGATCATACTCGGAGATTAAGATTCAATGGAATTTTGAGCAGATTGAAAAACCTCTTCAGTCTGTAACCAATATCACCATATATAGATTTTTCCAGGAGGGGTTAAGCAATATTTTAAAACATAGCAGGGCGACAAAGGCATATTTAAGCCTAACACATTCGGATAGTGCGATAAGCGCTGTGATTGAGGATAATGGCGTAGGATTTGTAGTGGATGATGCCCTTTCGCCTTTACAAAATACAAAGTCCCTCGGCCTCATTAGCATGAGGGAGAGATTGGCCCTCATCGGCGGGGAACTAAAGATCATATCGACGCCGCGAAAGGGCACCAAGATTACAGCACGTTTACAAAGGGATTGAAGGTATGAGGGAGAAGATAAGAATTGTTTTGGCTGATGACCACCGGATCTTCCGTAAGGGTCTAAGATCGCTCCTTTCAGAAAAGGAGGGCATCGAGGTTTTGGCAGAGGCTGACGACGGGGATGAGGCCCTGAAAATGGCAAGAAAATACAGACCAGGAATAGTCATTATGGACATAGGAATGCCGAAGATGGACGGGATAGAGGCCGCCCGCCAGATCAGGGAAAGACTTCCAGGCACAGAGGTCATTATTCTCTCTATGCATGCCAAGAAGGCATACATCGATGAGGTCTTGAAGGCGGGTGCCAAGGGATATGTTTTAAAGGATTCTGATGAGGAAAATCTGATAGCCGCTATCAACACCGTACATAATGGCGGTTACTATCTTGACTCACCCATTGCAGATCAAGTTTTGTCTGATTATTTCGGGGGCAAAAGAAAAAGAGAGCTAAAGGAACAATCGGATCCCCTCTCAGAGAGGGAAAAGGAGGTGCTGAGGCTCTTGGCTCAAGGTCACTCCAACCAAGAGGTTGCCGATATCTTATGTATCAGCAGAAAAACGGTAGAAAATCATAGGGCACATATTGTACGTAAAACAGGGGTTCAAGGTCAGGTAGGTCTCACAAAATATGCCGCCCGTATAGGCCTTATTGATTTAGATCTGTGGAACTAGATGAGGTCTCAACATAATTGAGTAGGTATTTCTCCCTATTAGAGGCAGGGAACAAGTACACGAGTAAGCCACCCCCATTCATAAATGGGTGTGGTTTTTCTATTTTTGACTAAAATACCTGATTGAGGCTAGCTTTTTAGGTGAATAAACTATAAGTTTGGTAAAAAACTGATGAGAATTTAAACTTCAACATAGACTATCCCATATATCATAGAGAACAGGAAGGAAAAATGAGAGTAAGAGATATTATGAGTACCAATGTAGTAGCTGTTGACGAGAAGACCTCAATTCACGATGCCAGAAAGATAATGGAGGCCCATAAGATTAGAAGACTGCCGGTTATGAAAAGGGATAAGCTGGTGGGCCTGGTAACAAAGCACATGCTTTTAGAGGCATCTCCCTCACCTGCTACATCCCTGAGCATTCATGAATTGCATTATCTTTTGGCTAAGATGACCGTCAAGGACATAATGGTCAAAAGGCCCCATACTATTTCTCCTGATATGCCAGTCGAAGAGGCCCTGCAATTGGGGCAGGAAATGGGTTATGGTGCGTTTCCGGTCGTGGAGGATGGAGGGCTTGTTGGCATTGCCACCGAATCAGATATTGTGAGGATGATGACGAGGGTTTTGGGGCTAAGAGAAAAGGGCAAGAGGGTGGATATAAAGGCTTCTAGGGAATTTGGTAATATGCAGAGGATAATGAAGGTCCTGGACAAGAATAAAACTGTCTTGTTGAGTTTAGTGACCCTCCCCCCGGAATCGGAAGAGGAGGATTGGCTGATAGTATTACGATTAAAGAGCGAAGATACAGAGCCGATAGTCAAAGAGCTGCAGTCCTCTGGTTTCAATGTTACCTATGTGGGTTAGGGTTTATAAGAAAGGAGGAAGGCAATGGAGAGAATGAGGGCCCTGGTAATTGATGACGAACAGATTGTCTTAGACAGTGTCAGCAAGATACTTGCCGATGAGAAGTACACAGTAGATGTCTCACTGAGCGGACGTGAGGGACGTGACTGGGCCATCCAGAGAC
>CP070704.1:2255192-2258376 GCA_020349945.1 Deltaproteobacteria bacterium
AAAAAACTCCAGTGGATTAACGATCTTCCACCGGGCATAGGTGTCCACCCATATAAAGGTCTTGTCCAGGGTTGGAATCTGACCGGGATCGCCGTCCCATTCAAGGAGGTTTTTTGGAAAATAGTTTGCCTGCTGAATAAGAGGGATCTTAAAGTACAAGCCGGGATCCACTTTTGGTTTCCCGATGGCCCTACCAAACTGGGTAACGACCACCTGTTCAGTTTCGTCAACGACGTATACTGCCCCCAGGAGGAAAAAGATAATGATAATAATCACAATAAAGATTATCCCTTTAAATCTCATTTCTCAGCCCCCTTCTCCATCCCTAAATTGAGTAAAGGGAGGACATTTTTTTGCTCCGCATCCATGATATACTTACTTCCCAAACTCGGAAACACATCCCTCAAGGTCTCAAGATAGAGCCTTCTCCTGGTTACATCCTTTGCCTTTGAATACTCGGCATACAGGGAGAGAAACCTGGCTGCATCGCCTTTGGCCCTGTTGACTCTGTCAAGGGCATACCCTTCAGCGGACTTGATGGTCTTTTCAGCGTCACCCTTGGCCGCTGGAATGGCCTTATTATATTCCTCCCTGGCCTGATAGACCATCTTCTCCTTTTCTTGAATTGCCTGATTAACCTCATTCCAGGATGCCTGAACTGGCTCGGGCACATTTGTCCTCTTCATCTCAATGGTGACCACATTTAAGCCGGTTTCCGCCTCATCCAATTCCTTTTGTAAGAGCAGCTGAGCCTGGTCGGCAATCTCCTCCCTCTTGCTGATAACCTCATTGATGCTTCTATCTCCCACCACCAGTCTCATGGTGGACTCAGTCAAATCCCTCAAGGTAGATGTCACATCCCTGACCTTGAAGAGATACTTATACGGATCCTTAATCCTGTACTGCACGATCCATGGAACCACCGCCACATTCAGATCACCGGTGAGCATGAGCGATTCATTAAGATACGCGCTCTCCCTGGCATACTGGGTCCTCACACCGGCCCTGAGAGTCCTCAGACCGAATTCCTCTTTTTTGATAAGTCTCACCGGTACCTTTGTTAACTTTTCGATTCCCCAGGGGAGTTTGAAATGGAGTCCTGGTGGGGTCGTTCTGACATATTTGCCGAATCTCTGTATGACACCTACCTCATTCACGCCAATCGTATAAAAGGAGGAGAGTGCAATAATCAGGATAACGATTATCAGGATGATAAGCGGTAATCCAGGAAATTTACCCCTTAGCCCCCTGAATTTATTAAGGACCTCGTCCATCTGGGGTGGATTCCCGCCCCTGTCCCTCTTTTGCTTTTGCAGCTTGTCCCAATCCCACTGCATAATTCATCACCTCTCTATAAAAAGTATATAAGAAATGCTATTAGAAAAAAAGGCTTGCGTCAAGAGATAAAATAGATGATATCTTTTGCTCTTAAGATATCGTAAGGACAAACACATGAGGCAGGATACAAAATCAGGTACCCACATAAAAGAGGTAATAGACAGCATCTTTACAACCTCTGCCGTGCCCATAAATCTTGATGATATAGGGATCTGGGAACTCTGGGATGGTGTTGTCGGCAAAAAGATTGCAAAACATGCCCGGCCTTCCTCCATCAAAAAAGGGGTATTGTGGGTCAAGGTTACTGATAGCATATGGCTTCAGGAGCTGGAGTTCATGACTCAAGTAATAAAGGAAAGGATGAATAGCAAGCTTCAAAGGCAGGCTATAAAAAAGATACGCTTCAGGGTAGGTGAACCTCAGGATAGGATACAGGTAGACAAAAAAAGATCCAGGCAAGAGAATGATCAGGACCTTGGCCCAGGGAGACGAAAGGAAATGGAGGAAATCCTGGCCCGGATCAAGGACAAGGAGCTTCGCTCATCCTTGCGCAAAATCATGATGGCAGCAGCAAAGAAGCGCAATGTCCGTTGATAGTTGTCGTAGTTCATTGTTAATTTACTTCGTAAAGGCCGGGATCAGCTAACAACGGACAACTTACGTTATTGAAAAACCACCTTGCCCAAAGATGGGCGGAAGGATCTTTACACCGGATTTTCCATTCAGTCTTCCTTCAATCATTGCAAGCTTGGCATGAGAGGCAGAGTCCGGGAAGATGATCTGGAGCCTTTTGGGCTCTATCTCCTGGATTCTCATCTTCGCAAAAATCTCCGCTAATCTATTTGCCGGATAAATCAGGGCCAGTCTTCCACCTGGTTTAAGCAGCATCCTGCCTGCACCCAGGATATCATCTAAACTCGCTGTTATCTCATGCCTGGCAATGGCCTTGCCGGGATCAGGATTAATCCGTCCACTTTTTTCTCGTCTGTAGGGCGGATTGCATACAACGACATGGCCACATCCGGGGGCCAGAGGCAGCTGTCTCAGATCTCCCTGGATGATGGCGATCTTTTTTTCAAGCCTATTAAGCACGATATTCCTCTTGGCCTGGGAGGCCAACTCCTCCTGGAGCTCAAGGCCGCAGATAAAACCCACGTCCTTTTTTGCAGCCAGGAACAGGGAGATGATCCCACAGCCAGCACCCAGATCAACAACGCAATCCCCGCTCTTCGTGGAGACAAATTCGGCCAGGAGCAGGGCATCAATGGAGAATCTATATCCCTGTCGAGACTGGATAATCCTCAATCGCCCATCCAAAAAGGTATCCACTGTCTCATGTGCGTTAATCTTCAAGGCTATAACCCTTTACCCTGTTAGAATACCCTCTGCGGAAGCACGGCGATGGGATCCAAGATATTGTTCCGCTTTTTTACCCCGTTAAATTTCCCGATGGGAACCCTCTTTAACGGAGTTAACATGGGGTATAATGCCCTGTATCAAATCTAACAGGGTTTACTTTGACTGTGTTATTTTATAAATAAAATGCAATATAGTAAAATGAATTAAGAAATATGGTTCTTCTTTTAGGTCCAAACCCGAGTTGTGTGAGAACGCATGGGTGACTGTTCATAATTTACCACATAGAAGCAGAGGTCCTCTATTCCCCACAGGGCATTGAAAAACAATGAATGTTCAGTGTCCTCTGTGGTGAGAAACAAAGGAATGGTCGGAGCCAAAAAAAAGCCTGACATCATAATAGAAGGGGGCACCCTCTTGACCATGGTTGAGGGGGAAGAACCTACCCATAATGGCAGGGTAATTATTTCTGGTGACAGCATTGCGGCGG
>CP070704.1:2258476-2265270 GCA_020349945.1 Deltaproteobacteria bacterium
ACGTTTTGGTGTCGAGAAGTTATGATCGGTGCATTGATAGCAGTCCCCTAATCCACATTCTTCCTGGATCTTGCTGGCGGCAGCAACTTTCTCTTCACAAGCAAAAAAGACTTGATTTACTGGGTTAATGTGTCTATCTGTTTCTTTAATGTTAACGTGGAGCTTTTAGACAAGCATGGATACCTTCAGGGAAAAGACCTTTTATCCTTATGTGCTTGATCATAAACCGGGATTCTTCTTGAGCTGGTTTTTGTATAGGCTTTTTAAGAGCGTGGGCCTTGACGAAAACATGAAAGAAGACCTAAAGCAGATGCACAGGGAAGGCACAGTGGTCTATGCAATCAAGTATAGGGGACAGTTGGATTACCTTCTCTACCACTACAACTTCCGGAGAAGACGCCTTCCTTATCCAAAGATAGCCTTTGATCTCAATATGTCCATGGTATTGCCTTTTACGCATTTTGTAAGGGTCGTCATATCCCAACTCTCCTCTTTAGTCAAGCATGGCCGCCTCCCGAGCCCATATCAATCCGGGTTTTATAAAAGGGCCATTCAGCGGGGTACCACCTCCCTCATCTTTCTGGTTGATCCAAAGGGCTTTATCAGACACTTTATCCATGCGGAAAAGGACCATCTGCAGTTTCTTCTGGAGACACAGAAGGATATGGATCGTCCCATTTTTATTGTTCCGCAACTCGTACTCTATAAAAAGACCCCTGAGAGGGATCATCCAAGCCTTGCAAGTATATTTTTCGGGTTCAAGGACCATCCGGGCGTTATCAGGAAAATTGTGCTTTTTTTCAGGCACCATCGCCGTGCCTTTATTGATTTCGGTCGGCCCCTGGATCTGAAGGCCTATCTAAGAAACCAACCTTCTACAAGACCTTTGCACACTATGGCTGCAGAGATCAGGCAGATGCTGATTGAGGGCATTGATATGCAGAAAAGGGTTATCCTTGGCCCTATCATGAAATCCAGACAGGAGATCAAGGAATTGGTCCTCACAGACGAAAGGGTCAGCGAGAAAATCGAAAACATGGCCTATGGAGATGATAAACAGCTCAGACACCTCAGAAAAGAGGCCGGAGAATACTTTGACGAGATCGCTGCAGACTATAATATGACCTATATCCAGGCCTTTATTAAGGCATTGGATTGGTTCTGGAAAAAGATCTTTGAAGGAGTGATTGTGGATGAGGCAGCCCTGGCAAAAGTGAGGGAATGGGCCCGGAGAGGTCCGCTGATTTATGTTCCCTCCCATAAGAGCCACATCGATTACCTGATCCTCAACCATGTGATTTTCAGTCATCACCTGCATGTCCCCAGGATTGCTGCTGGAACAAATTTGGCGTTTTGGCCCATGGGACATATTTTTAGGAAATGCGGTGCATTTTTCATCCGACGCTCTCTCAAGGGAGCAAAACTTTATTCAGAGGTACTTGCCAGGTACATTAAAGCGCTCCTTGAAGAGGGGCACCCCATTGAATTCTTTATTGAAGGTGGTAGGAGCCGAAATGGTAAATTGATGCTTCCCAAGACAGGCTTTCTCTCCATCCTGCTTCAGGCTTATCACGAAGGATTTTGTAATGATCTGATATTTATACCCGCCTCCATAACTTATGATCGGATCTTAGAGGAAAAATCCTATCTGAAGGAGATCGGCGGTGATCTCAAGGAACGAGAAAGTTTCGGGCAGATCATAAGGGCCAGGCGGTTTTTAAAAAGAAGATATGGAAAGATTTACATACGATTCAATCATCCCTTCTCATTGAATGACTACCTGTCGCAAAAAAACCCGCCAAGAAAGGATATCCGCCATAGCCTGGCCTTTCATTTGGTCAAGTCCATAAATGCGGTCTCCCTCGTAACACCTCTTTCGCTGACTGCTACGGCCATTTTATCCAATCACCGAAGGGGATTCCATCTTTCAGAACTGACTGAAACAGCCGACATTCTCTTGAGATTTTTAAAGAGATATGAGGTTCCTAAAGCTGCTACCCTTGCTCATCCATCAAAAGCAGTTAAGGAAACTTTATCACTTTTTATAAGCTGGAAGATCATCGATTTTCTGGAGGATGCCCAGGGTGAAGAGGAGACCTTTTACTATGTTGATGAAGATAAAAAGATGGAGCTTGAATATTACAAAAACAGTATCATCCATTTCTTCATTCCCCACTCCCTTGTGGCCATATCATTCTTAACCGGTAGTGAAGAGGTGAAGAACCCAGAGGCAATAGTCTCCGACTATACCTTTTTGAAAAACCTCTTTAAGCATGAGTTCGTTTTCGATGAAAACGAATCTCTCGAGGAAAAAGTTACCTCCCTCATAGAATATTTCCTCGATTCCGCCTTCCTATCCCGATCCGAGGGGAATGGTGGATACAAGATCACCAAACTCGGTTTCGATAACCTACCCATTTGGGCAGCCCTTGCCAAAACCTTCCTTGAATCATACTGGATTGCCATCAAATCGATAGGCCAGCAAAAGGATAAATGGGACAAGAGGGAAAACCTTTTAAAGAACATGAATTACCTTGGGAGGCGATTTCACAAATTGGGAATTATTGATCATATCGGTGCCCTCTCCCAACTCAACTTTACAAACGCCTTGAGCTTTATCAATGAAGATGTCGTGAACCTTCAGGAAATTTCAGAAAAAGATCGTTCCCGCGCCCTTGAAAGGCTTTCCCAGCTCGGCCAGAGAGTGTACGAACTTTCCCATTACCGGGCGTAAGATTAAGTTTTATTCTCCTCGCTTACGAATCCCCGTCCCTCCGTTCCGGCAATCCACATTAAAGATGGAGGGAGGTACTTAACCATGCAGGCCAAATCTTTTTTACCATTCCCTGCACCCTCTGCCTAGCCCTCATATTGATCATATGTCAGCTCTGCCAAAATCGACCGGTCATAGAGCCTGGCTTCGATATCTACGTCAAAGAAATCGGCGATCGGTGTCAAGATCTCTGGGTTGTTCTTCCACACCGTGCGGCCTGCGTCTAATACGACATCAATCCCCCTCTTGGTCATCTTGCCCAGGGGCTGGCGGCATGGCCCAGCAGGCATGCCAAGGATAGCCATGAGGGTCTTCGTGGCGAGGGGGTTTCTGGCACGGCAGGCCACTGTCCCGTAAGGGGTCTCCTCCTGGGTTTTTACGGTCACAATCCCAAAAAGGGGCTTCAAGGCAACCATGAGTTTTTCTCCTTCAGCCTGCTTCCCCTGCCTGAGGAGCGTGGTCATGTCCTGGACTGCCATGGGAGCTATGTTGGAGGCTACCGAGATCACTCCGCCTGCCATGATGACCGGATCGGTCATCATGGCAAAGGTCTTGTCATCATCCCCAGACAGGATCGTAAACTCCTCCCCGCAGCACTCACGGGTGCGTCTCATATTTTCTATGTCCCCTGTGGCCTCTTTCACCGTGCTCATATTGGCAAATTGCTTATGGAGTATGGCGAGGTCTTCGGGGAGAAGCTGTGTACCAGTGCGACCCGGGATCACATAGGGGATGATTTGAATCTGGGGAAACTCCTTTGCCACAGGCGCCACATATTCCCTGCGGATCTCAAGAGAGCTGGGCCCATTGTAATAAGGATCTACCAACAGAACTGCATCAGCCCCCACATGGACTGCGTGCTCTGTGCCCTGCATAGTTTCCCGCGTATTGTTACTTCCGGTCCCTGCAATCGACTGACACTTCCCCTTGCACTTTTCAGTCACTGCCCGGATCACCTGGTTGTGTTCCTCCCAGGTTAATGCTGGGCTTTCACCCGTCGTACCCGCAGCCAGTATCCCACTGACACCACCTGCAATCTGAAATTCCACCAATTTCTCCATGCCCTCCAAATCTACCTCATGGTCCCCGAAGGGCGTGATCAGGGCCGTGTAACACCTGCTAAACATTGTATAGTACCTCCTTTTTTAGGTTGCTCCTTTCCCAAAAAAAAGCAGCTGAAGCACGCTCCAACTGCAAACCTACCAAGAGAGCGCTCCACGGAAAAACCGTGACAGTCCTGCAGATCTTCTCTGCAGGCCCAGCCTGCTTTTGTAACACGCCAAAAGCAGACTTCGGCGGTGCACCCTTTCACCGCAAGATCGACCCTCGGGGCCTGCTCCCCTGTCTCGCGGCTACTCATCCGCACCGCTCCTCAACTCTGGCTTAAAACCACCCTAAAAGATGAAATGCTCCGTGTCAAGAGAAAACTTGGTTATTCTAGGCCATCGGTTTTGCTTTGCTTTTCCATGAAAATCCGTTATTATAAAAGGTTAAGTGAGGACTAGCACTTATCGCGTACCTTCCTGGATGACGTTTCATCAAAACAAACCAAGGCCAAGATTTACTCAGGTTAGGTACATACGGAGTTGGCTTTACCGGTACGGTCTCAATGCCTCCTGAATATCGATCTTGATTATTTCTAAAAGAAAACTTTAGATTGGAGTTGGTTTATAGAGAAAAGGAGAAAAAATGAGTGAAAGAGGGACAACTCCACATCTCAAACTCCTACAGGAAGCAGACATAAATAATAAGGTTGTGCTCATGAGAGTTGACCACAACGTAGTAAGAAAGGGGGAAATAGAGGATCCTTTCAGGATAGATTCGACCCTGGGTAGCCTCTTCCATATTGTGTCAAGAGGTGGAAGACCAATCCTGATGACCCATGTTGGAAGGCCGATGGATAAAAAAACTGGAAAGATAGACTGCTCCCTGGATACATCAGTCGATCCCTTAGTTGCCTATTTAGAAAAAAAATTGCGGATACGGATTGATGCTCCCGGCTTTCCCATTCAACCAGACCTTGGAATAACCCATATTGACAGTTCTATCCAAGAATCCATCCAAAGGCTCAAGGAGCGCAAGATAGGGGCTATTTATCTTCCAAATATCAGGTGGTTTCAAGGTGAACAGACATATGGACCAGAACGCGCCAGGTTTGCCAAAGGGTTGTCCAGCATGGCGGATATCTTTGTGAATGACGCCTTTGGCTCCTGGCAGCCTGATGTCTCCACCTTTGATATTACGAAATATCTTCCTTCCTACGCTGGTTTCTTGATGCAGGAGGAGATCAAAAACCTTAGAAAGGTTCTTGATCCCACCAGACCTTTTCTCGCAATAGTGGCCGGCGCTAAATACGATACAAAGATAGGACCACTAAAAGAACTATATCAGAGAGTAGATCACATGATCTTAGGTGGTGTTATTTATAATACCTTTCTGAGTGCCCAATATGGCGTGGATGTTGCCGGCGTCCCTGAGGAGGATATTGACCTTGCCTTAGAACTCGTCCGCCTAGACAAAGAAAAAAACAAGATAGTCAAGCTCCCACTCCTTGTGGAGTCCAAGGATTTTGGGGAGAGGAAAGAGGGAGATACAAAAACTATAGCTGTCAAGAATTTCCGGAAAGGTGACAGATACAATTATATCCTTGATGCCGATCCAGACTCCTTTCGTGAAAAGGCTATACTCGATGTAATTAACTCGGCCAAAACCATCTTTGTGAATGCGGTTATGGGCCTTACACCGCACTTTAGTGATGGTTCAAGGGCCCTTTACGAGGCGATAGATGAAAACACCAGGGCCTTAAAATTATACGGAGGGGGTGATACCCTCCAGGAATTAAGGAATCTATGCCCTGGCATATACATGAAGGGGCTGGACAATCCTGACTGCTACTACTTCACAGGTGGAGGCACAGTCCTCAAGGCATTACAGGAGGGAAGCCCCTTTAAGATTAAACCTGTAGAGCCACTTTTAAAAAGATACAGGTAATGAAAATCACACCGATTTTTGATCCTCAAGAAAGCGGCAGGGTCATGAGGGTGGCTGCCTTTATGTCAGGCCCAGGAACCAATGTTATCCGGCTCCTTGAAAGAGAAAAGGAACTGGAAAATGAGCCCACTGGGTCACCCTTTAAGGTTATCTTCATCTTCAGTGACCGCTCCGATGGGGTCTCAGCAGGGGAGAAGATCGCCCTTGACGCGGGAATCCCTTACTTCAGTTATGACATAAGGAAATTCCACTCACTAAAAGGATTAAAGAGGTCCCACGTAACACCTGAAGGTATGGCAGCCAGAAAGGAGTTTGACTCTGTAGCCTCTCGCCTGATCAAGGCATTTGATATAGATATCATTGCCTTGGGGGGATACATGAGCTATCTTACCTTAAGAAGATGCGTCAATGTGCATCCAGGGGATCTATCCCTGCGCACGCCTGATGGGAAAAGGAAGTACGTTGGCGATTATGCAGTAGGTGATGCAATAGCTCATGGAGAGACTTGTTTACGTGCTTCAACAATCTGGACAGATGTTGGGGTAGATACTGGTCCCCTGTTGATGGTGTCAAGTCCCCTGAAGGTTGAATTGCCCATGCCATTACCAGATCTCCTTAAAGATCAGCTCGCCTTCAAGAAAGTGGTCGATGAACACCAGAGACGCCTGAAAAGGATCGGTGACTGGGAGATCTTTCCCTTAACCGTAGAGATGATTGCTCAGGGACGCTTTTCTCTGGACGAAAATAATAACGTCTATGCCGATGGACAGCCTGTATCCAGAGGCTACAGGCTTGAGAAATAACCTTACACGCCTTCGCTTACTTACATAGGGCATAATATCCCATGTCACATGATTTTACTATTGCAAGAAAAAGGATGGTAAAAAATCAGCTAGCCCCCAGGGGTATAAAAGATGAAAAAGTCCTTCAGGTTATGGGCAAGATTCCCAGGCATCTCTTCATCGAAGAGGCCCTGGCTGGAGAGGCATATAATGACCATCCAGTTCCCATAGGTGAAAAACAGACCATA
>CP070704.1:2265370-2322152 GCA_020349945.1 Deltaproteobacteria bacterium
TCCAACGCGACGTTGCCGGCGAGGATCATCAGGTCGGCCCAGGAAATTTTCCGGCCGTACTTCTGCTTGATGGGCCAGAGCAGTCGGCGCGCCTTGTCGAGGTTCTGGTTGTCGGGCCAGCTGTTGAGGGGTGCAAAGCGCTGGCTGCCATTGCCTGCGCCGCCGCGGCCGTCGCCGACGCGGTACGTGCCGGCGCTGTGCCACGCCATACGGATGAACAAAGGTCCGTAGTGGCCGAAGTCCGCCGGCCACCAGTCCTGCGATTCGGTCATAAGCGCTGCGAGATCTTTCTTTAGGGCTGCGAAGTCGAGCTTCTTGAATTCCTCGGCGTAGTTGAATTTCTCGCCCATCGGATTGGACTTGGAGGAATGCTGGTGCAGGACATCGAGGTTCAACTGGCTAGGCCACCAGTCTCGGTTCGTCATCCCTCTGCCGGTTGCTTGTGGGTTTGCTCCTGCCGTTAACTGGTCCTTTCTGTCTTCAGTCATAATGTTACCTCCTTGCGTTGTGCAAGTTGTTGAACAGAGCTATAAATAATCGTGTTTCACTGGCCATCTAGCTAACCAGTAATTATATAGTTTTTTTCTTGGCTATTACGGTTAAGGAGTTTACGGATAACATGCAATTTGTAATGTTATCCGGTGATAGGCTATTAAGTGTCAATTTCGGTTTTGCTTAAAGACTGCCAAAAGCCGTTTTCTAAATAGACTCTAATTACACTTACCTTGCCAATATCTGGAGTACTCAAGAAATCAAAATACCATGAGGATATCCAAACCTCAAGCCTTATGAAGACACCCCCCCAGATTTCAAACCGACCTAAATGAATGAACGCAGGGCGACGGGCCAGCATAATCACGAACATGAGAGATCAGATGCACACCCTATAAGAAGACTTTTAATTTATCGAATCCTTCTAAGAAACAAAAAACGTAGCTTATTGATTTTCATATATTCTGGTTTTTTGTTTCTTCCGCGTTTAACGCATACAGTATCTCAGTGTGCGACCCATGCTAACTGAAATAGATAATTTCGCTTACTGTCCATCTTTACAATATTTGAACCACAAATCATCATCGATTGTAAGTGCAAGATCTCTTGTAGATGCAATGCTTGAGACCCCATCATACAAACCTTCTATGGAGGTTTTAGCGGGCAGGTTTCACAATCTTATGAAGGCATTTATAGGATTAATGGGCCTGTTCAAACCCGACTCAAGAATATATATGATTCTTGGTGAAGGGCCGGTGGCATTCGAGACTGTTTCACGGCTCATCAGCAGCCGTGGGCGGCAAAGTGGGATAAGGCTATCATCAAATTATTATTCCCTTTCCCCCGCTATCCTGGACATCTCCTTGAGGACTTTCTCCAGATCTTCCAGTTCCCTCCCGTATTCAGCCCAATTCCCCTGGCGTAAGTAATCCCTGGCTTTATTGTAGTGTTCCAGGGCCAACCCTCCTAGATTGTAAATATCCAGGGCCTCAGGGATCTCAGGGATACGAGGGGGAACCACTTCCTCGGGGGGTATCTCCCCTCCCAATAGATTATATAAGGCTTTATCAAGATCTTCATCCATGGTGAGGCGATTGCTAAAGGCGACAATAACCCTCTTTAATTCCGGCAAGGAAGCGGCCCTTGATCTATCCACTGCTGAAGGGACTTGAGCCCCTCTTCTTCGGGATTCCCTAAAACCTCTCGGTTGAGGTGGTGCTGTTGAGGTCAACTCGCTCTCTTCCTGTTTTGCCTCTAAGTAAACCGGCTCCACGTAGATAAATGACTCACCAACAGGAATGGCCAGAAGATTTCCCCTGATTACTCGGGAACCTCTCTGACCCCATAAGCTCAATTCTCGGGAAATCTCCGTTTGCTGATCCACCCTCGCTTCAATCTGCATCGGTCCATAAACCAATTTTTCCTTGGGTAATTTGTAGGCCAACAGATTTCCATAGTTAGGCAAGTCACTTCTGGCAGCCAGCCAACCAATCATATTATCCTTCTTGGAAGGGGTGAAAGGGAGCATCAGAAGAAACTCTTCCCTTTCCTCTTCGGGCAGTTTTATGATGATATAGTAAGGTTTTATTTCTTGCCGAGTATCACTGTATATCTCATCGGGAACCTGCCAGAGGTCTTCCTGGTTATAGAAGACCTGGACATCCTCCATGTGATATTTCGTGTATGTACCCACCTGGATTTCAAAGAGGTCCTTGGGGTACCGGATGTGCTTTTTCAGGCCAGCGGGCATCTCATCGAAAGGCTTAAAGAGATCGGGGAATATACTCGAATAGGTTTTAACAAGAGGATCCTGTTCATCAACCATGTAAAAACATACATCCCCATTGTAGGCATCGATGGTTACCTTGACCGAATTCCGGATGTAGTTGAGCCTCTTATTTTTTAGATACCTATAAGATCGGCGGGAATAAGGATACATGTTAGAGCTCGTATAGGCATCCTGGATCCAATAGAGCTTTCCCCCGGAGACGACCAGGTACGGATCACCGTCATAATCAAGGAATGGGGCAATTGAACCCACCCGCCTGTCAATCCGACGATTGTACATGATTCTGCTCTCAGGGCTTAAATACGTGGTAAAAAGAATCTGGGAATCCAAAAATTCAAAGGCAAATAAAAGCCTTCGAGCAAAGGATTTGATAGGGACACCTCCCCTACCCTGATAGATTGTATAGACATTCTCGTCCCCCTTGGGATAATCAAACTCCTTAGTTTTGGTCTTTACCAGCACATACCCGTCGGTTTTTTCACCATAATATATCTCCGGGCGCTCTACCTCGAGGTCTGCATCAAAGGAAGGGGGAAGATCTTTGATTAAGAGGCGGGGCAGTCCCTCACTGGTCACTTCATTTACCGGACTTAATGCCAATCCATAGCCATGGGTATATATAAGATGTCTGTTTACCCAGGTATTTGCCTGAGGGGGAAGTTGATTCACCACTAACTCACGGGCGGCCAGCATGACTTGTCTCAATTGGTTATTGATGAGGTAACGATCTACGTCTACATTGTTAAAGTCGTAATAGAGGCGTATCGATTGAATCTGCCTATAAGTCTGTAGCAAGGGGCGTTCGTCCCAGATCCTGATATTTTGAATCGTTACATTATGTTTCTTGATGTCTTCTACACCTAGTTTATCACTGACCGGAAAATCTACTTCTTGTACCTTTCCCAGATTATAGGCCTTACGCGTATAATCAATATTGTAGGCTATGTAAGGAGATTCCTTGGCCAATTCATTGGGCTTCACCACAAATTTTTGAACCAGCGTGGGCAGAATGGTGGCAAATACCACGACAGCCCCTATCCAGATTCCCACCCCTATCCAGATTACCTTTTTCCTGGGCTGAAAGGCGTTCACAAAAAAGAGCACGGCCAAGCCCATGGAGAAAATGATCAAAATCCTATACGCCAAGACCCTGATATGGACATCGGTATAGCTGGCACCAAAAGCAGGTCCCTGTGTAGAGTAGAGAAGGTTATAGATTTTTAGATGATAACCCCATGCCAGGACTAGAACAATGATTCCCCCCAGGAAAATAAGGTGTTTCTTGGCCTTGAGTGAAACGGTAATTTTAGGGAGAGAGACTGGCCTGCCTTCCGCTGGAGGAGATCCACCAATTACCTGAAGACCACCCCTTTTCAGATACCACCCCATGGTGAGCAGGACAGCCAAAATGAAAAAGACCAATAACCAGTTTTGAACAGAAATGTAAAAGGGAAGAGAAAATACATAAAAACCGATGTCCCGGTTAAAAATAGGATCTGTGCTACCGAAAGGGTGCTGATATAAATAGCGCAGGGCCATATCCCACTGGTAGGAGCCCTTTGACGCAATAACAAAGCTAATAAGCAGAATAACACCTATGAAGAGAAGATTTAAGGACTTGCCTGAGAGGCCAACTTGGGAAAAAGCCCCCCCCTCGTCTTCAAAAGCCGTTTGTGGAGCATTGCCCCAGGTTAAACGTCTGGCCACGTAAAGGTTAAGGAATATGATAATTATAAAAACCAGCCAAACAGCCAGACCAAACCCGAGTTTGCTCAAAAGCATTGTCCAGAAAATAGACGAAAAGGTTAGCTTATCGAACCACAGCCAATCAGGATAGATAGAAGCCAGCAACCAAATCAAGATAAGAACCAAAAGCCCGAACCCGATCATTAATTTCTTCTTCATATCGTAATCTCCGTCAGGGTAAAGGTGGTAAACCTCTTACATAAATGGACATGAATCGTTGAGAAATTCTCGCTCAGCCAAAATACTCACCCATCAAATAATGATAATAAGGGTCTAAATTATTTATTGCAACTGGTTTTTAGGCTTCTGCTGGGTCAACAAAATAATCAGGGCAGGTACAGGGAGCAGAATGATGCAGATCGGAGAGGTTGCCACTATGCTTGTTGAGTTGTTCTTGAGCCTCAGAAATGATATTCGAGTGTCGCGAAGATACCCTTCTGGTTGACGATCTGCCCCTCAATATTTACCAAGACAGCAGGGGTCAGATTAAAGGCAACGCCGCCAAAGGCGCCAAGGCTCCCTTCTTCCAGGTCATCTTGCAGTACATATGACGTCGCGGGTGGGGGGAGGTTCTCCAGTAAATGGCGTTCGGTATCTTCACGGTAGTCAAGATAGGCTACCCCGATATAGTAGGCAAACTTAGGGCGTGCCACACCCAGCTCTCCCTTGAAAACAAACTCCTCCCAGTCAGCCTCCTTTCTCCACCTATTACCTGCGGACGAGTTGTACTCATACTCCAACGTGCCGGCCAGGTATTCTCCCTGAAGACCGCCATACAGTCCTCCGAACCGGCCTCCTCTCACCTGAAAAAGATTCAGCCGTAAGCCCGCGCCATAGGCTAAACTGGAGTCGGAGAGTTCCTGATAGGCCCCACCAATCTCCGCAAAAACCTCAAGATAATCATTCAGACCGAATCTGAGGCGAAGGGAATTCATATGCATTTCCGTGGGGAAATCGTCCTTTCCCACGCTCGCCAGGGGGACATCCTCAGTAGTGGTCGTGGTACCGTCAGATGTGATCAGTGTGCGCCTGGTGAGCTCAGGCTCAACTTCCCGGGAAATATGCCGGAGGCCAAGGGAAAAATCGCCCCGGCCCATGTTCCTGCCTCTTCCTGTGGGGGCCAACTCCCGCTTTTTTTCAGGAGGTGGTGCAGCGATCTTCACAGGTGGTTTTGGCGGGGCAGGAACCTCCTTTGCCTCTTCTAAAGGCCTTTCGGGAACTGGTATGAACTCGACATGTTTCTCGGGAACTGGGGGTGCCAGCTCCTGCGGGAAAGCGAGTTCTGGTGCAGCCCTTTCCACCTCTATGGGCACTTTCCTTTCCTCTTTCTCAGGTGGTTTTTCCAAGCCGGTCGGGATCAAGGACTCCTCTTTGTGGATGGCCACGTAGTCAACAAGCCTTTGGCTCCTCAACTCACTCCTCTTCAACCTCGCTTCCTTCAGCGAGGAAAAGGGGCCGATGTAGACACGGTACCAATATCCCATATTCGAGACCTGTTCACGCTTGGCGACCGCATTGTAGCCCTTATTACGCAGCCTTTCCACATCCTGGACAGCCCTTTTCTCTGCCCGGAATGAACTGATATGGAGGTAATAATATTTCTCTGCACCGAAGGCGGCACTGGGGGTACAAAAGATCACTGATAGTATGGCTGACATCAACCAGAGGGGTATTCGAAAAGAAGATCTCATTGTTACAGCTCCCATATATCGCATCTCGTAATGCCCTGATCAGCTTCGTACGTGGTGTAGGCTATCCCAACCGAGGGCACATCAAATTCGTTGCCCCCGCCTACTTGAATCTTTGTAAGGGAAAACAATACCCTGCCACTTTATCTAAGCAAGAACTATACCTAAACAGTGGAAAGGGCTAATTCGCAGTATGACGGAAGGCACGGTCGTCAAAGAAGGAAACATAAAAAATATCCGGAAGTCAAGAAGAATCGGCCTTGAGATCGCCTCAGGATGAACACTGTTGGCCTGTGGATAAGCTAAATCCACAACATATCGGGTGTGTCATCCCCATACGCAGAGATCTCAGTATGCTTGCCATGTGCTGACTGCCTCTTTCGGCAATCCATTCATAAACCCCGGCATATGCTTTATTTCTTCTATCTGTTCAGTGGCCTCACGGTGTATCATGGTCATGTGCTTGACACCATAAGCCCGTCAAAATAAAAGATGCGATCCCCTATGCTCAAAAATTTAGTTTCCTTCGTGTGGTCGAGCTGCTAGTAATGATCAATGACAAAACACGGGGAGCGGCGACCATGTCATCACATCATGAGGGGAAGTAACATGCGTATAGAATCCCTACGGGATTGCTTTATGGATAGCTCCTTAATCCGTGGAGAAAAGAAGGCGATAACCTTTCTTCGGGAAGGCATGATAGAGACAGAGATCTCTTATCGAGAACTCAATCAGGATTCAAACCGCATGGCCAATACCTTTCTCGATTTGGGGGTTAAAAAAGGAGAAAGGGTAATCCTCTACCTCCAAAAATCTCTGAGTTTTGTGATTGTCCATCTTGCACTTCAAAAGATAGGAGCTATTGGGGTGCCCCTGAATCCAGGGTTTAAAAGATCGGAAATGGCATATCTTCTTAAGGATACAGGGGCGAAATTGGTGTTATCAGGGCCTGAACAAGAGGAGATAATAAAGGAAATAGACCCTCACCTAACTACTATTGTGATCCATACCAGACCTTACCAGGATCTTGATTTCTTTCGCTCTGCCTCAGATGTTATGACCCAGGTAGAAATCGGAGCAGAGGATCCGGGGCTTATTATATACACCTCAGGAACCACAGGAAAACCGAAAGGGGCTATCCTCACCCAGAAGAATCTTGTCCATAATGCAAGGGGTATTATAAAAATATGGGGGATAACAGAATATGACGTGCTCTGTCATGCACTCCCGCTTTTTCATGTTCATGGACTCTGCTTTGCTCTTCATACTGCATTAATAGCAGGTTCCCATGTGATCATGCTTGATAGATTTTCACCGGAAAAAGCTATAGAGATATTATCAAAAAGAGAGGGGGGATATGTCTGCACCGTATTTATGGCTGTTCCCTCTATGTATGGGAGCATGATGGGCTATTTGGGAGAAAAGAATCTGGACTTTGAGAACGTCCGATTATGGACATCTGGGTCCGCACCGCTCCTGGTCAAGGATTTTGAGAAGATAAGGAGGGTATTTGGTAAGGAACCCGTAGAACGTGAGGGAATGTCAGAGACTGGGATGAATTTTTCAAATCCGCTACAGGGAGCCCGAAAGCCAGGTTCCATCGGGGTGCCCCTGCCGGATCTCGAGGTGAGGATAGTAGACCCTGAGACGCTGGTAGATGTAGTTCCAGGTCAAACAGGCGAGATCTGGCTTAAAGGTCCTGCTGTTACCCCTGGTTACTGGCGAAAGCCTGAAGACACGGCAGAGGCATTTGAGGAAGGCTGGTTTAGAACCGGTGATCTGGGAAGGGTCGATGATGACGGATACTATTATCTGACCGATCGTATCAAGCATATTATCATCTCAGGGGGTGAAAATATCTCCCCGAAGGAGGTGGAGGCCGTTATAAACCAGTTTGAGGGTGTGGTTGAATCCTCGGTAGTTGGTATCCCGGATGAAACGTGGGGAGAAAAGGTGGTGGCGGCCGTTGTCACAAAATCTGGCTCCAGGATTGAAGCTCAGGAGATTCAAAACTTCTGTAGGGAACATGTTCATACATGGAAATGTCCCAAGGAGATCGTTCTCCTGAAAGAGTTACCAAGGAATACTATGGGAAAGGTATTGAAAGAAGAGGTAAAAAAATCTTTTGAACACTGAAGAATCAGGGGAATCTAGCGTAAAGCGCTCAGGGGTTCCTGGCCGATTGATTTCCTTGAGCGCCTTGAACCTGCCCATCACCAGGGGAGAGCAAGCCAGCGCTCAAGGAAAAGATTGATATTGGAACGGCGATTCTAAACAAGGGACGTGAGCTTTGGTATACGCTCTTTCCTTTTCCTTGCTACAATCTTAAAATTCCTCGGAACATCTGCCATGAGAGACATGGACTGATCCGCCGCAACATCATAAAATTCTATGATTTTCTCCTCCAACGCCAAGGCCTTTGCCACTGCATTGGGATAGCTTGTGTCTCCCGCTAGGTCTGTATCAAGGGCATAATCATCCGTTTCCAGGTCAAAGGCAAAACAACCTTCAATAGCATCCGTGATAACCGAATAGTATGCCCTTTGAATTTGGCTAAAATATTTCCTGTTCTCCTGAGCGAAAGACAGGAAGACATCTTCACCCTCAGGGTATCTCCGGGACAATTCCTCGTAAAACTTCGCCGCTTTCTCTTCAAACTCCCTTACGAAGCTTATGGTCTCAGAAGCTGTACATATTTTCATGCCTATTCCCCCTTCCTAAAACCACCTCTGGATGCAAACCTTACTTTCCGTGAAGAAGCGAATGGCTTCTTTTCCTTGTGTATGCAATATCCCGAGGAAGGAACCTGCCATCCCGCTGAATGGATAGAAGGCCATCGGAGCGACTATTCCAATATTTACCCCTACATTCCCGCTTATCACGTCGTACTGGAACTGACGGGCATATTTGCCATTTGAAGTGAATATGGCATGACCGTTGTGATATGGGCTTTCATTGCATATCTCTATAGCCTCTTCCAGATTTTTTGCCCTCATAACCCCCATGGTGGGGCCAAAGATTTCCTCGCGAACGATTCTCATCTCCCGGTGAGCGTTTTCCAAGATGGTTGGGCCGAGAAAGCATGTGTCAGGGTAATCGCCAGCTATCTTTGCCGGTTTTCTGCCATCAAGCCTCAGCGTTGCTCCCTCTTTCATGCCAATCTCTATGTAGTTTAATATCTTCTCTTTTTTCTGTGCGTCTCGCACTGGCCCCATCTGAACCGACTCATTAAGACCGTACCCAACAACGATTGACGCTGCTCTGTCAGTGACTCTTTGCATGAATTCATTGTAGAAGGTATCATCATCACCCACAATAACGAGGTTTTGGCCTGCAAGGCATCGTTGGCCTGTGTTGCCAAAGAATGATGTCAGGAGGCTCGGTATGGTTGCATCCACATTGCAATCAGGCATGATGACAAGAATATTTGCAGCCCCACCCTGGGCAATGCACCTCTTGCCCGTATTGCCACAAGCGGGGTAAATCACATCTCTCATTACCGGTGTGGATCCAACAAAGGTTATCCCTTCAATATCCGGGTGGTCTAACATGCCCTTTACCACTGTCCTTCCGCCATGCACCATATTCCACACCCCTGGAGGAAAGCCTGCCTCCTCAACCAATTCACAGATCTTCGTTTGAGTAAAGGGGACCTCACTTGATGGTTTGATGACTATTGTGTTTCCGGTGGCAACCGCATAGGGTGCCGACCAGAGCGGAATCATGAGAGGGAAGTTGAATGGGCCTATGATTCCGAAAGTGCCTAAGGGCTGTCTGATAAGATACTCATCTATACCCGATGCAACATCCTCTGAGCTATCTCCCATCATCAGAGTGGGGATACCACAGGCAACCTCCACATTTTCGATACCGCGCCTAGTCTCACCTCTGGACTCGTCTATGCATTTCCCGTGCTCCTGCGTCTGGACCCTGCTCAGCTCTTCGAAATTTTCCTCCAATAGCTGACCTAACCTGAAAAGATATCTGCACCTGGTAACCGCAGGTGTCCTTCTCCAGTCATAAAAGGCCTCTTGTGCCGCTTTTACGGCGCTATCTATTTCCTCTTTGGTTGAGATTCCAACCCTTCCAATGGTCTCACATGTAGCCGGATTAACAACATCAATGATTTCACCTTGAGATTCAACCCATTCGCCACCAATATAATTCTTAACCATGGGGACGCCTTTTATTGGTTCTTCCAAAATAGCCATGTTCTCACCCTCCTCACTTTAAGTTATTTTCGTTTCCTCTGCCTTTACAGACGAGTCCAAGCTCCGGCATCAACATATAAGGCGTGGATCAGTTACATACCCAGGTATGCCTTCTTTACGTTTTCATCCTCGAGCAGTTCCGTTGCTTCGCCACTCAACACGATTCCTCCATGCTCCAGAACATAGCCTCGGTTCGCGATCTCCAGGCTCTTCCGCACATTTTGCTCCACAAGGAGGATAGTTACGCCTTCATTCTGTAAGACCTTGACAATCTTGAACACCTCATCCACTATCACAGGGCTTAACCCCAATGATGGTTCATCCATCATGAGGAACTTTGGTTTCGACATTAAGGCCCTGCCAATGGTTAGCATCTGCTGCTCTCCTCCACTGAATGTGCCAGCGAGTTGTGCCCTCCGTTCATCTAAGATTGGAAACAGGCCAAAAACCCATTCCATATTCTCCTGAACCCTTTTCTGGTTAGTTTCTACATATGCACCGAGTTCAAGATTTTCTTGAACGGTCATGTAAGAGAAAAGCCTTCTCCCCTCTGGGACCAGGGAGATACCAGTGGTTATGATCTTGTGAGCGGGCATATTTTCTATGCGCTTGCCTTCAAAAATTATGCTCCCGGAACTCACCGGAAGTAATCCTGAGATTGTCTTGATAATGGTTGACTTTCCAGCTCCATTTGCGCCGACCAGGGCCACAATCTCATCTTTATCAATGCTCATTGATACATCCCTTACGATTTGAATCTGTCCATAACCGGCATTGATACTCTTTAGCTCAACCATCATTTCGAACCTTCTCCCAGGTAAATGTCCACAACCTTTTTGTTGTTTGTAATTTCCCCAGGGGACCCCTCAGCGATCTTCTGTCCTGAAGAAATCACGACAATATTTTCACAAAGCTCCATAACAGCCTTCATGACGTGCTCTACAACGACGAGTGTGATGCCCATCTCCCCGTTAATCTTGCGCAATAACTCCAGCATCTCATCGATCTCCACAAAGGTAAGACCGGCCATTAACTCGTCAAGCAAGAGAAGTCTTGGCTTGGTGGCAAGGGCCGTGGCTAACCCAACGCGCTTTTTCGCTGAGACAGTCAGATTCTCCGCCATCACATTCCGGTATTCTCCCAACCCCGTCAGCTCAATTATCTCGTCAACGTGGTGATGTTGTTCCTGGGTGGGCCTGAAGTGTAATTTCCTGGCAACAGCCCCAATAAGAACATTATCGTATACCGATATCTCATCGAAAACCCGAACGATTTGAAACGTTCGACCGATCCCTTTCTTCGAAATCTGGTGGGGCTTGAGACCATGAATCGGTTCGCCTTCAAACTCTATTGTCCCGGAAGTCGGCTTGATCTCTCCGGTAATCATATTGAAGAGTGTTGTTTTTCCCGCCCCATTAGGGCCAATGATACCGAGCCGCATGCCTCCCTGTAAATTAAGATTGACATCCTTGGCAGCAGTGACGCCGCCAAATTTCTTGGTAAGATCCTTCAACACAAGTAAATCCCGCATTATTTACCCCCCCTGATCCTTGCGTAGATCCCGGCAAGACCTCTCGGCTCAATGACGAGGATCGCTATCAGCAAAATCGCCCAGATGACGAATCTCAGCTCGGGTGCAAAGCGCATCATCTCAAGTATAAATGTCACAACCCCGGCACCAATTATGGGGCCCACCAGCGTCCCTGCACCGCCAACCAAGACCATAACTACAATCATCTCTGAGGTCATCCATGAAAATGTAGATGGGTGAAGTAAGCGGAAAAAGTGGGCGAAAAGACTTCCGGTTATACCGGCTAATCCGGCACTGATGCTGAAGGCCAGGACCTTGAAAAAGGCGGTATTGACACCAACTGCCTCAGCGAGATCTTCATTCTCCCGTATGGAAACAATGAGTCTGCCAAATCCTGAATTGACTAAGGCATAAAGAAACCCCACCATTAGGATTCCGAAAATTAGAATCAGATAATAATTTGCGGTCATACCGCTAAAATCGATTCCAAATATGCTTTCTGGCGGTTGGATCCCCCCCAAGCCCAGAGGTCCTCCCGTAAGCTCTCTCGTGTTTAAGAAGACGAGATACATAAAATGACCAAAGAAAAAGGTCGTCACGGCAAAATAATGTCCGCGAAGTTTTAACGCAGGATATCCAATCACGGCACCAAAAAGAAATACACTCATGCCACTTATGGGAAGTGCTAACCAGAAAGACATACCTGTTTTTAAGGTTAACAGGGCGGAGGTATATGCACCGAGCCCATAAAAGGCGGCGTGGCAAAAAGAAAGAGGACCGGCATATCCTGTCAATAAATCGTAACTTGCTGACAACATGGAAAATAAAATGGCCAATATCACAACGTATACAATATAGCTGGATGCGATATGGGGGATAACCAGCAAGAGAATGAATGTAATTGCTAACGCAATCCTGTTTGCACTCAATTTTGAACTCAACATGGTTTCCTTTCTCCCCGGTATGCTATCAGGAGTGCAATACTCAAACCTACTTTACACCCTTCCGAATAATCCCTTGGGTCGTAACAGTAGAGTCAGTATGAGTACAAAAAACGCAAATCCGTGTTGGTAGGCCGATGAAATATATGTTGCCCCAAACGCTTCCGCAACGCCCAGTCCCAGTCCACATATCAACACCCCCGATACCGACCCAAATCCACCCAGAATAACCACCACCAGAGCCTTGAGCAGGGGCAAGTCTCCCATGGTCGGAAATACAGAGTATAATGGCGAGACCAGCACAGCCGCTGCCCCGGATAGTGCACCACCCATTGCGAAGACGATAGAGTTGACTGTGTCAATGTTGATTCCCAACACCTGAGCCATTCCAACATCCATCGAGGCTGCCCGAATGGCTTTTCCCGGTTTTGTCTTCATAATGAACAGATACACAAGGATGAACAGAACAATGGCCGCCAGGAAAACGTTAATCCGCATATAGCTGAGTCCCAGCAGAGAACCTTTCATATAGGCTGGGAAAATCTTTGCCTTTGACGTCCAAATAGCATTGGCAGCATTGGCAAAAAGAAAGAACAAAGCAATGGCAACCAGGAGTTGAACACGGGCAGCGGCTCGGAAGGTGCGTTCTCGCCATCGGCGGTACAGAAATCGTTCACATGAAAAAGCCATGATAGCCCCTACGCACATTCCGAGTAACAAGGCAACCGGAAAGGGCACTCCCGCCAATGTTACGGCAAAGTAGCCTGCATATGCGGCGATCACGTAAAAGGAGCCCTGAGCGAAATCCGGAATATCAGTAATGCTCCAGATAATGTTGAGTCCGAGGGCTACCAGCGCATAAACCGAACCTATAATGAGTCCGCTTCCCAGCTGCATAAGAAAAATTTCCACAATTTCACCTCACTTGACTTCCACGGTTTAATTTCGTGGTCCCTGCCCCTGATTCCCTCCTCAGAGGGAGGGAAGAAGCCCACCTATTTGAGTGGTACCCGCTCACCGTCTTTCCACTGAATAAGTGATGGCACAAATCTGCACTGGTTCCTATAACCCTCAAAGTTTTCAAACTTTATACGGCCCTCAAGGGCCTCATAATCAATCTTTTTCATTGCGTCTTTGATCTTTACCGGGTCAAGGGATTGAGCAGATTCAATCGCCCTTGCAACCACATGTAAGGCGTCATATCCAAAAATAATCGCGTAGTGCATGGGCGCATCAAAGCGATCCTCAACCCGCTCGGCAAAATCCGCAGGAACAGCCCCCCATAGAGAGACCGCATAGGTTCCTTCAGCTGCCTCCGGGCCTGCCAGTGAGACAAGCTCCATCTCGCCCATCTCTTCCGATCCGATCAATACTGTTCTTTCCGTGACCCCAAACTCCTTTGCCTGCTTCAGGATCATGGCACCCTCTGGTGTTACGCCTATATAGAAAAGGATATCCGCCTTGGCCTTCTTAATCTTGGCCAAATAGACCGTGAAATCCGTATTACCCCGCTCAAAGGTTTCATCGACCACTGTCTTGACCCCGAACTTATCTAACTCTGTCGCAATGGCTGATGCGAGTCCAAGCCCGTAATCGTCATTAACGACCAAGAACGCTGCGCTCTTGGGTTTGAATTTCTCGACAATTGTTGGGGTAATCAATGGTGCCATAAGGCCCACTGACGGCCGCATCCTGAAATAGAACTCATGTCCGGGTTTGGTAACCTTATCCGCGGCGCACTCGATGGTTATTCCCGGAATCTTGAACTGGTCACATAAGGGTCCTATGGCAACGCATACAGAGCTGCAATGATCACCCAGAATCGCAACTACCCTGTCCTGCATTGCCAGCTTGCGCACATTCGCCACCCCATCCGTCGGGGTACAGATACTATCATAGCGTTTGATCTCAATTGTATACTTCTTACCACCGACGATGACCCCTTTTTTATTTATCTCCTCGAGGGCTAGCTGAATACCTCGCCAGCCGTTTACCCCAAACTCAGCAGCCGAGCCGGTGAAAGGGGCAGTATAACCGATTTTGATAACCTTTGCTGCAAATCCAGGTGTATTCAACCCCAGCAAGACCATTGCCATAACCGTAATGACAAGCATGACTTTTCTAAAATGTTTCATGTTGTGTACCTCTTTTTTAATGAGTTGTTTTGTATGCTACATTATTCTCTCCGAATCTTTATGGTAAAATAGGGTCTAATATCAACCTTACAGGCCTCTGTCAAGAGTTCTGAAGTTCTCCTCTCTCCGCGGCCGGGGGCAATACAATACTGTTGGAGCCGAATCGCGTGTAGAAACTATATTTATCATGACAACAGTTTATCAATTGGGACATAGTCAAGGTTGAAAGCGTCAGCAACCGCTTTGTAGGTCACTTGACCTTTAACGACATTGGCGCCGAGCTTGATTTCAGGATTCTCCCTGAACGCCCTTTCCCATCCCTTGTTCGCAATTTCAACTGCATACGGCAGGGTCGCGTTGGTCAGTGCAAGTGTAGATGTTTTTGCCACAGCTCCCGGCATGTTGGCCACGCAGTAATGCACCACGTCGTCCACTTTATAGATCGGGTCGGAATGAGTAGTAGCTTTCGAAGTTTCGAAGCAGCCGCCCTGATCAATGGCGACGTCCACCAGCACTGAACCCTTTTTCATAGTCTTCAGCATCTCTCGTGTAATCAGTTTGGGTGCCTTAGCTCCGGGGATAAGTACGGCTCCCACGGCCACATCGGCCTCTTTGATGAGTGCACGAACGATTGCCGGGCTGGACATCATAAGAAAGCAGTTACTGGGCATTACATCGCTCAGATATCGAAGGCGATCCAGATTGTTATCGAGCAGATAGACCTTGGCGCCCAGGCCGCAGGCTGCTTTGGCCGCATTGGTTCCGACTATCCCTGCGCCAACAATCAGTACCGTTCCAGGATCTACCCCCGGCACTCCACCCAGCAGGACACCATGGCCCCCATGTTCCATTTCCAGGTACTTAGCTCCCTGCTGTATAGACATACGTCCTGCCACTTCGCTCATCGGGGTGAGGAGCGGCAGAGACCCATCCGCCTTTTGAATAGTTTCATAGGCGATGTTGACAGAACGTCTTTTGATCAGAACGTGTGTTAGATCCTCCGCTGCAGCCAGATGGAGATAGGTAAAAATGACCTGGCCTTCCCTTATGAGTTCATACTCGGAAGGTAAGGGTTCTTTAACATGCATAATCATGTCAGCACGGCTAAAAATCTCTTTAGGCGTATCTACAATCTCAGCTCCGGCCTTGACATAGGCAATGTCGTCGAACCCGCTCCCTATTCCGGCATTTTTTTCTACCAGGACCCTATGGCCGTGTTGTTTCGTTATTATCTCCACCCCGGGCGGTGTCATGGATACACGATTTTCCTCTGGCTTGATTTCTTTCAGAATTCCTAAAATCATTGTAGTCTCCAAGAATCAATTAACAGATGTTCACAACTCGCTTAATGCGATATCGAGCACCTCCAGTGTGAAATCAACATTGTCCCTGGTGAAACACATCGGCGGCTTGATGCGCAGCACGTTGCCGTAGAAACCAGCTTTGCCGATGAGCAAGCCTAGATCTCTAGCGCGCTCAAACACCTTGAAACATGCGTCTCCCGCAGGTTCCTTGGTCTTCCGATCTTTTACAAATTCAACACCTACCATTAAACCCTTGCCGCGCACTTCACCAATCACCTCGTGCTTGGACATGAGCTTCTTCAGGCCCTCCATTAAATAATTGCCGACCTCCAGGCAATTCTCCTGAAGCTTTTCCCGGTCTATTACTTCAAGAACGGCTTTCCCAATGGCGCAGGATACAGGATTCCCACCGAAGGTATGAAAGTATGCGCGCTCGGCAAGGGGCCTTGCTATTTCCGGTCTTGTGACTACCGCTGCCAGAGGTGCGCCATTGCCGATACCTTTCGCCATGGTAACGATATCTGGAATAACGCCCTGCGTCTCAAACCCCCAGTAATGTGTACCCGTACGCCCAAATCCCGTCTGAACTTCATCGGCTATGCATAGTCCACCTGCTTCGTGGATATGTTTATACGCGTTTTTTAGAAAGCCATCGGCGTAAACCACTGCTCCGCCAACGCCCTGTATGGACTCGGCGAAGAAAGCGGCAACGCGGCCTGGTGTGGCAAACCTGATAAGGTCCTTGATCTCGGCAGCATATTTAGCGCCGGCCTCCGGGTCATCATGTCCCCACGGCCCACGGTAAGGATCAGGGTTAATCGAATGGTGAATCCCAAAGTTATGGGGGTAATTGAATTTCCAGGTGCTATGGGCTGTGAGTCCCATTGCCGCAGCATTGCTGCCATGGAATGCATTACGGAGCGCAATCACGTCATAGTTGCCTGTATACAGACGCGCCATTGTCAGCGCCACATCATTAGCCTCTCCTCCGGAGTTGACGAAATAGCAAACACTTAAGTCGCCCGGCATTTTATCTGCCAACATCTTCGCGTACTCGGCAATGGTTGGGTGAAGGTAGATCGTTGAGGCATGCTGCAATGTCTCTAACTGTTCACGGGCTTTTTGTGTAACATAAGGGTGGCAATGGCCAACGCTTATGGTAACGATGCCGCCAAAAGCATCCAGGTAACAACGCCCTTTCTCGTCCCACACATACTGCATTGACCCCTCGACGATCATCATGGGCCTCTTGTAATACGTCATCAGTGATGGCGCAAGAAAGCGCTTCCGCAGATCCATCACCTCTTCAAACGAGGGGCCCGAGTAAGGCTTTGGTTGATGATCACAGGTTGGGAGTTCAGGTCCTTTGCTCACGATTCCCCCTTTCTGTATGTTTAGTGCCCATCATGAAACTCATATTTGCTATAATATCAATAAGTTAGGGCAAACTACGCCCGTACACAATTCCTTAAAAACTTCACTAGGTCCCTGTAAATAAATAAGGAAATAAGGAAATTTTACTTGCAGCTGCAGGATCAGCGCAAAGTCAACTGACTATGATCTGGACAAGAATGAAAAACCTAAGGTTGATGAAAAACTGCATCCTCTATCTAACAATCAAGAAGGCATCACCTAGCGCGAGATTTTATTGCCTCAAGCCAGTTTCGGAAAAGTTTTGCAAATTCCGAAAAGGCCACATATTCGTCACTATCAGAGTCAAACCCTGTGAGTCCCCTGGCTCTGCCAGGGGACTCACCATTAATCATTACAACTTCTTACCACAGGGGCTTTTACCAATGCTTTGCTGCCTTCTCAGGCTCTCCGCCCATTGCATAAAGCCAGGAAAGTAACCCCTGTGCAATCCAGTAATTGGTGCGCAAACGCCTATTTGTATAATCAGTAAGGAGCTTGTGCGCCTCATCGGCTTTCCCATCTTTCCATAGTTTCATTGCCTCTTTCTCGAGCTGAGCCGTTTCCGCGAATTCTATTTGCTGAACCTTGTCCCATCTGGCCCTTACCTGTGGTTGATAGGTATTGTAGAACTCCGGATCAGGTTCAATAGGTGTCACGACACGCTGAATCTGCTCGAATGTCCACCAGGCAGAGTCTGGGTCAAAGGAATCACTACCCGTCCTCCACGCTTCTGGGGTCTGACCTCTGTTTCCAGCATAGATCGGCGTAAAAACGCCGCAGCAAGGAACGCCCGAGCATATCCACATCACGGATCCAATCGCTGTGGGCATATTACCTCTCAAATGGTACACTTCCGAGGAGTGGTTCGCATCATTACAAATTGAAACCACGCGTCCTCCAGCTCCGGTGTAATTGCCACTGTGTGGCATGTTGTAGTCCTTCGTTCCCTCGTAATGGCTTCTCAACGCAGCCATTACGTCCTGAACAGTGACCGATCCAAGTTTGGGCTGCAGCAGCGCTCTCAGTCCCTCTTGGCGCTTTACATTCCAGTCTTGTCCCAGATCCTTACCATATACCTTCTTAAAGTTAAACGGCTCTCCGGAAGACTTGTCGTACCAACCTTGCGCTACGGCGTAGTCGATCAGATCATCTGATGCTATATCCCATTCTGTCTCGATCTGGAGCTCATTTGCGTAGAAGAGACCTCCATCGTCCGGGATCCTTCTCGCGACATAATGCCGATTTGTAACTGCCATCTGCCAAACCTCGTTAGGATCCCCTATGACAAAGGTGAGATTCTTGCAGGATGTGGCCTCAAAACCATTGAAGGTATACTTATCAATAAGCCGCGTGCAGAGTTCTATCCCTTCCCGAGCGGTCTTGCATCTCTCCATTACAAGTTGAAGCATTTCAGGCCATCCGAGGCCCTTGTCATTTGGCAGCAGCGGCTCCTTGGTATCAAAGCAGTTACTACTCGCCGTAACGCCCCATTCATTTATTCCGTTCATAAAGGTGGCCGGTGGCATGCCAAGCCTCTCTGGGTCGTACATTTCATCGGCGGTGTATGCATAGGTGAGCTCTACCTGAGGTACGTCTTCGAATGCGAAGTCTATAATCTCTCCTTTTTTGTGAGTCGCTCTAGGATGATACACTATATGCATACAATCATTTGGCCCATAGTCCTCATGATGAGCCATTATCACGCTACCATCCGCTGTTGCCTTTTTACCTATGCCCAAGGTGACACACTTAGCTTCCGCTTTTGACTGTAGACCTAGCCAAACGAGACACAGCACAGACACAATCAGACACAGAATAAGCTTCTTGCTCACTGAAACTCTCATCTTCCTCCTCCATCTTTGACAGGTTAACTCATCTATCACGGCCTTCTACACCATCCCGTTACTTCAGATAAATAATCCATCACCTCCTTTCCTCTTTAATGCCGCTGATGTAAAGTGCATCATCTGTTTAGCAGTGAATAATATGGCGAGAATTCTCGTTTTTTCGCTGGCTGCCCTATTTCCTCATAGCCTTCTTAAATAACCCTTACTCCAAACTTATTAACAATGATGACTTTACAATGGGCCCATTTTCAATTAACATACACGAGGGAATTTTTATGTCAACAAAAAAATTGATTTTTTTCACGAAATATATCACAATCCGGAAAAATTTTTGCTCTATTAGTACAAATCTTATCTAATTCCAACGAAAAAGCAAGTTTAAAGGTAGTTTTCCACCCATCAGCTCTGGTATGTAGTGAACTTAAGGCAATTTAAGTTCAGGCATCGGATTTTGGGTTTGGCAAGGATAGGGGAGGGACGCAATGAAAGGACCAAGGGTTAATACAGAGAAAAAAACGATTAGCAGAACCGATTGCCAGATAATTCGTTTGTTGCAAAACGACGGCAGAATTTCCAACACAACGATCGCAGAAAAATTGGGAATCTCTGAAGCTACGGTCAGGACTCGTTTGAGGAGGCTAATCGAAGACAAAGTTATTCAGATTGTTGCTGTTAGTAATCCCCTGAAGCTCGGCTTTGAAATCGTGGGACTCATAAATATCCAGATTGACATTAAGAAGGCAGATAATGTTATTAAGGAACTAAAAAACCTGAAAGAGTTGTGGTACATCGTCGTAACAACCGGTTCCTCGGATATCAGTGTTGAATTTAATCTAAAGTCCTTGGATGAGCTTCATGTTTTGCTTTTTGAAAAAATTAACAAAATAGATGGAATCATCCGGACAGATACGGCGTTGATCATGCAGTTTATCAAGAGGCAATATGAATGGGGAACAGCACTAGATTAAGAGAGCCTGGACCAAATGGGCTCAGCATAACAATCAGGTTCGGCCTCCGTGGTTTTTTCTAGGTTAGAAACAAAACGCAACTCATGCTCAATTCCGGAACACTCGCCTCCCCCTGTGGGATTCTGAAGAGCCTTTTATCCACCTTCATAATCTTATTTTCGTGATCAGATGAAATAGGGTAAAGAGATCAAGGGATTTCGGTTCTTCTGGCAGCAATTGCCTTTGGGGCAAGCCTCTTTAAGTCCCTGGTGACATGCAACCGTCCGCAAAGGAGATCATAGCATTGACGCGTACGCCTTCATCTTGAGCCATGATCTCCCAGTGGTAGAAGGGATCTGTAAAAACACACTTCAGGCGCCTTGGATCACTTTAAAGTCTAACTTCAGATATACCTGGATGCATATAGCCTCACTGGATGGCCATCCAGTACATGGAATTGTATCATCTTTTTGAGGGTGATAGGCGAAAACATGCCTATGGGAAGGTAGATTATCTTCTTTCCCATCCGGGAAGCAAATGATCTACACAGAGACGATGGGCGGGAGGAGGCTACATAGACAACATGCCTTTCAAGGGAATAATCGAGGGCTGCAAGCAGGAGCCTCTCTGGCTTGTTTCTTGCGATGTCAAAGAGTGGGTCCTTCCAGATGTCATACACCCTCAGGGGAGGAAAGGTGAGCATGAATCCGCCGTACTGACACCTGGATATTCCAGGTCCAATCACTGCCTCACCTGCTGGGGTGCTGTAAAAGGCCATATCTGATTCCTGATTATGCTCGCCCAGCCATGTAATCCGCCAAGGGAACCCCTCTTTGCCCTCTGCATCAGGGAGATCCGGGTCAAAAATAAACACCACAGACCCCACCTTTCCTTTCAAGGGGATATTTTCCCGTACATATATCGTCCCCTCTTTCCAATTCCGTAGTGTCTCCCTGATATCAATTCCGTCCATCATCGAGCAGACAAAGGGAACAACCCTGCTATGTTCCTCAGACTTCTCTTTTATGGCCCTTTTTTTAAGATAACTGCCGAATCCCTCGATTACGATATCCTCTGGCTGGTATGAGCAGATGGAATGAGCTTTAAAGGCCCTTTTCCACTCTCCCGGGAACCTCTCTTTTTGCCTCCTCTTTACAGGGACCGGTATCAGCCTTCTTCGCATGGTTCTGAAGTGCCTATGAAACCTAATTCTCTTTTGATCAAGGAAGAGGTCCCTACCCCTCAGGCGAAGGGCGGGTAATCCAGGCGATTCTGTCTGCCAGGGATATTCCGTTGCCACGTCCCAGACCTCGTATGCAAAGTTATCATCAACTGCCCCTCTGGCAGCCACAAGGATCTGGTACAAATCAGGCGTTAAAAACCCACTGAGTATGGCATAGTTCCTCACAAACCGGTTAAAGATCCGTAGCTGGCTTACCGTCACCTCTTCCTTATTTTTTTTCAGATGATTTTTACGTGCTATGTCTATCAACTGATCAATGGCCTTTAATCTATCTGGATCAGCCCCGGCAGGATCGCCCCTAAATCTCTCATACAGAGCCGCAAGAAAGGGGTACTCTGTCATGATTTCCCTGCTCGATTCCCTGTGTAAATGGGCCAGCATAACACCATCTCTGCTCCTCCTGCCTATGACCTGTGCCTGGGGCTTATCAAGATAGGTTAAGAGCCCCGAAAGATGGGCCAGGCCACCTACAAAAAGCACCCTCTTTCCTTCTCTGTCCAGTTGCTGAAGGTGGTAGGCCATGGACCTTTCCCGCAATTGATCCTGAGGGGCATTGAGACCTTCTGGATAGGTCTTAAGGTAGCTACGACAATATTGCCAGTACCCTATCCTCTTTATGGAGTAAGGATCTGGCATAGGTGTCCGGTCTATAGGGTATCCCTCGGTATCCCTGTCTATGAAATGGATGGGAAGGTTTTTCGATAGGGCCAATCGTGCTGCCTCTATCTGTCCATCAGTTGGCTCCAGGGGCAGGTAGATAAAGGTGTGATCATCCTCCTCATAGTAAACCACCGAAAGCAGGGGAAGCCTTTTAACACCCTCTACTATCTTGTCACCAATGGTGGGAGGATACTCAATCGCCACGATCTCCGGATCAAAGGAGGCAAACTGACGCCTGACCTCAAGGGCAAACTCAATCCTGTTGTGGACAATGGGAACAAGCCTGACATTCCCCCGTTCAAGCAGTTGTTTTGTCTCCATAAATTTCCATAATAGTCCTAAAATATTCGGCGGCAGCATCATCCAAGATCATGGAGGCCGCTTCTTTCAGTTCTGATATAATCCTGCCTTTTGCAATCCCCTTACCTTTCTTGGAGGTATCAATATTCAATCTCTTCAAGGCATATCTGGCGATATTGATTCCATCCCTGACCGTATACCTCTCATTTGCCTCATGGGCTATCTGAAGAAAGTTAACTACGTAATCCAGGATCTGCTCATCGGCAAAGGGAAGATTGGCGGACAGGATCAGTTTCTCTTCTTCCCTGTCAGGAAAATCAATGAAGATCTGGGGCTGCAGCCTTGAATGTATATATTCCGGAAGATCGAAGGTACTGGCGTCATCGTTCATGGTAGTACAGAGTCGAAAATCAGGATGTGCCCTAATTTTTATACCAGCTACAATCGACTCTACATAACGCCGGTTATCCATCAAGGGCGCCAAGGATGCCCAGCTCTTCTCGCTCATCCTGTTTCCCTCATCGATAACCGCTACCCCTCCCTTGATCATGGCAGTAACAATAGAACTTGCCATATATTTTATCTTTCCCTGGTCACTAATAACCGGGGTGACAATCAGATCCTCTGGCCTCGTATCTATTGTGGCCTGAAAGAGATAGACAGGTCGGTTCAGCTTTCTGGCCGCATAATAGGCCAGGGTAGTCTTTCCCACCCCGGGCTTTCCTATGAGGCGCGGATTGAGGGGAAAATCACCAGAACCCATGACCAACCATGCTGCCATTATCTGAGTCACTAACTCCTCCTGGCCAACCCAATTCATGGGTAGCTCGTCTGGCTGACTGAGATGTAAGGTTACGCCATCTATAGTTATGGTCTCCATAATTACCTAATCCCTCCCGCTGTAATCCCTCAGGCTTGGATGACGAGATCTCTTCCTTGGTGACCCAAATTTTCCCGCGGCATCCTTCAAGAAACGAGGTCTTCCCTGGCCACCGGATAAGCCCTTTCTGCTTTTCCGTAACCTCTCAAATCTCTTTATCTCACCATATTTTCCGTATCTTCCGCCCATGGTTCACTATTATGAGATCTGCCAAGATGAATGTCAACTATCCAAAAATGAAAGGCTCGGTACCGTCAACGTCCATAGTTGAAAAATCAGTATGTTCGGTTTTACGATGACGTGGCCCCGGAGGAAAGGAGGATCAACGCACCATCTAATCTTCAAGCGCGAACTCGATCAATCTATCCAATAGTCGAGAAAAAGATAACCCGGCCGTCCTTGCGGCCAATGGAAAGATAGAGTTTTCTGTCATCCCTGGTAACGTATTTGTCTCAAGCATATAGACATCGTTGGCACTGACTATCATATCCGATCTACTAAAGTTCCTGCAACTGAGCAAACAGTGGGCCTTTATGGCAAAGCTTTGAACCTTTTGACATATATCGCTGGGCAGCCGTGCGGGACATATCTCCCTGGATGCCCCAGGCACGTATTTGGCCGTATAGCTAAAGAACCGATATTCTTGCTTGGGAATGATCTCAACAACCGGCAGTGCCTCTGGTTCCCTGTTGCCCAGAACTGAACAACTTACCTCCCTGCCCTTAATATATTCCTCAGCCATTACCTCTGAACTGATAGCGAGTGTATCCTTTACGGCTTCCGCAATCTCTTCTCCTGTATAACATATATTCAACCCTATGCTTGATCCCTCTGCTACTGGCTTGATTACCACAGGTTTGCCCAAAACAGACAATATCTCAACCGGATCAATATCCTGATCCCGGAAGATCACCATGTCTTTAGGGACATTTAGTCCGGCGCACCTGAATAATCGTTTGCTTACCGCCTTGTTCATTGCCAAGGCACTTGCCAGGACACCTGAGCCGACATAGGGAAGATCTAAAAGATCAAGAAGCCCTTGTATAGAGCCGTCCTCTCCCTTCTTTCCATGGAGAAATATTAACGCAAGGTCAATATTTTTGCAGTCCTGTACCAATCTGAGAAGATCTTTACTCGGATCATATCTCCTGACCTCGTACTTGTCTTTATCGAGGGCATTATAGACCCATTCACCACTTTTCAGGGATATCTCTCTTTCCCTTGACCACCCTCCAGCAATAAGTGCAACCCTCAGTTTGCCCATTACCTACCCTCACTTCGTTTCTGTATAGTAAATTTTTTTAGAAAATATCACAAAAAATAAAATAAAAAAAGTTACCCAAAAAACTGTCCTCACCCATGACCCAAATAAAAGGTAACACCCTTATTTCGGTTGAGCCCTTTTCAGTGCACTCATGAAAGGAGAAGCAAGATTCTTGCCCGATAGCAAGCCGGTTATCCTCGTCTCTATAAAAGGAAAAAATGTAAGGGAAAAAAAAGAGAGGGTTCAAAAAAGAAAGTTTTTTGAAGAAAATGAGAGTTCGGCAATGTGGAAAAAATTGGCCTTTTTGTCAAATAAGAATAGAAGTATTTGAATTGGTTCATAATTTCTTACTATTGTCAGTTCCTGTTCCAGTAAGGATTTGAAGGGGCTGCATGTGTTATTTCCATCGGGTCTACATACCGTCTGTGTTGAAAGTCTCAAAAGGGGCTAAGATAATTTATCATATAATCACCTTTGACAGTTACGACCATTTTTTTTAGACAGACCTTTAGCCTTTAGATAAAAACACCCGCCAAGATCGAGGCCAAGGTATGGAAACTGTCTGGAATCAGCTGAAAGAATCCCTGAGAGAAGCAATAGATGAAAAGAGCTACTCCTTATGGATAAAACCATTACAATTTCTCGATTCAGATGAAAGCACAATCTGTCTTGGATGTCCTAATAAATTCTCTCGAAACTGGGTACAGGAAAATTACTCTTGCCTCTTTCATAGGCAACTTTCTAAGGCCGGCCTTAATGACCACAAACTGATTCTCAAGGTCTTACCACATAGACAGTCAACGAGGCCCTTGCCTCATGGACAGAATGGTAATGGAAAACAATTAACCATTCCAACTATGCCAAGAAGGATTAGGGCGGGTGAGAAGTATCTCAATGCGCGATTTACCTTTGATAACTTCGTCGTCGGTGAGTGCAATGAATTTGCATACTCGGTTTCCAAGGCACTGGCTCATAACTCCTACTATCCTTATAGCTCCCTCTTTTTACTGGCCAGCACCGGTTTGGGGAAAAGCCATTTAATCCAGGCTGTTGGCAACTCGATTCTCCAGAAAAAACCTACGGCAAAGGTCCTTTATATCACAACGGAAGATTTTACCAACGAGATGATCTATGCATTAAGGAATAATCTAATCGACCAATTTAAGAATAAATACCGCAAGTTGTGTGATGTGCTGCTCTTGGAAGAATTACATTTCCTCAGTGGTAAAGAAAAGACACAGGTTGAACTCGGGTATACCCTTGATTCTTTGTTCAATGATGAAAAAGTGGTTATATTCACCAGTCCTCTTGCGCCGGAAGAAATTCCAGCCATGAAGAAGATGCTGAGCTCCAGGCTCACCTCTGGGGTCATAACTCGTATTGAGAAGCCTGGGCTTCATACCCGGCTTGAGATCTTGCGACAAAAGGCCCGAGAGCGAAAAGTCTCTCTGCCAGAAGATGTGGTCTACTTTTTGGCTGAAAGTATAACCCAGGATATACGGCAACTTGAAGGGATCCTTGCCTCCCTCGAAGCCATCTCCCTTTACCTAAAAAGGGAGATAAACATGGGTCTGGCAGAAGAGACTGTGGAACGATTACTACCTAACATACGCCTGGCAACAGTCGAGGATATTCAGAAAATAGTCTGCAAATACTTTAAGGTCGACAGTGAGGCACTTAAATCAAAGAGCAGAAAGAAAATCATTTCCTATCCAAGAAGCATGGCCATCTATCTCAGCCGTAGATACACAGATGAATCACTGGAATCTATTGGTCGCTCCTTCAACCGAAACCACTCGACCATCTTGTATGACTACGAAAAGATCAAAAGGAATATAGGAATCGAAAATGGCATCAGAAGGGAGGTAGAATTTCTCTGTCGACAGATCGAGGATAGGATTGCATGATAAAAAAACTTGCCCGTTTATTTCTCTTATCCTTCCTTTCCCTCCTCACCCTGTATCTAATGCTTCTGTCATTCATATCCATTTCCATGGGCTTGACCAATGCAGAAAGGCCTGGGTTTTGGATGCCCATATTGTGTGGCATATTGATACTGTCCTTAAGCATATTCATAATAAGGCTCATACTATACATTGTTAAACAGTCTAGAGTTAAAGACAGATACCCATATGAGTAAATCTCTTGCCCTGCCACGAGCCCCTATCAACAAGTGTGCTTTTAATGAGCGAGAGGGTCTCACCCTTTCTCAGTGACCATTCAGGGGCCACCAGCTCAGCTGGATGAGGATCTCCTGTAAGGCGCTGAATGACCATCTCAGGGGGAAGGAGTTCCAGGAAATCGCAAACAAGATTTGCATATTCCTCCTGCTCAAGACATCGATAGGTACCTTCCCGGTAGAGCCTCTCCATCCTCGTGTCTTTGACAACGTAGAGCAGATGGATCTTGATTCCATCAATTCCCATTGCAGCTACAGCCTTTGCTGTAGCAAGCATATCATGTCTATCTTCAAAAGGAAGGCCGAGTATCACATGGGTGCAGATCTTAATCCCCCTGTTCCTGGTTAGCTCCACGGCCCTTTTAAAGCAGTTTACATCATGGCCCCTGTTTATAAAGGCAAGGGTTCTGTCGTGAATAGACTGGAGCCCGTACTCGATCCAGATAAGATGATCCCTTGCATAGCCCTCAAGGAGCGTAAGTATGGATTCGCCTATACAATCCGGTCTGGTGCCTATAGACAATCCAACGATATCATCGAGCGCAAGGGCCTCCTCATATAACCCTTTGAGTCTCTCATAAGGCCCATAGGTATTCGAAAAAGACTGAAAATAGGCGATAAACTTTTCGGCCCTATATCTTCTCCTCAGGAACTCTTTGCCCTTGACTATCTGTGCGGTAATGGACAGGCCTTCTCTCATAGCACCCGTGCCAGATCCTCTTGAATTACAATATATGCACCCTTCCTTGAAGATGGAGCCATCTCTATTCGGGCAGGTGAGACCAGCATCCAGGGATATCTTCTGAACCCTGCAGCCAAATAAGCTCCTCAGATACGAATTGAGATCACAGTAGCGGTTTTTCATGTTCCCACGGTTGCTACAGCGCCATTGAAAAAGATCTTTCTCTATACATTCTACCCCTAAAACTGTAAAATGTTAACCAAAGGTTATCTACATACCAGGAACGAAGTGAGTTATTATCCCAAGAAATATGACATTATCGTTGTTGGTGCTGGCCATGCTGGATGTGAAGCAGCCCTGGCTGCAGCCCGGATGGGATGCAGTGTCTTGATTATGACCATAGACCTTGACGGAATAGCAAAAATGCCATGCAGCCCTTCTATTGGAGGGGTAGCCAAGGGACAACTGGTAAAAGAGATTGATGCCCTGGGTGGTGAGATGGCCAAGATAACAGACAAGACAGCAATACAGTACCGGACCTTGAATACCAAAAAGGGCCCGGCTGTTCAATCCTCTCGAACCCAGAATGATAAGATCAGGTATCATATCGCCATGAAGGAGGCACTGGAAAAGGAGCCTAACGTAGATATAAAGCAGGCCATGGTTGAAAGATTGGTGGGGGAGAACAATCACGTTGTCGGCATAGAGGATCAAACGGGATTTGGGTATCAGGCCGAGGCACTGATCCTGGCCACCGGAACCTTCCTGAGCGGTTTGATGCATATCGGCTTTACCTCTATCATGGCCGGCAGAGCAGGTGAGTTTGCATCCTACGCGCTGCCCGAAAACCTCAAAAAGTGGGGTTTCAACCTGGGAAGGATGAAGACAGGCACTCCTGCGCGATTAAAAAAATCAACCATAGACTTTACTAGATTTGACAGACAAGAAGGAGACGAGAATCCCAGACCATTTTCCCTTTTTACCAAGGAGATCAGTGCAACCCAGGTTCCGTGTTATATAGGTCATACAAATAAGAAAAGCCATCAGATCGTAAGGGAAAATTTGGGGCGTTCTGCCCTGTACGGGGGGAAGATCACAGGGGTTCCCGCCCGCTATTGTCCCTCTATCGAGGACAAGATAGTAAGGTTTTCTGACAGGGACAAACACCAGATCATCCTGGAACCTGAGGGGATAGATACACAGGAGATTTATGCAAGTGGCCTGGGAAATAGCCTACCTATGGATGTACAGATCCCTTTTGTAAGATCTGTTGATGGATTGGAAGAGGCTGAGATCATGAGGCCAGCCTATGCAATTGAATATGATTATGTAGACCCTATGCAATTGCTTCCTACCCTTGAGACCAAGCTTATCAAGGGTCTATATATGGCTGGCCAGATCAATGGAACCAGTGGATATGAGGAGGCAGCCGCTCAAGGTATATGGGCAGGGATTAATGCGGCATCAAAGATTCAGGGCAGACCGCCCTTTCTCCTTGATCGATCAGAGGCATATATGGCTGTTATGGTTGATGATCTGGTTACCAGAGGAACAGAAGAGCCTTACAGGATGTTTACCTCCAGGGCAGAGTACAGACTGCTGCTCAGAGAGGATAATGCGGGGCGGAGATTGATGGAGAAAGGCAATGAATTAGGTCTCATTGATGATGAAACGGTAAGGCAGATGAAGGAAAGGCAAAAGGAGGTCTCAGCAGAGGTTCATAGGATAAAAAACACGGTAATAACTCCCTCAAACAGGGTAAACGAGTATCTTGTGAAGGCGGGATCAAGGCCACTAAAAAATGCAGCTACCTTAGATCAGATCCTTAAAAGGCCGGAATTAGGTTATCGACATATTGCTACCCTGCATGGGCAGCATGAGAAGATCGATGAAGGGACTGCGCATCAAGTTGAAATCGAGATAAAATACGAGGGATATATTGAACGGCAGCTCAGAGATGTTGAGAAATTCAAGAATCAGGAGAGGATAAAGATACCACCGGGGTTTGATTATACCAAGGTGCACGGTCTTTCTAATGAACTAAGGGGGAAACTATCCTCCACAAGACCTATTTCCTTGGGTCAGGCATCGAGGATACCAGGCATGACCCCTGCTGCAATCTCCATAATTATGATCTATTTAAAGAAGCATGAATCGGGTCAGGGCCCCTGAGCTTCTTTTCTGCTTAGGCTGGCCTGGACAAAGCCGTAAAAGAGCGGGGATGGCTTTTCCATGCTTGATTTTAACTCCGGGTGTGCCTGGGTAGCTACAAAACAGTCCAAATTGGGAAGCTCAATAAACTCAACCAGCCTTCCGTCCCTGCTCGTTCCTGAGAAGACAAGACCATTATCAGTAAGGATCTTATGATACTGTGGGTTTACCTCATAACGATGTCGGTGCCTTTCTGAGATCACACCAGATTTGTAAAGCCTGCTGACCAGTGTTCCTTTCTTTAGAACGGCCTCATATGCCCCGAGTCTCATGGTCCCGCCCTTTTCTGTAATATCCCTTTGTTCAGGGAGAATATCTATCACGGGGAAGGGTGTATCTGGATCAAACTCAGTGCTATTAGCTCCCTCTAGCTGACAAACGTTTCGTGCATACTCTATAACAGCCAATTGAAGCCCAAAGCAGAGACCAAGAAATGGAATGTTTTCTTCCCTGGCCTTTCTAATAATCTCGATCTTCCCCTCCGTTCCCCTGGAACCGAAACCACCGGGAACAATTACTCCATCTATGCCATTTAGAACAGGGGCATCTTCAATGTCCGTTGTCTCTATCCATCTGAGGTGTATCTTACATCTCAGGTGTGCCGAACAGTGATTCAGTGATTCGATAATGGAGGCATAAGAATCCTCAAGTTTGGTGTACTTCCCGCACATAGCCACTGTTATTTCACTTCTCGGACTCCTTATATTTTCAATCAGTTCCTTCCATCTCCGCAGGTCTGGGGGAGAATAGATATTTAGTTTCTTATGGAGGATTTCGGCTATTCCCTCTTTTTCAAAGACAACTGGTATCTCGTAGATATCATCCACATCAAGGCCAGTGATCACGGCCTCGGGGCTCACATCACAAAAATTTGAGATCTTCAACCTTATCTCTTTGGTCAAAAATTCCGAGCATCTCCCTATGATAATATCTGGGAAGATTCCCCTCTGTTTTAAGAGATTAACGCTCTGCTGTGTAGGCTTTGACTTCTGCTCATTTACTCCATGGGGAATGGGGACATAAGTCAAATGTATGTAAACGATATTTTCCCTCCCTACATCCTCCTTCATCTGTCTCATTGCCTCGAGGAAGAGCTCATTTTCAATATCCCCTACGGTTCCCCCTATTTCCACTATAACCAGATCAGCCGATTCTTCCTTGGCCACTTCATAGATGTGGCTTTTAATGACATCCGTCACATGGGGAATGTATTGAACGGTCTTTCCTAGGTAATCCCCTCTCCTCTCTTTCTCCCTTACCGTGTCAAATACCTTACCCATGGTGAGGTTCCACTTGGATCGACACCTAATACCCAAGAATCGCTCGTAGTGCCCGAAATCCATATCAACCTCTCCCCCATCATCCAAGACAAATACCTCCCCATGCTCAAATGGATTCATTGTTCCTGGATCAACATTGAGGTAGCCGTCACATTTGATAGGGATAATCTTGAGTCTTGCAGAAAGAAGATGACCTATGGAGGCAGCAGCGATTCCTTTCCCCAGCCCGGAAAGAACTCCTCCAGTTACTATGATATATTTGCTCGTAGGCATCTTAATAGGGAAGAAATCTAATTGGAAATTTATCGGTAATGACTATTGCAGTCAAGCTAAAATGCTCTCTATATAACCGGCACATTCAATAATTTTGTTTTCTCCGGGCAATCTTCTTGCTTCACTCAAAACGGTATTTTTTATATGATCCAGTCCTACGCAGGACAGTTATATTTTAGTGAAAACCCAATAGTAAGGAGGTACATTATGGTCATTGCTATTATGAGTGATAGTCATGATAACATCTGGAATGTGAGAAAGGCCCTGGAGCTGACAAGAGCTCATAAAGCAGAACTGATTGTACACTGTGGAGATCTGGTTGCCCCTTTTACCCTCATGGAATTGGCACAGTTTGATGGGCCTGTTCATTGGGTCTTGGGAAACAATGACGGCGATCCATATATGTTGACCAGGATCTCTCTTACTGAACTAAAGAATATGGAAACCCATGGTCTTATCGGAAGGCTCAATCTAGAGGGGGTCTCTATTGGATTCACCCATTATGAGGAAATGGGGCACGCATTGGCACACACTGGTGAATACGATCTGGTCTGCTGTGGTCACACCCATGCGCACAGGCAGGAGAGAATCCATCAGACCCTATTGCTGAACCCCGGGGATGTTATGGGCAAGGACGGGCCAGGCACTTTTTCTTTATTTGATACAGCTACCAGGGAAACTATGGTGCTAAAACTTACATGAAGTCCCTGAGAACTATCTGGCACTCTTTTCCAGGTCAGACCGGAGCAAAGAGATAGTGCCTCCTGATTATGAAAATGTCTATACTTTGGAATAGAATACTTACGAGTATACTGTTCACGTAGGGAACTCGTCACTATGAAACCATGCGGTCATTCGGAAACGGATTCAGTTAAGGACAGTGCATACAGGAGGATTCTCAGCCCTGTCGGTTCACTTCAAGGCGTGGGGAAGGTCACTGCCAGAGAGCTCCAGAACAGGGGAGTTCAGACCGTGTGTGATCTTTTGTATGTCCTTCCCCGCTCCTACCAGGACCGCACGAAATTCGTTCCGATCCACGAACTCAGCTCCGGTCAGACCGCCCTCATCAAGGGCACGATACTCAAACTCAGGAGAGTCAGATCCAGATACCGGGAGATACTCGAAATGCTCATAGGGGATGAATACGGGATCATATCCGCCAGATGGATGGGAGCACCACGGTACCTCTTCAGGTTTACAAAGGGAAAGAAGATTATCCTCTTCGGCCGATTTCGCATATCCGTAAAGATCCCGGAGACCTACCATCCAGAGATCATAGAGGATGGAGATGAGCACGAGATAGGCGGGTTAATGCCCGTTTATCCTGAAATTGGCGGGATCTCGCAGCGAAGGATAAGGCGGATTGTGATGGACGCTGTGAAGCGGTTTACTCAAGGCCTCCAAGATCCGCTGCCCGCAAGGATAAGGCAGACAAGGCAGCTTCCTGAACTGGGTAAGGCAATAGGGGAGGTGCACTTCCCGGTTGAATCAAGACCTGAAGACCTCCGTATCCGGAGAGCGCCCGCACAGCGAAGGCTCATATTTGACGAGTTCTTTATGCTCCAGCTGACCCTGGCACTCAAGAGGACCAAGGCATCCCGGGAGAAAGGGATAGCCTTTGGCATACAAGGTGTGGAGGAGCTTTATCGCTGCCTTCCTTTTCAGCTTACAGTATCGCAAACAAGGGTAATTCACGAGATTACCTCAGATATGAACAGGCCGTTTCCCATGAACAGACTGCTTCAGGGCGACGTGGGAAGCGGCAAGACCGTGGTTGCACTTATCGCTGCATGGGTGGCCGTGAGGAATGGGTATCAGGTGGCATTCATGGCACCTACCCAGCTTCTTGCCGAGCAGCACTATCTCAGCACCCTTGAGCTCACCCGAAAAATGAATCTCAAAGCGGCGCTTCTCACAAGCGGTTTGGGTACCCATGCTGATGACGTGAGAGATGGGGTAAGACAAGGGGATATAGATATGCTCATAGGCACACATGCGCTCATTCAGGAAAGTGTCACATTTCACGGACTTGGACTTGTGATCATTGATGAGCAGCACAGGTTCGGAGTGGTGCAGAGGGCTATTCTCAGACATAAAGGAATAAGCCCGGATGTACTCAGCATGACAGCTACCCCTATCCCAAGATCACTGGGGCTTACCCTGTACGGAGACCTTGATATATCCGTGATAGATGAGCTTCCTCCTGGGAGAAAGCCCATTCAAACCAGGCTCTTTCATGAGAGGGATCGAGATAAGGTCTATGCAGTCCTGAGAGAGGAGATAAAGAAGGGAAGACAGGCCTATATGGTTTATCCGCTGATCGAGGAGTCAGAAAAGATGGAGCTCAAGGATGCCACACAGATGGCTGAGGAGCTCAGGGCTGTACTTCCAGATCTCCATATAGCCTTGATCCATGGAAGGATGCCTCTGGATCAAAGAGAAGGGATAATGGAGGCATTCAAAGCAGGGCACATAGACATCCTGGTTTCCACCACGGTTATTGAGGTGGGTATAGACATCCCCAATGCCACCATCATGGTGATCGAGAACGCGGAGAGGTTTGGGCTCTCCCAAATCCATCAGCTCAGGGGGAGGATAGGAAGAGGCATTTACCCATCAAAGTGTCTGCTCTTGGCCTCGTACAGAAAAACCACCGAGGCGAGCAGAAGGCTCAGAGTCATAGAGAAGACCACAGACGGATTCAAAATTGCCGAGCAAGACCTTGCCATAAGGGGGCCAGGTGAATTCCTTGGTCTCAGGCAATCAGGATTCCACCAGTTTCGGGTAGCGAACCTCATGAGCGATGCCGAGATACTATCCGAGGCAAGGGAAGAGGCATTCAGGCTGGCAGAGCGTGATCCCGAGCTTGCCCATCGGACCTACAGCCTCCTCAGGCAGATATACAGGAGCAGCCAGAGAGAGGCGGATCAGTTGGTGGACACCGCATGAACTGCCCGTAAAGCACCTGAGGGCATAAACCCCTCCATCCTGATTTGCCCGCCGTCTTTCTTAATACAGAAACATCGGTTTACCGCCAACATGGCGAATCTTGGGCCGATACTCTTCTACGTCATAGAGTTCTCGCACATCTACCCTCTTTTGGCCTGTAGTAATAGTGCTGAGGGGGATATCCGTATAGATTCCACGACTGAGTGCGACAAGGCGTCCAAAGACGCTTTTTAGAAAAAGATCAATGGCCATATTGGCAAAATTAACAGCCACCATCAGATCCAGGGAGTCAGGTACGCCGCTTCTCATTAAATAGGAGAGTCGTTGATTGAGGACATCCTCCCCTGTCAGCTCCTTAAGAATTGCCCCGGTTTCCTCTCCGATTCCCCCCAATCTTCTGTGCCCATAGGCATCTGAGTCTCCAGATAAAAAAATCTCGCCTCCTATCATCCTGGCCCCTTCTGAAATGGCAATCATGGCATAATTTTTGGGATTCGCGCGTTTGTCTTTCATGATGAGCTCTGCAAGTCTTTTCGGGTCAAATGCTACCTCCGAAATAATGGCACGATCCACCCCTGCCAAATATGCCGATACCAGTGTGGTCTCACCACAATACCTGCCAAATAGCTCAATGACCGCTATACGTTCATGGGAGCCAGTCGGGGTCCTCAGTGCATTCATGAAAATAACGCTCCTGGTGACGGCTGTTGAAAAGCCGATGCAATAGTCTGTTCCAAAGACGTCATTATCCATTGTTTTTGGTATGCCAATTACCGGAAACCCCTCCCTGTGTAATCTGTCAGCAAAACCGAGGGTATCATCTCCCCCTATGGGAATAACGGCATCGATCTTCAGATATTCCAGGTTTTTCAAGACATGGGGGGTGAAGTCCTTTACATTCTCACCCCTTTTGAACTGTTTCCTGAGAAAATTTGGGGCCTCCTTTCTTCTGGCAGCGCTTGGATTGGTTCTAGAGGTATGGAGATAGGTGCCTCCGGTACGGTCGATGGTCCTGACCTCCGCGGGATTCAATTCCCGGATACACCTGGGGCCGGTAGAGGGATCATCCGGATTGTACTCCAGAAGCCCGGCCCAGCCCCTTTTTATCCCTATCACCTTGATTCCTTCACCATCTGCCCGGTAAACGAGGGTCTTAATACACGGATTAAGGCCTGGCACATCTCCGCCACCGGTAAGTATGGCTATTATGGGCTTTCTCTTGCTCCTCTTTTCCATCTATACTCTCTCATCGAGATGACCACGTTGAAGATTATATCAATTACGCATACTATCATAGTCCAACCTTCATTATTATAAAACTATAAAAGAAATTATTTCCGAATCTTCAGCCCCTGAACCTTACTACTAATCGCAACTCCGGGCAATAAGCCGGATAATCCATCCAGCTAAGCCATAGAGCACCAAACTAAGGAGCATCAGTACATGAAAGCCGAGACATACACTCAACAAACTCCCCAGGACAGGGGCAATCACTGAAGCTACCCCATTTACCCCCCACACCCAGGGTATATAACTACTCTGCTTATCTGAGACTAACTGCAGCCCAATGGGAAATGGCATTCCCATAAAAAAAGCTAAGGGAGCCAATAAAAACACAACGAGTATACACCTCAACAAAAGGGGATAAGGCAGAAAAATCTTCAGCAATGCATCCAGGAAAATACCGTAAATGCAGGAAAAGAATACTATTCCTATAAAGGGAATCCATGTGCACCGCTCTCCTATCCTGCTACTCAGGAGGCTACCTATCCCTGAGAAAAACAGCAGCGTAAATAGTACCAGGGCCAGGGCATAGATGGGATGAGTCAATAACAAAATGAATTTCTGGATATAGCCCATCTCTATAAACATAAAGGCCAAACCACGTAAGCTGAAATAGAGGAGTATTTTCCCTTTTCTCAAGGGAGACCGCCCCTGATCACCCTTGATAAGGATAAGAGGCAAAAACATAAACAGAGGGGCAAAAACGAGGGCCTGCACTAAGGTGCCCCACAACGTTACGTAGCCCCACTCCAAGAAGGGAATCCACTCTTTGCCCAAGGTCTTAAGAAGATAAACCACGGCGGATAATCGAAAGAAATGGAAGAAATATGGTCTATCATCAGTGGGTGGTTTTATATTGAATATGTAATCCTCATAGAATTGATCCCGCCTATCAGCATGTAACAAGCTACAGATACTTTCGTAATAAACCGGTTTCTCCAGGACGCTATATTGATTAACCTCTTGCCGATCAATTCCCGGATAGTAAACAAGATCAAATGCCCTCTCCTTACAAAAATCCTTTATCTTTTGAGCCTCTGCAGCGCTAAACTCCCCTCTCCTTATAAGCACGGTCCCGGTTGCCCAGCTGCGAATACCTACAATTGAGCGAGAAATGTCACCTTCATACTTCTTCTCCAAGGTCTCAACAGCCAAGGCGAGGAGTTTCAGAAAGGTGCGGGGAGGACTGCTCAACCAGGTAGAGGCACTGAGTATGCCCTGGGGGTTCAGATGTTCAAAATATTCCCCGAGGGCCTCAATCGTATACATATAATTCTCCCCTGTAGCATAAATTCCACCCCCTACCCCTCCCCAGCTACCAATTAAGCCTAACTGGATAAGGTCGTATGTGCCGAGATCTCTGACTACGAACTCACGTGGAGAGGCTATATCTACCTCAATAGGGGGGTAGCAGTCATAGATACTCTGGGAAAATGATCTTAAGGGCCCCCTTAAGAGATTTGCGATGTCAGCATGAGACTCCACGACCTGAATATGCGCAGGGGAGTGATAAAGGGCAGCTAAAGCCTGGGTTCCGCCACCCGGGTTCAAGACCAAAACTTGCTCAGGGGCCATCAAATGATAGGCAAGGGCAAAGGTGCTGTAGTCAAGATATTCTAACTTATCCCTTTTGCCTTCGAAATTAGTTACTGCACCATACGAGTTTCCATCTAGAAATATCTCCTTCTGGGAAGGTGGTTCTTGGCCATACTTGAGGCTCAGCCCAGGAGCATACCGTAATGAAGGTGCATCTACTACCTGGAGTAATCCCAGGGGTGAATGTGCCTCATACTCCAGTTTAGCCCCTGGTAAGTGCAGGCTTTTGCTGATACCCTTATAGGCAGAAATTTGTAGAGGAACCCCCCCCTTAATCAGGCACATGAAGAGGAAGGCGACACCTGCTATGTTCAGAACAAGATAGGCTCTAGTCCTGATCCTCTTATAGGAAGAAAAGAGGAAGCCTAAGAATGCAAGAAAGCTGGAAACTATGAGTAAAAGCGTCGGAGGTATCAAATAAAAGGAAAGAAAGGCTATCAATACTCCTGCTCCGGAGCCCAGCAGGTTATAGAAATAGACCCGGGCAATCTTGTCCTTATAGCACATAAAATTTAAACCAATAAAGCATCCCGCCAAGAAAAAAGGGATAAAAAAGAGCACATAATACCCTGCCAGATATAGGTACTGCATTTTCTGCCAGACCAACTGAAATGGAGAGAAGGGAATCATTTGAGCTAAATAGAAACTCGCCACGATAAGGATGAAAAGCAAAAAGGAGAAAAGGGAAAGCAGAAAGGCAAAATGTCCCTCAGTTAAAGGCCTTTTCCCCCTGCTCTGGATAAGGGCTAATAGCGTTCCGCTGGCAGCAAAACCCAAAAGGGCTATACTTATGACCATATAGGCAAAGTGATACCATTGGACAATACTAAAAAGTCGCATTAAGATTAGTTCATAGGCCAAGGAGCTTGAAGAGATAAATAGAAGGGCAAGAAAAGGGAACAATGTATTCATCGAACCGAGCTATTCAGAAAGCCTTCTCCGAAAGGATCCGGTTTGGAGTAAAAGGATTCCACCATCGGGGGGCTATTTCTATTTCCGGCGAAGGGGCACGAATCTGACCGGCAAAATATTCTTCATCTGTATCTCGCCTTCCTCTGACTTCTCTATTAGCATAAGATTCTGCACCTGGAAAGGACCACCTACAGGGATAGCCATTTTCCCTCCCTTTTTCAGCTGTCTTATCAGGGGAGGAGGGATATGATCAGAGGCTGCTGTTACGATAATACAGTCAAAGGGAGCATATTCTTCCCATCCGTAGTAGCCATCCCCAACTTTCACCGTGATATTCTCATACGCTACCTCTTTAAGCCTCTTTTCCGCAGCCTTACCTAAAGGAGGGATGATCTCCACAGTATAGACCTTTCTCACTATTTGGCTTAGTACCGCCGCCTGATACCCAGAGCCAGTTCCTACTTCTAAGGCAAAATCATCTCTTTCAGGATCAAGAAGCTTGGTCATCAAGGCTACAATATAGGGCTGGGAGATCGTCTGTCCGTATCCAATGGGCAAAGGGAAATCTCCATAGGCTGAGCCTCTTTTTCTTTTTGGTACAAACAAATGGCGGGGAACATCCCTCATCGCCTGCAAGACATTCTCATCATCGATACCCCTGGCGGCAATCTGTTCCTCTACCATCTTGTACCTGAGGTGCTTGTAATGCTCACTATCTCCCTTAAGAGAAGAGCAATAGGACATCTGACAAAGGTATAGATATGGGACACAGAGGAGAGAGAAAACCAAGAGGGGCTTATAAGCGGCCCTTATCAGCGGTAGGGCGAGATATCGTAAATTGAGCATATTCCTTATTCTTCCCTTGTATATGGAAACAAAGGAAACCCTTGCAAGCCTTCATGATGATCGATTTTTGCGATTCAGACTACCTCTTGGCCCTCACCGACAGAATGAGGTGACCCGTTTCAGTGGCCTTCCATTTGACTGTGACCCGCTCGCCTATCTGAAAATCCATCAGGTCTACTGATCGGCCATCCTTTTTCAAAACAGCCTCAGGGGAGACCGGTCCTGCTACGGTGAATAGCTTTTCCCCTACAGGCACCTCAATGACCACCGCGTTGTGATCAGGGTCAAGAGCCGTTATGTCCCCGGTCATCTTGTATACCTTTTCACCTGCCCAGCACTGGGCACCGGCAAAACACAGGGAAAGAACCACGGCCAAAACAAGGGTAATGAAATATCCTGATCTCTTCATTCAAATACCCCCTTTCTTTAGGCTATGTCCTCGAAAGACAAGAAGAAAAGGCCCTTACGAGGGGCGCCAGCCCATAAGATGCACCATATAATAAACGATAATGTCACACTTCGCAAGTATATGAATCACCTTTCAGAGATTCACCATCCTGAGAAACAGAGGCCACAAGCCCCCCAAATTCCTTGACAGATCAAAAACATAAGCATATGTAAGGGCAATAGAGGAAATCATGAAGATTGTCTGCCCTACCTGTAATACCCGTCACCGCGTTTCAGGCGACGAGATCCCTCAACAAGGGGGGGGCTTGGCCACGTGCAAAAAATGCGGGGGCCAGATTCCAATCGAACCAACTGCAAAAGAAAGACCAGACTCCGGCACCCGGGTTGAACCTTCACTGGGGCGTACAATATCAGATACCCACGAACCACCGCCTTCGCTTACACCCAAAACCGGAGAATTTGAGCTCATCACGGAATATAATCAGTTCAGGGGCTACGCAGGCTTCTGGAAAAGATTTGTCGCAGTCATTATCGATGGATTTGTTTTGACGGCCGTCGGGCTCATAATTGGGACTTTTATTGGCTCTGTATATGGCTTCTCAAGGGGAACATCGCAAGGTGCAGGCGCCGTGGGGAACATTATCGGCATAATTGTGGGTTGGCTGTACTTCGCCATCATGGAGAGCTCATCGAAACAGGGCACACTGGGTAAGATGGCGCTCGGTATTAAGGTTACGGATTTATCTGGAAATGCAATTCCGTTTGGCACAGCCACGGTACGGCATTTCAGCAAGATCATCTCCACAATCATCCTCTTGGCTGGCTACCTCATGGTAGCCTTTACGCCGAAAAAACAAGGGCTCCATGACATGATGGCGGGCTGCCTTGTGGTAAACAGGAGATAGATCTGTTCTTATTGGCCCTTGCTTAACCAGTATATAAAAGACTAACCAAGGATCTGGCCAGTATCCCAATATCGTCTCGCGCCCGTTCATTTTCTTCCTCCTCCCTCAATTCATTTTTTCCTTGCCTTCATCTGAACGGCAAATGTCATATCCTATGATGAATGTGCCTTGACACACATGCGCCTTTGTCCTATGTTCGCCTCGCGCGACAAGTGCCACGAGCGACTTGCGAAGGAAAAAGCCTTACCAGTAGAGATCGTCACTGTATTGTGAGGTCAGGAGATAGGAATGAAAAAAATATTAGTGACCGGTGCCGCGGGACAGATTGGTTCGGAATTAACAATGACCCTACGAAAAAAATACGGCAATGAAAATATCATAGCTACGGGTCACAAAACAAAACCAGATGAAACCTTGCTTGAATCAGGCCCATTTCACTTCATTGATTGTACGGAGATACACACAGTTGCTGAAATAATAAAGCGGTATAAGGTGGATACAATCTATCACCTTGCCTCTGTACTTTCGGCAGTGGCGGAAGAAAAACCCCAACTGGCCTGGAATGTAAATATGACTGGTCTTTATACTGTATTGGAGGTAGCACGCGAATATGAGTGCCATGTTTTTGCCCCAAGTTCCATTGGTGCATTTGGTCCAACCACTCCTTTAAATAACACACCACAAGACACAACCCAGCGCCCGAACACAATGTACGGCATAACTAAGGTCGCTGGCGAACTCCTTTGCGATTATTATTTCAAGAGATTTGGTGTAGACACGAGGGGAGTTCGTTATCCCGGGCTCATCTCCTATAAAACTCCACCAGGTGGCGGCACCACAGATTATGCTGTAGAAATCTACTATGCCGCCGTCGGGCAAAGGAAATACACCTGCTATCTCAAGGAGGGTACCTATTTGGATATGATGTATATGCCGGATGCGCTGAAAGCGGCAATTGAGCTTATGGAAGCAAACCCAGCCAGACTTAAGCATAGAAATGCCTTTAATGTTACAGCCATGAGCGTTGCACCTGAGGATATTACCGCTGAAATCAGAAAAACACTTCCAGAATTCACTATAGACTATGAAATAGACCCCCTCCGACAGGCAATTGCCGACTCCTGGCCAAACAAGATGGATGATACCGCTGCTCGGGAAGAGTGGGGATGGAAACCGGAATATGAGCTCGACTCTATGACAAAGGATATGATGGAAAAAATATCTCAGAGGCTCAAAATAAACATGGATTAGCCCAAAAGACCTGTATTCGCCTCAGCGTCTCACTCATTATTGAGAACACGTAAATGACTGTATCCGAAATAAGTTCCCATATGTCGCGTATACCTTGTTAGCGGATTAATTCACAGGAGGAGCAACATGTCAGTCAAGAAATTGGAACACGTATTAAGTGAGAAGCTTCGTGAACTCAAGGAAAGAGGGGCCCTTAAGGGAAAGGAAATGGTGATAACAGGCATAAAGCATGCTGAAGATAAGAGAGGTCCACGATTCCTTATTGAAGGCCATGGGGAAAAAGAATTTCTCAGAATGAATTCCAATTCCTATCTCGGGATGTCGTTATACAGGGAGATCATTGAAGCAGAAGAAGAGGCTGCAAGAACATATGGTACTGGCCCCGGGGCGGTCCGCTTCATTAGCGGTACCTATCAACCACATATTGACCTAGAAAAAAAACTGGCAGAGTTCCATAACCGAGAATCTGCAATGATTTTCAGTTCCGCTTATGCCGCCGTTGTGGGCATTGTATCACCACTAATAGACAATGAGACCATTGTCATCAGTGATGAGCTGAATCATAACTGTATTATTAATGCAATAAGGCTCTCCCGGCCTAAAATAAAGGAGATTTACAAACATCTGGATATGACCGACCTGGAGGATCGAATAAGAAACGCCCTTGGAAAGGCAAGACGAGTCTTGGTTATCACAGACGGGATCTTCAGTATGAGGGGCGACTATGCGCCGCTGAACATTATGGTGGAGATTGCCAAAATGTATGATTCAGAATTTGAAGAAGGCATGAGCATTATTGTAGATGATTCTCATGGTGTAGGTGCCTTTGGTAAAACTGGGCGAGGAACTGAGGAATATACAAATGCAGAAGGCATAGACATAATAGTTGCAACCTTGGGAAAGGCCTTGGGAGTAAATGGCGGTTATTTGGCGTCAACTTCTACGGTTATTAATTACCTGCGAGAAACGGCCCCTTTCTACATATATTCCAATCCAATTACCCCTTCAGAGGCAAGTTCAGCAGTAAAGGCACTGGATATCTTAGACAGCGAAAGGGGGAGACGACTATTAGAGAATCTACGTAAGCTTACGAAACGCCTTGAAAAAGGGCTGGTTGATTTGGGCTACGAGATTATAGAAAGTGAGCATCCAGTTGTACCACTCATGATTAGAGATACAAGAAGAACCTCCGAACTGGTTCAATATCTGATCGAGCATGGTATATTAGCCACTGGATTGAATTATCCGGTAGTTCCTAGAGGGGGTGAGGAGATACGGTTCCAGGTTTCGGCTGATCATAGTGAGTATGATATAGATTATGTGCTTGGAGTATTGCTGAGATTTAAAGAGACACGGTAGACATTATGGAAGGCCCTGGGGAAGATGGTGGAAAGGTGAATTTTTTGCTTGAAGCAAGCAGAGATTAGGTCTATATAGAAATTTCCCTGTAAAAATCAGGCCTTATGGAGGGCATCATGTTGCGAGTCGGCTTTGTTGGATGGCGGGGCATGGTTGGATCGGTTCTCATGGGCCGTATGCGGGAAGAGGAGGAGTTCAAAGGCTTTGAGCCCATCTTCTTTACCACGTCAAATGTTGGTGGAAAAGGCCCTGAACTGGGACTTGACATACCTCCGCTACAGGATGCATTTGACATCAAGCTGCTTTCCCCGATGGATATTGTCGTGACCTGTCAGGGTGGCGATTATACCAGGAAGGTATACCCCCAGCTACGCAGGCACGGGTGGAATGGCTATTGGATAGACTCTGCGTCCGCCCTCCGTATGAAGGATAACAGCATCATTGTCCTGGACCCGGTAAACAGGGCCGTGATCGACTCTGGATTCTCATCTGGGATCAAGACCTATGTAGGCGGCAACTGCACTGTGAGTCTAATGCTCATGGCGCTTTCAGGTCTTTTTGCATCCGGCCATATTGAGTGGATCTCTTCCATGACCTACCAGGCCGCCTCAGGCGCAGGCGCCAAGCACATGAAAGAGCTGATTGCACAGATGGTAGTCCTCGGTGACGCCTCCAGGGCCCTGCTCAATGACCCTGCATCAACGGCCATTGCTATTGACGAGGTCGTCACAAGGGAACTAAGAAGTAGTGCCTTCCCTGTGCAAAATTTCACGGTTCCGCTTGCCGGCAGCCTGATTGCATGGATCGACTCGCCTATGGAATCCGGACAGACGAGGGAGGAATGGAAAGGGTCAGCAGAAACGAACAAGATCCTGCAAACGAAGAAACCGATTCCTGTGGATGGTGTGTGCGTCCGCGTGGGTGCCATGCGATGTCACAGTCAGGGCCTCACCGTCAAGCTGGACAAGAACCTGCCTCTTGACGAGGTCTCAGAGATGATTGCAAGGGGCAACGAGTGGGTAAAACTGGTCCCCAACGATAAAGAATCAACGCTTCAATCCTTGACCCCTGCAGCGGTCAACGGCACACTGAACATTGCCGTAGGCAGGCTGCGAAAGATGCTGATGGGACCTGAATATCTGGCTACCTTCACTGTGGGAGACCAGCTTCTCTGGGGTGCTGCAGAGCCCATTCGAAGGATATTAAATATCATAATCCAGAATGTATCATAAAAAAGATAAATGAGAGGAAAGATATGGAACTAAAAGGGAAAAAGGTCATTATCTTGGTCGAGCAGATGTACAATGACCTCGAGTTCTGGTATCCCTATTACCGACTCAAAGAGGCCGGGGCCCAGGTCGTGGTGGTCGGATCCGGAAGTAGTGAGGAGTACACTGGAAAGTCTGGGCTTCCATGCAAGGCAGATACCAGCGCAGGGCAAATTTCAGGTGCGGCTTTTGACGGCGTCATTATCCCTGGGGGATATGCCCCCGACCACATGCGCCGTCATCCATCCATGGTCAAGCTGGTGAAGGATCTCTTTGAGGCAGGGAAGGTGGTGGCAGCCATCTGTCATGCCGGATGGATGCTGGCCTCTGCTGAGATTGTGAATGGTCGCACCGTGACCTCATTTTTCAGCATAAAGGATGATCTGGTCCATACCGGTGCAAACTGGGTCGATCAGGAGGTGGTTGTGGACAAAAAGCTGATTACCAGCCGGAAACCGGAAGATCTGCCAGCCTTTACGAGGGCAATCATCGCGGCTCTTCAATCCTAATCTGCTATCGAGGCGGTATCTTATTGAGGACATGAGTCATCTCATCACCAGAAGAACAACCCTCAAAAGGTTGCTCAAGATCTCCGGTGGCCTGGTCCTTTCCGCCCTCACCGGATGGCCTCTAAATGGCCCTGGTTCGGTCTCGGCCAAGTCTCATAAGAAAGGGTTTATAGTTGAAGGTCTCGGTCAAGAGGAGGGTTACTCTTTAAAGGAGCTGACAAGAAGGGTTTTTGAGGCAGCGGGTGGCAGCAGTCGATTTGTCTCAAGGGGAGATGTGGTTGTCATCAAACCCAACATTTCATGGGCCAGGCGTCCTGACCTGGCAGCTACCACCAACCCTGAACTCCTGGAGGCAGTCATCGAAATCTGTTATGAGGCCGGGGCCAAAAAGGTCAGGATCGCCGATAACACCATCAACGATCCCAGGCGTTGTTTTGCCATTTCAGGCGCCGGTATGGTTGCAAAAAAGACGGGTGCAGAGCTGATCTATCCCAGGTCTTCACTTATGCGGGAGATGAAGCTACAGGGAAACCGCCTGGATGCCTGGCCTGTCTTTGTACCACTGGTGGAGGCCGACAGGCTCATCAACCTTCCGGTAGCAAAGCATCATGGACTCACCACCCTGACACTCGGCATGAAAAATTGGATAGGGGCAATTGGCGGCAGAAGGAGTGCCCTTCACCAGGATATTCACCAGAGTATTGTTGACCTGGCCCGGTTCTTCAATCCCACTTTCACCCTGATCGATGCCACCAGGATCATGATAAAAAATGGTCCCTCCGGCGGAAGGCTGTCCGATGTTGCCACTAAAAATACCCTGATCTTAAGTGATGACCAAGTAGCTGCAGATGCCAAGGCCTCCATGCTATTTGGCCTGACTCCAGACCAGATAGGTCATATCTTCTTAGGTCAACGGTGGGCTCTGGGCACCTATGATTTCCAGCAACTGGATCAGAAAAAGGTGATCCTTTGAAGGCAACTCATCTGGTCTGGATAAGGAGAATAAGCCAGGGCCTCTTTCTTCTCTTCTTCCTTTTTCTCCTGATTGAAAGCCGTCTGCCCCAGGATATATATCTGAGATATTCACTGGTCTTCTCCTCTGACCTGGATCTCAGAATTCAGTGGCCTCTAGGCTTTTTCTTTCAGCTCGATCCCCTGCTCTGGCTCTCATCCCTTGTGTCAGGACATCATTTTATTACGGGGTTTTGGTGGGCACTCGCCCTGACTCTCGTGACCCTTTTCTTGGGCAGGATCTTCTGTGGCTTCATCTGTCCCTTGGGCACCACGCACCATGTGGTAAGCTGGGTCAAACCTGCCCTCAAGGGGAAGCGTATGATCGAGGCCAACCAAAAGAGCCCCAGCCAGAGAGTCAAGTATCTCCTTCTCACGAGCCTGCTTGTAGGGGCACTCATAGGCCTCAATCTTGCAGGGCTGATGGATCCCATATCCCTTTTTTTTCGCTCACTGGCCCTGGCAGTTTTCCCTGGACTCGGGGTGGGGATAAAGGAGATCTTTGATTGGATGGCCAAAAGCGATATAAGGATTTTAAACCACTTGAGTTATGGGGCAGAGGTCCTGGTATCACCGGTATTTGGATACAGTTATCAATCATATCAATCGGCCTGGTTTATCGGGCTGATTTTTCTGCTTACCCTCTTCCTCAACCGGATAAGGCCACGTTTCTGGTGCCGAGTCCTGTGCCCCCTTGGGGCCTTATTAGGAATATTTTCCAGGCTCAGCATCCTGAGGCTGGAAAAGAATCATGAAAAATGCACAAACTGTGAATTGTGCACCAAGAACTGCCAGGGTGCTGCCTCACCTATTCCCGGCCAGCAGTGGGAGAATGCAGAGTGCCTGATGTGCTTTAACTGCTTTGATTCCTGCACTGAAGGGGCCCTCTCCTTTCAACTCAGATGGCCCCGCACATTGAACAGGAAACCGGATATGGGCAGGAGGGCACTACTCACCGGCTTACTCGCAGGTATCTCCATTCCTCTTCTGGGGAGACTGGATGGCCAGGTGCACAAGGTTTCAGAGCCCCGCTTGATCAGGCCGCCTGGGTCTTTACCGGAGAAGGATTTTCTCAGGCTCTGCCAGAGATGCAGTCTGTGCATGAAGGTGTGCCCCACTAATGTGATAAACCCTACCCTTGGAGAGGCAGGAATGGCAGGATTTTGGACACCCCGTCTGGTAATGATCCAGGGCTACTGCGAATATACCTGCACCCTCTGTGGAAGTGTCTGCCCTTCAGGGGCCATAAGGGAGATTTCAGTAAAAGAGAAGACTGAACGCCCCATAAAAATAGGTTCTGCTTATGTAGAGAGGGGTAGATGCCTTCCGTGGTCAGGAAACGGGCCCTGTATTGTCTGCGAAGAACACTGCCCTACCTCTCCAAAGGCGATCTATTTCAGTAAGGAGCTTGTGACCGGACCTGATGGTAAGCGAATACTGGTTCCATTGCCCTATGTGGACCTCAAAATATGTGTGGGCTGTGGCATATGCGAGTACAAATGCCCTGTCAAAGGACGGCCAGCCATCAGGATTATATCTGCTGGGGAGTCTCGGTCCGTGAAAAACCAGATTCTGCTTTAGCGAGGGAATATTGCCAGCCAAGCATCTTTATGGTTAAATGAGGGGGATGTGGGAGACTGTTTAGCATCGAACCCTTATGTGATTTTCAGAATAGGCCCAGAGGGAGGGTTTCTCTTTGATTCATGTGGATACCCGGTCTACCTCACCCGTGCCACAGTAAAGGGAAAGCACTGGCTAAGGCTCCGTGTTGGTTTTTTCACGGACAGGACCGAGGCAGACACACAGGCCAAGAAGATAATGAGCACGTTGAATCTGACTGGTTCTTGGGTTACCAAAGTAGACAAGAAAGAACTCGACGAATTTGGTGGTTACCGAGTGAAGCCTAAGGGATAGTTATGGACATTGAACAGATGAAGGTCGGATTTATGGATGTATTCTGTTATTTAGTGGCATGTATGAGGACCAAGGAGACCCTGGTTATTGATCCGGCTGGGGATGAGGACCGGATCATTGAGAGGATTACACAAAAGGATCTGGATTTGAAATATATTGTGAACACCCATGGCCATCCGGATCATACCTGCGGCAACGCTAGAGTCAAGGCCCTCACTGGTGCAAAGATTATCATACACGAACTGGACGATCAAATGTTCAATTCAGCACAGGGGCATGAAATGGCCCGCCAGTGGGGTTTTATTCCTTCACCCCCTGCTGATATCACGGTAAAGCATGGAGATCAGATTGTGGTGGGTGATGTTGCGCTCAAAGTCATCCATACCCCAGGACACAGCCCTGGGGGCATATGCCTTCTCGGGGATGGCAACATTTTTACAGGGGATACCCTGTTTGTCGGTGGCATTGGTCGAACGGACCTACCGGGTGCATCTACGGCCCAGTTTATGAAGGCTATAAAGGAAATACTTCTCACCCTGCCTGGTGAAACGATTGTTTGGCCTGGGCATGACTATGGGGCTAGGCCTTCCTCCACCATTGAGGTTGAAAAAATGACCAATCCCTGGCTCTAGAACAAGGCCTTGCGTATCTTAGTCCCCCCATTAGTTCGGATCAAAACTCCCATCTCAAAAATCTGACACTATAGGACTCCATAGCGCGATCATGAGAGATTTCTGGCTTTTTGGAACTGTTTTCGGAAAAAAATCGTAAGCAGATAAAAGGGTTTACTCCTCAAGCCATGGACCGGTTGCTTAAATATGATTGGCCCGGAAATGTCAGGGAGCTTATGAATGCTGTTGAAAGGGGCATGGTCCTTTTAAGGTCAGAGTACTTAGATGAAGAAGAGCTGTCACTGATCTTAAGGGATGCCTCGCTGTCCGGGGAAATTTTGCCAAAAGACGCCATACCTGCAGATATGCCGCTCAATGAGGTTGAAAAGGCGACCATATTGAGGACGCTGGAGCTGACCCGTGGTAATAAGAGTGAAGCGGCAAGACGGCTCGGCGTAACACGGGGGACCCTGCATAAGAAACTCAAGATGTACGGGGTCATGCCTTAAGGGCATGCGAGGCACAGACAGTTCCATTCCGGGTGACCATCGATCATAAGAGAACCCTGTGGGCATTTCATCCCAGATCATTTCGATGAGGAGCAGGAACCTGCAGGCCATGAGATGCGGCGCCCTTCATGAAAAATATGCACCCGGTCGGGGTCAACGGTCAGGGGGACGACCTGGCCAGGTTGGAAGGCTGCCTCCCTGGGGGCACGGATCGTCATGCTCTCCTGACCAAGACGGGCGTGGATATACTTCTCAGAGCCTATGTCGCTTATCATCTCTATCTTAGCCTTCAGTGCCGGGGTCCCACCATGTCCGATTGCGATGTCCTCGGGTCTGATACCCACCTCTAGCTCACTTTCCCCCAGATTGAGCTGAAGCCCTCCTATGTCTAAGGAAAAACCTGCACCCTGGAAATGGGTTCGATCATCCTTGTGGAGAAGCCTTCCCCGATACAGATTCATCTCCGGCGATCCAATGAACGTAGCCACGAAGGTGTCTGCGGGGTGTGCGTAGATGGTCTCAGGCCAACCGATCTGGTGCACCTTCCCCCGGCGCATGACCACCACCTTGTCTCCAAGGGTCATGGCCTCCACCTGATCATGGGTGACGTATACGATAGTGCTCTGGATCTCACGGTGCAGGTGCCTGAGCTCTAGCCTCACACTGGCACGCAGGCGAGCATCCAGATTGCTCAACGGTTCGTCAAGCAGAAAGAGCCTGGGCCGACGCACCAGCGCCCTACCCATCGCAACCCTCTGACGCTGCCCACCCGAGAGCCCCCGGGGCTTTCGATCCAGGAGATCCTCGATCCCCAGTATCCGAGCCGTCTCAAGAACCTGCTCTCGTATTATCTGCTTGGGTACATCGCGCATGCGAAGCCCGAATCCCAGGTTTTGTGCCACTGTCATGTGTGGATAAAGGGCATAGTTTTGAAATACCATGGCCACATCCCGCTCCCGAGGGGCAAGTCTGTCAACGGACTGGCCGTCTATGAGGACCGAGCCCTCGTCTTGTTGGATCAGTCCGGCGATGATATTGAGTAGAGTGCTCTTTCCGCACCCCGAAGGCCCCACAAGAACGCAGAACTCTCCGTGGTCTACATGTAGGTCCACGCCATGAAGTGCCAAGATCTGACCGAATCGCTTTGTAATTGCCTTCAGGGTCAAGGATGCCATATTCAACCTTTCATGGCCCCTGCGGTCAAGCCACGAACCAGGTAACGTTCGAATAATAGGAAGAAGACCAGGATGGGGAGGGTCACCATGACCGAGGCGGCCATCACTAACTGTTTGGACAGATGGACGCTCCCCGCGAGCTGTACTACACCCCGAGATAGCGTGAATTTTTCAGGGGTATCCAGAAACATGAACGCAAACAGAAACTCGTTCCAGGCGATCATGAATGTATACAGGGCAACGCTGGCCAGGCCCGGGGCGGAGAGAGGAATGATGATCCTCCAGATCACGCTGAAACGGCTGCAGCCATCGATCAACCCTGCGTGCTCTATCTCAGGCGGGAGTGTCTGAAAATAGCTCCGCAGCATATACAGGGCAACTGGAAGGGTCTGAGCCAGGTACACGAGGATGAGCAAATTGATTGAATCCCGGAACCCCATCCGGGAGAACATGACATAGAGGGGGATCACCAAGACAATGGCCGGGAACATATAGATCAGCAAGATGCTGTAGGACATGAATTCCCTGCCGCGAAAACGGAGCCTGGTGACAGCATATCCCCCCACAGTGGCCAGGGTGACTGAAAGCACCACAGTGACCACCGAGACATACACACTATTGCAGATATATCGGAGAAAGCCGTGTTGAAAAAGCACTTCATAATAGGCGTGAAGATTGATTTTTCGGATATCCAGACCCAGGTTGGCAGGCTTCAGGAGGATCTCCCCCAGAGACCTGAAAGAAGAAACCATCATCCAGTAGAAGGGGAAGGCCACGATGGCGATGAACACAAGGAGACCCATGACCCTCAGGATCTGAATAATGGTTTTCTCCAGCCGTTCCCTGCTCATTGCCCCTCACCCTCATCCATAGAAGATCCCTGGTTTCTAACTGCTCGTGGTTGCCCCATTCAATGCACCCTTTGGGCTGTAAATCCTCCTTGAACGGTCGCTTCCAGCACTGGTCATGTCCACTCATTCCTCCTTCGCAATCCACCGGAAGTAAACAAGGAGAAAGACCGAAAGAACACCAAAGAGAATCATCGCCACCGCTGAGCTTGCCCCGATATTAAACTCACCAAAGGCATAATCATACACCCTGATAGTGAGCACCTTGGTTCCAGCCTGCCCCCTCGTGAGCAAGAAGATATCGTCGAACTTGTTGAAGGTCCAGATGAATCGGAAGAGAAAGAGGGTGGACAGAACTGCGGAAAGTTGTGGCAGGGTGATGTGGAAGAACCGCTGAAACGGGGTCGCCCCGTCGACCGATGCAGCCTGATAAAGCTCATCCGGGATAGCCTGGAGCCGTGCGAGAATGAACAGGAAAGCGAAGGGAAAGTAACGCCAGCCTTCGAAGAGGATCACTGAGGTGAGTGCCATAGGCACACGCACCCTCACTCCGAGCAGGTCCAGGTCCCACCATCGCTGTGACAGAAACGGAATTGGCTGTGCCAAGAGACCCTTGTCCACAGCCAGCCAGTTTAAGACGCCCAGTTGGGGGTCGAGGATAAAACTCCACGTAAAGGTGACGGCCACCACGGGAGCAATATAGGGGGAGATGAAAAGCCCTCTCAACATGCTCCGGCCTGGGAATTCCCCGTGCACCAGGAGGGCCGCCATCAACCCCAGGAGAATGGACAGAACGCTTCCGGCAGTAGTGTAAATCAACGTAGTCAGGAGAACCGTCCCGAATTCCGGATCTCCGAATACCTTCCGGTAATTCTCCAGGGTCATGTTAAACTCGAAAAGAGAGACCCCTCGAAGATCCCCCAGGGAGACCGCTTTAAGACTGAGCCACAGATTCCAGATCACTGGAAAGATAACAAAGGCCAGAACGACCGTGAATGTAGGGAACAACATCCAGAAGGCAAGCCTAGCCTCCTGGTCAAAGAAGGTTGGCTCTCTGCGTGTCATGAGTTCTGTGATGCATATCCTTATTCAAGGCCCTTTACCCGCTCGTCCATCATCCGTGCAGCCTGCCTCGCGCTAAGTTCACGGTCGAGGAATCTCTTGAGGATCTCCGGAATAACCTTTGTTCCATAGACCTTGGAGATAAGGGCCCCCTTCCCTTCGGCAAATCCCCAGCGGTCGAAACCCTCAATCCCGCCGACAATAGTTCTCACCACGTCCATCCCGTAAAACTGGGAGACCTTAGCCCGAGTCGTTACCCCAAACTCCAGATCCATCCACCCGTCAATGAACCGGTTGGGCTCGTCCCGGGTCCCTTTGCACACGGGGAGCTTACCCTCTGCCGCCATGCCTAACCACCTCAGGTACCCGTCGGTTAGTAAGAATTCCACCCACTGTTTGGCCGCATGCTCGTCCGCATCTCGCGTGATACCTAAATAATTTATCTGGCCATATTGAGCATTCCCTTTTGGGCCATGAATGATGCTCACAAAGCCGGTATTCCTGGCCAGAAACCCAGGCTCCCCTTTTGCCATATCAGGCAGCACTGGCTGATCCCTGCGAAGCCCCGAGAGCTCATCCAAGATGAATGGAGACCAGATGATCATGGCCGCTCGCCCGGACAGATAGTCCATCCTGGTGTTTAGCCAGTAGAGGTTTCCAGGCGGGCTGAACCGGGCAAGTGCTTTGTAATACTCGAGGGTCTGGACCATCCCGGGCGTGCCCAGGTCAACGCTTCCAGATGGATCTGTCAGTCTAACCCCATTAGACAGGGCGAGGTGCTCGAAAACTTGTTGGGTGTAGGTATGTGCAGGGTCAGTGGCCACCTCGAATCCCCAGATGAGAGGTGGATTGTGCAGTGCCTGGGCCGCTTTAAGGATGTAACCCCAGCGATCAGGCGCAGGCAATCCTTTTTTCTCGAACAGGTCTTTGCGGTAGAGGAGGAGCTGGCCCCATCCATCTATCGGTACAGCAGCATAGCCACCCGGCACCCGGCAGAGATTCAGCGGCCCTGCGCCGAAGTTCTCTTTTCCCAGGTGATGCACCACATCCGTTGCAGCACGGTCATCCAAGATCCCTGCCTTCACCCATCCGATGGTGAAGTCCAGAGGATGGAAGAGCACATCGGGAAGGGACCTTGCTGCATAGGCAGCAGTGACCCGCTCAGCCAAGAGGTTCTCCTGTACAGGGACTACAAGGACGCGAATTCCGGTCTTTTGGGCGAATGCGCGGGCTATTTCCCTCTGGATCCCAAGTCGGTCCCTCTCTACCTCAGTGGTCCAGAAGGAGATCTGGTTTCCGGTGCCAGCCGCGGGGATGCTCATTATGAGGACCCAGAAGATTATCAAAGTGGATAAAATCATCACCCTCATAGGTATTCCCCGCTTTCCAGCTGAAGGTCTTTTTTCCAGTATAATCCGCGGATCTTCCCAGGGTCAATTCAATTGTACACAACATTGATGACCAAGAGGCTGTCAAAAGGGACAGACCCGCACTGCAGTTTGCCTTAGCTTACGATCAGGCCTACGGTTTTTCCATCCTTAAGATTAACGAGTCCCTCTTCACAGATTCTCAAAAAAGGTATAGCCGCACCTGTGAGGACAATAAGGGTCAGCAAGGGATTCTCAAAAGGGGAACCCAGATCCTTTATAACCCTTGTTATCTTTTCCATGCTTTTTGAAAGCGTTATTATTGGCATATCAGCTATAATGCCAAATACGGGCAAGGGAATCTCTGCCAGGACCTTCCCCTTAGCATATGCAACAGCCCCTCCCTGTAATGCATGAATCCTGTTAACAGCACCTGCCATATCCCTATCATTTTCTCCCACAACGACGATATCCGAGGTATCCCAGGCTGCACTGCATGCAATAGCCCCAGTACTCAAGTGGAATCCCCTGATAAGCCCGACAAAGGTCTTTCCTGGAAAATACCGTCTGTCAATGGCTGCAACCTTTAGTATATCCCTGCTCACATCTGATCTGATCTCACCGTCAATAACAGGGAGGGACACTATGAGCTCTTTGGTCACCAAATCCGTGACCTGGTCTATTATCCTAACATTCACAGGGGAACTATCTCCTTCGACTGGTATAGAGAAATCGGGCGCTCTGAGCCCTCTTAAAAGGTGAATACTATTCAGTGTATCAGTGGAAAAGATATGTCTTCTTGGAGATACTGTGAGATTTCCTTCCCTGGCAATGACTTTGCCCTTGCTTATTACGTATTCCGCCTTAACAACCTTGGGATCGGGGATAATGAGCATGTCCGCATACTTCCCGGGAGCAACCCCACCAATCATACCATCCAGGAAAAAATACTCCGCCACGTTTATAGTTGCCATCTGGATAGCATGCACTGGATCAAAACCACAATCGATGGCCTTCTGGACAACAAATTCCATGTATCCCTTCTCAAGCAAATCCCCTGGTGCAATGCCATCAGTTACCAGGATGAGTCTCCTCAGGTCAACCCCAGCATCCTTTATCCTGGATATAGCGGCAAGATCCCTCCTTATGCTTCCCTCCCTTACCATGACATACACACCCAACCTGAGCCGCTCTAAAACCTCTTCGGGGTTTATCGACTCATGGCAGGAGGATATACCGGGGGCTATATATGCCATGAGTTTTCTCCCTTTTGCCCCTGCAGAATGCCCCTCCAGTTTTTTCCCGCAGCGAAGGGTTTCCTCAAAAATCGGAAGGAAATACTCCGGTTCCTGCATAACAGCCTGCCAGTAAGACTCACCCAGCCCTACCATATCATCTCTTAAAAGGAGCTTTCTGAGTGTCTCCTTTGAGACACCCCTTGCCTTCTTACTTATGGAAACCATGGAGGGTGCGGTACCAAAGATCTTGATAGGCTGCTCCCTTAAGGAGGCCAGAAAATCAACTACCCCTTCAGAGCCCATTATCGCAAAGGCCTCCATGGTTTCGGTGATAATCGTTGTGGTGCCACCGACCATGGCATATTGCAGAAACTCGCTTGCTGTGGATAGCCAACCAAGATGGGCATGGCCGTCAATAAGCCCTGGAATGATGGTCTTGCCCTTGGCATCAATTATTTTTGTATGTGGGCCAATCGTATCTCCTGGCTCATCCCCTACATAGGCTATCCACTCCCCCCTGATGGTCACCGAATAATGATCTAACAGTTCTCCGGTGTATACATTGAGGACAGTAGCATTGATAATAGCCAGATCAGCCTTTTCCTTACCCAGCGTAACCCTCATCAATCCCTCTGCCTTGTCCGTCCCTCCTATAGACAGCAACCCGTGTCTTCTCATCCCTAAGGTCCCTTCTCTATCTTCCAAGAAAGTATCGTATACCTAAAAATAAGAACCAGAAAGCAAAGAGGATAAGAAAAAATCCACAGAACCTGACAATGCCCCGATACAGCCTATCAGTAAAAAACCTTCTCCCCCTGCTTACCCCATAGGACACCAAGCTGTACCAGATCAAATCAGCCATTATGTGGCCAACAAAAAAGCATACTATACCTATTGTGCCATACCTCATTGCCACAAGCATGTACCCGAGTCCAATAGTCATCCACCAGATTAACCAATAGGGGTTTGAAACACTGACCAGAATACCCTGTACTACCGGGTGAAAGCCATATGCAAGGCCCTTCTTTTCTTTGGCAGAGGAATTGATAGGGAGGTTAATGTGCCTGCTCTGTATAATCATTCCCAGGCCCATCCAAAAGAGAACCCCTCCACCGAAGAGCGATACAGTGTTCGTAACTGAGGCATGTTTCAGGTAAGATGCAGCCCCTTCGACAATTGCTATGATCAGGGCCAGCTCCAGAATGCCATGGCCCAGTATCAGTAAAGGGCCAGTCATAAAACCCCTTCTTGCTGACCCGACAACGGCCACTGTTAATAGAGGGCCCGGCATCAGGGCCCCGGAAAGGGCAAGGGTAAAGGATCCTATCAGTATTCCAAAAAGGGTGAGCTCCAAGACCTTCCTCCGTAAAATCGGCTAAATATGGGGTGTCATATTACTTCCAGCAAAATGAGGCCGTCAAGGGGAAAGGAGAATTGGTAAACAGTTTAGTCTTGTTTTTTTATTGAAGTTTTGGTATTTAAAATAGCAATAGTCTGTACTCTATTGTCAGGCAGGGAACAGAAATCCTGTCTAGATTCATAAAGAAAGGGGGTGAGATTTTTCTGAAATAGTAAGGGGAGGACACATGTTGAGTTAACGTTTGCTTGGGAAAGGAGGTAAGAAATGGCTATTTCCAAAATTAAGAGTCGCTTCTGTGTGTCCCTTTTGGTTTTCGCAATTGCTATCAGTTTTGCGCACATTGCTGAAGCCAGGATGACAATAGGAGACGTAGAAAAGGTTGCTCAGATGCCAGAGGGTGTCTTCATTGAGGGTCCAGTATTTGATAAGGAGGGGAACCTCTGGTTTGTTGAGATTGGGAGTGGTTGGATTTCCCGGATAACTGCTCAAGGTAACTACGAAAAATTTTACAATACAGGCATTCAATGGGGACCAAACGGTATGCAGATGGACAGGAACGGCAGGCTTATTATATGCCACCGTCAGTTAGGGATTATCGCCTTAGACCCCAAGACCAAAAAGGTTACAACCATCGTCAAAAACTACAAGGGGAAAAAATTCAATGGTCCTAATGACTTGGTTATAAACTCTAAGGGATTCGTCTATTTTACTGATCCCTGGGGAACTGGCGTGCATAACCCTACCGGTGGTGTTTACCGCGTATGCCTTAAGACTGGCAAGATAATTCAACTCTTCAACAATCTGGCCTTTCCTAATGGCATAAATCTTTCTGCAGACGAAAAAATCCTGTACATAGGAGAGTGTAATAAAAACCGTATATTGAAGTGTGACCTTACTCAAGATGGGCTATTAGCGGGCTCATACGTCATGACCCAATTCACTGGCGGTAATGGGCCTGATGGAATGTCTCTGGATGTCGAGGGCAACATCTACCAAGCACACTTTGATTCCGCTGGTGTTTACGTGGTCTCTCCTATGGGAGAAGTTCTTGATTTTATATCGGTCCCGGAGGGAACGGGAACGACCTATGCGATCTTTGGCGGTCCTGAAAACAAGACCCTTTACATCACCGAGTCCTGGAAGAACATTATCTATAAGGTAGAGGTTGCCTATCCTGGACAGCCTCGTTACCATGAGACATGGAAGTAGCAGAATAAGTCCACGATCTTGATGAGTGGGCTGCTAAACAAAAAAGGGGGCTGTGATCCACAGCCCCCTTTTTCTAGCCTTCAATCACCCACATCCTATGGCCGCCAGCCAAGCACGCCTGATGCGGTGTGGTCTGGATGCTTGCCAGGAGGAACGGGCATATAGATTCTGACAG
>CP070704.1:2322252-2329839 GCA_020349945.1 Deltaproteobacteria bacterium
TTAAGATATTTGGGGTGGAGTTTTATATCTGGACCTCTTGGATTCCTAAGAAATGTAAGAGATGTGGGGCAGAGCTTTAAAAGGGGTCTAAAAGCAAAAGAAAGGTAAATTCGGGGTCAGCCCTTGACAGGAGACAGAATTGCCTCAGACTGATGCGTTGAACTGACAAATAACTCAGTTCTCTGGCTAGTTCAGAAATCTTGTTCTTACCACGCAATCCCAGGGCAGGGAACAACGAGACACAGGCGAGCTTGTCCTCAGTCAGGGGCTGACCTCACCTACTTGAAGCGTATCGGCCGCGAGTTTCATATCACCAAGTACAGCTCGGTGAGCAGCGTGATCCAAAGAATGGAAGGGCTGATGTCCACAGATCGGGGGCTCAAAGAAAGGATTGAAGAACTCGCGGAGCTGAGCAAGAGTCAAGAGCAGACTTGACCCCATTTTACATTGAATAGCTGTGCAATGAATATCTACTATAGAGGAACAAAAATCACAGGCCATAGTGTTAGCTTTAGAAAAGTAATTTTTGTCTTGAAAAGCATGAAGCAATCCATTGTAGTTTTTTAGTAAATTCTTTTTTTATATAGAGTTGATAAATATCCTGGAAAATAAAGTTGAAAAGTGGAGATTAAGAGATGTCATATACAGCTATGTGCTCCTTAATATTGTGATCTGTGTTGGGGTAATAATTGAATATGTCCTTGTGGATTATATTAAGTTACCTTTCCAGTTAAATGATATTGAGGAGCATTTATTACATCACTTTGCCGAACTAGCCATAATGCTTCTACCAATATGGTTCTTAATCAAAAGATATCCAATAATTAAGCTTAAGGATTTAATATTCTTTAATAAAAAGAAGTTAACACCTTTTTTTATAGGAGTAGTTTGTTATGGGATCATTGCCATTATTGGATTCTCAAATATCTATTGGAAGTCTGTACCTCCCTTAATGTTATTAATAAATTATAAGGGGTTCTATTGTACCTTATTCTTAATCAATTTGTTAGTATTGGCCCCATTCATTGAAGAGTTGTTTTTTAGAGGATTAGTTTTTACCATACTAAAAAATAGATTTAATTTTTTTTGGGGAATGACTGTAACCGCTATTTTATTCAGTGTTGGCCACGAAAGTTGGTTCAATGCCATTATTAGATCAATAATTTTTACATACGTTTATGAAAAAACAAATTGTTTATTATTTGCTATATTAACACATACTTTCGTCAATGCGATGGCTATTGTTTCCGCTTTAATCACCTTTTATTATTTCTAAACTTGTTCACCCGAGATTATGAGAAAGAGAGAAGGAGAGGGGTCGCGTCTTCATTCTTGACAGATTAACTAGAGATGACGGTCCATTCTTATAAAAAGTGTGAGGAAGCAAAATTAAAACGATGAAACTGGATTGATACCTGAGTGTGTGAAGAATGAAGACCTGACCCCAGCTACTACGGTGACAGGGTGGCGGGTGATAGATGATTAATTTTTCCGCAATTCGATAAATCCACCGAGGTGGAGGGATACTATATTGCAGTGAGAAATCTACATCGAGTAGCATAACTCTTGTCAAAAAAATAACTCTGACCCCTTTTCAGGGCAATGCGATGACACGCCTCATCGAGGAGGCCGAGGAATTGAGGCGAGAGATCGTGACCGATCTGGGGATGGAGGTGAAGGGCATCACCAAGGTCTATCTCGCCCCATCGCGAAAAATGTTTCAAGAAATACAGCCGGGCGGGAAGATCCAGGCCTGGTCACCAGCGGTCGCCTATCCCCGCCTGAACCTGATTGTGATGCTCTCCCCAAGGGCAATCAAACGGGGGCATATGGACTTGAGAACTATCTTCAAGCACGAATTTACCCATCTTGCCCTGGGCAGGGCATTTATGGGGAGCGAAGGGGTTCCCCACTGGCTTCATGAAGGGCTTGCCATGTATGAGTCGAGGGAGTGGGACTTCCGCAGGGTTTCCACTATCACACGGGCGGTTCTCACCGACTCCCTTATCCCGCTGTCTGAAATCACTCAACGCTTCCCCCGGGAGGAGCACCGGGCCGAGTTAGCCTATTGTCAGAGCTTTTACCTTATCTCCTTCCTGCTAAGTGAGTACGGGTTAGGGCGATTTCATGGATTCATAGGGCAATACAGTCGCGGTAAACCCCTAGATAAGGTCCTGATCGATGTGTACGGGATGCGGGTGGGCGAACTGGAGAGCCACTGGCATCGTCACCTGAAGGTGCGGTTCAGCTGGATCCCCATCATCACGAGCACCACGGCGCTGTGGTTTCTCCTTGCCCTTATCTTTCTCCTTGCCTATGGTAAGAAGAGGAGGGCCAAGAGGTTGATATTCGAGCAGTGGGACAGCGCGGAATTGGATACCTAGGGGGCAGGGCTGTGAAGATTGGCTATCCATGCATAAACTGGTCAATCGGGTGCAAAGGGGATCGCACGTTCCGCCTCAGGAACTACTCCGAAGACCGCCTGATATCGACCGTCCGAAATAATCTAGATTGCCTTTTAAAGATGCTCCGGTTTAACGTGACTCATGATATCCTCTTCTTCAGGATAACCTCGGATCTGATCCCCTTTGCCTCTCATTCCGTCTGTGAATTCCACTGGCAGGGCTACTTCAGAAAGGAACTCGAGGAGATAGGGGGCTTTATACAAGGCAACAGGATACGAATATCCATGCATCCCGATCAGTTTGTGCTCATCAATGCCGAGGATAACGGCATAGTGGAGCGAAGCATTGAAGAGCTTCAATACCACGCAGAGGTGCTCGATCTGATGAGATTAGATGAAACGGCGAAGATCCAGATCCACATCGGTGGTGTGTATAAGGACAAAGGGAAAAGCATGAAACGGTTTATCGCCACCTACGAGGGGCTTGACGAGGTCATCGCGAGGCGTCTGGTGATAGAAAACGATGACACCCGGTATACCGCTCAGGATTGTCTCAGGCTGAGTGCCGACACGGGAATTCCGGTGCTTTTCGATACCTTTCATCACCAGCTCAACGGTTCAGGAGAAGGAGTGCCAGAAATCCTGGCGCCTACCAGCAGCACGTGGCGAGACACCGATGGCCTGCCTATGGTCGACTACAGTACTCAAAACAGGAACAACAGGAAAGGAAGACACGCCGAGTCAATCGATTCGGAAGAGTTCGCTGAGTTTTTAGAGGCAACCAAACCTTTCGATTTTGATATCATGCTCGAGATCAAGGATAAAGAGCGGAGCGCCTCGAAGGCCATCGAACTGGCCTCCAGGGATGCTCGATTTATCACTGCCTCCAAGGCTCATGCATAGAATGAACCAACAACGAATCCGTATCCTCCAGGACGGTGCCCTGATGTAGGGGCCGATCGCCTACTGGATGAGCCGGGACCAACGGGTGGAGGATAACTGGGCGCTCCTTTATGCACAGCGGCTCGCTCTCGTTCGCAAAGAGTCCCTTTTGGTGGTCTTCTACCTCGCGCCGAGCTTTCTCAACGCCACCATGAGACAATATGCGTTTATGCTCGCCGGGCTGCGAGAGGTTGAAGCGGCCTCACGGGACAAGACTATCCCCTTCTGCCTTGTAACCGGTTCACCCGGGCAACCTGGTCCCGCAGTTTGTGAGCGAATATCATGTCGGGGTTCTCATCACCGATTTCGACCCCCTCAGGATAAAGAGAAGATGGAAAGAGGCGATCGCAGGGGAAATCCATATCCCGTTCTATGAGGTGGACGCCCACAAAATCGTTCCCTGCTGGACAGCCTCACCGAAAGGGGAATATGCCGCACGCACCTATAGGCCAAAGGTTCGGCGTGCCTTGACAGAATTCCTGGAGGAATTCCCGAAGCTCAAACGGCATCCCTTTCCGTGGAACGAGGACGCCTGTGAGATCGACTGGCGCCTCATCGCAGGATCCCTTGAGGTGAACACCTCGGTGTCAGAAATAAGCTTGATCACACCGGGCCAAAGGGCGGCACGGGAGATGCTGAACCATTTCCTGGCCCATAAATTGGCACGCTACAACGAGATGAGAAACGATCCCACCCTGGACGGGCAGTCAAGCCTCTCTCCCTATCTTCATTTCGGCCAGATCTCTGCCCAACGTATGGCCCTCGAGGTAGAAAAATCGACCATAGACCCTGTATCAAAGGAGGCGTTCCTCGAAGAGTTCGTGGTTCGGCGTGAACTCTCTGATAATTTCTGTTTTTACAACAGCAACTACGATAGTGTCGATGGATTTCCTTCCTGGGCGCAAACGACCCTTGAGGAGCACTCAGGGGATAAAAAGCAACATATCTATTCCCTGGAGCAATTCGAGGGCGCTGAGACGCATTATGTGCTCTGGAATGCGGCTCAGATGGAGATCGTGAAGGCCGGCAAGATGCACGGCTACATGAGGATGTACTGGGCCAAGAAGATTCTGGTGTGGACAGAAACTCCGGCAGATGCCCTCCGGATTGCCACCTACCTCAACGACCGGTATGAGCTTGACGGTAGGGACCCTAATGGGTATGTTGGGTGTGCATGGTCAATTGGCGGCGTACACGACCGGGCCTGGCCCTCGCGGCCTGTGTTTGGGAAGATTCGCTACATGAGCTATCAGGGGTGCAGGTCGAAGTTCGATGTTGACTCATACATTCAAAAGGTCCACAATCTCTAGAGAGGGGTAGCCCATATGAGCAAAAAAGACAGAAGAGTCATCCTGATCGCCCAATGCCTGGTGAATCCGTACTGCAGGGTTCACCTTCTCGGGCAAAACTTTCCTCTCTCCCATGAGCTGATGGACTACCTCATGTCAAAGAGAGTGGGAGTCATTCAATATCCTTGCCCGGAGACCACGGCAATGGGACTGCAGCGCAATCCGCAGGGGCGCCAACAGTACGATAACATATTTTTCAGACAACACTGCAAAGATCTTTTAAAGGTCCCCATGCTCATGGTGCGGGAGTTCATCAAAAACAAGTACCGCCTTGTGGGCTATATAGGGCTAGAAAACAGTCCCACCTGCGGGATTCACTGGGGCCGCCATAAGGTCAACCGCTACCAAACGGAATCCCCGGTCCCGGCGGAAAACCCGGATCCAGATGACCCCGTGCTCATGGGCATTATGGCGGAGATACTCTCCGAGGAACTCTCACAGGAGAATCTACACGTCCCCTTTCTCGAGTTTCCCACCCAGGAACCGCCTGAATCGGAAAAGAGGCGGAAGTTCTGGGAGGATCTAAAAAAGACGGTAGAACCCCGCGCATTCAGCCAAGACTCTCAGTAGCAACACAAAACCCCTCCTGCCACCAGGCTCAAATCCAACCATGTACACATGTCTCGTCATGCTTTCGACACGTTCTAAGGATTGACCTGATTAAGAAGGGATTGCGACTTGGGATTGCCAACAGACCTATTAACCCTATACTTTCGGTTGGAATATGAGACCTAAAAAAAGGGAACAGATTTATTTTTCAAAGATCGACGACGCTCCTTGAGCATTCTGAGTATGATTTTCATTTCCCATTATCTCATCACCATCCTTGCACTTGACGCAGGTCATTTTAGTCTGCCCTTCTTAGTCAGGCTCTTTACTTCAAGATGTATTAAACAGTTCAGACACAATTCCAATTGTCCCATATTTGAATCGCTAATAGTTATTATAAATTCAAAGGCGTCCCCAATCAATTAGTCCACTAAAAAGGCAAGCATGATAAAGTAATAAGAAGAGCAAATTGTAGGCTCACTGTAACCATTTTTGTAACCGTCACCGTCAAAAATAGCCTAATAAAACCTAATAGAATCAAAACTTCTAAAAACCGGCAAATCCACAACAGAAAAGGAGAGAAGCCCTATTAACGGGTCTCTCCCCTTATCATTGAAAATTGCCTTTTAAGGATTATCACTCGCTTCCACTTTAGAGAGCTAGCGTCCCAGGCCCTAATATCTGACACCACCTCTACCACGTTGGAGTGTCGGTCGAATTGCTTGCATTCTTTGGATCCTCTGATACTCCTCCTGATCGGCATACCATGAAGCGAGTCGCTTTCTGTCCTTGTCGAATACTAAATAATAAGGCACCCACCCCTTTCTATTCTCGTGAAGGCTATATTTGAGCACCCACATGTCATCAACAAATTGCGATGACTTTGGCTTACCGAGTAGTTGAACCACGTCCTCGTATGGCATACCAGGGGCAAGCTGCTCCGTCTTCTGAACGGTACTCGCTGCCGCACAGCCTGAAAGAATAGTTGCAAAAAGAATAAAACTCAAGATCTTATGTTTAGACACGCTACCACCTCCTTTAATGGGTTAGGGCACTAAAGGGTCTATAAGAAAGCAATACCAAGCTGAAGGTGCCTCGTGACCTTCGCACAGTCCACTCGTGAGCTATTTCTTTTCCACCCGAAGCATCGCGTCCTAGCGAAATCCGAAGCCCGTAGCTCGCCAAGAGCCCCTTGACCCTGCCTTGCTCTCTGAATTGAGTATTGGCTACTTCCTGAGGCTCTTCCTAAATCCGAAAAGACCGATTAAACCGGAGCCAAGTAGAAGAAGCGTGGCGTGTTCGGGGTTGCGCATGCCGCCATCACTAGGAGCGATCCAACCGCTATCGCCGCCGTCTTCGGTACTTAAGAAATTGATGGATCCAGCTAAAAGGCTCGTTCCGCTAATCTGCAGAGTTAGCGAATCGCCTACGCCAAATCGGTCGCCTTCGTCAAATGCAAACTTGATGTCGTAGAGGCCATCTCCATCGGCCTTAAAGGCATCCTGTCCCGTGGAAATTGTAGGCAAAGTAAACGCACCAGTCCAAGCAATTGTCGTGAAGGTTAAGGTATCAGTGAATCCGGGGTCGATATTGAAGTACCACGCCTTGACGTGTTCAGCATCAGTCAAGTTGGCAGCGGCAATCGTCAGCAAGACGCTGCCAGCCGAATCCTCATCATCAAAGGTGGCGGTCAGCCAGGGCGGAGCCCCTTCAGGCTCGGATGCCCCGCTGAATTCGTAATTGAAGTCCCACAAGATTACCGTGGCCTCCGCAGGTAGGGCAAACGCTATTAGCCCCGCGACCAATGTCCCTAATAAAAGAAGCTTTTTCATTTTGATCCCTGCTTTGATCCCTCCTTTCCTTTAGTTAACGGTTAATTGTTAGCTGGTTAATCCCTTAGTACTAGCCTGCTTACAGAATCACCTCCTTTTGCAGGATTATCACCCTGAATCGCAGGTAGAAGGTGAAGGAAACACACCACTGCGGTTTTTCGCTGTACAAGCATGGTGCGAATTTGTCAACTTTTCAAATTCGCTACGATTTAGACTCAAAGGTATGTGATTTTCTCACCTGCTTCCCTGTTTAGCTTCTGCTATGGAAAAGCATGAAGTTTTCCTAAAACAGCTTAACCCACAGCTCTTTGACCTCGGTCCACCTGTCCTTTTCCATTACCTCCGAGCTTTTCTCGAAGACGCCCGGCCGAGAACCAGGTCTCCCTTTCTCCTCATCATCCCTGCAGAAACGCGCTAGAATTTAACAGAGCAACTTTGATGCCAGACATTCCGAGCCTTGATGTCAGCCCAGGGAGGTCACAACTCAAAGCCTCAACAAAAAGGCCACTCA
>CP070704.1:2329939-2341364 GCA_020349945.1 Deltaproteobacteria bacterium
ATAGGATCAAATTTACCAGTTTGATAATCGGGGCATCACTTGTATCGTCCAGGAGGTCACCGGTTTCTTTAACGGCAGACATAATCAGGTCCTTGTCCTCCTCAGGCATATCCTGAATCACCTGTTCAGCGGAATCCCTGCTCATATCATAGGCAAAATTGATGGCCGAAAGGATGGCAGAATGTGAGGCGAGCACTGTTTCCGCACCATCCCGGCCGAGAATCAACCGCAGATCGTCAAGTGGCTGGAACAACATCGGATCATTGACAGCGATATAGACCCCCTCAGGGGTGGCTACAGGGACCATCTTGTATTTTTTCAGAAACTGGATGGGAACATGCTGTGTAAAAGTAATATCCATATCCTCGGTAGAGATGGTAGACCATAATGGCAGTCCGAATTGAACGCCCAGGGCCTTTAAGAGGTCTGCCTCTGCTATTGCCCCTCTCTGAATCAGGATTTCACCTATCCTGCCCCCCTTTTCCTTTTGGATCTGGAGGGCTTCGGCAAGTGCCTCTTCTGAAAGGGAACGAATCTCCTTTAATATCTCTCCGATTAATCTATGGGCCATAACCTGGGCATCCTCATTTAACAGATAGGTCCTGATCCGTGAGTTCTGGTTTTTTATACATCTTGATAGCACCTCCCCCGATTCTCTCCATTTCCTCCTTCTTCTCTTTATAAATCTCCTCGGCCTCCATAGGGTTTTCAATTATATGGGGTGTCAGAAAAACAAAGAGGTTGGTCTTATTCCGGACCCTGGATATAGATCTGAAGAGCCAACCCAGACCTGGGACATCTCCAAGACAGGGCACCTTGTAAGTTCCTCTCTCGGTACTTTCGCCGATAATCCCGCCGATAACCACGGTATTCTTATCCTTCACAATAACCGTGGTCTCTGCGGATCGCTTCAATGTGGTTGGTTTAAATTCTGTAGTCCCTGCCTTTAACTTTATTAATTCCTGGAAGATCTTAAGACGTACAAACCGCTCCTGGCTAATCTGAGGGGTTATCTTGAGTGTGGTGCCAACGTCCTTGTATTCGTACGTCGCGTATTCGCGCTCAGTTACACCTGTAATCTCCTCCCTGGTAAGATATGGGACATTTTCTCCCACCATGATCTCGGCCTCCTCATTGTCAGTTGTCAAGATCTGAGGTGTTGAGATTATATTCACATCGGAATCCTTTTGATATGCCCGGAGTACAGCCCATATACTGGGAAACGTAATATTTCCAATTGTAATGGAATCGCCGAGGACCCCCAGGGAAAATCCCAGAGGAAGACGAGCGGTCCCTGTAGCATCAATCGTTGGAGATATACCCTCTCCAACGGTGGAGCCTCCAAAAGCACCAATAGCCCTGCCCTCATGACTGCCGATTTCCTCCACTGCATGCCATTCCGCTCCAAGTCTGAAATCTTTATCCACATTAACCTCCATGATCAGTGCCTCGAGATAGACCATCCGCCTGGGGATATCAAGTTTTTTGATGATATCTTCGAGAACAAGATAGTCATGTTTTTTTGCCTGAATTATGAGGGAGTTGGTCGCCTTATCTGCCACGATATGGACCTCTTTTGAGATAACAGGGGCCTTCCCCTTTTTTGCCTCCCCTTCCTCTTTAGAGGGAAGGGCTGTTAAGACCTTTACGAGATCTTCGGCATTCGCATTCTGAAGGTAATAGACATGGACATCTCCCTCTCCCCGCGGGATTTCCTTGTCTAACAGTTTTATGAGTTCCTTAATCCTAAAGGTATCGTCTTCGGTGGCAAGTATTATCAGGGAATTGGTCCTCTCATCAGGAACAATCCTCATGGCAGGACTTATAGGTTCGCCTTTCTTGGGCCTCGTAACTTGCCTTTGAAAGATATCCCCTAGTGATCTTGACAGATCGGATGCTGTTGCATGTGCGAGGGGAATCACCGATATCTCTTCACCAATGCCCACAACATCAATCTCCCTTACAATCCTGAGCAGGCGCTTGATATTGGAGAGTACATCGGTGACAATCAACATTCTTGTAGGGGGGTATGAGGCAATCACACTGCTCTTGGATATCAAGGGGGCAAAAAGTTTTTTCAGTTCTTCGGGATTGGCATACTCAAGAGGGATTAGCTGTGTGACAACCTTGTCTTCGGGGGTGATAGCCTCCTCGCGCAGCCTGGTCTCGACACTCTTAGATCTGGCTTGCAGGGCAGGCACAATCTTTATGATATTTCCGGCCGGTACAGTTGTGAATCCGTGAACCTCTAGAACTGATTCAAAGACCTTGTATGCCTCTTTTACTGATATCTTGGTCGGAGAGATAATGGTCACCTTTCCCCTGACGCCTTTATCAACTACAAAGTTCTTGCCTGTAAGTTCGCTGATGAATTTAATGAAGATGCCAATATCTACATCGTCAAAGTCGATGGTGACATAACGTTTATCTGGCCCCTGTCCTTTGGGGACCTTCTTTTCCTGAGTGATCTCCTTTTTTGGCAGCACCTTCTTTTCAGCCTGGGGTTGTTTTTCTATTACAGCAGGCTTTACCTGAGCAGGTCTTTCAGCTGCTTGTCTTGGCTCGGGGGTAACAGGCGTTACATCCTCCTCTCCAGCAAGCCTTGCCCCTGTTCCCAGGGAGCTATTCGTAAGCAATATTAGTCCTATCGATAGAGAACAGGTGATGAATTTTATTTTTGTTTTGAATCTCATGGTCATACATTCTCGGAATTTCTATAGCCCATTCTAATATTCCATCAATCCTTCGCTGTACTCCGTAGTATCTCTTCAAACCCTGGTACACCCCTCAGGTTTTGCAGGTCTCTGTCCTTTCGAGCCCACTGCCTTACCGATTTATCCAGTGAAACTGCCTTCTTCAGTTGAGCCAAACTTTTCGTCACCTCTCCTTTAAGGGCATAGAGGCATGCCAGATTGTAATATGGGTCCACGTATTCAGGTCTCTGCTGGATGGCCTGTTCAAGGCTTTTTTGGGCCTCTGAATAGTTTCCCTCCTGAATATATATGACCCCTAAGTTATTCAATGCGTAGACATAGCCCGGGTCAAGCATAAGGGCCCTCTGATAGAGCCCCCTGGCATCCTCCAAACGGCCAATCTTATAAAGGTGTCTTGCCCTATCATAGAGGTCTTTTGCATTTACAGAGATCTCTGGTCTGGAGCTTATCTCTGAATCTGGATTCCTAGGGGCCGAGATTGTCTTTTTACCACTGGAATTCAACCATGAATAGAAAGCAAAAGCAAGTAAGATGCCAAAAAGACAGATCAACCACAATGGTCTTACAGAAAAAATGCGCGGTTTGTGCCTGGGCGAAAAAAAAATTCTCTGGTATTTTGGATACCTGGCATCCTTCTCTTTCTGTGCCTTTAGCAGGGCCTCACGGATGTAGCTCATATCACTCCGACATCTGATATAATAAGGCCTTGGTTCGTGTACCAGCAATGCCATCAGGTATTAACCCATAGCCTGACTGGAATTTCTTGATATGACGGAGGGTTGAATCGTCATAGGTCCCTGTGATTTCAAGCGGATATCCTATCTTTTTTAGGGCCTCCTGCACCTTCAAGACACCTGGACCAGTCATCCCCTTTACCAGAGAGACATCTTTGTTTTCGTAGGGATAGACCCAGGAAACCTCCTGGCCCCAATGGGTCCGAAGGAAATCCGTGGTAACCGGCCTATCCTTGCCTTCGGCATCTATTACCGTGGCTGCATCGGCTGTTACCTTATGGACCAGCAGATAGCGGGAGGATGAATCCGTGCTGGAAACTATACCGGCTTGGGAGGGACTCGGAGATTGAAGGGCTCCAGAGGTGGGCAAAGGGACGCGAAAAGGTCTTTTAAACATAATACAGTTCTCTATCTTTGTATTGAATGAAAACAGACCTATATGAACAGTACTTCCAGCATAACCATTTTTTTCCGCCTTTTCCTTGAAAAGCCTGAAGAGCACTGCAAGACTTGCTTCCTCAGAAAGGAATAAACTTACTACTTCCCTTTTGGGTATAGGAAGAGAAACCTTTTGCCCGCTTTTGGGTATAGGAACAGCGACCTCTTCCTTAGGAGAAAAAATACCTGAAATATGGGCCCTATAGGTCCATACGGCTAGGCCGGCTAAAAAGATTAGTAAAGAGAGGAGAACAGCTAACAAGGTAACCCTTTTCTGGGGCCAATCCCTTGTCCTTGTCTTGGGGGCCACATCCCCCGTGATATCCTCAGTCGCCTTCCTAACCGTTTCCTTAGATATGGTGAATTCATCCCTGGCATAGGCAGCAAGGAGGGCCCTGTCACAGATCGCATTAATCCTTCTCGGATTTCCTTGAGAGGATTCATAGATTGCCTTTAAGGCACCATTTGTAAACCTCACATTACCCCTGCCGCCCCCAACCACCAGTCGATGCTCAACATAGCCCTGGACATCCTCGCGATCCAGAGGCCTCAGCTCGTAGCGGACCATGATCCTCTCATTAAGCTGCCTCAATGAAGAGGAGGCCAGAAGCTCGTTTAATTCGAATTGCCCCACAAGAACGATCTGTATCAGCTTCTCCCTTTCTGTTTCCAGGTTGGAAATCATCCTTATCTGCTCAAGCACATTGTGGGAAAGGTTTTGGGCTTCATCTATCAACAGAACCGCATTACCTCCTAGGCTGAAGGTCTTAAGCAGGAATTGATTGAGTTTGTCGATATATTCCTTTTTTGTACTGACGGCCATCTTCCCATCAATACCAAACTCCTGATTTATTATCTCCAAGAGTTCCGTGTCTGAGATGAATGAATTGAATATCAGGGCACTCTTTATAGACTCCTCCAATTGACTAAGGAGAGCTCGGCAGATAGTAGTCTTGCCTGTCCCGATTCCACCGGTAATGGCAATAAAGCCCTTTCGCTCGTTAATTCCATAAAGGAGATGGTCAAGGGCCTCCTTGTGGTAAGTGCTCAGAAAAAGGTATCGTGGGTCTGGTGTTAAATTGAAAGGGTTCTCTTTAAAACCAAAGAAGGATGTATACATCTGCCTCTTACCTGAATTTGTAATTTATTATTCTTTGCTGGCCATTTCTGCTTATCTGTAATGCAACCTCAGATCCTGATTTTAATTTGTTGTACACCTCCAGCACGTCGTCAGGGCTGCTGATATCCCTTCCATTTATTCCCTGGACAATATCACCATTCCTCAATCCCAATTTTGCAAAAAAAGAACCAGGCTTGATATTAGTAATTGCTAAACCCTCTGCCACGCCATCCCTGAAGTGAGGCCTTATTCGCACCTGGGATAACAGTTGATGAAGGTTGTTCAGGGATTCCTGCAAATCTGAGCGGGCTACCATTATGGTAGAAGCTTTCTCGATCGGTTTTGCTTCCGGGTATTTCTTTTCAGCCCTTGAGGCAGCAGCTTCTTCCATTGTCAGGATTTCATCACTATCGCCAACCCTAAGGATTACCTTACCTCTTAAAATCTTCCTGACGGTAGCACCCTGAACACTGTCACCCACCCTGTATAGACCTTGCTTTTTCTTGTCGGTTTCCTCAATAACGGCAAAGGCACTCTGTCTATCACCTACAACCGTTCCCCAAAGAGCTACCTTCAAGGAAGTAGGCTGCAGGTCCCCAATCTCTTCTTCCCCTATTTCCCGAGGAACCCCTTGTTCAGAGCTAAAGATATTTCTTTTAGTAATCGCCCCGTAATAGTCCAGAGGAGGCTTCCTATACGCTTTAATATCCGGCAGATGGTGCATTACATTTTCTTGGGTATCGACATCCCTCAGCTTTGCCCCGATGATCGTGTAGAAGAGATCAACCCCAAGAAACATAGTAACAGCTAGGGCAAGAAGATTGAAAATGATCTGGTAACGTTTTGGCATACTAGCATAAATTTAGGTGAATTTGATCTTGGGCTCGGCTATGGTTCCGCGGATAATAAAGGAAAGGCTTCCCCTTCTCAGCCCTCTCTTGAAAAGCCTCACGGTATTGGAGAGGCCTTTTGCGTTTTTGAAAAATGATGCAAATGGCTCAATCCTTCCTCTTAGATCAAGGGTGCTTTTCGCAAGATCTCTTTTCAATCCTATGCTTCCTGATAGGCTGCTTTTAAACTGGGACCCCTCTAATTCTAAACGCGTCAGGTTTACCTGTTGTTTCTTGAGAACCATATCGATCCTAATCTCATTGAAGTCAATGGACGCTAACTCCAAAATAGGAAACAAAAGTTCAACGCGGCCGTCTAATAATTTGAGATTCGCCTCACCGGTGCCGCCCATCAGGTCTTTTTGCTGCCCGCTGTAGTAAATAATTCCGCTCAGGATTCCATCAACGTCCCTGCCAATCAGATCCTTCAGATACCCATAGGTGCCGATTCGAATATTCTTGAGTTCAATTTCCGTGTTAAAAGGAGCTGCCATGCTGTTTTCTTCGAAATGGATACGGCCCCCTACATCACCGCCATAAGCCAGGCACTCAAACCTATATGTACTCTTTCCTCTGAAGAATGACCACGCCTCGGGACTAACTAAAAGGCTATCTGTCCCGAAGATCTTTATTGCAGGTTTGTCTTTAAGCGAGATTTCGGTTTGCCCGAATCGTAAACCAAAAGGTGGCCAGGGTTTTATCCCCTCAATCGAAAGAAGGACTCTGGTATTCAGATTATTTGCCCTTGTCTGGATATAATCCCTCAAGGCATCTGAGGGAAAACGATAGTACAAGAGGACAGCTGTTACGATAATACAATACGAGATGTATCCAAGCCACCTCTTATGTCTTGATATGAACTGTTTCATAGCTGAAATTCTTAGGTGATCTTATACCCCCACTGCACGCCATTGCTCTCGTCCTGACTCATGAGAGATGTGCTAGTCTACTGAAAGGTGAATACCTGTAAAACAGCATCTAAGAAGCCAGATTTCTTCGTATTTTCGTTAATTGAAATTCGTTTGATGCTCACAACATCATTCGGCGATTCAATTCGATAGAGGTAACCAATTAACTGTTGCAAGGTGATTGCCTCCAATTTCATCTCAACCAGGGATTCTTTGTAAGGACCAGTGACTGTAGAAACGGAGGGTTTCATATACTTGATATGGGCCTTGACGCCAGCATCACCTGCTGACTTTTCAAGGAATGAAAAGAGGGTAAATCCCTCCTTTCGTCCGGCAAGGATCTGCTTTATGCCTTGAGAAGCCTTACGATAACTATGGTACTCAGAGCTGAGCCTTACAATCTCTTTTAATCCATCCTCTTTTGCCCTGACACCCCTTTGAAGCCTTCTTCTGGTTTCGAAGAAGGGAAAGATGAGAAACTGGAATAGGAAAAAGACTGCTAAACATAGTACCGCAGCCGATACAAAATATTTTTCACGTCTTGCAAGTTTCATATTTTATAAACCCAATAAACCTAGTGAACTCTATTATTTTACCCGCTGCAACACTATTTCGAATTGAACCCGTTTGCCGGATCGGTCAAGATTTGCAGAACTAATGGTAACTGCACTAAAATATTGTGAGCGTTCTAGCCCCTTTTTAATACTGTCTACGGTATTGAATGTATCGGTTTCTCCCTTGATCTTCACTACCTCTGGATCAAACACCATCCTGGTCGCCTTCACATCCAAAGCCCCAGGCGACCTAAGGGATATATCCCGTAACAGGTCAAGGACCCTCCGGTTCGCACTGATTCCAGGAAGAGACAGGGTTGATTTCTTGATTTCATCTATTGTTGTCATCATCTGCTGGACCGGGTCAACAATACTTTTTACATCAGGAAGCGTTTGTCGGAATATCTGCGTTATCTGTTTATCCAGCATCCTGTAACGTTTTTTCAGGAAATAATAATCCACGCCTCCATCTGCGGTTAAAAGACATAGAATGACTATGAGGAAAATGCCGGCCTTTCGAATCTCCTTCATGAGCCTGAAGTGTTTCTTTCTGACCTCAAATTCATCCCTTCTAAAATTGAAGCCTAAGCCCTGCTTATGGTCCCGAAGGGCAAGGGCAAGGGCGCTATCCATGAGAGCGGGATTCCAGAACCGAGCTATATCTGCGCCCATATGAACCCTTGTATCCCTTATCAGATTGATCCTTTCAACCGGAATATCAAGAAGTCCCCCCAAAAGGCTCTCTATATTCGGGTAAAGGCTTCCGCTGCCTGTGATAAAGACCTTTTCTGGTCCAACCGCCCTGTTGTTCTGACATCGAAACGCATGGAGCGTACTTTGGACATTTGTACAAAGTGAGGAAAGACAGGATTCAATGTGTTCAGCTTCCTGGGTTTCTTCCTGGTTAGTGGTTCGTTCATTTGACATGGCCCGGGTCACGAGGCCGTCACCAAAGGGAAAAATCCTAATCAAGCCTATACGTCTTTTAAGATAAAGCACCATAGTGCTTTTCTTCATACCTATCTCCAGGAGAATCCCGTCGCCAGGCATTTCCGGTTGCCTTAGCAGCCATAAGACTAAGGGCACACACCTGATATCCAGGATATCGGGGTCAATTCCATGGCCCTGGAGGTGGGTGAGGTATTCGGAGATATATCCTCGCCTTACCGAGGCAGCAAGGACCTCACTATGATCCGACTGGTCAACAATGGCGAAATCAACTATTAGGTCCTCGATCGGAAAGGGGACCATTGTCTCAATGCTAAAGGCTACGGTCTGCCTGATCTTCCTCTTGTCCCTAAAGGGCATCTGGAGGGTCCGATATGATACCTGTTCTCCGGGAATTGAGCTGATACAGGTATCAGCCTTGAGGTCTGCTTGTTCGCTAAGTGCCTTGAGCGCCTCATCCAGACCCCCAGGCTCTTCAATGGGAACCCTAGCGCACCCTGTTATGTAATAGGCCCTCAGCCCCCCTTCTACCTGGACCGCTGTAACTGAATCGCTATTTATATCAATCCCGAGAATCTTTCCTGGCATTGCTACTCTACCTTCCAGGACAAAATGTTGAGCGTCTTCTCTTTCCTTTCCACCACGCCCTCGATCCGCTTAGCCATTGACCCCTTGAAACCCTCTGATGTAATCTCAAAATAGGTACTTGAGGTGGTGAGCAGAGTCTCCGGAATGCTCACATCACTCATCCCTGGGACCTTCTTGTACCATTTGGGATCTGAAAGGTCATTATCCTCGTCCTCACGGTAAGCAACCATATCCTCGGCCAGATCTTGATCTATCTGATCCGAAAGGGCCCTCAATACCAAAGGATCTGCCGTGTTGATATTAATCTTGCCATTACCGTGAGGGCTCAGGTAGGCAGATATACCCGGCTTTTCACCTGAACCATAAAACAGCTCCTGAGTGATTCCCCTGACAAGAAGCAACTCATCGAGGAATTCAACGGGCGCATTTTTACAAGGATAAGGTTTTTCCAATGCCTGATAATAGGCGTCTTCTGCACCAAACCGGGTCGGTTCACTGTCCGGGTCAATCCAGTCTTTTATGGCATCTACGATGTTCTCCGCCTCTTCAGGATCAAGATTAAATTCTGGGAGGCTTAAAAATCGCATAAGGAGACCTTTTTGGGTATCATTAACCTCTCCGTCTTTTTCAACGAGTTGGTTGATCTGAATTCTTCCAGAATGATCTGCAATCTCAACGACAAACCGGCCCTCGTCAAACAAGGAGGCAGAACTTTCAGATAGGATCCTTAGATGTGCCCAGGCCTCATGCAGGGTATCTGCATTCCCTGAAGAGGCGTCTTCGTGCAGAACCGCAAGTGCACCATTAAATCCTGACCTTGCTATACAACCGAGCTTGATCCCATCCCGGAGATTCGCAGCCGCATACAGGTTAGACCGCATTGAAGTATTGAACTGGAGCGTCAAGGCAACAATCAGGCTTATGACCAAAATCGTCAGGATCAAGGCCATGCCACTATTGTCCTTAAGAAACTTTACCATGGGTATCCCTGCTCTATTGGAAGTGCAACGTTTGTCATGAATTTGAAGGGCGCTTCAGGATCCAGGCTGTTTACAAACTCCAGTGAGATGGAAACCATTTTAGGCATCTTACCTTTAAACGCATCTGATGCAGAATCCCAGCTCTCGCGAACCTCACCATTTTCCTCATAATAGGTGAAATTCACCGATGTCAACCTCTCACAAAGCACGAATCCGCCGGTCTCTTCCTCAAGGGGAACGGCTCCCTCGAACATCGGTCTATCGCTCCGATACAGAACAAGATCGTCTCCCTCGTCATTTTCCTTGACGTAGTATCCAATGAGGGTTGTTCCAGGTTCTTGCCCCTGCCCGCTTAAGTTGATGTGTGCCCTGGAAATGAACCGAAGGTTGTCAGCACCTCTGCCTTTGATCTCTCGGTCCTCGCCCACAAATTGAAATAGGTGGCGCGTATCCTCTCCTGATGTCGGATTTTCTTCACTTCTCCCGATATAAAGAGATTCCAGATCTTCGAGCATCCGTTCCATGGCAATCCTGGCCATTCGGTAAACCTCGGCCTGAGATTCGGTTTCATCTACGACTCGAAAAGTCCCGGTGTAGGAGGTATAGATCGTCGTGAGGACCACAGCAAAGGTGAATATGGCAATCACGATCTCCAGAAGGGTAAAGCCGCTTGGATCTATTGGGTTTGTTGTGTTATTTGACCTCATTGATCTACCTGGTTTTGGGGACAAACTGGTATAGTCTGAGCCGGTATTGATACTGGCCATGCTCTCCATAGGAAAGGCTCAAATCAATTTTTTTGAGATAGTCCGAGACCTCTTCTGCCCCACCGAATGTAACATCGCTCACCGTGAGGCCCCAGTGATAACCTGGAAAATCCTCTCCAAAATCACCAGAATCGGAAACCAGGCCCTCAGGTTTCTCTGCCGTTATTTCGGCAATCTTGCTCTGGGCAAGGAGAGCAGCCATTGTATTGAATTTCGCTTCATTGGCCAGGGACAGGCTTTGAGACTGTGACCCAAAAACAGCAACCAGGGCAATGGCAATGATGGCCACTGCGATCATCACCTCGAGTAGGGTGAAGCCGGAAACATCTTTGGAGTACTGGAGTACTGGGGTATTGGAGTATTGCAACACTCCATCTCTCCAACACTCCTTTTCTCCATTTCTTCTATATGGTTTCAATATCCACATATTTATCGTAAACCTTAATCGTTGCGAGAAAAGGCCTCAAGACCAGGCTGAACTGCCTGCCGTCGTCTGCCCCGAGATGGATCACCATTTGCTCAACGTACCCTTTCTTGCTGAGGCGGATTCCTGCCTCTCCATCTACCTTCTTTCCCCTCCCCCTGTACCAAACGTCAAGGATTCTGACGCCCTGAGGGAACTTGAAGGCTCTCTCCCGTGCAGCTACCGTCTCTTCTTCGCCCATGCCCTCGGACTCTATCCACAGGCAATTCGATTCAAGGTCAAGATGAACTATATATGCCTTGTGGTCCCGAATTGCCTCATCTCTCAGAGCCTTCACAAGGCCAGCTATCCTTCGTGTTG
>CP070704.1:2341464-2372006 GCA_020349945.1 Deltaproteobacteria bacterium
ATACCCAATCTGATCGGTTTACTTGCACTATCAGGTCTCATAGCCCGCGAAACGAGGAAATATATGTCAGGGAGCATTGGTAGCTGACTGAGTTGCAGTAGAAATAAGAGGTAAGTCCCCTTCACCCAACCTCTCCCATGTTCTCATACCTCTTATCAAAACTAACCTTCCGAATCTCCTCCAGAATAACCTTCTTCGGATTCTCGCTACTATCCTTCTGTTCCTTCCCTTGCTTGACTTCTCCCTGTGAAAGGCCCTTTGTTCTCAGGGATACATTTATCAGGGCAGAGCCTGGGAAAGACGAGATTAGGCCCTTTCTCTCAAACGGTGAAACAGTTGAAGCGGACTGGCTTCTTGTGGCCAAGGAAATTGTTCCGAATATGGACCTGGTTAAAATCTAGCCTTGATTGTGAAAGATAAGAAAAGGGGGGACGATATCCCCCCCCTTATCCGGTTTGTTTAGCTTTCTAGTCCTTCCTTATTTCATAACCTCTATGGTAGTCCACGGGTATGAAATAATATCCTTGAGATACTGCTCCTGCCATTTGTACTCTGGATGCTTTTTAAGGAAGTCTTGGGCAATAAAATCATAATCACAGCCATGACCCCATTTTGCCCAGAGCTTCATCTTGTCGGCCAGCACGCTATCAGTTGTTTCGGCACATATGGAGCCACCTGGGTAGTAGGGATCATAACCCCACTCAGGAAGGCCGCGTGGATCCAGCTCTACATGGCCACACAATGTATTAGCGGATCGCTGATATTTCTCATGGGAAGGATCGTAGTGGTCGGCTTGATACTTCTTTGCAAGGTCGATATCTATCTCTCCGTAATACTTATTCATGAACTGGAGTGCCCTGGTCCGCCGCGAAATAGCCGTGCTATTAAAGTTGTTGTAATCGAACGTTGTCTCCTTACGAACCTCAGGACTCAGAGCCATATTGGTGCCTACATAGAACCCGTTAAAGGTGCGCCAGACATGATAGTTTTTCAAGCCCAGTTCAAGGCGAGCAATCTCTCCAGTTTTTGTGTCACCGATCAGCCAATCATTGGCATACGCACCATTGACACTCTTGGTCATAATCCCGATAAAATCGTCGATATTATCCGCATACTGCACCGCTTTCCTAATTCTCACAAAATTTGGAAGGGCCTTCGGATCATAACCTGAAAATTCGGAAATCGTTGTCTCGGTCACCATCAGTCCACCGCTATTGATCCAGAAATCGGTACCACCGTATATCCAACCTGGGAAACCCTGTGTTATTATCCTATAGCCCTTTTCCGGATTGATATCCATCCATACATTCCAGTAAACGCAGAACAAATAATCATACCACAGGCTGTGGGTCATGACGATTCTACCATCGTGGGTGGCATCTCCAGTAGCAATGAAGGCACTGCAGCCCGGTGCTGGCGGATGCTTAACTGGAAACTTAGCCAATCTTTTTCCATCCTCTGTCTGGGCTGCCTCCACTGTGGGCATGTAATACCAGGCAAGATCGATCCAGCCATTCCAGGCCCAAAGGTCGAGATAGTCGATTCCCGTAACTCCAGCGGCCTTGATCCCATCAGCTATCCCCTCAAATTCTTTCTTGTATTCTCCGGGCATTATTCCATCCCACTGCTCTTTGGCAGCATTCCGGAACCACTCCCAATCCTTGCCAGTAGCATGTTTGACATAGAACTTCATCACTGTCAAAGCCATCTTGGTCTCATTAGCTACAAGGTATCCGTTCTGATAACCCAGCTTATAGGGATCTCCTTCAATATGGATACAAATCCAGCCCTCCTTTTCGCTGCGAGAGGAGCCTTTCAGAAGCTCTTCTTGGCTTCTTTCAGCGAATACAGTATTTGGAACTGTTAGTAGAACAGCCACAAACAATGCCAACAGACTGTACAATATTTTCGTTTTCATTCCGCCTCCTCCTTTTGTTAGGGTTTATGATCGAGAGTAATTCCCACTACGTAAACCTGAAGTATAACCTATTCTTTATCATCACCTCCTTTCTTTCCTGTTCTTGTAGCCCTATACAGGCGATATCAAAGACCTCCATGAAAATCATAAGGGCTCTTTTTTTCAGGGAGGGATTATAGGAAGGCTATAATCGGCTGTCAAGTGAAATTACCGGGAAGGGGGATTATTCGGGCAGTTGCCTTTCCTTGCTGAGCTTTTGATGGGCCTACAAGGACTTTCTCGAGTCGTCAGGAGGAATCTTCTGTTCCTTAAATAAGCCGTTTCATTCGGGCATAAAGTATATGCATTGGCGGTGGTTGACATAACACGAAATCCGGCAGTCTGTCAGGAGAAATAAAGATTTCGGACCCTTTTTTTATTCGGAAGACCTTGAATGGCAGTCTGGCGTCTCGTATCAGCAGCATTTTCCATTACGGTTGGGTAAGAAATTGAACCGGGGCCTCCTGAGATCTGTTCCCCATCCTCTTTATTCAGAATGAGCTAAGATTAAATCCTCAAGGAGATGTCGGTCTTCGTTGGAAATTTTTACAAAGCAGATGCCAGCACCATAGGTAACATCCTGATCATCAATACCATAGAGATCAGACCAGATCACCTTGCCGCCAACCTGTATAGCCTGGTAATTAGGAGGGCTGATGCGCAGGGGAAGGACCTGATTGAGGGGTAGCGGTTCCTCGCAGCAGATGAATATACCCTTAACAGCAATATTCCTTGTCTCTGCTTGTATTATACCGAAATCAGTTAATACAGCAACGGGCCATCTGACTCTGATTCTGTCATGTTCGCGTCTTTCAATTCTATCAGACAAATCCATTCCTCCTACATTCCCCCAAGGGCTGAAAAGCGATAAAAGTCTGGTTTCCGATTTACGAAGAATCAAAAAGAGGCTCATGAACAAAGCTTACAGAGCATCCACGATATTGTGTCTTAACAGAGGGCCGATTAAATCACATGAACCTTATCCAAAACATTCACACCATATCTCCAGACTTCATAGTGAGGCAATTGTGTTAGAGGCTTCGATGCCCTTTTTTGCGCTCCTTCTCTGGTAACCAAAACTGGTCACGCCAGGAGGGAGGGCTTTTTGAGTCCCAGGATTATTATCTAGAATCAAAGTTTTATTGTTCCTCTCCTTCTAATTCCGTGCTGTCGCTACCTTCTGTCCCTGGCTGGATTTTCATGAATTATGCTTCAGCTCTAGCAGCAACCGTGCCGATTTAGAACCATCTCTTTGCTTGTTCTGAAATTTTGAAGAATTATGGTGCGTTAGGAACAGTTCGATTGGTCGTAATGATCACTGAGGAAAAGGTAGAAGAACCGATAAACACGCCATAATGACGCCTCACTTACACAGAATTCCTCAATTTATCCTTTATTTCAGTAAGTTGTCTTTTATACGTCAATATGACATATCATGCGTCATTTTCTCCTTATTGTCGATTCAGCGAATACCCTCAGTTTTCTCTGGAGCGCTGTCAACGCTGTAGCCAGGGGCTTTGCAGAGCGGGTTCGGTTCCCGTCTGTCACCTCCAGTATGCGGTCTATGCGGTGCTTTTCGGTGACAAATATGAATGAAACGTCTGAAAAAATTTCATAGCTCTTAGATATTTTCATGGTCTGACTGCCTATTTGGAGTTTTCCTGTTGTGCCCACAAGTGCCATTTTTTTAATAAAAACAGCCAGATAAAACCAACTTCCCATGATGAATGAAAGATCAGGTTATTTGGCACATGTCTTGCTCTATGGAACAGGACCTTGGGGTTAAATGATGCGAAAAGACGGTTTTACCATAATTGAGCTCCTTGTTACCCTGATCATACTTGGCATACTAGCTTCCATAGCAATCCCCGGATTTTCTAGGTTGATCCCGAACTACAGGCTCAGGAGTGCATTACGCGATGTCTGTTCCAATTTTCAACTGGCCAAGATGACAGCAGTGAGAAGGAACCGCAATTGTACTGTTACCTTCAATCAGGCTATAGGAGGTACGACATATAATTATGCAGTGTATGTGGATTCAGATAAAGATTTAGAATACGATGCCGGTGAAGAGATTGTCATCCAGGTTCTTTTTTCGGAACGCTATGAGGGCGTGACCTTCGACACATCTCAAGGTGGTGGTGATGGGCTAACCTTTGGTGATAATGATGATGGTCTCCCATCTATTGCGTTCTCTTCCAACGGATTTACAAAGAACAATACAGGAGGTTTTGGCACTGGAACGGCCTTTCTCAAAAACACAAAAAACAGGACAGGAAGTGTAGTAGTTTCCCCGTTAGGGAATATCAATATTAATTATTAGGTGGCCACGTTTACATCAGAAGTATCGAAAATAACTACTGGGGACTGCGCTCACCTGAGTGGGTCATGTCCAAGTTAAAAGCCTTACTGATGGCGGAGTGATGTCAATCAAGAGAAGGATTGCCATGCACCCGAACAGAGGGGAAAAGGAGACGTTAGATAAAAGAGGTTTTACCCTCTTAGAGGTGCTCATAGCAATCTTCATATTGGCGCTAGGCCTCTTGGCAGTGGCTACGATGCAGATCAGCGCGGTACGCGGCAACCGATTGGGAAACGAGGTTATACGGGCCACCTATCTCGCCCAGGATAAGCTCGAGGAAGTAAAGAATAGTACGGATATAGCTAGCGAGCCGGACGGCAGCGACCAACAGGGAATATTCAACCGTGCATGGCTTATTACAGCCAACACAGCTTATTCACGAATTGTCACTGTCACGGTGGATTGGACTGTAGGGGGGGCTAGCCATGAGCTGGTTCTAACTACCATTACAAGAGGAGGTGGATACTGATGTGGAGTAAAGTACGCCAGTTAGTGAACCTCAATAATGATGCCTTTACCCTTGTTGAGTTCCTGATAGTTGTGGCCGTGGCAGGTATTGTTATCGGGGCAATCTATGGGATATTCGTCTCTTCTAATCGATCCTATCACACCCAGGATAGGGTAGTCGATGCACAGCAGAGGGTGCGTGCGGGCATTGATTTCATGGTCAGGGATATCCGTATAGCCGGATTTGACCCCCAGGGCACTGCCAATGCAGGCATCGAAGTGGCCGCAGCCAGCAAGCTCCGGTTTACAGCGGACATGAATAGGGTAAACGGCATTGAGAACACAGATAGAGAAAGGATCACCTATGAGTTGGACTCGGCCAATAACAGGCTCCGTCAATGCCTCTACGAGGGGACAGGCAGCCAAAGCTGGCAGACCCTGACCGATAATGTCAGCGCCTTGTCATTTACCTATCTGGATGCCGATGGCAACAATTTGGGTAACCCGGTAGCGGCTGCTGATCTTGCCAACATCAGGACGGTTTTAATCTCCATGACCTGCCAAGAGACAGATGCAGGGGGGCAAACCTTTACCCGGACCCTGAATACGAGAGTGATTTGTAGGAATCTCAGTCTATAATATGGCCTTGGGAGGTATCACATGAAAGCAACAATTAAGGATACAGTGAATAACGAGAACGGCTTTGTGCTTGTTACTGCCGTGCTTGTGCTTGTGATTGTAACAATCATTGGTATTGCCGCCACCAGGACGTCGGAGACCGAGCTTCAGATTGTTGGAAACGAAAAGCTCCATAACCTCGCCTTTTACGCAGCCGAAGCTGCAGGAGCTTATGTCGCCGAAAACCCTGACCTATATGGTGGCAATAATATCACAGTTGGAGGGTTTCTGTATTTCCCGGATAATGGCGATCCTTCACAGAGGTATGCCTTAGGTTCAACGCAGTCTTTTAACGGAGATGTTGAATACCTGGGCTCTACAGCTCCTCCTAGGGGGTCAGGGTATGAGGCTGGGAAGTTCAAAGCGCATAGGTATAAGATGACATGTTATGGATATGGGTATTCCAATGCCGAAAGCCAGACTGAAGCGGGGTTCTACCGAATCGGCTTCTAGTTAGGGGGGCTAACATGAAGAGACTAAGACATTACTGGTTCACCAGCGTATTGTTGATATCCTGTTTTGTCTTTATGCCAGGTCCTGGTTTTGCTGATGATACGTGTGTGTTCGCGGTGACTGCAGATGACGTACCACCCAATATCGTCATATTGTTGGATAACGGGGCTGAGATGCAACAAATCGAATGGCACTCCAGCTATGACAATAGCATCGATTACACGCAGACTACCGATGGTGTTGATAATGATAGCGACGGGTTCATAGATGAAGCCGGTGAGGATGATGTTGTCGGGGGAGCCGGAAGCGGATTTTTTAACGACAACGGTTACGCCATTGTCAGCCATGGAGACAGTTATTACTTAGTGCCGATCTTGGACAGTTTAGAGATCGGAGCCTATACGGATGGTCTCCAGGCAGACAGCAGCGACACCACCTTGCGCACGGGCACATGGACAATCAACGGAATGACTGTGACCTTACCTGCTCAGCCTTCTACAGTTGCAGTTGATGGCGTCATAGATAATGCAACCTACTTCAGGTATTCCAAGAATTATCTGAACTGGATATTCTTCAGCAGTGGAGAGGGTTCGTATACGGAGGAGTCGACCGCAGGCCATGATGGCTCGGACCTGCCGAACAAGAGCCGTTTTTACTGGGCAAAAAAGGCAATATTTGCTGTTGCAAGGCTCACAGCAAACAAGGCAAAATTCAGCATTTTCAACTTTACAGCAAGTGCTGAGGGCGCATCCAATGTACAGCCACTTGGCATGGTAGTCAGTACCCCTCTGGCGGACCTCCCTGAGAACAACACCTTGGACCCCAGTTTTGTAAATAATGTTAACAACATGGGAACGGTCACCTATTCGCCCCTGGCCGAGGGGCTCGCACGTGTTGGAGGGTATTATGCCAGTTCCTCTTCACACATTGTGGGTGAATATTGTCAGAGAAGTTTTGTCACTGTCGTCTCACCGGGTGTATCCTCTGAAGACCAGGCTGCCGCATCGCAATCCTCGCCTGCAAGTTTATCGGATTATGACGGGGATAGTGAGGCGGGTGGTATTGGTGAGGGAAATATCAAAGCTGATGCATCAATCGATGCAATTCCGACAAACCAAAACGGCTCGACCTATCTCGACGATGTTGCCTATTACCTTTACGCAAATGATATTGTGGGTTATCAGGATGGATTTCAGAACGTCTCGACCTATACCATAGGATTTATGGGCAATCAATTAAGCAATCTGTTCCTGATAAATACCGCTAACAACGGCAACGGAAATCTAAACCTCTATGACACCACCGATCCCGAATACGGGAGATACCACTTTACAACAGAATCTCCGAATAGTCTGCCCTCAGTTTTACTCGATGCCATCAACGAGATCATTTCGGAGACCAGCTCCTTTACCGCCCCTGTTGTTCCAGTGACAAGGACCACCAGCGGTAACAGGATCTATATGGCATTTTTTACCCCGGGTGAAGGGAACTTCTGGGAAGGGAATGTCACGAAATTCGGGATCTCGGAGGATAACGAGATTGTCGACCCTGTGGGTAACCCAGCCACCTGGCCTAATGGGGCTATGAGGGAAGATGCCGAGCCGTACTGGGCCACGAAAGATTGGGCAGATCCCACCAAGGGCAACTACATTCATAACTCGAGCAGGAATATCTATACCTACCTGGGCTCCTCCACAGATCTGACTGATTTAACTAATGAGTTCAAATCGACCAATTCCGGCCTGACAGCAGCAATCCTTGGAAATCCAACCCACACTACTGAACAGATCATCAATTATGTCCGGGGCGCAGACGTGTTCGATGAGGATGGTGATAGCGACACTACAGAAAACAGAGCAATAATTACTGGAGACGTCCTTCACAGCGAGCCTTTGATTATTTCCTACAATTCTTCCACCTCGATGGTCTATTTCGGGGCAAACGATGGGATGCTTCATGCTGTCTCCGATTCAGATGGCACAGAGGCCTGGGCGTTTATTCCACCTGACCAGCTAGCCCGTTTAAAGGACGTTGTAGAAGGCTCGAGCCACCAGTATTTTGTGGATTCCAGCCCCAAAGTTTATATAAATGACGTGGATGGAGACGGTGTTATAGAGTCTGGGGATGGAGACCAGGTCATTCTTGTATGTGGCGAGAGGAAGGGCGGAACGAGTTACTTCGCAGTAGATGCAACCGATCCCTCTAACCCGTCTTTCTTATGGGTAATCGACCAGAGCACCATTTCAGAGCTAGGCGAGAGCTCGGCTGAGCCCCAATTCGGAGTTGTAAAGACCACGGATGAGGACACATCTGGGACCCCTGTATTTTTCATCGGAGGGGGATACAGTTCAGATAACTCCATGGGAAAGGCAGTTATCGCCATCAACGTATTGACTGGTGCTGTTGTAAGGACATTCAAGAACAATGGCAGCAGCATCACCGGCATGGATTACAGCTTTGCAAGCTCAGTGTCTGTCCTCGACTCAGATAGCAATGGCTTTGTGGATAAGGTTTATGTGGGAGACCTTGGGGGCCAGCTCTGGCGGTTTGGAAAATTTACCGACTCAGAAGGGAATCCGTTAGTTTTTCCCACTTGTGAGGAAAACATTAATAATTGGACGGCTCAGATCATATTCCTTTCAGATCCCGCCCACACGAGAAAATTCTTCTATCCACCCAGTGTTGCCCTTGAGAAGGAATACGACTTGGTTTTTATGGGAACAGGGGACCGAGAAGACGCCTGCAACCCGAGTAGCTCGGATAGAATCTATTGCGTGAAGGACACTCACGGTTCCACTACATTGGGGGAATCGGATCTGGTTGATGTTACTGATGTAGCAGCCACACCGCCCGATCTCAGTAGCGAAACAGGAGACGTGGATGAAAACGGCCAGGTTGACCAAGGCTGGTACATCCGGTTGGCAACAGGCGAAAAAGTCCTTGCAGAAGGCGCGGTTTTCTACAAGGCTTTCTATATTCCTACCTTTACCCCAAACGACGATCCGTGTTTGCCTGGAGGTGTGGGAAAGTCCTATGCCCTGAACTACTTAACGGGTGAGGCGGTCTTGGACTTTGGTGGCGGTGGGCCAACGCGAAGTTACGAGATAGGGGGTGGCATCCCTTCGAAGCCAGTAATAGTAATAACTGAAGAAGGGCAAAAATTATTTATCTCAGTAGGAAGCACAAATCCCGGTGCTGAAAGTGAGGAGGTTGGGGCAGGAATTGTGGCTATTGACCCACTTGCCCCTCCAAGAAACATCTTTTATTTGTGGTGGATAGAGTTGTGATTGACACAAACTCATTGAGTTGATCAAGGAAATCAGTCCCTCAGGAAAGCCGTTACTTTTTGCCCAATGGAGACGAATCAAGGGACAAACCGAAATCTCTTTGTGGCAGGCATATCTTGTTGGATTGTAACTGTTTACCGTACACCAATCTGATAGAATTCGCTTGTCTGATCCAATTTACCTTCTCTTAGACATTTAGTCTTAATACTAAGATAGGCTACTGCATCTTAAGCACCACACATATTTCAATATGTATTCTTGCCTTTGAAAGAACGCAAAAGCTGTTTAATCGCGATGGAACTCAACAGCTATTTCCCATGAAGAATATCCATCCAGCGAATCATTCCTAAGTCACTCACCTTACCCACTACAGAAACTTCTGTATACAAAAATGTACCTACTGTATACAAAAATGTACCTACGGCTGAAAGCAAGTCCAGTAAAGGCTCTTGGAAGGATAAAATGTAATACAAAAAGAGTGAGTGAACATAGGCATAGATGTATTTTGTTCAATTTGAGGCACCATTGTTAGCCATTTAATTCTAATTATTCCAATATCTTATCTAGTTTCCTTCAGCAATAACCGTTTTTGGCATAGGTCTAGCTTAAAATATTAGGCAGGCAAAATTGAAACTCTAAGAGCTCAACCAGCATAGAGTTTCAAAGGGCCTAGAACATGGAAAACCGGCCGGAGGTTGCTGACCACACAGGCGGGCTTGTAGAGGAAGTAAGCCTGCCAGAAATACCTCCGGCGCAGAACAGAAAGGGAGTGTTTCTTTTGAACGAATCTCCACAAAAATCTACCTGTTCTTCAGGCGATTTCAATCTCTTCGAGGTTCTTCTAGAAGTATTTTTGCTGGTTGTCCCTGCGGTGATTGCATTACTGTTTCTTGCCATACTCTATGTCTCCAACGGCATCGAATCTATTATAGACTTGATTTGGTAGTCATAACCTCACTTTTTCTTTCCCCTGAAAGAAAGGGGATAAATTGTTAGACTCTTACCTCTTCCCGTTGATCTTATCCCTCAAAACCCCAGAACATCTGAAACTGACCACTCTCCTTGCATCCAGGATCAAATCTTCCCCAGTCTGAGGGTTTCTTCCCCTCCGTCTCCCCTTCTCTTTTACACAGAATTTGCCAAACCCAGTGATCAGGACATCCTCGGCCTTTTCAAGACTCCCTTTAATGGTCTCTAAAAGGGAGTCAACCAGTTGGGCGGAGCGAACATTGGTAAAGCCGAGGCGGTTATGGATGGTATTGGCGATGTGGGCCTTGGTGAGGGAACCTGTTTCCTGTGAGAAAACTAGCTTTAAGTCCCTCTTTTGTCAATGCAAATCTCTCCTCATCCAAGAAAATGAGAGGGGTGGATTTATGGGCTGATTGACCTTGGCTCTGTAGTGTTTTTTCAGGCGAAAGAAGTATAGGCTAGAGTCAGTAGCCGAAATATCGATATTCTTTGGAAGCCTGTCGGCTAAAGGTAAAACCTCGATAATAAGTTCCCATGATCGAGTCCCGTGCATTACAATAGTTCAAGATGATATCGAGTATCCACCGCTGCTCCGGATCATGCCATATTTCCAACGGAAAGAGAGGCTTTTGAAACTGGGTACTCGGGCCAGCGGTCTTTGCCTTCTTCCTAGTCGAAGGAATCTGATTGACACGCTGATCGGTAACTTTTAGAATTGGTTCTGGAAATCCGTTTCTCACTGTTCTCGTGGGAGTGGACAGCAATATCATCGCAAGGGATGAGCACAGAAACCTTTCGGTTTGAGATAGGGAAGCTCGAACTTAGGGCTGTCAGTGATGGCATGCTCACGTATGCACCCCCAACCTTCCCTCCCCCCGCTACCCTTCTATTCGCCAACGCACCGACAGAGCCTCTTGAGGAGGCACTTGTTGAACACAACCTGGAGTCAGAGAAATGGCTCGAGTGGACAAGTCCTTACATCTGTCTGGTGGTTAACACGGGTGACCATTTAGTGCTGGTAGATACGGGTGCAGGTGGTCTTGCGCCAACCACAGGCAGACTCCTTCCCAACCTAAAGGCCGAGGGGATTGCGCCTGTGGACATTGACACGGTCATTCTCACGCATGGGCACCCAGACCACATTGGCGGGAACACCGATGCCGAGGGCAAGCCTGCTTTTCCCAATGCCCGCTACGTTATGTGGAAAGACGAGTGGGATTTCTGGACCTCAGGACAGGCGGAACAGAGACTTGATGAACACGTCAGGGAAGTCCTCCTCAAGTTCGCACACGAGAACCTCCCACCAATCCAAGGACAAGTGGATCTCTGTGATCGTGAGACAGAGATCGTGCCCTGTATACGTGCCGTCGCAGCGCCTGGCCATACCCCCGGGCACATGGCACTGGAGATCTCCTCTGAGGGCAAGCAGCTGCTATGCATCTCCGATGTGGCACTTCATCCCATTCATCTGGAGCAGCCCGAATGGTATGCAGTGGTCGATTTTGCTCCTGAGCAAGTGGTAGCCACCAGGCGACGGCTCCTGAGTATGGCTGCGGCCCAGAAGGCCTTGGCTCTCGCCTTTCACTTTCCCTTTCCGGGTCTGGGCCGTGTCCTCCAGAAGGGTGAGGGATGGCAATGGCAGCCGATGGAGACGACGGGTTAGGGTTTGCCGAGCTGTGTCTGGGACATACATGCGGCAATGGATACCCCATTAAATAAGAGAACCATGAAAGGTTAGAAATAAACTAACATACCAAAATTAATAGGAAACTCAGATTTTAGTACGTATAGAACATGAATTCAGCAGTTCGAGCACAATCCCAATTATCCCATATTTGCATCGCTCATAAGTAAATATTCAGGATCAGATCACCGAGCTTGTATTCCAGATATTTCATACAGATTGAAAAGAATTGAGATTGCCATTTTTCCGTTAGGTTCCCTACCTGCCTTGGCAGGACATCTTGCTTCCATTGCCATGTTGGGAGAGGCGGGATTCAGATTTCCCAGAAAAGTGTAACCCTTCTAAATCCTTGACTAAAAAGGGATTTTATTCTAAGCTTCTTCTAGAGATATTAACCCTTATCGAGAGAAAGTGAATCTAAGTGTAATTGAGAATTAAATAACGTTAGACGAACACGGCAAAGCTTTACACCATCTGGGGCTTAGCCTAGATCGCGTAGACAGTACTGACGTAGTAAATATACTGAATTGCCTCCATATGGTTCTAAGATATATAAGAAGGAGCCATATCAAGAAGGGCTACGAAAGTTCTATCAGTATATAAAGTGTAAACCAGTCAGCAGGATATTTGGTCAGAGATATTGGAAATGGGGACGGCTTCTTGAATACTTTTATAAGAAGGAACTGCCAAACGAAGTCTTGCTCGCCATGAAACGGTTAATTGAGGCCAACGGGGATGATGAGAAATTAGAACAAGGGTTGAGAAGATTTGGAGATCAATTTTCAGAACGTGGGCTGACGTGAGTCAAGTACATCTGCACCTTCTGGAAAGTCAAAGAAGCCCTTATAGAAGCACTGAAGGCCGCTATCTTCCTTTTAGAGAAAGAACAGAACCTCTCAGAAGAAAGGCGAAAGTCTATGATCAAATCTCTAAAAGGTCTGCTTGCTCAGAGTGAGAAAATATATGGTAAAGCACCGGCAGAACATTGATTGCTCAGGTTCAGATAAAGGTGAGGTTATTATGGAAAGAGAAAAAACGTCCCCCGATTCTATTTGTATCCCAAAAAAGCTGCTTCAAAGGTTCAAGATCTCATTTTTTGTTTGGCTTATCTGTCTAGGCCTGCAATTTTGCCTACAAATAGCGCTGACTCAAACAGACTTTTTTTCTCCTGCACAGGAGAGACTGTGGCCTGTATTTTTCTTGGGCTTAGCATATTTCATTGCCCTCATAATCTTGTTAGTCTTCATCGGCAAGGTGTCCCATCGATTGAATAAGAGTCTCGTTATCTGGGTTGGCATAAGCATTATCGTACCCTTGTTTTCCATATATGCTTACATCCATTTAAGCAGGCGGGCAAAACCCTTAGCTCGATAAAATGGGGTACCTTCGGCCTCAGATAATAGATTGGTAGCCATTTTTCGGTTAGGCTTCCTGTCTGCCTTACCAGGAAACCCTGTTTCATCCCTCTCATGCTAGAATGTCATCTTACTATTATAGTACCCTGGCCCCATGAGTTGGCTTTCTTTGGATGTATCTTCAGAGGGGAAAGACTAGGGTATTTTTCGGGGCATAATTATTCTTAAAGGTGTGCAAAATCTTCAAAAATAGTCCTAGAGTACCCGAAGCTCATCTTGCCTAATGCGATGAAATTACTAACAGTATTCGATTTGCAGGTCGCTCCTTAAACGCTATCATTGCCCTTCCACGTCCTCCTAAAGGGGGATTCAAATCCGGTTGGGGACGCCAGGTAAAATGATGGGGGGTTAGCTGCTATTTCGGCTAATTTCTCTTTTGCTTGACACAAGCCTCATTCTTTCTATACACACAAAAAAGGACTTGTAATCCGTTCAGTGACAGCCACTCAGGCTGGGCGAGGTGAAAAGTGCGAGGTGAGCGATCCGGGCCTTTGATTCACGTAGCCGGAAACTCGGTGCTGGACCTGCTGCTGCGGGATGTGCCGCTGGATGCCGGCCGGCCGGTGGATAGTTGGAACAGCACCGATGTGCATTTTCTGGAGCAGCCGGTAGACGGCGTGCTGGGGGGAAACGGCGGGGCAACAGCCTATCTGCTGGGGCGGTTGGGCGAACAGGTCTCGCTCAATTCCCAGGTAGGTACGGATGCCCTCGGGACCTTGGTGCGGGGCTGGCTTGAGGAGGCGGGGATTACGCTGGTTGGACCTCCAGCGAAAACTACTGCAGTAGATGTGGTGATGCTTTCCCCGAGAGGAAAACGTCGGTGGGTTTATTATACCGGTGAGAAGGTGGTGTGGAAGCGCTCCCTGGAAGTTTCGGAGGCCGAATGGTTCTTCGCTTCCGGTTACGGTCAGGTTACCTCCGAGGATCTGCGCGAACTGGTGGAGGTCTTTGAGGTATTCCGTTCGGGGGGCACAAAGGTGGTATTCGATCCCGGGCCCTGGTTTTTCGCCACGGTGAGACGTGAGGAGATGCTGCTCGCATGGCAGCAGGTTGACTGTCTGATCGGGACGGAGGCCGAGCTGTCGACCTGGCATTCGTATAAAACGGTCGAAGAGCTGATTGAACAGCTGCTGGATCAGGGACCGAACCAGGTGGTTGTCAAGCGGGCAGGTGCAGGAGCTGCGTTTGGGGGACGTAATCAAGGGATCGCCTCTTTGCCGACGGAGCGGGTAAAAGCGGCTAATACAGTGGGGGTGGGCGATACCTTTAACGCCGGGCTGCTCCACGGATTGTGTCGTGGGGAGACACTGGAAAAGGCCGTGAGGATCGGACTTCGCCTGGCTACTCAGGCAGTAAAAAAAGGCCGTGGTGTGCTGGGTGCCTTAGGGTAAAAGCTTTCCCTTAGATATCGCTTCAGAAGATCCATCTCTGTTGACAGCATGGGCTGTTGTGGCACCGATAATCCCTCCTTTCTTCAAAAGAGACCTTTTTGCTTGACAAACCTGCGCGTTTTCAATAGCGATTAAATCGGATTATAAAATGTTCGCCCTTTCATTGACCTTCAAGAAGAAAGGAAAGAACAATGACCCCAGCCGAAGCCAAAATAAGCCCCTATCAGTTACCAAAGGACAAATATCAGGCACCGCCCACAAGCTTCCGTGAAAGATTGAAATTTATTGGTCCCGGTATTGTTGTGACCGCTTCTATCGTTGGCAGCGGTGAGCTGATAGCCACAACAACATTAGGTGCACGAGCCGGTTTCATTGCCCTGTGGGCAATCCTGCTGAGCTGTCTCTTAAAGGTCATCTTACAATTGGAAATGGGTAGGATGACCATCACCACTGGAAAGCCCACTCTGGCCTTTTGGGATATGTTGCCTGGACCGAGGTTGGTAGCGAACTGGGCGGTCTGGTGCTGGGGTATATTGCTATGTGTGAAGTTTATCCAATTCGGCGGAATTGTCGGCGGATGTGGACAAAGCCTTATGATTCCCTTCCCCGGGCTGGGCCTCACCACAGCCGCATTGATGGTGATGATCGCCGTAATCCTCATACTGGTATTTGGACGCTACGATTTTATTGAGAAGATCACCGGGTTGTTCGTCTTTCTGTTTGTAGTGTTTACGGTTGGGGTTGCCATTATGACCTTATTTACCCCCTGGGCCTTTAGCCTCAAAGATGTTCTGTCCGGGCTTACATTCCGTTTGCCGCCGGAGATTGCCTTTTATGCCCTGGGGGCGTTCGGGATCACGGGAATTGGTGGCGATGAGATCGTGATGTACTCTTACTGGTGCGTGGAAAAGGGTTATTCCGCATTGACCGGGCCGGCTGATAAATCGCCAGAATGGTATGATCGGGCAAGGGGATGGATCAGGGTCATGTACCTGGATGCCGTAATCGCCATGGTCATCTATACGGTTGCGACTATTGCCTTCTATATTCTCGGTGCTTCAATCCTCCACGGTATGGAAAAAATCCCCGCGGGCATGGAGCTCGTCAAAACCCTGGCACACATGTATGTGGAACCTCTCGGCCCCTGGGCTCTCTATGTCGTGGCGATCGGGGGCTTTATTGTTCTCTTTTCAACTCTCATTTCATGGACAGCGGCAAATCAAAGGATCGTTGCAGACTTCCTTACTCGACTGAAACTCATCGACCTGGAGAACTACACACACCTAAATACTGTTATTATTATCTCCGGGATTGCCCTCCCTATAGTTTATACCCTCATTGCCCTGGTATGGAAGGCGCCAGCATTCCTGGTGTTCATCGGAGGCTGGGGGACGGCCTTAATCCTCCTGGTAATCATCTTCGGGGCCTTGTATCACAGGTATAGGTTATTGGATAAGGAGCTGAGACCCAGTATCTTCTATGACCTTTATCTCATTGTGGGTTCACTGGCCATAGCCCTGGTGATAGTATACACTGTGATTCGGCTACTGGATTGAGTTTGAGGGTGTGCCATTACCCGGGCAGTTCCCAACTATCTCGCCTATCCTGATCACAGAGGGGCGGTGGCAAAAAAGGCACTGCGCGTATACCTTGCTCCATCAATATCGACAATCAGGTAATCCTCCGACACAGTTAATCCATTCTTCGATACAACAGTGGACTTAGTTTTGATGGTAACATTCTTTATCCGGGGTCAAAAGGGGAGCAGCATCAAGATGAGAAAATTTGTGAGCCTGGTTGGTGGTGTGGTTCTTCTCAGTTTGGTCGGTTGTGCTGGCCCATTTACACAAGCCCAGTTTCTTATAGATGAATCCTTTTGCGCCTCGGATTTTCATTTACGAGGGGTGAGAATAGGATTTATTACACCTAGTTCTGCAGATGGATTGGAAGACCGATGGATATTGTTAAATATCCTTGCCGGGACTATAAAGGAGATGCGAGACCATGTAACGGTAATTCTTCCCAGCGAGTTTTTGAGTTTGGTCAATCAAGCAGGCATCGCCAGGGAGTATAATGAAATGATTAAGGACTATCAGGCCTGCGGAATTTTGCATAGGGACATTCTGGCTACAATAGGGGAGGCCGCAGGAGTTGAATACCTGCTTCACGTAAAGCTAACGAGCTTTGATCAGTTTGCTGCAATCAGGCTGAATGTGCTGGGACTGCGAACCATCGATTCTCAGAGGGCCAAGATACGTCTATTTGTACAGATCTGGCAAACTGATCAAGGTAAGATTGTCTGGGAAGGTTCAGGAGAAGGCGTCATAACAAGGGAGAGATTTAGAGCCAGGCCTGTCTCCTTTAATGAACTGGCCAGATTAGCCTGCCAGAGGTTGGTTGAAAAATTGCCCTGAGTGAAGTTAAAAGCGGGGCGAGTGATAGAGGTGCCTGCACTGTATCCATGCTCCCGAGATGAGAAGGAACAGGGCCGTGTCGGTATATTACCTGAGAAGTCATCAAGTGAAGAGAAGTATCTTATGTCACAGGATATAAGAATTCGAGAAATAGAGTGTAAATCCGCAATCGGAAAATGTGGTTTTCCTGGCGGCGGTCTTTGTATCAATCCCTATGTTGGTTGCGGGCATAGCTGTGTATATTGCTATTCCCGATTCATGAAACGCTTTACAGGGCACACCGAAAAATGGGGAACCTTTATTGATGCGAGGATAAATATAGGACAGGTTTTAGAAAAACAGATGCGGTCTTCAAGGTTTAGAGGGCAACAAATCTATATCAGTACCGTCACGGATCCATACCAAACAGTTGAAGCAAAATATGGGCTCACAAGGAGTATCCTAAAGGTCCTGTTGAACTACGAAAATCCGGTAAGCATACTCACAAAATCAGATATGGTCCTTCGTGATCTTGATCTGTTAAAGGGGTTTAGGGAAATAGATGTAAATTTCACCATTACCACGCTCGACGAAAGGTGGAATAAACTCGTTGAACCGAACTCGCCAACAGCAATACGACGTCTGCAAGCAGCGAAGAAATTGGCCAGGGAAGGTATACCGGTCGTTGCGATGATGGGCCCCTACTGGCCGGTTTTTACCAATGCGGAGGCACTATTTGGGGAATTCAAGAAAGCAGGTATTGGTCATGTGTTTACGGAGAGCTTTAACACCACTGGCGGGAATTGGACGGGCGTAGGAAAAGTGCTCAGAAGCCACTATCCTCAACTCTTACCTGAAATGCAAAAGATACTTTTTAATAAAAAGGGGTTCTATGGGTTTTATAGTCAAGCAGGAGATAAGATGAGGCAGGCATCAAAAAAATACGAGATTCCCGTAACTGCCTATTTTGGCCTGGGACACGCTGCGAAGTTCAAATAGGGAACATGCCACCGGCTGAGATAGGCTCCGATGGTATAGCAAAAAGGAGGTGATTACATGTCTGAACATCCCTTGAAGGTTTTTGAGCAGCTCGACCCTGAGCTTCTCAGTCTTGTTGAAGACACCAGAAAACTCGCCCTTGCCGAGGGCACCTTACCCAAGAAATTTAAACTCCTCATCGCGATGGCCCTGGATGCATCTCACGGAACTGTTGAGGGTGTCAAGGCATTAGCTCAGGCAGCAATGCAAGCTGGGGCCGGGAAGGAAGAGATAAGGGAAGCACTGAGAGTTGCACAATACATCAGCGGGGTAGGGAGCACTTACACAGCCGCGCATGCCCTCAAGCAGTTATTCTAGACGAACCCCACGTTGCCCTTGGCTCATGTTTCCGGATTGCCCTATCCTGTGATGGTATTTCCATTGACACACCCATGACTTTATCCTATACTGCCGTCGCCAAAAAGGAATTCTTATCAATCATAGCCGGGGAGGGCACATCATGATAACAGAAGGTATAAGAGAGTTTAAAAAGAAGCTCAGAGACAGCTACGTTGTGGGTCCATTTTCAAAGTCCTCTGATCCAGCATTTATTGAGGTAATGGGCTATGCCGGATGTGATTTTGTCATTGTTGATCTGGAACATGGTCCTAACAGCGTAGAAACCGTTCAGAACCTCATCCGGGCGGCACAAGTAGCCAACACATTTCCCATTGTGAGGGTCAAGGAAAATACCCCTTCGGTTATCAAAGAGGTTTTGGATATTGGTGCAGGGGGAATTCATGTACCGCAAATCACCGGTGTTCAGACGGCAAAGGAAGTTATGGAACTGGCGAAATTTTCCCCTGCGGGGATGAGAGGCGTTGACAGGTTTGCAAGGGCCGCAGATTATTCATCGATGGATAAATTCCAATACTTCAGGGAGGCAAATGAAGCAGTCATCATCTTAGGGCTCGAGGGGAAAGAGGCAATAGAGCAGGTGGATGAGATAATAGCAGTTGAGGGAATAGATGTTATCTTCGCTGGTCCCTATGACATATCTCAATCTCTGGGAATTACCGGACAGTTTGACCATCCCCGGGTCGCCGAAAAGGTGTCGGAGATCGTTGAGAAATGTGCCCCCAAAGGGATTGCCGTGGGAAACTTCGTTGAAACAGTTGAAAGCGCTAAAAAGTGGAGAGACCTTGGGGTTAAATATATTTGCTATTCAGTTGATGTGGGAATTTTTTATGATGCATGCAGGGAGATTTTTCAAGGGATCAGAAGGGAATGATACCCATACCAGGGCCAGGATATTCTTGGTAAGGATAAAAAAGGAGGTCTTTGGTGATGAGCGAGGTTCTGAAACAAATCGGTGAGCTTGGCCTTGTTCCTGTGGTCAAGATCGAAAGGGCAGATGATGCCCTGCCCCTGGGTAAGGCACTCATTGAGGGGGGCCTCCCCGTGGCGGAGATCACATTCAGGACTGCTGCGGCAGAGGAAGCAATAGCGACCCTCACCCGGGAGTTGCCTGATCTGCTTGTCGGTGCAGGAACAGTCCTCACAGTTGACCAGATAAAAAAGGCTGTTGGTGCCGGGGCCAGATTCATTGTCTCGCCTGGTTTCAACCCAAAGGTGGTGGACTATTGTATTGAGAAGAACATTCCAGTAACCCCTGGATTAAATAACCCAACGGTCCTTGAGGTGGCCCTGGAGAAGGGGCTTGAGGTGGTCAAATATTTCCCTGCAGAGTCATCTGGAGGCCTTAAATTTCTCAAAGACATGGCTGCCCCATATAGTGGCATAAGGTTTATTCCAACCGGGGGAATTAACGCGGATAATCTTAGTCTGTATCTTGCATACAACCGTGTCCATGCCTGCGGAGGGAGCTGGATGGTAAAGTCAGATCTGATCTCGTCCGGAAGATTCGACGAGATTACCAGGCTTGTGAGGGAAGCGGTGTCCAGGATGCTGGGGTTCGAGTTCGCTCACCTGGGGATTAATGAAGAAAGTGAAGAAAGGGCCATTGACGCAGCAAATGACCTCTCTGAACTCTTCAACTTCCCGGTAAAGATAGGCGCAAGTTCGGTTTTTGCAGGTACGGGCTTTGAGGTAACCAAGAAACCATTTCTGGGGAAGAAAGGGCACATAGCTATCGCAACAAACAATATAGACCGGGCAATTGCATACTTGAAGAGAAAGGGTATTTCGATTGTCCCTGAAACCGCAAAGGAGAAAGGTGGGAAGCTGCGAGCGGTCTATGTTAATAAAGAGGTATCAGGGTTTGCCATTCACCTCTTGCAGGGATAAATCCGACATAAAGGAGTGAAAAATGCAGAGATTTGTCACATTTGGTGAGATTATGTTACGCCTCAGACCTCCGGGCGCCGAAAGACTTCTCCAGAGTCCTCTTCTGGAGGCCACCTTTGGAGGGGGTGAGGCAAACGTGGCAGTAGGGCTTGCCAGACTCGGACTCGATGTCGCATACGTATCGGTTATTCCGGACAATGCGGTCGGTGATGCCTGCATTGCGGAGCTCAGAAAGCAGGGAATCGATACGTCTCTGATTGTAAGAAAGGGGGAAAGGCTGGGGATTTACTTTCTTGAACCGGGAGCAAACCAGAGGCCTTCCAAGATCATCTATGACAGATCTCACTCTGCTATTTCCGAGGCCTCTCCTAAAGATATAGGCTGGGATAAGGTGTTTGAGGGTGCAACATGGTTTCATATCACTGGAATCACTCCCGCTATTTCCCTTTCAGCCTCCGAGCTTTCCCTTGAGGCAGTAAAAAAGGCTCAGGAGAAGGGGGTAACGGTTTCATGTGATCTGAATTTCCGGAAAAAGCTCTGGAAATATGGAAAGGCCGCACAGGAGATTATGGGGGATCTGGTAAAATATGTAGATGTTGCAGTGGGGAACGAGGAGGACTGTCAGAAATCCCTGGGGATAGCGGTGGATGTGGATGTGGAATCTGGAAGGCTCGAGGCAGAGAAATACGGGGAGCTTACGGGAAAGGTGCTCGAACGGTTTCCGAACCTGAAAAAGATAGCTATTACCATGCGAGAGAGCTACTCGGCAGACCACAATGGCTGGTCAGCAGTTCTGAACAATGGCAGTGAAATCCTGTTTTCGAGGAAGTACGATATCCGAGATATTATTGACCGTGTTGGCACAGGGGACACCTTTGCTGCAGGCCTTATCTATGGCATCAACCATCTTGGAGGTGACCAGGCTGCCCTTGAGTTTGCGGTCGCGGCCTCCTGTCTGAAGCACTCCATCCCTGGAGATCTTCCCCTTATCTCAGTAAAGGAGGTGGAAGGCCTTGCCGGGGGTGAGGTCTCGGGAAGGGTTCAAAGATAGCACGGACGAAAAGCACCCGGTCTCCATCCATTACCGTCTCGCATAGGCCTTGCAACGAGAGAATCCCCTCTAAGCTCCATATCCGATGGTCCCTTCTCCATTGACCCCCAAGGGCCTTTATTCTATACTGGCCCCACTCAAGGGAATTCTTTCGCTGGAACGACGTATATCCGCTTGGTCGGGTTCATATGAAAAAGAAGCTACCGGGCCAACCCATCAAAAAGAAGTCTAGCCTGCGATTCAAAGAAAAAATCCGTTCTATTGCCAAGGGGGTCCCTTTTGTCCTGCTGAGTCCCTATCGCTTTTTTCGTTCGGTTTGTCTGCTGACAGGCCTTCTCGTGTGGGTGTTTGTTGGAATAGTCGCAGTTTTCCTCTATATTTTCTTCAGCTCTCTGCCTGACTTTGAAATGATGACCTTTAAGGACCTCAAACAAACCGCCCAAGAACGCGTGATCAACAAACTGGATGGCAAACAGGCTCAATACCGCTGGAGTCCTTTGGAGGAGATTAACCGGGACTTGATCTACACGGTGGTGATGGGTGAAGATGCCAGCTATTTTGAGCATCGAGGGATAAATTACGACGCCCTCGTCAATGCATTTGCGGAAAATATCAAACGGCGCAAATTCGTTTATGGGGCCAGTACGATCAGCCAGCAAGTGGTCAAAAACCTCTTCTTATATTCCTCCAAAACATTTATCCGAAAGCTCAAGGAACTCATGATTACCCGGCGCATGGAGGATAGGTTCACGAAAAATCAGATCTTGGAGATTTATCTGAATATTGCCGAGTTTGGCCCTGACATCTTCGGCGTGCACAGGGCCTCTGCTTACTATTTCAGGAAGAAGCCAAGGCAGATCAATGCAGCGCAAGGAGCATTCCTGGCATTGATGCTGCCATCTCCCAAAAAATATCACCATTCAATCTTCCGAAACAAATACCTTTCCAGACGCCATAGAAAGAAAATAAGGCGGATCCTGAAAGATATGCTCTATAAAGAGCTTATCAGCCCGGAACAGTATCAGGCCTATCTCGGCTATTCCTATTTTTAATAAAGGCCTGCTGGAAGACGAGGTCTTCTTGACATTACTTCCAGGGCTCAGTAATCTTCAATGAGCTGGCTATTTTTGTATTCAAGGGAGCAGCTCAGAAAAAGGAGGTGGTTTCAATGTCCGAGAAGAAAACCCTGACGAGGCGAGGCTTTATTAAGAGTGCAGCTGCTGGGGCTGGTGCCCTGGCCTTTATGGGGTTAAGCACAAGAGAGACGAGGGCATCACAGCCTCCCAGGACATGGGACAAAGAGGCAGATGTGATCGTTGTCGGGTCCGGGCCTACCGGACTTCCTGCAGCAGTTGCAGCAGTGGAAAAGGGGGCCCGGGTAATCCTGCTGGAGAAGAATAATGAAGTTGGTGGAAATGGGATTATTAATGGCGGCATATTATCACTCGGAGGAGGCACGCGCATACAGAAGATGCGGGGTGTAGAAGATTCAGCAGACCTGATGTTCGAAGAGGGTTCAGATTACCGGATCCGTGAAAACAGGAGGAGTGACCCAAAAATTCTTCGCGCTTTCTGTGACTATAACCTCAGCACCTTTAACTGGCTGGAACAACACGGAGTGCAATTTCAAGACAACATGCTTACATTTCCCGGAGTCAAGGGAATCCCAAGATCTCACCTCATCTCATGGGACAAGCCGGGGCCCGGCTGGCTTTACGAGTATGGCCCGTCTCCGTCCTCTGGTGCAGGCTTAATAAGGCCCCTGGAGGCCGTGGCGGGGAGGAAGGGAGTGAAGACCCTATTGAAGCACAGGATGACAAAGATCATCAGGGAAGGTTGCATGGCTGGTAGGGTCTTAGGGGTGGAAGTAGAGGCAGGTGGGAAGAGTTTGTATTTCAAGGCAAGAAAGGCGGTAATCCTGGGCACCGGCTCTTGGAAAGGCAACAAATGGTTGCGTACACTGTTTGATCCAAGATTTACAGGGGATCTGGTTGCCAGCGGTGAACCATTTGTAAAGGCCGATGGAACCGGCATTCTTGCCGGCCTGGAAGCTGGCGCGGCCTTGGTAAGTGACAGGGCCATAGACTTTCACCTCTTCCATCGAATGTTCGGGACAAGGTATTATAGATTCCCGCCTGGTTCCTCCTTTGGAGCACCGGGCCTTGGCCGTACCGGCCAACTATCACGCAAGGAGGTAGCGGACCTCATTATTGTCAACAGGTCTGGGCTGAGGTACGTAAATGAAGCCCTTCCTGAGAAACCGGCCTCATTCTATGATGCCAGTCTTGCACAAGAGGACCATATCCTCTGGGCTATCTTTGATGAAGCCGCAGTCAAGAGGCATGGATTGAATCCCAGGCCACCGGTCGTGGAGAAGGATCTTGCCTTCAGTGCCCCGACCATTGACGAGCTGGCTAAATTGATAGGTGTACCCGGGGATGCTCTCACTGGGACAGTTCATAGATACAATACATTTGTGGAGAGAGGTCAGGACCCCGATTTCGGTAAACCGAAACGCCTGCTGCAGCATAAGATAGAGCATCCGCCATTCTATGCTGTCTGGATAAGCATTCAGGTCCATGACACCGCCGGGGGTCTTGCCACAAACGATAAATCCCAAGTCCTCGATATTTACGGGGAGGTCATCCCTGGTCTGTACGCAGCAGGGGAGGTTGCAGGCGGGCTCGATAAAATCGGCATGGCGCGAGGGATTGTAATGGGTCGCATTGCTGGTGAAAATGCTGCATAGGAGCCAGTTTTGGCCTCCTCTGGCATCCTTGCGTGGGAATCCAACCTCACCAGGCAGTGCTATGGTAATCTACCCCGAAGGGCACTTATCCATCGACAAGTATGGACGTGAAGGTGACCATGGCCCTTCAGTTTCCCAGTCCACTCACGGTATCATATGGAGATCCCGGGAGATAAGGGGGATGGGTATGCGCCCTGATCAACAGAACCAAGGCAAGACAGGACGATGCGGTAAAGCACAATCCCATGGCATAAAAGATGGATTCAAGCCCAAAGCGATCAGCCAGATAACCCGAAACCGCTGCAGCAATGGATCCCACGCCGAATGTGAGAAAGAAATGTATCCCATAACCAAGGCCATGTCGGTGTTTGGGAAGGTACCTTGAAAGGATATAGTTCTGGACAGGCTGCGTCGAGAAGTAAAAGAAGGCATAGAGGACGGCTGACATCACCAGAAGTACATCTGAGCATTGAGCCATGAAAAATACGAAGACGGCCCCAACCGCTATTGCCCCCAGATAAATCCCCTCCGGTTTACAGCGGTCTACCAGACGCCCCGCAACATACTGGCCGACCGCTCCTGACAATAGGGCAAGGGTGGCGATTGTCCCGCCAAGGGCAACCGTATCGATCTTCAAGAAACTCAGATGCACATTCTGTCCCATGTAGGCCGGGAGGAAGGTCATAATCCCCTTGTAGGTCAATCCGAGAGTGCTTGCAGATAAGAAAAAGACAACCAGGTTCAGATATGAGACCTTACTCGGATCAACCTCTGGCTCGTTGGCCAAAGGGACACTGTGTGTCGTCACTGATTGTTGTGGAACAGTCAGGGAATAGAAACCCACACCGACCCCCCAGAGGCCAAATATAACGTGTGGTGCCCTCCACCCCATAGCTGATCCTATCCACGCCGAAAGCACAGGGATGGCAGCAACCCCAAGGCTCCCCGCAATGCCGTGAATTCCGAATGCCCTACCCCTTTCCCTTATGGCATGGGAGATCAGGGTATTGGACGCTGGGTGATACGTACTGCAAAACAGGCCGATAAGTCCCATGAGTACTCCATAGGTCCAGAGGGATCCGATAGGCCAGATACAGACGGACAAAAGGCCTGAGCCAAAGAGATAGATGCTGACAAGCCGGCGAGGACCGACCCTATCCGCAAGAAATCCGGCAGGAAGCGCCCCCAACCCGAAGGCATAGGAAAAGATAGTGACCACTATCCCGAGACGAAAGTAGTCAGTGCTAAACTCACCAATAAGGAGGGGAATCAGAGGGGGGAGCACCCCCTCATAGAGATGCACAAGGCTGTGGGATGAGATGGTAAGTCCCATTATCTTTCTCTCTTCTCGGGTCACATAACCTCCTGGGCGAACCTCTTTTAAACCTCCCTGAAAACCCCGTGAGAGACCAGAGGTCCCTTTCAGGGTCGTCCTCAGGCCTCCTCTTTGGGGGGATTGTCGCTGACCTAGTTTTAATATGCAAAGGGTGGAGTATAAGACTGAGGCGTTTGTGTGTCAAAGGGAAAACCTAAGAATGCATGACATTGTCCTTGGTCCAGGCCTGGCCCCTTTCTCATGAAATGTAGCTCATGGACTTGCCTATTTTCACCCTCCATAATACAGTAGGTGTTACTATTTCCCATAATTTCAAACCATGGAAAAGGGGCAGATACGAAAGAAGGTCTGGGATTTAATGGAAGAAAAGGGCGTTGCAAGGTTCCCGAGACCGGTGCATGGCAGAATCCCTAATTTTGAGGGAGCTGCCCGGGCTGCTCAAAGGCTCAAAGAACTTCCTGCATGGAAAAAGGCACGGGTAGTGAAGGCTAATCCGGACTCGCCCCAGAGACCGGTGAGAAGGCTTGCACTTGAACAAGGAAAGGTAATTTACATGGCGGTTCCAAGGCTCAGGCAAGAGAGGTGCTTTTTAGAGCTTGACCCGAAAAGGCTAAAAGGGCTGGAAGACCGGGCATCGTCGATAAAAGGGGCATTCCGATACGGAAGGCCGGTTGCACCAGAGGGGATGAGAAAGGTTGACCTTATCGTTGCCGGGTCTGTGGCGGCTAATCAGGAAGGGGCAAGGGTAGGAAAGGCAGGAGGGTATTCCGACCTGGAGTATGCGATTGGAAGGGAATTCGGGATTGTGGATGAAGGCACAAAGACCCTGACCACGGTCCATCCAATTCAGGTCGTCTCCTATGAAATAGAAATGCTGAGACATGACTTTCCATTGGACTACCTCATTACCCCGGATGGGATAACTGAAACAGGGCACACCTATCCAAGACCAGGAGGTATTTACTGGGAAGAACTTGGCGAAGACAAAATCCGGGCCATACCCCTGCTCAGAAGATTACAGGAACAAGAAGGGATCTAATCTGGAAATGCGCAACTAGATGTAGTGCGGAATGAGGTCAAATGGGGGCACCAGTACCCCTCTAGCGGCAGGTTCATTCATACGGCTCCAAATGCACTACCGCATCCAATATTTCGGGTCCTTTTTCGATGAGTGCAGATTTGACTGCCCGTGAAATCTCGTGACCCATCCGGACTGTCATCTCCCCATCCACCAGGATATGGAGGTCCACGTGGAGCCCAGATCCCAGCCTTCTAGTGCGAATGGCATGAACAGATTTCACCCCGCTTATGCCCCTGGCTATCGCTCGTATTTTCTGACGATGTTTTCGAGGCGCACCAAGATCAGCAAGCTCTGACAGGGAGGGGGAGATAATGTCCCAGGAGACCTTGAGAATAAAGATTGATACTACAAGCGCCCCCGCATGATCAATGAATGCCAATTTTGGATTAAGGACAGCAATCGCTACAGCAATTACGACGGGCACGGAGCTCAGGGCGTCTGATCTATGATGCCACGCATTGGCAATCACGGCAGAGGATTTCACCTGTCTCCCAACTGCTACGGTCCACCTATACAATACCTCCTTCAGCACAATAGCGAAGGCCGATCCTGCAATTGCAATCCAGCCGGGTTGCCTTAAATGAATGTCCCGGATCGTAGCGAGAGCATTATAGCCGATGCCCAACGCCGCCAGCGCGAGAGCAACACCAATAGCAACAGTAATAATTGTCTCGATGCGCCGGTGGCCATAAGGATGGTCTTCATCAGGGGGAGCTGACCAAAACTTTACCCCTAGGAGCACCGCAAGATCGGTACCCATGTCTGACAAACTGTGGACAGCGTCTGCAACAACTGCCTGGCTCGATCCCAGAAAACCAGCGATGAATTTAAGGCCGGACAGAAACACGTTACCAGCAAGCCCAATCCATGTGACCCGGACTACGTGCCTGGCATCCTGTGCGTTTTTATCGACAGGGAGATTCCTCATATAGCTGATGATGCCCGTTATCGTGTTGACAGGATACTCGATAGTGTTTGAGTACCTGGTTAATTACATGCGACAACCAAGCCATTTAAGGAGACCCCAGAGGGTGTCGCGGCGGAATCAACGTACGCCTCTACTACTGGCTATTCTACTTCGTAGACCCATCCATATTTGTCTTCTAACTCACCATACTGAATACCGGTAAGGGTATCGAAGAATTTCTTGGCCCAGTAACCTGTTTCATTATTATTAACAACATATTCTTCCTCATCGTAGCTGATTCTCCCTACCGGACTGATGACAGCGGCAGTTCCAGTTCCAAAAATCTCGGTCACCCTTCCCGATGTAATGCCTCCAATGAGCTCGTCAATGGAAATCAGCCTTTCCTCAGCCTCAATCCCCAGGTCTCCCGCCATCTCCAGGACAGATTTCCGGGTAACACCAGGAAGAATGGTCCCCATTAAGGGTGGGGTTACCAGCCTATCGTCCAGCACAAAGAAAATATTCATGGCCCCCACCTCTTCAATATACCGGTGCTCTTTTGCATCAAGCCACAACACCTGGCTGTATCCTTTATTGCTCGCAACCTGGGATGCAGCTATGCTTCCCGCATAATTGCCCCCAGTTTTGGCTTCTCCGGTACCACCGGATGCCGCCCGTGAATACGCCTTGTCTGCTAACAGCCCAACGGGGTTAAACCCCTCTTTGAAGAAAGGACCGACCGGTGAAAGGATGATGAAAAACAGGTATTCATCTGAGGGCCTTATAGGCCCCACGATGGCTTCTGTAGGGATGACAGTCGGCCGGACATAAAGCGATGTTCCTTTCTGGGTTGGGATCCACCGTTTCTCCAGTGTAAGCAGTTCGCACTCAGCCTGAAGAAATAGTTCCTCAGAAATCTCCGGAATACACATTCTCTTCAGGGAGCGGTTCATTCTTCTGGCATTCTCCTGGGGCCTGAAAAGTAGAATTTCATCCTTGGGCGATTTGTAAGCCTTCTGCCCCTCAAAGGCCGTCTGGCTATAGTGAAACATCATTGTCGCAGGGTCCAGGACAAGGGGATGATAAGGTTCGATCTTGGGATCTTTCCAGCCCTCTTTCCGGGTGTATTCCATGGTAAACATATAATCGGTAAAGGTCTTACCGAATTCGAGTTTCATGGGATCGCTAAACAAAGTTTTCAGTTCCTCGGGTGGCAGCAAATCCTTTTCAATTTCCATTATGAGACCCTCCTTTTTTACCTGCGCCTTAAATTTTATCTTATTGAAACAAGATAAGTACCTTAAATAAAACTGTACTATAAGACCGAAGCGTCTGTGTGTCAAAGGGAAAACATAAAAGCATACGGCATTTTGGCTCTACGCGATCATGTGATCAGCCAACCTAACGATGTCTTTTCTCGGATCCGGGTGGTCTCCTTTTCATTGACACACAAGCTCATATCCTCCCACTCTATCTCATCAAAAAGGGATTAATCCTTGTTCCATTTTTAGCAAGGGAGTTTCGTGAACACAAAGAGGCCTCTCTTGAGCTTAATGCTGTGGCCAATTTTAACCTCCTCAGGAACTCCGCTCTCTCATGCCCAACTTGGCTCCAGGCCCATTGCTATGGGTGGAGCCTTCAGCGGCCTGGCACAACTCACAACCCGTGATTTTACCGGCACCTATAACACAGATTGGAAAAAACTCGATCACGACTTCTCCTTTGCCTTAGCAATTCCCACCAAGCATACAGGGGACCTTTGCTATGGGCTATACAACCAACTGGGATCGATCTCAAACATCTGAGGCTAGCGTGGAGGTTTGTGGCCGAAGGGACGACTCGACCCTTTTTACATATGGAAGATATATATTCGCCCAGACACTTTCAGCGGGATTTTCCGTAAAGCGGGATTATAAGGGGTACAGGTCCGAGGAGCAGCAATTTGAAAGGTGGGATAAGGCCAGGCTCGACTTAGGTTTAGGCCTCCTCGTCAAGTTGGGCAAGCGAGTCGGGGACAGCAATCGATTTTCGATCGGATTTCTCTGGCAGGATATCTTTAAGGCCGAGTGGAACAACTTGAGAAATTTCAGGCCGGGCATCGCCTTCAGGTCCGATGAGTCTACCGTCCTTTTCTGTTGAGGTCTCTGACCTTTTTGGGGATAGCAGGGGACTATCACCTCAACAATAGCGACCACAGGGCTTTTACCTATGGAGTTGGGCTTAGGCTCAGGCCTGAATTGGACCTTGCAGCCATGAGCTTTGAGAACTGCAAGAATAGAGGGACGTTCAATTTATCGGCCTGACCTTCTCCTTTTAAGGCTAAATGAAGGAAAACCGCAGATTCTCAGGACGAGTTGCTACAGACGACGCAAGGGGATATTTCGCGTCTTGCACTGCACGCCTCACTGACTAAAATCCTCATTCGGCGCGATGGCCGCCTTCATAATCCGTAAGCTCTCCACATCACTCAGGGCTACCCCCACCTCGTCAAGGGAATAGATCTTTGAAACGAATTTCCGCCAGGTAAAGCGTTCATTGTGTTTTGCCATAAGCCTGACGGTTCTATGTATATGGCTGTAATCGATACCCCACGTGCCTCTCATATCGAGATGCTTCTTGTTAATCTGCCAGTGCGGGTTGATGGATATATCTCCAGCATCCGTATATTGACCTACGACTACATAGGTGCCCTTGTCTCGCGTCATGTCCATCCCCTCAGAAACTGCCTTGGGGTTCCCGGAGGCCTCTATCGTAACATCGGCCCCGCGACCGTTTGTGAGGTCCAAGACTGCGTTGACCCTGCCTTCTCCAGTGGTCTCACCGATGGTATAATCCACACCCATTTGTCTGGCTATTTCCAGGCGGTTCTCAGAGGGGTCAACGACTATAACCGAACCAGCGCCGCTGAGAATGGAAAATATCGCCGCACTTAGGCCCACGGGCCCGCTACCCTGGACGACAACGGTATCATCCAGTTTGATGGTAGCGCGTTCAACCGCATGGAGCCCTGTCGGGGCACCGCATCCTCCTGCAATAAAGTCTATTGGCTCAAGTTGTGGCGGCAACTTGATGATCTTTACGCCGGGCTTGAGATAAA
>CP070704.1:2372106-2420854 GCA_020349945.1 Deltaproteobacteria bacterium
TCCGATTCAGCCCTTTCTTCTTCTGATTCTTCCTTCTGCTCTTCCTCCATATCCGGTTCCGGTCTGGGATAGAATAGACCAACCATCTTTTTTATCTCTGTTGCAAAGTCTGTATTCTTAGGGTCGTAAGACTCTACTGCACTTATTATCCCTCCTTGTGATTCAACCTCGTCCCATAATTTATTCATGAAGTATCTGCCATAGGCATTGGCAGGATAGAGGATGGCGAATCTCTTTAACCCCATTTCACCTATAACCTTATCTGTCAAGCTCCTTAGCTGGTCTTCCGGGGTGAGACAATTCTGAAAAACCATCTCTCCCTTCCTGGTTATACCTTCACTCTGGCTTAAGGTGATTATGGGCATACCTAATTCTTGAGCCTTTTCTACAACCCCTTCAGCTACCTTGCTGATGAGGGGACCTATAGTGACTATTGCCGCTTCCTCCTTTGCTAACTCCTTTATAGCTTCAATTGCTATGTCAGGGTCACCTTGTGTGTCCCTTATTACAAACTCTATAGATGAAAGGCCTTCACTCGTCTCCTGAAAGATGTCCAAACCGAGTTCGAGACCATTTAAAACCTCCTGACCGTAAATGGCAAAGGGACCGGTCAAAGGTAAGAGACAGCCAATAACATTAGGACTAACCCTCAATCTCTCCTCAATCCTCTCCAGCACTTCTCTAGCTCTTATAGTCCATTCCTCTTCCGGTGTGAGCCTCACTATCTCTGTCGCTGCTTTGCGCGCATCCTCTAATTTATCTGATCCGAGATATGATAAGGCGAGCTGGTAGTAAACAGGCAGAATAAGATCGCTCTCTTTAGCATAGGTAGCCATCTCTTTTAGTTCCTCTTCTGTGGCCTGATAGATGAGGTCTAAAAGCTGAGACCTGATATCTTCCTTTTGCTCTCTTTCAACTAATGGTGACACCAATAATTTGACCCACCAATAAAGGGCCCGTGGAGGATGATTTAGTTCCTTTAAGTCTTGGCCCAGAAGAAAGAATACCTCTTCTTTCTTGGGATCATCTTTATAGATCTCAAGCCACCGTAAAGCAGATAGCCTTGATTCGGCGTATTGCTTGAGATGGAAATATGTCCTGGCCGTTAAAAGATGGATCTCGGCCCTTGTTTCACTGAAGGGATATTCATCGATAACATCTAAAAAAAGGGGTAAGGCCTCTTCATATTGCTTCCTGTTATAATATATGGTTGCCTTTCTGGCCAATGCATCCCTGACCTTATCTCCTGATGGAAATGCCTCAAGGTACCTATCATAAGCTGCTAAGGCTTCATCATATTCTTTTTGACGCCAATAATCTTCAGCTACGGCAAAATGATCGATGACCGCCTCCTTTTCAGGTACCTCCTCTAAAGGTGGTGCCTTTACGATTACCTTCCTCTCGCAAGAGAAAATAAAAAAGGCCATTACCACAACGAGGGCGGCAATGACCTTCCTAGAAAAGGGGGCCTTATTTGCTGTCATCCTTTACTTCCTCAAAATCTGCGTCAACAACCTCCTCATCCTTTTTAGCTGATTCGGATTTCCCTGGACCAGCTTGAGTTTGAGATTGGGAGGCCTGGGCATATAAAACCTCAGCTATCTTATGTGAAACCTGGGTCAACTCCTCTGAAAGCCTTTTGATCTCTGACGTATCCTCTCCTTCCATGGCCTTCTTGAGTTTGGCAATGGCATTATCTATCTCTCCTTTTGTATCAGAATCGAGTTTTTCCCCAGCCTCTTTAAGAGATTTTTCAGTGGTGTAAATGAGGGAGTCAGCACCATTTCGAGCATCAACAAGCTCTCTCTTCTTTCTGTCCTCTTCAGCGTGAAGCTCAGCATCCTTGATAAGACTCTCAATCTCATCTTCGCTCAGGCCGCTTGAGGCGGTTATCTTGATGGACTGCTCCTTTTGAGTTCCTAAATCTTTGGCAGATACGTTAACAATACCATTTGCATCAATATCAAAGGTCACCTCTATCTGAGGAACACCCCTCGGCGCTGGCGGAATCCCGACCAGCTCAAAGCGACCAAGGGTTTTATTATAAACAGCCATTTCCCTCTCACCTTGAAGAACATGGATGGAAACCGCAGGCTGGTTATCCGCTGCAGTTGAGAATATCTGACTCTTTTTAGTAGGTATGGTAGTATTTTTCTCAATAAGCTTTGTGGAAACACCACCAAGGGTCTCAATTCCCAGCGAAAGGGGAGTAACATCAAGTAAAAGGACATCTTTTACATCGCCCTTTAACACACCACCCTGTATGGCTGCACCGATTGCAACAACCTCATCCGGATTGACACCCTTGTGTGGCTCTCTACCAAAGATTTGCTTTACCTTTTCTTGAACCTTGGGCATCCTGGTCATTCCCCCAACCAGAATTACCTCATCAATATCACTGGCCTTCAAGCCAGCGTCATTTAAGGCAATTTTGCAGGGTTCGACTGTTTCTTCAACCAGATCTTCTACAAGGGCCTCGAGTTTCGCCCTGGTCAGTTTTATATTCAGGTGTTTTGGCCCGCTTGCATCAGCGGTAATAAAGGGGAGATTAACGTCTGTCTCCATCGAGGTGGAAAGCTCCATCTTTGCCTTTTCAGCCGCCTCCTTCAACCGCTGTAGTGCCATCTTATCATTCCTGAGATCAATGCCTTGATCCTTTTTAAACTCATCAGCAAGGTAGACTATAACTCTTTGATCAAAGTCTTCGCCCCCTAAATGGGTGTCTCCGTTGGTGGCCTTAACCTCGAAGACCCCCTCACCTATCTCCAAGATGGAAATATCAAAGGTGCCACCTCCAAGATCAAAGACAGCAATCTTTTCATCCTTCTTCCTATCCAGCCCATATGCAAGCGAGGCAGCCGTAGGCTCATTAATGATCCGCTGAACATTCAATCCCGCTATCCTTCCCGCATCCTTTGTCGCCTGTCTTTGGCTGTCATTAAAATAGGCTGGAACGGTGATTACGGCATCAGTTACCTTCTCACCTAGATATTCCTCAGCGGTTTGCTTCATTTTCTGCAAAACCATTGATGAAATCTCGGCTGCACTATAATCCTTACCTTTAACGGTAATCTGCGCATCACCATTCTTTGCCTTGGTAATCTTATAGGGCGTTATCTTAATATCCCTTTGAACTTCAGGTGAATCATACTTCCTGCCAATGAGTCTCTTAACCGCATAAACTGTGTTATCTGGATTGGTAATTGCCTGTCTTTTTGCTGCCTGCCCTACGGGCCGTTCTCCACTATCAGTGAATGCTACCATCGATGGTGTAGTCCGGTTCCCTTCCACGTTGGCAATTACCTTTGGGTCACCTCCCTCCATAAGCGCAACGCAGGAATTGGTGGTTCCCAGGTCGATTCCAATTATTTTACCCATTGTTTCCTCCTTGAAAATATATTCATTATTTAAACAGTATCTTCTCTCTTGCTGTCATTTTCCTCCGAGATCACAACCATCGACGGCCTAATCAGACGCCCATTAAGGAGGTAGCCCTTTTGCAATTCCATGATGACATGCCCTGGGGCAACCTTATCATCCCTCTGCTTTGAAATTGCCTGATGAAAGTTCGGATCAAACGGCTTTCCTTCTGCCTCAACTTCTTTCAGGCCAGCTTTTTCTAGGGTCTTCAACAGACTATCCAGTGTCAGCTCGATACCTTCAACTAACCCCGAGGGATTCTTATCATTTTGAGCGTGAGATATCGCCTTTTGAAGATTATCAATCACTGGAAGGATTTCCTTAATCAGGGATTCATTAGCATATTTACTCAACTCCTGCCTTTCCTTTATCCCTCTCTTTTTGATATTTTCCATCTCAGCATAGGTCCGCATATATAGATCGTAGTTTTTTTGGGCCTCCTCCTCCGTATCCCTTAGTTTTTTCAAGAGCTCCTGCTTGGTCATGTCCTCCGCTTTCTTTGCCTTCCTGAATTTCGTATCTGGCTCCTTACGACCTTCTGCCTTTTCCCGTTTTCTATCCATCTCTTTATGATCTTCTACCCTCTCAGTCTCTTCTTTTTTTTCGACCCCTATCCCGTTCATATGCTACATATCTCTATCTAGTGGTTAAAATGAATCATAGGAGATGTTAAGCATCTGGATAGGGGTTGTCAAGGGTGACGATATAAGAAGGCGGCCCTATCTTCTTAGAGGCCTTTTCCTGTTAATCTCTCCAGTACCTCAAGATATTTATCTCTTGTAGTTTGAATCACTTCTGGTGGTAATTTTGGGGGAGGTGGCTTTTTTGGCCAACGAATGCTATTCAGATAATCCCTTAAGAACTGCTTGTCAAAACTCCTTTGAACCCTCCCGGGTTCGTATTCATCCATTGGCCAGAACCGGGATGAATCCGGGGTTAATACCTCATCAATCAGCATGAGATTATTATTTACAAGCCCAAACTCGAACTTGGTGTCAGCAATAATGATACCGTTCTTAGAGGCCAGGTCCCTTCCATATTGATATAACTTTAGGCTTATGGTCCTGATCTCTTTGGCCCTATCATCTCCGACCATATGTGCAGCATCCTCAAAGGGAATATTTTCATCATGGGCTCCTAGGGCAGCTTTGGTAGACGGCGTGAAAATCGGTTCTGGCAATTGAGACGACTCTTTCAGCCCATCAGGAAGGGGCATCCCTGAGATACTCCCCAGGGCACGGTACTCGAGCCATCCAGAGCCCGAAAGATAACCCCTTACAACGCACTCTACTGGAAGGGGTTTAGCCTTATGGACCAGCATGCTCCGGTCAATAAGATATTCCCTATAAGGCCTGCAAGATCCAGGATATTCATCTGGATTAGTAGTGAGTATATGATTTTCAATGATTGAAGAGAGCCTTTCAAACCAGAAAATGGATATCTTGGTCAAGATCTTTCCCTTATCTGGAATAGGATCATCCATAACGACATCAAATGCAGAAATCCGGTCAGTAGTAACTATGAGTAAACTCTCCCCCACCTCATATATATCCCTGACCTTCCCACGATTAACCAGTCTTAAGGTGGGAAAACTTGTTTCCCTAACTACTTGCATTATTATTATTCCCTAAGGTATATCCCTTACCAAAACATGCTAACATAAATTGCAAAAAAAAGCAGTATGGACAATATCATAGATCTCTTGTATATAAGAGATAAGACTTTGGGGTTAGATCCAGGGATAGGTTTTGTTAATCACCTAAAAATTGAAGTAGGGATATGGTCACATTAGATTTCAAAAAGGGTGACGGAATTTTGCCAGCTATTGCCCAGGATCATAAATCCGGCAAGGTTTTAATGCTGGCCTATATGAATAATGAGGCTTATCAACGTACCCTCCAGACTGGAGAGGCCCATTACTGGAGCCGCACACGGGGAGAGATCTGGCATAAGGGGGAAGCTTCAGGTAATATCCAGAGAGTAAAGGAAATTATTGTAGACTGTGATCATGATGCCCTCCTTCTCAAGGTAGAGCAGCGAGGAGGGGCTGCGTGCCATCTTGGATATGAGAGCTGCTTTCACAACAAGATAGACAGGAATGGAGGGAAAACCATCATAGGTGAAAGGATATTTGATCCAGAAAGGGTATATAAAAAATGAACGTCCTTAAACTCGGTATACCAAAGGGAAGCTTAGAGGGGGCCACACTCAGGCTATTTGAGAAATCAGGTTGGAAGATCTCCATCAGTGATAGGAATTATTTTCCTGAAATAAACGATGAGGCTATTACGTGTTCAATCTTGAGGGCTCAGGAGATGTCCATCCATGTGGAGAATGGGGCTCTAGACGCTGGTCTCACTGGTAGAGACTGGAAAGAAGAGAATGAATCGGATGTTGTCACTGTTGCTGACCTAATTTATTCCAAGGTGAGCCAGAGCCCTACCAGATGGGTTTTGGCAGTGTCTGTCGACTCCGATATCAAAGAACTGTCTGACCTCAAGGGTAAAAAGATAGCAACAGAACTCGTTAATTTCACCAAAAAATACTTCGCCCAAAGGGGAATAGACGTTCAGGTTGAATTTTCTTGGGGAGCAACAGAGGCCAAGCTTGTGGCAGGCTTGGCAAATGCTATTGTTGATGTTACTGAGACAGGTAGTACTATCAGGGCCCATGGATTGAAGATTATTCATGAATTGATGCAATCCAATACCATACTCATTGCAAATAAAGATGCATGGGAGGATTCATGGAAAAGGAGCAAGATTGAGCAGATTGCCCTCCTCCTCAAAGGGGCCTTAAAGGCTGAAAATATGGTGGGTTTAAAGATGAATGTACCAAAGAAACAATTAGATCAGGTTATCAAATTGCTCCCTAGTATTACCTCTCCAACCATAGCAAATCTCCTTGAATCCAATTGGGTTTCTGTTGAGGTAATGGTTCATACTGAAAGGGTCAGAGAACTTATACCGGAACTTATAAAAGAAGGAGCGGAGGGCATAATTGAATATCCACTGAATAAGGTGATTTGATTGATTGCCATCTAGAGGAATAAGGATTTGAACAAACCATTAGATTAGATAAAGGCACTACTCCTGTGTTCCTGACTTCAAGAGCCTGTTACTGAATACAATAATACTATGATAGTTGCAACCAGGGCCATAGATTTTCGCTCCTTCATTGTTATGGATGTCTTGGAAAGGGCGAAGATCCTCGAAAGGTCCGGAATGGATATCATTCACCTTGAGATAGGTGAGCCAGATTTTGACACACCTGAATGCATAAGGGATGCCGGAATTAAGGCCATCAGGGAAGGAAAAACCCACTATACTCACAGTCTGGGAATCTCAGAGTTGAGAGAGGCCATCTGTTGCCACTATACGGATAAGTATGGTGTTCACATAAATCCTGACCAGGTCATCGTAACCTCTGGTACATCCCCGGCTATGTTATTGATCTTTTCTGCCTTATTAGAAAATGGAGATGAAATTATTGTCTCTAATCCGTATTATCCCTGCTATCCCAATATTATCAACTACGTTGGCGGAAGTTGCACCTTTGTGAATGTCCATGAGGACGACGGGTTTCAATTTCGGCCAGAAGAGGTTGCCCAAAAGATATCTCCCCAAACAAAGGCAATCCTCATAAACTCCCCATCAAATCCTACCGGAAATCTCCTTTCACCTGAGAGAATGCAAAGGATAGCTGATCTTGGACCATATGTCATCTCTGATGAGATATATCATGGCTTGGTATATGAAGGTAGGGAACATACGATCTTAGAGTATACAGATAAGGCATTTGTTTTGAATGGCTTTTCTAAACTCTATGCCATGACTGGATGGAGGCTCGGATATGTGATTTGTCCAAAAGCGTTTGTCAGGCCTATGCAAAAAATGCAACAAAACTTTTTTATCTCAGCTGGTAGTGCCTCCCAGTGGGCAGGACTGGCAGCTTTAAACAAGGCAGAGCCAGATGTTGAAAGGATGAGGTCCATCTATGATCAAAGGAGGCATTACAGTATCAAAAGGCTCAGAGAACTTGGCTTTGTAATCAGTGTCGATCCCGTTGGGGCATTTTATATCCTCGCGAGGGCAAAACATCTATCCAATAATTCCTATGAGCTGGCCTTTGAGATTCTTGAAAAGGCAGGGGTGGGTGTTGCACCAGGGATTGATTTTGGGGCCAATGCCGAAGGATACCTCAGGTTTTCTTATGCAAATTCGCTTGAAAATATCACTGAAGGTTTCCGAAGGATAGAGAAATTTCTAGAAGCAAGGAACCTTTAAAGACCATAGGCCTTTATCTTTTTGTGGAGATTGCTCCTCTCCACTCCTATAGCCTCGGCTGTCTTGGTAATATTCCCCTCGAATTGTCTTAATTTGCTGGTGATAAAGGATTTCTCAAACACCTCCCTGGCCTCCTTTAGGGTGCCGAAGGAAAAAAGGGGCTCCTGCTTACTCTCTCCAATTCCGGATGTGTTAAACGGTGAAGGTATATCCTTTGCGCTAATTGCCGCACCGGGGCACAGAATAGCCGTCCTTTCTATCAGATTTTTGAGTTCCCTGACATTGCCCGGCCAGGCATACTTCTTCAGCAACTCAAGGGCATCGGAAGTGAGAAACTTGCATTCCTTTTTGGTATCAAGGGAAAACTCGTCTAAAAATTCATCCACAAGCTCAGGTATATCATCAACCCTCTCCCTCAATGGCGGAACCCTGATAGGTATAACGTTGAGGCGAAAGTAGAGGTCATCCCTGAATGTTCCTTTTGCAATCTCCCCTTCCAAATTCTTGTTGGTCGCAGCGATCACCCTGGTGTCAACCCTGATGGTTCTGTTGCCACCTACCCGCTCAAATCTCTGCTCCTGTAAGATACGCAGCACCTTTGACTGGGCCCTGAGGCTCATATCCCCGATCTCATCCAAGAATAAGGTTCCCTCATTAGCCTGATCGAATTTCCCCCTTTTCATTGTGGTAGCCCCGGTAAATGCACCCTTTTCGTGGCCAAAGAGTTCTGATTCAATCAAATCCTCTGGTATAGCGGCACAATTAACCTCAATAAACGGTTTGGTATTCCGTTTGCTTAATCTGTGCATCGTGTGGGCCACTATCTCCTTACCGGTCCCATTTTCTCCAACAATAAGAACCCATGCATCAGTCGGGGCAACAATCTTTATCTGGTCTTTTAACTCGGTGATAGCCTTACTATGTCCACTTATCTGATACCTCTGCCGCTCTCTCTCTCTGAACAGATCAAGCTCTGCCTCAAGCCTGTTGTAGTTCAATGCATTGTTTACTGATAAGAGGACCTTCTCGAGCGAAAGAGGCTTCTCAATAAAGTCATAGGCACCCAGTTTTGTGGCCCTAACCGCAGTTTCTATGGTGCCATGGCCTGAGATCATAATTACCTGTAAACTTGGATACAGTTGCCTAATCCTCCGCAGTGTTTCTATGCCATCGATATCCGGCATCCAGATATCCAGTAGAACAATATCCGGAATAGTCTCCTTTATTATATCCAAGGCCTTCAAACCTCCATCGGCAGCCATGACCTCAAAGCCTTCATCAGTAAGGATACCGTGTAAGGATTGAATTATACTTGGCTCGTCGTCTACTATGAGTATTGTGTCTGCCATATGTCACCGTCCCATCATCTCCGCAGCAATATAGGCAGCTTTTCTGGAAGCACCACCCTGACCCAATTGCTCCTTTACCAATCTTAACCCCTTTTTCATTTCCGCTCGAAACCCGTCATTTTTTAGGATGGCTAGGGCCTCCTCTGCCAAACGAAACGCTGTCGCGCTATTTTGAATCAATTCCGGAACTATATCTCTTCCAGCAACCAAGTTTACCAGGCCGATGTGAGACACCTCTACAAGGAATCGGCCGAGAACATAGCTCAAGGGGGATACCTTATAGGCGATTACCATGGGTGTATCCATTATTGCAGCTTCTAAGGTGGCAGTCCCAGAGGCAATTAAGGCCAAGTCAGCTATCTTCAATAATTCCTTTGTATCAGACCTTACAATTGTCATATCTATCTTGACATCTTTGAGATAGGGCTTGACCACATCCTCTTTCACGGTAGATGCTAGCGGCAAAACGCAATAAAGACGAGGGTAATAGTGGGAAATGATTTCAGCTGCACGGATCATAACAGGCATATGCCTGACAATCTCCTCATCCCTGCTTCCAGGAAGCAACCCAAGGATAGGACCCCTCTCATAACTAATGCCCAAACGTTCCCTAATCCTTTTCTTACCCCTTTTCGGTAAGGGCACATCCAAGAGTGGATGACCCACATATTCCACTGCAAGACCAGATCGCCGGTAAAATTCCTTCTCAAAGGGGAGAATGACCGCTACCCGATCTACCCTTTTAGCTATCTTCCTAACCCTCCTCTTCCACCATGCCCATACCTGTGGAGGAATATAGTAAAACACGGGGATACCCAGAGAGTGGGCTTTTTTGGCCAAATTTAGATTAAAGCCCGGATAGTCGATAAGTATTAACAGATCTGGAGGACTACTCGTTAATATCCTCTTTAATTCCCTCAGGGCCCGAAATATGCATCTCATTTTGGGTATGATCTCTGTCATCCCCACCACAGCCATTGCTGATAAGTGATACATAACCCTAACGCCAACCCTTTCCATCTCTGGGCCACCAAGGCCATAAAATCTTATATCAGGGATGAGCCTCCGTATTGCCAAGACCAAATGTGCCCCATATATATCCCCTGAGGCCTCCCCTGCTATGATCATTACACTTTTCTTAGTGCTCAATTCGGGATAGCGTCTTTGATTTTCTTTTTATCTCGTCAATGATACACAGGGCAACAGCAAGGGCCTTTTTTCCATCAACTCCAGAGACCTTAGGCCCTGATCCACTTTTTATAGCCCCTACAAAGGATCTAATCTGATCAGCAAGGGGATCGCTATCAGGAAATTCCTCCTCTCTAGAATTCCTCCCATCCCCCTTAAGCTGGGTTACCTTGATCTTTCTCTTGCCATAATCAACTGATATGCAGCTATCAGGTTGGAAGACACGAATCATCCTCAGGGATTCATTTGAAACCCGGCTTGCTGTTAAATTTGCTATAGTACCATTGGCAAATATAACCCTAACGCTCGCGATGTCTACCTTATCACTCATAACAGGCATCCCAACGGCCTCTATCTCTTTAATCTCCGAATTTACAAGGTGCAGGATGATATCCAGATCGTGAATCATGAGGTCTAAAATGACATCCACATCTGTCCCTCTCTTGGTAAAAAAGCTAAGCCGATGAGATTCGATAAAAATAGGCTCAGAAAGCAGTGACTCCATCTTAACTACTGCGGGGTTAAAGCGTTCAATGTGTCCTATCTGTAAGAGGGCATTATTCTTCTCCGCCATTTCTATCAGCCTATCAGCATCCCGCAGTTTAAGGGTGATGGGCTTCTCAACTAATAGATGTATGCCATGGGCCAAAATATCATGCCCAATTTCAAAGTGGGATACGGTTGGAACTGCCAAACTGAGTCCATCCACATAGGGAAGGAGCTCGGTATAGCTATTGTAGGCCTTCGTATCATACTTGCGTGCAATATCTTTTGCCCTTTCAAAATCTCTATCTGCAAGCCCTACCAGATCAATATCTTCCATAGAGGCATACTTCTGGGCATGTAACGCGCCTACGTAGCCTACACCCACAACGCCTAATCGCAATCTTTTCACCTGAAAACAGCCTCCTCACTCAACTACTTCCAGATTCTCACCCATTTTGCATGCTCCCTATTTGTATCAAGACGAAATGTCAAAATCTAAAGACCAGATGAAACCCCACTGTCTAAATCTCAAAACCTTTCTTTTATCATCTGGGTCTTGGACTTGATTTGACATGTCACCTTCGGCATTTGTCATTTTTAGTTGACTATTTTCCCGCCTGCTCGTTGCCTCAAATGGCACGAGCGTTCATTCATACCCTATTACCTGCAGAAGACGGAAATATTCCTGTTATTTGCTAACTGTACCATCTCCTCTCTATCAAAAAGAAGGGTTTTACCCGCTTCAATTGCCAGAACAGATGCATTAACCCTCGACATAACCTCAATGGTATTCAGGCCGACGGCAGGCAGATCAAACCTAAGATCCTGGTTGGGCTTACAAACCTTAACCACCACTGCGTTTCCCCTGGCCAACCCCCCTCCCCTGAGTATTGTTCTATCAGTTCCCTCTATGGCCTCTACTGCCAAAACTGTCTTTCTTCTAACCACAACACAATGCCCTATATCCAGGCGGCCTAGCTCTTTGGCTACCATCCAGCCAAATTCTATCTCTTCCCTCTCCGCTTTGCTGGGCCTCTTTTTCGTAAGACAGCCAGATGGTGCCAAGAGTTCTGGGAGATACGTAGTAGAGCTTACAACCGTTATCCCCTCTCTCTCAAGCTCCCTGGCCACAGCCCTTAAGATGTCATCATCATGAAAGATCAATAATTTTCCCACAACCGCCAGCCCCTTTAGATCTGGCCTTACCTTGTCAAACATGTTGGCCTTATTGATTGTACCTGCCATCAGCACATGACTTACCCCCCCTGATTTGAAGGCGCTGAGCAAATGGCCAAACTGACCAAGCCCTACCCAGGTAATCTCATCAACCTTAGCGGCCAGCTCCGGCATAGTCTCCCCCTTATGTGCCACGGCAACTACCTCTAATCCCCTTCTCCTGGCTGAGTCAGCTATCAAGAGGGGGAACTTTCCACCCCCTGCTATGAGACCTATCCTTTCTATATGAGACAAATCAACTACCTACCTAACAATGCCCCTTTTTGAGCTGACCAAGAATTCAAGAAGCATCTCCAACTCCTTAAAAGGGGTTATCTCTCTCCTCACCCTTTCCAGTGCCTCACTAAACAGGCAACGATCGCGCCATATGATCTGATAGGCCCTTTTTAACCCGTTTATCTTTTCTTGAGAAAATCCCTGCCTTTTCAGGCCTATCTGATTTAATCCATATAGCCTGGCCCGGTCGCCAGAGGCCATCATGAAAGGGGGGATATCCTTGACAAGGGCCGATTTTCCCCCAATAAATGCGTAGGTTCCTATCCTGACGAACTGATGTACGGCCACGAGACCCCCAATGATGGCGTGGTCACCTATCTCAATATGGCCACCAAGCGTCGCAGCGTTTGACATAATAATGGAATTGCCTAAAGTACAGTCATGGGCTATGTGGGCATAGGCCATAAGGTAATTTTTGTTCCCAACCTTTGTGACTCTATCCTGCTTGGTCGTGGCCCGATTAATGGTTACAAACTCCCTGATTATATTTTCATCCCCAATAATAACCCTGGTATCCTCGCCGCGATAGCCGACATCCTGGGGAGGTGAGCCAATGGAGACGAAAGGGTAAATCCTGTTCCTTTCCCCTATCACCGTATTCCCATTTATAACCACTTGGGAATCAATAACGGTATCCCTGCCTACCGTTACCCTCTCACCTACAATCGAAAACGGCCCAATTTTAACCCCATCAGCTATCTGGGCCTTTGGGGAAACCACAGCAGATGGGTGAATATCCGCCCCAACCTCTTTTACCTTATAGCAGCTACCAACTCGGCTTCTGCCACTATTGCATTGTGTACCATTGCCTTGCCCTTCATTTTCCATATTTTGCTCCCCTTTCTCACGGCAGTCAGTTCAAAAAGGATCTGGTCACCAGGCAGAATCGGTTTTCTAAATCTTACCTTGTCCATTGCCACGAAGTACATGGCATTATTCCCCTCTTTCTTCATATCTTCTGGCTCCGTTAATCTAGCAAGTATTCCACCCACTTGAGCCATGGCCTCTATCACCAAAACGCCAGGCATAATGGGGTTTCCTGGAAAATGACCCTCAAAGAAAGGCTCATTTATGGTTACGTTCTTGATCCCCACTATCCTCTCTCCCAACTCAAGTTCCGTAATCATATCCACAAGCAAAAATGGATGCCGGTGTGGAAGTATCTTTATGATGTCCTTGTAAGTCAGGGGTAAATCCATTAGCCTCGTGACTCCTTTCTTAGTTGTTCTTCCAGCTCCTTAACCCTATTTTCTAACTCCTTCAATCTATCTGAATACTCGGGGAGTCTCCTTATATGACCCCTCGTTCTCAACCAGAGGCGATGGGGCATAGTCGGTATGCCAGAGACAACCTCGTCAGCCGGAATAGATTTGGCCACACCAGACTTTGAGCCAATCATTACCCTGTCGCCTATCGCGATATGGTCCGTAAGACCAACCTGCCCTCCTATAACCACACACTTTCCTATCGTGGTACTCCCCGCAATACCCACCTGGGCAACGATAATGGTATTTTCGCCAATAACTACGTTATGCCCTATCTGAACGAGGTTATCGGTCTTTACGCCCTTTCGAATCACTGTCTTACCAAAGGCGGCCCTATCAATAGCATTATTTGCACCGATTTCGACATCATCCTCTATCTGAACAATCCCTGTTTGTGGAATCTTGACGCTTATATCACCATCCCTGGCGTAACCAAACCCATCACTTCCTATCACCGTTCCCGCATGAATAATGACTTGTTTCCCTATTATACAATCGGACATTATTGTTACGCTGGGATAGATAACACTTCCATCCCCCACTGTTGCTCTGTCGCCAACATAGACACCTGGGAAGAGAATGACACCATTGCCTATTACTGACTCCCTCCCAACCCAGACAAAAGGATAGATAGATACATCTTTTCCTATGTGGGTTCCTTTTCCAATTATGGCCTTTTCACTAATTCCCGGGAAGCGAGGGATTGGGGGAGCAAACATGGCTGCCACCCTGGCATAGGCAAGGTAGGGATCAGAGACTATCAATTGTGGGCCTTGATAAAGACCCGAAAATTCCCTTACAATAACGGCCGATGCCTTTGTTACCCTGATCTGATCCTTTAATCGTGGGTCTGCCAAAAAGGACATCTCCCCCTTCTCAGCCAAAGGAAGGGAATTGATCCCCTTTATTGAAACCTGATCATCACCCACAATAGCGCCACCAACTGATTCAGCTATATGTCTAAGGGTCAGCTCCAAGGTTATTAACCTATTTCTTGCTCTCCTCTTTCATCTGATCATAGGCCTTGATAACCTTTTCAGTGATGTCAACTGAGTCAGCGCAATACAGAACACCGCCTGCCTTCCTTTCCGTTATCAAGGTGTAGTTCCCTTCTGCACCTATCTTTTCAATAATCTTGCTTAATTCTTTGAGTATCTCTTTTTTTTCTTTCTCCTGGGCCCTTATCATCTCTTCATTGAGATCCTTGTAAAAATATTCTAACTCCCTGGTCTTTCTTTCAATAGTCTTCTTCTTATCTTCCTGGGCATCCATACTCAACATCATAGCCTGTTTCTCTAACTCCTGCCTTAACTCCAAAAGCTCTTTCTGCTTTGTATCAAATTGCCTCTGGAGAGCAGCTTTTTTGTCCTTCAGAAGGTTAATGACCTTTTGCCCTTCCTTGGATTCCTGAAGACATCTTTGAAGATCAACTAAACCAATCTTGATAGAATCTTCCCCCAAACCTATACCATGTGCCAATAGCACTGCAATCATAACTGCTGAAAATAAGAAACCCTTCTTCATTCTCGACTCCATGCTCCGTGTTTTCCTTGGAAATACATTAACCAAAAATTAGGCCTGAATGGTACATTATTTTTCCCCTACTAGTCAACCAACCTAAAATGGAGATCCAATAGTAAACTCCCAGTTGCTTGATGCCTCTCCAGGCCTCTGGTCAAGATTATACGCCCATTCCAACCGTAGAGGCCCTACTGGTGAATACCATCTTATCCCCGCCCCAGCACTCATCCTAATTCCACTGAACGTCAAGTCCTCTTCCTTAGTAAAGACATTTCCGGCATCAAAGAATAGGACACCCACAACTCCCTGTTCCTTCAAAAGGGGAAATCGGAATTCAATGTTATAGACCATCATCTTTTCTCCACCTATCCTGTCACCTGTAACCGGATCAACGGGTGAAATGGAGTGATAATCGAATCCCCTGACCGTATTCATTCCCCCTAAGAAGAATTTTTCATAAACGGGCAATTCGCCTCCTGGCCTCTTCTCAACGTATCCCCATCTTCCCTGAAGACAAAATGCTGAATCCCAGAAAAAAGGCAAAAACCAGGATGATCTAGCCCTGTATTTGGTAAAATAGTTATCTCCTCCTAAAACGCCGCCTGCATATTCTACTGATAAGGAATTAACAGAGCCCTCCCTGGCATTAAAGCGTCTGTCTCGACTGTCCCTGGTAATGCCAAAGGTCAGGCTGCTTGTCACACTTCTTCCCACCATATCCTTTAAGAGCTGAGAGGCTGTTTCTGCTACATCTGAGATCTCTGCATCATCATAGGTATAGGCAACTGAACCCCTGGTGAACTCAAGTCCTAAGGGAAAACCAAACCTTAGTCTTCCCCCGGAGCTGTCCTTGGTGTATTCGATAAATTCATATTGCCAGTCATACAGGTCCAGACCTGCTGTTAAAGGCCTATCAAATAGCCAGGGCTCGGTAAAGCTCAAGGTATATCGAGTAGACTTGGAACTCACTGAGGCCCTAGCCGATAATGACTGCCCACGGCCAAAAAGATTCGCCTGTGATATTTCCAGCATCCCTATAGCCTTTTCCACAGAACTATATCCAGCACCAACGGAAAACATACCCGTTGCCCTTTCCTTGACATTTATATCAAGGATCATCTCCTCGTCACTGCTCCCCTTTCTCGTGTTGAGCTCCACATCCTCAAAAAAACCGAGGCGATGAAGATTCTGACCGCTCCTTTTTAACTTCTTCCCGCTGAAATATCCACCTTCTATAACCTTTAGCTCCCTTCGAATAACCTTATCCCTCGTTTTGTCATTTCCGGTGATCATTACCCTCTCAAAGGTAACCTTCTTCCCTTTAGAAATCCGGTAGGTAATATCAACTTTATGTTCCCTATTATCCTCTTTGATCTGAGGTGAAACATCAACAAAGGCATAGCCTTCGTCTGAATAAATCTCGCTCAAGGTTAAGATATCAGACCTGATAACCTCCCTATTGTATACCTTCTCTTTTGTTATGGTAAGCGCCTGATAGAGTTCATCGACCTCCTTTATAAGATCTCCTTCAATGCCTACCTCGCCAATAGCATATTGAGGACCTTCATTAATATTGATAGTAATTATAAGCCCCTTATCCTTTTTGTAAGAGATCTCCGGCTCCCCCACTCCTGCCTTTATATAACCGTTGTTATAATAAAATGTTTTTATCTTGAATATATCACTTTCTAATTCCTTTCTGTCCAGGTGACCAGACTGAGTAAGAAATGAGAAGAATCCCCTTTCGCTTGTCTTCATAAGATCTTTTAGATCATCATCGGTAATGTCGACATTCCCTACAAATCTGATTTCCCTTATGTTGACCTTACCCTCTTCCTTAATTTGATAAATTATGGACACCTCATTGTTGGGAAGATCTTCCACCCTTTCTGTTATTTCAACATTATAATATCCTTTTTGGTGGTAGTTATCTTTTAACCTCTCTATGCTATCTTTGATAGCTTTCCTATTAAGGATAGAGTACTTTTTAATACCTAAGATCTCCATCAGATCCTTTCGATCAATCCTCTTGTTCCCCTGAAACGTAATCTTGCCAATAGACGGTTTTTCGCTAACCTTGAAAGTGACTTCTTTACCCCCGGGGCTGTCCTCAACATCGATTTGGATATCCTCGAAAAAACCCATATCATATATGGACCTGAGGTCTTTATCGAGGGCGCTTGGGTCAAATATCGCACCCCTTTGACTCTCAATAACCGCAAGGATGGCGTCAGTTTCAATTCTCTTATTTCCCTTAATAAAGACTGAATCTATGGGGATAATACCTTTAATCCGGTTTTTTAGTGCTACTGCTACCTTCTCCGTTACCTGATCTAATTCATCCATCTTGTCTCCTGAGACATAGATGAAAAAAGGCCTCCTTTCAGCTGCTGTAGGAATGAGGGTAAGGTCAACACTTATCTTTTCTCCGATCTGGGTAAGACTTCCCTTTATTAGCCAATCGATCCCTTCTTCTTTTGCCACCCTCCTTACAAGATCTAAATCTGCTATTTCTATCCTGGATAGTTTGCTCTTGTTTACTATCGCCGGATCGAGAAGATCAAATCCCTCCCTTGTCAACATTGCCACCAACATCTCTTGAAGGTCTGAAACGAGATGATCCATAGGCTTCAGCATGTAAATCTTGAAAGGAAGAATGGCTATCTTATCTGACAACTGTGCTTTTACAGTGGTATGCATCAAAAGAGGGATTAAGAATACCAAAACAGGAAGAGGCCGCAATATATGAGCAGAGCAAGAGGATATCTTTTGGATCATTAACTTACTCGTTGCTGGTTGCTTCTTTCTACTTACTGGTTGCTCGCTGTAGCCGGATTCAAAAACAGAGGTAACGAGTAATCCTTACGCAAACCTGCCATCTACTAATAGCAACTGCTTGGACATCTGGCGGGCGACCTCCAGATTATGGGTAGCTATAACTAAGGCCAAGCCTTTGGTTCTATTAAGGTAAAGCAGCAACTTTGTTATCTCACCACCTGTCTCCTTATCCAGGTTTCCTGTGGGCTCATCTGCTAAGAGCAATCTGGGTCCCATAATTAAGGCCCTGGCAATTGCGACCCTTTGCTGCTCTCCTCCAGAAAGCTCGCCCACTCTGTGGTTAAGTCTATCTTTTAAACCCATCTGAGAAAGTATAACTGAGGCCATCTCAGCGGATTCTCTTTTACTGTATCCGGATATAAGGGCGGGAATCATGGTGTTTTCCTCGGCGTTAAATTCAAGAAGAAGATGATGGAATTGGAAGACGAAGCCTATCTCCCGATTTCTGATCTTATTGAGGCCCATCTCATCCATCTGATAGACATTACAGTCATCAAAAAAAACCTCACCCTGAGAGGGTGGCTCTAATGTTCCCATAATATTCAGTAGGGTTGACTTGCCTGCTCCAGATGGTCCTGTTATGGCGAGGGACTCACCTGGCAATACCTGCACGCTGATCCCTTTAAGGACTTCAATGATCTGTCCATTATTTTCAAAGCTTTTATAGATATTTTCTATCCGGAGCATAGGCTTCTTTCTTATTCATATCTCAATGCCTCTACGGGATTTAATTTAGAGGCCTGCCAGGAAGGGTAGATCGTGGCTAGGAAAGAGATGACTACTGCAGCTATTGCGATTGTGGCGACATCAAACCATTCCATTCTAACGGGCAAGGTAGCTATATAATATACGTCTGGAGGAAGCTTAATAAACTTATATCTCGCCAGGAGATAACAGAGAAAGGATCCGGATAGAAGACCCAATGCCGTACCGATAAGACCAACGAAGAGGCCCTGAAAGATAAAAATAGACATGATACTCTTTGATGACGCCCCCATAGTTCTCAGTATCGCGATATCGCGAGTCTTTTCCATAACCAACATAACCAGTGAACTGATTATGTTAAGCGCCCCTACGAGAACTATCATGATCAGGATAATAAACATGGTGACCTTTTCGAGCTTTAGGGCGGAAAATAGGCTTCTGTTCATCACCTTCCAGTCTTTGGTCCAGTAAGGACTGCCAAGCTTGTCCTGAATAATCTCTCCTATTTTGTCACTCTCATCTATATCCCTCACCTTTAGCTCAATCCCCGTCACCTCATCGCCAAGGGAGAGAAAATCTTGGGCATCGGCTAAAGACAGGCACACCATTGAGCTATCATATTCATACATACCGGATTCAAAAAGGGCCTGAACCCGGAATTTAGCCTCATTGGCCACCCTCCCTAATGGCGTCAATTTCCCTATAGGTGACACCACGGTTACGGTATCCCCTGGCAGCGCTCCTATCTGTTTGGACAATTCGCTGCCAAGAATGATTCCTTGGGGACCGGTCTCAGTCTCCTTTAACACAGTAAGGGAGCCTCCCTTTATCATCGAGTCAATGTTAATCACGCTGCCTGCTGTGGCTGGATCCAGACCCCTGAGAATAGCCCCTGAGATATTGCCAGCATTCTTGACCATGACCTGGCTATAAATAAATGGCGTTGCTGCAAGGACACCATCCACCTTCAAGGCCTTCTTAATAACAGCCTCTGTATTCTTTATACCCCCCTTATAGCTCAAGATAAGGAGATGTGAATTTACACCAAGTATCTTCTTCAGTAAATCCTCCCTGAAACCATTCATGACTGCCAAGACTATGATCAGGGCCATGACCCCTATCATGATCCCCAAAATGGAAATACCGGTTATGATAGAGATATACCCCTGCCTTCTCTTTGCCTTCAGGTATCTTTGAGAAAAGAATGTTTCAAAAGACATGAACCACACGTCTCCAAAGTCAAGAGTGTCTCAAGTGAGCCAAGGTTATAAGTGCCTATAGGCCAACCTATTTCTTCCTCATCTGGGGGAAAAGGATGACATCCCTAATAGAAGGGGAATCAGTGAGGACCATAACCAGCCTATCTATTCCAATGCCCTCTCCTGCCGTTGGAGGGAGCCCATATTCCAATGCCCTGAGATAGTCCTCATCCATAAAAAGGGCCTCTTCATCACCTGCATCCCTTAAGGAAGCCTGTTTAAGAAATCTCTCCCGTTGATCATCTGGGTCATTGAGCTCAGAGAAGGCATTTGCAATCTCCTTTCCACCTATGAATAATTCAAATCTTTCTGCAATCTCAGGTTCTTTATCCTTTCTCCTGGAAAGAGGGCTCGTCTCTATCGGGTAGTCGACAACAAAGGTGGGCTGAACCAGGTTTGGCTCAACGACGTACTCAAAAATCCTATCTAGTACTCTTCCAGTTTCTTCATTATCCTTTACCTCAACCCCCTTGGACCTGGCAAGATTGCGTAATGCCTGACTATCGAAAAGTACATCCTCAGGTATGCCGCCAATATCCTTGAGGGAATCCGTTAATGAGATCCTGGGCCATGGGGTAGTAAAATCTATAGGACTCCCCTGGTAGTTGATAGTCAGCTGGCCAAAGAGCTTCTTCAGGAGATAAACGAAGAGCTTTTCAGTCAAATCCATGAGATCTTTATATGTTGCATAGGCAACATAGAACTCGAGCATGGTAAATTCCGGATTGTGGTCAGTCGAGATCCCCTCATTTCGAAAATTTCTGTTTAATTCATAGATCCTCTCAAGGCCTCCTACCACAAGTCTTTTCAGATAAAGCTCCGGGGCCACCCTCAAATAAAGATCCATACCCAATGCATGATGATATGTTTTAAATGGTCTGGCTCTGGCGCCCCCTGGAATCGATTGCATCATTGGTGTCTCTACTTCTATAAAACCCTGTTTGCCAAGAAACTCCCGGATGGTCTGGATTATCCTACTTCTCAGGACAAAGGTATGCCTGACACTATCATTAACCATCAGATCCAGATACCTTTGGCGGTACCTTGTTTCCACATCTATCAATCCGTGATATTTTTCCGGCAGTGGCCTTTGTGACTTTGAAAGAAGAGCAACAGAGTTCGCTAAGAGAGTCAATTCGCCTGTCTTTGTCCTAAAAGGCTGCCCGGTGAGCCCCAGGTGATCGCCTACATCTAGAAAAGTAAAGGTCTCAAAATTATCATCTCCGACTCTATCTTTCCGAATATATGCCTGAAGTTTGCCGGTTCCATCTTTAATGTGGATGAAAACCGCCTTCCCAAAGTTCCTGATGGACACAACCCTTCCAGCTAAGGTGAGAATATCAGTTACCGCCTCGAGTTCATTACTATCCATGTTGCCGAAACGACTTACCACTTCCTCCACTGTTATATCTCTCCTGAAGCCTGATGGGTAAAGGCTAAGACCCTTTGCCCTTAATTCCCTAACCCTTTTCTTCATTTCCTTGATGAGTCTACTTGATTCATCCATTAATAAAAATCCCTTTCAGTTCCAAGATCTTAAAAAATCTACTTATCCACCTTTCCCCCTAATCTCTTCACCCATATTGGGATAGAAAAAAGAAATCTTTCCTCAGCTAATTCCTTCCTTTATTTCAAGGGCTTAGGTGTAATCTAATTATAGGTGTTAGTCAAGACAAAAGAAAGCAGTGACCCTTCAATGTCATCCATGGATTAGGCATCTAAATAGACCGGGCCTGTCTTTGGCCAACCAAAGCATATTTTGTAAAATCGAATGAGTAACCTATAAGGGTTACTGTGTATTGTCAACCTCTCCCTGCATTTCAGTAGAAAAAAGAAAACATTACCTTCCAAGGGAGGAATAATATGTCCGGTTTTTCTATGGAAACAATCGGAAGATAGGATCGAAAACTCTCACTATGAAAAAGAGTGAAGAATAAAAGGAAGACATAGGCAAATGGGTTATGGGTTTCTGCACGTAAAGCCTGACCTATCCTTTAAAGTAAAAAACCAGGGCATAAAGTATTACTAAAAGAACCGCAAAAAGGACGCCTATACCTACAGGCTGCCGGTGTACACTTTCATCATAGGGAGGGACCGTCTTCATGTCCCCCCTTCTGAAAAATAAGACCTCCGAGCTTGCAATAGGATTTTTACTGACTTCGATACTGGTATTTACCAAACGGGTAGCAGTGGCCTGCAGTCGAAGTCTTAATTTGTTTGAGGCATGACACAGTTGCATGATGCCCCGAGCCCCTATTCGATAAAAGTAATCAAAGTCAAGCACAATCCAACGGTGAGGTGAAAAGGCCGTTAGAGCCAGCATAAAGACCAGACCGGCCAAGATAAAGAGCTGCATAGTGCCTATCACATGCGAGAGCACGTAGGGGTGATAGTGGACGGGATTATAGGGGAGTACATGGAAGAGGACCTTGGGATAAACCCCAATAAACACGCAGAGAAATGCGGTTAAGAGCATAGCCAACTGCATATTAAGTGGTGCCTCTTTGGCCCTTATTTCCTCATTCGGGGCGAAGAAGGTGAAGTAGCAGAGCTTCACAAAGGAGAGAAAGGTCCCTACGGCCGCTAGGATCATCATTAGTTCTAAGATAGGCATATGCTTTTGGGCTGCCGACGTTATGATCATTCCCTTACTTACATATCCATTAAACCCAGGTGCCCCGGCAATAGATAGGGAGGCGACAATACAAGCTATACAGGTAACGGGCATATATTTGGCCAAACCACCCAGCTCTGTTAGCTTCCTTTTCCCTGTCATATATATAACAGAACCCATGCACATAAATAACAATGCCTTGTATAATATGTGGTTAAAGACATGGGCTATCCCTCCATTGACACCCAGTTCTGTGCCTACCCCAACTCCGGCAACCATGTATCCAACCTGGCTTACGATATGATAGGAAAGCAGTCTTCGAGTATCATTTTGAAGCAAGGCGAACAGGACACCATAAACCGTCATAATGCCGCCCATATATGCCACAAAGGGCATCCCTGAGAAGCATCTGGCCAATACATAGACGCCTGTTTTAGTGGTATACACAGACATGAATACACTGCCCGTTATAGTACCTTCAGGATAGGCATCAGGCAGCCAAGTATGAATGGGGATAAAGGCCGTATTTAACCCAAAACCAATAAGTATTAAGATATCCGCCAAACTGGTCCCCAAATAGGTTACAGCTATAGAATCTGTGTTGGCAGCAGAGATAATGATACCCGCTAACAGACAGCAACCACCGAATATATGCATTATCAGGTATCTAAAGCCTGCATCAAGGGCACTGTCTTCCTTCTGGTACCAGACCAAAAATACTGAGGTAATAGCCATTATCTCCCAAAACGCATATAGGGTAAAATAATCTCCAGCAAATACCACGCCTAGAGAGCTTCCTATGTAGAGAAGGGCAGCTATGTGTTGCCCGTCCTCCATTACATGGAGGGCATACAGTAAGGCCAAAAACCCAATAATGACAAATATATAGGCAACGACCAGGCTCAGCCTGTCAACCTTACAAAGGATGAGATCATATCCCAGGAGGGGATATACCCAGCTTGTACCCTGTTGGAGCTGTATAATATCTATGAAACCTATGATAGGCAGCAAGAGAAGATATAACTGCCTTAACTTCCCCTTGAAAAGAGGGATAAGCAAGGCTCCTGCAAGAAATATAAAGGCAGGGGGCACCGGCTTAATCATAGAAATCTTCCTCCCTCTGGGCAAAAGATGCCAATACCCTTGTAGCCAATACGAGCAAGACTGCTCCAAGGGCTCCGAAAACTGCATCCACTGATGGCACCTCATGCCACCAGAAGGTAGCATGTTCGTGCTCAACAAAGAACCCTATCAGGATGCAGAGCGCTACCAAGATTAAAAATAACCTTATAAGCCTCCTCCTCATGTTATCCTCTCCCCAGTATATCGTGTGTAGCTATGGTAGCCATCTTAAAGAAGGATAGGAAGGCATTCGGAAAGACAAAAAAGATAATGGAAAAGATGGCTGTAACCACAATAGGAACAACCACCAGTAGAGGTGCCTCATTGAAGCGTGGGTTCATACCATTTGGTTTCTTAAAAAAGGAACCATACACAATGGGGAAAAAGTAGGCCGCATCTAATAAAGCGCTTATAAGAAAGACACTGAGGAATATAAGCTGCTTTGCCTCAATAGCACCTAAACACAGATACCACTTACTGATAAAGCCACATACAGGCGGAATTCCTGTTAGGCCTAATGCACCGATGGTAAAGGAACCCATGGTAAAGGGCATGAGCCTTCCTATTCCATCCATTTCACTAATCAATTCCTTATGCGTCTTCACATATATAGAGCCTGCACAGAGAAATAAGGTAATCTTCATAAAACCATGGAATGGTATATGGATCATACTGCCTTTAATGGCATTAGATGAGAGCAGGGCCGCTCCTAATATGATAATAGAGAGATTATTTATGGTAGAAAAGGCCAATCTCCTCTTGAGATTGTCTTGGGTTAAGGCTATTAGGTTTGCCATAATAACAGTAAATGAGACAAAGTAGGCCAATATAAGCCAGATACCAAGATCGGAGAGCAGATTCGGGCCAAATACATATAAGATAACCCTGAGACAACAGAAGACACCTGCCTTCACTACAGCTACGGCATGAAGCAAGCCACTAACCGGGGTAGGGGCAATCATGGCAGAGGGAAGCCATTCATGTATAGGCATTACGGCCGCCTTTGACCCGAACCCTATCATAAAGGTAATAAACAAAAGGCGCAGGAGGTTCCTTGAACCATGACCACCTACAAACCCCCCTGCTACAAAATCAAGGCTTCCGGTAAGATAATAGGTCAAACCTATAGAAAACAGAACAAAGGCAGCGCCCGTCAAAAGATAGGCCAAATACTTTCTGCCTGCCTTTATGGCATCAGGTGTCTCCTTGTGCGCTACCAGCGGAAAGGTGGATATGGTTAGTATCTCATAGAACATATAAAGGGTAAGTAAATTGGCTGAAAGCGCAGCCCCAACCGCCCCAAAGATGGCCATGGCAAAACAGAAGAAATACCTGGTCTGCGCATGTTCTTTGAGATCCCTCATATATCCTATGGAATAAATAGACACAGCAATCCATAGACCGGATGCCAATAGGGCAAATATCATACCAAAGGCATCCACCCTAAATTGCAGATAAACGCCAGGGCATATATTGACAATAGTGTATTCAATAGTTTTTCCAGCTAATATGAGAGGGGCCATGGAAGAGAGGATCGAAAATTTAACCACAGAGGCCAAAATTGTCCAAAACTCCCTGAGATTCCGATTTCTCTCCCCCGCAAACAGGATAAGGATGGCCCCCATCAAAGAGGCTAACATGGCTAAAAGGGGACTTATCGAATAAACGACCTCCATCTCCTCTCCCTAGATGCTTGGGGGAATAGCAAACTGAATCACCACATCGATAATCCTTCCACTAAAGACGCCAAGCAGTATGATACCTGCTACAACAACAAACATGGGCAACAGCATACTCAAAGGCGCTTCATCTGTGGGAATTTCCTCCAGGCTACGGCCAGCTTCAGGAGGCTCCAAATAGACATTTTCTATGACCCTAAAGAATAATATGGCATTGAGCAAACTACTGACTAATATTACGGCCACGAATATCCATTTGTCAGCCTTAAAGGCCCCCAAGATCAAATACCATTTGCTAAAGAAACCACACAGGGGTGGGATGCCGACTACAGAAAGGCCGCCTGCAACAAAGAGCGCCATCATAAGGGGCATCTTCCTGTGCAGATATCTGAACCGATAGATATTCCTCGTACCTATCTTATAGACAATGGCTCCAACCGCTAAAAATAGGCAGGCCATCATAAAAACATCGTTAACAATATGAAGGATAGCCCCAATAAGTGCTGTCCTATTGGCTATGCCAACCCCAATCCCTATATATCCTATCTCCGCTACAACCACGAAGCAAAGCATCCTCTTGAGGTCTACCTGGGCAAGGGCCATGATAGAGCCAAAAAGAATTGCGGCAGCCGCCAGCCAGCCGAGGATGGAGGTTATGGGAAATAGGCTAATAGAGAAATCCGGCTTGAATACGGTAAACATAATCCTGATCATGACATAGGCCCCCACCTTGGTCATTGTGGGAGCAAGCAGGGCACTCACCGTTGATGGGGCATGGGTGTAAGCATCCGGAAGCCATGTATGTAAGGGGAATAGGGCCATCTTTAAGGCCAATCCCACCATAAAAAAGGTAAATGCGACGAGCACTACCCTGGAATCATAGAGCTCGGGTAACATCTGAGAAAGGTCAGCCATGTTCAGCGACCCTGTTGCTATATAAAGATAGCCAACTCCCAGCAAATAAAAGCATGCCCCAATAGTCCCCATAATAACGTATCTAAAGCTAGCCAGGGGTGCACCATCCTCGCCAATTGCAATAAGTGCATAGCCGGCCAGGGAGGCGATCTCCAAGAATACATACAAATTAAACATATCGCCGGTTACGACAATCCCAAAGAGTCCGGTTGCTAGTAAAAGATAGAGGGTATAGAAGAAAACGATCTTCTCAGGCAGTTCCTGCTCAACGCTCCTCTTTGAGTATACGCCCACAACAAGGATGATACATGATATGATCCCCAGAACAAGGGCATTAAGATGATCAACGACATACTCAATGCCCCATGGGGGATTCCAATTTCCAAGATGATAGCGGATGGTTCCTGTTGTGATGACCGTATGTAATGTATTAAGGGATGCAAGGAAAGACGAGGAGAGGGCCACTAAGGTGATTGGGTAGCAAAGGTTTTTTCTCCACCAACCAAAGAGGAGGGCAAGAAAGGCACATATCAGCGGAATAACAACAGCTAAGACGGGTGAGTGCAGGCTCATCTTTTGAGGTTTAAGATCTCGTCTTCCTCCAATGTATTATATCTTCGGTAGATGGCTATCACTATTGCCAGTGCTACACCCAGTGTACTGACCATAACCACTATAGCTGTAAGCATGAGCACATGTGGCAGCGGGTTTACGTAAGAAGCAGCCTGAATAGGATGCGCTCCATGGGCATGCTCAATAATAGGGAGCGTCCCTCCCCTTTTTGCAGCAGTAGAGATAAAAAAAAGGATGATTGCCGTCTGAAAGATATTCATCCCGATAATCTTCTTTATCAGGTTTTTTTTGCCAATCATGGCATAAAGGCCAATCATCATCAGAATAATATAGATCCAGTAGTTGTATCTGCTCAGTATGAAATCGAACATTTCACCGTTCCTGTCTTCTGGCCCTTAATATGAGAATACAAGAAATCCCGGCAGCGAAGATTACGGTGGTTTCTCCAAGGGTATCATAGCCCCTGTAATCTGCAAGAACCGAGGTTACTGCATTTGGTGTGGCTGTCTCCTCCAGGGTCTTCTCTATATACCTTGGTGAAACATGGGTGCTTGCCGGAGATCGGGGATCAGCCCAGTCAGGCATATCCTGAGTCCCGTAAATGAGTATTATCCCGGTTATAATCACTGCGAAAAGGTTCAGAGCCCTCAATCCTTACTCCTTCTTTTGGTCTTGCTTACTGCTGCAATGAATAAGACTGTTCCAATACCTGCACTAACGGATGCCTCGGTAAAGGCAACATCAACCGCACCCATCTCCGCCCACAAAAGGCACATAAAGAAACTATAGGCGCCAAGTATAATCACAGCACTTAACAGATCCTTTACAGAGAGGGCAGCTACGGCACATATCAAAACAAAGAGCAAGAGTATGAGATCAAAGGCGGCTATCATTGTGTCTTTGCTTTTCCTTTAATCCATGGCTCCTGGCCACATCTCATGGCCGCCCTGGAAATGGCATGGGTGGCAGTGGGTTGAGCGAGAAACATGAATACTGCTATAAAGATCAGCTTCAAACCCGTAAGGGAAAATCCCTCATAAACACTGAGGCCTATAAGGGATAAAAGGACTGCCATGGTATCACCTTTACCGGTTGCGTGGAGGCGACAGAAAAAGTCAGGAAAGCGCAAAAGCCCGATAGTTGCTGCTAAAAAGAAAAAGAAACCGACAAGGAGAAAGGGGATAGAGACTATTTGTTGAAGATCCATCAGGCCTCTCCCTTCATCTCCAGGTATTTGGCTGCGGTAATCGTACCAATAAAATTAAGGAGGGCATAGACCATACTAATATCTATGAACATCTCCACCCGATTATAGATAAAACCCATCAGCAACAATATGACCAATGTCTTGGTGCCAATGGCACAGATACCTGCAATCCTGTTTAGAACACCTGGTCCAAATGATGCCCGGTAAAGACAGAGAAAAACAAGGACAAACAAGCCCATTCCAAGATATAAGAAAAAGTTACCCATCTCTGTCCCCGAAACTTTCCTCACCCCCTGGAGGTTCTCCGCCTGTGGCTATATCAAAAAAAATGGAGAACATGACCGCCATTACCGCAATCCCAACACCAATCTCAACCCCGAGTATACCAAGAGACCTTGCCTGGGCTGGTATTACCCTTAAGATAGTAGACAGCCTTCCATAATCCAGATAATTGCTTCCCATAATGAGACAGAGTAATCCAATTCCCGAATAGATTAGCAAACCAAAGGAGCTGAATAGTCCTGCCTTCATTTCAGACATCCTGGCTTTGGCCTCCTCAAGACCATGGGTCAGAAGGTAGAGGATAAAGCTTGCACCAAAGATAACCCCTCCCTGAAAGCCTCCGCCTGGGCTGTGATGACCGTGCATAATAACATAAAGGGCATAAAGCTGGATAAATGGTATAAGTACCCTGGCTACTGTCCTTATAATGATATCATCTGTAACTCTGGTCACTTCTCGTTGCTCGCTTCCCGTTACTCGTTGAGATAACGGCTGACTTGATCACTTGAGCGCTCCAAATATCCGGGCCACATCTAATACATCCTGAATATATATGTGGTCTGCCTCCATCAAGACATGCGCGATCCTATCTTCCATCTCTCCGGTACTCAGATCATAGGCAACCTTTCTGTCCAGGGCATGGACAAAAAACTCCCCTTCTCTAATATCCACAGTAATGGTACCTGGGGTAAGGGTAATGGAATTGGCCAGGGCAACCCAGGAGATATCACTCTCCAATTTTGTCTTAAACCTGATTATTTGAGGGTCTACCGGCATCTTTGGGGATAGCGCAAGATAGGCCACATGCAGATTTGCTGAAAAAATCTGGCCCAGAAACCAGGGAGCGGCGGCAAAAAATCTTCTGGCCCTGACCCTTGCGTCTCCCAGCCTAATGTTGGAGAATAGTAGATCGTGAGACAGGTAAGCAACAAGAAGGGAGCAAATAATGCCAAGGGTAAGATGAAAGGCATCAAAACGGGCCGAAAGTATGATCCAGAAGGCAAAGAGGAGTACGGAGGTTATGGCAAAATTCCGTAATGTCAACCTTGATCGCTGGGCACCGGAGAGAAAATCCCTGGCCTTTCGTCTTTCTTCCAAGGATCTTGTTTCACTCGTTAGCTTTGCCGAACTGTATAATAGCTCCCTGGCGTCATTTCTGGCCTTCTCGAGAATCTCAAAGGCCTTATCCGTGGCTTGCACCAATATGGTAACTTCCATATCTCACTAAGGAATAATCAAAACAGGCACCGTGGCCTCTTCTGCTACCCTATAGGACGCAGAGCCTGAAAATATCTCTTTAATGGTGCCCTTACATCCTGTCCCCATTACGATAAGGGTAGCACTATAGTCCCTTGCCGCTAATAGGACCTCTTCTGGTGTTTTGCCAGCATAGATATGGGATTCGGCATCTATCTTTTCCCTCAGACATATCTTCCTGATTTCCTCAATCCTCACTTTAAGTTGCCGAATATCCCTTACAGTCGGTCTCTCATTTAACACATTGACTATATCCAGCACCCCTATAATCCCCTTCAAAACTAAAATATAATTCAATGCCCTTTGAGCTGCGGCAGACCAGTCAGTGGCAAGGACTACACTGTCAAATATGCCTTTCTTGCGGTGGTAGTTCCTTTCTTTTTCATGTTCATAAATAAGCAGGAGCGGAAGATGAGTATTTTTTATAAGGTTTTTCGCTGTAGAGGGTCTAAAAAACCCTCTCTTTTCCCTTTTGATATTGGCCACAATAAGAGATACATCCTCCCTCTGAGCTGAATCTAAAATCCTGGAAACAAGTGGGCCCGATCCCTCAACTGCCCTTAGGTTGATTCCATGCTCAGATAATCTCTGCTTCAGCTCCTCTGGTGGGCTATTAGAAAGAAGGATTATTTCCTCAAGCCCAATCTTCTTTATACCCACTAATCCTTCAAGGAGATTATAGGTTGGTTCTTTGAGATTTGCCGCGTAGAGAACTCTCTTTATCTCCATACTTATTTAGTCTCGGCAGGTACAACAAGGATGGGTAACTCTGACCTCTCTGCCAAGGCATGGGAAACGCTGCCCGACCATCTCTCCTTCCAGACGCTCTTACTTCTCGTTCCCAGGACAATCATCGTCACCCTGTGCTCAGAGGCCCCTTTTTCTATCTGCTCTTCTGTATTGCCAATATAAAGATGGGGCCGCGCATCAAATCTCTCCTGAGTGAGAACATCACATACCTCGTTCAATCTCTTCTTATGCTCCCTCTCCAGTTTTTGCGCCTCTTTCTTGGAAAGCTTCCCAATAGCCTTCTCACTAAGCACATGGATGATATCCACCCTTTTCACTGCACCTTTTAAAGCAAGCACATAGTCGAGAACCCTTTCAGAAGAAACAGACCAATCAAGCCCCAAAAGGAGTCTCTCAAATGGGTTTTCGCCCACCTTCCCGGATTGTGACAGATAATTATATATCAGGACCGGCTTAACTGTCCTTCTAAGGAGGTCTGATGTTTCTGAACCGGCATACAGCTCCTCGAGTTTACCCCTTTTCCTTCGAGCGGTTACAATGAGATCCACTCCCTCATCTTCTGTAACGGACAGGATCTTTGGAACAGTATTGCCAATCACTATATGGGCCCCAACCTCCATCCCCTCCTCAAAGAGGGTTTCCGCCCAATCAATAAACCGAATATCGGCTATCTCTCGTAGCTTCCGCTCTTCCTGCTTGAGATAACCGGTACCCCTCTTCATGGCTACCTTCTCCCTATGTATTACATGGAGAAATACCACATGGTTCAACCCTGCCTTTCTAAGCCCCATCAGTGACTGTAAGGCATCGAGCCACAACTCCTCAAACTCTGAAACAAAAAGCATCTTGCTGATTTTCATAGCAACCGCATCCTCTCGACCTAGGTCAGCCTAAGATTTTCCTCAAGATTTCAGCCAGATCCTCTGGCTCTACTGGTTTCTCAAGGTATGCCTGAGGTTCGGGTACCGTCTCATCACCAAACTCGGTCAATGCCTCCTGTGACCTCAGGAATGTCCTTTTAGAGACTGCGGAGAGCATAATAACTGGGATATCCTTCAGGGATGCATCGGTCTTTAATTCATGATACATCTTAATGCCGCTCTGCTTTGGCATCAGTATATCCAGGATAATGAGATCTGGCCTCTCCTCCCCTACCTTTCTCATCCCCTCTTCACCATCCTTGGCCAAGATTGGGGTATAGCCATTTTTCTCCAAGACAGTTGAAACAAATGTTCTTGTGTCAACGTCGTCCTCAACATTGAGTACCTTTTTGGCCATAGTCAATCCTCCATTTGCTAAAAATCAATCTTGTTCCGCTATCTTAGCTTTTGTGCCTCTTGAAATGGTAAGTAGATGGTGAAGGTGCTTCCATTCCCTTGTTCAGAGGCCACGTCTATCGTCCCCCCATTCTCTTTAACTATCTTTTCGGTAACCAATAGCCCTAATCCAGTCCCTCTCTCCCCTTTTGTGCTGAAGGGAGATGAAAAAATCTTTTCCCTTGTTTCCTTATCCATTCCCATCCCGTTATCAGCTACCTCGAATCTGACTGTATGATTTTCCTTGATTGCTGTAGCTACCTTAACCCACCACTGTTTCTTCGGTGCGGAATCAAAGATACAGGCATCGATGGCATTGGAAACCAGGTTCAATAGAGCCCTATGTATAGCGTTTGGATCCATATATACCTTACCTAATAAGGGATCCAGATCCCTCTGTATCTCAATGCTACTCTCCCTTGCCTTTAATTCTATCAGGGCACACACCTCTTCCACGATCTCATTAGGAAAGCAATTCTCAGGTTCAGGTTTTCGCTCTTTTGAATAGGCGAGCAGGTTAAGAACCAGGTCAGATATCCTCCCTACATTCCTCTCTATCATTGCCCAGCCGCCTTTGATTTTCCCTGTGTCATTGTTGTCAAGCGCAACATTTAATACATAGGTACCACCTTTAAGTCCATTTAGTATGTTCTTGATATAATGTGCAAGTCCTGCCACAGTCTGCCCTGCGGCCGCCAACCTCTCGGATTTAATCAATTCCTCCTGCAACCTCTTTACCTCTCTTAGATCCTGAAAGAAACCAACGCTACCTATTACCTCGTCCTCTCCATAGAGGATAGATCCTGAAAATCTTGTGGGAACGTTCTCTCCATCTTTGGCGACGATAGCAATCTCCCTCCACTCCGATAGATCAGCATCACCCCTCCTTTCCAATCCTGACCGAAACTCTGAAACTATTGCCTGTGGATACAGTTTGTCAATGTTCATCTTTCTTATGATTTCAACCCTGGGGTATCCAAATATCCTTTCCGCACCTCTATTATAGATAACAATGTCGCCTTCCTCATCTGTTGCAACAATGGCGTCATTTGAAGATGTAATGAGTTTATTCTGAAAATCCGATCTCCTTTTCACCTCTTCTGTGGCCATTCTAACCATATTCTCAAGGTCGTCTGTGTATTCCTTTAGTTTCTTCTTGATTGCTATCCTTTCTTCCGCCCTCTTCAGGGCAACTGAAAGTGCCTCATCCTTTATGGGCTTGTTGAGGAAATCTGAGGCGTCGAGTTTAAGGGCCTCTATAGCCGAATCCATATCCCCATGCCCGGTTATCATTATTACCTCTGCATCGGGGTTTAGTTTCTTGATCTGTTTCAAGGCCTCAATCCCATCCATGCCCGGCATCTTTATGTCTGTTAATACGATAGATGGAAATTCCTTTTTAAATAGGGCAATGCCTTCTTCACCTCCTGCTGCTGCTGATACATCATATCCGTCACTTGCAAGGGAAACGGTCAGGACCTTCCTGATCGCCTCTTCATCGTCTATAATTAAAAGCTTGGTCATCTCTTTCATTCTACAGAAGGGAATTTCAAGGTGAAGGTAGTGCCTTTATCTACCTCGCTTTCCACCTCTATTGTTCCGCCATAATCACTGATAATTCGGTAACTGATGCTCATCCCTAATCCCGTGCCCTGGCCTGCCTTTCTGGTGGTAAAAAAAGGCTCAAATATCCTATCAATTATCTCCTTTGGAATCCCTTTGCCGGTATCAGATACCTTCACCACAATCTGACCATCAGTAGCGAATGATCTTATCTTGAGCAATCTCTCCCACTTCTTTTCTCCCCATCTCAGACCCTTATCATCCATGGCATACATGGCATTCGTCACTAGGTTGATAAAGACCTGCTCCAGCCTGTTATGATCTGCCATAATATAAGGTAGATGCGGGTCAAGATCGAGTTCAACCTCTATCTGATGTACCCTTAATTGCTGGCCCATAACCTTAAATACGTCCTTGATGGGGTCATTTAAGTGTAGCCTAGTTCTGCTGATGTCAGATTGCCTGGCAAAGTCTCTCATGTGCTTAATTACCTTCGAGGCCCTATCCAATTGGCTACCTATCTCTTCGGCCATGGTCCTCAATTCATCATTAGATACCTCCTCACCCTTTTTGAACCTCTTCAAAAAGAAATCACTTGCAACCTGAATCACATTCAAGGGCTGCGTTAGTTCATGTGCCATACCTGACGCCAAGGTCCCGAGAGTGGCAAGCTTACTGGCCTGTATTAATTGGGCCTCCTTTTCTACACTCTCATTAATATCGGTTGTAGTTGCTATCAAACAATCCACGCCCATATGCCTGGCGTGACATGCCACAATATTTACATAGAATGGCTCTCCTTTTTTTCTGAAGTGTTTCCTCCTGGGATAAAAACCGCACTGATGGTTAGTGAGTCTCTTTAAACCTTCCTCGAGATCCTTATCCCTTTCAAACAACAGATCCAAAAATTTCATCTCCAAGAATTCTTCTTTTGATCGCTCATAACAATCCAAGGCCGTTGCATTGACATCTATAATCCTAAAGGTCTGCCCGTCCATGATAAAAATAGGGTTAGGGGCGCTATCAAAGAGGGTTTTGTATTTCTCCTCCGACCTTCCTAACTCCTCATTAAGCTTCCTGAGTTCAGCTGTCCTTTCTTCTACTCTCGTTTCAAGCTCATCATGCGCCCTCTGTAAGGCCTCTTGCGCTTCCTTGCGTTCCGTTGTATCCCAGAGAGTTTCAATTGAGCCCACGGTCTTTCCGTCAGCCCCTATTATGGGTGCGGCTGTGAAGAAAAGCCATTTACCCTTTCCCCCTATATGTGGGAAAAAATCCTCTGCCTCATAAGCACCCTCAATGAGGGCTGACTTCCTCCACCTATCGCCGTAATACCTCTTTATCTCATCCTCTTCCATTTTATCCACTATAACATCAGCCATGACCGGTCTTTCTTCTGGCCAGAAGGGTAGCCATTGTTTATTCGTTCCAACTATCTCCTCTGCCGTATAGCCAGTCAACCTTTCGCAGGCCCTGTTCCAGTGTGTCACAATATGATCTTTGTTTATGACGAAGGTTGGTATGGTATTTCCCTGGACTATCTGTGATAAGGCCCTCTCCCTCTCAACAAGCTCCCTCTCTACGGACTGCAAATGTCTGGTCCTTTCTTCCACAATCTTCGCAAGTTGCTGGGAAAATAGATCAAATTCTGTCTCAATCCTCTCTGGCTCACTTATATGTTCCCTGAGCTCCCTCCTGATCCTTGCCCTTTCTTCTTCTATCTGAAGGAAATCCCAGACTGACATGGCCTCGAAATGATCTATCAACCGCACTCTATCTGGTTTGGTCGCCTTAAGCTCCTCCAGAACCCTATTATCCCCGGTCAGCTCGATAATCAAATTCAGCCCCTTAATCTTATAAAGATCCCTGTAGTCCAGGGTAGTGAACACTCCTTTGTCTCTGGCATATAGCAAACCCTCAGCCCTATCATCTATATCAGCTACACCTAAGATGTTCAGTTTCTGGCCAATGAAATTCTCTCCCAGGACAATTTCAAGGATAGCCTTGCAAACCTTACCTCCACCGACAATAGCAATGTCAGCATTTTGTAAAACTTCCCTCATCTCATTTCCTCTTGTATCAATAATACAAGATCTGATCCGCCTCTAACATCAGTTTACAGGACTCATATAAATCAATTGGGTCAATAAAATCTTCTATATTTGATCTATCCTCAATCCCTTTTGCAAATCCCTCAAGTACGTGATATGTGCCGCATGAAACTATGGAGATCTCCATTTTGTCCTTTTCAAACCTTGCCAGCTGTTCCAAGTGGTCCGGCAGTTTCTGTGCCCTGAGACCCTCAAACTGAGAGGCAATCAATTCCTTTACACCAGGTGTTATGGTAAATCCTGCTAAGGTTCCCTTCTTAGCCGCCCCTACTGCCTGAGGACCATACATTATGGTCACCTTTTTTGCCTTATAAAACTTCCGTGCCACCCAGGCAACAGTATAGGCCTCAAAATGATTATATCTCTTTTCAGGCCCCGTGTTTATAATAATAAGGATATTGTCTGCCGCCGCCATTATTCTTATCCCCCTTTTTTACGATCCCTCCCTCGTTTTTGACGAGGCAGTATATTCTCCTCCGATTTCCCTGTCAAGCCTGGGCCCGGACATGACCCTTTTTAGAAACTGGCCGGTATAGGACTCCTCAATGGCAGCAATTTCCTCAGGTGTGCCAATCCCAACAATAGAGCCCCCCCTCTCCCCTCCTTCCGGACCCAAATCAATTATATGATCGGCTGACTTAATAACATCCATATTATGCTCTATTACCACCACCGTGTTTTCCAAATCGACCAGATGATTTAAGACATCCAAGAGCTTCTGTATGTCTGCAAAATGCAGACCCGTGGTAGGCTCATCCAAAAGATACAGGGTTCGTCCGGTATTTTTTCTCCCCAGCTCTTTAGCCAGTTTTATCCTCTGTGCCTCACCACCCGAAAGAGTGGTGGCAGACTGCCCAAGTTTGATGTAGCCAAGTCCAACGTTAAAAAGGGTCTCTAGCTTACCTCTGATTTGGGGAACAGGGGAAAAAAATAGCATGGCCTCTTTTACTGTCATATCAAGCACATCTGCAATATTCTTCCCTTTATACCTTATCTCAAGGGTATCCCGATTGTACCTAAGCCCCTTACAAACATCACAGGTAACATATACATCTGGCAGAAAATGCATCTCAATCTTGATAATCCCATCACCTTTGCAAGCCTCGCACCTTCCTCCATCTACATTAAAGCTGAACCTGCCTGATTTATATCCCCTCACCCTGGAGTCCGGTAGCCTCGAGAATAGCTCCCGGATATGGGTAAATACCCCGGTGTAGGTAGCCGGGTTAGACCGTGGCGTTCTTCCAATAGGACTCTGATCTATGTTAATGACCTTATCCAGATATTCCACTCCCCTAATCCTCTTCATCCGGCCAACCCTTTCCTTTGAACGGTAAAGTCTCTGTGCGAGGGCAGGATAGAAAATCTGGTTTATCAGGCTGCTTTTGCCAGAGCCTGAGACCCCTGTAACACAGGTAAAGGTTCCTAAAGGAATGGCAACGTCTATACATTCAAGGTTGTTTTCAGCTGCACCCTCAATAACTATCTCTTTTCCGTTGCCCTTTCTTCTAACCTTTGGAAGGGGAATGGAGAGCCTTCCAGAAAGATACTGACCAGTCAATGACCCTTCGTCTTTAACTATCTCGGTGGGCTTGCCGGTAAAGATCACTTGACCGCCCATGCGCCCAGCCCCCGGTCCCATATCTACAATATAATCCGCCGAGAGGATGGCCTCAGGATCATGCTCTACAACTAGCACAGTATTACCCAATTCATTTAATCGCTTGAGGGTACGTAACAGTTTGTTATTGTCCCTGTAGTGTAATCCTATACTCGGCTCATCCAAGACATACAAGACACCGGATAGACCTGAACCAATCTGGGTGGCCAATCTGATCCGCATCTCTTCCCCACCCGACAGGGTAGATGTAGACCTATCAAGAGAAATGTAATCCAGCCCTACACTCTTTAAAAAGCCAAGCCTTTTAATGACCTCTTTAAGTATTTGTCGCCCTATTATCTCCTCTTTTTCTGTCAGTTTGAGCCCCTGAAAATATTCCAGGGCTCTATCAATGGAAAATGAGGTTGCCTCTGAGATGGATTTTCCATCTATCTTCACAGCAAGACTTTCAGGCCTTAATCTGGCCCCATTGCATTCAGGGCAGGGCCTGATATTCATAAACCTTTCTATCTCTTCGCTGGAAATGTAAGAATCTGCCTCATGGTACCTCCTGTTGAGCTCTGGTATAATACCCTCAAAGGGCCTTTTAGAAAAATGCCGCCTGCCATCTCTATCAAAATAGAACCTGATCTCCTCTTTTCCTGAACCATAAAGAAAGGCCTTTTGAACATGCTCTGGGAGTTCCCTGAAAGGGGTGTATATGTCAATATCATAATGCTGGGCAAGGGAGTCCAGCATCTGTTGGAAATATACTGAATACCTGTCCCCCCATGGTGCAATTGCTCCCTCCCTTAAGGAGAGATCTGGGTCTGGAACAATTAAGTCTGGGTCAAAATATAGCTTGGTTCCGAGCCCGCCGCATTCCCTGCATGCCCCTAAGGGATTGTTAAAGGAGAATATCTGGGGAGTTAATGGTTGAAGGCTAAAGCCACATACCGGACATGATGCCCTGCGGCTAAAGAAAAACTCGCTTTCCCCTATTAGGTCAACAATAGCCAACCCATCTGATAGAGTATATGCCAACTCTAAGGAATCCGTAAGCCTTCTCCTCATAGCATTGTTTACGATTAATCTATCAACAACTACCCTAACAGAATGTTTCTTGTTTTTGTCCAGCCTGATGTCAGAATCAAGGAGCATGATATCTCCATCCACCTGGACCCTCACAAACCCTTCCTTTCTCAAACGTTCAAAGAGATTGGTGTGTTCCCCTTTCCTGCCGTCCACTACAGGGGATAAAATCTGAATCTTGGTCCCACCCTCAAACTTCATAACCTGATCAACAACCTGTTGAATAGGCTGAGATGTTATAGGAAGGTTACATTTTGGACAGAAGGGATGCCCAATCCGGGCAAACAGAAGCCTCAAATAATCATAGACCTCGGTAACAGTACCAACAGTAGATCTGGGGTTTTTGCTGGTGGACCTATGCTGAATAGAGATGGCAGGAGAAAGGCCTTCAATGGAATCTATATCTGGCTTATCCATCTGTTCCAAGAATTGCCTGGCATAGGTAGAAAGTGATTCTACATACCTCCTCTGGCCCTCAGCATAGATTGTATCAAAGGCAAGGGTTGATTTACCGGACCCAGACACCCCTGTAATAACGACCAATTTGTTCCTGGGGATAGTAACGTCTACATCTTTAAGATTATGCTGTCTAGCCCCCTTGATAACTATGCCCTTTGAAGACATAAGCCTAAACCTATATAAGCCTTCAGCGCTCAGCCACCAGCTCTTCCGCCTCTGTTAATTTGGAGACAAATCGCCCTTTAGGCGTAAAAGAAGAGCTTTATTCATTACAAAACTCTGCCGTATGTCTTTGATAAATTTAAATTATCTTCTTCTTGCTTATCCTCTGTCAATAAAATAGTAGCGCTCAGCTATCAGCGATCAGTGCTCAGCCTTAGGGAGCTATCGTGGGGAAGGGTTAAAGGGATTCTCGTCTTCCAAGCAAAACTCTGGGGGGAAGCAAGATGTTCGGGCAATATGTTTCCTGAATATCCTTCTTTGTCTTTTGTATGTCTTCAGGGAAGACCCCTGATCTGCTGAAATCCACTTACCATAAATTGTACTGCAATCACCGAAAGCAACAATCCCATGAGCCTGGTAAGCACCTTGATGCCCCCCAAGCCAATAGCCCTAATAATCCCCGTCCCGCTATGAAAAACAAAATAAACGATGAGACAGGCTATTATAATTGCACCTAGTAATAGGGCCATGTCCATGGGATTATTCGGTTGTTGCTGCCACACCAAGACAGCAGTAATGGCACCAGGCCCGGCCAGCAAAGGGGTTGCCAGTGGCACCAAAGCAACATTCTCCTTTGCCACGCCTTCTTTTTCCTCTTCTGACGTGGTCTTCAGCCCGCTCGGCATCAAATGGAGCATCTGTAAGGCATAGATAAAAAAGATAAAACCCCCTGCCAGTTGAAAAGCTGGAAGACCTATCCCAAAAAAGTGCAATACCAAATTCCCAGTAAGGCAGAAGAAGAAAAGGATTACACATGCTGCTACACATGCAGTAGCCGCCATTTTCCTTCTCTCTGAGGGGCTATTTTGTTCGGTAAAAAGGAGAAAAAAAGGCAAATTTCCCAAAGGATCCATAATGATCAATAGCGGAATCAAAATCGTAAAAAACGATTCTACACTCTCCATAGCAGAACCACTTATCCAGTAAGCAATGTCATACTTCACCACCTGCCCGGTGCGGTCGTTAGTGACATAGATAACATAGAGACAACCCTATAGATGGAGCTCAACTATATCACCATCCTGGAGAATGTGGTCCCTTTGAACCATCTGACCATCATAGACCTGCTTTCCCCACACCCTGGCATATTTGAGCTTTTCCAAAAAATCCTTGTGGATCTTCGAGGCAAGATCCTCCATTCTCGATCCCTTTTTTAATACAAAAGGCTGGGTGAGGTCTGGCTCCTTGCCCGGGGCCTTGGTATAGACCCGTATGATCTCCAGCGTGTTAAACAAGGTTTGCTTTACTACATCAAAGTTATAGCCAGTCTCTGCTGATACGGGTACCAGAGGCCACTCATCCTCTAGAAGGGATCTGAATATCTCAAAGTTTTCCTCACTCGAGCGGTCATCGTTTTTATTGGCCACCACCAGGAAGGGCAAGAAAGTCCAGCCGTGCTGCCCTTCATAAAGATGAGCCAATCTACGAGGGGCTATCCTATGTTCCTTGAGAATGGAAACAGTTTCCTCCAGTTGCTGCAGCGGATCTGTTTGCACATCAACTACCACCAGGATAATATCTGACCTCTTGGCCATATCAAAAAACAATGGTTCTATATATTCTTTACTTATTGGGGGCGTATCAATGAGTTGAATCTGGATGTCTTCAAAATACATCATACCTGGAGTGGGCCTCCAGGTGGTGTGGGGAAAATTTGCCACCTGTGGATCTGCATTGGTCAGGGCAGATACCAAAGCGGATTTGCCAACATTCGGTGCACCAATGAGAACAACCTGCCCCACCCCTTCCCTTTCAATTCTGTAGCTGTTATCTCGCCTCCCTAACTTCTTTTTTTCTTGCTGTTTGGATTTCAGCTTGGAAACGCGACGTCTGAGGTCTGCCTTGAGTTTGTCCGTGCCCTTATGCTTGGGCATAATGGCCAGCATCTCCTCAAGGGCAGCTATTCCCTCTGCCGGGGTCTTGGCCTCCCTGTATCGCTTTTCAGCCTCAAAATAAGGTGGCGGTAGATTAGCAGGCAATTTTCACTCGATCATCTATTTTCAGCTACTTTCAGTCGAATGATTTGAACTACATTCTATCTTAGCATATTTCCTGGTTGTTTTTTATTAAATCCTGTTTGTAAAGAAAAGGCAAATCCAGTAATCCTTCAACCTAGACGTCTCAAAAACCTCAAAAGTAAACAAATGTGTCAAGCCTTCCAGTAGAATCGAGCTCCACTGCTTTAAATTCGAAATCCTAAACCCGAAATGCGAAATGGTTCGACTGGCTCACCATCCTGAGCTACGTCGAAGGACAATGACAAAAATAAAAATGCTCGAATGACAAAAACACCGGACTTCCAATGTGTTAATCTAGATCATTTTGTCATTTGGTATTGAAATTTGTTTCGGATCTCAATATTCGAATTTAGGATTTTCTAAGAGAGAACTCATGCCTCGTCGGTTTGGGGCAAAGCTTCGCTACTAAAAAGTATTCATACAAACACCAACCCCTCTAAAGAGTACGGGGAGTTTTTTTCAAAGGTGAACCCATTGCGAAGGGCCCGAAACGTTGCAAATGCAGCAATGACACTGTCAAGCGCATCTCCACCTGGATTGTCCACTATTGCCGAGCGTAAGCCCTCCTCCTTGATACCCAGGAAACCTGCCTTCGCCATACCCTCAAGGATCTTTGCCCTTGCAGCTCTCCTTGTCTCATCCCATCCTTTGTAAGGTAATCTCAGATTTTCCCTTTTTAAGGTAGAGGCAGGGCAGATCTCAATAACCCATGTCCTGTCTGGTGAGGGCTTCTGCATAGGGAGAACACAGTCCGTGTTATTCTTCATGAGAGGTCCCAGCACATCCCTGATACCAAAGTAGGTTTGCCGGTAGAGGCGAAGGTTATATGGGGAGAAAGGGGCCTTGCCCTCAAGATCAGTAAACCTCTTAAGCTCTTTGCCCCAGGCTGCTAACTTGCACAACGTTCTGAACTCGTCCGGGCTTTTGTATGTGGCTTCGAAGGATACGACAAACTTCTCCCAGCTCTCTTCTTTTACCAAGGCCTTGGGTATCCCGAAAGGGAAATCCAGGCCGAAGATACTGTGTTTTTGTTTACCGATAAATTCCCTCAGCGCCTTAAGGCTCTGTTCCCTCTCCCTCCCGGAGCCTGGCAGGTCTTCAGCCTGGAAACATCCTGTAATCATGAGGGCATCTTCCTTGATGAGGCCACGTGCAATCCATATCCTCTTGCCTGCGTCCTTTGCACCACTAAAGTCCACACCGTAGATAAAACGCCGCTTCTCAGCGAAAGTGATCATTCGCGCCCTTCTCTGCTTCATTTCATATAAGTGCTAAAAATAGCATCTTAGAGAAATAGAACGGAATACCCTAAAAATTTATCTCTCACTGGGCCCGCGAAGCGACAGACTTTGTAAGCCCGCCAAGGCGGGAACAAGGGGATTTTGCTCAAAGAGCTATCCCGCTAAACCGGAAAAGCAGGTGAAAAAATACAATGGAGGCTTAGTCATACCTCGAATTCTGCCAGGATAAAGGTATGATCCGAGGGCTTCTCCAACCGCCTTGGAGCAACATCGATCCATGACCTCTTCGATTTCTCAGCCAGGCATGGGGTTGCCCAGATATGATCCACCCTCCATCCAAGGCCGCGGCGAAAGGCATGGGGAACCCTGTAGTCCCAGAAGGTGTAGGCCTTGTTGCCTGGGTTGTGCATGCGAAACACATCAACAAAGCCCCAAGACTTGACAGCTGAAAGGGCCTTGTGCTCGTCAGGGTGAAACCCGATACTGCCTAAAAGCCCTTCAGGGTCGTAGACATCTATTGGCTCAGGGGCCACATTAAAATCCCCCACCCACAACAGGGGCTCGGTTGGTTGAAAGTGTTTTGAGAAATAACCACGGAGACGTTGAAACCAATCGAGTTTATATTGAAATCTATCCGAATCCGGCGCAGTCCCCTGGGGCACGTAGGTATTTACAATGGGTATATCCTTGATATAGGCAGTCATCATCCTTGGCTCTTCCGTCACATCTCCATCGCCAAAGCCAAAGGATATCTTTGCTGGTGGGGTTTTGCTCACCACAGCAACACCATTAAAAGACTTCTGTCCCCAGAAGGCGCAGTGGTAAGCCAAATCTTCAAAGGCATCCTTAGGAAAATCCTTATCCTGGACCTTTGTCTCCTGAATACACAATACATCGGGCCCCTCCCTTTCTAACCACTCCTTGATAATAGAAAGGCGGGCCCTTACCCCATTGGTATTAAAGCTGGCAATTTTCATCTTCATGGCATATAGCCTCAGTAACGGTCGCCTTAGCCAGTACCTATTGCAGAGTCTTGGCAGAGCAATCTACGTGATCGCAGCCAGGTGCATAGACGCGTCTTATCCCGTAGGATTCTCATACATTTCTCGACGCTTGCGTGTTTTTGTGAATACATATGCCAATAACATTCCAACAATGAAGGCAATTGTCATATTGGTTATGAGTGCCAATATCGCTATGACGCCTGTAACGATATAGGAGTCTGTTTTGAGGCCTTGTTTTCCCAATTCAATTGCGGCAAAGACTAACAATGCTCCAAAAACACCAAGAGGGATAATTGCGACAAACTCTGGGCTGGCGAAAAACAGGGCGATTGGTACTAATATCAAGCCATTAATAATATTCGCCCCTCCGGTTCTTGCTCCAAATCTGTATTCTGCTGCAAGGCCACCAGCACCATGACACATGGGAAAACCCCCAAAAGGAACAGAGGTGAGATTCATCAGACCAATAGTCTTTGATAATTTATCTGGGTCAAGGTCTCGGTGAAGAAGGTCCTTCATGAGCAAGGATGTTGCGAGTACTGCGTTGGTAACAGTCAACGGTGCCTGAGGAATAGCCAATAACCACCCACCTTTCAATAAGTCCTGAACCGTTGGGATAAGGATATTCGGTAAAGATACAATGCTGATGCGCGGAATCCCGGATATGGAAAAACCAACAATTATTCCCACTGCTAGAATACATATTGCGGAAACATCTGGAATTTTGCTGAACCTATTGGCTATGAGAAATAAAATAACAATAAGTATACAGATGACTGCTAAGATATAATTCCTCATAATAAAATGAATCGATGTCTTAACGAAAATTAATGCCAAGCCTAATTGTATTCCTCTAATAACAGTGTCGGGAACCTTTTCCTGAATGAATTTCATTCCCCTAAAAAATCCCAGAGCTAAAAAAAGAACCCCCAAAATTATTCCCGATGCAACAATCTCCCCTCCACTTAGGCCCTCTGCAATAACTACAGCACCAATAGCCTTCATTGGTTGTACCGGAACAGGCATCTTATAATATATGCCAGTGATAATATACCAAATGCTAAAAAAGAGTAGGATGTACCCTAAATTAACATTTGAAACGATAGCTACTCCGAGGACAATAGGGATCAGTGTTCCATAATCTCCAACCGCACCAGCTATCTCTTCCAAAGTAAATCTAAAATCCGGCCACTGCTTTGAGCTACCCTCATTTTTCATTACAACCTGACAATTCTCATCTTTTTAAAACGAGTACTCTTGCTCACGTCGCTAGCAGTTTGTCCTGGCAACACTACATTCAATAGGTTTTGTCGCTCTCGGATAGAAGGTTCACCACTCACATGCCCTGGCCTGGTAAACCCGCTCAATGACCCTTTTCAATCTTTCCGAAACCTCCTCAGCGATGTCTCGCAACTCCTGGCTTTGAATTACCTCGAGAGCAGAGATGGGATTAATGGCTGCAACATACGCCTTTTTGTCGTCGGTCTCATAGACGATGACGTTGCAGGGTAAAAGAAGCCCCACGTCCAGATCAGCCTCAAGGGATCGATAGGCATAGGGTGGGTTACACGCCCCCAATATGACGTACTTTCTGAAGTCTTTATTCAGCTTCCTCTTTAGGGTCTCCTTCACGTCAATCTCGGTCAGAACACCGAAGCCCTCTTCTTTTAACGCATCCCTGACCCTGGAGATCGCATCCTCATAGGACGCATCCAAAACAGTGCTAAAAGCATACCTCTTAACTTTTTCCATGGCCCCCTCCCGGCACTATATTAAGCTGGTTTTCTTTTTGCCAAATACTCCCTTGCTCCTTATATTTCTTCCCTCTCAACACGAACCAGGATCTCCTGCTCATGTGCGTGTTCTCCTGCCGCTCTGAAGAAATAGGTAGTGAGCTCTTACCCAGATCTATTCGCACTTATGTGGGTAAAAGTGCTTATAGCAATATCCCTCTGGATCGCCATATTTTAGTTCCACATCAGCCATACACTCGCCAATCACCCTTTTAGATACCTCCTCGTAATCAGCCCGTTGTTCTTCTTTTCTCTTACATTCCATGCATATGGGTTCATGATCATAGACAGAGAAAATCCTTTGGTCCTTTGGACCCAGTTTCCTGTCACACCGCGAGCATTTGGTCGCACAGGCGATTTTTTCCTGCCAATTATCCTTCATCTTGCATCAACTCCCTCTGATAAACAAATCTGGGAAAATTAACTTTTTTTGGAAAAGCAGTCAAGGTAAAGGGGGGAGTCTGCCTCACAAGGGAGTATCCATCAGGAAACAATTTAGCACTAATATTCTGTGTTCTCTTTCTTGACGCAGGGAATCTAGGAAGCCTCACCTTTTCATGGAAACCATATGTAGGCTAAAATAGTGCGAGGAGGTCAGACCGTCAACCCGGACCTTACCATCAACTAGTTTGTCCTACAACCTCTTGCAGGGCCCCCATGATCTCTGGATACTGAAAAGTGAAGCCATATTTTACTAGCTTAGCTGGGATGACCCTCTGGCCTTCAAGAAGCACCGAGCCAAATTCACCAAGCACAAGTCGTAATATAATGGCGGGCGCTGTCAAGAAAGAGGGCCGCGAGAGGGCCTTTCCGAGCGCTTTGGCCAAATCCCTATTCCGGACCGGATTCGGTGAACAGAAGTTTACCGGACCGTGGATGTCCTGATTCTCAAAGACGAACAAAAATGCCTTCAGCAGGTCTTCTATATGAATCCAGGAAAACCACTGCTTGCCGCTCCCCAACGGCCCACCCACAAATTTCTTAAATGCGGGGATCATTTTCCCCAGCACACCCCCTGTCCTTCCCAGGACGATACCGAATCGGGTTATGGCTGCTCGAACTCCTTTCTCGGCAGCCTTACGGGCCTCCCTTTCCCAATCAACACAAACCCTTGCCAGGAAATCATTTCCGGGGCTATCCTCCTCTGTCAACTGCCCATCGCCTCGGAAACCGTAGTACCCGACCGCCGATGTGCTGCAAAGCAGCGCGCCTTTGTCTTTGGGCATGGCCTCCACTACGTTTCGCGTTGTGAGAATCCGGCTGTCATAAATGAGCTGCTTGGTCTCATTATTCCATCGCCTAAAGATCGAGGCCCCGGCCAGATTGATCACAGCGTCGTGGTTTCCAACCTCCTCTTGCCAGGATCCCGGGATCATGGTATCCGCAGACACGTATCTAGCTTCCTGGGGGGTATAAGGCCTCGGCTTGGGGGAATGGTCTACGATAGTGACCTGGCGCCCGCTTTCCAGGAGCCGTATTGAAAGCTGGGTGCCAATAAACCCGAGACCTCCGGTAATGATAACCTTCATAGCACTTTCTTGTTATGAATCCTCGCCAGCCCCTATGAGAGGTAACACTCTGTCAACATTGAAGAATACCAAGAATCGAGACTCTTCCTCTTCTCCCCTTTCTGACGCATATCTTCTTCGGCGAATCGAGTTGAGCAGCTCGCTATCCTTTTCCTCACGGACCTTACTTAGGAATAACCGGAGACCCTTATGCCCAGGAGCTTCTTCGATAAAGAGATAGGCCGCGTGATTGTTTGCCTGTAAGTTGTGGTGAGTCAGGCGGTCAGGCATGATAAACGCGATGGTCTCTCTATCGATAACATGGGGTCGCGCATAGATTGCTACATCCACGCGGCCTTGCTCATCTGCCGTTGCCAGGACTCCGATGCCTTTCGAGTCTTTAAAGTATTCACCGAGATCCATCTCTATCCTCCTCTATGAGCACTTTTCTCAAGGTTATGATATGCGAGTGATATCAAAGCCTCAATCGGTTTTTCCCTCCATGTCAGTTCCCTGGTAACTATGGTTCACACGTGGTTTCGCAGCTGGAGCTCGATGGGGTGGGGTCGCAGGTAGGTCTGTCTGCTCAGATATGGCTCCTTATATTTCCGCACATAGTGGTTGATCAGCGTAATCGGGACAATAAGCGGGATGTAGCCCTCACGATAGTCCTGGATGATTTCCAGAACCTCTTCCTTTTCATCAGAGGTCAGCTGCTTTTTAAAATACCCCATCATGTGCATCAGGACATTGCTGTTCTTTCTGGGGGTGGCCTTCAGCTTCAAGGCCTCCATCAGGAGGGCTTCGTATCTCGTATATAGCTCAGTGACGGATATTTCTTTTCCACCTGCCACCAGTTTTCCCATGCTCCTGTGGTGTTTCTCGCTGTGGGAGAGGATCAGAAGCTTATGTTGGGTGTGGAACTCCACCAGATCTCCCATACTCATCTTTTTTGAAAGGCCCTCACGCCACCGCTTTAAGGTAAAGATCCGCTCGATGAAATTCTCCCTTAGTTTGGGATCATGAAGACGGCCCTCATCTTCAACAGGGATTAGTGGAAAATGCTCCATGAATATGCGTGCAAAGATTCCTCGGCCTTTTTTCACAGGCATTCCCTTTTCACCATAGACCTTTACCCTTTCCATGCCACTGCTGGGAGAATTGCTCTTGAAGATGAAGCCACAAAGATCCTCTTCTTCCAGCCCGGTGACTCGCCTTCTGGCCCAATGCACCATACGGTCCGTAAAATCCCGGTTGGTGCGGGATGTAACAAGACGTGGTGATTCAGGGTTGCCCACCAGGCGCAAGGCCTCCCGTGGGACCCCAAACCCACACTCAAACTCGGGACACACGGGAACGTATTCAACATACTGACCGAGGGTGTCGGTCAAGAACCGATCCAGCTTATGCCCGCCGTCATATCGAACGTTGTCCCCGAGCAAGCAGGTACTGATTCCCAGCTTAATGGTATCTTCCATAGTAACTTGTGAATCCGTGCTCTCCAAGAAAGACGAAAGCAATATATCAATTACCAGGAACTCTGGCAATAGATTCTCCCAAATCTATTTCCCATAGCCGTGTGAATATGTTACCAAAGGCTTTGAGATAGGATATGAATTGAGTAAATGTGCGGGGGAAAGGAACCATGCTTGAAAGAATGAAGGCACTCGCTAGAGAAAAAGACATCTGCGTTCTGGCAACAGTCTCAGGTGGCAATCCCCATTGTTCTCTTATGGCTTACGTCACCGACGACGACTGCCGGGAGATCTATATGGTCACCCACAAAGAGACAAAAAAGTACAAGAATTTACTTGAAAACCCATCGGTGAGCCTCCTGATCGACACAAGGGAGGAACATATTGGTTCCCGGCGTCCACGAGCGAAGGCCTTGACAGTGACCGGACTCTTTCAGAAAATGGAAGGGGAAGCCAAGAAGAAGCGCGCCCGGGCCAGACTTTTAAAGAGACATCCCCATTTGGCTGGGTTTATTGATCAGGCTGGTGCAGAACTGTTTTGCATTAAGGTCACCTCCTTCCTCCTCTTAAACGGCTTGGCAGACGCCCACTTTGAGGCGGTGTAAAGATTCAGGCAGGACAGCTCATCGTGACCTCTGTTCCAAAAATTCGCATCCGGAAATCCAACGACGCCCCTGTCAATTATAAGGGCGACTTCATCTTCTACTGGATGATCGCATACCGGAGGGCGACGTGGAACTTCAGCCTTCAGAGAGCTGTGGAATGGGCCCTCGATCTCAAGAGACCACTGCTCGTATTGGAGGCCTTACGATGTGGCTATCGCTGGGCAAACGACCGGCTGCATCGTTTTATCCTGGAAGGTATGGCCGATAATGCCCGGCAATTTGAGATGCACGGGGTCTCATACTACCCTTACGTGGAGCCTACCCAGGACGCTGGCAAGGGTCTGCTCGCAGCCCTCGCTAAAAAGGCCTGCGTGATTGTCACCGACGACTTCCCTGCGTTTTTTCTTCCCCGGATGGTGACATCCGCATCCCGAAAACTTGGAGTGCTGGTGGAACTGGTAGACTCAAATGGCCTCCTGCCCTTACGCGCGACAGACCAGGTATTTCCGACCGCAT
>CP070704.1:2420954-2436521 GCA_020349945.1 Deltaproteobacteria bacterium
GCATCAGGTGCCTTATTCTGGTCGATCACTGTTGCTATAAGCCTCATCGCCTTTTTAATGGTCTTTAACAAGGTTTGGAGGACCGGTAATTCAATCCTTTGGAAGCTCCAGAGGATTACTGGTACATTTTTGATTCCCATGCTATCAGGCCACATGCTGTTCATGCATATGAATTATTTAACAGGCCATGATAGCAAGACCATTTTATTAAGGATGCAAAACCCCTTTATAAAAGGGATGGATTTTGTCCTTCTCATTGTTCTCCTCTTTCATGCAGGCTATGGTATATTCAGTGTCATTGCCGATTACATGAAGCCAGGCCCCTTACTTAAGTCGTTAACCTGCTGTGTTATTATTGTTATGGCTATATCAGCCTATTTTGGTATCAGGCTTATTGTAGCCTTGTAGAGGAGATAGTTGTGGGAAAAACATTGACTGTAGACTCTACCTCCAGGTGTGATGTTCTAATTATTGGCGCTGGTGGCGCGGGCCTTAGGGCTGCCGCTCAAATTGGCGAGCAGAGACCAGGCACAAGTATAATAGCCCTTACAAAGGTGTTCAGTCCACAAAAGTCTCATACAACGACAGCCCAGGGAGGCATGGCTGCAGTTGATCCAAAGGACCCCGTAGACAGAGCGATATTTCACATGTTTGATACATGGAAGGGTTCAGATTGTTCCGCGGACCAGAATGTGATCAAGAAGCTCTGTGCTATTGGCTGGGAAGAGGTGGTATGGCTCGAGAGACATGGCATGCACTTCAGCAGAACAGAGGAGGGGAGGATTGCAAAAAGACCATTCGGGGGCCATATGTTAGACTTTGGTGAGACATTGGCCTTCAGGGCCTGCTATGAGGCAGACAGAACTGGAAAGGGCATTATGGATACTGTCTGGGCTGAGTCCCTTAAATATGGGGTCAACTTTATTGGTCAGTGTATAGCAACAGAACTACTCTGTAAAGATGGTCACTGTATTGGGGCCATTATCTTCAGGTACCCGGAGGGCAAATTTTTTGCCATCCTGGCAAAGGCAACTATTATCGCCACAGGTGGTAAAACCAGAATGTATCTGGTTAGCAGCAATTGTCGGGGCAACACTGGTGATGGCCTTGCCCTTGCACTTAATACAGGCCTGCCGGTGATGGATCTAGAGGCAGTTCAGTTCCACCCCACAGGAATGGTCGGTCCTGGCATACTAGCCAGTGAGGCACTTAGGGGAGAGGGGGCTATTCTCAGGAATAAGGACGAAGAACCCTTTATGGAGCGCTATGCCCCTACGGCCAAGGATCTTGCCCCCAGGGATCTCATCTCCAGGGCAATCATCCAGGAGATCAGGGAAGGCAGGGGACTCTTCCATGAAGGTCATAATGCCCATCATGTGTGGCTGGATTTGAGACACCTTCCTAAAGAGGTTCACGAAAAAAAGATTCAGGAGGTATGTTCCTTTTTTAAACGATTTGTGGGTGTTGATCCGGAAAAGGATCTCTGCCCTGTTACCCCGACTGCCCACTACCAGATGGGCGGGATACCTACCAATGAATTTGGGGAAGTTCAAGGTGACACCCACGGTATTGTCCCCGGGCTTTTTGCCTGTGGAGAGGTTGCTGCTGCGTCCCTGCACGGCCTCAACAGACTTGGGACAAATTCCCTCTTGGAATTGATAACCATGGGCAGGGTTACCGGAGAGGGGGTTGTTGAATATCTTAAAGATGCCAAAGATCCAGATGGGCTCCCTCCCGACGCTGGCCATATCATCTTTGACCAATTTTCCACGTATCTTCATGCCCAAGGAAAGGAAAAATATGCAGAGATCAGGGATACGTTACGGAATCTAATGATGGAAAAGGTAGGCATCTTCAGGTCGGAAAAATCCCTCTTGGAGGCTGTCGATGACCTAGGAGAATTGAAGGAAAGGGCAACACATATACCCCCGGGGACAACCTGCATGAGAACGAACCAGGATCTCTGGCAGATCTGGGAACTTAATAATTTGATAACTGTTTCCATGGTTATTGCGCAAGGAGCATTAGCAAGGAAGGAGTCAAGAGGGGCCCATTTCAGGGAGGATTATCCAAAAAGGAGTGATGAGTTTAATTATCATACCCTTGTTTATATGCCTAAATTTAATACGGTCACCTTTGACAAAAGACCGATAGATATGAGTATCTTTGAGGCCAAAGGAGATCATTACGAACTGTTTGATTATATACAACGAGAGTATTGATTTTTTATAAAGTGAAGACCGATGTCTATATCCCATACTATCACATTGGAGATAAACAGGTACGATCCTGATACCGAATTATCATGGATACACACGTACCAGGTAGAGGCCAGTGGTATCCTGAGGTTTGTAGATGTCTTGCGTAAGATCAATGATGAACAGGATCCAACCCTGGCTTGGCCTTCCTCGTGTGAGCACGCCCAATGTGGCAGTTGCGGCATAATCGTCAACGGGAAACCACTTCTTGCATGTGAACTCTTAGTAAAGGATGCGGTAGAACAATTCAATACCCATACATTCAAATTAAAACCCTTAACGATAGCTCCGGTTTTGAGGGATCTGGTTGTAGATCTGGAGAAGGCCTATGATAGGGTTCATAAGGCCAAACCTTATCTTATCAAACCAGCCCCTCCTCACCGAGACGGGGATGAGTATCGGATTTCCCCAAAGACACTCGAGATCTATTCTGAAGCTACCCGTTGTATTAACTGTTTTTGCTGTGCAACTGCCTGTATCAGCAGCCATCACCACTTCCTCGGCCCAAATACCACGATGGCCAATATGGTTCGCCTTATGGATCCGAGGGAGAGGGCAAGAAAAGAAAGGATGGATATCTTATACAGGGAAGATGGTGTTTACCGATGTCATACAGCCAGGGCTTGTTCCTTTGTTTGCCCAAAGGATATAGACGTATCCCACTTTCTCGCCCTCGGGAAGGAAGGTAAGTTTTAGAAACAGTTTTACATAGCTCAAATGAGGCATCTAAGTACTGTTTCTTGCCTTAGGTGCCTTATTTTAATAATCTGCAGGCATCAACCCGAATTATCACCACAAGACCGGGCTAAGGCCTAACGAGCAAATCAGGGCGATTACATGAGATCTTTAGAAATAGATTGTGTTTCCTGTGGAAGTAAATTTTCTGGTATTCTTTGGTAAGGATTTAGCTTCTAGGGAAAGGGGGACCTGATGGGTACCACTGCAAATAAACTTAAGGAGTTAAGAGAGCGGGAAGAAAAAGAACTCGCCATGGGTGGAGAAAAACAGCTCCAGATACAGCATGATAGGGACAAGCTATCGGCACGGGAAAGACTGGATCTACTGTTTGATCCTGGCAGTTTTCGAGAGCTTGATATGTTTGTGAGACATCGCTGTACTGACTTTGATATGCCTAAGACATATATCCCTGGAGAAGGGGTGGTCACTGGCCACGGTACTGTAAATGGAAGGTTGGTCTATGCATTTTCTCAGGATTTCACTTGCATGGCCGGAACATTGGGAGAGATGCATGCCAAAAAGATATGCAAAGTCATGGATCTTGCTCTCAGGACTGGATCTCCCATTGTGGGTTTCAACGATTCAGGAGGAGCCAGGATACAAGAAGGTGTGGATTCCCTCTCTGGCTACGGAGATATATTTTACAGGAACTCCTGTGCCTCTGGCGTGATTCCTCAAATCTCAGCTATTATGGGTCCCACAGCTGGAGGCGCAGTATATTCTCCTGCCATGACCGATTGGGTATTTATGACAAAGAAAAGCAGCCATATGTTCATCACCGGCCCAGCGGTAATCAAGACAGCGATTGGTGAGGATATAAGCTTTGAGGATCTGGGCGGGGCAATGGTACATAACACGAAAAGTGGGGTGGCCCACTTTGCATGCGATAGCGATGCCCAATGTATCGAAAGGATTAAGGAATTGCTCACTTACCTTCCGCCGAATAATATGGAAGATCCACCGGTGTTGGATTTAGGAGATGATCCTAACCGCACTGATCCAATGCTTGATACCATCATCCCCGATAACCCAAGGGCCTATTATGAAATGAAAGACATCATTTACTCTATTGTGGATAAAGGTCAGATATTTGAACCACATGAGCATTATGCCAAAAATATTGTTATCTGTTTTGCCAGATTCAATGCAAGACCAGTAGGGATCATTGCAAATCAACCAAAATACCTGGCCGGCTGTCTTGATATCAACGCATCAGATAAGGCAACTAGGTTCATTAGATTCTGCGATGCCTTCAATATCCCCCTCCTTACTATAGTTGATGTACCTGGCTATTTACCGGGAAGTAACCAGGAATGGGGAGGTATCATAAGGCACGGGGCTAAACTCCTATGGTGTTATAGTGAAGCGACTGTTCCAAAGGTCACATTGATAACCAGAAAAGACTATGGAGGGGCCTTCCTTGCTATGTGCGGTAAGCCTTTGGGCAGTGACTATGTCCTTGCCTGGCCAACTGCGGAAATCGCTGTTATGGGAGCTGAACAGGCAGCAGAGATTGTTCATAGAAAAGAGATAAAAGGAGCATCTGATCCCAAAGCAAAGAGGGAAGAGAAGATTGCGGAGTATCGGAATCATTTTTCAAATCCATATATCGCTGCCTCACGGGGGTTTGTTGATGCAGTTATATTACCACAGGACACTAGGCCCCGGATTATAGATGCCTTAGAGATGCTTACTACAAAAAGAGAAACAAGGCCTGCCAAGAAACACGGGAATATCCCGGTTTAGGACCGAGAGAAGGGAAACAGGCATGGTGGAAAATGCAGATCAGAAGAGAGCTGGATCCACTGAAATAAGCTCAAATCCTAAAAAAGAAGAGCTGTATAAAAAACACAGGGGAAGAAGGCCCTCCTTAATCAATATCTGGGGCATAGCCGGAAGGCAAGAAATAATGGAGATGAGAAGGCTGTGGCAGTTAAGAATTCCTCTGAATCTGAAATAAGATGTTTTGCAGCTCTATCAACCCTTGCCTTACACTTATTGCAGCCAGCCCATAAAGTCAGGGAAGAGGATAATGATTAGAGAGATCTCAACACAGGAGATCATCAAGGTAGTCAGAGACCTGGGTATAGAAGCAAACTATAATCTTGGCGATGATGTTCTTCTGGCCTTTACCCGTGCCTTAGAAAAAGAGGACTCGACTGCAGCAAGAGAGGTCATGAAGGAATTGATAGAGAATGCCAGGATAGCTCGGGAAGAGAAGGCTCCTATATGCCAGGATTGCGGGCTTGCTGTCGTATTTATAGAAATTGGTCAGGATATGCACATCATAGGCGGTGATTTGAAAGAGGCGATCAACGAGGGAGTGAGGCAAGGGTATAGGGGAGGCTACTTGAGAAAATCGGCATGCCATCCTATTACCAGGAAAAACACAGGTGACAATACCCCAGCTATCATACACATGCAAATTGTCCCGGGTGATAAGATGAGGATCATCTTTGCCCCCAAAGGAGGAGGCAGCGAGAATATGAGCAGGGTTGACATGCTGAGCCCTGCAGCAGGGATTGAGGGGGTTAAAGACTTTGTCGTAAAGAGGGTAAAAGAGTCTGGTTCCAATCCTTGCCCCCCAACTATTGTCGGCATTGGAGTTGGAGGGACCTTTGAAAGATCGGCAATCTTGGCCAAAAAAGCACTCTTAAGAAACATCGGGGTTAGAAATCCTGATCCAGAATTGGCAGAGATCGAGGAGGAAATCCTAGCAAGGATCAATAGATTGGGAATCGGTCCTATGGGATATGGTGGAAATTCTACCTCGCTTGACGTATTTCTTGAAATTGAACCATGCCATATTGCAAGTTTGCCTGTAGCAGTCAATATACAATGTCATGCAGCCCGACACAAAGAGGCAGTTATATAGCATTAGAGATTGCAGGAGAAGATGGCTAAACAAATAAGACTAACAACTCCACTGTCGACCGAAGATGTGGAGAATCTCAATATTGGGGATAAGGTGTTGTTAAACGGGGTTCTGTTAACTGGGAGGGATGCTGCACATAAAAGGCTTTTTGAGCTTATCAGGGAGGGAAAAGAACTCCCTGTTGATATTAAAGGCCAGGTAATCTATTATGTCGGACCTACACCAGCAAAACCCGGAAAACCTATTGGTTCTGCTGGACCAACCACCAGTTACAGGATGGATCCCTATTCCCCAAAATTGATCGAGCTTGGATTGAAAGGGATGATTGGTAAAGGAAATCGCTCTCAAACAGTCATTGAAGCTATGAAGAGATTTAAGGCGGTCTATTTTGGCGCCACTGGTGGAGCTGGAGCCCTCCTTGCCAAACGGATTAAGAAGGCCGAAATCGTTGCTTACCCCGATCTGGGACCTGAAGCAATCAGAATATTAGAGGCAGAGGACTTTCCGGTAATAGTAATCAATGACACAAAAGGAAATGACCTCTATCAAGAAGGTATCAAGAGGTATGCTAAGGGATAAGTAGATGAGATTCAGTATTGAAATCGACGCCCTTTATCTATAGTGAGATATAAAGACTTGCAAGAAAACGAATAAAGATGATATTTATACCCATGACTAATGTATGCTTGGCCCCAATGGGGAATCTAAGCACTATTTTTCCCCGGGTGCCCTGTCTTCACCTCGGATATTAAACCATGGGAAAAAAGGTAAGAGTAAATGTAAAAGGCTCCCCTCCTATTGAGATCCCTGTACAAGGCCTTAACGGTCTCACGGCACTAAAGGCTCTAAGCATAGATAATATGGAGAACATAGCAGCTATCAAGATAAATGGCGAGATCAAAGATCTCCCAACAAAAATCAACTCATCGGCCGAACTCGAGCCAGTTTGCATGGATTCCCAAGATGGCTTGGAAATACTCAGGCACAGTGCTGCCCATGTTATGGCCCAGGCAGTAAGGGATCTCTTTCCTGGGACAAAGGTAACAATAGGCCCGGCTATTAAAGGTGGTTTCTATTATGACTTTGACTATGAAAGGGCATTTGAGGCCAAGGATTTGCCTGAGATTGAAAAAAGGATGGCTGAAATAATAGAGGAGGATCTTCCCTTTATCAGGAGCGAGATTCCAAGCAGTGAGGCCATTGATTTTTTTAGATCACAGGGTGAGCCTTACAAAGTAGAGCTGATTGAAGACCTTTCAGAACAAAAGGTTACCCTGTACAGGGACGGAAATTTTACAGACCTGTGCAGGGGTCCCCATCTTCCCTCAACAGGAAAAATAGGGGCCTTTCAACTAACCCACGTTGCTGGCGCGTACTGGAGGGGAGATGAACATAAGGCCATGTTGAGCAGGATTTACGGTGTTGCATTTGCTGACCAGAAATCCCTTGATGCCCACCTCAAGAACCTTGAGGAGGCAAGAAAACGAGATCACCGGGTACTTGGCAGGAAGCTCGATCTTTTCAGCATCAGGGAAGATCTTGGTCCGGGCATGGTGATATTCCATCCCAATGGGGCTATACTTCGGCATATCATTGAAGAATTTGAGATAAAGGAGCACCTTAAAAGGGGCTACGAACTGGCAGTAGGACCCCAGCTACTAAAGACTGAATTATGGAAAAAATCGGGCCATTTTGATCATTATAGGGAAAACATGTATTTTACCGATATAGAAGACCAATCCTATGGCATAAAACCTATGAATTGCCTGGCCCACATGCTTATCTACTCCTCCAAGGTGAGAAGCTATCGGGACTTACCTAAGAGATACTTTGAATTAGGTACGGTTCACAGGCATGAACGCTCTGGAGTGCTCCATGGATTAATCAGGGCGCGCCAGTTTACCCAGGATGATGCCCATATTCTTTGCTCCCCTGACCAGCTCAAGACTGAGATACAGAATATACTCGACTTTGTGGGGGAAATAATGGCCATCTTTGGCTTTCATTATGATCTTGAAATAAGTACAAGGCCAAAAAAGTCAATTGGTACCGATGAGGATTGGCAAAAGGCTACAAAGGCCTTAATAGAGTCAGTAGAGGAATATAATCTTCCCTACCAAATAAATCAGGGGGAGGGGGCATTTTATGGTCCGAAGATAGATGTTATGCTTGAAGATGCCCTTGAAAGAAGCTGGCAGTGTGCTACTATACAATGCGATTTTGCACTCCCGGAGCGATTTGACCTAAGCTATGTAGGGCCGGATGGAGAAAAACATAGACCTGCAATGATTCATCGGGTAATACTTGGTTCTATAGAACGATTTCTTGGTATCTTAATTGAGCACTATGCAGGCGCTTTTCCCCTATGGCTTGCCCCGGTTCAGGCCATTATTCTTACCATCACCGATCGAAACATAGCCTACGGGAAAGACTTATCGGAGGCCTTATCCGCGGCAGACTTCAGGGTAGAGACAGACTTCAGGAATGAAAAACTGAGCTTCAAGGTCAGAGAGGCCCAGATGAAAAAGATCCCTTATATGCTGGTAGTTGGAGACAAAGAGATGGAAACCGGTAGTGTAACCATTAGGCTAAGAGATGGGCACAACCTTCCACCTGTGTCATCAAAGGAATTAATAGCCAGAATAAGGGATGAATCACAAAAGAGGAGATAACTATTAGCAAAAGACTGGACGTACGGGTTAACGAGCAAATCAGGGCCAAGAAAGTCAGATTGATCTCAATAGATGGAAAGCAGATTGGGATCGTCTCTATTGATAAGGCCTTGGTTGCAGCCAGAGAAAACGATCTTGATCTTGTTGAGGTAGCCCCAAACGCAGACCCTCCTGTCTGCCGTATCATGGATTATGGTAAGCTTAGGTACGAGAAGGCCAAGAGAGAAAAAGGCAAATCCAGATCCAGTCACCTCAAAGAGATCAAACTCCGGCCCCTTACTGCAGAACATGATGTAGGCGTGAAGATAAGGAATATAAGAAAGTTTTTAGGAAACGGCCACAAGGTACGGGTTTCTATGATATTCAGGGGCAGGGAGATATCCCATACTGATATAGGGTTCAATTTGTTACAAGAAATTATAAAAAAGGTCGAAGACATTGGGGTTGTAGAGGTACCTCCTAAGATGCAAGAAAGAGACATTTCCATGCTCATTGTGCCAAAATAGGTAACCATCATGCCAAAGATAAAGACCAGAAAGGGTGCTTCAAAAAGGTTTAAGAGGACTGGTGGTGGAAAGCTGCTCAGAAACAGGGCCTTTGCAAGCCACATTATGAGGAAAAAGTCATCTAAGAGGAAACGAAATCTCAGAAAATCTACCCTACTCGACAAGACAGACATAAAAAAGGTGACAAGGTTGCTTCCTTATCATTGACACTCTTCCTTTTCTCCTCATTTGCCGTAAATAGGTTAGCGTCCATAGGTAATTGTTCCGCCGTGGGCGGATCCGTTGGAAGGAAAACTTACTAAGTACTTGGAAAAACTGTCATAACTAAGTACTGACATTGTCATAACTATTATGAGGTATTAACTATGCCGAGAGTAACAAACGCGCCGCAATCCAGAAGGAGAAGAAAAAAGATCCTTAAGCAGGCTAAAGGATACAGGGCTGGTAGAGGTAGGCTCTTAAAGACCGCTAATGTGGCCGTAATGAGATCCGGACAATATGCTTACAGGAATAGGAAAAAGAGAAAGGGTGACTTTAGGAGGCTCTGGATAGTTAGGATTAATGCAGCTGCTAGAGAAAATGGGGTTTCTTATAGCAAATTAATCAGTGGGCTTAAAAAGGCAGGCATAGCCCTAGACAGAAAAATCCTGGCCGAGATGGCTGTGACCGATCCTAAGGCCTTTTCAGAGATCGCCAATATGGTGGAGTGATAAATCTAAGAGGGGATTTCAAATTGAAAGAAAAGCTCTTAGAATTGAAAACAAAGGCCTTAAAGGAGTTGGAATCAGTTACCGAAAGGTCTGATATAGAAAGATTAAGGCGGCGCTATCTGGGCAGGAAAGGCCTCCTTACCCTTCTTTTAAAGAGACTCCCTGAATTGCCTAAAGAAGAAAGACCTCCTATAGGCAGGCTCGTAAACCAGGTAAAAGAGGAGCTAACAGGGAGGTTTCAGGCAGTGACTGATTCTCTAACTACTAACGATGTCAAAGAGGTATCGGCCTTTGATGTAACCCTTCCTGGCAGAAGAACCCCATTAGGTCACCTACATCCTATTACCCAGATAACTGAAGAGATATGCAATGTCTTTCTGAAGTTAGGTTTTCGGGTTGTACAAGGACCTGAGGTTGAGCTTGACTATTACAACTTTGAGGCCTTAAACATGCCAAAGAACCATCCTGCCAGGGATATGCAGGACACCTTTTATATTTCTGATAATGTTGTCTTAAGAACCCATACCTCCCCAATACAGATCAGGATCATGGAAAGCAAATCACCACCAGTCGGCATAGTGGCTCCAGGAAAGGTCTACCGCCCGGATTCAGATATAAGTCATACCCCTATGTTCCATCAGGTAGAAGGGCTACTGGTAGATAAAGGGGTTTCCTTTGGCGATCTCAAGGGGACGCTTACAACGTTTGTCCACCAGATGTTTGGTCCTGACGTAGACCTTAGATTTAGACCTAGCTTCTTTCCCTTTACTGAGCCGAGTGCAGAGGTAGATATTCGGTGTGTTGTCTGTCAGGGCAAAGGGTGCCGTGTCTGTTCCTATTCTGGCTGGCTTGAGATACTTGGCTCTGGCATGGTAGATCCAGAGGTCTTCAAGGTCGTTGGTTATGACCCAGAGAGTATCTCTGGTTTCGCATTTGGTATGGGAGTTGAAAGGATAGCCATGCTTAAATTTGGCCTAGATGACATCAGAATCTTTTTTGAAAATGACATCAGGTTCTTAAGACAGTTTTAGGGAATTACTCACCAGCAAGCAGCCGTCAAAAAATAAGGGACCATCATAGATGAGGATTAGTCTTAATTGGCTGAAGGAATTTGTAGATATTGATCAAACACCAGCTGAGGTGGCAGAATTGCTCACCATGGCAGGCCTCGAGGTTGAAGGCCTTGAACGTAGAGCTCAGGACTTCAGTGATGTTATAGTAGCCAGAATTTTGGATATCAAACCACATCCCAGGGCTGACCGGCTATCCATCTGTCAGTTAGATGCTGGAAGAGAAGAGGCATCCGTGGTCTGTGGTGCCCCCAATATTAGTAAGGGCGATCTTGTACCTTTAGCCCTGCCAGGGACAGCCCTTCCCAATGGCATGGTCATCAAAGAGAGCAGGATACGAGGTGAAATATCCTATGGAATGCTCTTGGCCGAGGATGAGATGGGTCTGACAGATGATCATACCGGTATTATGACCCTTCCCGATGATCTCCGACCTGGCCAATCCCTTTCTGAAGCCATGGATCTAGAAGACTCGATCCTTGAGGTCAGCCTATCTCCGAACCGGATTGACTGTGCATCTATAGTAGGAATCGCACGGGAGATAGGGGCCTTGACCAAAAAAAAGGTTAGCATGCTGGAGATCCATACTGAGGAGAGCGAGAACCTGATTGAGGATCTGGCTGATGTAACCATCCTCGACAGCCAGGGTTGTCCTCGGTACACAGCTGGTTTGGTGGAAAACGTGAAAATCGGCCCTTCTCCGTTTTGGATGAGGTACAGGCTGCATGTCTCTGGAGTCAGATCAATAAATAACGTAGTCGATATAACCAACTATGTCCTTATGGAACTGGGACAACCCTTGCATGCCTTTGATTACCATAGGCTGGCCCAGGGACGAATAGTGGTCAAGAGGGCAGAAAATAATCAAATCTTTACCACCTTGGATGAACAACCCAGGTATCTGGATGATCAGATGCTGGTTATATGTGATGGAAGAGAACCGGTGGCCCTAGCAGGGATAATGGGCGGCCTTAACTCGGAGATAACAGAAAACACTACTACCGTGCTCATAGAAAGCGCTTACTTTGATCCCACAATGATCCGCCGTTCCTCAAAAGAACTCTCACTTACCACGGAGGCCTCATACCGCTTTGAAAGGGGTATTGATATCGAGGGAGTTGATCGTGCTCTAAAGAGGTCACTTATGCTTATTTCCGAGCTAGCCGGGGGGGATATCGCCAAGGGAATCATAGATTGTTACCCAAGGCCATGGTCTCCCCCAAAGATTACCTTACGGACTGACAAAGCAAACAAGATTCTGGGAACCAGTATTAGTACAGAACAGATGGCCGATCACCTTTCCTCCCTTAACATGGCTGTAAGGATAGTCAAGCAAGATCAAATGGAGGTGAGCCCACCATCTTTCAGGGTGGATATAACGAGAGAGGCTGATCTGATTGAGGAGGTTGCACGCCTCTTTGGCTACAACAACATACCAGTTACCCTTCCAGCAATCAGGCCAGCGGAAGAGCATATTCCTGAATTTGCTCTCAGAGATCGGATTAAGAGCATGTTGGTCGGTATTGGTTTTTCAGAGATAATCACCTATTCCTTTATCTCTCCAAAATCTGCCGACTTAATCGGAGCAGGACAGAGAAGTGATCTGCGATCTTTTGTAAAACTCCTAAACCCCCTCTCTCAAGACCAATCTGTTATGAGGACCTCCCTCATTCATGGACTGCTTTCTACTGTTAGATTAAACTCATTAAGGGGCCAGAATGATATACGGGTATTTGAATGGGGAAAGGTATATATTAAAGGGGATGGTGAATTGCCCCAGGAAAAGCAAGTTCTTGCTGCCCTCATCACCGGTCTTGGGTCCGGACAGGAGTGGTATCAGGAACCACGGGAGACTGATTTCTTTGATATTAAAGGCGTGGCAGAAAATACCTTGGAAGCGCTTGGCATTGAGAAGGCTGAGTACAAAAGAAATAGCCCTAAGGAAGGGCTCGATCCAGATGAATACGCCAGGATTTTTTACGCTGGCGCTGAGATAGGCGCTATTGGTAAGGTTTCAAAAGATGTCTTGGAAGGCTATGGAGTTGAAAAAAAGGCCTATATCTTGGAACTATACATTGAAACCCTTTTATCCTTGGTTGTTTGGGCAAAGAGATTTACCCCCCTGGCCAAATTTCCCTCAATTCGAAGAGATATCTCTATCATAGTTAGCCAGTCTGTAGAAAGTGCCATGATAGTGGGTATTGTAAAGAAGATGGGAAACGGCCTGGTTGAATCGGTTGATATATTTGATGTATACGAAGGAAAACAGATTGCCCCTCAAGAAAAAGCCCTGGCTCTCAGGGTTAGCTACAGATCAAAGGAAAGGACATTGACAGACGATGAGGTAAACAAGATCCACGAGGGGATAATAGAGGAAATTGGCCGGCTGACAGGGGGAAGGCTTAGAGAGGGCCATTAAGAACATACGCAATAAGATGTGGAAAATCCTAAATCCGTATCTCGAAACCCTAAAGAAGTCCAAAATTGAAATGTTCTAAATCCAAAACTACTAAATAACTTCCTGGCAAGCTCCAATTATGTTTTGGTGATTTGGATTTTGACATTTGGTATTGTTTAGTATTTAGGATTCATAATTTAGTATTTATAAGCCACGGGCTATTCAGTAATTACGCAGAAAAGGCTAAGAAATGGATATCCCGGATAACAAACGGTTTTTCAGGATAGGGGAGGTAAGCCGGATAATTGGTGTAAGGCCCTATGTTCTTCGCTACTGGGAGACAGAGTTCCCCACTATTAGGCCTAAAAGGGCAGATTCAAGGCAGAGAATCTATCAACGCGAGGATATTGAGGCTATCAGAGAGGTAAAAAAACTCCTCTATGAAGAAAAACTAACATTAGAAGGTGCAAGGAGGAGGCTTAAGGCGGCAAAAAAAACCCCCTCTATGTCACCGAGCAATCTTTTAAGGGAAATTAGAGAAGAGCTTAAACACACCCTGAAAATGCTTGAATAATTCGCAAGCGTCTATCTCCCCGTCATCTGCTTTTAACCCTTTTCGAGATCCTGCTCGCGCCTGAGCTCGAGGCGACCCAATTGGTCTAATAACTCATAGGCACCAGGCATTGCTGCCAGAACCCGGCTAACCGCTGTTTGGGTCATCGCAGGGGGTAAGTTGTAAGGCTGAAAGACAGCTCTTCCTGTGATTTAAAATTGACACAGAGGCCCTCATCTTCCTATACTTGCCCCACTAAAAAGCGGCTTCTCAACAATCTGTCCGAGCACACAACTAAAATGAAAAGCTTAGTTGTGGTCAGAGCAACCATTATGTGAGTCCATTGACCCGGTGATATGACGTCAATCTTGGACGTTACGTGTGCTCGATTTTTTTGCTTCGTAATTTCTTCTTTCACTGCGATTGTGATTTTCCTTACACTCTAAGGTCAAAAAAGATTAACTATGAGGTCTAATCGATGGATAAGCTAGCGAAAGCAGCAGATTTACTTGCAGAGGCGAGGTTTAGGAAGCGCCGACGGACGTCCCTGCCAGACGAGTCCCGTCCACTGACACCCCAGGAAGGATATGCCGTGCAGAATATGTTGGTAGAAAGGCTCCTTTCTAACTATGGCGGGCGGTCTGTCGGTTACAAGATTGCCTGCACCAGTAAGTCGGCCCAGGAGTTCATCAATCTCAACGAACCCTTCTATGGACAGCTTCTCTCATCGCTCGTGCACAAAAGCCCGGCGATCATGGATGCAGACGATTTTTTCATGCGTGTTATTGAGCCCGAGTTTGCATTCGAGATGATGGACGATCTCCCGGGAAGGGGTACTCCATACGATAGGGAGACAGTCGCCACGGCCGTTGGAGCTGTCCTTCCAGCAGTGGAGATTGTCGACAGCCGCTACACCGAATGGACAGCAGTTGATGGGCCCTCTCTGATTGCCGACAATGGATGTAATGGGGCGTGGGTCCAGGGGGAACCCCACCTCGACTGGAAGGCACAGGATCTTACCGCACACGAAGTGGCATTAGTCGTGAACGGGCAAACGGTCCGTAAGGGTCGAGGCGATGCGATCATGGGTCACCCGCTTAACGCACTGACCTGGCTTGCGAATATGTTGTGCAAGCACGCCAGCGGACTCAAGGCCGGCGATCTCATCAGCACCGGCACGTGTACAGATATTTACCTCGCGGATGCAGGTGATACAATCTGCGCCGATTTCGGGCCCCTCGGCACCGTTGAATTGGTCTTCGAAGGATCTAAAGGCAGTAAAAGAGGCGAGGGCAATCCTGCCCCCGCCCTTCTTCGCTAGTTATCAGAGATATTGCTCCTTCACCAGATCGGCGATGCCCAGCTGCTCCAGCTTCGCAGCGGGAACCATCATGGTTACCGTAACAAAGCCAGGGAGGCGTCCGATCTCCACCCCTCCGGTCATGGTAACCCAGTTCTTCACCGCCTCTGGGGTGATGCCCAGGAGCTTGGCCATGCGGTTAACCCCACATGCTACTGCCTCATTCAGGTTGGGCCCGCTCCCAAGCATCTGGATAGGCAACAGATCCTTCTGGATGGCAAAGCCAAGCTTCCCTCCAATGGCCTCCGCCTTATCGATCTGACCCTCGGTATATTCCCTCGCCAGGAAGGGCAGATCCTCCTTGTTGGGCAGCAAGATCGGGCCATCCAGGTTCAACCCCTTGATGACCTCTACTTCAAGGGTAATTTCCCCGCTCACATCGGTGGTATGACCGGAGATTTCCCCATCGCCCTGCATGGCATGAATA
>CP070704.1:2436621-2444863 GCA_020349945.1 Deltaproteobacteria bacterium
CCCGTCGATAAATTCGAGCACCAGGTAGCGCCCGTCGAGAAGGCCGTAGCAGCGCGGTACGGCGCGCACCTCAGATAGCCTAGAATAGACCCTGTACTCATTGCGCAACATTGCCCGGCGGATAAGGCTACCTAACCCCCTTCCCACAGGTGCCTTGAGGATGAGACGCCGACCTTTGGCTTCATACAGAAAGACATGCCCCTGATAACCATGCCTAAAGATGTTCGTCCTGGTTTTGACGCTGCCCCTGACCCAGTGAAGGAGCTCGGTTTCGGTGAGATTGTCCATATCTTTCAACATCAGCGCCACTGAGGGTTTAATGGAGCCTCAAGAACAGGAAGTATAGCCAAAACAGTAGAAAAAGGGCGATAAGGGGCTCACCGTTTTGTCGCAGGCTTTGTCTGAAGGACCAGTTGCTCCGTTGGCCTGGCCGATAGGGGGTAAGGCGTGGAATGAGGGCCCGGGTTTCCTTGCGCCATTGCTCCCAGTCCTCCTTAAATATGCTATGAAGATTTTCATCTTCTCGACGGATGGCATGGGGATACAAGGCGAACAAGATCCCTATTAGCAGGGGCAGGCTCCACCATAAGCTTGAGGCAAAAGCAAACCCAAATCCCAGGGTGATGTTTCCCACATAGAGAGGGTGTCTGACATAGGCGTAAGGCCCGTCGGTGGCAAGGGCCTTGTTCTTTTTGATATGTCCCGATGCCCAGAGTCGCACTGCAATGCCCAGAATAACCATCACCATACCAGCAAAGAACAACAGTTCCTTTGGTTCGCCTGCAGCACTGACCAAGATAACAAAGGCAATGCCAAGGAATTGGCGGAAGCGTTCCCGGTGGTATCGGATATCGTGAAGGAATCGCTGGAACCCGAAAGCTATTGCCATTGATTCAGTTCTCTTCGACTCGTCTTATGCACGGTTCTCCTGCCCTCGCTGCACGTATTATGCTTACTGGTTCAATTAGTTATGATAGCCCCTTTTGGCGAAGGCAGTATAGGATATAGTCGACTGTGTGTCAAGACCTTCAAGGCCATTGTTGCATGTACATCTCTCGCCAAATATGCTATTTTCCTACGACCTTCTTATGGTGCTCATGTGGTCTTCGAGCATGTAATACCGAGGTCGTGCAGTTTTCATACATGAAGGATTTCCCTATAAGTCCAGGTCAATCAGTAAGGGCCAATTTTCTTGAAAGACCAAGCAGATTTCTCGTGAGGTGCAGCGGTCGTGGACTGGGGGTAATTGATGCCCATCTTCCGAACCCGGGAAGGCTGTGGGAACTGCTTTTACCTGGCGCGGAGGTCTATCTCTATCGGGCTGTTGCTTCTGACAGGATTCATGCCTCGCAGGGGAAGACGGCCTATTCAGTCCTTGCTGTTCAAAGGAAGGGGTTTCCAATCTTCCTCGATACCGGCATGACAAATCAGGTTGCCAGGTGGCTTATTGAAAGGAAATCAATACCATCCCTTGAGGGAGCAGAGGTAGTAAGAGAAGAGGTCCCTCACGGAAAAAGCCGGTTTGACTTTCTGCTTAGGGAGGCAGGAAAGGATCTCTATTTAGAGGTAAAATCCTGTACGCTATGTGGTAATGGTGTGGCCATGTTCCCGGATGCTGTGACGGAAAGAGGCATCTGCTTGAGCTTGCCGAGATGGGGAGAAATGGAATCAGGTCTATGATCTTATTCATAGTGCATTATCCCCATGTAAGGTGCTTCATGCCCGATTTTCACACGGATTATGATTTCAGCACAACCATGCTGAAGGTGAGGGATGATCTCATGATTCTTCCAATAGCAGTGGGATGGAGGCCTGATCTTACTATCGATCAGGGGGTTAGGATATTAGAGATTCCCTGGAAATATTTGAAGCAAGAGATAAAGGACATCGGAAGTTATCTTTTAGTCCTAAGATTAGAAAGGCGGCGGCTCATAAGGGTCGGTGGATTGGGTAAGGTCATGTTTGAAAAAGGCTCCTATATCTATGTTGGATCTGCAATGCGTAATCTGAGGGCCAGGATTGGAAGACATGGACAGAGAAGGAAGAAAATGCACTGGCACATCGATTATCTCACCCAGGTTGCCCATGGGTTCCTTTCCATCCCGATCCGGTCTTCTCAAAGACGGGAATGTGAGATTGCTCAGGCCCTTTCCTCAATTATGAAAAGTGGGCCCTTAGGGTTTGGATCGTCAGACTGTCACTGTTTCACCCATCTATTTTGGAATGAGGGGAATCCCCTTGAGATGGAGGCCTTCCATAATGTTCTTGAAAGGTTTATGATGAGACGCCCCTAAAGGATTATATGAGAGGAATTGGAGTGACGATATACTTACTCATACGGTTATTGTCTAGAGACCGATGGGTATACCAGGCATATGATGGGAATTTTTCTTTGTACTTGACTCCCACGTGGTAGTGTTTTTGTTTAAAGGCAGTAAAGATCGGAGGAGATTACATGTTAAAGGGAAAGACAGCATTGATTACTGGAGGAGGTACGGGAATCGGGCGGTCTATTGCACTGCGTTTGGCGCATGAGGGGGTCAATGTTACCATTAACTACTCCTGTTCTGAGAAGGATGCGCTTGAGACTCGATCAGAGGTTGAGGCCCTAGGAGTAAGAGGTTTTCTTTGCAAGGCAGACGTCGCCAATGATGAACAAGTGCGTGGAATGGTGAGGAAGACAATTGAAGAGTTTGGCAGGCTGGATATTTTGGTAAATAATGCAGGCGTAACCTATTTTGTAGATCACGATGATTTAGAGGGGTTAAGGGAAGAGCATTGGGATCATATCATGGGCGTAAATGTAAAGGGAATATTTCACTGTTGCCGAGCTGCTTCGACGGAGTTAAAGAGACGGAAGGGCTGTATCATCAATATCACCTCAGTCGCGGGGTTAACGGGTCGAGGAAGTTCGATTGCCTATGCGGCTTCAAAGGCCGCGGCGATTAGCGTTACAAAGTCCCTGGCTCGTGTTATGGCCCCGGAGGTAAGGGTAAACGGCATAGCTCCAGGAATTGTCAAGACCCGATGGGTGGAAGGTCAAGAGGAGCACATTAGACGCTATGCGGGTAGAACTCCTCTTGGAAGGATTGCCGGTCCTGAGGACATCTCTGAGGTTGCATATTCACTGATTGCCCACTTGAAGTTTGTGACAGGTCAGATCATTGTGGTAGATGGAGGGGTCTTTATTTAGAAGGCAGGTAACTCGGAATACAGAATCGCATCCACTGATAACTCCACCCGCAATCCGAACCCAGCCGTGTATTATCAGTAAGTCTCGAATGTAAGGGGATATGATTTTTCATTCAGTATGAGGTCCTTTTGAGGTTCAGCAAGAGCCGTGCACCTGCGGTTTGACTATAAGAAAGGGGGTAGACAAGATGGGTGGGTCAAAGACTGTCCGGCTACCACAAATGGTGTGGTATGGAGATACCGAGCTTGATATAGATTTCCCTGATTCATGGAATGTCACGGTGTGCCATATGCATGGCCACGAGGCCTGTGCCTTGGGCCAGGATGGAATCAAGAAGTCCTTCAGCAATCCTATAGGCACAAAGACCATAAAGGAGATGGCCAAGGGGAAAAAGGAGGTCGCAATACTCTTTGATGATATGTCAAGGCCGACACCGACTGCTGTGATCATACCTTATGTTTTGGAGGAACTTGCCTGCGCTGGTATTCCCGATGATAACATACGGTTCATTGGCGCAATCGGGGCTCACGGTTCGATGAACGGCATTGACTTCAGAAAGAAGCTGGGAGATGAGGTGATGGGTAGATTCCTGGTCTACAATCACAATCCCTATGAGAACTGCACTCCCCTCGGAATGAGTAGCCGGGGCACACCAATATCTATTAATAGCGAGGTCATGTCCTGCGACCTCAAGATTGGCATTGGTTCTATCGTACCTCACCCATTCAGTGGATTTGGCGGTGGTGGCAAGATAATCCTTCCAGGCGTTGCCTCTATGGAGACCATAGATGCCAATCACGCAAGGCTTGGGCTTTCTCGCACCATTGGCATAGGCAAATGGGAAGGCAACGTGCTAAAAGGAGACATGGATGAGGCAGCCAGGATGGCAGGGCTTGATGTCAAGGTAGATGCCATCCTTAATCTAAGGAGAGAGGTAACGGCCCTCTTTGTTGGCGATCCTATGGCTGAACAGGAGGAGGGAGTGAAGTTAGCAAGGCAACACTATGCCACGGATATGGTGAGTGATGCTGATATCGTCGTGGCCAATTGCTATTCCAAGGCCAATGAGATGGTTCTTGCCCCTGGGATAGCATCCCCGCTCTTGTCCAAGAAAGGCGGCGACATGGTGCTTATAGTAGTTACTCCAGAGGGACAGATAAACCATTACTGGACTAGAAGCTTTGGCAAGGTTTTTGGAGGCAGGGGCTGGGCTCGAAAAACAGGCCTGCCGCCCAACACCAAGAGGCTAACTGTCGTGGCTCCTTACTCAGACAGAGTTGGGGGCGACTGGATAGCGCCCTATAACTTGATCAACTGGGCAAAGGCATGGCCCGAGGTAATCGAGCAGCTCAAGAGCAGATATGGTGATAAGGCGAAGGTAGCAGTAATACCGGATGCGACAATACAATATTTCCCCGAGGGCCTTGTCAGTTGAGAGATACGCCGGTAATGATTATTACACTTTCATATGCATCAGGTCAGCTGCCAGGATAAGTTCTCCCTGGTAGGTCTTACGGCACTGAGATTCTATATCTATCCTTAGACATTCCGGATAAAAATGGGTTAAAAGGAGTCTTTTGGCCCCTGAACGTTTAGCTATATCACCGGCCTCGGAGGGGGTCAGGTGTCCGAAGATCCCCTTCCCATCAGGAAAGGAAGACTCAAGTATCAAGAGGTCTGCACCTTGGGCCAGGTCTATAATTTCATCACAGTAACCGGTGTCTCCTGAATAGACAACAGTATTTCCTACCCTATCTTGTATTCTGAGGCCAAGACTATGGGGGGTATGGCTCAGCGGAGCGGATAGTATCCTAAAGCCATCAAACTCTTTCTTGTTCTTTTCCACAGTGCTTAATTCCTCTATCCTCATGAGACCGGAAGGGAGATCGAGCCAGTCTCCGTAAGCTTTTTTCAAGAGCATCAGGAATTGATTAAATCCTCTTGGTCCTATAATCGTAAACGGTTTCCTCTTATGAAGGATAGGGGGGTGCCTTGTAACAAAGATGAAATGGATGAGGTCAGCTGTGTGATCTGGATGGAAATGACTGATGGCAATGTAGTCAATATCTTCGTGTTTAAGTCCGGCGATTGACATTTGTCTCACGGTTCCCGGACCCATATCCATCAAGAGGAGTTGATCCTCAATGAAAATGGCAACACAGGGAGAGGCCCTTTCAGCAAGGGGGATAGTGGTGCCTGAACCTAAAATAAGGATTTCCATGCAACTAACCTAGACGAAGGGGAATATAGAAAGGTTTCACGGTCTCTCGAGGTTTTTCACCGGTTATTCTTAAATTCCAAATACGAAGCACGAAATTTGAAACAAATCCTAAATTCACATGCGCGATCTTCCGGATCGTAAGATTTTGAATTTTGTTTTTTGGTCATTTGAATTTGTTTCAGTTTTCGATATTCGACATTCGGATTTAATAATCGAATATAACAGGTTATTGGCCCCACCGAAGATTTTCTGCCAAAACCCGAATTGTATAATTAACAAATTAATCAATCTCCCCATCTTCCGGGGATGGGTGTATTGCAGAACTTACACCTGCCATCATCTATATTGGGTTTGGCAATGTAATATCCCTGCCTTTTAATCAGAATCCTATGACAGTTATGGCAGTAGGTATTGTATGCATCATGACCGGGGACGTTCCCAATATAGACATAATGTATCCCTTCCCTAAGGGCTACCTCTCGTAACTCTTCCAGTGTTTTCACTGGGGTAGCAGGCAGCCTGTTCAGTTTATATTGGGGGAAAAAGCGCAGAAAATGCAGGGGATAATCGGCTCCAAGTTCCTCTAATATCCAACCACACATTCTCTTTATCATCTCCGGTTTATCCACATACCCGGGAACAACGAGGCTTGTCATTTCAAACCAGACTCCCTTCTCGTGGAGAAGCTTGAAGGTATTCAGCACTGGCCGGAGCCTTCCACCATTAAGCCTCCTGTATGTGTCATCGTCAAATGATTTGAGGTTTACGTTGGCAGCGTCTAAGTATTGGCTTAGATTCTCCAATGGCCCTTTATTTATATAGCCGTTTGAGACTAACACATTTTTTATACCTTCTGCTCTAGCGAGGCTTGCGGTCTCATACATATACTCGTAGTAAGAGATAGGTTCTGAGTAGGTGTAGGCAATGGAAGGGATGTGTCCCTGTTTGGCCATCCTGACGACATCAGCTGGAAAGAGTTCAGAGTGATGTACCTCTTCAGGCTTTCTTTGGGAAATCTCCCAGTTCTGACAGTTAAGACATCTGAAATTACACCCAGCGGCTGCTATAGAGAATACCTGGGTGGCTGGATAGAAATGGCTGAGGGGCTTTTTCTCAATGGGGTCAGTGTGAATGGCACAGGGGTTACCATAGGCAAGCGAGTAAAGCTTTCCCCCCATATTTACCTTTGATCTGCACACACTCCTGTCTCCGGGAGTTAGGTAACATCTGTTTGGGCATACCATACACTGGACATCTTTCCCATTTGTTGTATAGTGAAGCCCCTCAATTGACCACTTCCAGAGCCTCTTGGGAGCGTCATTTTTGAACACATGGCCTCTAATATCGGCCTTTTCCTCTTTTTTACCCTTAGACCAGAAACAGTGCCCATCTGTTGCTATGAGAAGGGACAAGAGCCCCATCTGCTTTAAGAATTCTTTCCTGGTTATATATCTTTTCATTTCTGAAACTGCCCGTTGATAGTAGTCAGTACTTTGTTGGTCTCAATCATTCGTTTTTTGGTTGATTACTCATCAAACCTTATCATATTTCCCTGCTATTTTTAACAACAGACAACTTACAACAATCGACCAACACGAGTACAATTCTAAGCTTTCAGGATAACTATGGTGCTTGCAGCTTTTATCAAGAACAGGGAAATAATAGCCGCCTGGATACCTAAAAGAGGGATCAACAGGGTTCCAACTGCAAGGGTTCCAGCACCGGCGCCTACAAGGTCAGCGGCAAAGAGACCGGCAGCAGGACTCCTCTCCTCCCCAATGATCTCTGCGGCAACAGGAAACTGAAGTCCACAGAGCAGTGAAAAGGTAAAACCAAATAAGAAAAAGACAGACTCCGGTATCGTGGACTGAGAGAAGGTTACCCAGATCAGATACATCATGAGCAAAAGGAGCATTCCAGCCTCTGCCTTTATGAGCATGCGTTTACCCCTTTTTTTCCATTTATCCCCCAGTAGTGCACCTGGCAAAAGACCAAGCAAAAAACAACTAATTATAGCACCTACCTTAAGATAGACATAGCCATAGATCACCTGAAAGCAGAATAGAATTAACATCTCCACACCCATGACAGCAAAGCCGGTAGAAAAAAGAACGTATTCCTCCTTCTTTATTAAGAATAGATAAAAGACAAGAGTCCCAATGAGGGTTGCAATAAACCAATGAGGCGAGGTCCCGTATTTCTTGAACCACTCCGCAAACATTATGTTTATGACCCTGGGCTGAAAGTCGGTGTTCATAGGCTCATGTGGGTTCATGGATTCATTGATGGACCTTATCCGCTCCTCAGTAACATTACCGTAATAGAAGCCGTCGATATAAGATGTGGCAATGGATCTTCTTCTCAACTTTCGGGGAATATCAGTGGCGAGCTTTCCATCGCTTGCAAGGAAATAGATTTCCTCGCCGGGGATAAGGAGAACATTATCAAAATATTTCTTAACAGTATTGAAGATGGAAGACAGTTTCTTGAGCCTGACCTCTGATAAGTAGTTAGGGTTTGCAATGAGGCTGAAGGACAGGATGCCATCCTTCCTTAAAATCCCCTTCACCTTGCCAAAGAACTCCTTTGTGTAAAATCGGTTTATCTGGAAGGTATCGGGTTCTGACAGATCCAGGATTATAGCTGAATACCTTTTATCAGTCTCAGCTATATATCTCCTTCCATCAGTAGGGATGATACGAACCTGTTCATGAGGGCTTAAGAGACCGGACTGGCTTGCCACTTTGATCAATGCGGGATCTAGCTCTACATAGTCTATGCGATGAGGGGAGTATTTCAAGATTTCATCAAATGTCTCACCCATGCCC
>CP070704.1:2444963-2469486 GCA_020349945.1 Deltaproteobacteria bacterium
GTAATGGGCACTTTATCTATCATGGATAGTCTCCCTCCCTTAGTTCGGCCCCAAAGCAACGTTTGATTTCAATTGTTAGAGTTATCATTTTGGATAGAAAGCGTCAAATAGTTAATTGCTGGACACTGCCCAAAATGTGATCTCCTGTGAAGCATTTTTTCCCTCTCCATAATAAAGACGAATTTCACACAATTCTCAATGAAGATATAAAAATCATATCAGGACATTTCTCTGAGTAAAAATGCCTGCACCGGGATCCGTCAGGTAGCTGCTGTAAACCGCAATTTAAGTTTGGCATTTTACTTCTCTCATGACCTGAGTAACCAGTGATACAATATTGGTTTCAGCCGGAGGTTTGTGTGGCCTGTGCAAGGGTAAAATAGGCGGCTAGCACATCTGGCGTATAGAGACATGGGCAGATCAGAAGGGAGTTTTGCCTTTTAGGAAATTCCGGTCCTAGGACGATGAGGTGGGAATAATCAGGATCTTCATATATTTTTCGGGCTCTTTCTCCAAGAGTTCCACACCTTCGGTAAATCGATCCAATGGCAGGATCTTGCTGATGAGTGGCTTAACGTCAACCTGCCGTGTGTTTAGCAGTTGAATGGCCTCTGGGAAGTCGTCCATGAAATAGGTCCTCGAACCTATAGCCTTTAATTCCTTGGCAAAGGCAGGCCGATAAGGGATGCCCAGGTTTTCAATATGAGGCAGGGCGATCAGCATAAGATGTCCATTTGGGCGGAGAATTTCCCCTGCTTCAATGAGGGTCTTTTCAGTTCCCACTACATCGAAGACCACGTCTGCCATTCCAATGCTGCGTTTGGCAAAAGTGACGAGATCTTCCTCCTGTGGGTTGCAGATCAGCTCAAAATCCATCTGTCTGGCTAATGCCCTTCTTTCATCCAGGGGCTCGGATACGATAACCTTGGATGCACCATAAACTCGGGCGACTTGGGCAATGAGGAGTCCGATGGTTCCACCTCCGATGACCAACACCTTCATTTCTTTCCCGAGATCTGCCCGTCGATTTGCGTGGACAGCCACTGCAGTAGGCTCCACCATAGCGCCGACTTCATCCGCCATTTGTTTTGGCAAGGGGAAGACCCTCTTATGATGGGCCACAACCTTTTCAGCAAAGCAACCACCGGGCAAGCGAACACCGATGAACTTGAATTCAGGACAGTGAGGTAACCGTCCAGTTTTACAGGCCTCACATTTGCCGCAGCCCTCTGCCGGAAAGACGGTTACCCTGTCGCCTTTGTTTAACTCAGATTTTTCTGGAGCAGACAATATCTCTCCCATGTACTCGTGCCCTGGGATTAGGGGATAGTTCGCGAAGGGGTTTTTCCCCCGCAGAAGATGTATATCAGTGCCACATATCCCGGTCATACGCACCTTGATTTCCACATCCTCGGGGGTTGGCACGGGATCTTCAATCTCTTGAAGGGAAAAATCATTCGGACCATTGAGAACGATCGCTTTCACTTAGTCACCTCCTTGATAAAGGACAAGATTTCAACAAACTAACCAACCTCCGTCAACAAAGATTATCTGTCCGGTCAAATAATCGGACGCATCTGATGCCAGGAATACCGCTATCCCCCCGAGATCTTCAGGCTTGCCCCAACGACCAAGTGGGATCCTGGCGGTGATCGCTGCATAACGCTCTTTGTCTTTTACCAGTGGTTGGGTAACATCTGTAATAAAATATCCGGGACCGATGGCATTGACCCGAATACCGTATTTGGCCCATTCATTGGCCATGCTCTTGGTGATCTGGGAAATCCCTCCTTTGCTGGCAGAGTAACTTGGTATATTCTTCCCCCCGATAACTGAGATGAGGGATGAGGTATTGATTATCTTCCCCTTCATCTTGCGGGCGATCATGGTTCGTGCTACAGCCTGGGCCAAAAAGAAGGGCGCCTTAAGGTTTGTCTGTAATACGATATCCCAATCTTCCTCGGAATGCTCTTCACATGGAGCACGGCGTATTGTGCCGGCGTTATTAAACAGAAAATCGATCTTGCCGAAGACCTCAAGACTATGGTCAACAATTTTTTTAATATTGGACAAATTTGACACATCTCCCTTAATTGGGATAACCTTCCCATTTTGTTGACTGAGTTCCTTCGCCGTCTTTTCCAAGACCTCCAGTCTTCTGCCGACGATTGCCACCTCTGCCCCAGCTTGAACAAGCGCAGTGGTGATACCCTTGCCGAGGCCGGTGCCTCCACCGGTCACGATACCACTTCTTCCTTTTAGACTAAATTTCTCCAATATCATTTAATATCTCTCCTTATACTGAGGTTAGCTGGGTTCGCTCTGGACTGTTTAGTCTAGAGTTCTTCTGTTGTCAAGTGAAAAACCTGGTTTGAAAAACCGCTGGGATATCGCACAGAAGGGTTAAGCCAATAAGAGGAGCTATGATCTCTGAATGGCCAAGGAAAGAGAGCCCTTTCCTATAAGAGAAACTCTTCGACAGGCTTTAAACGCCATGTTTCCTCACAAAATCCATGTCCAGGGTTATCCCCAGGCCAGGCCGCTGCGGGATGTCCAGATAGCTGTCCTTCATCAGAAATCTCTCCTGGGTCACTCCATCGCGCAAAGGGTGTGGCGAGCGGTCATACTCGAAGAAGGGCTCCGCCGGGTAGCGGCGTTCGGGGAAGTGGGGAAGGGCAGCGAAAAATTGCAGAGAGGCGGCAAGACCAACATTGGTCCCCCAGACATGGGGAATCAGCGGCACGTTCCAGGCGCTGGCCATAGCCACTATCTTCATCATTTCGGTGAACCCGCCAGCGGCGCACAGGTCGGGCTGGAGGATATCGACAGCGCGTCGGGTGATGAGTTCCCGAAACCCATATCTGGTGAATTCATCCTCACCACCAGCTATGAGGATGTTGGATTTTTGCTTCACTTCTATATAACCATCGATGTCCTCAGGCGGCACCGGCTCCTCAAACCAGTAAACCTCGTAGTTTTCCATCCCCTTGGCCAGCCGAATTGCCTCAGCGGCATTATAGGCATGGTTGGCGTCCACCATCAGAACTATGTCATTGCCTACGGCCTCTCTCAGGGCCTTTACATATCTGAGATCCTTTTCAATTCCGTAGCCGACCTTGAGCTTCATAGCCGAGAAGCCTTGCTCCTTGTAACCGAGGGCCTCCTTAGCTAGGGCATCTTCTATGCTGGCCACATTCTGGGGCTGGTAGAGACCGGTGGCATACACGTGGGCCCTGTTTCGATAAGGTCCTCCCAGGAGCTTATAGACCGGCAAGCCCAGGGCCTTTCCCTTTATATCCCACAGGGCAATGTCTATGGCGCTCAGGGCAGAAATGGGTAAGCCTTTCATGCCCTGATCTCTCGTCCAGTTGTAAAGGAAATCCCAGATGACGCTGGTATCAAAGGGATCCCTGCCGATGAGCAAGGGCGCGTAGCCATCACCTATAAGGTTAGCTACAATCCTAGCCGGGCCGCCGTAATAAAAGGCCTCTCCCAGTCCCTGGATACCATCATCGGTGGACACTGCGCACAGGGCTGCCTGACGTCTGTCCGTTACCCGTTGGGACCAGCCGAAGACCTTATCTTCTAAGAGGCCCTCGAGGACATAGGTTTCTACACCTGTTATTTTCATTGCCCACCTCAGTGATAAGAAGTTAGTCTCCGATGAGCTGATAATAGGAGAAAAGACAGTTTTCCATCGAGGCAAAAAGCATCCTCGATTCTAAGCGGGCAAAGACAGCATAATTATTAGCGTCTTTTTATAACCCCCTGAAGGTCAATATCCGATGTCATCCAGTCGGAGATACGTGCAAGCTCTCCCCCTTCTAAACATTTGGCAATAAAGAAGGAGCGTGACCCCTGTCTCTCGTTGGGACCGTAGGTGATTTTGGGTCCTATGCCCTGGAAATCCTTGATGGTCTCCATGGCCTTGACAAAGTTGTCCGCAGTAAGATCACGGCCACATCTCTTGAGGGCCTCCACCATGGGTTCCGCGAAAAGGAAGCCCGCATAAAAGAATATCCCCCACCGGTCTTTGGGGGCAAACTTATCATGGGCTTCCTTGTATTTTTTCATGAGGAGATGCCGGGATTCAGGAACCTCGCCAAAGGAAGTTACCATCACATCCTTGAATAGACCTTTGCTTATCTTGTACATGATAGGCGTATCACTCAGGGTACTTGAGGCCATCCACTGGGGTTTAAGACCCATCTTGGCAGCGGTCCCCAGTATGATGGCCCCATGCTTGGGGAGCACCCACATGAGCACGCAATCGGGATTGGCGTCTTTAAGCTTTACGCAGTGTGAACTGAGGTCCGTATCCAGGGGCTCTGCGGATACTGCTGCGACTAATTTCATGCCATATTTTTCGAGGGCAAGCTCTGCCCCGTAAAGCCCCTCCTTGCCGTAATCGTCATTCTGATAGAAAAAGGCGATTCTCTTCTTACCCATTTTTTCTACAGCGTAGTTGATCAGGATAGCGGCCTCGTCACAATAGAGCGGGTAAACGGCAAAAAGATATTTTGTGGGTGGGTAAGCCCAGTAGGTGGATCCAGATGCGGGCCCTACCCAGGGTACCCTGTTTTTGTGAAGGTACTTTTTAACGGCCATACCGGTTGCGGTCCCTACACCAGAGGCAAAGGCGAAGACTTTCTTGTCTTCCACCAGTTCCTTGGCAATGGCCTTTGTCTTTGGGGGCTGGTAGGCGTCATCCCTTAGAAAGTATGTTATCTTTCTACCGTGGATACCACCCTCGGCATTGATCATGTCAAAATAACACCCGCTCCCGCGGGCCACGGCCCCCCAGAGAGCAGCAGGCCCAGTCTGGGGGCCCCATTGGCCGATCTTAATCTCGGTATCGCTGACTCCTCTTTCTGCCCCTTGAACAGGCATGATAGCTGTAAACAGGAGCAGGCCGGCGGCTACCATGGTGACCAAGTTCTTATTGTCCATTTTCACCCTCCTTTTTTTTGTGTAGTCAGTCCTTGACTTCTACTTTCTTTGATACATGGCTTCAATCAGGTCGCTGAAGGCCTCATTTACATATTTTCTTTTTATCTTCATGGTTGGTGTTACCTCTCCATCTTCCTCATAAAGTTTCTTGGGAAGTATGGTAAATTTTTTGATCTGCTCAACGCGGGAGAGGGTTTCGTTCACCTTATCCACCTCACTCTGGATCAACTTTATGATCTCGGGGTTCCGGGTCAGGTCCTTGTATGTGGAAAATTGAATCTTATTATCCTGGGCATATTTCATTACATTATCTTCATCAATCATAACAAGAGAGGTTATGAATTTTCTTTTATCCCCGATGACTACAGCGTCATTGACATAAGGACTGAATTTCAACTTATTTTCTATATACTGAGGGGTAATATTCTTGCCGCCAGCAGTTACTATAATATCCTTCTTCCTGTCTGTTATCTTAAGGTAACCAGACTCATCTAACTCCCCTATATCACCAGAGTATAGCCATCCATCCTTCAATGCCTCCTTGGTGGCATCGGGGTTTTTGTAGTATCCCTTGAACACACTGGGTGATCTTACAAGTATCTCTCCGTCTTCTGCTATTTTCACCTCTGTACCTGTAAGAGGGGGTCCTACGGTTCCGATTTTCACCTTGCCTACTCTGGAGACACAGGTTACCCCAGTGCCCTCACTCTGGCCATAACCCTCTATGAGGTTGACACCGATGGACTGGAAGAAGTGAACTATATCAGGAGAGATAGGGGCTGCCCCTGAGTATGCTACCCTTAGCCGGTCGAACCCGAGCCTCTCTTTAAGCTTTCGAAAGACTGCAAGATGGGCGAGGTGATAAAGGGCCTCGAGATACAAGGGAACCGGCTTGAAGTTCATCCTCAATGTAGTCCGCTTTTGGCCTATTTTAAGGGCGATGGAAAAAACGAGCTTTTTAAACCAGGTAGCATCCGACATCCTGATATAGATAGCAGAAAGATATTTTTCCCAGATACGGGGGACGGCATATCCCACTGTTGGGGATATCTCTCTCATATTATCTGTCACCGTGTCCAGGTTTTCCGTGAAATTGGCGGTATATCCATGGGTGATATGCCCAAGGACCGAAAATAGACGTTCAAAGATGTGACAGAGGGGTAAAAAGGACATGACTTCGTCTGTGTCACGTACGGGGTTTTCCCTGGCGATGGCCCGTCCCATCCATGTAACATTTCGGTGGGTCAGCATCGCCCCCTTTGGGGGGCCTGTGGTGCCTGAGGTGTAGATGAGAACTGAGAGATCCTCTGGTGTGACCTCAGACATGCGTTTCTCGAATAGATCGGGATCCTTTTCCGCAATCCCACGACCCATTTCCAGGAAATCGTCGTAGGTCATGACCATGGGGTCGTTAAAATGTCTCAACCCCTTCAGGTCCCATACAATTACCTTTTTCAAAAAGGGAACCTGATCCCTGAAATGGAGCCACTTGTCAAGTTGCTCCTCATTTTCCACAAAGAAAAATCTGGATTCAGAGTTCTGAACCACATACTCAACCTGTGACCAGGCGTTGGTGGAATATATCCCAACAGCCGCACCACCAGCGCACTGCACTCCCATATCTATGATTACCCATTCGGGACAATTATCCCCGAGGATGGAGACACGATCCCCCGTCTGAAGGCCCAGGGATATGAGTGCCGAGCCTACATACCTGGAGAGCCTGTAATATTTATTCCAGGAGATATCGTGCCAGAGGCCCAATTCTTTCTTGCGCAGGGCCACTCGGTCACCATATTTTCCTACAGTCTCTTTAAACACCTGGGGTACGGTATCTAACGTCATCTTTCTTATCTCCACCTCTTCTTTCTCTTCCAGCGCCGATACCCTTTGGCGGATTCTTCAAGCCTGACCCCCATATAAAATTCCTGGACATCCTTGTCTTCCATCAGTTCTTCAGACTTTCCCTTCATAACGAAGCGACCATTTTCCAATATCAGGCCAAAATGGGCTATCTTTAATGCCATCCATGCATTCTGTTCTACCAGGAGTATTGTAACCCCCCCCTCGTTCACTGTCCTTATGATATCAAATATTTCCTTAACCAGTATGGGTGAAAGCCCCAAGGATGGTTCATCAAGAAAAAGGAGCTTCGGCCGGTTCATTAAGGCCCGGCCTATGGCCAACATCTGTTGTTCGCCGCCAGAAAGCGTGCCGGCCCATTGGTCTTCTCTTTCTTTGAGGACAGGGAAATATCCATAGATTTGATCAAGGTCTTTTTTAATCGGTGCACGCTCCCTTCGTATATAGGCCCCCATGAGGAGGTTTTCCCTGACACTGAGTTCCTCAAAGACCTCTCTGCCTTCAGGAACGTAGGAAATGCCCATTCTAACAATCAATTCAGGATGCATGCCGTCAATTCTCTTGCCCATGAACTCTATGGTCCCCTTGTCCGGCTGATCCTCGATCAGACCCATAGCTGTCTTTAATATGGTTGATTTCCCTGCACCATTGTTTCCAAGGATGGCGGTTATGGTTCCTTTCTCCACAGTGAGCGATACACCTCGCAAGGCATATATCAGGCCATACAAAGTCTCTATATTCTTAACCTCAAGAAACGGCATCAATGGACTCTTCCTCCCCCAGATATGCCTTCAGAACCTCTGGATCGTTCTGAACCTCTTCTGGAATCCCTTCGCCTATTGGCCTGCCAAAGTTTATGGCCAAGACCCTGTCGGAAATATCCCTGACCAACTGCATGTTGTGTTCGATCAAAAGGATCGTGACTCCAAGTTCCTCCTGGATATCCTTTACCCAAAAAGTCAGATCCTGCCTCTCTTCGGAATTCATGCCAGCAGAGGGCTCGTCAAGAAGAAGGAGTTCAGGCTCCAATGCCAGGGCCCTTCCAAGTTCTACCAATTTCTGGGTACCGTAAGGGAGACCTCCCACAAATTGATCTCTGGCCGATTGTAGATCAAGGAGGTCAATGATCCGCTCCACCTGCTCCCTGTGCGTTATCTCTTCCCGAGCCGCCTTCGAGCCCCTCCGGAAAAAGGTAGATCCGCTCCAGACACCTGTTTTCGTGTGAATATGGCGCCCAAGCATCAAATTTTCCATTGTTGTCATCCTTAAAAAAAGCTCTATATTCTGAAAGGTGCGAGCAATCCCCTTCATAGCGATCCTATGGGGCTTTAGACCCGTTATCTCCTCGCCCTTAAAGATGATCTTCCCGCTGTCCGGTTTATAAAGACCACTGATACAGTTAAATATAGTGGTTTTTCCAGCACCATTGGGACCAATGATGGAGAAGATAGATCTCCTGTTAATCGTAAAGCTAACCCTATCAACGGCCCTCAGGCCGCCGAAGGTGATTGCTAGGTTATCAACACTAAAAAAATCTGAATCCATTTTTTCTTAGACCCTTCTCACATAGTGTCTGGCGAAAAGGCCGCTTGGTTTAAAACAGAGTACCAGCACAATAATCATGAATGCAACGACTGATTTAAATTCAATGGAGACATAGCCGCCGAAAAGGTTCTCGATAATCCCGAGTATATATCCCCCGAGCGCAGCGCCAACCAACGAAGTCATGCCCCCGAGCACAGCTGAGGCAAAACCTTTCAAAAGTGGATCGAGCATTAGATTTGGATCCAGAGTAGCAATAGGAGCCAATAATATGCCGGCCACAGCCCCTATTAAGGAGCTGAGTGCCCAGGTGATTGATAATATCCTGTTTGTGCGTATTCCATTGATACGGGCGGCCATGGCATTCTGCTGAGTGGCTTTCATGGCAATTCCCACCTTGCTATATTTAAAGAAGACAAAGAGGATGAACATCAATATGAGCGTAATGAGAAGTGTAGCAATATTGAGATAACTCAGCACTGCAGGCCCGAGATTGATGATATCAAAATCAGACACCGGAAAAGGCAGGTCTCTTTGATCGGCGCCCCATTTCCAGCCAGCAAAACCATAAAGAATCATCTCAAATCCTAGCGTGATGAGAATAAGGCTCAGAATGTTGGGGTCTTTTGCCCTCCGGAGAAAGACAAATTCCAAGAATACCCCCAGGATGGCAGCAAAGATAAGAGCCCCGATAAAGGAGATCGTAAAGGATTGACCGGAGGCTCCAAGCAGTGTATAGGCCACAAAGGTGGAGATCATGGCCATCTCGCCCTGGCTGAAGTTCGGAACCTCTGAGGTCTTGTAGATGATCACCATGGCAAGGGCTATGAGGGCATATAAGCTTCCAAAAGACAGGCCACTGATGAGGAGTTGCAGAAACATGGTGGTACCTCCTGTTAGAACGGCCAGGTTTTCCAGTAGATCTTGGTCCTTATCCAGAAACCGTATAGACCAAGTGGTTCGAATAGCACGATCAGAATAATAATCAAACCAAAAATAATGCTTGATATATTGGGAAAGCCAGTTACGCTCATCCACCTCTCTGAAAATGCTGACAGAATGTCCCCGAGGTAGGGGAGTTCCTGGACTTTATCCAGTTTCAGAATGAGCCATGTCATCGTAATCCCACCCATAATTGAACCGAAGATGGACCCCAATCCCCCGACAATCACAAATGTCAGGAAATAGATAGAAAGGATAAAGCTAAAAGAGCTTGGGTTTATAAACCCAATCAGAAAGGCATACAGTCCACCGGCTATACCCGTATAAAAGGCACTGATGGCAAATGCCAGGGTCTTGTAATAGACCGTGTTCACTCCCATGGTCTCGGCTGCGATGTCGCTATCGCGGATGGCGATAAATGCCCTTCCCACCCTTGTTTTCATCAGGTTTCGGGCTGCCGTAGTCAAAACAAATGCGATCGGGATGATTAGAAAGTACAGTTGCCTATCGCTCTCTAGGGTATAAGAGCCGCCCGAAAAAAAGAGTCCTTGTAAAGTAAGGCCTGGAGCCTCAAGGCCCATCCTTCCACCAAAGATCTGCCAACGCCCAATCACCTGAGTAATGGCCAAGCCGAATCCCAATGTAGCAATGGCAAGATAAGGCCCTTTAAGCCTCAGAGCAGGTAGGCCTAAGATAAAACCGAAAAAGGCTGCGACAAATGCTGCGAGCAACAGGGCCAAGAGAAAGGGAAGATGCAGGTTGGTCATTGAAAGGACGGTGATGAAGGCCCCAATTGCGAAAAAACCAGCATGGCCCAGGGATATCTGCCCTGTATAGCCCACAAGAATATTCAGTCCCACGGTAACGATGACATTGACGGCCATATAGTTAACCATGTAAATGTAATAGTTGGGGATCAGGAAGGGGAGGATGATCAGAGAGGCAATAAGTATCAAGAACCAGAACCAAAGTACCTTACTATCGAGGAGTTGAATATCTTCGTAATAATCCCTCTTCATGTCCATGGCGAGAGTCTCTTGCTCGTTCTATCTTGTTTCGTAAACCTTGTTTTCAATGAAAATCCTCACCAGCTCTTTGTCCAGCCTGCCATTGTCGGCCTCTTCCTTCAGTATAGCGAGGGACTTTTTTAGATCTACGCTTTTTTTATATGGCCTATCCCCGGCTATCAATGCCTCATAGATATCGGCTACGGCAATAATTCTCGTCTGAAGGGGAATATCCTCCGCTTCAACATGTTTTGGATAACCAGAGCCATCAAGCATTTCATGATGTCCGGTAGCAAAAACCGGCACCCTCTTTAAGTGCCCAGTAAATGGTATCTTACTTACTATATGTTCGGTGTGGATTACATGGGATCGAATTTCCTTTACCTCATCTTTTGTCAGGTTACCTTTTCTTACAGAAAGATTTTCAAATTCGGAATCAGTTAGATAAGGTCTTTTTTGCCCTTCAAAATCTAAATACTTCTCCTGGCGAATTTCCTCTAAATGCTTAAGCCCTGATTCGGATAGAAAAACGCCTGTATTAATCATCCTGACAAAGGTTAAGCCCTCATCGATTCGGTTTATCCGATTCTTTAGTTTCCTATCTAATTCTTCAATCTCGGGTGAGTTCTCTTTTTTCCTATGAAATAAGGCCAATTTGTTTTTCTCGGTTTCAATAATAGCCGAAGCCTTGATATTTTCAAAGCGATTGATTAGTGACTCCATCTCGGCGTCTGAAAGGCGGCTCCGTTTATCAAGCACCCCTTCCCTGACACCAATTTTGCCTATATCGTGAAGCCAGGCGGCGTAATTTAGCTCTTCAAGTTGATCAGGGCTAAAAGAGAGATGGGCGTAAGGACCCTCATAGGTATCGTTAACAGCCCTGGCCAAGGCCATAGTATACTTTGCTACCATCCTCGAATGTCCAGCTGTGAAGGGGCTCCTGGCATCGATAGCCGAAACTGAATACTGAATAAGCGCCTCAAAAACGGCCTTTATCTCTTTTAAAAGCTGTGCGTTCTTTATGGCCACAGCTGCCTGTGAGGCCAGAGATGAGACGAGGGATTCTATATTTTTGTCAAAAGGAACAACTTTTCCTTTACTATCGGTTGAGTTTATGAGCTGAAGAACCCCAATTATTCTACCCTCTGTGTCTTTCATTGCCACCAAAAGCATTGACTTGGTCCTGTATTTGTTTCTTTTATCAAAGTCCCGATTAAACTCATAACCAACCCCGGGAGGCAGATTATAAGCATCGGAGATATTGAGGGTTTCACCAGTGATGGCTACATATCCGGCGATACTATTTCTGCTGAGAGGAATTGAGTATGGTTTAAATGTTTCCGGTTTCAAATCAGCCCTTTTTTTTAGGGTATCATTCTGGGCAACCTCGAACTGTAGGCAATTGCTATCCTCGTCTAAAAGGTAAAGGCTACCGGCATCGGCGTTGGTAAAAGAGCGGGCCTCTTCTACAATCAGTTCCAGTAAACGGCTTAGATCTGTTTCACTTGATAGGGCGATCCCGATCTTATTCAAGGCCTCAAGCCTTTCTCTAATGTCTTGATAAGGATGCATGGCAGTTTCTCCTTTAAGCAAAGGGCCAGTAGCTTACATTTAGAATTTGAACATATATAACTTTTTGAATAACTTTTCAAGCGCAATCACCTCTTTTCCCTTGACATATTAAGGGGCATTGGATAGTGGGATGTAGATGCTTGATGATCTTGAAAGGAGAATTATTCAGCACCTTCAGGGCGATCTTCCTTTAACATCCAGGCCTTATGCTGTTTTATCAGGCAAGCTTGGAATACGTGAAGAAGAACTAGTTGAGAGGATCAAATTGCAAAAGGAGAAAGGTATACTCAGGCGCCTTGGGGCGAACCTTAACCCTCGATTAGCTGGCTTCAGAGCAAATGCCATGATTGCCTGGTATGTACCTGAGGATAAAATGGACGAAATAGGTCCTCTGATGGCAACCTTTAAGGAGGTCAGCCATTGCTACCAGCGAAGAATTCAAAGGGAATGGAAATATAATCTCTTTACCATGGTCCATGGTAAAAGCAAAAAAGATTGTCAGTGCATTGTCAGAAGAATTGCAGAGAATACGGGAATAAAAGACTATGTCACCCTTTTAACCCTTAAGGAGTACAAAAAGACTAGCCCTGAATATTTTTGATGGATTGAGGAATAAGCAGGCGTTCCCGTCACCTCAGATGGCAAAATCCCCGCCGTAGACGCAGGCTTTGGAGGCATTTTTTACTGATAGGCTAATCCTTATGACTGAAAAATCCAGAGAACTTTTTCTGAAGGCCCAAGAGGTTATCCCAGGCGGTGTAAATAGCCCAGTCAGGGCTGGCCGGGCTGTAGGCGTTGATCCCCTTTTCATCCAGAGGGCAGACGGGTGCTACTTATGGGGTGCTGACGGGAAAAGATATATTGATTATGTCTGTTCCTGGGGGCCAATGATACTGGGTCATAGGCCTCCAGAGGTAATTCAGGCACTCAGAGACGCATTGGAGAATGGAACCAGCTACGGCGCCCCCACTGAGCTGGAACTTAATCTGGCGAAAATGATTGTCGAAGCTGTACCTTCAATTGAGATGGTCAGGATGGTCAACTCTGGTACAGAGGCTACCATGAGTGCGATTCGTTTGGCGAGGGGGTATACTGGTAGGAATATGATTATCAAGTTTGATGGTTGCTATCACGGCCATACTGATAGTTGCCTGGTCAGTGCTGGTTCAGGATTGGCTACCTTTGGGATCCCTGGCAGCCCTGGAGTTCCGGCTAACTTGGCAAGGCTTACTATTTCACTCCCATTTAACAATCTGGAGGCCGTAGAGGTAACGGTCAAAAAATTTGGCGACGAGATAGCTGCCATCATTATAGAACCTATTGCCGGTAACATGGGGGTTGTATTGCCAGAGAAGGGATTTTTGGAGGGCTTAAGAAAGATCACGAGAGAAAATGGTATCCTTCTTATATTTGACGAAGTCATAACGGGATTCAGGGTAAGCCCTGGAGGGGCACAAGAACTCTATAATATTATGCCTGATCTTACCTGTTTAGGCAAGATAATCGGTGGTGGCCTTCCAATAGGGGCCTATGGAGGGAGTAGGGATCTTATGTCCCATATTGCCCCTGTTGGCACTGTCTATCAGGCAGGTACCCTCTCAGGCAATCCATTGGCCATGGCTGCAGGGATGGCAACACTTATGATGTTAAAGAATAAAGAGACTTATGTAAGGTTAGAGGAAAAATCGAGATTCCTTTTCTCTGGTTTAATGGATGTGGCTGGAAGAGCAGGAGTAGATATAATTATCACCAGGGTAGGATCTATGGGTTCTATCTTTTTTGGTAAGAACCGAGTCGTTGATTTTGACTCAGTTAAGCAGACTGAAACCTCAAAATACACATCCTTTTATAGAGAGATGTTGGCCCGGAGGATCTATTTAGCCCCATCCCCCTTCGAGGCCCTGTTTGTTTCCTTGGCCCACAATGAGGAAGTAATGAAAAAAACGATTGACTCTGCCTTTCACAGCTTTAAAAAGCTTTAAGGACCTCCCTGACCGGCCTCCTTTAAGTTCAGGTATTCCTCCTTCCAAACCCAGTCTGCCAGAGGTGCATAGGTCTTTGCATAGTTATCCATATATTTGGAGCGAAATGTGTAGATCTCCTCTGCGCCAGGGTGTGTAAAATAAATACAGTTCTTTTTAATGACGTCTCTCATAATATGGGGATTGTCAATAATCATGCATGGTCTCAGATGGTTAGGGTTGTGTGGCTGTCTGCTCCTTATGTCCCTGAACAGTTGACTATTGAGGGCCTGAGCCAGTGATGTATCCCTGATGTTATCAGAGGCGATATGGGTATAAACACAGGGTTCCACGTCACCCTTGGCGTTTATGTGAAAGTATCTTCTAGCGCCAGCAATACATCCATTGACATACGGTCCATCATTCCAAAAATCGAGGACAAAGATTGGCTTTGTGTTTCTAATTGTTAGAACTCTGCGTCTGAGGTGGTCTCTTTGTTCTGGGGTTACCATAAGAGAAAAATCTGCCATTCCATTCACTGGGATATAAAGGAAGTACATCTGTGCAAAAGAGCCCAAGGCAATCATCTTGTCAATAAATTCGTCAGAGCTGACAGCCTCAACATTTTGTTTTGTCACTGTAGCCGATGTACCAATAATAATTCCGGCGTTATTTAAATATTCAAAGGCGTTCATAATCTTCTTATAAACTCCTTTGCCGCGCCAGGTATCCGTTTCTTCCTCACCACCTTCAATACTCAAAACCACCGCAACATTACCGTAATCCGCTAACCTTTGGGCCTTCTCCCGGGTGAGTAAGGTACCATTCGTATAGATCTGGAAAAACATACCTTGATACCGCTCAATGAGCTGGAAAAGGTGTGGATAAACCATTGGCTCTCCACCAAGGATCGTTATGAAATAGATTCCTAATTCCTCACATTCCCTTAACACCCTGTCAGCCAGTTCCAATGAAAGCTCATGTTTCATTCCATATCCCAGGGTGTAACAACCCTTGCAGCGTAAATTGCACTTTAGGGTTGGGCTTAGGATCAGTATGAAAGGTGGTCGAAATCCAAGTCTTTTTTCATAGTAATCTCTTTTTCTTCCACCTAAAAACCATGCATTGAGAAAGAGACTTTGGAAGATTCGGTGTCTCTTGTGTTCGGAAAGCGTGTTAAAAACCCTGTAACAGAGTTCCCTTGCAGGGTGATCTCCCTGTTTTAGGAACTCTCTTATCTGTTTGATGGGTCCCTTGACCTCTGGATCTGCTGTCAACTTTTCCCCCCAGTAAGTCAAGTTTACAAATCTGTCAACCGACGCCTTGCTTAAGAGGTGGATGATCTTATTAATGGCATAATAGGTGCTTCGATCCTTCAGGTTTTCTATAGGTTCCATCATAAGCCTCCTTTCCCCCCTATCTCCTCCAAAGGTCTGCCAGTGGTAAATTGAATTTCTATTGTTAGATAAGGACCTAGAGTGGATCTATAGCACCGAAAAAAGATTTAATCAATAAAAAATAGTATTCAAAGGCATTCTATGTTGAAAATGGGCCATATTTCATTATTTTATTTACAAAAATGCTTTATCCTGTTTAATCTCTAATCAATCTTGCCAGGCGCGATGAGGAGAATATGCTTACATAGTGAGATCATTATCGGTAACTTTTGAACTCATCGATTCAATGAGGCAGGCAAAGGAAACCGCACCCATCTATCAATGTGGATGGCCTTATTCTGCGCTCGCCCCCTGTCTCTATGAGAGAGAAATGTCTGGTTAAAAGGTTACCCCGTCAACTTTATGGTAATGTAAAGAGGAAACAAGGATTTTTCAACGCTTGGAATAATTCCTTCATGTTCCAATCAGGTAGGTGCATAAGAGAACTTCTTGAAAGAAATCCGATAAAGACTTCGGCCCCATGTAGGATTGACTCTGGCGGCACATGGGATATTAAGGCACTGGCCCTTCCTTTGGAGGGCGTGGTACCTGTAACGGTCAATCTGGCCATAGACTTAAGGACCTATGTTACCCTTTTGCCTTATAAATCAGGGTGGATCAAGATTTCTTCCGAAACTTTTGACAGCCAAGAGGCTTACCCATTTGCCGAAGCCCCATTTAATTCCCAATTTGGCCTCTTTTTTGCTATCGTATCCTTTTTTAAGTTTCACGGGTTGGAGATAGCGATAAGATCAACCTCCCCAATTAAGGCAGGCCTTGGGGGATCAAGCACCGCCGCTGTGGCAGCTATAAAGGCACTCTCCTTGGTCACGGATCTGTTATATGAAAACGAGATTGATGAGGGGCATATTCTCCATCTTGCATATCATTTAGAGGATGCAGTAAATCTGGGAATGTGCGGACCGCAAGATCAGGGGGCAGCGGTTTATGGCGGCGTGAATAAATGGGTCTGGAGTTACTCCCGGGAGGGGAGACCATTTGACAGGGAATCTATTCTTGATGAGGATGGACAGAGGGAAATATCAAAAAGACTCTTGGTCGCCTATAGCGGTAGGAGACATCTGTCAGCCAGGATAAACAGATTGTGGGTAGAACAATTTTTAGGAGGAAAGACAAGGTCAGACTGGATTGAGCTTAATAGAATTGTCGATCGCTTTGCCCTGCGTATAAGAGAAAGGAAGTGGAAAGAAGGGGCAGAAGAACTAAGAAACGAGGTAGCTATAAGGAAGGAGATGACGCCTGAGGCCTTTACTCCAATAATTACCAGACTTATCCAGGAGTCCGAAAGGGTTGGATGTGGTGCCAGGTTTGCAGGTGCGGGAGGTGGTGGAACTGTGTGGGCACTTGGCGAGATTGATGATATCCAGGAATTAAGAGAGATATGGGCCCAGATATTAAAAGGCACCAGGAAAGGGGGAATTCTCAAGTGTGCTGTAGACCCCAGAGGGGTAAGAGAGGAGGGGTGACCGATGTGGAACGTTGATTCCATCGTTCCATCAAACCAAAACGAAATGCTTCTTTTATATCTTATTCGTTACAAAAAATAATCATATGGTCTTTAGTTGCCGTAGATATTATATTGTTTAGGAATAAACTGAACCTTATACATAAGGGAACCTTAATTTGTTCCAGTTATCCGCTCGCTATTTTCTTATCATCTGTTGGATAGATGCACTGATAAAGGTAAGTGATGGATGACCGGAAGAGACAAGATCAGAACTGATGCTTCTATGGAAAGTCTTGAGAGAGATGCATGGAAAACCAAGTCCACTGACCGGTTTTTGCTCAAGTGGATCAAATGCCATCTGTCCGCGAGGATCACGCCCAGGTTGGTCAAGGTGAAAGGGCTTCGGCCCTGGATGATCACGGTGGGTTCTGCGACCTTGGGAGTAATGGCTGGCGTGGCATTTGCCATGGGATGGGGTGGGCTGGCTGGTTTGGTGGGCGGCGCCTCTCAGGTCCTGGATGGGGTTGACGGACAATTCGCTCGCCTCACGGGGAGGCAGAGTGCGGGTGGGGCTTTTTGGGATTCGGTTTTGGACCGCTATTCAGAAGGGGCCGTAGTGATAGGGCTGACCTTGTATTTGGTACGGTTACCCGTACCATTTCCTCTGTGGCAGGTCGCGGTCTTTGGATCCTTAGCCCTGATAGGGAGTAATCTGATTAGTTATTCGGACGCCAGGGCTAAAAGTCTGAATATCCAATTGGGAAAGCCTACTTTGGCCAGTAAAGGAACAAGGATGACGATAATAGTCCTTTCAGGTCTTGCCAGCACAATCTGGCCATTAATGCCCATGGTGGCCCTTGGCTACGTGGCCTTGCATCCCAATGCAGTGGTGGCAATACGACTGTTGAAAGCCCAAAGGTCTTCCTCGTCAGTTCCCTAAAAGGCCTCTGGGGGGTGCGATCAAATTTAGAACTTATCAAATGAGTAAACTTTACAGGAATAACGCCTCTTAGAGGAGGGAGCCCAATGACAGAAACAGGCGTGATCCACGGTCGATTCCAGGTGCTACATCATGATCACCTCGAATACCTCCTGGCAGGCAATGCGCGCTGCCGGCACCTGGTAGTGGGCATTACCAATCCCGATCCCATACTAACCCGTGATGACGCAATGGATCCCCAGAGGAGCCTCCCCGCGGAGAATCCCCTAACCTATTTTGAGCGCTATACCATGATCCGGTCTACTCTGGTAGAGGCCGGTTTGCCTGTTTCGGATTTCTCAGTGGTGCCTTTTCCCATCAACTTGCCTGAGCTCTATAAATATTACGTGCCCATGCAAGCCACATTTTTCCTGACCATATACGATCAATGGGGAAGGCGAAAGCTCGAGCAATTTCAGGCCTTGGGGTTGAAGACAGAAGTGCTCTGGAGCAAGCCCTCTCAGAAGAAGGGATTGAGTGGGAGCGAGGTTCGTCGGCGAATGGCCTCAGGGGAGGCCTGGGAGCATCTCGTACCTGCCAGTGTCCAAGACCTGATGAACTTATGGAAGATCCCTGAGCGACTTCGAAAGCTCAGTACTACATAGTTTCCTTTGTTGCCGTGCTGCCACTGAAGAGAACTTGTTTACTGGGTGCTTTTCGCATTGTCGGGCTGCACGAGTAGTGTGAGTCCGCGGGTTCCTCGAACCTTCACACCTTCTCCGCTGCTGATCGGCGGGCCACCTCTCATCACCTCAGCCTGCCATAGTTCACCACGCACTCGAACGTATCCCGAAGGATCCAGCCGGTCCTTTGCGATGCCTCGCACACCGACCATTGAATTCGATTCACCTGGTCGGTCCCGGGTGTAGGAGCGCCAGACGAAAGGGAACAGGGCTACGTCTTTGGCCACCCAGAGAGCGACGAGACCCCAGACAGACCATGCGGGAATCTCTACCCACCGTCGGACCAAGATCAGGATCAAGACCAGCAGAACCGCCGCGGGAACCTGGAGTAACGCATATCTTACCACGACCCGGGTTGACCAACTTCGCTCGTTCATACCTCTTTGTGACCTGTCATCTGTCATTGGATCACCGTGAGCGATTGACGATAAGACCAAGCATCGTTCTTGAGGCTTAGAGTTCGCATCCCTATTTTGTTTGATATTAATGACAGAGCCCAATGTAGTCAATAGCGAATAGGTTCGAGGTATCCAATATCTACATTGTCAAGACCTGAGACTAACTTTCGTGAGTTTGATTCCTCGTAGGGCCAAATCATTGATGATACAGAGAGGAAACCTCACACAACAGCTTCAGGATATTTCAATTGTTTCTCAGGCAGCTGGGAGATGAGGCCAGTTGTCAGGAAGGGAATTATAGCCAGGAACCCAAGAACACCTTGTATCGAAAGAATATCCGCCAGCTTTCCCGTCAGAGTGGTCATCATTCCTCCCAATCCGAAAGCAAGACCCATCATAAGGCTGGAGACCATCGATCTTCCCTTGGGGGCCAGTTCCTGTGCCATGGTCACTCCGAGCGGCAGGGTGGCCATGGCAAAAAATCCTGCCAAGAAGACGCTAAAATAGACCCAGTTTCCCGGAAGATAGAGGAGCAGATACAGGCTGGGCGTTGTCAGGCTGTGGGCAAGATAAAAAATGGTTTTGTAACCAATTCTATCCGACAGGTGACCGGCGAGGAGCCCGCTGATTGCACCGCCGACTGTAAAGAGAGACACCATTGTCCCGATAGAGACCAAGGAATATCCTTCGTTTGAGTACAGCACTGGTACAAAAATCAAGAAGGACTGAGCGACAAAGGCTCGCAAAACCATAACCACCCAAATCAGCACAATCGATTTCCATACTGTTCCAAGGGCCTCTTTGATTGAACGTATAAAGCCGAAGTTTTCCAATGTTTCATCTGCCGGGAGGGGTATAATCCTAAAGAGAAGCGCCATCACTACCAAGCCAAAGATCATGGTGAATGGTGATGCACCCAGGCCATAGGAACTCACAAAATAGGCGATAAACAGTGGCCCCACTGCAAAGGCCAGGGTGCCGCCCATGTTGAAAACCGACATGGAAAAGCCGAGATGGCGCCCCGAAAATGGGAAAACCATACCGGCTGTTGTCGGATGAAACATGGATGAGCCGATGGACCCCAGGGATATAGCAAGAATCAGCACCAAGAAGCTGGGGGCTATTCCCACAAGAGGAATAAAGACAATAGCCAGGAGTGGACCGCCCAGGATGAAGAAGCGTGTCCGGTAGTGATCGGCGAGGTATCCCACCGAAGGTTGGACAATAAAGGCCAAAAAGCGACTTACTCCAGCGATCAGCCCGACCTGTGTCAATGTGAGGGAAAACTGTTTGATAAATATTGGAAGCAGAGGAGTAACAAAAGAAGAATAAAAATCGCCAATAAAATGAACGAGGGTCAAGCCAAAGATCACTTTTATATCAGTGGTTCTGGAATGTTCCATTAAGCTTCTCGCGTTCCAATTTGGTCAGAGTTAGTCTAACACGGTTCAGGTCGCTCACTCACCAGACTGCCACCAGCAGGACAATAGCTCGAATGCCTTGATTCCATCTTCCAGCATCTTGGAATACCGTGGACAGATAGGAGGTATGCGCTGGGTCTCCAAATCTATTCTATATGCAAACATTCTCATCAAAATTTGGTGAGAGCATATACCGCTTCTTTTGGATAGAGTCCATCTTTTAGTTGGAGAAAATAAGGCTGAGATGGTTATAAGTCAATGCGAGACATTCGAATTTTGGAATATTTCAGAGGCCTTGGCAAAGGCTGTTATCGGCCCTGGTAGCAATTGGCGGAAGAAAAATGCCATGGAAAAGAAATTTACCATTTGACATACTACAAAGGGTGGCACAAACTCTGAGAAATTTAGAGGTGACGTGTTACAGATAGAGGCCTGAAGTTGATCTACAAAAAGGAAGGGATAACGCCTTATTAAAACAAAGAAGGTTGGAGGGTACACTTAGGGGGTAGTCGAAAAACAATGATCTACTTTGATTATAATGCTACAACCCCTGTTGCAAAAGAGGTGGCTGAGGCAATGATGCCCATTATGCTTGAGGATTTCGGGAACCCGAGCAGTGCCCACCATATGGGAAGAAGGGCAAAGGAGGCCCTGGAAAGGGCTCGGGGACAAATATCCAGAATGCTGGGCTGTGGAAGCGATGAGATCGTCTTTACAAGCGGTGGAACTGAATCGAACAATATGGTTCTGAAAGGTGTGGCATGGAGCCTTCGGAACAAAGGCCGGCACATAATTACCACAAAGATCGAGCATCCTTCCGTTATGAATACAGCGCTCTTTCTCATGGCAGGAGGGTATGATGTGACATTCCTTCCGGTAGATGAATATTGCTCCCTCGACCCGGATGAGGTGAAAAAGGCGGTGCGAAGGGATACCATCCTTATAACGGTGATGCATGCAAATAATGAAACAGGCACAATCCAGTCTCTTGCCGAGATTAGCTCTACTGCCAGGGAGTGTGGGGTCCTTTTTCATACAGATGCAGCTCAATCCGTTGGTAAAATAGAAACTAAGGTACATGATCTCGGACTAGATTTTTTGACCATTGCCGGCCACAAGATCTATGCTCCCAAGGGCGTAGGGGCAATCTATATCAGAAAGGGGATAGAGATTGAGCCCTTTATACATGGTGGTGGTCAGGAGATGGGATTGAGATCTGGGACAGAAAATGTGATCCTCAATGTAGGTTTAGGCAAGGCATGTGAACTGATCCTGGATAATCTCTCTGACGATATATCCCGTCTGAGGGGACTGAGGGATAGATTACACAATCAGATACTCTCAGCTATTCCTGAGGCAGTACTGAATGGACATCCAGAAAATAGACTCCCCAATACACTGAACCTATCCTTTCCAAGGATGAGCGGAGAAGAGATCCTGAAAGAGATCCCGAACCTTTGTGCCTCTACAGGTGCCGCCTGCCATGATCGGTCCTTGAAACTATCTCATGTGCTTGAGGCCATGGGTGTCAAAGAAGAAGTGGGAATGGGGGCTATTAGACTGAGCCTTGGCAGGCCTACTACTGAAACAGAGGTTGATCAGGCGGCAAGGTTGTTAATTGCAAAGGTAAAGGAGAAAAAGCTCTAGATTGGTAATCTGAGGACACTGTGTGGATATATATACAGGTAAATGACTTATAAAAGGAAATACCCTCTGAAGGAGTTACCCTGCAAACTCCTCTATGAGGGAGTTGTCAGTACGGGAGGGATGAAATGGAGTAGCTTGTCGAGACAGGTGGGGAGCCTAAGCGAAAGCTAGGATTTTCACCTTTCTCATAGCGGCATGTACGCCGAACTATCATGCAGTTCGGATCCAGGATTACAAAGTGTAATCGGAAGTTTTAGAGGGTTGTCTGAGTCACAGATTGAGAGCAGTATTCAATGCTTCTGGGACGGATGGCTCATATACAATATATGGGCATTCTCATTAAATAAACCAGGGCTAGTATCATGTCCCAAGAGTAAATTAAAAAAATCAATCAGACTGTATTATCGTTTTCCAGCTTTTAGGATGACAAATTCTAAGCACGAAATCCGAAATCCGAAACAATATCGAAATTCAAATCTCAAATGTTCTAAACATGTTTTCAATTTTGGTCATTTGGAATAGGAAAATGCCCTTCGACTTTGCTCAGGTTGGTGAGGTGGCCGAACCATTTCGAGTTTCGATATTCGAATTTCGGATTTAAAAGTAGTTTTTCGAGAGACAAAGCCATTGGCTAAATTATGTAACTTATCTCCGGGACGTAACACTAGGATGTTTCAAGCCCTTATACGAAGATGTTGAAAAAGTCGGATAATGAATAATAAATATCCATGTGCTATGTAATGGTTCATAATTGTTTATTAGTCGAGGCATAGTAAGTACAACGAGCGGCATAACAAAGTAATATCGGTTATTGACTGTATGAAGAAACAAGTACTTAAAGGAAGGTGAGCAGAAGCAGGCCGCACTAGGCCGAGGGATGTTCTCGGCTTCTTTATTTTTTTCCTGCTTTCTTGCTCCTGATTTCGGCTTCTAACTTGGCCACCAAGGGTTGAAGCCGTTTGTTGTTCGGCATTAATCTGAGCGCTTTTTTTAAGTCGACCAGGGCTCGCCGATGCTCGCCCTTCATTTCCCAGGTATCCCCTCGGAAGCAGTAGGCCTGGGCGTAGCGAGGGTTTATTTCCAGGGCCTTGGTGCAGTCAGCAATGGCCTCGTCATAGAGGCGTTTATTAGCATAGGAGAGGCCTCGGAGGGAGTACGCCTTGGTGAGGCGAGGGTTTATTTCCAGGGCCTTGGTGCAGTCAGCAATGGCCCGGTCATGGTCGCCTTTTCCTGCCCAGGCGTAACCCCGGCCGTAGTAAGCCTCAGCGTCGCGAGGGTTTATTTTCAGGGCCTTGGTGAAGGCCTCTATCCCTCCCCCGTAGTGCTGGCGTTTTAATAAAGAGACGCCTATTTCAAGCCAAACCCGAGCATCGGACTCTCCTAGCGGCTGCTTACTCCTAATTTCTTTTTCTACTCTGGCCAGTGCCACCTTCAATTTACTTACTATGCCACCACGCTTCAGGTAATCACGATAGTCTTTTTCGTGTTTTTCGACTATGAAGGTAAGATAGTTCATATGATTCTCAATAGCTTCCATATATACATCCCGGTCCAGATTCCAACACAACTTAAAATGGTAGCGCATATATTCATTCATGCTGCCCAGTTCGCCAGCAAGCCTTTTCTTGGCCATAGCGTAGAAGTCTGTAGTTTTTTTCAGGAGGTCTAGTTCGGTATCATATCCCATGATTCCTCCCTCCCTGAATTCGTAAAATAGAAAGAGCAGCTTCTCAAGATAGGTTCTGTCTGCCATTTGGCCTAGGAGATCAGCGGTACCCAGGATTTTACCTAACAGTTCAGTCTCCCGCGATTTAAAGCCGATTTCGCTAACCCTTGTATCGAGGCCAGTACACCTGAGGATGTCGGGGTAATCTTTGAAATCCTCACTTGAGAATCCACTCTCAGCTATATACTTATCCATGAACCCAATGCTACGCCTGGTATCTATACGGGTGTACTTAGCGCCTGTTCCCACATCATCCTCAAGGGGTTGGATATATCCTGTATCATGCATCAGGGCGCATATTAACCCCAGATTTAGCTGTTCTCTGGTAAGATTCTCTCCGCCTATCACTGCACCGTGCATGAGCCGTGCCATGGCCAGAAAGGCGTCGGTGGTATGCTTCAGGTCGTGGTATTCGGTCGTACATTTTCGGTATCCTGGATACTCGCCGCGGAAAAGCCGCACAACATCTGTAAATACACGGTCTACCGAGTTAAAGTCAAATTCCGGGAACATCATGAGAGCGATTACCCTGACCTCATCGAAAACGCTCTGAGGATTTTCCATATTTACCATGCGTGAAAGCTGAAGTTCTTTCATTCTTATCCCCTAATCAATTACAACATTCCTTGACAGAGGAGGATACTGAGAGTGGATGAGGTGTGCCAGAGTCTCTCATACCTAAGAATTATAGGTTACATCTTCCAATCAAAACTTCACTTAGTTTTTGCTTATATAAAACAGCGTCAATAAAGTTTAGTTTGCACGAAAATGCAAGACCCCACTTCTCTACGTGAGAAATGGGGTCTTAGCTTTTTTACTCATAACACCCTCGATTAAGGATTATTTCTCAGGCTCCTTTTCCCATACCTCCAGAGGCCAGGGTGACAACAAGTAGCTTCCTGGGCTCTTTCATTGAAGCTTGGTTAAA
>CP070704.1:2469586-2510933 GCA_020349945.1 Deltaproteobacteria bacterium
ATACTTGAAAAGGTTCTGGAATACCTCCTCGATGCTCTTCCGAGAATCGATAGAGCAGCCATTCTTCTATTTGATAATCAGGAAGGGCAGATAAAACAGGAGATTGTCAGATCAAGACAAAATCAAGTCACTGGGACTATTCGTTACAGCCGCACGGTGGTGGACCAGGTCGTGCGGGGTGGCAAAGCAGTCAGGATGTCAGACACAGCCTATGAATCATCAGCTGATTTTTCAGAGGATACGGACACCTTGAAAATCGGATCTGTCCTGTGTGTTCCACTCATAAGTAAGTCAGAAATCCGTGGTGCTATTTACGTGGACTCGTTGAAGAGACCTTACGGATTCAGGAAAGAAGACCTTTTTTTGCTCACCAGTCTGAGTGGCTCCGTGGCGGTTGCTATAGAAAATTCTCAGCTCGGTTTAAGGCTAAAGAAGTCTCAGACCCATTGAGATCAGGATCTTTTGACCCCGATTCGTCCTCAAATCCTTTCGATCCCATGGCTAGCTCAAGGGTCTCCGGTTTTCTGAAAACGCCCCTTCTTCCTCTCAATCCTTGACGTAACCATTTCAGCCTCATCAGATGGGGTCTCCTGTGAAGCGGAATCAGCTTGGGAATCATTCTCTTGGGAGTACAGCCCAGCATCACGCTGGGCGGAGTAAGGTTTTATTGGTTCCTCAGGAATCTCAGTTTCTAGATGAATTTCCAGATCTTCTCCCTCAATGCCTGTAATGTCGGTCAACGCGCCAACCTCAGGCTCAAATTCGCTGTCATCGACGTCACCCGTAAGAATACCAAGAAGAAAAGGTGCGTCGGGTTTGTAGTCGGGAAGATCCAATACGTTTCTTACAGCCGTAAGATCCTTCCTGCACAGGGGGCACACCTGGTTATAGTCGAAACTGATATACCTGCATTTTGGACATTTCATTCCTACCTCCGAGATTCAAGAAACAGATCACATTCTCTGCTTCATCGAAAATACACCTCCCTTATACAAAACTTCGCTTATGAAAGCATCAAAAAAATGTAGAACTACAAAACCCAAATAACCGATGTGAAGCATGAAAGATGGAAAACAGGAGAACGCTCTTACTGAGATTTTGGGGTTCGGCATTATTTTGACATTCGACATTTTCTCGCTTTGTTGAAGGCTTTTTTGCTCCGGGACCCAAGCCTTCAGAAGGGAATCGAGGAAACGGGTTCCACAAGAGCCAGCATAATCTACAAGGGATTTTCAAACCTCGTTAGATATTCCTGGATTTCAGGTAGCACTCAAGGCAAATGCTTGACAGCGGACATAGAAGGCGGCTATGAAGCCTGCTTTTTTTGCGGGCTGATTTTGAATTGGAGAGTCCGCAACACCTCACCCTCTGGGCTGAGCACATCCACATGCCAGTTTCCAATGTCTTGGGATCGGATTACTTTCGAGCTATAGGTGCGCCAACTGAAGGACCTTACTGCGAGCTTTATCCTGGCCCTCTCGGCATTGCCGAAATACCAGACATGGGTGATTTCAACAGGACTTCGGGCACCAATAATATTGCTAAAGCAGTATAGCTTGCCCACCGAGGCCTCAAACTTATCTCCAACACCTAGCGGTCTCCTACGGTAGATATCCCGACAGATCACTCCTTCCTTCACAGTGAGGCCTGAAAAGGATCCCTCATTTTCCCTCTTGAGAGGGCTCACCTTCTCCTTTGGTCCCTGCGGTTGCAAGATTTCACCGGGCTCCACTTCTTGTGTTTCTGTTGCGTCATCATGAGAGACGGGCCCGCTGATTTCTTCGTTGTTGGCTGAACGCCCTGTTTCCCCATTCTGCTCTTTCTCGAGTAGGAGACGCTGTTTTGTGATTCCGTCAGAAAAGACCTGATGATGAGCCTGTTTGAGCCCAAAGAGTTCCCACAGGATATTCCGCGCCCTCTGGCTCATGCCCATAATCACCAGAACCACCAAAAAGAGGAGCACTGCAGCCCACTTCCAAAAACGGCCGATATGTATCTGCTTCACCTTTTTGGTCTCATATGGCTCCGGTGTTTTCAGGCCGTTTCCTGGAAAAACGTCCTTCAAGCTCATATCTTCGTAAGATTGCCTGACCATGGGAGCGGTGATCTTTCTTTTTCCTTCTGAATAACCAAGGAGCAAGGAATTATCCGCCAGGATGTTAATCACCCTTGGGTATCCCTGGGAACAATGATGGATTGCCTCGATAGCGCTTTTAGAGAAAATATCATTTCCCTTTCTTGCACCGGCTATCTTCAACCGGGTACCCAAATAGCCCCTCGTGCCCTCGAAATCCAGTGGGGGGATATGATAACGATAGCTGATACGCTGGAGAAGGGCCCGGCACCTTGGCTCACTCAATTTCCTATTAAGCTCTGGCTGGCCAACAAGAAAGATGTTGATCAGTTTTTCGTCGGCATACTCCATGTTGGAGAGAAGTCTAATCTCTTCCAGCAAGTCGAAGGAGAGATCCTGTGCCTCATCGATGATAAGGACGAAATTTTTCTGATGATGTAGGCATTGACGTAAAAACTCCTCAAACTCAATAAGAAACTCTGCCTTTGATCTGAAATGGAGCCTCTTTTTGAAGGTTGAAAAGGCCAGATAATCTATAAAATCCTTCGATGATAGAAGAGGATTGGAGAGATAGACACGCGTGACACTGGTATCAAGATTGGTGAGGAGCGCTTGAATCATCGTCGTCTTTCCAGTACCGACATCTCCTGTCAAAAGGATAAACCCTTTTCTCTCCATAACTCCGTAAGTTAAAAGGGCAAGGGCCTCCTTGTGGCTCTTGCCCAAGTATAGAAACCGGGGTGATGGAGTCAGCCTAAAAGGAGCTTCATCCAGGTTGTAGAAGTCCGTGTACACGAGCTACGATAACCCCTCTAAAACCCTAATTCGAACATTTCCCCGAAGGTTGATAAAACCAAATCGGGGACGAATCAAATGAGAGCAACGTCAATCATTTTGCTGTAACCCCTAAAAGTCGATGGCTGAAGGCTTACATCCGCCATCGTTTTAACTATATAGTATATGTGCATTCAGCTCAAGAGGCTTTTTCATGGGGGATTCTCATCGACTATAAGGATTAGCCACAATATACCGAATTTAGCGCACGAAATCTCTCATGAGTTTCACCTCCTTTTTTTGATTCGTGTTTTCCCGCCCTGATTTTTAAATTGGCACTTCTTTTCCTCTCCTGTATTCATGGGGTGCAGTATTCCCTTGACCGAAAAGTATTTAGGGTTTTATAGTAGGAAGGGTACTGGATTTCTCATGATTTGGTACTTTCTCACGCATATTATGCGTGGACTCCCAGTGAAGTTACAGTACCTATTTGGGAATTTCGGGAAATATTCCAACTGATTACCCTGGTATGATTCTTTCAGTAAAACTAACAAGGGCTTACACTTTATTCGGCTATCAACCCAACGCTATCGAGCAGGACGCAGCCCTGCTTCTCATCTCAGCCAGTCTCAGTAGCCTTCTTTGCTCAGGAATGCTATAAACGCTTATAGGGATAAGCATGAAAGAAATTCAACCTTCACGCATGGTAAATATGGAAAATCCTCACAGCGTTTTCGATGAGGTCAGGTATGGCTTCTCTGCGTGCGTGGATGTTCTGAAATCCATGGCGAGACGCTATCCTGATGAGAAAATAACTTCCAGCAAGTATATCAATTAGGGTCGAGTGTGTGAGCAGAGGTAAGCGGTAGGCCTGGACATGGTATATATCAAATAGCGTCGCAACAATGTTTTACGTGCTACCAAAACTCGGAGGGGAATGGTGAAAACATTATATGTCATTGACGGTCCAATAAAAGGTAAATCTTTTACCCTTACTGATGGCGTCACTACTATTGGGAGATCCTCTGACAATGATATCTGCATCTCAGATACGGCAGTTTCACGCCACCATGCGAAGCTTCTCAAGAAGGATGGTAAAATTTTTATGGTGGATCTGAGTAGTTTTCAAGGCCTCTTCATTGATGGAGAGAAGGTAGAACCAGGGCTGGAGGTTGAGTTAACAAAGGAGAGTACTATTATGATGGGAAATACCATTCTTTCATTCCAGGAGGAAGCCTCTGCAAAAGCGCTGGCTCAAGGATGCCCTATGAATCCACAAAAAAGACTCTTTGATACGAGCAAGTCAGTATTGGTAAAGGAAGGCTCCAGGGACTATATACCGAGCCTTGAATTACTCCTTAGAGTGTCAAATATTTTTGCTCAATCCCTCAATATCGATGAACTCTTAGATGAGGTAATAGATCAGGTTTTTAATCTCTTAAAGAGAATTGATCGGGGAGCCATATTGTTGCTGGACAAGGAAACTGGCGAATTACAAGAGGCGGTTTCAAAGACGAGAATGGATGATCAGGAAGGCATCTTCTCCAAGATAAATTACAGCAGGACGATCGTCAATAGAACTATAAAGGAGCGTAAGCCCGTAATGATGGGCAATACGAGCCATATAGATAAAGCTAACCTTTCTGATAGCATAGAACGCATGAATGTCGGCTCAGTTATCTGTGTACCGCTCACCTATAAAGAAGATATTAAAGGAGTAATTTATGTCGACTCAATTGGATTGCCTGGAGGATTCAGAAAGGATGATCTCGAAGTGCTTAATAGCTTAAGTAACACTGCGGCCATTGCCATAGAGAATGCGCGACTGTATGAGACAGTGAAACAAGAGTTAGCTGAGCGAAAGCGGGCTGAGGAGGAACTGGAAAAAGCGCGCAACAAGCTGGAAGACCAGGTTAAAAAGCGAACTGCTGAACTTTCAAAGAGTATACAGCTTCTAAAACATGAAATAGCCGGGCGCAAGCGGACAGAGGAGGCACTGCGGAAAAGCGAGGCGAAGTTTCGGCTCTTGGCGGAGAACATCCAAGATGTCTTTTGGATAAGTACTCCAGGGATTAAGGAAATGATCTACGTTAGTCCTGCATATGAGAAGATCTGGGGCCGTACACGGGACAGCTGGTATAAATCCCCGCAGTCTTTTATTGAGGCCATTCATCCTGAGGATCGGGAGCGAGTGCACGCCGGGGTAAAGGAGCATGAAAAAGGATTCTGGAATTTTGAATACCGAATTATACAGCCTGACGGGTGCTTCCGCTGGATTCAAGATCGTGGCTTTCCCATCCGAGATGAGCAGGGTAATCTAATTTGGATGTGCGGTGTGGCTTCCGACCTCACCGAACGGAAGCAGCTCGAGGCCCAACTGCGGCAAGCTCAAAAAATGGAGGCCTTAGGCACCCTAGCTGGTGGCATTGCCCATAACTTTAACAACCTGCTCATGGCTATCATGGGAAATGCCTCCTTGATCCTTTTAGAGACCGATCCCGCTCATCCGAACTATGAAAAGCTAAAGACCATTGAAGGACTAGGCAATAGAGGAGCTAAGCTGACTAACCACCTCCTGGGGTATGCCAGGGAAGGAACATACCAGATCAAGCCCATTGATGTGAACCAATTGGTAAGAGAGACCTCTCATACCTTTCGTACAACCAGAAAGGAGATCAGAATTCACGAAGAATTTGCTGAAGACCTGCTGGGAATAATGGCAGACCAGGGTCAGATTGAGCAGGTGCTCATCAACCTGTATGTCAATGCGGCAGATGCAATGCCTCAGGGTGGAGATCTTTTCGTAAAGACCATGAATGTCACCGATAGAGATATGACAGGCAAAGCCTATAAGCCAAATCCTGGAACCTATGTCTTAGTAACAGTGAGGGACACAGGCATAGGCATGGACAAAAAGACCATGGAGCGCATCTATGATCCCTTCTTTACCACAAAGGGCCTGGGCAAAGGCACCGGTCTGGGATTGGCCTCTGTTTATGGTATTATCAAGGCTCATGGGGGATACATCGAGGTGGACTCTAAGAAAGGACGGGGAACTATTTTCAGCATTTACCTGCCTGGATCGGAATTGGAAAGGGAAGTAACAGAAGAGAAGGTGTTTCCTGAAAGAATCCTAAAAGGCAAAGAGACACTCCTTCTGGTTGACGATGAAGCTGTGGTTCTCGATGTTGGTCAGGAGATGCTGAAGACTTTGGGCTATAGAGTCTTATCGGCCAGGAACGGGGAGGAGGCCATAGAGGTGTATGAGGAAAATCAAGACAAGATTGCCCTGGTCATCTTGGACATGATTATGCCAGATATGGGTGGAGGAGAGACCTATGACCGAATGAAAGAGATCAACCCTGATATCAAGGTCCTGCTTTCCAGTGGTTACAGCATAGAGGGGCAAGCGACCGAGATACTGAAACGTGGTTGTGATGGTTTTATCCAGAAACCTTTCAATATAAAGGAATTATCCCAAGAACTTAGAAAGACTTTGGATAAAATATAGTGGCGAGCATGTCAATATGTTGATCTCAAGGGGCTTACCACGAGTAACCCACCTTGTTCATGCCTCCAACCCTGCATAGTATCTAAATGGCAATCCTTACGATAAGTGAATGATAGTGATCTGAGGAAAGCAGCACAAAAAACCGTTACAATTCATAAATTCCAAGAAAAAAGGGTTAACCATGATAGTGGCTAACCCTTTTTTCTTATTGCGTTTTTGGGATGCCGAGACCCAGAATCGAACTGGGGACACGGGGATTTTCAGTCCCCTGCTCTACCGACTGAGCTATCTCGGCATAAACATATTCAATTCAGAAATATCAAACCACTACTTGCTGGAATCCTCATCCTCATCAAAATCGAGTTCCAGATCCAAATCCTCCATATCAAGATCTACCGCTTTCGAATCCTTCTTGGTTTCTTCGCCCTGAACATCTTCTTGATCTCCACTTCCCTCGATAGCCGGCGCCTCTTCTTTTCCTTCTGTTTCTTTACTAGCCTCTTCTGCAACCTCTGGACCAGTATCAGAAACAAGATCCATCTCTAAGTCTTCGTCATCCTCAGCAGAACTAAGATCACCTAAGTCAAGCTCGGCCTCTTTACCTGACTCTGATATAGGTTCCTCCTCTATATTAATATCCAGTTCCGAACCATCATCATATATTTCTTCCTCACCTTTCAGCTTCACATCTTCAGCACCTTTTTCACCTGATTCCGGTACCCTCAGTTCAACACTGCTATCATCGAGATCCCCGGTCAGGGAGCCCAAGAGAGAAGGTGGATTAGGTTTAATAGCAGAGATATTCAATTTAGCCTTCTCTGCTGACATATCCTTGCCACATCTCGGACAGATGTCTAAATAATCAAAGGCAACATATTTGCACTTCGGGCATTTCATGATAACCCCACTATAATAAGATTAAGTGAGAAAAAATTCAGTTAACAAGACCCTATATAAACATTTATCATAATTGTCAAGTAATTACAATTAAATAAATCCTGAATCTCCATCCAGCAGTTCACCCTCTCACCTTCTCCCTGATTGCCTGCTTGGCCAGTTTATCACATCGTTCATTTTCAGGATGCCTAGCATGACCCTTTAGCCACCGCCACTCTATCCGGTGGCGTTTGCTTACTATTAATAATCTCTCCCAAAGATCCCTGTTTAAAACCGGCCTTTTCTGCGAATTTAACCAATTTCTTTTGAGCCATGAATTGATCCAGGTGGTGATTCCTTTGTACACGTAATTGGAATCTGTAAATATCCTAACGTGTGAAGGACTCCTCAATGCCTCCAAGCCTTCTATCACAGCCATAAGTTCCATTCGGTTATTCGTAGTATTTGCGCAATATCCTGATATCTGCTTTTCCCGTGTTTGATATCTTAGTATGGTGCCATAGCCTCCCGGCCCCGGATTACCAAAGCAGGCACCATCAGTAAATATTTCCACTATGCTGCTCTTACCTCTCTTCATTTCACCGTCGCTTTCTCTCATTTCTGCCTTCTTTACTCTCACGGTTAATTAAGGACCCCTTCCAGTATAGTATCTCTTTATATCATAAGTCTCAGAAAACCTTGAATCCTATTTTAACTTATTTCATTCTCCGTCTTGCATAGGTCAGTACCTGTAAGGATGAGTAGGGGATCATCACTCTTTGTCAGCTGTATTCAAGAAACAGTTGGATGGATTCTGGAAAGGGTTAGAATTCTTTGTCAAGAGGGTTTATGATACACAAAAAGAACCTGAATACCTTACAACGGCCAGGCCTCGATAAGCCAAACGGCGCCTGCATAGGATTGAAGACCAAAGACGCAGAGGGCACCGCCGATCAACATTGATGAAGATGAATAGGATGAGCTTAGATGTTTTCCATAGCCCCGTATGCACCCTGAATTCTCTCTCGAAGTAGGAGGCAGAGCCTTTCCAAGACCTTAAATCCGAACTGAAAATTACCAAGCATCATCTCCCTCAAGGCTAGGCCGTTAATAGCAACTACCTTTGTGGGCTTCCTGCATATTGCAGACGACAACAGGGTGTGGGCTTCTCCAAGGAGGGTTGACCAGCAGCCCAATGCCTTTCCTCTGCCCAAAAGGCTAATAACTGCATTTCCCTTGCGCGGACCTAAATCCACAGATCTTTCCAAGAATACATGACCCTCAGCGATTACATAAAGTTTGTCTCCGAAATCTCCCTGGTTAAAGATATTTTCTCCAGCCTCATAGGTCTCAACATGACCAAGGCTGGCTACCTTTTCAACTTCATCCCTGTTCAATCCCCTAAAGAGCTCGCAATTCTCTAAGATATCCGCAATCTCTGAAGGACCCATAATATTACCCTTCTCATTTTGAACGGTTATCTGTCCCAATTTTTAATCTATGGGGATCATACAAATATGTCAATTCAAAACAGACGATGAGCTAACTGACTATTGGGTGCTGTTTTGAGCCCCACTAACGACCCTATCCAAGATAAATCGCTATTTCCCACCTCCTGAGGATTTCACATATTCCGGTCAATTGGCCTTCATTGCCTCACCATGAACCTTCACTGAAGTATTCTGCCTCAAAAAACTGGAAACAGAATCCCGCAGTTTCCTTGATATTTGTCTCTATTTAAATTAACGTGATAGCCTGTTGGAAAACCAAAGTAAAACATCTTTAAGCCATAGGATAGCCCTTGAAAATAGTTGCCTTTATTCCTGCAAGGTTTCATTCAAAACGCTTTGAGGGAAAGCCGCTAGCCCTGATTGCGGGAAAACCTATGATTCAACATGTCTACCAGAGGTCCAAAGAGTCCCCTGAGCTGGATGAGGTATACGTTGCGACCGATGATCGTAGGATTTATACATGTGTTATTGAATTCGGTGGTCAGGCGATTATGACAGATGAAAGTCACCTGTCGGGAACAGACCGTATTGCTGAGGCGACGGAAAAGATTAATCTTGAGGATCGAGACATCGTGGTCAATATACAAGGTGATCAACCTATTTTTCAGCCATCAATAATATCCGATCTTATAAGACCCCTTATAGAAGACCCAAAGACCCCTATGTCTACCATAATGTGCGAAATCAAGGATGATCAAGAGCTATATGATACAAATAATGTAAAGGTAGCCGTGGATAAGAATGGGTATGCGCTATATTTTTCTCGTTTGCCTATCCCCTTCGATCGCGATCAAGAACCCAAGACGATTCACTATAAACACCTAGGGTTTTATGTGTATAGGAAAGAATTTCTACTAAAATTCACAAAGCTTTCCTATGGTGTGTTAGAACGAGCCGAGAAACTCGAGCAGTTACGGGCACTGGAACATGGTTATAGGATAAAGGTGGTGGAAACCGTATTTGATTCTATTGAGGTAGACACACCAGAGGATATAAAAATAGTCGAGCAAAAACTCCCCAATTAAAGAGCCCCGAGTTAGGACCCGGGGCTCTCTAAGGTGTCCGCAGATGCCGTTACCTTAAATATACTTTCCTCTTTTCTCCTAACTTTTCTTTCTAGGAAAAAAACATTTAAATAGTAAACGCACATCCCAGACGATCGTCATTTTATCGAGCAACTTTTATGCCAATCACCAGTGAATATGTTTATTACGAAATTACAATAAGTTATAAAATCCTTATTCATTTGCACCGTATTTTGTGTTAGTTTAAACACAGTCCTGAGTGAAACCAAGACACAGTTCTTATTTAAGGCACGTTTTGGCAAGGCTCAAAGCCCTACTATCAAGTTGACTCACCGATAAGGAAATGTTAAAGGATAGTCAAAGAACATAATCTTCCGAGAGTAATCTGATAACTAGCTAAAAAACTTAACAATTTTTGGGTGGTCCGTAAAGTAGAGACAAGAAACAAGATACGTTTTGGATCTTTACCATTTTATGCGAGAGGCCTTGAAAGAGGCCAAAAAGGGATGGCTTGGTGGCGAGGTTCCAGTAGGTGCCCTCTTGATAGGCCAATCCAACGAAATTTTGGCGAGGGACCACAACAGATGTGTTTCATGCAATGATCCTACTGCTCATGCGGAAATACTGGTTATCAGGCAGGCAGCGAAGTTACTTGAGAATTATCGATTGAATGGGACGAGCATGGTTGTGACTATTGAGCCGTGTCCGATGTGCATGGGAGCTATCATTAATGCCCGTTTGGATACGCTCGTTTTTGGTGCATTTGATTTAAAGAGCGGAGCGGCAGGCTCAACCCACAACCTATCTGATGACGGCAGGTTCAATCACCGTCTAAAAGTGATTCCCGGCATAATGGAAAGGCAATGCCGGGAACTTATGCAGGATTTTTTCCGAAAAAGGAGGTAGGGCTCGGAGAGGTACCGAAGTGGTCGTAACGGGGTCGACTCGAAATCGATTTGTCTCGCGAGTAGTGAGGCACGTGGGTTCGAATCCCACCCTCTCCGCCAGGAAATTTATCCATTGTCAAATGTTCCGACAACCTCATAGGTGCATCCGTTTGCAAAGGCCAGACAGTGTAACCAACTCTTTTCATTTCACTTTGAGCTAAGAAATGATGCGATATGCCAAAAGCTAGAGACCAAATGTATTCCGCCTCAGCGGAATGAGGGAGAGATGTCCGAGTTGGCCTAAGGAGCGCGACTGGAAATCGCGTGTACCACCACAAGTGGTACCGGGGGTTCGAATCCCCCTCTCTCCGTTACCTATTCCTTGAGTAATTCATCATGCCATACGAAGTCTTTGCCAGAAAATGGAGACCTCAGGTATTTGAAGAGGTTAAAGGCCAAGAGCACATAACACAGACGCTCAAGAATGCCTTGACATCTGATCGACTAGCTCATGCGTATCTATTCAGCGGTGCACGGGGTGTAGGTAAGACATCAGTTGCCCGAATTTTTGCCAAGGCCCTTAATTGTCAACAATCCCAGGGAGGAAATCCCTGCAACACATGTACCTCATGTATTGAGATAACTAATGGTTCATCCGTTGATGTCCAGGAGATTGATGGTGCATCAAATAGGGGAATTGATGAGATACGGAATCTTCGAGAGAACATCAGGTACCTTCCTTCTCATGGCAAATATAGGATATATATTATAGATGAGATTCATATGCTGACACTCCCTGCTTTTAATGCCTTACTAAAAACCCTCGAAGAACCGCCAGAACACGTCAAATTTATCTTTGCTACAACAGAACCCCATAAGGTGCCTGCAACCATACTGTCCCGATGCCAGAGATTCGATTTCAGAAGGATACCCATATTAGAAATAGAACAACAGATTAAAAGGATAATAAAAGAAGAAGGGATAAGGATAAGCGATTCCGGTATCTCCGTTATTGCAAGGGAGGCTGGTGGAAGTCTGCGGGACGCTGAAAGCCTCCTCGATCAGGTTGTCTCCTTTACGGGCCCAAATGTAGAGGATGACCATATAACCTCTGTTCTAGGATTAATAGACAGGGATCTCATCTATAAGACATCGCAGGCTATCATTGGTGGTGATAGCAAATTATGCCTGGAGATAATAGATCAAGTCTATAACTATGGTTATGATATCAAGGTGTTCTACCGAGAAATAATGGGTCAGTTCCGAAATTTGATCGTCTCTCTGATCTCTCAAGAACCTTCTCAGATTATGGATTTACCTGATAATGAGCTGAAAGAAACAAAAAAACAGGCAAAACATGCGGGATTGGAGAGGCTGCTGCAATCGCTGAGCTTCCTTATCAATAGAGAAGCAGACCTTCGGTATACGAACAATCCCAGAATTGCGCTGGAGGCGATTTTACTTAAGCTCTCAAGACTCATGGAATACCTTTCGTTTGATGAGTTAATTAAGAGGATTGAGGATATAGAAAAACGACTCAATAAACCCATACCAAGAGAACAGAGCAAAGATCTGGAAGCGGCCTTCAGTAAGAAAGAATACCCACCCAAAGAAACCCCTCCAGATAATGGTAAGAAATGGAGTGAGTTTTTACGCTACCTAGCTACCAAGAATAAGGCGATTGCCAATATACTAAGGGAATGGAAATCTTATACGGTTACTGAACACACACTGGAATTACCGTACGGCGAAGGATCATTTACGGGAAGCTATTTTGATGACCCTGAGCACTATGAGCAGCTGGTTGCCTATGTCCAGGATTTCTTTCAGTCAAACCTTAAGGTTGTATTTAAGAAGCGAAATGACCGCAAGGATCTAAGAAAAGGCTCAGGAGAAGATAGACTGCCTGGGCCGGTCAAGGATATAGTCGATATGTTTGAGGGCAAGATAGTTAGCCAAGATTGAGATACATGTGAAGGAGTTATTTGAAGGTTTACTGAGATGAATTACTTCTCTTATAAACAAGATGATCTGTACTGTGAGGATCTATCTGTGGCATATATAGCAGAGCAGATTGGAACACCTTTCTACCTTTACTCCTATTCTACAATAAGAAGACATTTCCAGGTTTTTAATAATGCTTTCAAAGGCCTAGACCATCTCACCTGCTTTTCTCTAAAATCCAACTCTAATCTTGCCATCCTGAGACTCCTGGCCTTGGAAGGGGGAGGTGCAGATGTGGTCTCAGGAGGAGAGCTCTTTCGTGCTCTAAGGGCAGGGATTGCGCCCGATAAGATTGTCTATTCCGGGGTTGGAAAGACACCAAGCGATATGGAATTAGCGCTAAAATCCGGCATTCTTATGTTTAATGTAGAATCAGATCAGGAATTACAGGCCCTAAACGGGATAGCTGAAAACAGTGGTTCAAAGGCAATGATAGCCATACGGATAAATCCTGATGTGGAACTAAAAACTCACCCATATATCGTTACCGGGTTCGGTGAAAGCAAATTTGGCATACCAATAAAGGACTCCCTGAATACCTATGCCTTAGCCAAGCGGTTGAAAAATATTGAGGTAAAAGGGATATCCTGCCACATAGGTAGCCAACTCACAGAGATTGATCCCTTTGTAGAGGCCTTAAGAAAATTACGGGAACTTTATAGAAAATTGAAAAACATGGGGCTCGATATCAAGTTCCTTAACCTTGGAGGGGGTCTCGGGATAACCTACCACGATGAAGAGCCACCTCACCCTTTAGAATACGCCAGGGCATTAAGGGAGACAATAGGAGCAAATAAATTTACCCTCATCCTCGAACCTGGCAGGGTTATCATTGGTAATGCTGGTATTCTGGTGACAAGGGTCCTCTATACCAAGTCAGCAGCAAACAAGAGATTTATCATTGTGGATGCAGGGATGAATGATCTAATCAGGCCCACCCTCTATGACTCCTTTCACGCTGTGCAGCCAGTAAAAATGGCCCACTCAGACATGTTCACAGCTAGTCTGGTTGGACCTATTTGCGAAACTGGAGATTTTCTGGCTAAAGACAGGAAAATGCCCCCATTTAAGCCAGGAGATTTAGTAGCTATAATGAGTGCAGGGGCGTACGGTTTCTCAATGGCATCAAACTACAACTCAAGGCCTCGGCCAGCAGAGGTACTGGTGAAAGGAAAACTCTTTTCCATCATTAGGGCAAGAGAAACATATGATGATCTTATCAATGGGGAGATGATTCCTGAATTTCTTGAAAAAAGTAGCGTTTGACAGGGATAGATTATTGGAGGGATAAAATGGTCACTGCCGTTGTTGCCGGTGCAGCCGGCAGGATGGGCGGAAGAATCGTCCAGATGATTCAAAAAAGCGGAGAAATCAAATTACTGGGCGTCTTTGAGAAACCAGGCCATCCTGCAATTGGCAAGGACGTGGGGGAGGTTGTCGGTCTAGGTAAGATAGATATGGAGCTTAAAGGTAATATCAGCGAGGTGATGGAAGACGCGGATGTGTTAATTGATTTTACGACACCAGAAAGCACCCTGAATAATATCAGGTTTATCGCCAAGACCGGTCAGGCAATGGTCATAGGAACTACAGGTATTACTGGTGAAAGGGGGAAGGAGGTAAACCTACTTGCCCAAACAATCAGATGTGTGATGTCGCCCAATATGAGTGTAGGGGTTAATGTGTTATTTAAGATAGTTGAGGATATGGCCAGGATTCTTGGTAAAGACTATGATATGGAGATAGTTGAGGCGCATCATAGACTCAAAAAAGACGCCCCAAGCGGTACAGCAATGCATCTTGCTAAGATCCTTGCCGATTCAACCGGCAGGGACCTGGATACCGATGCTGTCTATGAAAGGAAGGGCTATATTGGACTGAGGAAAGAAGAAGAGATCGGTGTTCAATCTATAAGGGCTGGTGATATAGTTGGTGAACATACTGTTATTTTTGGTGGGATAGGTGAAAGGATCGAAATTATTCACAGGGCACATAACAGGGACAACTTTGCGAGGGGTGCCCTGTTGGCAAGTACATGGATTGTGCGACAACCGAATGGTCTCTATGATATGCTCGATGTATTAGGATTAAAGGAGAGAACAAATTTTTGAACTTGCTGAAAGACTCAAAGAACTACCGCCTTACCTATTCAAGGAGATTGATGAAAAAAAGAAGGAGATAGAGGCAAGGGGGGTAGATATAATCGACCTCGGTGTGGGCGACCCTGACCTGCCTACTCCACCCAAAATTATCAATGCAATGATGAGGGCCGTCCAAGACCCAGCAAACCATCGTTACCCCTCTTATTCAGGGATGGAAGACCTTAAGGTCGCCATTGCCGAATGGTACGAAGAGAGATTCTCAGTCAGACTTGATCCACAAAGCGAGGTAATAGCCCTTATTGGTGCAAAGGAGGGAATAGCTCATATTTCCCTGGCGTTTATAAACCCAGGCGACCTTGCCCTTGTCCCTACCCCTGCTTATCCAGTGTATAATATTGGTACCATTTTTGCTGGTGGAAAGCCCTATTTTGTTCCACTCTTCAAGGAGAATGGCTTCTTAGCAGATCTTACTTCTATACCGGCTGAGGTCGCCAGCAGGGCCAAAATGATGTGGCTCAATTATCCTAACAATCCTACGGCAGCAGTGGCTGATGAGGATTTTTTCAAATCGGTCGTCGAGTTTGCACACAGGTATCATGTAATCGTCTGCCACGATCTTACCTATAGCGAAATCTGCTTTGATGAATACAGACCTATGAGCCTTCTCCAAATTGAGGGAGCCAAAGACGTATGTATAGAATTTCATTCCTTATCAAAGTCTTTTAATATGACAGGATGGCGCATCGGCTTTGCCATGGGAAACAAAGAGGCCATCAAAGGGTTAAGTTTGATCAAGAGTAATGTTGACTCCGGTGTTTTCCAGGCCATTCAGATAGCCGGTATTAAGGCCCTCAGGGCAACGAGGGAAAGTATCTTAGAGATACAGAAAGTTTATGGTCAGAGGAGAGATATCATGGTCAAGGGGCTGAGGGATGCCGGTTTCAAGGTAACTCCACCCAAGGCCACCTTTTATCTTTGGATCCCGGTGCCTCATCGTTACACATCTGTAGATCTGGCAACAAGGCTTCTAACCGAGGTCGGTGTAGTCGTAACGCCAGGTAATGGATTTGGTTATCCTGGCGAGGGTTATATAAGGCTGGCATTGACCCAGCATGAGAGCCGCCTTTTAGAGGCAACCGAGAGGATAAAAAGTATTGGGCTATAATCTTGGAGAGCACCATAGCATATATAGGCATAGGATCAAACCTGGGGGATAAGCTATCTAATTGTAGGCATTCTATAGGCAAGATAAACCGGCTGCCGGGATGTCATGTTACTGCCTGTTCAGCACTATTCAAAACAGAGCCCGAGGGTGTTACTGGACAAGACTGGTATGCAAACTGTGTTGCCCAGGTAACTGTTGCTCAAAACCCATCTCAGCTATTAAAGGCCCTTATGGGCATAGAATCTGATATGGGGAGGATGCGGAAGGAAAGATGGGAGGCCCGAATAATTGACCTGGACATACTTCTGTTCGGTCAAGAGGTAATACAATCCGATAATCTGATAATCCCCCATCCTTTACTCCACAAGAGGCGCTTTGTGTTAGAGCCTCTATCTCTACTGGCACCCGATCTCATGCATCCTGTTCTTAAATTAACGATAAGCCAGCTCTTGAATAAATTGCCAAAAGAACCTTGTGTTGAGCCTTTGCATAACTTGGCACTGAAAAATATGCAAAGGAATTAATGGAAACAGGCAATTGGGATTTAGCGCGCATTCCCAAAATGGCTATGCACACATCTCTGATTCTTGAAGGAGGAAAGATGAAGTTTTTTATCGACACAGCAAACCTTGAAGAGATAGAAAGGGCCAATGAACTTGGTCTACTGGATGGGGTGACAACTAACCCTACACTGGTAGCAAAAGAGGGAAGAGATTTTGAAGAATTAATTAAGGAAATATGCAAAATAGTAGATGGCCCGGTGAGCGCAGAGGTGATAAGCCTTGAGGCAGAGGGTATGGTTAAGGAGGCAAGGCAACTGGCAAAACTTGCAGATAATATAGTGGTGAAAATCCCCATGATAACCGAAGGGATTAAGGCCACCCAGATACTTTCAAAGGAGGATATCACCACCAATGTAACACTGATATTTTCCCCCTTGCAGGCGCTCATAGCAGCAAAAGCGGGTGCTACCTTCGTCAGCCCCTTTATCGGTAGACTAGATGATATAAGTAGCGTTGGTATAGGAATAGTAGAAGATATAGTAACGGTATATGAAAATTACGGATTTGAAACAGAGGTTATTGTGGCAAGCATCCGCAATCCTATCCATGTTCTGGACGCAGCCTTGATTGGTGCCCATATTGCTACAATTCCCTTTAAGGTACTCATCCAGCTAACCGAACATCCTCTCACAAAGATTGGATTAGATAGATTTTTGGCGGACTGGAAGAAAATGAGGTAAAAAATGCCTCTCTTTAGGTTAATCCTATCTGTTGCCATCATCGGAGTACTTTCCTTCAAATATGCACAGGCTGACATCTATCGATTCAGGGATAAGAATGGGGTTTGGCATTTTACCAACGTTCGATCAGATACGCGGTATCGCCTTTATATCAAGACAGGTGGGATAAAGGGAAGACAATACATTAAAAAATATGATGCCATAATCCATAAGGCAGCAGAACAATTTGGTGTAGAGGCTGACCTAATAAAGGCCATTATAAAGGCTGAATCATCTTTCAATCCCGATGCGATCTCTGAAAGTGGTGCTCAGGGTCTGATGCAGCTTATGCCAGCTACTGCAGGTGATATGAGGGTAGACAATCCCTTTGATCCAGAAGAAAATATCTCCGGCGGCACAAGATACCTTGGTTTACTTCTTGAGAAGTTTAAACAGGATAAAAGATTAGCTATAGCTGCCTATAATGCAGGTGCTAAAATAGTCGCCAAACACAATTCCGTCCCACCTGTACCCAAGACAAGACGCTTCGTGGAAAAGGTCATGAAATATTACATGGAATTCAGAAAAAGGGAAGCTGAAGGCTTTAATTATGAACAAAAATCAAGGCCAAATAATTAACCTCCCAAATACTCTGAGTATTATTAGGTTGGTCTTGATTCCGGCAGTGGTTGTTTGCCTGTATTTTCCCGGAAGATTAGGCAGTTTCTTAGCCGCCCTCTTTTTTGGACTTGCTGCTATAACAGATCTCCTGGATGGATTCTATGCCCGGAGATACAAAATCGTCACCCCTTTGGGTAAGTTCCTTGATCCCCTAGCTGACAAATTGCTGGTCTCGGTAACCATGATCATGCTTGTGGCCCTGGACAGAGCTCCTGCCTGGATTGTCATCCTCATTATCGGAAGGGAAATGGCAGTCACAGGATTGAGGGGTATTGCTGTGGCTGAAGGTAAGGTTATTGAGGCAAGCTCTCTTGGAAAATACAAGACAATATTCCAATCGGTGGCCCTCATATGCCTTGCTTTGCACTACCAGTATTTTGAGGTCGATTTCCATGACGTTGGAATGACTTTTCTCTGGGGGGCTTTAATATTAACTATGTGGTCTGGATGGTTATACTTTCGAATGATCAAGAGGGCACTCCTCTAGAAACCCTGGCATTTTTTTATTGACAACAGACAAGAAACTGCTAAGATGTATCAGAGAGCGGGAATAGCTCAGCTGGTAGAGCATCACGTTGCCAACGTGACGGTCGCCGGTTCAAGTCCGGTTTCCCGCTCCATGAGAAGGCGGCATAGCCAAGTGGCTAAGGCAGCGGTCTGCAAAACCGTTTGACACCGGTTCGAATCCGGTTGCCGCCTCCAATGAGACACAATATGATTTAGCTCAATTCTTCTATTCTTATGGCCTCAAAAAAGTCTACTATTGTATTCCTTCCTAGAGGATCAAATAAGATAAGAAAAATTGGCGTTCCTAACACACTGATCTTTATTCTTACCCCTCTTTTTTTTCTGATAGCCATCGGAATCGCGTGGCTCATTACCGATTACAGAAAAATCAAAACCCAGATACCAGAATTAAATTATCTAAGGAAGGAAAACAGGGCTCAAAAAACGCACCTCATTGCCTTGAGCAAAAAGATCAACCAAATCGGTCAAAGGATGGCCAAGCTACAAGAATTTGAGCACAAGTTAAGGGTTATGACAAGCTTAGAGCCATCTGGGGAAGAGGATCAATTTTTGAGCCTTGGAGGCTCAAATGTTAATACCCCCACGTCAGATTATCAAATGGAGGAGGTTCATAATAACGGGCTAGTCCATCAAATGCATAAATCCCTGGAGAATCTGGAAACAGAAATGGCTATGACCTCCATATCCCAAACAGAATTGAGCAATTTCTTGAAGGAGCAGAAATCCATTCTGGCCTGTACACCATCTATCAATCCAACCGAAGGATGGTTCTCTTCTAGATTTGGCTACAGGATCTCACCGTTTACAAATCAAAGGGAATTTCACAAAGGACTGGATATAGGGACCAGGATCGGGACACCTGTAATTGCACCAGCCGACGGATTAGTTGTATCTGCGGGCAGGGAAGGCAACTTCGGCAACATGATTGCTATCAATCATGGATATAGCCTGATGACAAGGTATGGACATTTGCATAAATTCCGCGTAAAGAAAGGGCAGCATGTTAAAAGGGGTGAAATAATAGCCGAGGTTGGAAAAACCGGCCGATGCACAGGCCCGCACCTCCACTATGAGGTACTTCTCAATGGCGTCCCCGTAAACCCTCTTCGTTACATATTAGATTGATTTGCACCCGTCGCTTGGGGGAGTATTTGTTAGCCCCTCTCATCTTCGTGTAACCTTATTATCATACAAAACCATTAACCCTATAAGGTCGTTTGTGGACTTCTGCCTCTAAATTTGGTACATTTATCTTTACTAAACCTGCACATTATCGTGCAATATTCAATAAGTTACGCAATAGGGTAATTGATACTTGAATTTTTCTTTATAAATGTTTAATCAGAAGGAAAGATAATCGAAAGGGAATTTCTGTATGTTAGGTAAACTTTTCAAGGATATTGTCGGGAGCAAAAACGAAAGAGAACTTAAAAAACTTGCTCCAATAGTCACACAGATCAATGAGCTTGAACCCCACTATAAAGGCCTCACTGATACCCAACTGAGGGGCAAGACAGTGGAATTTAGGGAGAGGATAGCAAAGGGTGAGGCCTTGGATGATATTTTACCTGAGGCCTATGCCGCTGTGAGAGAAGCCTCGGTAAGGGTCTTAGGCATGAGGCATTTTGATGTGCAGCTCTTAGGAGGCGTTGCCCTCCATCATGGCAAGATAGCAGAAATGAAAACAGGTGAAGGCAAAACACTGGCCGCTACCCTCCCTCTATACCTAAACGCCCTTTTAGAACGCGGTTCCCACCTGGTTACGGTGAATGACTATCTTGCCAAAAGAGACGCTGAGTGGATGGGTGGAATATACCAATTCTTAGGGATGTCTGTCGGTGTTATTGTGCACGATATGGATGATCACGAAAGAAAGATTGCCTACAACGCCGATATAACATATGGCACTAACAATGAATTCGGTTTTGATTACCTCAGGGATAATATGAAGTTCTCATTAGAAGACTGTGTGCAGAGGGAGCTCCATTTTGCCATTGTTGATGAGGTAGACAGTATTCTCATTGATGAAGCCAGGACTCCTCTGATAATCTCAGGTCCCATCGAGCGGAGTAAAGATATCTATTATGCCACACTCAAAGACTTGATCATTGAACTTAAAGGGCACCAAGATAGGGTTATTAGGTCCGTCCTCAATAGGGCAGAGGCGCGGATGAGGGAAGGCACGGATGATGATAAGACAGTCGAATTGCTACTTCAAGTGAAGAGGGGTGACCCAAAGAATCCACGGTTTCTTGACCTTATTGCCAGGGAACCAGGATTAAAAAAAATGATCGATAGGATGGAATCCTTTCTTGCAGCCCAAAAGAGCCTCCATGTCTTGGATGAAGAACTTTACTGCGTCATCGATGAGCAAGATCGTAGTGCAAACTGGACAGATAAGGGGCTAAGACTGTTATCCGGAGATCAACAAGATGCCTTTGTTATCCCTGATCTGATCGAGGGACTCCAAGAAATCGATAACGACCCTCAATTGAACTTCAGGGAAAAGAAAAGGTATAAGCGAGAATTGGAGGCGAAATATTCGGAAACATCCGATAGAATGCATGCCGCCCAACAGCTGATTAAGGCCTATTGGCTCTTTAATAAGGATGTGGACTACGTTGTCAAGGATGGGCAGGTGATAATCGTGGATGAATTTACCGGTAGACTTATGCCAGGTAGGAGGTGGAGCGATGGGTTACATCAGGCCATTGAGGCAAAGGAAAGTGTTAATGTTGCAGAAGAGAATCAAACCCTGGCTACCATAACCTTTCAAAATTACTTCAGGATGTATGAAAACCTCGCTGGAATGACCGGAACAGCTGATACAGAGGCCCCGGAATTCAAAAAGATCTATGATCTTGATGTACTGGTAATACCGACCCATAAAAAAATGATCAGGGATGATTATCCAGACGTTATTTACAAGACCGAGAGGGAGAAATTCAAAGCAGTTGGTGAAGAAATCAAGAAATTGCATAAAAAGGGTCAACCTGTACTTGTTGGTACAATATCAATCGAAAAATCTGAGAGACTAAGCAAGATGCTTAAAAGAGAGGGCATCAAACACCAGGTCTTAAATGCCAAAAACCATGAAAGAGAGGCCGAGATTATTGCCCAGGCCGGACAAAATGGAACTGTTACCATATCCACAAATATGGCTGGTAGGGGAACCGATATAGTGTTAGGTGATGGTGTGCCAGAACTGGGTGGGTTGCATGTCCTTGGTACGGAGAGGCACGAAAGCAGAAGGATTGATAATCAACTGAGAGGACGTTCAGGACGGCAGGGAGATCGAGGCTCTTCACGGTTCTATCTTTCCTTGGAAGACGATCTCATGAGGATCTTCGGCTCAGAAAGAATTGCCTCTGTCATGGATAGACTCGGTATGGAAGAGGATCAGCCAATAGAACACCAAATCATCTCAAGGGCGATTGAAGGGGCCCAGAAAAGGGTCGAAGGCATGAACTTCAACATCCGAAAAAGCCTTCTTGAATATGATGATGTGATGAACCAACAACGGAAGGTAATATACGGCCAGAGAAGGGGAATACTGAAGGGTGATCACCTTAAGGAAACCATAGTGGGTATGATTGACGAGCTGGCAGAGGCAGCGGTTTTAGATACCATTGATCCCAAAATCTTTCCAGAGGAATGGAACTTGAGCCCACTTTCAGAGTATATGTATAATGTATTTGGGTTCTTACCCAGGTTTTCCAAAGGAGAGATGAAGGATCTAACGCAGGCTACTTTGATAGATACGTTAACACAGCAGGCCTTAGATTCATATGAGAAAAAAGAGAAGGAGATCGATCCTCAATCCTTTCATTTTCTGCAAAAAATGGCCATGCTACAGGCAATCGATGAACTCTGGATGGACCATCTTCTCGCTATGGACCAGCTAAAAGAGGGTATCGGCCTAAGGGGATACGGCCAGATGGATCCTCTCAAGGAGTATCAGAAAGAGGGTTACGGCATGTTCCTCTCAATGGTGGAAGGAATTAAGGAAAATACCCTCAAAACACTTTTCAGGGTAAGAATAGCCCCCCAGGAACGGCCCCCCATTGTAGCTCCCAAGAGGAGGGAAATAGTTTTCAGTCATGGTGATAACGGAGGCAAGTCTCCAGTCAAGCGAAAGACGGCTAAGGTAGGCAGAAATGATCCTTGCCCGTGCGGAAGCGGGAAAAAATACAAACGCTGCTGTGGTAGATGAAAAAATACAATAACTATTCCGTTCCAGGATTTCTTGCCTCTGCGGTTTCTGCTGGCCTGAACAAGGACGGCCATTTGGATCTTTCCTTGATCCTTTCCCAAAAGGAGGCGGTGGGAGCGGGGGTATTTACGACTAATCAAGTTAAGGCCGCCCCGGTTCTCTTGAGTCAGGAAAGGATAAAAAACCGCTTCCTAAGAGCGGTTATCGCCAATACCGGCTATGCCAATGCCTGTACCGGTATTCAAGGATTAAACGATGCCATTGAAACAGCAGATACGGTTGCCAAGGGATTAGGCATCCGTCCAGAGGAGACAGTTGTTGCCTCAACAGGAGTTATCGGGGCCTACCTACCATTGGATAGGATAAAAAAGGCTATTCCAAACCTCATAAAAAATCTCTCCCCTCATGGATTTCAATCTGTTGCCGAGGCTTTAATGACCACAGATTCATTTCCCAAAATGAGTTATTTTGAAGGGAATGCTGGTGGATATCCCTTTCACTTATTGGGATTAGCTAAAGGGGCTGGTATGATCATGCCAAATATGGCGACCATGCTTTCTTTCCTGCTTACAGACATATATATTGATTCCCAGACCTTATGGCCTGTCTTTCGATCAGCTGCTGACCGCACCTTCAACCGAATTACCGTGGACGGAGAGACCAGCACCAATGATATGGTCCTGATTATGGCTAACGGGGTTGCGGGAAATACAAACTTAGATAGGTCAGACATAAGAGAGTTTGAAAGGGGCTTAACAGATGTTATGCTGGAGTTAGCTCACATGATTGCCAAAGACGGCGAGGGGGCTACCAAGGTAGTTATAATTGAGGTGGACGGTGCAGCAACAAAACATGATGCACATACAGCCGCCAGGGCAGTTGGCAATTCCAACCTGGTTAAAACGGCCATCTTTGGCCAAGACCCTAACTGGGGAAGGATTATGGCTGCCATTGGGAGGTCAGGAATTAAGATGGAGGAAAATAAGGTTTGCATATGGATAGATGGGACCAAGATAGTGGATGGCGGTGTTATGACCAGTGAAAAAGAAGAAAGAGAGGCAGCTGAAAAAATGAAAAAGGAACAGCTAACAATTACTATTCAGCTTAATCAGGGAAGATGGAAAGACAGGATAGTAACCTGTGATTTGACCTATGATTATATAAGGATAAATGCCGGCTATAGGACCTGAAAGCTGCGATCTATTTGAAAATGCTATGATAGATAATCACCAAACAACCCTTGTTACAGGAGTGGCAGGTTTTATTGGCTTTCATATAGCCCGATCACTACTTGATAAGGGTGATAGGGTAATCGGCATAGATAACCTCAATCCCTATTATGATATCTCTTTAAAAAAGGCCAGACTGGAACAGATAATCTCTCATCATAATCTCACCTTCTATCACAAAGATATTAACGATCTCGGCGCCCTCAAGAAGATATTCTCCCAGCACCACATAGATAAGGTTTGTAACCTGGCGGCCCAGGCTGGTGTAAGATACTCAATCCAAAACCCCTTTACCTATCAGGAGAGCAATATTAGGGGCTTTCTCAACCTACTGGAAATGGCACGGCAATTCCCTATAAAGAACTTCGTCTTTGCCTCTTCATCATCTGTTTATGGTAATAACAAAAAGCTGCCTTTTGCCGTTGAAGACAGTGTTGACACCCCAATCTCCCTATATGGAGTAACCAAGAGAACTAACGAACTGATGGCATACGCTTACAGCCATCTTTTCAAGATCCCTTTAACCGGGCTGCGCTATTTCACCGTTTATGGGCCATGGGGAAGGCCAGATATGGCCCTTTTTCTTTTTACCAGGTCTATCCTGGATGGGAGACCGATAGACATCTATAACTTTGGAAAAATGAAAAGGGATTTTACCTACATAGATGATATTGCAGATGGAACGATCTCTGCCCTGAATACTCCTTTTAGTTACGAAATATTTAATCTTGGTAATTCAAAGACTGAGGAGCTGATGGAACTTATAAAGATCATTCAAGAGGAATTGGGTGTCGAGGCAAAGAAAAACTTCCTTCCTCTTCAGCCTGGTGATGTCCCTGAAACATATGCTAATATAGAAAAGACGAAAAAGATGTTGGGCTTTAATCCAAAAACTTCACTCAGGACAGGTATTAGAAAGTTCCTTGCTTGGTATAAGGATTATTATAAAATAGGCTGACCTACAGAAATGTTAACACTGCAGCAAAGTGGACACTTACATCTCCAATGCAAAGATGTAATGCTTCCGTCCAGCGAAGAAACGTCTCTTCCCAAAACCTATCCCTCCTTCCATGGATTATCTGTCTTCCTATAGGACCACAAAATCACAGATCTTTTTCTTCCCTCTGGCAATCTTAACATCCCTTGATCTTTGTGCTTGTTGAAAAGCCCTTGAAACGGAAAAGATGCCATAAACAGATCCAGAAATGGGGAAAAGCTCAACCTGTTTTTAATTTTCGGATCATTTGGTTGACTTTGTCTCAAAAAGATAGTAAAAACTTCAGAATTTATTTAAAGATTCAGGATTCATATCTTCACCGTGTATGATATAACCAGCGGAAATAGAAACCGGCGGTCTTAGGCTCAATATAAAATCGTATTTACACGAATCGAGAGGCCTTTTGTCTTGTTGAAGTAGCTCGTGTAGGATCAAAATCATAAGAAATGGAAAAAACATACAAAATAATTACAGTAGTATTGATAAGCATTCTTCTTATAGGTTTCTTTTTGAGTATATATATAACGACTGATGAAAAAATACCCGACAATGCGGTAGTTGTTGTAACCTTGGAAGATAAACTCTACCATTCTATCCACTTGGATTATATCTGCATTGCTGGCAAGACCGCAAAGACTATGGTCCTCTCTAAGGCAAAGGAAAGGGGGTTCAAACCAGACCCACATTGCCAAGATCTTGGCTATTTTAGGGGTAACACCCTTTTTCTCTATCAAAATATCCTTTCAAAGCTTGGGATACAATACAATAGCCGATGGGACAAGAACGGCAACTGGCTCTGGTGAGGGGCAAATCATTAATCCCCACCCTGTTCGTGCACCCAGGTTGATGGGTGAGATGGCTATGCAATTTACCTTCCTTGGAACCTTCAATATAGATCACCTTTCCTTGATCCAACAGCCCAGTCTTGCTGGCGGGCGAGATAATATAATGGTTATCTTGCGAGGGTTTCATTAAAAATCTCGGAAAAGAGGATATGCCAAGCTTAGATGTCATAACCAATGATGGCCGAAGGTCTAACTTTCAAATCGACAAAGAAAGAATTACCATAGGCAGGAGCAAAGACAATAATCTTATCCTCTCTGATAAAACCGTTTCTCGTCACCACGCTGAGATACTGGAAACAAAAGAGGGCCACATTCTAAAAGACCTTGGAAGCGAAAATGGTACGAAGCTAAATAGGAAGTCAATTCAGAGTATCCTCCTGAAACACAAGGACGAAATAAAAATCGGCAGCTCAAGCCTCGTATTTTTAACAAAAAAAGACTCCCTTGTCCTGACAACTGATGGCGATTATGAAAAGGAGAATAAACGGGTAATAAGAAGTCTGTCAGAGACTGGTGTCATTGACTCCCAAGAGCTGCTAGTTTCTACACAAGATATGAAAACCCCAAGAGAGGCTGCTATTCTTCCCGCATCACAAGAGACTCAGGCTGAATTAGAGAGAAGGAATAAAGTGCTTTGGTTGCTTTTCGAGATCAGTCGCCAGTTGAATTCCATCACTGATTTCAGGGAACTCCTGGAAAAGATAATGGATCTTGTCTTTAGGGTCATTGATGCTGATTACGGTTTTTTGATCCTTACCGGAGATGAAGGAGAGAGTGACCTTGATCCCCTTGTCGTCAAATATAAAGACGATCAAGAAAAGGATAAGGGAAAATTAAAGGTTAGTCGAACTATAATTGATAAAGTAATACATGATAAAGAGGCTATTTTAACATCAAATGCTATGGCTGATTCTCGATTTGATGGTGCGAAGAGCGTGTTTATCCAAAAACTCAGATCAGTTATTTGTGCCCCACTCTGGCGAAAAGACAAGATTATCGGTGTTATTCAACTCGACAGTGTAAGGTTTGACAACCAGTTCACCAAAGACGATCTCGAGCTCCTGAAGGCCACTGGAAGCCAGATGGCCATGATACTTGAACAGGCCAGCCTCAATGAAAAGATAAGGCAGGAAGAGATGCGGAGGAGCCGTCTGGAGAGATTTCTCGCTCCTCAGGTTGTAGAAATGATCGTAAAGGGGAGCCAGGAGGTTATGGAGCCGAAGGAACTAACGGCTACTATGGTCTTTACAGACATTACTGCTTTTACTCAACTTGCGGAACAGATTCCCCCTCAGGAAACAAATATGATTCTAAATCAATATTTTTCAATAATGACGGATATTATCTTCAGCTACGATGGTACCCTTGATAAGTACATAGGAGACGGATTGATGGCTATTTTTGGGGCACCAATGGAACGAGAAGATGATACCGAAAGGGCAATTCTGGCGGCCAAGGAAATGAAAGAAAGACTGGCAAGAATGATGGCCGAACAAGGAAATCAGAGAAAAAAACTCGATATAAGGATAGGAGTAAACACGGGGCGCGTGGTTGCAGGAAGTATTGGTTCACCCAGGCGGATGGATTACACCGTCATCGGAGACCCGGTCAATATTGCCTCAAGATTAGAATCAATTGCCAAGCCCAACCAGATCCTTATAGGAGAGGATACATACAGGGCTGTGAAAGGTAAATTCAAAATAAGAAAAGTCGGCCGAAAAAAGGTTAAAGGAAGAAGTGCAGAGATTACGGTCTACGAAATTATTTAGGCTTAAGCAACGTGCCGGGAGCCACCCAATTATCCCTCGGTTATTGCGCCTTCCTTCGAATATAGGTAGCGATATTTTTTCTTAATAAGGTATATTCATCTGTCACCCTTTTTAGTTTCTCCTTGGCCTCCCCTGCATCCCGTTTTAAGTTATCCATTCTCGATCTAAGACCCGTTATATCAGTATTAACAATTACACATCCCTTGGAGTTCCCCTTGCTGTCTTGAATGGGGTATGCCCGGGCCAGAACATGTACGGCTTCCCCCTGGGCCGAATAATATTTCCATTCCTTTCCATTAAATGATTCCCCCTTAAAAACCTTAGCAATCGTTTCCTCAAAAGGTCGTTTGGTAGATTTTGAAAGGAAGATCGACGGGTCGTTTCCAATTATCTTAGACGAAGGGTAGCCAAAAGTTTCTTCGCACGCTTTATTCCAGAAGCTAATCCTACCCTCTGAGTCAATGCCAAAAATTGGATCTGATGGTGATTCAACAGGCCCACCATAGTCATTATATACCTTGTAATCTCCCTGCTGAAGCTTGCTCACATCCTGTATTGTCTCTATAGCCCCGTTGATCGAGCCGTTCATGTCGCGAATAGGCGCAACGGATACGATTGCCTGAGTACCTTCTTTTATGGCAGGAAGAGGAATTCCGACTTCAAAGTACCCGCTGTCTGTCTTGGATAATATAGAGCCAGAAAATCTCTCTGCTATAGAATCCGGGTCCTCTATAATGATGTCAGCCAGACTCCGCTTATCATCAACATACAGAGAGGTAGGAACCCTCTTACCAATTATTTCCTCTGCAGGGACACCTGTCATCTGCTGACATGCACGATTCCACTGAATCACGCGATGTTCTCTGTCTATTACAAAAGTGGGCAGAGGAGATCTTTCAATGATAGTGTCGACATATCTTTTTGACTCAACAAGGGCCCTGGATTTTACTTGCTCCCTGTCGACGACATCGGCCTTTTCCCTTTCATACAGAAAGGCGATTAAAAGGATGACCAAAAGGCCCAATAAATAGGCACCCAGGGAATAGATAGGTGAAATCTCAGGGGGCATGAGATTTGGAAACTTGTAACCGGTCCTGAATAGATAAACTGCAACACCTGTTTCCACAAATATTAAAGTCCCCCAGATCGTTCCCCAGAGATATCCTGTAATGAAAACAGCCATGAGGATAAGCACAGCATTCCATATCCAGGATAAGAGGATTACACCGCCTTCGCTCATGGCCCCGGTATTCCATCTAATGATCAAAAAAGTGCCCCAAAGGACAAAAAAGGCATAATTCCCCGCTACTGTAAGATTTTTGGTCTTTCTTAGAAGAATGAAGGCCGAAACCCCTAACAGACCGCCTGTAATGGTAGCATAAAAGAGAAGATTTGCCCCGATAAAAAAATAGAACAAACCAAGGCACGGGGAAAAAAGAATGAGGATAAGTAGAAATATATTGAGGGCTTTATATTTCTTTAAGGTTTCTAGATCCGGAGATCTTATCCCGCTGGTAATAAAATTGTTAAATAGTGATTCAAAATTCATGTGCTCGTAAGGATATTTTGAGAATTCTTGCGCAGATGGTCTTTAGCAAGAGGTATTTCCCCTATTGGATATAGCCACGAATCTGACTTATTCATTTCCATGCCTGGATGGTTTAAACAGGATAACTATTGATTATCCCTACCAGATATTAATCTTTCCAGTTTTATCAACGGTTCCAGTGATTGACGTGACCCCACGGAAAAGATCAAAAGAACTTCCAGCAGAAAATACAGTTACCATATTAAGTGGTTCACCTAGAACCGCTACAGTAGTAATGGTGAAATCAAGTTTATGCCTTACAGGAATAAGTATTTTAAGTGCGTTTTTTACCTGATTTATCTCTGCCTTGGAAGGGTCATCATCGTTAAATATATTTATTGCTGGCTGCCCTGCTTCTGGAAAAAATTTCTCATTCTCCAGAAAATACATGATCTCTGCGTCAAGAATCCGCTTGAGCATGACAATAGCTTCAGATCCATAGGTTCTCTGTCTATACGTGTTATATGCTGGAATTGCAGTAGCAGCCAGGATACCTACGATGGCTACTGTTACCATTAACTCTAGTAGGGTGAAGCCGACCACCTGTCTTTTCATTTATGCCCCTTCTTCCGATGGAGGACTGTACTCAACGCCCTTAGGCGATAAGATAACATTCATCTCTCCCGGTGTAGGAGTGGCCAGAGACAGGCGGTAGCCTATCTTTGAGTCTCTGTGATAGGATAATTTCTTCAGATGAAAGACTTCGCTCTCTCTCAGTGGTAAGTACTTGGGAATAAGATCAGTTAGCTGCTCAGGATATTTATTCCCTTCATAGTGTGCATACCGCTTGATAGCACCGTCAACCATAAATAATAGCACCCTGCCCTTTTTAGTAAAATCAGCCGTAACCGTTCTGGCAGGTTTTTTTGGACTACCAAAGATAATAACCCCCCACATTACCAAGATCAAGATAGAGGAGACGACTACAAAATAGTGAAAGGGACCCCATTTTTTCTTCTTTTTCAGTCTCTTACCCTCTTCCTTTTCCCGCTTCTCTTGTATAGATGTACCAACCGCAGAGACAGATCGAATCATGGCACACTGAAAACAATAGTATTCCCCAGGCTTAGCCTCGTCAGCGCATTCCTTGCACAGAGGAGCATTACAACTGGCACAAAAAAATTCTGCTAGCCGGTCACGATGGTATTTGCACTGCATCTCGATTCCTCTTCTATGTAGCTGAAAGCTTTCGTAAATATCGTCTTAAGCTAGGGATGGTAGGACAAAAATAAAGAAATAGTCAAGAAATAAATCTCCTTGGGTGGTGCGGGGAGTCATTAACTCTCAGGTTTTAAGTTATTTCTACAATACGGACAAACCACCCATTCTGGCTGTGCTATCCGGCTACAAGAGCTGCAGGTGGGGATTATGGGCTTTTCGCAATAAGGACAGTCTAGGAAATCTAAGCTGACATTCTTTCCACAATGTGGGCAAACGGTTGTCAGCTCCTCCTTTTGGTGCACCGCCTTCAGAACCTCTTCTATGGTGGTTATTCCCATCTCTATCTTTTTCATACCGCTCATCCCTAACGTGCTCATCCCCATTGCCATGGCTGCTTCCCTCAAGGTATCAGCCGTTCCAGAGGACTGAATGAGTTCCCTTATTTTAGGACCCATAACCATTATCTCCTCAAGAGCCGTCCGCCCTTTGAAACCCGTATCACCGCAATTTTTGCACCCCGCCCCTCTATAAAACTTAAAGGGAAGATCATCTTGATCCAGATTAACTCTGGTCAGAAGATCTCGATTAGGCAAATATTCCTCCTTGCAATCAGGGCATATGGTTCTTACCAGCCGCTGTGCAATAACTCCAACTACGGAAGCAGCAATCAGATACGGCGGTATCCCTATATCTATAAGGCGGGTAACAGCTGTCGGAGCATCGTTTGTATGGAGGGTTGAAAGAACTAGATGTCCAGTCATGGCGGCCTGAACAGCTATCTCAGCCGTCTCCTCATCTCTTATCTCCCCTACCATTATCACATTTGGATCCTGTCTTAAAATCGAGCGCAGAAGAAAAGGAAATGTAAGGCCCACCTTCTCGTTTATCTGCACCTGGTTCATACCAGGTAACTCATATTCCACAGGATCCTCAACAGAAATGACATTTACTTCTTCCGACTTGATGTCCTGCATACAGGCATAGAGGGTTGAGGTCTTCCCACTGCCTGTAGGACCCGTGATCAAAACCATACCCTGAGGGCGATGGATAAAATTCTTTAATATTGTCATATTCTTGTCACTAAATCCAAGTTGACTCAGTGAAAGGAATGCTACTTGTTTGTTTAAGATCCTTACGACTGCCTTTTCCCCATAGTACGTAGGAAGTGTAGATACCCTCAGGTCTACGGACATGTTTCTTGCCTTCACCCTTATCCTCCCGTCTTGGGGCAGCCTCCTCTCTGCTATATTGAGACCCGCCAAAACCTTTATGCGTGAGACAATAACAGGTTGTGTCCATTTTGGAAGCTTGATCGAATCCTGTAGTACCCCATCAATGCGATTTCTAACCCTCACCTGATTTTCCTGCGCCTCAATATGAATATCACTTGCCCCTTGCTTGATGGCATTTCTAATTATTAGATCAACCATCTTTATAAAGGGCGAGTCCTTTAACGACTCGAAATCCTCTTCCATCTTCTGTTCTTCCTTCTCCTCGGAAAGAAATTCCATGCCAACATCTTCCACAAACTGATCAGCAACATCCGTAATCGATTTTTCCGGATGATAATGTCTTTGGAGCCTGTCAATTATCTGGCTTCGGGTGGAGATAGCCGGCTGAATACTGTAACCAGTTATAAACTGAAGATCTTTCATCATATTTAGGTCAAGAGGGTCATCCATAGCAACATCAAGTATATTATTTTTCATGGCTACAGGAATACATACAAATTTCTGACAAACCTCCTCAGGTACAGAATCGATAACACCGTCTTTAATGGGGTAGTCCTTGAGATCGATGAAGGCAATCTTAAGTTGCATAGCCAGAGCAAAGGCTATCTCCTCTTCTGAAACGAGTCTCATCTCAATCAAGGCCTCGCCCAATCTTTTACGCGTTCTTTTCTGAACCTCTAAGGCCTCCTTTAGTTTATCATTCGTCAAGAGACCTGACTCTATTAATAATTCGCCTAACTTACGGCGAGAAACAAAATTCTCGTTCTGCATTTTTTTCTTTATCTGATCTGAGCCTATCTTTGCCATAAACAGTCCCCTTGTGTAGCGTTCTGTTATTAAGGTGTCTGTTTTTCTCTTATATCAGCATTTATAGATCATTTCAAATGAATTAACACTCATGCAAAATGTAAGAATCCAGGAGCCTGGCTTTTCTTTGACATAATGGGGTCAATCTGATATGGTGAAAAAATTAATTCTAAGTTTATTAGATATTTAAATGTATGTCAAATAAGCACCACAAAAGAGCTAGGATTACTGGCTACCAAGTCAAAGAGATGCACATTCAAACCTTCCTGACAGCATGAAAGGCGCCCACAAGAATTTGAACTCTATGTACATAGCTGCCTTCGTGGCGAGCGCTTTTATTTACCTGTCTTTTCTGTCCTTCCCCTTTTTTGAGTCCCTTGAAAAGGTAATCTACGAGATCGAAATGCGTCTTGACACGCCACGCAACCCTGGAGAGAGCAAGGTGGCTTTAGTAAATATTGACGATAAAAGTATAAGTGAGCTCGGCCAATGGCCCTGGCCAAGGCATATTATAGCTGAGATGATTACAATCTTGAAGAACAGCGGGGCAAAACTTATTGGCCTTGATATGGTCTTTAGCGAAAAAGAGCAAAACCCGGGCATCAAAGAGATAGAGAATCTTTACGCTGAAATCCTGAAGCGTGAAAAACTTCGCAGTTCAGAAGGAAAAGACAAATGGATACTATCTAAATTGAAAGAGATTGAAAAACGCATGGATAACGACAAAGTACTATCTGAGACAGTGAGGAACTCTGGAAATATAATCCTTCCAGTTATTGGCAAACTTGGGAAATACGAAACCGAGTTAGTGATCCCCCCTGAATCATTTCTAAATAGCAGTACATTGAATAAAGATGAACTCAATATTGAAGACTACCTATCTGTCGAACAATTGACAACCCCATTCACGGAACTGTCAAAAAGTGGTCGCGGCCTAGGGCACATAAATCTCTCCCCTAATAAGATAATGATGGGCCAGGTCCATATACCATTTATCGATTATAGAGGGCATATTATGCCTTCTATGCCTTTGCGTCTGGCCCTTGACTATCTCAATGAGCATCCTGGGCAGGTAATAGTTAAAGATAGTGGGATCAAAGTAGGAGAAGAAGTCATTCCTATTAATAAGGGAGAGATGTTCATCAAATTCAAAGGGGGTAGACGATCCTTTCCATACTATTCCTTTGTAGATATCTTGAACGTAAAAAAGGTTCCCGCAGTATTTGATGGCAAAATTGTCCTCATTGGCTTTACAGCCAAGGGAGGTGTTGTTGTTGACACCCCAGTAGACCCTTCTATGCCCCGTGTAGAATTTATGGCCAATGTGATCGAGGATCTTTTGACATGGCGTTTTCTCAAACGCACGAGTACCATGATATATCTGGAGGCCTTTATCTTGCTGTTGCTGGGATTAGCCTCCTCATTTGTCCATTCCCGTTTAGGTTATCTAGACCGAACCGCAGTAACAGCCGGTTTGGTATTTCTTGTCTTTGTAACTGGTGCTAGCTTTTTTATAGCTTTTAATACATGGTTTAAGACCATTTATATAATTCTCTGTCTGGTTACCGTCTATGGAATCATAATGGGAAGAGACCTTCTATTCATAGGTAAGTCAGTTCTATCCAAGGATGCTATTGAGGCAAATCGGATGCTTGGTATTAGCCTCCAAAAAGATGGATTACTTGATCTGGCCTTTGAAAAATTCAGAAAATGCCCCCTCGACGATGAAATGAGGGATATTATCTATAATCTCGGGCTCGATTACGAACGAAAAAGAATGATTAATAAGGCAATTTCCATCTATGAATATATCAACACAAGAGACAAAGGTTTCAGAGATCTCAATGAACGGATACCAAAACTAAAAAAGGTACTTAGCTCCCTACCATTAGGGGCCTATCAAGGAAAAAAGGAAGAAAAAATAGTTGTCTCAGATGACCTAGAGATTAGGCCCACTGTCGGAAGATACGAAATACTCATGGAATTGGGCAAGGGGGCAATGGGTACTGTTTACAAAGGAAGAGATCCTAAAATCAACCGACTCTTGGCCATAAAGACAATTCGATTCTCTGATGAATTTGAGGAGAATCAGCTTAAGGAGATAAAAGATCGTTTTTTTACAGAGGCTGAGCTGGCAGGAAACCTCTTGCACCCCGGAATCGTCGCCATATTCGATGTAGGAGATGACTATGATCTCACGTATATGGCAATGGAATTCTTAGACGGAGAGAATTTAGAGAAGTATTGCGCAAAAGAATCACTCCTTCCAATGAGAAGATTATTAGATATAATAGCTCAAACAGCCGATGCCTTGGAGTATGCGCACAACGAAGGTGTAATTCATAGGGACATAAAACCAGCAAATATAATGCTTCTAAAAAATGGCAAAATAAAGGTAACTGATTTTGGAATAGCAAAATCAGTATCCTCTTCAAAAACCAGAAGTGGAATCATACTTGGCACACCAAACTATATGTCACCTGAACAGATTAGGGGCGGCGAGATAGACGCCAGATCAGACTTATTCTCACTTGGTGTCCTTTTCTTTCAGTTGCTAACTGGAGAGTTACCATTCAGGGGGGAAAACCTGAATAGCCTTTTCTACCAGATTACCCAGGTAAAGCACCCTTCAGCTCGTAAAATAAATCCGAGGGTTATGAAACCGTGTGAACAGATAATTGACAAACTCTTAGCCAAAAACCCAGATGATAGATTCCAACGTGCGAGGGACCTTGCCAGGTATTCAAGAATACTGGCCAATAAAATAGACATCTTATGGGCGCGAAAGAACGAACAGAATAGTAGTCGCTAAAAATACGGCAAAACATTGAAGATTACAGCTGCTAGCCTTACAGACACAGGCCTCCAGAGGGAAGCTAACGAAGATTGTTTTGCGATGGATAACTCCACTGGCTTATATGTAGTGGCTGACGGTATGGGAGGCCACTTGGCTGGAGAGATTGCCAGCAAGGTTGCCGTGAAGATAATCAAGAAAACCGTTAACCACTGGATTACGAAGAACAGCCCTGAGGATGAACTATTTGACTTTCCGGATAGCACTTTGAGCAGAAAGGGTAACTATATATTAAGCAGTATAAAGTTAGCGAACAGGGTCATATACGAGATGTCAAGAGAATATACTGAATACAAGGGGATGGGAACAACGATCGGGGTCCTGGGGATAATGCCATCTAGTGTAATTGCTGCCAACGTTGGCGACAGCAGGATCTATCTCATAAGAGGGGGCACAATCGAGCTTCTCTCTAAGGAGCATAGCATGGTAACTGAACAGTTAGAGCTTGGGCTCATCTCTCAGGAAGAGGCGAAAAACTCTCCTTTAAAACATGTACTTACGAGGAACCTCGGATCCTTAGTTACTGTTGATGTGGACGTTTTCGAAATTGAGCCTATGAATAATGATCGCTTTTTGCTCTGCACTGATGGGTTAACAGACCTTGTATCAGACAATGAGATACTAAGCGCTATCAAAAACGGAGACAACCCCGAGCATCTCTGTCAGCAACTTGTTTCCGAGGCGAATGAGAGGGGTGGTCATGATAATATCACTGTGTCTTTAATATTCGTAAATAAACAGGATGATGAAAGGCAGGGAATCATAAGAAAATTTTGGTACCTCTTTAAAAAATAAAAAGCAACGGCTTTTTTATTAACCACAAAAAGGGACTAATATTATGGCGCGGCTTATATTAGTATTCAATAAGAAGGTGATTAGAGATTATCCTTTCATCAAAGAAAGCATGACTGTTGGACGGAATGAGGAAAATGATATGGTAATTGATAATCTGGCAGTATCTGGTTTCCATGCCAGGATAGATAGAACTGGAGATACTTATATCCTTACCGACTTACAGAGTACAAACGGAACATTCGTTAATGATAGGAAAATAATTTCTTATAAATTGCAACACAAGGATAAGATAACTATCGGCAAGCATATGGTTTTCTTTGCTATGTCCCAAGAGGAACAGGCCAAAGCTAAGAAGACAAAGGTTGACAGGACCATGATCCTAGACACGGCCAAGCATAAGGACCTATTAGCGAAAGAGGCTGAGAAAAAAGGTATAGATATAGCGGCTCAAAAAGAAAAAATTGGTGTCATAAGCTTCATTGACAGCTCCGATCACGGCGAAATTAAACTTAGCAAGAAGCTAACCAAGATTGGAAAAGCGGAAACCTCGGAAATAAGACTTCGCGGTTTTCTCATGCCTCCTACTGCAGCTACTATTAGCCGCAGACCAAATGGTTATGCTATTACCTCAACAAGTGGGACTAAAGTAAAGGTGAATAATCAGTTGATAAAAGAGAGCCATTACCTAAAAGATTTCGATACGATTAAGATAGCATCATACAAGTTCCAATTCTATACCCGAGAAAGTGAGAATGAAAAATAAGGTAGGTGGAAAAATGAGATAAAAAGTCCATATACTTTATTCAGCTCTTAGTATATCTATGGCAGATTCAGCCCTGAAATGGTCAGACAGCTCTCAACAATTACCTCCCGTGTTAAAGATTGAGGCAACCTCCCAGCCGGTAAAGAGATACCATTTTTTAACAAAAAATGAAACGAACAGCATTATTCCTCAGGCAAGAAGAGAAGTGGGACTTGGAACCTTGTAATCTTTGACTATGATAAAGGAAAGACAAACCGAATCGATAAGTTAGAATGAGGAGAGTGATCTAAGATTAACTGATAGGAAAAATTGCTAAAGGGTGACCTTACTTCTTTGGCCTCGCTAATGATTTAAGCCTTTCATCTATCATTTCCTTCAATCTCTTTTCTATCTCCTGTTTTGAAAAGGTATTCTTACAGTGTGTGCACTGGTAAGTCACTTTTGTAAGCTCATCATATATGAGATCATCTGAAAAATTTACTCCTCGGAAGTTTACGGAAAAATTGCAGATCCGAATAAAATTTTTATTCCTACACTTGTCACACAAAAAATAATCCTCGGCAATATTAAGGTCTCCAAAAAAATGCATGGCTCCCTACCGATTGTCTAAGCCCTTTTAAAAAGCTTAAACGAGGCTTTCAACCTCGCTTAAAGTGACTGGTTCTTTCGCCTTACCATAACTGATCCAGCCTTCCTTTTAACAGGGTAAATCTTCTTATCCAATCGAGTCTCTTTTGTCAAAGAAAATATTGTTACCGGCCCTGTATTATTGAAGCTTTCGGAATTCATACAACTCACTTAAGATCTTGAATTCTTAATGGGAACGTGTTTGTGCTATCAGTACTACATGATACAGTGTTGGAACAAAGGAATACCGGGCAGCGAAGGTGAAAAAAATCATATTTTATATGTTTTCTTAACCTTTAATCCCATCGCCCCACTGCCCTCTGCCTTAGATGGATGAGGAAGGCGAAGTAGATCTGGAAAAAGCAATAAATCTAATCAACCCTTTTTTAGCTAGAACAGAAAAAACCCCCAAAGGCAATTAAGTTCTTGAATGACGTTTTTTGTTGTGTTAAAAGAATCACGGTAACCAGTCTTTAAAGATAAGATAAAAGATTAAGGAGGGAAAAATGGCAGCTTTAGTTGGTGGTTTGATATCGTTGGTGTTGGGTATTATAGGGATTATTATCTGGTGGGGATATTTCGTTAAGGCGTTAGCGGCTGGAATACCTGCTTTACTTATCTTAGGCGGTGCCTTAGCCACCTATCTTGGCATTGAAGAATGGAAAGACAAAAGAAGTGCAGAGAAATTTGAAAAAGAACCTGATACAAATAAACTAAAGGAAGAGGTAAAAAGCATTAAAAAGGAGGTAGAGCATCTTAAGAAAGAGGAATAACTCGAACCCTCGTTTAAGATATAGGGAAATCCGTGAGAGATGTTATCTCTTGAAGATTTCCAATTCATTAAAGAAATAGGATATCTCAAACGCAGCACTTTCGGGGCTATCTGACCCATGAACAACATTTTTTTCAATATCTGTTGCATAGTCGTGTCTAATGGTGCCTTTGGCAGCCTCCCTATAGTCGGTAGCCCCCATTAATTTCCTATAGGCGTTAATAACCCTTTTACCCTCCAGGACCATTACCACACATGGACCGGAAGACATGAAACGGGTAACACTTTCATAAAATGGCTTGCCAGCATGCACCTTGTAAAAACCCCTCGCCTGGTCTTCTGTCATCCAGATCATCCTTAGAGCCAAGATATTTATACCTTCTCTTTCCAACCGCCCGATGATCTCACCTATAAGGGCTCTTGCCACGCCATCCGGTTTAATTATAGCCAATGTCCTTTCCATTTGAATCTCCTTCTGACTAATTTATAACTCACAGGGTCAGGGACCGGCAATTTCATGTAAGCTCAGGGGTAATATGACACCAAATATCCCATGAACAAGAGATCCGTCAAGCAAAAAGCAGAACGCCACCGGGCACTTCCTGGAACTGGTCTGGGACAAGTGAGATATAGTATGCTATATGGTTTTCAAAATTTCGGGAGTAAAAAATTGCTAACATTCAAAAGTTGTGGCATGCTTCTCCGAATCAACCCTTAAAGATCTGGCTGCTGTCAGCAAAAGGGGAATTCTTCAAGGCATCGTCTTTCGAAAACAGGCCTATCCGTTGGACAAGGGATATTGAGAGATCATCGCCTTCGTCCAATAATGTGTGACGGCAGAAATTTTGAAGGTCATCAAAGGATTGCAGCGACTTTTTAACAAACCAATACGGGGTATTGAATAGTGGAAGAAGAAAAAGAGATCATAGAATTAGACGTACTCTTCGTAGGTGGAGGTATAGCCTGTCTCAGTGGCGCCCTCCATCTCGCGAATCTCATAGGGGAACACAACAAGAAGGTTGAACAGGAAGGAAAAGGTAAAAGACTTGATGAAGCCACGATTGCCCTGCTCGAAAAAGGGGCTGATGTAGGCTCACATAGCATTTCTGGGGCCATCATGGATCCTGTTGCCCTCAGAGAGCTTATCCCTGACTTTCTGGAGAAAGGTGTACCAGTTGAGAGTGAGATTACAAAAGAGGAACTGTGTCTCTTAACGAAGAAGGGCAGGATTAAGTCTCCTATAATACCCCCTCCACTCAAGAACCACGGCAACTACATCGTCTCACTTTCAAAGCTGGCTAACTGGCTTGGTAAGTTGGTTGAGGAAAACGGGGTTGATATCTTTTGCGGTTTTGCAGGAACAGAGATACTCTATGAAGGTAATAGGGTGATTGGAGTAAGGACAGGCGACAAAGGCGTAGATCCAGATGGGAATAGGAAGGCAAACTTCGAACCAGGAATCGATTTACATAGCAAGGTCACTGTATTTGGGGAGGGCTCAAGAGGAAACCTAACTAAGAGCCTAATCAAAAACTTGAAATTAGACAAAGGGAAAAATCCACAGACGTACGTAATTGGAGTCAAAGAGGTCTGGGAGGTTTCAGAGGAAAGGTTCAAGCCAGGACAGGCTGTTCATACAATGGGGTACCCCCTTAAGAGCAGTACATACGGTGGAGGTTTTATCTATGGGATGGAAAACAACATGGTCTCAGTGGGCTTGTTAACTGGACTAGACTGTGAAGACCCGTTCCTGGACCCGCATCTTGAATTTCAAAAATTCAAACTCCATCCTTTCGTTGCTGAGATATTGAAAGACGGCAACCTAATCCAATATGGGGCAAAAACAGTGCCAGTGGGAGGATATTTTTCTATTCCAAGAAGTGCCTTTGATGGGGGGGTAATTGTCGGAGACTCCGCCAGTCTATTCATCAGCCAAAAGATCAAGGGGATACACATTGCCATGAAATCAGGAATGCTCGCCGCTGAAACGATCTTAGATGCCCTTTTAAAAGGTGATTTCTCTGCTGCCCAGCTTGAGAATTACCAAACGTCTCTCCATAAAAGCTACATAGGAAGGGAGCTTTACAAGGTGCGTAACTTTCATCAGGCATTTCAGAAGGGCTTGTGGGTAGGGCTGACTAGGGCAGGATTCCAGCATATCTTCGGTGGCAGGATTTTGAAGGGAAGGCTCTCTTCAGGGCCCGATTTCCTCCATCAAAAAAAGGTAACTGATCTCTATGGTACTGATTCACCAACAGATGAACAAAAAGGGATAATAAGATTTGACGGAAAGAGGACCTTTGATAAGGCATCTGATGTGTATTATTCGGGAACAATCCATGAAGAACAACAGCCAGCGCACCTCAAGATAGTTGATCCTAACATCTGCTATACTGAGTGTAGCGAAGAATACCAGAACCCATGCACAAGGTTTTGTCCAACCAATGTCTATGAGATAGAAATCGATGAGGCGACCGGCAAGCGTAATATGAAACTAAATTTTTCTAACTGCGTCCATTGTAAGACCTGCGACATAAAAGATCCCTACGAGAATATCATATGGGTACCACCAGAAGGTGGGGGAGGCCCGAAATATTCAATTATGTAGAAAGCCTGGTAAAACCCACTTTCAGCTTGACTCACGTGATCTTACAGGGAACCTTGCTAATCTAACCTTTTCCTCAACCTTTTGACTGCGCATGTAAAAACAATCAATCCGAGGACTATCAACGCAAAGAGTTGGGGCCACAGAACCTTCAGGCCCACTCCTTTTAAAAAGATCCCTCTGATAATAACCAGGAAATACCTCAGAGGATTCAAATAGGTTAACCATTGAACCACCACCGGCATGTTGGCGATGGGAAAGACGAAACCGCTCAGCATAAACAAGGGAAGGATGAAAAAAAAGGTGGTCATCATGGCCTGCTGCTGTGTGGCGGAGATGGTAGATATGAACAGCCCGAGACCCAAGGTGCTCAAAAGGAAAAGAGATGTGGCAGCAAAAAGGAGAAGCAGACTTCCCTTCAGGGGAATGGAGAACCAGAATACGGCGAACATAATGACCATGACCATTTGAGCCTGGGCAATGATGATATAGGGAATGGTTTTGCCAAGAATTAGTTCAACGGGCTTTAAAGGCCCAACGATTAATTGTTCAATGGTACCCGCTTCCCTTTCTCTGATAATGGCCATGGAGGTAAAGAGAAGAGAAATAAGCATGATCATAAAGGCCACAATACCCGGCACGTAAAAGTTCCGGCTATCAAGGTTTGGATTGTACCATGTCCTTATTCGAGCATCTATTTTCCCGTAATCAATCCGTTCAGGGTAAAGTT
>CP070704.1:2511033-2531530 GCA_020349945.1 Deltaproteobacteria bacterium
TTATGGTGAGCCAGGACCGTATCTGCTCTTGACCCATTCTTAGCATAGTAACTGCATCCCCGAGGCAACCATAATGACCATAACATATGAGTTGAGGGCTCCTGTCAGTAACCAGGGAGATGGATTTTAAGGCGATTTCAGGCCGAAAGGGAGGTGGAATAGCTGGCCTGATATAAGGTTTATTGCCTGAAGGGACCCTGACGCCTGCAACCTCCCCGGCAAAAACAAGGTCTCCAAAGAAGAAACACACATGATGGGATGCATGTCCTGGTGTTTCACAGGATTGGATTATATAATCCGTCCAGCGGATATCGGGATCCGAGCAAATCCTTCGCTGGTCTACAGGCGAAGGTTTGCCATATGCCCTCGCCAGATCCCCAAGGACCTTTACCGAGCCTTGCCAGAGCCTTTCCGGATGAGAAAGATGGGCAACAGCCTGGGGATGGCAAACAACGACAGGATCTGGATAGGTCTTTATCAAATCTCCACATCCACCGGCATGATCAAGATGGATATGGGTGAGAAAAATATAGTCAATCACCTTGATCCCTATCCCCCTTAATGCGTTCCGTAAGATCGTAATAGTTGCAGAAGGACCAGGATCAATTATTATAGCCCGATCTCCCTCCTTAATGATCCAGCTACTGATAAAATGGTGGAAACCTGGAACGGGTAAATCCAGATCAACGAGAAATATGTTCTCACGTATACTATGGATGGCCATCTTATCGATAGTACCTCAGCCATGCAATTTGTGTCTTTTCTGGCAGAAGATTTTTTGGTGCATTGAAAGATTGAAATTCGAAATCCTAAATCCGAAATTCGAAACAAATTTCAAATGACAAAAACCCAAAACAAGCTGATTGAGCCGGTATTCGAATTGTTTCTTCATCTGCTATGTACAGAGCCATAATGTTTTGAACATTCGTTATTTGAATTTCGGATTTGTTTCCTATTTCGATATTCGCATTTTGGATTCGATTCCGGCTTGTCCCGGTCAGGAGGGGAACTCAAATGTGGCCACCTCCCCTAATTCCTCCTCGATTCTCAAGAGCCTGTTGTACTTGCATATCCTCTCTGATCGGCTAAGGGATCCTGTCTTTATCTGTCCATTAGCCGCAGCCACGCTCAGATCAGCTATGAAACTGTCTTCTGTCTCTCCAGAGCGATGGGAGATAATGGTTTTCCAGCCGGCCCTGTGGGCCATCTCAATAGCCTGGAGGGTCTCGGTCAAGGTTCCTATCTGGTTAAGCTTTATCAAGACAGCATTGGCAGACCCCTCTTTTATGCCCCTGGCGATTCTGTCAGGATTGGTAACAAAGATATCATCACCTACAATCTGAATCTGCTCTCCCAGTCTCTGAGTTAGGGTCTTCCAGTTACCCCAGTCATTTTCATCGAGACCATCTTCAAGGGAGAAGATGGGGTACCTCTTAGCCCAGTCAGCGTAGAATTCTATCATCATCTCTGAATCCCTCTCCGATTGGTCAGACATGGTAAATGTATATCTACCATCCCTATAAAAAGAGGAGGCTGCTGCATCAATTGCCAGAACTACATCTTCACCTGGCCTATAACCGGCCTTTTCTATCCCCTGCAATATGATTTCTATCCCCTGGTCATTTGAGTTCAGGCTTGGTGCAAAGCCACCCTCATCACCCACACCTGTTGATAACCCTTTATCTGAGAGAACCTTAGCAAGAGAATGAAAAACCTCTGAGCCAACTCTCAAGGCCTCCCTGAAACTCTCTCCCCTTTTTGGCATAATCATAAACTCCTGCACGTCTAAATTGTTGGCAGCGTGCTTGCCTCCATTTAAAATATTCATCATGGGCGTGGGGAGCCTGCATGCTTTTGTCCCACCTATGTATCTATAGAGGGGGATACCTAAGCTGTCGGCAGCAGCCCTCGCTACAGCAAGAGATACACCCAGTATTGCATTTGCCCCTAATTTCCCCTTGTTTGGTGTGCCATCTAGCTCGATCATTGTCTTGTCAATAAGAGACTGAGCAAGAGGGTCCATGTCCGTTATGGCAGGACCGATAATATTATTAACGTTCTCTACTGCCTTCAGTACACCTTTACCTGAGTATCTTTTTGCATCACCATCCCTCAACTCCAAGGCCTCAAACTCACCTGTAGAGGCACCGGATGGAACTGCAGCATGGCCCCATCCGCCATCAGATAAACCCACCTCAACCTCCACAGTGGGATCTCCTCTCGAATCCAGGATCTCTCTTGCAAAGACTACCTCGATCTTTTCCATAATACTCCTCCCTACTTTGTGTTTGTTGAGTTTCTTGAGTTCTCCGAGTTCATCTGGTATGGAGCCTTCACCTCATACAATCTAGCCCAACACAATAAACTCAAGAAGCCCAAGGAACAATTAATCCCTTACTTCCCAGCGAGACCCGGTATAGGTAGCAACGGTCACCTCTCTTGCCAGGGAACCATCCGGGTTAAAATATATCGGACCGGTAAGGCCCGACATAGAGCTATTTTTAGAATTAAGGCCTAGCAATGCACCTCTTATAGAACCAGGATCCATTCCCCCCTTATTTATCGCCCACAGCAAAAGGTCAATCGCATCGTAGATCTGGATGGCCAGCCAGTCCATAGTGTATTTAAATCGTTCCTCATACCTATCTTTTATATCCCTTCCTCTTTCAAAATCAGACCTCCAGACACATGGATGGGCTGCCAGAATCCCTTTACCATGTTTTCCTGCCATCTCAATAAATTCCTCTGATACCAGCCGATATGTCCCAAAGATCAAAGGCCTTTCAACCTTTTCTGGCCATTTCCTGACTATCATGCCGGCAAAACCGGGGCCCCCTGCTATAAAGATCGCCCCAGGCCTTAATGTAACAATTCTATCTATGGCCTCACTAACATTTTGAAAGGCACCGACCTTCACCAAAATCTCTTTTACACAAAGTCCTATGTCCTTGCCTCTTGAAAGAAAGGAATGTTTCAATCTTTTACCCAACGGGGAGTCCTCATAAATGAGTACCACCTCTTTGCCATTTAGTGTTCGGTACATGTAATCTGCTAAGGATATTGCCTGTCGGCCCTCAGACAGAATTGTCCTGAAGGTGTAAGGGGATTTGATGCTCTCCAGGTCGTCACCCGTGGCCACAGGGGAGATATGGATCAACTGAGTCGCATTGTAGAGGGGAATTGCAGATAGGGTACAACCACTTGTCAAATGGCCCACTACCGATACAATTGATTGGTGGCTGCGCATGTTTTTGGCCAATCTAATCGCCTTCCTGGCGTTTCCCCCATCGTCCAATGCCATCAGTTTTACCGCTCTGCCATTAAGGAGGATTTGATCCTTGCCCTCCCCTGTCCTCATCCTGCCACCCCTCAGCATCGACCAACCAAATTCAGATAAGGGTCCTGAAAAGGGGGCAACAATAGCAATATAGATAGGCCCTTGATTTCTTTCATATGAAGTTCTACCGCATGATGTGCATGATAGGAGAATCCACGATATGAAAGCAATCCTTGAAGCAAAGATTATTGGTTTCATCTTTCTCTGAAGAGGATTCTTATTGGGATAAGGTCTAGCCCACAGTGCTCTCTAAACTGGTTAACAAGGAATCTCTCATAGGAAATGCGAACACGATCTCGCCTGTTAACAAAGATAACAAAGGTAGGCGGACGAACCGAGACCTGGGTGGCATAAAAGAATCTAGGCCTCCCTCCACCAACCAATGGTGGAGGATGTTTTTTGACTATATCCTCTAACACCCTGTTAATAGCTGGTGTTGGCACGCGAACATTATATTCTTCCCAGACTCTACCTACCAGCTCAAATAGTGTTCTAACCCTCTGTCCAGTGAGGGCCGAAATATTTACTTTTGGTACAAAAGAGACAAATCCCAGCTGTCGGTCAATAGAATCCTCTAAGGATCTAATTAAAGAGGGATTATCCTTAATAAGATCCCATTTATTAAGGGCTATAACCATACCACAGCCACTCTCAAGTGCGTATCCGCAGATTCGTGCATCCTGATCATATACCCCTGCCTCAGAGTCGAGTAAGATAACGGAAATATGGCATCTATTAATCGCCTTTAATGCCCTGATTATTGAAAATCTTTCAATCCTTTCCTTAACCCTGCCCCTTCTTCTAATCCCTGCAGTATCTATCAATAGATAAGATTTTTTTCCTCTTTCAAATGATATATCCACAGAATCTCTTGTGGTCCCTGGCAGTTCACTCACAACTAATCTCTCAGACCCAATGATCCTATTAATGAGGGAGGATTTGCCCACATTGGGACGGCCAATAATCGCTATCCTTATCCTCCCTGCTTCCTCATGGAGCGGCTCTATAGCAGGGAGGTCCTTGATGACCTGCCCCATGAGCGAGCCAATCCCGTATCCATGAGCTGAAGATATGGGGAAAATCCTGTCCATGCCAAGAGAATAGAACTCCAGGCTTAAATGCTCCTGTTCCGGGCCGTCAATCTTGTTCACCACATAGACTACCTTTTTCTCTGACCGCCTCAGAAGCATGAGCAGCTCCTCATCATCCAGCACAGGTCCATCCCTCCCATCAAACAGGAGAATGATCAAATCTGCCTCCTCAATAGCCATCTCAACCTGTTTCTTTACCTCATCCAATACTGCTCCCTTCTGAGAGGGATCAAAACCACCTGTGTCAACAAGCACCAAATTTCTGCCATCCCATTCTAGAGTGGTGTACAAGCGATCCCTCGTTACACCGGGGATGTCATCAACAATAGCGCTTCTCTTTTTTGTTAAGCGATTGAAAAGGGTAGATTTACCGACATTGGGGCGACCGACTATGGCGACGATGGGAAGCATCCTGTGGATATATATAAAAGGTATGTGGCAAACTCATCAAGATCTAGCTTTTTTCCCTGGCCTGTCACTGGCCGAGACCTTTGGTAAGACTATATAAAAGTCATTTCCATCTTCTCGTGGCTTGCAATCCGCGTATCCTCCATGAAGTTGGACTATATTATTGACGAAATAAAGTCCGTGCCCTGCACCCGCTCTACTGTTATCTTCCTGGACTTTATAACCATCTTCAAATATTCGGAGTGCCCCTTCTTTTGAAATCGGTGCACCCGAGCTAAAGAGGCTAAATTTAAGGGCATTTTGGGTTTCATATGATTTCTTGCCTACTGTCTCTATAGTGTACGTGATATACTTTCGATAGTTACCATGTTTATCCAAAAACAGCTGACAGTACTTCAGCGCATTGGAGAGAAGATTGGCAAAGACCTGAGCTGTCAAGCCCAGATCAATAGATATGGTCAGATCCTTATCTGAAGGCACATGTGATGGCTCAACTATCTCTATCTGTTTATCCTCCAATCTCTTCCGGTAGTGTTCCAGTTCTGGTAAAAACACATCCCTTAGAAGATTGTAAGATCGTCTCTTGAGCACATAGCCTCCGGTCTTGAAATGTTCCCCCCGAAAGAGTGTTTCGATAAAGAGACTTAGGTGGTTAAAATGACGTTCAAATTCTTCCATCTTTTTCCCCATATCCTGGTGGATACTGTTGAGATTATCAACTGCTTGGATAATCGCTCCCTCTGGGAAATGCTTAATGGCCTCGGTCTTTGGGAGGATAGAGCTAAGGCCCTCTAATTCTGAGAGATATCTTTTTAGGTTTTTCTTCATGTTGATGAGAAAGGCCTTATAATAGAGATTTGGCGTAATCACATTGTGTTCAATATCTGAAACGAGCTGATTGATAAACCGAATATGTCCTAAGTTCTGTTCAACAACCAGCTTATTGTGCATATTATAGCCGACCCTGTTGGCATATTTACTCAAAAAGAGAAGTTCACGCTCACCCATCTTTTTGACTGGATATATCTCGAACATGCCCAAAATTTGATCATCCAAGAAAAGGGGGGCCTTATCTGCCAAGGCCTTTTTCCCAATAATGGGAAAGAGAAAGGAGGAGCCAGATCTATAAGGACTATCGTGAGTGACAATATCTGCCCTGGCCGGCACAGGTGGATCTAAAAGACCCTCAGAGGTGCAGCACTGGAGCATCAGGGCTTCATCTTCAGGTCTGATTGTATAAATGCGGCTTTCATAGTTAAAAAAGAACTTTATTACGGCGACTGCTATTCTGTAAAGATTACTAAGGCTGGCAAATTCCTGGGCCAGATCAAAGAAGGCAAAGATCGCCATTGTCTCCTTGGTTCTGAACTTATAGGCAGTATAATCCTGTTCCTTCTTTTTTAAAAACTCGAATGCCTGATCCAGATCGTGACTCAAGGACCCCTCCTCAATCTTTATGGCTCAAGCCCTGGCTTCCCTGCACCTCTGGACTTTTAAGATCAAGATTTTAATGATAACAAATTACACCGGGGTTGAAAAGCTAAACTTCATTCTGGGTTCAATGAATAGGACGGCTACCGGAAGAGGTCTGCCATAAAGTCAGACAGGAAGGCCTTTGCCCTGGACACCACCAGGGCGGTTAAATAACCTGAACTTGATTCAACCTTTCTCAGTCATATCTCCTTCTTGGGACGGGATTTAGAGACCGTATTTCTCCACGCAAAGAAAATAGCCAAGAGGTAGAGAATCTCTCCTGCTAATAATGCATCATACCTGTATGGCAGAGGCATCTGCTGATATAGACTGGCACCGGTATCCCTCATAAAAGAATAAAGGATGATAAGGGTGCCGACTATTGTCAGAACCCACGTCAGGGATGACGGCCTGAAATCATATCCCCTTTTGTAAAGAAGGATAATAAACAGGCCAGCCAAGATCATCATTGTGGCAATAGTTACGGGGGCAATGACAGGGGCGATCCAGGGAAGGGGGATCAAGAATAGGATATCCCAATCAACCAAAGATGACGGCCACCCAACGGCAACCTTTAGCCATAGGTAATAAAATAGGTCCCAGAAACCAAAACAGATGAGAAAATAGGAAAATTTCTCCCAGAACCTTTTGCCACTGAGGGCAGATACAGCAATGAGCATAAAAATGGTAGCTGCCTCCCTTCCAATCTCAACACCAATATGCCTTCTCGTCATCATCTCTAGAGGAAAAGCGAAGCCCTCTGGGTAGTGAAGATCCCTTAAGTATATCACTACCGCTGATTCCACAAATGCCATGGATATGCTGAAGACTATGATCCAAAAAACCCTTCTCATCAACCCAATTACCGTCTGCCTACGCCACGCCTGAAATTTTCTATCAGTTCAAGGGGATTGTTGGTGTCATAAAGGTCTTCCAGGCCAGGTATATCCTTCCATCTCCTGTGCAGCCAAAACCATTGATGAGGATACCTCCTGATATAGTCTTCGAAAATCTCATTTAGCTTCCGCGTATTTTTCCTGAGATCACCTGCTTCGTCAGCCGTACGAGTCAGCTTTAGAGGTTCATTTATTTCTATCCTATACCTACCTGGTCCCTCTCTTATGACGAATACGGGTATGATGCTGGCCCCTGTACGCCGTGCAAGAAGTGGGGCGGTTACATGTGTCTGTGAGGGAATACCAAAAAAGTCAACTACAATCCCGTGCCTACCACCCCTCGGGCTGCCACCAGCCTTCTGATCGGCAAGAGTAACTGCAATAACATTCTGTAGGAGCAAGTGCTGCACCCTTTTGATTGCCCCATCAGGCCGAACCATGGTGGCATCATGTGCCTTAAAAAGGGAGCCAATAAAACGTTCAAGGTAAGGGTTATCTAACTCCCTTATAACAACAGCCCTTGGAGGAATATCGAGGTAACAGAGATATCTCACAAGGAAGAGATTCCCGAAATGTCCCATAACCCCAATCGTGCCCTTGCCCCTCTCTATGGACTTCATTAGATTTGACAATCCCCTAATCTCGATAAATTTATGATAGTTGTCGGGGTTAACTATTCTGTGTAGTTTCAAAAAGTCCAAAATATGCATGGCAAGATATTCGCAGCTCTGCCAGGCAAGAATCTTTCTTTTCTTACTGTTCAGCTCCCTTCCAAAAACTACGGAAATATTAACCTTGATAATCCTCCGCCGGCGCCTATCGATAAGGTAATAGATCCTTCCAATAAGCCTGCCGAGCATAACATTGAGCCTAAGTGGTACGAAATACATCACCAATAGGAACGACCGAAAAATCAGATAGAGCAAAAAACTTTTTAGCATAACGTTTCACCACAGTCTTAACGGTTATTGATGTAGCAGCTCAAGAAGAATACGTCAACAGTGAACAGTAAAGGCATGCCTTGACACACTTAGGTTGTTGGAGTAACTTGATATTGCTACTGTAGGGAAAGCCGCTGCATCATTAAGATACATTTCCTTCATAAGATCACTATAAGGCAAGGCAAAAATCATGAAAGAGGCCATGCTGTATGAAAAGCTCTCTGACAGTAAAGTAAGATGCAATCTTTGCAGCCACCGGTGCAGCATAAAAGATGGGAACTATGGCATCTGCGGCGTAAGGCAAAATAGAGGTGGATCCCTCTTTAGCCTCGTCTATGATAGGATCGTAGCATCCCATATCGATCCTATTGAAAAAAAACCCCTCTTCCAGTTCTATCCAGGCTCTCGGGCCTATTCCATTGCCACTGTTGGATGTAATTTCAGGTGCGAACACTGCCAGAACTTTGACATATCCCAGCTCCCAAGGGATAGAAATGGATACATTGTCGGCGATAAGATGACCCCAGAGGAAATAGTAAGACAGGCAGACACTTCCGCTTGTAAATCGATTGCCTATACCTACACCGAGCCTACGGTATTTTTTGAGCTGGCCTATGAAACGGCGAAGATAGCTAACCACGAGGGAATCAAGAACATCTTTGTGAGTAATGGATTTATGACCCCAGATGCCCTAAAGGAGATCTCACCCTATCTGGACGGGATCAATGTTGATCTAAAGGCCTTTAGTGAGAGGTTCTACAAAGAGATATGCGGAGGACGCCTGGAGCCGGTTCTGCACAATATCAGGCTCGCCAAAGAACTCGGAATATGGGTCGAGGTCACAACCCTGATCATTCCAACACTTAATGACAGCCAGGATGAGCTGCAGAAGATAGCCGAATTCATAAAAGATGTTGATAAAGATATACCCTGGCACATCTCACAATTCTATCCGACCCATAAATTGACAACCCTACCACGGACGCCACTAGAGACATTACATATGGCAAGGGAGACAGGCATTAAGACAGGTCTCCGTTATGTTTATGAGGGGAATGTTCCTGGAAGGGGAAATGAGAATACGTATTGCTATAAATGCGGAGAGCTGTTGATTGAGAGGTGGGGCTATTCGATAATCAAAAATAAGACTGACCGTGGCCATTGTCCCTCTTGCAACAGTTCCATCGGAGGTTTTGGTTTATAGATGTCAGTGGCTATCTCCAAAGATTCTTCTCGTTCCCCCGTTTTTTTCCTCTGATTTCTCCCTTAAAACTGTAAGGCACCTCACCCTTGCTTAAGGAAGAAATCCCAATCTTATTCGCCCTTTTTACAACTCCACATAGTCCCAGCATGAGAAGATATCCTTATCTCTTCCCCTTCAAAAAGGCAGATAAAATACGGGGAATGAATGCCAAGAGGATAAAAATTCACATCTCATGTTGAAAATCTGTAATATCTTCTTATAAAGTGAGAGTCTTCTCGATTTTTCCTTGCCAGTTATAGATATCGAATGCTGAGACAGTATGCTAAGGGACTTTAAACCTCTTAAGATCTATTTCATTGAAAACCGGCAGGCCCTGATTCTGGGGCTGTCCAGCCTTCTGTTAGTTGACGTCCTCCAACTTTTCATACCCAGAATCATCAAAAGGTCCATTGATGCCTTAACCATCGGGCAAGCAAGCCCTGGCCTGTTACTCACGTACGCCCTGATCATAGTGGGAATCGCCCTTGTGATGGCAATCTTCAGATATATCTGGCGGTATCTTGTCTTTGGTCACTCCAGAAAGGTGGAAGAGGCCTTAAGAAATAGAATCTATAAGCATCTGCAGACTCTCTCCCTCCCCTTTTACTGGAAGACTAAGACAGGAGACTTGATGGCAAGGGCTGTAAACGATGTCGATGCTGTAAGGATGGCTACAGGGATGGGATTGGTGGCCCTGACCGACGGAGTTGTACTCGGTTTGGCCACTATAGGTTTTATGCTATATATCAATGTAAGACTCACCCTTATCTCCCTTATCCCCACACCCCTTATCGTCTATTTTACCCTGATTATTACCCGCAGGATGGGGAAAAAATTCGCACAGGTGCAACAGACCTTTTCTGAGTTGACAGAGTCAGCTAGGGAGGCATTAGCCGGAATCAGGGTCATTAAGGCCTACAATCGGCAGCCCTGGGAATACAGGAGAGTGAAGGAGAAAGGGGAGGTCTATATCTCCAATAATCTGGATCTTGCCAAGACCCTCGCCATATTCTTCCCGATGATGACATTATTTACCAATCTCGGGCTGGCCATTGTTATCTGGATTGGGGGACACCTGACCATTCTGGGGAATATTACGACCGGCGATTTTGTTGCCTTTATTAGCTACCTGAACCTGCTAACCTGGCCCATGATGGCACTCGGTTGGGTTACGAACATCATCCAGAGAGGTTCTGCCTCAATGAGGAGGATAAACGGGATATTACAAGAGGTTCCTGAAATCAGCAGTCAGCCAACGAATCCGTTTCGGGGAGTCATAAGGGGTGAGGTTTGCCTCAGGAATGTAACGTTTTGTTATCCAGGCAAAAAAGATCCTGCCCTGGATCATATAGGTCTTTCGATCGGCGCTGGGCAGACTGTGGCAGTTGTAGGCAGAGTAGGATCAGGCAAGAGCACGCTCCTTCACACGATACCCCGCTTGGTGGAAACGGAAAGAGGGATGGTGCGAATTGATGGAATTCCAATCCATGACAGAGAACTTGGGGATTTAAGGAGATCCATCGGCTTTGTGACCCAGGAGGCCCATATCTTTTCCGATACCATACTGAACAACATAGTCTTCGGTAGAAAAGGACTCAGGAAGGACCTCATCAAAAATGTGCTCGAGGTCTGTCAACTGGCTGTGGATATGGACTCTTTTCCAAAGGGCATCAGCTCCCTCTTGGGAGAAAAGGGGATAACCCTGTCAGGAGGGCAGAGACAGAGGCTGACCATAGCACGGGCCCTTATTTCAAACCCCCCTATCCTCATCTTGGATGACGCCCTCTCTCAAGTAGATACCATGACTGAAGCTACTATAGTAGGCGGTATCCTGGAGATGAGAAAGGGACAAACGAATATTATCGTTTCCCATAGGCTTTCAACCGTGAGGAGGGCAGATATCATTTATGTGCTTAAGGCCGGCAGGCTGATAGAAGAGGGTGACCACGCTATGCTTCTGGCCGCACAGAAGGAATATTCCAGGCTCTATGAAAGACAGCTCTTGGCTCAGGAATTGGAAAAGAGGTAGATGGCAATGCATTTTGATTATGGATACATGGAAGAGGGCCAACTTGGCAAACCATACAATATTGGCCTCTTAAAAAGGTTGATTCCATATGCAAGGCCTTATAGGAAACCCATCTTCCTTGCCCTGGCCCTAACGCTCCTGATCACCCTCTTTGATCTTTCTATTCCCTACCTTCCTAAGGTTGCTATAGACAGATACATACTGTCCTTCTGGTACGCGGTTAACCAGAAGGCAGCACCCGGTGCCTTGGCAGAAGATTTCAATCAGAGATATGGCCGCCTTGTAGAAACCACAAAAGAGACTGGATTGGGCTTTATCTCAAACTCCAAGCTCAAACAAATAGAGCCTGTAGACCTCAGGCGCTACCAAGAAAAAGGGCTTATTTCCAAAAAAAGATTCTATAGGGTGCCTGCTGATGTAATCAATCACGATAGGTTATTTAGTCCTGAAAAGGTAGTGAAAGCAGAGGGCCCCTATGTTTACATACCCGTTAAGGAATTGAAGGGTGTGTCTCCTGATACGATAAATGTACTGAGACAGAAAGACCTGAGAGGCGTATTTCTTATAGCGCTGTTCTTGCTTTTCCTGATTGGGGGGTCTCTTGGCTTCAACTATTGGGAATATTATCTCCTTGAGAAAACTGGACAGTATATCATGCTGGATATCAGGATGGAGCTTTTTGACCGGATTCAGGGACAGGCCATTCGTTTCTTTGACCGAAATTCAGTAGGCAGACTGGTTACCAGGGTAACTAATGACATCGAGAATCTCAATGAGATGTTTAAATCGGTTCTCATCACCGTCTTTAAGGATATATTTCTCCTATCAGGCATTGTCGTGGTTCTGATCCACCTGAACTGGCGCCTCGCCTTGATATCCTTCCTTCTTCTGCCCTTTGTATTTGGACTGACATCGTTTTTTAGCAGGCAGGCAAGAGAGGTATTCAGGGAGATCAGAAAAAACATTGCCACAATCAATGCCTTTCTCCAGGAGAGACTTTCTGGTATTCGGATTATTCGGCTTTTCGTCCAGGAAGGATCCCAGCTTGAGAGCTTTAAAGAGCTTAACCATAAGAATTACCGTGCAGGCATGAGGCAAATCAGGATTTTTGCCGTATTTGTGCCTTCTGTAGAGGTTCTTTCCTCCGTGGGCCTAGGTCTCATGATATGGTATGGAGGGGGAAAGGTCATAGCAGAACAGCTCACCCTTGGCTCTCTTGTAGCCTTCATCGGTTATATGCAGATGTTCTTTAAGCCGATAAGAGATATCTCAGAAAAATATAATATCATGCAGTCTGCTATGGCCAGCATAGAGCGGATATTTGAGTTTATGGATAAAAAGGATGTAATGAAGGAGCCGACTATAGCAAAGAGGCCGATCAGATTCGAAGGTCATCTTCAGTTCAAGAACGTCTTTTTTTCCTATGAGAAGGGCTTCCCGGTCCTCACCGACGTTTCCTTTGAGGTTAAGCCACGCGAGATAGTGGCCCTCGTTGGCATTACTGGGTCAGGAAAAACAACTATGATCAATCTTCTGGAGAGATTCTATGAAATTGAAAGGGGAACTATCCTTTTAGATGGCCTGGATATCAGGGACTGGAAGCTCAGTGAACTGCGTTCCCGGATAGGCCTCGTCATGCAGGATGTCTTTATCTTTGCTGGCAGTATTGCGGAAAACATATCCCTGGGTGATAAAAAAGTAACAGCAGAGAGGCTGGAAGAGATTTCCACACAGGTAGATTTCTATCGATTCATAAAAGGCCTCCCGAGGGGCCTTGATCATGAGGTGAAAGAGGGAGGTGTAACCCTGTCTGCTGGCCAGCGTCAGCTTCTAGCCTTAGGTCGGGCACTGGCCCATGACCCAACTCTTCTGGTTCTGGATGAGGCTACCTCCAGCGTGGACCCGGAGACAGAGCGACGTATTCAAGACTCTATTTTCAGGCTGTCAAAGAGGCAAACTACTCTCATTATTGCCCATAGACTCTCGACCATCCAGCAGGCAGATAGGATTGTGGTCATACACCATGGGCGTATCGTCGAGCAGGGTACCCATGAGGAACTTATGGATCTAGGAAATATCTACTTTCGGTTAAACCGATTGCGAGAAATAGACATAAGCACATCGGACCCTGGTATATAGCCAATGAGGAGCTACTCTTTGGTGGGAGGCAATCCTTTAAGTAACCATGTTAGCCTATTGAGAAACTCAGATTTACCCACATGGTAGTTGATCCTCAGTCTCTTTTCCTCAAGGCCCTCCCTGTTAATGAAAACTACTGTTGGGATACCCCGGACCTGATACCTTCTTAGTACCTCCTCATGAAATGGTTGCTCCCTGCTCAGATCTAAACGCACGGCAACGACATTACGGCTTAACGCTATCACTTCAGGGTCCGTAAATACCTCCTTGTCCATTATCCGACACGGTGCACACCACTCTGCATAAAAATCTATGATCGCTGGTTTTTTCTCCTCCGCGGCCTTTGTAATAATAGAGTGATCATATGGTATCCACTCGACCCCTGACACGGGTTGTACTGTTAACAGCAGGTAGATGATTCCACCGCACACCATGGCAACTCCCACGCCCTTTTTGAGATACGGAAAAATCCTCAGATTGCTTCCTGTCTTATCGAGCCAGCCAAGATGGATGGCTGCTGCTGCGGATACCCCGGCCAAGAGCCAATGCTTTCCAAAAAGGTGGGATACCACAGGGCTTACTATAAAGGCTGCCATACCGAGGAGGACCCAGCCCATAAATTTTCTTATCCACAGCATCCAGTCCCCTGACTTGGGTAACCTGCCTAAACCGCCTGAGAAAACGGCCAAGACCGAAAGGGGGATACCGAGACCCATGCTGAGGACAAAGAAATACAGGAAACCTAAAAAGGGATCTCCCATCTGTCCTACATAGATTAACAGCCCCAGTATAAATGGGCCAAGACAGGGAGCGGCTACTATTCCTAAGGTCAGGCCCATAAAGAATGTTCCGAAGAAACCAGCATAACTCTTCGATGCCAACCGTATCAGCCGTACCGGTACCCTGAATTCCCACAGCCCAAAGAAACTCAAACCCATAGCAACCATTACACCTGATACAAAGACTAAAACAAGAGGCTTCTGAAGCGCAAACCCAAGCATTCCCCCTGATAAAGCGGCCGACAGGCCCAGCAAAGAATTGGTTATGGCAAGGCCAAATATGTACACTACCCCATGAACCATAGTATGCCCTCTTATCCTCTCACTCTTTCCACCGAAATAGGATATAGTTATGGGGATAAGGGGATAAACACACGGGGTAAGATTGAGGGCTAGACCTCCCAGAAAGATCCCCAGTAGGGTAAGCCAGATGTTTGCACCCCTGCCCTCCCCTTGAGAACTCCGCTCAGCATCAGAATCTCGTCTTACCTGGAGAAGTTGATCCTGTCTCAGGGCTGTGTTATGTGTTCCTTCCTTTTCTGTGATGGGGATATGTAGGGATCCAGAGCCACTTAGACAAAACGGAATGGCATAGGCCACTCTGGCCTGATAGGGACCTTGAGAGTTGACGGAATAAGCTCTAACCGCACAGACCCCTATTATCACAAGCAAGATAAGCTGTAGCCCCGCTTTCGGTTTTACCCATCTTCTATTGATCACGATACCTTTGCTCACACCTTATTGAAGGCCACATGACATACAAGGCTCCCGGGCTGTATATATAATACCGTGCGGTTATATGACCTGAATGGCATGGTGCTCTTATTTTAATATCTTCGATACTCCCCTCTGTCCCTCCTTCTCGGTGGACGAGCCTTACCCACTCTCAAGTTCTGTCCCTTGAACTCAGTTCCATCCAGAGCTTCTTTTGCTTTTTCAGCCTCAGAGGGATCAGACAGTTCAACAAACCCAAAGCCTCTGCCTTCAATAATATTGACCTGTTTGATTTCACCGTACTTGGAAAATAACTCCTCCAGCTGCTCATTCGTTACAGAATAACTGAGATTTCCTACATACAGTTTGCTACCTTGCATTTTAACCTCCCTTTCATCTTTCTCTCTCTGTCCAATAACGTTTCCCTTGGAGGTAGAAGCAAGATAGCAATTCTGACCTCTTTAACGATAACATTATTAAACACGAGAGCACCCTCACTAGAAACTGGAGAAGCCAGCCTTCGTTAGCACCTCCAGAGACCTCCTTTTAAGACTCCATACCCTAAAATGTGATAAAGTTCAATCCCTAACCCCTCCCTTCATCCCTATTCATGAGCACAGTCTCTTAAAAAGGCCCGTATTTACCTGGATTGTATTCCCTGGCTGAAGCAGAAAATTCGCCGACTGTCATGCAGCGTAATATTTTACTTGCGCTGTGGATATTCATTTAGCACCCGCAAAGAGCGCTTGGGCTAGCAATCCAGCAATGGGTGGAAAGAAGAATGTGCTTGCCATACGGATGAGGGTAAATTTCCAGCCTAATATTCCAACCTCCATGGGTAATCGTGAAACCGCCCATAATGACCATCCTGTGAGAAAAGCGACCATGGTACCAACGCTGGCACCAGTGCGCAACAGTCCGGCAACGATAGGTAAACTTACATAAGGACCTCCAGGGGACAGACCTCCAGCAACTGTACCAATGAGTATCCCTCGTATACCGGACTCCACACCAACCCATTTTGAGACTAGTTCATGAGGGAGAAGAACCCGAACCATACCAGCCACGATAAACACAAAAACCAGTAATGGCAGGATCTCAACGGTCATATTCACGGCTGATCTCATACCATTAATGTGTTGTCCTTGTCCCTTGTAGTACCCCACGACAAGCAGGATAGTTGCAAGCACCCCCATTACTATTGTTGGAATTAGCATTCCTGAATTCCTCCTCTTTTTAGCCATGACTTTTCTCCAAGGTTATATAGCTCAGTCTATCCAAGGATGAGGTTCATAGCATAACCTACCCCAGAAATAAACACATGATTTGTTATTTCTGTACCCGCAGTCCTGCTGGATGGATAATGACCAAGGCTGGTGTTGAAAACTCAAGAGCACACTGGGTGAAGATTAGGTCGTTTACCCGTTACCTTTCAGCCAAAGCGAGGTGCACACGAGAGAGCCAGCTGTTCCCGAGTAATGGGTTTCATGGGCCTTTACATCTTATCCTCGGTGGAATTACGAACGAGGTCTCTGGGCATCCAATTCAAGGCTGCCCCTTCTGGTAGTCCTCTATCTCTTTGATTATTTGATCCATGTACCTATCATCAAAGGGGAGGGAATGGCGCCTCTCCAGCAACCACTCCTTAAATTCTGCTACCTTCTCAAAATCCGCTTTCATCTTTGCCTCCTTCCTTCCCCTGACTGAATCCCCCATCTTTTTTCGAATCTCCTTCCACTTCCTTCTAAAATCCTCTACCCCTTTCCATCTTTCCAGGTTTTTCCTTCCACAATACAGATCTGGGAAGACCCCTGAATCAACGAGGTGATGCATCCGCCTTGTGTTCTTATAGCAGGCATATCTAAATTCACAGTAGGAACAGTTCAGCTCATCAGTTGAATGATGAAAAATGCCCCTTTTTAAGAGGCTAACTAAGCCGCCGGCATAGTCACCTATCAGTTTGATTCCACTCAGGTCAATGCCGGTTTTCTGCACATAACCATAACTGACAGGGGACGTAAGTGGATTGCCCTTGGATAAGGACCCTCTCTTTACCAGGTAATATCTTGCAACTACACCAGTTGGGCCCTTTTCCATGTTAAGGGCCGATATATAACCGGGGAGTTGAAAGGAAAGCCCTCTCTTGATCTCACTCAGTGTAGGGGTCCTGCCTGTTTTATAGTCATAGATAAGGAAGATGTCTTCTTTTCCATACAGCCTATCTACCCTATCAATATAACCCCTTATCCTGGTCTTGCCTACCGTTACTGGATTCTTGGCCTTATCTCCGAATCGGTATTCAACGGCTAGTGTCTCCTCTCTGCTTAGATTACGCTCCTCGAAGCGGAGGATTTGCGCAAGCAGGCCCTCCCTCTTAGGAAGCCCGTTCTCGGTAAAGGTGGACGTTGTATCCAAGCCATCCATGATATCCCTTTTTTGCGTCTCGAAAAAATCCAGTCCCTCTAAGTATCTCAGCTGAGAAAAATAGCGTTCCCCTATTTCCCTTGCCAAGGCAAAGGCCCTAGATAGGCCAACTGCGGCCACATTTTCACCACTTTTCTTCAGCTCATCAAAGACCATCTTTAAGATGGCATGCACGTGATAGCCTATATCCCTTAAAGACAGCTCCTCTCCTACTTCCTCTACGGGCTCGAGGGAAAAGATCTCCCTCAGGAGGTATCGCAAAGGGCAGTTTGCCATCATATCCAGCCTGGAGGTAGAAAATATATCCCTGAAATTGCAGATATACTGAGAGAAGTTTTGTGAGCCAAAAACAAGCCCATCATATTCTGATAGACCATCAACGGAGTCCCTCGCCATCAAGGAACATACACCCCTTATCACCGATTCATTAAGGAAGGTATCAGCACCCAGGATAATATGTTCGTGGGTAAAGGGGCTGCCCTTTGACGGCAGTGGTGCCTTTTTTTCCACAGCGACTGCATTCAAAAATTCTTGCCTACAGGCAAAGTAAGGGCTGTCCTCCCAGGGAAACGCCCGCTCTAACTCCTCAATCCCGATATCGGAAGATCCATCCTGAACCATTGAGGCCATATCCAGCAGCACTGGGGATGGCTGAACATTCTTGTCCCTTATTCTCCTGGGATACGAGAGATAAAGATCCTTCTGGTAATTACAAAGGATATGACTGAAGAGATGCCTTGATTCGTCTGCAGGGTCTAGCTTTCTCAGATGTCCTCCTGAGCTCTCGGGTATGATAAAGTCGTCAGGCTCCTTGAGGGGAAATTCATCAGCACTGAGACCGCCGGCAAAGATAACATCAAATGAGTGCCCCGTTATATCGGTCCATTGGGATATATCCAAGAAACCCTTATGGTGATCCTCCATGATCCTGGTGCGACTGATAAGAATGTCAAATCCTCTTTTGAAGCGTTCCACAAGCGGGATACCGTCCCTGCAAGGTAAGTATGATTGTTTCATCTCCAGCTCCCTGGCCGCCCTAACCGCAAGATCCTTCAATGTATAAAAGGCTCTCATATCCCTTCTGACGATCCTGCAGATCATCTCCCGCTGAAGCCCTCTTCCATCCTTGAAGAGCAGTAAGACATTCTCCTGGATTCTGAATATATCAAGGAGGCGAAAATAGCCTTTGACAAACTCCCTTGGATTTTCTTCACGCAACAAACACCCAAAGGGTGTAAGTCCCTCTTTCAGGTAAAACAGCTGCTGGATGAAGCGATAATAATCGGAGAGAATATCCGCACGCCTTCCTCCTTCAAGGAAATTTCTATACTGGAAAAGGAAGTAGTCCCTCGCCTGGGGCAACCAGTCACTAACTATCCCTCCACCTTTAATACCACACTGTTTGGCAATCCCATCTATATAGGCCATATCCAGCTGACACTCTTCCCTATCCCCGGATCCTGACTCAAAGATTACGGCAAGATCTTCTTTGTCTTCTTGGGCAAAAAAGGCCCCATGGCCTTCTAAAACCATCAGCCATTGAACCTGTTCCTCTTTGTTCATCCTCTTTTTCATCGGGGAAACGAGACTGGAGGTGAGAAATTCCTGGACATCATCTCTCCTGTAACCATGCAAAGGGATATCGATTATCAGTTGAAAGAGTTTTGATATAGGAGATGAAATGAGGGGTAAGCCCTTAGTTATATTGAAAGGGATTCCAAGTTCTTGAAATATCTCATAAACAAGGGGGGCATACGCATCTAAATCAGGAAAGATGACCCTTATACCACTTAAATCATCTATTTCTCTCAGGTTAGAAATCTTCTTTATCTCGCCTGCAATTCCCCGAATCTCTTCGAGCCTTGTGTTGAAAGATCTTATCCTTAACCCCTTTTCTTTACTACGATCATATATCCCCGCCCTATAAAGTCCACGAGCGAAAGGATTCTTGAATTCCTCGACTGGCGCCCTCTTAACAAGGGTGAGGGATCCGTCCTCCTCCATCCTCTCCATAAGGGAAACGAGAGGTGTAAGGCTGCGAAAGGCCTCATACTGCCCGCCCTTACCATCTCTTTCACGACCAGTTGCTTCCTTGAATGCCTTGATAGGATTATCTACAAGCGGGTCGAGATCAAGGGGCCAGAGAACCTCATCTACCTTTTTGAATAGATAAAAGAGGATCTCTTCTTCGGCCTTCGTGATTGTGATGAAGCCGTCAAAGATAATAAACCTAGTATCTCCTAAAAGGCTTGGGGATTTACCACTGGCCAGGAAAGACCTCACACCACTGATCATGTCATCATTGTCATAAAGGTGGTTGGCTCTTTTAAATTCCTCATAATCACCAAATAGCAAGGCAAGATCTGTATCCAGGGCATACCTCTCTTCACCGGACCCGGGCCTCATATCATCCAATATGAGTATCTTGTGAGAAAGTTGATCCACAAACCTATCCTCAAAATTGTTGCTCACCAAAAGGGAAAAAAATCCCAAGACATGTTGATATATTCCAGGCAGGGTCTCATCACTTACATGGGGATCAAATAAGGTAAAAAAATACCTTAAACCCTCGGGCATCTCATGTCTTTTCTTCAAGATCACCCGCACTGCCAACTCCTTTATAGTATCATCCATATAGGAGAAATCCTTAAATGATTGATAGAAGATATCATCATAGAATATCCTGGTAATTATGGATGCGAGGGCATTGACTGGCCTGTTTAGCCAGCCAGGTCCCTGGCCTTCCAGTTCCATGACCATGCTACGAGAGGGGACTATATGGAAGGAATTCTTAAAGGAAGCCCCCTTCATGGCCATCTCCTCCTTAAGGAGTCGGCTTCTCGCCTCAACTGTCTGACCTATCAGGTATGTGATCTGAGTCATAGGATTCAGGCCTTCTTTGCCCTATTTTTAAAATAAGATGTATAGAATTGATATACGATGTCAAGAGGATCCGAAAAATGATTTTGACAGATCTCGTAAAATGATACAAATTAAATAAGATGTAGTTTTATCTCAATCTC